>NZ_OZ245747.1:1137500-4959214 GCF_965227485.1 Oricola indica
TCAAACTCGGAAATAGCTGGTTCTCTGCGAAATCTATTTAGGTAGAGCGTTGGACGAATACTCCCGGGGGTAGAGCACTGGATGGGTAATGGGGACTCACCGTCTTACTGATCCTAACCAAACTCCGAATACCGGGAAGTAATATCCAGCAGACACACGGCGGGTGCTAACGTCCGTCGTGGAGAGGGAAACAACCCTGACCGCCAATTAAGGTCCCCAAGTCATGGCTAAGTGGGAAAGGAAGTGAGACTCCCAAAACAACCAGGATGTTGGCTTAGAAGCAGCCATCATTTAAAGAAAGCGTAACAGCTCACTGGTCTAATTAAGGGGTTTTGCGCCGAAAATGTAACGGGGCTAAAGCCATGCACCGAAATTGCGGGTGTGCGTAAGCACGCGGTAGCAGAGCGTTCTGTAAGTCTGTGAAGGGGGACCCGTGAGGGCCCCTGGAGATATCAGAAGTGCGAATGTTGACATGAGTAACGATAAAGGGGGTGAGAGACCCCCTCGCCGAAAGTCCAAGGGTTCCTGCTTAAAGTTAATCTGAGCAGGGTTAGTCGGCCCCTAAGGCGAGGCCGAAAGGCGTAGTCGATGGGAATGAGGTTAATATTCCTCAACCTGGAGGTAGTGACGAATTCCGTAAGCTGTCAGTCCTTATCGGATTGAATTGGCAGTGATGGAGTTCCGGGAAATAGCTCCTCCATATAGACCGTACCCCAAACCGACACAGGTGGACAGGTAGAGTATACCAAGGCGCTTGAGAGAACTACGTTGAAGGAACTCGGCAAATTGCACGCGTAACTTCGGAAGAAGCGTGACCCTTTCGCGGGTAACCGTGGGAGGGTGGCACAGACCAGGGGGTAGCGACTGTTTACCAAAAACACAGGGCTCTGCGAAGCCGCAAGGCGACGTATAGGGTCTGACGCCTGCCCGGTGCTGGAAGGTTAAAAGGAGAGGTGCAAGCCTTGAATTGAAGCCCCAGTAAACGGCGGCCGTAACTATAACGGTCCTAAGGTAGCGAAATTCCTTGTCGGGTAAGTTCCGACCTGCACGAATGGCGTAACGACTTCCCCGCTGTCTCCAACGTAGACTCAGTGAAATTGAATTCCCCGTGAAGATGCGGGGTTCCTGCGGTTAGACGGAAAGACCCCGTGCACCTTTACTATAGCTTCACACTGGTATTCGCCAAGGCATGTGTAGGATAGGTGGTAGACTTTGAAGCGTGGGCGCCAGCTCGCGTGGAGTCATCCTTGAAATACCACCCTTATCTTCGTGGATATCTAACCGCGACCCGTTATCCGGGTCCGGGACAGTGTGTGGTGGGTAGTTTGACTGGGGCGGTCGCCTCCTAAAGAGTAACGGAGGCGCGCGATGGTGGGCTCAGAACGGTCGGAAATCGTTCGCTGAGTGCAATGGCATAAGCCTGCCTGACTGCGAGACTGACAAGTCGAGCAGAGACGAAAGTCGGTCATAGTGATCCGGTGGTCCCGTGTGGAAGGGCCATCGCTCAACGGATAAAAGGTACGCCGGGGATAACAGGCTGATGACCCCCAAGAGTCCATATCGACGGGGTTGTTTGGCACCTCGATGTCGACTCATCGCATCCTGGGGCTGGAGCAGGTCCCAAGGGTATGGCTGTTCGCCATTTAAAGCGGTACGTGAGTTGGGTTCAGAACGTCGTGAGACAGTTCGGTCCCTATCTGCCGTGGGTGTAGGAATATTGAGAGGATCTGTCCCTAGTACGAGAGGACCGGGATGGACGTATCACTGGTGGACCTGTTGTCGTGCCAACGGCATAGCAGGGTAGCTATATACGGAACGGATAACCGCTGAAGGCATCTAAGCGGGAAACCGACCTCGAAACGAGTATTCCCTGAGAGTCGTGGAAGACGACCACGTTGATAGGCCGGGTGTGGAAGCGCAGTAATGTGTGAAGCTTACCGGTACTAATAGCTCGATCGGCTTGATCGTTCTCATTGCTTGTGTCCATGGCTAACGCCGTGGCGCAAATTCCAGCTTCTTGTTTGTTTGTGCTTCGCCGACCTGGTGGTTCTGGCGGGGTGGCTGCACCCGATCCCATTCCGAACTCGGCCGTGAAACACCCCAGCGCCGATGGTACTTCGTCTTAAGACGCGGGAGAGTAGGTCGCTGCCAGGTCTGCAAAGCACAAGCATCTTCTTCTCTTTTCGAACCCTTTCTCGACCGTCCGCACAGGCGGTTTTCTCAACGGCCGAGTAAAATAATGGCGCGGGGTGGAGCAGCCCGGTAGCTCGTCAGGCTCATAACCTGAAGGTCGCAGGTTCAAATCCTGCCCCCGCAACCAAGATCAACCCGTTGTCCGCTTGGGCAGCGGGTTTTTTTGTGTCCAGATTCCGCGCCGACGTCTCGCAGTCGCTGTTCCCGGTTCACGAGTCAGACACTCGGCGAGGTATTATCCAGGCGACATCGGCGGGAGTGGTTTGTGCCGGACGATCGACTAATGTAATCGGGCAGCGTGAAAACGGGCGCGGTTGGAATGGGAAAAGGCAAGACGGAACTCGTCATCTTCGATTGCGACGGCGTTCTGATCGACAGTGAAATCATCAGCGCGCGCATCCTCATCCGGCAGTTGGGCCGTGTCGGGGTGCATGTCGACTTTCCCTATGTGCAAAAGAACTTCCTCGGACGCTCCTGGACGAAGGTCGCGGCCGAAGTGCGCGTGAATTACGGGCTGGATCTCGATTCGGATTTCGAGGAAAGCTACCGCAGCGAGTTGCTGACCGCCTTCGAAACCGAGTTGCAGACGGTCTCCGGGATCGAAACCGTACTCGAGGAGCTCGACACACCGGCTTGCGTCGCCACGAGCAGCACGCCGAAGCGGGCCAGCCGCTCGCTTCATCTGTCCGGACTTTCCCGCTATTTCGGCGATCGCCTTTTCACCGCATCGCAGGTTGCCAACGGCAAACCCGCGCCGGACCTCTTCCTGTTTGCGGCAGCCACGATGGGCGTTGCGCCGGAGAAATGTCTCGTCATCGAGGACTCGACGCCCGGGCTTGCCGCCGCGCGGGCAGCCGGGATGGAGGTTTGGCGGTTTTGCGGCGGAAGCCATCTGCGCGGCATGTCGCTGGAGGAACTCGCCGGTGATGGCGGCTACAGGCTCTTTGACAAATGGAGCGAGTTCTTTGAAATGGCTCCAAATCTGAGAAAACCAGCGAAAGGGACGGCTTACCGAGATGTCCAGCAAGATCGACAGTGAGAACAGCCGTCTCGATGACGCCGCGCGTGCCGGTTGGCTCTATTATGTCGCCGGCAACACGCAGGACGAGATAGCGCGCAAGCTCGGCGTTTCGCGGCAGTCGGCGCAGCGGCTTGTCTCGCTGGCGGTCAGCGAACGGCTGGTCAAGGTGCGGCTCGATCACCCGATCGCCCATTGCATGGAATTGAGCGCCCGACTCAAGGACGCTTTCGACTTGAAGATCTGCGAGATCGTCCCGAGCGATCCGGATGCGCCGTCCTCTATTATCGGAACCGCCCATGCCGGTGCGTCCGAGATGGAACGGCATCTGAAATCCCGACATCCCAAGATCATCGCGATCGGGACCGGCCGTGCACTGAGGGCCTGCGTCGAGCAATTGTCGCCGATGGACTGTCCGCAGCATTCCATCGTCTCCCTGCTCGGCAACATGATGTCGGACGGGTCGGCGACAGCCTACAACGTGGTCATCCGCATGGCGGAACGGGTCAATGCGAAGCACTACCCCATGCCGCTTCCTGTCTATGCCCGGTCCGAGGAGGAAAAACGCATCCTCCACAACCAGGAGCCGGTTCACAATATTCTCGAACTGATCCGCCAGGCCGATGTCACCTTCGTCGGTATCGGCAACATGGACGCGACTGCGCCGCTGCTCGTCGACGGCTTCCTTACGCGGGACGACATTCGTGCCTTCGATCGTGCCGGCGCGGCGGGCGAGATCACCAGTTGGGTCTATGACAGGCAGGGGCGGGTGATCGAGGGGCTCAGCAACGACCGGGTCAACAGCGCGCCGCTGGTCGTGGATTCGCCCAATCCGGTCATCGGAATTGCCGCGGGCGAAGTGAAGGTCAAGGCTATTCGGGCTGCGATGGAAGGCAAATTGATCAACGGCCTGATCACCAACGAGCACACGGCAGAGCAATTGCTCAAAGAGTGAGCAATTGTACGCATACCCTAAGTATCTGATATAAAACAAATATATCGTTCCGAAAGAACGGCGCGCCCGAAATTCATGAATCGGGCTTGACTTGATATTATCCCGATGTGAGTAATTGCTCGTTATCGTAGCAAATGCCCGTCATGGGCATTGGGAGGAAAATCATGAGAATTTTTGTTCGCGCCCTTCTGGGTGCGTCTGCGCTGTCGTTTGCCGCGTCGGGTGTTTCCGCTGAAACGCTGACGATCGCGACGGTCAACAATGGCGACATGATCCGCATGCAGGGTTTGACCGACGACTTCACCGAGAAGACCGGTCACACCGTCGAGTGGGTCACGCTGGAAGAGAATGTTCTGCGCCAGCGCGTCACCACCGACATCACCACCAAGGGTGGTGCATTCGACATCATGACCATCGGCATGTACGAAACCCCGATCTGGGGTGCGAATGGCTGGCTGGTTCCGCTCGACGACCTCAGCGAAGACTATGATGTCGACGACATCCTGCCGGCCATGGCCGGTGGCCTGAGCCATGACGGCACGCTCTACGCGGCTCCGTTCTACGGCGAATCCTCGATGATCATGTATCGCACCGACCTGATGGAAAAGGCGGGCATGAGCATGCCGGAAGCCCCGACCTGGGATTTCATCCGGGAAGCCGCCGCGGCGATGACCGATCGTGACAACGACATCAACGGCATCTGCCTTCGCGGCAAGGCCGGCTGGGGCGAAGGCGGAGCCTTCATCACCGCGATGTCGAATTCGTTCGGTGCCCGCTGGTTCGACATGGACTGGAATGCCCAGTTCGACACCCAGCCCTGGAAGGATACGCTCGAGTTCTTCGTTGGCATGATGAGCGAGTCCGGCCCGGCCGGCTACGCGACCAACGGCTTCAACGAGAACCTGTCGCTGTTCCAGCAGGGCAAGTGCGGCATGTGGATCGACGCGACTGTCGCGGCGTCCTTCGTGACCAATCCGGACGAGTCGACCGTTGCCGACAGTGTCGGTTTCGCGCTCGCACCGGACAATGGCCTCGGCAAGCGCTCCAACTGGCTCTGGGCCTGGGCGCTGGGCATTCCCGCCGGCACGCAGAAGGCTGACGCAGCCAAGGAGTTCATCGAGTGGGCAACCTCGAAGGACTACATCCAGCTGGTCGCCGAGAATGAAAGCTGGGCCAATGTGCCGCCCGGCGCACGCACCTCGCTCTACGAGAATCCGAACTACAAGGATATCCCGTTCGCGAAGATGACGCTCAAGTCGATCCTGACGGCCGATCCGAACGACTCCACCGTCGAGCCGAGCCCCTATGTGGGCGTCCAGTTCGCGGCCATCCCGGAGTTCGCCGGTATCGCGACCGAAGTCAGCCAGGAATTCTCCGCTGTCTATGCCGGTCAGCAGACCGTCGATGAAGCGCTGGCAAAGGCGCAGGCCATCACCAACGACGCGATGGAAGCCGCAGGCTACCGTTAAGTCGCCTCCCGGACCGGAGGGCGGTTTCGACCGTCCTCCGGAGCCAAACGCGAATATCCTTTCCGTGCACCGTTGCCGACGGCAGGTCCCGTCAACAGAGGAGGTGTGTCCATGGCTACCCAGCACTCCCGTTCCGCAGCTCGCCTGATGATGGCGCCTGCCGTGATCCTGCTTCTGGGATGGATGCTCGTCCCGCTGACGATGACGCTCTTCTTCTCGTTCAAGAAATATCTTCCGCTCAGGGGCGATTCCCTGGGCAACGGGCTGGATTGGGTCGGTTTCGAGAACTACGTCCGCTTCGTTTCGGCAAGTTCCTTCTGGCCGAGCGTCATGACCACCCTGCTGATCGTCGGCGGCGTGCTCGTGATCACCGTCGTCCTCGGCATCTTCCTGGCGATCTTGCTGGATCAGCCGATGTGGGGCCAGGGCATCGTGCGCATTCTGGTCATCGCCCCCTTCTTCGTCATGCCGACCGTCTCCGCGCTGGTGTGGAAGAACCTCTTCATGGACCCGGGCAACGGCTTTCTCGCCCATGTCTACCGCTTCTTCGGCGCAACACCCGTGGAATGGCTGAGCCAGGCCTCGCTGCAGTCGATCATCATGATCGTCAGCTGGCAGTGGCTGCCATTCGCGACGCTCATCCTTCTGACCGCGATCCAGTCGCTCGACAGCGAACAGCTTGAAGCCGCCGAAATGGATGGCGCGCCGATCCCGTCGCGGTTCATCTACATCGTGCTGCCGCACCTCGCCCGTGCGATCACCATCGTGATCCTGATCCAGACAATCTTCCTGCTGTCGATCTTCGCCGAGATCTTCGTGACCACCGGCGGCGCATTCGGCACCCGGACGCTGACCTATCTGATCTATCAGCGGGTGCTCGAGAGCCAGAATGTCGGGCTCGGCTCAGCCGGGGGCGTCTACGCAATCATCCTTGCCAATATCGTTGCCATCTTCCTGATGCGCATCGTCGGCAAGAACCTCGACGCGTGAGGAGGACAGACCATGGCCCGCGCAGTCACTACGCAACGCAAGACGATCAACACGATCATCGCCTGGACGATCGGCCTGCTGATCTTCTTCCCGATCCTCTGGATCATCATCCTGTCCTTCAAGGCGGAAGGTGATGCGATCAAGACACCGATCGCGGTTCTGACCTCCGGCTGGACGCTGGAAAATTACGGCGTGGTGCAGGAACGCTCGGACTACGCCAAGCACTTCTTCAACTCGGTGATCCTCGCCCTTGGCTCGACGATACTCGGATTGATTATCGCAGTGCCGGCGGCGTGGTCGATGGCATTCGTGCCGTCCAAGCGCACCAAGGACATCCTGCTGTGGATGCTGTCGACCAAAATGCTGCCCGCGGTCGGCGTGCTCTACCCCATGTATCTGATCTTTATCGAACTGGGCTTGCTCGATACCCGGATCGGTCTGGTTGTCGTCCTGATGCTGATCAATCTGCCGATCATCGTATGGATGCTCTACACCTATTTCAGGGAAATCCCGGGCGAGATCCTTGGAGCGTCGCGCATGGACGGGGCGAGCCTGCGCGAGGAAATCCTCTATGTGCTGACGCCGATGGCGATCCCCGGCATGGCCTCGACGGTGCTCCTGAACGTGATCCTCGCCTGGAACGAGGCTTTCTGGACCCTCAACCTGACGGCGGCCAAGGCGGCTCCGCTCACGGCTTTCATTGCCAGCTATTCCAGCCCCGAGGGGTTGTTCTACGCGAAGCTGTCAGCGGCTTCGACAATGGCGATCGCGCCAATCCTGATCATGGGCTGGTTCAGCCAGAAACAACTCGTCCGGGGCCTGACCTTCGGCGCGGTGAAGTGAGGAGCGAGAGATGGGACGCATTCAACTCAAGCAGGTCAAGAAGTCTTTCGGCGAAGTCACCGTCATCCCGCCGCTGGACCTGGAAATCAACGATGGCGAGTTCGTCGTCTTCGTCGGTCCTTCCGGTTGCGGCAAGTCCACGCTCCTGCGCCTGATCGCCGGGCTGGAGGACGTGTCGGGAGGCGTGATCGAAATCGACGGCTCCGACGCCACATCCATTCCGCCGGCCAAACGCGGTCTGGCGATGGTGTTCCAGTCCTATGCGCTCTATCCGCATATGACGGTGCGAAAGAACATCGCCTTTCCCCTGAGGATGGCCAAGATATCCGCCGAAGAGCAGGAAAAACGCATATCGAATGCGGCCGAGGTGCTCAATCTGACGCCCTATCTCGACCGCCGACCGGGCCAGCTTTCCGGCGGCCAGCGCCAGCGCGTCGCAATCGGTCGCGCCATCGTCCGCGAGCCGGCGGCCTTCCTTTTCGACGAACCCCTGTCGAACCTGGATGCCGCATTGCGCGTTGGCATGCGGCTGGAGATATCGGAGCTGCACAAACGCCTGAAGACGACGATGATCTACGTCACCCACGACCAGGTGGAAGCCATGACCATGGCCGACAAGATCGTGGTGCTGCAGGCCGGCGTGATCGAACAGGTCGGTTCGCCGCTCGAACTTTATCACACGCCGCGCAATCTCTGCGTTGCCGGCTTCATCGGCTCGCCGAAAATGAACCTCATCGGAGGTGCCGAGGCGGAAAAACACAACGCGCACACGATCGGCGTCAGGCCTGAGCATATCGAGGTCTCCGACCACGAAGGACCATGGCGCGGCACGGTTGGCGTGTCGGAGCATCTCGGCTCGGACACCTTCTTCCACATCAATGGAACCGGACTTGCCGACGTCCTGACTGTCAGGGCGAGCGGCGAAGTCGGCCTCAATCGGGGCGACACGATCTTCCTGACGCCGCAGGCCGATAAGATCCATCGCTTCGATCAGCAGGGACTGAGGATCGGATGAAACGGCTGGCGGGGAAGTCGGCGCTGATCACGGGCGCCGCTCGCGGAATAGGCAGGGCATTC
This sequence comes from Oricola indica, assembly GCF_965227485.1. Taxonomy (NCBI): domain Bacteria; kingdom Pseudomonadati; phylum Pseudomonadota; class Alphaproteobacteria; order Hyphomicrobiales; family Ahrensiaceae; genus Oricola; species Oricola indica. The sequence continues at coordinate 1,146,046 of NZ_OZ245747.1, forward strand.
GCCGAAGCCTATGTCCGCGAAGGCGCCCGTGTCGCGATCGCGGATATCGACATCGCCCGTGCGCGCGAAACAGCCGCGGAAATCGGTGACGCCGCCATCGCCGTGGAGATGGACGTGACGCGCCAGGAGAGCATCGACGCCGCCGTGGCGAAGACCGTCGACATGCTCGGACGTATCGACATCCTCATCAACAATGCAGCGCTTTTCACCGCCTCGCCGATCGCGGAAATCCGCCGCAAGGACTATCAGCGTGTGTTCGACATCAATGTCGGCGGAACGCTTTTTACCTTGCAGGCGGTCGCGCGACACATGATCGAACGCGGCGGTGGCGGCAGGATCATCAACATGGCGAGCCAGGCCGGACGCCGCGGCGAGCCGCTCGTCGCGGTCTATTGCGCCACAAAGGCGGCCGTCATCAGCCTGACCCAGTCGGCCGGCCTGAACCTGATCGAACACGGTATCAACGTGAACGCGATTTCACCGGGCGTGGTGGATGGCGAGCACTGGGACGGGGTCGATGCGTTCTTCGCCAAATACGAGCACAAGGCGCCCGGCCAGAAGAAAAAGGAAGTCGGTGATTCCGTGCCTTTCGGACGCATGGGAAAGGCCGAAGACCTCACCGGAATGGCCGTTTTCCTGGCCTCTGACGAAGCCGATTACATCGTCTCGCAAACCTACAATGTCGATGGCGGACAATGGATGAGTTAAAGCCGTGACCAAGCTTTCTATCGCAAATCTTCCCGCCATCGATGCGGGTGTCGCCAAGCCTTCCTACAGGCGCGATGATCTTACGCCGGGCATTGTTCATGTCGGGGTCGGGAACTTTCACCGCGCGCACCAGGCAATCTATCTGCACCGGTTGTTCGAGACCGGGCGGGACCTTGACTGGGCCATCATCGGCGGGGGCGTCAAACCCTACGACGCGGCCATGCGTTCGAAACTGAAAGCGCAGGACTGGCTCACCACTGTCGTGGAACTGGATCCCGACGGATTTTCGGCCGGTATCTGCGGGTCCATGGTCGACTTCACCGAGGTGGATCCGAGGGCGCTGATCGGCACCATGACCGGCCCGGAAATCCGCATCGTCTCGCTGACGGTGACGGAGGGCGGCTACTATGTCGATGCCAAGACGGGCGGGTTCGATGCCTCGCATCCGGACATCGTCGCGGACAGTGCCGACCCGACCCATCCGAAGACGGTCTTCGGCATCATCATCGAAGCGTTGATGTGCCGTCGTGAAATCGGGCTCCCGCCCTTTACCGTCATGTCCTGCGATAACCTGCCGGAAAACGGGCATGTCGCGCGCAACGCGGTGCTCGGTCTGGCGAAGTGTCGGGACGACGACGCCCATGACTGGATCGCCAAAAATGTAGCCTTTCCCTGCGGGATGGTCGATTGCATCACGCCGGCGACAGGGCCGCGAGAAATCGCGATCGTACGCGATCAGTTCGGTATCGAGGACGCCGCGCCGGTGGTCTGCGAACCATTCCGGCAATGGGTGCTGGAGGATCGCTTTCCGCAGGGGAGACCCGCTCTCGAGACTGTCGGTGTGGAGTTCGTCGACGACGTCGCGCCCTATGAATTGATGAAGCTGCGCATCCTCAATGGCGGCCATGCGACCATTGCCTATCCGGCGGGACTGCTCGGCATTCATTTCGTTCACGAGGCGATGCGCAACCCGCTGGTTACGGGCTTCCTCGCGAAGCTCGAACATGACGAGATCATTCCGACCGTGCCGGAAATTCCGGGGGTCAGCCTGACCGGATATTACGAGAAGATCGTCGAGCGGTTTTCCAACGCGGCCGTCGGCGACACGATCCCGCGGCTGTGCCTCGACGGGTCGAACCGGCAGCCGAAATTCATCCTGCCGACGATTGCCGCCCGCCTTGCCGCTGGCCAGTCCGTCGACGGGCTGGCGCTGGAGGTGGCGTTGTGGTGCCGTTACTGCGCCGGGATCGACGAGGACGGCAAGCCGATCAAGATCGACGATATCGCGGCCGAACGGCTCAACAAGCAGGCGCTTGCCGCGCGCGACGAGCCGGGCGCATGGCTGTCGATGCACGATATTTTCGGCGATCTGTCCGGCGATCCGGTCTTTTCGGCTGCCTTCGCCAAGGCGCTGGCTTCGCTCTGGTCGAACGGGGTGGCTGCTACCTTGCAAGCCTATATCAAATCCTAGGGCATCCGGTTTCTAACCATCTCCGGCCGGCGCCTTCCCAAGGGAGGCCGCCGGCCGATTGATTCATGTCATGGCTTGTCGGAGCCCTGCGCGCGATCCTGTATCCAGTAAATCAGTGTTCTGGACGAGGGAAACGCACAGTGCAGATGGAACAGGTGCCGACAGACCGGCTGGAGAACTTCCCGGTGACGTTTTTCGCCGTGGTGATGGGCATGCTCGGCCTGACCTTGGCGACGCATGCCGCCGAAACGGCGTTCGGCACCGGCGGCGTCATCTCGATGATCGTGCTGGCGGTTTCCGTCGCCATCATGGCTGCGGTGGCGATGCTCTATACAGCCAAGGTCTTCAGGCACCGTCCTGCCGTGGTCGAGGAGTGGAGCCATCCGGTCAAGGTCGCCTTCTTTCCGACGATCTCGATCTCGACCCTGCTTCTGGCAGTCGCGATCCTTCCCTACAGCATCGGAGCGGCGCATGTTCTCTGGATCGTCGGGACGATCGCACAGGGTATATTGACGCTCAGCGTCATCGCGAACTGGATCGGCCACCGGACTTTCCAGCAGATGCATCTCGGCCCGGCATGGTTCATTCCGGCCGTCGGCAACGTGATCGTGCCGGTCGCCGGAGCGATGCTCGGTTACCAGGAGATTTCCTGGCTGTTCTTCTCCGCCGGGCTGATGTTCTGGATCATCCTGCTGACGCTGGTGATGAACCGGCTGATCTTTCACGATCCACTGCCGGCGCGGTTGCTGCCGACGCTCGTCATCCTCATCGCTCCGCCGGCGGTGGCCTTCATCGCCTATTTTCGCATGACCGGCGAAATCGATGCGTTCTCACGGATCCTGTTGAATTCCGGCTATGTCTTTGCCGCCGTCGTCGCGACACAGGCGCGCAAATTCTCAGGTCTTCCCTTCGCCCTGTCCTGGTGGGCGCTTTCCTTTCCGGTCGCGGCGCTGACGATCGCCTCCTTTCTTTACGCGGGGCAGACCAGTTCACCGGCGCATGAGTTCGTCGCCGGTTTCCTGCTGGCGGCGCTCGTCGCGATCGTTGCGATGTTGCTGGTGAGGACTGCGCGCGCAATCGCGTCACGCAGGATCTGCCTGCCGGAATAGTCGCCGAAACGGGGACACAGTGATTGTGCCGTACGCCGCCACGGGAGTAATCCGGGTGTCGGGGGCATACAGTTTCAGGGAGGAAACCATGAGTACCGTTACCGATCGACCGATCAGCCGCTTTGCCGTACCCAGGCTGGAAGACCTGCCCGAAGACATCCGCCTGCGGGTCGAGGCGGTGCAGGAGAAATCGGGTTTCGTTCCGAATGTGTTTCTTGCGCTCGCGCACCGGCCCGACGAGTTCCGCGCCTTTTTCGCCTATCACGATGCGCTGATGGAAAAGCCGGGAAATCTCTCCAAGGCGGAGCGCGAGATGATCGTGGTGGCGACGTCGAGCGCCAACCAGTGCCAGTATTGCGTGGTTGCCCATGGGGCCATCCTGCGAATCCGGGCAAAAAACCCGCTGATTGCAGACCAGATTGCCGCAAATTATCGCAAGGCGGACATTACGCCGCGCCAGAAGGCGATGCTCGATTTCGCGATGAAGGTCTCCGCGCGCAGCCATGACGTTGAAGAAGCGGATTTCGCATTGCTTCAAAAGCACGGCCTGACGGAAGACGACGCCTGGGACATCGCGGCGATTTCCGCGTTTTTCGGCATGTCGAACCGCATCGCCAATGTCACCTCCATGCGGCCGAACGACGAGTTTTACGCGCTCGGGCGCTGAGGCTTGTCGGAGCCCCGTCGCACGCATTCGTCTTGTCGGGCGGGGGCCACGTGGCGTATCGGATGGACATGAACAGAGCGGATCGCAAAGAACGCCCCGAATTCCAGGGCTTGAAGCATCGCCCGGCGAAGCCATCCGACCGCTCGCCCGAACGCTCGATGGAGTGGCTGGTTTCCGGCCTGAATCTGCTCGAACAGGGCATCACGATCTTCGACGCCGATTTGCGGCTGATTCACGCCAACCGCACATTCCTGCGCCTTTACGATCTGCCGGACGAATATTCGGCGCCCGGGACGACATTCGAGGCGATCAACCGTTTCCTGGCCGAAAAGGGCGATTTCGGCCCCGGCGATGTCGACGGGCTGGTGCGCGAACGGGTCGAGCGTGCGGAGGCATTCGAGGATCATTATCTCGAACGCGTGCGTCCGAACGGGATGGTCATCGCGGTAGAAGGCCATGCGCTGGCCGATGGCGGCTGGGTCGCGGTCTATACCGACATCACCTCGAAAAAGAACTCCGAAGCGCTGCTACGCGAGCGCGCCGACCGGCTGTCTCACAGCCTGCTGGAGCGCTCGGAACAACTCGAAGCAACGAACCGCGAACTCAATGCGGCCAACCGTGCGCTTGAGGAGGTGAGCAGCCGACTTGCGGAATCGGAAAGCCGCATGCGGACGATCACGCACTCCGTGCCGGCCCATATCGCCTATATCGATCGGGATCTCGTCTACCTCTTTTCCAACAACAAGCTGGCTGACATGCTGGGGTTCGACGATCTGCATTTCCAGGGCCGCCGGGTTTCCGAACTGTTCGATCCCGAAGACCTCGAAGTGCTGATGCCGGCCATCAATGGTGCGCTGGACGGGCGGCCCTGTTCGGTCGATTTCCACCCGCGCGACGCCAATGGCGAGCATCGCCACCTGCGGTCCTCGCTGGTTCCGGAAAGGGACGCGAATGGCAAGGTGACCGGCGCCCATATCCTGTCCATCGACGTGACCGAGGAGAAGCGCGCGATGGACCTGATCGTGCATTCCAAACGCATGGAAGCGGCAATCGCGCTCACATCGGGGGTCGTGCACGATTTCTCCAACATCATGACGATCATTCTCGGCAATCTGAACAGGTTGTCGGATCCGGCGCTGGCGGGCGGGGAACGCGAGCGGATTTTGCAGGCGACACGACGCGCGGTCGAACGCGGCGGGCGGGTCACCGACCAGCTGATGAGCTTCTCGCGCAACGAGGATCTCGTGCCGACCCTGTGCAACCTGAACCGGATCACCGAGGATCTGGTGCGCCTTTTCGCGGCTTCGCTCGACCCGTCGACGACCATCACCGTGACCGACAGGGAGGGCGCGCTCGGCGTCTGCATGGACGAACGCGCCTATCAGGATGCGCTGCTCAACCTGTTGCTCAACGCGCGAGACGCCATCGGACATGCCGGATCGATATCCGTCGAGATCGCACGGACAGAAACCGGTGACGGCCCGGCGGTTACGGTGGCAGTTCGCGACGATGGGTGCGGTTTTCCGGACGGGACGATCGACAGGGCCTGCGAGGCCTTCTTTTCGACCAAGCAGGGCGGGCGCGGGCGCGGGCTCGGCCTTTCCATGGTTCGCCGGTTCCTGCGGCGTTCCGGCGGCGGGCTGGAGATCGAGAGCGCGCCGGGCGAGGGCGCGGCGATCACGATGACGCTGCCGCTTGCCGGCGATGTGGCCATGGAGATTGCCGCCCCGCGCGATACCAAACGGATCGGCGCGCGGCCGGGCGGGCTCGCGGTGGTTCTCGACGACGAGGCGGAAATTCGCGAACTCGTCCGCGGATATCTGCTGAAGGCGGACTTCCAGGTCATCGAGGCATCGACTGGCGGCGAGGCGCTCGAGCTTCTCGCCAATCTGCCGAAGGTTGCGCTGCTGGTGAGCGACATCATGATGCCGGGATCGACGACCGGGATCGATGTTGCGCGCGAGGCGCGGGCGCTTCGTCCGGATTTGCCGTGCCTCCTGATCAGCGGGCTGGCGACGACGCACCCGGCGCTTGGCGAGGCGGAGAGGGAGTTCCACCTGCTCAAGAAGCCGTTCGGTGAAACGGACTTCATCGCCGCGCTCGACGCCCTTTTCGCCGAAGCGCTTCCCGCCAGCGCGGTCGGCGCATGACGGAGGCTGGGCACTATATCGCCGTCATCGAGGATGACCGGGACATCGCCGATATCCTGGAGGCGGCGCTGCAGCGCGCCGGATACGAGACGGAATCCTTCGACAGCGGCGCGTCGTTCATCCGCGCACTGGCGCGGCGGGAACCCGATCTTTGCCTGATCGACCTGTCGCTGCCTGACCGCGACGGGCTTTCGATCGTTGCCGAATTGCGCGACCGGCCCCGGATCGCCTCCATCATCGTCAGCGGGCGCGATGAGATCGGCACCAAGCTGATCGGTCTCGAACTCGGCGCGGACGACTACATCGTCAAACCCTTCGACGACAAGGAAATCGTCGCGCGCGTGCGATCCGTTCTGCGCCGGCTCAAGGGGATTTCGGGTCAGGACACGAAACGTCGCGTGGCGCGCTTTGCGGGCTGGACGGCGGATTTCGGGACCTTCGAACTGATCTCTCCAGCCGGCGAACGAAGCAGTCTTTCGGGCGGTGAAGCCGGCGTTTTGCGGGTTTTTCTGGAATCCGCAAATCGGCTCCTGAACCGCGCGGACCTGATGGACCGTCTCGGTATCGACGCCGACACGAATTTCGACCGGTCGATCGACGTACGGATTTCCCGGCTTCGCGCCAAGCTGGAGGAAGACCCGCGCAATCCGCGTTTCATCAAGACCGTCTATGGCGCGGGCTACCTCATGGTCGCCCAGGTGGAGTGGTCCTGACGCCGCGATTCCTGTCGCGCCGCAGCATTCCTGAAACAATTCGCAACATTCAGGCAAAAATCCCGCAACGATCGGGTGCTAGCTAAAGTCTCGGTTGAACAAGACCAAGTCTTGGACTTGACTGATACCGGTCGATCGGCGGGCGTTGAGGAGCGCAATGCGTCGGCAGGCCATTTTCGGGAGCGCTGGAGGGCGCGACCGGAAAAGGGAGGAAGATAAGCATATGCCGTCCACGGTGCAGGCCGGGGCGAACGCCCCCGAGACCTTTGCGCAATATCTGCTGCTGAACGCGGAGCGTCATGCTTCGCGAACCGCCATGCGGCACAAGGACAACGGCATCTGGAAGAGCTGGACCTGGGCCGAAATGGCCGACGAGATCCGGGCTTTCTCCATGGGACTGGCCGCGATCGGCCTGAAGAAGGGCGACAAGGTCGCGATCGTCGGACACAACCGTCCGCGTCTCTACTGGGCATTCGCCGCTGTCCAAGCGCTGGGCGCGGTGCCCGTTCCCGTCTATGCGGATTCGGTCGCCGAGGAGATGACCTATGTCCTCGATCATGCGGGCGTGCACTTCGCGGTTTGCCAGGACCAGGAGCAGGTCGACAAGCTCCTGTCGATTACCGACAAGCTCAAGGATCTGCATCAGATCGTCTATGACGAGACGCGCGGCTTGCGCGATTACGACCACACCAACCTGCATTCGATCGACGCGATCGAACAGGCTGGTCGCGATCTGGTCGCCGAGAAGGGCGATGCCGACTGGAAGAAGGGCATCGCCGACACCAGGGGCGATGACATCGCCGTCATGCTCTACACGTCCGGCACGACCGGGAAGCCGAAGGGCGTCATGCTGTCCTTCGACAACCTCGTGATCTCGGCGCGCAACGGCAACACATTCGACAATCTGACGAAGGACGACACGGTTCTCGCCTATCTGCCGCTTGCCTGGGTCGGAGACCATGTCTTCACCTACGCGCAGGCCTATGTGGCGGGCTACAGCGTCTGCTGCCCGGAAAGCCCGGAGACGGTGGACAGCGACCGTCGCGAGATCGCGCCGTCCTATTTCTTCGCGCCGCCGCGCGTTTTCGAAAACCTGTTGACCGCCGTGCTGGTGCGCATGGAGGATGCGGGCAAGACCAAGAAGCGCATGTTCGACTACTTCATGGCGCATGCGCGCCGTGTCGGCGAGCCGATCCTCAACGGCGAGAGCGTCTCCTTTGCGGACCGGTTCAAATACTGGCTTGGGGAACTGCTCGTCTACGGTCCGCTGAAGAACCGGATGGGCTTCACCCGGATGCGGGTCGGCTATACGGCCGGAGAGGCGATCGGGCCGGAGATCTTCCGCTTTTATCGATCGCTCGGCCTCAATCTGAAACAGCTCTACGGACAGACCGAGGCCTCGGTCTACATCACCGCGCAGCCGGACGGCGAAATTCGCGCCGATACGGTCGGCAGGCCGTCGCCCGACGTGGAAATCCGCATCGAGGAAAGCGGCGAGGTGATGTACCGGTCTCCTGGCGTGTTCGTCGGCTATTACCGCAATGACGAGGCGACGCGCGAGACGAAGACCAACGACAACTGGGTTCATACGGGCGATGCGGGGTTCTTCGACCATGAAGGCCATCTGAAGATCATCGACCGGGCCAAGGATGTCGGCAAGCTGAACGATGGCAGCCTGTTTGCGCCGAAATATATCGAGAACAAGCTGAAGTTCTTTCCGAACGTCAAGGAGGCGGTGGCCTTCGGCGATGGGCGGGATTTCTGCGCCGTCTTCCTCAATATCGACCTGACCTCGGTGGGCAGCTGGGCCGAGCGCAACAACGTTTCCTATGCATCCTACCAGGAGCTGGCGCAGCACGCCCAGGTCTACGCGATGATGGAGGAGCATGTCCGGCAGGTGAACGAGGACCTCGCATCCGAAGAGATGATGGCCGGTTCGCAGATCGCCCGCTTCCTCGTTCTCCACAAGGAGCTCGACGCCGATGACGGCGAACTGACGCGCACGCAGAAGGTGCGCCGATCGTTCATCGCGGAGCGCTACGCGCCGTTGATCGATGCGCTCTATGACGGCTCGACGGAAAAATTCGTCGATACCGAAGTGACCTTCGAGGACGGGCGCAAGGGCAAGATTTCCGCGACGGTCCAGATCCGCGACATGGAGCGGCTGCCGGTTGCCGGCGGGCACAAGGAGGCGGCGGAATGAACGTGCATATGCGTGAGGACATGTCGCTGCATTCCATGCGGGCCGATGACGGTATCGCCAAGGGCGAGGAACTGCTCAAGGTCGATAACATCTCGCTCTCCTTCGGCGGCGTGAAGGCGATCACGGACATCTCCTTCGACATCAGGAAAGGCGAGATTCGCGCCATTATCGGGCCGAATGGCGCCGGCAAGACCTCGATGCTCAACGTCATCAACGGCTTCTACTACCCGCAGGAGGGGGTGATCACCTTTCGCGGCAAGCGGCGTCGCCGGGTTCGCCCGCATGAGACGGCTCGGGAAGGCATCGCGCGGACGTTCCAGAACATCGCGCTGTTCAAGGGCATGTCGACGCTCGACAACATCATGACCGGCCGGATCACGCTTCAGAAGCGCAACATGTTCTGGCACGGGCTTTGGACGGGGCCGGCCGAACGCGAGGAGATCGAGCATCGCGAGGCGGTGGAGAGGATCATCGATTTCCTGGAGATCGAGCATATTCGCAAGACCCCGGTCGGCAGGCTGCCCTACGGCTTGCAAAAGCGGGTGGAACTCGGACGGGCGCTCGCGGCGGAACCGGCCCTGCTTCTCCTCGACGAACCGATGGCGGGCATGAACCTCGAGGAAAAGGAGGACATGAGCCGCTTCATCCTCGACGTGAACCAGCAATACGGCACCACGATCGCTCTGATCGAACACGACATGGGCGTCGTCATGGACCTGTCGGACCGCGTCGTCGTGCTCGATTACGGCAAGAAGATCGGCGACGGCACACCGGACGAGGTGCGCAATAACCAGGACGTGATCGATGCCTATCTGGGGGTGCCGCATGAAGAAGCGTGACCGCGTGCATGGCGAGGGGAGATTGATCGGTTGAGCCCAGCGATCCTGAATTTCATCGAGACCTGCCTCAACGGGCTGATGGCCGGCGTGATGTATTCGCTCGTCGCGCTCGGCTTCGTCCTCATCTTCAAGGCGTCCGGCATCTTCAATTTCGCGCAGGGCGTCATGGCGCTGTTCGCGGCGCTGACGCTGGTCGGTTTCCAGACCGGGCAGGTTCCGTTCTCGCATCTGATCAACGCGATCTTCGGAACGGATATCCATCACTGGGGCGGCGGTATGCCGACGATCCTCGCCATCGTCCTTGCAATGGGCGTGATGGTGCTGCTCGCCTTCCTGCTGGAACGGTTCGTCCTCAAATACCTCGTCAACCAGGAGCCGATCATCCTGTTCATGGCGACCATCGGCCTGGCCTACTTTCTCGAGGGGCTGGGCGACCTGATGTGGGGCGCCGACATCAAGCGGATGGATGTCGGGCTGCCGTCGGGCGGATCATTCTGGTGGGAAGACCTTACCCGCGCATGGGCTCCGGCGGATGCGGATTATTACGGGATGTATATCGACACGCTCGACGTCTCGGCCGCCATCATCGCGGCGATCCTCGTGACCGGGCTGACGCTGTTCTCGCAATATACGGCGACCGGCCGGGCGCTGCGCGCGGTCGCCGACGATCACCAGGCGGCCTTGTCGGTCGGTATCTCGCTTCGCCGCATCTGGGTCATCGTCTGGTCGCTTGCGGGCTTCGTGGCGCTTGTCGCCGGCATCCTGTGGGGCGCGAAGTCCGGCGTGCAATTCTCGCTGTCGCTGATCGCGCTCAAGGCGTTGCCGGTGCTCATTCTCGGCGGGTTCACCTCCATTCCCGGCGCCATCGTCGGCGGGCTCATCATCGGGGTCGGTGAAAAACTGGCCGAAGCCTATGTCGGGCCTTTGGTGGGCGGCGCCATCGAGAACTGGTTCGCCTACATGCTGGCGCTCGCCTTCCTGCTGTTCAGGCCGCAGGGCCTCTATGGCGAAAAAATCATCGAGAGGATCTGAGCCCAATGCTTTATCGCGAGGCCGGTGATTTCAAGACGACATACCGGGAGGACAACCAGACCTTCCCGATCAAGTCGGAACGCTATCTCTTCTGGGGCGCGATGCTGATCGCGTTCTGCGTGGTGCCCTTCTTCGTCAATTCCTATTGGGAAAAGTCGGTCCTGGTGCCGCTGCTTGTCTGGTCGCTGGTGGCGCTCGGGCTCAATATCCTGACGGGGTATTGCGGGCAGGTCTCGCTCGGCACCGGCGCGTTCATGGCCGTGGGCGCGTTTGCCTGCTACAAGCTGATGACCGCCTTTCCGGGCATGAGCATCTTTTTCGTGGTGATCCTGTCAGGCGGTGTCACGGCGCTGGTCGGGATGCTGTTCGGCCTGCCGTCGCTCAGGATCAAGGGCTTCTATCTCGCGGTCGCGACCCTTGCCGCGCAGTTCTTCCTGATCTGGGTCTTCAACAAGTTCGCGTGGTTCTACAACTACTCGGCGTCCGGCCAGATCACGGCGCCGGAGCGCACGGTCTTCGGCATCATCGTCACGGGTCCGAACGCGGCGCCATGGGCGACTTACCTGTTCTGCCTGACATTCCTTTTCATCTTCGCGTGGCTGGCGCGCAATCTGACGCGCGGCCGGATCGGCCGGTCATGGATGGCGATCCGCGACATGGATATCGCGGCCGAGATCATCGGCGTCGAGCCGTTGCGGGCCAAATTGTCGGCGTTCGCCATGTCGTCCTTCTTCATCGGCGTCGGCGGGGCCCTGTTCTTCTCGGTCTATCTGGGCGCGGCGGAAGTCACCGAGGCGTTCGGCATCGACAAGTCGTTCCTCGCCCTTTTCATGGTCATTATCGGCGGGCTCGGCTCGATCCTCGGGTCGTTCCTCGGCGCGGCTTTCCTCGTCCTGATGCCGGTTTTCCTGAAGAACCTGTTCGTCGGATCGCTCGGATGGCCGACCGATGTCGCCGCGCATATCCAGATCATGCTGATCGGCGGACTGATCATCTTTTTCCTCATTGTCGAACCGCACGGGCTCGCTCAGCTCTGGCGGCTGACAAAGGAGAAGCTGCGCCTCTGGCCGTTCCCGTACTGACGGGCGCGATCGCGGTGCAAACCCTTTTTCGGAAGGGAGGAGAATGTCGAAAAACCGGAGGAGTTACGACATGAGACTGACGAAAATCGCAACAGTCGCGGCGGTCGCCGCGATGATGGGGGCGGGACCGGCCATGGCCGACCTCGTATTCCCGTCTCTCAGCTACCGCACCGGACCCTATGCGCCGAACGGCATTCCGTTCGCCGACGGTTACGCTGACTATCTGACACTTATCAACGAACGCGATGGCGGCGTCGGCGGGGTCAAGATCGACAATCCCGAGTGCGAAACCGGCTACAACACCGAGAAGGGCGTCGAGTGTTACGAGTCGACGAAGAATGTCGGCACCGGCGCGCTGATCTACCAGCCGCTCTCGACCGGCATCACCTATCAGCTCATTCCCAAGGTGACGGCTGACGGCATTTCGCTGCACTCCATGGCCTATGGCCGTACATCGGCGATGAACGGCAAGGTGTTCAAGTGGGTGTTCAACTATCCGGCCAACTACTGGGACGGCGCAACCATCGCCGTGCATCATGCGGCCGACATGGAAGGCGGCAGCCTCGACGGAAAGTCGATCGCGCTCGTCTACCACAACTCCGCCTATGGCAAGGAGCCGATCCGCACGCTTGAGGAAATGTCCAAGGAGATGGGCTTCAAGTTGACGCTTATTCCGGTCGACCATCCGGGCCAGGAACAGAAGTCGCAGTGGCTTCAGATTCGCCGCGAACGTCCGGACTATGTCTTCATGTGGGGCTGGGGCGTGATGAACTCCGTGGCCATCCAGGAAGCGGCGAATATCCGCTATCCGATGGATCACTTCATCGGCATTTGGTGGTCCGGTTCCGAGCAGGACGTGCTGCCGGCGGGCGATGGCGCCAATGGCTACAAGTCGCTGAACTTCACGGGCGTCGGCACCGATTACCCGGTCTTCGACGACATCCAGAAATATGTCGTCGATGCGGGCAAGGCAGCTGGTGACGGAACCAATCTCGGCACGGTCCAGTACAACCGCGGCATGTATGCCGCGATGCTCGCCGTCGAGGCGGCCAAGAAGGCCCAGGAGCTTGCCGGCCATGCCGACATCAATGCCGCTGAAATGCGCGACGGCATGGAGGCTCTGGACGTGACCGACGCGACGCTCGAAGCGCTCGGCATGCCGGGCTTCGGTCCGACGGTCAGTGTCGATTGCGCAAACCATGGCGGTTCGGGCGCGGCGCTCGTCCAGCAGTGGGATGCATCCGCCAAGACGTGGAACGCGGTGACGGAATTCATGCCGTCCGACCGTGAACTCGTCACCAAGCTGGCGATGGAGGATTCGGAGGCCTTTGCCGCCGAAAACAACATCGAGCCGCGCGCCTGCGAATAGGCCCAGCCTGAAACACCGGGACCGGCGTTTGCCGCCGGTCCCATCCAACCCTTTCCGGACGAACCGCCATGCTGCAAAAGGCCGAAGAAACCGCACCCCTTCTCGCGGTCAACAATATCGAGGTGATCTACAACCACGTGATCCTCGTGCTGAAAGGCGTGTCGCTCAGCGTGCCGCGCGGCGGGATCGTCGCGATCCTCGGCGCGAACGGCGCCGGCAAGACGACCACGCTGAAGGCGATCTCCAACCTGTTGCGCGCCGAGCGCGGCGAGGTGACCAAAGGCACGATCATTTTCGACGGGGCGGAGATCCAGGACCAGTCGCCGTCGGATCTCGTGCAGCGCGGATGTATCCAGGTCATGGAAGGTCGCCATTGCTTCGGCCATCTGACGATCGAGGAAAACCTGATGACGGGCGCCTTCACGCGCAAGGACGGGCGCGGCGCGATCGCCGCCGATCTCGAGATGGTCTACGACTATTTTCCGCGGCTGAGGGAGCGCCGCAAGAGCCAGGCCGGCTATACGTCCGGCGGCGAACAGCAGATGTGCGCGATCGGCCGCGCGCTGATGTCCCGGCCGACCACCATTCTCCTGGACGAGCCGTCCATGGGGCTGGCCCCGCAACTGGTGGAAGAGATCTTCGAGATCGTGAGCAATCTCAATACCAAGGAAGGGGTTACCTTCCTGCTTGCCGAGCAGAACACGAACATCGCCCTGCGTTACGCCACCTATGGATACATCCTGGAATCGGGCCGCGTGGTGATGGACGGCGAGGCGAAGGAACTGCGTGAAAACGAGGATGTGAGGGAATTCTATCTCGGCATTGGCGGTGAGGGCCGGAAGTCCTTCCGCGATGTCAAACACTACAAACGACGCAAGCGCTGGCTTGCCTGAGGGCGGCGGCGAAATCGACGGGCAGTACCATGAGCGAGTATTTCGACGAACTGGAAACGCGCGATAGCGAGGTGCGCGAACAGGCGCTGTTCGAACGCCTGCCGCATTTCCTCGCCGCCGCGGTGGCGGTCACGCCGGGATGGCGAAAGCGGCTTGCCGACGTCGACTTGAAAGCCGTGTCCTCGCGCGACGCACTGGATGCACTTCCGGTTCTGCGCAAGCCGGAGCTGATGGAAGCGCAGGCCGCCGAGCCGCCGTTTGGCGGGTTCGCCGATCCGACGACGCTTGACGGCAGCCGCGTCTTCATGTCGCCGGGCCCGGTCTGGGAGCCGCAACCGCCCGGACTCGACCCTTGGCATGGCGCGCGCGCGTTCCATGCCGCCGGTATCCGCAAGGGCGATCTGGTGCACAACGCGCTTTCCTATCACATGACGCCGGGCGGCTTCATTCTGGATTCGGGTGCACGTGCGCTGGGCGCGCGCGTCTTTCCGGCCGGCGTCGGCAATACCGAGCAACAGGTCGAGGCGGCGGCGTTCCTGAAGCCGGACGCCTATGCCGGCACGCCGGACTACCTGAAGGTGATGCTCGACAAGGCTGATGAGACCGGCCACGACCTGTCGTCGATCAGGAAGGCGCTTGTCTCGGGCGGGGCGCTGTTTCCTTCGATGCGTGCGGACTATGCCGAACGCGGCGTTTCGGTCATGCAGGCCTATGCCACCGCCGATCTCGGCGTAATCGCCTACGAATCGATGCTAGACGGTCAGCCGTTGCCGGGCATGATCGTCAGCGAAGACATGATCGTCGAAATCGTGCGACCGGGAACGGGCGAACCCGTGCCGGCGGGCGAGGTGGGCGAACTCGTCGTCACATCGTTCAACGCGGCCTATCCGCTGATCCGTTTCGGAACAGGCGATCTGTCTGCCGTTCTCGACGAGCGGTCTCCATGCGGACGCACGAATATGCGTATCAAAGGATGGATGGGGCGCGCCGACCAGCGGACCAAGGTCAAGGGCATGTTCGTCGATCCGAAGCAGGTCGATGCGGTGGTCAAGTCGGTGCCCGGCATCGCGCGGGCCAGGCTCGTGGTCGATCGTGCCGGAGACGGCGACGCCATGACGCTGATGGTCGAGGCCGCGCCGGGCGCGTCGCCGGATGTCGAGGCCTTGAGCAACGCGCTGATTGCCCATACGAAGCTGAAGGGGGCGGTGGAAATCGCTTCCGGGCTGGCCAATGACGGCAAGGTGATCGACGACCGGCGGGACTATTCGAAATAGGACAAGGCGTTCCGGCGCCGCAGGTCTACACCGGCCTTCCGGGGCGGGCGGCGGCTTGCCCGGATACGGGACAAAGATCGAAAGGGAGGAAACATGCGCGAGATCGGGCATTTCATCGGCGGAAAACGCGTGGCCGGCACAAGCGGCCGTTTCAGCGACGTCTACAATCCGGCGACCGGCGAGGTCGAGGCGAAGGTCGCGCTGGCCAGCGGCGCTGAACTGAATGCGGCGATCGAAAACGCCAAGGCGGCGCAACCGGACTGGGGGGCGACCAATCCGCAGCGCCGCGCGCGTGTCCTGATGAAATTCGTCGATCTGCTCCATCGCGACATGGACAAGCTTGCCGAAGCCCTCTCGCGCGAGCACGGCAAGACCCTGCCGGACGCGAAGGGAGACGTGATCCGCGGGCTGGAAGTCGCCGAATTCTGCATCGGCGCGCCGCATCTCCTGAAGGGGGAATTCAGCGAGGGCGCGGGCCCCGGCATCGATATTCATTCCGTCCGCCAACCGCTTGGCGTGGTGGCGGGTATCACGCCGTTCAACTTTCCGGCGATGATCCCGATGTGGAAATTCTGCCCCGCCGTCGCGGCCGGCAATGCATTCATCCTGAAGCCTTCGGAGCGCGATCCGTCCGTGCCGATGATGCTGGCCGAACTGATGCTGGAAGCAGGCCTGCCTGCCGGAATCCTCAATGTCGTCAATGGCGACAAGGAAGCCGTCGATGGCATTCTGGACCATCCGGACATCGAGGCGGTCGGTTTCGTCGGATCGACGGCAATCGCGGAGTATGTGTATTCGCGCGGCTGCGCTGCGGGCAAGCGGGTGCAGTGTTTCGGTGGGGCGAAGAACCACATGCTGATCATGCCCGACGCCGATCTCGACCAGGCGGTGGATGCGCTCGTCGGCGCGGGCTACGGCGCGGCGGGCGAGCGTTGCATGGCCGTCTCCGTGGCGGTGCCGGTCGGCGAGGAGACGGCGGACCGTTTGATGGAAAAGCTCACGCCGCGTGTCGAGAATCTCAAGATCGCGCCCTACACCGCCGGCGACGACGCCGATTTCGGGCCGCTGGTCACCAAGGCGGCGCATGACCGGGTCAAGGGCTACGTGGACAAGGGGGTGGAGGAAGGCGCCGATCTCGTCGTCGACGGCCGCGATTTTTCCATGCAGGGCTACGAGGACGGCTTCTTCATCGGCGGCTGTCTGTTCGACAACGTCACCAAGGACATGACGATCTACAAGGAAGAGATCTTCGGTCCGGTGCTTTCCGTCGTGCGCGCCAAGACATACGAGGAAGGGCTCGATCTCGCGATGAGCCACGAATATGGCAACGGTGTCGCGATCTTCACACGGGACGGTGATGCGGCGCGCGATTTCGCGGCGCGCATCAATATCGGCATGGTCGGGATCAATGTGCCGATCCCGGTGCCGCTCGCCTACTACACGTTCGGTGGCTGGAAACGCTCGGGCTTTGGCGATCTCAACCAGCATGGGCCGGACGCGTTCCGCTTCTATACAAGGACCAAGACGATCACGTCGCGCTGGCCGTCCGGCATCAAGGACGGCGCGGAGTTCGTCATTCCGACGATGGGCTAGGCGATGAATTTCGAGCTGACGGAAGAACAATGCGCCATCCAGGAGATGGCGCGCGCCTTCGCGGATGACAATCTCGCACCGAAGGCGATCGAATGGGACGAGACCGGGCATTTTCCCGAAGATGTCGTTCGCTCCGTCGGCGAACTCGGGCTTGCCGGCATCTATGTTCGCGAGGATGTCGGTGGCTCCGGCCTTGGCCGGCTCGACGCGGCGCTGATCTTCGAGGCGCTGGCGCATGGCTGCCCCTCCATCGGCTCCTTCATCTCGATCCACAACATGGTCGCCTGGATGATCGACCGTTTCGGCACCGAAGAGCAACGGCAGGCCTGGTTGCCGAAACTGTGCGCGACGGAGCTGATCGCGTCCTATTGCCTGACCGAGCCGGGCGCCGGGTCCGATGCGGCATCGCTCAAGACGAAAGCCGAGCGCGACGGCAATGGCTGGCGGCTGAACGGCGCCAAGGCCTTCATCTCGGGCGGTGGGCATTCCGACCTCTATCTCGCCATGGTGCGCAGCGGCGGGGACGGGCCCAGTGGCGTTTCGGCCATGCTGGTGGAGGACGGCACGCCGGGTCTCTCCTTCGGTGCGAACGAACGCAAGATGGGTTGGCGTGCGCAGCCGACCGCGCAGGTTCAGTTCGACGACTGCAAGGTGCCGGCGGACCATCTCCTCGGTGAGGAAGGCAAGGGGTTTCGATATGCCATGGCGGGCCTCGATGGCGGCCGGCTGAACATCGCGGCAAGCGCGCTTGGCGCGGCGCAATCGGCGCTCGACAAGGCGCTGGCCTATGCGAAGGACCGCAAGGCGTTCGGCAGGCCGATCGCGGATTTCCAGTCGCTGCAGTTCAGGCTGGCGGATATGGAAACCGAATTGCAGGCGGCGCGCATCTTCCTCTACCAGGCGGCGTCGAAGCTCGATGCCGGTGCGCCGGATGCGACGAAGCATTGCGCCATGGCCAAGCGTTTCGTCACCGACACCGCCTTCAATGTTGCCAACGAGGCGCTGCAAATTCATGGCGGTTACGGCTATCTCGCCGATTTCGGCATCGAGAAGATCGTTCGCGATTTGCGGGTGCACCAGATTTTGGAAGGCACCAACGAGATCATGCGCGTGATCGTCGCGCGCCAGATGCTGGCGGAGAACTGAGGTGAGCATCGACGAGGACATCCATATCCGCGAGGCGGGGCGTTGCGGGCGGATTACGCTGACCCGGCCAAAGGCGCTGAATGCCCTGAGCTACGATATGGCGATGGCGGTCGACGGTGCGCTGGACAGCTGGGGCGATGGCGGCGCGGTCGATCTCATCCTTGTCGATGCGGAGGGTGACCGGGCCTTTTGCGCCGGGGGCGATGTCGCGGAACTCTATCGATGCGGTCTGGATGGTGACTATTCCTATGGCCGAAAGTTCTGGGCGGACGAGTACCGGATGAACGCCAAGATCGGCGAGTGCGCCGTTCCTTATGTCGCAATCATGGACGGAATCGTGATGGGCGGAGGCGCCGGGATTTCGGTGCATGGCACGCATCGCGTCGTCACCGAACGCTCGATGATCGCCATGCCGGAAAGCGCCATTGGCCTGATCCCCGATGTGGGCTGTTCGCTGCCTCTGGCGCAGGCTCCGGGACATCTGGGCGAGTTTCTGGCCATGACAGGGTGGCGGATGAATGGCGCCGACGCGATCCATGCGGGCTTCGCCGATATCGAGGTCGCTTCGGTCGATCTTGACGAACTGAAGTCTCGACTTGAGAAGACCGCCGATCCGACCGCGATCGGCGCCTTCGCGCGCGACGGAAACGAGGCGACGCTTGCACCCCATCTCGATGCCATCGACCGGCATTTCGGCCAGGAAACCGCGCTCGACTGCCTGTTGTCGCTGGAGGCCGATCCGTCGGATTTCACCCGGAAGGCGGCGGAGATGATCCGCCGGGGCTGCCCGCTTTCCGTTGCATGCTCATTCGAGCTGGTTCGAAACGCGCGGACGCTGGCGAGTGTCCGGCAAGCGCTCGTCCACGAATACCGCTTCACGTTCCGCGCGATGTCGGACGGAGATTTTCTGGAAGGCGTGCGGGCGCAGGTGATCGAGAAGGATCGCGACCCGAAATGGCAGATCCGGCGGCTGGAGGATGTGTCGCGGGCAAAGATCGACGCCATGCTAGCGCCGCTCGGAGATGACGAACTGGAAATCTGAGGGAGGAGACCGCATGAGCAGGATCGCATTCATCGGCCTTGGCAATATGGGACTGCCGATGGCCGTCAATCTGGCGAAGGCCGGTCACGAATTGCGTGTCTTCGACACGGTTGCCGCTGCTGTGGAGAGCGCCGGGGCGGAAGGCATGATGGCCGCCGCGAGCGCGGCAGACGCGGTTGCCGACGCCGAGATCATCGTCACGATGCTGCCGAACGGTCCGATCGTGTTGAAGGTCTTCGAGGATATCGTACCGGCGGCGCAGAAAGGCGCGGTGATCATCGATTGCTCGACGATCGACGTTGCAAGCGCAAAGAAGGCGCATGCGATGTCCGAAACCGCTGGCCTTCTGCCCCTCGATGCACCGGTCTCCGGCGGGATCGCGGGTGCGGCTGCGGGGACACTCACCTTCATGGCGGGAGGCTCGAAGGAGGCTTTCGCCAAGGCCGAACCGGTATTGAGCGTCATGGGCGGCAAGCTGGTCCATTGCGGCGAGGGCGGGGCCGGACAATCGGCCAAGATTTGCAACAACATGCTGCTCGCCGTCTCGATGATTGGGGCCTGCGAATCCTTCGCGCTGGCCGAAAAACTGGGCCTGTCCGCGCAGGCGGCCTACGACGTGATATCGACCTCTTCGGGCTTTTGCTGGTCTGTCAACAAATACTGCCCGGTTCCCGGCATTGGCCCCGAAAGCCCGGCGGATAACGACTACAAGCCGGGCTTCGCGGCCGAACTGATGCTGAAGGATCTCGGCCTTTCGCAGCAGGCTGCGGGAGAAACGGGGCAAGCGACCCCGATGGGCGAACACGCCATGCATCTGTACGAAACCTTCCTGAAGGAAGGCGGTGCCGGCAAGGATTTCTCGGGTATCATCGAGTATCTCAAAACAGCCGCGCGCGGCTGACGGGAAACAGGGAGGAACGCATGAACCTCGGTATGTCCGACAGGGTCAGGCCGCTCGTGGAGCGTGTCCGGGCGATGATCGAGGACGAGATCGCGCCGCTCAGCGACGAATACGAGGCCGAGGTCGGGCAGCACCCTTCGGGAGACAGGTTCGCGCATACGGACCGGCAACTGGAAATCCTCGACGAACTCAAGACGAAAGCCAAGGCGCGCGGTCTGTGGAATTTCTGGCTGACCGACAGCGAGAAGGGCTATGGCCTGACGACCGTCGAATACGCCTATCTTGCCGAGGAGATGGGCAAGGTCGATCTGGCGGCCGAGGTGTTCAACTGCTCGGCTCCCGACACCGGCAACATGGAGGTCCTCGAACGTTACGGCAGCGAGGCGCACAAGGCGCGCTGGTTGGCGCGGCTGCTCGAGGGCGAGATCCGTTCCGCCTATCTGATGACGGAGCCGGGCGAGGCGTCGTCCGACGCGACGCAGATCGCCATGGCGGCACGGCGCGACGGCGATGCATGGATCCTGAACGGCGAGAAATGGTGGGCGAGTGGAGCCGGCGATCCGCGCTGCGCCGTCTATATCGTCATGGCCTGCACCGATCCGGATGCGGACAAACACAGTCGCCATTCCATGTTCGTCGTGCCCGCCGACACGCCGGGCATCGAGGTGCTGCGGCCGATGCATGTCTTCAATCACGACGACGCGCCGCATGGGCACATGCATATCCGGTTCTCTGATGTGCGCGTCGCGGCGGAAGATCTGATCCTCGGCGAGGGGCGCGGCTTCGAGGTGGCGCAGGGACGGCTCGGGCCGGGACGCATCCATCATTGCATGCGGGCAATCGGACAGGCCGAAAAGGCGCTGGAACTGCTCTGCCGCCGTGCGCTCGGGCGTGAGGCTTTCGGGCGAAGGCTCGCCGATCTCGGCGCGAATTACGACATCATCGCCAATGCGCGCATGGAGATCGAGCAGGCGCGGCTGCTTTGCCTCAAGGCGGCCTGGATGATGGACACCGAAGGAACGCGCGCCGCGCAGCCCTGGATCAGCCAGATAAAGGTCGTCGCGCCGCTGATGGCGCTCAAGGTCATCGACGAGGCAATGCAACTGCATGGCGGCGCCGGGATCAGCCAGGATTTTCCGTTGGCCAGGATGTGGACCCGGGTGCGCACGCTCCGCTTCGCCGATGGACCGGACGCGGTTCACCGGCGGCAGGTGGCGCGCATGGAACTGCGCAAATATTCGAACGCCAAGGTCTGAACCGTGCCGCACGCCTCGGCGCAGTTCGACACCGACGCGATCGCCGCATGGCTGACGGCCAATCTGCCGGGCTTTCGCGGCCCGGTCACGGCCGAGAAGTTTCCGAGCGGCCAATCCAATCCGACGTTCCGGCTGGAGACGCCCGGCGGGACCTATGTGCTGCGGCGGAAGCCGCCCGGCACTCTGCTGAAATCGGCGCATGCGGTGGACCGGGAGTTCCGTGTCCAGAAGGCGCTGGCACAAACCGATGTCCCCGTCGCGCGGATGCATGTGCTTTGCGAGGACGACAGCGTGATCGGGTCGGCCTTCTATGTGATGGAAGAGGTGCATGGACGCAATTTCGACGATCCGCGCCTTCCGGGCGTCGATCGCGCCGTGCGCTCCCGCATCTATGACGAGATGAATCGTGTGCTCGCTGCGATCCATGGGGTGGATGTCGACGCGGCCGGGCTGGGCGATTTCGGTGCGTCGGGGAACTATTATCGACGGCAGATCGATCGCTGGTCGAGGCAATATCGCGCAAGCGAGACGGAAGAAATCCCCGACATGAAAGCGCTGATGGGCTGGCTCGATGCGAACGCGCCGGAAGATGACGGCCGGCGCGCGCTGGTGCATGGCGACTACCGGATCGACAATCTGCTTTTTGCGCCCGAGGGACCGGAATGCCTGGCCGTGATCGACTGGGAGCTCTCGACGATCGGCCACCCTTTCGCCGATCTCGCCGCCGTGATCATGCAATGGCGCTTGCCCGCCGGCGCGGAGGCGCGGGGCCTTGCAGGCGCCGATCGCGAGGCGCTTGGCCTGCCGTCGGACGAAGCGTTTGTCGGGGCCTATTGCCGGCGAATGGGGATCGCGGCGATCGACAATTTCGGGTTCTATCTCGCCTTCAGCTTTTTCCGCATGGGTGCGATCCTACAGGGGGTGAAGAAGCGCGCGCTTGACGGCAACGCGTCCGATCCCGAACGCGGCCTGAGGCTTGGTGCCTATGTTCCGCAATTTGCCGCTTACGGACTGGATGCCGCGCAAAACGCATGATGCGGATGTCGGTTCATGATGTCCGCCGGGCCAACCCCTTCAGGCGAAGGCGCAGGAGACGCTGCCGAACGGGCCGAAATCCGCGTGGATTTCGCTGCCCTGCGGGCATTCGACCGGTCTGATGAACGAGCCCGACAGAATGATCTGCCCCGGCTCTATCGCCTGTCCATACACGGCCATGCGATGCGCCAGCCAGACAATGCCGGTGACCGGATCGTTGAGCACGCCCGCGCCGAGGCCGGTTTCCTCCACCTCGCCGTTGCGCGAGACGATGGCGCCGGCCCAGCGCAGATCGAAGGCGTCCACGGCGTGTTTCTCATTGCCGAGCACAATGCCGGCATTGGCGGCATTGTCGGAAATCGTGTCGCAGATCTTGCGCGTCGCACCGGTTTCCGGGTCGGCGCGAAGGATGCGGGTGTCGAGGATTTCGAGCGATGGGGCGACGTAGTCGGTGGCGGCGATCACGTCGTCTCGCGTGACGTCGGGCCCCGCGAGCGGCGCCTTCATGACGAATGCGATTTCGGCCTCGATGCGCGGCTGGATGTATCGGCCGGCGGGCACTGTCGCACCGTTGTCGAACAGCATGTCGTCGAAGAGGACGCCGCTGTCGGGGATGTCGATGTTCAAAGCGGACTGCATCGCCTTCGAGGTGAGACCGATCTTCCAACCGATCACCTTGCGGCCGGCTTCCAGCTTGCGGCGGACCAGCGCGGCCTGAACGGCATAGGCATCGTCCATCGACATGTCGGGATGGCGTTTGGTCAAAAGTCCGATCTGGGCGCGCGCCTCGTCAGCCAGGAAAAGGTCATTGGCGGCGTTTTCGATCTCGGTTTCGCTGAGGCTCATATCTCGTCCGCCACGCCGTTTGACAGGATACCGATGCCATCGGCCTCCACTTCGACCACGTCTCCGGGTTTCAGAAACAGGGGCGGATCAAAGCGGGCGCCCGCGCCTGTCGGCGTACCGGTGACGATGATGTCGCCGGGGACCAGCGTGGTGAAGGTCGAGATATAGGCGATCTGCCGGGCGACCGGGAAGAGCATCCGGCCGGTCCGGTCGTCCTGTCGTGTCTCGCCGTTGACGCGGGTGGTCAGGTGGACATCGGTGATCTGGGATGGATCACGGAAAGGCACCAGCCACGGCCCCATTGCGCCGGATGAATCGAAGTTCTTGCCCTGTGTCACGTTGAACTTTGCATGGCGCACCCAGTCGCGCAGCGTCCCCTCGTTGCAGAGCGTCAGCGCGGTGATATGACCGAGTGCCTCGTCCTCGGGAATGTGACGACCGCCGCGGCCGATGACCACCGCGATTTCACCCTCGTAATCGAGCTTGTCGGACGCTTTTGGCCGGATCAGCGGCTGGTCGTGTCCGGTGAAGGATCGCGGGAAGCGCACGAAGAGCGACATGTTGGGCGGCGCGTCCTGGCCGTCCTTGTATTCGGCGTTGCGGTCCGGAAAGTTGACGCCAACGCAGATAATCTTTTCCGGTGCCGGCACCGGGATCTCGTACTGGAAAGTCCCGGCGTCATGGGTCACCGGGCGGCCCTTCGCCGCCTCGACCAGCGTTTCGAGCGCTCCCGCCTCGATCACCTCGCGAAGGGTCGGCCATTGCGGGAAGTCCGGCGACAGCGCGATGATGCCGCCGTCTGCGACAGCGCCATAGAAGCTTTGGTCACCGGCCGAAAAGGTTGCGATGCGATCAGCCATGCGGCGTCTCCAGATTGCGGGCGATTTCGACGATGACATCGCCGGCGGTTTTCACGTCCTCCTCGGTTGCAGAGAACGCTCCGACGGTGAAACGGATCACGAGAGCGCCGTCGACGCGGGTCTGGGTCAGGTAGATGCGGCCGTCGTCGTTGATCGCCTGGACCAAAGCGAGGTTGAGTGCATCGGGTTCCGCGCCGTCGCGCATGTAGCGGAAGGAAAACAGTGAAAGGACCGGATCGGTCACGATCTCGAAGTCCGGTTCGGCGCCCAGCCGCCTGGCGAGCGCTCCCGACCAGCCGACGTGATTGCGGATCATTTCGCGCAGGCCGTCGAGGCCGTAGGCGCGGACAAGGAACCAGATCTTGAGCGCGCGGAACCTTCGGCCAAGCGGCACCGACCATTCGGAATAGTTGATGATGCCCTCGGCGCCATGGGTCTTCAGATATTCCGGCTGGATCGCCAGCGTGCGCACGAGATCGTCCGGCGAGCGGATGAAATGTGCCGAGCAGTCGAACTGCGCGCCGAGCCATTTGTGCGGATTGAAGACGACGGAATCGGCGTCTTCGATACCTTCCCAGTAATGACGGAATTCCGGGCAGATCATTGCCGCGCCGGCCCAGGCCGCGTCGACATGGACGTAAAGGCCGTGTTCGCGCGCCACCGGCATGATCGCGGTCAGGTCGTCCATTGCGCCGACGCCGGTGCCCCCGATACAGGCGATGATGCCCGCCGGCAGGAAGCCGGCCGCGATGTCCGCGCGGATGGCTTCGTCGAGCGCGTCGGCGTCCATGCCGCGGTTTGCGCCTGTTACCGGAATGCGGCGCAGATTTTCCTCGCCGATCCCGGCGACCCATATAGCGCGGTCGATGGAGGTGTGGACCTCGCGGGAGCAATAGACGCGGAGCTGCTTCTGGCCGGCGAGGCCGGACGTATTGCCGGCCCAGCCGAGCGCTCTTTCGCGCATCGTCAACACCGCGGCGAGCGTGGCCGAAGATGCGGAATCCTGGATGACGCCGGCAAAGCCTTCCGGCAGGCCGATCGCTTGGCGCAGCCAGTCGAGCACGACCGTTTCCATCTCGGTCGCGGCAGGGGAGGTCTGCCACAGCATGCATTGCGGCGCGACGGTGGAGACGAGGTACTCGGCGAGCACCGATGCGGGCGCGGCATTGGCGGGGAAATAGGCAAAGAAGCGCGGATGCTGCCAATGGGTGATGCCGGGCATCACGATTGTCTCGAAATCGGCGAAGATCGTCTCCATCGACTCCGCGGCATCCGGTGGCGACACGGGCAGGGCGGCCGCGACTTCACCGGGCTTCGTCTGCGCGCGGACCGGCCGGTCGCGGAGGCCTTCGTGGTAATTGACGGCCCAGTCGGAGACCCTGCGGCCCCATTGTGCGAAATCGCTCCAGCGCATGATGTCTCCTACGGCGCGACGATGGGTTGGGCGGCGAGGCTCGGTTCGAGCACCTCGGTGCCTTCGAACAGACTGCCTTCCTCGAACCAGGAACGCGGCGCGGGAGCGCCCCACAGGGTCTGGCGCTGCGGATCCTTCAGATCCCACTTGATCGGCTCCAGATCGGGATCGACCGTCTGGTAGTCCGAGCAATAGATCTCGATGCGATGGCCGTCCGGATCGCGGATATAGAGGAAGAAGGCGTTGGAGATGCCGTGGCGTCCCGGGCCGCGTTCGATATTGGAGACCCAGCCCGTCGTCGCCATCAGGTCGAGCAGGTCGATGATGTTGAGCGGGGTCGGCACCCAGAAGGCGGTGTGGTGCAGGCGCGGGCCGCGGCCATTGGTGAAGGCGATGTCGTGCACGCCGCCCTTACGGTGCGTCCATGCGGCCCAGAGCCGGCCGGTCTCCTCATCGGCGGTGTATTCGGTCACCCGGAAGCCGATCTCGTTGTAGAAGGCGACGGATTCATCGACATTCGGCGTGAAGCAGTTGAAGTGATCGATACGCAGCGGCTTCACACCGCGATAGAGCTTGTATTGCTGGTGGATCGGCGGCAGCCGATCCATGCGCGAATAGAATTCCAGCGGAATGCCATGCGGGTCGCGGGTGCGGAACGTACGTGACTGGTAGGGGCGTTCGACCCACTCGACGGGCAGGCCCTTGCCCTTGAAGAAGTGCTCCGCCTTGTCGAGGTCTTCCTCGTCGAAGACCTTGAAGCCGAGATCGCGGGCGACGGCGGTTTCGCCCTTGCGCAGCACGATGCAATGATGCCCGCGTTCCTCCATGGCGCGCAAATAGATCGTGTCGGCGTCCTCGTCGGTGACCTGCAGGCCGAGCGTGTCGACGTAAAAGGCGCGGCTTTTCGCGAGATCCGTGACCGCGAGTTCGACATGCGACAGGCGCACGATGTTGAAGGGCGGATAGAGGACAGGTGCGGGTATCGACATTGATTTTCTCTTCGACTGAACTGCGCCGCGTTTCAGGTGACGGGGAAGATCACGTTGGTCTGCCCCGTGCCGGAGCTCGGGAAGTACTCCGTGACAACCTCGCATTTGCCCTTATAGGCGTCCCAGCCGAGCGCGCCATAAAGCATCGCCGTATCGTGCATCGAGCCTTCGCCCGAACAATGGTGCGCGTAGTCGCCGAGCATCTTCAGGAAGGTGGCGTGATCGCCGCGCTTCCACATGTCCAGCACCATAAGGTCGACCTGACGGTTGAACTCGGACGAGATCGTGAAGGTGCCGTTGTTCGGCGCATAGTCCTTGTTCGACCAGATCTTGTGGGAGAGCGAGCCGGAGGCGAGGAGCAGAACTTTGGAGTCGCTGGCATCGACGGCGGCGCGGATCGCTTCGCCGACGATGCGGCTTTCGTCATGGTCGTGTACGGTGCAGAAGGCCGAGACCGAGACCACTTTCATGTCATGCTCGCGGCTCATGAAATGCATCGGGACCAGCGTGCCATATTCGAGATCGAGCGAATCCAGGTGGTGGGAAAGCGTGTAGACGCCGAGATCTGTCGCCTTCTGCGCGATGGCGTCGCCCAAGCCGGGATTGCCCGGGTGGTCATAGGGCATGTCGCGGATGAACTGCGGAAACTCGCTGGAGGTCAGCAGGCCCTTGAATCGGTGATTGGCATTGATGTGGAAGCCGGCATTCACCAGCCAGTGCGTGTCGCAGATCACCGCCGTATCGGCGCCGAGCGCCTTGGCGCGGCGGGCGATTTCGAGATGGCCGTCGATTGCCGGCTGGCGTTTGCCCTTGATCGGCCCGTCCTGTTCCGACATTTGCAGTGTCGGCACATGCGTGACCTTGGCGGCCAGTACGATTTCACCCATTTTCGCGCCTCCCCGTTGGTCTAGTTCGGTTGCCCATCACTTACCGAGCTGCGGGATGTGATGATGGCCGGTGGCGAAGCCGATATGCTTCTGCTCCATGTAGAACTCGAATGACCAGTCCCCGCCGTCCCGTCCGATGCCGCTCGCCTTGACGCCACCGAAGGGGGTCGGCAGATGGCGCACATTCTCGGAATTCACCCAGATCATGCCGGCCTCGAGCTTGTTGGTAAAACGCAGCGCCCGTGTCAGGTCGTTGGTCCAGACATAACCGGTCAGGCCGTAATCGACGCCATTGGCGATCTCCAGCGCTTCGTCCTCGTCGGTGAAGGTGATCGCCGTAAGAACGGGCCCGAAGATCTCCTCTTGCGCGATGCGCATGTCCGGCTTTGCTCCGGTAAACAGCGTCGGCTTGACGAACCAGCCCTTGTCGCCGGTCGCTTCGCCGCCGGCGGCGATGGTGGCCCCGTCAGATTTCGCGATATCGAAGTAGGACGTCACCTTGTCGAGATGGGTCTTGTGGATCAGCGGACCGATTTCTGTTGCGGGATCGAGTGGGTGACCGACCTTGATGCGGTTGACGCGCTCGACCAGCTTCTTCTGGAAGTTTTCGGCGATGCTTTCCTGCACCAGCAGCCGCGAGGAAGAGGTGCAGCGCTCGCCATTGAGCGAATAGATCATGAAGATTGCGGCATCGAGTGCGCGATCGAGATCGGCGTCGTCGAAGACGATGACGGGGTTCTTGCCGCCAAGTTCGAAATGGACCCGTTTCAGGGTGTCGGCACCCTGTTTCATGATCATCGAGCCGGTCTTCGATTCGCCGACGAAGGCGATGGCCTTGATGTCGCGGTGCTCGGTCAGCGCCTTGCCGGCCTCCTCGCCAAAACCGTTGACGAGGTTCCAGACGCCGGCGGGCAGACCGGCCTCCTCGGCGATTTCCATCAGGATGCGGGCGGTGACCGGGGAGAATTCGGCCGGCTTGTGGACGACCGTGCAGCCGGCGGCGAGCGCCGGCGCGATCTTCCATGTCGAGAGCATGAAGGGCGTGTTCCAGGGCGTGATGATGCCGACCGGTCCGATCGGAACGCGCGTGGTGACATTCATCAGGGTCGGCGAGGGAAGCGTCTGGCCGTCACGGGCGGATGGTGCGCGGTCGCCGAAAAACCGGAAGTTCTCCGCGCCGCGCAGGGCCGCCTTGGACATGAAGCGATGCGCCTGGCCGGTATCCCAGCACTCGGCGATGGCGATCTCGTCGGCGCGCGCAACGATGCGGTCGGCGATGCGGTGCATGATCTTCTTGCGGTTCGAGGCATCGAGATCGCGCCAGGCGGGAAAGGCCTCCTTTGCCGCTTTCGCGGCCGCATCGATATCTTCCGCGCCGCCGCGCGCCACCTTGCAGATCAGGCTCTCGTCGACCGGCGAGTGATTGTCGAAAGTCGCGCCGGATGCCGCGGGACGGGCCTCGCCACCGATCTGGTTGAGGATGCCGTCCTGCCTGAAGCGGGCAAGATAGGTCTCGAGTTTTTCGAGGTTCTGTTCGAGCGAGGACAAGAGGTCAGCCTTCCTTGAGATGTTCTCTGATCGTGTTCAGTTTCGGGCTCAGTTCCGGGTCGATGTCGCGCATCTCCATCGAAAGAGCCATGGGACGCGAGGCGAGCGCTGGTGCGAGGAATTCCCTTGCCGCTGCAAAGAGACGTTCCGTCGCCATCTTGCGGGCCTCGAAGCTGCGTCCGCCGCGCAGACGCACCGATATGTCGATATAGCCGTGACGGGAGTCGCCGTCGGCAATCGCCACATGATCGGCACGGAATGCGCGAACCCGAATGCCCGCCATTGGAAAAACGCCGGTTTCGATGCCGGTCTTGCGCAGCAGTTCGCACAGGGCGGCGATATCGACCGTTTCTTCGAGATTGCCCGAATAGTCGATGGCGATATGCGGCACGGACCCCTCCCAGGTCGTCAATATAGTTAACTTGTTAACTTCATGGGCGTGACGAGTCAAGTGACCTTGGGTGAAGATGGATATTGCACTTGCGCGTCCCGAAAGGCACAAGGTCTGACATGGACGAACAAGAAAGTGACGGTGTGAAGCGGGTTTCCATTTCGACGGAAAAGTCGCTTCCGATTGCTCTCTTGCGCGCCCGCGAAAGCGTTATGGGCCCGATCCGCGCAATGCTGGCCAATGCCGGTGTCACCGAACAGCAGTGGCGGGTGCTGCGGGTCCTGGACGAAAATACCAGCATGGATCCGACGGAAATCGCTGAACGGTCCTGCCTGTTGCTTCCGAGCCTGACGCGCATTCTCCAGACACTCGGCGAAAAAGGCTATGTCGACCGTTCGCCGCATCCGACCGACGGGCGGCGGCTGAGGATCACGATCACGCCGTCGGGGCGGAACTTCATCGCGTCCAACATGGCCGAGAGCGAGCGGATCGCCGCGCGCCTGGAAAGCCATCTCGGCAAAGACAAGATGGAGATGCTGCTCGATCTCCTCAACGAACTCGACGGCTTGCGGCTCTGACGTCCGGTTCCGCTTTTTGCGCAGGCGTTATATATATACAAGCCGACGCAGAATATTCGGGACTATCCAATGGCCGGCCAGACGGACACGGTAATCGACGCGATACTGACCGCCATCGATGATGGCGAGATCGGTCCGGGCGAGGTTATCGATGAACAGGCACTGATCGCGCGGCATGGCGTTTCGCGCACGCCGGTGCGCGAAGCGCTGATCCGGCTGGAAACCGCGGGTCTCGTGCAAAGGCATGCCCGCAGGGGCGCGGTGCTCTTCAAGCCGACGCTGGAGGAATTTCTGGGCATCATCGAGGTCCATGCGCGGCTGGAGGCGCAGGCGGCGGGCCTTGCCGCGCGCAGGCTGACGCCCGGTCTCGCCAAGGAGCTGGAAGATGTCGTTTCGGCTTGCGAAGCGCATGCGAAGGAATACGGCAGTAGCCGGCCGGAGGACTATTACCGGCTCAATCTTGGCTTTCACGAGGTGCTCGCACGGGCTTCGGGTAATCCCTTCCTGATCGACCTGATCAAGATGAACGCGCGAAAGCTGATGGGATATTACCGCGCGCGCTACCGCTATCCCGGTTCGGTGGAGGCCTCGGCGAAGGAGCACCGCGAAATCGCGGAACTGGTCACCGCGCACAGGCGCGAGGAAGCGGAGGCCGCGATGGAGAGGCACTTCAACTATGACCGGGGAACGGTCATGGACCTGTTGGCCGCTGTCGGCTAGCTGCGGACTCGCCGGATCTTCCGGCCATCGTCAGTCCTGGCTATGCGCATTTTCCTGCCATTGCCCGGATAGTTCGATCATCGCCAACAGTTTGAGCGTATTGCCGTAATAGTCCTCATCCGCGAGGGGGATGGCGGTCAGCGCGGACCAGAGGGCATCGATCCAGCGTTGATCTGCGTCGTGATCTTCGCTTCCAGCGATCGCTGCGGCGGCGAACATTGCCAGGAAGGCGGCCGAGCCGGTGGATTGATCATCTGGGATTCTGCCGTCGAGCCGGTACGTTGTCGCAATCCGGAGCGGGTCTCCTGCCGTCGCATTGCGGATCCAGCGATTGATCAAGACGAGATGCGCGGCTGCGCGTGCGTCGCCTGTCTCGAGAAGATCGAGTGAAAGCCGCCAGGGAAAGCGAAGCGCGTTCCACGAAAACTGGCCGTCGCCCGCCCCTTCCAGCAAGAACGGATTTGCGGGCCGGGGGTTCTCGGGAAGTCCCACCAGAAAGTCCGGCACCAGACCGGTCTCTTCGGCGTAGTCCCTGGAGATGCGCCCCCAAACGGCATAGCCGCGATCCCGAATGGCCGTCCAACGCGCGGACAAGTCTCCCGTTGCGCTCGAAAAGACCGCGAAACTTGCCGGCATGAAGTCGGAGGAGCGCGAGCTTTGCGCATACTCCTCGTCCGTCGCCGACATCTCCCCGCCATCCGGGGCATCTTCGCAGTCCCTTGTCTGATTCCAGGCCATCAGCCCCGGACCGGAGGCGGCCTCGTGTGCGCGATAAAACGCGGCCATTCCCGCGAATTGCTCCCGCGCCGCAGGATCGCGCGACGCCATTTTGACGAGCGCGAGCATGCCGTATCCATGCGCCTCGGAAATTGTGAGTGTGCTGGTGCTGCTGCCACCCCAAGTCAGCTTCCCATCACCAGAAGTATCGACATATGCGCCGCCGCACCCTTCGCGCAAATAGGTCCTCTTCCAATCGGCCCAGAACGTGTCCAACGCCGTCAGTCGATCGGCCTGCGGCAGCGACGGGAATAAGGGGTGGGCCTGAAGGTGCACTTGCAGGATTAAACACCATGCGAGAACGAGAGCGATGCGGATCAACAGACGGATTCCTGCCAAAGGGACTGTGCCGGATGCTGTTCTTCCACGCAATGACACACAATTCGTCATTGGTCTCAAGCAATAGGTGGGACCGGTCAGCGCGCTTCGGTCGTGGAGAATGCGGTCGCCTGTTCGAAAAAGCGCGCGATTGTTTCCGCAAAGTCCTCGTAATCAGCTCTATCGGAGAGCGAGGCGCGCGCTTGCGTGACGACGTCTTTCGGCAATTTGCCGGCATATTCCTCGATGAGTGCGGCCACGAAATCTGACGACATTTCCGGGTGGTTCTGGGTCGTAAAGACGCTATTGCCGATCGCGAAGCCGCCGACCGGGCAGGCCGCGGAACCGATCAGAATGCGGGCGTCCGCCGGTGGTTCGGTGACCTGCTCGATATGGGCGCCATATTGCGCGAGCTCCGGCCCGAGCGGCGTCATCCAGGGCGCAGGATCGACGACATCGGCCCTGGTCAGGCCGAAGACCCATCCTCCCGGATTGTGTTCAACCTTGCCGCCAAGCGCCAGCGCGATGGCCTGATGGCCGAAGCAGGCGCCGAAAAGCGGGATCTTGCGTGAAACGATCTCGCGGATCGTCGCGAGCAGCCGATCGATCCAGTCGGCGCCATCATGCACCGAGGCGGGGCTGCCGGTGATGATGAAGCCATCGAAGGCCGCAAGATCGTCGGGAAAGACGCCGTCCTTCACGGAATAGGTTTCGCAGCGCCAATCCGGGCGTGCGCTGTGAATCAGCGCGGCGAATTTTTCGCCGTCTTTCGGATGTGCTTGCGCAAAGGCGCTCTCATCCGTGTTGGTCATCAGGATCGCGAGGTGCACGGTCGGCCCATAAAAACTGGTTTACATATTTATGAGGTCGCATAATATACATAAAACGGCAACTGGAAAGGATGCATCGTGACAGTCTGGGTTCCGACCGATGACGGCCATGCCGATCTTTCCAGTCACGACACTTTCGTCGATGGCCCTCCGCACAACACTTTCGCGCGCATGCGCAAGGACGATCCGCTGAGCTGGACCGAGTGGGCCGGTGGCGAGGGATTCTGGTCGGTGACCCGGCATGAAGACATCCTCGCCATGAACGGCAACACGCAAGTGTTCTCCTCGGCGCGGGGCATTCGCATGGAAGACCAGTCCTACGAGGAATATCTGGCGCGCCGCACCTTCCAGGAGACCGATGCGCCGGAGCACATGAAGACGCGCATCAAGGTGGCCAAGGCTTTTTCGAAGCCGGTTATCGCCGGCTTCGAGCAGGATATTCGTGACCTCTGCGACGAGATCCTCGATCAGGCGTTGCCGCTCGGCACGTTCGACGCGACGAAGGAGATCGCGCGACAGTTGCCAATGCGCATGCTGGGCCGGATCATCGGTACGCCGGACGAGGACCTGCCCTGGCTGGTCGAGAAGGGCGACGCGCTGATCGCCAATACCGATCCGGACTTCACCGATCACGTGCTCGACAGGATGGACACGGATGCGTACCGGATGATGCCCTTCAATTCGCCGGCCGGGGCCGAGCTCTATGAGTATGCCCGGGACCTGATGGAGAAGAAGGCGGCCGCCGGGGACACCGACGGGGTGTTGCACCTGATCCTGCAGCCCGGCCGCGACGGCGAAACGATTTCAGAGACCGAGTTTCGCAACTTCTTCTGCCTGCTGGTCGCCGCGGGCAACGATACAACGCGCTATTCCATCGCGGCCGGCATTCAGGCGCTTTGCCATCAGCCGGAACTGCTCGAGCAGATGCAGACGGATGAAACGGTCTGGGAAACCGCGCCGGACGAGATCATCCGCTGGGCGACGCCGGCGCTCTATTTCCGCCGCACCGCGACGCAGGATTTCGAGCTTCACGGCAAGACGATCCGCGAAGGCGACAAGGTGCTGTTGTGGTTCGCGTCTGGCAATCGCGACGATACGGTCTTCGACGCGCCGTTCCGCGTGGATATCCGCCGCACGCCGAACAGGCACATGTCCTTCGGCCAGGGCGGGCCGCATGTCTGTCTCGGCATGTGGCTGGCAAGGCTGGAAGTGCGGGTGCTGTTCCAGGAACTCGCCCGCCGCATCCGGCGGATAGAGCCGGCGGGGCCGCACAAATTCCTTCGCTCCAATTTCGTCGGTGGTATCAAGAGCCTGCCCGTCACAGTGGAAATGGCTTGAGGACAGTGTCATGAGAACCAGACTGCGCGCCGTCTTTTGCGATCACCTGAGCATTGTGCGCGGCAAATATCTGCCGGGCTCGAAAATCGGTGACTCATCGACGCGATTCTGCCGCTCGACATTCGGGGTGCATTACGATCGCGACCTTCTGAACGCGCCGGGCGCGATGATGATGCAGGGCATGCCGGACATGGAGCTGAAATGGCGCCATGACGACATCCGCGACAGCTGGGATGCGGACACGAAGATCGTCATCGGTGACTTGTATGACGATGCCGGCGAGCCACTGGAACTGTGCCCGCGCGGGGCGCTGAAACGCGCCGTTGCAGACTGGCGGAAAAGGGGCCTTTCGCCGAAGGTCGGGATCGAGCTCGAAGCCTATGCGCTGGTTGCCGACGAGAAGGGCAGTCTTGTGCCCTATGACAGTCCCGGCGGCGTGGTCTACGGCACCGGCCCCTTCGCCGATCCGTTGCGCTTCAACGACCGCATCTGGGAAGTCGCCGACGAGCTGGGCTTCTCGCTCGACATGGTGACGGCGGAATACGATTCGCCGCAGTTCGAATACACGCTGACCTTCGACGACGCGGTGAAGGCAGTGGATGATATCGTGCTGTTCCGCCTGATGGCGCGCGAAATCGCGCTGGAATACGGGGTCATCCTGAGTTTCATGCCGAAGCCGATCGCCGAATGCGGCGGGTCGGGCATGCATATCAACTTTTCCTTTGTCGACGAGACCGGCGGAAACGCGTTGTCGACGGGCGAAAAGGGCGGGCCCGACCACATGAACGATCTCGCGCGGGGGTGCCTCGCTGGGCTTTTGCACCATCACAAGGGATTGGCGGGGCTTATCGCCCCGACGGCGAATTCCTATCAGCGCCTGCAACCGGGATCGCTGTCCGGCTACTGGCGCAACTGGGGTGGCGATCATCGCAACGTGACGACCCGCATCTCGTCCGAAGGCGGGCCGAAGGCAAGGCTCGAACACCGCACGGCCGATGCGTCGGCCAATCCCTATACGGCGACGGCGGCGATCCTGCAGGCGGCGCGGCTTGGCGTGGAAAACGGCTACACGCTGCCGCCGATGGAAACCGGTGACGGTTTCGACCGGACCGATGCCAAGGAAGGCACGGCTACCGATCTGAAGGGTGCGGCGGCCGACCTGAAGGCGGATACGGTTCTCGCCGACGCAATCGGCGCGGGTCTGGTCGCCAACCATGTCTTCATGAAGGAAAAGGAAGCAAAGAAGACGCGCGACCTGGAAGGTGACGCGTTGCGCGATTTCTACGTCTATTTTGTGTGAGGCCGGAGCGATGAAGGTAACCTGGAAACTGGCCGATGGCCGCGAGATAACCGGAGACGTGGCCAACGGCCTCAACCTGATGGAGGCGGCGGTGGCGAACAATGTGCCGCATGTCGTCGGCGAATGCGGCGGCAATCTTTCCTGCGCCACCTGCCACGTCTATGTCGATGATGCCTGGCAGGACGCCACCGGCGAGGCCGGCGAATACGAGGATGCAATCCTCGATGTCGCGGAGGCGGAGCGCCTGTCGTCGAGCCGGCTGTCCTGCCAGATCACCGCTTCGGACGAGCTTGACGGCCTGGTTCTGATCGTTCCCGAGCCCTGACCCCTTCCAATTGAAGTCAACCCGAGGCCGGCTTTTCCTCAGAAGGGCAGGTGCTGACCGCATTGAAAATTGACGCCGTCAAGATGATGCTATCCTGGCGGCGTCAAATTATTACAATGATGGCCTCTTCAGGCCGCGGAGAAGCCCGCGTCCAGCGCATCGACGATCTTCTGCACGTCTTGAGCCGTCAGGATCAGCGGCGGGGACATGATGATGTTGGGGCCGGAAACGCGGACCATCACGCCAGCCTCGTAGGTTGCCTCGTAGATCTTGCCGATGGTCGCCTTGTCGATCGGTGTCTTGGCCGCACGGTCCGAAACCAGCTCCAGCGCGCACATCAGTCCGTGGCCTCCGCGCACATCGCCGATCAGGTCGTGTTTTTCGGCAAGGCCGTTCAAGCCGGCAAAGAGTTCCGCGCCGCGTTCGCCGGCATTGGCCGCGACATCCAGACGTTGGGTCTCCTTCAGGCAGGCGATTGCCGCGGCGGCGCCGACCGGGTGGCCGGAATAGGTATAGCCATGGCCGATGGCGCCGCGACCGGATGTATCCTGTTCGAAGACATCCGCGATCTTGTCGTTCAGCATGACGGCGCCGAAAGGGAAATAGCCGTTGGTGATCGCCTTGGCGGTCGACATCATGTCCGGCTTGACGCCCCAGTGGCGCGACCCAGACCAATCGCCTGTCCGGCCGAAGGCGGTGATCACCTCGTCCGCAATCAGCAGGATGCCGTTCCGGTCGCAGATTTCGCGAACCATCGGCATGAAGCTGGCATGGGGCGGGATGACGCCGCCCGCGCCCAGAACCGGTTCCATGATGAAGGCGGCGATGGTGCCGGCGCCCTGGAACGCGATCTCGTCTTCCAGCGCCGTGGCGCAGAGCTGCGCCAGCTTTTCGGGGTCCGTTTCGTTGAACGGGTTGCGATAGGTATAGGGCGCCGGAATGTGGAAGCAGCCCGGCAGCAGCGGTTCGTACTGGGTGCGGAAATTGGCGTTTCCGTTCACGCTCGCGCCGCCGAAATGCGTGCCGTGATAGCCCTTTTTCAGGCTCAGATATTTGGTGCGCCCCGATTCGCCGCGGACCTTGTGATACTGGCGCGCGAGCCGTAGCGCGGTTTCAACGCTGTCCGATCCGCCGGATGTGAAGAAGGCGCGGGTGAGGCCGTCGGGCTCGAAGAACTCGCGCAGCATCCAGCTCAGTTCGATGACCTGGTCGTTCGAGGTGCCCCGGAAGGTCGAGTAGTAGGGCAGGGCATCCAGTTGCGCGGCGATCGCCTGCTTGATCGGTTCGCAGGAGAAGCCGAGATTGACGTTCCAGAGGCCGCCGACGGCATCCAGCACTTCCTTGCCGTCGATATCGCGGATGCTCACGCCGTCGCCTCCGACGACGATCTTGGGCGGATTGGCGAGGCTGTCGGCCGGATGCGCCATCGGATGCCACATGTGCCGGGCGTTGTTTTCCTTCAGGAAGTTGGAATCCTTCATGGCATCCTCACTGTGTTGAGTTCGAGCAGCGCCAATGCGGCGGCGTAGCTCTCTTGCGGTTTGCGGACATCGAAATGAACGGTCCGAAGCCCGGCTGTCTTCGCGCCCTCGATATTGCGGCGCTGGTCGTCGACGAAGACGCACACGTCCGGAGGCAGGCCCAATTCATCGAGGCAGGCTTCATAGGCGCGCGGATCGGGCTTCAGTATCCCTGTATAGGTGGCATCGACAATGACGTCGAAGTCGCCGAGGAAGGGCAGTTTCTCACGGAAATCGGCCCCGTAGAAAAGATCGAGTTCGTTCGACAGGATCGCGAGCTTCACGCCGGCGGATTTTGCCGCGGCCAGCGTGTCGCGGAATTCCGGCCGGATCACCGCTTCGGGATCGCCGCCGCGCGCCGCGCGCACGAAATCCGCCATCTTCGTCCAGTCCGCGCCGATCAGCGCGCCGGTTTCCCGTGTCCGCCGCATCCAGTAATCGCGTTCGGAAATCCGGTCTGCCTGCATGTCCTGCCAGAGCGGATCGTTGTCCGGATCGAACGGTCCGCGCCATGTCAGGGTGCCGGGCGCAAGGCCAAGCGCGGCTTCGCTAAGATCGTGGGTCTCGAATAGCGTGCGCGTGACGACGCCGCCGAAATCGAGGATCAGGCCCTGAGGATCAGGCCGCGTCATGCCACAACCTCTCGATTTCCTTCGGCGCTGCGCCGCCGAGCGCCCGCGAGACCGCGACGCCGCCTGATTTCAGGGCGGTGACGATCCGGTCGCGCATCTCTTCCGTGGCCCGCGCGCAGGGCAGCGCGACGGCGAGCGTGCCGGTCGCCCGGCCATCGGAATCGAAGATCGGCACCGCGAAAGAGAACACATCGGATTCGAAGCCCTCGTCGGAGGTGCTGTATCCGCGTTCTCTCGCCATTTCGACATGGCGGTGCAGAGCATCCGGGTCCGTGATCGTCTTGTCGGTGAAGCTGCGCACCGGTTTTTCGGTCACCTCGCGCAGAAGATTGTCCGGGCCGAAGGCGAGCATTGCGAGGCCCGAAGAGGTCGCGTGCAGGGGCAACATCTCGGCTGCATCGAAATAGACCCGTGTGCCATGGATAGCGACATCGGCGTGATAGAGCGGCGACATGATGTTTCCCTGCAAGAGAGAGACATGCACCAACTCGCCCAGCTCCTCGGACATGGCACGCACGATGGGGGCCACGGCCTTGCGTGCCGGAAATGTGTGCTCGCGGACATTCGCCAGACGCAGGATCGCGGCGCCAAGGCGGTAGTTGCGGGTTTGGGGATTCTGTTCGAGGAAGCCGTTCTCTTCCAGTTCGCTGAGATGGCGATAGACCGTCGCCTTGTCCTGTCCGGACATGCGCTTGAATTCAGTCAAGCCGATCTCCGGCTTGGCCACCGAGAAATAATTAAGCAAATTCAGGGCTTTGGTAATCGTGCCCATGGCGGTCCGCGTTTCCTCGCTTCGGTCTTGTCGCCGCGACCGGCGCCGAATTGCCAGCAATCGTTGACAGAAAACAAATTCGCG
Source organism: Oricola indica (assembly GCF_965227485.1). Lineage (NCBI taxonomy): Bacteria > Pseudomonadati > Pseudomonadota > Alphaproteobacteria > Hyphomicrobiales > Ahrensiaceae > Oricola > Oricola indica. The sequence goes on from NZ_OZ245747.1 coordinate 1,184,658, forward strand.
ATCAATATATTTTTGCACCGTTGGTTTAAATAATGAACCAGTCGGCGACAACAGGGAGTGGTGACCATGATCAAGAATTCCATCGCCGCCGGCGTAATTGCCGCGGCAGCAATTATGGCCCCGTCCATGGCGGCGGCCGAGTATCCCGAAAAGCCCGTAAACTTCATCGTGCCGTGGCCTCCCGGCGATCTCGAGGATGTTCTGACCCGCATGATCGCCGAGGATTTCCAGGCCGAGTACGGCGTGGCGGCGGCTGTCGTGAACAAGCCGGGCGGCGGCGGCGGACCCTTCCCGGGCGCCATCGAAGTCGCCAATTCGCCGGCCGACGGCTACACGATCGGGTCCTTCGTGATTGGCGTCCCGGTGGTCGGCCACACGATCGACATCCCGGACCTGACGCCGGCGAAGTTCGATCCGCTCGGCATTTTCCTCACCTATCCCTTCGTGATCGCAACCAGCAATGACGCGCCTTATTCCTCGATGGAGGAACTGGCCGCCTACGCCCAGGATAACGACGTGGCGCTCGGCCATTTTGGCGACGTGCTGACGCCGACCCAGGTGACAAAGGCCTTTGCAAAGAACGCCGGGTTCGAATGGGGTTCCGACGCGGCCTTTGACGCGCTGGATTGCAACACGCTCGCCTCGGGCGACGCGGATGTGATCAACACGACGCTGCAGCTGATCCTGCCCTGCCTCGACCAGGTGAAGGTGCTGACCGCGATCACCGACGAGCGCATTCCGCTGGTTCCGGACGCACCGGCCATCGGTGAACTCGACGACTCGCTGAACATCGCGCTGTGGAACGGGCTGTTCGTGACCAAGGACACGCCGCAGGATGTCCGCGACAAGATCATCGCGGTCGCCAAGAAGACGGTGATGAGCGAACGCGCCCAGGCCGTCGCGAAGGAAACCGGCGCTTTGATCTACTGGCAGGATGCCGATGAAAGCGAGGCGCGCATCGCCGGCGACATCGAGACCGTCGAGCGTATCGGCGAAATCCTCGGACAATAAGACCTTGACGGGCCCGGCATTGCCGGGCCCGTTTTGTATCGACCATCGGGATAGCGACTGTGGAAAGCGAACGCGAACGACGATTTCCGGGACCGAGACGGGGGCAGCTTCTCTTCGCGATAGCCCTGCTTGTCTTCGCCGCGTTCCTGCTGTCGCAAACGCCCAGCCAGACCCGCTGGGTGGCGAAGACGGATTTCTTCGCCCAGCCACGTTTCTGGCCGGCGGTCGGCCTGATTTCCATGGTCGTTCTCGGCGGACTGCATCTCGCCGGGCTGCCGTGGCGACGCTTCCAGCGCGCGGATTTCATCGAGGCGCGCAAATGGTCGACGGCACTCGAATACGCAGCATGGTTCATGGCTTATGTTTTCGCCGTGCCCGTGATCGGATATTTGCCGACAACCGTCATCTTCGTGCCGCTGCTTGCCCGGCGGCTCGGATATCGCAGCGCCAGGATGTTGCTGGCGAGCATCGTCTTCGCGGTCGTCACGGTGGTGGTATTCAAGAGCATTCTGGCCGTGAAGATTCCCGGCGGCATGATCTACGAATATCTGCCGGGCGCGATCCGCAGTTTTTTCATCCTGAATTTCTGATGGCGTCATGGACCTGATCCTGTCGAGTCTCGAAATCCTCGCGCGCTGGGACGTGATCCTGGCGCTTGTCGTCGGCTCGGTCGGCGGTGTGCTGATCGGCGCAATTCCCGGTGTCGGACCGGCGGTCGCGATCGCGATCCTTCTGCCGGCAACCTTCTCGATGGATCCCATCGTCGGCCTGACCGTGCTGCTCGGCATCTACGGCTCGTCGATGTATGGCGGTGCGATTCCCGCCGTGCTGATCAACACGCCCGGCACCGCCGTCAACGCGCTGACCACCTATGACGGCTTTCCGATGACGGCGCGCGGAGAGCCGCGCCGGGCGCTTTCCCTTGCCTATTCCTCGTCCTTCTTCGGCGGCATCGTGTCGGTGGTCTGCCTGATCCTGTTCGCGCCGGTGCTGGCGAAGGTTGCGCCGATGTTCGGCAGCCGCGAGATCTTCCTCGCGGCGCTGCTCGGCATCATTCTCGTCATCGTCGCGCATCGCGGCCAGAGCCTGATCGCCGGCGCGCTCGCGGGCTTCGGCATCTTCATCCAGACCATCGGGCTGGAACCGGTGAAATATTCCAAGCGCTTCACCTTCGACCAGTCCTTCCTGTCGAGCGGAATCGACCTGATCGTCGTGGTGCTCGGCCTGTTCGCGCTGAGCCAGGCCTTCGTGCTGCTCACCAGCGAGGACGAGAAGATCCGCACGACGCGGTTGCGCGGCGGGCTGTTCCAGGGATTTCGCGAACTGGCGCGCCATCCGCGCGTCGCTTCCGTTTCCGCCGGTTTCGGCGTGATCATGGGCATGATCCCCGGCGTCGGCGAATTCACCGCGCAGTTCCTGTCCTACACCTATGCCCAGAAGACCTCGAAGCGCCCGCAGGATTTTGGACACGGGTCCTCCGAGGGTCTGATCGCCGCCGAGACGGCCAACAATGCCGTGCCGGCGGCGGCCATGGTGCCGCTGCTCGCGCTCGGCATTCCGGGCGAGGCGCTGACGGCGATGATGCTGAGCGTGTTCTATGTGCACAATGTCGTGCCGGGACCGGGGCTGTTCCAGAACTCGATGGATTTCATCGTCGCGCTCTACATTGCGCTGCTGATCCTCAACGTGCTCGTCGTGATTTTCCTTCTGGTCGCCACGCGGCCACTGATCCAGGTCGTGAAAATTCCGAACCGATTTCTCGGTCTTTGTGTGCTGACCTTGTCCTTCGTGGGGGTCTATTCGCTTCGCAACTCGGCGACGGACTGCATCATGGCTGCCGTGTTCGGCATGATCGGCTATGTGCTGAAGCGGCTTTCGCTGCCGATCGTGCCGATCATTCTCGGCATGGTGCTTGGCGGCATCATGGAGGTGAAGCTTCGCGCCGGCATGGCCCGGGTGAAGGAGCCCTTCGATTTCATCGACCGGCCGGTCGCGATGATCCTGTTTCTCGCGATCATCGCCGTCCTCGTCATTCATGCCCGGCATGTCTGGCTCGACCGCAAATCGCTCAAGGAGGCCGAATGGCAGACCAAGCACAGATCGACGCGCTTCGGCGCACTCCTGTTCCGCCGCAAGGGCTCCTTGTCGCGGGCGCGCGGCAGGAAGGTGAAGGCGCGCCACTCGACGTCATATCGCCGATCGACGGGACGCGACTGACCACAATCGCAGACGCCACGCCGGCCGAAGTAGACCGCGCCGTCGCCTCGGCGCGCGCGGCCTTCGAGGACCGCCGCTGGGCCGGACAGCCGCCGGCGGCGCGCAAGAAGGTCATGCTCAAATGGGCGGAGCTGATCGAGCGCGAGGCGCTGGAACTCACCGTTCTCGGCGTGCGCGACAACGGCACTGAGTTCGCCATGGCCTTCAAGGCCGAAGCCGGGTCTGCCGCCGTGACGATACGCTATTATGCGGAGGCGCTCGACAAGGTCTATGGCGAGATCGCACCGACGGCCGACACGCATCTCGGGCTGATCCATCGCGAGCCCGTTGGCGTGGTGGGAGCCATCGTCCCGTGGAACTTCCCGCTGATGATCGGCGCATGGAAGCTTGGACCGGCGATCGCCGCCGGCAATTCCGTGGTACTCAAACCTGCCGAAACCGCATCTCTGACGCTGCTGCGGATCGCCGAACTGGCGCTTGAGGCCGGGCTGCCGGAGGGCGTGCTGAATGTCGTGACCGGGCGCGGCGCGGTCGCCGGCGAGGCGCTGGCGCTTTCCATGGATGTTGATGTTCTCGTGTTCACCGGTTCGGGCGCGGTCGGGCGGCGGCTGCTGGAATATTCCGCGCGGTCCAACCTGAAGCGGGTCTATCTCGAACTGGGCGGCAAGTCGCCGTCGATCGTCTTCGACGACGTGAAGGACATCGCACAGGCGGCGAAGGTGACGGCGAACGGGATGTTCCGCAATTCCGGCCAGGTCTGCGTCGCCTGCACGCGGCTTCTGGTGCAACGCGGCGTGCAGGACGAATTCGTTTCGGAACTCGCGAAGGCTGCGGACGCGCTGAAGGTCGGCGATCCGCTTGACCAGTCGTCGCAGATCGGCGCGATCAATTCGGAGCGGCAGCTGGAACAGAGCCTCGATTTCGTCGAGACCGCGACCAAGGAGGGCGCATCGCTCTATCATGGCGGCAACCGTATCCTGCAGGAGACCGGCGGCTATTACATGGAGCCGACAATCTTCACCGATGTTGGGGCACGGGACACGCTCGCGCAGCGAGAGGTCTTTGGCCCCGTTCTCGCGGTGACGGGCTTCGACACCGAGGAGGAAGCGGTCGCCATCGCCAACGGGACCGAATACGGGTTGTCGTCGGGAGTGTGGACCAGCGACCTGTCTCGGGCGCACCGCATGATCCGCGCCGTGCGGGCCGGGGTCGTTCACGTCAATACCTATGGCGGTTCCGATCTGACCGTACCGCTCGGCGGGGTGAAGCAGTCGGGCAACGGGCACGACAAGTCTCTGCATGCCTTCGACAAATATGTCGATCTGAAAACAGCATGGATCCAGCTATAGAGACGTTCATCGCTTCGTGGAATCGATGAATGTCTCCAACTATTTGTTTTACGCAATTCCGGACGAAAAACCGATATCCACTTTTTCTGGAATTGCTCCGGAGGAGGACCAATGACCGACAAGACCATTCTCGTCGTCGGAACCTACGACACCAAAAACGACGAACTGTCCTACATGGCGGATTGCATCAGGGGGCAGGGCGGCAAGGTCGTGACGATGGATGTCAGCGTGCTCGGCGATCCGGTCGAGCCAGCGGATCATTCCAAGCATGACGTGGCGGCTGAGGGTGGTAGCACGATCCAGGCGGCAATCGACTCGGGTGACGAGAACCACGCCATGCAGATCATGGCGACGGGTGCGGCGGCGCTGACCGCGCGGCTGCATCGCGAGGGCAGGATTGACGGCGTGATCGTGCTGGGCGGCACGATGGGCACGGACCTTGCGCTCGATGTCTGCGCCGCGCTGCCGTTGGGTGTGCCGAAATTTGTCGTTTCGACGGTCTCGTTCTCGCCGCTTCTGCCGGCGGAAAGGCTGGCGCCGGACATCCAGATGATCCTGTGGGCCGGCGGGCTCTACGGTCTCAACTCGGTGTGCAAGTCGTCGCTCAGCCAGGCGGCGGGGGCCGTGTTGGGCGCGGCGCGGGCGGTGGAGCCGCCGAAGCGGGACCGGCCGCTGATCGGCATGACCTCGTTCGGCAAATCGGTGCTCACCTATATGGTGACACTGAAGCCGGAGCTGGAAAAGCGCGGCTACGAGGTTGCGGTGTTCCACGCGACCGGTATGGGCGGGCGCGCCTTCGAGGCGCTGGCGGCCGAAGGGGCCTTTGCCGCCGTGTTCGATTTCGCCACGCAGGAGGTCGGCAATCACATGATGGGCGGATTGTCCGCCGGTGCCGATAGGCTGACCAATGCCGGCCGCAAGGGCATTCCGCAACTGGTCGCACCGGGCTGTATTGACCTGATCGATTTCGTGGGCTGGCAGCCCCTGCCGGAGCGTTTCCGCGAGACGCCGTCGCACGCGCATAATCGGCTGCTGACCTCAATCGTTCTGGAACCAGACCAGCGTCGGGAGGTGGCGCGGGAACTGTGCTGTCACATGGCGAAGGCAGCGGGGCCGACGGTGTTTCTCCTGCCGAAGGGCGGTTGCCACGAATGGGACCGGCCGGGCGCGGATCTGAACGATCCCGACGGGCTGGCGGCATTCTGCGACGAGATGGAGACGGCCTGTCCGGCCAATGTCGAGTTGAAGGCGCTCGACTGCCACATCAACGATGCGGCGTTTTGCGAGACAGCGCTAGCGATCTTCGACAGCTGGGTCGAGGCCGGGATCGTGGAAAAGCCGGGCGGCTGACGTCGCCCGGTCTTGTAAGCATTGACTTACGCTTTGCTCAGCTCTTTCGCATGCAGCCAGTCTGCGTGCTGCGGCGCGCGCTTGGTCTTCGACCATTCCTCCAGCATGTCCCACTTCACCGAGTCGAGGCGCTTGAGCATTTCCTCTTCCTCCGGGTCGGGGCAGGCCAACTCGATGCGGTGGCCGCTCGGATCGAAGAAATAGATCGAATGGAAGATCGAATGGTCGGTAACGCCGAGCACGTCGACGCCATTCGCCTCCAGATGCTCCTTGTATTCGATCAGGGTCGCGCGGTCCTTCACCTTGAAGGCGATGTGCTGCACCCATTTCGGCGTGTTGGGATCGCGGCCCATCTCCGGCTTGGTCGGCAGTTCGAAGAAGGCGAGCACGTTGCCGTCGCCCGCATCCATGAAGATGTGCATGTAGGGATCGGGCTCATGCGTCGAAGGGACATGGTTCTCGGCGATGGCGAGAACGAAATCCATCTTCAGCATGTCGCGATACCATTCGACGGTCTGTTTCGCGTCCTTGCAGCGATAGGCGACGTGATGGATCTTGTCGATCTTCAGGGTCATGACCTTTTCTCCTCCTCGTTTTGCGCCTTCGCGGCGGCAAGGGCTTCCCGCAAAATATCCCGGTCGCCGACATGGTTGGACAGAATGAGGATAAGCCGGGCGTTGAACGCGTCGCTCTCGGCCTTGGACAACCCCTCATGGGCGGCCAGCAGATCGGCGTAGAAATCATCCGGCGCAGCGATATTGGGTTTGGTGTTCAGTGCGGCCATCGTCATGCCCTCCCGGTCGCGGTGCGGATGGCGGTCTTCACCGCCGCCTCATCGAAGGACGGCCAGCGGGCCGCCACGTGTTGATCGGGCCGCAAAAGGTAGACAGCCGAGCCCGCGTCGCCGAGATAGCGCGCCGCGAGATCGCCGCTCGCATCGTCGGCGGCGGAGATACGCAGAGCGGTCGCGGCGATGCCGCCATCCTCGACCTGGTCGGGGATATCCGCGTCGATGGCGAGCAACTGGAATTCGTTGCCCAATTTGTCGAGCAGGAAGCCGTCGCCAAGCGGCGCGTCCGGGCAGGGCGCGCCGGGCCGTGTGCGGGCCGGGCCGCCGGCGAGCGCGTCCGCACCGTTGAGCGGCGAGCCGTCATAGACGCAAGGCACCGACAGGCGGCCGGAATTCACCAACGGACGGGCGAAGTCGTAACGTTCGGAGAGATCCAGTGCCGCGTCGCGGAAGATGCGGCTGATCTCCGATTTCGGGGTGATGAAGTCCGTGGAGCGGGACGAGTTCATGATGTTCTCGTCGGCGCCGTGGATACGCTCGACATCGTAGCTTTCGAGCAGGCTGTCGGGTGCGAGGCCGTCCATCACCAGCTTCAGCTTCCAGCAGAGATTGTCGGTATCCTGCAGGCCGGAATTGGCGCCGCGCGCGCCGAACGGAGAGACCTGGTGGGCTGCGTCGCCCGCGAAGATCACGTGGCCGTGGCGGAATTTCTCCATGCGGCGGCACTGGAAGGTGTAGATCGACACCCATTCCAGCTCGAACTTCACGTCGTCACCGAGCATCGCCTTGAGCCGCGGGATGACGTTTTCAGGCTTCTTTTCCTCGTCCTTGTCGATGTTCCAGCCGAGCTGGAGATCGATGCGCCAGACGCCGTCGGGCTGCTTGTGCAGAAGTGCCGACTGGCCGCGGTTGAAGGGCGGATCGAACCAGAACCAGCGTTCCGTCGGAAAATCGGCGTCCATCACGACGTCGGCGATGAGGAAATTGTCCTCGAAGACGCGGCCGACGAAATCGAGACCCATCATCGCGCGGATCGGCGAGCCCGCACCGTCGCATGCGATCAGCCAATCGGCGCTCATCGTGTAAGGACCGTCGGGCGTGTCGATCGAAAGCGCGACGCCGTTTCCCTTGTCGGTGACGGAAACGACCTTGTTGCCGCCACGCAGTTCGATGGGCTTGCCCTGCCGCTGCAATTCGAATGCGCGTTCGACCAGATATTGCTCGAAATAATACTGCTGCAGGTTGATGAAGGCCGGGCGCTTGTGTCCCTTTTCGGGAAGCAGGTTGAAATCATAGACCTGCCGCTCGTCGAAAAAGACCTTGCCGACATTCCAGACGACGCCCTTGTCGACCATCGGGTCGCCGCAGCCAAGACGGTCGAGGATTTCGAGCGGGCGCTTGGCGAAGCAAATCGCGCGGGAGCCCCAGGAGACCTTGTCATTGTCGTCGAGGACGACGACCGGCACGTCCATCTGGGCGAGGTCGATCGCCGCGCCGAGCCCGATCGGGCCGGCACCGACGATGACCACGGGATGGTGTGCGTTGGCGCCAGGCTCCTGGTCGGGCGACTTCGCATAGGGGTAAAGCGGCGTCTCGAAGATCTTCTTACCGCCGGTTTCGACTGTCTGGTCCACGGTCACTCCTCCCGTCTTGCCATTTGCTCCTGCTGTCAGCCCTGGAGATCCGCCCACAAGGCCGCGTCACGTTCCGCCGTCCAGATGCGCGGCGTGTCGATGCCCAGCGCTTCGTCATAGGCACGTCCCACATTGAAAGGCAGGCAGTGCTCGTAGATCGCGTAGTCGGAGAATTTCGGATCGCATTCCGAGCGGCAGGCGTCCCAGGCTTCCTTCAGCGAGCCGCCGCCCTGGGCGATGCGGGCGACCGGCCGGTAGGTCGACGAAACGAAGTCTGCCGTGTTGGTCAGCGCCTTGTTGACCATGTCCTTGCCGACCAGCGCGTCGCCGCGGCCCGGCGCGATCGCCTCGACGTCGAAAGCGCGGATCGCCTCCAGCGTCGCCGGCCAATCGTTGAAATGCCCGTCGCCGCAATAGCAGGCCGAGTGGTACTCGACGATGTCGCCGGTGAACATGACGTTCTCGTCCGGCACATGGATGACGATGTCGCCGGCGGTGTGAGCCCGGCCGAGGAAACGAAGATCGACGCGGCGCTTGCCGAGATAGACGGTCATCCGATCGTTGAAGGTCGCGGTCGGCCAGGTCAATGGCGGTACCTTGGCGATGTCGTCATAGCCCATGAACAGGCGCGGAAAACGCATGAATTCGGACTCACGATCCTCCGCACCGCGCTCGACGACCATGGAGCGCGCCTTTTCGCTCATGATGACCGTCGGCGCCTTGTAGGCGGCGGCACCGAGCACGCGCACGGCGTGATAATGGGTCAGCACCAGATGGCTGATCGGTTTGTCGGTGACGGAGCGGACCTTTTCGATCACCTTGTTGGCGAGTTCCGGCGTGGCCTGTGCCTCGACGATCATGACCGAGTCGTCACCGATGATGACGCCGGTATTCGGATCGCCCTCGGCGGTGAAGGCCCAGAGGTCGCGCCCGATCTCGGTAAAGGAGATTTTCTTTTCGGCGAGGTCGCCGGCGGAAGCGAATTGCTTGGCCATCAGTCGGTCCCTTCGTATTTTTCGACGGTTTGTTCGATTGCACCGAAGATCGAGTGACCTTCGGCATCCTTCATCTCGATGCGTACGGTGTCGCCAAAGCGCATGAAGGGCGTTTTTGCTTCGCCCTCGAGGATGGTCTCGATCATGCGGACTTCCGCGAGGCAGGAATAGCCGAGGCCGCCATCGGCGACGGGCTTGCCCGGGCTGCCGTCCGCGTCCTTGTTGGAGACAGTGCCGGAGCCGACGATGGCGCCTGCGCCGAGCGGGCGGGTCTTGGCGGCATGGGCGACGATATCCGGGAACTCGAATGTCATGTCGACGCCGGCATTGGCGCGGCCGAGCGGCTTGCCGTTCAGATCGACGCAAAGCGGCAAGGTCACCTTGCCGCCGTCCCAGGCGTCGCCCAGCTCATCCGGCGTGACCGCGACAGGAGAAAAGGCGGAGGAGGGTTTCGAATGGAAAAACCCGAAGCCCTTGGCGAGTTCGCCGGGGATCAGGCCGCGCAATGAAACGTCGTTGACCAGCATGACGAGGCGGATGGTGTCCTTTGCCTGCGCGGGCGTCGCGCCCATCGGCACGTCACCGGTGATGACGGCGACTTCGCCCTCCATGTCGATGCCCCAGGCTTCGTCGGCCATGACGATCGGCGCGCGGGGCGCGAGGAAGGCGTCGGAACCGCCCTGATACATCAGCGGGTCGCTCCAGAAGCTCTCGGGCAATTCTGCGCCGCGCGCCTTTCGGACCAGTTCGACGTGATTGACGTAAGCCGAGCCATCCGCCCACTGATAGGCGCGGGGCAGCGGCGACAGCGCGTCGTGCTCATGGAAGCGCTCGGTCGGCACGGCATCGTGCGACAGGCTTTCGGCCAACGCCTCCAGCTTCGGGGCGACATGCTCCCAGTCGTCGAGTGCGGCCTGCAGGGTGGGCGCGATGGCGGTCGCGTCCGTGCAGCGTGTGAGATCGCGAGAGACGACCACCAGTCGGCCGTCGCGGGTTCCGTTGTCGAGGGTGGCGAGTTTCATCGGTCCGTCCTTGTTATCCTTGGCGGTGCGGTCGGGCGAGCGTGCGGGAGGATGCGATCGCATGCCGCCGTCGCCCATCCTCCCGTATCATGAGCGGTTCGCATCGCAATCAATTCGTTCGTAATGGTTACGTTTGTAACTAACAACCGGTTTTTGCCGATAAGGGCGCGAAGACGGATCGAGAAGGGGAAAGAGGAGCGTTCCCGGTCCGCGCGGTCAGGCGATCCGGACGACCTTGGAATCGCCGGCCGGGTCTTCGATGACGGCGCGTTCGACGCGATTGCGGCCGGCGCGTTTGGCGGAATACATCGCCTGATCGGCGGCCTCGATCATCGCCCCGAGCGGTATGTCGGCATGTGTGCTCGTCACGCCGGCGCTCACCGTTGCCGGGATCGACTTGCCTTCGATCGACGCATTGCCGGACGCAAAAACCGAGCGGACACGCTCGGCGATCACATAGGCTGTCTCGATCGATGCACCGGGCAGGACGACGAGAAACTCTTCGCCGCCATAGCGGCCGAAAAGGTCGTTGGGCCGAAGCGAAAGCCGCACCGTATCGGCGAAATCGCGCAGGATGCGATCTCCGACCTGATGACCGAACGTGTCGTTGATCAACTTGAAGCGGTCGAGATCGAACATGATCAGCGAGCAGGGCGCCTGCTGTTCGCGACAGCGCTGGTAAAGGCGTGTGGCGCTCTCGAAGAAGGCCGCGCGGTTCGCGGTGCCGGTCAGCGGATCGACCCTCGCCGCTTCCATGTAGCCCAATACGATGCGTTCCTTGCAGATCAGGACCATGCAGAACGCGGAGCCCATCACAAAGAGAGTGGTTTCGAAATGTATGACCCCGAACCAGCTCGTGAGCGCCGGCGGCTGGTTCAGGACAGGCGGGGCTACAATCGTCTCGATTGCCGCGCCGATAAAGACCAGCGCATGGACGGCCAGGAAGCCCATCAGAGGCCAGCGGGCCGCAAGCGCTTCCCTGCGCGAACGCCAGAGTTCCCAGATCGCAGCAGGTAGATAGATCGACCACGCCACCAGGGACGCGAAATTGGACCATCGCTGATTGTCGAGACCGAACGGAAACGCGACCATGATCAGCCACGCGGCAAATCCTGCCATCAGCACCAGGACCGGCGTCGATGCATTATCGAATTGCCGAGCGCCACCCCAGAACATGGCAGGCGCGAATGTGGTGACCCCCACCCCCACGGCGGTCAAAATCGGATGTTGCGTGACAAGACCGGTGGCAATCAGCGCTATGCCGGCGGCGTTGAAGCTGTTTGCCGCGCCCCACCACAGCAGCGCCTGCGAGCGGTTGTTGTAAAACCATGCGCCGAACAGCAGCAGACCGGCAAAAGCGGTCGCAATGATCCCGGGAATCATCAATGTGAGGGGGTCGAGTTGCATGCGGATGGCCGTATCCCTTTACGCCTGGGAAATCCGCAACATCTTGTAGTGAGGCAAGGTTGCCAAGCCGTTAAGTCCGGGCCTTCAGGCCTCCTAGAGGTTCCAGACCTTGGGCATGGCGTGATCGCCGAGAAACAGCCTGATCACCGGAATCAATTGCTTGCGGAGCAGGTAACTCGATGGCGCTGCGATGCGAACGACAAGTTTGCCTTTGCCATCCTCGCCGATCCGGCTCGCGCCGCCTTCGGTATCCCGAAGCAAGGTCCGCACTGCCGTGACTTTCAGGTCGAGACTTTCGGCATCTTCGGGCGTGACGCTGACGAGCGTCGCGATCGCGCGGTTCTTTCCGAGGCGGGCGGGGCCACCCATGTCGTTTTCCGGGGCGATGACGAAGCGGAGGTCGTCGGCATGGACGAGGTCGCCGTCGCGGCGAATGCGCCAGCGGTCGTGGAAATGGCCCTCATCGACGGTCTCGCCCATCGCTTCGCGGCCGAGGACCAGAATTTCGAGCCCCAGGAAGCACGCATTGCCCGACAGGTTCACATCGAGTTCGCGGCGGAAGCGACCGCGATCGAACAGGATCGTCTCCTGCGGCAGCCAGAACAGGCTGGAGCCGTCGCCGAGGCGAATGTCGGCCTGCTGCATCCCGGTTTCGCCGGTCGAACGGTAGATCCGCTCGCAGGCCTGGGTCGTGACGATCGTGTGCGTGTCGGGCCCGCCGTCCAGTGACCATTTCAGCGTATCGCCGCCGGTGATGCCGCCGGATGTGTTGATCAGCACGGCTTCCAGGGCATGGCCATGCGTGCGGGGAATGCGGATCTTGGCATTGCCGGACTGGTGCAGCCTGTCGATGCGGCTGCGGCCGCCCGAATGCTTGATCGCGAGTGTGCCGGCGCCGTGGGATCGTTGCATCGTCGCCGGTGCGAAGACCGGCGTATCGGTTGCGTCCAGCATCAGCCGCCGAGGTGCTTTTCGCCGCGCTTTTTCGCAAGCGCGATCTGGTGCTGACGCTCGGCATAGCGGGCGCGGTCTTCCTCCGAGCGCTGGTCGAAACAGTGCGGGCACGAGACACCCTCGACGAACTTCTCCGATCTTGCCTCTTCGGGTGTCAGGGGATGCCGGCAGGCGCGGCAGAGCGAATAGTCACCGGGTTCGAGCCCATGCCCGACCGCGACGCGCTCGTCGAAGACGAAGCAGTCGCCATGCCAGAGGCTTTCCTCCTCGGGCACCTCTTCGAGATATTTCAGGATACCGCCCTTCAGGTGATAGACGTCGTCGAAACCGAGGGATTTGACGAAAGCGGTCGCCTTTTCGCAGCGAATGCCGCCAGTGCAGAACATGGCGACCTTCTTGCCCTTTAGCTCGTTGTCGTGGCGGCGAACCCAGTCGGGAAACTCGCGGAAGGTCTTCGTGCGCGGATCGATGGCCTTCTCGAATGTGCCGATGGCATATTCGTAGTCGTTGCGCGTATCGACCACGACAGTGTTGGGATCCGAAATCAGTTCGTTCCAGTCGCTCGGCGCGACATAGGTGCCGACGATCTCTTTCGGGTCCGTGCCCGGCACGCCCATGGTGACAATCTCTTTCTTCAGGCGCACCTTGAGGCGCAGGAAGGGTTCGCTTTCCGCCCAGCTCAGCTTGTATTCGAGTTCCGCGAATTCCGGCTGCTCGTGCAGGAACGCGATCAGCCTGTCTATGCCTTCACGTGGGCCGGCCACCGTGCCGTTGATACCCTCCGAGGCAAGCAACAGCGTGCCTTTCAGCCCCGCATCAAGGCACAGGGCCTCGAGTTCGGGCTTGAAGGCTTCGTAGCGGTCGAATTTCGCGAAGTGATATAGCGCGGCGACCGTATAACGCGGGTTTTTATCCATTGTTTCCGGTTAATGCCGTCGTGGCATGGAGGCAAGGGGGAGACGCCGTCACAGGGCCTCGTCTTCCTTTACGAAGCGGGCAATGGAGCGGAAAAGAACCTCAAACGCGCTCTCTTGCTCCAGAATCGTATGGTTCGGACTGTCCAGCATGACGAATTCGGCATTGTTTATGCCGGCAGCCAGTTCGCGGCCCTGATCGAGCGGCTGCACGCCGTCATCGCGTGCATGGATGACGAGTGTCGGCACGGCGATCCGGTCAATCAGGTCTCCGACATCGAATTCATCGACTGCGGCGCGGATCTGTGCAGCATTGTCCGGCGAGGTTGTCAGGCGCTGCAACTCGGTCAGTGACGCAATCTGCTCACGCGTACCGGCGGGAATATAGATCGAAGAGAACGCCTGGATGAAGGGTGAGCCTGGCTTGCCCCAACCGTGGCGGATCAGCGTCAGAAGTGCTTCTCCCTGTTCACGTTCTTCCCGGCTCACGCGCAGCATGCGCCCCTTCACGTAGCCGCCATGCAGGATCAGGTGACTGACGCGCTCGGGGTGGCGAACGGCGTAGGCGACGGCAATCGGCGCGCCCTGTGATGTGCCGTAAAGCGCGAAGCGCCCGAGCTCGGCGCTGTCTGCAACCGCTTCGAGATCGTCCACGAAGCGATCGAGCGAAAACTCATCAATATCCCAGTCCGACAAGCCGTTGCCACGCTGGTCATAACGGGTGACTTCGAAATCCTGACCCATTCGATCGAGGAAAGGCCGCCAAACGGGGCTGCTCCAGTCATGTTCGAGATGAGTCAGCCAATGGCCCGCGCGAAGGAGCGGATAACCCGACCCGGTGGTCGCGAAAGCGATGCGCGTGCCGTCCGGAGCGCGGCAGAAGCGGATGCACTGATTTTCGTCGGCGCGGGATGCTGCCGAATGGGGAGCCGGTTCCTCCGTGGTCTCCACCGGTGCGACAAAGCGAAATCCGCGCCTCGGGACAGTCTTGATGACGGACTGTTCGCGGCCATTGTCTCCGATAGCGGCGCGGGCCGCGCTGATGCGTGCGCTGATCGCGGAATCGGACACGATCCGCCCGTTCCAGACGGCGTTAATCAGATCGTCCTGCGTGACAAGCGTGCCTGCGTTGCGGACCAGATGCAGCAACATGTCGAAGACCTGCGGCTCCACCGTCCTGGTGTTTCCGCCGACGACCAGCTCGTGGCTGTCCGGCCGCAGTTCGCAATCGCCAAACCGGTAACGCATGGCCTTTCAATACCACGGGGGGAAGCGACCGGGCGACTGGAAAGGTTGGGCGAAACCAACAAACAGGAGAATCACAAGACATTGGCAAGGAAACCTTCAAGCGCAGCACGCGGCGGACAGGCAGCATCGAGATATCAGCAATCTGGAGGATCGAGACATGCCAACCCCCTATCTCCATTACGTCCATCGTCGCGCCGATGGATCGATAGACCGCGAGCGGCATGCGGCGATAGCGACTTCGATCCGCAGGCAGGAAGTCGCGGCTTTCTGGCGCGCAATTGTCCGGGCCATAAGTAGGCCACTTCCGATGAAGCAAGGGCCGCGATCCGGGCGCATTTTCCCGATCGGCGCGCCGCCCGGCCAGAAAATCTGATCCACCGGTTCCGCATCGCCCCCATTCTTTCGACCAGTAATCGAAACCCGGGGTGATGCGATGTTTTCAACTGCGACAATCAAGGAAATCGAATCTGTAGCCCGGGCGCAGGGGATCGAGCCTGCCGCTTTGCTGGCGATTGCGGAGGTGGAATCCGGAGGCCGGGCCTTCGCCAATGTCGGCGGCAGGAAAGAGCCGCTGATCCGTTTCGAAGGGCATTACTTCGACCGGCTGGTGGTTGACGGGAAACGAAACGAAGCGCGGTCGAAGGGATTTGCATCACCGACGATGGGCGCGGTGAAGAACCCGGCATCGCAGTTGGCGCGCTGGCGTCTCTTCGAGGAGGCGATGGCGATCGACCGCAAGGCAGCGCTGCAATCGGTTTCCTGGGGGATCGGCCAGGTGATGGGCTCGCACTGGAAAAGTCTTGGCTACGGTTCGGTGGAATCGCTTGTCGACGAGGCCCGGTCCGGCGTCGCCGGGCAGGTCCGGCTGATGCTGCGCTTCCTGGAGAAGAACGGATTGATCGGTGTCATCGCAGCGCGCGACTGGTCGGCGTTCGCACGCGCCTATAACGGGCCGCGCTACAAGGTGCATCGCTATGACAGCCGGATCGCCGCGGCCTATGCCCGGCATGCGCGCGACGGCGGGCAAAAGGACAAGGCAAATGGTCTGCGGCGCGGTGACAGCGGCGAGGATGTTGCCGACTTGCAGCGTATGCTGACGGCGGCCGGCCATCCGCTTGCGCCGGACGGACGGTTCGGGCCGGCAACGGCTCGCCGGGTCGAGGATTTCCAGGCCGAGAAGGGGCTCGTCGCCGACGGCGTCGCCGGACCTCGGACGCTTGCCGCCTTGCGCGCGGCGCTTCCCGGCTCGACGATGTCGGGCAAGGCGGTCTGGCTGACGCGGCTCGTACGGAATATGCTTCCGCTGGTCGCGCGGATTGTCCGGAAACGGTCTGGACCGCGCGTCTAAACCGATTTAAAGGTTGAGCGATAATCAAAGGGGTCAGTTTCATGCCGCAGAATACCGAAGCCCTGCTTCCCATCATGACTGGTCAACCCGTGATACCGGTGATCGTGCTCGACGACGCCGGGGACGCGGTTCCGCTGGCGAAGGCGCTCGTTGCCGGCGGCTTGCCGGCAATCGAGATCACTCTGCGCACCGATGCCGCGCTCGAAAGCATCCGCCGCGTCGCGGCCGAGGTGCCGGAGGCACTCGTCGGTGCGGGGACGATCCTCAATGCGGGACAGTTCGAGGAGGCTGTCGACGCCGGCTCGAAGTTCATCGTCAGCCCGGGCCTGACGCCCGAACTCGTCGATGCGGCGCAGGGCAGTCCGGTCCCGCTCCTGCCCGGCGCGGTGACCTCGAGCGAGATCATGGCTGCGCTGGAGGACGGATACTCGCTGTTGAAGTTCTTTCCCGCCGAACAGGCGGGCGGGGCGGCCTATCTGAAATCCCTTTCCTCGCCTTTCGGCGGCGTCAATTTCTGCCCGACCGGCGGCGTGTCGGCGAAAAACGCTTCCGACTATCTGTCGCTGCCGAATGTGCTGTGTGTCGGCGGGTCCTGGGTCGCGCCCAAGGATGCCGTCGCTGCCGGCGACTGGGATCGCGTCGTCGCCCTGGCAAAGGATGCCGCCACGCTGAAATAGAGGGCGGTCTCGGCCAGCCAATAAAAAACCCGGGATGGCGAACATCCCGGGTTTGTTTTTTATATTCGGCGAAGCCTAGAGCTTGCCGGCGCGCTGCTGGAGCATCTGGAAGGTGTCGAAGTTGTACTCCGTCAGCTGGAACCAGAGGTAACCTTCGCGGCGGTAAGCCATGTAGGAATCGAAGATTTCCTTGAACGTCGCGTTTTCCGCGGAAAGCTCGGCGTAGGTTTCCGTTGCCGCGTCGAAGCAGGCTTCGAGGATCGGCTGGCTGTAGGGACGCAGCTGCGTTCCGGAAGCCGCGAGTTCCTTGAGCGCCTTCGGGTTCAGCGTGTCGTAACGCGCCATCATCACCGTGTTCGCCAGAGCCGACGCGTTCTTGACGGTCGCCTGGTAATGCTTCGGCAGTTCGTTCCACTTTTCGAGGTTGATGAAATTGTGGACGGCAACGCCGCCTTCCCACCAGCCCGGATAGTAGTAATAGGGCGCGACCTTGTTGAAGCCGAGCTTCTGGTCGTCATACGGACCAACGAACTCGGCGCCGTCGATGGCACCCTTCTCGAGGGCCGGGTAGATGTCGCCGCCGGGGATGCCCTGCGGGACGACGCCGACCTTCTCGATGATCTTGCCGCCCATGCCGCCGATGCGGAATTTCAGGCCCTGAAGATCCTCGACCGTGTTGATCTCCTTGCGGAACCAACCGCCCATCTGGGCACCGGTGTTGCCGGCCGGGAAGGCGATGGCGTTGTAGCCCTCGTAGAACTTGTTGAGCATGTCGATACCGCCACCCTCATACATCCAGCCATTCGTCATGCGGGCGTTGAGGCCGAACGGGATGCCGGTTCCGATACCGAAGGTCGGATCCTTGCCCCAGAAGTAGTAGGAGCAGTTGTGGGTCATTTCGACGGTTCCGTCGCTGACGGCGTCGAGCGCTTCCAGCGTGCCGACGATTTCACCGGCGGCGAAAACCTGAATGTCGAAATTGCCGTCGGTTGCTTCGCGGACGGCATCGGCGAACACTTCTGCTGCGCCATAGATGGTGTCCAGCGCCTTCGGGAAACCCGAGGTGAGGCGCCAGGTGACTTTTGGAGTGGACTGCGCGATGGCAGGAGCCGCCAGCGCCGTAGCGGCGGCAGCGCCGGCGCCAACCGCACCGGTTTTCTTGATAAACGAACGACGATCCATAAGATCCTCCCAGATAACTTTCGGACTGAGGTCACGCATAGCGCCCGAACAGGGCAGTTTCACGGCATGACTCGGCGCGTACCTTACAGTTTTACCTTGACCTGTCCAGCGTAAGCGGGGAGGCGAAATTACGCTATTCGTCTATATTTGCCGGCGGGTTTGAAAACTGTCGAAATGCGCCGGCGGGATGCTTAAATTACAGGCAGAATCATGCCATCGAATCTGCCCGCTATGTCGATAGACGGGCCGATATCCCAAGGAGCCCCGACCATGCAGCCGATTGTCGCCGTTGTCGCCGACGTTCGTGATTTCGACAACTACCGCTGGCACGCCACGCCGCAGACCTATCTGGAGGCGGCAATGGCTGCGGCGGGCGTCCTGCCGCTGATCGTTCCGGCCTTCGGCGATCGCGTCGATTTCGCGGCGCTGGTCGATCGGGTGGACGGGGTTTTGCTGTCAGGCTCCAAGTCGAATGTGCATCCGCGCAATTACGGGCAGCAGGCAACGCCCGATCACGAACCCTATGACGAGGAACGCGACGCGACGGCGCTGCCGCTGATCCGGGCCGCGATCGACGCCGGCGTTCCCCTGTTCGCCATCTGCCGCGGCGTCCAGGAGCTCAATGTCGCGCTTGGCGGGTCGATCGCGCACGAGATCCATACCCGCGAAGACAGGGCCGACCATCGCGCGCCGGTGAGCGACGACCAGGATGTGCGGTTCGGTCTCGCGCATGGCATTGCGGTGAAGGCCGACAGCTGTCTTGCGAAGATCGTCGGGTCATCGCAGATCGAGGTGAACTCCCTTCACCGCCAGGCGATAGAGGTCTTGTCGACGCGCCTCGCGGTGGAGGCGACCGCCGCTGACGGAACCGTGGAAGCGGTCTCGGTGAAGGATGCGAAGGGCTTCGCGGTCGGCGTGCAATGGCATCCCGAATACTGGGCGAAGTCGGACGGGCCATCCGGTTCGCTTTTCCGCGCTTTTGGCGACGCGGCGCGCATGCGGGCAGAGGCGCGCATCGCCGGTGCATGACGTATGCGGCTGCGACGACGTTCCGAAATGTTCAATATACCGAAGTCGAGGGTTCAGAACGCCTCGAAGGTGAGCTTCATGTCGTTCGGCGTGACCACGTTCCAGCCATAGCCGTCATTGGCGGAAAGGCGCATCAGGATCTTTCCGGTGTGGTCGGTAATGGAGACCTTGCCGCGTCCGGTATCCTGCCAGGTGCGTGCCGCGGCCACGCGTGGCATGTCGCCGCAATGGCCGGGTTCGAGGCGATGGATGTCGTAGCCCTCGGCGCGGTGCAGCGCGACGATACAGGTGTGATTGCGGGTATGATCGACCACCATGAAGCGGTCGGCGCGGGCCAGTGTGTCGATCGATGCGGTCGTCATGCGGTCGATGCCGGGGTCCGCGGCACCGTATCCGGTGGCGAACATGGCGAGCACGCCCATCACGGCTGCTCCGTTGATCCAATGCGTGTATGACTTCATCATTGCCCGTTACTCCCGCGAAACCGCCAAGACTATGGGCCAAACATGGTTAAGGGGGAGCTAATGATCCTCCAGCGCCGTCAATAGCGGCGATGGACCCGGTGCGCCAAGGCGGCCTTCCGGTTCTTGCGCATTTCGCGCAGGAAGACGAAAAGCCCGCTGCCCATGATGAGCACGATGCCGACGGAAACAGCCGATGCCGGGATTTCGCCCCAGATAACCCAGCCCCACATGACGGCGAGCGGCAGGCCGACATATTCGAACGGCGCGATGGTTGCCGCGTCGGCCAGCCGGTAGGCCTGCGAGAGGCAGTAGACCACGATCGCCGAGTTCAGCCCGAGGCCTGCAAACAGCCAGACATCGTTGCCCCGGGGCCAGATCCACGCCCTCAGCAAAAAGCGAACGCTCTCATTGGTCGTTCCCTCAGCGAAGCGGCCATCGCCCGCGACCAGGAAGAACGCGAGCGAAACCAGGATGAAGATCGACTGGACATAGACGCCCATCGCCGATGCCTTCGTGGACACGCCGAGCTTGCGGGTCAGGATCTGGTAGAGGGCGTAGGTGAATGCGGCCAGGACAGGCAGTAAAAGGATCAGGAATCCTGTCTGGCGCTCACTGCCGCTTTCCCAGGGGCGCATCATGATGGTCACGCCGATGAGACCGATGGCGACGGCACCGAGGCGATAGGGGCCTACCTTCTCGCCAAGCAACGGTATCGACAGCAGCGTGATCATCAAAGGCGCGACGAAGAACAGGGCGGTCGCCTCCGCGAGCGGCACCACGGCAAGCGCCGTGAAGAAGGCGAGGTTCGACGCGACGATGACCAGGCCGCGCATGATATGCAGGAGCGGTCTTTGGGTGCGAAGGATTGCGATGCCGCCCTCCAGTTGCACGAGGATCAGCGAAAAGGCGATGCCGATCAGCGAGCGCGTGAACACCATCTGATGCAGCGGGTATCCCGCCGACAATTGCTTGATAAGCATGTCGTTGACCGAGATCGCCGACACGCCAAGCAGGATGAAGGCGATACCGGCTCCTGGCCGGGCCTCCGGCACCGTTGTTGCAATCTGACTCATGAGAGCCGCCTAACACATGCGGCGGTTGCGCGATATCGGGACCGCGCGTCGGCGTCGGATGGCGATCGGTCAGCCGTTCTTCCGTTTCGCCAGGCCTGCTGACTTTGCTTCCGGCACGGCGGTCAAAGCTTCGCCTTTCGAGAACCAGGAAACTAGATTGTCGACGACGAGATCGGCCATAAGGCGGCGCGTGTGCTGCGACGCGGAGCCGACATGCGGCAACAGGCAGACATTCTTCATGGCGGCGAGTTCCGCCGGTACATGCGGCTCGTCTTCGAAGACGTCGAGGCCGGCGGCGGCGATGATACCGTCGCGAAGGGCCGCGACAAGCGCCGATTCATCGACGACCGTTCCACGGCCGATATTCACGAGCACACCGCTCGGGCCGAGTGCCCGAAGGATCGCCGCGTTCACGGTGTGACGGGTTTCCGGCGTGCCCGGAACGACGCAGATCAGCGTGTCGACCGCCGATGCGAGACCTTCCAGCGTCTCGTAATAGGGATAATCGACGTCAGCGGCGCGGCTGCGGTTGTGATAGCTGACCGAAAGGCCGAACGCCTCGACGCGCCGTGCGATTGCCTTGCCGATCCGGCCGAGGCCGTAAATGCCGACTTTTCTTTCGCGCAGCGACAGGCCGGTCAGCGGGTAGTTACCCTCTTTTTCCCATTTGCCGTCGCGAAGCCATTTTTCGGCGAACCAGAACTCCCGCACCGTGTTGAGCAGCAGCGCCAGCGCGGTGTCGGCGACCTCCTCGTCGAGGACGGTCGGCGTGTGCGTGACGCAAACCCCTTTGTCGATGGCGTGCAGCGAGGATTTCGGATCGTAGCCGACGCCGAAATTGGCGACGATTTCCAGCGAGGGAAGGGCGTCGATCACCGGGATCCAGGACGGGCCAAGCCCGGCGGCGATGCCGCGAATGCCGGCGAGTTTCTCCGTCGAGATCAGCGCCGGATCGGGATCGTCGATCGTCACCGCGTCGAATTCCGCCTCTATGCGCGCGGCGGCGTGAGCGTTGAAATGCGACGGCATCAGAATGCGGATGGATTTGAGGTCTGCAGGCATGTCAGGCGCGTTCCTTAACGGGCGAGGTGGACTGGCGGATATGGAGTTCCGGGCGGATGAGTTCGAGCGTGCCCGACTGGTCGCTGACGCCGTCGATCCGGTCGAGCAGGGCGCGCGCGGCGCGGCGGCCAACCTCGGGCTGTCCGTTCCAGACGGTGGTCAGGGCGGGCGTGGCGATAGCGGCCTCCTCGAGATCGTCATAGCCGGTCACGGAGATGTCGGTTCCCGGCGTCAGGCCGGCGCGCGCGATGCCGTTCATCAGGCCGATGGCGACGAGGTCGTTCCAGCAAACGGCGGCCGTCGGCTTGTCGGGCAGAGCCAGGAACTCGCCCGTCGCCTCGAAGCCGGCTTGCTTGGTGCGCGGCCCGGGAATGCGCCATTCCGGCTTGACCGCGAGTTCGGCTTTCTTCATCGCGGTCAGATAGCCTTGGTACCGGTCGCGTCCCGTTGAGGTGTCGTCGGTGCCGCCGATCATCGCGATACGCTTGTGTCCGAGCGAAATCAGGTGGCGTGTCGCAAGGCCTATCCCGAAGGAATCGTCGCCCCGGAAGACCGGCAGGCTGGCCTTCGGGATGGAACGCGCAATCAATACGACCGGAAGGCCGTTGCGCAGGACAAGGTCGATATCCTCGATCGGCGTGCCGATGGCCGGCGACATGATGACGCCGTCCGCACCGAGTTGCATCAGCGTGTCGAGGAAATCGCGCTGCTTGTCGACATTGTCGTAGTGATTGGACAGCAGGAAGGTGTGGCGGGAACGGTCGAGTTCCGTTTCGATCGACTTCAGGATCTCGCCGTAGAAAGGGTTCATGATGTCGTGCACGACGACGCCGATGATGCCCGATTTCGACGTGCGCAGGCTGGCCGCGCGCCGATTGTAGATATAGCCCATCTGGCGCGCATGGGCCTTGATCTTCTCCTTGGTCGCCTCGGCAACCAACGGACTGTCACGCAAGGCGAGCGACACGGTGGCTGTCGAAACGCCCAATGCCTCACCGATGGTGGAGAGCTTTATTTTTTGCGCCACCGATCCCCCCGAAATTTTTAAACAGTTTAAAATACTTTTAGAATGCGCGCGGTGCAAGCGTGAGGCGCTGCGACAAGACCGCCTTGTGGTCCCGCCGTGGTTAATCGAATCTGAATATCCCCCGTTTTGGCGCGTGCCGGAGGCTCCGCGAATGGCCGCGATGGGCCGAGACCTAGGCGTTCGCGACTTTATCGCCCGCCTTTGTTTTTTTCTTTCCGCCGCTTTTCTTTTTCGGCTTTTCGGTGCGCGGTTCGCCGAGATTGGCCTCGATCTTCGCAAGCACCTTCGCGAGTTGCTTGCGTTCCTTCTTCTTGATGCCGTCGAAGGCGCGCATTTCGGCGTCGCGGATGGCGCGCTGCATGTGTTCGAGAACAGCGCGGCCCTCCTCCGTCAACCAGACATGGATCTGGCGAGCGTCCTTTTCGGAGGGACGGCGTTCGACGAAGCCCTGCTCGGCGAGCCGGGTCACTGTCTTCGTGACGGTGGGCGGCTTGACGCCAAGGGTTGTCGCGAGCTGGCCCAGGGTCTGGCCGTCCTCGATGGAAAGCTGTTCCATGACGCTTTCCTGACCAGCGTAAAGCCCGGTGGATTGCAGCAGGCGGGCCATGTGGGTGCGGCCGACACGGGCGGCGTTCTGGAGGCTCGTCAGGAGCTTGGTGACCTCCTCTGCCTCCTTTTCGATGTAATAGCGATTCATGAACGACTAATAAGCCGACGAAAGAAATCAGGTCAAGCAAGCCGCCGGTTTTCCGGCGATCCTTCGCTAAAGAGGCGGGAAAAAGCGTTGTCCGAAGAGGTAAAAGGCAAGCGGCACCGGCGAGACGGCCAGCGCAACCGCAACGAGGAAGCCCGCCGTCGAAAATAGCCGTGACGACCCGGCGAGGAGCGCGATGCCGCCGCCGCCGCCGATAACCGAATTGCCGGGAATGTTGAGCACCACGGCGAGGGCGACATGGCGGTGACGCAAGAGAAACGGGATCGCCCGGATGGGCGCCTTTTCCATCAGCCGCGCCAGCCTGTCCTGCCGATCCATGGCGTCTATATCGTCGATGAAAAGGGCGACACGTTCGAGATGCAGGAAACGCGCAAGGCGCCCGATGGCCGCGAGCGGAACGAGACGGCCTGCGAGAAAGGCCATCGACAGGCCGACGACCGTGCACAGATAGACCAGCAGCGCGATCGAGGTGCCGTGTATGGCCATGAGCATCATGCCCATCTCGACGCCGGGTACGAAGGGAATGGCGAGCAGGATGCAATAGGCGATGGCAAGCGCCGCTGTGCCCCAACGGGCGATCATGCCGCTGTTTTTCAGTTCCGCGCCGAAGAGGTCGGCGAAGTAGTTGCCGGCGAGGTTCGCAGCGACGAGCAGCACTATCAGCAGGACGATCCGCCGGGCGGTCTTCCATGTGAGCATGGGCGGGCTTTCGGTTTGTCGCCGGACGTGCAGGCAGACTGGCCAACGTCATAGCACGGCAGGCGCGAAAGTGCGCGCCAGGCTATCGCTTCTGCACTTGGCAGACACGCCCGCGATCTTCTAGGAATGAAGCTTCCGGTTTTCAGGTAATTTCATGACAGTTTCAAAGCCTCTCTGGATCAAGTCGCCGCTCGCGATTCTCGCCGATGGCGACGCGTCCGGCGGGATTGTCGTGTCCGGCGGGAAAATCGTCGAACTTGTACCGGCGGGCAGGTCGCCATCGCTCGAATGCACAGCGTTCGACGCCTCGCGTCATGTCGTGCTGCCGGGGCTGATCAACACGCACCACCATTTCTACCAGACGCTGACGCGGGCGCATCCGGCCGCCATCAACAAGGAACTGTTCGACTGGCTGACGGCGCTCTACCCGATCTGGGCGAGGCTCGGGCCCGAAGGCCTGCGTCTGGCGACACGGCTGGCGCTTACCGAACTCATGCTGTCGGGCGTGACCTGTTCGTCGGATCATCACTACGTCTTTCCCGACGGTCTGGAGGATGCGCTCGACATCCAGGCGGAGGAGGCCACCGCGCTCGGCATGCGCATGGTGCTCAATCGTGGCTCGATGAATCTTTCGAAGAAGGATGGCGGGCTACCGCCGGATTCGGTGGTGCAGGACCACGATACGATCCTCGCCGATTGCGAGCGGGTGATCGGCAAATATCACGACGCCTCGGAAGGGGCGATGCTGCAGGTGGCGCTGGCGCCGTGCTCGCCCTTCTCGGTGACACGCGAACTGATGCGGGACACGGCGACACTCGCCAAAACATGCGGTTGCGCGCTGCATACACATCTGGGCGAAACCCATGATGAAGACGAGTTCTGCGTCTCGATGTTCGGCTGCCGGCCGGTCGACTATCTGGAGGAATGCGGCTGGCTCGGCGACAAGACATGGCTGGCGCATGGCATTCATTTCGGCGATGACGAGATCGTCAGGCTCGGCAAGGCGGGGGTCGGCGTTTCGCATTGCCCGACGTCGAACGCGGTGCTGGCGTCGGGGTTCTGCCGGACGCGGGATCTCGAGAGTGCCGGCGTCAAGGTCGGGCTCGGCGTCGATGGATCCGCCTCGAATGACAGTTCCAACCTTATGGAGGGCGCGCGCCATGCGCTGATGCTGAACCGTCTGCGCTACGACGCGACGGTGACCCATCTCGATGTGCTGCGCTGGGCGACAGAGGGTTCGGCCGCCTGTCTCGGCCGGAGCGATATCGGCGCGATTTCCGTCGGCAAGCAGGCCGATCTGGCGATGTTTACGCTGGACGAATTGCGGTTTTCCGGCGCGCATGAGCCGCTGGCGGCGCTGGTTCTGTGCGGTGCGCATCGCGCGGACCGTGTCATGATCAAGGGCGAATGGACTGTCGAGGATGGCGCGCCGGTCGGCGTCGATGTCGAGCGGCTTCGGCACGACCATGGCGCTATCGCCAAGCTCTTCGCGGAGGCCTGATGACGACGGAAGGAGGCGCCAAGCCGAAACGGATCCGCCGGCGCGTCGACAAGCTGCCGGAACGTGCGCCGGCTGAAGCGGCGCAGTGGATCGCGGTGCTGCCGCTTGGCGCGACCGAACAGCACGGGCCGCATCTTCCCTTCGAGACCGACAGCCTGATCGCGGAGGCCGTCGTCGAGAGGCTGATCGAGCGGCTGTCGGATTCCGCGCCAGTTGTTTTTCTGCCGGTCGAAGAGGTGGGCTATTCGCCCGAGCACATGCATGTGGCGGGCACGAAGTCGCTGGAATGGGACCAGGCGATCCGCCGCTGGGTGCGCATCGGAGAGCAGGCGCATCGTTCGGGCATCCGCAAATTCGTGATGCTGAACGCCCATGGCGGAAACTCGCCGCTGATGACCGTCGTCGCGACCGAACTCAGGGTTCGGTTCGACATGCTGGCGGTGGCGACGAGCTGGACACGGTTCGGCCTGCCCGACGGGATCATGAGCGCCGAGGCGAAGCATCTCGATATCCATGGCGGGCTGATCGAAACGTCGATCATGCTGGCGACCCATCCGGAGAAGGTCGCCATGGACAGGACGGGGGATTTCCCGTCACGTCAGGCCGACTTCATGCGGGATTACCACCATCTGCGCGCCTACGGCCCGCACGCCTTCGGCTGGACGATGGAAGACCTCTCGGAAAACGGAGCCGTCGGCAATTCGGGCGGTGCATCTGCGGAGATCGGCGAAAGAATCCTCGATCACGCCGTCGCGGGGCTCCTCCAGCTCCTCAAGGATATCGAGAAGCACCCGGGATTTTGATCAGCCGGCGGGCGTCACCGCGACGACCGTGAAGGTGTGCATCTTGCCGTCATGGCCGGAGATCGAGACGTATTCGCCCTTGTTGAAGCTGTGTTCGCCCAGCCTGAAGCCGGACTCCTCGTCTTCGTCGTCGTCGAAGTCGTAGTCGAAGACCCACTGGCCCTTGCGGTGGCGTTCGAGATAACCGAGTTCGGTGCGCTCGCCGTCCCAGAACCGCTCTACCGTGCAGGCTTCGGGATGCTTCTTCCATTCCGAGCCATCGATCTTCATATCGTCGCCCAGCGGCAGAACGAGATTGTAGCCACGGTTCTTGTTGCCTTCGGGAAAGCCCGGTTCGCGGGCCATTTCGAGGCGGACGGTGTAAAGCGGCATTCTGGTCTCCCGTAACGTTTTCCGAAGTGTCTGGCATTCGGACGGCGATCGCTTTGACACCGATCAAGCGGGCGATCAACCGCTATTTCCTGTCCGGTGCATGACGATTATGCGTCGTAGACCGGTAGCAGGGCGGGTTGCGATTGCCTATATGGCGAATGAAACAGACTTGGCCCAGACGAGGCAATCATGAGCGAACACTCCATTCCCGTTACCGTGCTGACGGGCTATCTCGGCTCCGGCAAAACCACGCTTCTCAACCGGATTCTCTCTGAAGACCATGGCAAGCGCTACGCCGTCATCGTCAACGAGTTCGGCGAGATCGGCATCGACAACGATTTGATCGTGGAATCCGACGAGGAAATCTACGAGATGAACAATGGCTGCGTTTGCTGCACGGTGCGCGGCGATCTCGTGCGCGTGGTCGAGGGGCTTATGCGGCGGCCGGGCCGCTTCGACGCCATCGTCGTGGAAACCACCGGCCTCGCCGATCCGGCGCCCGTGGCGCAGACCTTCTTCATGGATGACGACGTGCGCGAAAAGACCCGGCTCGACGCCGTGGTCGCGCTGGTCGATGCGAAACACCTGCCGCTCAGGCTGAAGGACAGCCGCGAGGCGGAGGACCAGATCGCGTTCGCCGATGTCGTGCTGCTCAACAAGACCGACCTGGTTTCGGAAGACGAATTGCACGCGCTGGAACACACGATCCGCGCCATCAATCCGCATGCGCGCATCCATCGCACGGAACGGTCCAATATCGGGCTGTCCGAAATCCTCGACCGCGGCGCTTTCGATCTGCAGCGCGCGCTCGAAAGCGATCCGCATTTCCTCGATCACGATCATCCGGACCATGCCTGCGGGCCGGATTGCGATCACGACCACGATCATCGCCACCACGATCATGATCACGGGCACCATCACCACCACCACGGCGATGGCGAGCACCATCATCACCATGACGGCATCCATGGTACGACGATCCAGTCGGTATCGTTGCGGGGCGGCGAGGTCGATCCGCGCAAGTTCATGCCGTGGATCCAAAAGATCACCCAGCTCGACGGGCCGAATATCCTGCGCCTGAAGGGGATCATCGCGTTTCCGGACGATCCGCAGCGTTATGTCGTCCAGGGTGTGCACATGATCGTCGAGGGCGATCACGAGCGCGCGTGGAAGGAAAGCGAGAAGCGCGAAAGCCGCATCGTCTTCATCGGCCGCGAACTCGACCGCGAAAAACTGGAACGTACATTCGCGGCTTGCGCGGTGTAAGCGAAAGGCCCGGCCCTCACTCGTGCCGGGCGTATTCTTCCAGCGCGGCAAAGATCACGCGTTATCGGTGGTCTTGTCCCCGGGCAGCTCGGTATCCTCGTCGAGATGATCGCGCACCCAGAGCATCTTGACGAGCACGAATATGACGACTGTCGCCGGCGCGCCGAGGATCGCGCCGGACAGGCCGAACAGCGACGTAAAGGCGAGAACGGTGAAGATCGTCACTACTGGCGGCAGGCTGACGGTGCGCTTCTGAATGAGCGGAATCAGGAGGATGGCTTCCGCCTGCTGGATCGCGAAGTAGAGAACCGCGACCCAAAGTGCCAGCCAGGGATCCTCCGAGAAGGCCACGGCGATCGCCGGGACGGCGCTGGATATGGGGCCGACATAAGGGATGAATTCCATCAGGCCTGCCAGCACGCCAAGGCCGAAAGGGCTCGGCACGCCGAGCAAATAGAGCCCGACCGTGGTGATCACGCCGACGCAGACCATGGCGATCAACTGGCCGATGATCCAGAAACGCAGCGCTGCCGCGAGTTCGGTCATGACTTCGCGGCCTTTCTCGCGACGCTCCGGCGGGATGAGCTTGAGAAAGCCGTTGCGATAGAGCCCGGGATTGGCGGCCAGGAAAACGGCGCCCGAGACAACCAGGAACAGGCCGATCACGCTGGATACGACGATCGACGACGCGCCTGTCAGATTGCTGAATAGCGACCCACTGGAGAGCAGTTGCTCGCCGCGTGCCGACAGCCAATTCTCGATACCGGAGAGACCGAACGTCTTCTCGATGCTGCCAAGAACGTCGGGCATGCGGTCGGCAAGGTTCATCGCCTCGGCCACGAGCCGCGCGCCCATCAACGCGAAAAAGGCGGAAATAACAAGGATCGATGTCAGGACGACGATCGTCAGCGAGGCGGTGTCGCCGAGCCCGGTCCATTTGCAGACGAAGCGCTTTGCCGAGGCGAGGACAAGCGACAGCAGGATCGCTCCGAACACGAGAAACAGGAAGCGCTGAAGGTGCCATGCCGCGAGCACGAGCAGCGCCACCGCGAGGACGACAAGCAGAGGCTTCACGCGATCGGTCCAGTGTTCTGTCGGCATGCGGTCTCCAGGCTTGCTTGGCTTTCCGGCGGGGCCCGGTGTGGCCCTGGTCTGAGGGGACAAGTCTTCAAACAAGGCAAAGGTTCCTCTTGACGCGACCGGCCAGAGGAGGGAGTTGTCCTGCGCCCGCCGGCGGATGCGCCGCTGGCCCGCATCTGGACAAGGACTTGCGCATGCCCACAGTCGCTCCCCTCGATCTCGACGGTTATTGCCTTTTTGCCGGTTTCATCGACGAGACGCCGGTCTATGCGCTGGCCGATGGAACGGTTCATCGTCTCGATCACGGCCATCAGGCGGTCGAGATGCATGACGGAATCACCTGCGCGACCCGCACACTCGACGGCAAGGCGCTGATCACCGGTGGCGAGGACGGGCTGGTGCGAGCGCTCAACGGCGAAGGCGTGGCCGCGGAAATCGGGACGGCGGGCAGGAAGTGGATCGCGGCGGTGGCGGCAGGCCCCAACGGAGCCGTCGCCTGGGCCGCCGGAAAGACCGCCTGGGCGCGGCTCAATGACGGCGCGGTCAAGGAATTTGCCGAGGAACGCTCCATCGAGGGGCTGGCATTCGCGCCCAGGGGATTGAGGCTCGCGACCGCCCGGTACAATGGCGGAACGCTTCACTGGGTGGCGACATCCGGCAAACCGGTCGATCTGGAGTGGAAAGGCGCGCACACAAGCGTGATGTTCTCGCCGGACGGCAAATATGTCGTCACGACCATGCAGGAAAACGCGCTGCATGGATGGCGGCTGGATGACATGAAGCACATGCGCATGTCGGGCTACCCGGCGAAGGTGAAGAGCTGGTCATGGTCGGCCAAGGGCAAGTGGCTCGCGACCTCGGGCGCGCCGGCAGCCATCGTGTGGCCCTTCTCCGGCAAGGACGGGCCGATGGGCAAGGCGCCGCTCGAACTGGGCACGCGTGGCGATCAGATGGTGACCGCGGTCGCCTGCCATCCGCAGGAGGATATCGTCGCCGTCGGCTATTCGGACGGGATGGTTCTGGCCGTGCGGTTCGAGGATGGCAAGGAGGTACTGCTGCGGCGCGGCGGCAAGGGCCCGGTCTCGGCGCTTGCCTGGGACAAGGACGGTTATCGCGTCGCCTTCGGCTCCGAGGCCGGCGATTGCGGCGTAATCGATATCAGGGGATAGAAAAAGCCGGCGGCCGGAGATAACCGATTACCGCCCTCAGAACCCGCTCGCGGATCCGGCCGATATCCGTCTCGCCGGCCAGCGCGGCACTGTTGACGATCGCCCGGCAGATGGCCACGACGTCGCGCGCCGTCGCCGCATCGGCAGACGGATCGAGCCGGCGCACGATATCACCAATCGCCGTCTCGATCTCGGCCGCCAGCGCGATTTCCTCTTCATCCAGCGCCAGCTCCGTTTCGGCGCGTTCAAGTTCCATCGCCATGGCCGGGCGCGCGAATTGGTGGCGCAGGGCGGCATCGACAAGGGCGCCGACGGCGGCAAGCGCATCGCCGACGTCATCGGAACAGGCCTTGATGTCGTCGAGCAACGCCGCCCGCTCGCGACGCAGCAATTGGGCGATCACCGAGCGCTTGTCGGGGAAATACTGGTAGAGCGAGCCGATGCTCACACCCGCGCGCTCCGCGATCCGGTTGGTCGTGAGCGCCGATGCGCCATCCTCCTCCAGAATGCGAGCCGCCGCCTCGACGATGGCCGCCTCGGTGGCGCGGGCGCGGGCCTGACGGGCCTGTTTTCTGGGCTGATGCGGCTTGGTCACCGGCGATTCCGATATGCGAGTTGAGAATGTGAGCAATTACTCACATTCTTCGCTTGTACGTAACCGGGAGAAAGCCTGATGAAACTGACCGTGTTCATGCTGCTCCACGCTCTACCTGAATGGCTCTCGCTTGAGCGGGCGGAGCGAAACGCCATCGCCGAACGGGCGCTGGCCCATGCCTTTTCCGACGAGGCAGTTCGCCTCCGTTTCTTCGACGCCGAGAGTTTCGACGCGGAGGTGAGCGATGTCGCCATGATCGAAGCGGAGACGCCGGAAGCGCATTATTTCGCCATGGAGTGGCTGCGCGACACACCGCTTCTGGCCAAGCCCTATTTTCGGGTAGTGCGTATCATACCCGCCTATGAGGAGGGATATCGCCAGTTCGAGGCGGCCGCGTGAAAAAGACGACCGAAATCGCCGCTTTCCCGGCGTACAGTAGCGGGGACGCGCAAATCGCTTCCAAACCTCGTTCGAGTCCGAAGGCGTGGCCTCCAGTATTTTTCATAGGAGAACTGCCGACATGCTGTCGGGAAGGAGAACAGGCGGCGCGGGAGCTTCCTCCCGCGCTTGGTCCGCGCCGCCATCGGCCCCCGCCGATAACTCTAAATTATGCCACGAGGCGCAGCTTGCTCGGCTTCGAGACCTTTTCGCCGGAGGCGACGACCATGCCGGCGGCGCCGTTAAGGAAACCCTCGACCAGTTCGATCGCTAGGAAACGGTCGCGCTCGACCGGTCCCGGCAGGGCCAGCGTGCCGGTCTTTTCCGCCGAAAAACCGAAACGCGCATAGTAGGGCGCATCGCCAACCAGAAGCACCGCGCCGTGGCCGAGGCGGGCTGCTTCCGAAAGCGCATGGCGCATCAGGAGCGAACCGGTGCCGGTGCCCTTCGCGTCCGGATCGACGGCAAGCGGTCCCAGCATCAGCGCGGAAACCGAGCGGCCCTCGGCGTCGATGCCCGCGGAAACGTTCCACAGCCGCACGGTGCCGATCACGTTGGCCGCGTTGTCGCGCGCCACGAAAGCAAGCCCTTCGGCCGGCTTGCGGCCGGCGCGAAGTTTCTGCGAGGTCTTCTTTTTCCAGTTGGGCGACATTGCGCGCGCCAGCACGGCGTCGCGGTTTGCGACGTCGGCCGCGGATTCGAGCGCAATGGTGACGGCGTCGCCGTCATGAACCAGCGAGTTCATTGTCGTATTCCCGAAAGCGCGTGCGGTCAGATGACGTAGGAGCGCAACGGCTCGAAGCCGTTGAACGCGACGGCCGAAT
Source organism: Oricola indica (assembly GCF_965227485.1). Lineage (NCBI taxonomy): Bacteria > Pseudomonadati > Pseudomonadota > Alphaproteobacteria > Hyphomicrobiales > Ahrensiaceae > Oricola > Oricola indica. Next base: position 1,216,873 of record NZ_OZ245747.1, read on the forward strand.
AGGTCGTCGTGTAGGCTCCAGTGCCTTCGATCAGAACCTCGTCGCCGATGGTGAGGGACAGCGGCAGCGGATAGGGCGTCTTCTCGTAGAGCACGTCGGCGGAGTCGCAGGTCGGTCCGGCCAGAACGCAGGGCTCCGCGGCATCGCCGTCACGCGGGGTGACGATGTTGTAGCGGATGGCTTCGTCCATGGTTTCGGCGAGGCCGCCGAACTTGCCGATGTCGAGATAGACCCAGCGCACATTGTCGTTGTCGGACTTCTTCGACACCAGCACGACTTCCGACTTGATGACGCCGGCATTGCCGACCATGCCGCGGCCCGGCTCGATGATCGTTTCCGGGATACGGTTGCCGAAATGCTTGCGCAGCGCGTCGAAGATCGCCTGGCCGTAGGCCTTCGCCGTGGGCACGTCCTTGAGGTAACGGGTCGGGAAACCGCCGCCCATATTGACCATCTTCAGGGTGATGCCCTTTTCCGACATGCGCTCGAACACCCAGCGGGCGTCGGCCAGCGCCTTGTCCCATGCGGCGAGGTGGGTCATCTGCGAGCCGACATGGAAAGAGACGCCATAGGCGGTGAGGCCGAGGCGCGCGGCGTGCGCGAGGACATCGACAGCCATTTTCGGGGCGCAGCCGAATTTGCGCGACAGGGGCCACTCGGCGCCTTCGCCGTCGGTGAGGACGCGGCAGAAAACCTGCGCGCCCGGCGCGGAACGGGCGATCTTCTCGACTTCCTCGACGCAGTCGACGGCGAAAAGACGGATGCCGAGTTCGTGGGCGCGCGCGATGTCGCGTTCCTTCTTGATGGTGTTGCCGAAGGAGATGCGCTCGGCAGTTGCGCCGGCGTCGAGCGCCATCTCGATCTCGGCCACGGACGCCGTGTCGAAAGAGGAGTTGAGCGATGCGAGGAGCTTCAGGATCTCGGGCGCGGGATTGGCCTTGACGGCGTAGAAGATGCGGCTGTCCGGCAGCGCCTTGGTGAAGGCGCAATAGTTGTCGCGCACGACGTCGAGATCGACGACGAGGCAAGGGGAAGCGGGGCGGCGGGTGGCGAGGAAGTCATGGATGCGTGCGGTTGTCATGGCACTGTTCCTTCGGCGTATCCGGGCAGCGGGGGCTGCGACAATGGGTGCGGTCCCGGCATGGACAGGCGCGAATGCACCGGTCCTTTCGGAACCACGCGAAAAATCTCAGACCGGCTCGCCGGTCTTGATTGCCATTGATTGGTGGGAACGCCCGACCGCACGTTTGGCAAGGATGGTTGTGTCTCTCGCTATTCCGGCGTGTGGACCGCCGGACGAGTGATAGACCCGACCGTCGTTGCTTCAAGATGTCCTCGCTTGTCCGGTTGGCCGGGAAGCGACCGGAGGGGTTAGCTCCGGGTACCTTGCCGTGCCCCTCACCAATTCGAGGGGTCGGCGGACACCCACAGGCACGTGCGACTTTGGGTGAGGCGGATTTAATGCGAGATCATTTGCATTTCAATGCAGAAATCGGGCTTGCCGAATCTTTTTTTGCGTGCAGTTTCTGTAAACGAAAATCGCGTTCGGGTTCGCAGCCAATTGACGGTGCCAAGACCCGACCCGACCCGGGAGTAGCCTTCATGGATACCTTGACGCGTATGCGCGCCTTCATCGCCGTCGTGGAAAACGAGGGCTTTTCGGCGGCCGCCCGTAAAATCGGACGGTCGAAGGCGCTGTTGTCGAAATATGTCCGCGAACTGGAAGACGAACTCGGCGCCCTCCTGCTCAACCGGACCACGCGCCAGTTCTCGCTGACCGAACTCGGACATACCTATTACATCCGCGCCGTGGAGATCGTGCGCGAGATCGACACGTTGCAGGACATGGTGCGCGACAGCCGGGAAGGGGTGCGCGGCCGAATCAAGATCGCGGCGCCACGCTCCTTCGCCGATTCGTCACTCGACCAGGCGCTGATCGATTTCGCCGCCGCCAATCCGGAAATCGGGCTCGACATTCAACTCGACGACCGCTTCGTCGATCTTGTCGAAGAGGGCTTCGACCTGGCGATTCGCGTAACCGCACTCGAGGATTCCGCCATGATCGCGCGGCGTCTTGCGCCATTTCGCCTGAAGATCGTCGCAACGCCGGAAACGATCGCCAAATACGGCGCGCCCGAAAAGCCGGAAGATCTTTCCACGCGCCCCTGCATCGTCGATACCAATGCGCGACGACGCAACAACTGGATCCTCAAGGACAGTGACGGGCGCGTCGCCGGCGTGACGGTCACGGGACCGATCGAGGTCAACAGTCCTCTTTCCACCCGTGCCGCCGCGCTTTCGAATCTCGGTTTCGCGCTGTGTCCTGATTTCATCGTGAAGGACGATCTGGCCAGCGGTGCGGTCGTGGAAGTCCTGCCCGGATCGACATCGGAAGAGGCGGGAATTTACGCGGTCTATCCGCATCGGCGCTATCTTCCAGGCAAGGTGCGCGCATTGGTCGACTATCTTGCCGAGTGGTTCAAGGATTACGGTACGACGGCGACATAATCCCGCCGGGTTTTTGCGCTCTCGCTTTCGGAGATTTCAGGAGACATGCAGCCAGCTATGCAACGGGTTTTTTTATCGGTTCTCGCCTGCGTCACCGGATGCCTGGGCGGCGCGACACATGCCTTCGCGCACCCGCATGTTTTCGCCGAGGCGCGGCTGGAGGTCGAAGTGGCGCCGGACGGGCATGTCAACGCCTTGCGGCATATCTGGCGCTTCGACGAACTGTTCTCCTCCACGGTCCTGCTCGAATTCGATGCCGATACGGACAATCGACTGGACCCGCCGGAACTGGAAGAGGTGGCCTCAGTGGTCGCCGATTCGCTGGCCGATTTCGATTACTTCCAGTCCATCACCGTCGGCAGCAACAATATCAATGTGGAGCCGGTGAAGGACATGAAGGCGCTGTTCGAGGACGGACAGTTGATCATGTTTTTCACGGCGGTGCCGGCCGAGCGCATCGAGATAAGCTCCTCGCCGAGCTTCGGTGTGTTCGATCCGACTTTCTACACCGCTATCGATTTCTACGACGAGAACAACATGGTGTTGCAGGGTGCGCCCGCCAATTGCAGCCACAAGATGGTCGTGCCCGATCCCGATGAAGCGATCGCGCAGAACCAGGCGACGCTGACCGATGCGTTCTTCAACGACCCGACCGACATGTCCAAGCTCCTGGCGACCCGGATGGAGGTGACCTGCAAATGAGACGGGGGACGGGACCGCGAATCGCAATCGGAACCGCGTTTGCCGCCCTCCTGATCGCATCTGCGGCGCATGCCCAGTCGTCGCTGGGGATCGGGGCGAGCGAAGCCGTCGTTCAGCCAACCGGCGGACTCTTCGGCGGCTTTTTCCTCTGGATCAACGAGATGCAGCGGAGCTTCTATCGCGAAATGACCGATGCGCTGAAGGCGATGCGCGAGGACGGCAACGCGGCCTGGCTGCTCGTCGGCCTGTCTTTTGCCTACGGCATTTTCCACGCGGCCGGGCCGGGTCACGGCAAGGCGGTGATTTCCTCCTACATGCTGGCGAACGAGACGCTCCTGAGGCGCGGCGTTATACTCTCCTTCCTTTCGGCGATCCTGCAGGCGATTTCCGCGGTCGTGCTCGTCGGCACCGCCTATCTGGTCCTGCGCGGAACGGCGATTTCCATGACGGACGCGACATGGTTCATGGAAACGGCAAGCTATGCGCTGATCGCCGTTTTCGGTTTCTGGCTTTTGATGACGAAGCTGCGTCGGCGCAAGGCGCCGGCATCCCTCTCATCGGCTGCCGTTCAAGCCGCCGATCACCATGATCATGGCCATGCGCACCATCATCATGATCACCACGACCATCATCACCATGGCGACGGCGAAATCTGCGAGACTTGCGGTCATTCGCATGCGCCCGATCCGAAGATGCTGGCCGGCCCGATGAACTGGCGGTCCGCCTGGGCGGCCGTCGCGGCTGTCGGATTGCGTCCGTGTTCCGGCGCGCTGATCGTCCTGACATTCGCCCTGCTGAACGGTCTCGTGCTCGGCGGAATTCTCTCCGTCTTCGCCATGGCGGTGGGGACTGCGATCACGGTTTCGGCGCTGGCGACATTGGCGGTCACCGCGAAGAACGCGGCGCTGCGTGTTTCCGGCTCGGGCGCCATGTCGAACCGGCTGCATCGCGGAATAGAAATCGGCGGCGCGGCGCTGGTGATGGTGCTCGGCCTGATCCTTCTCGGCGGAGCGTTGGCCGCCTAGGCTAAAGCGAGCCGCCCAACTCGTCTTCCACATGCACCCTGATGATGTCGTCGAAGGTCGTTTCGGCGGTGAAGCCGAGGTCACGGGCGCGCCTCGCATCGAAGCGCTGCGGCCAGAAATCGACGATGGCCCGGGTCTCGGGGTCCGGTTCATCGCGGATCAGGGCCACGGCCTTGTCACCGGCAACACGGCGCAATGCCTCTATCTGTTCTCCGATGGAAACCGCGACGCCAGGAAGCGTCACATTGCGGCGTGCGCCGAGACGCTCGGAGGAGAGCCCCGCGGCATGCAAGAGGAAGCCGACGGCCGAACGCGGGCTGGCATGCGTATGCACCACGTCACGCGAAACCGGCAGCACCGCGGGCTTTCCGGCCAGGGGTTCGCGGATGATGGAGGAAAAGAAGCCGGATGCCGCAAGGTTCGGCTTGCCGGGGCGCACGCAGATCGTCGGCAGACGAAGCCCGATGCCGTCCAGGAAGCCGCGCCGCGAGTAATCGCCCAGCAGTAATTCGCCGATCAGTTTCTGCGCGCCGTAGGAGGTCAGCGGAACCTGCTGGAAGTCGTCGCCGATAGCGTCGGGAAACGGCGCGCCGAAGACCGCGATCGAGGAGGCATAGACGACGCGCGGGCAATAGTCTTCGCGCAGCCGGATCGCGTCGAACAGGGCGCGCGCGCCGTCGAGATTGGCGCGGTAGCCCTTGTCGAAATCGCGTTCCGCTTCTCCCGACACGACGCCCGCGAGGTGGAAGATCACGTCCGCTTCACGCGCGGCCAATGCCTCCGTAACGCCGGGATTAGCCAGATCGCTGGTCTCGGCCGTCACGGCAAAATCCGCCGGCGGAACATGGACCGGCACGATGTCCTGGAGATGAAGGCCGCTGATTTGCCGGCCCGTGAGCTTGCCGTCTGCAATGAGGCGGGCGGTCAGCTTGCGGCCGATCATCCCTGCCGCGCCGGTGATGACGATCCTCACCTTATTCGCCCTTGCGCCGTATGCGGCCACGCAGCCAGAGGCCGACGAATGGCAGCACGAGCACGCCGACGACTATAGCGCCCGCAAGGATTCGATTTTCGCCACCGACCGCCTGCATAATGTTCGGCAGGAAGAAAATGAGCAGCGCGAAGCCTATGAAGATCGCCGCTGCGGTGGCCAGCGTCTTGCTGTCGTATTGGTTCTTGTTCTCTGACATCAGAGCGTCCATCCCCCATCGATCGGAATCGCCGTTCCGGTGGTAAAGGCCGCGGAATCGCTTGCCAGATAAACCGCCAGCGCCGCGACCTCCTCGACCCGTCCGACGCGGCCTATCGGCTGGCGATCGACGAACATCTGCAGTGCCTTGTCCGCGCCGCCGACGCTCTTGCCGAGTTCATCGACACGTTCGTGCCAGGACGGGGATTCGATCGTGCCGGGGCAGATCGCGTTGCAGCGGATGTTCTGACGGATGAAATCCTGTGCAACAGATTTCGTCAGGCCGATGACTGCCGCCTTGGTCGCGCCGTAGACATAGCGGTTCGGGGCGCTCTTGAGCGAGGATGCGCCGGACGACATGTTGACAATCGACCCCGACGTGCCGTTCGCGGCAGCGCGGGTCAGCATCTCCGGCAAGAAGGCGCGGATCATGCGATGCATGGATTTCACGTTGAGATCGAAGGAGAAATCCCAGTCGCTCTCTTCGCAGTCGAGCACCGTCCCGTGATGGACGAAGCCGGCGACGTTGGCCAGGATATCGATTCCGCCGACCGCGGCCGCATAGGCGTTCACGGCGTCGGTGTCGGTGACGTCCAACCGCGCCTTGGAGGCATCGAGCCCATCAAGCTTGCCGAGATCGAGATCGGACGCATGGACCGTCGCGCCCTCGGCGGCGAACGCCTCCGCGATGGCGCGCCCGATACCCTGGCCGGCCGCCGTGACCACCGCGATCTTCCCTTGCAACTGTCCCGACATGCGATACTCCACTGTGTTCTGAATGCTCAACTCACCCGCGCGACCATGTGGATGACCGTACGCGAGCCGAGATCCTCCTCGCGCTCGATCTCGAAGCCCAGCCGCCGATACCAGTCGAGCGCGGGATTGAGCGCGTGTGTCTTCAACCGGATTTCCGGCGCCGTCAATGCATGCGCGCGATTGAAGACGCCGGCCATCATGGCACGACCGTAGCCCATGCCGGCAACGGCCGGCGTGGTGGCGATCGATTCCAGGTAGAGGTCATCCTTTTGGCGGCGGAGGATCAGCACGCCGGCGGGTTTGTCGTCTCGACTGCACATCCACACCTCGCAATTGGCGAAGATTTCGCCATAGTCCCAACCGAGCGGCATGGGGTCGTCGCCGGTGCGGTCGCGCGTTCGCGCGTAGGATGCGGCCTGGATTTCCTCGATCTGCCCCCGTTTTTCGAAGCCGATGCGTTCGAGGCGGATGCCGTTGGCGACCAGTGTGCGGGCGGTGAGTGTCGACAAGGCGGTGCACTGCCGGCCCGAGGCATCGAAGTTTTCAGGTGCGAGCCATGTTTCGAAGGCGGCCCTTGCCTGCGGCCATTCCCCGTCGAGCAGCGAGTACCACGCGGTGTCGCGGTTCTCGCCCTTGACGACGCCCGCCTGGCGGAACAGCCCCTCATGCGTCATGGCGAAGCGCTCCGCCGCGCGTTTCGAGGGCTCGTTGCGGTCGTTGCATTTCCACTCGAAGCGACGATAGCCGAGATCGTCGAAAATGTGCCGCGTGAAAAGGTAAAACGCCTCGGTTGCGGCAGGGGTTCGCGCCATGATGGACGACCAGAGAATATGGCCGATTTCGATGACCCCGTTGGCCTGGTCGATGCGCAGAAAGGTCTGACGGCCGGCGACCTTGCCGGAATGCTTGTCGATCACGACGTAATAAAGCGGATCGGTGCTCTTTTCGGCCTTGTCGAGCCAGGTCTGAAAGGCCTCTCGGCTTTCGGGCGGATATTCGGGCAGCCACCGGAAACGGGCATCGGCGTCCTGCATGGTGGAGGCGGCATAGAGGCCGTCTCCGTGCTTTTGCGACGACAGCCGCTCAAGGCGCACAAAGCTGCCTTCCATGACTTCCGCATTAGGCACTGGACGTGGCGTCCAGGTCGAAAGGTCTTGCATCGAATTCGTCCTCACCGGTCCGGAATTGCGTTTCCCTACCCGAAATGCAAGAGAGCTTCATTCCGCAAATTGTAGGGGAAGCAATATGCTGCACACCGTCGCCGCCTATAACCGTATCGGAGAGGAAAACGCTTTCGCGGTGCTGGCGCGCGCGACGCAGCTTGCGGCGGAAGGGTGTGACATCATCAATCTCGGCATCGGGCAGCCGGATTTCAAAACGCCGGATCATATCGTCGAAGCCGCGGTGAAGGCGCTGCGCGACGGCCATCACGGCTACACGCCCGCCAATGGAATACTCAAGACGCGCGAAGCGGTGGTCCGCCGTACGCTGGCGACGACCGGCATCGAGGTTTCGCCCGACAGCGTGATGATCATGCCGGGCGGAAAGCCGACCATGTATGCGGCGATCACCCTTTTCGGCGAGCCGGGCGCGGAGATCCTCTATCCCGATCCCGGTTTCCCGATCTATCGCTCGATGATCGAGTTTACCGGCGCTACGCCGGTTCCCGTGCCGATCCGCGAGGAAAACGGCTTTGCCTTCTCGGCCGAGGAAACACTGGGTCTCATCACGGACAAGACGCGGCTGCTGATTCTGAACTCGCCGGCCAATCCGACCGGCGGCGTGACGCCAAAATCGGAGATCGACGCGCTGGTGAAGGGGCTTGCCGCCTTCCCGGACGTGGCGATCATGTCGGACGAGATCTACGACGTGATGACCTATGACGGTGAGACGCACACGTCATTGCTGACCTATCCGGAAATTCGCGACCGGCTGATCGTCCTCAACGGATGGTCCAAGACCTGGGCGATGACCGGCTGGAGGCTCGGCTGGTCGATCTGGCCGGACGGGTTGATCGACAAGGTGCGCAAGCTGGCCGTGAATTGCTGGTCCTGCGTCAACGCGCCCTCGCAATTCGCCGGCATCGCGGCGATCGACGGACCGCAGGACGCGGTGGAGACAATGATGCAGGCTTTCGATGCACGCCGGCATATCGTTGTCGAGAAGATGAACGCGCTTCCGGGCGTCAGCTGCGCAACGCCGAAGGGCGCTTTCTATGCTTTCCCGAATGTCTCCGAGACCGGACGGAAGGCGAAACCGCTCGCTTCGGCACTGCTTGAAGAGGCCGGGGTGGCGCTGATCGGTGGTCCTGATTTCGGAATTCTCGGCGAGGGCTACATCCGCCTGTCCTTCGCGAATTCCGCCGAGAACATCGAGCGTGCGATCGAGCGGATCGGAGACTTTCTCGCCGGCTGATCCGCACCGCCGATTTGCCGTCTTTTCGGTGTCAAGATAGATTGTCGCCGACGATTCGCGCAGGCAGAGAAGACGGCATGGCAACACGGCGTTCCGGGAAATCCTATCACCATGGCGATCTGCGCGCGGCGCTGATCGCGGCGGCCGAGACGGAACTGATCGAAAAGGGCGTCGATGCCTTTTCATTGCGCGGCGCGGCGCGGCGGGCAGGTGTCAGCCATGCGGCGCCGGCCCATCACTTCAGGGACGCCAACGCGCTGCTCGACGCGCTGGCCGCGTCCGGGTTTGAGCGGCTGACCGCAGCCATGCGCGCCGAACAGGCCGCATCGGAAACGCACAAGACAGCGCAGTTGGTGGCGGCCGGCATCGGCTATGTGCGCTTTGCCGAGACCAATCGCGAACTGCTGCAGCTGATGTTCGGCATGTCACGCCGCACCGGCGACGATCCCGATCTTGCCCGTCATTCGGAAGCGGCCTTTTCGGTGTTGGTCAATGGTGTGGGCAATGTGCGCGGCCGGCAGGCTTTTGCGAGCGAGGAGGGATGGCGCGACGTGGCCGCATGCTGGTCGATGGTTCACGGCTACGCGCAATTGGCGATCGCCGGCAAGATGGGGTTCGTCACCGGTCTCGCATTCGACGAGCAGCGTAGCTTGATCGAGGATCTGATGCGGCGGGCGATGTCCGAACGGGGCGCCTGACAACAAAGCGGGCGACCTTTTGGGAAAGATCGCCCGGCTTCTTCAGACCGCAGAGGGAGGATCTGACGGTCTTAAATGCCACCACTGTTTCATGCTGGCACGAATCAGTTACCTAAAGGTTAACAAATTTATGACCGCAAGCAATTCTGCTTGGCGTAAAAACAGGCTGTATTGCTTTTTTAGGCACTGGATTTTGATCGCCGCAGCAATGTCGGGGCAAGTTTCGCCACTACTTTAGCGCGAATACAGTCTGCACTGGTAAAAATTCTAGTTAACTTTACGTCATCCGGCGCACAAAGGCGCCGGATGAACCGTGAGTACTATCGCGTGATGATTTCGGGGCCCATCAACGCGTAGGGCAGTGCGGTCGAGAAGATCGGAATATAGGTCACCATGACCAGGAACACGAGCAGCACTGCGACGAAGGGTGCCGCCGCGCGCACCACCTGAATAAGGCTCATGCCTGTTATTCCCGATGTGACGAACAGGTTGAGACCGATCGGCGGTGTGATCATCCCGATCTCCATGTTCACCACCATGATGATACCCAGATGGATCGGATCGACGCCCAACTCCATTGCTATGGGGAACACCACCGGTGCGACGATCAGCAACAGGCCCGAGGGCTCCATGAACTGGCCGCCCAGCAGAAGCAGCAGGTTCACCGCGATCAGGAAGGTGAACCAGGTAAAGCCGGCATCCACCATCAGGCCGGTGATGGCCTGGGGAATGCGCTCGGCCGTCAGCACATGGGCGAAGAGCAGCGCATTCACGATGATGAACATCAGCATGATGATCGTCTTCGACGAGTCGATCATCACCTTGCGCGTGTCCGCGTGGAAGAACGCGCCGAAGAAGTGCCGGGCGATCAGACCCAAATTGCGCCCCCAGACCGGCAGGCCGGCGACCACGAAGCGTGGGATGTTGGCCGGGTTGGAGGCCGGATCGCGCCAGACCGAATAGGCGATGAGGACGGCAAGCGACAGCGCCAGTCCAACCCATGCGCGTCCCGAGGCGGTGACGTTCTCCCAGTCCGCGGTGACGAAGAAAGACAGCACCATCCAGACGAAAAAGAAGGCCAGTGCGTAGACCGTCGCCGAAAAGCCGACATGCGCCGGCGTGCCGCGGCTTTCCGTGTCGCCAAGCCAGCGGCGGCCCGCCATCGGGCCCATGTCGCGATAGACGAAGACTGCGATGACAAACGCATAGATGGCGGCGACCGCAGCGGCCTCGGTCGGCGTGAACACGCCGCCATAAATGCCGCCGATGATGATGACGATCAGGAACAGGCCCCAGCCGGCTTCCTTGCCGCCATTGAGAATTTCGCCGACGCCCTTCCATTCTTCCGCGGGCAGATTGCGCCGGCGGGCGATCACATAGATCGCGCCCATCAGCATCAGGCCGGCGAGAATGCCGGGTACCACGCCGGCGAGGAACATGCGGCCAACCGAGACATTGGTTGCCGCTGCGTAGACGACCATCACGATGGACGGCGGAATGAGGATGCCGAGCGTGCCGGCATTGGCGATCACGCCGGCCGCGAACTCCTTGGTATATCCGACCTGGCGCATGCCGGCGATGGCGATCGTTCCGATGGCGACTACGGTCGCCGGCGAAGAACCGGACAGGGCGGCGAACATCATGCAGGCAAGAACCGAAGCCATGGCAAGGCCGCCCCGGAAATGACCGACCGAGGCGATCGAGAAGCGGATGATGCGCTTGGCGACGCCGCCCGTCGACATGAAGGCGGACGCCAGGACGAAGAAGGGAATGGCAAGCAGCGTGTAGTTCTGCGATGCGGTGAAAAGCTGCTGCGCAACCGACGACATCGAATCGTTCGAGAAGAAGGCGATGACGATGATCGACGACAGGCCGAGAGAGACCGCGACGGGAACGCCGAGGAACAGCAGGCCGAGCACGAGGGCGAAGAGGATACCGGTTTCCATAGCGCTCAGTCCTTCAATACGTCACGGTTTTCGGCCACAAGGTCTTCTGCCTCATGGCCAGCGATGATCAATTCGCGCTCGCCGCGCGCGATGGCGACCGTTGCCTGAAGGCTGCGGAAAGCGAGAAGGGCAAGCCCGATGGGCAGCATGAGATAGGCTACCCAACGCTGCACCCGTTCCTGCAGGCCGAATGTTTCCTGCATCCAGACGGGGTAGCGAAGGTCGTCGAGGCCGATGCCGGTGCCGTACATCAGCGTCCAGTAACCGAGCGCGCCGGACTGGCGATAGCTGGTGATCTCCTTGCCGCCGAAGAATGACAGCCAGCCGGCATGGAGGAGCATCATCGCATAGAGCAGGCAGCAGATTGCTCCAAACAGGGCGGCGGCGTGAAACAGAGGTTTGGGGAAGGTCCGGATGAGGGCATCGACGCCGAGATGCATGCCCTGCTTGACGCCGTATGACATGCCGAAAAGGATCAGCCAGGCGAACAGGATGCGGGTGAGTTCCAGCGCGCCGCCCCAGCCACTATTGAAGCCGTAACGCGCGACGACCTGGGTAAATGAGATGATGGTGATCGCGGCCAGAAGGAACGCGATGATGCTCTCCTCGAGCGTGTTAACCGCTTCAGGATATTTACGTTCAGCCAGAAACAGAATCGCGACGAGAATCACGAGCAAAACGGAAGGCCACAAGACAGCCATCGCTTCATTCCCCTCAAACAATGCGCGCCGTCATGGCGCTTTCCCCGGAAAAATGAGGGACCGGCGGTGAAACGCCGGTCCCGTTATCAGCGGATCAGGAGCCGTTGGATGCAACGGCGGCGTCGATCAGGTCCTTGCCGATGTCGCCCTGGAACTGCTGCCAGACGGGCTTCATGGTGGAGACCCACTCGGCACGCTGTTCCGGGGACAGTTCGCGGACGGTTGCGCCGGCATCGATGATGTTCTGCCGGTTGGCGGCTTCCTTCTCGGCAACCTGCGCGTTGGCGGTGCGGGTCACGTCATCCACGATGGCGACGAACTGCTCGCGCACGTCGTCGTCGAGACCGTTCAGCCAGTCGGTCGAGGTGACGAGCAGGTAGGCGAGCAGCTGGTGATTGGTTTCCGTGATGCCGTCCTGCACCTCGAAGAACTTCTGGGTGTAGATGTTGGACCAGGAATTTTCCTGACCATCAACGACGCCCGTCTGAAGCGCGCCGTAGACTTCCTTGAAGGCCAGTTTCTGCGCCGACGCGCCCATCGCCTCGATCATGGCGACAGCCACATCCGAGGTCTGCACGCGGAACTTCAGGCCATTCGCGTCCGAGGGAAGGAGCAGCGGCTTGTTGGCGGAGAACTGCTTCAGGCCCGAAGACCAGTAGCCCAGACCGGTATAGCCGTTCGGCTCGGTGACCTTGAGAAGGTCGCGGCCGGCATCGGAGTCGGCGAAGGCGGCCACGGCGCTGAGGGACGAGAACAGGAACGGCAGGTCGAAGAGCCGGTATTTCTTGGTATAGGCCTCGAACTTGGAAAGCGACGGAGCGGCAAGCTGGACGTCTCCGAGCAGCAGCGCTTCCATGACCTTGTCGTCGTCATAGAGCGTCGAGTTCGCGAAGACTTCCATGCAAGCCTTGCCGTCCATTTCCTCGTTGACGCGTTCCGCGAGCATCGTCGCGGCATCGCCCTTCGGGTGGCCGGTCGCCGCGACGACGTGGCTGAACTTGATGACCATTTCGCCGTCGTCGCACTGGGCCAGAGCCTGTGTTGCGGTCAACGAGATGGCGAGCGCCGAAACAGCGCCGAGAAGCTTTTTCATGAGATTTACCTCCACTGCGGGGACCATTCCCCGGTCTCACGTCACAGGAAGGCGACCATAGCCGGCGTTTGCGGCGTTGGCTGTTCTCCTCCCTGAAAAGGCGTCGAAACCTTTCGCCGCTCAACATTGCACGCGGCGTGCCAATTGCAACAGAAGCCAAATTCCGGGGAGTTTCGGGCTTTCACCTGTTTACGATGTGTAGAATTCTACCCATCGCGGCCGCGCTGTGTATCGTAATCTATACATGCCGCGCGGTGGGCTGGTGGTTATCAGCGGCGTTTTCCTGCAAACGCGAAAAATCCCTCGCCCGATATGATTCAATCGTCCTTGCGGATCGAGTTTGCGGGTGAGCTCCACATTGCGCTCCCGGAAACGGGAATCGCGATTAACGACAGAGATAATCGAAAGGCAGTCGTTCATCCGGACCGCAGCCAACCGGCATTGCGTCGCCGTGACGGGTCTCGCAATGGACGATGGAAGCAATCCTGGTCAGTCTTCGTCGGCGTCCGCACCTCCGATGCCGTGTTTCTGCATCTTGTCGTACAGGCCTTTCCGCGAGATGCCGAGCGCCGCATAGACATCCTTGAGCTTGCCGCCCGCCTTGCGGATTTCCCGTTCGATCATCGCGCGTTCGAATGCGGCCATGCGTTCGGAAAGCGGACCTTCGAAATCCTCGGCAGAGGATGTGCCGCCGCCGTTGAAGCCGTTCCAGAGGCCCAGAACCCAACGGTCGGCGATGTTGCGCAATTCGCGCACATTGCCCGGCCACGAATGGTCGAGAAGTTCCCGTTCGAGGACGGGATTGAAGTCGGGGATTTCGCGGCGATAACGCGCGCGCGCCTGACGGGCGAGATGTTCGAAAAGGAGCGGTATGTCTTCGCGGCGGTCGCGAAGCGGCGGAATCGAAAGCGAGACCACGTTCAGGCGGTAGAAGAGGTCGGCCCTGAAACGTCTGGCGTCGGCCTCGCGGCCGAGGTCGGATTTCGTTGCGGCGACAAAGCGGACATCGAGTGCGATCGACTTGTTGGAGCCAAGACGCTCGATGGATCGATCCTCGATGGCGCGCAGCAGTTTCGCCTGCAGGTCGAGCGGCATGGATTCGATCTCGTCGAGAAATACGGTCCCGCTATTTGCATGTTCAAGCTTGCCGATGCGCTGGCGCGCCGCCCCCGTAAAGGCGCCGGCCTCATGGCCGAACAATTCGCTTTCGAAGATGTCGGGTGGCAGGGCGGCGCAATTGAGGGCGACGAAGGGTCCGGAGGCGCGCGCGGAGAAGTCGTGCAGGGCGCGGGCGACGACTTCCTTGCCTGCGCCCGTTTCACCGAGAACGACCACGTCGGCATCGGTGCCCGCGATCAGGTCGATTTCGCTGCGAAGCGTCGCGATCGCCGGCGAGCGTCCGACGATGCGTTCGGCGATGCCCGATCCGGAATCGAGCTCGGAGCGCAGCATGCGGTTTTCCAGAACGAGGCGGCGCTTTTCCAGCGCCCGGCGGCTGACTGCGCCGAGATCCTGCACCCGGAACGGTTTTGGAATGAAATCATAGGCGCCTTCGCGCATGGCATCCACGGCGATCTGGATGTCGCCATGGCCTGTCACGAGGATCACGGGGATCGCCGGATCGATCTCGAGCACCTCTGCCATGAACTGCATCCCGTCCATGCCGGGCATGCGAATGTCGCTGATGACCGCGCCGGCGAAGTCGCGGCCGATTGCATCAAGCGCATCGGCGGGGCGTTTGAAATCGGTGACAGCCAGATCGTCGAGTTCGAGCCCCTGGCGAAGTGCGTGGCGCAGGTCGTCATCGTCGTCGACAAGCAATATGTCCGGTTTCTGGCTTTTCCCGTTCATACGCGCCTGATCCTCATTCGGCCGCTTCCGCCTGCCGCTCGGTTGCGGGAATGTCGATGACAAAGCAAGCGCCATGGCCTTCATCGCGCTGTTCGATGCGCACCGTGCCTCTGAGGTCCCGCACCACGCTGTCGACGATCGAGAGGCCGAGACCGAGACCGGATCCGACGGGCTTGGTCGTAAAGAAGGGTTCGAACACCTTTTCGCGCACTGCCGGATCGATACCCGGTCCGTTGTCGGCAATCTTGATCCGGACCCGATCCCCGTCACTGCGTGCACTGATTTCGATGCGGGACCCGGCAGGCGCCGCGGCATCGTCGCCGGCCATGGCATCGACGGCGTTTCCGACGAGGTTGACCACGATCTGGGAAAGACGGACCCGGCCGGTATGGGCGGTTACGCCGGGTTCGATATCGGTGACAACCGAGACTCCGGCCTTCTTCGCCTTCTGGCCTACAAGGATGAGCGCTTCCGCGATGACCGTTTCCACCGGGACCGTATCGAGTGTCGTTCCGGGCTTGCGGGAGAATGTCAGCAATGTCTTCGACAGCGCATTCATGCGATCGACCATCTGGCCGATGCGCGCAAGCACGTCCGGCACGGCGGCGTATTTGCCGCGCTTGATCATCTTCTCCGCGTTTGCCGCATAGGTTTTGATCGCGGCCAGCGGCTGGTTGTATTCGTGGCTGAGTGTTGCCGACATCTGGCCGATCACGGCCAGCTTCGCCGCATGGACGAGTTCGTCCTGCGTTTCACGTAGCTGTTTCTCCGTTTGCCGGCGGGCATCGTTTTCCTGCCGCAGCGCCAGGTTGACTTCGGACAATTCTGCCGTGCGATCGCGCACGAGCCTTTCCAGCCGCATGCTCTGCGCCTTTTCTCGACGCGCGCGCGCACTGGCGGCTTCCTGCCGGATCGCGAAGAAGAGTGCCAACATGCCGGCGAGGATCACCGCGAGGGCAGCGATCCAGGCCGCGTTGCGCCGCGCCATCACGACAGGGCTGGCATCGACCAGCGCATGCATGGTCCAGCCGAGGATCGGGATGGTCCGCGCCGCTTCCACGAACAGGCGGTTTCCGCTTTCCGGGATGCGGATGAAATCGCCGGACGTGTACGACAGCGGTTCAACGTCCGGCATTGCAATCGATGCCGTCCAGAGACGCGCCGCCCATTGGGGGCGGTTCGACAGGAAGACGAATTCGCGTCCATCGGTGACGAAGATCGGATGGCTCGACAGCGACCAGTTGGCCTCGATGGCCCCAAAAGGCACCAGGACCAGGACCATGCCTATGTTCTCGCCCGGATTCTCCAGCCCGGCGATGTGGGACGCGAAGGCGTAGGCGCGAGAGCCGTCGGCGAGCCTCAGCGCCGCGCGACCGAGACGCCGTTGGGCGACCGTTTCGGCGAGGCCCGATCTTACCACCGTGTCCGTTTCCACGAGGCCGCTTGCCGATGCGAGAACATTGCCCCGGTTGTCGGCGATGGCGATATCCCGCGCTCCGGAGGCCGCCGAGGTGCTCTTCAGCAGGACATCCAGCCTGTCCGGATCGGCCGTGGTGCCGTCTGTCAGATAGTCGCGCACATCATCGCGCCGGCTCAGCAATGGCGGGATCAGGCGGTATTTTTCCATCACTCCGCCCAGAGCCTCGATCTGGAGCGCGAGACTTTCCTCCGCGGTGGCGCTTAGCGCCGTCCGGGCGCGGGTTCCCGCCCAGTCGCGGGCCAGCCAGACCGCGAGCGCAAGACACAGCACCGTGATGCCGATCACCATGCGGGTGATCAGACGGTAGCGTTTCCTGAGTTGTGCGCCGCTCGTTGTCGCCATGGTACATTATGTACCGGTCAGTCGTGTTCCTGCACAAGTCGCCGATCGAACGAGATCGACTTGATCATCGCATAGACCGACATGCCGGGGCGCAGGCGCAGGTCGTCGACCGTCTTGCGGGTGATGCGGGATTTCAGCACCTGCAATCCGACCATGCCGCGTATCTCGGCAAAGGCGTCGTCGCCGGAAACGACTTCCTCGATGACCATGGGCAATTGGTTGCGTACCGAGATATCGGAACGCGGCGTCAGGGAAATCGCCACGTCTCGCGCGTGGACCCGCAGGCGCAATGCCGTTCCCGGTTGGGGCAAGTCCTCCTGGTCGGGCGGGCCGAGCAGGAACACGGTATAGCCTTCGAGGTCCACCTGCATCAGCCCGTACTCGGCCTCGTCGCGGCGGAAGATGCCGCGCAACAGGACGCTGGCCTGATGGCTGCCGAGATAGGCGCCGAGATCGGATCGCGCGAACAATGCCGCCGTGTCCCCGGACACCACCACCTGGCCTTGCGACATGATCACCAGCGTATCGGCGAGGCGGGCGATCTCGTCGATCTCGTGGCTGACATAGAGAATGGGAATTCGGGTGCGCGAGCGGATACGCTCCAGATAGGGCATGATGCGCTCGCGCCGGGCGAAGTCCAGCGAGGCAAGCGGTTCGTCCATCAACAGGATCTGCGGATCGGACATCAGCGCGCGGGCGATCGCGACCCGCTTGCGTTCGCCACCCGACAGGGTCGCCGGACGGCGGTCCAGAAGTTCTTCTATGCCAAGCAGCGCGATGATCCCGTCGAACTGCTCCTGCCCCGGCCGGGCATTGCCGCGTGCGCCGTAGGCGATGTTGCGGCGAACGGTCATGTGCGGGAAAAGACGATCGTCCTGGAACACGAACCCGACGCGGCGCTTGCGGGCGGCGACGCGGATACCTTTTTCCGTGTGCTCCACTACCCGGCCGCCAAATTCGACATGCGCCCGCTCGGGCCGCATGAGGCCGGCGACCGTGCGCAGCAATGTCGATTTGCCGGCGCCGGACTGGCCGAATATCGCGGTGATTCCCTGGCCGGCCCGGAAATCCGCCTCGAGCGCGAAGTCGCCCGCCTTCACCTCGATGTCGATGCGCAGGTCAGTCACGGCTCGACGCGCCTCCGGTGGCAAGACGCGACGATACCCATTCCGATGCGACGATGGCCCCGATGGCGAGCAGCACCGAAATACCGATCAGGCGCAGGGCCGCCATGTCGCCTGTCGGGCTTTGAAGGAAGGAATAGATCGCGAGCGACAGGGTCTGGGTCTGGCCCGGTATGTTGGAAACGAAGGTAATGGTCGCACCGAACTCACCGAGCGCCTTGGCGAAACCGAGAATGAAACCGGCAAGGATACCGGGCAGGGAGAGGGGGAGAACGACCGTGGCGAGAACGCGCAGACGTCCGGCTCCCAGCGTTGTGGCGGCCTCCTCCAGTCCCGGATCGATCGCTTCGAGGGACAGGCGGATCGGGCGGACAAGAAGGGGAAAAGCCATGACCGCTGCAGCCAGGGCAGCGCCGGTCCAGCGAAACGCGAATTCCAGACCCAGGACCTCGCGCGAAAGCCAGCCGAGCGGTCCGTTGGCGCCGAAGGATACAAGAAGAACGTAGCCGGTGACGACCGGCGGGAGCACGAGCGGCAGAGTGGTAATCGCCTGCAGCAGGCTTCGGCCGCGAAACCGCCAACGGGCAAGCGCCCAGGCGACGAAGAATGCCAGCGGCAGCGCCGCGGCCATGGCGGTGGCGGCGACCTTCAGCGAAAGCAGGATGATCTGAAGCTCGCCCCCCGTCAGCATGTCATCCCTGTCCGCCGTCACCGCCGGCGAGGAAGCCGTATTTCGCAAGCACCTCCTGCCCGGGTTTGCCGTTCAGACGATCGAGGAAGGCTTTGCCGAGATTGCCACCGCCAGACAAGAGCACCGCTTCATAGGCGATCTCGGGGTGGCTCGCGGGATCGAAGTGATAGGCGATCTTGAGGTCCGGTTCCATTCGGGCATCGGTCGAGTAGACGATTGCAGCGCCGACATCACCGCGCGCGGCCATGGCGAGCGCGACGCGGACATTCTCCGTGTAAGCCGCGTTCGACGAGACGTCGGCCCAGATCCCGAGCGACTCGAGAGCCGCCTTTCCGTAGATGCCGGCGGGCACATGGCCGGGGTCGGCCATGGCGAAGCGGGACGAGAGCAAATCCGCGATGTCGGCGCTTTCCGTGGAATTCGAAACGGCGACGAGGCCGTTGCGGGCGATGATTGCGGGTTCGCCCGCGATCCTCTCGGGCGCGTTTTCCGCAAGCCACGTTACCCAGTCGCGGTTCGCGGAGATGTACAGGCCGGCCGGTGCGCCTTCGGCGATTTGGCGGGCCAGCGTCGAGGAACCGGCGACCGAGACGGTGATCGCGCATCCCGTGTCGGCCTGGAAGGCTTCCGTGAACTCGTTGACCGCGTCGGTCATCGACGCGGCTGCGAAGACGATGAACGGAGCATCGCCGCAATCGATATCGGCAGCGTTCGCCGGCGCGGCGGCCAGTGTCATCAGGGTGAGCAGGCAAGCTGCGCCGAGGCGCAATCGGAACAAGGCGTTCAAGATGAATTTCTCCGAAATGTTTTCAGAAACATATCGGGATTCGCTATGCTGTCAATCGCGTTGTTCATCGGACCTTGGCACCGTCGACAGCATGGATTTGAGTGTCTCGACTTCCGGCGCGACGGCCTCTTCCGCGGCTTTGGTCATTCGGCGATAGGCTGCAAGCACGGCATCGCCGGTCGCGGTCAGTGTCGCGCCGCCACGCGCGCTTCCGCCGCGCGCGGTTTCGACGACCGGTTCGCGGAAAGCGCTGTTCATCGCTTCGACCAGCGACCAGGCACGCTTGTAGCTCATCTGCATGGCACGGCCGGCGGCGGCGATGGAGCCGGTTTCGCGAATGCCCTCGAGCAGGTCAGCCTTTCCGGGGCCGATGGCGATTTCGGCGTCAAGCGCGATGCGCAGATGCAGCGGTCGGCCTGGCGTGTTTGGCATGTCTGGATTGCCTCCGTCCGCGCCGTTCGGCGGCGCGGCGCCAGACTAGCATCGCGGGCCGCCGTAACAGAAGCGGAAACGGGTCAGGCGGTCGCGCCCTCGATGGTCGCCTCGACATGGTCGATCAATGCGTCGGGAAGACCGAGGCGTCCGGCAAGCAGGTCGAGATAGCCGCGCTCTGCGCGGCTGTCCGGGCGGATCGTCAGGCGCGACGCGGTGTAGAGTTCCACCTTCTGGGCGTCGGTTTTCGCGGCGGCGAGAATGGTATCGAGGTCGAGCGGGCTGGAGAGTTCGCGATTGATGAATTCGGCGGCGTCGTGATCGAGGC
Organism: Oricola indica; assembly: GCF_965227485.1. Classification (NCBI taxonomy): domain Bacteria; kingdom Pseudomonadati; phylum Pseudomonadota; class Alphaproteobacteria; order Hyphomicrobiales; family Ahrensiaceae; genus Oricola; species Oricola indica. The sequence goes on from NZ_OZ245747.1 coordinate 1,236,941, forward strand.
CCGACATGGCGAGGCGACCGGCGATCTGTTCGCGTTCGTCATCGTCGATATGGCCGTCCGCGCGCGCGGCGGCGATCATGGCACGAATGAGCGCGAGCGCGAATTCGTCCTCGCCCTGCGGCGCGATGGCGGGATCGAAGGCCGTCTCGGAGGGCGGGGGCAGGAGAACTTCTCCTTCAGCGACGTCTTGCCGGCCCTGATCGGGGCTCTTGCCGTCCTGGTAGTTCTGGTAGGCCTTGTAGGCGAGCCCCGCGACCGCGGCCAGACCGCCGAGCTTGAGCGCCGACCCGGTGATCGAGCGGCCGGTGGAGGTTCCGAGCAGGACGGCGGCGATCGCACCGGTCGCAAGCGGATTGTCCTTTGCGAGCTGGCCTGCCTGTCCGGCCTTTTCGCGAACGGAGGAATCGGTGCCGGGAACCCGGCTTTCCAAGAGATCGGTCAGAAGTTTCTTTGCGTCGAACATCGGGTGCTCCTCATGCCAGCGTCGCGCTCCGATCGCCTGTGTATCGGGCCTCGCTCCACTTGGTGTCGGCGGTTGGCAAATACAACTGCGCGATGATGGCATTGAGCGCCTCCGCGCGCTGCGCGGAGGCGCCGAAAACGGTAGACGCCTACTGTGTCGAGGATCCGTCCGTCCCTGCGGGGGCAGTGTCGATCGCAGGCGGCGATCCGTCGAGGTTAAGTCCGCCCGGCAGGCCCGGGAGGCCCGTTGACGGCGCCGGATTGCCGGATTGGCCGCCAAGTCCGGGCGGAGGCCCGGACAGTCCCATCGACGGCGCGTTCCCGCCGGACTGATCGCCGAGGCCCGAGGGTGGGGCGCCGTCGAGATTGAGCCCGCCGGGCAGTCCCGGGAGGCCGCCGGAAGGCTGTCCGTTGCCATTCTGGCCCGGCAATCCGGGCAGGCTGGGCAGTCCGCTCGGCGCCTGTGGCGCTCCCATGCCGGGCAACTGGATCTGGACGTCGTCGAGATTCACCGGCGCGACGTCATCCTTGTAGTGGGTAACGAGGCGCGGATAGAAGATCACGATCAGGATGGCGATGAACTGGATCACGATATAGGGCAGCACGCCCTTGTAGATCTGCGTCGTCTTCACGCCCTCGACCTTATGGCCCGTCACCTCGTCCTTCCACGGCCGTGTCGGGGCGATGGAGCGCAGATAGAACAGCGCGAAGCCGAAGGGTGGCGTCAGGAACGACGTCTGAAGGTTGATGCCGAGAATGATGCCGAGCCAGATCAGGTCGATGCCGAGCGCCTCGGCCGGACCGACCAGAAGCGGCACGACGATGAAGGCGATCTCGAAGAAATCGAGGAAACAGCCGAGAATGAAGACGATGATCGTCACGAAAACCAGGAACCCGTGTTCACCGCCCGGCAGCGCGAGCAGCAGTTCCTCGATCCAGAGATGGCCGTTGATGCCGTAGAAGGTCAGGCCGAAGACGCGGGCGCCAATCAGGATGAACATCACGAAAGATGTCAGCTTGGTGGTCGAATCGAGCGCTTCCTTCAGCGTCTTGAAGCTGAGACGGCGCTTGATGACGGAGAGAACGAGCGCGCCGGTCGCGCCCATCGCGCCGCCTTCGGTCGGTGTCGCGATTCCTAGGAAGATCGTGCCAAGCACCAGGAAGATCAGCGCCAGCGGTGGAATCAGCACGATGATCACCTGCTCGGCGAGGCGGGATATGATGCCGAGCTTCATGTAGCGGTTGATCAGGCTGAAACCCAAAGCCGCCGCCGTCGCGATCGTCGCCGACCAGACGAAGCGGGTTTCGTACCGCAGTCCGTCGAAGACAAAGTTATAGAGCAGATAGTGGATGCCGACCGTCACCGCGATCATGACCAGCAGCGATGTGACGCCGCCGCCGAGTGTCCTGAATTCCACCGGAAGCGCTGGCGCGGTTTTCGGCCGGACCAGCGTGACGAAAAAGATGTAGGCGCAATACATGGCGATGATCATGATCGCGGGCAGCAGCGCGCCGACATACATGTCGCCGACAGACCGGCCGAGCTGGTCGGACATGACGATCAGCACCAGCGATGGCGGCACGATTTGCGCCAGTGTGCCCGATGCGGCGATGGTGCCGGTGGCAAGCGACCGGTCGTAACCGTAACGCATCATGATCGGCAGAGAGATCAGGCCCATGGCGATGACGGAGGCCGCGACGACACCGGTGGTCGCGCCGAGCAGGGCGCCGACGATAATCACCGCATAGGCGAGGCCGCCGCGCACCGGACCGAACAACTGCCCGATCGTGTCGAGCAGATCCTCGGCCATGCGCGATCGCTCGAGAATGAGCCCCATGAAGGTAAAGAAGGGGATCGCCAGCAACGTGTCGTTGCGCATGACGTCGAATATGCGGTTCGCGTTGGCCTGCAGCAGGTTCGGGAACAGGCGAATCTGGTCCGGCGCGAAGACCGAGAGTTCGACACCGAGAAAGAAGAATATCAGGCCGCCGGCGGCGAGCGTGAAGGCGACGGGGTAGCCGAGCAGAAGAAGCGCCATCACGGAGGTGAACATGATCGGCGCGAGATTGTGAGCGATGATCTCGATCATACCTTCCTCCTTTCATCCAGATCGGCGGCGGATTCGAGCTCCTCGACCGTCGGCGGCAGGTCATGTTTCTCGTTAGGCTCGTCGATCAGCCCCTGGATCACGGCGATGCGCTTGATGATTTCCGAGAAAGCCTGTGCGGTCAGCAGTGCGAAACCGAAGAAGACCATGGATTTGGCGGGCCAGAGCACGAGGCCGCCGGCATTCACCGAGACTTCGCCCGAGGCCATGGATTTCAGCATGAACGGCCAGCCCAGCCAGATCATGATCAGGCAGAAGGGCAAGAGGAAGAAGATGTGGCCGAGCAGGTCGATCCAGTCGCGAACCTTCTTGGAGAAGTTCGACATCACGATGTCGATGCGCACATGCTCGTTGCGCTGCAACGTGTAGGCGGCGGCGAGCATGAACACCGTGCCGTACAGATACCATTGCAGTTCGAGCCAGGCGTTCGACGACGTGTCGAACACCTTGCGGATCGTGGCATTGCCCGCGCTCACGAGCACGGCAACGAGGATCAGCCATGATACCGACCGGCCGATAAAGCCGGTCACCGCGTCGATGGCGCGCGACAGTTTCAACAGTGGAGCCATCTTTCTCCCCGGAAGCGGCCCGGCGGGCATGTTGCACCGCCAATTTTCGCAGTTGTTGTGCACGACTTTCCCGGCACATACAATCGCCGGGAGGTCGAAGCGGAACGGCGATTGCTAGCATTCGCGGCTGCAATCCTCAATTCGGTGGTCAGTTTTCCTTACCAGCAATTGGTATGACGTGCGGCTTCCGGCTGGTGGCCGGAAACCATGTCGTTTCACAGCCGAAGCCCGTATTCACGGATCGGATACGGGGTCGTTGGGATCGTCGTCTGGAGCCAGGACGCCCAGGCCGTTATTCGCCTTGTTGCGTGCCCCAGTGTTCCGGGGACCGATTGTTTCGCGCGAACCGTCTGAAATCAAACGATCTTTCGCTTCCGCATCGCACAACCGAAATGATTTGACGAGCGTCCTGCAACACCCAACACTGTCGCCATGACGGACCCCCTTCCGCAGCGGAGATAGGCATGGATCTCAAACCGGTCACGCTCGGCGACAAGTATGACCTGTCTTGCGACCGGATATTCGTGACAGGCACTCAGGCGATCGTACGCATGCTGCTGATGCAGCGCGAACGCGATCGTCGCGCCGGTCTCGATACGGCCGGTTTCGTTTCCGGTTATCGCGGATCGCCGATCGGAGCGCTCGACCAGCAATTATGGGCCGCGGGCGGCATGCTGAAAGACGCCGGCATCGAATTCCAGCCGGGCCTGAACGAGGAACTGGCGGCAACGGCGTGCTGGGGCACCCAACAGGCCGAACTCGGCGGCAAGGGGCGCCATGACGGGGTCTTCGCGCTCTGGTACGGGAAGGGGCCGGGCGTCGATCGGACGGGCGACGTTTTTCGTCACGCCAACCTTGCCGGGTCATCGCCGCATGGCGGCGTGCTGGCTCTGATGGGTGACGACCACACGGCCGAATCCTCGACCAACGCACACCAGTCCGAATTCGCCTTCGTCGACACGCTGATCCCGATCTTCAATCCCGCCGGAGTGCAGGAGATCATCGATTACGGTCTTCATGCCTATGCGCTGAGCCGTTTCGCGGGGACGTGGGCGGCGATGAAATGCGTCAAGGACAACATCGAGTCGACGGCGTCGGTCGAAGCCGGGCTGGACCGCATCCAGCCGCAGATCCCGAATTTCGAAATGCCGCCGGGCGGGCTCAACATCCGCCCGCTCGAACTCGATTTCATCGGCCAGGAAGAGCGCCTTCATCGCTACAAGCGCGAGGCGGCAGTCGCCTACAATCGCGCCAACAAGATCGACCATGTCGTCTGGCAGGGCGGGCGCAATCCGAAGCTCGGGCTGGTTGCCGCCGGCAAGAACTATCTCGACCTGCGCGAGGCGCTTGCCGATCTCGGTATCGATGAAGTGGCCGCCGCCAATCTCGGGATAAGGCTGTACAAGGTCGGCATGCCGTGGCCACTCGATCCGGACGATTTGAAGCGGTTCGCCAATGGCCTGCAAACGATCCTCGTGGTGGAAGAAAAGCGCGGCCTGATCGAAGTGCAGATCAAGGAGGAGCTCTATGCGCTCGCCAAGCGGCCATTGGTCGTCGGCAAGCGCGACGAGGACAATGCGGAGCTCTTCCCCGTGATGGGCGCGCTCGATCCCAACGATATCGCGGTCGCGGTCGGCGAGCGGGTGCTGTCGGTCTGCGGTCCGAACGAGGAGGTCGCCGCGCGCGTCCGTCATATCCGGTCGCTGCAAAGCGCTTTCGCCGATACGCGGGATGTCGCGGCGCGCATGCCGACATTCTGCCCGGGATGTCCCCACAACACGTCGACGCGTGTGCCGGAGGGCGCGCGCGCCTCGGCCGGGATCGGCTGCCACTTCATGGCGCTCTGGATGGAGCGCGACACGGAAGGCTTTACCCAGATGGGCGGCGAGGGCGCCAACTGGGTCGGTGAGGCGCAGTTTTCCAAACGCGACCACATTTTCCAGAATATCGGCGACGGCACCTATAATCACTCCGGGTCGCTGGCGATCCGTTTCGCGCTCTCCTCGAAGGCGAACATCACCTACAAGATCCTTTTCAACGACGCCGTGGCGATGACTGGCGGCCAGCATGTGGAAGGTGACCTCACCGTCGACGAAATCGCGCGGCAGGTTCGCGCAGAGGGCGTCAAGCGCATCGCCGTCGTGAGCGACGAGCCGGAGAAATATGCCGGGCATGCTGAGTTTCCCGGCGGAACGTCGATCCATCACCGTTCGGAACTCGATACCGTGCAGCGCGAGTTGCAGACCGTGCCGGGCGTCTCGGTGCTGATCTACGACCAGACCTGCGCCGCGGAGAAACGCCGTCGGCGCAAGCGCGGCACGTTTCCCGATCCGGACAAACGCGTGCTGATCAACGAACTCGTCTGCGAGGGATGCGGCGATTGCGGGGTGCAGTCCAATTGCGTGGCGATCCAGCCGGTGGAGACGGAGTTCGGCCGCAAGCGCCGCATCGACCAGTCCGGCTGCAACAAGGATTTCTCCTGCCTGAACGGCTTTTGCCCGTCTTTTGTCACCGTGCATGGCGGCGAGCTGCGCAAGCCGGAACCGGTAAAGCAGAGTGCCGATCCCCTGGAAGGCGTGCCGGCTGCACCGGCATTTGTCTTCAACGATGCGCATCCGGAATGGTCGGCGATCATCAACGGGATCGGCGGAACGGGCGTGGTGACGATCGGCGCGATCCTCGGCATGGCGGCGCATCTCGAAGACAAGGGCGTCGGCATCATCGACATGGCGGGCCTTGCGCAAAAGGGCGGCGCGGTCTTTTCGCACATGCGCATCGCGCCGACTCCGGAAGCCGTTTCGACGATCCGCGTGTCGCCCGGCAAGGCCGATCTTGTCCTCGGCTGCGATATCGTCGTTACAGGCAACCGCAAGGTGCTTGGTGCCATCCGCAAGGGCGAGACCCGTGTCGTCGTCAACAAGGCGGAGGTCATGCCGGGCGATTTCGCGCGGCACAGGGAATATGAACTGCCGACCGGCCGACTGGTCACCGCGATCACCGAGGCGGCGGGGCAGGAGTGCGTCGATTTCGTCGATGCCGGGAAGGCGGCGGAGGCGCTGTTCGCCAATTCGATCGCCGCCAACATGTTCATGCTGGGTTACGCGGCACAAAAGGGCGCGCTGCCGGTGTCGTGCGACGCGATCGAACAGGCGGTCAGGCTGAATGGACAGGCCGCCGAGATGAATATTGCCGCTTTTCGCTGGGGTCGTCGCGCGGCGCACGACCCTGATGCGGTCACGCGGATTGTCGCGGAACGCGGACGCGGAGCGGGGCGCAAACGCGCGGATACGCTCGATGAGATCATATCGACGCGTGCCGGTTTTCTCGCCGTTTACCATAACAAGGCGTATTCCGACCGGTATCGCGCGCGCATCTCGGCCGTTTCCGACCGCGAGAAAGCCATTGCGGGGAAACCCGGTGCCCTAACGGAAACCGCCGCGCGGCAACTGTTCAAGCTGATGGCGATCAAGGATGAATTCGAGGTCGCGAGACTGTATTCCGGGCCTGAGTTCCGGCGTCAGCTGGAGGTTGAATTCCAGAACTGGCGCAAGCTTGAGTTCCATCTCGCTCCGCCGATTCTCGGTGAGCGCGATGCGCGCGGCGTGCCGAAGAAGAGAGTGTTCGGACCACGGATGATGACCATGTTCTCCATCCTGAGTCGTTTGAAATCGTTACGCTTTTCGCCGTTCAATATCTTCGCGCATCATCCGGAGAGGCGGCGTGATTTCGAGACGCTCGATATCTATGAACGCGACCTCGACCGTATCGCCGCGATGGCTGATCGTGACAATCTGTCCGAGGTCGCTGCCTTCGCGACATGGCCGGCGGACATCGCGGGATACGGTTATGTCCGCATGCGCAGCATCGACGAGGCGATGGCGCGTCGCGCCGAATTCAACCAGCCTCTCAAGGCCAAGATCTGAACCCTGCCGCCGCCGGGTGAGGCAATCAAGGCCGGCTTTTCGGGACCGGTCTCATTTCGAGACGCCTAAACGCTTCCTTAAGCGAGTACTGCTACGGTCCGCGCAAGATCAAAGGGGACGTGTCGAGGCGGAATTGAAGCAGACCACGTCAAAAGAAGTTACGGCCGAGGTGTACACGTCTTTCGTGGACACCTTCTTCGCGGATTCCCGCTCGATCGTGGTGGGTGCCGGGTTGCAGGTCGTCATTGTCGGTTCGGCATGGCTCGATACCGGCCACCCGGTCTATATCGTTCTGATCATCGCCATGCTGGCCACCGCCTTCCTGCGGTTGCGCCAGGCTGAAGCCTATCATCGCGACCGTGCGAACCGGCCACCCATGGATATCGACGCGCAGGTGCGCTGGGCCACCGTCTGGGAAAACCGGTACATGTGGCTCACGGGCGCGGCGACGACCCAGATCGGGCTCTATGCCTTCGCGGCGCTGCAGGTCGCCTCAAGCGAATATTCGATCATCTCGTCGATGATCATGGTCTTCGGAACGTTCCCGACGGTCGTCGGGCGAATCTACGGATCCGACCGTCTTGCCGCCGTTATCGTGGTCACGTTGATGGCGCCGACGGCGTTCGGCACGGTTCTGCGCGGCGATGCGGCGCATATCCTCATCGCGTTCCTGCTGATTCCCTATCTCCTGCTTGTTCGCACGCTGGTGCATGACGTACGCGCGGCGGTTCTCGACGCGATCCAGGGCCGCTGGAAAAACCAGGAAATCGCCGAGCGTTTCGACATCGCGCTCAATAACATGTCGCACGGATTGATCATGTTCGACGGGGATCTTCGCGTTCTGGTCGCCAACAAGACGGCGCGGACGCTGTTCGAAATCCCGGAGCATATCGATCTCGAAGGCCGGTATTTCGATGCCATTCTGCGCTACGGCCGTGCGCGCAAGGTCTTGTCCTCCCGTCAGGTCGAGAGATTGCGGCGTCAGTTGATGCCGATGATCCTGGAAGGCGGAGCCAACAAGCGCTTCGTGCTCAATGACGGGCGCCACGTCGAGTTCAAGTCCAATCCGCGCGCTTTTTCCGGGGCGGTTTTGACGTTCGAGGATATCACCGAACGCATCAACGCCGAAAAGCAGATGGTCAACATGGCGCGCTATGACGCCCTGACCGGACTGCCGAACCGTAGTTACTTCGCGACCCTCATCGCCGAGCGGCTGAAGCAGAAGGCGACGAACGGCGACTGCATGCTCGTCATGCTCGATGTGGACGATTTCAAGCACGTCAACGACACGCTCGGCCACTCGCAGGGCGACGCGCTGCTGCGCGCGGTGGCCAACAGGCTGAAGGATTTCCACCTCCGCGACATTCTGATCTCGCGCCAGGGCGGTGACGAGTTCATGATATTCATTCCCGATCGTCCGCGCGACGAGCCTCCGGGACAGATCGCCGAACTCCTGCGCTCTACCCTGACCGGCGTCTATACGCTGAGCGGCGAACAGGTGCATGTGACCGTGAGTGTCGGTCTCGCCGCATCCGATCGTACATCGTTCGACCTGACCCGAATGATGGTGAAGGCCGACCTCGCGCTCTACCGTTCCAAGGCGCAGGGCAAGGGCGTCTGGTCGGTGTTCGAGGAGTCGATGGACGCGGAGTACAAGCGTCGCCAGATGGTGAAGAACGAACTGGCGAAGGCGCTCGACAGTGACAGTCTTGCCGTGCGCTATCAGCCGATCGTCGATGCCAAGACCGGAAAGATCGTGGCGTGCGAGGCGCTGTCGCGCTGGAATCATCCCGAACTTGGCGATGTTTCGCCGGCCGAATATATCCCGCTGGCCGAGGAAATGGGCATGATCGGCAAGGTGAGCCGTTCGGTCCTGAACCGGGCGACGCTGGACTGCGCGACCTGGCCCGAGGAAGTGAACATCTCGGTCAACCTTTCGGCGATCGATTTCCGCCGGTCCCGCCTGCTCGACGAGATCGACCATGCGATCCGCCAGTCGGGCATCTCCCCGCGACGGCTCGAGATCGAAGTGACGGAATCCGCGGTGATCGCCAACGAAACGGAAATGCTGACTGTGCTTCGGCAAATTCGCGAGCGGGGCATCAAGGTGTCGCTCGACGACTTCGGAACCGGCTATTCATCGCTGAGCTACCTGCACAAGCTGCCGCTCGACAAGGTCAAGATCGACCGCTCCTTCGTCGAGGGGATCGAAAGCGGACAGACACCCATCGCACTGCTTCGCGGTGTCGCGAACCTTTGCCGCACGCTCGACCTTCAGGTCACGATCGAGGGCGTGTCGTCCGACGATCAGCTCAACCTCGTTCTCGCGACCGAGGGTGTGAGCCGCATCCAGGGCTTCGCCCTGGGGCCGGCATTGCCGTCGCAATCCATTCTTGAACTGGCGCGCCGCACGCTATTGCCCGTGTCGCCGGTGCGCCTTATGCCCAAGAAACCCGCCGCAGCCTCCTGACCGCGGACCGCGTAAGTCGCGGACAAACCCCCAGAAATTGCCCCCGAAAGACTGGTATCCGGTCTCGAAAGTTTATTTCAATTTTAACCATATTTCGAATTAAACATGGTTAACAGACACTTAACGAGATGTTGCTATTTACAACTTTAAGGATCGGCTTACCCTGTCCGTGCAGTTGGGGACAGGACATGAATGTATCGGTAGGACATATCGGAAAGCGTCATGGCGAAGACAGTCTGAACGACCGTATCTTCGACGTCATGGAGCATATCGAGTATCGGCGGATCGTTACGCCGGAGGACTTCGAGGAGATCGGCGACCTTCGGGCCAATGCGTTCGATGCGCGGGTCGTATACAGCAAGAAACTGGGAAATTCGGCGGTCGACGAGATGGATCGCGCGAAGAACGCCTATGTTTTCGGCATGTATTACGATGGCACACTCGTTTCGACGGTGCGCATGCATGTGGTGTCGCGCGAAAACCCGGACTCCTTTTCCGTTCGGATGTTTCCGAACACGATGAAGCCGCTGATCGAGCAGGGAATGAGCTTCATCGATCCGACGCGTTTTGCGATCGACGAGGAAGTTTCCCACGAAATCCCGGGTCTGCCGATCCTGACGCTGCGGATCCCATTCATGGCGACGGTGCACTTCAACGCGAATGCCTGCCTGGCGCTCGTCAAGGAAGCCCATGCGCCCTTCTATCGCCGCGTGTTCCGGTCGACGCAGCTTGCGGGTCCGGCGAAGTTCGATGAATTCGCGGTCCCGCTCGTTCTGTTCGCAGGGGCTCGGCAGTACGAAAAGGACATCTGCCGGCGCTACCCGATGTTCAATTCGACTGCCGCGGAACGCCGCATGATGTTCGACAAGAAGGTCAATGCGGTTCCGCCGCTGACAATCCTGCCGACAGCGAAATATGTCGCGAAAGCGGCGTGATGCCGCAATAGGTCCAACAGGGCATTGAAGTCGCGATAGGTTTTCGGTAATCGCAATCCATTGTGAATTTGCCGAGCGGAGCGAAAGCCATGGCCGACAACCATCCCTCTGGTCCTGCCGAAACCGGGGCCGAAATGGACTACGCAGAACACGAGCGCACCTTTGCCATGTTCATCAACATGAGCAAATGGATCGTGATCTTCTGCGTCGCCCTGCTGATCGCCATGGCCTTCGGGTTTTTCGCCGGTGGCGGCCTCTTCGGCGGAACCGTCGTTTTCATCGTTCTGATGATCATCGGCTATTTTCTTTCCTGACCGACCGTCGCCCTCGACGCAGGAACAGGATCGTCATCTTCTCGCCTCCGGCTTTGCCGGGGGCGAAGTCGTATGCGGACGGACGTTCGTGCCGACGAACGCAGTCATGTAATCGGAGAGACGTGATCGCTTGAGGGCGATGGGGCCGACCGGCCGGTTAGCCTCCGACGCGGGCGAGACCGTTGCGCGCCGGCTCGTACTGGCCGTCGAGTTGCAGTGCGCGCTTGTAGGATTTCTGCGCCTTGGCCATGTCGCCCTGCTTCTCGTAGACCAGCGCCTGGTTGGCCCAGCTCTCGGCAAGGCGGTCGTCCAGGCGAAGCGCGTAGTTGAAATCGTCGAAGGCGTTGTCGAGTTGGCCCAGCGCCACATAGGACAGGCCGCGCCCATTATAGGGTTCCGGTGAACTCGGTTGCAGCGATATGGCCGTCGAGAAGTCGTCGATCGCAAAATCGTGCTGGCCACGGGTCTGGTAGATCAGGCCGCGGCGGTGGTAGGCGCGCGGGTCCGTGGTGTCGAGCTGGATCGCCTTCTGAAAATCGTTGAAGGCCTCCGAGACGCGGCCGGCGCGGCGATAGAGTTCGCCGCGTCCGATATAGGCCGTATCGTAGCGCGGATTGATCCGGATGGCGGCATTGTAGTCTTCGGCCGCGCGGCCGAGATCGCCGGTGAAGCGATGGATGAGGGCGCGGTTCGCATAGGCTTCGAAGAAGCGCGGATTGAGTTCTATCGCGCGGTCGAAGTCGCGCAGCGCTTCCTGATAGCGCCCGGCGCGTCCGAATGCCGAACCGCGTACATTGTAGCCGCTCGGGTCATTGGGATTGGCGCGAATCACATTGGTCAGCGACGAGATATTTTCCTGGCTGCCCTGTTCGGCTTCGATGTTCGAGGCGAACTGGGTATCGACGCCGCTGGTCTCGCAGCCTGTCAGCGCGAGCGTCAGTGTGAAAAGGGCAATGGCAAACGCGGGTCGCCGGCCTTCCGGCCGACCGGTTCCGTTTGCGAGATATGCGATCCGCTCCTCGCCTCCGGTCTTTGCCATATGCCTGTATCCCTCACCATCCGTCGCCGCCGATGAAAAAAGGCGGCGCGCTCGTTTTAAGCAACGCCACCTTTTCAAATTAAAAAGAGACGAAATCGCGACGTAACGCGTTATCGACCGCGTGCGCCAATCAAACCTTCGCGCTGAGCGCGCTTGCGGGCCAGCTTGCGCGTCCGGCGCACGGCTTCGGCCTTTTCGCGGGCGCGCTTCTCCGAGGGCTTTTCATAGTGCCCGCGCATCTTCATCTCGCGAAAAATGCCTTCGCGCTGCATTTTCTTCTTCAGCGCGCGGAGCGCCTGGTCAACATTGTTGTCGCGTACGAGAACTTGCACGTGGATCCCAACTTTCCAAAGGGGTTGATAGCTATGTCGGGATACAACAATCCCGTCCGCGACGCACCCGCCGCAGATTCCGGGCCGCCATTAGCAGAAGCGCCCGATGATGTCCAGAGTATTGCCGCTGTGGCGCGAAGTTTTACGAAGCGGAACAGGTCTCCGCCAGTTCACGGATTTGTGAAACCGGGGGAAAGTCCCTTTCTTTTCCCGCTCTATCAGAATCGGGTATGACCCTACGTAAGGGTAGCGTCTCCATGACGCGCCGTATGCGATTTCGCTCGGTGGCCGTTTCTCAGGAAAGGGTTGCCCGGAAGGCACGGGATACGCCCCATTCCCGTGCCTTCCATTTTTCAACGGGTCCTTTTCGTGCGCCATGGCGAGTCGCAAAAAGGGCAGAGTGTCGTCGTATCGGACGATATTGCTACATCCAGCGGCGCGGGGCCCGGGGCCGAAACGCCTTTCTGGACGACCTGACGGGGTGATTTGCGATGCGGAAATATTCCGGATTTGCCTTGGTGCGCGAAGCCATGCGCGCTCACAAGGGATGGGACCGGCAGTGGGCCTCGCCGGAACCCAAGCCCGAATATGACGTGATCATCATCGGTGCCGGCGGGCACGGTCTGGCGACCGCCTATTACCTCGCGAAAGAACATGGCATCACCAATGTCGCCGTACTGGAGAAGGGCTGGCTCGGCGGTGGAAACACCGGGCGAAACACCACGATCATCCGGTCGAACTACCTCTATGACGAATCCGCCGGGCTTTACGATCATGCGGTGAAGCTGTGGGAGAACCTCTCGCAGGATCTCAACTACAACGTCATGTACTCGCCGCGCGGCGTGATGATGCTGGCGCACAACGTGCACGATGTGCAGGTGTTCAAGCGGCATATCCATGCCAACCGGCTCAACGGTGTCGACAATGAATGGCTGACGCCGGAAGCGGCGAAGGAATATTGCCCGCCGCTCAACATTTCGTCGACGGCGCGTTACCCGGTCATGGGCGCGGCCCTGCAGCGCCGTGGCGGAACGGCGCGTCACGACGCGGTCGCCTGGGGCTATGCCCGGGCGGCTTCCGATCGTGGCGTGCATATCATCCAGAATTGCGAGGTCACCGGTGTCCGGCGTGGCGCGGACGGCGCGGTGACCGGGGTCGAGACCTCGCGCGGGTTCATCGGGGCGAAGAAGGTCGGGGTGGTCGCCGCCGGCAACACTTCGGTGATCATGCAGATGGCGGATGTGCGCATGCCGCTGGAGAGCTTCCCGCTGCAGGCGCTGGTCTCAGAGCCGGTCAAGCCTTGCTTTCCGTGCGTCGTGATGTCGAACACGGTGCATGCATACATCTCCCAGTCCGACAAGGGCGAACTGGTGATTGGTGCCGGCACCGACCAGTACACCTCCTATTCGCAGACCGGGGGCCTGCACATCATCCAGCATACGCTGGATGCGATCTGTGAAATGTTCCCGATGTTCACGCGTATGCGCATGCTGCGTTCCTGGGGCGGTATCGTGGATGTGACGCCCGACCGCTCGCCCATCATCGCCAAGACGCCGGTTTCCGGCCTCTACGTCAATTGCGGCTGGGGAACGGGCGGCTTCAAGGCGACACCGGGCTCCGGACATGTTTTCGCCCACACCATCGCCAACGATAACCCGCACCCGATAAATGCGGGCTACACGATGGAGCGGTTCAAAACCGGTCGCCTGATCGACGAAGCCGCGGCCGCGGCTGTGGCGCATTGATGACGGGCGGGTTGTTGACCATGTGGGGACGCCATGCTGATGGGGCTCATCATACGCCTCGCCATCGCGGCGATGCCGGCGCTTGCGCCTGCAGACACGCCGGAGCGGGCCTATTGCATCGGTTCGATCGAGGTCCTTCGGATCGTGCGGAGCGAAGAGCGCGTGTGGCCGTTTGCCGACGCGGTCGGGGTGCTGGTCTGCTACGACCGGTCTGGCAGGCCGCGTGTGACATACGCCCCGGAAGGAGTCTTCGGTGCACACGCGGTGATTTCGGACAACCCGTTGAGCCAGTTCATGATGCTGATGCGTCATCGAGACTACATCACTCAGGGCTTGTCGCCGGAAGACTTCGCGTCCGGAATGAACTGGTGGGGCCATGTCGGCAGACGGCTTTGCGAGCGCAAGCGCGCTGCCACCATTCGCCCCTGCTTCAAGTAAGGATAGCCGCATGCTTTTGATCCATTGCCCCTATTGCGGCGAGGAGCGGCCAGAGCTCGAGTTTCGCCATGCGGGCGAGGCGCATATCGCCCGGCCGGAGAACATCGCCGAGATTTCCGACGAGGAATTCGCGCATTATTTCTTCTATCGCGAAAACCCCAAGGGGGTGACGTTCGAGCGCTGGCGGCACATGCATGGATGCGGCCGTTTCTTCAACGCGGTGCGTGACAGCGTGTCGGACAAGTTCCTGACGACCTACAAGGCCGGCGAACCGAAGCCCGATATCGCCGAAGCGGCGAACGGGAACCAGATCAACACCAGCAAGGGACAAGGCGCGAAATGAGTGCCGCCGGAGCCAATCGCATTGCCGGAGCGGGCCGGCTGACGCCCGCAAATACCGTGCGCTTCACCTTCGACGGCAAGAGCTATACCGGCCTTCAGGGCGACACGCTCGCCTCGGCGCTTATCGCAAACGATGTGCATCTGGTTGGCCGGTCCTTCAAATATCACAGGCCGCGCGGCATCCTTTCGGCTGGCCCAGAAGAGCCCTCCGCGCTTGTCGGCGTGCGCAGGGACGCATCGCGCCATACGCCCAATATCCGTGCGACCGTGCAGGAGATTCATGACGGGCTCGATGCCGTCAGCCAGAACCGTTGGCCGTCGCTCACTTTCGATATCGGCGCGCTCAACGACATCGGGTCTCCGATGTTCTCGGCCGGCTTCTACTACAAGACGTTCATGTGGCCGAAAGTGGCCTGGAAACACATCTACGAGCCGGTGATCCGCAACGCGGCCGGGCTCGGCGTCGCGCCGAAGGAGGCCGATCCCGACACCTATGCTGCGCGCTATGTTCATTGCGATGTCCTCGTGATCGGCGGCGGCGTCGCCGGCCTGACGGCTGCGCTGTCAGCGGCGGAATCCGGCGCGCGCGTGATTCTGTGCGACGAGAATGCGCATCCCGGCGGAGCGCTGCGCTTCGAAGGCGAGGCGCGGCTTGACGGTATGGCGGGCCATGACTGGGCCGTGCAGGCCGCGGGCCGGCTTGCCGCGATGGACAATGTGCGCCTGCTGACGCGCACGACGGCTTTCGGCTATTACGCACAGAACTTCGTTGGACTTGTCGAGCGCGTGACGGACCATCTGCCCGCGCCGGAAGTGGACATGCCGCGCGAACGGTTGTGGCAGGTGCGTGCCGGCCAGGTGATCATCGCCGCCGGCGCGATCGAGCGGCATATGGTGTTTGCCAATAACGACCGGCCGGGCATCATGCTGGCGTCGGCTGCGCGCACCTATCTCAATCACTACGGTGTCGCTGTCGGCAGCAAGGTTGGCGTCTATACCGCGAATGACAGCGCCTATGGCGCGGCGTTCGATCTCAAGCGGGCCGGCGCGGACATCCCCGCCATCGTGGATATTCGCGACGAGCCTGATGCCGGCCTCGTCGAGGAAGCCGGCGTTCTCGGCATTCGGGTCCTGACCGGCCATGCGGTGACCGGGGCAGGCGGAAAGCTGCGCGTCGCCTCGATGTCGGTGGAACCGAAAAAGGGCGGCAGGACCGAGGTCATTCCCGTCGATGCGCTGATCATGAGCGCCGGCTGGACCCCGTCGGTGCACATGTTCTCCCAGTCGCGCGGCAAAGTCGCGTGGGACGAAGAGACCGGGCGTTTCCTGCCCGGGACCTACGCGCAAGATTGCGCAAGCATCGGCGCATGCAACGGCACGGACGGGCTCGAAGCCACGGTGAACGAGGCGCTCGCCGCGGGCGAGGCCGCCGCGAAGGCGGCTCATCCCAAGGCGAAGAAGCCGTCCGTCGCGATCAGTGTCGGCAGCGCGGGAAAATGGGCTGGCGGAATGGTCGGTGCCGGGCCGGGCGCCGAAGCGGGCAAGGTGGTCAAGGCATTCGTCGATTTCCAGAACGACGTGACCGCCAAGGATATCCGTCTGGCAGTGCAGGAAGGCATGCACTCCATCGAGCACGTCAAGCGGTTTACCACCAACGGCATGGCGACCGACCAGGGCAAGCTTTCGAACCTTCACGGGCTCGCCATCGCCGCGGAAGCGCTCGACAAGCCAATCCCGAAAGTCGGTCTGACGACATTCCGTCCGCCCTACACGCCGACCACCTTCGGCTCGATCGTCAACCATGCGCGCGGCAAGCTGTTCGATCCGGTGCGCCGCACGCCGATGCACGAGGCGGAAGAAGCGGCGGGCGCCGTGTTCGAGGATGTCGGCCAGTGGAAACGCGCCTGGTACTATCCGCGCGCCGGCGAGGACATGCATGCAGCGGTCAATCGCGAATGCCGGACGGTGCGCGAAGTCGCCGGCATGTTTGACGCATCGACGCTGGGCAAGATCGAGGTCGTGGGCCCCGACGCTGCCAAGTTCCTGAACATTCTCTACACGAACCCCTTCCTCAAGCTCGGCGTCGGGCGCTTGCGCTATGGCACCATGTGCCGCGAGGACGGCTTCATCTATGACGACGGCGTTGTCGGACGCCTCGCGGAAGACCGTTTCCACGTCACCACCACGACGGGCGGCGCTCCGCGCGTGCTCCATCACATGGAAGACTATCTCCAGACCGAATTCCCCGACCTGAAGGTCTGGCTGACCTCGACCTCCGAGCAGTGGGCTGTGATCGCAGTGCAGGGACCGAAGGCGCGCGAAATCGTGGAACCTTTCGTGGATGGGATCGACCTCTCGAACGAAACTTTCCCGCATATGAGCGTTGCCGAGGGAACCGTCTGCGGCGTGCCGGCGCGGGTGTTCCGCATGTCGTTTACCGGCGAGGCCGGCTACGAGATCAACGTGCCGGCCGATTACGGACGCATGGTCTGGGATGCGATTTACGAGCGCGGTGCGCCGATGGGGATGTGCCTTTACGGCACTGAGACCATGCATGTGCTGCGTGCCGAAAAGGGCTACATCATTGTCGGCCAGGACACCGACGGCACGGTGACGCCGCATGATGCCGGCCTTTCCTGGGCCATCGGCAAGAAGAAGACCGATTTCGTCGGCATTCGCGGGCTGAAGCGCTCGGACCTGGTCGCGGAAGGCCGCCGCCAACTGGTCGGACTCAAGGTCAAGGATGGCAAGACCGTGCTGGAGGAAGGCGCCCAGATCGTCGACGATCCGAAACAGGCGATCCCGATGAAGATGATCGGCTGGGTTTCATCGTCCTACTGGTCCGAGAATTGCGGCGCTCCGATCGCGATGGCGCTGGTCGAGAACGGCCATAATCGCATGGGTGAAACGCTTTACGTGCCGATGCCGGACGGTGTCATCGAGGTCGAGATTCGCGGCACGGTGTTTTTTGACGAAGAGGGAGGCCGGCTCCATGGCTGAGGCCCAGATCGCGCGTGAATTGCCGTTGGCAGGACGGGCTGCCGGCGGTGCGTCCGTCTCCATCGCGCCGGCGGAACCGGCGATGCGCGTTTCGCTGCGCGCGCCGCAGGATTCGATTTCTGCCGTGTCCAAGGGCCTTGGGATCGACTTGCCGACCCGGCCCAAGCAATCCGCGGTTGCCGGGGCGCGGTCCGTGCTCTGGCTTGGGCCGGACGAATGGCTGGTGATCGAGGAAGGCGACCGGGATCCAATGGCCGATCTCGCCCGCGCAACCGCGCTTCATTCGGCGGTGGACGTGTCGCACCGCAATACCGCTATCCTCGTGACCGGAACGCAGGCGTCCGATGTGCTGAATGCCGGCTGCCCGCAAGACCTGTCGCCCGAGGCATTTCCCGTCGGTGCATGTTCGCGCACGGTGATGGGCAAGATCGAGGTCGTCCTTTTCCGCACGGCGGAGGATGCGTTCCGGGTCGAGTGCTGGCGGTCGTTTTCCGATTATGCCTTCGAGTTTCTGCGAGACGCCGCGCGCGGACACTAGGAACTTCGATCGCGGTTTCCGTCCGGTCAACTTCGTCTTAAGCCGTTTGTGTTCGACTCCCTCCGGGGCCGACACACCGGGACGAGACATGCTCGACACGATAGCCGCCAAAATGGCGAAGGAAGCGGGCATCCGGCCCGTCGCGGATTTCGGTGAGGTTCATGCGGGTAAAGTCGGCCACACCGATTGCACCGTGCTTGCCGGTCTCGAATCCTGGAGCGGGTGCGAATTCATGCGCATCACCGTCGTGCATACGCGCGGCAGGACATCGCGACGGACGCGTGTCATCAAGTGGCCCTATGCAAAGGGCGATCCGCGCGCGCTCGGCCCGGTCTTGCGCGATCTCGATGCGTTTCTGGATGCCCCGACAACCGGTAATCTGACGGATGACCGCAGTGCGGTCGGCCGGTTTTTCGACCGGCTCACGCGGACGGACTATCTCGGCCGGTACGATTTCAGATCGCCGATCGACGAGCCCTACGAAAATTTCGTCTACGGCACGGTCGTCCGGTTCTGGGATCAGACCGAGGCGACGCTGACGGCGCGGCGGCCGGGACGCGGGGTCATCTTCGGACAGATGCCGCTCGCTGCGATCGGTGAAGTCGCGAAAGCGCTTCGCGCATATCAGCAGGGCTGACGATCGGCCGGAACTGCCGTGTCAGTCGCGCTCCAGAATGGACATGGTCATCCATGTCGCGGTCAGGGCAGGCTTGACGCTGTTCTCGATCTCGATCTTGACGTCATACGTGTTGAGAACACGACCCGACGGGCGAATGTCAGCTTTCGTCAGGATGAATATGGCACGGATGCGCGATCCCGTGCGCACCGGCGCCATGAAACGGATCTTCTCGAAACCGTAATTGATCCCCATCACCGATCCCACGAGGGTCGGCAGGGCCTCGAAGGCCAGGGTCGACAGCATGGACAATGTCAGGAAGCCATGCGCGATCGTGCCGCCATAGGGCGTTTCCTTCGCTGCGCGCTCGGGGTCCTGATGGATCCACTGATGGTCATCCGTCGCGTCCGCGAAACGGTCGATCATTTCCTGCGTGACGGCGCGCCATTCGGACCGGCCAATCTCGGTTCCGACTGCGCCGGGGATTTCATCGACTGTGATTGTCTTCATGTTGATTGCGAACGCGCTTTCCCTGCTGAGAGGCTCATGCCTTACGCATCGCAGGGTTGGCGATCAACCCCAAGACCTGTGGACAGGGCCAGCGCGATCCAATCCCTGATCGCGACATGGGGGCAAACGGTTGGTTGCCCCTGCCGAATCCGGTCTTCGAACGCGCTGAGAAGCCTCTGCCAAACCGGTGTCGCCAACCCGCTCGAGATCGGTCATAATCGTCCACGATTTATGTCGTGTTGGTTGCATTCTGTTTGAAACGGCAGGTTATTCCTCGATGTTTACCGATCTGAGTTTCCAGAATTACGAGGCGCCAGCAGTATTTTTGGTGACGCTGTCGGGCGGGCTTTGATGATCTGTCTGGTCGTGAAGAGATTGCGGTCGTCTTGTTGCCGGGAAATGCACTGGTTGCTTCCGGCACGGGTTCCCCGCGCTTTCGCTCCGCATTGCGAACGATCCTGAGCTCGCCGCGCGATGGAGACTATCCCGGAGGACATTCGCTACAGGTTGCTTGAACAGCATGGCGGATTCGCTCTCGCCTATTCGGTCGCATTCCAGCCGGAGCTTTCGCATTTCGGAGACGAGCGGGGTTTCCTGTCTTACTGCAAGGTCGGAAATACGGCGTTCGTGCTGGCTGATCCGATTGCCGACCGAGCCCGACATGAGGAACTGATAGACGCCTTTGTCGCCGCGCATCCGGATGCGGTTTTTTGCCAGGCATCCCTGAATACGGCGGAAATTCTTTCGCGGCGGTCCTTCTGGGTGAACCAGTTTGGGTGCGAGAATATCATCGATCTCGACACCTATTCCTTCGATGGTCCGAAACGGCGCAGTTTCCGGACTGCTTCAAACCGGTTTTCCGCCGGCGGATACCAGGTGCGGGAGATGTCGTTGAGCGACCTCGATCCAGCCGACGTGCGGGCAATCTCGGATCGCTGGCGACGCACGAAAGTGACAAAGCGCCGGGAGTTGCACTTTCTCGTTCGCCCCGTAGTGCTAGCCGACGAACCGGGCGTCAGAAAGTTCTTCCTTCTCAACCGCGATGGCGAGCCGGAAGGATTTGCCTTCTTCGATCCGGTTTTTGAGAAAGGACGGATAAAAGGCTATCTCTCGACGACACGGCGCTGGCTGCCGACGACGGATCCGCTTGCGTCCTATTTCATGGTTCGCACCGCGATCGAGACATTTCAGTCCGAGGGCGTCGCAACGCTGAACCTCGGTCTCTCGCCGTTTCACCACATCGAAGACAAGGTCTTTCAAAGGAACCGGTTGGCAAGGCGCGCCTTCAGGTTCATGTACCGCAATTCTCTCACAAACCGCTTCGTCTACCCGGTGCGAAACCTGGCGAAACACAAGGCGAGTTATGGCGGTGTCGAGAGCCAGACCTTCTATGCCTTCAACACCTTGTCGAGCATCCCCAGGCTGCTGAAACTGATCCGGGCCTGCCGGATCATCACTTAGGCTGCATAGATGGGCTTTCGCTGAAGGAGTTCGGCCTGTTGAAACAGCCGCAGAGCTACATGTCAGCGAATGAATCGGGTTCGCGATGGCGAACCGAATTGCACTTTTGCAAGCGGCGGTGTGCCCGCGAGGCAATCTCGTGTTGAAACGCCACAAGCAGGTCGTCTCGCCGATGCGTGACGCCCGTGACCGATGAATTGTTGGTCGCCGAGCCGGAAAGCGGTGTAGTGCGAACAGTTAAATACCTTGACTCTGGATGTGTACCCGAAAAAGTGGTTTCATGATCACTCGGGAGGAGTTCATGGCGAATATCGAATTGGCGAATGTGTCGAAGAGTTTCGGCAGCGTGAAGGTCATCGACGATCTTTCGCTGGTGGTTCATTCGGAGGAGCTTGTCGTTTTTCTCGGTCCTTCGGGGTCGGGGAAGTCCACGCTTTTGAGAATGATCGCGGGTCTCGAGACGATCGACAGCGGCACGCTGACCATTGGCGGAAACAGATGCGAGCAACTTGCGCCGGGGCAGCGCGGCGTCGCCATGGTGTTCCAGAACTACGCGCTCTACCCGCACATGACGGTGCGGGATAACATGGCGTTCGGGCTCCACAATATCGGGATGTCCGGCAGCGAAATCGAGCGCCGGGTCAAGGATGCGGCGCGTATCCTCGAGATGGAGGAACTGCTCGAACGGCGGCCGTCGCAGCTTTCCGGCGGGCAGCGTCAGCGCGTTGCCATCGGCCGCGCCATCGTGAAGGAGCCGAAGGCGTTTCTTTTCGACGAACCGCTGTCCAACCTCGATGCGGCCTTGCGCGTGCGCACCCGGGTCGAACTGGCGGAACTTCATCAGCGCATGAAGGCGACGATGATCTACGTCACCCATGACCAGACCGAGGCCATGACGCTCGCCGACCGTATCGTCGTCCTGAACAACAGGCGGATCGAGCAGATCGGGACGCCGATGGAGGTCTATCTGCGGCCGGCTTCGCGGTTCGTGGCCGGCTTTGTCGGCAGCCCCGGCATGAATTTCCTGAAAGCCGATGTGGCTGCGAGCGACAACACCGTCGCTCGGCTTCCGGACGGCACGGAAGTGCCGCTTCATGTCGATCATCCCGGCTCAGGCGCTTACGAACTCGGCATCCGTCCTGAAGGCATACGCGTGGCAGGTGCCGGCGGCGATCCCGCCACCACCCGCGCCACCGCCGGGGTCGTTGAACGGCTCGGCGAACGGACGCTGATCCATTGCGCCTTGCGGGACGGCAGCGAACTCATCGCGCAGGACAGCGGCAAGTCCGAAGTGGCTCCGGGCGACGACATCGATCTGACCTTCGATCCGTCGGCCGTGCACCTGTTCGATCAGGCAGGCCAAGCCTATCACGCCCATGGGTGAGCGCGGCGATCCGCGCATCGCCCTGGCGTGGGAAAACAACGCCGATCTCTACGAAATTGTCTTTAACGCCAACGGTTTACGTTATTGGCGCGAAGAACGCGCGTTCGTCGCAATGGACCCGCCGCCTCCATACTATTCGGACCTAAGTCTCCTGCCGCGAGCGGATACGAGCGACGCTTTGGACGCCATCCGGACGCGCCTGACGCGGAATCCGGACCCTTTCTCTGTCAAGGACGGCAACAACCGGCTCGATCTGGCCCCGCTCGGCTTCCGTGTCCTGTTCGACGCATCCTGGGTCCGGGCGGATGCCGATGCGATTTCACACGCAGACGAAGGATGGATGCGGATCGAAACGTCGCCCGCCCTCGAGCACTGGGAGACTGCGTGGAACCGCGGCGGATCACCCGCAGACCGGCGTATCTTCGTGCCCGACATCCTGAATGACCCGCGGATCGCCATATTCGGGCGCGCGGACGGCGAGGGCTTCTTGGCCGGGTTCATCGCCAACCGGTCTTCGGACTGCGTTGGCCTCTCAAACCTGTTCGGCCGTCCTGACTCGGAGGTAATTGCCACGGCGGCCGCCTTGTCCTCAGATTTCGGGGACGGACTGCCGGTCGTCAGCTATTCCAGCGGCGATGAACTCACGGCAATGATGCGATACGGATTTCAGGAACTCGGACCGCTCAGGATCTGGATTAAAGACCTCTAACCCTTGATGCCGGCCGATAGCGTGATCGCTTCGGTCACCCTGCGCTGGAACAGAAGATAGGCCAGTGCGACCGGCAAGCCGGCCAGCACAGCGGCGGCCAGTTCGCTCGCGTAGTAGACGCCGAAACTGTCATTCGTCTGCGTGATACCGACCGTGATCGTCATCATGTCGGTCTTGGTGACCGCGAGGAACGGCCATAGGAATGCATTCCATGCCCAGATGAAGGTGACGATCGACAGTGCTGTCGTGACACCCCAATTCATGGGGATGTAAACCTTGAAGAGGATCCGCCATTCGGAAGCGTTGTCCATGATAGCCGCTTCGCGGAAATCATGCGGAACCTGGTCGAAGAACTGCTTGTAGACGATGATCACGACCGGATGGATGAGCTGCGGCAGGATGATACCGGCCCAGGTGTTCAGAAGGCCCATATTCGCCATCAGGACGAAGTGGTTGATGATGAGCACCTGGGTCGGCACCATGAAGCTGGCGAGGATCAGCCACCACAGCGGACGCCTGAGCGGGAAGCGCAGCTGCGAGATTGCGTAGCCCGCGAAGACAGATGTGCCGACGGTCAGAACCGTAACGCCGATCGCGGTGGCGATCGAGTTCACGTACCAGTAACCGATTTGCGTTTGCGTCAGGGCGAATATGTAGTGCTCGAAAGTGAGTGTGTCGGGCCAGAGTTCGATGTAGGACCGTACGACCTCGTCGTCGGGCTTCAGTGAGCTGACGATGCCCCAGTAGATCGGAAACGCCCAGATCATGGCGCAGATCACGGTAATCGCGGTGATCGCCGCGCCGGCGGCGTTGAAACGGCGGGCGTTGGCGGCGTTCATCGGTTGCGGCCCCCGCTTAGCCGCATCAGCTGGAAGTTCAGCACCGACACGATGATGACCATGATGAAAAGCACAACCGCCACGGCAGCGGCGCGGCCGCCCTGGTCGGACTGAAACGCGCGCTGGAAAATATAGTAGACCATGACGAGGTTGTCGTTCGGCCTGCCGCCGGTCGAGAACAGGTAGACCTGGTCGAAGATCTTGAGCTGCACGATCAACTGGATCGTCAGCACCAGCGACGTGACCGGCCAAAGCAGCGGCCATGTCACCTTCCGGAACGTGGTCCAGCGCGTGGCGTTGTCCAGCGACGCGGCCTCGTAGATTTCGCGCGGGATGGCGCGCAGTCCGGCGAGGAACAGCAATACGGAAAAACCGCAGGTCCACCAGACCGTGACAAAGGCGACCGCCGGCATGAACCAGGCTGTCACCTTGAAGATCGGCACCCGGTCCATGCCGAAGAAGTCGAAGAGATGCATCGCAATGCCGAACTGGAAATTCAGCGTCCAGTCCCACAGGCGATAGACCACGGATACGGGCAGGATGTAGGGCAGGAAGAAAAGCGCCAGGACCAGCGCCTGAAGCCGCCCCGACAGCCGCGTCACACCTAGCGAAATGCCGAGCGCCACGACCGTACCCGGGATCACGGTGAGCAGGACGAAATAGGCGGTGTTCCAGAACGCGGTGTCAAAGCGGCGATCGCGCGGCAGTCGTTCGTAATTGTCCAGCCCCACAAAGTCCCCGCCGCCGATCAGTCCGGCGTCGGTGAACGAAAGCAGGAACATCTGCACGGTCGGATAGATGAAGATCAGTGCATAGACCGCGACGAACGGTGCGATCAGCAAATAGGCGACCAGCGCTTCTTTTCCGGGATTGCGGATCAATTTCCTTCCCCTGCGCCGCTAAATGGAAATCCGGGGCGACACGAAGGCCGCCCCGGCCGGGAGTAACCTACTGCATGTCGTTCAGTTCATACTGGATTTCCTCGACCGCCTCGGACGGTTCCATTTCGCCGTTGAGCGTCGGCACGAAATAGGTCGACATGACGTCGAAGATCGGGCCGGCGACTCCGGCAAGCGGCGTCTTCGGGTCGAAGATCATGTTCTCGGTCAGGCTGGAATAAGTGGCGTTCGGTTCCATCGCCTTGTACTCGTCGGACGCCGTGACCGGGCCATAGGCCGGGATGTGTCCGGCGGTTGCCCAGAACAGCGAATTCTTCGAGATCCAGCTCATCACTTCCAGAACCGCCGCCCGTTTCTCGGGCGTCATCTCCTTGCCCTTGTTGGCCGGAATGGCGAAGGCGTGGCTATCGGCATAGGTCGACGCATGGTCGAAGATCACCGGCAGTTCCACCGCGCCCCATTCGAACAGCTTTCCCTGCTCGTGCAGGTCGGTCATCGTCGGAACTTCCCAGACGCCGTTGATCATCATCGCAGCTTCGCCGCTGGTGAACAGCGCCACGGTGGCGGGATAGTCGGTGTAGGTGGATTGCAGGCCGTCATTGGTCCATTCGGCCAACACGCCCAGGGCGTTCTGCAGCTTTTCCTTGTTGTCGCCGGCAAGGAACTCGCCGTCGGTCATCAGTTCGCCGTCCTGCTGGCCCATCAGGGAATAGATGGTACGGAACATGAAGTTGCCGTCGGCTGTCACGCTGCCAAGCGGGAACTTGACGGAACCGGCATCCTTGAGCGCCTGCAATGTCGCGGTGAAGCCTTCGCGGCTATCCATGCCCTTTGGCGTTCCGTCGTCGTTGAGAAGGCCTGCCTCGGCGAGCACGTCCTTGTTGTAGTAGAGAACGATGGGGTGGGTATCGAGCGGCACGGCGTATTGCTTGCCGTCGATCGTCACCGCATTCCAGGTCGCATCGGCATAGTCGTCCTCGGACAGGCCCATCGTGGCCCAATCGTCGGCGGTGATTTCCTGCAGGATACCCTGGTCGACGGCCAGCGGAATGCGGCTGGCATGGTAGGTCATGATGTCCGGCGCCTCTCCCACGGCAGCCGAAGTCTGGACCTTCGAGTAGAACGGAACGCCCCATTCCAGCGTGGTCGCGTCGATGGTGATCTCGCCTTCATGCGCGGCATTGAAATCCGAGATCATCTGTTTCATGCGCACGCCGTCGCCGCCGCCGAGAAAATCCCACCAGACAACGGTTTCCTGCGCCTGCACCGATGTGGTCATCAACGCCGTGGCGACCAGCGCAGTTTTTGCAAAGCTACTGTAGTTGAACATCTGCTTCTTCCTCCCTGGGTGTGCGGCCTCCCAGCCGCGGTAAAGTCTTTCCTAGAGCTGCACCCTGATCATCGAGTAGGAATGCTGCGGTACGGTGACCGCGACCTTGCCGCCGGAGATCGAAGCTCCTCCCTTCGTCTCGGGCTTCACGTTTTCAGGGTTCGCCTCGGTATTCGTCGCTTCGAGATCGTCATGCTTGATCAGCGTGTGCTCGACAGATTTCGCCTCCCCGAAACCTTCGACGGAAATCTCGATATCCATCGGCTCCGCGCCGTTGCGGTTGACGGCGAAGAAGGTCAGCGTTCCGGCATCGCTGTCATGGACGCCGGCGATATCCAGATAGCTGACGCCGCTTGCTATGTCGGCGTCGTAGGACGGGCAGTCCACATCGAGCTGAAGCGCGGTGCCGCGCCCGAAGCGCGAGGCGAAATGGAAGGGATGGTAGATCGTCTGCTTCCATGCGCCGCCGCCGGGCGAGGTCATGATCGGCGCGATGACGTTCACGAGCTGCGCTATACACGCGATACGGACCAGGTCCGAGCGCCGGATGAAAGTGTTGAGGATGCAGCCGACCTGCAGCACGTCCTCGAAATTGTAGATGTCCTCCAGAAGCGCCGGGGCATGGGGCCATCCCCATTCCTTCATTCGTTTCGCGTCGTTCTTGCGCTCGTGGTACCAGACATTCCATTCGTCGAAGGAAATCTTGACGTCATGCTTGGCGCGCCGCTTCGCCTTGACGTAATCGATGACGCCGCCGACCGTACCGATATAGCGGTCGAGTTTCTCCGGCAGGGCGAGATACTCCGCCGTGTTTTTCTCGTAGTTCTCGAAATACATGTGCAGGGAGATGAAATCGACCTGATCGTAGGTGCTTTCCAGTACGGTCGCTTCCCACTGCGGATAGGTGGCCATGTCCGAATGCGAGGAGCCGCAGACAATCAGGTCCAGCTTGTCATCGAACGCACGCAGCGCCTTGGCCGTCTCGTTGGCGAGGTGGCCGTATTCGGCGGCGCTCTTGTGTCCGACCTGCCAGGGGCCGTCCATCTCGTTGCCGAGGCACCAGAGCCTGACATCCCACGGATCTGCCCGGCCGTTCTTCTTTCGAAGGTCGGACCAGTAGCTGCCGCCGGGATGGTTGACGTACTCGACGAAGTTGCGGGCGTCATCCAGCCCGCGCGAACCGAGATTGACGGCCAGCATCATCTCGGTGTTGGCGGCTTTCGCCCATTCGGCGAATTCGTGAATGCCGACCTGGTTCGATTCCGACGTATGCCACGCCAGGTCCAGCCGGGTCGGGCGTTCGTCTTTTGGCCCGATGCCGTCTTCCCAGTTGTAAGCGGAGACGAAATTGCCGCCCGGATAGCGGCAGATGGGTGTGTCCAGTTCACGAACGAGGTCGATGACGTCGCGGCGCATGCCGTTTTCGTCGGCTGTCGGGTGATCGGGTTCGTAGATACCGGTGTAGACCGCGCGCCCCAGATGTTCGAGGAACGATCCATAGAGGCGGTTGTCGATATCCGCGATCACATAGCGCGCGTGCGCCGTGACGTGTGCCTCCACGCCGCTCCTCCCATATTTAAAACACAAGATCCGGTTTGTACCGGTTATTGCGTTAGAGTAAGCGTGAGGAGCGGGGCTTAGTCAAGCCCAATTTCGAGGGGTTCACCCCCTCAGGTGGTGATGCGCAGCACGATATCCTGGTCGTAATTGCCGAAGCCCTTGCCGAAAATGTTCATCCCTCCGGGATGTTCGGCGTCTTCCTTCACGCCGATCCGCATGCGTATGGATCGGTGATGGTCGATCTGCAGATCGTCGAGCGTCACGTCGGAAATCTGAACGCCGTCGATGAAGCTGCCGCTGCCGTTGATCCGCCAGTTCTTCAGCTTCCCATACTGCGATCCCGCGAGCTTCCACCAACTGGGCGTGTGAACGCCGCGCTTGTCTCCGAAGTCGCCCGGTGACGTCCACGTCCCGATTTCGACGCCGTTGACCTGCAGGAATATGTCCGAGGGCCAGTCGGCCGCCGTGCCCGGCACCTCCGAACTCAGCTCCATGGAGAATTCCAGCGCTGTCGGCTTCGTGCGGTTGAGCTTGGTGTTGTTCGGGAACTGGTACTCGACGTAACCTCTGGTGAACCACAGCAAACCGGCCTTCATGCGATCCGGCTCGAGGAAGGTGTTGGGCACGTCGAGCAGTCCGATGACGCCTTCCGCCGAGCACAGTCCGCACGGTGCCGTCACCTCGCAGGTCGTATAGAGGCCAAGCGGCATGGAGACTTCGATCGAGCCATCTCCCGCCTCCTTGAGGTCGTCGTGAAAGCCCACCAGGATCTCCGAAAAGGCCGTCCGGCAAACCTTCTGGCTGCCTTTGCGCGCCTTTCGGCTCTCCGTCGTCACGAGGCCCACATCTTCCAGCACCTGGAGATTGGAGGAAACCGTCGATTGCGGAAGCCCCAGCCGCTCGGCGATCTGGTTGACGTTCTTTTCCTCGCCGTCCCGAAGGAGCTTGAGAATGGAAATGCGAACCTCGCTGGCGAGTCCCCGTATGAGGTCGGGCCGCTCCGATGGATCGACTACAAGGACGTTGCCGCTCATGTCTGGTCCGTGTGATTGATGGAAAATGTTGGATATCAGCATATCTGATATAAATAAAGTGCCGATGGTGAGTCGATCTGTGGCTCAATTTCCTCGCGTCACGCCATCTCGTTGCGAAGATCTGCTCGATCCGCGGTTCTCGCCGTGTCGCCGCCTGATTGCTCAAGCGCAAGCTTGGACTACAGAGCCTGATCGCAGTCTAACGCCTCTGTCAGTTAAGGCGCGCGATCCAGCAGAAGCCATCTGGCTTTCGGAGCGGGCGCTCTGGTTACCGGCGCATCCACTGGCTACCTAGCGGACGTGGACCTGCAGGAGGTGTCCGGAAAGCGGTGCGGTGGTCAGGTCGTCCTGTGTGAGCTCGTAGCGCGACGAGGTGACGAACAGCGTGCGGTTGTCCTCTCCTCCGCAAGCGATGCCCGTCGGATGCCGCACCGGCAGGGGCAGCGAGGCCTCGATCTCGCCGACCTCGTCCAGTTGCACCACGTTCCAGCCGTCTTTCAAGGCGAGCCACAGTCGCCCCATGCCATCGACGGAAAGGTCCACGGGCTGGCCGGCGGCGCGTGGGATTTCTGCAAAGCGCCGCAGGCGTCGCGTTGGCAGGTGCAGATGATAGATCGTGCCGGTGTCTTCCAGGCAGAGATATATTTCTTCGTCGTTCAACACGGCAATCCCCGCGATGGGACCGGGAACCTCGATATGATCGCCGAACTGGCCGCTCGCCTCGATCCTGGCAAGCGCGGATTGCCGCGCCGGCGATGACAGTCCGGCCCAGAGGGCATTACCGACCGTGGCGCTCGCTGTCACTCTCGTTTCGGTAACGGCTTGGCTGCGGGAGAGGTCCAGGAAATCGATCCTGTCAGGGAAAAAGACCACCGTGCCCCAGTGAGGATGAACGCTGACCGCCCGGATCGGGTCTGCAAAGCCGGCCAGTTCCCTGGTCGTTTCGCCGTGCGTTTCGAAGAGTGCCGGAGCGAAGCGGTCCGCCCAGACCAGTCTCCCGCCTGTTGCGTCCCAGTGCGGAGAAATGCCGTGAAACGCGGGCGTGGAGGTGAGGGCCTGATGTCCGTCAACCAGATCTGTCCGCGCGGTGCGGGCATTGAATATCTCCGAGACCTGTTGGGCGACGGCGGCAACCTCCTTGCCCAGAAACTCGGCGCGTTCCATCGTCATGCGAAAGGTCGGTCCGGCAACGGAGATCGCGGCGACGGGAGCGCCATTCTTGTCGAGGATCGGCGCGCCGACGCAACGGGTTCCCATCAGGATTTCCTCGTCGTCGATGGCGAAGCCGCGATTACGGATGCGGGCAAGTTCAAGCTTGAGGAGTGTGGCGTCCGTGATGGTTTTTTCGGTCATTCGCTCGAGCGGTGAGGGGAGCAAACGCGCCCGCTGATCGTTCTGCATATAGGCGAGAATCGATTTGCCCTGGCTGGTGCAATGCAGCGGCTTGACCGCGCCGGGCTGTGTAGCAGAGCGTTGCGGATGCGCGCCCTCCGACCGTGCGATCGAAAGAACGCCGCCTTCACGCATGACGGCCAGATAGGCCGTTTCGCCGGAAAGGTCGCGCAGCCGGCGCAATTCCGTCGCCGCGAGGATTGGCAGATCCGAGCTCGCCCACACATTCATCGCCATTTCGACGATCTGGTATCCGAGTGAGTAGCGATGTCGGTGGCCGTCCGAACGCACCAGTCCGCGCGCCGAGAGTGCTGCGAGGATGCGATAAAGCGTCGGCTTCGGGATGCCTGTGAGTTCGGCCAGTTCGGCGCTCTCGATATCGCCGGGCCGGCCGGCGATCATTTCCAGGACATCGATTGCCTTGGTGAGCAGTCCGGTTCCGGCAGGCGTTCTTGCCGGCGGATGGAAGATCTTGTCGTTCACCTTATCCTCCCACAAAATGTATTACATTATGATATTGCGCATAAATTATTCCGGCATCAATGCACTCGAAATTGAGTTCATATCACATCATGATACAAAATGATTTCACTCTGTTTGCCTCCAAATGACCTCGCGGTTACGAGTCCTCCGAAACGCGAGCAGATGCCGAGGATCCGCTCGCCGCAATAGTAGCAGGAGGAGCAAGCGGTGCAGCCGGCGATCGACATTTCCAGGGATACGTTGGAAAAACTCAAGAAATGCAGCCAGGGCACCCTGACCACCCAGCTTTTCAAGCGCGGCTTTCGGCAGCAATTCCTGGTTGGATTGTCGCCGCTCAATCGCGACGCGGGCGCCTTTGCGGGTGAGGCTTTCACGCTTCGGTTTATTCCGAGCCGCGAAGACAAGGACTGGAGCCTCGAGGACCTGAAGGTTCGCGGTGAGGACAACCTGCAATGGGAGGCGGTCGAGGCCATCGACGAGGGGCAGGTCATGATGATCGACAGCCGCAACGATCCCTCGGCTGCGTCGGCCGGAAACATGTTGATCACCCGCATGATGCGCAAGGGCGTCGCGGCGGCCGTCACGGATGGCGCTTTCCGCGATGGCGCCGAGATCGGCACGATGCCCTTTCCCGCCTATTGCCGCCTCAATACCGCGACGACGCGACCTGCCTATCACCGGGCAATCGCCATGCAGGAGCCGATCGGCTGTGGCGGTGTCGCCGTCTATCCGGGCGATATCGTTGTCGGAGACGCCGATGGCGTCACCGTGATCCCGCGCGCGCTGGCAGCGGAGATCGCCGAGGACAGCTACGAGCAGGAGCGGCGGGAGCGTTTCATCTTCACCAAGATCGATGCTGGTGCTTCGCTTTTCGGCACGTATCCCGCCGGTCCGGAAACGCTGGAGGAATACAAGGCCTGGCTGGCCGAGGGGAACGACCTGTGACTGCGGAGGCTGCCAAGGCGGAGGCGCTGATCCGCCATTATTTCGACATGTGCAATGCGGCCGATCTCCAGGGGTTGATCGAATGCTTCACGCCGGACGCCGTTCACTACTTCCCGCCCGGTCTGCCCGGCGCGCCCTGGCGAGGCGCGAAGGCGATTGCCGAGGGGTGGGTCTGGTGCGTGGAAACGCTGGGCAGCAAATGGACCATCGAAAAGGTGTTGTGCACGGCCGACGGGCGTGAAGGGGTGATCGAGTGGACCCATTGGAAAACCGCGATCGGTGAAGTGCTGCGCGGTGACGAGTGGTACGTGTTCAATGACGACATATCCCGCATCGTGGAGATCCGGGCCTATTACGCCAGTCCGGTGGACAAGAGCGCACCGGTCAACAAACTCCAAGAGTTCGACTACGAAAAGCGCGGCTATCATCTTTCTCCCCCGCTCGTGAAGGGGAGGGCGTGATGGATTTTGCCCTGATCTGTCGCGATGCGCCCGGCCGACAGGCCCAACGCATGGCCGCCCGGGCCGAGCACATGGCCGGCCTGAAGGACGAGAAGCGGGCGGGCACGATTGTCGATGGCGGCGCGATTCTGGACAGCGACGGCGAAATGGCCGGGTCTGTCGTCCTGTGCCGCTTTCCTGACCGGGCTGCGCTGGACGCCTATCTGGAGCGTGAGGTCTACAGCCGCGAGGGCATTTGGGGCGATGTCGAGGTCCTTCAGATGCGCTTCGTCGACTGGGGGAGCCTGATGGATGCATGACATGCGCAACAACCGGGCTCGAACGTCCGGGAGAGTCTACGGCGTTCTGCGACAGCGATCGGTACCGGCTTTCGGGGCGGGGCGGTCCGCGGGGGTATGACAATGATTGACGCGCTTCATGGCCGGAACCTGATCAAAGGAGAGTGGGTTGCCACTGACCGGACGTTCATGTCGAACCCGGCCAGCGGGCCAGCGCATCAGGTCTTTGCCGGCAATGCCGGGCTGGTCGATCGGGCCGCACAGGCTGCGGAAGAGGCGTTCTGGTCCTATGGTTTCAGCCGGCGCGAGGACCGTGCGGCGTTCCTGCAAGCGATCGCCAACGAAATCGAGGCGCGCAT
Source organism: Oricola indica (assembly GCF_965227485.1). Taxonomy (NCBI): domain Bacteria; kingdom Pseudomonadati; phylum Pseudomonadota; class Alphaproteobacteria; order Hyphomicrobiales; family Ahrensiaceae; genus Oricola; species Oricola indica. Next base: position 1,269,416 of record NZ_OZ245747.1, read on the forward strand.
CGAGCCGATCACACGGATTGGCTCGCAGGAAACCGGTCTTCCCATTGTCCGTCTGCAATCCGAATGCGGGCGCACCGCAAATCAATTGAGGCTGTTTGCCCGGCACATCGTGGACGGCGCGTATCTGGACCGCCGGGTCGATCCGGCGCTTCCCGATCGCCAGCCGGCCCCCCGGCCTGAAATCCGAATGATGCAGCGCCCCGTCGGACCGGTCGCAGTCTTTGGCGCCTCGAACTTTCCGCTCGCCTTCTCCACGGCGGGAGGCGATACGGCAGCCGCGCTGGCGGCGGGCTGTCCGGTGCTGGTCAAGGGGCATCCCGCGCATCCGGGGACGGGCGAAATCGTGGCCGAGGCCATTCTGGCAGCAATCAAGGCGCGGGGCATTGCGCCCGGTGTCTTCAGCCTGATCCAGGGAGATGACCGCAGCGTCGGCGAGGCGCTTGTGCTGCATCCGCTCGTCAAGGCCGTGGGTTTCACCGGTTCGCTGGCGGGTGGTCGTGCGCTTTTTGACCTTTGCGCCTCGCGCGCCGAACCCATTCCCTTCTTCGGCGAACTTGGATCGGTCAATCCGGTTTTCGTGCTGCCGGCCGCGCTCGATGCGCGGGCGGAAGAGATGGGCCGGGGCTGGGCGGCGTCGCTCGCCATGGGCGCGGGGCAGTTTTGCACCAAGCCAGGCATTGCCTTCGTGCCCGCCGGCGATGCCGGTGATGTCTTCGTGGCCGCTGCGGCCGACGCGCTTGCCGCCGTCTCACCGCAGGCCATGTTGACGGACGGAATCGTTGCGGCCTTCTGCGCGGGCAAGCAGGCTTTCGACGACTCCGATGTCATTCGCAAGGTGGTGGCGAACAACGTTCAGGGACGGGCCGCCGGGGCCAGCCTCTACGAGATTTCGGGCGATGCATTCGGCGCGGACGATACGCTCGCTGAAGAGATATTCGGTCCGATCGGTCTCGTGGTTCGCGTGGCGCGCCCGGAGGCAATGCTGCCCCTGGCGCATTGTTTGAGCGGACAGTTGACCGCGACTCTCCAGATCGATGACGGCGACAGGCCGCTGGCGGGCCGGTTGCTACCGGTTCTGGAGCGAAAGGCGGGGCGCATGCTCGTCAACGGCTATCCGACCGGGGTCGAGGTCGTGGACTCGATGATCCATGGTGGCCCTTATCCCGCTTCAACGAATTTCGGCGCGACGTCGGTCGGCACTCTGTCGATCCGTCGCTTCCTTAGGCCGGTCGCATATCAAAACGTTCCGCTTGATCTGCTTCCGGAAGACCTGGCTGCATTCTCATGACGGCCGGAACTCCCACGCATTGCGGAAAATTCATCGCCGAAGGGGTTGAGCCACGGCGTACCATCCAGAAGAGGAGGAAAACATGAAACATTTTGTGCTTGCAACCGCGCTCGCGGTCTCTGTGGTGGCGGGACCTGCCATGGCCGCCGACGTCATCCTGCGGATCGGTTCCGTTCAGGCCGAGAGCGATCCGATCATCAAAGGCTTCAATATCTTCAAGGATATCCTGGCCGAAAAAACGGAAGGTCGGATCGAGGTCAAGGTGTATCCGAACGGTCAGCTCGGCGACACGCAGGAACTGATGGACCAGGCGCTGGCCGGTGCCGACGTGGCGGCCTTCACCGATCCCAACCTGCTTGCGGCCTTCACGCCGGAGCTTGGTATCATCGGCGCGCCTTATGTTTTCGCGAGTTACGATGAGGCTGATCGTTTTACCTCGTCGGCAACGTTCGACGAATGGGCCGAGCAGCTGCGCCAGGATAGTGGTTTCGTCACGCTGGCCTTCAACTGGTATCAGGGTCCGCGTAACCTGATGACCAACAAGCCGATCAATGCCAGGGCCGATATGGAAGGTGTCCGTCTGCGCACGCCGGGCGCGCCGGTCTGGGTGGCCGCCGGTCGGGCCCTCGGTGGTGTTCCGACGCCGCTCGCCTGGTCCGAGATTTACTCGGCACTGCAATTGGGCGCGATCGATGCCGTGGAGTCGCAGCCGGCCGGCGCAGTCGGTTCGCGCTTCTACGAGGTGACCAAGTACCTGACGAAAACGGAGCACATTCAGCTGATCACCGGAATCGTTGTGGGCGACGCCTGGTGGAGCCGGCTCAGCGCGGAGGATCACGCAATCGTCGCCGATGCAGCCAAGGAAGCCGGACGGCAGATGTCTGCCATGACCATTGCCCAGATGGATTCGGACTATGCCTTCATGGAAGAGAAGGGCATGACGATCTCCGACATCGACAAGACCGAATTCCGCGCTGCGGCGGAAGCGGAGATCGAGGGGCTTGGCCTGTCTGACGCTCTTGCCGCCGTCCAGGCGGAATTGAACCAGTGACATCATGCCCGCTCCCCGGCTGGGTGGCCGGGGAGCGGGGCTTCTTGAGGGGAGGACGATGTGAACCGCGTCTATAACGCCTTCCGTTTTGCGGAAGTCATCGCTGCGGCCGTTTGCCTGGCCACTGTCATCGGTCTTGTCTTCTGGGCGACCGTGACCCGGTTCCTCGCCACCCCGAATATTTGGGTTATCGAGATCACGCAGATCTTCTTCGCGTGGACATGCGCCCTGTCGGCGAGCATCGCCTTCCGGCGCTCGAGCCATTTTTCGGTGGACCTGTTGAGCGGCCGGCTCCCCGCAGGCAGTGAATTCTGGATGGGCATTCTCCGGAATGTTCTCGTCTTTTGCCTGGTCATGGGCGTGGTCTATGTCTCGCTCGACTTCGTTCACCTGTCGCGGCGGCGGCCTCTGCCTCTGACCAGAATTCCGTTTTCATGGGTCGCGGCCAGTATCAGCGTCGCCTTTGCGATGATGGGCGTGACCTGCATCGAGAATATCGCGAGGCTCGTGACGGAACGCCTCGGTTCTCGTGCAAAGGGAGAATTGTAATGCTCCTTCTTGGCGTCGCCCTGTTTGTCGTGGCCGTGATCCTGGGGCTTCCGGTCGCAATCGCGCTGCTTCTGGCCAGCGCTCCAACCTTTCTGACAGGCGACTATCTGCCCAGCTCCATCGCCGTCCAGAAGATGGTCGCCGCCACGCAATCCTATCCGCTGATGGCCATTCCCTTCTTCGTGATGGCCGGCAACATCATGGTTGCATCGGGTATCGCCGGACGTCTTGTGCGTTTCAGCCGGGTTCTTGTCGGCTGGTCGGTTGGCGGACTGGCGCAGATATCGATCGTACTCAGCCTCCTCATGGGCGGTATTTCGGGCTCTGCCGTTGCCGATGCGGCGATGCAGGCGCGTTTGCTGGGTATGCCGATGATCGCCAGGGGCTACTCCAAGGGCTTTACCGCTGGTGTGATCTGCTACTCATCGATCATCACCGCGACGATCCCTCCCTCCATCGGCCTGATCGTCTACGGCTTTATCGCCAATGTGTCGGTCGGCAAGCTGCTTCTTGCAGGCATCATTCCGGGCATCCTCCTGACGAGTGTGCTCATGGGCTACACCTATTTCGCCGCGCGCAAGCATGGCTACGGGGCCGATGACATGCCCGTACCGACGCTGCGTGAAGTCGGCAGCGCGGCGCTTAGCGCCTTCTGGGCGTTGATGTTCCCGATTTTCCTTCTGATCGGGTTTCGGTTCGGTCTGGTGACCGCGACCGAGGCGGGCGCCTTCGTAATCTTGTACTCGATCATTGTCGGCGCACTCATCTACCGCGAGCTCACTTGGGCGAAGCTCTGGGATGCGACCATGCAATCGCTCTCCGATATTGGCATGATCATGCTGATCATTATCGTGGCGGCAGTGCTTGGCTACGTCATCGTTCTGGAACAGGCGCCAGCGCAGTTGGCGGACGCGATCACGCATCTGACCACGAACCCGACGCTTACTCTTCTGCTGATCCTCGGTTTTCTGGTTCTCGCCGGTACGGTGATGGAGGCGACCGTGAATGTCTTGCTCCTGACCCCGCTCTTCACACCGATCCTTGTCAATATGGGCTTCGACCCGATCCATTTCGGTGTGCTCATGGTGACGATCGTGACGATGGGGTCGAACACCCCGCCAATCGGTGTTTCGATGTTCACGGTCTGCGGCATGCTCGATTGCTCGGTCAAAGAGTATATTCGCGGCAGCACGCCGTTCCTGCTGGTGATGCTGGCCACCTTCCTGTTGATGGCGCTGGTGCCGGGGATCGTGACCTGGCTGCCGAACACCGCGATGGGGAACTGACATGAAAATTCTGGTGACCGGAGCAAGAGGCATTGTCGGCACGGGCCTGCGCGAAGAGTTGGCCCGCGACCACACGCTGAGGCTCTCGATGCGAGCGCCGTCTCCGGATTGCGAAGGATACGAGGTCGTCGCTGGAGACATCACGGACCCGGCCGTGATCGAACGCGCCGTCGAAGGCGTGGATGCGATCCTGCATCTTGCGGCTTCGCACGGGGAGGCGATCACCTTCGAGGAAACGCTCGACGTCAACTATCGTGGTCTGGTCGCAATGATGGACGCCGCAGTGCGTCATGGGGTCGGACAGGTCATTTACACCAGCTCGAACCACGGTTGGGGGTTCTGGCCCCGCAGTTCGACGCCACTGGCCGAGACGGCGCCTCCGCGCCCGGACGGATGGTACGGCGTCTCCAAGATTTTCGGCGAGGCGGTGATGGCCTATTATGGCGACGCGCACGGCCTCAGTACGACCAGTCTCAGGATCGGTAATTGCGGCTCGGAGGTACCGGACGAACGCCGCCGGCATATGTGGATCAGTTTCCGGGATCTTGCGCGCCTGATCGGCAAGGTTCTCGAAAGGCGCACGCCGGGGCATGCGGCGCTTTTTGCAACCGCGCCCTGCGAGGCTCCGTTCTTCGACAATTCGGGTCTTGCCAGACATGGTTTCCAGTGCGCGGACCATCCCGATGATCACCTCGCCGACCCCTCCATTCGCGGCGCAGCGCCTGTGCCCGGTATTGCGGGGCTTGCCGTTGGCGGTGGATATGCCGAGGCAAACTTCGCAGCCGATATCGACAAATGGAGATCGGGCGAATGAAGATAGCCGAGGTCGAAACGCTGCTCCTGTCGATCCCGTTCACCGATGGCGGAAAGGGCGAGGGGCTTACTCCGGGAACGTGGAACACGTTGGAGACAGTACTCGTTCGCGTCGTTACCGAAGACGGTATCGAAGGGTGGGGCGAGGCGTTTGGATATTTCTGCGGTGCCGCGGTCAAAGCCATGCTGGACCGTTCGGTCGTGCCGCTTCTGATTGGCTGTGATTTTGACGACCCGGCCGAGTTTTCCGAGATTTTGCAGCGTCGGCTGGCGCTTTTCGGGCGGTATGGCATCACGATCTTTGCGCTGTCCGGGGTCGATCTTGCGTTGTGGGACATCAAGGCCCGTGCGGAAGGGGTTCCGCTGCACCGGCTGATCGGGCCGCAGCGGCGCGCGAAAGTGCCGGCTTACGCCAGTCTCGTGCGCTATGGCGATCCGCAAGTCGCCGCCGGCTTCACCGAACGCGCCGTTCGCGAAGGCTATCGTCACATCAAACTGCACGAGATCACGCGCCCGGACATCGAGGCGTGTTACGCAATTCGCGGTGATGCCGATATGATGGTTGATGTGAATTGCAGCTGGAGCGCGGAGGAAGCGCGCGACATGGCCGCCTGGCTCGCCGAGCGCGATACTTTGTGGCTCGAGGAGCCGACATTTCCGCCCGAGGACATGACGCCACTTGCCGAGGTTTCTCGTGCGGGGGTCGCCCTGTCAGGCGGTGAGAACCTTTGCACCTCCTGGCAATTTCGCGAGCTGATTGCGTCCGGGCTGGTGCGGTACCCGCAACCGAGCGTGACAAAGGTTGGTGGCCTTTCGGAGATGATGAAGGTGCTGCGGATGGCGGAAGAGGCCGGTTTGTCGGTCATGCCGCATTCACCGTATTTCGGGCCCGGATACTTCGCGACCCTGCATGTGTGCGCCACTTTGCCGGCCCCGGTGTTGTTCGAGCACCTTTATGTGTGGCCGGACGCCTATCTCTATGCGGACATGCCACTTCCCGTCGACGGTAAGATCACTGTGCCCGATGTAAGCGGCCTCGCACCTGCGCCAGACGCCGAAACGATCCGTCGCTATCGCATCGCCTGATGCGTGTTCGACTGGTCAATGGCGGTCTCGAAGTTGAACTCGCGCCCGACCTGGGCGGACGGCTTTCGCTGTTGCGCCATGACGGGCGGGACGTACTTGTGCCGATGGGTACGGAGGCTTTCGATCCGGACTGCTGGCCCAAGGCGGGCGCCTATCCGCTCATCCCGTTCCACAACCGAATAATTGGCGCGCGGTTGGCGTTTGGAGACCGAGTCGCGAATCTGCCCGTCCATCCAGAAACCACGCCGCATGCGCTCCATGGCATGACCAGCCGGTTCGCCTGGGAGATTGAGTCATGTTCGGAGACTGCTGCAACAATGCGGTTTGACTGGACGGCCTCGTCTGTTTGGCCGTGGTCATTTCGCGCCTGGCAACAGTTCGAACTGACCGGGACTTCATTCGTGCTGACCCTTTCGATCGAAAACCGCGACACAGTGCCGATGCCGGCCGGGCTCGGCTGGCACCCTTATTTCAAGGAGCCGCGGAATATCACGGATGATGCTTCTAGGCTCTGGCCGATGGGTGCGGACTGTTTGCCGACCGGGCAAAGCCGCAATGCGCGGCCTGTCGATGCGGAGATGAAGACCCGTTACCTGTCTGACTGGCGCAGCGTGGCTGTCCGTTGGGCCTGTGGAACAAGCATGGAGCTCCGCGCGCGCGGGCTTTCCCATCTTGTGATTCACGCGCCGGACAGCCGCTACACATGCATTGAGCCGGTCAGCCATTTGGCGGGGTTGGTCGATCACGAGATCGAAGGGATGGGCCCCTTGTATCCTGACGCCATCCGGACGTCCCAAATTCGCCTTTGCTTCGGCGTTTAGCGGAGAGTTTCTTCACGCAAGGACTTATCGGGGGCGGCAGACTGACGGGGCATCATCCTGACCTGCAACTGGGCTTTCACCTCGCGTGGCGGGGTGGACAATTGCATTGGTCAGGAGCTGCGCGTTCGCCTTTTCTTTTTTGCCGAACAATGTTTGCAGATGGCGCGACAGATGTCCTGCATAATTTTCTTACCGACTGTTATCTATCGCGGATTTTCGGCTCATCCTCGCTTCTTCAAAGGCTGAGGTGAGTTGGAGATTCTCCTTCATTCATTGAGCCGAAATAATCCGTCAGGCGCTGAACCCGGACAGAGGACAGGCACGTGAACCTCAATCCCAAAGGTCGAAAGCAGACCTACAAATTCCGTCCGGTTGTCCCGATAACAAGCACCCTGCTGCCGTTCATGCAAAGCCGCGAACTGCGGAGGTTCATCAATTGGCATGGGAAGCCGATAAGGAGGATCGGCAAGGGGTTCAAAACTGTCGTAAGAGCCGCAGGCCTCTCCGAAGAAATTACTCCCTGCAGCCTCCGTCACACGATGGCAGTCGAGCTCCGGAAACCTGCTGTACCACCTTGGGAGGTTGAGGGGCTCCTGGGTCACCGGAGACCGGGCCCCACGGAAGTTTGCGCGCAATTCTCACTCGACTATCTCTCGTTGGGTCGGGAGGCGATTGATGCGTATTTCGCAGAATTGGGGCTTGAGCTTCCAGCGCCTGCCTATCCGCGCGTGTCACCTGCGTGTCAGGCAAACAATGAAGGCAGTCCGCTGAATGCGGAAAACTCAATTTTATCAAGGGGTGGAATGGTGGGCGGTACTGGGATTGAACCAGTGACCCCTACGATGTCAAAATTCCGGCCCTACCGGAACTCTCTGCAATTCTGGGAAAAGAGCACTTCGTAGAAGGACGTTTTGGGCAATTTCGGCATGAGATTGAGGTTCAGAAGGTTCAATGACCCTACCGGGAACTACGTATGCCGAGTGTTGTGACCTGGAGCGGATGTTCGATGACGAACCGGTTTGTGAGCCGATTATTCTGAACGGCTAAGCTCAATTTACTATCCGCTGAACTCCGTTCCCCGCAAGATAACTGTCTTCAGCTCGAGAGATCCGTCGAGAACTACGAGATCCGCAACCGCACCGGTTACGATACGGCCTCGGTCGCCAAGGCCCAGATACTCCGCCGCAATGGTTGATGTCCTGCGCGACGCCTCTTCCGGCGAAAGCCCGATTTTCACAAGATTGCGGAATGCCTGGTGCATCGTGAGGCTGGAGCCGGCGAGCGTTCCGTCTTCGAGCCGGACGCCATTGCCGCATTTGCGCACATGCTGCGCGCCCAGTCGGTAATCGCCATCGGGCATACCCGATGCCGGCGTCGCATCGGTGACGGCATAGACGTTCGGGATGGCGCGGAGAGCCGCCCGGATGGCGCCTGGATGGACGTGCAGGAGATCGGGAATGAGCTCGGCATGGTCCGCGTGGGCGAGAGCGGCGCCGACAATGCCCGGCGCGCGATGATGTAGCGACGACATCGCGTTGAACATATGGGTTACGCCGTGGCGACCGCCCTCGAAGCATTTCGCGGCCGTTTCGTAATCGCAGGACGAATGCCCGATTTGTACGCGGACGCCACGATCGCGCAGCCAGCCTGTCATCGCGCCGTCCGGATCCGCCTCCGGCGCGCAGGTCACCACGCGGATATCGGCAAGCGACATCAGCCGCTCCATCAGCGCTGTGTCGCCCTCGATCGCGAAGTCCGGCTGCGCGCCCAGCTTCTCTCGATCGATGAAGGGGCCTTCGAGATGGACGCCAAGGATCGCGGCCTCGTTATTCCGCAGGGTGTTTGCGCAATCGTGGACGGAAACGAGTGCTGCCTCGATGTCGCCGAGCGGTGCGGTCATCGTCGTGGCCAGAAAAGACGTCGTGCCGTTTGCCGCGTGCGCGTGTGCGACACGGCTTGGGGCGTCGCCGGCCTCCATTACGTCAGCTCCTCCGCCGCCATGGCAATGCAGGTCGATGAAGCCAGGCAGGATCATGTCGTCTCCCGCAGCGCCGCGCTCCTCGATCCGGGTGATCCGTCCCTGCTCGATCGACACCCTGGCGTTGCGGAGGCCGTTCAGCATGAGCACGCGCCCCTCGATGACTGTCATGGCGAATTTTCTCCGAGATGATTTACAGGCGAGTTGTTATGTGGTTATAACCTATTTCAGGATTGGTTGTCACCACCTATCCACGTCACATTCCGAGGGAGAACCGGCATGACCGCAATGACCAAGATTCGCATGGCAGCTTTCGCCGCTACTGTATTGACGCCCTTTGCGGCCGCCGCGCAGGACGTAGAACTCACCTATTTGACGCACTGGGCTCCGGACACCGTCAAGCTCCTCGAAGAGGCTGCAAGCGCCTATAGCGAGCAAAATCCCGGTGTTGCTATTTCCGTCCGCGCGGTGCCATTCGGGGATCTTCTGACGACGATTCGCTCCGGCGGTTCGGGCGATGGTCCGACCATCGCGAGCATCTACGATCTTTGGCTTCCCGAACTCGTTCGTGACGGACTTGTCGCGCCTGCACCGGACGCTGTTTCCGGCGAAGTGACGTCCGAGTGGCCCGAGGGCATTGCTGCCGCGGCGGCTGTTGATGGCCAAATCTACGGCATCCCTAACGAAATCAACGTCTACGCCCTGAACTACAACAAGGCGATGTTCGAGAAAGCGGGCATTTCCGCGCCGCCGAAAACCTGGGCCGAACTCCAGGATGCGGCCGCGAAGCTGAGCGCGGACGGTAAGCAGGGCTTTGGCCTGATCAATTCCTGGGCGGCGGGCGTCGTTCATCCCTTCGCATCTCTTCTTGCCTCCAATGGTGGAGCGCTGATCGCCGATGGCAAGCCGCAGCTCGATAGCCAGCAGGCGCTCGAGACGTTCGAACTCTACGAGACCATGATCAAGGAAGGTTACACCGATCCCGCGATGGGAACGTCGGATGCCAACACGACCGGTCCGTTCCTCGACAATTTCGTGTCCGGCAATACGGGTATGATCATCATGGCGAACTGGTGGGAAAGCGCGCTGCGGGCCGGCATGGGCGACGATTTCGCCAATATCGGCACCGCGCCGATTCCGGTCGGACCGAGTGGCGATACGGCGCGCTCGATTTCCTATTCCTGGATGACTGTGGTCAACGCCGGAGCCGAGGACGCGGAACAGGCCGCCGCCTGGGACTTCCTGCAGTGGCTGGACGGACCTGATTCCGGCGAGAACGGCGCTTCCGCGATGGCTGGAATCCTGCAGTCGATGGGTATCCTGCCGTCGAGAACCTCCGATGTCGCGGCGTTCGAAGAAGCGCTGGGCCGCCCGTTCCTTGAAGGCTACGTCTCGTCACTCGAGAATGCGCGTGCGTTCCCGGTCGTTCTTGGTGGCCAGGAATTCTCCGACGCGCTCCAGCAGGTGATCGAACAGCTGGAGTATGGACAGATTTCGGCGCAGGAGGCTCAGCAGAACGCACAGGCCGACGCCGGGTCCATCCTCGAACGCGCGCAGCGCTAAGTCGCGGCGATAACCTCACCGGCGGGCGCGTTTCGGCGCGCCCGCGTCTTTCGGGTCTATAAATCGATGCGCGCTGAGAAAAAGTCGGCCTGGATCATGGTGTCACCCGCGGTGGCGCTGATCGGCGTCTTCATTTTCGTGCCGATGGTGCTGACGATCTGGTTGTCGTTTCACCAGTGGTCGACGCAGACCGGGTTCGAGGCGGCGCGTTTTGTCGGACTGCGTAACTACGAAGATATTCTCGGTCCGATATCGGTGGGGCGCGATTTCAAGCGCGCTTTCCTGAACACGGCCATCTACACGGCTCTCTCAGTAGTCGCGATCCTGCCGCTTTCGGTCATTTTCGGGCTTCTTGTTTATCAGAGCCGTGTCGCAGGCGGACAGTTCCTGCGTACGATCCTTTTTTCCACATATATGGTGCCGATGATCGCCGTCGCTCTGGTCTGGTCGAAGCTCTACTCGCCAAGCGAGGGGCCGTTGAACCAGATCCTTTTCTGGGTCGGGATCGGGCCGCAGTCGTGGCTGTCATCGCCAGACACGGCCCTCTACTCCATCGTCATTTTGAATGTGTGGCAGCAGGTCGGTTATTTCACGGTTCTCGCCATCGCGGGTCTCACGCAGATTCCGTCGTCGCTTCATGAGGCGGCCAGGATCGATGGAGCGAACCCGGTACAGGAATTCTTCGGAGTGACCCTGCCGCTTTTGCGACGGACCTTGCTGTTCTCGGCGGTCATTGCCGTGATTAACGCGGTCCAGGTCTTCGAACCAGTTGCGTTGATCACCCAGGGCGGCCCCGCCAATTCGACGAATGTGCTGACCTTCCATATCCGACGCGTTGGCATCGAGCGCGCGCAGGGCGGACTGGGTTCTGCCATGGCGGTGATGCTGATGCTCTCGCTGATCGTCGTGATCGTCCTGATCTTCTCGCTCGCGCGTCAGAAGGAGGAGAGGGCATGACTGAGATGTCGCCCGGAAGGCGCAGCCTGCGCAGAATTCGCCGTCGTACCGGCAATTCTCTTCTCTTTGTCGCGATCGTCGCCATTTCGGTGATCGCCGCGTTTCCGCTGGTCTGGATGCTGCTGTCGAGCCTGAAGACGCCGGCCGAAAGCATGCAGACACCACCCGTCTGGATCCCGTCCACGCCGTCGCTGACGGCCTATCGCGAAGTCGCCGACGTCATCGATGCCGCACGATCATTCTGGAATTCCGCGGTGATCGCCACGGTAACGACGGCCGGTATCCTCGTGACCAGTCTCATGGCGGGCTATGCCTTTGCGAAGTACCGTTTCCGCGGCCGGGATTTGCTGTTTGCCGTCCTGATATCGACGATGTTCCTGCCCCCGATCGTCGTGCTGATACCGCTGTTCCGGATGGTCACCTATATGGGCCTCGATGGTCACCTTTTCGGTGTTATCGTTCCCTATCTGGCAAACGCGTTCGGCATTTTCCTGATGCGGCAGTTCATTGCCGGCGTACCGGACGATCTCATCGATGCCGCGCGCGTCGATGGCGCTTCGGAGTTGCGGATCGTTTTCTCGGTGGTTGCGCCTGCCGTGATTCCGGCTATTGCAGCGCTCGCACTGTTCGCGTTCGTCTATCATTGGAACACATATCTCTGGCCGCTCACCGTGTTGCAGGGCAACACGGAAGACTACCCGATTGTGCTCAGCCTTGGCCGTCTCCTGAGTTACAACAGAGGCGCGATGAACACCGGTCTCGTGATGGCGGGGGCGACGCTGGCCGTCTTGCCGCCGCTGGTACTCTTCGTGTTCCTCCAGCGCTTCTTCGTCGACAGTATCGTCAGCACGGGGGTCAAGGGATGAGCGTGACCCTGTGCATCGATCTCGGAGGGACAAATCTCCGCGCCGGCGTGATTGCCGAGGGTTCCGCAGCGGAGCCGCATCCCGTCGGCCACTGGTCCGCCCCCGAGAGCCTCGGCGCGTTGCGTGACCGGATCCATGGTCTCGTCTCCGCACATGGTGCTTCCCGCATCGGCGTTGCAGTGCCCGGTCTCGCGACTGGTTCGCGCTGCGTCTGGGTGCCCAATCTTCCCTATCTCGACGGGATCGATCTGGCTTCGGCCTTCCCGGATGCCCGGCTGGCACTCGGAAACGATGCCCAACTGGCGCTTCTGGCCGAGGCGGCGCATGGCGCGGCGCAAACCGTTTCCAATGCAATCCTCCTGGCCATTGGCACAGGGATCGGTTCGGCTGTTCTTGCCGACGGGCGCATCGTTCGCGGCGCGAACGGTGCCGCGACATCCTTCGGATGGGCCAATGCCGACATGCGCGACGGCGGCGATGACAAGCATGGCTGGCTTGAGCGGCAGGCCTCGGGGCGAGCGCTCGATGCCCTTGCCGGTCGCGCGCAATTGAAAAAGGGGGCTGATCTCATCGCCGCGGCGGCTGACGGCCAAGCGGACGCCAAGGCAATCCTAGCAGGTCCGGCGAATGCCCTTGCCGCTACACTCGCCGGAGCGATCGCTCTCCTGGGCAGCGAGGCGGTGATCGTTTCCGGAGGCGTCGCCGAGGGCATCGGTGTGCTTGCGCCGATGATTCTGCCTGCATTGAGGAGTCAATTGCCGCCGCATCTGCGCGCAATCGAAATCGTGACAGGACGTTTTGGGCCGCGCGCGAGCCTGTATGGCGCCGGGCTTGCGGCATGTGAGCATGCACTTTGGACGGGCAGGGGGACCTCATGAAAATCGGCAATATCGCTCGGCCGGACCGGAAGCGTCCGGAACCGCTCTGGCACCAGGCGGAATCTGCGCTGCGGTCGCTTATCGCCGACGGGACCTGGCCGGACGGCACACAACTTCCCAACGAGGGGAAACTCAGCGAGATGCTGGGTGTCAGCCGCATCACGATCCGGCACGCGCTCAGCAACCTTGAGGAATCGGGCCTGCTGCGACGTGAACACGGACGCGGAACCTTCGTGCGCAGCTCGACGGTTATCGCCGGTGTTCGCGGTCTGACGAGCTTCACGCAGGAGATGTCCGATCGGGGACTGGTGGTCGGCTCGATGATCCTGGAGATGATCGAATTGCCTGCCGATACGGAGGTCGCGTCCGCGCTGGAAATCCCGGAAGGCTCGCCCGTCGTCAAGCTCCGCAGGCTGCGGGCAGGCAACAATCAGCCCATCGGCATCCAGACGGCTTACCTGCCATCCGGTCGCGTTGAAGGGCTGCTGGAAATCGCAGAACCCATTCTCTCGCTCTACGACATCCTGCGCGACCGGTTCGCCATCGAGCCGAAGCTGGCCCGCGAAATCTATCGCGTGGGCACTGTGTCGGAGCAGGACGCGGCGCTGCTCGATGTCGAAGCCGGCAGCCCTGCCTTCATCGTTCGCCGGATCACCTCCGACAGCAAGGGTCCATTCGAGTTTGCGGTCTCGACCATGCGGGGAGACCGTTACGAGATCCGTTCCAAACTGCACATCTGAAATTGTAAAAGAAAGGCATCCATTACAATGACCACACTCTATATCAGCCGTTTGCTCGAACTGGCGGAACGCGCGGCCAAGGAAAACGCACAGGCGTTCGAGGCCGCATCGACCGCTCTTGCCGAGACCCTCGCGGGCAAGGGTCTGATCCACCTATATGGTTCCGGCCATTCGGTTCTGCCGGCACAGGAAACTTTTCCGCGCTATGGCAGCTATGTCGGCTTCAACCCGCTCACCGATCCGCGCCTGATGTGGCACAATGTGCTGGGCGCCGGCGGTGTGCGGGAGCTCCTCTGGCTGGAGCGCACAGAAAATTACGCCGAGAAGTTTCTCGATCACCAGCCGCTCAATCCCGGCGACAGCATCGTGATTTTTGGCCACAGCGGACGCAATGCGTCCGGCATCGATACGGCGCTCTATGCGAAGAAGCGCGGCATGACCGTCATCGCAATCAACGCGAAAGCCAATCTGGACAAGCCGGCGACGCACTCCTCCGGCCAGCGTCTCGCCGACGCCGCGGATGTGGTGATCGACACCTGCGCGCCGATCGAGGACGCCATCGTGCCGGTGGACGGCTGGTCGCGTCCGGTGGCGGGATCGTCGACCGTGCTGGCGATGATGATGATGCATGAACTCGTCGCGCAGACGGCCCAGAAACTCGCCGACAAGGGCATTGAATTGCCGACATTCGCGTCGCCGACGATCGAAGGCGTGACGCTGCACGACACCGATCAGATCTACGGCGAGTATCGCGCCCGCATGATCGACGCCCAGGAGAAGCATCTCGAATTCTTCAAGTCGCGGATGAAAGGGGATGCCTGATCCAGGCGGCTCGCGCGCGGCATGACTCGGAGACCCGGATGGCTAAGACGATGATGGCGCGCGAGACTCGGGAGATTCCCGAGGTCTCGCGCCGACAATTGGCAGACGGGCTGGACGCCTACCGCGAGATCGGGGCGCGTTTTCGGCGCCTCGATCCGCCGGTGCTCGTGACGGCTGCACGCGGTTCTTCGGACCATGCCGCGGCCTATCTGAAATATTTGGTGGAGACGCATGTGGGGCGGCCTGTCGCGTCGCTCGGCCCTTCAGTGGCTTCGGTTTATGGAAGCCGGTTGCGTCTGGACGGCGCGGCGCTGATTGCGATCTCGCAATCCGGCGCTAGCCCCGATCTTCTGTCGCTTGTCACTGCGGGCGCGCAGGGCGGGGCGACCACGGCCGCACTGGTCAATGCCGGCGGATCTCCGCTCGAGGAGCTGGTCGACCTGCCCGCTCCGCTGTTTGCGGGGCCGGAGGTCTCGGTGGCGGCGACGAAGAGCTATGTGGCGTCGTTGATCGCGATGGCTTTCATCGTTGCGGAATGGACAGGCGACAGCGCCCTGGAAAAGGGGCTCCAGGCCTTGCCGGACGCGCTCGACCGCGCGGTTGCAGCTGATTGGACAGCGAGCGACGAGGCCTTTCGGGCGCACGGACCGATTTTCTGCGTGGGTCGCGGTATGGGCTTTGCGGTCGCGGCGGAAGCGGCGCTGAAGTTCAAGGAGACCTGCCGTCTCCATGCAGAGGCATATAGCTCCGCGGAAGTCCTTCATGGTCCGATCGCGCTCGCCGATACGGGATTGCGCGGGCTCTTCTTCGTGCCGTCGGACGAGAGCCGCGGAGGTGTCCTGGAAACTGCCCAAAGTATGCGTGACGCTGGCGCAGATGTCTGGCTCGTCGACGATGTCGATCGGGAGAATGCCGACCATCTTTCAAGCGCCGCTGCTCCGCATCCGCTCTTAACGCCGATCTGCCAGGCGGTTTCCTTCTATGTCTTCATCGAGCGTCTGTCGCGCAAGCTCGGAAATGATCCCGACAATCCGCGCCATCTCAGGAAAGTGACGCGGACAGTGTAGGTCCGCCAGGAAAGACGAATTTCATGGCCACGCTTCAACTGGAAAACATCTCGAAATCCATTGGCGCCGTCGACATTATTCGCAATGTCGATCTCGAGGTTGCCGATGGCGAATTCATAGTTTTCGTTGGGCCTTCGGGCTGCGGAAAATCGACACTGTTGCGGATGATCGCCGGCCTCGACGACGTCAGCGACGGCAATATTCGCATCGGTGGCGAGATCTGTAACGACGAGTCTCCCAAGGAGCGCGGTATTGCCATGGTCTTCCAGACCTATGCGCTTTATCCGCACAAGACCGTCTACCAGAACATGGCGTTCGCCCTCAAACTGTCGAGACGGCCGAAGGACGAGATCGACCGGCGCATCAGGGACGCCGCGAAGATACTCCAGATGGAGCAACTGCTTGAGCGAAAGCCAGGGCAACTTTCGGGCGGGCAGCGGCAGCGCGTTGCGATCGGGCGCGCGATCGTCCGGAATCCAAAAGTATTCCTGTTCGACGAACCGTTATCGAACCTTGATGCGGCCTTGCGCGTGAGCATGCGCCGAGAGATCGCCCGGCTGCATGCCCGGCTCGAAGCAACGATGATCTACGTTACCCATGACCAGGTGGAAGCGATGACACTCGCGGACCGCATCGTCGTGCTGGATGCCGGCGAAGTGCAGCAGGTCGGAACGCCGCTGGAGCTCTATCATGCGCCACGCAATCTGTTCGTTGCGGGGTTCCTGGGATCTCCGAAGATGAACTTCGTCGATTGTCGAGTGGTCTCAGCGGATGCGACAGGTTTACGCGTGGCGAGCGACGAATTCTGCGTGAGCCACATCCCGGTTGGAGACAGTCGGGGCGCGAGAGCGGGGGAAGGTGTGACGCTGGGTATCCGGCCGGAAGATCTGGTTCTCGAGCCTGCGGAAAAAGAAACAGGAAACGCGACAATTTCCCTTGTCGAAGAACTCGGTGACGAAACGCTTGTGGAGGCGGTTTCTCCCATGGGTGCCGAGTTGGTCATCAAGGCGCGCGAGCGATCCGGATTGCATGCGGGTGACGAGGTCCGTCTGACTTTCCCGTATTCTGCCGCACATCTCTTCGATGCCAATGGACTTGCCTTCGAGAGAAGCGAGCCAGCGCATGCAGAACTGCCTGTGGTTTCCTCGTGACCGTATATCGGCGCCGCGAGGCACCGGGTGTCGGCGTCGACCAGTCCTTTCGTCATGCAGAAACCTTCCCTGTTGGCATCGTCGATCGCCTGGATGAAATTATCCAGTTCGATTTTGCGCCCATCGGGAAGGACAAGATCTTCCGGGGAAACGAGGTTTTCGATTTCCGCCCGGCCCAAGGCAGGCAGGCAATAGTCGGCCCGATGCGGTCCAAGGAATCGGTATCTCGAGGCCAACGGCCGGAATGATTCGGAAGGGTTTCGAACCGGTCGCCATGTGGATGATCGTGTAGTGCCCGCTCTACATCACGCAGAATTCGGCGGTCTTGGAGGCCCCCAATCAGGTGGTCCAGGCTGAAGGTTAGTGCATGGTCGCTGTCGATCCATGTGGACGATGCTTTCCGGTGCGGATGCGCCGTCTCACGAATTCAAGGAATCAGATTCTCGGGTGATCGCCTGCTGTGCCGGGAGATTGGCGTATGCAGACATCGGCTGCAAATTTCCGTTTGATTTTTTATTTTTTATTTTTTACAAACTGCGAAACGATATGGGAGGCCGCCTCGAATGCGGATCAAGTCTGTTCGCGCAATTCCGCTTTATGTTTCCTTCGCCAAGATGTGGGGTGGGGCGGACAAGGTTCCGGACTCCGTGCTCCGACCGGCGGCGCATTTTCGGCGCATACCTCGTTCCGGCCAGTTCTCCACGATCATTCTCGTCGAGGAGGAGGGCGGGGTTACGGGGACCGGCGAGGCGTTCGGTCTTCCCTACTCTCCGGCTACGACCGCGCTGATCAACAATCTGATCGCTCCGGCGCTCGTGGGGCGTGAACTGGACAGTCCATCCGAGTGTCTCGCGGATTTCTACAATTACTTCATTTCGATGGGGCACACTCGGGGGTTCTCGATGGAGGCCCTCGGTGGCATCGACATCGCGTTGTGGGACCTTAAGGCCCGGGCGGCGGGGCAGCCGCTGGCGGTGCATCTCGGCGGCAAGATCGCGCCTGTTCCGCTCTATGTCAGCCCTATTCCGTTTCTCGAGAAGGAAGAAGAGTCGGCGCAACTTGCGCGCGAGTTCGTCGAGAGCGGATACCGCGCAGTCAAGCTCAAGATCGGCCGCGCCGTGGCGCAGGACATCGCCCATACGGCTGCCGTAAGGGATGCTGTCGGTCCGGATGTCCAGGTGATGCTGGACGCCAATTGCGGCTACGAAGTCGACGACGCGATTGATCTTGCCAAGGGTCTCGACGGTCTCGATGTCGCATGGCTCGAGGAGCCGATAAAGCCCGAGCGCTCCCGTGATCTCGCCCGCATTCGCGAGGTTGCGACCATGCCCATCGCAGCCGGTGAAAACGACTATGTTCTGCCGAGTTTCGAGGAGCTCGTGCACAGCGGGGCCGTCGATGTCTTGCAGCCGAATATCACCCGGGTCGGCGTTTCCGGCATGATGGCGATTGGCGAATTATGCAAGAGGCACGGCCTTGATCTTGCGCCCCACGGAGTGGGGTCCGGGATCGGGGTCTCGGCCGCTCTCCATGCCTGCTGTGCGGCGCAGGCGTTCAGCATCTACGAGGCCAATCGTCTCCCCAATCCGCTGCGTGACGACATTCCGGCGTACCCGATCGATATGCGAGACGGTCTCGGCTTCCTGTCCGACAGGCCGGGCCATGGTTGCGAAATCGATTGGGATCGCGCGGCGGAATACGAGGTCGCCGACGGTAACATCCTTGGTGAGCAGGAGGGCCGGAATGCAACAGTCAAACAGTAGTGATGATGACCGCGGGACGCTGATGGGCGCGCCGGGAGAGAAGCTCGCCGATGCGCTTTACGCGAGCATCCGCGACGAGGTTATCTTCGGAACCGATGTCGGCGCCGGAGAGCGCATTTACCCCAAAGGTTTGTCGGAACGGTTCAACGTCAGTCCGACGCCCGTTCGCGAGGCGCTCATGCGGCTGGCCGCTGAAGGCTATATCGAGAGCATCCCGCGTCGGGGTTTTCGAATCCGCAAGCCGTCATCGCAACAGGTGCGGGATCTTTGGGAGGTTCGTCTCGGGCTGGAAGTGAATGCCGGAGAACTTGCCATCATGCGAATGAAGGCCGGCGAAATCGTCGCCGATGTCGTCAAGCCGCTGCTGCAGATCGTGGAGCAGGCGGATAGCGACTGGGAGCGGCTTTCGGGACGTCAGCAAATCGAACTGAATACGAAGTTTCATTCGCGGATCGTCGAATTGTCCGGGAACGCGATGCTTCAATCGATCTACCAGAGCATCCAGCTTCAGTATGTCAGCAGCCGCGTGCGCCATGGCGTCGACAGTTGGCGCGAACGGCGTGAAATCGAAATCCGCGAACATCGCGCAATTGTCGCCGCGCTCGCCGATCGTGACGAGGACGCGTACCGCATCGCGGCAAAGTCCCATGTCCTGCGATCGCTGAACGACGCTCTGAACGACGTTACCGCGCTCTGAGCGTCAGTCTGCATTCACATCAAACAGGGAGGAAAATGTGATGAAACGAACGATGAGAACCATGCAAAGGCTTGCTGTTGCCGGCTTGCTCGCGGCATCGACTCAATTGAGTGCCGTCGCCGCACAGGCCGAAACGACAGTGCGCATGTGGACATTCCTTAATCCGGAAGGCACGTCCCCGCGCGAGCTTGCGCTCAATCAGATCATCGAGAATTTCGAAGCGGCAAATCCTGAAATCGACGTCGTTGTCGAACCCCAAGTCTGGGATCAGATGACGCCGAAATTCCTTGCCGCACATAGTGCGGGGAATGCGCCGGATATCATCTGGGTCGTAACCGACCTGCTGGGCGAGGCTCTGGGATCGGGCGCCCTTGCCGATCTCAATCCGCTGTTTCTCGACTCGTGGCCGGAAGAGGCAATCAAGGAGCGTCAGGACGGTTACTGGGAACGCTGTGCATGGGAAGGCGGAGTCCATTGCCTGTTCCACTCCCGTAACTACTACGGCGTGATTTACCGGAAGGATTTCCTTTCCGAGGCCGGGATCGATCCCGCTTCTCTGACCGATTGGCCGGCCTTCATCGAAGCGGGCAAGAAGCTCACCAAACGCGACGATTCGGGCAATGTGAGCCGGTGGGGCTTTGGGCAGCAGTTCAGCGAGGACCGTGCCGACGCCCAGATGATGACGTCCGTGATGCTGTCCCGACAGGGCGATCTCTTCCATGAGGACGGTCGTGCCATGTGGGCTAACCCGATCGGCGCCGAAGCGCTCAAGCTTCAGACCGACATGGTGACCGAGCACGAAATCACGCCGCCCCAGGCCGTCACCTGGAGCGCAGAGGATCTCTACGAGCAGTTCGCGGCCGGACGTCTGGCGATGTTCACGGGCGCTGTCGTTCGCGTGTCGACCATGCAGGCGAAGGTTGGCAAGGAGAATGTCGGGTTCATGATCTGGCCGGGCGTCGATGGCAAGCCGCATTCCCCCGCGGTGATGGCTGGCTGGGCTGTCGGTGTGTGGTCGGGCAGCAAGCAGATCGATGAAGCAGCCAAGTTCCTAGAATACATGGCGGGCCCGGAAGCCGACAAACTCTGGATAGAGGTCGGTGGTCAGATCCCTGCCTCCGCGAAGAACATGAGCGAAATGACCGATTTCTTCGCCAAACCCGAGAACCAGTACATTGTCGAAGCGGCCAAGGGTATCGCCAGTTACGGATGGATCAGTCCGGTCAAGTTCGCGGTTGGCGGTTACCGCCAGGCTTTGAACAAGGCCGCGCAGAATGTCCTTTCGGGAGGAATGGATCCGATGGAGGCCCTTGAGGAAGCCGAGAAGCGGTTTAATCAGCAAAACCGGCGCTGATCGCCGGAAAAACAGGCGCGTCGCGAAGCTGAGGCTTGCGCGATGCGCTTCTCAGACCGTCCCAGGGAACCTTGAAATGAAGTCGAATACCGCGGCCTTCACGTCCGTAGCGCCTGCCTTCGTGTTGACTGGCTTCGTGCTTTTCTCGCCAGTCGTCTATGCGATCTGGTTCAGTCTGCACGACATCCGCTATGGCGCGGTTGGGCCGTTCGACGGTGGTGCGAACTACCTTCGTCTGTTCCAGGACTACACGTTGCCCGGGACAATGCTGCGTACGGTCATCCACACGGGTGCGTCGGTCGTGATCACGGTAGCCATTGCCCTTGCTATTTCGGTCGGCATCGACAGGATGAAACCGCGTGCGGCGATGATTGCGAAGATGATCGTGATCCTGCCCTGGATCACGTCCGCGGTCGTCGCCACGCTTCTGTTCAGATGGGTGTTTATCAACGATATCGGCGTTGCATCCTATGCAGTCGGAACGTTGGTTGGCGGTGAATTCACGCCGATGACCAATTCGACCGGCGCCATGGGGCTTCTCATCTTCGTATCGGTTTGGAAGCGGCTGGGCTATGCCGTGATCGTCCTCCTCGCCGGTCTCAAGAGCATTCCCAACGAGTGCATCGAGGCGGCGCACGTCGATGGGGCGACACCCTGGCAAGTGTTCCGGCTGGTCACCCTGCCGCTTCTCAAGACCCCCATGTTGCTCGTCGTCGTGGTGCTGATGCTGGCGAATATCAATACGGTCGAAACCCCGCTCGTCCTGACCGGGGGCGGCCCGAACGATGCCACCCGCATTCTCGCCCTCGAGGTTTATGAGCGTGCGTTCGCCATCTTCGATCTCGGCTCCGCTACGGCGCTTGCCTTGGTCATGTTCGCCGCGAACATCTTCATGGTTCTCGCTTACGTCCGCCTGACCGGCTGGAAGGCTTGAGGAGAATGTCCGTGCAAGCTCAAACTGCTCGTAAGTCTGCTCCAGGCGCGCGCATGTCGGCCCGGCGCAGGGCGGCGAAGGTCTCGACTCAGACGCTCGTGGTCGCGCTCGTCATACTGCTGGTTGTCCTCAATGGGCTCCCGTTTGTTTGGGGAGTTCTGACCTCGCTGAAGTCCGAGCAGGATCTGTTCCGTTTTCCGCCTGCATTCTTCGATTTCGCGCCGACCCCCGACAACTATCATCGTGTCGCCGCGACGGGCTTTTTCGGCAACATGCTCACGAGCTTCATCTATTGCGTCGTTGCGGTCATCACGGTTGTCGTGGTGGGGTTGCCGGCCGCATACGCATTCGATCGATACAGTTTTCCACTGCGGCGCCCCCTGTTTCTGCTGATCATCGCCAGCATTCCGCTTTCCATCGGAGCCGCCGCGCTGCTGATCCCGACCTATATCTACTTTGTACGTCTCGGTTTGACGAATACGCCATACGTACTGCCGCTGATCTATGCCGCACACCAGCTGCCGATGACGATCTGGATCTTGAAAGGTGCCGTCGAGAGCATTCCGCATGAGCTCGATGAGGCTGCCATTGTGGATGGCATATCCAGGGTTGGCCTGTTGTGGCGCATCGTGCTGCCGCTTTCGCGGCCCGCGCTCGCTGCGGCAAGCATCCTGGCGTTTGTCGGAACCTGGAATGAGTTCGTTGCCGGCTCTGTCATGGTCGATAGCCCCCAGCTCAAGCCGATCCAGCCGCTGGTCTACGGTTTCATCGGATTCTTCGGTCGCGAATGGGGACCTCTGACCGCCTCTGCGACCCTCGCCATGCTCCCGATCCTCTTCATTTTCATACTTTTTGGTCGGCAGTTCGTAGCCGGCCTGACCAAAGGAGCAGTCAAGGGATGAGTGTTGTGTGGGATGTTGTCATAGTCGGTGGAGGAAGCGCCGGATGTGTATTGGCCAATCGCTTGTCCGCATCCCCGAACCGCAAGGTCCTTCTGATCGAAGCGGGGGCGGATATCCCGCCGGGCTCGGAATCGGATGCCATTCGCGACATCTATCCTGCACGAGCGGCATTCGATCCAGATAACCATTGGCCCGAGCTCAAGGCCTACCGTCAGCCATTCGGAAACAACACGGCAGACCGCCCGCCACTGCTCAAATACGAGCAGGCGCGCATTCTTGGCGGCGGTTCGACCATCAATGGGCAGATGGCGAATCGCGGAACGCCGGACGATTACGACGAATGGCAGGAACTCGGTGCCGATGGCTGGACATGGGAAACGGTTCTCCCGTTCTTCCGGAAACTGGAAACAGACATCGATTTCGACGGCCCGCTGCATGGTAAGGACGGTCCGATCATCATTCACCGGGTACCTGAGGCGCAGTGGCCGGAATTCGCCAAGTGCGCGAAGTCTGCCATCGAAGCCGCTGGCTATCCAAATCTGGGTGATCAGAACGGCGTTTATACGGATGGCTGCTTCCCGATGTCGCTGTCGAACGATGGTAAGGATCGTGTCTCGACGGCGCGCGGATATCTCAGCTCGGACGTGAGAGCCCGGTCGAATCTCGAAGTCATGGCGGACACCTGCGCCAGGCGGCTCCTCACGGAAAGCCGGCGTGTCACGGGTATCGAAGTCGTCCGCAACGGCCAGCGTGTACGGATCGCTGCCCGACGTGTGGTCCTGGCCGCGGGCGCATTGCATTCTCCCGCGCTGTTGCAGAAGGCGGGTATCGGCGATGCCGGGCTTCTGCGCGAATTGGGCATCGATGTGCTGACGGATCTGCCGGGCGTTGGCGAAAACCTGCAGGAGCACCCGGGTATCTCGGTATCAGCGTTTCTCAAGCCCCATGCGAGGCTTGGTGACACGACAAGACGTCATATGCTGTTCGGTCTCCGCTACAGTTCCGACCATGCGGAATGCCCGCCATCGGACATGTACATGGCGGTAGTCGCGCGCTCTGCATGGCATCCTCTCGGACACCGTATCGGCACGATGATCTCCTGGCTTAACAAGGTGCATTCGCGCGGCTGGGTTCGAATCCAGAGCGCAAGCCCGGACGACGAGCCGGTCGCGGCGCTCAATTTCCTGAGCGATATTCGCGATACGAACAGGCTGATCGACAGCGTGCGTCTGATGGCGACGATCCTCGCACGCCCTGAACTCGCAGAGGCAATTCAATGTGCGTCGCCATCGGCCTATAGCGGATTTGCAAAGGCGCTCGGAAAGGTAACTTTGCGCAACTATCTGCTGACCGCACCTGCCGCTGCGGCGCTCGACGTCATGCCGTTCATAAGGGACCGATTTTTCCGCACGTTTCTCGGCAACGGGAGGTCGCTCGCGGAGATCGTCGATGATCGGGAGGCTCTCGAACAGTTCGTAAAGGCCAATGCCATCGCGCAATGGCATGTTAGCGGCACCTGCCGAATGGGTCGTTCCGACATCCGCGAAGCCGTCGTGGATCCCACGACGATGGGAGTACACGGTGTTGAAGGCCTCCACGTCGCGGATGCGTCGGTGATGCCAACGGTCCCGCGCGCAAACACGAACATCCCGACAATCATGATTGCCGAACGTGCTTCCGAACTGATCATCGCGGAAGAGGAGGCGGCACGGCCTTCGGTCGCAGGGGTATCCGCCTGATGCAGACGAGCTTCAACCTGGACTCAGCTGATGCCACCCTTCTGATTCAGGGCGCGATCGCGCGCTCAAATGAAATCGATGTTCCTCAGAACATTGCCGTGGTCGATTCCGCGGGCCATCTGCTTGCGTTTCACCGCATGGATGGCGCCAAGTTCATTTCGATCGAGATAGCGATTGCGAAGGCTTTCACGGCATCGGGCGCACGCAAGGCAACCGCGGAAATCGGCCCTGCAACCCAACCGGGACAGCCGGGATTTGGAATCCAGAATTTGCAGGCAGGGCGCTTCACGACCTTGCCCGGAGGGATTCCGGTGGTCATCGACGGAGAGGTCGCCGGCGCAATCGGTGTCAGTTCCGGCACAACAGCGCAGGATGCGGATGTCGCGGAACACGCCATTCGATCATTCACTGCGATTAGAACCGGCGCTTGACCGGCGAGATACAGGAGATTTGGAGTTGGCGGGCGTAAGCATAGATCAAGTGCGAAAGGATTTTGGGGCGGTTTCCGTACTCCACGGCGTCTCCGTCGATATCGACGACGGCGAGTTCGTTGTTCTGGTGGGCCCTTCGGGATGCGGCAAATCTACACTGCTGCGCATGATAGCGGGGCTCGAAGAGATCTCCGGTGGTGAGGTCTCGATTGGCCGGCAAGTCGTCAACGACATCTTGCCGAAGGATCGGGATATTGCGATGGTGTTCCAGAGCTACGCCCTCTACCCGCATCTGACAGTCGCCGAGAATATGGGGTTTTCGCTGCGGCTGAGACGCGCACCGAAGGAGGAAATCGACACGCGTGTGAACAAGGCCGCGGACATCCTCGGTCTGCAGGACCTCCTTGAACGTTATCCTAAGCAACTTTCGGGTGGCCAGCGCCAGCGCGTCGCCATGGGCCGCGCGATCGTCAGGGACCCGCAGGTATTCCTGTTCGACGAGCCATTGTCGAACCTTGATGCAAAGCTGCGCGTGCAGATGCGCACCGAGATCAAGGAGCTTCATCAGCGTCTCAAGACCACGACCATCTATGTCACGCACGACCAGATCGAGGCGATGACAATGGCCGATCGGATCGTCGTGATGCAAAACGGCGTTATCGAGCAGGTTGGTGCGCCGCTGGAGCTCTACGACACGCCCGCGAATCTGTTCGTGGCGGGATTTATCGGCTCGCCTGCCATGAATTTCCTGCAGGCCAATCTGTGTGGCGGCGATGTGCCGTATCTCGAAATAGATGCTGCGACAATTCCCGTGCCCTCCGCACCTGCTTCTCATATTGGACAGCGTGTCGTCGCGGGGATCAGGCCGGAGCATCTGGTGCTACAAGAGACGGGAATCCCGGCAACAGTCACGGTGGTGGAGCCCACGGGATCCGAACTCCACGTTTTCGCGACGGTTGCAGGGGTTCAAGTCACCGCGGTTTTTCGCGATCGTCATGAGCTTAGTCCCGGCGATGAAATCTACCTGGGCGCCGCTTCCAACTCGGTTCATTTGTTCGACATGGAAAGCAAAAAACGACTGTAGTTGCGGATGAGGTGAGCTGCTCTAGATGTGGATTGCGGGATTGCTTGGCACCTGAATTGCCCCGAGTTTTCTAGGCGCCCTCGGTGCTCATTTCCTGCTGCCGTTCGAACTCGACGGGCGACAGCATCCCGTTCCTGACATGCTTGCGCTTCGGGTTGCAGAACATCTCGATGTAGTCGAACACGTCCTGCCTGGCTTCGGCTCTCGTCTTGTAGGTCTGGCGCCGTATCCGCTCCCGCTTGAGCAGATTGAAGAAGCTCTCGGCAACCGCGTTATCATGGCAGTTTCCGCGCCGGCTCATCGAGTGTTCCAGATTGTGAGCCCTGAGGAATGAGGCCCAGTCCATGCTGGTGAACTGGGAACCCTGGTCCGAATGGATCAGCACCCGGCTCTTCGGCTTCCGTCTCCATACCGCCATCAGCAGCCTGCAGGACCACGTCCGTCGTCTGACGGCTCTGCATTGCCCATCCGACAACACGCCGGGAATAGAGATCGATGATGACGGCCAGATAGGCGAAGCCTTCCAGTGTTCTGATGTATGTGATGTCGGTGACCCAGATCCGGTCCGGCGCATCCACATCAAACTGTCGGTCCAACGTGTTGTCGACGACCAATGATGGCTTGCCACCATGGCTGCCCGGCCGACGCTTGTAGCCGATCTGGGCCCTGATGCCTGCCAAACTGGCCAGACGTGCAACGCGGTTCGGGCAGCACGTCTCGCCCTGATCCAGCAGATCATCGTGGAGCTTACGATAGCCATACACCTTGCCGCTGTCCTTCCATGCCATCCGGATGAATTCGGTCTGGCGCGCGTCTTCGCGGGCGCGCTTGCTCAACGGATTCTTGAGCCAGGCGTAGAAGCCGCTCGGATGGATGCACAGGCAGCGACACATCGCCCGCACCGAAAACAGTGGGCGATGATCGGCGACGAACGCGTATCTCAATTTGCATCCTTGGCGAAATACGCGGTGCCTTTTTTTTCTAGAATGTCGCGCTCCTCGGTGACCCTGACCAACTCGCGCTTCAACCGCCTGATCTTGGCGTCCTTGTCATCGTCACCAGAAGGCTGTGAGAACTTCTTCTTCCACGCGTAGAGCGAGTGCGGACTGACGCCCAGCCGCTTCGCCACCTCCGCGACCGGATAGCCTCGCTCGGTGATCTGCGCCACCGCTTCCCGTTTGAAATCCTCGCTGAAATTGGCTTTACCCATCATGGCCTCCTTACCTCAAAATTAGGGAAGAAGGCGTCTACAAATCTAGGGGCTATTCAGCCTTCAGTCGGAACTTCAGCTGTCCTGACCTGCAAAGATTGACTTCCCCCAGCAGGATACTGTGAACGACTTTGCGCTCAAGAACCTGCGAGGGGATCATGTCGAGAGTCTGCATCGACAGTGTTGAAGAGCGTAGCCTTGTCAGGGCGACCAGGCGGGATGCGTAACCTGATCATAAGCTCCGAATCCCGAGCCATTCGGCTCCATCCGGTTAGCAGCGACGTCGAAACGACACTGCATCATCGCGCCCGGCTTCACTCCAATCGGCACGCAATATTCGGTCGTGTTTACCAACACGTTGCCGCGATCTTGTTATGGGTCCTTTATAGTCCGGCGACAATTGTTGCGGGCGTCCGAATATCCCTATCCGGGGAGCGTGCGCCACAATCTTCCGGTCGGCTGCGGCTGCCTCATGGTGCCCCTATGGGATAAGGGCTTAGCCGTTGATCTCGAGGCCGCTATAGTTCGCATTCCGGGAAAGGAAGCGGCACGTCGCCTAATGGACAATTATCGACGTTCGCATTGTTCGTACGTTCGCAAGCAGGTCAGCAAGTTCGTTCGGTCGTAAGCGCGTTCGTGCTCTAGTCGGCGAGTTCCATGGAGCCGC
Organism: Oricola indica; assembly: GCF_965227485.1. Classification (NCBI taxonomy): domain Bacteria; kingdom Pseudomonadati; phylum Pseudomonadota; class Alphaproteobacteria; order Hyphomicrobiales; family Ahrensiaceae; genus Oricola; species Oricola indica. Next base: position 1,297,113 of record NZ_OZ245747.1, read on the forward strand.
ATGACGTGGCGGGGATGCCCTTGCATGGATTGGCTTTTTATAAGTGTTCACTTACCTAATGGCAATCCGGTTTCGCGCTGAAGTGTTTGTTCTGGCGAGTGGTAATCGAAATCTTTTCTTGGTTATAAAGCGACTCGATCGATGTCGGCCATGGCGTAAGGTTATGGGTCGAGATTGCAGACAACTCCCCGACGAGGCAATAACGCGCTTCTTTGGCCATATAAGATTCTGCGTCGGCTTAGCGCCCTCAGCCATTCGCGTAAGATGCACCCTTCGCCAGATACCCGGATATATGTGCAAAGCCGTTGCGATAGACCGCTTCGGGGCTTTCGGCGAAATCGCGCCAGACTTTCGTCGCCGCGGCGAGATCTGGCAGCCCGCGACCGAACGCCTCTATGGTCAGCCAGTCGTCGTAACCGATCGACCGGATTGCTTCGAAGGTGGCGGACCAGTCGATATTGCCCCTTCCCGGTACGCCGCGGTCGTTCTCAGAAATGTGTATGTGGGTGATCTGGTCCTTGTTGCGCGTCAAAGCGCCAACGGGATCGGTCTCCTCGATGTTGCAGTGGAACGTATCGTACATCGCCTTGATGTTCGGATGTCCGACTCGTCGCACGAGGCCGCACAGGTCGTCCATCGTGTTGACGAGGTAACATTCGAAGCGATTCAGTGCCTCGAGCCCGACAGTAACTTTGCAGGCGCTCGCGATCTCACCGACGCGCCGCTGGCTTTCGACGGCGCGTTCGAACTCGTCGACCGTTGGGCTTGCGCCGGAGAACTGGCCGAGCACCGAATGCAGTGGACCGGAAACCCTGTCGGCGCCCAGCGCACGGGTACATTCAAGCACCCATTTCATGCGGTCGACTGCGTCGTTTCGAACATTGATGGAGGGTGATATCAGGTCATGCGCAGGATCGCCGAGAGCCGAAACCGCCGTGCGTTCGAGGTCGAGCGAATCGAGCAATTCGCCGAGTTTCGCGTAATCCTCCGGCTCGCCCTCGAAGACCGGAATCTCGACGCCGTCGAAGCCGGTTTCGCGGATGTCGGCGAGTAGCGCCTCATGCTCCGGCCCAACGCTGGTCGTCCAGAGAAACATGCACATTCCAATTTTCATATGAATTCCTCTTCTCGCCATCCTGGTACTACCAAAATGGCGGTAAATCGACCAGCGGAAAGTTTTATGATTCCCGAATGTAAATCGGTTTTTCAAAAAATGCCGATTCTAAAAGCATCACCACCTAGAAGCGTCTCTTGACCGCCATCGCAATCCGGCGCTATCTGGTATAACCAGAAGGGATTGGCCGGCACTCCAAGAAAGCTGGCGTATTCAAATAAAGGGAGGACGGAAATGCATCTTTCAACCCACAACTGGATGCGGGCGGAGCCATTGGAAACGACGGTGCGCCGGATCAAGCAATATGGCTATGAGTCCATCGAGATTTCCGGCGAGCCGACGCAATACGACGTCAAGGAAACGCGGGCTCTTCTGAAGGAAACCGGCATGCGCTGCTGGGGCGCGGTCACACTTACGCTCGGCGAGCGAAACCTCGCTGCAAAGGACGAGGGCCAGCGCGCACGATCTGTCGACTACGTGAAGTCGGTGATTACCATGGTTTCCGAACTCGAAGGCGAGATCGTGACGCTGGTTCCGGCCACCGTTGGCAAGGTAGTGCCGGACGGTACCCCCGAAGAGGAATGGGGCTGGGTCGTCGAAGCGACCAAGGAATGCTTCGCGCATGCGCAGAAGAAGGGCGTAAAGATTGCGGTCGAGCCGCTGAACCGCTTCGAAACCTACCTGTTTAACCGTTGTGCGCAGGCGCTCGCACTGGCCGATGCCGTCAGTCCGGAATGCGGCGTCTGCCTGGATGCGTTCCACCTCAATATCGAGGAGAGCGACATCTACGAGGCCATCCGCCTCGCCGGCGATCGTCTGTTCGATTTCCATGTCGCCGACAACAACCGTTTCGGCGCCGGGTTGGGGCACCTCGACTGGCCGAAGATCGTGAACACGCTGAAAGACATCGGCTATGACGGCGCGCTTACCAACGAATTCGTCGCTCCGGTCGACCGGACACCGGCGACAATGTATCCGGACATGGTCGAGACCAATCCCGTCGACATCTCTCCGGAACAGCTCAAGTTCATCCAGGATCATGGATCTTCTCTGCTGACAGAAGAGTTTTATGCCGACCAGATGCGGATCACCGCTGAGACCCTCTTGCCGCTGATGAAGTGACCGGGCCAGGCGCGGCAGGAGGACATCCGATGCGTATCAAGTCGATAGAAGCCCGCTGGATACAGATCCCGATCGAGGAGTCGCGCCAGCACGTGAGTGACTTCGGCCGGCTGAGGACATTCGACGCGGCTATTGTGAGGGTAGAGACGGAGGACGGCATCGTCGGATGGGGGGAAGGCAAGAACGCCGCCGGCAGCGCCGGTCAGTATGCCGCCCTGGTTCATCTCATCAACAAGGAAGTCGGGCCGTTTCTCATCGGCTGGAACGCGTCGCAGATAACTGCGATTTGGGAGGCGCTTTACAATGGTTCACGGCGCGAAAGCGCCGCCGCCGGCGGGCATGTTTTCCCGGAACTTGCCCGCCGGGGACTCTCACTCGCGGCAATCAGTGCGATCGACATCGCGTTGTGGGACATCAAGGGAAAGGTGCTCGGCGTGCCGGTCTGGTCGCTTCTCGGGGGTCGGTCGGCGGACCGGCTTCCGGCCTATGCATCCGGCGGCTGGGCTAATGCCGAGGGTATTGGCGATCAGTTGCGCTCCTATATCGATTCCGGCGGGTTCAAGTCCGTCAAGATGCGGGTCGGCGCAATGGACGGCGCGCCACATGTCTCGGCGAAGCGTGTGCGGGCCGCCCGCGAGGCGATCGGACCAGATGTCGACCTGATGGTCGACGCGCATGGCACATACACCGTGGCGCAGGCAAAGCGTTTCGCTGCCATGGTGACCGATTGCGATCTCGCCTGGTTCGAGGAGCCGATCACCGGAGACGACGTGCCGGGGCTGGCGGAATTTCGCCACGCGACGCACATCCCGGTCGCCGTCGGCGAATCGGAATGCACCCGGTTCGACTTCCGCGACATCATGGTTTCGCGCGCCGCCGACATCCTTCAACCGGACCCCGCATTTTGCGGCGGTATCACTGAGGCCATGCGCATCGCGGCGATGGCCTCGGCGTTCAATTTGCGCCTCGCACCGCATCTTTGGGCCGGCGCGCCGGCATTCTTTGCCGGGCTCCATGTTGTGGCGGCTGCGCCCGCGGGTTTTATCGTCGAGTATTCGCTGGGCGCCAACCCGATGATCCACGACCTGTCTCGAGAAAAGGTGTTCGTGAAAGACGGAATGATTTCTGTGCCCGATGCGCCCGGGCTTGGGCTTGACGTGGACACCGATATCCTTACGCGTTTCTCGAAATTCTGACGCGAGCGAACATACGATGCAGGGACAGGAAATCCTTCCAGCCATAGCTACCCACCTGCTGGACAGTGCTCGCACGAATGGCGGGAAGGCGCCGTCTGAACGCGACCTTGCCGAACATTTTTCCGTGAGCCGGGGACAGGTGCGCGAAGCGCTGGCGATCCTGGAGGCGATGCAGGTCATCGAGCGGCGCGCGAAATCTGGCATCTACGTCAATACCGACAATACCGGCATCGAGGCGATGGCTTTTCTTGCGCGGGCAGGGCTGCCGCTGGAAAACCGCCAGATCTACGAGGCGGTCGAAGTTCGCAAGATCCACGAAATCAAGGCGGCTGAACTTGCTGCCGCGCGCGCTGACGACGAGAATTTCGACCGTCTGCGCGACATTCTCGTCCGTTCAGAGGAACGCATTGCCCAAGGAGAGGGTATAGACGGGCTAGACCAAGAGTTTCATCTGGAGATCGTCCGTGCGACCCAGAACACGCTGTTTCTCAACATCTGCACCGCCTTCTACGAACTGGGCGGGAACCGCCTCAAGGTGTACTTTCGCGATCCCGATCGCAACCGGAAGTCGCACGAGGAACACAAGCAGATTTTCGAAGCGCTTGTGAATCGGGATGCGGCGCTGGCTTCCGCCCTCATGGTTTCGCATCTGCGTGGCGCCATGAGTTATTGGAGCGAACTCCTGCAGCCGGCCGAGCTCTCCGACTGACATGGCCGGCCTGTCGATTTTCTCGACCCATCACCTTCACCCGGAAGTGACGGAGGCGCTGTCCGGCATCGGCGCCTATCGCGTTGCAAGCGCACCGACGCCCGAGGCGATCGTCGCCGAAAGCACGGGAGCGGAGGTCATTGTGGTCAGGGCTCCAATACCGGCCGAGGTCATCCAGCGGGAACAGGGACTGAAGGCGCTGGTGCGGCACGGCGCCGGGATCGACATGATCCCCGTTGATGCGGCCACGGATGCCGGGGTGCTGGTTGCCAATGTGCCGGGCGTCAACGCGCTCAGCGTTGCGGAGCATGTTATCTGGACCGCTTTGGCGCTGCTTAAGCGCTACCCCGAGGTGAACACAGACCTACGGGAGCGGGGCTGGGCGGCGGGCCGTGCGCATTCGGATTTCGGGCGGGAGCTCTCCCGTCGGACCATCGGCATTGTCGGCATGGGCAATGTCGGCCGAAACATCGCACGAATCGCGCAGAGTGGCTTTGCGATGGACGTGGTCTGCCATACGCGGAGCGCCGGCAATGTGCCCGAGTCCATGCGCGCCGTTTCGCTGGAGGACCTGCTTTCTGAAGCTGACATCGTCGTTCTTTGCTGCCCGTTGACCGCGCAGACACGCGGGCTGATCGACGCGATTGCACTGGAGCGGATGCGGCCTGGTGCGCTACTGATCAATGTCGCGCGCGGACCGGTGGTCGTGGAGAGCGCGCTGATCGAGGCCCTGGAAACCGGCCATCTCGGCGGCGCGGCGATCGATGTATTCGACACACAGCCCCTGCCGTTCGACCACCCGCTGCTGGCGCTTCGAAACGTTATCCTGACGCCCCACATGGCCGGAATCACCGAGGAAAGCATGTTGCGCATGGGCCAGGGCGTCGTCGCCGAAACGCGTCGTGTCGCGGCCGGCGAACTGCCGGAGCAGCTCGTCAACCCCGATGCGGTCCCCCGCTATCGCCAGCGTTTCGCCTGAAAGGCTCTAAAGCGCGAGGTTTCGTCCGGTCTCCGGATCGAAGGACAGCACGCGCTCCGGCTTCCAGCCGAAACGGACAACTTCGTCGCGATTCACATGCGTGCCTGCCGGGACAGTGGCGTGCAGGCGCGTGTCGCCCATGTCGAGCGCGAGAATCTTGATAACGCCCTGGTCCTCGATATCGAAAACGCGCGCTTCCGCCGGTGCGCCGGACTGAATAACGATGTTTTCGGGCCGTACTCCGAATGTGACCTTCTGTTCGGAATTCGCCGGCGAGCTGACCGGCAGCACGAAGGAACCAAGCCGTGCACTCTCTCCATCCAGCCTACCCTCGATGAGGTTCATCGGCGGCGTACCGACGGACCGGGCGACGAAGGTGTTGTGCGGACGCTCGTAGATTTCCGAGGGCGTGCCGACCTGAACGAGGCGGCCGCTGCGCAAGACGCCGATCTTGTCGCCCATCGACATCGCCTCAACCTGGTCGTGGGTCACGAACAGGAAGGTCGCGCCAAGATCCTGATGCAGCTTCTTCAATTCGACGCGCAGCGCCTCGCGCAACTTCGCATCGAGCGCGGAAAGCGGCTCGTCCATCAGGAAGACGCGCGGATCGCGCACGATGGCGCGACCGATGGAAACGCGCTGCATTTCGCCGCCCGATAGCCGTTCCACCTTGCGGTCGAGCAGATGTGTGATCTGGAGGGTCTTGGCGGCGCGGTCGACCCGGCGCCTGATCTCGTCTTCGTTCATGTTGCGAACCTTGGGACGCAACGGGAATTCCAGATTACCGCGCACTGTCAGGCGCGGATAGAGCGAGTATTGCTGCAGCACGAGCGCGACATCACGCTCGGCTGCAGTCCAGCTTGTGACGTCAGAATCGCCGATGAAAACGCGCCCCTCGTCGGGTTTTTCGAGCCCCGCGACGACCCTGAGCGTTGTCGTCTTGCCCGCGCCGGTGCGACCGAGCAGCACGAAGAACTCGCCATCCTCAACGGTCAGGCTGAGATCCTTCAGAGCGCGCGTACCGCCATAGCGCTTGGTGATGTTCTGCAGCTCGATACGTGCCATCAGGCAGATCTCCTCAGCGAATTTCCAGACGCGGCATCGAAGAAATGCGCGCGGTGCGGGTCCAGCGCGACCCAAAGCTTCTGGCCCTCGCCGCCGGTAAAGCCGGATTCGCAGCGTGCGCGGAGCGTCTCGTCCCCGACGCGGACGTCTACGATGTCGTGGCTGCCGAGTGGCTCGACATTGGTCGTCTCAGTCTCGATGTAGCCGTCTTTGGCATCGTGAGACAGTATGACGGCTTCAGGGCGGATACCGAGCTTGGCAGGCGATCCGTTTAGATGCGATACCGTTTCGGATGGCACGCGAAATCCGTTTGCGCCGCCGATCCGCAGCAGCGCGTCCGTGCCTTCGCTCTCGACGGTGACATCCGCGACGTTCATGACCGGAGAACCAACGAACTGGGCCACGAAAAGGTTGGCGGGACGAAGATAAACCTCCTCCGGCGCGCCGACCTGCTGCAGCAGGCCGTCATGCATGACGACAATCCGGTCGGCCAACGACATTGCCTCAACCTGATCGTGGGTCACGTAGACGCTTGTCGATTCACGCGCGATGTGCAGCCGCTTGATCTCGGCGCGCATCTGTTCGCGGAGCTTTGCGTCGAGCGCACCGATGGGTTCGTCCATGAGCAGCGCCTTCGGTCGACGGACGAGCGCCCGCCCGATGGCGACGCGCTGCATGTCGCCTCCCGACAATGCGGACGGCCGGCGCGGCAGAAGCTGTTCGATACCAAGGAACCGGGCGACTTCCTTCACTTCGGCCTCGCGTTCGGCCTGTCTGCTGCGCACGGCGCGAAGGGGGAACGCGATATTCTCTTCCACCGTCATGTGGGGATAAAGCGAGAATGACTGGAAGACGAAGGCGATATCGCGGTCGGCGGCCTTGAGGTTCTGGACCTCCTTGCCATCGATGGTGATCGTCCCGGAAGTGATGGTTTCGAGGCCGGCAATCGCGCGAAGCGTGGTGGTCTTGCCGCAGCCGGACTGGCCGAGCATGACGACGAATTCGCCGTCCTCGATGACGAGATTGACGTCCCTGAGAACCTGGACGGCTCCGAAGAATTTCTGGACGTTGGTGAGTTCGATCCGGGCCATCAGATCAGCTCTTCCTCTTCCTCTGCTTCAGCCTCGGGTTCGGGCGGAATGTGGGCAGTCACCAGGAATCCGATCAGCCCGATGATGGTAATCGTCAGCCCGTAGCGGTGCAGGAGTTCCACCCAGGGCTGGCAAAGGCACACCAGTCCCCCGATCATCACCCACTGCGCAGTCGGTTCGAACAGTTTCGTATTCAGTTCACGAAAGGTCATTTGCGGATCGCTCCGAAGGACATGCCTCGCAGCAGATGGTTGCGAAGGAGGAACGTGAAGATGGCGACCGGCAGCAGGAACAGGAACGCTCCCGCTGCGATCACGCTCCAGTCGGGCAGGCCAGACCCCACCTGCGACGGGATGTAGGGCGGCGCGGTCTGCGCGTTGCGCGAGGTCATCATCAAGGCAAAGGCATATTCGTTCCAGGCGATGATGAAACAGAAGACGGCAGTGGCGGCAATGCCTGTAAGGGCCTCCGGCAACACGATCTTCCAGAAGGCCTGTAGCCGTGTGTAGCCGTCCACCAGCGCCGCCTCCTCGTATTCCCGGGGAATCTCGTCGACGAAGCCCTTCATGATCCAGACCGCAAAAGACAGATTGAACGCCGTGTAGAGAATGATCAGGCCGAGATGCGTGTCATGCAGGCCGACCGTGCGGTACATCAGGAACATCGGGATGGCGACGACGACAGGAGGCAACATGCGCGTACTGAGAATGAAGAACAGCCAGTCCTGCTCTCCTTTCACCTTGAAGCGCGAGAAGCCGTAGGCCGTCAGCGTGCCCATGGATACAGCGAGGAATGTCGAGATGATCGAGACGATCAGCGAGTTCTTGTAGCGATCCCAATAGCCGGACGACGTGATCGCGCCGGTCTTGCGGTTCTTCACGACCTGCTCGCCGTCGTCATAGATCAGCTTCTCCCACCAGGGCGCGGCTTCGTAGACATCCTCTTCCACCGGCTGGCGCAGCTGCGAACGCTTGGTGAAAAGCTTCGCGAAGGGCGTCAATGTAGGCTCGAACATCACGGTCGGCGGGACGGTGGTGGCCAGACTGCGCGGCTTGAAGGCGGTCGAGGCGATCCAGTAGATCGGCGTCAGCATGACGATCAGTGCGACGACGACGGCAACGATCGCCACGCGATTGAGAACGACCTCGCCCTTTGTTTTGACTTCGGCCATCTCAGCGCGCCTTTGCCTTGTTGAGATACTTCACGTAGATGTTGGTGATCGCGACCACCATTATCAGGACGATGTAGGCGAAGGCGGAGCTCAGGCCCGTCTGCCACTCCAAGAACGCCATCTTATAGAGACGGATCGCGATCAGTTCGGTCGTCGGCTGCGACGAGAGAATGTAGGCGTGGTCGAATGTCTTGAACGCCTCCATGGTTCGGAAAATGATCGCGATCATCAGGATCGGCGCGACCAGCGGAAGCGTGATCCGGAAGAAGGTGTAGAAGGGTCCAGCGCGGTCGATCTCCGCCGCTTCGTAGAGATGCTTCGGCACGGCCGACAGGCCCGCCAGCGACAGCAGCATCACGAAGGGCGACCACATCCAGATATCGACGAGAGCGACTGCGTAAAGCGCGACCTGAGGATCCGCCAGCCATTCGAATTTTCCGAGACCGAGGAAATAATTGATGATGCCGAAGGACGGATCGTAAAGCAGCTTCCAGAACAGGCCGACGACGGCCATGGAGAGCATCATCGGCAGCAGCAGCAGCGTGGTAATCAATCCCTTGAAGGGAATTTGGCGGTTCAGGAGCATCGCGAGCCCGAAGCCGACCACCACCTGTCCCGTCACGGAGATCAGCACGTATTTCGCGGTGATCGTGAAATTGCGCCAGATGAAGGGGTCGTTGAGCAACTCGCGGTAATTGGCCAGTCCGACCCAGTTTGCCGGCGCCGTGGTCGAAGCGCGGAAATCGGTGAACGATGTCCAGAGCGAATACAGCAACGGAAATACGTTGAAGATAATCAAAAAGGCGATCGTCGGAATGATGAACAAGTTCCGGATCGTGAGGTCGGAAAACCCGCGCGAAGCGGCGCGGCTTCCCGGCTCAAGCCTGGTCATAACGTCTGTCACGGTTTGTCGCTTCCTGGCTGGGAACTGGCGGGCGCCAACAGCGCCCGCCGCTTAGTCAGATGATCAGCCGGCTTATTCGGTGCGGCCGTATTTCTTGAACGTATCGACCCAGTCCTGGGCAAGCGCATCCAAGGCTTCTTTAGCCGTGCCCTCGCCACCGACGACATAGGGGTAAATGCGCTGGTTGGCCGCCGTCAGGAGCTCCGCATATTCCGGAACAGCCCAGAAGTCCTTCACCTTGAACATGGTCTGGTAGAAGGCCTCATTGTACGGGGTGGCCTGCCGGAACTCCTGGCTTTCGAGGGTCTTGGCATGCGCGGTGTAACCGCCCAGTTCTGCCCAGCGCTTCTGCACATCGTCCTGAATGAACCACTCGAGGAACTTGTAGCTCTCATCGATATTGTCGGAGTACGAGACGATCGATATCCCCTGACCGCCGAGCGCTGCATACTGGTCGCCGTCCGGCCCGGCCGGGTTGGCGAAGAAGCCGGTATTGGCTGCATTCGGGTTCGTCGCCGGGTTCACCAGAGCCGGGAAGAAGGCGAAGTAGTTCATCGACATCGCCGCCAGACCTTCGGTGATGGCCTGGTTGTTCTCGACAAAGAAAGTCTTCGACCAGCCCGGAGGCGTGTACTGGTAAAGCTGGCGATAGGCTTCCAGCGCCTGTACAGCCTTATCGGAGTTGAGAATGCCCTCAACTTCGTAGGTCTCGTAGTTTCCGAGCTCGGCGCCATAGGAGAACAGCGCGTTCTCGACGCCCATGACAAGGCCGTCATAGGAGTTGTCGGTGTAGATCGCGATGCCGTAGCGGTTCTCATCGGGGCGATGGAAGAACTCGGCAATGTCGAGCAACTGCTGCCAGGTCTCCGGAACGGCGAGCGGATAGCCATACTTGGCCTCGAACGCCTTCATTTCCTCCGGATCTTCGAACCAGTCCTTGCGATAGGACCAACCGACGGCGTCGCCCTCGGCGGGGATCGCCCAGTAATTGCCAGAGTTGCCCGGATATTCGGCGTAGTACTTGACCGTCGCCGGAGCCATCACGTTGCCGAGATCGTGCTTCTGGAAGAACTCGGTCAGGTCAACATAGTGGCCGCCTTCGGACGCGGCGCCCAACCACTGGCTGTCGCCGACGATCATGTCGTAGGCCGAGCCCCTGGCGTTGAACTCCGTGAACGCCTTGGTCTGGAAGTCCTGCCAGGGCGTAGTTTCCACCGTGACCGTGACGCCTGTCTCGGCTTCATACTCGTTGACGAGTTCCTGCAGATAATTGGCCGGATCCCACTCCGCCCAGAAGATTGTCAGTTCCTGCGCTGACGCCGCAGGCACCATGAACGCAAGCGCCGCTGCTCCAGCGAGCAGCCGGTAAACATATCTTTTCATTTCGGTTTCCTCCCATTTGATCTGCTTGGTAGTCGTGGACTGCTGGTATTCTCCCGTCTCTCCTCCGATCGACCGAAATTCATCGTCGTCGCGATAACAATTTTGGTATTACCAGATTGCCTGGGTTGTCAAGGTTGTGTTTAACTTGCCGCATGCACGCGGGCGACCTGAAAAACCAATGAGACATAAGCTTTCTTTCGCATATGAAGCAGGCAATGCGGACGTCGCTTCCGCAACTGTCGGCCGTGCTATCGTCACAACAGGTATTGCATATCTGGCCGGACCAGTTTCAACTTTCCTCATTGCCATCGCCACCCGCTTCCCGCATCGCGGCCTCTATCATCGCCTGCGCGGCCCAAAGCGCCGTGCTTTGCGCCTCGTCGTCGCTCAAGCCCCAAATGTCCCTGAGAACAATCATCGCCTCGACACCAAAAGTCAGGGACAGCGCACGGATCAACCGATCGGCTTTCCCTTTCGGCAGTCCGAGGTCGCGGATTGCGCTGGCGAGCAACTGTCGCCTATGGCCGCGGCCAAGCGTGGCGTCGGCGCCGTCGGCCTCGAGGGATTGACGCAGTGCCGCGCGGAACGTGGCCTCGTGCTCATAGAGCCTCGGAAAGGCGGCCGCATAGAGCGCAGTGATGCGATCGCTGCCGTTCATCCGATCTTCCCAATCCAGGATCGGGCCCAAGGCCTCGGCCACGACGGCGCGCACCATGTCGGACCGGTTCGGGAAATATCGGTAGGCGGTCGAGCGCGAAACGCCGGCGGCTTCCGCGACCTCGCTGACCGACGGAGACATGCCATCGCGCATCATCGCATTGGCCGTCGAAACCATAAGGGAATGTGTGCGCGCCGCGGCTCCCTTGAGCGGTTTGGCTTTTTCGGCAGCTTCATCTCGTTGACGTGGGACTGTCATCCCAATATGGTACTCCAGTCCCATTCAGGGTCAAGGCGGTTTTTCAAACGGCCGCCGATAGACAGGCCGCGACGTCAGGGGAGGAGCTTGCGTTGCGCGTGATTCATGTGGTCGGCACGGCCGACACAAAGGGCGAGGAACTCGCCTATCTCAGGGATCTGATCGCGGCTGACGGCCAGCAGGCGGTGATTGTCGATATCGGCACGCGCGCGCCGTCGATTGCGGTCGATATTGCCGCCGAAGACATCGCGTCGTGCCATCCGGACGGAGAGGGGGCAGTGCCCGGCGGTAGCGACCGAGGCGCGGCTGTCTCGGCGATGGGCACGGCATTCGCAGAATGGTGCCGGCGGCACTCGGGTGAGATCTCGGGCATGATTGCGGTCGGTGGCGGCGGCGGGACGTCAATGGCGTGCGCGGGGATGCGGGAATTGCCCTATGGCGTCCCTAAGATCATGGTCTCGACGCTCGCCTCCGGGGATACTGCGCCCTACGTGGGAACGTCCGACATCGTGATGGCGCCTTCGGTGACCGACATCGCCGGACTGAACCAGCTGAGCCGCGTCATTCTCTCGAACAGCGCGCATGCCTTGGTCGGGGCGATATCCGCTTCGTCTCCTGCAGCAGTGGACGACAAGATCGCCATCGGGCTGACTATGTTCGGCGTAACGACCGCCTGCGTGAACGCCATCACAGAGCGCCTCGACGAGCGTTACGATTGCCTGGTATTCCACGCAACGGGAACCGGCGGGCGGTCGATGGAACGGTTGCTCGAGCAGCAATTCATGTCGGGCCTGGTCGACATCACGACGACGGAAATCGCCGACCTGCTGTTCGGCGGCGTCCTCGCCGCCGATCCTGACAGGCTTGATGTTGTCGCACGCACCGGCGCGCCCTGGGTAGGCTCCGTCGGTGCGTTGGACATGGTCAATTTCTGGGCGCCGGATACCGTACCCTCGAAGTATCGCGGGAGAACGTTCTACGAGCACAATCCGAACGTGACGCTGATGCGGACGACCGCAGAAGAAAACGCGGATATGGGCCGGTGGATCGGCCGGAAGCTCAACGCTTGCCATGGCCCGGTGCGGCTTCTCCTGCCCGAAAAAGGCGTCTCGGCGCTCGACATCGAGGGCGGCGCATTCTGGGATCCGGAAGCCGACGCGGCGCTATACGACACGCTGCGCGACACGATCGAAGACAAGGCGCGTCTGGTCTTCCTGCCGTGCCATATCAACGACCCGGCCTTCGCGGAGGCCGCGGCCAACACCTTTCAAGACCTTATGGAGCCCTGATGTCAGCCATTCCTCGCAAGACAATCCTGGACCGTTTCCACGCGATGATCGCGAAAGGCGAGCCGATCATCGGCGGCGGCGCGGGCACGGGCCTTTCGGCAAAGGCGGAAGAGGCTGGCGGGATCGATCTCATCATCATCTACAATTCCGGGCGGTACCGCATGGCGGGGCGCGGCTCGGCCGCCGGACTGCTCGCCTACGGCAACGCCAACGAAATCGTGAAGGAGATGGCGGTCGAGGTTCTGCCGGTCGTCAAAAAGACCCCGGTGCTCGCCGGCGTGAACGGCACAGATCCCTTCATTCTCATGCCACGGTTCCTCGCCGAGTTGAAGGACATGGGCTTTTCGGGAGTTCAGAACTTTCCGACCGTCGGCCTGTTCGATGGCACCATGCGCCAGAGCTTCGAGGAAACGGGCATGGGCTTTGGGCTGGAGGTCGACATGATCGCCGAGGCGCACGCCCAGGACATGCTGACCACCCCTTATGTCTTCAATCCCGACGAGGCGATCGCAATGACGAAGGCTGGCGCCGACATCATCGTCGCGCATATGGGCGTGACCACAGGCGGCACCATCGGCGCGACGTCGGCGAAGACGCTGGATCAGTGTGTCGAGGAGATCGACGCCATTGCTGCGGCCGCGCGCTCCGTGCGCAAGGACGTGATCATGCTCTGCCACGGCGGGCCGATCTCGATGCCGGACGACGCCGCCTACGTACTTAGGAATGCCGACCGGATCGACGGCTTCTACGGCGCGTCGTCGGCCGAGCGCCTGCCCGCAGAACGCGCCATCGCGGAGCAGATCCGGGCGTTCAAAGATGTCACCGCGAAAGGATAATCCCATGACCGACGTGAAGGACCTTTACAAATATCCGGAAGCTGTCGACGCCTACGGGTTCGACTGGGGGCAGTTATCCGTGACGCTTGGGCCGCAGGCGAATGGCGCGAAACAGTTCTCGGCCGCGGTCGTCACTGTGCCGCCAAGACAGGGCCATGCCCGCCACAACCATCCGGGCTCGGAGGAGATCATTTTCATCCTCAAGGGCGAAGGCGAACAGATGGTCGAGGACGAAAACGGCAACCCGCATACCGAGACGGTGAGGCCGGGCTGCACGATCTTCATTCCGGAAAGCCGCTATCATTCGACGCTGAACACGGGAGACGGGGAGATGCAGATCTTCGTTGTTTATTCCCCGGCCGGCCCTGAAGAGCTGTTGAAAGAGCTTCCGGATTTCCACCTGATCCCGGCGAAGGGGTAAGCACCCATGGAAGACCTTGCTACCAACGCCCTGCCGTATGATTTCGGGCATCTCGACGATCTGATGGAAAAGGCTGGCATCGACGTGCTGCTCGCCACGTCGAAGCACAATGTCCAGTATCTGATGGGCGGCTACCGTTTCATCTTCTTTTCCGCGATGGATGCGATCGGTCATAGCCGTTATCTGCCGATCGTCGCCTATGTTAAGGGCGCGCCGCGAAAGACCGCTTACGTCGCCAACAAGATGGAGGGAATGGAACATGCCAATCGTCCCTTCTGGACACCGCATTTCTTTCCGGTCGCATGGGGCACGCGTGACGCCATGGCGCAGGCGATCAAGCACCTGAAAGCCGAGGGGCCGGCCTCTCCGCGGATCGGCATCGAACCGGGTTTCCTTCCGCTGGATGCGGCGCGGGATCTTGAGGCGGCCTACTCGAACGCTCCGCTCATCGACGCTTGCGGCGTGCTCGAACGACTGCGTGCGGTCAAGTCGCCGAAAGAACTGGCGATGCTCAAGGATGCGTCGGAACGTATCAGCGCTTCGATGCAGGCGACCGTCAGATGGGCGCGCGAAGGATCGACGAAAAAGGAAATCATCGACCGGCTTCGCGCCGAGGAATCGTCGCGTGGCCTCCAGTTCGAATACTGCCTCCTGACGCTGGGCGCGTCGCACAATCGGGCCTCCTCCGATCAGGCTTGGGCTGCGGGTGAAGTCCTGTCGATCGACTCCGGTGGTAATCTGGACGGCTATATCGGCGACATATGTCGCATGGGCGTTTTGGGGGAGCCGGATACGGAACTGGAGGATCTGCTGGCAGAAATCGAAACCGTTCAGCAGGCCGCCTTCTCAAAAATCGCGGCTGGCGCCAAAGCAGGCGATCTTATCGAAGCCGGCGAAGCCGAACTTGCAAAACAGCCTAACGCGACCTGCACCGACTTCTTCGCGCACGGCATGGGCGTCATCACTCATGAGGCGCCTTTCGTCATGACGAACCACCCCGTTGCTTACGAAGGAATTGATCGTGACGAGCCGCTGAAAGCGGGCATGGTGCTGTCGGTCGAAACGACGATGCTTCATCCGACACGCGGCTTCATCAAGCTTGAAGATACGCTCGCTGTGACGCGGAGCGGGTACGAACTCTATGGAGGCGAGGGTCGTGGCTGGAACCGTGGTGGAAGATAACAAGGGAAGGAGATAGACATGAACGGCAAGCGCATTCTCATGCTGATCGGCGAATATTCGGAGGAGTACGAGATTTTCGTCGTGCAGCAGGCCCTGGAGGCCGTCGGCCACACGGTCGATATCATTTGCCCCGAAACGAAAAAGGGCGACCGGGTAACCACGTCGGTGCACGATTTTGGCCCCGGCGTGATGACCTGGACCGAACACAAGGGCCACGCCATTGAGGTGACGCAGGATTTCGATACGACGAAGACCGACGGATACGACTCGGTCTATGTCGCCGGCGGGCGCGGCCCGGAATATATCCGCACCTACGAGCGAGTCCGCGAGATCGTTCGCGAATTTCATCGCGACGACAAGCCGATCGCGGCGATCTGCCATGGCGTTCAGGTGTTGGTAGCAGTGCCCGAGGTGATCAAGGGCAAGCGGGTAGCCGGGCTCTTCACGACCCGCCCGGAAGTCGAACTGACAGGCGCGACCTATGTGCCGATCGGCGGCAAGGACGCCTTGCGCGACGGAAATCTTGTGACCGCGGAAGGTTGGACGGCGCTTGCGGCTTTCATCCGGGAGTATCTTGGCGTCCTGGGAACGGAGATCATCCACCACCCCATCGGCCAGACCCAGGGCATGCAGGCGGCGGAGTAACCGGAGCGCCTGCAACGGCATCAGAACCGGCGTCGTGCACCGATACGGCGTCGGCTACGTCACCAACTAGCTCTGCAAATCGCAGACCAGACAATCGAGAGTTGAGGTTTCACCATGAAGACCATCAAGGGCCCGGCCCTGTTCCTTGCACAGTTCGCCGGAGACGAGGCACCGTTCAACTCCTGGGCGTCGATCACGAAATGGGCTGCCGATTGCGGCTACAAGGGCGTGCAGGTTCCGAGTTGGGACGGACGCCTGATCGATCTCGAAAAGGCTGCCTCCTCGAAGGACTATTGCGACGAATTCAAGGGCGTGGCCGCCGAAAACGGCGTCGAGGTCACCGAACTCTCCACCCATCTCCAGGGCCAGCTCGTCGCCGTACATCCCGCCTATGACGAAGCCTTCGACGGGTTCGCGGCGCCGGAAGTGCACGGCAATCCCAAGGCCCGCCAGGAATGGGCCGTCCGGCAGGTCATGATGGCGCTGGACGCCTCGCGCAACATGGGTATCGGCGCGATGGCCAGCTTTTCCGGCGCGCTCGCATGGCCGTTCATCTATCCCTGGCCGCAGCGGCCCGCTGGGCTTGTCGAAACCGCATTCGACGAGTTGGCAAAGCGCTGGCGGCCGATCCTCGATCACGCCGATTCGTGCGGCGTCGATGTCTGCTACGAGATCCATCCGGGCGAGGATCTGCATGACGGGGTGACATTCGAGATGTTCCTGGAACGGCTCGGCGGACATGCCCGCTGCAACATGCTCTACGATCCGTCGCACTACGTGCTGCAGTGCCTCGATTATATCGACAATATCGACATCTATGCCGACCGGATCAAAATGTTCCATGTCAAGGACGCGGAGTTCAATCCGACCGGCCGGCAGGGTGTCTATGGCGGATTCCAGAGCTGGGTCGATCGGGCCGGGCGGTTCCGCTCGCTCGGCGACGGCCAGGTCGATTTCGGCTCGATCTTCTCGAAGCTGACGGCCAATGATTTCGACGGCTGGGCCGTGGTGGAATGGGAATGCTGCCTGAAGCATCCCGAGGACGGCGCGCGCGAAGGCGCACAATTCGTCTCGGATCACATCATCAGGGTGACGGAGAAGGCGTTCGACGATTTCGCAGGCGCCGGCACCGACGAGGCCGCCAACCGCCGCATGCTCGGCATATCGTAAGGACAACAGGAAGGACAGAAACATGACCGAACGCATTCGGCTCGGCATGGTGGGCGGCGGACGCGACGCCTTCATCGGCGGCGTGCACCGCATCGCATCGCGCATCGACGACCGCTACGAACTGGTCGCCGGCGCGTTTTCCTCGACGCCCGAGAAATCGAAGGCGTCTGCCGCCGATCTCGGCGTTGCGCCGGACCGCGCCTATGGCGATTTCGTCGAGATGGCGAAGCGCGAGGCACGGCTGAAGAACGGCATCGAGGCGGTTGCCATCGTCACGCCCAACCACATGCACTATCCGGTGGCGCGCGAATTCCTGAAGCGCGGCATCCATGTGATCTGCGACAAGCCGCTGACCTCGACGCTGCCCGATGCGCGCAAGCTGGCCAAGGCCGCCGAAAACTCCGGCGCGCTGTTCGTGCTGACGCACAACTATACCGGCTACCCGATGATCCGGCAGGCCCGCGAGATGGTGGCCAAGGGCGAACTGGGCAAGATCAGGCTCGTCCAGGTGGAATATGCGCAGGACTGGCTGTCGGAGCCGCTGGAAAAGACCGGCTCGAAACAGGCCGGCTGGCGCACCGACCCGGCGCAAACCGGCGCCGGCGGCTCGACCGGCGATATCGGCACCCATGCCTTCAATCTGGCGAGTTTCGTTTCTGGCCTCGAACTGGAGCAGCTTTGCGCCGATCTCGACAGCTTCGTCGAGGGACGGCAGGTCGATGACAACGGCCATGTGCTGATGCGTTTTTCAGGCGGAGCCAAGGGCATGCTGTGGTGCAGCCAGGTCGCGCCAGGCAACGAAAACGCATTGAAGCTGCGCATCTATGGCGAAAAAGCCGGACTGGAATGGGCGCAGGAAGACCCGAACTATCTCTGGTACACGCCGCTCGGCGAGCCGAAGCGCCTGCTCACCCGCAATGGCGCGGGCGCGACCGAGGTCGGCCAGCGGGTCAGCCGCGTGCCGGGTGGTCATCCGGAAGGCTATCTGGAAGGTTTCGCCAACATCTACACGGAAGCGGCGCTCGCCATCGCGGCGCATCGCGAAGGCAAACCCGTTCCCGGCGAGGTTACCTTCCCCGGTATTGCCGAGGGTGTCGCGGGCGTCGCTTTCGTGACCGCCTGCGTCGATTCCTCGAAGCGCGGCGGAAGCTGGGTCAGTTTCGGCAATTACGTGAAGACGTGAGCGTACTAAATAATGCACACATCCCTTACGCAGGAGGGTATCCCGCGCTTCGGTCGCCGCGAGATAAAAAAAGAAATCAAGACCGCTCAGTGGACGTTTGGTTTATCGCGAATTGGCCAAGGCGCGGCCACAACAAGCACGACTTATAGATTGGATGGCAAATCTCGGGCGTCGGAAACGGATTAATGTAATTCGTATCAGAGTTTCCATTTTTGGCACAAAGCGGACGCACTGCAGCCGAATGCGGAATGTCCATTATCTGCCCCATTCCAGACGGAAGCTAACGCACAAAATTGGCTTGTCTCGAGCCTCTGCATAACACTGGAAGGTGTGACCTAAGGATCATCGGACGAGTTCCTCACTGAACTTACATGGGGTTTTCTTGCGGGAGCTCTTGCATCGACATGGAAGATCTCTATCAGTTTCTGAATACGGTGAAGGGTTGGTGCCGGATCGCTGTCGTAGGATATAAGCCGTATGAAATCGATCCAAGCCCACTCATTCACTGTGAGGCTAACCCTACCGTGCTCTGGGACTTTGCGTATTGAGAGGGCCGAATTCATTTCCCGAAAATTCCTCTGATTGCCAAACGTCTTTTCGCGGTCAGCGTTGGATCGCTATTCCCTGATGCCTTCCGGATTTCCTCCAACCAGGCGACTTCGTTACGGCTGACGACCGTTCCAAAAATCTGTTGGATAGCTGATGCAGTGGTGTCGCCATCCAATTGTTCGAGGGCGAGCTTGAACAACAGTGCTGGATCGCAGTCCAGCGCCTTTGCCAATCCGGTAACACGATCAAGTGGAAGCTTATTGGATCCGTTCTTGAACATCGACAGCATGTTCGGCTGGACGAAGCCAGCCTCGGTTGCGATCTGCAGTTGCGACTTTTTGGGCTTCAACTCCAGGATTCGCTTCTCCAGGAATGCTGCCAGGCGGGTGTCGGCATATGGCCGACCTGCTCGTTTCTTCATTTCACGCGGACTCCGCTTGCTGCAGCGATGCACGATTGCGTCGCTTGATTTCGAAATAGCAAGGGGTCGACGGGGAGTTTCTGGGAAGTTTGCGGCCGAGCATATCGATGTTAGGAGACTCAGTCAGCTGAGCCGATAAGCCGTCTGCTTTGGAAGCTGTTATGACAAGCAGCGAAGTGCTCCAGGTTCAGTGAACCAACCGGGAACTACGTAAATGCCTGATAAGTCCTTGAAAGGAATGGTGGGCGGTACTGGGATTGAACCAGTGACCCCTACGATGTCAACGTAGTGCTCTCCCGTAGAACGCCATTCGGCATTCATTGAAAAGACTGAATGAATTCAGCTGCTTGGAGCAGTCTACGACCTTTTCTTAAGCTGATCAATCCGCCCGTCAGACAAAGAAATCCGCGATTCCGTGTGACCAGAGTGTGACCAACCCCGGGGATGAGCCGCCCCGGGTGGGTACCGGTTTCGTATATAATACCCAGAAATTTATTTGAAGTTCAGGTGTAAAAGCTATTTTGTATGATTCAAACTGGGTACCGATCAGTCGGTTTACATAGAAGTTCTCGGTATGAAAAAAATCCGATCCAATGCGATTAGAATCGTGAGCCATGATTTTCGAAGAGCCCTCCGCTCTATGAATGGCGGATTGGAAAAAGAAAGAATATTTGAACTAATTACAAATATAAAAATTCAGAAGCAAAAATCATTCATAAAATATTTAGGGGTATCAGCGTTTTTATATCTAGTTACCGCTTACTCTGGAAGGATAAGTTTTATATCTATAAACAATGAATATTTTAATTTAGAAATTCCTGTTCTTTATGTCGTATTTTTCTCTTCACTTGCGCTCACATCATCTTTAATAGAGATAATAAATTACTTTATATACAATGAGTTGCAAAGGGTCGCGATCAATACGTTATTTCGTTTCGATTCGGTTGACGCTAGATCGATTATTTATGATCCCGGTAGTGCAATTGGATTGTTTGTAAGCCCACAATTCCGATTCATAAAAACTCGCCCATCCTCGATAGCGTTCCTATCTGTTGTAGTATTTGCTGGATTCATTCCAATTGTATCTGTATATATATTCTTGTACTACATCAATATAAGATACATGATAAAATTTTTGTTGGGAAATGAGTACGTATTTTATGGTAATGCTGCAACTGTGCTAGTTTTTATGCTCATGATGTATCCGATATTATTTCTGATTTATATTTTCAGAAAGGTGGAGTATATTAAAAACAATAAGTTTATAAGATGGAATTTTCTTTATCCGATGCACAGGCGTTATAATCAGTATCCATATAATATAGATAAATGGATTAATGAATAGCTGTATATTGTATATATGTATTATTATATAATAAATATAGTCACACGATTGATATATGATAGTAAAATATAATATATTTGTAAAATAATGTTCATATATAGTTTTTAATAAATGACTTCATGATAATTACCATATAAAATAATGAATTTAAAAAATATATATTTTACAATATTTATTGTGTAGTATTATTATTTTTATTGCGACTATAATTTACCGCGTTAAGAATTCTTATTTCCTCCGCTTTTTTGACTGGAATAAAGTAGTTCGATTTCATCTAGTTCCGATGCTAATAGGGTGTCTCGGAAGATTCGCGGTACGGGGGATGATGCGTCTTTGACGGCTTGTGCAAAATCACAAGGCTCTTTGCCGTTATCCCAAAGCCATCCAGAAAACTGGTTCATGTCGCGTTGGTACCTTTCGGATCGAGGCGGGTTTGTGACTGCCTCCAAGGCCAGTTCGAGGGCTTGATAGCTGAAATGCTCGGCTGAATTTCCGTCCAGAGGTTCATCGTCTCGTGGGTCATAAGTGTCCTGTTTCAGCTGAACACCATCTGTCCCTGTTATCTTCGAAAAGGCGTTTGTCATCGTTTGGTGTAGTTCATCTTCCAGCCCAAACGGCACGAGGAAACTGTCGTGTATGCACAAGATTGGGATGCCCTTCTCGGTAAAATGCTGAATGACCAACTCGGCAATCCGACTATCCTGATGCATCAAGTCGATACCGGCATCGTTGGCAATCATGTTCGAGATTGGGTCGTGCTTCTCTCGTAAGGCATCGAGCACCTCGGCGAGATCATTGTTGGTTAGGTGCTTTTCGGGCGATCCTGTCTCGGCCTCGTCTCTAAAGGCTTGGAAAGTCGAGTTGTCATCCTTGGCATTCAAGGCAACGAGCAGAAGCTGTTTGCACAGGTCTCTCGGTGAAAAGGTATTAGTAATGGAATTAGGCTTAGATAAATCGTAAGGGTCTGACTTGTGTTCCTTCCAGTAATTTATTCCTTGATTGGCATATAGGATAACGATGTGGAGGCCTGAGTAATCTATCTCGGTTATGGGGTGGTCATTCAGAAAAATCTGATGTCTGACCTCTTTAGGACACCTCTGCCACCATCCGCCAAAAAACCGACCGCCTTTGTCGAATGATCCACGATTGAAGATACGTCGTGTGAATTTGTCCCTCTGGTTGACGTGTATGAACTTCTGGTTTCCGTTTGTGTCCTGGCCTAGTTCGATACGGTTCATTTCTAATGTAGGTACGTCGATGAAGGTTCGAGAGAGTAGGTCATTATAGGCCTCAACCATCTCCCGCATCCGTAAGGTGTCGGGTGTGTCTTCGTACTCGATCTCCTCCTTTTTGCCGGTCTCAGAATCAACGTCTCTCAGGATAATCGTCTCTCTACCGGGAGCGTCTGTGACATCGAAGGGACCGAACTTGGCGTCCTGAAACATCTTGATCAGATCGTTTGTCGGCCACATGCGTGACAACCGGCTGACTCCTGTCTCGTGATCGATGAAGCCTAAAGCATGATTCACCAGCCCCACCTCGATTAACCGGTCGATGATTTCGATAATCTTTTTTGAGATGTGAAGAGCGTTGTACCGAGAACCCGCCTTGTAGTCGTTGACGTTACGTGAGTAGGCCGTCTTTAGGTCCGGATCGTCAAGCCAAGTCACATAAAGGTGCAGCAATACAACCTTGATATGCTTCTTCTGTATGCCCGGATTTCCACTATTGAAATAATTTTCATAGACGCTGCCTATAAAATTGTTGACCTCGGTGTGATCCGACCATTTATATACGTTTAGTGTGTTTGAATAATCAAGACTGCTCATATATGAGCCTAAACAGAAATTATTACTAATACAAATACTAATAATATCGAAAAAACACTTATTTTTGTAAGGCGTATATGGTTTCTCTTGTATTTATAATCGGATTCAGCCCATAATGCCTCTTTTTCGAATCGAAGCCTGTTTCTCAATATTTGCTTCTCTTCGTTTAATTGAGAAATTATTGTAACAATAACTAAAAAAATAAATAAAAATAGCAATAATAAAAATATACCCAGCATTCAAATACCCTCCTTTTCGACGTGGTAGGGGCTATTGGGAGGTTACCATTCTAATCAGGCGAATGCGAGAACAGCCGATCTTGAATCCTACTCATCTGAGCGTGCCCGTATCGAGAGAGCATCGCTGAGTTTCTGTGACCTGAGATCGATGCAACTTCGGGAACAGTCAAACCTATCTCGAAAAACCGGCTTATCGCCTCGTGTCGTAGGTCATGGAAATGCAGATCGGTGATCGCTGCTTGTTTGAGTATCCGCCCCCAAGCCATTTTCAGAGCGTTGGCTGTTAACGGAAAGACGTAGCCGCTCCTGTCATACTGCTCGCAAGATTGCTGTAAGACTGCATAAGCCACTCGTGTCAGGGGAATCGTTCGGGAATAGCCGTTCTTAGACTCTAGGATCGTCACACAGCGGCGTTTGAGGTCTACTTGGTCCCATTTGAGGTTCAGGATTTCACCTCGTCTCATGGCCGTCTCTATGGCGAATGTGATCACCCTCTCAATCCATGGGTTTTTCCTTGTTCTGGCTACTTCGAGGAGCTTTTCGTACTCCCCTTCGCGTAACCGACGCTCTCGCTTGTTGTCGGTCGCCTTGAGCTTCACCTTGTCGAGTGGGTTTTCTCGGATAGGCAGATGCCATTCGTCTCGTGCCACCTCAAACATATTGTGAATTGGGCTGAATTGGCGGCTTAGAGATTTTGGAGTGATTGCCTCTAGTCGTTCATCTCGGTAGCTAGCGAAGTCTGGCGGAATGATCCGAGAGAGAGGCTTTTTACAAATCGGATGTCTTAGAGTCCGACTCGAAACTCATGCTGACCGGGCCAGTCGTCGTGTGAGCAGCATGACGGATGCGGCGTAGAGGAAGACCTCGGCGGAGGCGATGGTGCCTTCGAAATCCTTGGCCAGCCGTCGGTTGCGACTGATCCAGGCGAATGTGCGTTCGACCACCCAGCGGCGCGGCAGGACGTGGAAGCCGATCTGGTTGGCGATCTTCTTGACCACCTCGATGGCGATGCATGTTGCATCCTTGACCCTCTGGGCGCCATAGGCGCTGTCGGCGAAGGTGATTTCGACGAAAGGGAAGGATCGTCGTGACGCCTTGAGCAGCGGGACGGCACCGTCACGATCCTGAATGTCGGCCGGATGCGCCTGGATGACCAAGGCCCGGCCATCGGTATCGACCATGGCGTGGCGCTTGCGCCCTTTGATCTTCTTGCCAGCGTCAAAGCCCCTGGGGCCGCCGGCCTCGACGGTCTTGACGCTTTGGCTGTCGATCACCGCCGCCGAGGGACTGGCCTCACGTCCGGTCCGTTCTCGATCGGTCATGACAAGGTGGTGATTGATTGTCTGGAACAGACCTTCGCGGCGGAAGCGCAGGAACCAGCCATAGACCGTCGTCATCGGCGGGAAGTCCTTGGGCAGAAGCCGCCAGGCGATGCCACCCCGCAGCACATAGAAGATGGCGTTCATGATCTCGCGCATCGGCCATTGACGCGGCCGGCCGGTCCTTGCCGGCGCCGGCATGAAAGGGGCGAGAATTTCCCATTCCGCATCACTCAGATCGCTTCCATAACGCAGATGATCGCGGCTATGCTGCCGCCGGGTGGCCGGTGTCCACATGAGGCTCTCCAAACTGGCTTTGACAACCGTTTGGAATCACATTCGGGACCGGCCATCCAGCCTCGCCCCGAGTTTCAGGACGGCCTCTTAGGAACGCATTCAGAATGATGGTTTCTACGTCTTTGGATTTCTTCCTCGCTACAACCTCATCGCGATAACGCTTGACCAGATCGGCCAGCGTAATCGTATCGAGTACCTTCCTGTCAGGCTCAAGCTCTTGCCTGTCTGCCTGAACCTCCATCTGCCTTGCCCATTCCTTAGCATCTTTTAGCTGGTGGAATGATCGCGAAATCGAAGGGAAACCGCGACGGCGTACTTGGACCTGATATTTATTCCGATGCTTGCGTATTGTAGCCATGACGAAGCCTTTGCTGTGACCAGAGTGTGACCAGCAGCAAAAATCAAGGTCTTTTCGTCGGAGGCGTTGATACCTAAGCGCTTGATAAACTTAGGCTTTAGATGGTGGGCGGTACTGGGATTGAACCAGTGACCCCTACGATGTCAACGTAGTGCTCTCCCGCTGAGCTAACCGCCCGTCCAGAGCCG
The DNA here is from genome assembly GCF_965227485.1 of Oricola indica. Lineage (NCBI taxonomy): Bacteria > Pseudomonadati > Pseudomonadota > Alphaproteobacteria > Hyphomicrobiales > Ahrensiaceae > Oricola > Oricola indica. The sequence goes on from NZ_OZ245747.1 coordinate 1,322,034, forward strand.
CGCATACACCACAAGAGGCGCGGCCGGTCAATAGCCGGAATGTCACATAATGAAGGGCCGTGACGAAGCGGTCAGGCAGCCTTGATCATCTTGTCGACCTCGGTCACGAGTTCGCGCAAGTGGAAGGGTTTCGAAAGGACCTTGGCGTCCTTGGGTGCGTTCGAATCCGGGTTTAGCGCGACGGCTGCGAAGCCGGTGATGAACATCACCTTGAGATCGGGATCGAGTTCGGTGGCGCGGCGCGCCAGTTCGATGCCGTCCATCTCGGGCATGACGATATCGGTCAGGAGAAGCGTGAACGGTTCCTCACGCAGGCGCTCATAGGCGCTCGCACCGTTGTCGTAGTCGATTACCTGGTAGCCGGCCTTTTCAAGCGCCTTGACGAGAAAGGCGCGCATGTCGTTGTCGTCTTCGGCGAGAAGAATGCGGTTCATTGTTTTTCCGTTCGCTGCGCCGCGCGGCGGGCGGCATGGTATCTCAACGCCCCAGTCATTACCGGACGCGGTAAATATCGGGTTTATTTCAGGCCGATTTCGTTTCTCAACGCAAGAGTTTTCGCCATTGCGCGTGACGCTTGAGGCTGGACAGGGGCCGGCCCGCCTGTCAAAAATCCAGAAAGCCGAAGGGAATCAGCGAGGCAATCCGGCACGCATCATGTTCAGCGCCCCCGATTTTTCGGAGCATCCGGCCTTCGAGGTCCGGGCGCCCGCCGATCAGAGAGTTCCCTTCGTTTTCAATTCGCCACATAGCGGCCGTTTCTACCCGCCCCGCTTTCTCCGGATGACCCGCCTCGATTCCATCGCGATACGGCGGTCGGAGGACTATTTCGTCGACGAGCTGTTCTCGGGCGCCGTGCCGCTCGGCGCGCCGATGCTGATGGCGCATTTCCCGCGGGCCTATCTGGACGTCAATCGCGAGCCCTACGAGCTCGACCCGCGAATGTTCGCTGACCGGGTACCGCCCTTCGCGAATTCGCGGTCGATCCGCGTCGCCGGCGGGCTCGGGACGGTCCCGCGGGTCGTTTCGGAGGGCACGGACATCTATTCGTCGCGCATTCCCGTTGCGGAAGCGCAGACACGAATCGCCAATATCTACAAACCCTATCACCAGACCCTGCGCGATTTGCTGGCGCAGACGCATCGCCGCTTCGGTTTTGCCGTGCTGATTGACTGCCATTCCATGCCGGCGTCCGTGCGCTACGGTCCGGAAGGTATCCGCCCGGATTTCATCATCGGCGATCGGTTCGGAACAAGCGCCAGCCGTGCGCTGAGCGAAGCGGCAGCGGAGATGCTGACGGGCATGGGATATTTGGTGACAGCCAACAAGCCTTATGCAGGCGGGTTCATCACCGAGCATTACGGTCGTCCGCTCAAGGGGCTGCACGCCTTGCAGATCGAGGTCAATCGCGGTCTTTACATGGACGAGCTGACGATCACGAAGAAGCCGTCCTTCCATCTGTTGCAGGAGGATCTTGCTGCTTTTGTCGCCCAACTGATGGCGCTGCCGGACAGCCATTTCTTCGACTATTCAATCGCTGCGGAATAGCCGCGAAAAAAGGCCGCATCGAAAGCGACGCGGCCAAAGTCTAGGGAGGAAACGCCCAAGGAAGGCGCGGCAGCAAGTTGCCAAAACTGAGAGTATGCTGCGTTGCACAATTGTCAATGTGCGCTGCCGCATTTTTTCAGTTATCGCTTGAGTCTTTTGCTGAATTTCCCCACAAAGCGGCCATGAGTACACAATCTCTCCCCGATGTTGCTTTCCTGCAACGGCTCGCCGACGCGGCTGCCGCCGAAACGCTGCCGCTTTTCCGCAGCGCGTCACTTGTCGAGAACAAGGAACAGGACGGATTCGACCCGGTGACGGCGGCCGACAAGCAGGCCGAGGCCGCGATTCGCGCCGTGATCGAAGAGGTGTATCCCGACCACGGGATTATTGGCGAGGAACATGGCTCGGTGCGCCAGGACGCCTCGCATGTCTGGATCATCGATCCGATCGACGGCACGCGGGCCTTCATTTCGGGCCTGCCCGTCTGGGGCACGCTGGTGGGCTTGCGCGTCGACGGGGTGGCGCGCGCCGGCTTCATGTCGCAACCCTATACCGGCGAGCTTTTCGTTGCCGATGGCGAGAAGAGCATGCTGATCCGCAAGGGCGAGGAACCGGTCCGGCTTTCCACGCGCAAGCGCCACACGATTTCCGAGGCGACGTTGTTCACGACAACCCCGGCCTTGTTTGCAACCGGGACCATGCGCGATGCCTGGGACAGGCTGGAAAGCAAGGTGCGGTTACCGCGCTACGGGACGGATTGCTACGCCTTCGCGATGGTCGCGGCCGGATTTGCGGATATTGTCGTCGATCCGGGGCTGAAGACCTATGACATCGCCGCGCTGATCCCGCTGATCGAGCAGGCCGGCGGGGTCGTGACGACCATGCAGGGTACCAATGCCGTCCATGGCGGCGATATCGTCGCGGCGGCGACGCCGGAGCTTCACGCGGCGACGCTCGACATCCTCAATCGCTGAACCGTTCGAACAATGTCGGGCCGGAGCCGGGCACGAAGGCGAGGAACGCAGCCATGAACTGCTCGCGATAGATATCGGCTTCCTGCAGGATTTCGTGGCGGGCACCGTCGATGGTCAGCAAAGACGCTGAGCGCAAATAGATCGTCAGAAGCCGGATCGCATCGTTCGAGACAATGCCTTCGTCTCCAGCCATCATGACGAGTGTCGGGATAACCGTTTGCGCGAGGTGCGCCGGATCGTCGATCCGGTCTATTGCGTCGAAAACCGCGGCGGTCCAGGCGGCGGACGGTCCGCCAAGCGCGAGTTCCGGATAACGAATCGGTATCGAGATGTTGCGCGCGTAGCGATGTGCGTCGCTGGTGACCTGGTTTGCCTCGAAGGGCTTGCGCATGCGCCTGGCCGAACCGCCAGCGACATGCATGTTTCCGAGGCCCAGGAAGCTCAGCGATTTGGTCACGGCGCGCATCGTCCAGTTCTGCAACTGTGAGGCGGGCAGGCCGAGAAAGGGCGCCATCAGCACCATCCGCTGGATCCGGTTGACCATGATCGGCGCGGCGTAAAGCGCGACCAGCGCGCCGGTAGAATGGGCGAGGATGAAGTGGGGCGGCCGGCAATCCGGCAAGGCAACCTGCGTGAAGATCGTTTCCAGATCTGTCGCATATTGATCGAAGCTGTCGATATAGCCGGCGTCGCCGCGGCTGAAGAAGCGCGTGGAACGGCCCTGTCCGCGCCAGTCGAAAGCGGTAACGTCGAACCCTGCAGCGACCAGGTCGCCGATCGTCTCGAAATATTTTTCGATCGATTCATTACGCCCCTGCAACACGATCACTGTTCCCTTGACCGGGTGCTTCGTCGTCCTGAAGACGGCGTAGCGGATCGAGAAGCCGTCAGGCGTCTGCACGAAGCCATCCGAATGGATGTCGGGATTGGGGTTGTGTTCGGAGAGCCGGAGTTCGGTCATGGGTCGCGGGCAATGGTTGCAAGCGGCGGCCCGCCGCTTCGGTCGGGGACGATTGATAGGAGCCGCCCGCGCAAAGGTCAAAGAAAAACCGGGAGCGTCTGTGCGACGCTCCCGGCGATGTGACCGGACTGGAAGGGACGATGCAGCCCGGTCAACCCGGATTTCCGTCAGCGGATGCCGAAGGAATAAGAGAAGTTGCCGTTACCGCCACGGAAGACGAACCCCGGACGATGGCCGCCGCGCAGGACGTGGCGCGAGAGCACGCGGCCGCTGCGTCCATCGACGACGAGGCGGACAGGTCCGCGATAGCCGCGCGCGAGCAGCACGTAGTCACCGCGCACGAGGCGCATGTTGCGGATGTTGCGGAACCCCTGGCGGTGCAGATGGCGCTTGATGACGTGGCGCGGCATGATGCGGTGATGGCCGCGCTGCGCGTTATTGTGGCCGCGATGGCCGACGAGTTCGACCTTTGCAGTCGATGCTGTGTCGGCTGCCGGTGCATTGACCGCAGGCATGGCGGAAGCGCCCGCGAGTGTGCCCATGGAAAGCATGGCGGCGAGAGCGGTGGTTGCGAAAGCGTTTTTCATGTCGTGTCTCCTGGTTCCCGGCGTCTTCTCCCGATTTCGGGCGACACCTCTCTTCGACGATGGAGACACAATCGCATCCGTCACCTGAACCGGGACGGAAGGCTTCGTTCATCTGGCGTTCATCTGAATGGGTGGCGGGTTTGGGAAACTCTTGAACCGCATTTGTGCAATCACCAAATAGGTGATGCGGACGCCGGTAACGGGTTCGCTGGCGTTGGGACCGTGCCTGTTCAGGGCGGCCGGAAACGTCAAACGCAATCACAGTCGCTCATTGAAGGAGGACCATTATGCGTCACGTCGACTATTCACCCCTTTTCCGTTCCACCGTTGGATTCGACCGTCTTTTCTCGATGCTGGACACGCTTGCCCAGCCGGAAAACAACGGACAGACCTATCCGCCCTACAATATCGAGCGGACCGGAGAGAACTCCTATCGCGTCACCATGGCCGTTGCGGGCTTTTCCGAGGACGACCTGACGATCGAAGCGCGTTCCAACGTGCTGACCGTCGCTGGCGCGAAGCCGGAGGAAAGCACCGAAGAGAAGCGCGAATTCCTGCATCGCGGCATTGCCTCGCGTGCTTTCGAACGTCGCTTCCAGCTTGCCGACCATGTCGAGGTCAAGGCAGCCGAACTCCGGAACGGCCTGCTTCACATCGATCTCGAGCGTGAAATTCCCGAAGCCATGAAGCCGCGCAAGATCGCGATCAGCAACGGCAAGGAAAACGGCAAGCAGATCGAAGCCAAGGCCGTCAACTAAGGCGTCTTTTCGAAAGGCCTGTTTTCGCCAACACGTCCCCCGCCCCGGGCCCTCCCTGCCGGTGCGCGCGACGCGGAAAAGGCGGGGGAGACCCCGCCTTTTTTCATGCCTTCATCATGTGTGCGGGTTCGCTCAGCCGAACCGGCGACTGAGCAGGTGATCGAGCGACAGTTTTCCGGGGCCGTTGACGACGATCATCAACAGAACGAACACCCACAGCATGCGCTGGTCGAAGATGATGGCGTCGGGCAGCCGGTCGAACATCGAGCCGACAAATTTCTCGCCGAGCTGGTGGAATACGACATCGACATAGCTCTGGACGCAGATGAAGACGATCATGCCGAGCGCGGCAATGCGGGAGAACAGGCCGGCCACGATCAGCAATGGCAGCAGGATTTCCGTCCATGTGCCCAACAAAACGATAACGTGCCACGGGAAGAAGGGGATCGCCGCCGGCTCGAACCCGTATTGTTCCATCAAGGGCGGCAGGATCGCCGCATAGGCGCCGACCGTCGGATTCAGAAATCCGAACACACCTTCTCCCAGCTTGTTCCACCCCGAGTTCAGATAATACAGCAGCAGAAGACTGGCGAAGGCAAAGCGCGCGGCAAAGCCGTTGAACCAGCCATCGGGCAAGGCTTCGATCCGCGAAAATACCGTGTGATGCAGCCAGACCAGACCGGCGACCGGTCCGGAGCGGGCGCTTTCGCGCAGGCGTGTGGCATCGGTGATGTCGGTCATGGGGCTTTCCGTTCAGGTCTGCTTGGTTGTCACGGACAGGAAGGCGCCGGTGGCGAACATGCCGCCGACCGCTTCATTGATGTCAAACGCGGATGAAGCCCGGGCTCCGGCCTCCGCGGCGTCGCCGAGGCGATCGCCGGCGATCAGGCCGGCGAAGAACGCGCCGTGGCCTTGCGGCAGTCCCGTAACGGTCACGTCCATGCCGGGCCGGGTGACAAGCACATCCTGGGGCCGTGTGACGTCGATATGGCCGATGGTCTCCCGATTGCGATTGGCATCGAATATGTCGAAGGCGGCGTAAGAAGACCGGACCAGGCCGGTGGCCGGATGCGGCTTGAACATCGCGCCCTCCAGGTCCTCGGGCGCAATCGTTGCGAGTGCCTGCGGGGCCAGAGGTTCCACGTCGGCAGCGTGGTAGGCCGTCAGCCAGGCGCGCTCCACACGTGCGACGTCGGCGAGATACGGCATGCGACGGGCATGTTCGAAACGGTCGATAAAGGCCGGGAAGTCATGACCGTAGAGAAACAGCAGCGGCGAGACGGGCGGATGGGCGCGGACGAATTCGCGCGCCATGTCGCGAAACAGCGTCTCGCCCGTGATGCGCATGACGGCCGGGAAAATGTCCGCCAGCGCATTGATCAGGCTGACGGTGACGTTGTTGCGGTAGACGTTGAATCGCTTCACGGCCTGCTTGCCGCGTGGTCCTTCGACGGTCGCCGGTTTTTCGCGCGCCGGATCGAGGATCGCGGCGCGGAAGCCGGCGGCGTCGAGGTCGGATTTCTCAGGCGCCGACTGCATGGCTCTTGCCCATCAAGAAGGAATGCGCTGCCTCGTCGAGGATTCGGTCGGCGGCGGCAGCCTCGGCACGCAGAATCGGCCAGTCCGGCAGGTCGGAGTCCCATTCGACCAGGGTCGGGATCGGCCCGGACTGCCTGATGACGATCGAATAGAGATCCCACACCGCGTCCGCGACGGGGGCGTCATGGCTGTCGATGAGCAGCGGCTCGCCCTCGTCATCCTCCTGGACAGCATGACCGGCAAGATGGATCTCTCCGACATGCTCCATCGGGTAGTCCATCAGGTAGGACATCGGCGAATAGCCGTGATTGGTGGCCGAGACGAAGACGTTGTTGACGTCGAGCAGCAGGCCGCACCCGGTGCGGCGCACGATCTCGCGAATGAAATCCGTCTCGTTGAGGGTCGAGTTTTCGAAGACGACATAGGTCGACGGGTTTTCCAGCAGCATCTGCCGACCGATGACATCCTGCATGCAGTCGATGTGGCTGCAGACATGGTTCAGCGTCTCTTCCGTATAGGGGAGCGGCAGCAGGTCGTTCATGAAAACCTCGTCATGGGTGGACCATGCGAGATGTTCGGAGACCAATGCCGGTTCATAGCGGTCGACGAGTGTCTTGAAGCGGGCGAGGTGATCCTCGCTCAGCGGCTGGGGGCCGCCGATGGACATGCAGACCCCATGCAATGAGAGCGGAAAATCCTGTCGGATACGCTCCAGGGCACGATGCGGAAAGCCGCCATCGCCCATGTAGTTCTCGGCATGCACCTCGACGAACCCGACCGGATCGGGGTCGGCGAGGATGGCGTCCAGATGGGTGTGCTTGAAGCCGACCCCGGCCGAAGCCGGGATACGGGCTGTGTGTGCTGCAAACCGGGACGTGCCTGCGGCAGGGGGACGGGCCGCGGACGCTCCGTGATTCAGGGAAGTCGGGGTCATGGCATCATCTCCGGTTTGCGGTGTTACAGGCAGTCCTCAGGACGGCATGTCGCGCTCGAGCGGCTCCAGCGAACCCATGCGCTCGCCCGGCAGTTCCATCGATGCGCAGCTGCCTTCCTCGACATATTTCCAGGCGTTGCCTTGGTAATCGACGGTGGACGTGCCCTGGCAGGTCGTGCCCGGACCGGCGGCGCAATCGTTCTGGCCGGCCATGGCGACGCCGTAGCACTTGACGTTTGCGGCAGCGGCATCGGTCGCGGTGACGAGCTGGGCGCCAGAAATGGCGGCCGCGACGGCACCGGCGAGAACTGCTCCGCTGAACGCGGTCTTGGTTGCTTTGGTCATGTGAGACTCCTCTGAAAGTCGTTGGCCGGACAGGTCGGTCGCCCGGTGACGGCAGGAGTCGCAGAGACGTCGATCAATAGGAAATCAACGCGTCGTTATTCGACGTCACTTCCGTGTGAGAAGCAGTTGATGGGGATCTTTTCGAAATGGGAAAAGCAGCCGCCGGCGGCGGGGCGCGAAAACCCGGATGCGATCGGGGCGACGAAGCAATCGCCGACTGCTAGGCTGATCGCTGTCGCATTCGGGTACATGTGATCATGACGACCGTACCGGTCGTGAGCGCGGTTTAGGGGAGGAGCGGAATGAGCAAATCGTTCGAAGACATTGCGATGACGCCGATCGGACGGGTCAGAGGTGGACGCGTGGAAGCCACCAAGGACTATTGGGGCAACAATCGTGCGACCATCGTTCTGCGCGACGATCTGCTGGCTCCGGATGCGCTGAACGGGCTCGATGCGCATTCCCATATAGAGGTGGTGTTCCACTTTCATATCGATGCGGACGAACCGTCGGAGGCCGGAGCACGACACCCGCGCGGCAGGGCCGACTGGCCGGTCGTCGGCATTTACGCCCAGCACGGCCGCATGAGGATCAACCGGATCGGGGTCAGTATCTGCCGGCTGCTCGGCGTGAACGGTCTGGAGATCGAGGTGGAAGCGCTGGATGCGGTCGACGGAACACCGGTGCTCGACATCAAGCCGGTCTGGTCTGGCTACCGCCCGCGCGGCGAATTTCGCGAACCCGAATGGGCGCGGGAAATCATGGCCAATTACTGGGAGTGACGCCCTCGCTGCGAAAGGATGTAATCGGATTCATGCCTTTTGGGACATATTCGACCAATTGGCGCGGGATTTTTTTGCATTTGCATCTTGAGAAAATTTTCGCTATCTGCCATAAGAATAAGACAGCATTGCTGTCCTATTTTGCATTTCGGATCTAACGGCATGGATAATTCCGTTTGATCCATATACGCGTCTGCAAGCGCAGGGCGCCGATCCGATCCTGACGAGCGGCTATCCGATCCCACCGGCGCAAACCGGCGAGGGATCGGAGCGCCGCCTTACCGGGAGGATGGCAGGGCGCGCCCGAAATGCTAGACAGGACCGACAACCGCGCCAGGTGCGCAGAGACGGAGGATTGAGCGATGAAGAGGATCACTGGATCCGAACCCGCCGGACCGGGCAGTGCGGCAGGACCGAAAGCCGGTACGTCGCCAAAGACCGCATACGGCCTTCCGGCAGCACAGGGGCTTTACGATCCGCGCAAGGAACATGACGCCTGCGGTGTCGGCTTCATCGCGCATATGAAGGGCGAGAAATCGCACTCCATCGTTTCCAGCGGTCTCGCCATGCTGGAAAATCTCACCCATCGCGGCGCAGTGGGCGCCGATCCGCTGATGGGCGACGGCGCCGGTATGCTGGTGCAGATTCCGGACGCGCTGTTCCGCGAAGAATGGGCGGCGAAGGGCGTGGAGTTGCCGCCCGTCGGCGACTATGCGGTCGGACATTTTTTCCTTCCGCAGGAAGATGATCTGCGCGCGCATATCGAAAACATCATCACGGAAGTGGTCGCCGCCGAAGGGCAGACGCTGATCGGCTTCCGCGATGTGCCGGTCGACAATTCCTCGCTTTCCAAGGCGCCCGACATCGTCGCGACCGAACCGGTGCACCGTCAGGTCTTTATCGCGAAGGCCGAGGGCCTGGAGGCCGGCGACGAATTCGAGCGCCGGCTGTTCATCCTGCGCAAGGTGATTTCGAGCCGTATCCATTCGGAGACCGAAGGCCGCGACAACGGCTTTTATCCGGCGTCGCTGTCTTCGCGCACCATCGTCTACAAGGGCATGTTCCTGGCCTACCAGGTCGGCGCCTATTACAAGGACCTGCTCGACGAGCGTTTCGTTTCGGCGCTGGCGCTTGTCCATCAGCGCTTCTCGACCAACACCTTCCCGTCCTGGAAGCTGTCGCATCCCTACCGGATGGTCGCGCATAATGGCGAGATCAACACGTTGCGCGGCAACGTGAACTGGATGGCCGCGCGCCAGGCGTCTGTGAAATCCGAACTGTTCGGCGACGAGATCGGCAAGTTGTGGCCGATTTCATACGAAGGCCAGTCGGACACCGCCTGTTTCGACAATGCGCTCGAGTTCCTGTTCCAGGGCGGTTATTCGCTCGCGCATGCGGTCATGATGCTGATCCCGGAAGCGTGGGCCGGCAACCAGTTGATGGATGAGAAGCGCAAGGCCTTCTACGAATACCATGCCGCGCTGATGGAGCCGTGGGACGGCCCGGCGGCGGTTGCCTTTACCGACGGCCGCCAGATCGGCGCCACGCTCGACCGCAACGGCCTGCGTCCGGCGCGCTACATCGTCACCGACGACGACCTCGTCATCATGGCGTCCGAAGCCGGCGTGATCACCGTGCCGGAAGAAAAGGTCGTGACCAAGTGGCGGCTGCAGCCCGGCAGGATGCTGCTGATCGACATGGAAGAGGGCCGCATCGTTTCCGACGAGGAAATCAAGCGGCAGATGGCGGAGATGCTGCCCTACAGGAAATGGCTGGAAAACACCCAGCTTATCCTCGAGGAACTGAAGCCTGTTGCGCCACGCGCCCTGCGCGAGGATGTCAGCCTGCTCGATCGCCAGCAGGCCTTCGGCTATTCCCAGGAAGACACGCGCATCCTGATGGCGCCGATGGCGACGACCGGCCAGGAAGCGATCGGCTCGATGGGGACCGATACGCCGATTTCGGCGATGTCGAACAAGTCGAAGCTGCTCTACACCTATTTCAAGCAGAACTTCGCGCAGGTCACGAACCCGCCGATCGATCCGATCCGCGAGGAACTGGTGATGAGCCTCGTCTCGTTCATCGGTCCGCGTCCGAACATCTTCGATCTGGAGGGACTGTCGCGGCGCAAGCGGCTCGAAGTGCGCCAGCCGATCCTGACCAATGGGGATCTCGAAAAGATCCGCTCCATCGGTCACACCGAGGAGCTCTTCGACACGAAGACGCTCGACACGACTTATGACAGCGACGAGAGCGCAGACGGCATGGCCGTGGCGGTCGAGCGGCTGTGCCGACGTGCCGAACAGGCCGTGCATGGCGGCTATAACATCATCGTTTTGTCCGACCGCCAGATCGGCGCGGACCGCATCGCGATCCCGGCGCTGCTGGCGACCGCGGCCGTGCATCACCACCTGATCCGGAAGGGCCTCCGCACGTCGGTCGGTCTCGTGGTGGAATCGGGCGAACCGCGCGAAGTGCATCATTTCTGCTGCCTCGCCGGATACGGCGCGGAAGCGATCAACCCCTATCTCGCCTTCGATACGCTGCTCGACATGCATTCCAAGGGCGAGTTTCCGCCGGAGGTCGACCGCTACGAAGTGGTTCACCGCTACATCAAGTCGATCGGCAAAGGCATCCTGAAGGTGATGTCCAAGATGGGCATCTCGACCTATCAGTCCTATTGCGGCGCGCAGATTTTCGATGCCGTGGGCCTTTCGAGCGAACTGGTCGGCAAGTATTTCACCGGCACCGCCACGACCATCGAGGGCATCGGTCTTGCCGAGGTCGCCGAGGAAACGGTGCGCCGTCACCGCTCGGCGTTTTCCAACGATCCGGTGCTGATCAATGCGCTGGAGGTGGGCGGCGAGTACATGTACCGCGTGCGCGGTGAAGAGCATGTCTGGACTCCGGACGCCGTCGCCACGCTGCAACACTCGGTGCGCCAGAACCTGCCGGAGAAGTTCCGTGAATTCTCGGCCCAGGTCGATGCCGAGGCGCGAAATGCAAAATCGATCCGGGGCCTGTTCCATATCAAGATGGCCGAGGAGATGGGCCGCGCACCGGTCGCCATCGAGGATGTCGAACCGGCATCCGAGATCGTCAAGCGGTTCTCGACCGGGGCGATGAGCTTCGGCTCGATCAGCCGTGAGGCGCACACCACGCTGGCGCGCGCCATGAACCGGATCGGCGGCAAGTCGAATACCGGCGAGGGCGGCGAGGAGCCGGATCGCTTCCATCCGCTTCCCGACGGGACCGCGAATCCGGAGCGTTCGGCGATCAAGCAGGTCGCTTCCGGCCGGTTCGGCGTGACGACAGAATATCTCGTCAATTCGGACATGATCCAGATCAAGGTCGCCCAGGGCGCCAAGCCCGGCGAAGGCGGTCAGTTGCCCGGCCACAAGGTGGACGCGACCATCGCCAAGACCCGGCATTCGACGCCCGGCGTCGGCCTGATCTCGCCGCCGCCGCACCATGATATCTATTCGATCGAGGATCTTGCTCAGCTCATCTACGATCTGAAGAACGTCAACTCGGCAGCCGACATCTCGGTCAAGCTGGTGTCGGAAGTCGGGGTCGGCACGGTTGCGGCCGGTGTCGCGAAGGCGCGCGCCGATCACATCACGATTTCCGGCTATGATGGCGGGACCGGCGCGTCTCCGCTGACCTCGCTGAAGCACGCCGGTTCGCCCTGGGAAATGGGCCTTTCGGAAACCCACCAGACGCTTGTCCTCAACGGCCTGCGCAGCCGCGTGGCATTGCAGGTCGATGGCGGGCTTCGTACCGGCCGCGACGTGGTGATCGGTGCGCTGCTCGGCGCCGACGAGTTCGGTTTCTCGACTGCTCCGTTGATCGCGGCGGGCTGCATCATGATGCGCAAGTGTCACCTCAACACCTGCCCGGTGGGCGTGGCGACGCAGGACCCTGTCTTGCGCAAGCGCTTCAAGGGTACGCCGGAACACGTCATCAACTACTTCTTCTATGTTGCCGAGGAAGTGCGGGGCCTGCTTGCAGCCCTGGGTTACACGAAGCTCGACGACATCATCGGCGAAACCGGCCTCCTCGGACAGGAAGCGCTGATCGAACACTGGAAGGCGCGGGGGCTCGATTTCACCCGCGTGTTCCATAAACCCGAAGCCGAGAAGCACGAGATTTACTGGACCGAGCGCCAGAAGCATCCCATCGATGACATTCTCGACCGCAAGCTTATCGCGGAGGCCATGCCTGCGCTCGAAACGAAGCAAGCCGTTCGCATCGAAACGCCGATCCACAACACGGACCGGTCGGCGGGCGCCATGCTTTCCGGCGAACTTGCCAGGCGATACGGTCACAAGGGGCTCCCGGACGAGACCATCCATGTCGAACTGCACGGCACGGCGGGGCAGTCCTTCGGCGCGTTTCTCGCCAACGGCATCACCTTCGACCTGATCGGTGATGGCAACGACTATGTCGGCAAGGGTCTGTGCGGCGGTCGGTTGATCGTGCGCCCGCCCGAAAACACGGGAATCATGCCGGAAGAATCGATCATTGTCGGCAACACGGTGCTCTATGGCGCCATCCAGGGTGAAGCCTATTTCCGGGGCGTCGCGGGCGAACGTTTCGCGGTGCGCAACTCCGGCGCGGCGGCGGTCGTCGAAGGCGTGGGCGACCATGGCTGCGAATACATGACCGGTGGCGTCGTCGTCGTGCTCGGCCAGACGGGCCGGAACTTCGCGGCTGGCATGTCGGGCGGCGTCGCCTATGTGCTGGACGAGGACGAAACCTTCGAGACGCGCTGCAACATGGCGATGGTGGAGCTGGAACCGGTTCCCGAAGAGGACGATATCCTCGAGAAGCTGCACCATCACGGCGGCGATCTGATGCACAAGGGCCGCGTCGACGTGTCCGGCGACATGACCCGCCACGACGAGGAACGTTTGCTGCAACTGATCTCCAACCACCGGCTGCTGACCGGGTCCGCACGGGCGGCGCATATCCTGGAGAACTGGGAAAGCTTCCGTCCGAAATTCCGCAAAGTTATGCCGGTCGAATATCGGCGCGCGCTCGAGGAAATGGAGCGCATGCGGATGAACGTGGCGGCGGAGTAGTGGCGATGATCATCTCGACGACCAATACGATTGAAGGCAAGCGGATCACCGACTACCGGGGTGTGGTGACCGGCGAGGCCATTCTCGGCGCCAATATCTTCCGGGATTTCTTCGCCGGAATCCGGGATATTGTCGGCGGGCGCTCCGGCGCCTACGAGAAATCGCTGCGCGAGGCGCGTGGAATCGCGCTTTCCGAAATGGAGGACGAAGCCCGCCGTGTCGGCGGCAATGCCGTCATCGGCGTCGACCTCGATTATGAAAACATCGCGGCCGGTAGCGGTTCGATGCTGATGGTTTCGGCATCGGGCACTGCGGTCGTCATCGAATAGGTCCTGGACAGAATATGGGCAAGGTAACGGGTTTTCTCGAGATCGACCGGCATACGCCGAAATACCAGCCGGCGTCCGATCGCATACGTCATTTCAAGGAATTCACCATTCCGCTCGAAGACGGCGAAGTGGCCAAGCAGGCTGCGCGCTGCATGGATTGCGGCATTCCGTTCTGCCACGGACCGACGGGCTGTCCGGTCAACAACCAGATCCCGGACTGGAACGACCTCGTCTATAATGGCGACTGGGATTCCGCGATCCGGAATCTGCACTCCACCAACAATTTCCCCGAGATCACCGGTCGCATATGTCCCGCACCCTGCGAGGAAGCCTGCACGCTGAATCTCGAGGATATTCCCGTCGCCATCAAGACCGTGGAACAGGCGATTGCCGACAAGGCGTATGAGAACGGCTATGTCGCGCCACAGCCTCCGGTCCACAAAACCGGCCGCAAGGTCGCCGTCATCGGCTCCGGCCCTGCCGGCCTCGCCGGTGCCCAACAGCTCGGTCGCGCCGGCCATGAAGTGCATGTCTTTGAGCGCGAGAGCGCGCTGGGCGGGCTGATGCGTTACGGCATTCCCGATTTCAAGATGGAAAAGCACTACATCGATGCCCGCGTGAAGCAGATGGAGGGCGAAGGCGTTTCCTTCCATGTCAACGTCAATGTCGGGGTCGACAAGACGGTCGCGGAACTGGACGCGGAATTCGACGCGGTGCTTTATTGCGGCGGTTCGGAAAAGCCGCGCGAAGCGGGCATTCCAACCAATGAACTCGCCGGTATCCACCCGGCGATGAACTATCTCGTGCAGCAGAACAAGCGCGTCGCGCATGAGAGCATTTCATCGGTCGCGTGGAACTCGGATCCGATCCTTGCGAGCGGCAAGCATGTCGTTGTCGTCGGCGGTGGCGACACCGCGTCGGACTGTGTCGGAACCGCTTTCCGCCAGGGCGCGGTGAGGGTGACGCAGCTCGATATCCGCCCGCAGCCGCCGGAGAAGGAAGACAAGCTCGCTGTGTGGCCCTATTGGGCGACGAAGATGCGCACCTCGTCCAGCCAGGCAGAGGGCGCCCAGCGCGAATTCCAGGTGGCGACGCTCGAATTCGTCGGTGAAAACGGACAGCTCACCCATGTGAAGTGCTGCGAGGTCGATGAATCGCGCAAGCCGGTGGCTGGCACCGAATTCTTCATTCGCGCCGATCTGGCCTTCATCGCCATCGGCTTTTCCGGTCCGCTGGAGGACGGCGTCCTGGCCGAGCTTGGCGACGGTCTCAAGATCGATGTCGATCGACGCGGCGGTACGTCGGTGCATGCGGACGACCGGGACTACAAGACCACGGTCGACAAGTTCTTCGCCGCCGGCGATGCCCGGCGCGGTCAGTCGCTTGTCGTCTGGGCGATTCGGGAAGGCCGGCAGGCCGCCCGTTCGATCGACGAGTTCCTGATGGGATCGACCACCCTGCCGCGATAAAGGCCGGAAAATATAGCGGACCGGATTGACTTAGCGCAAAGCGGGCTTGCCCGAACGCGCAGACATTCCCCCTGTGGAATATGACACAGGGAGTTTTTTATGTTCGCTCTCCTTCTCGCCGCTTATCTGCTGACAGCGCCGACGCTGATGGGAATCATCGTGATCGCGCTTCTCAGCGCCGACATGTTCTCAGCGCAATATATCGGGTATGCCGCAATCGCTGGTGCGGTTCTGGCGCTTCCTGTTGCGTGGCTGCTTTCGCGCAAGCTCGAGCACATTTTCGACGGCCGCCGGCAAGGCTGACATTTCATCGGTCGCCTGATCCGAAAGGTTCAAGCGACCTGTGAATGGCGTATCGGAACGGTTGACCGCATCGTCGCGATGCGGCATCGGTGGGCCAGTTTTTCCCAAAGGTCAGGAGCCTGCCAATGTCCGACGTGAACGGCGTCGCCCGTGATCAATTGCGTGCCTTCATCGAGCGTATCGAACGCCTCGAAGAGGAAAAGAAATCCATCGCCGATGACATCAAGGATGTCTACGCGGAGGCCAAGGGCACGGGTTTCGACACCAAGGTGCTGCGCAAGGTCGTCACGATCCGCAAGCAGGACCAGAACGAGCGCATGGAGCAGGAAGCCGTGCTCGATCTTTACCTGCATGCTCTCGGCATGGTTCCCGCGCCCGACGAGGATTAGTCACCGTTTCGGTGAAATGACGGAAGCGATTCCCTTTGCCGCTGAAACGGCCTAGGGTTCTCCGTCATGGAAAACACGCTGGAAGAGGTCCATCACGCCGTTCCGCTCGTCGATATCGCGAGTGTGATCGTGATTGCGGTCCTGGCCGGCCTGGGGCTGATGCGCCTGCGCCAGCCGCCGCTGGTCGGCTTCATTCTTGCCGGCGTCATCATGGGGCCGACGGGCTTCGGCCTGATCGGCTCCAACGAAAACGTTTCCCTCCTCGCCGAGATGGGGGTTCTCGTCCTCCTGTTTTTCATCGGCACCGAACTGTCGCTGAAGGCTTTTGTCGCGACCCTCAAGCCGGCTGTCATCGTTGCTGCCGGACAGTTGCTAGCTGCGCTCGCGATCGGCGCCGGCATCGCATGGCTGGTCGGATCGACGGTGGCCGAGGCCGTTATTCTCGGTTTCATCATCGCCTTGTCCAGCACAGTCGTCGCGATGAAGATGCTCGAGGATACGGGCGCGCTGCGCCGCTTGCCGGGGCGGATTACCGTCGGCGTGCTGATCGCCCAGGATATCGCCGTGGTGCCGATGTTGATCCTGGTCTCGTCCTTCGGCGGGGCGGGCGCGAATGCGGGCGAGTTGGTGATCAAGATCGCGGTTGCCGTCGGCCTGCTCGGCGTCCTGCTCTGGTGGCTCGGACGGAGCGCGAAGCTCAAGATACCCTTCACTGACGAAGTCGCGGATAATGTCGAACTGCTGGCGCTCGGCTCGCTCGCCGTCTGTTTCGGCGCGGCGGCGCTGTCCGGCGTGGTCGGCCTGTCACCCGCTTATGGCGCGTTCGTCGCCGGCCTCGTGATCGGAAACTCGACGCTGCGCAACAAGGTCATCCCTGTGATCGAGCCGATCCAGAGCGTGCTGCTGGTCGTCTTCTTCCTGTCCATCGGGCTGCTGATCGACCTCGACTACATCCGCGATCATCTCGGCGTGGTGCTCGCGGCCGCCCTCTTCGTGGTTGCGGTCAAGACCATCCTGAACATCTTCCTTCTTCGCATCGCCGGATTCGACCGGGAGACCGCGCTTGTCGGCGGCCTGTCCATGGCCCAGATCGGCGAATTCTCCTTCGTTCTCGCGGCTGCCGGGTTTGCTGCCGGGGCGCTCGGAGCGGATATTTACCGCCTGTCCATTGCCGTCACGGCGATTACGCTCCTGTTCTCTCCCGCATGGATGGCGGTGATGCACCGGGTCGAGGCGATTGCGATGGAAAATTACTCGTCCTACCGCGCTGCGCTCTCGGAGGCCTATGCCGCCGAGATCGGCAATGTGGAGGAGGGGATGTGGTGGCTGAAAGTGCGCTATCGCGCCGGCCGCATCGCACGGCGCAAAACGAAGGCGGCAGCGAGCAGACGAAATGTCTCATCCGCGGTGGCGGAGGCCGAGCCGGTCGGGCCGCTGGCGGATATCGATACAGCGAAAAAGGGCTGAGCCCGGATCAGTTGGTGGCGGGGATCTTCAGCGTCAGTGGCTGGCCGTCGCCACCCTTGCCGCCCTGGAATTTCGCCACGGCGAGGAAGGTGACCGCGTTGCCAGAGAAGCGGCGCGGATCGGGGGCGGCGGTTCTGGAAAAGCCTTTCGTGTAGACCGTCGTCGGCGCTTCGCGCAGCGCGTTCTGGATGAAGGCCGGGCGTTCCGTCAGGCGACCGTGATCGGTGACCGAGAGTTGCGCCGTCGTCCAGGTTCCATAGCGCGCTGGGTCGATCTGGTCCGCCGGTACGAGCCGGGAGGCGGCTGCGTTCTGCGTGGAAGCGGTGTGAAGGCTGGGACGCGGCGCTTTCAGGGTCGTCTCGACACCTGTGTCGTAGACGGGAGCGGGTCTGGCCTCGGTGCTTGCGCGCGCTCCCGGCACGGGAACAGCCTGTTCGCCTGGCGTGACGGCTTCGACGGAGGCGCGTTGCGGGCTTTGCGGTACGGGAAGCGCGGCGACCTCGATTTTCGGCCCCGCAAGCCGTTCCGGGCGCGGCGCGGAGGCGGGAAGCGGTATATCGAGCGCCGCGAGGTCGAGATCGGCCTTGCGCGCCGAGTTGATTAATTCCTCCACCTCGTCGGCAGATGCACGCGCGTTGGTTGCGCCGTTCAGCGCAGCCTCGATATCGGCGGCGGAGCGGCGCGTGGAGGCGGGTTCGCGTTGCAGGCTGGCGACCTGCACGCCCGGGCGAGGACGCGGTGTCGGAACCGACGGGGCGGCGTCCGGCTGGACGAGTGCCGTCGCCGTCGGGACGTTGGCCGGGGGAACCGGTGCGGCGGGCGCCTCGGCGAGCCTTTCGACCGCGGTTTCGGCTGCGGCGAGCGGAATGGCGGGCTCGGGTCGCGGAGCAAATTGCGGCAGGGGCATTTCGCGGGGGACCAACGCCGCCATGAGGCTTCCGGGTGTTTCGCGAACCGGTGCGGGAGCGCTGGGCTGTGGTGTCGCGCGGCGCGGTGCGGGAGCTGCCGGAGCGGCATCACGGTCGTCGTTTCCGCCGCCGCCGAAAAGGCCGGCCAGCAATCCGCCGCCGCCTCCACCGCTACGGCCGCCCGAAACGATTGCCGTGGCCTGGCCCTTGCGTTTGCGTTCCTTGTAGGCGGCGAGCGCCTGATTGTAGCCGGGCAGGGGCTTGCCGTCGGGCGGCAGGTGCAAGGTTCCACCCTTGGGGAATACACGGGTGAGCTCCGAACGGCTCATGCGCGGCCATGCGCGGACGCTGCCGGTATCGAAATGCACGAAAGGAGAACCGGATTTCGGATAGTATCCGACGCCGCCGCCCTGAAGCTTGAAGCCGATCTCGCGCAGCTTGGAGAGCTTGACGCCGGGGATATAGAAATCCATCGCCTTGCCGACCATGTGCTGGCTTTTCTTGGCCTGACCGCCGCGGGTCCGGCGCAGCATCTCGTTTGTCGCCGGCGAACGGTAGGCCGAGACGACGTGGATATAATCCCTTGCGCCTGACATCTGATAGGCTTCCCAGATGATGTCGAAGATCTGGGGGTCCATCTTCGTCGGTTCGTTGCGACGCCAGTCGCGCAGGAAGCGGTTCAGCTTGTTAAGCCCGCTCTGGATATAGCGCCCGTCCTTCTTGAATGTGATCTCGGCGCGTTCCTTGGTATGAATGTAGTAGAGTTTCAGCGTGCGCGTTTCGGCTTGCGCAGAGGCGAATGCCGTCAACATGAGGGGCAAAGCCAGGCAAGACATGACCGCCGCGTGCCAGAACGCACGCGCGACCCAGCGACCGGGCCTTGCCGCCTGATTTGTCTTCCGGAACCTCAAAACACATCAACCTGTAAATACAGCAACGCCCCGGAGGCTAGCGGAAACATGGTTAACCGCTTGTTAGCGTGGTGATCGCACCGATAGCCGGTAAAATCCAGTCGGAAACCTTGCGAAAGGGCAATCTGCACCACGTATCCCCGGTGTTCCCCCGATATCCGGCCCTGATGATCGGAAAATGCGGTGATACGATGGCAAAACGGCGCGGGGCGAAACGCGCAAAACTTCATGGTTACCAATTGCATATGTGCAATGGGCGGGACCTGCTGGATACGCGGCGGGTGGTTACTCGGCGGCCAGTTCGGCCTGGTCGAGATTATATTCCTTGAGCTTGCGATAAAGCGTCGAGCGGCCGATTCCGAGCCGGCGGGCGACTTCGCTCATCTGGCCGCCGTAATGGTCGATCGCGAAGGCGATTGCCTCGGCTTCGAGTTCGACCAGCGGACGGACGTTGCCGGTGCTGTCGAGAATGCGCAGCATGTCCGCCGGTTGCGCTGGTTCGCGCCAGACCGAATTCGCGCTGTCGGCGGGGCTGGACAGGGCGCTGTCGAGAGGAGGCGTGGAGGCGAGAGTTTCCCTGCCGCCGGCCCCGGAAAGCTCTTCGGGATCGATGCCGTGCACCTGAGCCTGTATCTGCGGGAAATCAGACACCTGGAGGGTCTTGCCGTCGCAAAGGACCATCGCCCTGAAAACGGCATTCTGAAGCTGCCTGATGTTTCCCGGCCAGTCGTGAGCCTGGAGCAGCGCCAGCGCTTCCGGTGATATTCCGCGCGCGCGGAAGCTGCGTTGCTCGCGCCTGTACATCTCGATGAAATGATGAACCAGTTGGGGAATGTCGGTATCGCGCTGGCGAAGAGCGGGCACCAGAATGGGAAAGACATTGAGCCGGTAGAACAGGTCCTCGCGGAATCGCCCGGCCTTGATGGCTGCGATCAGGTCGCGATTGGTCGCCGAGATGAAACGGATATCGACCTTTCTGATCGTGCGCGATCCGACGGGTTCGATTTCACCTTCCTGGATGGCGCGCAGCAGCTTGACCTGCGCTTCCAGCGGGAGTTCGCCGATCTCGTCGAGGAACAAGGTGCCGCCATTGGCCTCGACGAATTTGCCGGTGTGCTTTTCCGTCGCGCCTGTGAACGCACCCTTCTCGTGACCGAACAGGATGCTCTCTATCAGATTCTCCGGAATCGCGCCGCAATTGACGACGACGAAAGGCTTGTTCGAGCGGATGCTCTCGGCCTGGATCGCGCGGGCGATCAGTTCCTTGCCGGTACCGGAATCGCCCTCGATCAGGACGGGTATGTCGCTGGCGGCCGCCTTGCGCATCAGGGCGCGAACGCGATCCATTGCCTCGCTACCGGCGATCATCCTGTGTCGGGCGGATGCGCCATTTTCGCCAGCGTCACGGGTCTGGCGCGTCTTGACCTTGATCGCGGCTTCGAGCGCGCATTTTAGCCGTTCGGGCGAGACCGGCTTGACGAGGAAATCGAAGGCGCCGGCCCGCATCGCGGAAATGACCACATCGATACCGCCCTGTGCGGTCAGAACGATGACGGGGGTTTCGATGTCGCGCTCGCGCATCGCGCGCATGATGGTAAGGCCATCGATATCCGGCATGACGAGGTCGAGCAGGATGGCGTCGATTTGCGCGTCCGGATCGGTGATGGCGTCGAGCGCCTTTGCGCCGCCATCGACCACGCTGGACGAATAGCCGAGGCGTCCAACCGCCGCCTCGATCAGGCGACGCTGGACAGGATCGTCATCGGCTATGAGGATATGCGCACTCATCGCTTGAATGGCTTCGTACCTTTAGTATGTTCCGGTAGCAGGCACCCGGATTTTCTCCTGTGCGCCAGGTTGGCACATATATCTCAAGGGCGGGCTAAGCCTGCCGGTCAAAGTTTAACGATCGCCGGGCATTTGCCGGCGGACATGCGGGGCAGATCCATGATTCATCATTCGACCTTTCTGCGGGAAGACCTTGCGAGTCGATCACCCGCCGAGGGCGCGGCAGCGGCACAGTTCGGCGATCTGCCGGAATGGAACCTCGGCGATCTCTATCCCTCGATCGATGCGCCGGAACTGAAGGACGATCTGGAACGCGCCGCCGCCGAGGCGGTTTGGTTCTCCGATACGTGGAAAGGCAAGCTGTCGCTTGCCGCCGGAAACGGATCTCTCGGCAAGGCAATCGCGGCATTCGAGCAACTGGAGGAACTGCTTGGGCGGATCATGGCGTTTGCGAGCCTGACCTATGCCGGCGAGACGGCCAATCCGGCCAAGGCCAAGTTCTACGGGGACATGCAGCAGCAGCTCACCGACATCAGTTCGAACCTACTTTTCTTCGCGCTGGAGCTGAACCGGATCGAGGACGAAGCGCTGGAGCGCGCCCTTTCCGAGGACGATTTGCTGGCGCATTACCGGCCGTGGGTGGAGGATCTTCGCAAGGAAAAGCCTTATCAGCTCGAGGATCGCGTCGAGCAATTGTTTCATGAGAAGTCGCTGACGGGACGCGGCGCATTCAACCGGCTCTTCGACGAGACGATGACGGCGCTCCGCTTCACCGTGGACGGCGAGGAGCTTGCGATCGAGTCGACGCTCAATCTCTTGCAGGACCATGACCGGTCGCGGCGCGAAAAGGGCTTCCATGCCCTGACGGAGACCTTCGGCAAGAACCTGTCGACCTTCACGTTGATCACCAACACGCTCGCGAAGGACAAGGAGATTTCAGACCGCTGGCGCGGCTTCCAGGATATCGCCGACAGCCGGCACCTCGCCAATCGTGTCGAACGCGAGGTTGTCGATGCGCTGACGGAGGCAGTGCGCGATGCCTATCCGCGCATTTCACACCGCTACTACGCGATGAAGGCGAAATGGCTCGGGCTGGACGTGCTTGAAGCCTGGGATCGCAACGCGCCTCTGCCCGAGACGCCGCAGGCGACAATCGGCTGGGAAGACGCCCGAAACACCGTGCTTTCGGCCTATGGAGCGTTTTCGCCCGAGATGGCGGATATCGCGCGCCGCTTCTTCGACAAGTCGTGGATCGACGCGCCGGCGCGTCCGGGCAAGGCGCCGGGCGCGTTCGCGCACCCCACCGTCCCGTCCGCCCATCCCTATGTGTTGCTCAACTATATGGGCAAGCCGCGCGATGTGATGACGCTCGCCCATGAACTCGGGCATGGCGTGCATCAGGTCCTGGCCGGCGAACAGGGCGCGCTTATGGCGCAGACGCCGCTGACCCTGGCCGAAACGGCATCCGTGTTCGGCGAGATGCTGACCTTCCGCTCGATGCTCGACAACACCACCGAGAAGCGCGAGCGCAAGGCGATGCTGGCCCAGAAGGCGGAAGACATGATCAACACGGTCATCCGCCAGATCGCCTTCTACCAGTTCGAGCGCAAGGTCCACACGGAACGGCGAAACGGCGAACTGACTTCCGACCAGATCGGAGAGTTGTGGATGAGCGTGCAGGGCGAGAGCCTCGGGCCGGCCATCCGTTTGCCGGCGGGCTACGAGACCTTCTGGACCTACATTCCGCATTTCATCCATTCGCCCTTCTATGTCTACGCCTATGCGTTCGGCGATTGCCTCGTGAACTCGCTCTACGCGGTCTACCAGGACGCCGAATCCGGCTTCCAGGCGAAGTATTTTGACATGCTTCGCGCCGGCGGCACCAAGCACCATTCGGAACTGCTGGCGCCTTTCGGGCTCGACGCATCCGACCCGGCTTTCTGGTCCAGGGGCCTGTCGGTCATCGAGGGCATCATCGACGAACTGGAAGCAACCGACGCGTGAGGCCGACAGGGTGACGAGGCCGGTCCATACGCCCTATGACGGGTCGGCAACGCCGTTCACGATCGGGCTGAAGCCGTTCGATGTGAACGACTGGATCGAGCCGGAAGACGACCTCGAAACCTATCTCGCCGAGAAGGAACGATTATTCGCAAGCGTTCCGGAACGTGTCTTCATGGCGCGTTCCGATACGGTCGCGGCGCAAGGCGAAGTGCTCGATGCACTCGTCCACTACCTGCCGGATCGCTTTCCGGCCGCCTATCGCCGTGAAGCGGCGGAACTGGTCATCGGCGACGGGCGCCGCCGCGTGCGCCTCGATCCGGACGATCCGGCGCCGCTGAGGACTGCATCAATGCTGGTGCCGGAAGATCTGGTGCTGATGCGCAAATTCGACGACGGCTGGCGGCTCGTCGCAGCGTCGCTCTGTTTTCCCTCGTCGTGGTCACTGGCGGAGAAATTCGACAGGCCGCTCCAGATTATCCACACCACCGTTCCGGCTTTCGGGCCGGGCACGCGCACGGCCGGACTGATCGAACGAATCTTCGACAGCCTCAAGGTCGAGTTGCCCGTCGAGCGGATGAACTGGTCGTTGCAGGAAAACGCCGATCTGTATCATCCGCGCTCGAAGAACCAGCGTGACGAGGCGACCGAGGGACAGGGCGGCTTCCTCGCCGGACAACCGGTCGAAACCGTCTATCTGAGGGTGGAACGCCAGACGCTGCGCAAGATGCCGGTCTCGGGCGACATCCTGTTCACGATCCGCATCCATCTCGACCCGCTGTCGGTTCTTCCGCGCCATCCCGGAGGACAGGATCTTGCTAGCGGGTTGGAGAAGCAGCTCGCGGCGCTGAATGCCAAGCAGCTTGCCTACAAGGGGCTCGCGGAAGGCCGCGAACGGCTCGTCGGGTGGCTACGCGAACAGGCGAGCGGATAAAGAAAAGGCCGGCTCCGTGAGGGCCGGCCTCTTTCCGTTTCTGCGCGGACGATCACTCCGGCAGGATGCGAACCGCGCCCTTGTCGGCGGAAGCGGCAAAGGCGGCATAGGCCTTGAGCGCCGTCGTGACGTTGCGCTTGCGCGGTCCCGACGGCTTCCAGCCGTTGGCGTCCTGCTCGCTGCGGCGCTTGTCCAGTTCGGCATCCGAAACCGCGAGATTGATCGTTCGGTTGGGGATATCGATCTCGATCGTGTCGCCTTCGCGCACCAGACCGATTGCGCCGCCATTCGCCGCTTCCGGCGAGGCGTGGCCGATGGAGAGACCGGACGTTCCGCCCGAGAAACGCCCGTCGGTGATCAGCGCGCAAGCCTTTCCGAGGCCTTTCGACTTCAGATAGCTGGTCGGATACAGCATCTCCTGCATGCCGGGGCCACCCTTCGGGCCTTCATAGATGATGACCACGACATCGCCGGCCTTGATCTCGTTCGACAGGATTGCCTTGACCGCCGCATCCTGGCTTTCGAAGACGCGGGCCGGACCCGTGAATTTCAGGATCGACTCATCGACGCCGGCCGTTTTCACGATACAGCCGTCGAGCGCGATGTTGCCTTTCAGAACCGCGAGGCCGCCATCCTTTGAGAACGGATGCTCGACCGAGCGGATGACGCCTTTCTCGCTGTCGGTATCCAGATCTTTCCAGCGCGCTTCCTGGCTGAAGGCGACCTGGGTCGGCACGCCGCCCGGCGCGGCGCTAAAGAAGGTGCGCACGTCTTCGCTGTTCGTGCGTCTGATGTCCCAGCGGTCGAGCGCGTCGCCGATCGTCGCCGAATGGACGGTCGGGCAGTCGCGATTGATCAATTCGCCGCGGTCGAGTTCGCCGAGGATGCGCATGATGCCGCCCGCGCGGTGGACATCCTCCATGTGAACGTCGGCCTTGGCCGGCGCTACTTTGGAAAGGCACGGGACATTGCGCGACAGACGGTCGATATCGTCCAGCGTGAAGTCCACCTCGCCCTCATGGGCGGCGGCCAGGATGTGCAGCACCGTGTTGGTCGATCCGCCCATGGCGATATCGAGCGCCATTGCATTTTCGAAGGCCGCTTTTGAGGCGATATTGCGCGGCAGGACGCTGTCGTCCTCCTGCTCGTAGTAGCGGCGGGCGATATCCACGATCAGATGCCCGGCCTCGACAAACAGCCGCTTGCGATCGGCATGCGTGGCAAGCGTCGAACCGTTGCCCGGAAGTGACAGGCCCAACGCCTCGGTGAGGCAGTTCATCGAGTTGGCGGTGAACATGCCCGAACACGACCCGCAGGTCGGACAGGCGGAGCGTTCGATGGCCTGGACCTCGTCGTCTGTCACCTTGTCGTCGGCGGCGGCGACCATGGCGTCGATCAGGTCGAGCGCCTTGGTCTTGCCATTCAAGACGACCTTGCCCGCTTCCATGGGACCGCCGGAGACGAAGACGGCCGGGATGTTGAGGCGCATCGCCGCATTCAGCATGCCGGGCGTGATCTTGTCGCAGTTGGAGATGCAGACCATTGCGTCGGCGCAATGCGCATTGACCATGTATTCGACCGAGTCGGCGATGATCTCGCGGCTCGGCAGCGAATAGAGCATGCCGTCATGGCCCATGGCGATGCCGTCATCGACCGCGATCGTGTTGAATTCCTTGGCGACACCGCCGGCCGCCTCGATTTCGCGGGCGACCAACTGGCCCATGTCCTTGAGGTGGACGTGGCCGGGCACGAACTGCGTGAAGGAGTTGACGACCGCAATGATCGGTTTGCCGAAGTCGCCGTCCTTCATGCCCGTGGCGCGCCACAGTCCGCGGGCGCCGGCCATGTTGCGGCCGTGGGTGGTTGTGCGTGAACGATAGGCGGGCATGTCGATATCCTGTTCCTGCGTTTGATTGTCGGGGGGCAAATAGCGCGGATTTGCCGTTTCAGAAAGCCCTGCTGTCGGTATTCGCGGAGCGGAACCAAACCGGGCGACGGCCTTTTCCCTTTATTATGACAGTCTGGTGTGGTTTAGCGGCAGTCCATCAAGAGGCTTTGCAAGAGTTGGAGAATGGTTCGGATGGCGAGTGAAACCTGGCCCGTATACGGCGAAATCACGGGACCGGTCGTGATGATCGGCTTTGGCTCTATCGGGCGTGGCACGGTGCCGTTGATCGAACGGCATTTCTCCTATGACAAGGATCGCTTCACCGTCATCGAGCCGCGCGACATCGAAGCCGACCGCGCCCTGATGGAGAGGCACGGGCTGCGTCACGTTCAGGTGGCGCTCAACGAAGACAATTACAAGGAAGTTCTCGGGCCGCTTCTGACAGAAGGCGAAGGCCGTGGCTTTTGCGTCAACCTTTCCGTCGACACGTCGTCGCTCGACATCATGAAATACTGCCGCAAGCTGGGCGTTCTCTATATCGACACCGTCGTCGAGCCGTGGCTCGGCTTCTATTTCGACGAAGAGGCCGACAACTCCACGCGCACCAACTACGCCCTTCGCGAGACCGTCCGCCGGGAGAAGAAAAAGAACCCCGGCGGCACGACGGCCGTCTCCTGTTGCGGGGCCAATCCGGGCATGGTGTCCTGGTTCGTCAAGCAGGCGCTCGTCAATCTCGCCAAGGACAGCGGTCTCGAATTCACGGAGCCCAAGCCGGAGGACCGCGAAGGCTGGGCGAAGCTTATGAAAAAGGTCGGTGTGAAAGGTATCCACATCGCGGAGCGCGATACGCAACGCTCCAAGACGCCGAAGGAACCGGACGTCTTCTCCAACACATGGTCGGTGGAAGGCTTCGTCGCGGAGGGGCTGCAGCCGGCCGAACTCGGCTGGGGCACGCACGAAACCTGGGAGCCGAAGAATGCCCGCAAACACAAGAAGGGCTGCAAGGCCGCGATCTGGCTTGACCAGCCGGGCGCCGCGACGCGCGTGCGTACCTGGTGCCCCACGCCAGGCCCGCAATACGGTTTTCTCGTCACGCATAACGAGGCGATTTCGATTTCGGATTTCTTCACGGCGCACAACCGGAAGGGCGAGGTCACGTTCAGGCCGACCTGTCATTACGCCTATCATCCCTGCAACAATGCGGTGCTGTCGCTGCACGAAATGTTCGGACAGGCCGGAAAGGCGCAGTCGCGATTCGAGGTGATGGAGGAGGACCAGCTTGTCGATGGTATCGACGAGTTGGGCGTGCTTCTCTACGGCCACAAGAAGAATGCCTACTGGTTCGGATCGCAGCTTTCGGTCGAGGAAACGCGAGAGATCGCGCCCTATCAGAACGCGACCGGCCTGCAGGTCACCTCGGCGGTGCTGGCCGGCATGGTGTGGGCGCTGGAAAACCCGGAAGCCGGTATCGTCGAAACCGACGAAATGGACTACCGGCGGTGCCTTGAAGTGCAATTGCCCTATCTCGGCCCGGTGAAAGGCTATTACTCCGACTGGACGCCGCTATCCGACCGTCCGGGCTTCTTCCCGGAGGACATCGACACGTCCGATCCGTGGCAGTTCCGCAACATTCTTGTTCACTGACCGACAGGTACTGTGACGTCGTGATAGTTTTCGCGACTTCACGTATAGTAAAAATACCGTATATTGAGACAACCGATTCCCAAGCGAGGTGCACAATGCTCTCCCGTCACATGATCAAGGCCGGTGCTTTCGGCGCCACTCTCATCGCGCTGACAACACTTGCCGGCTGCGTCATGGACGCACCGGGCGGTGGCGGGCGTTTTGCCATGCGCTCGGGTCCGGCCGAAGGAAACTGGGGCGATCCCGGCGGGAATATCGCCGCGACCTTCAGGAACGGCAGCTTCACGGCCGTGGCGACCGACACCGGCAACAAGTCGGCGCAGGGGAGCTACAACTACACCGGCTCCAATTCCCTTTCGCTCGATTATCTCGCGATCGTGCGGGGCGAGCGTATCCAGGCGAATTGCCTGCTGGTCGCGGGCAGCAGTTCAATGAACTGTACGGAAAACACCGGTCGCCAGTTCTCGCTGGTGCGGCGGGGCTGACCGGCCAACCGGCCGCCTTCCATACACAGCTTCGGCGAATTGTCCCGCGGGCGCGGAATTCGCCTCAAAACGCCTTGCCAAGCGGTGCGCGCAGTGAAAACATTGCGGGCAACGGCCGGCTTCGTTCAATCGTTACATCGCGATGCAATGAGTCGGCCGCACGGCGCTGCAAGCCCCCGCGCGCCTACCGACCAGGGAGTATGAAATGAACCGAATTCTGAAACTTGCCACGCTCAGCGTCTCCGCACTGGCGATCGGAACGGCCACGGCCAGCGCCGACTACGAGTTGAACATCATCCACATCAACGACCTGCACAGCCGCATCGAGTCCATCAACAAGTATGACTCGACCTGCTCGGCGGACGACGAGGCTGAAGGCGCGTGCTTTGGCGGCGTTGCGCGACTGGTGACCGCCGCGGCCGCCGCGCGCGAACGTGTCGGCGACGGCAACCTGCTTTTCCTCAACGCAGGCGACAATTTCCAGGGCTCCCTTTTCTACACGACCTACAAGGGAGAGGTTGAGGCCGAGTTCCTGAACAAGATGGGCACCGACGTCATGACGATCGGCAACCACGAATTCGATGACGGCGAAGAAGGTCTCGCGCCCTTCCTCGAGAAAATCGATTTTCCGGCGATATCGGCAAACGTCGTCGCTGACGGCGCATCCGCGCTTGCCGACAAGATTCCGGCCTATGTGATCATCGAGAAAGGTGGCGAGAAAATTGGTATTGTTGGTGCGGTTGCCAACGACACCGGCGAACTCTCCTCTCCCGGCGAGCATGTTCTGATCGCCGAGGATGTCGAGAAGATCACCGCTGCGGTCGAGGAACTGACCGGCGAGGGCGTCAACAAGGTGATCGCGCTGACCCATGTGGGCTATCCACGCGATCTGGCGGCGATCGCGAAGATCCCGGGCGTGGACGTGGTTGTTGGCGGTCACACCAACACTTTCCTGTCGAACACAGCCGAAGGCGCCGCCGGACCGTACCCGACATGGGTCGACAATCCGGACGGCTACAAGGTGCCGGTCGTGCAGGCCTATGCCTACTCGAAATATCTCGGCGATCTGAAGGTCGTGTTCTCCGATGAAGGCGTCGTAACGGAAGCGACCGGCGAGCCCATCGTGATGGATGCATCCGTGACACCCGATCAGGAATCGCTGGACCGTATCGCCGAACTGGCTGCGCCGATCGAGGAGCTGAAAGGGAAGGTCATCGGCGATTCGGCGGACGCAATCGAGGGCAACCGAGATGTCTGCCGCGCCATGGAATGCTCCATGGGCAACCTCGTTGCCGATGCGATGCTCGATCGGGTGAAGGATCAGGGCGTCCAGATCGCGATCCAGAACGGCGGAGGGCTGCGCGCCTCCATCGACGCCGGCGAGGTGACGATGGGCGAAGTCCTTACTGTTCTTCCGTTCCAGAACACGCTGGCGACTTTCCAGCTCAAGGGTTCGGACGTGCTGGTCGCGCTGGAAAACGGCGTCAGTCAGGTCGAGGATGGCGGCGGACGATTCCCGCAGGTTGCCGGGTTGAAGTTCACGTTCGACACCTCCAGGGAACCGGGTTCGCGCATCTCCGATGTGATGGTTGCGGATGCGAGCGGCGCGTTTGCACCAATCGATGCGGAAGCGACTTACGGGGTTGTGTCCAACAATTTCATGCGTTCCGGCGGCGACGGTTACTCGGTGTTCGCGGATAGCGGCATGAATGCCTATGACTACGGTCCGGGTCTCGAAACCGTGGTCGCGGACTATGTCGCCGCCAACAGCCCGTATGAGCCCTACACGGATGGCCGTATCACCGTCGCCGAGGCGATGGCGGATGAGTCAGCCATGGAAGAAGAGCCGGCAATGGAAGAAGCGGCCGCGGAACCGGCTGCGGAAGAAGCCGCGACCGAGGAAGCCATGGCCGAGGAGCCGGCGGCCGACGTGAATGTCGAAGTGCCGGAAACCTCACTTGGCGCAGGCGCGCTTTCGACCGAACCGCCGATGGTTGAGTCCGAAGAGGTGGCCGAAACCGAAGAGATGGCTGAAACAGAGGAGATGGCGGAGACCGAGGGGATGTCCGAGGGCGAGGCCATGATGGAAGAGACCAAGCACACGATCGTGCGTGGCGACAATTTCTGGGATCTCGCCCGGAAATATTACGGCGACGCGACGATGTGGACCAAGATCGCCGAGGCCAATCCCGATATGGACTCCTCCGATCTCGATATCGGTGCCGAACTGGTCATCCCGAAATAAGCTCTGCTTTCTTCGCACATTCGAAGGCGCGGGAAATTCCCGCGCCTTTTTCGTTTGAAGCGCGGATTGACGCATGCCCCGGCATTGAATTTGCGCGGGTCGCGGCTAAGTTCCGGCCAAAGGAAAACGGCCATGAACATGAAAACGACAATCGACCGTGACGAAGCGAGGGCCGTCGGGCCGCTGCCGGCAGATCATCCGCCCGTGAAAATCCAGAAGGTCGGCGTTCTGCTCGTCAATCTTGGCACGCCGGACGCCACGGACTACGCCTCCATGCGGCGGTATCTGAAGGAATTCCTGACAGACAAACGCGTGATCGAGTGGCCAAAGGCGCTGTGGTATCCGATCCTGTTCGGTATCGTGCTCAATACGAGGCCGGGCAAGGTCGGCAAGGCCTATGAACAGATCTGGAACAAGGATCTCGACGAGAGCTACCTGCGCACCTATACGCGCTCACAGGCGGAAAAGCTTGGCGCGGCTCTGTCAGGTCATCCGGAAATCGTGACGGACTGGGCGATGCGCTACGGCAATCCGTCGATCGATTCCCGCATGACCGGGCTGCGCGATGCGGGTTGCGACCGCATCCTCATCTTTCCGCTTTATCCGCAATATTCCGCCGCGACGACAGCGACGGTGAACGACAAGACGTTCGAATCGCTGATGGCGACGCGCTTCATGCCGGCGATTCGCACCGTCCCGGCCTATCACGACGAGCCGGTCTATATCGAGGCGCTGGCCCGATCGATCGAAGCGCATTTTGAGACGCTTGATTTCGTGCCCGAGAAGGTGATCGCCTCCTATCACGGCATTCCCCAAAGCTATTTCAAGCGCGGTGATCCGTATCACTGCCACTGCCAGAAAACCTCGCGGCTGCTCGAAAAGCGGCTTGGCTGGGAAAAAGGACGTTTGTTGACCTGTTTCCAGTCGCGGTTCGGGCCGGAGGAGTGGCTGCAGCCTTACACCGACAAGACGATCGAGAAACTCGCCCAGGAAGGCGTGAAATCGCTTGCCGTTTTCAATCCGGGTTTCGTTTCCGACTGCCTGGAGACGCTGGAGGAAATCGCGGGCGAGGGCGGCGAGATCTTTCACGAGAATGGCGGAAAGAACTTCACCCATATCCCGTGCCTCAACGATTCCGATGACGGCATGGCCGTGATCGAGGCACTGGTTCGTCGCGAATTGCAGGGGTGGATCTAGGCGCGCCCGACAGGATCGGATTCCGTTGCCTTTGTAAGGGCTGATTTACATCCCCATATTACAAGGGCTCGGGGTTAATGCCATTTGCGGCGTCTGGAGGGCTCTATGTTCGGTCTCGATATTGCCATCGCGGTTTTCGCCGCGCTTGTCGTCATCATCCTTTTCGCGGCGATCAAGACCGTACCGCAGGGATTTGCCTACACGGTGGAGCGTTTCGGACGCTACACGCGCACACTTGAGCCCGGGCTCAATATTATCGTGCCATTCTTCGATCGCATCGGCTCGAAGATGAACATGATGGAGCAGGTGCTGGACGTGCCGACGCAGGTCGTGATCACCCGCGACAATGCTTCCGTGGAGGCGGACGGCGTCTGCTTCTACCAGGTGCTGAACGCGCCGAAGGCGGCTTATCAGGTTTCGGGGTTGGAAAACGCCATCCTCAACCTGACAATGACCAATATCCGTTCCGTGATGGGTTCGATGGATCTGGACGAGTTGCTCTCGAACCGCGATGCGATCAACACGAAGCTGTTGCATGTCGTCGACGAAGCGGCGAGCCCGTGGGGTATCAAGATCACCCGTATCGAGATCAAGGATATCAATCCGCCGGCCGACCTCATCGCGTCGATGGGCCGGCAGATGAAGGCGGAGCGCGACAAACGCGCCGAGATTCTGGAGGCCGAAGGTGCACGGCAGGCGCAGATCCTGCGCGCCGAGGGCATGAAGCAGTCGGCGATCCTGAAGGCCGAGGGCGAGCGCGAAGCCGCCTACCGCGAGGCCGAGGCCCGCGAACGCCTTGCCGAGGCGGAAGCGAATGCGACTCGGTCGGTGTCCGAAGCCATTGCGGGCGGTTCGACCCAGGCGATCAACTACTTCGTCGCCCAGAAATACACCGAGGCGCTGCAGACAATCGGCTCGGCGCCGAACCAGAAGATCGTCATGTTGCCGATGGAGGCAGCCTCGCTGATCGGTTCGCTTGGCGGAATCGGGGCGATCGCCAAGGAAGTGTTCGGCGACAGAGCGCTTGAGGAAGCACGCGGGCGTGCCGCGCCGCCGACGGTTCCGCCGGTTCCCGGACGGCAGTGACGGGCGGGCGCCAAGATGATCCTCGAAACAATACGGGAATTCGGCGGCTGGAGCTGGGTTATTCTCGGTTTTGTCCTGCTCGGGCTCGAGATTCTTGCGCCTGGCATTTTCTTTTTATGGCTTGGCGCGGCGGCGTTGGTAATTGGCGCGATCTCGCTAATGGTCTGGGGACTGGGCGCGGAACTTTGGGTCTGGCAGGTGCAGGTGCTCGGCTTCCTGATCCTGTCGCTCGTGCTCGCCTATGCGGGTCGGTCGTGGATATCGCGCAATGAGGTCGAGAGCGATGAGCCGACGCTGAACGATCGGGTCGCGCAATTGGTCGGCCAAATCGCCACGCTGGAACAGCCGATCGTTAACGGCGTCGGCCGTGTTCGCTTGGGCGACACGCTTTGGCGGGTCAGTGGCGAGGACATGCCGGCAGGGACGAGGGTGCGCATTCGTGGCGGCAATTCCGACCGCCTGGACGTCGAAAGCGTCTAGGCGATCGAGAGCTGGCGAGCGACGTCGGCATAGTCGACCGGTTTTGACAGAATCGCAACGGGCCCGGGCGCGTGGCCGATGATCTCCCCGCGGCTGCGGCCTGTCACGAAAGCGTAGGGAATATCCGACCCGTATACCTGTTCGGCGATGCAGAGACTCGTCTCGTCGCCGAGATCGTAATCGAGAATCGCAGCGCGGATCTCGTGAGCTTTCAGCAAGTCCATCGCGGTATCCGTATTGTAGGCGAGCAGGCACGCGAAACCCGCGATGGTCAGCGTATCTTCGGCGTCGAGCGCGATCAGGGGATCGTCCTCGACAAGCAATACCGGCAGTTTTTCGCGTGTGTTGGTCATGACAGGCTAATGACCGAGATACAGTTTGGTTGCCAGTGACGTGTCCCAAACCCGGAATTCCGGCCAAATCCGCGCGGTTTGGTTAACGCGCCGTTAAGCATGCCGCGGCCGCGCAGAAGCGTAGCCCGTCAGGCGACGCCGATGCGCAGGAGGTCGTGGAAATGCACGACGCCGACCGGCCTTGCGCCTTCGACCACGATCAGCGCCGAAATGTTGTGGCGATTGAGCAGTTCCATGGCGGTCGCCGCCAGGGTCTGTTCCGTTACGGTCTTCGGCGAAGGCGTCATGATGTCATCAACCGTATGACCGGTCAGGTCGCGTTCGATATTGCGAGCCAGGTCGCCGTCGGTGAAGATGCCGACAAGGTTGCCGGACCCGTCGGTGATGCCGACGCAGCCGACGCGCTTCTCGGCGAGTACATGAACAGCCTGCGCCATGGGCGTTCCCAGCGGGACCAGCGGGACTTTGCTGCCGACATGCATGATCTCGCCGACATGGGTCAGGTTCGCGCCGAGCTTGCCGCCCGGGTGAAAGGTGTGGAAGTCCGTCGCGCTGAAGCCGCGGCTTTCGAGCAGCGCGACCGAGATCGCGTCGCCCAGCGCGAGTTGCATTAGCGTCGAGGTGGTCGGGGCAAGCCCGTGCGGGCAGGCCTCGTCCGATTTCGGCAGAATGAGAACGATGTCCGCCTCGCGCGCCAGCGTCGAGTTTTCGCCGGACGTCATCGCGATAAGGGGAATTTCGAAGCGGCGCGAATAGCGCAATATCCCGCTCAGTTCCTGTGTTTCTCCCGACCATGACATGGCGATGATCGCGTCGTCGCGTGCGATCATGCCAAGGTCGCCATGATTGGCCTCGGCGGGATGCACAAAAAAGGCGGGCGTGCCCGTCGAGGCAAGCGTCGCTGCCATTTTCGAGCCGATATGACCGCTCTTGCCGACGCCGGTCACGATGACGCGGCCCTTGATGCCGTTGATTTTTTCGATGGCAGCCAGAAATGATTCGCCGAGCCCGTTTCCAATGGCATCGGCCAGTGCGGACAGGCCCTTTTGCTGAAAGGCCAGTGTCTTCAGGGCGGAAGCGATCGGCTTTTCGACGGGTTCCAACAAATGCGCTTTGCTGCTCATTGCCGTTCGCTACTCCACCGCCGGGATTTTGTCCATGAGGGATGCGCCGGGCCTGGGCAAACAGGTCCGTAATCCGGTGGAAACGCCTCTCGTTCCTAAGGTTTCGTTAACCACCGACGTTTAGGTTTCGGTAAGGAAAACGAGGTGATTGGCCGTGCCGACGGTCCTGTTCGAAAAAGACTGTGGCCGGACGTTCGTTCCGGCGCGATTCGCGCTGTTGCTCGCAACAGGCGGGTTGGGGCTTTGCCTGTGCGCGCCGGTCTTTGCGCAAGACCTCGGAGGCCTGCGCGGCGTGTCCGGAGACGACACGGCGCAGGGCGTTGCGGAGCCGGACGCCGCAAGTGGCGATCCCGATATCATTCTGCCTGACGACGATGCCGTCTTTTCGCCGACGCGAGCATTGCCCGTGTCGGCCGTCGGTCCGTTGCAGACCGGAAGCGTCAGGGAAGAGGGAAATCCCTATGCGGCGCTGGGTAAACCGCTCGGAAGTTTCGTCTTGCGCTCGACCCTCGATCTTGGCCTCAACGGCAAACGCGAGTCGGGCTCGAACACCTTATCCGGCGAGGGATCGCTTCAACTCGACCTCGAGTCCGACTGGTCTCGGCATGCGTTGGACATTTCCGCCTTCGGACGGCTGCAGCGCGGGTTGAGCGGGGACGATACGCTCGAACCCGAGGGCACGATCAACGCGACCGGACGGCTGGATATCGGCGCCTCGACGACACTGACCGGTAGGTTGGGCTACAGCTACGCGCTGGACGACCCGCAATCGGCCGCTTTCATCGCGGCCACCGATCCCGGGCTCATTCCGGTCGTGACCGGAGTCAACGATCCGCCGACACAGACCTTTTCCGGTTCGCTCGCGTTACGCCAGGAAGTCGGAAGGCTCTATGGCGAAGGCGAACTCTCCGTCGAACACAGCATGTATGGCGATGCGGAGCTGAGCGACGCGACGGTCATCCCGCAGTCGGATCTGGACAATACGACGATCGACGGCCGGCTGCGCGCCGGCATCGAGGCGTCCGCCGTTTTCTCGCCCTTCATCGAGGCGACTTATGGTGTGCGGCGGATGCGCGAGACGCCGGATAGCGGCGGGCTCGATCGCAATTCCGTTCGCTATGGGTTGCGGCTCGGCACGGGGATCGATCTCGGGGAGAAGCTGAACGGCGAGATCTCGGCCGGCTATTTGCGCGAGGACATCGCCGATTCCGCTCTCGCGGATATCGCCGGCGTGTCCGTTGACGCGACCTTCAACTGGTCGCCTCGCCGGGAGACGGATGTAACACTCGACCTTTCGACTTCGACGGAAACCAGCGGCGGCACCTCCGAAAGCGGAGCGTTGCTCTACGCGGCAAATCTCGGGGTAACCCACCGTGTAAGGGCGAATCTTACGGCGGAAGCCGGCTTCGGCGCGGAATATCGTGACGCCGATGGCAGCGCCGACGAGGTCACTCTGAACGCGGACGCCGCGTTGACATTCTGGTTCAATCGCTTCGCCGGCCTGAGGACACGGGTCGGACACGAAGAGACGCTGAGTTCCGATCCGGCCAAACGTGGCCGGACGACAAGTGCTTATGTCGGGCTGCGATTGCAGCGCTGACGAGCGTGCCGAAATTATGCCATCGAATCGGGCGATACTTGCTCAACAGCAAGGTGACCCGGACGCCGGCGCGGCACGGATTGAAACATCAACCTTGAAAGGAGTGACAGTCATGCCTCTCGTCCCCGGTATCCGGCACGCTGGGATCGTTGTCGCCACTGCGGCACTTCTCGCACCTTTTACCGCATCTGCTTTCGCGGATGCCGGCTTCCAGCGATGGATCGGCGATTTTCGCGGAACGGCGGTCGCCCGCGGTATTTCACCTTCCGTCTATGACCGCGCTTTTGCGGGGATCACCGCACCTGACCCTGCGGTTCTCGAAAAGGCGCGGTTCCAACCCGAATTTCGCGACGAAGCCTGGCAGTATATCGACGGGCGCGTGCACGAACGTTCCGTCGCGACCGGGCGCCAGATGCTGCGCAAATATGGTCGCCTGCTCAATTCGATCGAGCGGAGCACCGGCGTCGACAAGCATATCGTGCTGGCGATCTGGTCGATGGAATCCGATTACGGCGAATTCCTCAAACGCCGTGACCGGCTCCATTACGTGCCGCAGGCGCTCGCGACATTGGCCTATGCCGACCGCCGGCGCGCGAAATATGCGCGCGGACAATTGATCGGCGCTCTCAAGATCCTGCAAAGCGGCGATGTTTCGCGTGACGGGCTGATGGGTTCGTGGGCCGGCGCCATGGGACATACCCAGTTCATCCCGACCAGCTATATCGCCTATGCCGTCGATGGCGACCGCGACGGGCGCCGCGATATCTGGAACTCGGTTCCCGACGCCCTGTGGACGGCCGCCAATCTCTTGCGCCGCAATGGCTGGCAGAAAGGCCAGACCTGGGGCTACGAGGTGATCTTGCCGCCGGGCCGGAAATTCCCCGGCGGGTCGATGTCGCTGTCCAAATGGGCGTCTATCGGCGTCACGCGCGCCAATGGGAAGCCGTTTCCGCGTCCGGGGCAATCGGCGGAGTTGAAGGTCCTGCAGGGGCGCGACGGTCCGGCCTTCCTGATGGTGAAGAACTTCTTCGTCATCAAGCGCTACAACAATGCCGACAAATATGCGCTCGCCGTCGGCATGCTCGCCGACCAGATCGCCGGCTTTCCCGGGCCGCGCAAGGACTGGAAACGGCCTTTCACCCGCCTCAGCATCTCCGAAAGCGAGGAATTGCAGAAGCGGCTGAAGAGCGCTGGGTTCTATGGTGGCGAGATCGACGGCAAGATCGGACCGGAATCGCGCAGTGCGATCCTGTCGTTCCAGGAGCGGTACGGCCTGGAGCGGGATGGCTATGCGTCGATGGAATTGCTAAAAGTGCTGCGAAAATGAAGACACCGCCGCGCATGATGCGCCAGGGATTTTGACTGTGTTGTACAAGCGTATTCTCGTTCGGCCGTTTCTCACGCTTTTCTTGGCGATGGCGGTTCTTTCGACTGGCGCGACCGGCCTTCCGGGCCCGCTCCTTGAGGTGAGCGCGGCTCTCGCCCAGTCGAACGAGGACAAGCTTGTCCGTCCGCGCTCGCTGATCGACCTTCTTTTTCGTCGCAATACGGAATCGCGACAGATTCAGGAAGTTCCCAAGCGCGAGGTGAAGCGCGCCCGGGTGGCGCCGCGAGAACCGCAGCGCGCTGCCGCTCCGGCGCCGGAGCCCGCGCCCGAAAAACTCGAAAACGCACTCGTCATCCTCGTTGTCGGCGATTTCACGGCGTCCGGTCTCGCGCAGGGGCTGCGTGAAGCCTTCAAGGATGCGCAATCGATCGTCATCGAATCACGCGCCAGCGGTTCGTCGGGTTTCGTGCGTGACGACTATTACGATTGGCCGGGCACGATCGAAGGGATCATCGAGGAGGTCAAGCCGGCGCTGGTGGTGACCATGATCGGTTCCAATGACCGGCAGGCCATGCGCGTGGACGGGCGCACCGAAAAGGTGCGCAGCGAAGCCTGGGAACGCGAATACAAGGCTCGTATCGAGCGTTTCGCGGGTATCGTGCAGAAGAGCAATACGCCCCTGATCTGGGTTGGCGGTCCGCCCTACCGGTTCAAGAGCATGTCCACCGACATTCTGGCCTTCAACGAATTCTACCGGACGGCAGCCGAGGCGGTCGGGGGGTCATTCGTCGATATTTGGGACGGTTTCGTCGATCAGGACGGCGCGTTCGTCCTGAGCGGCTCCGACATCAACGGCCAGACAGTCCGCCTGCGGAATTCCGACGGCATCAACTTCACCAATGCCGGCAAGCGCAAGCTCGCTTTCTATGTCGAGCGGCAGATCAAGGCGATGTTCGGAGATGCCGCATCGTCGTTACTCACCGTGCTTGCGCCGGAGAGCTATTCGACCTTGCGGCTTCCGCCGCTGCAGGTCGAGGACGAGGTCGTGCGCATGGACCCGATTCCCATCGCGGATCCGGAACTCGATGGCGGCGCGGAACTGCTTGGCGATATCCACTCCGTGGCGGAGCGCCGGCCGGAAAATCCGCTTCAAGCCAAATCGCCGCGCAATCGTCTTGTCGAAGACGGTGTGCCGCCGGCCGCCAAGCCGGGGCGCGCGAACGATTTCGCCTGGCCGCCCGCCTGAGCGCGGACGTCAATCGTGTTTGGGCGCGGTCTCGGCGAAGCGGGCTTTCTTTTCCGGCGTCGCTTCCGTCTGGTATCGGTCGCGCCACTCTGAATAGGGCATGCCATAGATGATCTCGCGCGATTCGTCCTTGGACAGTTCCAGGCCGTCCGCTTCGGCCGCGTCGCGGTACCAGTTGGAAAGGCAGTTGCGGCAAAAGCCCGCCAGGTTCATCAGGTCGATGTTCTGCACATCGGTGCGCTGGCGCAGATGTTCGACCAACCGCCGGAACGCGGCGGCCTCGAGTTCGGTGCGCTTGTTTTCCGGAATGTCGGTCATGGTGCGTTCTCCGGTTGAGGTCGATAAGGTCCATATCGTCGGCGATCGGACGCATTCAAGACCGGTGAACACCGCCAATATCGCGAAAACAACGCTGTGTTCCAGCTTTGCATTGACATAAAGTGTTGCCATGCGACAAACCACGACAGGAATTCCGATTTGTTTCGCGTCATACCAACGTCATCAGAAATGCCGATAAGCCGTTCCTATAAATCGATTTATGTGCGACTTTTCTGGCTGGTTTTGATGTCGGTCGGGGTGTCCATTGCAAAGCCGGGAACGGCGCAGGCCGATTTTCGCGTGTGCAATGCAACACAGGATCTCGTCGGCGTCTCGATCGGTTACCGAGCCCGGGCGGGTTGGATTACGGAAGGGTGGTGGGCCATCGAAGGTTCGACCTGCAAGACGCTGATCGAGGGACCGCTGGAGTCGCGGTATTACTACCTCTACGCCGAGGACGGCGTGCGCGGCGGTCGCTGGGACGGGCCTGTGAGCATGTGCATCGCCGAACTCCAATTCAAGATAACCGGCGTCAATGACTGCTATGCGCGCGGTTTCCAGAAAGCCGGCTTCCGCGAATACGATACCGGAAACCAGACGAACTGGATGGTCCAACTCGTGGACGATCCCGAATCCGAGGCGACCTCCGCCTCAGAACAGCCCTTCATCACACAAGGAGACGGCCAGTGAGACGCGGTCGCAAAGTCAAGATTCTCGCGACGCTTGGCCCTTCGTCCTCGACAGAGGAAATGATCTCGAAACTGCACAATGCCGGAGCCGACGTGTTCCGCATCAATATGAGCCATTCCAGCCATGACATGATGCGTGACCTCGTGAAGCGGATTCGCGCCGTTGAGAAGCAGGTCGGGCGTCCGATCGGCATCCTCGCGGACCTTCAGGGTCCCAAACTGCGCGTCGGGACATTTGCCGACACGACGGTCGAACTCAAGCCGGGGCAGACCTTCACCTTCGACGACAATGACGCGCCGGGCGATGCCACCCGGGTCAAGCTTCCCCATCCCGAAATCCTCGAAGCCGTGCAGCCGGGTCATCGCCTGCTGGTCGATGACGGGCGGCTGGAACTCATCGCCGAAAAGTCAGACGGCAAGTCGATTACTGCGAAGGTCGTCTCCGGCACGAAGATTTCGAGCAAGAAGGGCGTCAGCCTTCCCGACACCACGCTGGGTGTCGGGGCGCTGACCGAAAAAGACCGCGCCGATCTCGACGCCGTTCTCAAGGAAGAGATCGACTGGGTGGCTCTGTCCTTCATCCAGAGGCCGGACGATCTTGCGGAAGCGCGCAAGATCGCGCGCGGGCGCGTCGGCCTGCTGTCGAAGATCGAGAAGCCGCAGGCCGTCGAGCGCCTCGACGAGATCATCGAGCTTTCCGATGCGATCATGGTGGCGCGCGGCGATCTCGGTGTGGAGATGCCGCTGGAATCCGTGCCGGGTATCCAGAAGCAGATCACGCGCGCGGCGCGCAAGGCCGGCAAGCCGGTCGTGGTCGCGACGCAGATGCTGGAATCGATGATCTCGGCGCCTGTGCCCACCCGCGCCGAGGTTTCCGATGTGGCGACGGCGGTTTACGAAGGCGCGGACGCGGTCATGCTGTCGGCGGAATCGGCGGCGGGCGACTATCCCGAGGAAGCCGTCGCGACGATGTCGCGCATTGCCGAGAAGGTCGAACGCGATACGCTGTTCCAGGGGATCATGAACGCGCAGCGCCCGGAGGCCGAAGCGACGGGGTCGGATGCGATTTCCGCGGCAGCCCGACAGATCGCGCATACGCTCAATCTCTCGGCGATCGTTTGCTACACGTCATCGGGAACCACCGGTCTGCGCGCCTCGCGCGAACGGCCCGATACGCCGGTTATCGCGCTCTCGCCGGTCATCGAGACGGCTCGCCGTCTTGCGCTGGTCTGGGGGCTGCACTGCGTGGTGACAGACGATGCGATCGATCTCGACGACATGGTCGATCGGGCCTCCCGCATCGCATTCCGGGAGGAGTTTGCGAAACCCGGCGACCGGATCATCATCACGGCCGGCGTGCCGCTGCGCACGCCCGGTGCCACCAACATGCTGCGGATCGCCTATATAGGCTCCGACGGCCTGTCCGGAATCTGACGGCTTACTCGAGACAGCGTTCGACCGGGCCGAACCTGTCGCCGGCAATCTCTGTTTCGAGCGCTTTGCCCATCGCCTGGAGGTCGCGCGGTGCGCCGGCGAGTTTCTCGATCGCCGCGACCGCGAGGTCGGTGGCGACGTAGTCGGGCTTGTGGCCGAGATTCTCGATCCAGACCAGTTCGGCATTCGGGAGATCCCGTTCAAGCCCGAGCGAATGCACGCGCGGAAGCACGATCGCGTCCTTGTTGCCGGTGATCACGACGGCCGGTGTCTTGATCCGAGAATATAGCGGCGCCGTCTTGGTCACGTAGTCCAGAAGCCGTGAAACGTCGGTTGCATTGGCACGGAAATGCCATGGACGCAGCACCAGTGCGACGCCGGTTCTCTCCACATAGTTTTCCGCGGGCCTGTTCGGCGTGAAGACGCATTCGGTTCCCGGTCTGACCCGCATCAGGCCGAAGGGGAGCGCCAGCGTCTCTGAGAATATGCGACCGATCACGGGGACTGGCGTCAGGTCGTAATACCAGTCGACGCCGCCGGGCCAGGGATGGCTGACGGGGGCAAGAAACAGCGTTCCGATGGTCTTGCCGGGATGGTTGAGCGCAAAGGTGGCCGCGATCGCGCCGCCGAAGGAATGCCCGACGATCACCGCCTTTTCGATGCCGAGTTCCTCCATCAGCGCGGCGACAGTGGCGGCCTGCCCATCGGGCGTCTCGTTCGACTTCGGGCCGCGCCCGGACCAGCCATGGCCGGGACGGTCGAGGAAGAGAAGGTCGGCGCGACCGCCGAGTTGGCCGAGGAACGCTTCGCGCGGGTCGTTGAGATTGCCGCTCGCCCCGTGAAGAAAGACGACCGGCGGAAGGTCGGTCTGTCCGTTGCCGCGGTCGAATATGTAATGCATGCGCGTGTCATTGACCGTCGCAAACTCGCCTTGCGCCGGATAGCTGCGCTCGATCCACCACGCTCCAACGCGGGTCACCGCGGCGAGGAAGAAAAGCAGCGCGATCAGTGAAAGGAGCGCCGCATAGACGAGATTCATCGGTGGATGGTCTTTCGGAAACGGGATGCGGATATCAGACGGGGTCTGCGGCGAGTTCGTCGGTCAGGCGGATCACGGCCTGTTGAGCCGATTGCATGGCCGGATAGACCTCGAGCGCGCGGGACCATGCCTGCAGAGCGGCTTGCTGGTTGCCCGTCCTTTCGAAAATCGTCGCCATACCGGCGAGAGCTCCGAAATGGCGCGGTTCGAGTTCGAGCACCTTGTTGATGTCGGTCATGGACTTGGCGAAATTGTCCATCGAATAATGCAGCGTC
Source organism: Oricola indica (assembly GCF_965227485.1). Lineage (NCBI taxonomy): Bacteria > Pseudomonadati > Pseudomonadota > Alphaproteobacteria > Hyphomicrobiales > Ahrensiaceae > Oricola > Oricola indica. Next base: position 1,364,472 of record NZ_OZ245747.1, read on the forward strand.
GCCCTGCGGTTCCAGCCTTCGGTGAAATCCGGCGCGCGCATGATCACCTGGTCGAGGAAATCGAGCGCCACATTGTATTTCTTCGCCTCGTAGGCTTCGTTCGCCCAACCCATCATCAGATCCACGGTCGCACTGCCCGAGCGAAACCATTCCGACCATATGCCGTCGGCCAGTGTTTTTGCGTGACGCGGATCGCGCGCCTTCTTCAATTTGGCGAAAAGGTCGTCGAGCCTGGTTCCCTCCGGCTCCGCTGCCAACGGCACGTCGTCATAGACAGGTGGTTGGGGCGCCAGATTTTCTTCGGGGACGGGCAATGGCTCCTCCATGCCGGGTTCGTCGAACTCCTGGGCATGGAGGGCGGGCGCGGAGAGCGCGAGAATTGCGGTCAGGGTTGCGAAGCGCAAAAACGTCTGCATGCGGGTAAGGTATTTCCCGCATCGCAAACGTCAAATGCAAAATTGCGTGAAGTCCACGGCCTTATGGCCGAACAGGCAGATCAGCCCTGGCGCGCCTTGTAGCGCGGGTTCTGCTTGTTGATGATGTACACGCGGCCTTTGCGGCGGACGAGCCGGTTGTTGCGGTCGCGGGACTTCAGTGCCTTGAGCGAGTTCTTGATCTTCATTGTAGCGCCTATGTGGCCCTTCGCGGGCTCAAACAAAAACGCGCCGGAAGGCGCGCGAAACCAGTCGGGCGGTGGATAACCGCAATTGTGTCCGGATGTCAACCGGAGCGGGGAAGAACCCGGGTAAAATGGCCCATCTTGCGACCATCGCGGATTTCGGCCTTGCCGTAGTCATGGACCAGCGTGTCGGCCGCATTCGCGAGTTCCGGAATTCGGTCGATGTCGCCGCCGATCAGGTTCTCCATAACGCAGTCGCTGTGGCGCGAGCCGTCGCTCAGCGGCCAGCCCGCAATGGCGCGGATATGTTGCTCGAATTGCGAAACCGTGCAGGCGGCCTCCGTCCAATGCCCGGAATTGTGAACGCGTGGCGCGAACTCGTTGGCGCGCAGGCTGCCGTCCTCCATGACGAAGAACTCCAGTCCGAGGACGCCGACATAGGAGAGCGCGCCGGCAAGCTTGCCGGCGGCGTCGCGGGCAGCCATTTCGATGGAGGGTTCGACGGCACTCGGCACAGTCGATGTCGACAGGATTCCGTCCTCGTGCACATTGCGCGGCGGATCGAAGGAGACGACGGTGCCATCGGCGGCGCGTGCGGCGATCACCGAAATCTCGCAGGAGAACGGCGCGAATTCCTCCAGGATGACCGGCGCATTGCCGAGACTTTCCAGCGCCTCGGCGGGTGTCGGGTCGGAGGCTTCGCCGCGGAAACGGATTTGCCCCTTTCCGTCATAGCCGAGGCGGCGGGTCTTCAGGATGCCGCGCCCGCCGAACTCCGCGAGCGCAGCCTCGAGCACCGGGGCGTCCGCGATGGCGCGGAAGGCGACGGTCTTGATACCGACTTCGTTGAGGAAGGTTTTTTCGTTGAGCCGATCCTGGGCGATTTCCAGCGCAAGGGTGCCGGGCCGCAGGTCGGCGACTGTTTCCAGCCAGCGCGCGGCATCGAGATCGATGTTCTCGAATTCGAATGTTACGACATCGCAGCGGCGGGCGAGTTCCTTGAGGGCCGCGAGATCGTCATAGGCGGCGGTAATTTGCGCGTTGCAAACCTGTGCGGCGGGACAATCCGCCTGCGGTTCCAGCACGCAGGTCCTGAATCCGAGGCGTGCCGCGGCCATGGCAAGCATGCGTCCCAGTTGTCCGCCGCCGATGATCCCGATCGTGGCGCCACGGCGCAAGGTCATTTGCCGGCATCCTCGTCCGTCGGTTGATCGGCGACCGCGCTTGTCCGGGCGGCGCGCCATTCATCCAGCCGGGTCGCGAGTTCCGGATCCGAAAGGGCGAGAATGGCTGCGGCCATGAGGCCGGCATTGGTTGCGCCCGCCTTGCCGATCGCCAGCGTGCCGACCGGGATGCCAGCCGGCATTTGCACGATGGAGAGCAGTGAATCCTGGCCGGAAAGCGCCTTCGACTGAACCGGTACGCCGAGCACCGGCAAGGGGGTCAGCGATGCCGTCATGCCGGGCAGGTGCGCTGCGCCCCCGGCGCCGGCGATGATGACGCCGAAACCTTCGGCCTTCGCCGTCTTTGCGAATTCATACATGCGGTCCGGCGTGCGGTGTGCGGATACGATTCGGGCTTCGTGGGGCACGTCCAGCTCGTCGAGGACATCGGCGGCATGGCGCATGGTCGGCCAGTCGGACTGGCTGCCCATGATGATAGCGACTTTGCTGGTCATTGCGTGGATCGTTTCTTTGCGGTCAGGCGATAATGTCCGGAATGATCTGGTCTTCAAGTTGCTGAAGCTTGTCCTTGACGGCGAGCTTCTTCTTTTTCATGCGCTGGATCTGCATCCGGTTACAGCCGGTTGTCGTCATTGCCTCGATGGCGGCGTCGTAGTCGGCGTGTTCCTGTTTCAACCGCGCAAACGCAAGCCGCAAATCGGCCTGATCCTGCTCAGACATGGCGCTTCCTTCTTGCCTTCGTTGCGGCGGTTCACCCTGCCTGGTTTCAACGAAACGAATGGTTCACTCTTTGCAACAAATCTTCACCCATTTCCACAGAGTCATGTTCGACAGTCACGGGTTTTCATGTCACCATCCACGTTCGGGCCGCACAAGGCCCGACCAAACGGAAGGAGATATTCACATGTCCATAGAAGCTCATTTGGAGTCCCTCGTGCGCAAGCATGGAAATCTGGAAACGGAAATCTCCCAGATCCTGTCCCGTCCCAGTCCGGACCAAGTCGAGCTTACCCAGCTGAAACGCGAGAAGCTGCGTGTGAAGGAAGCGATCGAACGCATTCGTTCCGAAACGCGTCACTAGCGATAGCATTTTGGCGATCCGCAGACCGGCGGCGGTCAATCAGTCGCCGGTCCAGAACTGATCCAGCCAGATATTGAGTGGCAGAAACGCCGCCGGGTTCAGTTCGTATATTCTCTTGGTGCCCTGAGCGCGTACCGACACCATTCCCGCATCGAGCAATATCTTCATGTGCTGAGAAACGGCCGGCCTTGAAATCGGCAAGTTTTCGGCAAGCTCGCCCACTGTTCTGGGCGTGCGGCGCAATTCCTCCAGAATGTAACGTCGATGCCCGTCGGCAATCGCGTGAAAGGAGTCTGTGGAATTCATCTTGAAACGGGTAAGATCATTCTTACCCGAGGTCAAGAACCGAGGCTAGTCATTCCGTCGTAGACCAGTTTAAGTCCGACCACGAAAATCATCGCATACATGAACGGATAAAAGATATTTCGATCGATCTGCCGCACGAACCAGGCACCGGCCAGGGTGGCGACCGGGGCGATGGGCATGAGTATGGCCGACGTCGCGAGGTTGGTGTGGTCGAGCTGTCCCAGCGCGAAATACGGGATCAGCTTGATCGCGTTCATCACCGAAAAGAAGATCACCGAAGTGCCGACATATACTTTCGGATCCTGCCCGAGAGGCAAAGTATAGAACTGGTAAGGCGGTCCGCCGGCATGCGATACGAAACTGGTGAAGCCCGACAGGACGCCGAGCAGCGATCCCTTTGCGAAATTATGCTCGCGGGCCTCCCTCACAGATGCGCTGAGGCGTTGGCGCAGATAGTCGGCGGCAAAAAGAAGCGCGATCGCGCCGACGAGAAGGCGCACATGCGATGCGGTGACCCAGGTCGCGGTAAACCAGCCAATGGCCACGCCAACTACGCCGGCCGGCAACATGATCTTGAGCGTGTGCTTGTCGTAGATGCCGCGCCAACTCCACAGGCTGACGATGTCCATGACGATCATGATCGGCAGCATGATCGCGGCAGCCTTGATCGGCGACACGACGAGCGCCAGGAGCGGCATGCCCATCAGCCCCATCGCGCCGCCGAACCCGCCCTTGGACAGGCCGACGAAGATGACCGCTGGTATCGCGGCGGCGTAGAAAAGGGGATCGGTGATGAATGGCATCCGGCGTTTCTGGCAGCCTTTCCGAACCCGGTTTCTCAACCATCTGCGCTTACGGCATTTTTCCGCCCTGTGAAAGGTCGCTGCGGCGGTCTGGTGGCAACCCGCCGTAAAACCGTCCATTTTCAGGTTGAAGCGGGGCTGCAGGAAACATAGTAAGCGCCGATGGAAAACAAACAGACAGAACGTTGCGGGCTCGTGCTTGTCGCGCCGCCGGACCAATCGGGCGTATCGTTCGCCGATCGGCTCACTGCCGCGCTCGAAGGCGGCGAGGTCGCATCGGTCATCTTCCCGGCTTATGACCTGGATGAGGCCGCCTATCAGGCGCATCTCGAAGTTTGCATCCCTGTCGCCCAGGCGCATGGTGCGGCAGCGATTGTCGTCAATGACACCCGCGCATTCGGTCGGACGGGCGCAGACGGGCTGCATGTCGATACGGGCATACGGGATGTCGCCGAAACGGTGGAGCGCCTGAACGGCAGTCATATCGTAGGATCGGGCGGTGCGGAAACCCGCCATAAGGCTCTGGAAATGGGCGAGGCGAGACCCGACTACCTCTTTTTTGGCCGTTTTGGACAGGACACGCATCCAAGCCCCCACCGCAAGAATGTCGATCTCGCCGAATGGTGGGCCTCGATGGTCGAAATCCCCTGCATTCTGATGGGCGGTGCTTCGCTGGATACGCTTGGCGAGGCTGCCGCGACCGGCACCGAATTCGTGGCGTTGTCGAGAGCGGTCTTCGGTGAGGGTATCGATCCCGCCGCTGCCGTGGCTGCCGCGAACGACATACTCGAAAGCCATTCCCTGGGCCGCGACTCATGACTTTATCCCGCGGACATCGCGCGTGGGTGATTGTCGGTATGGTGGCGGCGATCGTCGCGGCTGCGCCTGCGGCGGGCGCTCCTGGAGGCGAAGATGTCGACATCGCGCCTTCGCGTTTCGGTGAACCGCTGCAGACGGGTGGATCGGATGATGCCGCTGCGACGCCGGATGCCGAAGGCGTTGTGCCGTCGCGTTTCGGCGATCAGCCGGCTGACGAGGCGTTCGGCGCCTATCAACGCGGCCTCTATCTGACCGCGCGCAATCTCGCCCTGCCGCGCGCCGAACAGGGCGATGCGGCGGCGCAGACCCTTCTGGCTGAAATCTATGCGCGGGGACTGGGTGTGCCGCGCGACCCGGAAGAAGCGGCCAAGTGGTATCGCCGCGCCGCCCGACAGGGCATTCCGGAGGCGCAGTTGCAATTCGCGCTGATCCTGATGAACCGGGACAAGAAACCCGAAACGCTGCAAGAGGCCCGTGAACTGATGCGTGCGGCGGCCGATGCCGGAAACGCCAATGCCCAGTTCAACTTCGCGCAGATGATCATCGACGAACGGCCGGGATCGCAGTCGATGGCAAAAGCCTATCCCTATTTCCTCGGCGCGGCCGAGAAGGGGATTGCGGATGCGCAGTATGCCGTCAGCCAGATCCTCCTGAACGGCAGCGGCGGGGTCGAGCGCGACCCGGCCGCCGCGCGCGAATGGCTGCTCAAGGCGGCACAGCAGAATTTCGACACGGCGCAATACGATCTCGGCAACTGGTACCTGCAGGGGATCGGCGGCGACCGCGATCTGGAAAAGGCCTATCTGTGGACCGTTCGTGCGGCGCGTGCGGGCAATGTCGCCGCCCAGGCCGGTGTCGCCAAGCTCTACTGGGGAGGGCTCGGGACCGAGCCGGACGACGCCGAGGCCGCGGCATGGACGGTCATCGTGCGAAGGGCAGGCCTGCGTGACCGTGCCCTGGACGATTTCTGGGAAGGTTTGACCGAAGAGGAACAGCGCGCGGCCATCGAGCGGGCCAACCAGTTGCGCTGAGAATCCCTCGCGAAAGCCGGAGCCACGCGCATGCCGCTTGAAAGATCGCCGCAAGTGTGGTCTTGAACCGGCCAAATCCAGACCCGTTCCGGGCATAATAATAGTCGGTGATCTCACATGAAAATCAATGGAAACGAAATCAAGCCGGGCAATGTGATCGAGCACAATGGCGGCCTCTGGGCGGCGGTCAAGTGCAATGCGGTCAAGCCTGGCAAGGGCGGCGCTTTCAACCAGGTCGAACTCAAGAATCTCATCGATGGCACAAAGCTGAACGAACGCTTCCGCGCCAGCGAAACCGTGGAGCGCGTGCGGCTGGAGCAGAAAGACTTCCAGTATCTCTACGAGCAGGGCGATGCGCTCGTCTTCATGGACAACGAGACCTATGAGCAGCTCGAATTGCAGAAGGATTTCGTCGGCGATCGCGCTGCGTTTCTGCAGGACGGGATGACCGTCACCGTGGAACTGCACGAGGAAAGGCCGATCGGCGTCTCCCTGCCCGACCATGTGGTTCTCGAGATCGTGGAGGCCGATCCGGTGGTCAAGGGCCAGACGGCGACATCCTCCTACAAGCCGGCCGTCATGGAAAACGGCGTGCGTGTCATGGTGCCGCCCTTCATCGAGGCCGGTGAGAGGATTCTCGTCGACACGAACGAAATCACCTACATCCGCCGCGCCGACTGACCCGTCGTCGCCGCCTTTCGAAAGACTGAGGACAAGCTGCAATGGCGCGTTCCGCACTGATGAATGTAATGGTTCAGGCCGTGATGAAGGCAGGCCGCGGACTGGCGCGCGATTTCGGCGAAGTTCAGCATCTGCAGGTCTCCGTCAAAGGACCGGGCGATTTCGTCAGCCAGGCCGATCTGCGAGCCGAAGAGGTGCTGCGCGCCGAGCTTGAACGCGCGCGGCCGGATTACGGCTTTCTGCTGGAAGAAGGCGGGTCTGTCGAAGGCAGGGACCCGCAGCATCGATGGATCATCGATCCGCTCGACGGCACGACGAACTTCCTGCACGGGTTCCCGCATTTCGCGGTGTCGCTGGCGCTTGAGCGACAGGGCCAGCTCGTCGCGGGCGTCATTTTCAATCCGGCGACGGATGAACTCTATACGGCCGAAAAAGGCGCCGGCGCCTTCCTCAATGATCGCCGACTGCGTGTTGCGGCCCGGCGCAAGCTGACGGACTGCATGGTCGGTTGCGGGGTTCCGCATCTGGGGCGGGGCGACCACGGACGTTTCCTCGTACAATTGCGCCATGTGATGAGCGAGGCCGTCGGCATCCGCAGGACGGGCGCAGCGGCTCTCGATCTCGCCTATGTGGCGGCCGGCCGTCTCGATGGGTTCTGGGAGGAGTCGCTTTCGCCCTGGGACATGGCTGCGGGTATCATCCTGATCCGGGAGGCGGGCGGTTTCGTTACCGACGCATCCGGCGGCACTGACATGTTCGGCCGGGGTGACATCGTCGCCGGCAACGAAGCGATCCAGAAGGCGCTGCTCTCCACGATCAACCGCCCATTGACAAATCGCTGACCCGGTCAACACTTGTTGCGGCGCACAACCTTTTATTTCTGCCACTTTTCTGGCTAATGTCGCGTGATCCAGGGGTTGTGTGCGGGCAGAGGGATTCGTGAATGAGCATCGGTGACGCAGAACAGGCGGGCGTAACCGCCCATCAGCAAGGTCGCTTCGATCCCTACCGCCTGTCGAATCCGCAGGTTTTCCTGTTCTCGATGATCATCTTCCTGGTGATCGTCGGTTTCGTCGCCGCGATCCTGTACCGTCAGATATCGACGGCGTTCATGACCAATCCGGGGCTGAACGGTCTCATTCTGGGCGTTCTGGGCGTTGGTATCATCCTCGTCTTCCAGCAGGTGATCGGCCTTTTCCGTGAGGTACGGTGGGTCAATACGTTCCGCGCGGGCGATTCACTGATGGCGGCACGGCGGGATCCGGTCCTGCTCGCGCCGATGCGTTCCCTTTTGAGCCGCCAGCAGGCGATGACGCTCTCGACGCTTTCGACCCGCTCGATCCTCGATTCGATCGCCACCCGGCTGGACGAGGCGCGCGACACATCGCGCTACCTGACCGGCCTTCTCGTGTTTCTTGGCCTGCTCGGCACCTTCTGGGGCCTGTTGCAGACGATCGGCTCCATTGGGGCGACGATCCAGTCGCTGGATCCCGGGTCGGGCGACATGAACGATATTCTGGATTCGCTCAAGGCCGGACTCAGTTCCCCGCTCGAGGGCATGGGAACGGCGTTTTCCTCGTCGCTGTTCGGTTTGTCGGGATCGCTGGTCCTGGGCTTTCTCGATCTGCAGGCCGGCCGCGCGCAGAACCGCTTTTACACGGAACTCGAAAACTGGCTTTCTTCGGTCACCGATCCGGATTCGGGCGTCGCGAATGCCGCTGCCGCCTCGGAAAGCAGCGAAGACATGAAATCGGTCGCCGAGGCGCTGCGGACAATGCAGGGCGGATCCGGCGGCAACCAGCGGGCGACCGCCGCCATGGCCAATCTCGCGGAAGGCATACAGGGGCTGGTGCGCAACATGCGCAGTGAGCAGCAGATGATGCGCGACTGGGTTGAAACGCAGTCCGAAGAGCAAAAGGACATGCGCAGGACGCTTGAGAGACTGGCCGCGGCTATCGAAAAGAACGACAGGAGCGAATAAGCGTGGCGCTTGCGCGAAATCGCCGCCATGACGGGCGCGTCGACTACTGGCCCGGCTTCGTCGATGCGATGGCGACGCTGCTGCTCGCCATCATGTTCCTGCTGTCGGTCTTCGTGCTGGCGCAGTTTCTGCTCAGTCAGGAGATCACCGGCAAGGACGCCGTTCTCAACCGGCTGAACTCCCAGATCAACGAGTTGACGCAACTTCTCTCGCTCGAACAAAGCAACCGGCAGGATGCCGAGGATCAGCTGCTGGCCCTGCAGGCCTCGCTGGAAGCGGCTGAGAACGAGCGCTCGCGTCTGGAAAGCCTGCTCGCCGCCGGCAGCGGAGCGAGCGTGGCGGCGCAGGACCGGATCGGTATCCTGAGCGATGCGCTCACCGAGGAACGCCAGATAAGCCAGCGCGCCCTCAGCCAGGTCGAATTGCTCAACCGGCAGATTTCCGCACTGCGACAACAGATCGCGGCGCTGGAGGACGCACTGGACGTCTCTGAACAGCGCGACCGTGAATCCAATGCCAAGATCGCCGACCTCGGCCGGCGGCTCAATCTCGCGCTGGCGCAAAGGGTGCAGGAACTGAACCGCTATCGTTCGGATTTCTTCGGGCGGCTGCGTGAAATCCTTTCGGACCGCGAGAATATCCGCATCGTCGGCGACCGTTTCGTGTTCCAGTCCGAAGTGCTGTTTCCCTCCGGATCGGCGCAGTTGAACCCGGCTGGTGCGACCGAGATGGGCAAGCTTGCCGCGGCGCTCATCGATCTTCAGCGCGAGATCCCGGGTGAGATCAATTGGGTGCTGCGCGTCGACGGCCATACGGACAATGTGCCGGTATCGGGCACTGGCCGTTTCGCGGACAACTGGGAATTGTCGAGCGCGCGCGCGACTTCCGTCGTCAAATACCTGATTTCGGAAGGGGTCCCGCCGGAACGCCTCGTCGCGGCGGGCTTCGGCGAGTTTCAGCCGCTCGACCCGGCCGACACGGACGAGGCGCGGGCGCGTAACCGCCGTATCGAACTCAAGCTGACCGAGCGCTGAGGCTTTCCGGGCGCGCGCCCGGTCACCGGTTTGCGGGTTCCGTCGCGGTTGAAGGACCATGCGCCATAGGCGAGAATCCCTCCCGTCGCGAAGCCGATGGCCAGGAAGATCAGTTTGATGACAAACATTATCTCTGCCCTCCGGCTGGATCGAAGATGGCCGGAGCATGACGGAACGTCCGATTTTCGGAATACCGGCCCGTGCCGGGTCCGGCATGACTGATTTTTGCGCCGTCTTTCCATGGCCTGAAGGTGCGGGACATCGATTTCTCCTTTTCCACGAGGATCATGTCGTCACGCGCGTGCGATAGTTCCAATCGATTGTTTATATCTCTTCGATAGATTATCTCTATCTGGTCATGCCTTTCCGACCATCGCCAAGACAGCTCGAATATCTTCTCGCCGTGATTGAGACCGGTCATTTCCGGGAAGCGGCCAGGCTGTGCAACGTCTCCCAGCCAACCCTGTCGGCGCAGCTCCAATTGCTGGAGGATCAGCTCGGCGCCGCGCTGATCGACCGGACGCCGGGACGTTCGCGCGCAACGCCGATCGGCGAGAAGGTTGCCGTCCTCGCGCGAACGACCCTGACCTCGCTCGATGAGATCGTGGCCGTTGCCCGTCAATCCACAGGGCAGATGGGCGGCCTTGTCCGCCTCGGGGTCGCGCCGACCTTCGGGCCGTACTACCTGCCGCGCCTTCTGCCGCATCTGCACGATGCCTATCCCGACCTCGAAATCTACATTCGCGAGGACAGGGCGCATCTCCTCGAAGCGTCAGTCATGGAAGGGACCATCGATTGCGCACTTGGGCCTCAGCCCGAGGAGCGCTCGAGGCTGGACTATCTGGAATTGATGGTCGAGCCGCTTTACCTGGGCATGGCTTCCCGCCATCGACTGGCCGCCGCGGGGGAGGTGAGGATCGAGATGCTGGCCGGCGAGCGCATGCTCACACTTGGATCAGGGCACAGGCTCAGCCATCAGGTCAGGGCGCTGAGCGCGCAGTCGGGCGCGGTGATGCGCGAGGAGTATGAGGGCACCAGCCTCGACGCCTTGAGGCAGATGGTCTCAATCGGCATGGGCCTGTCCCTTTTTCCCGAATTGTACGCTGCATCGGAATTTGCGCGGCGCGAGGAACAGGTTGTCCTCAGGCGTATCGCCGACTTGCCGCTGGCGCGGTCGGTCGGCCTGCTTTGGCGGAAAGACCACGTCCGCGCATCGCATTTCGCGAGTTTCGGAGCGGCCTGTCGGCGCATCGCGGAGACAATCGGGACGCCCCGCCCGTCTTCTCTAGGTTGAGAAAACCTACTCGGCAGCGCCGGCCACGGCCTCGACGCCCGCATCGAACTGCAGCTTTGCCAGCCGCGAATAGATGCCATTCTCGCGCCGCGAGAGGGAAGAGTGGGTGCCCTCCTCGACGATATGGCCCTCCTGCATGACGAGAATGCGGTCGGCCTTGAGGATCGTCGCCAGGCGGTGGGCGATGACGATTGTCGTGCGCCCCGACATGAGCTTCTCGAGAGCTTTCTGGACCAGCTTCTCGCTTTCTGCGTCCAGTGCGGACGTCGCTTCGTCCAGCAACAGGATCGGCGCGTCTCGCAGGATCGCGCGTGCGATGGCAATGCGCTGGCGTTGCCCGCCGGAAAGGGTCAGGCCCCGCTCGCCGACTTCCGTATCGTAGCCCTGCGGTAGCGCCGTGATGAAATCATGCGCCTGGGCGGCCTTTGCCGCCTCGATCACCTCTTCGCGGGAAGCGTCCGGACGAGCGAAGGCGATGTTGTCGGCGGCCGTGCCGGAGAAGACCGCGACGTCCTGCGGCACGATCGCGAAGCGTGCGCGCGCTTCGTCGAGTGCGGCGTCGCGAAGATCGACGCCATCGACGAGGATGCGTCCCTCGGTTGGATCGTACTGGCGCAGCAGGAGAGCGAAGAGCGTGCTCTTGCCGGCGCCCGAGGGACCGGCGAACGCCACGGTTTCACCAGATGTAATGGAGAAGTCCAGGCCCCTGACGGCGCTTTCGTTCGGGCGGGTGGGGTAGGCGAAGGAGACGTTTTCGAAGGCGACGGCGCCGGATGCCGGCGACGGCATCGCGACAGGCGATGCGGGCGAGACGATCGCCGGCTGCTCGTCGAGCAGTTCCGACAGGCGCTCGGCGGCTCCGGCGGCGAGTTGCAATTCGCCCCAGACTTCGGACAGCGCGCCGAGCGCACCGGCGGCGAAGACCGCATAGAGCAGGAACTGCCCGAGCGTGCCGGGCGACATGGTGCCTGCCAGGACGTTCTGCGCGCCGATCCACAGAACGGCGACAACGCTCGAAAACACCATGAAGATGGCGAAAGCGGTCAGCGCGGCGCGTGTCTTGGCCGAGATGCGCGCCGCGCCGAAGGCAGCCTCGACAGCGCGCGCGAAACGCGACGTCGCGAGTTGCTCGTTGGTGAAGGCCTGAAATGCGCGCACCGAGCCGATTGCCTCACTGGCGTAGGCGGTCGCATCGGCCAGCGTATCCTGCGCGGCGCGCGACCTTACGCGAACGCGGCGGCCGAAGGCGACCAGCGGCAGGACGATGACGGGAATAGCGCCGATGACCACACCGGACAGCGACGGGCTCGTTATGACCATCATCGTCAGTGCGCCGAAGCAGAGGATGACATTGCGCAGCGCCACCGATGCCGTCGCGCCGACGACGGATTTGATCTGTGTTGTGTCGGCGGTCAGCCGCGACACGATTTCGCCGGACATGGCGCTGTCGAAGAACGAGGAGGAAAGCGTCATAACGTGCGAGAAGACGTCGCGACGAACATCCGACACGACCCGTTCTCCGAGCGTGATGACGAAGTAATAGCGAAGCGCACTCGCGGCCGCGAGCAGGGCGGCGAGCACGACGAGCATTGCAAAGTAGTTGTTTATCAACTTCCCGTCGGCGTCGGAAAAGCCGTGGTCGATCATGCGCCGCACGGCTGTCGGAAGCGACAATGTGGTCGCGGCCGCCAGAACGAGGGATACGCCCGCGCCGGCCATCAGCCCCTTGTAATGAAGGAGATAGGGCCAGAGCCGCGAAAGAGGACGAAGGGCCTGCCGGTTTCGCGGTTTTGGGGTTTTCCGCGATGATTCAGTCATGGTGTCTCGCAATTCGTTCCGGTCGTCATGGGCACCGGTCTATTTTGTCCATACGCCCGGTCTTGAGCTTCGGTCGTCGGTGATGTATAGGCTCCGCATCTTTTTTGGAAGCCGTGGCCTAATGGCGCACGGCTTTCGTGATTTCAGACAGCCGCGGTATGACGGCCGGCAATCCGGACCGATCGCCCTCAGGCAAGGCAGGACAAGACAGATGAAGGCTGATATCCATCCCGAGTACCACATGATCAAGGTCGTCATGACCGATGGCACGGAATACGAGACCCGTTCGACCTGGGGCTCCGAGGGCGATACGCTCAACCTCGATATCGATTCAAAGTCGCATCCGGCCTGGACCGGCGGTCAGCAGAACCTGCTTGATCGCGGCGGCCGCGTTTCCAAGTTCAAGAAGCGCTACGAAGGCCTCGGCGTCTGATCCGACGCGCTCTGCGGAAAACAAAAAGCCCGGACGATCGTCCGGGCTTTTTTCGTTGCCGATCTGGCGGCTTCAGCGGGACGCGAAAGCCGTGCGCAGCAATTCGATCTGGGAGCCAACGGGGTTGCCGGTCGGCGCAGCCTGGGTGACGGTTTCGATCTCGGTGCCGAACAAATCCTGGTCGAGACGGCAGACATAGGCCTGCAGGCGCAGGGACCGGTTGACCAGCAGGCGAAACGTCTCCGGAAGCTCGTTCCAGCCATTGGCATTCGTCTTGGCGGAGGAGGTGTCGAGACGGATCTTTTCCTTCTCGGTCATCATCTGCTCGCGGCTCATCTCGCCTGCGTTCAAAGCGCGCTGCAACAGAAGCCAGGACGCGATCTGCATGAGGCGGGTGGTCAGGCGCATCGACTCGGCCGCGTACAGCGTCGCAGAGATGCGCGACAGGCGCTTCGCTTCCGCGCGGCCCTCTCCGTCGAGATAAGCGGCCGTTTCCTCGACCAGCCCCATACCGTCGGCATAGAGCTTCTTGAACGCGGTCGACGATGCCTTTCGCTCGATGAAATTGATCGTGTTCGACCGCTTGCTCAACTCCGACATACCCGTAAACCCCACCTGATTCCTGCGCCATTTTTTGCTTGATCATGATGTACGTGCAGGGGCGCTCCCGCACACCGGCATATTGGGCATGTTCACAGTTCAGCGCAACAAGATGCTTAATGCAAGGTTAACGCCGCCGGAGGGCATGTCCCGCTATGGCGCACTGGACTCAGGACAAAAAAAAGAGCCGCAAAAAGCAGCTCTCAGGAGTTAAAACAGGGAGGCGTCAAACAAAGCAACGGTGTCGCTTCGAATGAGTTCGGACGAATCCGAACGAACACAGTAAACAGCCGTAAAGCTTAATACCGGGTTAATGGAATTGCGAATTCCTGCCGTTTGCGCCTTTTCGGGACAAATTACAGTTTGAAAAATGCTTCGGCCGCATTTCGGCTGTCCGATTTGGTTTCGACTTCGCGTTTCAAGCGCGCGATCTCTTCCCCGAGCGCATCAATCGTCTCGTTCAATTCGTCCACCGACATCAGCGAAATATCCTGCCCAAGCTGGTAGGCCGGTTTCCGTTTCGGCTCTTCTTCGTCCATCGGCATCTCCTTCGCGCATGCGGTTGCCGTTCGCCCTGCGCAACCCTACAGTCCCGGCCGGGCGAGGAAAAGACAACCGAAAAAGCGGGACCAGGGCATGACGATGATGAAGGCGGTCGAGATCGGCGAACCGGGAGGGCCGCGCGCACTCAAGATAACGGAACGTCCGCGACCGGAAGCCGGCGAGGGCGAAATCCTCGTTCGCGTCAAATGCGCCGGCGTGAACCGCCCGGATGTGCTGCAGCGCATGGGCGCCTATCCGCCACCGGCCGGCGCTTCGGACATTCCGGGTCTCGAAATCTCAGGCACTGTCGAGTCGACGGGCCCCGGTGCGACGCGGTTCGCGGCCGGCGATGCGGTTTGCGCTCTGCTGCCGGGTGGGGGCTATGCCGAATATGCGGTGGTCCATGAAACGAATGCGCTGCCCATTCCGGGCGGATATGCTTTTTCGGAAGCGGCCGCGATCCCGGAAACCTATTTTACCGTCTGGCACAATGTCTTCCAGCGCGGTGGCCTGAAGACGGGCGAGGTTTTGCTCGTTCATGGCGGCACGTCGGGCATAGGAACGACGGCGATTCAGCTTGCGAAGGCGTTCGGCGCCAGGATGATCACCACCGCGGGCAGCACGGAGAAATGCGCCGCATGCGAAAAGCTGGGCGCCGACCGCGCGGTGAACTACCGCGAGGAGGATTTTGTCGAGGCGGTCAGCGAGTTCACGGACGGCAACGGCGCCGACGTGATCCTCGACATGGTGGGCGGCGACTACATAACCCGCAACTACAAGGCTGCGGCGGTCGAGGGCCGCGTGGTGCAGATCGCATTCCTTGGCGGACGGAAGGCCGAGGCCGATTTCTCGCTGCTGATGGTCAAGCGCCTTGTTCATACCGGTTCGACGCTTCGCGCCCGCCCGGTCGAGTTCAAGGCCGGGTTGGCGCATGAACTGCACGAGAAGGTTTGGCCGCTGCTCGCCGACCGCAAGATACAGCCGGTCGTGGACATGATTTATCCGCTGGCCGAGGCCTGGCGGGCGCATGAGCGCATGGAGGCGGGCAATCATACCGGGAAAATCGTGCTCGACATCGGGTAGCCGCCTTGTCTCGCAATGATTTCATTCGCCGGATGGACAGGGCCCGGCGAACCGGATAGCGTTGCGTCACCGGCTCGGATCAACGCGCCGGTAGATGAACGGAAGGCCCCCCTTGCCGAAGTCCACGAGACCTGCCGGGCGCCGCTTCCAACTTTTTCTGATCAAACCGTCCCACTATGACGACCGGGGCTATGTGATCAGATGGTGGCGTTCGATGATACCATCCAATTCGCTGGCCGCGGTCTACGGAATTGCAGCCGATTGCGCCGATCGCGAAGTGCTCGGACCCGATGTCGAAATCGATATCGAGGTGATCGACGAAACGAACACCCGTGTCGATGTTCCGGCAATCCTCGCCCAGCTTCGCGAGAATGACGGTTTCGGCATGATCGCGCTGGTCGGTGTGCAGTCGAACCAGTATCCGCGTGCCGTCGATATCGCACGGATGTTCCGTGAAGCCGACGTTCCGGTGGCCATCGGCGGTTTCCACGTGTCCGGCTGCCTCGCCATGCTCGACGACGACAATGTCGATCTCGATCAGTGCCGCAAACTCGGCGTTTCCATATTCGCCGGCGAGGCTGAGGGTCGTTTCGACACCGTCCTGCGGGATGCTGCAGCACAACGGCTCGAACCGGTCTACAATTTCATGAACGATCTGCCGGGTATCGAGGGCGAACCGGCGCCGTTCCTGCCGAAACGCTTCGTGGAACGGACCACCGGGCTCAGTTCCAGTTTCGATGCCGGGCGGGGATGTCCCTATCAATGCTCGTTTTGCACGATCATCAACGTACAGGGGCGCAAGTCGCGCTTTCGAACCGCCGATGACGTCGAGCAGCTTGTTCGGCTCAACTGGGCCGAAGGCATCCATAAATTCTTCATCACCGACGACAATTTCGCCCGCAATCGCGAATGGGAATCGATCTTCGATCGCCTGATCGAACTGCGCGAGCGCGACGGCATTCCGCTCGGCCTGATGATCCAGGTCGACACGCTTTGCCACAAGATCGAGAACTTCGTCGAAAAGGCCAAGCGTGCCGGCGTCACGCGCGTTTTCATCGGCCTCGAAAACGTCAATCCGGAAAACCTCGCCGCAGCCAAGAAGCGCCAGAACAAGATCACCGAGTATCGCGAGATGCTGCTCGACTGGAAGGCGCAGGGGATCATGACGCTTGCCGGGTACATCCTAGGGTTTCCCGCCGATACGCCGGAAACGATCCGCCGCGACATCGCCATCATCCAGGAGGAACTGCCGCTCGATGTCATCGAGTTCTTTATTCTGACGCCGCTACCGGGGTCCGAAGACCACCAGAAGACCTGGCGCGCGGGAACGCCGTTGGAAGCGGACCTGAACGCCTACGATCTCAACAATGTCTGTATGCCGCATGAGCGGATGAGCCGGCAGGAATTAGAGGACATCTACAGCGAGGCCTGGCGCCTTTATTACACGCCGGCCCATATCCGGACCCTGTTGCGTCGTGCCGCGGCGACCGGATGTTCCGTCACCAGTCTGGTGAAGCTGCTCGTCCAGTTCGGAATCGGTGTGCGCCTCGAGGGTATCCACCCGCTCGAAATCGGTGTTGTGCGTCTACGGCATCCCTCCGAACGCCGACCCGGTTTGCCGCAGGAAAACCCAGTCTCCTTCTGGACGCGTTTCGCAGTTGAGACCGTCGCCAAGCAGATGCGGCTTGTCGGCGCAATTGCGCGCGTGGCAATCCCGGCAATCGTGATCACGAAGAATCCGGCCACCAAGGCCTATACCGACAAGGCGCTTACGAAAGGCGCGGAAGACGAGACCCTCGATCTCTATCAGAAGACGACCGGCGGACAGGCGGCTGTTGCCCATTCAAAGAAGATCGCAGCGCTGACGGCGCGCGCATGACGCTTGCCGCGCCAGCCCTGTCAAACAGGGATACCCAGTAACTTTGGTCATGCTCATTCGCTTCGGCTACGATCTCACCGTCACGTGCGAACTTCCAACTCCTATGGTTTGCCTGATGGATATCAGGCCGGAACGCGCAGGCTCGATGCTTGCGCCGGAGAAGGTCGTCACCTCGCCGGAGGTCGAAACACACACCTATGTCGACATGTTCGGCAATGTCTGTCGCCGCTTCGTCGCGCCGGCCGGTGATTTTTCGATATGGGCTGACGGAACCGTGGAGGATTCCGGCGAACTGGATCCGGTCAGGCCGGAGCTGCAGGAAATACCGGTCGCCGAGTTGCCCGATGACTGCCTCTCCTATCTGCTCGGCAGCCGGTATTGCGAGACCGACGAACTCAGCCAGACGGCCTGGGATCTGTTCGGCAACATCGCGCCCGGCTGGGGCAGGGTCCAGGCGATCTGCGATTATGTGCACAGCCACCTGACGTTCGATTACATGGCGGCGCGTTCCACGCGCACCGCACTTGACGCCCATGTCGAGGGAGTGGGCGTCTGCCGGGATTTCGCCCATCTCGCCATCGCCTTCTGCCGGTGCATGAATATCCCGGCACGCTATGTGAACGGACATCTCGGCGATATCGGCGTTCCGATTCTCGACCCGATGGATTTCTCCGCCTGGATGGAAGTTTATCTCGGCGGCGAATGGGTGACGTTCGACCCGCGCAACAATATACCGCGCATTGGCCGGGTGGTGGTGGCACGGGGGCGTGACGCGGCCGACGTGCCGCTGATCAACTCCTTCGGCCCGCACGTGTTGAAGTCGTTCCGGGTCTGGACCTACGACGTGACGGGATTGTAGCAGACGAGAAAAAGCCGGAGCGTCGCCGCCCCGGCTTTCCCGATCGGCCTTGGGAGGCGTCGATTACATGGCGCCGAGGCGCAGGAAGAGTGTCTCGCCGTTCGAATCGTCGATGCCGTCATTGTCGGTCACGGCAAATCCATTGCCGGCGGCATCGATGGCGAAGCCTTCGATCTTGTCGACGACGTAACCGCCGGTCGATTTCAGATCCGGGATGAAGTCGTGAACTTCTTCCTTGGAGACGAGCGGCAACTCGCCGCCGAGCGGGGCCGGCGTCATTTCGGACAGCGGTACGCGGAAGAGCTTCTTCAGCTTTGCGGCCTGACCGATCTGGTTGTCGCGCTCGACGATGTAGGCGAAGTCACCATTGGCGGTGATCTCCGACAGGCCGACCCAGCCGGCGCCCTTTTTCTCGAGCGGGTAGCGCACCGCGCCCCATTCCCCGGTGTCTGTGTTGTAGGAAACGAGCTTGACCTGACCGGCCTCGTCGTCGGCCCATTCACGCTGGATGGCGATCCAGAGCGTTTCGCCGATGCGGGTGACGCCTTCGGAACCGAAGCGCTTCTCGACGGCCAGAAGTTCCGGCGGGAAGGCGACCTGCTTCTTGATCTCGCCCTCGGCGTTGACGTGGTAGAGGGCATGCGGGATCAGGCGGTCGGTACGGCCTTCCGATGCGATCCAGAAGCCGCCTTCGCCGTCCGTGGTTATCCCTTCCTGATCGAAGAGCTGGGCCGGCGCGCCGTTGCGGGTAACGCGGGTGGCCTTGGTGATCTTCGCAGGTGTCTGGTTGGCGTCGATGGTGAAGATCGTCGGCTGCATCGAATAGAAGCTGTCATTGACGCCATAAAGGATGCCTGCCTGCTCCTCGTCCGCGACAAGACCCGACATGGCGCCCCAACCGATCGGACGATCACCGTCCATGCCTGAAACGAGCATCGGATAGGCCGCTTCGCCTTCGTCATAGGAATAAATGGTGACATGCGAACGCACGCCGCCATCGTCGATCAGATCGGCCTCGTTGGCGACGGCGAACAGGTTGCGGCCGGGAATGGCGACTGCGCCTTCCGGGGCGAGCGCCGTCGGCAGGAGCTGCTTGAACGCGGGCTCCGCGCCGGTGTCTTCATAAACGCCGACCACGGAACCGCGCTCGGAAAGAAGGAAGATGAAGGCCTTGTCGCCGAAGGTGCCGACTTCCATGCCTTCGGGCTCTGCGCCCTTGTTGCCGGAGCGCTTCTCCGGATAGTGGCCGGCCATGGCGACCTCGTATTCGAAGGAGAGACCGCTTTCATAGAGGACTTCGCCTTCCTTCGAGAAGATGGTGAAGCCGCGCGATCCGCCCTTCCAGTCGCCCTCATTGGCGATGACGAAGCGGTCATTGTCGAGCCACTGCACGGCATCCGGCTCGCGCGGGACAGCGGTGAGCTTGTCGTCGAAGGTCAGCGCGCCTTCTTCCGCGGTATCGACATTGTCGAGATCGACAGTACCTGCGGAGAAATGCGAGAGGATTTCACCCGTCTTGCCATCCACGACGGCGAGGTAGTTGTTCTCCTGCATCGTGACGACGATTTCGCCTGCATCGTTGAAATCGACGAATTCCGGCTCCGGATCCTCCGGCGCGATATCGGCGATACCGGTCATATCGACTATCTTCAGGCTGTCGCAGTCCAGTGCTCCATTCGAAGCCGAAACGATGGCGAGGCTGCCGGCCGGCATCTGCGGAAGACCGCCGTCGCCAGCATCTTCATCGCGCTCGTTCTCGATCGCAACCGCGACCATGGAACCGTCTTTCGACAGCGCGACGGAGTCGGGCTGGCCGCCGAGGTCGCAGCTCTGTTCGATCTCCCCCGATTCCAGATTGACGGAGAGGAGGGCGCCGGACGGCGCGGTGTAGCTTTCCGATGTGTTCAGGCCGACAAAGGCGTGGCCGGACTGGATGACGAGGGATGTCGGCTCGCCGTCGAGCTTGACATATCCGCCGGGCGCCGGATTGGCGGGGTCCGAGATGTCGATCATTCCGATGCCGCCGAAGGGGCTGTCGGAATAGACCAGGGTCATGCCGTCTTCGGTGACGTAGATGATCTCCGAGGAGGTCTCCGATGCCGGGTCGGCATCCGCCGGAAGGTTGGTGTTGACCGGGAAAGACGCGACGCGGTTGAAAACCGGATCAGCGGATGCGGCGGTGGCGGCGAACAGCGCGGCGAGCGCCGTACCCGTGGCCAGCAGTCTGGTTTGTTTGGACATGCCTCAGCTCCCTGAGATTGCGTGGAATCGGTAAAACGGACGCGGAATCGGCCCGGCAATCGACGCGCGACTTGTTGGCGAGGCGCATGACAGCGCCATGACGGGATGACGAAGAAATGATGACAGCTTTCGCGCTCCGCTTAGCGCGCCGTTAACGACGTTGGGATTCGCGATGAGGGCGTTAAGTGTCTGTCAAAAGCGCGATTGTTACGAGTTCGGGGAGCGTCTGTCGCCACGGCAGGGCATGATGCCGATCGCTCTCCCGGCCGGGCCGGATGTCGCGCGCCGCCGCAGCGGACGCGCCAACGCCATCAACAACAAGTCGTCAAGACGGACCGGCCAATCGCGGACCGCGCCATTGGCCTGTCGGATGAATTCGCATGGGTCGGCACAGCAAGCGTGACTACATTGCAGGAGGGGGAACCGGGCTGCGCGCGACAGGCGCGGGCTCGAAATCCGGTAATGCCCCGGAGGTGGAGATGCGCCATGCGCTGGCTGCATCCTACCAGTCGATGTTCGCTGCGATCCTTCTGCCGATCTCGGTCTATTTCGCCCTGACCGTTTTCTATCACCTGTTCATTGCGGATGCCGCCGGCCATGCATTCTTGTCGGTTTCCTCGGCACTGATCGCGATGGCTTTCCTCGCGATGGGCCTTGATGTTCGTCGGCGGGCCCTGAGCTATCGCGAACTGGAATTTTTTGGCTTCGCCTTTTTCGCGCTGATCAATCTCAAGGCGGCGGCCAACAACTTCGTGCAGCTGGAGCCGGCTAAGCTCTTCTTTTTCATGCTGCCCATGCTGATTGTCGCCATCTTCGGTATCAGCACACGGCTTGTTGTCACCGCGATCCTGTCGTCGGTCGCCACCATGCTGGCTTTCGCGAGCCAGGCAGGCGGCGACATGCTCTTGCAAGCCTCGATGATCGCGCTTGCCGGCTCGCTCGCGGGCTATTGCATCTCGACACTCACACGCGGGGCGATATCGCGTGAGATCCGGGCGCGCATGACCGCCGAGACGCTGCGGCAGACGGCCGAGGCGCAGGCTGACCAGGACATGCTGACCGAATTGCCGAACCGCCGGAATTTCTTCAGGCGCCTTCGAGAGAGGCTCGAACGTGGTCGTGCCGGTGGCGAGGAGTTCGTGCTGGGCGTCGTCGATCTGGATGGCTTCAAATCGATCAACGACAGTTACGGCCACACAGTCGGCGACCTTTTGCTGATCGAGGTTGCCGCGAGGCTTCGTGACACCGGAGGCGGGAACGGGCTGGTCTCGCGGCTCGGCGGCGATGAGTTCGCGATCCTGATCGACGGCGCGCGAAACGATGAGCAGTTGCATGGGCATGGCGACACGATCCGGGAAAGCATTGCCAGCCCTTACCTGATTTCGGGCATAGAATTTTCCGTCTCCGCGTCGGTGGGATTCGTTCGCTCGACGATCGCCGATCTCGATGAAACGGGCCTGATCGAGCGGGCCGACTTCGCCATGTTCCGCGCCAAGGCAAACGGCAGCGGCACGGTCATCTTCTCGCATGAGCACGAAGAGGATCTGGAGCAGATCGGCCGCGTGGAGCAGGCATTGCGGTCCAGCGACAAGGAAGCGGAAATGTCCGTCGTCTTCCAGCCGCAGGTGGATATCGCCTCCGGTGAAACGACGGGCTTCGAGGCCCTGGCGCGCTGGAACAGCCCGTCACTGGGCAATGTGCGCCCCGACGTTTTCATCGCGGCGGCGGAACGGACCGGCTTGATCGAGGAAATGACACCGATCCTGCTCGGGAAGGCACTGAAGATCGCCAGGGACTGGCCCGGCGATATCAAGCTGTCCTTCAACCTGTCCATTCGCGACATCATGTCATCGACCGCCATCGACAAGCTGTGCCGGATTATAGAGGCAAGCGACATCGATCCCGCTCGGCTCGAATTCGAAGTGACCGAAACCCTCATCATGTCTGACTTCGAGACGGCGCGAAAATCGCTTGCGAAACTGCAGACGCTCGGCGCCAGGGTCGCGCTCGACGATTTCGGCGTCGGTTATGCCAATTTCGGCCATATCGACCAGCTGGATATCAACACGATCAAGATCGATCGCAGTTTCGTGACGCGGCTCGCCGACGGGGGCCGCACGGCGAAGGTCATCAAGACGATGGTGGACATGTGCGCGACACTGGGTGTCGGCTCGATCATCGAGGGGGTGGAGACAGAGCAGGAACTCGACGTCCTTCAGGGAATCGGTGCGCGCAAGGTGCAGGGCTATTATTACTCGAAGCCGATGCCGCCCGACGAGATTCCGGCCTTCCTGTCGCGGCGTTTCCTTGCTCGGATCGGCGGCGGGCCCGCGTCGGTCGCCCGCGCCGTCTGATCTCAGCCGGAATAACCTGTTATCCGTGACGCCCGGCTTTATTGCGAAGCGCGCCGAGATGCGCTATGGAGCGCTCATTCTTCCGGAAATCAGTGGTTAGACACCACGCCCGCGGCCCCGGCGCGGACGAACAGGAAAGGTTTATCCAATGGCCAATACACTTCTGATGCCCAAGGCGACGGCCGTCTGGCTCGTCGACAACACGGCGCTTTCCTTCGACCAGATCGCACAGTTCTGCAAGCTGCATCCTCTCGAGGTCAAGGCGATTGCCGACGGTGAATCGGCGCAGGGCATCAAAGGCCTGGACCCGATCAATACCGGCCAGTTGACGCGCGACGAAATCGCCAAGGCCGAATCGGACACGAACTACCAGATGAAACTCGCGGCCGCGAAATATGCGGTCCCGGAACTGCGCAAGAAGGGACCTCGCTACACGCCGGTCTCGAAGCGTCAGGACCGTCCGAACGCGATCCTCTGGCTGGTGCGCAACCATCCGGAACTCAAGGACGCGCAGATCTCGCGTCTCGTCGGCACGACCAAGAACACGATCGAACAGATCCGCAACCGCACGCACTGGAATTCGGCGAATTTGCAGCCGGTCGATCCCGTGGCGCTCGGGCTTTGCTCCCAGATCGATCTCGATTTCGAGGTGCAGAAGGCGGCCAAGTTGCGGCCCGCTCCGGTCGAAGGAGAGCAGGGCGACAGCTTGCTGCCAGCGTCGGAAACCGAAAACCTGCCCGCCGACGACATTCTTTCGCAGCCGGTCAAGCCGAAGGAAGACGAGGAACTCGACGCGGACGCCGTCTTTGCGCGCCTTTCCTCCCTCAAGGGCTCGCAGAGCGAGGAAGAGGGCAACGAGGACGAGCAATAGGCCTCATTTTCCTTTTTGCCATTTGCGAGGCCCGCTTTCAGGCGGGCCTTTTCTTTTTCGGAGGGGTGTTCCCGAACGCGCCGCGAAGGCGTGACAAAAAGTATGCTTTCTTATCAATTTTGCGTAGGCTGACGCTGACCGCCGGGATTGGGCGGCGCACAGAGGATGCGTGATGAACGAACGAGGTCCGAGGGCGGCCAGTCTGGGAATGCCGGGGCACCTTATAAGGCGCTTGCATCAGGTTTCGACGCATATCTTCTCGCAGCGCGTACGTGAGGCGGGATACGATCTGACACCGGTCCAGTTCGCAGCGCTCGATGTGCTGCGTTTCAGCCCTGGCACGGACCAGGCTGGTCTCGCCGATGCGATCGCGAAGGACCGGGCGACGACCGGCTCCGTAATCGACCGGCTGGAACAGAAGGGGCTGGTCGCCCGGACAGTCAGCGGCCGCGACCGGCGGGCACGGGAACTGACGATCACCGAGGAGGGCAACAGGATCGTCGATGCTGTTCTGCCGGTGGTCGAGCGGCTTCAAAAGGAAATTCTTCCCGGCCTTGACGACGACGAGTACAGGCAGTTTCTCGCATTGGCCGCGAAGGCGGCGAAAGCTCCCGATCTCTGACGTATCGGCGCGGCGGTGATCTAATGTCCGCCCGGAGACATATCGCCGCGTTCCTCCATCTGGCGATAGAAGTCGCGCAGCGTCTTGCCGCGTTCGGGACGGAAGGTTTCCGGGAGCGTCTCGACATCGCGAACGCGATCGACGCGGAACATGCGGAAATCCTCGCGGAGCAGGCACCAGCCGACGAACAGCCAGCGCCCGCCCCAGAACCACAGGCCGAGCGGGCGGATGGAGCGGCTGGTGGTGCGGTCTTCCGCATCGACATAGGCGAAACGGATGACGTTTTTCGATTCCGCCGCGCGCTCCACCACGTCGAGATTTGCGCGCACGCTGTCGGGCAACAGGAAAGTCGGCGCGTGGATCTCCGTCGAGTGCAGACGTGCGCGCTCGGCATCGGGAAGCACCGCCTCGATCTTGATGAGCGCTTCCTCGGCAGCACGCGCCAGGGTGGCTCCGCCCCAGGCCTTCACGAGGCGGGCGCCCGCCACGAGCGCGACGATCTCGTCACGCGAGAACATCAATGGCGGCAGGTCGAAGCCTTCGCGCATGATGTATCCGACACCGGCCTCCCCGTCGATGGGAACCCCTGTCGACTGGAGGTCGGCAATGTCGCGATAGATCGTGCGTTCGGAGACTTCGAGCTTGTCGGCGAGTTTCTTCGCCGTGACGAGCCGACCGCCCCTCAGGTGCTGTACGATCTGGAAGAGGCGGTCGGCGCGTCGCATGGTCGTCAGGCCGTCCTGAACAGTCCGATGGAGTTTCCGTCGGGATCCGTCGCATAGAAGAAGCTGCCGGCGGGAATGTCGATCGTCGGCGACAGCACTTCGCCACCCGATGCCTTCACCCGTCCCATCGCGTCGTCGAGCGATCCGTCGATCGCGAGGTGGATCGTGTTGCTGGTTCCGGCTTCGGAGGGTTTGCCCGGATAGAGATGGCCGGAGACGCCCATGTCGGCCATGGAGGAGAACATGACCATCGGGTTGGGGCCATCGTCGTTGCGGGTCATCGTGATGGACAGCACTTCCTCGTAGAAGCGCTTGGAAGCGTCGAGATCGGTAACCGGGATCTCGAACCAGACTGCTGTATTCCGGGGTGCGTCGGACATGGCCGTTTCCTTTCAAAGATTGGCTGACGACCCGAATGTGTCATACCCCTCCTGACATCATTCTGTCAGGAGGGAAATGTCCGACTGTCCGGCTTACTCCTCTTCGGGCACCGGCACCGTGTAGTTGAGCGCGAGGCGTCCGCCATCGGCATAGATCGTCTGGCCCGTGATGTAGCCGGCGTCGTCGGAGGCGAGGAAGGAAACGGTCGAAGCGATTTCCGCCGTCTCGCCGATGCGCAGAAGCGGGGTCCTGGACAGGATGCGATTGCGCGCTTCCGGGTCATCATTCACCGAGGACAGCATCTCGGTCATGATCGAGCCCGGGCCGACGGCGTTGACCCGGATGCCGTAAGGCGCAAGCGACATGGCCATGACCTTCGTCAACTGGTTCACGCCGCCCTTGGAGACGCAATAGGGCACCTGATTGGGGATCGCGACGGCGCCGTTGATCGACGACATGTTGACGATTGCGCCGGCGGGGCCGCCATTCTTGACCTTTTCGACCATCAGGCGGGCAGCAGCCTGTCCGCAAAGGAACTGTCCCTTGATGTTGACCCGCATCACGCGGTCGAAATCCTCTTCCGTGATATCGAGGAAATCCGCGCCATGCACGATACCGGCATTGTTGACCAGGATGTCGACGTCGCCGAAGACGTCGAGTACGGAGGCCATGAGGTTGTGGACGCTGAGGCGGTCGCCGACATCGACGCCGATGGACCGGACATCGCCCAGGTCGGACAGTTCCTCGGCCGCGGCCGCACCCTTTTTCTCGTCTATGTCGGCAAGCATCACCCGCACGCCGTCGCTCAACAGTCGCTTGACGATCGCGTATCCGATTCCCTGCGCGCCGCCGGTGACGATCGCGATCTTTCCGTCGAGTGCCATGATAGTCTCCTGTTTCTTTCAGGCAGACCTAACGCTTCCGGCGGCAAATGGGAATGCTGCGGCCGCGCGAGGCGGACGCTCGTTCTCATGAGTCAGAAATACTCTCTCAGGCGGCGGCCAGGCCCACCTTGCGTTCCCTGAGCACTTCGCCGATTTCGTCGAGGATAGCCGGGTCGTCGATGGTGGCCGGCATCTTCCAGTCCTCGCCGTCGGCGATCTTCTGCATGGTTCCGCGCAGGATCTTGCCGGATCGGGTTTTCGGCAAACGGTTGACGGTGAGTGCGATCTTGAAGGCGGCGACTGGGCCGATTTCGTCGCGCACCAGCTTGACGACTTCTCTCTCGATCTCCTCGGCCGGACGGTCGACACCCGAATTGAGGACCAGGAAACCGGCCGGCAACTGTCCCTTGAGGCTGTCGGCGATACCGATGACGGCGCATTCCGCGACATCCGGATGTCCCGCGATGACTTCCTCCATCGCCCCGGTGGAGAGGCGGTGGCCGGCGACATTGATGATGTCGTCGGTGCGCGCCATGATGAAGAGGTAGCCGTCCTCGTCCATATAGCCGGCGTCCGATGTCTTGTAGTAACCGGGGAACTCGTCGAGATAGGCCGCGCGGAACCGGTCGTCGGCATTCCAGAGCGTCGGAAGGCAGGACGGCGGGAGCGGCAGCTTCACCACGATATTGCCAAGCGTCCCGGCGGGCACCGGATGGCCTGCATCGTCGATGATCTGGACATCGTAACCGGGCATAGCGACCGTCGGGGAGCCGATCTTGACCGGCAGTTCGCCGAGACCGAGCGGATTGCCGGCGATGGCCCAGCCGGTTTCGGTCTGCCACCAGTGGTCGATGACCGGAACCTTCAGTTTCTCCTGCGCCCATTTGATCGTGTCGGGATCGGCGCGTTCGCCGGCCAAAAACAGCGAGCGAAGGCTCGACATGTCGTAGTTCGGGATCAGTGCGCCCTTGGGATCTTCCTTCTTGATGGCACGGAAGGCGGTCGGCGCGGTGAAGAGCGACGAAACGCCGTGTTCCTGGATCACGCGCCAGAAGGTGCCGGCGTCGGGTGTGCCGACGGGCTTGCCCTCGAAGACGATGGTCGTCGCGCCGATCAGAAGCGGGGCGTAGACGATGTAGGAGTGCCCGACGACCCACCCGACGTCGGATGCGGCCCAGAAGACCTCGCCGGGCTCGATGGCGTAGAGCGCCCGCATGGAGTAGCTCAAAGCGACCATGTGGCCGCCATTGTCACGCACCACGCCCTTGGGCTGACCCGTCGTGCCGGAGGTATAGAGGATGTAGAGCGGGTCTGTTGCCGCGACCGGAACACAGGGGACCTTGGTCTCGCCTTCCATATGCGCCCAGACGGCCGCGGCGTAATCGGTGTCGCGGCCCGGTTCGAGATCGTAGGGATGCTCCTCGCGTTCCAGTACGAGGCAGTGATCGGGCTTGAACTTCGCCTGGGAGATGGCCGCGTCGAGCAGGGGCTTGTAGGGCACCTGCCGTGACGGCTCGATGCCACAGGAGGCGGCGACGACCACCTTCGGGTGGCAATCGTCGATGCGGGTGGCCAGTTCGTGTGCCGCGAAGCCGCCGAAGACGACGGAATGGATTGCGCCGAGGCGGGCGACCGCCAGCATGGAGAAGACGGCTTCCGGGATCATCGGCATGTAGATCAGGACGCGGTCGCCCTTCTCGACACCGAGATCACGCAGGACCGCGGCCAGTGCCTCGACCTCCTGCAGGACTTCGCCATAGGTGAACTTGCGCTGCTTGCCGGTGATCGGACTATCATAGATGACCGCGGTCTGGTCGCCTCGCCCTGCTTCGACATGGCGGTCGACAGCATTGTGGCAGGTGTTGCACTCGGCACCGGCGAACCAGCGGCCATAGACGCCGTCTTCCGGATCGAAGACTTTGTCCCACGGCTTGAACCAGTCTATGGCCTCGGCCTGCTTTTCCCAGAACAGGCCCGGATCTTTTTTCCAGTCGTCATAGACGGCTTGATAGCTGGACGTATTGCTCATGGCGTTACTCCTCCCGCGTGCAAGAGCCCCCGTTCCGGCTTCCCCTCTGGAACGCGGTTTCCTCGTGCCAGAACGGATGCTATTCGTCCATTTGACTAACGCCTAAGCTGATCGGTGCATGAGCGCGACAATTGCGCACAGCCCGCAACCCGAGCCGAACGGATAATCTCTTGGTCAAACTGCTATCAGTATTCGTCGTGCTGGCGATGATTGTCCAGATCATCAAGCCACTGGGCGTGCCGGGACTACGACGACGCAGCGATTTCTGGAAGCTGCCCCTGGCGGGTCTGTTCGCGATCGTCCTGATCAGCGCTCTGCAACTTTAGCGGCGCGGGGGAGGGGCGTTCGGGGACTAGGTACTCCACCAGATGTTCCGCCCAACTGCGATATCCGGCCGGTCCGGCATGAAACCCGTCCCGGGCGAAACCCTGCGGGCCGTGGATCGGCAGGGGATCGGCCATTACGGCCCCGCGCTCGTTGCACAGGCGGGCGCCCATGGCGTTTATGAGTTCGGCGCGAAATTGGAGAATGCGGCCGAGCGCCGAGGGAAGCGCCGGAATGCGGGTCATGTCGGCCACCGGCGACCAGACGATGCGCGCGTCGGGAAAGCGTGCACGCATGGCATAGAGCAGTGTGCCGAACTCGCGCTTGAAGCGGCGGATGACGTGAAAGTTCTTCATGTCGTTGGTGCCGATCGCCAGGACGACATGGGTAAAGTCGCGATCTTCGACATGCGGAATGACGTGATCACGCAGATCGCCTGAAGTCGCCGAGTTCGCGCCGGCCGCGCGCCAGCGCACGGGTCGGCCTGAGCGCTCGTTCAGCGTGCGCGCGATATTGAAGGCCAGCGTGTCATCGAGGCGCGTCATGCCGACGCCGGCCACGGAGGAGTCGCCCGCAACCAGGAGGGATATCTCATCGCCCTTGCCATCGAACCGTCCTTCATGGGGGACTTCGGCGGGGTGCAGGCGTTCGATCCGCAGGCGGACCGAGATGCCCTGCCAGACATAGACGGGGAACGCGACCCAACTGAAAAGCGCCTTTGAGACCATGCGGCGAAAGATCCGAAAATGAGATACCCGTGGCACCTAACGGCGCCACGGGCATTATTTAGAGACGTTGCGCGTCTCAGCAATATGACAGGGCTGCGAAAGTCAGCCGGCCCGGGAGGCTTCGAAGATGCTGTCGATCGCTTCGGCGAGCATCGCATCAAACTCTGCGTCGCTCTGGTCGGCGGACAGACCTTCGCTCAGTGCCCGCGAGAAGCTGGCGATCATGCCGGTGTTCTGAGCCAGTTTCTCGTTCGCCTCATCGCGCGAATAACCGCCGGAAAGCGCGACGACCCGCATGACGCGGGGATCGTCGATGAGTGGCTTGTAGAGGTTGGGCTTGGTCGGCAGGCTCAGCTTGAGCATGACCTGCTTGCCTTCCGGAACGCCGTCGAGGTGCTTCTGGATCTCGGCCAGCAGGATGTCCTCGGCCTCGGCCTTGTCGTCGATCGAGATCGTGACTTCCGGCTCGATGATCGGGACGAGGCCATGCGACAGGATCTGGCGTCCCACCTCGAATTGCTGGTCGACGATCGCCGCGATGCCTTTCGGATTTGCCGCGTCGATCACCGAGCGCATCTTGGTGCCGAAGACGCCTTTGGCGACCGCACGCTCCAGCAGGGCGTCGAGATCCGGCATCGGCTTCATCAGCTTCACGCCGTCCGCCTCCTCGGCAAGGCCTTTGTCCACCTTCAGGAACGGTACGACACTGCGGTTCTCCCACAGATACTGCGCCGTCGGCACACCATCGATTTCGCGGTCCATGGTCTGTTCGAACAGGATGGCGCCCATCACCTTGTCACCGGTGAAGGCCGGCGACTTGATGATCCGCGAGCGCATCTGGTGGATGAGGTCGAACATCTCTTCTTCGTTCGAATAAGCGCTTTCCGAAACGCCGTAGAGTTTCAGCGCCTTCGGTGTCGAACCGCCCGATTGGTCCAGCGCCGCGATAAAGCCGTCCTTGTTCGCGACCTGCGCTGCCATATCCGATTGCGTCATTCGTATCTCCCGAGGTTGGTCAAGGTCCGAAGCGCGCGGCGCGTGCCGGCGCTTAAATTGTCAGGCCGGGCCTTAGCAAAGGGCCATCCTGGAAGGAATATCACAGGCCTCGGTCTAAACCGATTAAAATAGTTCAATCGTTTAAAATAGCCCGAAAAGTTGATCCGTGATGGGTCTCTGCATCTCGCTATAAGCTCAGGCAGAGAGCGCGGCGACGCCTGGCAATTCCTTGCCTTCCATCCATTCGAGGAAGGCGCCGCCCGCAGTCGAGACATAGGTGAACTTGTCCGCCACGCCCGCATGATTGAGTGCGGCAACCGTGTCGCCGCCACCCGCGACAGAAACAAGATTACCGGCCACGGTCTGCTCGGCGGCGAACCGCGCGGCAGCGACGGTCGCCGCGTCGAACGGTTCGATTTCGAAAGCGCCGAGCGGTCCGTTCCAGACCAGAGTGGCCGCGTGGTCGATCCAGCCATTGATCTTTTCGACGGTCGCCGGACCGGCGTCGAGGATCATGGCGTCGGCGGGCACGTTCTCGATATCGACGGTTTCGTTGTCCGCTCCGGCCTTGAACTCGCGCGCAACGACTCCGTCTACTGGCAGCACGATAGCGCAGCCCGCGGAGGCGGCTTCCGACATGATCGCGTTTGCAGTGTCCGCGAGATCGTGCTCGCACAGGGACTTGCCGACTTCGACGCCCTTGGCCGCGAGAAAGGTGTTAGCCATGCCGCCGCCGATCACCAGCGCGTCGACCTTCTTGACGAGGTTCTGCAGGAGATCGATCTTGGTCGAGACCTTGGCACCGCCGACAATGGCGACGACAGGCTTGGCGGGCGCGCCAAGGCCCTTCTCAAGCGCCTCGAGTTCGGCCTGCATGGAGCGGCCGGCATAGGCGGGAAGCAGCCATGCAAGGCCCTCGGTCGAAGCATGGGCCCGGTGCGCCGCCGAGAAGGCGTCGTTGACATACATGTCGCCATTGGCGGCCATCGCCTTGGCGAGGTCCGGATCGTTCTTTTCCTCGCCGGGGTGGAAGCGGGTGTTTTCAAGGAGGAGGACATCGCCGCTGGTCATCTCGTCGATTTCCTTCTTTGCGGCTTCGCCGATGCAGTCGGAGGCGAAATCGACACGGTGATCGAGTTCCTCCTCCAGTGCCTGTGCCACCGGGCTCAGCGACATCTCTTCGACGACCTTTCCCTTCGGGCGGCCGAAATGGGCGAGCAGAATGACCTTCCCGCCCCTGCGGGACAGTTCGGAGATGGTCGGAATGACACGTTCGATGCGTGTCCGGTCGGTCACGACACCATCGGCCATCGGCACGTTGAGATCGACACGCACCAGCACGCGTTTGCCGCCGATTTCCTGCGGCATGTCGTCAAGTGTCTTGAACTGCGTCATAAACGGAACTCCTCTGTCGTACCGCCATGCCTACAGCCGGCGGCTGTCACGTTCAAGCGGGCTGAATGTCACTGGTCGCCGGCGCCGCTTTCATCATTATCGGTGTTGTCATCCGAATTGCTCCGCTTGCGCCACCGGGATTTGAACAGGAAGGTCATCAATTCCCGGAAACTCAGGAAAACCGGAATGTTGGGCCTGGTCTTCGGTTCCAGCGAAAGACCCGCGGCCACCACGTTTCCGTTATCGTCGATATCGCGCACGATCAGTTCCACAGGACCAATGACGGTGCGATCCGCATAATCGGCACGACCGCCAAGGCGGGCGCGCAGCAGCGCGTCGATGGTTCCCGCGCCTTCCTGCTCGTCCAGTTTGAAGCCGTAAATGGCGCCCAGTTCGGCGGCGGGACGCGTGGGGTCGATGGCGAAAACCCCGAAGAAGTCGGCATCGTCGCTGTTTACGGGTTTCGGCTGGGCGAACAGCCGGTCGAGCAGTTCGGGATAGCCGGACGGGACGAAGAGATAGACATAGTCGTTGGGGCGTAGCCGGCCCGCATACTGGTAGCGCATGGACTTGCCATCGCGGACTACGAGGGAAGGCCGCGCCCAGCGCGGAATGCGCCCGCCGGTGACGATTGGGCTGTTGTCGACGACACGATACACAAGCAATTCATGCGAGACGGAGCCGGGGAGCTCGAGTTCCAGTTTCTCGACCGCGCCCATGCGCGGCGGCACGACGAGACCGAGGCGTCTTGCAAGAGGATTGATCGTCCAGCCCTGCACGAGAAGCGAGATCATGACGATGATGAAAGCCGTGTTGAAGAACAGCATTCCGTTCCCGATCTGGCCGATGAACGGAAGGATCGCCAACAGGATGGATACCGCGCCGCGCAACCCGACCCAGGATACAAAGGCCGTTTCTTCCGGCTGGAACCGATACGGGGCGAGACAGAGCCAGACCGCGAGCGGGCGGGCGACAAGGATCAGGAAAAGCCCCAATGCGATGGCGGGCAGGGCAATCGCGCCGAATTGCGAAGGTGTGGCGAG
Organism: Oricola indica; assembly: GCF_965227485.1. Lineage (NCBI taxonomy): Bacteria > Pseudomonadati > Pseudomonadota > Alphaproteobacteria > Hyphomicrobiales > Ahrensiaceae > Oricola > Oricola indica. Next base: position 1,397,113 of record NZ_OZ245747.1, read on the forward strand.
GAGGCCCAGAACCAGGAACATGAGGATCTGGGACAGCCAGGTCATGCCGTCCTGGAAGCGCCGTATCGATGCGGCCGCGCGCATTTGCCGATTTCCGGCATAGAGACCGGCGACATAGACGGCAAGGAAGCCGGAGCCGCCAAGCGCACCAGTCAGCGAAAAGATCAGAAGTGCGAGAGCAATGACGAAAATCGGTGTCAGCCCGCGTTCGAGTTTCAGGCGATTGACGAGGGCGACGATAACCAGACCGCCAAGATAACCGATCACGAGACCGAGGGCGAGTTGCAGCAGGAAACCGGCGGCCACTTGCACGCCGAATTCCTCGATAGCCTTGCCGGACGCCACGATCTCTACGAGCGTAATCGTGAGGAAGACGGCCATCGGATCGTTTGACCCGGACTCGATTTCCAGTGTCGAACGCACCTTGTCGCGTATCGATATTCCGCCGACCCGCAACAGGAAGAAAACCGCTGCCGCGTCCGTGGAACTCACGACCGCTCCGAGCAACATGGCTTCCAGCCAGGGAAGGCCGATGAGGAAATGGGCGGCCGCCCCGAAAAACAGGGTTGTCAGCAGGACGCCGAGCGTTGCCAGCGTCAGCGCCGGGGCGGCGGCATTTCGGAAGGATTGAAGCGAGGTGCCGAAACCGGAGTCGAACAGGATGACGGCGAGGGCGAGCGATCCGACGAAATAGGCGACCGGCGCGTTGTCGAAATCGATGCCCAGCCCGTCGACACCGGCGATCAGTCCGATACCGAGGAAGAACAACAGCAGCGGCGTGCCGAAACGAAAGGCGAGAAGGCTGGAAAACGCTGCGGCAAGAACCAGCATGGTGCCGACAAGGATCACAAGGTACATTGTCTCGATCATCGACACGTCTCCTTCATTTCGTGCGACGCGCATGTGTCGTCGACGAGGGAGTGGGCGTTCGAACGCGAACTGACGAGATCGATCGATCCGATGGCGGGGTCCTCGCTACCAGGGTGGGAAGGTTGTCCTCAAAGGATATGTGGCCGTCGACCCGCGAAACAAATCCCAAAAAACCGGGAAACCGCCGGCTGACACCTTCAATCGCCGGATTTCCGGTCAGGGTCGATCGTGCAACTGCGCCGGATGCACCGCAGCTTCCACCAGACGCCGAGCGCGACAAGTGCGATCAGGATGATCGTGGCGAGATTGGGCATGCGCGTTCCCGTCTAGCCGATGTCCCCGTCATCGTCCGGCGGCCGCGCGTACCAGTGCGTGCCCGCGCCGCTTTCGCTTGAGCCGGGCAGGTCGCGGTCGACGGTGCGACGGAAAAGTCTGGACATGAAAAAGCCGGCCGCGCCGATCAGGATCGCGATGAAGATCAGCGGGCCGGCTTGCATCGGGTCGTCAGGCTCAGATCAGCTTGCCCATGGCGACGGCGGTGTCGCCCATGCGGTTGGAGAAGCCCCATTCGTTGTCGTACCACGACAGGACGGACACCAGCGTGCCGTCCATGACCTTCGTCTGATCCATATGGAAGATCGACGAATGCGGGTCGTGGTTGAAGTCGATGGAAACGTTCTTTTCCGTTGTGTAGCCGAGGATGCCCTTGAGCGGGCCTTCGGCGGCGGCCTTGATCGCGGCGTTGATCTCGTCGACGGAGGTTGCGTTCTTTGCGATGAACTTCAGGTCGACGACCGAGACATTCGGTGTGGGCACGCGCATGGCGAAGCCGTCGAGCTTGCCATTGAGCTCCGGCAGCACAAGGCCGACGGCCTTGGCGGCGCCGGTCGAGGTCGGGATCATCGACATCGCGGCGGCGCGGCCGCGGTAGAGATCCTTGTGCATCGTGTCCAGCGTCGGCTGGTCACCGGTATAGGAGTGGATCGTCGTCATCATGCCCTTTTCGATGCCGATGGCGTCGTTGAGGACCTTGGCGACGGGCGCAAGGCAGTTGGTCGTGCAGGACGCGTTGGAGACGACGAGGTCGTCCTTCGTCAGGACGTCGTGGTTGACGCCATAAACGACGGTCTTGTCCGCACCGGCAGCCGGAGCGGAAACCAGCACGCGTTTCGCACCGGCTTCGAGATGCAGCGACGCCTTTTCCTTGGCGGTGAAGATGCCGGTGCACTCCATCACGATGTCGATGTCGAGGTCACCCCAGGGCAGTGCCTTCGGATCGCGTTCGGCGAAGACCTTGAAGCTGTCGCCACCCTCGATGTGGATCGTGTCACCCTTCACCTCGACGGCTTTCGGGAACCTTCCATGCACGGAGTCGTAGCGCATCAGGTGAGCGTTGGTTTCCACCGGGCCGAGGTCGTTGATGGCGACGATATCGATATCCTTGCGGCCGGATTCGTAGATGGCGCGAACGACGTTGCGGCCGATGCGGCCAAATCCGTTGATGGCGACTTTCACAGTCATGCGATTTCCTCCATGAGTGGTAGGGCGACTTTACTGGTGTTGGTGTCCGTCGTGAATGCGGGTTTCGGCCGCATCGACGACTGCTTCGGGTGTAATGCCGAAATGGGCATAAAGCTCCTTGTACGGGCCGGACGCGCCGAAGGAATCCATGCCGATAAACGCACCGTCATGGCCGATGATCCCGTCCCAGCCCTGGCGGATGCCAGCTTCCACGGCAATGCGAACCTTGGCCGATCCGATGATCGCCTCGCGATATTCGGCTGACTGCGCGAGGAACAGGTCCATGCAGGGCACCGATACCACACGGGTCGGATGTCCGTTTGCCTCGAGCGCCGATTTCGCGGCAAGCGCGATCTCGACTTCCGAACCGGATGCAAAGATCGACACGACGGCATCGTCGCTGGCAGGCGCAAGTTCGTAGGCGCCGCGCGCGCTGCGATTGTCAGCCGAATATTCCGTGCGTGCGGCGACGAGGTTCTGTCGGGTCAGGGCCAGCGTCGAGGGTGCTGTATCGCTGGCGAGCGCCAGTTCCCAGCACTCCGCCGTTTCCATCGCGTCCGCCGGACGGTAGACCATGTGATTGGGAATGGCGCGAAGGGCCGCCAGATGTTCGACCGGCTGGTGGGTCGGCCCGTCTTCGCCGAGACCGATCGAGTCATGCGTCATGACGAAGATCGAACGAATTCCCATCAGCGATGCGAGGCGCATCGCGGGTCGGGCATAGTCCGAGAACACCAGGAAGGTGCCGCTATAGGGGATCAGTCCGCCATGCAGCGCGATTCCGTTCATCGCGGCGGCCATGCCGTGCTCGCGGATACCGTAGTGGATGTAGCGGCCGGAGAAATCATCCGGCGTCACGTTCGCGGTCTGGCTGGTCTTGGTGTTGTTGGATCCGGTCAGGTCGGCCGATCCGCCCAGCGTTTCGGGCACGGCCGCGTTGATGACTTCCAGCGTGTTTTCCGAGGATTTGCGCGTGGCGAGCGTCGGCCGATCGGCGGCGAGCTTCTTCTTGTAGGCTTCCATCGCTGTCTCGAGACCGGCGGGAAGGTCGCCGCGCATCCGGCGTTCGAACTCGCCGCGCAGCGTCGCGTCGGCATCGGCGAGGCGATCCTGCCAGGCGATGCGCTGTTTGCCGGCGGTCAGGCCGACGACACGCCAGTCGTCGAGGATCTCGGAAGGAACATCGAAGGGTTCGGCGGTCCAGCCAAGCGCTTCGCGCGCGCCGGCGATTTCCTCGGCGCCGAGCGGCGAGCCATGCGCCTTGGAGGTGCCGGCCTTGTTCGGCGCGCCGAAACCGATCGTGGTGCGGCAGGCGATCAGCGTCGGTGCATCGGAAGACCGCGCGCGCTCGATCGCCGAAGCAATGGCGTCAGGGTCATGACCGTCGATGGAGATGGTTTCCCAGCCCGATGCCTCGAAACGCGCCTGCTGGTCGGTGGAATCGGAAAGCGACACCTTGCCGTCGATGGAAATGCCGTTGTCGTCCCAGAAGACGATCAGCTTGGAAAGCTTGAGGTGGCCTGCAAGCGTCAGCGCTTCCTGGCTGATGCCTTCCATGAGGCAGCCGTCACCGGCGAGCACATAGGTGTAGTGATCGACAAGTTCTTCGCCGAATTCGGCGGCCAGCTTGCGTTCGGCGAGCGCCATGCCGACGCCGTTCGCGAGGCCCTGGCCAAGCGGACCGGTCGTCGTCTCGATGCCCGCAGCATGACCGTATTCCGGGTGTCCGGCGGTTTTCGAGCCGAGCTGGCGGAAATTCCTGATCTCGTCGATCGTGATGTCCTCATAGCCGAGGAGATAGAGCAGCGAGTAGAGCAGCATCGATCCGTGCCCGGCAGACAGCACGAAGCGGTCGCGGTCCGGCCATTGCGGGTTCATCGGATCAAATTTCATGAATTTCGAAAACAGAACCGTCGCGATGTCGGCCGCTCCCATGGGGAGGCCCGGGTGTCCGGAGTTCGCGGCTTCCACGGCGTCCATGGAAAGAAAGCGGATCGCATTCGCCATCCGGTCGTGTTTTTCACGTGAGGTCATGGGTTTTCCTGTTGGCGTCGGCCGGTAAAAGCTTGTCACACCGGCTTCCCTGAACGAAATCGCGCGACACATAGCAGTTCGCCGGAACGAGTCAACAAACCGGGGCCCTTGCCCCCGGGCCGCGTGATCGCGGTTCGTTCTGTCCTGTGGGTTAGCGCTGACGGCATTTGAAAAGGCGTCGCGAAGCGGCTACCTTTATGCACTGCCTTATGGCTTCGACCTAAGGCCCTCAAATGCAAAGGCGTTCGCCTTGGCGGGGAGATTGAGAGTAATCCGGCATGGCATCTGAACAGACGCTCTCGGAAGTTTTAAACCGGCTCGACAAGGCGGTCTTGTCGCTGGAAGACGCGGTGGACCGCCAGGTCGAAGTCCGCGAAAATTACCGCGATGCGGAGGAGGAAGTGCAGCGCATGAACTCCGATCGCGGTCGGCTCGCGGGTGAACTGGACGTATCGGAAGCGCGCGCCGAGCGTCTGGAAGACGTCAACAAGGAGGTCTCGCGTCGGCTCGTCACGGCGATGGAGACCATTCGCGCGGTCCTTGATCGGTAATCGCACCGGCACTGCACAGAAAGTTCCCAGTTCCATGTCCCAAGTCACAGTCAGCATCGACGGCAAGGCCTACCGGATGGCATGCGATCCCGGACAGGAGGAGCATCTCCAGGATCTCGCCGGGCGCTTCGACCAGTATGTCGGCCACCTCAAGAAATCCTTCGGCGAAATCGGAGACCAGCGTCTTACCGTGATGGCGAGCATCATGGTGATGGACGAACTCGTCGAACTCCAGAAACGCGTGACCGGGCTCGAGGCGGAGATGGAATCGCTGCGGCGTACCCGCGACGAGGCGCTTCAGCGCGCCGACAGCGTTGACGACATCCTCAAGGAGCGCCTGTTGTCGGTGGCCGGCAAGATCGAGTCGGTGGCAACGAAATTGGCCTGACGGGTACTGGTGTTCGTCGAGGCTTAGACCTATATCGAAATTTCGGCCGACTGCGCTTCTCGGCAGGAAACAATTTCCCCGGGGCCTTACGCATCTCTAGGGAGCTGTCCCTGACCGAGCTCGTGGGCTCGGATATACGGCGCCCACCTACAAAAGTAGGTTCCCGGGATGCCGCTTTCCACCGGTTGTTGTGGTCGGACCGAATACTCATCCAACGGCGAATGGCGGGGCCGTGGCGCTTTCTCCCTCAGAGCTGAAGAAATCGATCCGTCGCGAGTGTCTCGCGCGGCGCGATGCGCTGCCGATCGATGCCAGGATCGAAATGAGTCTCGCCATGGCCGAGCATGGCGCGGGCATCGTGTTCGAACCCGGTTCGGTCGTTTCCGGCTTCTGGCCGATCCGCTCGGAAGCCGACATCAGGCCGCTGTTGTTCGCGATGCGCGAAAGAGGTGCGCGGCTCTGCCTGCCTGTCGTTCTGGATCGGGAGACAATCGTGTTCCGCGACCTGGTGCGTGGCGCGCAAATGGTCGATACGGGCTTCGGGACCGCGGGACCGGGCGAAGATGCGGAGATTCTCGATCCCGCGCTCATGCTGGTTCCCCTGTCGGCGTTCGACGGCAATGGCAATCGGATCGGCTATGGCGCGGGGCATTATGACCGGGCGATCGCGCGTCTGCGGTCCATGGGACGGACGCCCGAACTGGTCGGCGTGGCCTTCTCTTGCCAGGAGGTCGAGGCGGTTCCGGCCGAACCGCACGACGTACCGCTCGGCGCGATCCTCACGGAAACGGGCTTGCGCCGTTTCGACAGGCACGGATAGGTATCCGCATGAGACTTCTATTTCTTGGCGACATGGTCGGCCGTTCCGGCCGCAACGCGGTTTATGAGCGGCTTCCCGGTCTGATCTCCGATCACAAGCTGGATTTCGTCATCGTCAATGGCGAGAACGCCGCCGGCGGTTTTGGTATCACCGAAGCGATCCTCACCGACACACTGGACGCCGGTGCCGACGTCGTGACTACGGGCAATCATGCATGGGATCAGCGCGAGGCGCTGGTCTTCGCGGACAGGCACGCACAGTTTCTCCGACCGGCGAACTTTCCGAAGGGCACGCCCGGCAAGGGTATGGGCGTCTACGAGGCGAGGAACGGCGCGCGGGTGATGGTGTCAAACGTCATGGGCCGCGTGTTCATGGCGCCCGATCTCGACGATCCATTCGCCTGCGCCGAGGAGCAGCTTGCTGGCGGGGGGCTCGGCTCGGAGTTCGATGCTGTCGTGTTCGATTTCCACGCCGAGGCGACGTCGGAAAAGATATGTTTCGGCCATTTCGTCGATGGACGGGCGAGCCTCGTTGTCGGGACGCATACGCACACGCCGACCGCCGATCACCAGATCCTGTCAGGAGGCACGGCCTATCTTTCGGATGCGGGCATGTGCGGCGACTATGATTCCTCGCTCGGCATGGACAAGGAAGAACCGCTCAACCGGTTCTTGTCGAAAATCCCCAAGGGCCGTTTCGAGGCAGCGAGCGGTCCGGCGACGATATGCGGCGTCGCCGTGGAGATATCAGACCGTACGGGGCTTGCCGAAAAGGTCGCCCCGCTTCGTATCGGGCCGCGGCTGTCCGAGGCGTTCCCCGACTGGTGGTAGGCGTCGGAAACCGGCCGCTCAGCGGCGGTTGAACGGGAAGTCGTCGTCGAACGGGAAGAGCGGCTTGACCCTCTCGCAATTGTAGACGATGCAGCGCGGATTGTCCTTTGCCGGCACGGTATGCGCGACATGGCGCTCTCCGATCGGACACTGCCGGTTCGGGCTCTCGTAGCGATCGTAGAGGAAGTAGTTTGCGACGCGCGTCGACGGGTAGCGCACGACGGCCGAACCGTCGCGGATGATTGTCCGCTGGACAGTAGCGCAGGTGTTGAGATCGGCGCGGATCCGGGTCACGGCCCCGGCCTGGGCGGTCAGCGCCAGCGACAGGCCGAAGGCGAGCGCGAGGCGGATGCGATGTTTCGTGTTCATGGCTGTTCCTCGAAGGATGAGGCTATCCCCTGAAGGACAAATTGGACGGAACCATGATGGTCGGGCGTTTCGGAAGGTCGCGGATGGTGACGGTGATCGAATTGCCATCCAAATACTCTATCGCGAATTCCTGGCTCATCTGCTGCAGGTAGTTCTGCAGATAGGTGCCGCGCAGATGCATCGGCAGGACGATGGAGGAGCGCAGGCGGTTGGTGATTTCCGCCATGCCCGAATGTGACAGGGTCAGACCGCCGTCCACGGGCACCATCACGATGTCGAGCCGTCCGATTTCCGCGTAGTGGGCCTCGGTGAGCTGGTGATGCAGATGTCCGAGATGTCCGATGCACAGGCCGGCCGTCTCGAAGATGAAGATCGAATTGGCGTCGGGCACCATGCCGCCCTCCCATGAGCGGATGTCGGTCGTCACGTTGCGCACATAAACGTCGTCGACCACGACGTGATGTTCTGCCGGCTCCGGCCCCGCCGGGTTCCAGCCGGGCAGCACATATTCGATCCCTGGATCGGGATTGAGCGTGTAGTGCGAGGAATGCGCCCGGTTCATGGTGACGATGCGGGGCAGCGGGTCCGCTCCGTAGAAACCGGAAAAGTCGGTCGCGACCGTCACGCCGGTCGGCGTCTCGATGCGGTAGGTGGAATGCCCCTCGAACGAGATCGTCACCGCTTCGCTCATCGCCAGCGGATTTTCAGAAGCCTCGGCCGAGGCGAAAATGACTTTCGGGACACCCGGCGGGATCGCGCGGGCAATGGCGAGGCACTGGCTTACGGGTTGTCCGTCTCCAGACCCTTGGGCGAGGGCCGGAGGCAGCATGGCTGCGAGACAGGCGGCGGCTGCGATCAGCATGGTCAGGTGGCGCATGGCGAACTCCCTCGACTACATGGAGGAGTTTAGGCGTCGCCTCGCGAATATCCAGTCACAACCGCTTTAACACCGATTCGCTTCGCTTCCCGCATTCGCACCGTTGCGTTCAAGCATCAGGGTTTCTTGGGGTTACAGTGCCTCGGGACCTGGCGCGTCTTGCCGCGCCAGGTCCCGGATTCGTACCAGGACGTGCATCGCCGAAACGGACTAGAAAGTGACCTTGTAGCCCGCCTGGAATGTGCGACCCGGTCCGGTCTGGAGTTCGATCGGATCGGTGAGCGCGGCACCGGCCGGATCGGCCACGGTATCGTAGCGCGACGCGGCATCCTGGAAGTAACGCTGGCTGAAGACGTTCTGGACACCGAAGCGAAGTTCCGAATTTTCAGTCGGCTTCCATTTCGCATATAGGTCGAGCAGACCGTAACCGTCGGGTTTGAATGCGTCCTCGCTCGAGGTGCGGGTCACTGGGGCGACGAGCGTCGTCACGGCATCGAGTGTCAGGTCGTATTCCGGCATCGTGTAGCTGAGCCCGATCACGCCCTTGAGCGGGGGCGCGGTGTAAGGCCTCCAGGCATCGCCGGGTTCGTCCTGCTGCTTGCCTTCCTGCCATGTCAGCGAGAGATCGGCGCGCAGGTTGTCCGCAGCGTCCCATGCGGCGGCGGCCTCGACGCCATACATCTGCACCGAGGACAGATTGTGGTAGGTGATGTCGAAGAAGGTTCCCGGAACGAAGTAGAAGCTCTGGATGAAATCCGTGTACTCCGCATAGAAGGCGGTGACGGAGAAATACCCCCTGTCGAATTCGCCGCGCATGCCGATTTCGTAATTGTCGACAGATTCAGGGCGAAGATCGGGCGCCGGTATCAGGTCGAAGTTCGGACCGGGCAAGGAGGTGTAGAGCTGCTGGGCGGTGGGCATCTTGAAGCCCTGGTTGAAGGCGGCATAGACCGAGTATTCCTCGGTCAGATGATAATTTGCTCCGATCGCGAAGAGTGTCGTCCCCCTTTCGACCGGAACGGGTTCGGAACCCGGTACTTCCTGATAATCGGCGTCCGGGCGCGGATCGAGATTGTAGTAGGCGTAGCGCAGACCTGGCGTGATTTCGAGGCGTTCGTCGAACAGTGCGATCTGGTCCTGAATGAAGAAGTCAGCTCGAACTGTCGTAGCGTTGGCGAAGTTGAAGCCGCCGCCGCGCTCTTCGGTCTCGGTGTCCGTGTCCAGATTGTAGGCGGTGTCGATGCGCTGATAGTCGGTCAGCGTTCTGTCGCCATCGAAGCCCCAGGTCACGGTGTGTCCGATGCCGCCCGTGTCGAACCGGGAGGTCAACTGGATGTCGAGTTCGAAGAAATCCTCGTCATATGACAGGTAGTCTTCCGCGATCACGTCCTCGCCACCGGCGGTTTCCATGAATTCCGTGCCGGTGCGCTCATAACCGTTCGGGGTGTAGGCGAGCGACCATCTGACGTCGTCGACCAGTGGCGCGCCGACATGCCATTCGTGTTCGATTGCGAAGTGTGCGCGATAGAGATCGAGATCGCGATCGTAGTCGAACGTGGTCTCGCCGGTGGGGACCAGATCGTTGTCGTAGCGGGGCCCGAGAACCTGATCGAACTGAACATCGGTCCTGCGGCGCATATATTCCGCTGTGAGTTCGAACCGATGGTCGCCATTCGGCGTGTAGACCGCCTTGGCGAGGCCGCGATAGTTCTTCTTGTCGGTCGGATCCAGTTCGTTACACGGCGTCGCGCCGAGGCTGACATTTCGCGGGCACCCGTAGATACCGCCATCCGCGCGGGCATTCGAAAGGGTCGCCTCGTTCGAGGCGGTGTAGGACACACCGCCAAGGATGCTCAGATCCGGGCCGAGTTCCTGCGCATAGGTGAGCGCGGTGTTGAACTCGTTGTCGAAGCTGTCATAGCCGAACTCGATCGAACCACCCTTCGTCTTCCCGTCCATGAGGACGTCTTCCGGGTCGATGGTTTCCAGCGCCACGATGCCGCCGAGCGCGTCGGCACCCCACAAGACCGATCCCGGACCGCGCACGATATCGGCCTGCCTGGTGAAGTTGAAGTCGAGATAGTCCCGCGTGCCGTCCATAATCCCTTCGGGAACGCGCGAGCCGTCAACGAGCATCTGGACACGGTTACCGCCGACGCCTCGAATCCGGAACCCGCCGAAGGTGTTGAAAGGATCCGTTCCGGATGTCTGGCGGTTGACCGTTACGCCCGGTTCGTAGCGGACGAGTTCCTGCATGTCGGTGATGAAGCGGTCGTCGATGACTTCACCGTCGATCACGGTGATGTTGGCGGGCACGTCGAGCGGCTTGGTTGCCTGTCTGTTTCCGAAGATCGTGATCTTGTCGAGGATGACGACATCGCCGTTTTGCGTTGCGGTCTCGGCGACCGCTTGATCGTCGGTATCCGTCTCTTCCTGCGCCAATGCGCCGTGAAGACCGATAAGGAAAGTCGTGCTCGCCAGAACGGCGCGCAGGCACATGCGTGACATGTGTAGCCCCCGTGAAATATGTTTCGCTTTTTTCTGAGGTCTGGCTGACGCGAGCCGCTAGGGGGCGCGAACTGGCTGGATAACGGCTTTCCTAAATATCATGATAAAAATTGTCAACTTTTACCGCCATTTTGCCACGGTGAGATTATCCGGCTGGTGACATTGGGATTTCATCCCGCTGGACGATGCGCCCGAACTTTCATATAAGCCGCGCAATTTCCAAAGCTTTGAGACCACAGGGGAGACCATGGCCGGTCATTCGAAATTCAAGAACATCATGCATCGCAAGGGGCGTGCCGACGCTGCCCGTTCGAAACTGTTTTCGCGTCTCTCTAAGGAAATCACCGTTGCGGTGAAGATGGGTGGCGGAACGACCGATCCGGACATGAACCCGCGGCTTCGACTTGCTGTCCAGAACGCCAAGGGCCAGTCGATGCCGAAGGACAACATCCAGCGCGCCATCAACAAGGGCTCGGGCGGCGACGGCGAGGACTACAAGGAGATGCGCTATGAGGGCTACGGTCCGGGCGGCGTCGCGGTCATCGTCGAGGCCCTGACCGACAATCTCAACCGCTCCGCGTCCAATATCCGCGCCTGTTTCTCGAAGAATGGCGGTTCGCTGGGTGAAACCGGTTCGGTCTCCTTCATGTTCGACCGGGTCGGCGAAATTGTCTACAAGCCAGATGCCGGCGATGCGGACGCGATCATGGAAGCGGCCATCGAAGCCGGCGCCGAAGATGTCGAAACCGACGAGGACGGCCACACGATTACCTGCGCCTTCGAGGATATCGGCTCGGTGTCTTCGGCACTGGAAGAAGCGCTCGGCGAGGCTGAATCCGTCAATGTCATCTGGAAGCCGCAGAACCGCACACCCATCGACGAGGACAAGGCTTCGACCTTGATGAAGCTGCTCGACGCACTCGACGAGGATGATGACGTGCAGAATGTCTATTCCAACGAGGATATCGCCGAAGACGTGATGGAAAAGCTCTCCGCCTAATCGTCCGGCCGCTCGTGAGCGGTCACCGGGTGTATTCGGGTCAGGGGCGCAGACCGTCGAGGGCGGGCAGCGTCAGGATGGCGGCGGCGGCGACGATCGTCAGCGCGATGCGCTTGTAGGTCGCCTCGCTGGAAAAGCCGAACAGGCGCGCACCGATCATCAGGCCGGCGAGATAGACCGGGGCGTAAAGTGCGCCCTGGGTGACGGCCTGCCTCGTCACGAGATCGGCGAGGAACAGGCCGGTCGCCGAAATGACCGACGTGATCGCGAAAAAGATGATCAGGTTGGCACGTACGAAGCCGGCGCCGGTTCTCAGCGCCATCCAGTAGAGAATGACCGGCGGGCCGGCGATCGCCGCCGCGCTGCCGAGAAAGCCCGAAATGCCGCCGACGGCGAGCCGGACCGGCACGTTTCGCGGGCCGTGATAGTACCAGCCAGACCAGAGAAGCGCGACGGCGACGAAGATCACTGCCGACATGAACCAGCGCAGCGTGTCCGTATCGCCGGTTTTCAGGAACCAGATGCCAAGCGGCATGAGCAGCGCGTAGCCGACGGCGACGGGCGCCAGCTCGCGCAGTTTCACCTTCTTCACGGCGCCGACGATCAGCGGGATCATCGGCAGCGAGTCGATGACCAGCAGGATGACGATGGCGACTTTCGGACCGAAGGTCATCGCGCCGACAGGGCCGACGATCATGCCTGTGCCGAAGCCGGAAAATCCGCGCACGATACCCGCGACAGCGACAGCGGCCATCAGCACGAAGAAGCTCGCGTCGAGCGGTATGCCCAGAACGGTCACGGAGAATTTCCCGGAGAGAAGAGACGCGAGACCTCTCGCATGCCGGAAGACCAAGGGCAAGATGTGTGTTTTGTTTTCTTTTTGTTCACATAAGCCGTGGCACAGGCTAACGTGACCGCGGAGATGGATATGGGACAGGCGATTCGCATAATCGGGATCGATCCGGGCTTGCGCCGGACAGGTTGGGGCATCGTCGAGAGCCTCGGCAACAGCTTGCGTTTCGTTGCTTCGGGCACGATCCGTTCCAACGACAAGGCGGATCTGGCGTCCAGGCTTTGCCAGTTGCATGATGGGCTTGCCGATATCCTGCACGCGCATGCGCCGGAAGAGGCGGCGGTCGAGCAGACCTTCGTCAACAAGGATGCTGCCGCTACACTGAAACTCGGACAGGCGCGTGGAATCGCCATGCTGGTGCCGGCACGCGCCGGCCTTGTGGTGGCGGAATATGCGCCGAATGCCGTCAAGAAGGCGGTGATCGGAGTAGGCCATGGCGACAAGAAGCAGATCAGCATGATGGTCAAGGTTCTGATGCCGAAGGCGACGTTCGACACGGATGACGCGGCGGACGCGCTCGCCATCGCCATCTGCCATTCGCATCACCGCATGAGCGCGGTTCATCAGGCGAGGCTCGCGACCGCATGATCGGGAAACTCAAGGGCACTGTCGACGAGGTCGGCGAGGATCACGCGATCATCGACGTGCACGGTGTGGGCTACGTCGCCTTTTGCCCGATGCGCACGCTCTCGGGACTGCGCGAGGGCGAGGCGGCGGTGCTTCATATCGAGACCTATGTTCGCGAGGACATGATTAGGCTCTATGGCTTCGCGACGCATCTGGAACGCGAGTGGTTCCGGCTCCTGCAAAGCGTGCAGGGCGTTGGCGCGAAGGTGGCACTCGCCGTTCTCTCGACGCTGTCTCCCTCCGATCTCGCCAATGCGATCGCATTGCAGGACAAGGCGATGGTGGCGCGCGCGCCCGGGATCGGGCCGAAGGTGGCGCAGCGCATCGTCTCGGAACTCAAGAACAAGGCACCGGCATTCGCCGGGGACGCCTCCGGCACGATCGGGCTGAAACAGGAGCTGGGCGAGGGGGTTGCGAGCGGGCCGGTCTCCGACGCCGTTTCGGCTCTCTCCAATCTCGGTTACAGCCGCGACCAGGCCGCGAATGCCGTCGCCGTGGCGATGAAAGAAGCGGGAGACGGTGCCGACAGCGCGAAGCTGATCAGGCTCGGTCTCAAGGAGTTGTCGAAGTGATCCCGTCTTGCCTCGACCGGTTGCGGGTGCGATTGACACCTCATGAATGACCAATCCCGCCTCATATCGCCGGAAAAGCGCGGCGAGGACGTCGATGTTGCGCTTCGACCGCAGACGCTGGACGATTTCACCGGCCAGAAGGCGGCGCGCGCCAATCTGAAAGTTTTCATCGAGGCCGCACGCGGGCGCGGCGAAGCGCTTGACCATGTGCTGTTCGTCGGTCCGCCCGGTCTTGGCAAGACCACGTTGGCGCAGATCATGGCGAAGGAACTCGGCGTCAATTTCCGCGCCACTTCCGGGCCTGTCATCGCCAAGGCGGGAGACCTCGCGGCGCTGCTCACAAATCTGGAGGAGCGCGATGTTCTGTTTATCGACGAGATTCACCGTCTCAACCCGGCCGTCGAGGAGATCCTCTATCCGGCGATGGAGGATTTCCAGCTCGACCTGATCATCGGCGAGGGGCCGGCTGCGCGATCGGTCAAGATCGATCTCGCGAAATTCACGCTGGTCGCGGCGACCACGCGGCTGGGACTGCTGACGACGCCGTTGCGCGACAGGTTCGGCATTCCGGTGCGGCTCGATTTCTACACAACCGATGAACTGGAGACGATCGTGCGGCGCGGCGCCCGGATCATGGGTCTTGCCGTGAGCGACGACGGTGCGCGGGAGGTCGCAAAACGCGCCCGCGGCACGCCACGCATCGCGGGGCGGCTTTTGCGCCGGGTGCGCGATTTTGCCGATGTGGCGAAGGCCAGCGAGGTCACACGCGAGATCGCCGACGAGGCGTTGACCCGGCTCGATGTCGACGCGATCGGGCTCGACATGCTTGACCGGCGCTACTTGACGATGATCGCCAGGAACTTCGGCGGTGGCCCGGTCGGTATCGAAACGATTTCCGCGGCGTTGTCGGAGCCCCGCGACGCGATCGAAGACATCATCGAGCCGTTCCTGATCCAGCAGGGCTTCATTCAGCGCACGCCGCGCGGCCGTCTTCTGACCGCGAATGCTTGGAAGCATCTCGGCATGGACGCGCCGAAGGACCTCGCCGCCATGCAGTCGAACCTGTTTGGCGAGGAAGACTGAGGCTTGAAGAAGATCGGATTGATCGGCGGGCTGAGCTAGGTTTCGACCGCGAAAGGATCGCAGGGTAGATCCTCGGCTGTACGGAAATCCCGATGCTGATCGGCGCTGAAGACCTCGCGACGCCCGTCTTTTCGACCACTGAAATCCATTGCCGCGCGGAGATCGACATGGCGCTTGCGGCCTGAAGCCGGGGTTGCGCCTTCGACGGAAATCGTCGAGAGACCGGGCGCGACGGGACAAGTGCAGATTATGAAAGACGAGATGACGGCATTGTCGGGCCGGCTCACCGAGGCGGGTCATGAATTGCAGGCCCGGGTCTATTACGCCGACACGGATTTCTCCGGCGCGGTCTATCACGCGCGCTACCTTGAATTCCTGGAACGCGGACGCTCCGACTTCCTTCGCCTTCTCGGCGTGCATCACACTGAGTTGCAGGCCGGTCAGACAGGGGAGACTATCTTCTGGGTGGTTCGGCGCATGGAGATCGATTTCCGCGCGGCCGCGCGCATCGACGATATCCTGACCGTTTCCACCACGGTGGCCGAATTGGGCAAGGCGCGCATCCGGATGGCGCAGGAAATCCGTCGCGACGGCGCGCTGCTGATCGCCGCGAAGGTCGAAGCGGCGCTGATCAATGCCGAAGGAAAGCCGCGACGTTTTCCGCGGGAATGGGTCGCGCTGTTCTCGCCCGGGGACGCAAATGCCGCCGATTCCGGCGAAATGTCATGAAATGAACGCAATTGGCCCGGTTTCACTAACGAGCCGTTAACGATAACGATTCATGAATGGGCAGGTTCGAAAACGGCCTCCGCGACGCCTTTGTTTAACCCAAATTGTCGTCGAGAGCCTGAGCGGCCTACCAGGATGCGGATACGCCGTGTCCGGCACGCGGGCCGGCCGCAGACTTCAACCTCAATTCCGGAACTCGGGGTAACAGGATATGGAACAAATCGGGATGGCCGCGCCGGGAGCCGAATTGTCGCTCTGGGCGCTCTTCATGCAGGCGGGCTTCGTCGTCAAGCTGGTCATGATAGGGCTTCTCGCAGCCTCCGTCTGGTCGTGGGCGGTCATGATCGACAAGACGCTGGCTTATGGCCGCATGCGCAGGGCGTTCAACAGGTTCGAGGATACGTTCTGGTCCGGCCAGTCCCTGGAGGAACTGTATCGCGCGCTGGCTGAGAAGAAGGCAAGCGGCATGGGCGCGCTCTTCGTGGCGGCGATGCGGGAATGGAAGAAGAGCTTCGAGCGGGGGGCGAAGTCCCCGATCAGCCTGCAGACCCGGATCGATCGCGCGATGGATGTCGCCCTGGCGCGAGAAATGGAAGCCATTGAAGGCCGTCTCGGCTTTCTTGCCTCCGTAGGTTCGGCCGCGCCGTTCATCGGCCTGTTCGGCACGGTCGTGGGTATCATGACCTCCTTCCAGGCGATCGCCGGCTCTGAATCGACCAATCTCGCGGTCGTGGCGCCGGGCATCGCGGAAGCGCTTCTGGCCACTGCTCTCGGTCTCGTCGCGGCCATTCCCGCCGTCATCGGCTACAACAAGCTGATCGCCGATGCGGGCAAGCTTGGCGCGCGCATGGAAGGTTTCGCGGACGAATTTTCCGCCATCCTGTCGCGCCAGATCGATGAACGCATGAATACGGGCGGCCGCGCACAAGCGGCGCAGTAGGACAACGGAACACAGGTGATCCGATGGCCATTTCAATGAATACCGGCGGTGCGCGCGGCGGACGACGCGCGCGCAGGACACGCAGCAAGGCGCTGATGTCCGAGATCAACGTCACGCCCTTCGTGGACGTGATGCTGGTGCTGCTCATCATCTTCATGGTCGCCGCCCCGCTGCTGACGGTGGGCGTGCCCATTGATCTGCCGGAATCGCGCGCCTCGGCGCTCAATTCCGACACGCAGCCGATCACCATCTCGATCCGCGACAATGGCGAGATTTATATCCAGGAAACGGCGATTCCGATCGACGAAGTGGTTCCGAAGCTCGAGGCGATCGCCCAGACCGGCTATGACGAGCGCATCTATATCCGTGGCGACCAGAATGCGGATTACGGCACGATCATGCAGGTGATGGGTCGTATCAACGAAGCCGGATTCAAGAATCTCGGCCTCGTCACCCTGCAGGAACAGGACAATTAGTCCATCATGAGGGTCGGCCTCGTCACGTCCGGAGTATTGCACGTAGTGGTCCTCACATGGGGGATGCTGTCGCTGAGCGCGCCGGAATCCTTCGAGGTGGACGACGTGGAATCCCTGCCGGTCGAACTTGTGTCGCTGGCGGAGATCACTCAGGTGCAAAAGGGCGCGGAGGACGCGCGCAAGGACGGGCCGGCCGCGCCTTTGCCGACCGAGAAGCCGCCGGTTGACGAAGACGCGGTCAATCTCGGCGATCAGGAGCGCGACCAGGCCGCGCCTGAAACCGAAGAGCAAAAGCCCGTCGAAGTCGAGCAGGCCGTGTTGCCGAAACCCTCGGAAGCGCCGACGCCCGACCCCGCGCCACGCCCCGAACCGGTCGAGGAGGTCGCGCCCGAGCCGGAGCCCGACACAACAACCGAGGTTGCCGCTTTGCCGGAACCGCGCCAGACGGTGGAGCCCGATCCGGTTCCGGATGTGGCGCAGGAAGCCGAGCCCCTTCCGGCGGAGCCGCAGACCCGCGTGCCCGACCAGGTGCCGGTCCCGGCGATACGTCCGGAACGGCCGCAGGCGCAAACGGCGAAGACCGACGAGCGGCGCGAAAGCGAACCGCAAAGGCAGGCCCAGTCGACGCCTCCCGCCCCCGACAACAAGTCCGAGGAGGACGAGGTCGCGGCGCTGCTGAACCAGGAAAAGGCTTCAGGCGGCGGCGCGCAGCGAACCAACCAGCAGGCGTCGCTCGGCGGTCAGCGCAATACGGGCGGATCCGAGCTGACGCAAAGCGAAATGGATGCGTTGCGCAACCAGATCCAGGCGTGCTGGTCAGTGCCGCCCAATATGCATGGTCAAACCGGGATGGAAGTATCAATACAGTTCCGGCTTACAAGGTCGGGAAATGTTGAGGGAAACCCGCGTGTGACCAAAGCATCCGGCAATCGGCAACTCGACGAGAGTGCGCGTAGGGCAATTTTGATATGCGGAAACAGGGGATATCAATTGCCAGCTGAGAAATACGACGCCTGGCAGGACGTGGTAGTAAATTTCGACCCGAGCGAGATGTTCAGATAACCCAAACTTCCCGAGAGACGAACGGAAAACCGTGGGACAGGAAGGACTGAAGAAATGAGAAAACCGACCCTGCGACTGATCGCCTTCGTGACGATGGCCATGACGGCCTTCGCGCTTGGCGGCCAGCCGGCCCGCGCGCTGGTGGAGATCGACATCAACAAGGGCAATATCGAGCCATTGCCGATCGCGATCACCGATTTCATTTCGTCGGACGGGATCGGCGCGCAGATATCGGGCGTCGTTGCCGCCGACCTGCAAAGCTCCGGCCTGTTCGCGCCGATCGGCAAGGGCGCGTTCATCGAAAAGGTCTCCAATCCCGATGTCGCACCGCGTTTCGAGGACTGGCGCGTGATCAACGCGCAGGCGCTGGTCATCGGCCGTGTCATCGAGGAGGGCGACGGTCGGCTGCGGGCGGAATTCCGGCTGTGGGACACCTTCGCCGGGGAGCAGATGCTTGGCGAGCAGTTCTTCACCAATCGCGACAATTGGCGGCGTGTCGCCCATATCATCGCCGACACGATCTATCAGCGCCTGACCGGCGAGAAGGGCTATTTCGACACGCGCGTCGTCTTCGTGTCCGAGTCCGGGCCGAAGGACAGGCGGGTCAAGAAACTGGCGATCATGGACCAGGACGGCGCCAATGTCCGTTACCTGACACGCGGTGACGATATCGTGCTGACGCCGCGCTTCTCGCCGACGCGACAGGAAATCACCTATATGGATTTCGCCGGGGGCGAGCCGAAGGTCTATCTCCTGCAGTTGGAGACCGGCCAGCGTGAGCTTGTCGGCGACTTCCCGGGCATGACCTTCAGCCCCCGCTTCTCGCCGGATGGCCAGCAGGTCATCATGAGCCTGCAGCAGGGCGGCAACGCGAACATCTATTCGATGGATCTGCGCACGCGCCGCACGACCCGGCTGACGAACTCCAATGCGATCGACACGTCGCCCTCCTTTTCGCCGGACGGTTCGCGGATCGTGTTCGAATCCGACCGCGGCGGGCGCCAGCAGCTTTACGTGATGGGTGCCGGCGGCGGCGAACCGCAGCGCATTTCCTTCGGCAACGGATCCTATTCGACACCGGTGTGGTCGCCGCGCGGTGATCTGATCGCCTTCACGAAACAGTCCGGCGGGCAGTTCTCGATCGGCGTCATGCGGCCGGATGGATCGGGCGAGCGTATCCTGACCACCGGCTTCCACAACGAAGGTCCGACATGGGCGCCGAATGGTCGGGTACTGATGTTCTTCCGCGAGGCGGCCGGCAGCGGCGGTCCGCAGCTTTTCACCATCGATCTGACAGGCCGGAACGAGCGTGCGATCCGGACGCCCGAGTTCGGATCCGACCCGGCATGGTCGCCACTATTGGAGTAGGGCGTCTCGAAGCCGCCGCATTTCCGCCATATCGCGGCAAGCAGCCACGCTGCCGGTTTACGGTCGATTAACCCTCTTTCTTGAACGGCGGTTAACCTCGACAGGGTTACCAAAGCTTCAACGAATTCGTTCAAATCCAGGAGAAGCGGCCATGCGCCGAATTCCAACAGCCCCGATCAAGCTCATCGCGATCATGCTCGTTGCAGGCTTTGCCGTCACCGGCTGCGCCAGCAAGAAGCCGTTGCCCAACAATCCGGGCGAACTCGGCCTCAACAATGCCGCGCCGGGCACGTCTCAGGACTTCACCGTCAATGTCGGCGACCGTATCTTCTTCGATACGGATTCCTCGGCGATCCGCGCCGATGCCCAGCAGACGCTGGCGCGTCAGGCTCAGTGGCTCAACCAGTATCCGAACTATTCGATCACGATCGAAGGCCATGCCGACGAGCGCGGCACGCGCGAATACAACATCGCACTCGGTGCGCGCCGCGCCGCCGCAACGCGCGACTTCCTGGCCGCGCGCGGGGTCAATCAGGCACGCATCCGCACGATTTCCTACGGCAAGGAACGTCCGGTGGCGACCTGCGACGATATCTCCTGCTGGTCCCAAAACCGCCGCGCGGTCACCCAGTTGGGTGGCCCGGGAAGCTGATCGTCGCCCGATGCGAAATGAAAAAGCGGCTTCGGCCGCTTTTTTTGTTTGGGGTCCAAGACAAAGTTTTGTCGAACTTGACCGCTTAGTGTTACAGGCTTGACGGCCTTAACCATGATAGCGGGGTGCTTATTCGAAATGGTATCAATGCCGAGATTATTCAGTGCGGTGCTGGCGGTTGCCACGTTGGCCGCATGGGGAGCGCAGGCCGGCGAGGCGCGCAAGCTGCCGTCGGGCAGCTACGAGGTGGCGCAAGCCGCCGATCCGCGCGTCTACCAGCTGGAAGAACAGGTGCGCCAACTTAACGGGAAAATCGAGGAACTGACGTTCCAGATGCTCGAACTCCAGGAACAGTTGCGCCGCATGCAGGAAAACAACGAGTTCCGCTTCCAGGAACTCGAAAACTCGGACCAGACGGATGCCGGCGACAGCGCACTGCCCGCGCTATCCGCGCCGACCGATACCGCCGAGGCGGTACCGGAACCGCCGGCCGCACAGCCCGCCGCGCCGCAGACCGCGACCGCCCAAAACGGACGCGGCGGCACGGTGCTCGGGAAACAGCCGCGCAATCTGGGGACGTTGACGGTCGACGGGCAAGGCAATGTTGTCGACGGGTCGGTGGATTTCTCCCAGGAGACAATCGACTCGGCCGTCGATGGATCTTCGGTAGCCAGCGTGAACACGCCGGACGATCCGGAAGTGTACTACCGGTCCGGCTACGAGAACGTGCTCAATGGCGATTACAATGTTGCCGAAGGGATTTTCCGTTCCTTCGTCGAATTGTTCCCGAGCGACCCGCTGGTGCCGGATGCGCGCTTCTGGTTGGCAGAAAGCGTGCGCGCACAGGGCCGTCTCGAAGAGGCGGTGGAGATTTTCATCGCCCTGCGTCAGAGCTACCCCGATACGCAGAAAGCGCCTGAAACCCTGCTCAAGATCGGCCAGATCATGCTCGATCTCGGCGACCGCGACGTCGCCTGCGTCACTTTTGCCGATGCTCAATCAAGCTACCCGGACATGTCCCCGAACGTCCGCGGCCGGATCGCCGAAGAGCGTTCCAGAGCGCAGTGCTAAGCACTGATCGCCTGACCGCGCCTGTCTGGCGCACCCTTTCCTCAATTCAGTTCGACCCGCGAAGCCGCATCGCGATCGCCCTATCCGGCGGCGGCGACTCGACAGCCTTGCTGCGTCTCGCCTACGCCTATTTTGACGCGCGCGGCGAGGCAGGGCGCCTTGTTGCGGTTACCGTCGATCACGGCCTGCGCAATGCATCCGCTGCCGAGGCGCGACTGGCCGGAGACGTCTGCGCGAAGCTCGGCATTTCCCACGAGATCAAGGAATGGCGCGGCGAAAAGCCTGCAACGGGGCTGCAAGCCGCCGCGCGGGATGCGCGTTATCGCCTGCTCGCGGAAGCCGCCGCCGCGCATGACTGCAGCACCATACTCACCGGTCACACGCTGGATGACCAGGCCGAAACAGTCGCGATGCGCGGCAAGCGCGGTGCGGGGCGGGGGCTATCCGGCATCGCGCCTGCGACGCTGTATGAGCGCCGGACATGGTTTGTGCGCCCGCTGATCGGCCGTCGGCGAAGTGAGTTGCGCGACTGGCTTTCCGGAATGGGGCAGACCTGGATCGACGATCCGTCCAATTGCGATATGCGCTTCGAACGGGTTCGCGTGCGCGGCGAAGATGTCGCGACGATGGATGCCGAGACATTTCGCGCGGCTTTCGAAGCGCGTCGGGCCGAAGCCCGCAACGCTGCGTCGATGCTGGGCGATGACGGGCTCTGGCGTTTCGACAGCGACGCGCGCACCGCCGAACTCCAATGTGATTTCGCGCCCGCCGCAGACGGCTTCGTGCTGGCGCTCTCGGTCGTTTTGAGCTGGGTCGGGCATGGGGCCTATCTGCCGCCGGTCCCGCTCGTGGAAAAGGTGGCCGCTTTCTGCCGGGAGGCAGCGCCCGGCAAGCGGATGACGGCGGCCGGCTGCCTTCTTTCGAAGGTTGGCGGCCGGGTGCGAATTGGCCGTGAGCAACGCAATCGGCGTGGCGGCGGCTACGGATACGACCACCTGCTGCCAAGCCCCGATTTCGATGTCGCGCAGGCGCTGGCTGATCGCGCCGGCGAACCCGGATTCCCGTCTCCGCCGATTTCCGGTTACCTTGATTGATCAGAAACGTCGCAGATAAGCCCGATTGCCTTGGCAATGTCGGACTTCGCACCTATGTTTGAGACAAGGTTCGCCGCCGGATCGCGGAGCGGCACAGTAACGAGACAGATATGAATCCGAATTATCGAAATTTCGCGTTGTGGGCGATCATCGCATTGATGCTGATCGCACTGTTCAACATGTTCGACAACCAGCCGACGACGACGTCGAGCCGCGAAGTCTCCTATTCGCAGTTCCTGCAGGACGTCTCGACCGGCCGCGTCAAGACGGTGACCATCGCGGGCGACCAGATCAGCGGTACCTACAGCGACTCCGGCGCCAGCTTCCAGACCTATTCTCCCGGCGACGACAATCTTGTCGAGCGGCTCGAGAGTCAGGGTGTGGAAATACGTGCCCGGCCGGAGAATGACGGTTCGAATTCGTTCCTCTCCTACGTCTTCACGTGGCTGCCGATGATCATCATCCTTGGCGTCTGGATTTTCTTCATGCGCCAGATGCAGGGTGGCGGTTCGCGTGCAATGGGCTTCGGCAAGTCGCGCGCCAAGCTTCTCACGGAAGCGCATGGCCGTATCACCTTCGCCGATGTGGCGGGTGTCGACGAGGCCAAGCAGGATCTCGAAGAAATCGTCGAGTTCCTGCGTGATCCGCAGAAGTTCCAGCGTCTCGGCGGCAAGATTCCGCGCGGCGTGCTGCTCGTCGGACCGCCCGGAACCGGCAAGACGCTGCTGGCGCGTTCGGTCGCCGGCGAGGCGAACGTTCCGTTCTTCACCATTTCCGGTTCGGACTTTGTCGAGATGTTCGTCGGCGTCGGCGCGAGCCGCGTGCGCGACATGTTCGAGCAGGCCAAGAAGAATTCGCCCTGCATCATCTTCATCGACGAAATCGATGCGGTCGGCCGTCATCGCGGCGCCGGTCTCGGCGGCGGCAATGACGAGCGTGAGCAGACGCTGAACCAGCTTCTTGTCGAGATGGACGGTTTCGAGGCCAATGAGTCGATCATCCTGATCGCGGCCACCAACCGCCCCGACGTGCTTGACCCGGCCCTGATGCGTCCCGGCCGTTTCGACCGCCAGGTGGTCGTGCCGAATCCGGATATCATCGGCCGCGAGAAGATCCTCAAGGTGCATGTGCGCAACGTTCCGCTTGCGCCGAATGTCGACCTCAAGGTCATCGCGCGTGGTACGCCGGGCTTCTCCGGCGCGGACCTGATGAACCTCGTCAACGAGGCTGCCCTGATGGCGGCGCGGCGCAACAAGCGTCTTGTCACCATGCAGGAATTCGAGGACGCCAAGGACAAGGTGATGATGGGCGCGGAGCGCCGGTCCACCGCCATGACCGAGGAAGAAAAGCAGCTGACCGCCTATCACGAGGCCGGTCACGCGATCCTGGCGCTGAACGTGCCGTCTTCTGACCCGGTCCACAAGGCGACGATCATCCCGCGCGGGCGTGCGCTGGGCATGGTCATGCAGTTGCCGGAAGGCGACCGCTACTCGATGAGCTACAAATACATGATCTCCCGGTTGGCGATCATGATGGGTGGCCGTATCGCCGAGGAGCTGAAGTTCGGCAAGGAGAACATCACCTCCGGTGCCGCTTCCGACATCGAGCAGGCGACGAAGCTGGCGCGTGCCATGGTTACGCAGTGGGGCTTCTCCGACAAGCTCGGTCAGGTCGCCTATGGCGAGAACCAGCAGGAAGTGTTCCTCGGGCATTCCGTTGCCCAGCAGAAGAACATTTCCGAGGACACCGCCCAGATCATCGACATGGAAGTTCGTCGGCTGGTCGACGAGGCTTATGCCGAGGCGCGTCGTATCCTGACCGAGAAGAAAGACGACTGGATCACGCTCGCCGAAGGCCTGCTCGAATACGAGACGCTATCCGGCGACGAGATCAAGGATCTTTTGGCTGGTCGCAAGCCTTCGCGCGACATGGGCGACGACACGCCGCCTTCGCGGGGTTCCGCCGTGCCGAAGGCCGGCTCCAAGGAGAAGACCGACAAGGGCGACGAGCCTGACACCGGCGGAATGGAGCCGCAGCCGCAGGGTTAACCGTGGTCCGCAATGCCTGAGGAAGGCCGCTTCGGCGGCCTTTTTTCATGGAGTCGCGTGGTGTATACGGGTGCGCGGGCAGGGGACACGAAAAGACGGGCGCTCGACGGGCATCTCATGACAAGAAATTATTTCGGCACCGACGGTATCCGGGGCACGGCCAACAAACACCCGATGACGGCAGAGATCGCCATGAAGGTCGGCATGGCCGTCGGCGTGGCGTTTCAGCGCGGTGGCCATCGCCATCGGGTTGTGATCGGCAAGGATACGCGCCTGTCCGGCTACATGATCGAGAACGCCATGGTGGCCGGCTTCACGGCCGCAGGCGTGGACGTTTTCCTGCTGGGGCCGGTTCCGACCCCAGCCGTCGCGATGCTGACACGGTCGTTGCGCGCCGATATCGGCGTGATGATATCGGCATCCCACAATCCGTTCCACGATAACGGCATCAAGCTGTTCGGACCGGATGGCTACAAGCTTTCCGATTCCATTGAGCTCGAAATCGAGCGGCTGCTCGGCAAGGACCTGTCGTCGAAGATGGCGAAGCCCGACAAGATCGGTCGTGCGCAGCGCGTCGAGGGCGACCTTTACCGCTATATCGAATTCGCCAAACGGACCTTCCCGAAGGAAATGACGCTGTCCGGCATGCGCCTCGTGCTCGATTGCGCGAATGGTGCGGCCTACAAGGCGGCTCCCGCTGCGCTTTGGGAGCTTGGCGCCGAGGTCGTGACCATCAACAACAAACCGGACGGTTTCAACGTCAACCTGGATTGCGGATCGACCAATCCCCTCGGCCTTTCGAAGAAGGTGCATGAGGTACGCGCCGATCTCGGCATCGCGTTCGATGGCGACGCGGACCGGATGCTGATCGTCGACGAGCATGGCACGGTCGTGGATGGCGATCAGCTCATGGCGCTGATCGCGGAAGACTGGCACCGGCGCGAAAGGCTGACCGGCGGCGGTCTGGTCGCAACCGTGATGTCCAATCTCGGGCTCGAACGGTTCATGGCTTCGAAAAATCTGGAGCTGGTGCGCACCCAGGTCGGCGACCGTTACGTCGTCGAACATATGCGCGCGCATGGCTACAATGTCGGTGGCGAGCAGTCGGGCCACATCGTGCTGTCGGACTATTCGACCACGGGCGACGGGCTGATATCCGCACTGCAGGTGATCGCCTGCATCCGCGCCGCCGGCAAGCCGGCAAGCGAGGTGTGCCGCAAGTTCGAACCGGTTCCGCAAGTGCTCAAGAACGTCCGGTTCTCCGGCCGCAAACCGCTTGAGAACAAACAGGTGCAATCGGCGATCGATGACGGCCGCAGCCGTCTGGGTGACGGGCGGCTCGTCATTCGTCCGTCGGGTACCGAGCCGGTGATCCGGGTGATGGCGGAAGGCGATGACCGCGCCATTGTCGAGCAGGTCGTCGACGATATCGTCGGCGTGATTGCGGGGCAGAAGACAGCCGCCTGACGTTTCCGAAATCGACGTTTTCAGACGGCGCCGCGAGGCGCCGTTTTTGTTTGTCTGCGCCGTTTATGGTCAACAAACACGGTAAAAAAACAGGGTTAAGTGCGTTTTAACTTTTCACGACCAGTATAGCGCTCGAGGTTTGCGATAAGCCTGTTTTACCGAGTTCCAGGGCTGTTGGAAGGATCAGACCATGAAGACTGCAGCGAAATACCTGCTTTGCGGCGCGACGCTCGCCGTTGCCGGTGTCGCGCCCGCAATGGCGGCAGACATCTACGAACCCCCGATTATCGAAACGCCGATTTTCAAGGCGCCGGAGCATGTTCCCGCTCCCGTGTCGGGATGGTATCTGCGCGGTGATGTGGGCTATTCCTACAACATCTTTCATACCGGGCACTACGCGATCGCAACCGACGATCCGCTTCTGCTTACCAATTCGATCTTCTCGTCCGGATTCCGCAGCACATTCACCGTGGGTGGCGGCGTCGGCTACAAGGTCAACAATTTCTTCCGCGCCGACGTGACCGCCGACTGGACCGGCAATGGAAAGTTCACAGGCTACACGCTCGGGTCCTGCGGCGTGGCGCTCGACTGCACATCGACGGATATCGCGACGTTCTCCGCACTGACGCTGATGGCGAATGCCTATGTCGATCTTGGAACCTATGGCCGCGTCACGCCCTATGTCGGCGGCGGCTTCGGCGGCTCCTATGTCCATTGGAGCGATTTGGGCAATACGGCCTGCGAAACCGGCAATCCGGGCAACTGCGACCCGACCGTCTGGCACGAGGGTGGCTATGACTGGCGCTTTGCCTATGCCCTCATGGCAGGTGTCTCGGTGGATATCAGCTGCAGCCTCGCGGCGGATGTCGGCTACAAGTACCAGCACATCACCAGCGGCGAGATGTTCGGCACCGTGGACAACACGGGTTACGGACATGACGGCGGCATGACTTCGCACCAGGTCAAGGCGGGCCTGCGCTACAAGTTTGGCGGCTGCGAGCGGCCGGTCGAAGTTGTCTACCAGCCGGAGCCCCTGCCGGTTTACAAGTAAGCCGCAAACGCTTTCCCAATACGGGCCCGGTCGCGAAAGCGATCGGGCCTTTTCCGTTAAAGTATCGGGTTAAGGAACATGCTTAACTACGGCTTAACTCTTATCCTTAATAGTGCGTGAAGGGGGCTCCGCCGGATGCGATTCCGCTGTGTCCCGGTCAGCGCAAGAGAGTTGAGCCATGACGAAATTGAAGAAACGGATCTGTGCCATTGGCGTTGCGACGGCATTCATGGCGGGATCCCAGGCGGTTGCCGCCGACATGGACGGCATTTTCGTCGATGATGCGAATTTCATCCAGAAGCCGGCCGAACTCGGGTCGGGCTGGTATATCCGCGGCGATCTCGGCATCAATTTCAATGGCAATCACGACGTCAGCATCTACGGCAACCCGGCCTTCAGCACGTATGTGGACAACAATTACACCGACAAGATCCACTTCGCCGTCGGTGCCGGCTACCGCTTCAACAATTTCCTGCGCATGGATGCCGGCATCGGGCGTCTGGCGGGCACGAATTACTCGACATCGGAGCTGATGTACGAGGACGAATTCAGCGCCAATCTCGGCGACCCGCTGGCCGTTCAGCCCGGCGAGGCCAATCCCTGTAACGGCTGGGGAACCTTTGTCGACGTTAATGGTAACGGCGACGAATACACCTATATCGGCGACGATTTCATCACGAACTGTATCGACCAGGACAATGTCGAATACGATGTCGTCTACGCGATGGCGAATGTTTATGCCGATCTCGGCACTTTCTACGGCTTCACGCCTTTCGTCGGCGCGGGCGTCGGCATCGGCCGTCTCGCCTGGCGCGAGGAACTCGATTCCGTGGTCTGCGTTCCGCGCAGCGCCTCCGTGCGCGAGGAGGGTTGCCAGGCCTTCGGCGTCGCGGAGCAGCCGGGACCCAACGAACCCTATACCCAGCCGGGCACCGTGTCCGAAGGCGTCGATTATCGCCTCGGCTACAGCGTGACCGCGGGCCTTGGCTACAACGTCACCGACAATGTGACCATCGAGGCCGCCTATCGCTACATGAATTTCGGCGCGAAGATCCTGTCCACCGGCGGCACCACCGGGGCGGGGCTGTCGTCCAACGGCTACGGAACGCACCAGGTGAATTTCGGCCTGCGCTACAACATCTGGTAGGCGCGCCATCACGGCGGGGACGAGAGGGTCGCTTCGGCGGCCCTTTTTTGTCGTTCCGATGAAAATTGCCGCAGCCTTCGCAAATCACCTTGACCGCGAATGTCCCCGGGAGTAATGCCCGCGGTGGGACACCTCTCCCCAACGAGAGGCTACTATCTGGAAGGATAGAATATTATGGTAGCGACACTCCCTACGCCGGACATGCGTCCGGCCAATCCCCGTTTTTCTTCTGGTCCTTGTGCGAAACGCCCCGATTGGGCGGTCGAAAACCTCGACACATCCGTACTCGGCCGTTCCCACCGCTCAAAGCCCGGCAAGGCCAAGCTCGCAGACGCAATCGCGCTGACGCGTGAAATCCTTCGCGTGCCGGACGATTACCGGATCGGCATCGTGCCGGCTTCCGACACGGGCGCCGTCGAAATGGCGCTCTGGTCGCTGCTCGGCGAACGCGGCGTCGACATGGTGGCTTGGGAATCCTTCGGATCCGGCTGGGTCACCGACGTCGTCAAGCAGCTGAAGCTGAACGATGTTCGCAAGATCGAGGCCGACTACGGCGAATTGCCGGACCTTTCGACCATCGATTTCTCGCGCGATGTCGTCTTCACCTGGAACGGCACGACCTCGGGCGTGCGCGTTCCGAATGCCGACTTCATCCCCGCCGACCGCGAGGGGCTGACGATCTGCGACGCCACCTCGGCGGCCTTCGCCCAGCCTCTGGAATTCGCCAAGCTCGATGTCACGACCTTCTCCTGGCAGAAGGTTCTCGGAGGCGAGGGCGGTCACGGCGTCATCATCCTGTCTCCGCGTGCCGTGGAGCGGCTGGAAACCTACACGCCCGCATGGCCGCTGCCGAAGATTTTCCGCATGACCAAGGGCGGCAAGCTGATCGAGGGCATCTTCAAGGGCGAGACGATCAACACCCCGTCGGTGCTCTGCGTCGAAGATTATCTCGATGCGCTCAATTGGGCGAAGTCGGTCGGCGGTCTCGATGGTCTGATGGCCCGCGCGGACGCCAACTTCAGGGCAATCCAGGATCACGTCGATGCCAGTTCCTGGCTCGAGAATCTTGCGATCGATCCGGCAACGCGTTCCAACACGTCGGTCTGTCTGAAGATCGTCGATCCGGATATCACCGCTCTTTCGGACGAGGAGCAGGCGGCGTTCGCCAAGGCGATCGTCTCGGCGCTCGACAAGGAAGGCGTCGCCTTCGATATCGGCGCCTATCGCGATGCGCCATCCGGCCTGCGCATCTGGGCCGGTGCGACCGTCGAGACATCCGATCTGGCGGCGCTGATGCCGTGGCTCGACTGGGCGTTCGAAGCGCAAAAGTCCGCGCTCAAGGCAGCCGCCTGACGATTTCCCGGTGGCGGCTACGGCCGCCCCGTTTTCCCGTTTTCATTCACATTGAAGGAGGCCTTCCATGGCACCTCGCGTACTCGTCTCGGACAAGCTGTCCGAAACCGCCGTGCAGATTTTCAAGGACCGCGGCATTGACGTCGACTTCCTGCCGGATGTCGGCAAGGACAAGGAAAAACTGCTCGAAATCATCGGCCAGTATGATGGCCTGGCGATCCGTTCGGCGACCAAGGTGACCGAGAAGGTCATCGAAGCGGCGACCAACCTCAAGGTCGTGGGCCGGGCCGGCATCGGCGTCGACAATGTCGACATTCCGGCCGCTTCGCGGCGTGGTATCATCGTGATGAACACCCCGTTCGGCAATTCGATCACGACGGCCGAACACGCTATCGCGATGATCTTCGCCGTCGCCCGTCAGCTGCCCGAGGCGCATGCCTCGACGAGCGCCGGAAAGTGGGAGAAGTCCAAGTTCATGGGCGTCGAGATCACCGGCAAGACGCTTGGCCTCATCGGCTGCGGCAATATCGGTACGATCGTCGCCCAGCGCGCCATCGGCCTGAAAATGCACGTTGTCGCCTTCGATCCGTTCCTGTCGCCGGAGCGGGCGATGGAACTGGGCGTGGAGAAGGTGGAACTGGACGATCTGTTCGCCCGGGCCGACTTCATCACCCTGCATACGCCGCTGACAGACAAGACGCGCAACATCATCGACGCGAAAGCGATTGCGAAGATGAAAACGGGTGTGCGCATCGTCAACTGCGCGCGTGGCGGTTTGATCGTCGAAACCGATCTGGTCGAGGCGCTGAAATCCGGCAAGGTCGCCGGCGCCGGCATCGACGTCTTCGAGGTCGAGCCGGCCACCAAGAACGAGCTGTTCCATCTGCCGAACGTGGTCTGCACGCCGCATCTGGGTGCATCGACGGCGGAAGCGCAGGAAAATGTCGCGCTGCAGGTCGCCGAGCAGATGTCGGAATATCTGCTGAAGGGCGCGGTTTCCAACGCGATCAACATGCCGTCGATCACGGCGGAGGAAGCGCCGCGCCTCAAGCCCTTCGTCAAGCTCGCCGAAACGCTCGGCGCATTTGTCGGCCAGGTCACGGAAAGCGCCATCAAGGAGGTGGAAATCCTCTATGACGGCATCACAGCCGACATGAACACCAAGGCGCTCACCTCGGCTGCGCTTGCTGGCCTCATCCGTCCGCAGGTCGCCGACGTCAACATGGTCTCCGCGCCGATCATGGTGAAGGAAAAAGGCATCATCGTCTCGGAGGTCAAACGCGACAAGTCGGGCGTTTTCGACGGCTATATCAAGCTGACGGTGAAGACGGCCAACAATACCCGCTCGGTCGCCGGTACGGTGTTCTCCGACGGCAAGCCGCGCTTCATCCAGATCAAGGGCATCAATCTCGATGCCGAGATCGGGCAGCACATGGTCTACACGACCAACAATGACGCGCCGGGCATCATCGGCATTCTCGGTACGACTTTCGGCAAGCACGGCGTCAACATCGCCAACTTCCAGCTTGGCCGTAACCGGCCGGGCGGCGACGCGATCGCGCTGCTCTATGTCGACGAGTTGGTGAGCGAAGAGGTTCTCGACGAGGTTCGGGCATTCCCGGAAATCCTGTCCGCCAAACCGCTAGTCTTCGACGTCTAGGCGGCGAATTGCATAGCTGCATGTACGGCCCCGGACTTGAACGGTCCGGGGCCGTTTTTGCGACTACCGGCCGAATTTCCGCATAGCGTCCGCGCTGACCGGGGTGAACAGATTGACCAAGGCCCCGTCGGGATCGCGGAAAAGCAGAGAGCGGTTTCCCCATGGCAGGGTCTTCGGTTCCTGCACGACATCTTTCAGGAACGGTTTCAACCGCTCGTATTCCGCATCGACATCATCGACGAGGAACTCGATGATCGCACTGCGATTGGCGCCCGCACGGGTGTCCCCGGCCTCGAACATCTGCAGGGTGCGCGTGCTGCCGATCGCGAGGGTGCAGGAGATCGTGGCGATTTCGGCGAAATCCTCTCCGAACCAGGCGGGCTCAAGCCGGGTCACGCGGGCGTAGAACTCGACGAGGCGTTTGATGTCATCGGTGATGATGCGTATCGAGACGAAATTCATGGAAGCGATCCTTCGGGCAAGTGTCGTGCGGGAATTGCATCTGCCGGACCACTATCAAAGGCCTACTGACACCCTTCCGTCAGCAGGTCGTGACTGCGAGAGATCGCATGAAAAGTGATCAACGGGCGGCTTCGTCTGCCATCGATTTCGTGCTATTATCCGGGTTCCAATCCGGCCGCTGCCCGGACGCGCCACAAGACCGACCTATGCTGTGACGGATGCGGGGTCCGACGTCAGCGACCGGATTTGATTTTCCGCTTCACCCCGTGCTCGGCGAGCGAGATGCCGCCGATGACCATGGCCAGCGCCACGGCGTGGAACAGGTGGAAACGTTCTCCCAGAATGACGATCGCCAGCAATGTGCCGAAAACCGGCACGAGATTGATGAACAGGCTCGCGCGGTTCGGTCCAATCAGTTCCACGCCGCGCATGTAGAAAACCTGCGACAGGATGGATGGGAAGATCACGGTGTAGATGACGATGGCATAGCCGGTCAGATCGGGCGCATATCCCGTCTCCGACATCTGCTCCCATATGGCGAATGGCCAGGCGGTCAGCATCGCCGAGAATGACATCACGATCATCAATGGCCGCCAATCGAGTGCGGGCTTGTAGCGCAGCGCCACCGTGTATCCGCCATAGGCGAGGACCGCGAGCACCATGATCGCGTCTCCGCGGTTGATTTCAAGGGTCGCGAACCTGGCGAGATCCCCGCCGGAAACGGTGATCGCCACGCCGATAATCGACAGAACGAACCCCAGTAGCTGGATCGGGCCGACGCGCATGCCGAAAAGGGCGAAATTGGCCGCGAATATCACCAGCGGCATGGCGGACTGTTCGATGGTCACATTGATCGCCGACGTGTATTTCAGCGCCGAGTAAAGAGCGATGTTGAAGATCGTAAAGCCGACCGCGCCGAGCATGAGCATCACCGGGAGGTTCCGGCGCACTTCGGGCCATTGCCGGCGCAGTGTGGGAAAGCCGATCACAAACATGATCGCGAAAGCGGCCGTCCACCGCAGGGCTGTCAGGGTCATCGGCGGGATGTGCCCAACCGCCAGTTTTCCGGCAATCGCGTTTCCGCCCCAGAACAGGGTGGTGAACAGCAGGAAAAGATAGGCAATTCGATTGGTCGTTGCGGGGGGCATTCACGATGTCCGATGCGGAGGGAAGGTGAGCACTATCGGAAGGATGCTCATGCGTAAACAGATGAGATTCGGCGTAAAATCGCTGTTTTCTGCGGGCAAGGCGGAATTACGCGAATTGCCTATCGCGATTTTGCCGTCCAGCGTCTAAAAGGCCGCGGGTTTGCATATTCAAGTCGGGACAATGACCAAATGACCAATGTTGTGGTGATCGGAAGCCAGTGGGGCGACGAGGGCAAGGGCAAGATTGTCGACTGGCTCTCCGAACGCGCCGATGTGGTCGTACGCTTCCAGGGCGGCCACAATGCGGGCCATACGCTCGTCATCGACGGCGTGAGCTACAAGCTGTCGCTGCTTCCTTCCGGCGTGGTGCGCGAAGGCAAGTTCTCCCTCATCGGCAATGGCGTCGTGTTCGATCCGCATGCCTTCGTGGCCGAACTTGAGCGGCTGGCGGAAAAGGGCGTCACGGTCGGACCGGATCGCCTGCGCATTGCCGAGAACACGGCCCTGATCCTGTCCGTCCACCGCGAACTGGACGGCATCCGGGAAGACGCGGCCTCCAATTCCGGCACCAAGATCGGCACGACGCGGCGCGGCATCGGCCCGGCCTACGAGGACAAGGTGGGCCGGCGCGCCATCCGTGCCATGGACCTGAAGAACATGGAGACGTTGCCCGCCAAGGTCGACAGGCTGCTCACCCATCATAATGCGCTCCGTCGAGGCCTTGGTTATGAAGAGGTAGCGCACGAGACGCTGATGGACGAATTGCGGTCGGTGGCGGAGACGATCGTTCCCTATATCGACCGGGTCTGGAAGATACTGGACGACTACCGCCGCCGGGGCGCGCGAATCCTCTTCGAGGGCGCGCAGGGAACGTTGCTCGATATCGATCACGGCACCTATCCCTTCGTGACGTCCTCGAACACCACCGCCGGGCAGGCGGCAACCGGGTCCGGAATCGGGCCGGGCAGCGTCGGATACGTGCTCGGGATCACCAAGGCGTACACGACACGGGTCGGCGAAGGTCCCTTTCCGACCGAGCAGGACAACGATATCGGCCAGTTCCTCGGCGAGCGCGGTCACGAATTCGGCACCGTCACGGGGCGAAAGCGGCGCTGTGGCTGGTTCGACGCCGTGCTGGTTCGGCAGGCGGTCGCGATCAACGGAATCACCGGGATCGCGCTGACCAAGCTCGACGTGCTGGACGGGCTGGACGAGATCCGGATTTGCGTTGGCTACAAGCTCGATGGCGAGGAAATCGACTATCTGCCCGCCAGCCAGGGAGCGCAGGCGCGGGTCGAAGCGATCTACGAAACCGTGGAAGGCTGGAAGGCGACGACCGCCGGCGCGCGGACATGGAACGATCTGCCGGCGCAGGCGGTCAAATATGTCCGTCACATCGAGGAACTGATCGGCGCGCCGGTGGCGCTCCTCTCGACCAGCCCGGAGCGCGACGACACCATCCTTGTGACTGATCCGTTTCATGATTAGAGCAGGGGACATAAATTGAGCACAGTTTCCATTTTTCTGCCGCTCAACTACGCTAACCCCGGGGCAACGCACGCATAGGTCGAATGAATGGCAGATTTTGAGGCGGTCCTCAGAAAGACGCTGGACGGAATAGTCGATCCGTCGCCCGAGACGCGTGCGAAGGTTTATGAGCGCGCGAGGGCGACCATCGGGCGGCAAATCGATGCCTTGCCGAAGCGGCCCTCCGAAGCCGTGATCCAGCGCCAGTATGAAAAACTCGAGGCGGCGATTGCCGTGATCGAGGAAACTTACGCCGAGCCGGACGAGCCGGTTCTCGACGAACCTGCCGAGGCGCCGGCATCCCAGGAAGACCCGCTGGCCGCGTTTCTTGCCGAGCAGGAAGCCGGCGACGGCGCGTTCGGAAAAACGACAGGGCCCGACAGCGACGCCCCGGATCTGGCCGCCGAGGGCGAGCGCGGGACCATTCAGGCGCCCCCGCCGCCGCGCGGACGTGGAAGTCGCCCGCTGCTCTGGGCGGCGATCGCCGTCAGCATGCTGCTGGTTGCCGGCGTCGTCGGTTATCTGGGCGTGACCTTCTTCGGGCCCAGCCCGGAGGTGGTGCGGACCACAGAGGACGGCCTGCCGCTCAGGGAAGTGCCCAGCACGACCGTGACCATCGATGATACCGACAACAGCGGCGATGCGCCCCAGACCGCAAATGCGGACGATGCGGCGGCTGGCGACGGTCCGCCGAAATTCACTCAGAGACTGACGCCCGACGGTCGGGAAATCGACGAGGGACCGGCGAATACACCGGGGTCTGGCGGCGAAGGGACATCCGTAGCCGGACAATCGCCGGGCGACGGGGCGACGCAGCCCGACAGCGATGCGGGGACGACCGAGCCCGCAACGGCGTCCGACAATGGCTCGCAACCGTCTTCATTGCCTGTCGGCCAGCGCGCGATTTTCTATCAGGAACGCACCGGGACCCAGGCGGGCACGGCCGAGGCGGGCTCGACAGTCTGGTCCGTCGTTCAGGAATCGCCGGGCGGCGACGCTCCGCTCGAACCGGCGATCCGCGCGGAAGCGACAATTCCGGATCTCGGCATGACGATGGAAATGACGATCCGCCGCAACGAGGACGATACGTTCCCGGCCAGCCACGTGATCGAATTGTTCTTCAGGGTCCCCGATTCATTCGAGGGGCGTGGCATCGCGGACGTCCAGCGCATCACCTTCAAGGGGACCGAACAGGATCCGGGCAATGCACTGATCGGGGTGGCTGCGCCGCTCGATACCAATATCTTCCTGATCGCCCTGACGGATGCCGACACGGCGATCGAGACGAATTTGAACCTGATGCGCCGGCAGCAGTGGATCGATATTCCGATGCAATATATCAGCGGTCGGCGCGCGCTGATCACGCTGGAGAAGGGCATTCCCGGCGATCAGGTGTTCAACGACGTAATGTCGGCCTGGGAACGGACCCAGTAGCCGCGATCTGCGGATCAACAAAAAGGCCGGGCATTGCCCGGCCTTTTTTCGTCTGGATCGTCGATCTGGTTCAGGCCGCCGCTTCCGGTTGGCGCAGCGCCTTTTGCTGAGCCAGCGCCGCAGCTTTGACCGCGTCCTGCACCTTCTCGAAGGCGCGGACCTCGATCTGGCGTACGCGTTCGCGCGAGATATCGAATTCGCCGGAGAGCTGTTCGAGCGTCAGCGGATCCTCCGCCAAGCGGCGCGCCTCGAATATGCGGCGTTCGCGGTCGTTGAGCACGTCCATGGCATCATGAAGAAGGGCGGAACGCTGCTCGCGCTCGTCTTCGTCGATCAGCATCTGTTCCTGGCTGTCGCTGTCGTCGACGAGCCAGTCCTGCCACTGACCGCTTTCGCCGTCGCTCGCCTTGATCGGCGCATTGAGTGAGGCGTCGCCGGACATGCGCTGGTTCATGGAGGTGACTTCCTCCTCCGAGACCTGCAGTTCCGTGGCGATCTTCTTGACCTGCTCGGGATTGAGATCGGCATCGCCGAGTGCGCGGATCTTGTTCTTCGCCTTGCGCAGGTTGAAGAACAGCCGCTTCTGGTTGGCGGTCGTTCCCATCTTCACGAGGCTCCACGACCGCAGGATATATTCCTGGATCGAGGCCTTGATCCACCACATCGCATAGGTGGCGAGACGGAAACCGCGTTCGGGTTCGAAGCGCTTGACCGCCTGCATCAGGCCGACATTGCCTTCGGAAATCACTTCGCCGATCGGCAGGCCGTAGCCGCGATAACCCATCGCGATCTTGGCGACGAGGCGCAGGTGACTTGTAACGAGTTTGTGCGCGGCGTCAGGATCGTCATGCTCGTTATAGCGCTTGGCGAGCATGTACTCTTCCTGCGGCTGCAGCATGGGGAAACGGCGTATTTCCTCGAGATAGCGGGTCAGGCCGCCTTCACCGCCATAGAGGCTGGGGAGATTCGTCTGGGCCATTCAGTCAGCACCCTTTCGTTTTATCGAGGTTCCCGCATGATTGCGGCAAACCGTTGGCGCATCCGTCGATTTCGACCGGACGCAGAAAAACGGGCAAGCGGCAGAGCCTTCTCGCCCACATAAGCCAGATAGGTATTGCCGTAACCGGATTCAAGTTCTGTCGTGGAAACGACGAAAGCCCGCCACGAGTTCCATCATGTCGGCGGGAAGCGGTGTTTCGAACCGCATCAATTCGCCGGTGGCCGGGTGATTGAAGGCGAGATGGGCTGCGTGCAGTGCCTGACGGCCAAACATTTCGACGCTGCGGCGCAACGGCTCCGGCAGAACCTTGGCTTTCGTGGCAAAGCTCTTCCCGTAATACTGATCGCCAATCAGCGGATGGCCGATATGGGCCATGTGTACCCGGATCTGGTGCGTGCGTCCGGTTTCGAGCCGGCATTCGACGAGGCTTGCGACAGGGGTCGCGCCGCTTGGATCGCCGAAGCGCTCGATCACTCGGAAATGCGTGACGGCATGGCGCGCGTCCGGGCGGCCTTCCGGCACGACGGCCTGTTTCATCCGGTCGCGCGAGGATCGGCCGAGAAACGTCTCGATCTTCCCGGTCATGCGGTCTGGCGTACCCCAGACGAGCGCGAGGTAGGCGCGTTCCATTTCCGTTGTTCGGCCGTGATCGGCAAATTGCGCGCTCAGCGCTTGGTGCGCGCGGTCGTTCTTGGCAACCACCATGACGCCGCTGGTATCGCGGTCGAGGCGATGCACGATGCCGGGCCGGCGTACGCCACCGATACCCGAAAGGCTGTCTCCGCAATGGGCGATCAACGCATTGACCAGGGTTCCCGCAGGATTTCCCGGGCCGGGGTGGACGACGAGCCCCGCGGGCTTGTCGATGACGACCACGTCGTCGTCTTCGTGCAGGACGGAGAGCGGGATGTCTTCGGCGAGAGGCTCCGGCGCTTCCGGCTCCGGCATTGCGATCTCGACGATATCGCCGGATTTCACCTTTCGCTTCGGTTCGGTGACCCGTGTGCCGTTCAGACGGACATTCCCTTGCTCGATCAATTGCTTGATACGGTTTCGGGAAAGCTCCGGCGCGGTCTGTCCGGCCAGCCACTGGTCCAGCCGGGCGCCTGCGGCATCGTCGTCCGCGGTGAAGGCTTTCAATTCGGCCTCCGCTTCGTTATGGCCCTTCGTCATGACCAATATCCAGGACGATCACGACGAGGAAAAGCCGCTCGATCCGGCGATGGAGCGGGTTCGCCGCAAACTTGCGCGGCTGATGGTTGTGTCGATCGGTATCATGCTGATCGGCCTTATGGCCGTGCTCGGGGCCGTTGTCTACAAGTCCGGCGCCGGTTCCGGTTCGGTCGGGACGGCGCG
The DNA here is from genome assembly GCF_965227485.1 of Oricola indica. Lineage (NCBI taxonomy): Bacteria > Pseudomonadati > Pseudomonadota > Alphaproteobacteria > Hyphomicrobiales > Ahrensiaceae > Oricola > Oricola indica. The sequence goes on from NZ_OZ245747.1 coordinate 1,435,061, forward strand.
TGCGGTCATCGAATTGCCGGACGGTTTCGACGTGACCGATACCGCCTATGGCGACGGCAAGATCGTGTTCTATGGATCCACCGAGTCGGGCACCGGCCGGATCGTCGTCTATGACGCGGTAACCGGCGTTCTGGTCGCCGATCATTCCGTCAGATGACGCTTCATACGTTTGCGTAAACAAATGGCGTGATTCCACCGCTGCCGAAAAAAGTTGCTGTTATCCCTTTACAACCGGCAAGCTCTTTCGCTTTCATGGGGCAAATCGAGGCCCGAAGCGCTTAGAATGGACTTTTTGGCTTGGATGCGCGCCGCGTGCGTGATGTGTTGGGAACGTACAGGGATATGACATGAGCGAAAACCGGGGTGCGGCTGTCCGCTTCGAAAGCGTGCAGAAAAGTTACGATGGTGAAACGCTGGTCGTCAAAAACCTAAATCTGGACATCGCCCGGGGAGAGTTCCTGACCATGCTGGGACCGTCCGGGTCCGGAAAGACCACTTGCCTGATGATGCTGGCAGGTTTCGAGCCGGCGACCCATGGCGAGATTTTCCTGAACGACAGGCCGATCAACAACGTGCCGCCGCACAAGCGCGGCATCGGCATGGTTTTCCAGAACTATGCGCTTTTCCCGCACATGACGGTGGCGGAGAACCTTGCTTTTCCGCTCCAGGTGCGGGGCATGGACAAGTCCGAGCAGGAAAAGAAGGTCAAGCGGGCGCTTGAGATGGTCGAGCTCGGTTCATTCGGTGCGCGTCGGCCTGCCCAGCTTTCCGGCGGTCAGCAGCAACGCGTGGCCGTGGCGCGCGCTCTGGTCTTCGATCCGGAACTCGTGCTGATGGACGAACCGCTGGGCGCGCTCGACAAGCAGCTGCGCGAGCAGATGCAGTACGAGATCAAGCACATCCACGAGAATCTCGGCGTGACCATCGTCTACGTGACGCATGACCAGACAGAGGCGCTGACGATGTCGGACCGCGTGGCGGTCTTCAATGACGGCGTCATCCAGCAGCTGTCGGCACCCGATGTGCTCTATGAGGAGCCGCAGAATTCCTTCGTTGCGCAGTTCATCGGCGAGAACAACAAGCTGACGGGCGAAGTCACCGAAGTGAACGGCAAGGAGTGCCGGGTTCGCCTCCCCGATGGTACCGAGCTCGTCGCCGATGCGGTCAATATAAGCGGCGTTGGCGGCAAGACGACGATCTCGCTTCGGCCGGAGCGTATCGAAGTCATCCCGACCGACCAGCACCAGAATCAGGTAGAAGGCCTGGTCGAGGAGTTGATTTACCTGGGTGATCACATTCGCGTTCGCATGAAGGTGGCCGGAAATGACGAGTTCATCGTCAAGGTGCGCAATCGCGGCGAACGGTGGGATCTCAAGAAGGGGCAGATGCACAAGATCGGCTGGGCCGCCAAGGACTGCAAGGCCCTCGACGCCGTCGCCTGACACAGAATTCACTGAATTGCCGGCCCTTATGGGGGTCTGCAGAAATGGTTGCGACGGGGACCCCGTCCGGCCTTCATCAAAAGGGAGAATATGATGAAATTGAAGATGTTGCTCCTAGCTTCCGTTGCGAGCGTCGGCTTTACCGGCCCGGTCGTATCGCAAGACCTCGAGCCGTGCGAAAACTGCGCCGATGAAATGACCCTGGTTTCCTGGGGTGGCGCCTATCAGGCTTCCCAGGTCAAGGCATACTCCGAGCCCTACGCGGAGATGACCGGTGTCACCTTCGTCTGGGATGAAAGCTCGAACGAGGCCGTTGCCAAGCTGCGCGCCATGAACGAGGCCGGCAATGTGACCTGGGATCTCGTGGACGTTGTCGCTTCTGACGGCATCCGCCTCTGCGACGAAGGCCTCGCGCGTCCGATGGACGTGGACGCCGAACTGGCCGATGCGCCGGACGGCACGCCGGCTTCGGACGATTTCGGCGACTTGCTCGTTTCCGAGTGCTTCATTCCGCAGATCGTTTACTCGACCACGGCCGCATACCGCGCCGATGTCGAGGAATGGGGCGGCAAGGAGCCGGAAGACATCTGCGCGATGTTCGACATGGAAACCTTCCCGGGCAAGCGTTCGCTCGAGAAGCGCCCGATCAACAACATGGAATGGGCTCTCCTGTGCGACGGTGTCGCCAAGGAAGACGTCTATGACGTGCTGGAGACCGACGAGGGCGTGGCACAGGCGCTCGCCAAGCTCGACACGATCAAGGATCAGGTCGTCTGGTGGTCGGCTGCTGCCGAGCCGCCGCAGCTTCTCGCCGACGGAGAAGTCGTTCTCGCCTCTTCCTACAACGGCCGTTTCTTCTCGGCCATAGAGGAGCAGGGCCAGCCCTTCAAGATGCTTTGGGACGCGCAGGTGTTCGACCTTGATGGCTGGATCATTCCGGAAGGCCTTCCGGAAGACCGTCTCAACCGCGTGCTTCACTTCGTGAAATTCGCGACCGATACGCAGCGCCTCGCCGACCAGGCCAAGTACATCTCCTACGGTCCGGCACGCCTGTCGTCTGCTCCGCTCGTCGGCAAGCATGCGGAACTCGGCATCGACATGGCGCCGCACATGCCGACCGATCCGGAGAACGCGAAGAACACCTTCCTCTACAATTACGAGTGGTGGGCTGACAATCGCGACGACCTGGACGCGAAGTTCCAGGCGTGGCTGGCGCAGTAATCGCCATCTGACACTTGTGGATGCGGCGGTACGCCGCCGCATCCCGATCCCGCAATTCCAGGCGAAGGTCTTCCATGAGCAGCACCACGACAGACACGTCGAGTAATGCGATGCCCGATGACGGGGTGGTCCGTGCCGCTGATGGAACGCCTTTGAAAAAACGGCTTGCGCGTGCTTTGCGCCGCGAGAAGTTGCGGTCGCTGATGCTGATCGCGCCGCTCCTGATTTTCATTGTGCTGACATTCATCGCGCCGATCGCGGACATGCTGTTCCGCTCGGTCGAAAACAATATCGTGGAAGACACGATCCCGCTGACCGTCGAGGCGCTGGCGGATTGGGATCCTGCATCCGACGAACTGCCCGGCGAACCCGTCTTCGCGGCGCTTCACGCCGATCTCCTGATCGCGGTGGAGGAACGCATTCATACGCGGCTCGGATCGCGTCTCAACTACGAGAGTTCGGGCATGTCCGGCCTGTTCCGCAAGACCGGACGGCGCGTCAAGCGGATGGACGAGGGCAACTACACCGCGCAATTCATCGAGGCCGACGAGGATTGGGGCGACCTGGAGACCTGGCGGGTCATCAAACGCTTCAGCCCGCCCTACACGCCCGGATACTTCCTGAACGCGGTGGATGCCGAACAGACGTCGGAGGGGCTTCAACTGAAGCCCGAGAACGAGCGGATCTATCTCACGCTGTTCAACCGGACGATCGTGATGTCGCTTGCGATCACAGTATCATGCCTGCTGCTCGGATTCCCGATCGCCTATTTGCTGGCGCATCTGCCGTTGCGTACTTCCAACATGCTGATGATCCTCGTGCTGCTGCCGTTCTGGACATCGCTTCTGGTGCGGACGTCGGCCTGGAAAGTGCTGCTGCAGCAACAGGGCGTCATCAACGATTTTCTCGTCTGGATCGGACTGATCGACGACGCCAACCGGCTGGTGATGATCAACAACCAGACAGGCACGATCATCGCGATGACCCATATCCTGCTGCCATTCATGATCCTGCCGCTCTTCTCGGTGATGAAGACCATCGCGCCCTATTACGTGCGGGCGGCGAAGAGCCTCGGCGCGAATGACTGGACGGCGTTCTGGCGGGTCTACTTCCCGCAGACCATTCCCGGCATCGGCGCTGGCGCGATTCTCGTCTTCATCCTGTCGATCGGCTACTACATCACACCGGAACTGGTCGGTGGCACCAGCGGTATCTTCATCTCAAACCGCATCGCCTATCACATCTCGTCTTCGCTCAACTGGGGTCTGGCGGCAGCGCTCGGCACGATCCTGCTTGGGCTCGTCCTGCTGCTGTTCTACGTCTACGACAAGATCGTCGGCATCGATAACGTGAAGCTGGGTTAGGAGAAACCATGGCAGCCCTCCCACCCTATTCGTCCACGGCGCAGATTACGTGGTACTACGCGTTCCGCATCATTTGCGGGCTGATCTTCTTCTTCCTGATCTTCCCGATCATGGTGATCGTTCCGCTGTCGTTCAACGCGGAGAACTTTTTCACCTTCACACCGAAGATGCTGGCTCTCGATCCGGCTGGCTATTCGTTCAAGCACTATCAGGATTTCTTCACCAATCCCGACTGGCAGCAGGCCTTGTGGAACTCGGTGACGATCGCGCCGGTGGCGACGCTGCTGGCGACCGGCTTCGGCACACTTGCGGCGATCGGCCTGTCGCAAAGCCATGTGCCGTTCAAGTCGGCGATCATGGCAATCCTCATTTCGCCGATGATCGTTCCGCTGATCATCTCGGCGGCGGGTATGTATTTCTTCTATTCGCGGATTGGGCTGCAGGGCACCTATTGGGGGGTCGTCATGGCGCATGCCGCGCTTGGCACGCCCTTCGTGATCATCACCGTCACGGCAACCCTGGTTGGGTTCGACCGGTCGCTGACGCGGGCATCGGCGTCGCTCGGCGCGGATCCGGTGCGCACCTTCTTCAAGGTGCAAATGCCGCTGATCATTCCGGGTGTGGTGTCAGGCGCGCTGTTCGCCTTCATCACTTCCTTCGACGAGGTGGTGGTGGTTCTGTTCCTCGGCTCGGCCTCGCAGAAGACGTTGCCTTGGCAGATGTTCACCGGCCTGCGTGAGCAGATTTCGCCGACGATCCTCGCGGTGGCGACACTGATGGTGGCGATCTCCATCGTGCTTCTGACGGCATTGGAGCTGCTACGGCGGCGGTCGGAGAGGCTCCGCGGGCTGTCCCCGGGCTAATACCGGGATTTCCCACGCGATTTCGCGTGTTTCCCGTTGTTTATCAAAAGCTAAAACTCGGCTTTCCCATGGACCATATGGATCATGCGGGTTCTGTCGCTTCGCCTATAGTCGCGGCTGCGGGATTCGTTTCAGATCTTTGGGGAAGCAATGTTTCGGTCATTAACGCCAATCGTAGCGGACGTTCGCAGGTACGTGTTCGGTTCGGCCCTTCTGCTTGGCTGGTCTGTCGTGATGCCCGGCCATTCGCTGGCTCAGCAATACTGGGATGGCGGCGATGGTACCGCGAACGGGAGCTTTCGTGGTGGCAGCGGCACCTGGGATATGAGCACTGCGAACTGGACGAATGCCGCCGGCTCGGCGAATTCAGCCTATGTTCCCGGAACGGCAGCGATTTTCGATACCTATGGCGGTACGGTTCAGGTTTCCGGCACGCAAGCCTTCTCCGGCATTTCCATCAATGCCGACGGATACCAGTTTCTGGGCGACGCCCTGGCGATCCAGGATAGCGGAGGCAGCATCGCGGTCGCCGCGGGGAGCACGGCCACGTTCGCCAACGTGTTTGCGGACCAGGGACCTGGAACGGGAGCACTGACGGTCAATGGAGGTGGCCTCTTGGTCCTGACGGGCTCCAACACGTTCTCCGGTGGGACGACCGTCGCAAGCGGCGGCGGATTGAAGATCGGCAATGGCGGTGTAGTCGGCGGCGTTTCCAATGCAAGCGGAGCGATTTTCGAGGTGCAGTCCGGAGGCTCTTCCGGCACCACCTCGAACGCTGGAACGCTGACGAACAACGGCACGCTGGCTTCGCTCACGAACACAGGCGGCACCGCGACAAACAATGGTACGATCAACGGGATCGTGAGTGTCTCCGCCGGCATCTTCACCAACAACGGCACGGTTTCGGGAACCTCCTCGATTTCGGGCGGAACCACCGACATCCACGGCACGATGACCGGGTTGGTGACGGTGTTCGGTGGAACGCTAAACAGTGACGGCACGTTCGGTGGCGGCTTGGCCAACAGTGGCGGTATCGTCAATGCGGAGGGCACGCTGAATGGTCCGATCACGAACAATTCCGGATCTTTCGGTCTGACCGGCGATCTTTCGGGCGACGGCCAGTTCGATACGATGACAACCCTGAACCTCAATGGATATTCGCTGAGCGGGTTCAGCGGTTTTGCCGCGAGTGGCGGAACGGTCAGTTTCGCTACAGGAAGCGGCATCGATGTCGGCAGCGGCACGATTTCGAGTTCAGGTACCCTGAGTTTCAACGGTGCGAACGCCCTGACCGCAAATCTGGTCAGTCTCACCGGCGGGACACTCGACATGGACAACGGGACGGTCGGTGACGTGTTGTCGGTCGATGGCAACTTCGATCTTGGCTCCGGCGCGACATGGACAGTCAATGTCGATCATCTCGAACAGGGCGACTCGGTTTCCGTGTCCGGAATGGTAACACTTGCCGGCGGCCTGTCGGTCGAAGCGCTTCCGCCGGAATCGAGTTATCCCGCCGGTCCGGCCAGCCTCGACTACACTCTCATCAGCAATGATGGGGTAGACGCTGTTTCGGGCACATTTTCCGGCGTCGTCACGAATTACGCATTTCTCATGCCGTTCGTGGACTATGCGGGTGGCGACGGGAACGATGTCGTTCTGACGCTGGACATTCCGTCCGTGGCGCCAGATTTCACATCCTTCGCCATGAATGAGAACCAGCAGCAGACCGCCTTGGCGCTCGCGGATTTTGACTATTCTTCGGCAGATGGCACCGACGTCCTGGATGCTTTCAATCTGTTGACGAATAACCAGGTACCGGGCGTTCTCGATCAGGTCGGCGCCGGTAAACATCTGGCGCCCTTTCACATGAATGGCGCCGTTTTCGGCGCTTTCATCAACGGCATCTCCGATCACATGCGTCGTTTCCGACCCGGTGAAGACAAGGAGACCTCAGTGACGGCTTACGCCGAGGATCAGCCGCGCGGTCTGTCCGGAAACGGGATCGAGGAACTGTATGGCGATGCCGGTCGGTCATTCGTTGCCGGGCCGGTCTTCTGGACTGCCGGCCAGGGGGATTACAAAAAGGTCGTATCCGACGGCAATGGGGCGGAGATGCGTCTGGCGACCGGCTCCGTGCTGACGGGCGTGGAATATCAAAACGGCTCCGGCGATGCGGTGGGCGCGGCATTCGGCTATGCGCGCAGCGGTTTCTCGACCGACGGCCTGTCCGGAAGCGCGACGGCCGACAGCTATCAGGTTGCACTCTATGCGAATACGGGCGCTGCCGATCCACTCGCAACCGGGCCAGGTCTGACCGGTGCGATCGGTTATGCCCGGCATCTCCACGACACGACACGCGACATCGGTTTTGGCGGGCTGTCACGCGAGGCGACGGCGAATTATCAAGCCGAGACCTATGGCGGCGAAATGATCGCGCGCTACGGATTTGCTGCGCCCGGTTCCGGCGCGGAACAACTCACGTTGTCTCCATTTGCCGGCGTTCGTTACCTACATGGCCGCAACGATGCGTTTACCGAGAGTGGCGCCGGTACGTTGAACCTCTCTTCGGCGGCGTTCTCCACCGATCATCTGAACACCAAGCTTGGCGTGGAAATCGCGGGCATGTTCGTCGGCGATAGCGGTTCCGTCCGGCCAAGTGCGTCGTTCGGCTGGAAGCACGAATTCCTCGATACGAGTGTGACAGGCGATTTCACTCTTGCAGGTTCGCCGACGGCGTTTCAAGCGGTGTCCACGGCCGAGGCGCGTGACGAGTATTTTGCTGCCATGGGAGCCGATATCGGTCTCTCGGCCAATACGCGGCTGCAGCTTGGTGTCGACGCGGGATACTCGAAATCCATCACACGGCTCGGCGCGAGCGCCGCGTTCTCGACGGCATTCTGACACCGGTTCGCCGGAGAAGTACAACTCACGAAAGCCGGAATTCCAGCCACAACGGGTTATGATCGGAGATTCGGAAGGCGAAGCTGCCTTTCGCCAAACCGCGATCGCGCAACAGGCGGTTCCAGATTTCGACGATTCCCCCGTCCGTGACCTCAAGGCCGATCAGCGCCGACTCGCCCTTCGAGAACCACGCGATCTGGTCATGATAGCTCTCCGCCTCGGGGTCCGAGTTCCGCGCATAGATCGTTCTTGGATGGCTTTGCAGGATGTAGGGGACTTCGAGCCCCGTGCCGACGAAGGCCTCGTAGAGATCGTTGCCGGTACGCTCTAGGTTGAAATCGCCAAGCACGATCAGATTGTGGTGCCAGCGGTTCTCGCGCGCCGCCCAGGACTGCATCCATTTCGCGATGCCGCGCAGTTCCGGCAGGCGTTCCTGCGTGGCGTCTCCATAGTCGATATGGGCGGTGACGAGGATGAAGGTCGTGTCCCGTGTCCGGAATGAAACGGCATAGGGATTGCGAGCGAACTGCTTCTTGAAGCTGTTCTTGTCGAAGCCGAACTCGTCCGCCTCGTCGGGCACGACGAGTTCCCCGGCGAGCCCGGAAAGCGCCACGCGCGTGTTGTCGAATATGAACGCCATGTGCTCATCATTGCCGCCCTGACCCTCCGCACGATCCGTCATCAGGAAGCTCCAGTTTGGGCCGAGAATCTTCATGGCCGATCTCAGCGCGCGGAAATCGGCGCCGACTTCCTGTACGGCGATCACATCGAACCGGGAGAGGATCTCCGTAATCGCCCAAAGGCACCGGTAATCCCGTTTCGGGCTGTCATTGCCGGATGATCTCCATTTTCGTGTCAGCGAGCGGAAATGCGCGATGTTCCAGGTCGCGATCAGGATGTTGCGATCGACTTCCCGTTTCGGCGGGATGATCGTGTCCAGATAGGCCGAATAATCGCGCATCTCGTCGATGGCTGCCTGCGGAACGGCGCCGTCTTCCGGTACATTGACCGGATCGGCGAAAAGAATGTCGAGGGGCGTCGGCATGGACCGTCTCCCAATGGCCGCAACCAAACGGTATCACCGCATCTGCGGCCGCACCATTGCAGGATCGTGCAATGGCGGGATTCCGCAACGGCATGCCGGTTTGGATTACGAGACGATTTTTCGGTGATGTAGGATGTTCGCGCCGGTTTCACTTCCCGGTTCGGCCAACGTTTGCTGCAATAGTGCCGCGAGCCATCAGGCCCAACGAAGCGATCTCCAAAATGACAATCATCAACAGCGCCGAGGACATGTTGCATGTCTTCCAGTGGCAAAATGGCGAAAAGGAATGGTCGCCCTTTTCCGATGCCGAGATGAACCGCCGGCAGGACGCGATGCGGGCGCATATGGCCGTACAGGACATCGATGCGGCCGTGTTCACCTCCTATCACGGCATTTGCTACCATTCGGGCTTCCTCTACTGCTATTTCGGCCGCAAATTCGGGTTCGTGCTGACCGCGGACAATGCGACGACCGTATCCGCCGGTATCGATGGCGGGCAGCCCTGGCGGCGCAGCCATGGCGACAACGTCATTTATTCCGATTGGCGGCGCGGGAATTTCTTCGAAGCATTGAAGAGTTTGATTCCGCCAAACGCGAAACGGATCGGCATAGAGTTCGATCACGTGTCGCTGGACTATCGCCGCCTGCTCGGCGAGGCGTTTCCGGGCGTCGAATTTGTCGATGTGGCCGAAGCTTCGATGTGGATGCGCGTGATCAAGTCCCACGAGGAGATCAAGCTGATCCGCGAAGGGACGCGCGTCTGCAATATCGGTGCACGGACGGTCATGGATGCGCTGCAGGAAGACGTGCCGGAATATGAAGTGGCGCTCGCCTCCACGCAGGCGATGGTGCGCGAAATCGGCGGAAGCTTTCCCTTCGTGGAACTGATGGATACATGGACATGGTTCCAGTCGGGCATCATGACCGACGGGGCGCACAATCCGGTGACGAACAGGCGCGTGGCGCGGGGCGACATCTGCTCGCTCAACTGCTTCCCGATGATCTTCGGCTACTACACCGCGATCGAGCGCACTCTGTTCTGCGAGGCGGCATCGGACGCCCATCTCGGTTTGTGGGAAAAGAACTGCGCGGTGATGAAGGCAGGGTCCGACCTGATCGGGCCGGGCCGGAAATGCTCGGACATCGCGCTGGCGCTCAATGATATGTATCGCTCATGGGATCTGCTGCGATACCGCTCTTTCGGGTATGGCCATTCCTTCGGCGTGCTGTCGCATTACTACGGGCGCGAAGCCGGCGTCGAACTGCGTGAGGACGTCGAAACGATGCTGGAGCCGGGCATGGTCGTATCGATGGAGCCGATGATCATGATCCCCGAAGGCATGCCGGGCGCTGGCGGCTACCGCGAGCACGACATCTTTGTCGTTACCGAAGACTGGGCGGAGAACATCACCAACTTCCCCTACGGACCAGACTATATGATCATACGGCGATAGAGGTTTCGCCCTTGAACAAAAACGCCCGGGTGAAAGCCCGGGCGTTTTTTGTTGATCCTGTCCGTGCCGGTCAGGCGGCGCATTCGAGCAGCAGTGTGCCCGCAGCGGTGTTGGAGATCGGGATGTGGTAATTGCGGGTGATCTCGTTGACATCGTCGCCGAGCGCACCGCGCATCATCATCCACATCAGGAACTCGGTGCCTTGCGCGCCTGCCTTCTCGACCAGCTCCATCCGGCTGACCTTTGTCAGTTCCTCCGGATTGTGGACGATGTTTTCCAGGCAGTACTGGTCGAACTCCTTGTTGATGAAGCCCGCCCGCTGGCCGTCGAGCTGGTGCGACAGGCCGCCTGTCCCGAGGATCACGATCTTGGCGTCCTCCGGGAAGGACCGCAGCGCCTTGCCGAGCGCATTGCCAAAATCGAGCGCGCGCTTCAGCGTCGGGATCGGATGCTGCACCGTGTTGGCCGAAATCGGCACCGCCTTCGGCATGTCCGGATTATGAGGTGCGCCGGGCCAGAACAATTGCATTGGCACGACGAAACCGTGGTCGACGGGAAGTTCCTGGCAGGATGTGATGTCGAACTCGTCGGCGACCATCGATTCGATGATGTGCCAGGAGAGTTCCGGCGCGCCGGGGAACGGATCGAGCGACGGCAGGCCCCAGCCCTCGTCCTCGTTCTTGTATTCATGCGCCGCGCCGATTGCGAAAGTCGGCATCTGGTCGAGGAAGAAACCAAGGCCGTGATCATTGTAGATATTGATCACATATTCGGGCTTGTGTTCCTTGATCCAGGCGTGAACCTTCGGATAGCCGTCGAAGAAGGGCTTCCAGTAAGGATCGTCATAGAGTTCCTTCTGGATCGCGTTCCCCACTGCGGGAATGTGGGAGGTGGTGATGCCGCCGAGAATTTTAGCCATGACCGGTCTCCTTATGCCTGGCTCGCGAGGAATTCCTTGAACTCCTCGGTCGTCCGGCCCGTCTGCATGCCGCCGACGTCCTGAACGGAGAGTTTGAAGATGCCGGCGAATTTGGCGAGATAGTAGATATTGCCGCCCGCATCGATCATGGCGAGGATGTTGCGGTCGCGGATCGCCTGCTTCTGCTCGTCGTTCAGCCCGTATTTTTCCATGTAGGCTTCTTCGTCGGCGCGGAACGCTTCGCGGTTTTCTGATTTGTTGAACGAGTAGCACATCTTGTTCAGCGCATAGCCCTTCATGGCCTGCTTGCCGTCGAAGATCGTCGTGCCGGGGATATCGATGTGATAATCAAAACCTGGTTGATCCATGGCTCTTCCTCCTGCTTTCCGCTTATGTATACACAGCGGCTCCAAGCAGCGGAGTTGACTTAAATCAAGCCGGCACCGGCAGGGCATATATTGAATGTCGATTGCACAAAACTTATACCTCCTGCCTGTCGCGTTTCCGGCCTGCGACAGCAAAAAACCCGGATGCTTTCGCATCCGGGCGGGAATGGACGGTTCAGGGTCCGAAGAGCGGTTCGCCGCAGTGGCGTCAGCTCCAGTATAGCCGCATCGGATTGTCGACGAGGAGTTTGCGCTGCGCGGTTTCCGTCGTGGCGATCCGCGGGATGAAATCGACCAGCTTTCCGTCGTCGGGCACATGGGATTTCATGTTCGGGTGCGGCCAGTCGGTGCCCCAGATCACACGGTCGGGGAAGGTTTCGACGAGCTTGCGGCCGAAAGCGACCACATCGTCATAGGGCGGACCGTCGGCGGTCAGTCGTTCCGGGCAGGTCGCCTTGGTCCACATCGTCTCGACCTCGGCCATAAGATCGATGAAACGCTGGAAGTCGGGGTGATCCACACCTTTGGTGACGTCGGGACGGCCCATATGGTCCACGACGATTGTTGTCGGCAGTTCCTTCAGGAACGGGATCAGTTCCTCGAGATCCGGTGCCTCGAAATAGACGACCGTGTGCCAACCCAGCTTCTTCACCTTGTCCGCGATGGTCAGAAACACATCCTTCGGGGTGTTGTCGACGAGGCGCTTGACGAAGTTGAACCGCACGCCGCGCACGCCCGCCTCGTCCATCTCCTTGAGTTCATCCTCGGAGATGTCCGGCCCCACCGAGGCGACGCCGCGGGCCATGTCGCCGGCCGCCTTGAGTGCATCGACGAGTGCGCGGTTGTCCTTTCCGTGGCACGTCGCCTGGACGATGACGTTGCGTTCGAAGCCGAGATAATCCCTCAGCTCGAACAGCTTTTCCTTCGGCGCGTCGCAGGGCGTGTATTTGCGTTCCGGCGCATAGGGGAAGACGTCGGCCGGTCCGAACACATGGCAATGCGCATCGACAGCACCCGGCGGCGGCACGAAGGCCGGCTTGGATGGATTGGGGTGAAAAGGCAGATAATCGGCGTCCATGGGTTCCCGTTTGTCCCGTTTTCTCGTGGCGGCCCTTTGATATATCGCAAAAGCGTTCTTGTCGCCTGCCGTATGGTGCTGCCGAAAATGTCGCAGAGTCGGATTCTTGCCCATTCGAAACAGTTCGCCGCCTATAAAATTTTGCTATAGAGCACGAATGGGAATGGAAGGCGCACAGCGATGAGACAGGGCTTGCCCAACATCCGTCACCTGAGGGTTTTCCGCGAGGTCGCCCGGTGTCACAGCGTCAGCATGGCCGCCGAAAGGGCGCATCTGTCGCAGCCGGCGGTGACCCAGGCGGTCGCAAAACTCGAGGAGGAACTGTCTGTCCCGCTGTTCGACCGGCGCCGCGACGGCATGTATGCGACGGAAACCGGAGAGGCGTTCCTGGCGCGTGTCGAACGGGCGCTCAGCCACCTTCAAACCGGTGCGCGAGAAGCGGCGAGGATCGGCGCGCGCCGCAAGGGCAGGGGGTTCAGCGATTTCGACAGGCTCTTGACCGCCGCCCAATTGCGCGCCCTCGTGGCGGTCTCCGAGGCCAAGAACTTTTCCATGGCGGCACGCAATATCGGTATATCGCAGCCCTCGATCCATCGCGCCGCGCGCAACCTCGAACGGCTCTCCGGGATCAAATTGTTCAACAGCGCGCATGAGGGCGTTTCCCTGACGCCGGCCGCCCAGGCGCTGGCGCAGCGCACAAAGCTGGCGCTGGCCGAATTGCAGCAGGGGTTCGACGAGGTGGACGACTTTCTGGGCAGGGATTCCGCTCATATCGTCGTCGGAGCGCTGCCGCTGGCGCGAACCTACATCCTGCCCACGGCGATTGACGCTATGGTGCGGACCTCGAAGCGCGTGCAAATCCGGGCCGTTGACGGCCGCTACGCCGAATTGCTTCACAGCCTGCGCCACGGCGATATCGATTTCCTGATCGGCGCGCTGCGTGAGCCGCCTCCGGTCGACGACATCATACAGGACGCCTTGTTCGACGATCCGCTCGCGATCGTCGCCGGCGCGCAACACCCGCTGGCGCAGCGCGAAACGGTCGCCATCGAGGATGTGCTCGCCTATCCGTGGGTCGCACCGCCGAAGACGACGCCGGCGGGAAGCTATCTCTACAACACGCTGCGGATCGGTGAACTGGCGGACACGCCGGTGCGTGTCGTTTCCAGTTCGCTGGTCCTCGTGCGCGGTCTCCTGATGACCGGCGATTACATTACCGTCATCTCGATGAACCAGATCCGTCACGAACACGACCAGGGGATCGTGGTGCCGCTACCGGTGCCGCTTACGGGCAATGCGCGCACCATTGGTCTGACCTACCGGCGCGACTGGCGGCCGACACGAACGCAACAACAGTTCCTTGCCCATATCCGCGAGGTTTGCCGCACCGTGCCGGCTGCCGAGGCCAGTTCGGTTCAAAGCTATTCGGAAAATGAATAGGGTCCGATGCGAATGAATAGCCAAGCGGTTCAAGGCGATGTTAAGCAACGGGACATATCGGCCGGACCGGCCGCCATGCGCGTCGCGTATCGCCAGCTTATGGATGGCAGTCACGGCGCAACGAGTCATGTGGCGGCCGCGTTAAGGACCGGAGACGAATAACCGAAAGGCAGGAGGACGACATGAGACTGTGTGTAGCAGGCGCGTATGGCGCGTTCGGACTGAAACACCTTGATGCGCTGTCCAATATCGATGGCGTCGAGGTGACATCGGTCATGGGACCGACCAAGGCCAAGATCGAGGCGCTCGCCGCGGAACGCGGCATCGGCCATGCCGCGGACAATCTCGCCGATTGTCTTGCGCGCGACGACGTGGATGCGGTGATCCTCGCCACGCCGACGCAGATGCACGCCGAACAGGCAATCGCCTGCATGGATGCCGGCAAGCATGTTCTCGTCGAAATTCCGATGGCGGATTCGCTGGCCGACAGCGAGGCGGTGGTCGCGAAACAGAAGGAAACCGGGCTGGTCGCCATGGCCGGACAGGTGCGCCGCTTCAATCCCAGCCACCAATGGATACATAACAAGATCAAGGCGGGTGAGCTGAAGGTCCAGCAGATGGACGTCCAGACCTATTTCTTCCGTCGCTCCAACACGAACGCAAAGGGCGAGCCGCGCAGCTGGACGGACCACCTGCTCTGGCACCACGCCTGCCACACGGTGGATCTGTTCCAGTACCAGACCGGTGAGACGGCGTCGGAGGCGTTCGGACTGCAGGGGCCGATGCATCCCGAGCTGGACATTGCGATGGACATGACAATCGGCATGAAGACGCCGTCCGGCGCGATTTGCACGCTGTCGCTAAGCTTCAACAATGACGGGCCTTTTGGCACGTTCTTCCGCTATATCTGCGACAACGGAACCTATCTCGCGCGTTACGACGACCTTTTCGA
Organism: Oricola indica; assembly: GCF_965227485.1. Classification (NCBI taxonomy): domain Bacteria; kingdom Pseudomonadati; phylum Pseudomonadota; class Alphaproteobacteria; order Hyphomicrobiales; family Ahrensiaceae; genus Oricola; species Oricola indica. The sequence continues at coordinate 1,450,126 of NZ_OZ245747.1, forward strand.
CGGCTACGACAAGCCGGTGGATCTTTCGGGCGTGGCCGTGTCGAACAACGGGATCGAGCTTATCGACCGCGAATTCGTTTCCGCCATCGAGGAAGGCCGTGAGCCAAATTCGAGCGTCGCGCAGGTGCTGCCCGCCATGGAGATACTGGACCGCCTCGAACGCGGCTTCAAATAAGACGCTTCAGGCGGAAAGTAGCAAAAAGCCAAAGGCCGGGCGTTCAGCCCGGCCTTTTTTGATCATTCCTTGACGTATGGCTTGCCGTCCGCGGCCGGTGGGCGTGAGCGTCCGACAAAGCCCGCGACGACGACGATCGTGGCAATATAGGGTGCCATGGCCAGGAATTCCGACGGGATCGGCGTGCGCACGATTGCCAGCTTCTGCTGAAGCGAATCCGCGAAGCCGAAGATGAGCGCGGCCATCAGCGCGCCGACCGGGTGCCAGCGGCCAAAGATCATGGCGGCGAGACCGATATAGCCAAGACCACCGGTCATGTTCTCGTCGAACCGGCCGACGGAGCCCAGCGTGAACCACGCACCGCCGAATCCGGCGACCATGCCGGCGAGCGTCACATTGATGTAGCGGGTGCTGTAGACGTTGATGCCGAGCGTATCGGCGGCGCGCGGATGTTCGCCGACCGAGCGGGCGCGCAGGCCGTAGCGGGTGTGGAACAGATAATAGGTCGCCACGCAGACGAGGATGACCGCGCCGTAAACGAACAGGTTCTGGTTGAACAGAACGGAGCCGATCACCGGGATGTCGCCGAGGAACGGAATCTTCCAGGCCCGGAAGACGGGCGCGTTGTTTAGCGCCCGGTACTCCGAAAAGACCTGGCTGGAGACATAGGACGTGACGCCGAGCACGAAGAGGTTGATCACGACGCCCGCGATGATCTGGTCCATACGGTAGGTGACCACAAGCGCGGCGAGGATGAAGCCGAACATGCCGCCCACAATGACGGCGCAGAGGAGGCCGCCCCAACCGCCGAGAAGCGAGCCCATCAGCGCACCGGTGAAGGCGCCGGCCAGCAGCATGCCCTCGATGGCGATATTGACGACGGCGACACGCTCGGACAGCACGCCAGCCAGACCGCCCAGTGCGATCGGCACGGCCGCGACGACGGTCGCCGACAGCATTCCGGTCAGCGAGAAGGACTTGCCCGCGGTCGCCCATACGAGGAAGGCCGCGACGGCGATCGCGCAACCGGCGGCGATGGAGATCATCGACCATTTCGATCCGCCGCGCATGAATTGCCGGACGCCGAGGAGGGCGAGCACTGCTGCTGCAAGGAAATTGAACGGCGCGGCGGGAACGACGAGGTTTGGAACCACCCAGGTATCGCGCGGGTGAGACAGGCGGAACGTGGCCTCTCCCGCCGATTCCAGAGCGAACACGATGGCGACGAGAGCCGCCAGCCCGATCAGCACGAAGCCGTAGATGCGCGCCTGGCGGGTCTTGTGTGTTTCCAGCTTGTCGGCGGACGCGAGGTCGGTCGTCGATACAGCGGCCATGGCCCGTTACTCCTTGCGTTCCGCGGGTTTTCTGAAGCCCCACGGAAAGATCGCCCGCACGAGCAGCGGGGCGGCGATGAAGACGATGATGAGCGCCTGGATGATGCCGATCAGATCAATCGACACGCCGGCATCCACCTGCATTTGGCGGCCTCCGGCCTCCAGCGCGCCGAACAGCAGGCCGGCAAAGAGCACGCCGATTGGGTGCGAACGGCCAAGCAGAGCGACGGAAATGGCGTCGAAGCCGATGCCGGCGGAAAAGCCGGGCGTTGCGCGCTCCAGAACGCCGAGCACCTGATTGGCGCCGGCAAGGCCGGCCAAGGCGCCGGCGGTGGCCATGGCGAGCACGATGATCAGCGATGCGCGCATGCCGGCATAGCGCGCGGCGTCCGGGTTTTCTCCCGAGGCGCGGAATTCGAAGCCGGTCTTGGTCTTGAACAGCAGCCAATAGACGAGGATCACCGCTCCGATCATGACGAAGATGCCGGCGTGAAGACGCAGATTGGGATCGATATCCGTGAGCAGACGAGGCAGTTCCGCGCTCGGGACAACCGATTTCGAGACCGGATCGGACCGGCCCTCGCGCTGCATCCAGGTCAGCCCGAGCATGTAATCGAGCAGGCGATAGGAGATCAGGTTGAGCATGATTGTCGAGATCACCTCATGCGCACCTGTCGCCGCGCGCAACCAGCCCGCGATCGAGGCGTAGAGCCCTCCGGCAACCGCCCCCGCCAGAAGGGCCAGCGGGAGATGGATGATCCACGGCATGCCCGGGAAGGAAAAACCGACGATCACTGCCGCGATGCCGCCGACGATAATCTGGCCCTCGGCGCCGATATTGAACAGGCCGGCCCTGAAACCCAGCGCCAGGCCCAGCCCGGCGAGCACAAGCGGGATCGCGGAGGTCAGTGTTTCGGACAGCGAGTTGATTGAGCCCACCGAACCCTGCAGCAGCGCCAGATAGGATCGGCCGATTGTCTGGATATCGACCGCCGTCGCCAGCATGACGAGAGCCCCCACGATCAATGCCACGATAACGGCGAAGATCGGCACGATGACCAGATCCTCGAACTCCGCGCGGCCGGGCGCGGCGCGCTGTAACAGCTTCGCTGTCAGTGTGTCCCGGTTCGACGTGTCTGTCATTCGTGCGCTCCCGCCATGGCGAGACCCACGGCATTCTTGTCGACCGGACCAGCCGTCGCGTCGAATTCGGCGACGATGCGGCCTTCGAACATCACGAGGATACGGTCGGAGAGCGACATGATCTCGTCGAGTTCGGAAGAAACGATAATGACGCCGTCGCCTTCGTCGCGGGCGTCCATCAGGCGGCTGTGGATATATTCGATGGAGCCGACATCGAGACCGCGCGTCGGCTGGGCGGCGATGACCAGCTTGGTTTCGCGCTCCAGTTCGCGCGCGACCACCATCTTCTGCTGGTTGCCGCCCGACAGATTGCCCGCCTTCAGGTAGACGGACGGCGTGCGCACGTCGAAGTCGATTGCGTATTGCGCGGCCGTCTTCAGCACTTCCGGCCACTTGATGTTCGGGCCGTTCGAGAAACGGTCATCGTAGTAGGTGTTGAGCACCATGTTCTCGTAGATGGTGAAATTGGAGATCATCCCGGATTTGTGGCGGTCTTCGGGAATGTGCGCCATGCCCATTCGGTGGCGTTCGCGGGCAGAGGCGTTGGTGATGTCCTTGCCAAGGAAGCTGATGGATCCAGCGGTGACATGATGCAGACCCGTCACCACTTCGATCAGCGCTGACTGGCCATTGCCCTGAACACCGGCGATGCCAACGACTTCGCCCGAGCGAACGTGAAAACTCGCATGGTTGACGGCGATCTCGTCGTTTTCGCGCAGCACGACGAGGTTCTCCACCTCGAGCAGCGTTTCCTTGGGGTCGAATGGGCCCTTCTTCACGTCGAAGGAGACGGGGCGGCCGACCATCATTTCGGCGAGCTGGTTTTCCGTCAGCGTCTTCGGATCGCCTTCGCCGGTGATTCTGCCGCCGCGCAGCACGTTGATCCGGTCCGCAATTTCGATGATTTCATGCAATTTGTGCGTGATGAAGACGATGGCCTTGCCCGCGTCGCGCAGTGACTTGACGATGCCGAAGAACTCCTCGACCTCCTGCGGGGTCAAGACGGCGGTCGGTTCGTCGAGGATCAGCACTTCAGCCGAGCGAAAAAGAACCTTCAGGATCTCGACGCGCTGCTGGATGCCGACGGGCAAATCCTCGATCAGCGCATCCGGATCGACCTGGAGCCCGTATTTCTCGTTGATATCGCGCACTTGTTTGCGCGCGGTTGCCAAATCGAGATAGTCGAATCTCCCGGTCGGCTCGACACCGAGAATGACATTTTCCGCGACCGTAAAAACCGGAACCAGCATGAAGTGCTGGTGAACCATGCCGATGCCGGCGGCGATGCCGTCGCCCGGGCCTTCGAAATCGACAGGTTTTCCATCGATCAGGATTTGACCCTCGTCGGGCGAATAGAGCCCGGAGAGGATGTTCATCATGGTGGATTTGCCGGCGCCGTTCTCGCCCAGCAGGCCAAGCACCTCGCCGGCGCGGATTGTGAGGTTCACATCGTCGTTGGCAGTAACCGGCCCGAAACGCTTGGTTATGCCGCGCAGTTCAACGTCCACAGCGTCGCTCTCCCCGCTGGACAAATGAACCCGCCGCCGCGAAGGGCGGCGGGCCGGATAGCAGGGCGTTAGCCGCCGATCGAGATCGAACCGTCGATGATGCCGGCCTTGATCTCTTCGATTTCGGATTTCAGTTCAGCCGGAACGGCGTCCTCGAAATCGTGGAACGGCGCGAGGCCGACGCCGTCATTCTCGAGCGTGCCGACGGTAACGCCGCCCTCGAACGTGTCGTCCATGACGGAGTCGATCACCGCCTGAACGGTGGCGTCCATGCGCTTGAGGACCGAGGTGAGATAGACGTTCTGCTTCTCGGTGTCGGTCATGTACTGGTCGGCGTCGACGCCGACGATCTTCAGCTTGTCGGTGCCGAGTTCGTCGGCGAGAGCGGCAGAGCCGAGACCGACCGGGCCGGCGACCGGCATGACGATGTCGGCGCCTTCGTCATAGAGGTTCTGGGCAAAGGTACGGCCGTCGTCCAGGCTCTCGAAGTTGTTGGTGAACAGGCCATCCTTGTCTTCCGGATCCCAACCGAGAACCGTGACGTCGGTGCCCTTCTTTTCATTGTAGTATTCGGCGCCATGCACGAAGCCGTCCATGAAGACGGTCACCGGCGGGATGTTGATACCGCCAAACGTGCCGATCACGCCCGTCTCCGACATGCCGGCGGCGAGATAGCCGGCGAGGAAGGCGGCCTGCTCGGTCGCGAAGACCTGGCCGACGACATTCGGGATCGTCGGATCGTAGGCGAAGTCGACGATCGAGAATTTCTGGTCCGGATTGGCTTCGGCCGCCGCCTTGGTGGCGTCGCCCATCAGGAAGCCGACGGTGATGATGACATCACAGGCGCCGCCCAGAAGCGAGTTCAGGTTCGCCTCGTAGTCCGTTTCGGCCTGGCTCTCCAGGAAACGGCCTTCGATGCCCTTGGCTTCCATCGCGTCCTGAACGCCTTTCCAAGCGGTCTGGTTGAAGCCCGCGTCATCGATGCCGCCGGTGTCGGTTACCTGGCAGGCGGTGAAAGCCGCCGCCGACGAGATCGACCCGAAAAGCAGCGCCGTCGCCACTGCGACGCCGCCCATTAGTCTGCCTTTGTTCAACATAAGATACTCCCTGGGAATGAATGCCGGAATTCAAGGAAACCCGGTACGGAATTGCAATACCCAACGTTTGTGACGTTGCACCCGACGCACTCTAAGCCGGAAATGCCCGGAAAACCAATACCCTGCCTGCGTTCTCCGACACTTCTGTTCGATGCGTCCGTCGACCGCGAGAACGGCTGCGAAATCTTGTCGCAACCGGACGGGCGACAAGCCGCAAAAACGGGACGCGAATGACGGATTCCGCATTTGATGCTGATCAATGTGGGAATGATGCTTGGCAAGTTATATATGCCAATTATGTAATATGTCAGAAAGCTGGAGTGGAGGAATTATCATGGCGCATGTCGTCGTATTGGGTGCCGGTCTGGGCGGTACCATCATGGCTTACGAGGTTCGCGAAGAACTCTCGAAAGAACACAAGGTGTCCGTTGTCACGAACGGAACGCACTATTCGTTCGTACCGTCGAATCCGTGGGTGGCTGTCGGCTGGCGTGAAAAGGACGCGATCGAGGTCGATCTGCGACCGGTGATGCAGCGGCGTGACATCGACTTGTATTCGCAGGGCGCCAAGCGGCTGCATGCGGACGAGAAACGCATCGAGCTCAATGACGGCACATCGGTCGAGTATGACTATCTCGTCATCTCGACCGGTCCGGAACTCGCGTTCGACGAAATCGAGGGACTGGGGCCGGAGGCCAACACGCAGTCGGTCTGCCATGTCGATCATGCCATTCAGGCGAAGGCTGCTTTCGACAAGCTGCTTGCCAATCCGGGACCGGTCATCATCGGCGCGGTGCAGGGCGCTTCCTGTTTCGGCCCGGCCTACGAATTCGCCTTCATTCTGGACAAGGCCCTTCGTGACGCGAAGATCCGGGACAAGGTGCCGATGACCTTCGTCACGTCGGAACCTTATGTCGGCCATCTCGGTCTGGACGGTGTCGGCGACACAAAGGGGCTGCTCGAAAGCGAATTGCGCAACCACCACATCAAGTGGATCACCAATGCCAAGGTCGACAAGGCCGATGAAGGCATGATGCATGTCTCGGAGATCGCCGAGGACGGTTCCGTCAAGGCGACGCATGAGTTGCCTTTCGTCTTCTCGATGATGCTGCCGGCGTTCCGCGGTGTCGCCGCAGTGCGCGACATTGAGGGCCTGACCAACCCGCGTGGCTTCATCATCGTCGATGATCACCAGCAGAACCCGAAATATCCGGAGATCTTCTCGGTCGGTGTCTGTGTCGCTATCCCGCCGATGGGCAAAACGCCGGTCCCGGTCGGCGTACCGAAGACCGGCTTCATGATCGAATCCATGGTGACGGCGACGGCGCACAATATCGGCAAGATCGTGCGTGGCGAGAAACCGGACGCGCAGGGCACATGGAACGCCGTGTGCCTCGCCGATTTCGGAGATTCCGGCATCGCCTTTGTCGCCCAGCCGCAGATCCCGCCGCGCAACGTCAACTGGTCCTCGTCGGGCAAGTGGGTGCATCTGGCGAAGGTCGGTTTCGAAAAATACTTCCTGCACAAGATCCGCTCCGGCAAGTCAGAGCCCGCTTACGAGAAGCTCGCGATGCAGGCGCTGGGCATCCAGAAACTGAAGGAAGTCAGGTTCGATATCGAAGACGCCTGACGATCACGATATCCGTGCCCGCCGTTTTCGGACGGCGGGCGCACCAACCCTTTGAAACGGAATATTACGAATGTCTCTCGACAAGATGGTACTTGCCTTTGCGGGCGCGATGACACTGCTTTCGGTACTGCTGACCTGGTTTGTCTCGCCCTATTTCCTCTGGTTCACCGTGTTCATCGGCGTGAATCAGATCCAGTCGGCTTTCACCGGCTTCTGCCCGGCGGCGTTGATTTTCCGCAAGCTTGGCGCCAAGCCCGGCACGGCATTCTGATCATCCGAAATTTCCGGGCCGGTTCGCCGGATCGCGGATTGCGCGTGGCCTGAACGACGCTTAGCCTTGTCTCTGTCTTTGAGGAGACGAGTTATGATGCAGTTCATTTGCGCGCTGCCGATCATCGCCGGATTGAGCGGGGCATGTGCGGAACCCGCCGGCGTCGTCGGCTATGTCGAGGGCGATTACGCGCTGATCGCGCCGATCGAGGCCGCACAGATCGAGGGGATCGAGGTCGGCCGCGGCGATCGTGTGGAGTCCGGACAGATCCTCGTCAGGCTCGAAAGCCGTGACGCGGAAATCGCCGTCGCACAGGCCAACGCCTCGCTCGCACAGGCAAAAAGCCAGCTCGCTGATCTGACAGTCGGCAAACGTCCCAAGGAAATCGAGGCAATCAGGGCCGCGCTCAATTCGGCTCGCGCGCAGGCATCGGAGGCACGGCGAGTTGTCGACCGGCAGCGGGATCTTCTGGAACGGGGCATCACCTCGCAGGCGAATTACGACACGGCCGCGACCAGCCTCGAACTCGCTGAGGCGCAGGTCGCCGAACTCGAAGCCAATCTGGAGGTCGCGCAACTTCCGGCGCGTGCCGATACGATCGCGGCGGCGAAGGCCGGGGTCGAACAGGCGGAAGCGGTGCTCGCCAATGCGGATTGGCGGCTTGCCAAGCGCACGATCGAATCGCCGGTTACCGGGCATGTCTTCGACGTCGTTCGCCATGCCGGCGAAACGGCCGGTCCGCAGGCGCCGATCCTCTCCATCCTTCCCGACGGCGCGACCAAGTTGCGCCTCTACGTGCCCGAAACGGCGCTGTCCTCGATCTCGCTCGGCATGGCGCTCGATGTACGCTGCGACGGCTGCGAGCCGGGCATGACGGCGACGATCAACTACATTTCGGACGAGCCGGAATTCACGCCTCCGGTCATCTACTCGTTGGAGAACCGGCAAAAGCTCGTCTATCTCGTCGAGGCGAAGCCGGACGAGGCGGCGCGGCCGCTCAAGCCCGGCCAGATCGTCGACGCGGTCATCTCGGAGACGGAATAGTGGATCATGTCATCGACGTTCGCGGGATGGTCAAGCGCTATTCCGGGCGCGCCGTCGTCGATCACGTATCTATCAAGGTGGCAGAGGGCGAGATTTCCGGCTTTCTCGGGCCGAACGGGTCCGGCAAGACGACGACCATCCGCATGATGTGCGGGCTCCTGACGCCGGATGAAGGCGAGGGCACCGTGCTTGGGCTCGATGTGCGCAAGGACAGCCGGCGCATTCGCAGTCAGGTCGGTTACATGACGCAGCGATTCTCGTTCTACGAGGACCTGTCGATCGAGGAAAACCTGAACTTCGTCGCACGGCTCTACGATCTGCATCCCGTACGCGATCACGTCCGCGACACGCTGGAGGATCTGGGCCTGACGGCGCGGCGGCGTCAGCTCGCCGGTCAGTTGTCCGGCGGCTGGAAGCAGCGCCTCGCGCTCGCGGCCTGCGTCATGCACAAGCCGAAACTGCTGCTTCTCGACGAGCCGACCGCCGGTGTCGATCCGAAGGCCCGGCGCGAGTTCTGGGACGAGATTCACGAGCGCGCCGCCGGCGGCATGACCGTGCTGGTGTCAACCCACTACATGGACGAAGCGGAGCGCTGCCACCGCATCCATTATATCTCGCACGGCACCCTGCTCGCCAGCGGGACCGTGGACGAGGTCGTATCGGAAGCGGCTCTGACAACCTATGTCATCGAGGGTCCCGACCTTGCCGATGTCATGGCGCAACTAACAGGTGCGCCGGGCGTCGACCAGGTAGCGCCGTTCGGAACGACGCTGCATGTGGTCGGGCGCGATGCCGATCTGCTGGGCGAGACAATCGGGAAGCTGGCGACAGACGGCTTCACCGTGCGACCCGGCGTTACCAGCCTGGAGGATGTGTTCATCCAGTTGATGGCGGAACCGCGGGAGACGGCTGCGTGATCGCCGGCTTCTCGTTTCACAGGCTCTATGCGCTGCTCGACAAGGAATCGATCCAGATGCGGCGCGACCGCATCACCTTCGGGATGATGCTCGGCATTCCGCTGCTGCTGCTGGTGCTCTTCGGTTACGCCATCAACAATGACCCGAAACATCTGCCGACCGCTTTGGTGACGACAAGCCAGGATCACTATACCCGCGCCATGGTCACCGCGCTGGAGATGACCGGCTATTATCATTTCAATCACATCGTCGAGAGCGCGGAAGAGGCCGAACGCCTGTTCGAGAAGGGCGATGTCTCCTTCGTGGTGACCATCCCGTCGGATTTCGCCCGCCGGGTGCAAAGGAACGATCATCCGCGCATTCTGATCGAGGCGGATGCGACCGATCCGTCGGTTGCCTCCGGCGCAATTTCGACATTGGGCACTGTCGCCGCGCAGGCCTTGCTCCGCGAGCAGCCGGCGGCGGCGGAGGCCGCCGAGGCCATGCAGGGTCAATTGGAGGTGATCGTCCACAAGCGCTACAACCCGGAGGGCATCACCCAGTACAATGTCGTCCCCGGCCTTCTCGGTGTCATCCTGCAGATGACCATGGTGATGATGACCTCGATGGCGCTGACGCGTGAACTGGAACGCGGCACGATGGAAAACCTGCTGTCCTTGCCGGCGACGCCGCTGGAGATCATGCTCGGCAAGATCCTCCCCTATCTTATCGTGGGAGCTGTGCAGGTGGGCGTCATTCTGGTCGCGGCGAAACTTCTTTTCTCGGTGCCCTTCGTCGGCGGCCTCGGCCTGTTGCTTGCCGGCGTTCTGATCTTCGTTCTCGCGCTGGTGCTGCTCGGTTACCTGATTTCGACGATGGCGCGCACGCAAATGCAGGCGATGCAGCTCGCCTTCTTCTTCTTTCTGCCGTCGATCCTGCTGTCCGGCTTCATCTTTCCATTTCGCGGCATGCCGGGTTGGGCGCAACTGATCGGCGAATTGCTGCCGCTAACGCATTTTCTGCGGATGGTGCGCGCGATCATGCTCAAGGGCGCGACGTTCGATACGGTGGCCAATCATTTCGGCGCGCTGCTCCTGTTCGTCTTCGCCTTTGCCGGCATTGCGCTGCTCCGGTTCCGCCGGACCCTCGATTGACCGGCATGACAGGGGTCAATGTGGTCGGCGCACCGATTTCGCAATATCATGCGCTAGGAGTGCGGACGAAGGACGCCATGAAACGGGAGACAGGAATTGCCTGACCTGGAGACAGGGCTCACGGCACCAACCGACGGAAAGAACCGCACGGGCCGCGTGATCGCAGTGCGGGGGCCGGTTCTCGACATCATGATCGACGGCGTGTTGCCGGAGATCCATGAAGCTGTCGCCGTGCAGGCCGGGGAGGAAACCATCCTCGCCGAAACGCAATCCCATCTCGACGAGAAGACCATCCGCGCGATTGCCATGCAGCCGACCCAAGGTTTGTGGCGCGGTGCGCGCACGGAATCGACCGGTCAACCGATCACCGTGCCGGTCGGCGACGGCGTGCTCGGGCGGCTGCTCAATATTCTCGGCGAGCCGGCCGACAATGGCGCGGAGTTCGCGCCCGATACGGCGCGCAGGCCGATCCACCGGGCGGCGCCGCCGATTTCGCGGCAGAGCGCCGCGACCGATATCTTCGCCACCGGCATCAAGGTGATCGATCTGCTCGCACCGCTGGCGCATGGCGGCAAGGCGGCGATGTTCGGTGGTGCCGGGGTCGGCAAGACCGTGCTCGTCATGGAACTCATTCATGCGATGGTTTCCGGCTATGACGGCATTTCGGTTTTTGCGGGCGTCGGCGAACGCTGCCGCGAAGGTCACGAGATGCTGCACGAGATGAAGGCGTCGGGTGTGCTCGACCAGACCGTGCTCGTCTACGGGCAGATGAACGAACCGCCGGGCGCACGGTGGCGCGTGCCGCTGACGGCGATGACCATCGCCGAGCATTTTCGCGATGAGAAGGCGCGCAACGTCCTGCTCCTGATGGACAATGTGTTCCGCTTCATCCAGGCGGGTTCGGAGGTCTCGGGACTGCTTGGGCGCAGGCCGTCTCGGGTCGGCTACCAGCCGACGCTCGAAACCGAGGTTGCCGACCTGCAGGAGCGGATCGCGTCCATCGGAAACGCGTCGGTGACGGCCATCGAGGCCGTTTACGTGCCGGCCGACGATTTCACCGATCCGGCAGTCGGCACGATCGCCAACCATGTCGATTCGATGGTCGTTCTTTCACGGCAATTGGCGGCGGAGGGTATCTACCCCGCGATCGATCCCATCGCGACGACCTCCGTCCTGCTCGACCCGCTCGTCGTCGGGAAAGCGCATGCGGATGTCGCCGGCCAGGTGCGCGAGGTCATCGAGCATTACCGCGAATTGCGTGACGTGATCGCGCTGCTGGGCGTCGAGGAACTCGGCGCGGAGGAGCGCCGTGCCGTTGGCCGCGCGCGCCGGTTGCAGCGCTTCCTGACCCAGCCCTTTTTCACCGCCGCCGCGTTCACCGGCGCTGAGGGCCGGAGCGTGACCGTGGACGACACGGTGTCCGGCTGCCGGGCCATTCTCGACGGCGAATGCGACGAATGGGACGAAAGCTCCCTCTACATGATCGGCACGCTCGACGAGGCGCGCGAAAAGGAAAAGGCGCTTCGGGGCAAGTCCGGTGGCGGAAAGGCGGCGGCATGACGGAGCGTTCGCTGACCCTGACCATCACGACGCCCCTGGACGTCGTGGCTCGGATCGACGGCGTCACCTCGTTTCGCGCCAGCGACGACAGCGGCGCTTTCGGCATCCTGCCGGGCCATGCGGACCTGCTTGCCGTGCTGCGGTCCTGCGTGGCGCGATGGCGGGTCGGAAAGGGCGAGTGGCGGTTCTGCGCGCTGCATGGCGGTCTGATGACCGTGGAAGAAGGCCGCGCGATACGGATCGCGTGCCGCGAGGGTGTGCTTGGAACGGACTTGCCTTCGCTGGAGGCGCGGGTGCAACGCATGCGGGAGGCGGAAGCGCAGGCGGCCAGCAGCGAACGCGTCAGCCAGGCGAGACTGCACGCCCGCGCCATTCGCCAGATCATGCGCCAGTTTTCTCATGATCACGGCGTTTCGGTCGACAGTGCTTTGGAGGAGATTTTCCAATGAGCGACGAGATGCAGGGCACCAACCATCTTGGCGAAGCGGCGCGCAAGGCCGCCGAACGCGAGGTGTTGAAAACCTCCGATCCGGAGCCGTCGCTCGCGCGGCGGTTCGGGCAGATCGGGATTCTCGGCTGGATGGTCGTCATTCCGGTTCTCGGGGCACTGCTTGTCGGAAGCTGGCTCGATCGGCTTTTCGGAACGGGCGTGACCTTCTCCGCTGCCCTGACGATGGTCGGCGCGGTGCTCGGTCTCTGGCTCGTCTTCCGCTGGATGCACGAGCAATGAGCTTCCTCGCGCCGCACGATCTCGCTTTCCTGTCTCCGGCATGGATCGTGTCCGCTTTCGTTGGGCTCGCAATCGGCTATGCGGCGGGGCTGGTCCATTTCCGAACGCTCAAGGCCGTGGCGCGGCGGCTTGCGGCAGGTGAAATATCGGCGGTCTTCCTGCAGCTCGGCCGTCTCGCCCTGCTCGGCGGGCTGTTGTTCCTGCTCGCTTTGTGGGGCGCGCAAGTGCTTCTGCCCGGCGCCGCCGGTGTGCTGCTGGCGCGGCGACGGGTGCTGGCACAGGCGGAGGCGGAAACATGAATGAATCGCCGCTGCTTCTCCAGACTGCTTTCTCTGTCGGACCCGTTCCGGTGACTTACGCCGTCGTGACGACCTGGGGTGTCATGGCGTTTCTTGCGGTCGGCGCCTGGCTGATGACACGGCGCCTTTCCAGCGACGCCGGCTCGGCGCAGACCGTTCTTGAAGTCGTGGTCACAACCATCGACGCGCAGATCGAATCGACGCTGCAGCGAGATCCCGCGCCGTACCGCACGCTGGTCGGGACTTTGTTCCTGTTCATCCTTGCTGCGAACTGGTCTTCGATTGTACCGAATGTCGAACCGCCCACGGCGCATCTGGAAACCGATGCGGCTCTCGCGGCGGCGGTCTTCGTCGCGACGATCTATCACGGCATCCGTTCGAACGGACCGCTCGGCTATCTCAAGACCTTCGCCGAACCGTCATGGGTGATGATCCCGCTCAATCTCGTCGAGCAGATCACGCGTACCTTCTCGCTGATGGTTCGCCTGTTTGGAAACGTGATGAGCGGGGTCTTTGTCATCAGCATCGTTCTCTCGCTTGCCGGTCTGCTCGTGCCGATCCCGCTGATGGCGCTCGATCTTTTGACCGGCGCCGTGCAGGCCTACATTTTCGCGGTCCTTGCGACCGTCTTCATTGCCGCCGCCGTTGGCGAAGGCACCCGCCGCGACGGCGCGGCGGAAACCGGAAAGGAAACCGATTGATGGATATTATCAAGATCGTCTCCATAGCGGCGGCCGCACTGGCGGTCGCCTTCGGCGCGATCGGTCCGGCGCTGGCCGAGGGGCGCGCCGTTGCTGCCGCGATGGACGCCATCGCGCGCCAGCCCGAAGCGGCCGGAACATTGTCGCGGACCCTTTTTGTCGGACTGGCGATGATTGAAACGATGGCGATCTACTGTCTCGTCATCGCGCTGCTCCTGCTCTTCGCCAATCCCTATACGGTTTAGGATTTCGCGGGCCGATGCAATTCGACTGGTGGACCTTCGCCATTCAGCTCGTCAACATCGCGGTGTTGGGGTGGCTGCTCGCGCGCTTCCTGTTCAGGCCCGTGGCGCACATCATTGCCGAGCGCAAGGCCGAGACAGCGCGGGTTCTCGAAAAGGCAGAGGATGCCCGGCGTGCGGCGTTGGAAGCTGAAGGGGCGGCGGAAGCGGAACGCGACCGCATCGCGGCGGAGCGGCTGGAGCTGATCGAAAAGGCGCGGGCGGATGCCGATGCGCAGAAGGCCGCCCTTATCGACAAGGCGAGAAGCGAGGCCGCGACCATTCTCGACAAGGCGAAATCGGAAGCGGAGCACGCGACGGAAGAGGAACGCGCACGTCAATTGCGGCGCGCGACCGATCTCGCTGTCGCAATGGCCGGACGGTTGTTGGCGGACCTTCCCGTCGATGCGCGCGTCGCCGGCTACGCGGAACGGCTCGCGGACGCGATCGATGCGCTCGACGCAGAGGAACGGGCGGCCATTCTCGAAGACGATAGCGGGTTGCATCTGGTCGCGCCGCGGATGTTGAGCGAGGAGGAGCGAGCGGCGGTCGATGCCGCGATCGGGCAGCGCGTGCCTCATGACGGGCCGCTTCCCGTTGAAACCGACGAGACGCTGATCGCGGGCCTCGAACTGCGAAGCCGCCACGGCGCGATCAGGAACTCGCTCGGCGCCGATCTTGAACGCATGGCAAAGGCGTTGAACGACAATGAAAAGGGCTGATTCGAACAATTCGGGTTCCGATCCAGCTCTCGACGGGCTTTTCGAGGCCATCGACCACGTCGAGCTCGGCACCCGTTCCGAGGCGATCGGCCGTGTCACGCAGGTCGCCGACGGGCTCGCGCATGTCTCCGGCCTCGGATCGGCCCGGCTCGGCGAATTGCTGGCGTTCGAGAACGGCGCTCGTGCCTTCGTTCTCAATCTGGAAGTCGATTCGATACAGGCCGTCCTGCTCGATTCCGTGGAAGGCGTTGAAGCGGGAGCCTCGGTCCGCCGATTGCACGAACTTGCCAGCGTCCCGGTAGGCGAGGGCCTGCTCGGACGAATGATCGATCCGCTCGGGCGCGTGCTGGACGAGGGGGACCCAGTCGAAGCCGCCTCACATGAACCGGTGGAGAGACCGGCTCCGGCGATCATCGACCGGGATTTCGTGTCCGAACCCGTCGAGACAGGGATTCTGGTGATCGATGCGCTGTTCGCCATCGGCCGGGGCCAGCGCGAACTGATCATCGGCGAACGGGCGACGGGCAAGACGGCGATCGCTGTCGACACGATCATCAACCAGAAGGACACGGATATCGTCTGCGTCTACGTCGCCATCGGTCAGCGGGCGTCCGCCGTGCGCCGCGCAGTCGATGCGATCCGCGAAAAGGGCGCTGCCGACCGCTGCATATTCGTGGTGGCCCCGGCGACAGCCGAACCCGGCCTTCGATGGCTAGCTCCCTTCGCCGGAATGACCATCGCCGAGTATTTTCGCGACAGGGGACAGCATGCGCTCATCGTGCTCGACGACCTGACCAAGCATGCGACGACCCACCGCGAGTTGTCGTTGCTGGCGCGGCAGCCGCCCGGACGCGAAGCCTACCCGGGCGACATCTTCTACCTGCATGCCCGGCTCCTCGAACGCGCCGCCAAGCTGTCGCCCGAAAAGGGCGGCGGATCGCTGACGGCACTGCCGATCGCGGAAATCGAGGCCGGAAACCTCTCGGCCTATATCCCGACGAACCTGATCTCGATCTCCGACGGGCAGATCGTGCTGTCGAACCAGCTGTTTGCGGCCAACCAGCGTCCGGCGGTCGATGTCGGCATGTCCGTCAGCCGTGTTGGCGGCAAAGCACAACTCGACGCGCTGAAAAGCGTCGCCGGGCGGGTCCGGCTCGATTATGCGCAGTATCTGGAACTTCGGGTGTTCTCGCGTTTCGGCGGCTTTGGCGACGATACGCTGAAGCGTCGCATCGCGCATGGCGAGCGCATCGGTGCGTTGCTGGCACAACGCCGGTTCTCGCCCCTGCGCCCGGTCGACCAGATCGCTCTTCTGGCGGCGCTCGATGCAGGTGCCCTCGATCATGTTCCCCTCGAGGCGATCGATGCGGTCAAGGATGCATTGCCCGCGATCATCGACAGCGCGCCGGACCTGGCAGCATTCCGCGACAAGCCGGGCGATATGGACGATGCAATTCGCGCCGCGCTGATCGAATGCGTTCGGCAGGCGGCGGCGAGCGCCGGCAGGCCAGCCGGAAAGCTGGCGAACTGATGCCGCATATCGAGGACATCAAGGACCGCATTGGCAATATCGGGCAGATCGAGGGCGTTATCGTCGCCATGCGGGCCATGGCGGCGGCGCATGCGCAGGAGGCGCGGCGTCACCTGCAGGCCATTCGCGAGCACGAGGAAACCGTGGCGCGCTCCATGGCCGAGGCTCTTTCGCTGGTGCCGGAAATGGCAAGCACGAAGGAGAGGGGCGAAAGCGAGCAGACGCATCTGCGCATCGTGGTAGGTGCGGCGCAGGGCTTCAGCGGCCAACACAATGAACGGATTGTCACTGGCGCGCTGGAACAGAATGACGAGCCGGAGGACAGGCAATATCTTCTGATCGGCCAACGTTGCATTTCCGAATTCGCGGAACGGGGCATCCGTCCCGTGTGGTCTGCCAACATGGTCGCCCATGCCGCCGAGGTTCCCGCGCTGGCCAGTCGGATCGTGGATGCATTGTTCGTCCCGCTGGAGCGCGGCGAGGTCCATAGTGTCAGCATCGTCTATGCCGATCCCGCCTCTACCGAGATGGCGCTGACGATCCGCCGCCTGATGCCATTTGACTTCGGGCGCATCACCGCCCCACGTCGGCCGTCTCCCCCGATTACGCTGATCCCAGCGCCGCGCCTTCTGGAACAACTGGTCGAGGAGTATGTCTTCACCGAGGTCTGCGAGGCGCTGATGCTCGGTTTCGCGGCGGAGAACGACGCGCGCATGAACGCCATGACGCGCGCCCGGTCAAACGTGAAGGAAATCGCCCAAGACCTGCAACGCAAGTTTCACCAGGTGCGCCAGGAAGAAACCACGACGGAGATCATCGAATTGTCTGGAACGTCTTGAAATCGATGGTTCCTGTTTCCTTAAAATACTGAATTTTATACATAATTTACAGGCTTGACCGCAAGATCTTGTTAGCCGATTCGCACAGGTCTGCAACATACAAGCGTTTACAGACTGCTGGTATCTTTCGAGATGCATCGCCGGCCGGGAGGAAATTGCCGCCGCGCATGCAATGTCCGATCCGCGCATCATGATGATCGCGCGGGGACACTCCTACGGAGAATGAGGGGAAGCATATGATTGTGCGTTATCTCAGGGACGAGTCCGGTGCAATGGTTGTCGAATACGGACTTATCGTCGCGATCATCGCGGTATCGGTGATCGGGGGATCGATGATGATCGGGTCGTCGATCGACAACAATCTGAATCTGGTCGCCACGACCATCAGCCCTTCATAACAGCCTCGCGCGCGCCAGCCCTGATCCGGCGCGACAAGCGTTTCAATTTTCCTGTCGCACGGTGCTGAATGAAACCGTCGCCGACCGGCTCAGCGCTTCGCGAATCTCGCCGGGTATCGGCAGGGCGCGCAACTGCCCCGTTTCATCGACGCCCGACCAGACACGCGTCTGCTTTGCCGTCACGATGGTCTCGCCGTCGAGCAGGAAATCATAGGCGATGTCGAAGGAGGTCCTGCCCCAGCGCACGACCTTCGACGACAGCACAAGAGTGTCTCCGACCCGTGCCGGCCCCTTGAATTCAGCCTCGCTGCGCACGAGTGGCGTGCCGCGAAGCTCCGGATGAGCGGCCAAAGTATCGGCGAGCGAAAAGCCGGAAGCCGAGAAAAGGGCGGACAGCCCGTGTTCCATCCAGTCGAAGAAATTCGGGTTGTAGACAATCCGCGCGGGATCGCAGTGCCCCCATTCGACCAGAATATCGATTTTACATTCGAGCATGATGACCGCCTTTCGACCCTGCCGGTATGAACGCGCTATCGACGCATGAACCGGCGGCATGGCAATGCCGCGCCATGCGTCAACATGCAAGCCACTCGAAAGGGCTCCGGGCCGAAAACGAGGCGCAACAAAAAATGTGCACTGGCCGCATTGGGGTGCTGGTAAGTCGCGATCGGGAAACATACGTCTACCGGATGGCAATGCTGCCGCCCGGCGCTTTGCCCGGGAGCGATGAAACCGGAATGAAATCAGTCTTTTCCTATCTCCGCTACGCCTTCGCCGTCACGGCGCTTGGTCTTGTCCTGGCCGCATGGCTGGGCTGGGAGACCACAGGATCAGGTGCCGGCATGATGTCGTTCCTGTTCACGGCGACGGTGCTCGCGGCGCTGGAGATCGCACTTTCTTTCGACAACGCGATCGTCAACGCCAACAAGCTCAAGGAAATGGACCCTGTCTGGCAAAGACGTTTCCTGACCTGGGGTATCTTGATCGCCGTATTCGGCATGCGCATCGTGTTTCCGCTTCTGGTCGTCGTCATCGCGGCGAATATCGGCCCCGTCTCGGCGCTGGTCCTCGCGGCGACTGAGCCGGAACGCTATGGCCTGATCATGGAACGGGCTCATGTCTCCATTGCCGCGTTCGGCGGAACCTTCCTGATGATGGTCGCGCTGAGCTATTTTATCGACGAGGCCAAGCAGGTGGACTGGATTCGCACGGTGGAGGGGCGCCTGCGTCAGATCGCGCCGATCCGCGGCATTGAAATCGCCATCGTGCTGGCGATCGTCATGTGTTTCGCGACTATCCTGCCGGAACGTGAATCGGCGATGTTCCTGTTTGCCGCGGCCAGCGGCCTTTTGACCTTCCTGTTCGTGGAAATTCTGGGCCATGTTCTCGATGCCTCGCAGGACGCGGCAAGAATTGCGCGCCAGGGCGGCCTGGGCGCTTTCCTTTACCTTGAGATGCTGGACGCGTCGTTCAGCTTCGACGGCGTGATCGGCGCATTCGCGCTGACGCGCAATCTCTTCCTGATCGCGATCGGGCTTGGCATCGGCGCGATGTATGTGCGTTCGGTGACGATCATGCTTGTGGAGATGGGTGCGCTTGCCAAGTTCCGTTACCTCGAACACGGCGCTTTCTATTCGATCCTCGTTCTCGCGCTGATCATGTTCGCGCAGTCCTTCGTACACATACCCGAAGTGATAACGGGGTTGATCGGCGTCGTGCTGATCGTTCTGTCTCTGCGTTCATCTCTTGCCCACAACCGCAGGAATTGCGGCTAGCCGCGCCGTTTTTTGCTTTTACGCCAATTTTATGGACGCCGGCCCGGCGAGGGGCCAAGCGTGACGCGAACTTGGAAACGGAGTGGGCTTGCCATTCCGTTTCGCACGGGTTTTATGTCGGTCTGAAAGCCAGATGCGGAGGATGGATTGAAGATAGGCACGCCGAAAGAGGTGTTCGAGGGGGAGCGCCGGGTTGCAATGACGCCGGAGAGCGCATTGCAGTTGCAGAAACTCGGCCATGAATGCGTGATCGAGACGGGCGCGGGTCTTGCCGCCGGTTTCGATGACGCCGCCTACAAGGCGGCCGGTGTCGAGATCGCGAAGACGCCCGCTGCGCTTTGGAAGGCGGCTGACGTCATCGCCAAGGTGCGTCCGCCGACGAACACCGAAGTCAAGCGCCTGAACGGCGACAAGACGCTGATTTCCTTCTTCTATCCGGGCCAAAACGCGGAACTGCTTGAGCTGTGCAAGGGCACTGGCGCGAGCGTCATCGCGATGGACATGGTGCCGCGTATCAGCCGCGCCCAGAAGATGGACGCGTTGTCGTCCATGGCCAATATCGCCGGCTACCGGGCAGTGATCGAGGCGGGCAGCAATTTCGGCCGCTTCTTCACCGGCCAGGTCACGGCGGCTGGCAAGGTGCCGCCGGCGAAGGTGCTGGTCGTTGGTGCGGGCGTCGCGGGTCTCGCGGCGATCGGCACGGCGACCTCGCTTGGCGCCATCACCTATGCTTTCGATGTGCGTCCCGAAGTGGCGGAGCAGATCGAATCGATGGGCGCGGAGTTCGTGTTCCTCGATTTCGAGGAGCAGAGCCAGGACGGCGCGGCGACCGGGGGCTATGCGGCGCCTTCGAGCCCTGAATTCAGGGAGAAACAGCTCGAGAAGTTCCGGGAACTCGCGCCCGACATGGACATCGTCATCACGACGGCGCTTATCCCGGGGCGCGATGCGCCGAAACTCTGGCTCGAAGACATGGTCGAGACCATGAAGCCGGGTTCCGTCGTTATCGATCTGGCGGCCGAGCGCGGCGGCAATTGCGACCTGACGGTCGCCGACGAGAAGGTGGTTTCCGAAAACGGCGTCACCATCGTCGGCTACACGGATTTCCCGAGCCGGATGGCGACGCAGTCCTCGACGCTCTACTCGACGAACATTCGTCACATGCTGACCGACCTCACGCCGGAGAAGGATGGCGTGATCGTCCACAACATGGAGGACGACGTCATTCGCGGCGCCACGGCGACGCATGAGGGCGAAATCACTTTCCCGCCGCCCCCGCCGAAGGTTCAGGCAATCGCGGCGCAGCCGAAGAAGGACAAGCCGAAAGAGCTGACATCCGAGGAAAAGCGCGCGCAGGAGGTGGCTGCCTTCAAGGCGCAAACGAAGCAGCAAGTCACGCTGCTTGCAGCTGGTGGCGCGGCGATCCTGCTGGCCGGCCTGTTCACGCCGGCAAGCTTCATGCAGCACTTCATCGTGTTCGTGCTTTCGGTCTTCGTCGGTTTCCAGGTGATCTGGAACGTCAGCCACGCGCTGCACACGCCGCTCATGGCGGTCACCAACGCGATATCCTCGATCATCATCCTGGGGGCGCTGATGCAGATCGGATCGGGCTCATGGCTGGTGCTGGTGCTTGCGGCAGTGTCGGTCTTCATGGCCGGGATCAACATTTTCGGTGGCTTCATGGTCACCCGGCGCATGCTCGCCATGTTCCAGAAGTCGTAAGGGGAGGCGCGCCATGGAATACGGTTTCACTACGGCCGCCTACGTCGTTGCGGCGGTCCTGTTCATTCTTTCGCTCGGAGGCCTGTCCGGCCAGGAAAGCGCCAAGCGCGCGGTCTGGTACGGCATCGCCGGCATGGCGCTGGCGGTCTTCGCCACGCTTATCGGGCCGGGCTCCGGCCTTTGGCTTCTGTCGATCATCCTGATCGCGGGCGGCGGCGTAATCGGATGGTATGTCGCCAACCGCGTGCAGATGACGGAAATGCCACAGCTTGTCGCCGCGATGCATTCTCTGGTCGGCCTCGCGGCGGTGTTCATCGGTCTCAATGCCGAGATCGAGATGGTCCGTGTGGCCGCGATGCAGGCCGCCGCGGACGCATCGGCGCTCGATGCGCTCAAGGGATTTGCGGCCAAGGTCGCGGCCAAGACCCCGGCCGAGATCAATATTCTGAAGATCGAGGTCTTTCTCGGTGTCTTCATCGGCGCGGTGACCTTCACGGGTTCTGTCGTCGCCTATGGCAAGCTGGCAGGCAAGGTCGGCTCGAAGGCGACGAAGCTGCCGGGCGGACACATGCTCAATGCGGGCGCGGCGATCCTGTCGGTCATCCTGCTGATCATGTATCTCGCCGGCGCCGGGTCGTGGACGCTGATCCTGATGGCGCTCGCCGCCTTCTTCATCGGTTACCACCTGATCATGGGAATCGGTGGCGCGGACATGCCGGTCGTCGTTTCGATGCTCAACTCCTATTCGGGCTGGGCCGCGGCGGCGATCGGATTTTCGCTGTCCAACGATCTCCTGATCGTGGTCGGCGCGCTGGTCGGTTCGTCCGGCGCGATCCTGTCCTACATCATGTGCAAGGCGATGAACCGCTCCTTCGTCTCGGTGATCCTCGGCGGGTTCGGCAACACGACCGGGCCGGCGCAGGCGGTGGAGGGCGAACAGGTGGCGATCGACGCCGAGGGCATCGCAGCGGCGCTTGCGGAAGCCGACAGCGTCATCATCGTGCCCGGCTACGGCATGGCGGTGGCCCAGGCGCAGCAGGCGGTCTCGGAACTGACGCGCAAGCTTCGGGACAAGGGCAAGGAGGTTCGCTTCGCGATCCACCCGGTCGCCGGGCGTCTGCCCGGGCACATGAACGTGCTTCTGGCCGAGGCCAAGGTTCCATACGACATCGTCATGGAAATGGACGAGATCAACGAGGACTTTCCCGAGACCGACGTCGTGATCGTCATCGGCTCCAACGACATCGTCAATCCGGCCGCCCAGGAGGACCCGAATTCTCCAATCGCCGGCATGCCGGTGTTGGAAGTCTGGAAAGCCAAGCAGGTCTTCGTCTCCAAGCGCGGCCAGGGTACGGGATATTCCGGTATCGAGAATCCGTTGTTCTACAAGGACAATACGCGCATGTTCTTCGGTGACGCGAAGGCCTCCGTAAGTCAACTGATCAACTTAATCGACTAATCGGTTCGGAATGCGGATCCGGTTCGGAAGCGGGGGCGTAAGCCCCCGTTTTCCATTTGCGATCCTGGTCAAATTCCCGTCCGGTCTCAGGAAACCCTGCGCTGAGACTATGCCCACCTGATGGCCTCTCACGCGGCGAACTCCGGTGGCAACGTCACCACCACCGACGGCGCCAATGTGATCACCATCATGA
Organism: Oricola indica; assembly: GCF_965227485.1. Taxonomy (NCBI): domain Bacteria; kingdom Pseudomonadati; phylum Pseudomonadota; class Alphaproteobacteria; order Hyphomicrobiales; family Ahrensiaceae; genus Oricola; species Oricola indica. The sequence goes on from NZ_OZ245747.1 coordinate 1,472,588, forward strand.
ACGCGCAGATCGGCGACCTATCGGAAGCTGACTTCGAACTCGGTGTCTGAGCGGTTTGGTAGACAGCGGAGCGCCCGGTTTACTGCGGGGCGACATCGTTGACGAAGGAACGCAGGATCGCGTTGAATTCGTCCGGGCCGTTGATGTGTGGTGCGTGCCCAAGGCCGTTCATGATGATCGGTTTACCCGACCAGATGTTGCGGTAGGACAGATCAGCGACATAGTCCGTATCCACGAAGCGGTCGTCTCCGCCATTGATGATCGCCAGCGGGATACTGCTGTTTTCGGCCAGTTCTCTTTGCCTTCGCGGCGGCTGGGCCGCAAGCGCCTCGAACAGATATTGGCGGGCAAGGCCATCGGTTCTGGCGATGAGACGGTGCCAGTCCGATTCCTGCAGCATCGTTTCCTTGGTGTCGTAATCGCCGATAAGTGTGGCGAGTTCATCGATTTCAGCATCGGACAATTTGGCCAGCGACAAAAGAGCAAGTCTCGGAAACAGCTGAAATCCCGCCATGGAGCCGTCGGCTCGCCGCTCGATCGGCGGGCTGCTGATGGTCATTAGGCCTTTCAAACCCGGTTGGCGCTCAAGCAATTCGTAGCCGATATGGCCGCCGAGGGACCAACCGACGACGACCGACTCCCCGATATCGAGCTTTCCCAGGGTTTCCGCGACACAATCCGCATACCCTTCGAGGCAGTATGTCTGGCGCGGATTTTCGGCATCCGAGGATGATCCGTGTCCCGGCAGGTCGAGCGCGACAATCCGCCTGTTATCTTCGAATGCGCCGAATTGCGACCGGAAGACCTCCTTGCCCAGCGAGTTGCCATGAAGCAGTACCACCGGGGTTCCGCTGCCGTGATTGTCCATGACAGAGATCTCGGCATGGCGCGTCTTGACTGAGCAGGTTTCGAAGTCACGGTTATTCCAGGTCATCTCTATCATGTTCTATGTTTCTCGCGTGAATTCACACGACATATCGTCGGGCAAGGATGGACGGGCGCGATTGATTTCCAACACCGGGGTTTGTACATTTTCATAGGCAAGATTATGCGGCGTTTAGGTCAGGCCTGTGTCAGAATTGTCTCTGCAGCAGTATAATGCGTATGTAGATACGATCTATGCCGCTGCGACGGTGCCAGACTCCTGGAAACATTTTCTCGAACTGGTTTCGGACGCGTTTCTGGGGGCCAGGGTCGCTCTTCATGGTCACGATCTAGCAACCGGTCACACGCTTGGCGCGCTCAGTCACGGTTATGATCCCGACTATATCGCGGTCTATGAGAAAGAATATTCCGCGATCAATCCGTGGACTGGCGGCTATGCGAAGGGACCGATCGGGCGGGTGCAACTGACCGAAGACCTGATTGATGCCGCTTCGCTGAAGAAGACACGCTTCTATGATGAATGGATACGCCCGCAGGGCGATATCGGAACCGGGGTCGGTATCACGATCTGCCGGGATTCGTCGAAACGCATGCGCTTGTCGTGCAATGTAAGTTTCCGGAATGGCGATCGGCTGCGCACCGAAATGGTTCAGACTTTGACCGCGCTTGCGCCTCATCTCAGGCGGTCATTCGAGATAGGGCGGAGATTGCAGGGCAGGGCGCTCGGCATGGGTTTTGAGCCGGCATTGGACAAGATTTCGAGCGCGGTGTTTCTGCTGGATGCGCATATGCGTATCCGGTATGCGAACCGCGCAGCCGAAACCATGCTTTCATGTCAGGATTGCGCGACAAGCATCGACAAGCGCCTCGTATTTCTGGACAAGGATGCGAATCGTCGCTTTGGCCGGTCGATCCATGCCGCCACCAAGCCTGATTATTCGGCTTTCGAGGGGCAGATCAGGCTGCGTAATGCGGGCGGCGACACCATGATGGAGATCAGCGTCGTTCCGCTTGTGCGGACGGTGTCGACTTCCGACAATGTTTTCGAATGGATGGATGATACGCGCGCCAGCGTCATGGTCTGCGTTCAGCAAACAGGACCTCTTCCCAAGCGCAGGCAGGTCAAGTTTACCAATCGATACGGCCTGACGCCAACCGAGGCTCTTCTTGCCGAAGAGTTGCTCCGTGGTTCCACGCTCAAACTTGTCGCGCAGGAACGGGGTGTGAGCATCCACACTGTTCGCAATCAACTCAAGGTCATCTTCGAAAAGACAGGAACGTCTCAGCAAAGCCAGTTGGTCGCCCTGCTCGCGAAGGGATAAGGGCCCGAACAGGCATTCCGGGTCTCACGCCGTCCCGAGCGGTGGTCCGCCTTCTCGTTTTGTCGACAAACCTTTCGAATTTCAGGAACCGAACTCCGATACCGGCGTTGAAGTCATGATCGCGCTGTCACAGTGCGATCGCCAGGAACGGTCGAGAACCACAACGTAGGAATGACGGTACCGATGCCGCGAAGCTCAGCTTGCGGTCGAGGTTTCGTATTGCCGTGTGACGGCCGATGCCAACGCACGAGGCGAAGGAGAAGACAATGAATTTCGTAAAGACTGCCGCTGCCGGAACGCTCGCATTGGCGACCGCTCTCGGCGGGAGTGCGGCATTTGCCCAGGATAACAGCGCCACTCCCGACGAGCCGGTCGAACGTGTCGAAATCGGCGTTCTCGACTGTGTGGTCGAAGGTGGCAGCGGCTTCATATTCGGGTCCACCAAGGATGTGAGCTGCACGTATCGTCCTGCAGATGGCGGCGTCGAGGAGTCCTATTTTGGCGCGATTTCGAAGTTCGGGATCGACATCGGCAAGACCGATGCCAGCTACATGACCTGGGCCGTCTTCGCTCCGACGAATGACGATTTCGCACCCGGCGCTCTGGCCGGCGATTACTACGGCGTCTCGGCCGAGGCGACGGCAGGTGCGGGCGTGGGTGCGAATGCGCTTATTGGTGGCTCCGGGGAAACTTTCTCCCTCCAGCCGCTGAGCGTCAGCAGCCAGACGGGACTGAATTTCGCGCTTGCAGTCAGCGAACTGGAGTTGCGCTCCATCGCAGACTGAACGCGAGACCGAGGCGGAGAACATGCCGCCTGACATAACTGATCACAACCAGCAGCAAAAAGGAGACGTCTTATGAATTGGGACCAAATCGAAGGCAAATGGACCGAATACAAGGGCAAGGCCCGTCAGTCCTGGGGTGAACTCACCGACGACGACCTCGCTGAAATCAATGGCAGCCAGGAGGAACTGGCCGGTAAGATCCAGTATCGCTACGGCAAGTCGAAGGAAGAGGCCGAGCGCGAGGTGAAGGACTGGCTCGATTCCCTCTAAGAGGCTTACAACAGCCGAGAAAACAAAGGCCGCCCCGGTTAGGGGCGGCCTTTTCTTATAGTGCCTGCGAAAGAACGAGGAGGATTATCACCACGCCCAGCGCGGCAAGTCCGGCGCGCATCCAGGTCGTCATACCCCCGAATCTCGATGTCGGCGGCACGACGCTTTCCAGTTCGGCGTCACCCTGCGTATCCTGCTCGATCTTGCGGTTCCGCAGATCTGCATTGGCATTGCTTTTGTCGGACATGCTCATTCTCCCGATTCCATGAACGGCATGAGCTGTTTCAGCGCCGCAAAGTCCGAATCCAATGGATTTGAGGATTTGGCGCTTTTGAGTAGCAGCTCCGCATGGGAGGAAATGAGCTCGCGTGCGGTCTGGTTCCCGATCTCGTGTAGTCGCGACAGTGCCTGGGCGAGGTGCTCCATCATCAGCATGTTGTCAGCGGACGCCCGGCGCAGCGGATGGAAAGCGCTGTCGAGCATGTTCTCGAGACCAAGGCCCCGCATTTCGACGCGTACGGTTCCGTCGCTATCCACAATGTCGCGCCGGCGCAGTCCGAGACGTACAGCTGCGGATAGCGCCGAGGTCATGCGGTCGAGCGAGGCGATTGCGGTGAATGTGTCGTTCACGCCGGGAGAAAGCGCGCGTAGTGCAATCTCGATCAACAGATTGATCGAGTATTCGATCTCGTCCACGGCGTCTCGCGATGGCAGGATGAGCAAGCACTGGCGGACAAGCCCCGCGATTTCGTCTTCTTCCTGTTCGGGATGACGGGAGAGAAGGGCGACCGTCTGGGTTTCCAGAATGAAATCGCCGGGCTTGAAGCGTAACCTGACCGTAAAGTCGTGCTTGCGTGCGAGTACCGCCAGCGAGTTTTCGTCAACGCCGTTCAAATAACCGGACTGGGTTGAGGCGATCGCATGGTCAAAATCCCCGGGAGAGGATTGCGCGTTCGCCTGTTCCTCTTCGTCGCGCACCATCCAGGCGATGCGGTTTTCCAGCCGGCGGGAAATCTCGGCGATTTCTTCGTCGATTGTCACGCTGCGCGAAACGGCGTGGACGAAAAAGATCAGTTGCAGCACGAATACGACCGCGAGAAGCATGGAGACCGCGATCGATATCGACGGCACGAAACCGGGGCCGGTCCGATAAAGCACGGTAAGGGCGAAGAGGAACGTTCCGCCAAGCATACCCGCCGTAATCTGATTGGCGCGGTCGCTGGTGAACCGTTTCAGGAGCCTTGGTGCGATGGTTCCGGCGGCGAGGGTGAAAACGATGAGGACGAGCGAGTAGACGAGACTTAATGTGGTTATCGCTGCCGCGGCGATCGTCCCCAGCACGTTTCTCGCTGTTTCGACGGACATTCCCGAAAAGATTTCCGGCTTCGCGAATTGTGGCCAGTCAAATGCGTGATCGATCCAGAGAAGGGGGATCGCCGACAACCAGATCGCGAGCGCAATCGCACCCGGAACGGTGATCAGCCCGCGAAGTGCCAGGTATCGGCTTTTATAATCCTGCTTCAAGCATGCCCCCCTGCTGGCCAGCCTATCACCATAGAACGTTTCGGGCACCGCCCCGTTCCCCGGTGGAAAGGAGTCAGAACCATTCCCGCGATTACGCGTTGGTCCAGCATACACGAACAGTGCCGCGCGAGCGGCAGATCATCGTTCCGGAAAAGGAGATTTTCGATGTCAAAGGATCATGGCCCGAGCATCAAGAACGACGATGTCTATGAATCCCTTCGAGATGATGGTGCCTCGAAGGAAAAAGCCGCACGCATCGCAAACGCGAAAGCGGGCGGTGGCAAGCCGTCGAAAAAGGGCGGCAAGGCCGCTCCTTATGAAGATTGGACCAAAGACGAACTCTATGATCGCGCCCGTGAGATCGGGATCGATGGCCGTTCCGACATGAACAAGGACGACTTGATCGCCGCGCTTCGCGATCACTGAAAAATTTTTTTTGGAGGTGGAACTGGATGCTTTTTCGAGCGTTCTGTTGATGCAAGCGACACAACAAGTCGATTTCAGCAGCAGGCGCTCTTCCCCTCAGGCGCCTTGAGAGAACCGGAGCCCCCCGCCGGTTCTCTCTTTTTTTGTTCTCTCAGATAATTTCCGAATGCCCGATCGAGAGCGTGTAGACGACCGCGTCATTGCTGAGCTCGAGGGAGCCTTCGCCATTGATTGCGGCCGGCACGATACGTTCGAGCATGGTGCGGCCGAAGCTTTGCTGCTTGTCGACGGAAGAGTGCACACGCGGCGTTTCGCGCCAGATGAGTGTCGCGTTTGCATCCGGTCCCGGCTCGCGATGACAACTGATGGTAATCACGCTGTCGGCCAGCGACAGCGCGCCGTGAACCAGCGCGTTGGTCACCAGTTCGTGCAGGGCCAAGCCGATATGCAGGGTGCCGTTCGGGCCAAGCTCGATATTGTCGCCCTCGAATGTGATCTTGCCGTCGGCGAGCGGAACCACATCGCGCACTTGGCGTCGCACGAGATCTGAGAGGGTCGAGCCGCGCCAGTCGCTCTCGGTGATCACATCCTGGGACTTGGCGAGTGATTGCAGCCGGCCGGTGAACCGTCTGATATACTCGGTCTTGGTCGGCGCCACGCGCGCCGTCTGCGACGACAGGCTCAGCACCATGGCGAGCATGTTCTTTGACCGGTGAGCGACTTCGCGCAGCAGGTTCTTCAGCGTTTGTTCGCGCTGTTTTTGATCCGTGACATCGATGCACGAACAAATGTACCCGTCCGCACCCGTCTCCTGATCGCGCTTCCGATTGATCGTGAAATGAAGGTTCCAATGCGCCGGGCGTCCGGACTCGTCATCCGCGAACGCGGTCACATCGACACTGCGGGCTTCCCCGGTTTCGGAAGCCAGTTGTTTCGCTTTCGCCAGCTTCTGACGATCATTGTCATGAAAAAGAAGGCATTCGTTGGTCCCCGTCCGGTCCCATTCGGCCCATACAGATTGGGGGTTCACGAACCACTGATAATCGCCGTTCAGATCCTGAAAGAAAATCGTGACCGGTGTGCCCACCAGCGATTCCAAGACGAGTGTGCGATTGGGCATTCTTCTACGCCAATACAGTTATCGGGCAGGTCGGCATGGACCTGCCCGATAAGATAATCATGCTCTGTTCAGTACCCGTGTCACGAGGCTGATCGCAAACAGGATCAGGAACACGAAGAACAGGATTTTCGCAATGCCGGCTGAAGCGCCGGCAATGCCGCCGAAACCGAGGAAAGCCGCGATCAGGGCGACAACGAGAAATGTAAGAGCCCATCCAAGCATAACGTATCTCCTTGTTGTTGCACAAAGTGACAACGTGCATGCTCTCCTCCGGTTCCGAACCCGACCGCTGTTTATGCGGCGTTTTTCACATCTTCCTAAAAGAAGAGTGCCTGGCTGATAAGCGCGGACACGGCGGCCGGTTCGAATGGCTTGGTAACGAGGAAGGCCGGTTCGGGGCGTTCGCCCGTCAGAAGCCGTTCGGGAAATGCCGTGATGAAAATGACCGGAAGCGACATGTCCTGAAGGATCTCGTTGACCGCGTCGAGGCCGGAGCTTCCATCAGCGAGCTGGATATCGGCCAGCACGATGCCGGGCCGGTCCTCGCCCACCATCTTCATTGCCTCGGAATGGGTGCGGGCGATGCCGGTCACCGTGTGCCCGAGATCTTCCACCATGGCCTGTATGTCCATGGCGATCAGCGGCTCGTCTTCGATGATGAGCACCTTCGTTGCCACCTGAGAGGCGATATCGCGATGCGCTTCATCGAGGAGCTTTTCGAATTCGGCCTCATCGACATTCAGGATGTAGGCAGCCTTTTCGTGCGTAAAGCCTTCGACGAAGACCAGCAGGAAGGCCTGGCGCGGGAGAGGCGAGATCGCCTGCAGGTTTCGCGATGTGTTCGCGTCGAGCCCGGCGCCATGGTGATCGCGCAGATTGATGTCGATGGATGACCAGAGCGAAACGAAGAAACGATAGAGCGCCGTCCGGGTATCTTCACCCTGCGGCATTGAAGACGGATCGGAAATAAGAGCCTCAAGCAGGGCGCCGACATAATTGTCCGCGCTTGTCTGAGATCCCATCACCGATCGCGCATAGCGGCGCAGATAAGGAATCTGCCCTGACAATTCGGCTGCAAGCGACATATCAACCCTCCTGATCAGTCACGTATCCCGCCCAAAACGCATGCGGGAAAGAAAAGTTCCAAAAACTTCGCAACCATTTTCAATCCGGGGCGTTTTAGCCTAGATTGAGAGGGTTACAACCAATGACAGCATTGCAAAATCAGGCAGATGATCCAATGCCGGAGAGCAAAAATAACAAGCCGAGGCTGGACGATCTTGCCGCGTCGCAGATCGGCAAGAAACTGCGCGCGCAATTTGACGAAGTCCTGAACGAACCGGTTCCCGATCGCTTCCTCGAGCTTTTAAACAGGCTCGAGACCGCGGAAGGGAGGCCTGCAAAGGATTCCGATCATGACTGACGCGATGGATTTCAAGGACGGTCTTCTGACCGCCATTCCCAATCTTCGCGCCTTTGCGATCTCGTTGTGCGGTACGGCCGACAAAGCCGATGACCTTGTGCAAGAGACGCTCGTCCGCGCGTGGGACAAACAGGCCTCTTTTCAGCCGGGCACCAATTTGCGCGCCTGGCTGTTCACGATTCTGCGCAATGAGTTCTACAGCCAGATGCGCAAGCGCGGCCGCGAGGTCTCGGATGCGGATGGCGCGCTGACCGTCGCGATGGCGACGCATCCCGAACAGGCGGGCAAGCTGGACATGCAGGATTTCCAGGCGGCGCTCGCCGAACTCCCGGACGATCAGCGTGAAGCCATTATCCTGATCGGCGCCACCGGACTGTCCTACGAGGAAGCCGCCGAAATCTGTGATTGCGCGGTGGGGACGGTGAAAAGCCGCGTGTCCCGCGCCCGCAAACGGCTCAGCGAACTTCTCGGCGTGTCGGACAGCAGCGAGTATGGCCCCGATGGTGTCTCTACCCATGTGATGAACCGGCCTTTGGTTGGTAACGCGGCGTGATCAGCCCAGGAGGCGCGCGAACGCTCCGCAGAGGTCTTCGTAGGTGAACGGCTTTCTCACAATCTCGCTTCGCCCGGTATAGCCCGTTTCGATACGGGTTTCTTCACCGGTCGTGAGAAAGACCACTGGGATGGACTCCTGGCCGAGTTTCTCGATCAGGCTGTCTCCGAGCGCGGATGCCGTGTGGATGTCGATGACCGCAAGATCGAAGCGCCGGGATTCCGGGATCCTTGTTTCCCCGCCGCCCTCGGTCGCGATATCGGTTGCGCCGAGTTCGGCGAGGATCGACTCGATATCCACGGCGATCAGGGCGCTGTCCTCGACGATCAGGACCGATTTTTCGGAAAGCACAACTCGATCTCCAATTTTGGGATGGAGACTAAAGCTATGATATGCGTTTTCGTCTAGGTCATTAAAAAAAGACATAGTGTCCGACGTTATTTGATTGGTCTGAGAGGTCGGTTGCCAATGAATGTGTCTCCGCCGAAGTCGGCATTGAATGTCTCCTGCGAAGAGTGTCCGCTCTTGTGCAGCGACAGCTTCCGCGCGTTCTCGCAGGAAGAGCTCGAATTCGTCAGTGCTTTCAAGCGCGGTGAACTGGCTAGCAGCACCGGATCGAGCATTCTTCTCGAAGGGTCGAATAGCCCGCATCTCTATACCGTGCTTTCCGGTTGGGGATTTCGCTACAAGATGCTCGAGGACGGCCGGCGCCAGATCCTCAATTATATTTTTCCCGGTGATTTCGTTGGATTGCAGAACGCGCTCCACACCGAAATGCAGCACTCGGTGGAAGCACTGTCCGACATGGTGTTCTGCGTGTTCGAACGTTCCCGGATTTATGAGTTGTACGTGAAACAGCCTGAATTGGGTTTCGATATAACCTGGCTGGCCGCGCGCGAGGAGCAGATGCTGGATGAACATCTTCTGTCGATCGGCCGGCGCACTGCCATAGAGCGCGCGGCATATCTCCTCGCCTTCCTTTCAGACCGCGCCGCTGCGGTGGGGTTGTTCGAAAAAAACAGCCGCATCGAACCGCTCACTCAGCAGCATGTCGCCGATACGCTGGGTCTTTCGCTGGTCCACACCAACAAGACGCTGCGCAAGCTGTGCGACAACGACACGATCGCCTGGCATGATTCCGGCTTCGAGATCCGGGATGCCGAAAAGCTCAAGGAGATTGCGGGCTGGCCTGGGGTTTCCGGCCTCGCGCGTCCATTTCTGTAAAACACAAAAGTGCCCGCGGGGAGCAATGCTTCCCGCGGGCCTCTCTTCCTCCCGGCGTTTTGCCGGATGCGCGTCCGTGTCACTCGGTGATGAGCGAACGCAGCATCCAGACAGCCTTCTCATGGAAGGTCAAACGCGCAACGAGCAGGTCGTGCGAGACAAAATCGTCGTTTTTCTCGGCGGCTTCCGCCGCCGCGCGCATCTTGCGGATCGCCGCTTCGTGGTCGTCGATCAGCTCGGCAACCATGTCGTGCGCTGTGCGCGCCGTGGTGTTGAGCGAAACGACGGCGTTGTCGGGGCCCGCTGCGTTGGCGATCGGTGCATGATGACCCAGAGCGCGAATACGTTCAGCGATCACGTCCGCTGCGTCGAACAGATCCTTGTAATGCTCTTCGGTCAGGACATGGATCGAGTGGAACAGGGGTCCGACCACGTTCCAGTGATAGACGTGCGACTTGATTACCAGGAAATAGGTGTCCGTGAGAATTGCCGAGAGATGTTCGGCGACCTCCTTGCGCGAATCCGCGGAAAGCCCGGTTTCGATCTCTTCCTTGCCGAGTTTCGGTTTCAGAACTGCTTGTGACATTTGGTTTCTCCTCGTGTGTTGGGATCCGGACTATCAGTCCGTGGCAACAGTCTCGCCGACCGTGGTGTCGTCGCTGATCGTGCCGGCATCCTGCTGGAACGGGTAGAGTACGAAGGCGGCGACTCCGGCCAGGACAAGTCCTGCAATCAGGACCATCAGGACAGGTCGACCACGTTCGCCTTGGCGTGCTTCTCCAGTGGAAAGCTTGGTCACTGCTTTCTCCTTTTCTTGATTTCGATAAGGCATGTCGCACCAACGCGGAGGGCGCGTTTCGGTTCCCGAGAGAACGATCAACCCGCTGGCATGCGGCTGGTTTTACCCGAAGCGACCTTGGTAACGATGGGATCGCCGAACACCGTGTTATCGGCACCGCGAACGGCGATCTTCAGGCGGTCGTCCTGATCGACGGACCATTCGAAGACGATGTCCTTTTCGATCCAGTTTTCCGGAACGGCGACGCAATCGCCCAAGGCGATGGGGTGCGTGTCAGCCTCGTGAAAGGCAAGCGGGAGGATTTCCTCGCACGCCTCGCGCGACGCGTAGAATTCTATTGGCGTGGGGACGTTCTCACAGGCTTCGAGCGTGTGATCGCATCCAAGCATCAAAATGGCGAAGACGAGGTTTTCCATCGCAGTCTCCTTTGGCGAGACAACGGATGAAACGGCTCGGCGTTCCCTTGCGTCGAGGAATGCGCGCTTCGGTGCGATCAGATTTCTATTTCGTGTATCGGCGTTGAGATTTGCGGGAACCACCGCCGGTCGGGCGCGTTTGCTACCAGACACCCGGCGGCCGGTCCGTGGAAAGTCACGACCACCGGGTGCGCGAGCGAAAACACTCACGAAAAGGATACTACTATGTTTAAGCATCTTTTGGCCACCACAGCATCCATCGCCCTGATTGCGACGCCGATTGCGTACGCTCAGGATGCGTCGAACACCGGCGAAATGGACAATGCACCGATCTTCTCGCAGGAGCCCTATGAAGGCGCTGCCCCGACCGACGGTTTCTATCAGGCCGATCCGAACCAGATCCTGGCGACGCGCTTTATTGGCGCTTCGATCCACGGCAGCTCGGACAAAAATGCCGAGATCGTCGGCGACGTCAATGACATCATCATGACGCCCGACGGCAAGGCTGTTGCCGTGATCGCGGGTGTCGGCGGTTTCCTCGGAATCGGCGAGAAAGAAGTTGCCGTTTCGATCGATGAGCTGACTTGGGTCAGCAACGCCGATGGCGATCACATGCTTGTCGGCGACCTGACCAAGGAAGAACTGGAGAACGCTCCCGCCTTTGACAGGGACGCTCTTGATCCGGAACGCACATCCGCCGAAGCGCCGGCCGACGAGGCGATGACCGATGATCAGCAGATGGCTGAGAAGGACGCCGTTTACGGCACCGACATGGAAGGCGGGCAGGGTACCGACAAATCCATGACCACGGCATCGACACCGCGCATGGAAACAACTCCGGTCGGTGAAGCGAGCTTTGAAGCGAGCGAACTGATCGGCATGACCGTTTCCGGTGCCAACAACGAGACAGTCGGCGAAGTGTCCGATGTCCTTGTCGACAAAGGCGGCAAGATCAATGCCTTCGTGATCGATGTTGGCGGTTTCCTGGGCATCAACGAGAAGCCGGTCGCCGTTTCGATGCGCGATCTGCAGCTTGCTCGTGTCGAGGGTTCGAACGACTGGACCGAAATCAAGACCGGTCTGACGAAGGAGAGCCTGGAGTCGCAGAAGGCCTACACCGAGAAAGACTACATGTCCGATAGCGATGCGGTCATCCTGATCGCACCGGCTGAATAACACAGTCGCGCCGCGCCCGATCCGGGCGCGGCGCTCTTCTTGGAAAAGCCTAGATGCTCACCTTCAACAGCCTGCTTTTTCGATCGCTCGCCACGCTATCGCTCCTGATCGCGCTCGTGGCGGCGCTGTATTTTGCGCGGGCTGTTTTTTTGCCGATCACGATGGGGCTGCTCGTCGCGCTCGTGCTTCACCTGCCGATGAACGCACTTGCGCGGGCGGGCCTGCCGAAAATCCTGGCGGTCGTCGTCCTGATCGCTGTCGTCGCGGCCGTTCTTGCGCTGATTTTCGCGCTGATGTTCGGGCCGGTGGAAACCATCTTCGACACATGGCCCCAGATCGTCTCCGAACTGCGGGCCAAGTTGTCTCATCTGCGCCTGACCTTCGCCGCTGCGGAGCAGGCGGGCGATGCCGTCGCGCAGATTGCCGATGACGTCAAGGACATGGTCAAGGACCCCGAAGTGCAGGAAGTCGTCGTGCGCGAGCCGAATTTTCTCGCCCGCGCAGCGACGTCATTCGCGGACGTCTTCACCGGCATTGTCGTCACCCTCACCATTTCCGCCTTCGTTCTCGTCATGCGCCGCCCCTTCCTGACGCTGGCGACGATGCCGTTTTCGACGACCGGAACGAAGCTTCACGCCGCACGGATCTGGAAAAGCGTCGAAGGCGAAGTCAGTCATTTCTTTCTGGTCACCAGCCTCATCAATGCGGGCCTCGGCACGATCGTCGGCCTCGCCCTGTGGGCGCTGGACGTGCCGATGCCCTATGCATGGGGGATCGGTGTCGCCCTGCTGAATTATATCCTGTTCGTCGGGCCTGCTATCGGTACGGCTGCGCTTTTCGCTGCCTCGATCATCACGTTTGACACGCCGTTCCAGATCTTCGCACCGCCATTGACCTATCTGGCGATCAATTTCCTGGAGGCGAATTTCGTCACGCCGCATTTCCTCGGCCGCCGTCTCCAGGTCGCGCCGCTCACGATCGTGCTGTCGCTTCTGTTCTGGGGCTGGTTGTGGGGATTTGCCGGGCTTGTCATCGCGGTGCCCGCGCTGGTGGTGCTCAAGGCAGTCTCGGACAAGGCGGCGCCGCTGGCCGATCTCCGCCGTTTGCTGACGCCACGCAGGCAACCGGGCAGGGCAATGCAACCACAACTGCTCCAGCGCGTTGTGGGTATGGAAACAAGGAGTAATTCATGACAACCGCAACGAAGACCCAGGGAAACCGCAAGGACGCCGATCTCGCAGCCGAAATCGAAGGACTGCGCAAGGATTTCGAAGCGCTTGCAGAACGTTTCACGACTATTTCGGACGCCGGTGTGCGTTCGGCGCGCGACTATACGCGTGAAAAAGCCGCGGCCGCCCTCGACAAGGGCGAAGGCGTGTATTCGGAATTGTCGGCGCGCACAAGCGAGCTTGAACAACAGGCGGCCGACCAGATTCGTCGTCACCCGCTTCAGGCCCTCGGCATAGCGGCCGGTGTCGGCTTTCTCGCAGCGCTCCTGACCCGTCGCCGATAGACATGCTGTCGGGAGCGAAATTCCTGGCGGGAGTCTTTCGATCCGACCTCGCGCGTTTGCGAAGGCGTGTCGTGACTTCCGCCATCTTCTTTGGTGTGGCCGGGCTGGCCTTCGTCGCCGCCGTGTTTCTTGGTGGTGCGGCCGGTACGGTTGCCCTTGTCGAACGTTTCGGCGTTGCGGAAGGCTTGGCTCTTTCCGGCGTGGCAGTGGCGCTCGTCGGCGGTGTCGCTTTGGCGATTCAGGCTATTCTGAGCCGCCGGACGCGCTATCGGGCGAGATTGGCCGCGCAGCGGCGCTCCGAAGCGCTTGCCGAAGTTGCCGACGACGGATTGCGCCGGACACGTGAAGCGATCCCGGCGACTCTCCCCGCTGTTGCCGCATTGAGCTTTGCGCTCACGACGATGCTTCTCAGGCAGTCAAAGCGCTAGGCTGTTCAGGCGACCGCCTTTGCGGGAATCCGGAAGGTGACCGTCATCCCGTTTTCGTCGAAACGGCGTTCGATCTCGCCGCCGAGTTCGCCGCGAACATTCGCCTCGACGAGGCGCGTGCCGAAGCCTTTCCGCTCCGGCTCGCCCGTCACGATATTGCCGAGTTCTGCCCACACGAGCCGCAGCATCTTCTTGCTGCCCTTTCCCTCATAGGCCCAATGCACCTTCAGTTCGGCGTTGCCATCGGCGACGCCGCTGTATTTCAACGCGTTGGTCGCCATTTCGTGGAACACGAGGCCAAGTGCCTGGGCCGCCTTCTCGTTCAGATTGATCGCGGGTCCCTCGACATGGGACGCATCCTTCTGGTCGCCGAAAACCTGCTCGAGTTCCTTGGTCAGGAGATCGCCCATATCGGCCCGTCCCCAGTGCGAACGCGCGAGGAGATCCTGGGCATTCGCCATGGCGTTCATGCGCGCTGAAAAGGAATTGCTGAATTCCGCGATCGTGTCAGAGGACGAGGCCGTTTGCCGGGCGATGGCCATAACGCGCGAAATGGAATTCTTGATGCGGTGCCGCATCTCCTGGAGCAAAAGCTCCTTTTCCTCGAGGTTTCGCCGGCTCGTTTCGTGCAGGGCGACCGCAGACTCCACGGCCTTGTGCTGCCAGCGGGCGCCCGCTGCCAGGGAACCGGCGAGCACCACCAAAACCACGCACAGGGCGTAGACCGGAAGGAAATCGGCATATTCGGCGGCGCCGCCAACAGAGCTGACCTCGAAACGCCACGTCCGCCCGGCGATTTCAGCCTGGACGGCCGTCTCCATAGCGTCTTCCGGGCGCAGTTCATCATGGTTGGGCGACGCGTAAAGCAGTACCGCGTTGTTGTCGGTGACGTCGAAGGTTTTCAGGACGACCGGCAGTCTTGGCGGGGTTTCCAGCGCGGCCACATGCAGGTCGCCGGCGCGGAACGGTGCATAGATGAATCCTGCCGGCACGCGATCCTGACCGTTTGTCGACGCTGCGGTGAAGAGCGGCATATAGACCAGGAAGCCCGCTTGCTTGACGCTGGTGATCTCTTGCACCAGTTCCACCGGCGCGGACGCCGTGGCGGCATTGCGCTCCACAGACGCCTGCATTGCGGCGCGTCGGCGTTCCTCGGAGTACATGTCAAATCCGAGCGCCCTGTCATTGCGGGAATCCTGGGGTTCGAGAAGGACGATCGGCGTACGGTACTGCTGGTCTGTCGCTTTCGGCCAGACCGGCCTGTCAATGTCGTAGTCGGATTTCATTCGCATCTCGGCGCGATATTCCCGACCGGCGGGAATCCGCATCGCATAACCGATGCCCTGGACGCCGGCATACTTCCCCTCGATATCCAGTCCCGTCACGAATGACTTAAAGGCAGGGCGGAGGACCGTACCGTTGTTGGCGGCGAAGAAGGCGTGTGTCGCGGCGAGAAGCGACAGATGCTGATCGACGCGCGAAGTGACGCGATCGACGGCTTCCTGAGCGCTCGATTCGAACTCGGCCTGCGCCGTTTCGCGGATCGCCTGGTAGACGATGAACGTGATCCCTGCGCCCAGAAACGCAATGACGAGGAAAACGATGGCGGGGAGAAAGCGCTTCATATTTTGAGTTCCGGATGACGTCTGTCCTTTATGCAGTTTTTTGGCGGAGAAAACATGCTTCTGCCGGAACCGGTATTATGTGGAGAATGCGGTCTGCGCAATTGCCTTCGCGTAAGGTCAGTATGCCCCGTGTAAATGCGGTGTGGCCGGGTCCCTTGTGCCTTGGCGAATGCGCAGGCTCGAACCGGGATCGAACAGGAAGGTCAGGCCTTTCGCCTGTTGATGCATCAGCCGCGGGGGCCGAGCTTAAGTCTCATGTCGTCTTCGATTGCGGCCGCTGCGTCTCGCACAGCGCCGGCCCAGCCCTCGAGCTTGTCCCTCCCCACACGGTAGACCGGTGCCGTCACCGAGATGCCGGCATAGAACGCTCGATGGACGGCGCCGACCGGCGCGGCAATGCAGTGAATGCCATCCTCATGTTCCTCGCGGTCGAAGGCGTTGCCGGATGCGCGAATTTTCGCGATTTCGGCCAGGAATGCGTCTGCATCGGGAAGCGTGTTCGCCGTGTAGCGATCGAACACGATGCGTTGGACGCGCTTGTGCAATTCCTCTTCCGGCAGCAGCGAGAAGGCGGCCTTGCCGATTCCGGTACAAAATGCCGGCGACGCATTGCCGATCTGGCTGTGCATGCGCACGGACTGGTGCGATTCCACCTTGTCGAGATAGATCACCTCCATGCCTTGCAACACGCCGAGATGGATCGTTTCGCCGGTTTTTTCGTGCAATGCGCGTAAATGCGGTTCAGCTATTTCGCGAAACTGGTTCCCCGCCCAGGCATTGGAGGCGAATTTCAGCAGGCGTAGCCCAAGTCCGTAGGAATTGTCAGGGTTCACCTGCAGAAGGCCCTCGCCGATCAGGTTGGATATCTGACGGTGCAGGGTGCCGCGCGGCTGATCGATTTCGGCAAGCAGGTCCGTGAAGCGCATCGGCTTTTTTGCGTTCGCGACGACATCCAGCACGGCAATCGCCTTTCCGAGCGTGCCCGTGCTGCCATCTTCCCGCGCCTTGCTCATCGATGCTCCCGTGTCGGCATTGTCGGCGAGCTCGCGCGCAACGCCCTTGACATCTCCAGACACTAGGCAAATTATTCCAAATAATCAAACTAAGTTCTGAATAATGGAACTCAATTGAACATATGGGCTGCATGCGCGGACGGCGAGCGACGCCCCGGGAGGGTGTGATGCTCCCGATATCCGCGAAGTCGGCTTGCCCGCCTTACGAGGGAGGACGCTCAATCATGAAGGTTTCGCTGAAATTCGCGCGCATGGTCACAGCCCGGGTCCTGATCGCCGATGGAGATATCCGGTGACCACTGCCGCCAGTCCATCGCTTGTCGCCGTCGATTGGGGCACGTCGCATTTGCGGGTATGGCTGCTCGACCAGGATGGCCGGGTGCTGGCCGAGCACCGCAGCGACGAGGGCATGGGCGCAACCGCGCGCGAGCAATTCCACGCCGTGCTGGAGCGGCATCTTTCCGAGATGGGAGTTCCCGCAGACATCCCCGTGGTCATGTGCGGCATGGTCGGAGCGCGACAGGGCTGGGTCGAAGCACCCTATCTCGCCGTTCCGGCCGCGCTTGCCGACATCGCCTCCAAAGCTGTGCGTATCCCGGGGATCGCCCGGAACGTCAGCATCATGCCCGGGCTTTCGAAAACGGATTCCGACGCACCGGACGTCATGCGCGGCGAGGAAACACAGCTTCTCGGCCTGAACCGGCTCGCGCCGGTCTCCGGAGACAGGTTCGTCTGCATGCCGGGAACACATTCCAAATGGGCGCAAATACGCGATGGCACGGTGGTGGATTTCGCCAGCTTCATGACCGGTGAGGCCTATGCCGTCCTGTCACGCCATTCGGTTCTGCGTCATTCGATGTCTGCCGAAGGCGTCGATCCCGCATCGCCGGTCTTTCGCGAAGCCGTGCGCGCAAGCCTTGATTCTCCCGCCGATATTCTCGCGCGCCTTTTCTCGATCCGCCCCGCCGGGTTGCTCCTCGATCTCGAAGCGGCGGACGCTTCCGCGCGGCTGTCCGGATACATGATCGGACAGGAGGTCGCCGGCGCGCGTGCCCGTTTCGAACTGCCCGATCATGTGGATCTTGTCGGCGGGGAACCGCTCGGCACACTCTATGCCGAAGCGCTCAAGGTCGCAGGGATCAACTGCGACCGTTACGACAGCGACGCATTGGCAATCGCCGGCCTGACCGGTGCGGGCGCCGCACCACAAAGAACCGGGATCGATGGACACCGCCCGATGGAAGGACAAGACACATGACAGGTCAAGCCGCATGGCCCGGACTGAACCGCGGCCTCGTCGCAATCCTGCGCGGCCTCGAACCCGGCAAGGCGCTCGAAACCGCGCAGGCTCTGGTCGATGCCGGCTTCGAGGCGATCGAGATACCGCTCAATTCGCCGGATCCCTTCCGGTCGATCGAAACGGTTTCCAATGCTTTTGGCGAGCGGGTTCTCGTCGGCGCGGGAACGGTCCTGACCCCCGCCGATGTGGACAGGCTGAACGAGGCTGGTGGACGCCTGCTGGTCGCTCCCAATATCGACGCCGACGTGCTGGCGCGGGCGGGTGAACATGGGATGATCACCATGCCTGGCGTATTCTCGCCAACCGAGGCACTTGCCGCGGTCAGAGCGGGCGCTTCTGCGCTGAAATTCTTTCCGGCAAGCGTGATCGGCGCGTCGGGCATCAAGGCCATTTCCGCAGTGCTCCCGGCGGGCGCAGTGATCGGCGCCGTGGGCGGCGTGTCCGAACTCGACTTCGAAACCTACGCGGCCAATGGCATTCGCCTCTTCGGCCTCGGTTCGTCGATCTTCCGGCCTGGCATGGAGGTGGCCGATGTCGCCGCACGTGCCCGCAAGGCGGTTCAAGCATGGGATGCGGTCTTCACGGGGACGCTGGAAGTCTGAGCAACGCCGACACCCGTCAAACGGGCGCTCGGCGTTTGCTCTATCCGACGCCCGCCCGACACGCGGCTATTTCAACGACACCAGAAAGAGGCTGATCTGCGGGAAGAACAGCAGGATCAATAGCCCCGCGATAATCGTCGCGATGAATGGAATGACACGGCGAGAGACCTCTTCGATCGTCAGGCCTGAAATGCCGCAGGCGACAAAGAGATTGACCCCCAGAGGCGGGGTGAGGAACCCGATTTCGCTGGTAACCACGAGCAGGATGCCGAAATGGATCGGGTCGATGCCGAGTTGCTTGACCAGCGGCAACAGAATTGGCGTCAGAATGATGACCGTCGACAAGGTCTCCATGAACGTGCCCAACACGATCAGGATCGCACATATCATCAGCAACATGAGCGTCGCATTGTCGGTGATCGAAAGCAGGGATGCGGCGATGCGCTGCGGTATCATGTTGAGCGCCAGAAATTCGCCGAAGAAGATCGCCGTACCCATGATGACGACAAGGCCACCGCACACCGTACTGGCTTCCGAAAGCGCGCCCCAGATACCCGAAAAACCGATATTGCGCTTGATCACCGCGCCAACGAACAACGCATAGACCACCGCGACGATAGAAGCCTCCACCGGCGTGAAGATGCCGCCATAGATGCCGCCAAGGACGATGAAGGGCGTGGCGAGCGAGAATTTCGACCGGTAGACCGTGCGCAGGAAAACTTCCATCTCGAAGCGGTGGGCCTTGCCCTTGTAGCCATTGCGACGGCTGAGCAGATAGGTTGTTCCGACCAGCAATGCGCCCATCAGAAGGCCGGGCAGGAGACCGGCGAGAAAGAGATCGCCGATCGAAACGGACGCCAGCACGCCATAGACGATCATCGGATTGCTTGGAGGCAGCAAAATTCCGAGCGTCCCGCCCGAGGACGCGACGGCAGCCGCGAAGTCCTTGGGGTATCCGTCTTCTTTCATCGCCGGTATCAGCAGCGTGCCGATGGCGGCGACTGTCCCCGGACCGGAACCGGATATCGCAGCGAAGAACATGCAGGACAGGATGGTCACGATGGCAAGCCCGCCATAGGCTTCGCCGACGATCGAACGCATCACCTCAATGATGTCGCGGGTGATGCCGGCGCGTGCCATGACGGCGCCGGCCAGCACGAAGTTCGGGATCGCCAGCAGCGGAAAATTGTCGACACCGTCGAACAGGCTGTGGGCGAGCGAGGCAAGCGGGATGGGCGAAGCCAGCAGTTCGTAGAGCGATGGTACGCCCAAGGTCACGAATACCGGCACGCCGATGAAGAGGCAGGCCAGGAATAGCAGGACGAAGGTCATGCCATTGTCCCCTTGTCATTCGCTTCCGCTTGTCCTTCGCCTGCGATCAGCGGCTCACCAAGGCGCCAAAAGCGCCACTGGCGCTCGACAATACGCAGGATCATCAGGGCATGGGCGATCGGGATGATCGTGTAGATGTAGGCGAGCGGCAGAAAGAGCGACGTCGAATAGACCGGGTATTTCAGCGTGCGCTGAATAAGCAGCAGACCGGCGGCCACGACGAAGGCGTTGAACACGATCCAGACAATGTCCGCGAGCAAGAGCAGGTAGCGTTCAGCGCCCGGGATTATCCGGACAAACATCGTCACGCGTATATGCGTGCCGCGCTGGGCGGCGAGGCTGGCCGAGATGTAGACGAACCAGATGAAGGCGAAGCGCGAGATCTCCTCGCTCCACGACAGGCCCACATGCAGGACGTAGCGGAAGAAAATCTGGGCGGCGAGCACGACAACCAGCAGCACGAGACTGGCGTTCGCTACAACAAGTTCAAGCCTGCCAAATGCCGAAAGAATGCGGGGGTTCATCGTCAATGTCCCGAGACGCAGGGTTGGATCGAATAGTGCCCGGGCCGTCTTCGGGGCACGTTGCCGGCGGGCCGGATCGCTGCGGTGTTTTCTTGCGCAGCGACCGGAACCGACCGGTCCTCCCCGCTGGACGCTGCCGGCGGGAAGGCCTCAAGCAATGAACACGGAGCCGGAAGCCGGTCGCTAGTTCAGTTCGCCCGTTTCCTTGTAGTGCAGGGCTTCGTCAACCCATTCCTTGCCGCCGCCCACGAGGCTGTAGAGTGACGGCCAGGCACCGCGCGCCTTTTCGGCCCACACATCGGCGTCCTTGAGTTCACAGAAGGTGACGCCATGTTCCGAGGTCAGCGCCTCGCGCACACGCGCACCATTCTCGGCGACGTATTTTGCATGTGAGATGTCTGTCTCCTCGGCAGACTTGAGGATAATCTGCTGGTCGGCCTCGGAAAGCGAGTTCATGAAGTCGTTGTTGATGACCACGACGGCGGCGAGCGGCAGATAAGTCGCTTCGGTTATGTATTTGATATGCTCGTGGAAACCCATGTTAAGTATGACATCGGTCGGGCTGTCGAAGGAATCGACGACACCCGTCGCGATGGCACCAAATGTTTCGCCCCAGGCGATCGGATAAGTCGATACGCCCCAGGATTCCCACATCGCCGTCATCACCGGGTTCTTCGGCGCGCGGATTTTCAGCCCTTTCAGGTCGTCGATCGTCGAAATACACTTGTCCTTCGCAAACAGGCTGCGGAAGGAATTGGTGAAGCCGCCGACCACGCGCAGGCTGCCGCTTTCGGCGAGCACGCGCTTGTTGAGTTCATCGCGGTAAGGACCGGAGCGCAGAAGACCGCCTTCGCCTGTCAGATCGTCCGGGCTCGAAGCGAGATAGGGCATGACAAGTACGTTGAGGGCGGGCGCGAGCTGCGCGACATTGTTGGAGGTGACGCCACCCATCTGCACGGTGCCGAGCTGTACCTTCTGGGCGATGGCCTGTTCAGTGCCCATCACGCCGCCGTCGAGAACCTCGACCACGATTTCACCGTTTGAGTTTTCCTTCACCTTGTCGGCAAAGGTGTGCGCGTAGACGCCGTAGGTGTGATCGGGCGGGCAGCAATGCGCATATTTGATTGTTACGCGTGGTGCTGCCGCAGCAGCAAGCGTGCCGGCATAGAGCACCGACATCACCATTGTCGCGACAAGACCCGCGACCATAAAAAGCTTTCTCATGATCTCCTCCGTTGATTTGCGGCCCTTGGGACCGGCTTAATGGCGGCGTCCGAAAACGTCACCAAGTCTTCTTCCTCAGTTTCCCCTCCCGCGCGGCACTCCCTTGAATCTGGGCTCTGGGATGCCCTTGGCGTTGAGCCCGTGGATCGCGAACAGGCCACCGGCCTGCGGCTCTCGCGCAAGCTTTTCGCGATCCAGCGAAAAGGTCGCGGATGTCACGTAGAGAACGTTCATGCGCTCGCCGCCGAACGCGCACATGGTCGGACAGGTGACCGGCAAGCCGATGTGCTGCAGCAGGTCGCCTTGCGGCGAGAAGCAGCCGATCGCGCCGCCCTCGAACAAGGCACCCCAGTAATTACCCCGGGCATCCACGGTGGCACCGTCGATACGGCCGCGATAGCTGCCTGTGTCGATGAAAGTGCGGCGGTTCGACAAGGCGCCGGATTGCTGATCGAGATCGTACCGGTAGGAGCGGTCCACGCGGCTGTCGGAGAAATAGAGCGTCGCTCCGTCCAGCGAAAACGCAAGGCCGTTCGAGACAGTGATGCCGCTATCGACCTTTTGCCAGGAAAGGGTCTCTTCAAGGCGATAGAGCGAAGCGTTCGGTTCAGCGAAGTCGCGGTTCATCGAGCCGCACCAGAACCGGCCTTGCCGATCGACTTTGCCATCATTGAGGCGGGTGTCGGCGAGGTCCGGCTCGGGGTCGCCGATCCGTTCGATCCGTGCTTCGTCGCCGGATGCGAGGTCGACCAGTGCGAAACCCGAAGCCAGGCCGGCAACAAAACCGCCATCTTCGCGAAGGCCGATCGAGCCGATAACTTCCGGCAATTGCCAGTGATGCAGATCGCGCCCCGATGCGTCGCAGCACCAGATTCGGCACTGAAGCGAGTCGATCCAGAAAAGGCGTTGTCGGCGTTCGTCCCATATCGGACACTCACCGAGTTCCGCCGGTCCGCGCCAGATGCACTCGATGCGGATGTCACCGGATCCGCGGATCGGATCGGATGCGCTCTCTCCTGACCTGAATGCTCGCTGGTCCATTCGTGGCGTGCCGCCTTCCTCTTCCCGGCACGACGCTAGCAATTCGGCAAAATTCGGAATAATGTATTTTATAGGTATGATAATTACATAAAATGAATATCACGATACGCCAGCTCCAGTATGTCGTGGTCGCCTCACGGAAAAGATCGATCCAGGGCGCGGCCAGCGAGTTGAACATTTCGACCTCCTCGATCCTGATGGCGATCGACAAGTTCGAACAGGAGTTCGGTATCCAGCTTTTCGTACGCCAGCGTGCCAAGGGTCTGGTGACGACGGCAGCGGGCGAGAGCGCGATCGCGCGCACCATTCGCATGCTGGACGAGGCGGAAGCATTCGTTCGCGACCTGAGTGGCGGCGGCCAGGTTCTCTCAGGTGAATTGCGGGTGGGTTCTTTCACCTCGATTTCGCCCAACATAGCGCCGCAGGTGATCCGCGAACTGCGCGCCGCCTTTCCCGAACTGATCGTGCATCTTTCGGAAGGCGACATAATCTCGATCCAGCGCAGCCTGCGGGATGGGGCCGTCGATATTCTCCTGACCTACGACGCGGGTCTGTGGGACGAATTCGATTTCGAGTTCCTGGCCAAGGCGCCGCCACATGTCGTGCTGGCAACCTCCGATCCGCTGGCAGAAAAGGAGCGCATTTCACTGGAAGACCTGTCGGACCGTACCTTGCTGTTGCTCAACCTTCCGCAGTCGCGCAATTACGTGCAGTCGATTTTCGAACATGCCGGCGTTCGGCCCGGGCCGATCCAGCGCCTGGAATCGTTCGAGATGGTGCGGGCCTCGGCCGCGGCGGGGCTGGGGGCGGCGATCCTCAACATCCGGCCTTGTACCGACACCACCTATTGCGGACTGCCCGTCGTCTGCCGCCCGCTGGTGGAGGCCGAGCCCTGTCCCAACATCGTGCTGGCGACGCGTCGGGGAAGCCGGGTCAGCCGACGGGCGCAGGCCTTCGCCTCCATCTGCCGGCAATTCTTTGAATCGGACAATGCCCGCCATCTGTTCGTGAAATGACGCGTCGCGGACCTGCTGCCGACTCGTTATGGCTGCGAAAGCGATTTTCAAATTAAAAAAATTAAATAAATCAGCTATTTATCCTATTCGTGATGGCGTAGGAACGCCGCCGTCGATCATAAGGCATTAGCGGATGAGTGCCTGACTGGAGCGAAACCTGCGAACGGTCCGGCAGGGCGTCCAAATCGCTTATCAGAGCTGTGAAATAAATTTCAGGCAAAGAAAAATATTTCTTGTCGATTGACTCGACTTGCGCGCTCTGCTTTATCCCGTGATGCGATAAATATCGTATCGTGAAATATCTTGCAGGCGTGACTGGAGGATGTCACAGTAGTTGCGTGGGCGAGATTCCACAGTGGAGGAGAAGCATGAGGAATTTTCACAAGGCTGCGGCTGTCGCCGCGGCGACCTTGACGTCTGCCATATTGTTGCCCGCGACGGCGTCGGCGCAGGACGGCTTCAAGTGCGAAGAGGGCGAGACCTACATCATGAACGTGATGGTCTCCGCGCATCCCTACTGGGTGCCTGTCTATCAGGGCTTCAAGCAGGCCGCGGAAGCCATGGGTTGCGAAACCGTCTTCTCGGGCACGCCCGATTACGACATCACCAAGCAGATCGCATCGTTCGAGCAGGACCTGGTCAAGCAGCCGGCCGGCATTCTTCTGCATCCGATGCAGTCCGATCCGTTCATCGAGCCGATCAACCGGGCGATCGACAGCGGCGTTGAAGTCGTGACCTTCGCCGCGGATTCGCCGAAATCGAACCGCACCGCCTACATCACCTCGGACAACGTCGCCGAAGCCAAGTTCGCGGCCGAGGAGATCGTCAAACAGGTCGGTGAAGAAGGCCAATACGCAGTTCTCGAAAACCCCGGCCAGAGCAACCATGACCTGCGTGTGACGGAACTGATTTCCTACATGGAGCAGAACTATCCGGGCATGAAGCTGGTCGGCCGTCAGGCGACCAATCAGGACAGCAACGCGGCCTATCGCGCTACGGCGTCCATTCTGCAGGCCAACCCGGGACTTGACGCGATGTGGATCCCCGAGGCCGGCTCGGCCGAGGGTGCCGTTGCGGCTGTCCTGGAGGCCGAGGCCGACGTGCTGATCATGCATGCCGACGTCACGCCCACGACGCTGGAGCATATCAAGGCCGGCAATATCCACATGGCTTTGAACCCGAACCAGGGCGTCCAGGGCTTCATGGGATTCGTGACAGTCTTCATGGCCGCTCATTCGGACATGTTCGATCCGTTCAACGACTACAAGGTCTCGGGTTACAACCCGATGCAAATTCCGTTCATCGACAACGGCTTTGCAGTGATTACGAAGGAGAACGCGGATTCGTTCGATCTGAACAAGTACATGGAAGGCCGGGATCCGAGCTGATCCCGGTCCGCAATCGCGTTGCCCGCGCCCGCGCGGAGAGCGGGCAACGCATCCACCTGCCACCCCTGCATGACCGATCGCAACGCCATGGAAACCGCACCGATCCTGAAAATCACCGATCTGCGAAAGTCGTTCGGGTCGATCCATGCGCTGAGAGGCGTCGACTTCGAATTGCGCAGGGGAGAGATACACGCGCTCGCCGGCGAGAACGGCGCAGGCAAATCCACGCTGATGAACATCATCGACGGGATCCTGAAACCCGACAGCGGCGAGATACTGTTCGACGGCCAGCCAGTTGAGATTGCTTCGCCGGCAATGGCGCAGAAACTGGGTGTCGGTTTCGTCCACCAGGAAATCGCGTTGTGCCCGGATGTGACGGTCGCCGAGAACATCTTCATGGCCGCGACCAACATGAGCAAACGCTTCCTGATGGACTACGCGGCGCTGGAAAGAAAGGCTGGTGAAATCCTGCGTCAGCTCGGTGACGTGAACCCGGCCGCACTGGTGCGCGATCTGCCGATTTCCCAGCAGCAGCTGGTCGAAATCGCCAAGGCCCTGACCCTCGATTGCCGGGTGCTGATCCTCGATGAGCCGACCGCCGCGCTAACCGATCGCGAGGCGCAAACACTGTTCGCCATCATGCGCAGGCTTGCCGCGCAGGGCATATCCATCATCTACATTTCCCATCGCATGGCTGAAATATTCGACAATTGCGACCGTGTTTCCGTGTTCCGCGACGGACAGTACATCGTCACCCGGAACGTCTCCGAGACAACGCCTTCCGAAATCGTCAACTCGATGGTCGGTCGTGTCCTCGACAATCTTTATCCGGACAAACAGCGCGAGGAAGACAGATCGGAAGAGGTCATCCTCTCGGTGCGCGACCTGACCGAGCGCAGCCTGTTCCGCAACATTTCCTTCGACCTGAAGGCGGGCGAGATCCTCGGTTTTGCCGGGTTGATCGGGGCGGGGCGCAGTGAGATCGCCAAGGGTATCTGCCATCTGGAAGGCGAAACCACCGGCGAAATTCATCTCAACGGTCGCCGTCTCGACCTGAAGGACTATCAGGACAGCATCGCCGAAGGCATCGTCTATCTGTCGGAGGACCGGAAGGGTTCGGGCATCTTTCTCGAGATGTCGATCGCGGCCAACATCTCCGCGATCTCGCTGGACCAGGTCTCGCGCGGCGGGATTATCAACGAGCGCCGCGAAGCCCAGTTTGCCGAGCGCGCGGGCCGCAGCCTGAATCTGAAATACGGCCACACCGCAAACGCTGTCTCCACGTTGTCGGGGGGCAACCAGCAGAAAGTGGCGCTGGCGAAGCTGCTGTCCGTCAATCCGCGCGTGATCTTTCTCGACGAGCCGACGCGTGGCGTCGATGTCGGGGCGAAGGCGGAAATTCACGCGATCTTGCGCCAGCTTGCGCGCGAAGGCGTGGGCGTTCTGGTCATATCCTCGGAGCTGCCCGAACTGATCGGCGTTTGCGACCGGGTGCTGGTCATCAGCGAGGGCGAGATCAGCGGCGATGTGACGGGGGACGCAATGACGGAAGAGAACATCATGCATCTGGCCTCGATATCCCAACCTCGAATGGAGGCGGTCTGATGGCGGAGGGAGCAATGGCGGGAATGCAGGGGCAGGGCGCCGCACCGCGCGAACCGGCCGATTATGTGAAGCGGCTGTTCAAGATGCGCGAGACCGGGCTGATCCTGATCATTCTGGCGCTGTTCATCGCAATGTCGTTTGCCTCGCCCTACTTCCTGACCTGGGTGAACATGCGGGCCATGGCGATGGCCTTCGCGGTCGAGGGTATCGTCGTCGTCGGCATGACGATCCTGCTGATCTCGGGCGGCATCGATCTGTCGGTCGGTTCTGTTACCGCGCTGGCGATGGTGATCGCGGGGCTGTTGTTCCTCAATGGGGTCGATCCCTGGACCGCGTCGGCGATCTCCATCCTGTGCTGCGCCGGCATCGGCGCGTTCATGGGCTTCTTCGTCACGAAGGTCGGCCTCCATCACTTCATCGTTTCGCTGGCGGTGATGGTGATCGCGCGTGGCGCTTGCCTTCTAGGCACGGGCGGCCGACCACTCGGACTCTACACATTGCCGCCGGAGTTCAAGTTCGTCGGGCAAGGAGCCGTTGGCGTGATCCCGATCGTCATCATCATTTTCGTGGTGGTGGTGCTGGCATTCGATTTCATGCTCCGGAAGACCACGGCGTTCCGCAAGGTGTTCTACACCGGCAGCAACGAGAAAGCGGCGGCCTATTCCGGCATTCGAACCAAGCGGGTCATCTTCCTGACGACCACATTGTGCTCAACCCTGTGTGGCGTCGCGGGCATCATCTACATGGCGCGTTTCGGGTCCGCTCAGCCGACATTCGGCATCGGCATGGAGCTGAACGTGATCGCCGCGGCCGTGATCGGCGGAGCCAGCCTGTCGGGCGGATCCGGCACGATCTTCGGGGCTATACTCGGCGCGATCCTGCTCTCGGTCGTTTCAAGTTCGCTCGCCCTGCTCGATGTCTCGGTTTACTGGCAGGACATCATCCGCGGCTCCATTCTTCTCGCCGCGGTGTCGATCGACCACTATCTGAACAAGCGTCGCGGCAGGTAGGCCGGCAACTGAAACCTCGATGAGTGAAAGACATGAGTGACAGCAAGGAAGATTTCGAGGCGATCCGCCAGATCCACACGGTTCTGACGCTGCACTTCATCGAGGAGATGAAGCAGTCGGACATCGCCACGCGCCTCAATCTCTCGACATCGAAGGTAAACCGGTTGATCACCCAGGGCCGGAAGCTCGGCATGGTGAAGATCGCCATCGAAAGCCCGTTCCAGCGTCTGGTCGATCTGGAAAGCGGCCTGATCGATACGACCAGCCTCGATAAGGCGGTGGTCACGCCGGCAGTGCCTGGCAATCCGGATACGAATTTGCAGCAGGTCGGCCGCGCGGCGGCGAACGGATTGCTGGAGACGATCCGCGACGGCGACGTGATCGCGATCACCGGCGGCAAGGCGGTCAGCGCGATCGTCCAGAGCCTCGCGCCAGACCGGAAGTTCAACGTCACGGTGGTGCCGCTCACTGGCGGCGTGCAAGGCAAATACTACACCGACGTGAACCATCTTGCGACACAGCTCGCCGACAAGCTCGGCGGCTCGACGATGCTGCTGCATGCGCCGCTCTTCGCCGAGAGCCGCGAGCAGCGCGACATGCTGATGCAGATGGCCTCGATCCGCGAGGTTTTTGACCTCGCGCGACGTGCGTCGGTGGCGCTTGTCGGCATCGGGTCGATCCTCGCGCCGGGGTCGAGCTATTACGACCTCCTGCCGGTGCCGAATCCGGAGCGCGAGCTTCTGGTGAGCGGCGGGGCCTGCGGCGAGTTTCTCGCCCATCTCATCCGCGACGACGGAACGGTCGCCGATTATCCGCTCAATTCGCGCCTTGTGGCGCTCAATCCGGCCGAGCTCTCGAAATGTCCTCTGACGATCGGCGTGGCGGCCGGTCCGGAGAAAGTTCAGCCCATTCGCGCGGCACTGGCCGGCGGACTGATCAATTCACTGATCGTCGACGAACTCACGGCGTCCTCGGTTCTGGACCATGTCGGAAAGGTAGAAAATGTCGCTTGAAATGCTCACCCGTCCCATCGGTTCATCGACGATCGAGGCATCTGCCGTCGGGCTTGGAACCTGGGCGATCGGAGGCTGGATGTGGGGCGGAACGGACGAGGCCAGTTCCATCGCGGCCATCCAGGCGTCGCTGGACGAGGGGATCACCTTGATCGACACCGCGCCGGCCTATGGCCAGGGATTGTCCGAGGAGATCGTCGGAAAGGCCATCAAGGGCCGCCGCGATGAAGTGGTTCTCGCCACCAAATGCGGGCTCGTCTGGCACACGCAGAAGGGCAATCACTTCTTCGACTATGACAGCGGACCGGTGCATCGCTATCTCGGCAAGGAGTCCATCGTGCACGAGGTGGAGCAGAGCCTGAAGCGGCTCGGCACCGACCATATCGATCTCTACATCACGCATTGGCAGGATCCGACGACGCCGATCGAGGAGACGGTCGAGGAGACGGTCGATGCGCTGGTCGCGCTTAAGGAGCAGGGCAAGATCCTCTCGATCGGAGCCAGCAACCTCTCGGCGGACGAGTTGCGCACCTATGCGGCGACGGGCGAGCTCGATGCGATCCAGGAGGAATATTCGATGGTCCACCGGGGTATCGAGGAGACGCTTCTGCCGATTGCCGCCGAAAACGGCATTTCGACATTGAGCTATTCGTCGCTCGCGCTCGGGCTGCTTTCCGGCAAGATGGGTCCTGACCGTACCTTTTCCGGCGACGACCTGCGCAAGGACAATCCGCGTTTTTCGCAGAGCAATCGCGAAAAGGTGGCGCGGCTGATGGCGGCGATCGACCCCGTGGCCGAAGCGCATGAGGCGACGCGCGCGCAGGTGATCATTGCATGGACACTGCAGCAGCCGGGCATCACCTTTTCGCTGTGCGGCGCGCGCAACCCGGCGCAGGCGCGGGAAAACGCCAAGGCGGGCCGTATCCGTCTCACCGATGAGGACATCACTGCGATCAGCGAGGCCGCCAAGACTGAACTGACAAACCTCGACGCCTGAACCGGACCGAAAACAAGACCTTAACGAGCACCGCCTCACGGCCGGTGAACGGAGAACCGATGCCTGAACCAAGAGACGAAAGTTTCGAAATGCTCCGCGCTGACGGGGCCTTCGACGTGATCGTCGTCGGCGGCGGCATCAACGGAATCGGTGTATTCCGCGAACTCGCCCTGCAGGGATTGCGGGTGCTTCTCGTCGAGCGCAACGACTTCTGCTCCGGCTGCAGCGCGGCGCCGTCGCGGATGATCCATGGCGGGCTGCGCTATCTTGAAAACGGCGAGTTCGACCTGGTGCGCGAGTCGCTCAACGAGCGCGACGCGCTGTTGCGCAATGCGCCGCACATGGTGCGTCCGCTGCCGACGACAATTCCGATCACGTCGGTGTTCTCGGGAATCCTGAACGGCGCGGCGGGCATTCTTGGTCTGTCGACGCGGCCGGCCAATCGCGGCGCGGTTCCGATCAAGATCGGGCTCGGGCTTTACGACTGGGTGAGCCGCAAACGGCGGCTGCTGCCGCGTCACCGCTTCCTGAGCGCACGCGAAACATTCAGGCGCTGGCCCAAGCTGACGCCCCGGTTGCGTTTTTCGGCGATTTATCACGACGCGTGGATCAGCCATCCGGAACGGCTCGGTGTAGAGCTGATCCTCGACACGCAGCGCCTGGCGCCGGGGGCGCTGGCGCTGAACCACGCGGAAATTCTGCCGGATGGCGACGCGTTTGCGGTCTCCGACCGGATAAGCGGCGAGCGGTATCGCGTCACCGCAAAGGCGGTGGTCAACGCCACCGGCGCGTGGCTCGACGATTCACTCACGGCGCTCACCGACCGGCCGGAGAGTGCGGACCGGCTGATCTCGGGCACCAAGGGCTCGCATGTGATCCTGGACAACGCGGAGCTGCATGACGCGCTGAACGGCCACATGGTGTTCTTCGACAATTCAGACGGTCGGGTCTGCATCGTGTTTCCCTATCTCGGCAAGGTGCTGGCCGGGGCGACCGACATACGCGTGGAAAAGGCTGAGCGGGTACGCTGCGAGGATGAGGAGCGCGATTATATTCTCGGTTCGCTGCGGCTCGTCTTCCCGACCATCGAGGTCACGCCGGAGCAGGCGGTCTATTCCTACAGCGGCATCCGGCCGCTGCCGAAGAGCGATCACGACTTCACGGGCCGCATCTCGCGCGGGCATTTCGTATGTCGCATCGATGCCGCTGTGCCGCATTTCTGCATGGTCGGCGGCAAGTGGACGACGTTTCGCGCCTTTGCCGA
The DNA here is from genome assembly GCF_965227485.1 of Oricola indica. NCBI lineage: Bacteria > Pseudomonadati > Pseudomonadota > Alphaproteobacteria > Hyphomicrobiales > Ahrensiaceae > Oricola > Oricola indica. The sequence goes on from NZ_OZ245747.1 coordinate 1,503,406, forward strand.
GCAGACCGCCGATGACGTTCTCGCTGCGCTCGGCCGTGACCGAAAAGAAGAAACGCTCGATCTCGCCATTGGTGGCGGGCGTGGTTTCACCGATGCTGCGGCCCTGGCGGACGATCTTTGCGGGCAATTCGGTGTTTCCGAGGCGCGCGCCACGCATCTGGTCGATAGTTACGGTACGCGCGCGGTCGAGGTCATGGAGTTTTGCGCCGGGCGCGAGGACGACCGGCCGCTTGGCGCAGGCACGGAATTGACCGCCGCCGAAATCGGCTTTCTCGTGCAGCATGAATATGCGGAGACGCTTGGCGATATCGTCATGCGGCGCACCTCGCTGGCCATCACCGGCGCTGTCGATGCTGCGCTGATCGAGGCGGTTGCCGCCGCTGCCGGCAAGGCACTCGGCTGGGACGAGGCACGCGAACGCGCGGAAATCGACGACCTCGTATCGGAACTGGAAGCCTATCATGGCGTCTCGCGCGAGACGCTGGACCGACGGACACAGGAAAGGAGCGCACCATGCGCCTGAGCACGAAAGCCCGGATGAACCGGATGTTCACGAACGGGGGATGCCTCGATGTCGCCATCGACCACGGCGTGTGCAACGAGCCGAGTTTCCTGGCCGGGCTTGAGGACATGGATCGTGTCGTCGACATGCTGATCGGTGCCAAACCGGATGCGATCCAGATGACCTACGGCCAGGCCGACCTGCTGCAGAGCCGACCGGAAAAGGACAAGCCGGCGCTGGTGATGCGCATCGACATGGGCAATCCCTATAACGATCAGCGACACCGGGTGATGTGGTCGATGCTGCAGAACCATGACGAGCCGATCATCGGCGCGCTGGAGATGGACGCGGCCTGTGTGGTCGTGAACCTGTTCATGCTGCCGGACGAGCCGGAACTGTTCCGGCAGTGCGTCGAGAATATCAGCCGGGTGCGCGCCGACTGCCACCGCTATGGCATGCCGCTGATGATCGAGCCGCTCGTTATGCTGCCGAACGACGTGCGCGGCGGCTACCAGGTCGATGGCGACGCCGAGAAGATCGTGACGCTGGTGCGGCTGGCCAGCGAGATGGGCGCCGATATCATCAAGGCCGATCCGACCGACGACCCGGACGACTTCCATCGCGTGGTCGAGGCGGCGCGCGTGCCGGTCCTAGTGCGCGGCGGCGGCAAGGATGACCTCAAGTCGGTCTTGAAGAAGTCGGCCGCGCTGATGGCGCAGGGCGCGAAGGGCATGGTCTATGGACGCAACATCTACCAGCACGACAACCCAATGGCGGTCGTCAACGCGTTGATGGCGATGATCCATCGCGGTGCGTCGGGCGAGGAAGCCTGGGATATTTACAGCCGTGGCTGATAGCGCGCGATACCTTCTGGGCTTGGACGCCGGCAACACGGTCATCAAGGCGGTGCTGTTCGATCTCGACGGGCGTCAGGTGTCGGCCTTCGCAATCGACGGGCGCTCATCGACGCCCGCGCCCGGACATGTCGAGCGTGATCTCGACGAACTGTGGCGCAATGCCGGCGAGGCGATCGGTGGGTGCATCGCGGAGGCCGGGGTCGATCCGCGACAGATTGCTGCCATCGGCTGTGCGGGCCATGGCAACGGGCTCTATTTGCTCGACCGCGAAGATCGGCCGCTGGTCGGAATCCAGTCGCTCGACACGCGGGCGGCGGAACTGGCCGCCGAACTGGCCGCCGAGCACGGCGAGACACTGCATGCGATCTGCCTGCAGACGCCCTGGCCGTCGGAGACGCCGGTATTGCTGTCATGGCTGCGGCGCAACCGGCCGGAGGTCTATGAGCGGGCCGGTACGCTTCTGATGTGCAAGGATTTCATCACGTTCAAGCTGACCGGGCGCAAGGTGAGCGATATTTCCGACATGTCCGGATGCGGTCTGATGCGCATGCCGGACGCGCGATACGACGCCGAGCTTCTGGCACTCTACGGACTGGAAGGCGCGGAGAAACTGCTGCCGCTGCCGATCGACCCGGCGGAAATCGCCGGAACGGTGACTGCCGAGGCAGCGGAGGCGACCGGGCTTGCAGTGGGAACGCCGGTTGTCGGCGGATATTTCGACGTGATTTCGAGTGCCCTCGGCTCCGGTGTGGTCGCGCCGGGCGCAGCCTCGATCATCGCTGGCACTTGGTCGATCAACCAGGTCGTGTCCAGCGAGCCGGTTGTCGATCCGTCGGTGTTCATGATCTCCGCCTTCGGGCCGGACCGATACATGAACATGGACAACAGCGCGACCTCGGCCTCAAACCTCGAATGGTATGTACGCGAACTCGTCGAGCGCGGCGGCCACCATGGCGACCCGTTCGCGCATTGCAATGCGCGTCTTGCCGAGGTGTCGCCGCGGGCGGACGATCCGTTCTTCCACCCGTATCTTTATGGTTCGTCGCTGGGCTCGGAGTACCGCGCGGGCTTCTACGGTCTGGCCGGATGGCATGGCGAAGGACATTTGCTGCGCGCCTTGTTTGAAGGCGTCGTGTTCGAGCATCGTCGGCATATCGGGGTTCTGCAGAAGGCTGGCGTCAGCTTCGATGCAGCGACCTTGTCCGGCGGTGGTTCGCGCAGTCCGCACTGGCCACAGATGTTCGCCGACTGCCTCGGCGTTCCGATCTCGGTCGCCGAGGCGCAGGAGACAGGCGCTCTGGGCGCCGCCATCGGTGCGGGGATCGGCGCGGGACTGTTCGCGGATTACGAGGAAGGTGTTGGCCGGATGACACGCGTACGGCGGGTCTTCGAGCCGGATAGTGCGATGAAGCCGCATTACGATCGCCGCTACGAGACCTATCGCGAGCTTGCCGACACGCTGGGGCACTTCTGGCGGCGTCAGCACGCTGCGCGGGAGCAGTGACAACGCCGCAGGCGGCCGCAAGGGAGGAGAACGGCATGGAGGCGCGGGACGCGACGATCGAGGGCCGGTACGACTACATCATCGTCGGGGCGGGCACTGCCGGTTGCGTGCTTGCGAACCGCCTCACCGAGGATCCGGGCACGCGGGTCCTGCTGCTGGAAGCCGGCGGCAACGACAACTATCACTGGGTGCATATCCCCGTCGGTTACCTTTATTGCATCGGCAATCCGCGCACGGACTGGATGATGAAGACGGCGGCGGAGCCGGGTCTCAACGGCCGCTCGCTTTCCTATCCGCGCGGCAAGCTGCTCGGGGGCTGCTCTTCCATCAACGGGATGATCTACATGCGTGGGCAGGCGGCCGATTACGACCGCTGGCGGCAGATGGGCAATGCCGGCTGGGGGTGGGACGATGTCCTGCCCTATTTCCTGAAGTCGGAGGATCATCACGGCGGCAAGTCCGGCTTGCATGGCGGGGGCGGCGAGTGGAAGGTGTCGCGCCAGCGGCTCACATGGGACATCCTGAAGGCGGTGCAGGCGGGGGCAGCCGAGTTCGGCATCATGCCGCGCGAGGATTTCAACGATGGCAACAACGAGGGCACGGGCTTCTTCGAGGTGAACCAGCGCGGCGGCGTCCGCTGGAACACGGCGAAGGGCTTCCTGCGTCCGGCGATGAAGCGCCCCAACCTGCGGGTCGTGACACATGCAGAAACGGAGCGCGTGCTGTTCGACGGCAAGCGCGCCATCGGTGTTGAGTTTCGTACGAGCGGCCTCCTGAGGAAGGCCATCGCGGACGCCGAAGTTCTGCTGGCCGCCGGTGCGATCAATTCACCGCGTGTCCTCGAACAGTCCGGTGTCGGGTCGCCCTCGATTTTGGCCGGGCTCGGGATCGAGCTTGTTCACGAGAATGCGGCGGTCGGCGAGAACCTGCAGGACCATCTTCAAATCCGCACCGTCTACAAGGTGCACGGCGTGAAGACGCTGAACACGCTTGTGCATTCGCCGGCGGGCAAAGCGTGGATGGCGCTGCAATATGCGTTTTCGCGCAGTGGCCCGCTGTCGATGGCGCCGAGCCAGTTCGGAATGTTCACCAAGTCCGATCCGGCAATGGAAACGCCGGATATCGAGTATCACGTGCAGCCGCTATCGACCGACAAGCTTGGCGATCCGTTGCACAGATTTCCGGCGATCACGGTCTCGGTCTGCAACCTGCGGCCGGACAGCGTTGGCTCAACGCATATCGTGAGCCGCGACATCTCCGAGCAGCCCGAAATCCGGCTCAACTACCTCTCGGCGGAGCGCGACAGGCAGGTTGCGGTCGCCTCGATCCGCCAGGCGCGCGGCGTGATGGAAGCGCGTGCGCTGGAGAAATATCAGCCGGAGGAACTGCTCCCCGGACCCGCCGTCGAATCCGATGAGGACCTGCTTCGCGAGGCCGGCAATCTCGGCACGACGATCTTCCACCCGGTGGGGACCTGCAAGATGGGTCGCGACGATCGCGCCGTCGTCGACACGGACCTGCGCGTTCACGGCCTGGATCGATTGCGCGTCGTCGATGCGTCGATCATGCCGAAGATCGTCTCCGGCAACACGGCGTCGCCCGTGGTGATGATCGCCGAGAAGGCGGCGGACATGATCCGCGGGGCTCTTTGACGGAAAAGCAGCAGTTGTCGTATCGCGGATCTGATTATTCAGGCGGGAAAGGGCACCGTCACGCAATACCTTGGGCATTACCGTAGATCGCGCGCAGCGAGGTGGTCGCGCAGATAAACAGCCGGTTGCGTTTCGGACCGCCGAAGCAGAGATTCGAGACGACTTCGTCGATCAGAATCTTGCCGAGCAGCGTGCCGTCGGGCGCGAAACAATGGACGCCGTCGCCGGCGGAGGACCAGATGTTTCCTTCCGTGTCAAAACGGAAGCCGTCGAAGAGGCCCGTGTCGCAGGTGACGAAATCCGCGCCGGTGCCAACCGACCGTCCGTCGGCGGAAAGCGGATAGCGGCGGATGACGGGGTCGCAGTCGGGGAAATGCGTGCGGCCGGTATCGGCGACGAACAAGGCGCTTTCATCGGGCGAGAAGGCGAGTCCGTTCGGCTGTTTCATGTCGTCGATGACACGCGCGATCGTTCCCTCCGGATCGATGCGGTAAACATGGCGGCCGTCCTGGTCCATCGGCGCGGCGTCGCCCTCGTAGTCGCTGTCGATTCCGTATGAAGGGTCGGTGAACCAGATCGAGCCATCGGACTTGACGATCACGTCGTTGGGGGAATTGAGTTTCTTGCCGTCGAAGGAGTCGGCCAGGACCGTACGGCTTCCATCGAATTCGTAGCGGCTGACGCAACGGCCACGATGTTCGCAGGCGATCATCCGCCCTTGGGCGTCGACGGTATGGCCATTATGATTGCGGCAGGGCTGCTCGAAGGTCGAAACCGCGCCGTTCATCTCGTCCCAGCGCATGATGCGGTCGTTGGGAATGTCCGACCAGATCAGATAGCGGCCGGCCGGAAAATAGGCGGGACCTTCCGTCCAGCGGCCGCCGGCCCACAACGTGTCCATCCCGGCATTTGCGTGAATGAGCTTTTTGAAGCGGTCGTCGCGGATATCGTAGAGTTCTGCCGGCATTGTCGTTCCTCAGGATGTGACGCGCTGGTTGCGCCCGTAGACCAGCAGCATGGCGATGATCACCGTACCATAGATGATCTGCCGGCCCGCTTCCGGCATCTGCATGATCGACAGCACGGAATTCAAAAGCACGATCAGGATGACACCGATCAGCGTGCCGATATAGCGGCCCCGGCCTCCAAGAATATGCGTGCCGCCGAGGACGACCGCGGCGATCGCCGGCAGCAGGAAGGCATTGCCCATGCCCTGATAGGCCTTGGCCGAATAGCCGGCGAGCAGAACGCCGGCGATCGAGGCGCAAAGGCCCGACACGATAAAAGCCCCCATCGTCACCAAGCGGGTGCGAATGCCAGAAAGATAGGCCGCACCCTCGCGCGAGCCGGTCGCGTAGATCGACCGTCCGAAACCGGTTCGCGTCAGCATGACGATGATGAAGACGGAGACCGCAGCCCAGACGAAAAGCGCCACGGGAATGCCGAGGAGCCTGTCCTTGGCGAGAAACAGCATCAGCGGCGTGGCGGTATCCTGCGGTGCGAAGCCGCCGGTCTGCGCGACCATAAGCCCGCGCAGCACCGTATCGACTCCCAGCGTGAAGATCATCGAGGGGATGCGCAGGAATGCGACGCCGAATCCGTTCAGCATGCCGACGGCGATACCGACCGCCAGCGCCGTGGGGAGCGCCATTTCTCCGCCGACAGCAGTCGCGGTCATAGCCGCGGCGGTGAGCGTCCAGGGGATCGACAGGTCGATATGGCCGAGCAGGATCACCATCATCATGCCGGCCGCGCAGATGCCCAGGAACGACCCGGTCTGCAATTGCTGAAGCAGGTATTTCGGCGAGAGCAGCGGCGCGGTTCCCGCTGTCGACAGGGTGTAGACCGTGCCCGCCAGAAGGATCACCACGATGAACAACGAGGCGATCAGAATGGGCTTGTTTTCGTTGGAAACGGAAATGCGCATGGCGGTCTACCTGAAGAGGTCCAGCTTGTTCTTGACCCGCAGCGTCCTGATCGCGCCGAAGGATACGGCGACCAGCAGCACGACGCCTTCGATGAGCGGCTGCAGAAGCGGGTCGATGTCGAGAATGCGGAAGTAAAAGGAGATGACGCGCAATATGCCCGCGCCGATGAGACTGCCGACGGCGGTTCCGACGCCACCGAGAAGTGACGTTCCCCCAAGCACGACGGCCGCGATCGAGTTCAGCGTGTATGCGCCGGCCTGCTGGATGTCCGCGTTTCCTGACGATGTCTGGATCGCGAGATAGAGGCCGCCGCAGGCGGCGAAGAAGCCGCCGAGCGTGAAGGCGGCGATTTTCGCGCGTTCGATCGGCAGGCCCGACATGAAGGCCGCGCCCTCCGCCGAGCCGATCGCATACACCGTCCTCCCCGTCACCGAGCGCCGGAACGGCACCCAGACCAGAATGGTGACAAGGAGGACGATGATGACGGGAACGGGGATATCCGCGAATGGCCGGATCCACCATGCATCGCCGCCGCCGGCGATCCCGTAAGTGTCGGCGAAGTCCCATACCGAGTTCGTCAGTGCCCAGCCGAGATCGCCATCCACGTCGCCACCGGGTTTCGGCCGGACAAGCAAAGCGAGGCCGATGGCGATCGCACCGGTGGCAAGCGTGGCGATGATCGGCTGAATTCGTCCATAGACGACGATCAGCCCGTTCATCAGGCCGAACGCGGCGCCCGACAGCAGCGTCACGACGATGCCGAGAAGGATCTGCGCCGGCGAACCGTTCACCAGTTCCGATGCGATACAGTTGGTCAGCGTCATCACCGCGCCGACGGACAGGTCCAGCCCGCCGAGCAATACGGGGAGTGTCTGCGCCATGGCAAGAAAAGCGATCGCCGCCGTCTCATTGGCATTTTGCACGGCAACGGCGGCGGAAAAGCCGCGTGGATGCATCATGTTGTAGGAGAGAAACAGGACCGCGAACAGCAGCAGCGCGCTCGCGAGGCCCACATTCTGGAAAAACCATCTCGTCAATCGGGCCTGATGCATCACGCCGCCTCGACGTCAATGTTGAGCGATGCCGCGACAAGGCTCTCTTCGGTAATGTCGTCGCCCTGTTTTTCGGCCACGATGCGGCCCGAATAAAGTACCGACACCCGGTCGCAGCAGCCGATCAGTTCCGCGTAATCGGACGAATAGAACAGGATCGCCTTGCCCTGGTTGGCGAGGTCTCTCATCAGCCGGTAGATCTCCTGTTTTGTCCCGACATCGATGCCGCGGGTGGGATCGTTCAGCAGGACGATGTCCGGATCGATCATGAGCCACTTGGCGATAACGACTTTCTGTTGATTGCCGCCCGACAGCGTCATGACGGGGTCGGATGCGGACCCGGCCTTGATCTGAAGCCGCGAGATTCCATCCTCGATGGCTTGTCGCGACAGCGCCGGGTCGATGAATGGTCCGCGCGATATGCGCTGGAACGACGAGGCGAGCAGGTTGTCGGCGATCGGCATGCCGAGCATCAGCCCCTCTGTCTTGCGGTCTTCCGGGACCAGCGCCACCTTTGTCGTGGCGGTCTTGGCGGCGGCCGGCGAGGAGGGGATGCCCTTCTTGCCGCCGATGACGACCTCGCCCTCGACATCGCGCAAAACGCCGAAAAGCGCCAGCAGCAGTTCCTTCTGGCCCTGGCCATCCAGCCCGCCGAGGCCGACGATCTCGCCCCGGTGCACGGTCAGGTCGATACCGTTGAGCCTGTTCTGCCAGGACAGCCCGCGGACCTTGAGAAGCGGATCGCCCAAATCTTCGGGAGCGACCGGCTTTGGCTTGGGCGGAAATTGCGCTTCGACATCGCGACCGATCATCAGTTGGACAATCTCCCGCTCGCTCTTGGCGCCTTTCGCGAAAGTTTCGATGTGCTGGCCGTTTCGGAAAACGGAAAGCGTGTCGCACAGCGCGTCCACCTCATGCATGCGGTGCGAGATGAACAGGCTGGCGACGCCACTCTCCTTCAGCTCGGCAAGCAGGTCGTAGACCGTACCGACGTCGCGTGCCGTCAACGCCGAGGTCGCCTCGTCGAGGATCAGAACTTTTGGCGATTTGCCCAGGGCCTTGGCGATCTCGACCATCTGGCGCCGCGAAAGCGAAAGCTCGCGCACCATGGCGTTGGGATCGACGTCCTCGCAGCGCACCCGCGCCAGAAGTTCCTCCGCGCGCCGAACCTGCGCGCGCCGGTCGATCAGTCCGAAGCGTCGGGGCGGACTGGAAATCGAAATGTTGTCGGCCACCGAGAGGTCCGGGACGAGCGACAATTCCTGAAACATGCAGACGATGCCGGCCTCGTTGGCGGCTTGCGGCGTCGCGAAGGCGACAGGTTTGCCTTCGAGCCGCATCTCGCCAGAATCGGGTTGCAACACCCCGGACATGATCTTGATGAGCGTGGATTTCCCGGCGCCGTTTTCGCCGAGAATGGCGTGTACGGTTCCCGGTTTGCAGGCGAAATCGACATTCTCCAACGCTCGGATACCGGCGAAGTATTTCGAAATGCCGCGATATTCGACAATGGCGTCGGTCATGCGTGCTTGATCAACCGGATCGGTGTCCGGGCCCACTTCGTATTGTTGTAAAGGCCCCGGCTATGCGCCGGGGCCGCTGATGCGCGTAAGACGCCTATTTCACGTCGCTCTCGTCCTGCGCCATGATGGCGGGGCCGGAGATGTTGACGCCGCAGGGCGGGAACTCGTTGACCGTGAAGAAGTTGTCCGGCAGGTCGGACCAGAAGTTCTTGCCGTCCTCGAGGTCCTTGTAGGTTGCCACCGGCAGCGGCACCGAGATGAGCTGCGGCATGACATTGCCTTCGAGTGCCGATACCGCGGCTTTCATGGCAATCGCCACGAGACCCGGGGACTGGCCGATCGAGATGCCCTTCAGGCCATCATCCGAATACTGCGCGATTGCCTTGCGGTATCCGTTCTCGGATTCGCCGGCGACCGGTACCCAGGGGTGACCTGCGTCCTTGAGCGCCTGAATGACGCCGTTCGAGCCGCCCTGGCCGACCACGGCGTCGAACTGGCCGTGAACAGCGATGGCGTCCGCGACGACCTTCTGGGTCGTGCCGTCATCCCAGTTGCCGACAACCGAAACCATTTCCCAGTCGCCGCCATCGGCCTCGAAGACCTCGTTGATGCCGATGGAGCGGTCACGGTCGACCGAGTTGCCCGGCAGACCGCGAACTTCGAGGATTTTTCCCGACGTGACGCCCTTTGCTTTCAGCTCCTCGAGCGCGAATTCCGCCCACATGCGGCCCATCTTGAGCTGGTCTTCGTTGACCTGCATCACCTTGTCGGTGTCGAGCACATTGTCGAAGGGAACGAGCACCACGTCGCTGCGGTCCGCCAGGCGGATCACGCGGTCGAAGCCGTCAGGCGAAACCGCGATGGTGACGATGGCGTCGAAGCCCTGGTTGATGAAATCCTCGATGGCGCCGAGCTGAGCGGGCGCATCGGTGCCGGTCGAGACGACCTTGAGTTCGGAAATCTTGTCCTTGATCGCCGGATCCTCGGCATAGGCCTTGGCGGTCTTGATCATCTGGATGCGCCACGTATTGCCCACGAAGCCGTTGACGATGGCGACGCGATACGGCCCTGCCTTGGCTTCCCACTGGAAGAACTTCGTATCCGCGTCCCACGGGGCGAAGCATTCCGGATTAACGCCAGGGCCCGAAACCGTCTCCGGTCCGGCCATCGCGAGCTGCGCCGACATGGCGAGCGCCGCAAGGGCGGTCGTGCATTTCAGTAAATGTCTCATGGTATTTCCTCCCATTGATCGCGCCGATTCTGGATCTTCGTGACGGGTTGGCGCGGCCCGTCTCCACAGTGCTGCGGCCCAGCGAGGGCCTCAGGCCTTCTCCTCCATGTCCTCGCTGAAGTTCTTGAAGCCCACCATCAGGTGGTTTCTCAGCCTGTACTCGAATGCGAGCCGGTCCCGGGCGGCCATCGCGTCGATGACGCCTTCATGCTCGTCATATGTTTCCGTCATGAAGGTGCGGCGCGTTTTGCCCTTCTGCATGATGCGCAGAATGATCGGCTTCATCACCGAATAGACGTCGAGGATCGCGTTGTTTCCGAGAATGGAGATCAGCCGGACATGGAAGCCATAGTCCACTTCCGACGCTTCCTGGATGTCGCGGATATCGGCCAGGTTCGCATTTATCTCGCGCAGTTCCGCGAGATCCTTTTCCTGCAGTTCCTCGAAGATGCGGTCGGCTGAGCGCACCTCGATCAGATCGCGGAATGCCTGAACGTCGGTGAAGGACTTGCGCGACACTTCCATCGTGTTGAACGAGAAGAGCTCGAAGGCGCGCGCCATCCTGTTGTCGGTAATCGTTGCGCCGATCTTGGGGCGCACCTCCACGAGGCCATAGGCCTTGAGGATGCGCATCGCCTCGCGCACCGTGTTGCGGCTGGCGTCAAAGCGCGCGCAAAGTTCGCGTTCGGTGGGAAGGCTATCGCCGACTTTCAGCCCTTCCTCCGAGATCAATGTGCGCAACTGCCTTACGACAATATCGACGGCCGAACCGGTCTCCGGCGAGGCGCTCGGCGCCAGGTCGATATCGTTCCGGTTGTCAGCCATTCTCACCCGTCTCGTGAATTCAATCTGGAATTCGCTGTATTTGTTGGACCAAGACTCGTAAGTCGATCTTGGCCTTGAGTCAACAAAACTGGTGGCACGATAGCGGCAAAAAACACTGCATATTCGGGGATAAGCGGCATTTTGGGGTGCTTTTCCGGCATTGAAATGCCATCGGCCCGTGCGCCGAACAGTTGACGATAAGCGATAATGCCGCCTATTTGTCCAACCAGACTGCCGCCGGGCGGTTTTCAGGCCCGCGATTTGCGCGACGGACAGAGAGGGAGGAGTGATTATGAGTTTTTTTCCTGACGAGCGAGACAAGGACGGTCTCTTCCTGGGCAGGGTCTGGTCGCCGGAGGCGGGGGGACCCGCCCTCGTCACCATTCGCGACGGGGACGTTGTTGACATCACCTCCCGGGAGACCCCGCTGGTCTCGGATGTCCTCGACATGGAGGATCCCGCCGGCGTGGTCGCCGGCGCGTCAGGCCACCGGATCGGTTCGCTTGACGAGATCGCGGCAAACAGGCCGGGCGACATGTCGCGCGCCCATTTTCTTGCGCCGTGCGACCTGCAGGCGGTGAAGGCCTGCGGCGTTACCTTCGCGTCTTCCATGGTCGAAAGAGTGATCGAGGAGAAGGCGGCAGGCGATCCCTCGAAGGCGCAGGAGATACGCTTGCGTGTAGGCGCCGCGATCGGCGGCAGCCTGCGTAACGTGAAAGCGGGCTCGCCGGAGGCTGACGCCGTCAAAGCGGCTTTGAAGGCGGAAGGGCTGTGGAGCCAGTATCTCGAAGTGGGCATCGGGCCTGACGCGGAAGTGTTCTCCAAGGCGCAAGTGCTGTCTTCAGTCGGGCCGGGGGCCGATGTCGGCCTGCATCCGGTGTCGAAATGGAATAACCCCGAACCGGAAATCGTTCTTGCCGTGTCATCGCGGGGGCGCATCGTGGGGGCGACGCTTGGCAACGACGTCAATCTGCGTGATGTCGAGGGGCGCTCGGCGCTGCTTCTTTCCAAGGCCAAGGACAACAATGCGAGTTGCGCCATCGGACCGATGATCCGGCTGTTCGACGACGGGTTCACGCTCGACGACGTGCGGGCCGCGGAACTCGACATGACGGTCGTGGGCGAAGACGGTTTCGAGATGAAGGGGCATTCGTCGATGCGCGAAATCAGCCGCGATCCCGAGGATCTCGTCCGCCAGACCATCGGCCGCCACCACCAGTATCCGGACGGATTGGTGCTCTTCCTGGGCACGCTTTTCGCGCCGGTGCAGGATCGGGACGCTCCGGGCGAGGGCTTTACGCACAAGCTTGGCGATGTGGTCACGATCACTTCGCCGGGGCTTGGACAGTTGGTCAACACGGTTCGCTTGTCGACCGAATGCCCGGAATGGAATTTCGGAACCCGGGCTCTCATGCGCAACCTCGCCGATCGTGGCCTGCTGGGCGTGCCCGATTGAGCGGCATCTCTCGGAAGCCGATTGCCGCCGCGCCCAGATGCGCCTGTGGTTCGATCCTTCCGGCCAGATGACTACTCGGAGCTTCGTGCCTGGCGGATACGATCGAAGGCAACCGCGATCACGATGAAGGACCCGACGAACGTGCCCTGCCAGAACGTGCTGATGCCAAGCAGGATCAGGCTGTTGCGGATCACCTCGATCAGCAGCGCACCGATCACCGCGCCGAAGGCCGTGCCGGTGCCGCCGGCAAGGTTGGCGCCGCCGATGACGGCCGCGGCGATCACCGTCAGTTCCATCGCCTGGCCGAGATTGGTCGTGACGCCGCCAAGCCAGCCCACTTCCAGTATGCCGGTGATGCCGGCCATCAGCGCCGAGAACATGTAGACGCTGACCTTGAGCCGGTTGACCGCGATACCGGTCAGCCGCGCGGCCTGTTCATTTCCGCCGAGCGCGAAGAGATGCTGTCCCCAGCGCAGCCATCGGAAGGCGAAAGCAGTGATCGCCGCGAGGATCAGGAGAATAATCAACGGATGCGGCAGACCGAGCGTTGAACCGCCGCCCAGCCACAGCAGCAGATCATGGTCGGGCCCGAACTGGTAGATCATCTTGTTGTTCGACAGGACCATGGCGAGGCTGCGGGCGACCGAGAGCATTCCGAGCGTCACCACGAATGGCGGCATCTTCGCATAGGCGATGAGGATGCCGTTCACGGCGCCCACGAGCAGCGACACGCCGAGCGCCGCCAGCGCCCCGATCCAGAACGGCCAGCCTGCCGACATCACCACGCCGATGGTCATGGCCGAGATGACCACCGTCGAGCCGACGGACAGGTCGATGCCTCCCGAAGCGATCACCGCCGTCATGCCGAGCGCGACGATACCCACAAAGGCGAAGTTGCGGGTCACGTTGAACAGGTTGCGTTCGGTGGCGAATGTGTCCGTCATCAACGTCAATGCGAGACAGGCGAGCACGGCCGCGACGAACACCCAGAAGGTCTGCTGGCCGGTGATGCGCGAAAGCGCTCCACGGTGCTCGGAGCGGTTGATGACATCGGAAATGGTCACGTTGGTCATGTCATGGCTCCTTGCGCTCACGCGGTTTCTATTGCGCCGGTAATCAGGCCGGTGACCTCTTCGGGCGAGGATTTGGATGCCGGTTTGCTGGCGACGAGTTCGCCGCGGCGCAGCACGGCCACCTTGTCGGCAACCTCGAAGACGTCGGGCATACGGTGGCTGATCAGCACGACCGCAATGCCGTGCTCACTGAGCTGGCGGATCAGGTTCAGGACTTCGGCCACCTGCCGCACCGAGATGGCGGCGGTCGGTTCGTCCATCAGGATGATGCGGGCGTCGGTGAGAAGCGAACGGGCGATCGCCACGGCCTGGCGCTGCCCGCCGGACATTCTGCGCACCACGTCGCGCGGCCGCGTCTCCGATTTCAGGCGGGCGAACAGCTCGCCCGCGCGGCTCCGCATCTTGCCATAGTCGACGATCTGGATCGGCCCGAAGCGGCGCACCGGTTCCCGACCGAGGAAGACGTTGGAGGCCGCCGACAGGTTGTTGCAGATCGCGAGGTCCTGATAGACGACTTCGATCCCGGCCTTCTGGGCATCGAGCGGCTTGTGAAAATGGGCTTTCGATCCGTTGATCAGGATGTCCCCCGATGACGGGGCGAAGTTGCCCGCGATCACCTTGACCATCGTCGATTTGCCGGCGCCGTTGTCCCCCATGAGCCCAACGACCTCTCCCGGCTCGATCGTCAGGGAAACGTTGTTGAGCGCACGGATTGCGCCGAAATGTTTGGAAATGTTCCTGAGTTCGAGCGCGCTCATCGGCTGTTCCTCCAAATGTCCGCGGCGTTCCACCAGCAGTCCCCGCCCTTGGCGGCGCTGATTGTCTGTGCGGTTTCTGTTCGCGTCATCAGCTCTCCGCCCTCTCTGACTGCAGCCTTTCGAAGGCCTGTGCCGCCCGCTTTTTCGCGCGATAGGCGGCAAGTTGCTGGTCGGCGAGTACACCAAGGAGAATGACGGTTCCCATCACCGCAAAGTTCAGCGACGAGGGGATGCCGAGAAGGTTGACGAGGTTCTGCAATTCCTGGAGCAGCACCGCGCCAAGCACCACGCCGACGATCGAGCCTTCGCCGCCTCGCAGCGAGAAGCCGCCGAGCACGGCGGCCGCAATCGCATAGAGCTCGTAGAAATTGCCGTGCGACGACGGTTGCACCGACTTGGTGAACATCGCGAAATAGATCGCCGCGACCGCCGCGAGGACGGAACAGATCACATAGGCCGAGGTGATCACGAAGCCCGAGCGGATACCGGAAAACCGCGCCGCCTCGTCATTCTTGCCGACGGCATAGAGGTGCCGGCCGAAGACCGACTGATGCAGCACGAACCACATGACGACCGCGATGATGATCATCGCGATGAAGGAATGCGGGATCCCGTAGCTGCGCCCGATGGTAAGCCATTCCAGCTGCGGATAGGACGCGCCGAAGGGAAATCCCGCTGTGGCTTCGGAGGTGTAGCCGCGCGCGATGCCGCGATAAATCAGCAATCCGCACAGGGTCACGACAAAGGGTTGCATCTTGAACCGAGTGATCAGGATCCCGTGCGCCAGCCCGATCAGGGCTCCGAGCGCGATCGTGATCGCGACCGCTGCCGGCCAGGGCACCGCGTATCCTCCGACCATCTCCACGAAGAGGACGCCCAGAAGCGCGATGACCGAACCGACGGAGAGGTCGATCCCGCCTGTCATGATGACGAAGCCCTGTCCGATCGCGAAAATGCCGAACAACCCGACGAGGTTTGCCGTGTTTCCAAGGTTGATCGGCGACAGGAAGAGCGGATTGCGAAGATAGACCACCGCGCCGACGACAATGATCAGGATTGCAAGGCCGAGGTCCTTTTTCTGCATGATTCAGGCCTCCTCCAACGCCTTGCCCACGGCAAGCGTCAGGATATTGTGCTCGGAAAAGTCGGAACGCTGCAATTCGCCGCTGATACCGCCATCCCGCATCACCACGATCCGGTCGGACACGCCGATCACCTCCTCCATGTCGCTTGAAATCATCATGACGCCGACACCCCGGTCGGCGAGCGCCCGCATCAATTTGTAGATCTCCGACTTGGAACCGACATCGATCCCGCGAGTCGGCTCGTCGAAAATGATCACATTCGGGTCCATCGAAAGCCATTTCGCGAGAACGACTTTCTGCTGGTTGCCGCCCGACATCGCCTGGGCGGCATTCCTCACGTCAGGCGTCTTGATCGACAAGCGGCTCCGCTGTTCTTCGGAGACTTCGATCTGCCGCGATCTGGACACAATGCCATTGCGCAGACAGGAGCGCAGATTGGCCATTGTGACATTCTCACAGATCGGAAACTCCAGGATCAGCCCTGTACGCTTGCGGTCCTCGGGAACGAGATACAGTCCCGCCCTGATCGCATCGGCCGGGCTGTCGGCGTCGAGGGGCGCGCCATTCACGCGGACCTCTCCCGATAATTTTCCGCCGGCGCCGAAAATCGCTTCGGCAAGCTCCGTGCGGCCCGCGCCGATCAGTCCCGCGACACCGAGGATCTCGCCACGGCGCAACTCGAAATTCGCGGCGTTTGCCGGTTTGGCCTGCGTTCTGACCTCGCGCACCGACAACAGCGCTTCGCCCGGCGGGGCCTCCGGCGGCGTGTAGAGTGACTTGAGATCGCGGCCGATCATCAGCCTTATCATCGCGTCATTGCTGATCTCGTCGCGTGCGAGACGACCGGCGATCCGTCCGTCGCGCAGCACGACGATCCGGTCCACGCAT
Source organism: Oricola indica (assembly GCF_965227485.1). Lineage (NCBI taxonomy): Bacteria > Pseudomonadati > Pseudomonadota > Alphaproteobacteria > Hyphomicrobiales > Ahrensiaceae > Oricola > Oricola indica. The sequence continues at coordinate 1,519,740 of NZ_OZ245747.1, forward strand.
TCCTCTACCTCGCTGAGACGGTGCGAGATGAACACGACGGCGATGCCCTGCGCCTTGAGGTCGGCGATCACTTTCAGAAGATTGTTGGTCTCGGAGATGGTCAGGCTCGAAGTGGGCTCGTCCATGATGACAAGTCGCGCATCCATGGAGAGCGCCTTGGCGATCTCGAGCAGTTGCTGCTCGGCGAGCGACAGCGCCGCGACCGGCATATCGGGCCCGAATTGGGCGCCGACGCGGTCAAGCAGCGGCTGCACGGCGTCGCGCATTGCCTTGCGGTCGATCAGGCGCCACCGGCCGCACGTTTTCTCGCGGCCGAGAAAAACATTCGCGGCCACATCGAGATTGTCCAGAGTGTTCAGTTCCTGGTGAACGAAAGCGATGCCCGCGGCCTGGGATTCGGCAACGGTAAGACCCCGGTAGAGCTTGCCATCGATGGAAATCGACCCGTCGGTGGGCGTGATGACGCCGCCGAGGATCTTCATCATGGTCGATTTGCCGGCCCCGTTCTCGCCGATCAGGCCAACGACTTCCCCCGCCGAAATGTTCAGCGAAACATCTTTCAGCGCCACAACACCGGGATAGACCTTCGTTATGCCCTGAAGGCGAAGGCCGAGTTCCTGAGGCCCGCTCATGTTCAGAATATTCCCAGTACAGTCGGAAAATTGCGAGCGGGCAATCAGGGATCACCCACTCGCGAGCCCGGGAGGGCTTAGCCGTTGATGCGCTCTTTCAGCTCGGCTTCGAAGGCATCGACATTGCTCTGGTCGATGATCTTCGTCGGAACGATGATCAGGCCATCGGCCGGAACGCCCGACTTGTCGCCCTCAAGGTAGTCAGCCATCAGGTGCATGCCCTGGTAGCCCCACTGGTAGGGATCCTGCACGACGGTGCCGGCAAAGCTGCCCTCGCGAACGGCGCCCAGCGTGATCGGGTCCTCGTCGAAAGCGATGACCGTGATCTCTCCCAGCTTGCCGTTTGCCTGAAGCGACTCGTAGATTTTGGGCGGGTTGTAGGAATAGAAGCCGACCATGCAGTCGATGTCCGGATTCGCGGCCAGCACGTCGTCCACATTGGCGCGGGCGCGGGCGAAATCGACATCGTCACCGCGGACGTCGACGAGTTCGATGCCCTTGCCTTCGACGGCCTGCCGGAAACCGGCGATGCGCTCAATGGCGTTATCCGCGCCAAGGAATCCGACGAAGCCCATGCATTTGCCGCCGTCCGGCATTGCATCGATGGCGATTTCGCCCGCCTGGATACCGGCGGCCGTGTTCGACGAGCCGAGATAGGCGATACGGTCGCTCTGCGGAGCGTCGCTATCCGTGGTGAACAGCGGAACCTGCGCGGCGATGCGATTGAACGCGTCGATCGAGTTCTTCGGATCGGCGGACGAGATCATGATCGCGTCGGTGCCTGCGGCCACAAGGTCGTCCATCAGCGCGTTCTGCAACGCGGCTGTACCCTGGGCGGGATAGCGGAATTGCAGCTCGTAATCCGGCAGTTCCGCCTGCGCCGCGTTGACGCCGGCTTCGGCCAGTTTCCAGAAATCCGATGCGGCGTTGACGACGAACGCGAGCTGCTTCTTTTCCTGCGCGGCGGCGCCGCTCGCAAGCAGCGCACCTACGCTGGCTGCGATCAGTGTTTTCGTGAAATTCATATCATCCTCCCTTTTTACGGAGCCGCTCGATTGGAGCGGCTGCACAATTTATAATTGATAATATAAATAATGATATTAATCAAGCGTCCCTGTCATTTGCCACGGGCAAAACTGCTCCGGCGAACGACTGCGGTTACAGGCTGACCCAGCCTCCGGTTCGCTCGCTTTCGAACATGGCGTCGAGTACCCGCATCGATGCGATTGCGTCGCCGACGCCGTAGGGTGCGGGGGTGCCGGTCAGTATCGACTGGGCAAACGCTTCCGCCTGCTCGGCATACTGGTCGCATGAGGGCAGGGTTTCGCGACGGGCCGCGCTTGCGTCGAGGCTGGCTCCGTCGTCGATGACGATCGTCGTCTTCTCGCCTTGCGGCGCATTGAATGGAATGAGGATCTCCGCGCGGGCCTTCGTGCCGAAAACCTGGAATGTCTGGAAGGGAACCAGTTGCGTGGAGGCCTGGAAGGTCAGTAGCCGTCCGTCTCCGAAATCGCAGATCGCGCCGACAAGGCGATCCGTGCGGAAGTTGGGATCGCGATCGATCAGCGAAACGACGCGACGCGGCTCCGCGTCGAAAACAAAGCGGGCGCCCGTGATCGGATAGCATCCGATATCCAGCATGGCGCCGCCGCCGTTTTCCGGCTTGTTGCGTATGTCGCCGGGATCGTCGTTGAAATAGCTGAACGCGGCCTGCGTGGCGCGCACGTCTCCGAGTTCTCCGGACCGCGCCATCTCGCGCAGGCGGAGCCATTGCGGGTGATGGCGGATCATGAAACCTTCCGCGATCAGAACGCCGTCCGGCGCGTCGCGAAGCTTGAGCGCATCATCGGCATTCAGGCCGACCGGCTTCTCGCAAAGCACGTGCTTGCCTGCCCGCGCGGCCTTCAGCGTCCATTCGACATGCAGGTCATTGGGAAGCGGGTTGTAGATCGCGTCGATGTCCGCATCCGCCAGCATGTCTTCATAGGAGCCATAGCTTTTTGGAATGCCGAGCCTTTCCGCTGCCTGGGCGGCGCGTTCCGGGCTGCGCGAAGCGATCCCCAGCACGTTGGACGACACCGATTTCCGCATGGCGGGAATAACTTTCTCGGTGCCGATGCTGGCCGTCGACAATATGCCCCAGTTGATCTTTCGTGCGGTCATCTTTGTATGAGTCCCTTTGTATGCAGGAAAATGCCGGGCCCGTTTCCGGGCCCGGCAATGGTGTGGTGGCTATCGCCTAGTTGTCAGCGCAGAAGCCTGCGTCTTCCAGGTTGCAGACGTCGAGGCCCGTGTAGAGCGGATCGTCGACCTGCTCGCCATTGATCAGCTGGATCATGACGTCCGGCCCGCGGAGGCCCATTTCGAAGGGGCGTTGACCGACCTGCGAATGGCTGCGTCCGTCGCGGAATGCCTGCGTCTGCGGCGGCAGTGTGTCGCCGGCGATGATGATCAGTTCTTTCGACTTCAGCTTGTCCATGACCTGGTCCGTCACCTGGGCGTAAGCCTGCGGTGCGAACTGAGCCCAGCCGCCGATCAGGATGAATGCGTCGAGATCAGGGTTGGCGGTGAAGGTGTCGGCCATCTGCTGGTTGGCGAGGTCGGCCTGGTCATTGGTGAAGACCGGGCAGCCTTCGATTTCGGTCCAGCCGTTCTGGCCGTCCAGCCGATCGATCCCTTTTTCACCGCCAGCGGTGTCGCGGAAGCCCTGCGCGCGGGCATTGATGTTATCGGCCGCGACGTTGCCGAGCTGCAGGCAGACGGAGCCGCCATCCGGCTTCAGCATGGCTGCCTGCTCGGCCATCTTGACGCCCATCAGGTAGTTGTCGGTGCCGAGATAGGTGGCGCGCAGGTCGCGGTCCTGCTCGAGGAAGTCCGCGTCGATGGTCATCACCGGCACATCCGGCGCGATCTGGCGAATGCGGTTGGCCATTGCCGGCGCATTGGACGGCGAGATGGCAATCGCCGCGACGCCGCGGGTCAGAAGATCGTCGACGATCTGCACTTCGCCGGCTTCGTCGGTGCTGGATGCCGGACCGGTGTAAATGCACTCATACTCGGAATCCGGATTGTTCTTCATCCATTCCTGGCAGCCGAGATTGATCTGCTCGAAGAAGGGGTTGTCGAGGCCCTTCACGACGATCGCGAGGGTCTTTTTATCCTGGGCATGGGACGCACCCGTGACCAGAATCATGGCCGAAGCCAGTGCATAGAGAAGTTTGTGTTTCATGGTTTTCCTCCCACAATCTGCTGGTCCGGCGCACCTTACCCCGGGTACCAGATCTTCCGAGGCTCGTCGGGCGCGCGCTGATAGGCCCACGCGCGCTCGATGAGGTCCTCGAAATCCACTTTCGGGCGCCATCCGAGCAGGTGGCGCGCCTTGGAATTGTCCAGCCAGTTGCTGTGAAACGGCGTCGGAACGCTTAACGCTTCCATGTTCCGTGTTTTCGCGAGGTAGGCGGCGACCGCGCCGTAATCGACGGGCTCGTTCATCGCGATGTTGAACAGCGACTGCCGGGCGGACGGATTGCCGATCGCGGCGGTGATCGCCGAAACGAGGTCGTCCACATGCACGAAATTGCGTTTCAGCGGCGCGCCGGATGCGGATAGCATCAGCGGTACGGCCCCTTTGCGGAAGCCGTCCGCCGCCCGCGTTTCGCCGATCAGATCAGCCCATGGCGGACCGCCGAACTGGTCATCGCCAAGCGACAGCGCGAAACGGAAATCATCCTTTTCCATGATCCAGGGCGCGCGCAGCACGCAGCCATTGAGGTCGTATTGAACCTGGTACTGCTCGACCATCACCTCTTCGAGGACCTTGGTCAGCGCGTAGCAGCCCTCATAGGCTCTTCGCGGAGAGGTCTCGGTAATCGGCGCATCGTATTCGTGGAAGATATGCCCGACAGCGCAGTCGCCGCTGATCAGGATGAATTGTTCCAGTGTCGAGGAGGCGCGGGCGCCTTCCAGCAGGAGGAACATGCCCTTGATCGCGACGTCGATGGCGAGATCCGGTGACTCCTTCACCGCGGCCATGTGGAGCACATGCGTCACGCCCTGCATGGACCTTCTGACCGTATCCGGATCCGCAAAAGAGCCCTGCACGATCTCGATGCGGTCCGAAGGTTCGATCGAGCGGTTGTGACAAATCACCCGGAGGCTCCAGCCGGCGAAGGTCTCGTCCGAAAGAACGCGATCCAGGAAATTACGCCCTACCTTGCCGGTGGCGCCGGTGATCAGCAGCCTCATTAATGATCCTCCCAAGGCGATCAATAATATTTACTAATAATAATTAGTCAAGTATGAATGGCTGGGCCGGGGCGGGCACAACCCGGCACGGCGCCATCCGCATCGGGACTGGCGTTGCCGGAGACGGAATCGCTCAAACGCGCGGGTTTGACGCGCCAAAAAAAGAAACAGATGGAGGTCCGGGAGTGCTTCGAGTTTGCTTTTTTTCGAGCCGGTTGCTAGCGACCAGCGCAATGAATTTCACTGTCGCCGCTGCAGAGGCACTTCAAATTGAAATCTGAAAAAGATCGTCACGGGGCGTCGGGCCGGCCCACGATGATGGATGTCGCCGCGATGGCCGGCGTTTCGCAGGCCACCGTATCGCTCGTCCTCAACGGGAGTCCCGGCGCGAAACTGACCGAAGCCACGCGTCGCCGCGTTCGCGACGCGGCACAGAAACTCGGCTACAAATTCGTCCGAAGGGGCACGGTTGCCGCACCCGGCGGTCATTCCACGATCCTTTTCATCGCGGACGAGGTTTCGACCGATCCCTGGATGACGCTGGCATTCGAGGGCGCGCGCGACAAGGCGCTCGAATACGGGATCAACGTTTACCTGACCGTGAGCCATGGCGATGTCGATGCCGAAACGGCGATCGTCAATCAAATGAGCCAGATCCCCGCGATGGGCGTCATCTACGGCACGATTCTGACGCGTCTCGTGGAACTGCCGCCCGCTGTCGAAAAAAGCCGTGCCGTGCTGCTGAACTGCTACGATTCCAAACGGAGTCTTCCTTCGGTCCTGCCCGGAGACCTGCTCGGCGGCCGGGTCGCGACCGAAAGGCTTCTGGTCGCGGGCCGCAAGCGCATCGGGCTGATCAACGGCCAGCAGGGCATCGACGCGTCACGCGATCGCCTCAAGGGCTACAAACAGGCCCTGGCGAGCAACGACATTCCATTCGATGCCTCGCTTGTTCGCTGGGGCAACTGGGAGCCGTCCACCGGCTATGACTGCACCCTTGAGCTCATGGAACTGGAAAATCCGCCGGACGCGATCTTCTGCGCCAACGACATGATGGCGCTTGGTTGCATCGAAGCCCTCAACGAAAAGGGATACAAAGTCCCCGACGACATTGCCGTCATCGGATTCGACGACCGCCCGATCGCCCAATTCACGCATCCGCCGCTCACCACTCTCGTGCTGCCGCATTACGAGATGGGCGAGATCGCCGTCGAGATGCTCGTCGATCTCGCCGGCGGGCTCGATGCGGGCCCCAACCAGATCAAGGTCGAATGCGAACTGGTTGAACGCCAATCGGTGACAAGAGTCGACTGAGGCCATTGAGAATGCGCACGGATGCTTGAGTGCGCGTGCGCTCGGTATGGTCAAGTCGTCTTGACTGCATTTGCTTCGGGAAGCCTGACGCCGGGCGACTCTGCGGCCTAACTGATCGACACCCGAAAACCGGACTTTCGCGTATCATCGACGAACCGGTCAGGAATTCGTCGCCCCAACTTCGAATGTCGAAATCTCTGTCAGGATGCTGGCAAGGCGCTCGATCAGCGGTTCGAGCCGTTGAGCGCCCCGTTCGGCGGTTGCCCCGGTTGCATCTCCCCATGTGCCCGTTTGCTGGAAATCATCCGTCTTCCATCCAATCGTGGCCCCTGTCATCTCCAATGCCAGGGTTTCGGACTGAAAATCGGGAAATGCGCAATCAAGCTTTTCCGTCCGCACGCGGTCGGGTGAAACCGCCAGCATCAGGCTTGTTTCCCATTCGCCGGCATGGATGCCGTAGGCCGGCTCGCGGGGATCGAGCGGCGGCAAGGGATCGGGCATGGCACCCGAGGCAAAGACTTGAAATGTCATCAGGCCTGTCTCGATACGAATGTCGCGCGCAAGGACCTCAAGCAGTGCCCGGTTGCCGCCATGGCAGTTCCACAGGACAAGCCGGCGGAAGCCGTTGTTGCGGGCGCTGCGAGCGATGTCCGAGATGACAGCCATGAAGGTCTGGGCCGACAGATACCATGTGCCGGGAAATCCGACATGCTCATTGGATTTCGAGATCGGCAGCATCGGCAGACGCCAGACCTTCGTCTCCGGCGCAAGTCGCGCCAGGGCCATTTCCAGGAAGTTCTCGGAAAAGACGAGATCGCAGTCGGTGGAAAGATGCGGGCCATGCTGTTCGATCGAGCCGATCGGCAGCACCAGGGCGCCGTCCTTGGACAAGTCGAGCGCCTCGACTTCCGGCCATGTCAGTTGTGCGATATTGCGCTGCATTCTCTCGCTCCCGTCTGTTTCAGTTGCTGGCTGCGGCCTGATCGCGCAGCGTTGCCTTGGCGATCTTGCCGGTCGGCGTCATGGGGAACTCGTCGATCTGGCGAATTTCCAGTGTCGAAAGATCATAGGGCGTCTTGTCGGCAACACCCGCCAGGGTTTGTGCCATATCGATCTTTCCCGGACCGGTCACAAATGCAATCGGGCGATGGCCGCCGTCGCCATCGTCCAGTCCGACGACCGCCGCGTCGCGAATGCCCTCGATAAGCATCATGGCTTCCTCGATATCGCGCGGGAACCAGGTTTCGCCGCCCACGCGCAACAGTTCGGACGCCCGTCCGCGCATGGTCAGGTAGCCCTCCGCCGACATTTGGCCGACGTCGCCGGAGTGCAGCCAGCCGCCGCTCAGCGTTTCCGCTGTCTTGTCCGGCTTGCCCCAGTAGCCCGTCATGAACCCGCCGCGCAGACAGACCTGTCCCGGTTGCCCGATCGGCAGTTCCTGGTCATCGGCGCCGAGAATGCGCACTTCCTTGTCGGGCAGCGGACGTCCGACCGCGCCGAAATGCGCGTCGTCGGGAAGAACCGGATCGGCCAGGGCAAAGAAGCCGCCGATCTCGCTTTGCCCGTAGCTCTCGACGAGAGGCAATTTGAGCTCGTCACGCCAGGCGCGTTTGAGCGCCGGCGGCACCGGACCGCCGCCGGACGTCGACATCCGCAGGGTGGCGGGAGCGCCGCCATGAACGCGGGACTGTTCGAGCAAATCCGCAAGGACCGGAGGATTGCCGACGAAAATCGTCGCCCCGGTTTTCCGGACCGCCGCATAGCCGGCTTCCGGCGTCCAGTCCTTCATGACGATGCAGGTGGCGCTGTTGCGCAGAGGCGGCAGGACGTTTGCGACGAGTTGGTAGGAAGACGACAGCGCCGACGGACCGAACGAGATGTCATCGCGCGAATAGCGCAGCCGTTCTCCGATCACGGCGCTGGCGGTCTGTGTCGGTTCGTGGGCAAGACACGCGCCCTTTGGCTGTCCGGTCGTGCCGGATGTATATGACAGATGCGCTATCGCGGCCTCGTCGCCGGGATCGGGCGGCGGCGGCAGTTTGGCATCCAGCAGTTCGGGAAAACTCAAGGCGCCGTCCTGCTTGCCGTCCATGCAGATCAAATGCCTGACAGCGCCCGATGCTTCGGCTGCCGCCTTCACCTCGGCAATCTTGTCATGGGTGTAGACGACAAGCGTCGGTGTGTGGTCGGCGAAGTAGTAATCCAACTCGTCGGCGAACTTGACGTTCACGAGCGCCGAGATCGCGCCGATCCGCCATGCTGCGAACATCGAAATCAGATAGTCCATGCCGTTGTGGGCAAAGATCGTAATGCGGTCGCCCTTGCGCGCGCCGAGGTCGTGAAACGCACCGGCCGCAGCTTCAACCTGCTCGACCGCTTGCGCGTAGGTCAGCGATTTTTCTCGTTCGACCCAGTGGAAAGCCGTGTGATCGGGGCGGCGCATCGCGCCGTCGGTCAGCAACTGGTGAAGCAGCATCGTTTGTCTCCTTGGGGGTGCGTCAACGGTCGGCGTGATAGGGCACCATCAACGATGCCGGGTTCCGGGATCGGCCGAACACGCCGGAAACGGCGAGAACGGTAAGCAGGTACGGAAGCGCGACCAGAAGCTGGGACGGAATGCCCAGATCAAGCAGTTGCAGCGACAAGGGCAGCGCGTCCATTGCCGCGAAACCGAATGCCGCGAGGATGGCGAGATAAGGGTTCCATCGCGCAAGGATCACGATGCCAAGCGCGATAAATCCGCGGCCCTGTACGATCGTGTCGCGAAAGAGGCCGATCTGGACAAGAACGAAGTAGGCTCCTGCAAGACCGCCGCCAAGGCCGGAGGCAAGCACGCCAAGAACGCGCATCCGCACGATATTGACACCTGCCGCGGCAGCGGCTTTCGGGTTTTCACCAACTGCGCGCAGGTTCAGCCCGAAGCGCGTGCGGTACAGCAAGATCCCCGAACCGACAGCAATCGCAAGCGTCAGATAGAACATGATGGACTGCTCGAAGAATGATGGGCCGATCAGCGGGATGCGGCTCAGTCCCGGAACGGAAATTTCCGGCAGCATCGGAGCGGTTTCGATGCGCGGGATGTCGCCCATGAGAGTGCGAAAGGCGTAGCTCGCCGCCCCCATGGCGAGGACGTTGAAAATGATGCCGACCACGACCTGGCTGGCTTTGATCACGACATACATCCAGGCCAGAAATGCATTGACGGCGACGCCGATGATGGCGGCTGCGGCCACGCCGGCCCACGGACTGCCGGTCCAGATGGCGGTAAGGTAGCTCGCCAGCGCCCCGAACAGGATCGTGCCTTCGATGCCGACATTCAAAACGCCGCCGCGCTCGCTGTACAACTCGCCAATGGCGGCCAGAAGCAGCGGGCCGGTAAGGCGCAGCGAAGCGGCGAGCCAGGTCGTAATGAAGCTGATTTCAAGCAGCGATTCCATTCAGGCCTCCGTTGCCGCGGGATTTGCGAAGACAAGCCGGTGTGTCCGCAGCACTTCGCTTGCCAGCAGCAGAAGGACGATCGTGGCCTGCACAATCACGACGATCGAAGACGGCAGACCCGACTGGCGTTGCATGGCGTCCCCGCCCACCGACAAGCCGCCGTAAAGCACCGACGCCACCACGGCGCCTGGCGCGGTCAACCGACCAAGCAGCGCGGTGACGATGCCGAGGAAGCCGGTCCCGTCGGAAAGCCCGTCGAGGAGACGGTGATGCACGCCAAAAATGGTGATCGCGCCGGCCAGCCCGGCCATTCCTCCGGCGATAAAGGCGGCCTGTCTTTGCCGCTGCGCCACATCGATGCCGCCGTAACGCGCCGACTTGGAATTGAGGCCGCTCGAGATCATCTCGTAGCCGGCGCGCGTCTTCGTCATCAGGATGTGGACGAATATGCCCGCCACGAGCGCCACCAGGATGCCGGCATGCAGCCGGGTGCCGTCAACGATATAGGGAAGCCAGAGGTCGCGCGGCAGGCGGTCGGTTTGCGGCATGTCGCCGACGACGCGCCATGGCCCGACAACCAGATACTGCACCAGGTAGATCGCCAGGAAATTCATCATCAGGGCGATCAGCACCTCGTTGCCGCCGTAGCGCACTTTGAGTTCACCGACGATAGCCGCCCAGAACGCGCCAAGAACGCCGCCCCACGCCAGCGCGAGCGACGTGACCAGGACAGGCGGGAGCCCCGCCAGCGTTCCGCCGTCAAGCGCCTGCAGCCCGATCATCGTTCCGCCCATGGCACCGATCAGAAGGCAGCCCTCGAAGCCGAGGAAGATGAAGCCGCAGCGCCACGCGACGATTGTCCCGAAGCTCACCAGCATCAGCGGCGTGGCCGCGACGAGCGTGAATCCGAACCCGCGCAGATTAAAGAATGCCTTGCCGATCAACGCTGCGTAGCCATCGAGCGGGCTGGCGTCGAATGGCAGAAACAGCAGCCCGCCCACCGCCATGCCGACAAGCACCGCGGCCACGGAAAAGACGATGACCGTCCAGCCACCGACGAGAGGCGTCTCGCGTTTTTCAAGACGGATGGTCATGGGATCACCTGTGGGTCGCGCGCCTGTTCCAGGGTTCGGCCGGCCATCATCGCGCCGAGGAGCTGCGTGTCTGCCTCGGCCCGTGGCACGACGCCCATGATCCGTCCCTCGAACATGACCGCGATGCGATCGGACAGCGCCATGATTTCCTCCAGCTCCGTGGAAGCGAGGAGGATGGCCGCGCCGGCGTTGCGAAGGGCCATGATTTCCGCCCAGATCAGCTCGATCGCGCCAACGTCGAGGCCGCGGGTCGGCTGCTCGATCAGCAGGAGTTGCGGACTGCGCGACACTTCGCGGCCAAGCACGAGCTTTTGCAGGTTGCCGCCGGACAGGTTTCCCGAGATGAAATCCGCGTCCGGCGCCTTGATGTCGAAGCGATCGATGACCTTGTCCGCGTCGTTACGGACCGTATGGCGGTCGATGAAACCGGTCGGCGAATATGATTTGCCGGAGCCGAGGATCAAATTGTCCTCGATCGAGAGCGTGACCTGCGCGCCGACACCGCGGCGGTCCGGCGGGATATATCCGAGGCCGGCGTTACGGCGGTCCAGGCAAGACAGGTCCGTGATGTCCCGGTCGTCCAGAAGTATGTTGCCGTCGAATATCGTTCCAAGACCGAACAGGGCCTCGATCAGTTCCGTCTGGCCGTTGCCGTCGACACCGGCAAAGCCGAGGATTTCGCCGCGCCGGATCGAGAAGCTGGCCGGTTCGGCCGGTTTGGAACCGTCTCTGCGGGCGACCACCAGTCCGGCGACCTCCAGCAGAGGGCCGTCACGATCCCTGGTTTCGCGATCGAGGTGCATGTCCAGATCGCGGCCGACCATAAGCCGCACCAGCGACTTCTCGTCGGTTTCCGCGGTGTTGACGGTGGCGATCATCCGGCCGCCGCGCATGACGGAGACGCGGTCCGAAATTGCCATGACCTCATGCATCTTGTGCGTGACGATGACGATGGCGTGGCCGGAGGCCTTCAGTCTTTCCAGCACCTCGAAAAGCGCATCGGTTTCCTGAGGCGTCAGAACGGCCGTCGGTTCGTCGAGAATAAGCAGCTTTGCGTGGCGGAACAGGAGCTTCAGGATCTCCACGCGCTGCCGCTGGCCCACCGACATGTCTTCGATCCTGGCATCCGGATCCACATGCAGGCCGTAATCCGCCGAGATCTCGCGCACGAGCCGGCGCGCCGCGCTGGTCCGTTCCGCCCCCTCGGGCAGCGTTGTCGTGCCCATCACGATGTTTTCGACCACCGTGAAGGAATCGATCAGCATGAATTCCTGGTGAATCATGCCAATGCCGTATTCGATCGCATCGGCGGGATCGCGCAACGATATTGGCAGTCCGTCGAGCTCGATCTGTCCTTCCGTCGGCTCGTAGAGGCCGTAAAGAATGTTCATGAGCGTCGATTTGCCGGCGCCGTTTTCGCCGAGCAGCGCGTGCACTTCGCCCTGACGCAGGTCGAAATCGACGCGGTCATTGGCAAGCACCGATGCGCCGAAACGCTTGGTGATGGAAGCCATGCGCAGGAATGTGGACGGTTCGGATGTCATCTTGTCGTGGTCCGGCGGACCGGGAGCATGCCCCCGGTCGCCTTGGGAGCGCTTTTCTATTCGGCCGAAACCTCGATTTCGCCGCTGTCGATCTTGGCCCAGGTATCCTGGAAGACTGCCCAGTCCTCGGCGGAGATGACGTCCGGATTGTAGGCGGCGTCGCCATAGACGGTCACCCAGGCGAAGCCGAGCTCCGGCTCCCACATCCTGCCGCCCTCGAAGCTGCCGTCAGCCACCATTTTCGCGACGGCCTCGACCAGTCCGGCATTGTTTGCCGCGAAGCTGGTGGCGATCGCCTCCGGTGCGAGTTCCTTCTGGTCGGAGAACATTCCGATAGCCTTCGCGCCGCCCGAGGCCGCACCCTCGATCGCGCCGATTCCGGTAATGTCGGCGGTGTGCCAGATCACGTCGGCGCCATTGCCGATCATGGTCGAGGCAGCCTCTCGCCCCTTTGCGGCGTCATTGTAGTCGCCGGTGATGATGGAATATCCCTTCAGGCCTTCCTTCGTGGCTTCGGCTGCCTTTACGAAATTGGTCGCCATGATCTGCGTTGTCGGATTGTCGCCGCCGCCGACCATGCCGACAGCATTCCCGTCCGACATGAGGGCCGCAAGGACACCCGCGCCATAGGCGGCGTCCTGGTAGCGAAATTCGACATAGAGTGCGTTTTCCGGAATCTCCGTGTTGCCGGGTGCGCTCGTCGTCGCGAAAAACGCCTGATCCGGATATTCGACCGAGATCTCCGCGAAGAGGCTGCCGAACTGGAAGCCGTGCCCGATGATCAGGTCCATGCCGTCATCGGCATAACCCTGGACCACGGCGGGAATATCGGCCTGGCTCACATTTTCCGAGAATGCGACCGTGAAGTCTCCCGAGGCTTCCAGTGCCTTGAGCCCCTTGTAGGCGCCTTCGTTCCAGCCGCCGTCGGCGACGGAACCCGGCAGGACAAGCGCTACGCTGGTTTCGGCGCTGGCGCCTGCCGCCGAGCCGAAACCGAGGATGGTTGCCGCGGCCAGACCGCTGGCGAATTTCCGAATACGTGTCATGTTTGACGTTCCTTCTCGACTTGTTCGGGGCCCTGACAGTCCCGTTGTCCTGATGGGTATCGCTGTTTGGCCGGATCGCACTTTCCCTAATCGGCATCCGTCTCTACGGGCCGTTGAAAGCGTTTTGCGATTGTCTGTCGAACTGCGATGGCCGGACTATAGAAAGGGACTTTGCCTTCCAAAATGCCGGGCGGCGAATTCAGTTCATATCAATGATGATATGATGCAACCTTTATCCATAACGCATAAATAATGTGCAAAAAAACGCGTCAAACTTGAAGATTGCCTATTTTAGCGGCGCGAATGATCGTGTCACGCAGCCAGATTGCGCTGGGATTTTGATTGGTCACGTCGTGCCACAGCAGCCGGAACTCCATGCGGGGAAAGAAGCCGGGCGCGTCTACGATCGAGAGAGGAAGGATGTTTGCGTAGACATCGGCGAAACGGCGGCATGTGGTGAAGACAAGGTCCGAGTCGAGCAGCACGTTCGGGATCAGGCTGTATTCGGGTATGAACCAACTGATGCGGCGGGGTGTTTTCAACGCCTTCAGCGATCCGTCGATTGGCCCCTTTTCGAAATTGGAAACGGGAAAGGGCGCGATGTGTTCGAGCGCGAGATAGTCTTCCGCCGTCTGCGGCGGCCGGGCGACCACGGGATGATCCGAGCGCGCCAGCAACACGATCTCGTCCGTGCCGATCGGCGCGTAGCGAAGGTTTTCGTATGTGTCGCGGGTGAACTCCGTCACGCAATCCACGACGACATCGAGTTCCCTTTCCTCCAGCGCCGACAGGACATCGACAGAATCGTCGATCGGCCTGACACGCGCCTTCAGGCCGGGACCCGCATGTGAAATTGCCGCGACGACCGGCGGAACGAGGCTGACCATGTTGGAGTCGGCGAAACCCAGCGAGAATTCCGTCTCCGAGGTTTGCGGGTCGAATTCCGGCTCCGGCTCGATGAGATCCGACAGGCGATCCAGAATGGCCTGGAGTTCGTCGCGAATGATCCGACCGCGATCGGTGATGACCATGCGCTCGCCGCTGCGCACCAGAAGCCCGTCACTGAAGCGCTCCCGCATTTCCGCGAGCAACCGGCTGACCGCTGGCTGAGAGGTTTCGAAATGGTGCGCCGTTTCCGTAACGCTCTTGACCTTCAGCAGATGAAGAAAAACCCGGTACTGCCTTGTAGTGATGCTCTGAAGTCTGGACATCACCGGATCATTTAGACCGCCGGAAACACCGTCAAGCCAGAAGGTGTGTCGAACGCCTATAAGCCAGCGTTGAAGAAACGAACCTGTCCGATGACGCCAATTCGTTGATGGCGGCTAATAGCACGCATCGGCACAGTTGAGCGCTCGGCCCGAGGTTCGTTGCTCATTGCGTGCGCGACTGGATCACGGCCACCGGCGCCGAGAGCTCCTGCACCGAGCCAGGCTCACCTTGGGAGAATGGATCTTGCGAGAGCTTCAAAGGACGCCTGAGGGACGAGTGCTTGAACAAGCATCTCTTCACCAGCCGTCGCCATGCTCGTGAGATCATCGAGGACTGGAGGATCGACTACAACCTGAACCGCCCCCACACGAGCCTCGACGGGCTCACCCCGAACGAGTTTGCAACCCGGTCCGCAACGAACCACAAGATGAACAGGGCTAGCCTATGAATGGGCTCATTCAGTGGAGTAGGTCAAAGGCACCCGAAAGCACCCTGCGAGCCGCCATCTGTGTGCCGCTCAAATCCGCCTCGAAGGACGTTCGAAAGGCGTTCGGGGACAAGAACTGGCAGACGCGCGAGGAAGCCGAGCGTGCGATCGCCGAGCTCGTCATGAAGGGGCTATCCGGTTTCGAGATCTCAATGAAGCCCGCCAAAACGCCGACTGCGCGATCGGTTCAATTGGCCGAGCAGCAGCTTCGCGAGGTCTTTCCGGATCACGATCCGGATGAGGCGATGGCAGTAGTGCGGAAGACTGTGCAGTGATGACGAGCACTGCCGCGTATCGATCGGAATCCGTATAGGTGCCCCGGATCGGATCTATTCCTTGATAAACTATCGGAATAACACCTATATCCACGCGTTCTATTGGCAATATTGCCCCTATTGTATTGCGACGTGGTAGTGAGATAGTCTCCCCGCATGGGGGAGGCATTCTAGTGGGATATGGATATCCGCGATTCATCGCCTACATGAGATGCATATGGTGGGTTTTGTGGCGCATCGTCGCGCTAATGACGCTATTCGGCGCCGCCGCAGGGCTCGTTGCGGACGTGCCGGGATTAAGCTCGGATCCTGGGTTCGTCACGATTTTAGCCATATTGGCTGGGTTTATACTGTATGCTTCCTATTTGTGCAGGGAGCATTGGATGCTCGTCGGCACACTTGTGCTAGGCGCAGGATTTTTGCGTTATGTTGCGGTTGTCGGTCCGGAAATAGAGCTTCGCGAACAATTCAAAGAAGCACGCAGGCTTGGGTCGGAAGGGCGAGAAAATGGCGAATGAGTACACGATAATCCTCTATGCGGGCGGTGCCCTAATTGCATACCTCTATCTGTGTAATCGTGTTGCTGCGTTAGTGCAGCCCGCGCGTCTTGAGGTGGCCATTTTTGGCGAACAGCTGCTGAAGCGAGATGACTTGCGCCCGATCGATCGAGCCAACATCGGGTTCTTGATGGATCACGTCTACAGTCGGCGCCTTGCTTGGTTACTTGCCGCGGCGGTCGTCCCTGCCGTGATATTCATTTCCTGGCGTCGAATTTTCGATCGTTCGAACGGTGGCATTCCCACCGGCGCCAAGCTCAGAATCGGCAGATTTACGCGCCTCGCTATCATTTCGGTTCTCGCGTCCAGCCCGTTTGCCGCGCTGCTATTCTCGATCCAGTTCGCGATCATGCTTCTGCTTTATCTGCCGGTGGGTCGATCACTGACGCTGATCGTCGAGATGGCCGATCAGATATGGGTTGGTGCGGGCAAACTCTTCAACGAGCATGCAAAGCAAAATTAATCAGGATTTCTGGTTGAACGCCGCTCTGTGAAACAGGCAGCGGCACTCGCCATTCGTGATGCTTGGCAGACGCGGGATTGTCGGGTGCGGATGATCCCTCTTACCGACGCTAAACTGCTGGACCAATTGCATCTGCAGCCTGGCAAATGCGAAAGAAATGCCGAACGTTGGGTGCGGATCTTTCCGGATTATCAAGTCATAGAAGGTTGGGCGCTCTACACTGCTGGCCTTTTTGTGCCTCACTACGTCGTTGGCCCTCTGGAGGATGATGCTGAGCTCGTCGACGTAACGTGCCGGCGCGCGCCGACTACGGAAGGGATTCCGTTTAACCTGCACATGCACGTCTCGGCCGAGCCGCTTTCGAGCTTTAAAAGGGCGGACCCTCTGGGGTGAGCCGCGCAATAAATGCTCCATAACCTCGTGACAAAGATTCCAGAACCAGCTGGCGCGCTACAACGGTTGTAGTTTGACACCGGGTTCTGGAAATTCCGGGAATATCCGGGATCAGGCGGGAACTGGCGATATTCTACGACAAATCAAGGCCTTGTCCGCTGTTCGCCAGGAGTCGGGCGGTCGTTCAATTGCCATCGGGTTTTGTGGATATTCGCTCAATCCTGCGCTCTTCGAATGCCTATTGAGTATCCTTCAAATGACCTTCGAAAACATGATTACACACAATGTCGATGAGACGATAAGCAATTGAATAAAATAGCATTTCGGATTTGAGCGCTTACCATTCAAGGATGGTGTACCGCGACGAAACCGGCAAGCGATATCCAAAAACAAGTTGGGCTTCGTGCACAAGTCGCGTTCAAGCTGGCTTAATTTCTAACATTTCAACAACTTAGAGGCAGGTTTCCATGCACTCTACCTCGCGTTAAGTTGTGCGAAACAATGCATACTTGGAACGGTGAGCCAATGCTACTCGGTAGGAATTTTGACGATATTGACAGGACGACCATCCAAGGCCTCGTGGATGCAGCTGCTACGGAGTCTGTTCACCTTGATTTCAAGAGAGAAACCTACGGAAGAACGGAGGATGATAAGAAGGAGTTCCTCAAAGATATTACCGCGTTTGCAAACTGCTTGGGCGGACATCTAATTATCGGTATCGAAGAGGCAGATGGCGTTGCCGCCGCGCTCTCCCCACTCGCGGGGATTGATGTCGATGCAGAACTACTGCGGCTGGAAAGTATCGCACGCACAGGTATTGAGCCGTCAATTATCGGGCTACGCATGAAGCGGGTGCCAACCGAGACCGGTGACCTGATTATCATTCATGTACCCCGCAGTTATAATCCACCCCACCGTGTCATCACTCGAAACAGCAATCGTTACTACTCTCGAAATTCAACGGGTGTGTTCGAACTCTCACTCGAAGAGCTTCGCCAGCTTTTCGGACAAAGACGCTCAATCGAAGAACGCGCGAAGAGCTTTCTTGGCGAACGACACTTGCGTATCCAAGCGAATGACGGCCCCCTGCGCATTCCCGTCGAACAGGGGGCAGTCGTTCTGCATCTTGTACCGCTTCCCGACTTTGGCGCCGACCGCCGCGTCGAAATAGAGGCGATACGCGCGCAGAGGGACAATTTCCCGCCCTTAGGAGCGCAGCCAGCCATCGATCGTATCAACCTCGACGGAATCGTTTGTTCGAGGGGCGGCGATGTGTGTCACGGTTACACCCAAATATTCCGTAACGGGAGTGTCGAAGCGACCAACGCGAGTGTCATCGGCAATTTAGGTGGCGGACGCGCACTTCGAACTACGGCAGTCGCAGAACAGCTGATTGCAGCACTTTCTTTTTACATGAGAGGACTCAGGGCGCTGGATATGTCCACACCAGTCCTAGTGCAGATTTCTTTTTTTGGGATGAGCAATGTGAGTATGGCCTTACCAGCGGAGTATTTTGATCCACCTCCGCCCTACACTCGAGACGAATTGCATCTGCCTCCCAGCGTTATTTCTGACTATCAGATTGACGATAACTACGAGCGTTTCGTTGCCGAGCAGATGGACTATCTTTGGAACGCTTACGGTTTCCCAAGGTGCGATTTATTCAATGGCGAGGGCCAATGGGTCGGCATATTGAGAGGTTAACGCTGCGAAGTCTCCTAAACGCATTTCACTTTAATGGTCCTCCAGCCCAAATTACGCGGGCGTTGATCTCTAGCTTCGCCTCGGCAACATCGGCCGGGATGGTCTGCATCGGATAGGACTGGTTGTCGGAGATGACTTGGACCGAACCGTCCAGCGCCAAGCTCAACCGTTTGAGATAGATATCGCCCTCGTAGGTGAAGACGAAGACGCCGCCGGCCGCGAGATCCTGTCGCGTCACGTCGAAGGTGACTATCAGGACGTCGCCATCGCTGATCGTCGGCTCCATGGAATCGCCCCGACCACCGAGCATACCGAGCCGTGCGCCGCGCGGCGCGATCGAGGCGAGCCAGTCGCGATTCACGTAGAAGAAATCCTCGACATCCTGCGCGATCGCGACAGCGCCGCCACCTGCCGATGCCTGCACCGCATATCGAGCGATCGCGACCACATCACTGGAGGATGAGAGAGCCTGCGTTTGCAACTGGCCCCGAACCGTTTCCCCGCCGGTGACCAACCAATTCAGATCAACGTCGGTGATTTTCCTCAATCGTTCCAGAAAATCGAAGCTCGGCTCCCGATCGCCCCGGATGTAATTTCCGAGTGTGCGATCTGAAACGCCGATCTGTTCTGAGAAATCGGCAACTGTAATTCCAGTTGGAATAAGGCTTTCTATGCGCTCGCCAACCCCCGTCGCTGCCTTTCTAGGCCTTGCCATGACAATTTAGAACAATTGGGGTTTACAATAACCCCGAACGTTCTTATTCTCCCCACTCCGGTGGGCTTTCGCCCGTTGAAAAAAGGAGGCTCTGCAAAGCCTCCCGGTTCGTGACCAGGAGCCACTATGGACTCGATCAATCCGAGCGCCAAGAGCGGAGCGAAGCCCGCAATCGACAAGCGCATCGAGCAGGCCGCCCGCATCAAGGCTCGCCTGTATGAAGCTGGATACAAGCTCAGCGACATAGACCGCGATTTCAAACTCCCCCCAGGGACGGCGCGCGACGCATTGCGCGCCCCGAACCTCAAGGGGGAGCGGGCGATCGCCTCCGCTCTCGGAACCAGACCAGAGCTGCTGTGGCGTGACCGCTATCACGCTTCCGGTCGAAGGAAGTCGCCCCAGGATCATTCCCGTCCGCCGACGATGGCGCAACGTCGAAAGGTAACGGGGGCGCTGACATGAGCCGCCTCCATTCGAAGGGCCATTTCAGAGTGTGCCAATACGACCAGGCACCAGATCCTATGGTCTACGCCATCGTCGCGATCAGCGTGGCGGCATCCGTCGCGGCGACGATCTCCTTCCTGGGACTGTTCTCATGAGCTGGAGCGTTGCCACTATCGGCTATCTGATCTTCTGCGCCGTCGTGCTGCTGTTCGTCATGGGCGCGCACAAGCAGGAGGAGATAACGCGGGATCGCCGCCGGCAGGAAGGGCAGGGCGATGACTGAGCCGTTCCCGCTGCTGTTCCAGGCGCTCGCACAATCGACCGGCGCTTCCGAACCCGAGACGCCCGCCACCTATCTGTTGAACGGCCGCGAAGCCGTCGTGCCGTTGTTCGAGGCGAGCGTGCGCGGGGTGAAGAGCCGCTTCCCGCACCTCTCCGAGGCGGACATCGCATCGCCGCCGCATCACTGGTTCGACGCCGCCCTCGCACGGCAGATCGCACTGCATCTGCTCGTCCAGCATTTCGACGTGCCGAAGCGGGCCGTGGCGGAGGAACTGGAGCGTTCCCGCGACGCTGTGAACCGAGCGCTGCGCACGATCGACGAGCGCCTGCAGTACCCCGAATTCCAGGACGCCTATGAGGCGATGGCCGAGAGCGCCCATGCAGCGCTGAAGGACGGAGGCGACGATGAGCAAGATTGAGGCCGTTGCCATCGCTGACATCCATGTGCCGGAGCGCCTGCGCGAGGTCGACATGGACCATGTCTATGCGATCCAGACTTCCATCGTCGAACGCGGACTCCTCAACCCGATTACCGTACGACGGACGCCAAACGCAAAGGGTGGTAAGTTCACGCTCGTCGCGGGCGCTCACCGGCTGAAGGCTATTTCGGAAAACGAAGAGACCGAAATCGACGCGATCATTGTCGAAGCGGACAAGCTGACCGCCGTGCTGATGGAGATCGAGGAGAACCTCTTCCGCAACGATCTCTCGGCGCTCGATCGGGCGATCTTCGTGCAAACCTATCGCGAAGTCTGGGAGCAGAAGCACGGCAAGATCAAGCGTGGCGGAGACCAAAGTGCAAACTTTGCACTTTGCCCCGTGGACGTCCTGCAGGAAGAGGCGGAACGAGGGTTCGCAGTGCACTGCGCCGAGCGTCTCGGCTGCTCGAAGCGCACCATCTATATGGCGCAGGAAATCAGCTCGAAGCTTCCTCGGGATATTCGTCGCCGCCTGCACGGCACACCTGCCGCCGATAACCAGTCCGCCCTCCTGAAGCTCGCCAAGCTTCCGGCCGACAAGCTCGCCAATGCAGCCAAGGTCTTCGACACGGTCGAGGGCGACTTCGACAAGATGATGGAGGCTCTCGGCGATCCGAAGCCGAAACAGAGCGCCGCCGACCAGCTCCGATCCCGCCTGATCGACACATGGGGCCGGGTCAAGCCGAAAGACCGCATCGCCTTTGTGCGCGATTAGGGGTTCAGCCCGCCGCCCGCACGCATACCAGGGGAAGCTGCGCCGCCCCGCCCGAGATCCAGTCGAGGACGTCCTCGATCGCGCAGCCAGCCGGGAGGGTTGCCCGGCGCCCTTCTTACCGAGGACCTCATGACCTACGCGACGCAACAGGACCTGATCGACCGTTTCGGCGAGACCGAATTGATCCAGCTCACCGACAAGGTGAACCGGCCGGCGACGACGATCGACACGACCATGGTCTCCAAGTGCCTTTCCGACGCCGAGGATCTAATCGATTCCTATGTCGGCAAGCTCTACGCGCTGCCGATCGCTTCGCCGCCCGACATTCTCACCCGTGTCACCTGCGAAATCGCCCGCTACTACCTGCACGGCCGCCGCACCGAAAAGGACGATCCCGTCACCCGCGACTATCTCGGCGCAATCGCCTGGCTGAAGGACGTCGCCAAGGGCCTCGTCCAGCTCGAGGCGGACGGCATCGCGGCGCCTCAGGCCGGCGACAGCGAGGTTCGTGTCGAAGCGCCCGATCGCGTCTTCACGCGCGACTCCATGAAAGGGTTCGGCTGATGGCGGACGCCGCTCAGATCGTCATCGACGACGCGGAGATCAACGCCGCGCTCGATCGCGTGGCCCGCGCCGGCGTCGACACCGCGCCGCTGATGCAGCGCATCGAGGGCATCATGCTGCGCGGCGTGCAGACCCGCTTCGAGACCGAGCGCGCGCCGGACGGCGCGCCTTGGCAGCGCCTGTCGCCGCGCACCGCCTCCAAGCGCATCGGCCGCGGCACGCGCGGCTACAACAACATCCTTCGCGTCAGCGGGCGGCTCTATTCGTCGATCTCGAGCGAGAGCGACGAGCGTTCGGCCGAGGTCGGCACCAATCTGCCTTATGCGGCGGCCCACCAGGACGGCGCGACGATCACGCAATATGCGCAGTCGCGCACGATCCGCCTGCGCAAGGTAAAGGGTCGCGTCCAGTTCGCCCGCAAGGCGCACAAGCGCGCCACCGAAAAGCGCGTCACGATCGGCGAACGGACCATCACCATTCCGGCGAGGCCCTATCTCGGCTTTTCCGACGAGGATCGCGCGGAGATCCTGGCGGCGACCGAGAGCTATTTCGAGGAAGCGGCGGGAGGCGACGCGAAATGAGTGTTGTCAGTTCCGTGATCGCCCGTCTGAAGGAGACCGGATCGCCCTTCGCGCTTGTCGAGGGCGCCGTAGATCTCGCGGCCGTCGACACCCGCCCACCGGCGACGCCGGCCGCCTATGTGCTCGCCGCCGAAGAGGCGAGCGCGGAAAACACGCGCGCCACGGGACCGGTTCTGCAGCGCATGGAAGCCGACATCGCCGTCGTCATCATCACCGACAACCTGACCGACCGCGTCATGGGCGAGGCCGCAGGCGACATCGAGGACCTTAAGGCCTGGGTGCGCGGCAAGCTGATCGGCTTCGAACCGGACGGGGCCGACGAACCGATGGAGCATGTCTCCGGCCAGATCGTCAAAGCCAGGTCCGGCACGGTCTGGTTCGACGATCGCTTCGCCGCCTCAACCTATCTCGAGGAGCAATCCTGATGGCTTACATCCCCAGAAAACCCGGCCGCTTCGTCCGAGAGACGGAAGGCGCCAGACCGCGCGAAGCGACGAAGGACGAGGCCGCCAAATCCCGCGGCACCGTCGTCGTAGCGCCGAAGAAGTCGAAGGAGACCTGACCATGGGACGCAAGATCCGCAAACTGGCGGTGCTCGCCAAGGTCCACAGCGCCTACAACACCGATCCGGTGCCGACCGCCGGCGCGAACGCGATGTTGATGACCGAGGTCGATCTTCAGCCGCTGGCCGGCGAGGAAGTCAGCCGCGACCTGTTGCTCCCCTATCTCGGCCACCAGGGCGTCGAACTGACGGGCGATTATGTCCGGCTGGAAGGTTCAGTCGAGATCGCCGGCGCCGGCGGTGCCGGAGACGTTCCCGCCTTTGGAGCATTGCTGCGCGGCTGCGGCCTTGCGGAAACCGTCAATGCCGGGACTTCGGTTGTCTACGAGCCGGTTTCGGCCGGCGAGGAAGCGGTGGCGATCTATTACTATCTCGACGGCGTGCGGCATATCATTCTCGGCGCGCGCGGCAATGTAACGATGTCCTTCGTGCCGAAGCAGATCCCGCGCTTCCGTTTCACCTTCATGGGCCTGGTCGGCACGATTTCCGACACCGCATTGCCGGCGGCCGACGTTTCCGCTTTCGTGCGGCCGGTTTCAGTCTCCAAGGCACAGACGACGCTGGAACTGCACAGCGTTTCGGCACTGATCTCCGAAAGCGTCGAGGTCAATCTCGGCAACGCGATCGAGATGCGTCATCTGATCGGCTCCGAGTCGGCGGAGATGACCGACCGGCAATCAACCGGAACGGCCGTGCTCGAGGCGCCGCTGCTTGCCTCGAAGAACTGGTTCGCTGCGGCCCAGGCACGCACCAGGGACGCCCTGCAGCTGGTTCACGGGACGACTGCAGGCAATATCGTGCAGCTCGATGCGCCGAAGGTCGAGATCGGCCGACCGACGCAGGGTTCCTCGCAGGGCATCGCCAACCTGTCCCTTCCTCTCATGCTGACGCCGGATTCCGGCGACGACGAACTCTCGATTACGGTGAAATGACATGAAATTCGTGCTCGCTGACGAATACACATTCTGGTGGCCGGTAACCGTCCGGACGCCCGATCCAGACAAGTCCGGCCAGATCGCCGAGCAGTCCTTCGAGGGCCGGTTCAAGGCGTTGGCCGATGACCGTGTGAAAGCGCTCGCCGCGACCCGCGACGACGATGAACTCCAGACGATGATCCGCGAGAGCCTGGTCGACTGGCGCGACGTCCAGGGACCGGACGGCAAGGACGTTCCGTTTTCCGGCGAAGCGCTCGCGCAGGCCTTGCGGTTTCCCTTTTTCCGTCTCGGCGTCTTCGCCGCGATCGTCGACGCGTCGAGCGGGAAAGCCGCGGAAAAAAACTGACGCAGGCCGCGGAGGCGTGGGCACACGCGACCCGCGGCCTTTCCGATCCGACTGCGCCAGTCACCAACGATGACGACACGGCCGGTCAATTCGCAATGCTTGGCGTGCAAGTCGATGCCGAGACCGACGCAACCGGGGAGACCTTCGCCGTGATGGCCGAGAACTGGCGCACCGTCAAAGCGTTCCTCGCGCTGGAGACGCAGTGGCGCGTCTCGGCCGGCGCCGGTGGCGTGATCTGGACGGGTCTCGACTATGGCGCGGCCACGGCCCGCTTGCGGCGACGTTCCTTCCGCGCTTTCGACAGGCTGATGGTCCGGCTTCGGATCATGGAGGAAGCCGCGCTCCCGATCCTCAATCGCGGAGGCCGGCCGTGACCTTCGTTCTCGGAATGCGAGCGGAGTTCGACGCAAGCGCGGTCGGCAAGGGCGTCGCGACCGTGCGAACCCAGTTCGATACCCTCGGCAATGAGGCGCGGGCTGCCGGCGTCGCGATGGATACGGCGTTTGAAAGGACAGCCGCAGGCGCGAATGCAGCCTCCTTCCAGGCGCGCAATCTCCAGTTCCAGATGATCGATATCGCGCAGACGATACCGCTCGCATTCCAGGCGCCGCTCTATGCGCTGCAGAACGTCGCGATGCAGGGCGCCCAGATCGCGCAGATCTACGGGCCCGGCGAAGGTGGCGCCGCGCGCGGATTCCGGGAAGCCGGAGCGATGGCGCTTGGCGTCGTCAGGACGCTGGCGCCGATCGCCGCGCTCGTCGCCGCCGGCGCGGGCGCCTGGAAGCTGTTTACTCATGAGGTCGATCAGGCGGCGGGCGCGACGCGGAGGCTCGCGAACGATGCCGCCTCCTATTCAGCCGTGCAGGGACAGATCGACGCCCTCGCACGCGTCCAGAAG
Organism: Oricola indica; assembly: GCF_965227485.1. Taxonomy (NCBI): domain Bacteria; kingdom Pseudomonadati; phylum Pseudomonadota; class Alphaproteobacteria; order Hyphomicrobiales; family Ahrensiaceae; genus Oricola; species Oricola indica. Next base: position 1,544,665 of record NZ_OZ245747.1, read on the forward strand.
GCCTATCGAGACGCGATTGAGGATACCGCGAACGCGCAGCTCATCGCCAGCAACGGGATCGTCGCATCGACGGAGCGCGAGTTCGAAGCCAAGAAGTCGCTGCTTGAACTGGAGCTGAAACGCCAGCGCGCGGCCGTCGAAACCCAGCGGATCGACCTCGTCAATGCCGAGAGGCAGTATCGCAAGCTGCTCACCGACACGGCCGCCATGTCGGATCATTCGCCCGTCGCACGCGGGTTCTCGGATCCGCGCATCGGCTCGGTTCCCTTCGTACGATCGCCGGACGCGGCAGCCGCCGTCGAGACACTCATGTCGGTGGCGGACAATTCGGAACTCGGCGACCAGATCCGGACAATGCGGGCCGAGCTCGAATTGACCGAGGTCGCGGCCGAGCGGTTGGCGGACATGCTGGGCACGACGTTCCGCACTGTCGACAGCGGCATGAAGGATACGAAAAAGCCCGGCGCCTCCGAACGCTTTCTCGACCGCTACCGGCGCACGCAGGACGAGGATCTCGCCCGCCTGCGTCTTGAGGCGCGCCTTATCGGGGCAACGACGGCCGAACGCGAAAAAGCCAATGCACTGCTGGAAGCGGAGATCGCGATCAAGCGCGGCAAGCTGGCGATCGATAGCGACGCCGCGCAGGAGATCCGAAGGCAGCAACTCGCTATGGCCGATCTGCGCCTGGAGATCACGCGCCAGGCGGGGGCCTGGACCATGGTGCGCGATGCCGGCATGGCGTCGATCGACGGGATCACGGAATCGCTTCGCTCGGGCGATCTGGCCGGGGCACTCGAACGCATCGGCGACCAGCTGCTCGACACGCTGGCGAGCCTGACGATCGCCAATCCGCTGAAGAACGCGCTCTATGGCGAAAACCTGCCGACGCTGTCCGACGTCAATGGCCAGGGCGGCTTTCTCTCGATGCTGTTCGGGGGAGGGTCCGGCGGTTCCGCCGGAACGGGCAGCGGCTGGAACGGCCTGAGACAGGTTACAACCGGCAACTCGGCTTCGGGTGGCGGTTTCTGGGGCGCGCTCACCTCCCTGTTCGGGTTCGACACCGGCGGCTGGACCGGCGACGGCAACCCGCGGCGCGTTGCCGGTTATGTCCATGAAGAGGAATTCGTGGTGAAGGCGGGACCGGCGCGGAAATTCCGGCCCATGCTCGAAGCGATCAACCGCGGCTCCGACCCCGGTCACGCCGAGGGCGGAATGGTTGGCAGTTCCTATGCTTCTTCGTCACCGTCCGCCTCCGGGGGCGGCCCGCGCGGCGGCGGCAACATGTATGTGAAGATCGAGGATCATGCCGGCGTGGCGATCGACACGCGCCGCGAGCAGACGCCGGATGGCGACGAGATGCTCGCCGTCATGATCGACCGCGTCGACGGCGCGATCGCCGATGGCGCCTTCGACAGTTCCTTCGGCCGCTATTCCGGCGGCAATGTGCGGGGGACGCGGCGATGACGGCGCTGTGGCCACAAGGATTGCCGCAATATGTGCTGCGCGAGGGTTTCGCCGAGACGCCGCACTGGCCGCTTCACGCCTTCCAGCCGGAAGACGGGCCGCCGCAGCACATGCCGATGACGACGGTCGATCTGCGCAGCCTGCAATGCGGCATGGTTATGCGCAATCATCACCTTGAGCTCTTCGAGGACTTCCTGTTTCACGATCTGGGCAAGGCGTCGCTACCCTTTATCGGCCCGCATCCGCGCACCCGCGCCTCCTGGCAACTGATGTTCATGAACAGCCCGACGCCGTTCCGGATCGTCGCGCGGACCGGCATCGAATGGACCGTCACCTTCACGCTGATGGCGCTCGGGAGCGCGGACTGACATGGCCCGTTCGATCCCGCTCATTACCCGCCAATCGCTCGAGGATTACTGCTCGGCCGAGGCGCTCGCCTTCTTCGTCGAGATCGGACACGAGGATGTCGACGAAAGCGTTCGGCTGGTGACCGACGCGGTCGATTACGTGATGGACGGCGAGACCTGGCACAAGTCCTGGTTCGAGATCACGCTGCTCACCGATACCGACAAACCGCCGGAAACGAAGTTCTCCTTTCCCAATGTCGACCGCTCGAAGACCATGCAGCTGGAAGGGCTCAACGGGCCGGTCACTGTCAATTTCTGGGTGATCTCGACCGCCTATTTCGACCGGACGGCGGATCCGCGCACCGTGCTTGCCGGCGAAACCGTCGTCGCTGCCTACCAGGCGCTGCATATCAACCTGGTCAATGTCCGCGTCACCGGCGCCTCGGTCCAGGGAACGCTTCGCGGCCTCGATATCCGCTCGGAGATCTGGCCAGGCCTCTGGGTCACGCAGGCACTGTTTCCGGGGGTCTATCTGCAATGAACGTGATCCGCGGCTATGTCGGCATTCCCTATATGGACAAGGGGCGCAGCTTCGAGGGTTGCGACTGCTACGGCCTGCCCTGGCTGATCTATCGCCGCGTGGCCGGCATCCTCCTGCCCGTCTATGACTGGATATCGTCGGCCGACACGATCGCATTCGGCCGGGCCATGCGCGACGAGACGGAAAGCGGACGCTGGCGCAGGCTCGACCGGGACGAGACGCCGCAGCCGTTCGACCTTGTCTCTATGATCGACACGCCGAAGCCCGGTGCGCGCGCCTGGCATTGCGGCATCGTCGCGGCGCCCGGAACGCTGTTGCATTCGGAGCGCGGCGTCGGCAGCCACCTCACGGATCTCGCGCGTCCGGAGATCGCGCCGCGGCTGAAGGAGTTCTTCCGGCATCTGGACGTGGAGGCGCGGCAATGACCGGTCCGCTCGTCACGGCCGTCTGGCGTCCGCCGCTTTCCATGGAGGCCGCGGAGATCCGCGAGCTGCCCGCGGGCGCGACGCCCGCGCGGTTCGTCGAACTTCTGGGTGACGCGCTGCCGATCGACTTCGCCGATCGGGGCGATATCGTTCTTGGCGGGCATGTGCTGGATCGCGCGCTTTGGGCGAAGATCCGCATCAAGCCGGGGCAGACAATCTCGCTGCACTATGCGCCCGGCCGCGGCGGTAATGCCGGCAGCCGCGCGGCGCTCGGCCTCGTTATCGCGGTGGCGACGGTGCTGACGGCCGGCGCCGCTCTGGGCGGTGCGTTCGGCGGAGTTTTCGCTGCCGGCAGTACGGCCGCCCGCCTGCTCGCCGGCGGCATCACGATCGCCGGCAGCCTGTTGCGCAACGCCCTGACCGCCCCACCGGTCGCCGCTCGGCCGAGAGACGCGTCCGGCGAGGCAATCGGCGGACCGGCGTCGCTCACCGGCAACATGATCGGCGAAGGCATCCCGATCCCGGCCGTCATCGGCGTGCGCGACATTCATCCGCCCTTCGTCACACAACCCCTCATCGAGCGCGTCGGCGAGGAGGAGGTGGTCGAAGCCGTGATGGCGCTCGCCGGATCCTACTCGCTTTCCATGCCGCGCATCGGGGACACGTCCGTTGCCGAGGCGTCGGACATTACGCTGCAGATCCGCGAAGGCCTGCCCGGCGACACGCCGATCACGCTGATCGAACGATACGGCGCGACCAATGTCGTCAATTCGGAGTTGCCGCCGCACAAGGCGGACCCCGACGATCCGGCCGATCTCGAAAGCCAGACCAACCCGGATGCAAGCCTGCCGACATGGCTGGGTGCGGCAACAGCCGGCAAATGGGACGAGTGCTGGCTTCACCTGACGTTGCCGGGCGGTCTCGCCAAGCCAAGCGCCGAGGGCGAAATCCAGGCGATCCCGATCCGCATTCGCATGCGCCAGGACGACGAAGACGACTGGCTGCGCCTGCCCGAACTGCATTTCGCCGGATCGGACGTTCGCGAGATCCGGCCGACGATCAAGCTCAAGCGCGGTGCGGTGCCCGAATTCGTTCCCGCCATGCCGGCAAACCGGGGCTGGCGCGCAGCCTTTGCCGTCTCGCCGGGGCAGACCTCGCCCAACCCCGAGACGGACAGCTGGACTGCCCATTCCTCCTTCACCGACGGCGCGGGTCCGGATTCGCTTTATGCCGGCAATGAAGGGGCTTCGAATGTCGTTCGAGTGACCGTCGAAGGCGCCGAGGCGACGATCACACTCGATCCGGCGGTCTTCCCCGAGGGGCGCTGGCAAATCGAGATCCAACGCGGCCTCTGCTACCGGGTCAGCGATTTTACCTTCTCGTCCTACGACTATGACGGCGACACGATCGACTTCTTCTCCTATGTCGAAAGCCGCGGCACCTATCAGCTCGCCCGATCGCGCGAGGCCCTGTCGGATGCCTGCTATCTCGTGCGCTGTTGCTCGGTGGTCAATTCGCATCCGGTCAATAGCGGCAAGCCCGTTCCGAACTGCGCCTTCATCGCGCTGAAGGCCTATGGACGGTCGGTCTCCTCCTTCAAGATCCGCGCATCCTCGATCGTCGACCGATGGGGCGGCACGGCCTTCGACGATTTCGGCGAAAGCGCGCGGCCGGCCGACCACTTCCACAACGTGTTGCGCGGACCGCTCGCATCGCTGCCGCTGCCCGATGCCTTGATCGACAAGGCCAGCCTCAGCGCCTGGCACGCGGCAAACGTCTCCGAGGACCGCCGTTGCGACATGATCGTCGAGGGCGGGCTCGTCGGCGATATCCTGGCAAATATCGCGGGCTGCGCGTTCGCGAAGCTGGCCGCGAGCGAGGTGTGGGGCGTCATGCGTGATTACGACCGCTCCGAAGAGGATCCGGTCCAGACCTTCACGATCCGCAATTCGTCGGGCCTCGCCATGTCGAAGGCGTTCACGCCGCGCCTGCCCGACATGTTGCGATGCGTCTATTCCGATACCGAGAACCGGCCGCGCGAGGTGGAGATCTGGCGCGCCGGCCGTGAGGGTACGCTGCGCCCCGTGGTCGAGACCGTCAACATGGTTGGCCTGACGCGCGAGGCCGACGTCATCGAGCGCGGCACGCATGACCTGCGCCAGATGGAACTGCGCGCCGCCGTCTTCGATTTCAGCGCCTTTGCCGAGACGATCCGCTGCCGGCGCGGCGACCTGATCGCGGTCAATCATCATGTCCTCGACCGGACGCACGACTCGGCGCGCGTCCGCGCGGTGACGCTGGAGAAGGACGGCGAAACGGACATGCTGACCGAGCTGATCCTGGACGCGAAAGTGCGTGTCTACAACGAGCCGGACATGCACGCGGTGACCGACATGCATGCGGTGACCGACATGCACAGCGTCGGCTTGCAGTCCGGCGTGATGATCCGCCGATCGGACGAGGAGATGACGGTCCACCCGGTCTCGAACGCGACGGGCACGAGCGACACGCTGACGCTGACGACGCCGGTCGAATTGCCCGCGGGCAGCGACGGACGTCGCGCGGTGCGAAACGGCAACCTCGTTTCGGTCGGCGCGACGGGACGCGAGGCGCGCCGCCTGATCGCGACCGACATCCAATACGAAAAGGGCTGGAAGGCGAAGATCTCCGCACTCGCCGAAGCCCCCGAGCTGCACACATGACGAGGATGATATTCGATGGCGCTTGACCGACAGATACCGACCAGTGCGACGCCGACTCCTGTCGAAGGCGATGATTTCATGGACGCGGTCCAGGAGGAACTCACCGGGCTGTGGGACCGGTCCTCGATCCTGCTGACCGATATCGGCGGGACCGCCAACGCGATCACCGGCACCGTGACGCCGGCGCTGACCGGCTCGGCCGTTGCCGGCATGATCTTCCGCTTCGTCGCCGGCGCCGACAATACGGGTGCGACTACCGTGAACGGTATCGACGTCACCGACATCGACGGGAATGCGCTGACGGGCGGCGAGATCGTCAATGGACGGCTGCATTCCTGCCTGTTCGACGGCACCAATCTGCGGCTGCTTGGCGGCGGGTCCGGCGGTTCGACCAACACCGACTACCAGGCCTTCACCGCGTCCGGCACCTGGAACAAGCCGGCGGGTGTGCCGGACGGTGGCCGTGTCATCATCGAAGCCTGGGGCGGCGGCGGTGGCGGCGGCGACCTTGCTTACTCATCAGGCGGCGGTGGAGGTGGCTATTGCCGCGCCGAATTCCGCGCCGTCGATCTGCCGTCGTCCCTGACGGTATCCGTCGCAAGTGGCGGCGCCGCGGATGCGGCCGGCGGCAATTCCAGCGTCGACAATGGCGGCACCAACTATCTGATCGCCTATGGCGGCGGTGCGGGCTACGCGAATGACGGCGTCGGCGGGGGCGGAGGTGCCGGCGCCCTTGGCAAGGGAGCCAACGCCACGAACGTTGATCCGGGCGCGGCCGGGGGTGATCTCGGCGGCGGCGCCGGCGGTACCTACAGCGGGGGGCCGGGAGCGGGAGAGCCGCCGACTTCACTATGGGGCGGCGCGGGCGGCGGCGCATCCGGCAATGAAGGCGCGACCGGTGCAAATGGCGGGAATGCCCTTTTCGGCGGCGCCGGTGGCGGAGGGTCGGCGGCTGGCTCGGCTGGCGGCATTTCCCAGTTTGGTGGCGATGGTGGCGCCTACGGCGTGGCCGGCTCACCGCGCGGTGGCGGCGGCGGCGGCAATGCCGCCGGCGGGCGCGGCGAAGTCCGTATCCACGTGATCTGGTAGGGAGAAAACGGCATGTCCACCGAGGCAGACATCACATTCCGCGACAATGAGGATTTCGGCTGGGCGTTCCAGTTCACCGACAGGAACGACAATCCCTACGACTTCACCGGATCGACCTTCAAGATGGACGTGCGGACCGCTGCCGACGCCGGCTCGGCCGAAGCCGCTTTGACGACCGCCAATGGAGGCATCGTCTCCACGGATCTCGCGGCTGGCACGATCGAGATCGTGATCGCCAAGGGCGCGCTCGATCCCGGCGAGTATGTCTATGACCTTGTGCGGGTGAATGGAGGCGCCGAAGAGGTGTTGCTCTATGGCGCGGTCACCGTGATCGACGGGGTGACGGCATGAGCAGCGTCATCGTCAAGGGCGGTTCGCCTCTCACCGTTCGCAGGCCGGCCAAGGCCACGCGCATCTCCCAGGGGAGCAAGGCGCTATCGCCGCCTGCCGGTGCAACGGGCAAGACCGGCGGCGCATTCTCTTTCGAATACGACGCCTCCTCGCTGACCATGGCCGACCCGACGGACGGCAAGTTCCGGCTGAACAACGCGACGCCAGAGGACGCCACGGCGCTGGCGATTTCGGCGGCGCTTGCGGATGCGACGGATGTCTCGGCGCTGATCGCTGCGCAACTCGGGACGCCTGTCGATGGTCGGCTGATCGTCACCACTGGCACTAACCAGCTGGAATTCGAGGTCACGGCGCTCGCCGACAATGGCGACTGGCTGCAGCTTACGCTTGCCAACGGCGTGATCGCCGGCACGCTGTCCGACGAGGATGCCTGCGAACTGGTTTTCACCGACACCAAGGCTTCGGCAGCAGCGGCGGCGGCCGTCGCGGCACAGACGGCGGCGGAGACGGCCCAGGGCGAAGCCGAAACCGCCCAAGCGGCAGCGGAAGCCGCACAGGCCGGGTCCGAGGCCGCCCAAGCAGCATCAGAGGCGGCACAAGCCGCATCGGAGGCCGCCCAGACGGGTGCCGAAACAGCCGAAGGGAACGCGGAGACGGCGCAGGCCGCCGCCGAAGCGGCTCAGACCGGCGCGGAAGCCGCCCAGGCTCTCGCGGAGGCGGCGAGCCTCGTGCAGTACGGCAATTTCTGGTTCAACGACGACCAGAGCGTCATTGCCGAGGGTGGGTATCCGATAGAGCGGAGCGCGGAGCGGGCGATCACGATCACCGATCTTGTCGGCGAGGTGACACATGGCGATCCCGGCGAAAGCCTCGACATCGAGGTCTATGTCGACGGCGTCTCGGTCTACGGCCCGACCACGGTGGACTACGGCACGCCGCTGGTGCTCGACGCCCTGTCGATCGACATCGATGTTGGATCTCTGGTCGGGGTCGATCTCAAGGACGCGTCGGGAACGCCATATGGCTTCTGGCTTCGGATGAGCGGGAGCTGACCATGCTGGAGTTTCACAACTACACGGTCGCGCCCTATCCGCTCGGCACGGGTGCGGGGACGTCTCTCCGGTTTCAGGTCGGCGCCATGCCGAAGGCCCTATGGCTCGACTTTTCCGACTTCACGACGCTTTGGCTCGCTTCGGACGAAACGGGTGGGAACGTCTCAGCGGAACGAGAAACCATCGGCAAGATCGATGACAAGTCGGGGAACAACCTTCACTTCACGCAGGCAGACGCGGGCAAGGAACCAGAGTTCAACAGGCTGCTCAAGGCGAATGCAGACCTCTCTGGAGAGCCTGATCTGGTTCCTGATCCGTACTTCGGAGATGACACCGGGTGGACCTTGCAGGGCGAGTGGACCATCGCCGACAACACCCTATCGATAACAGACTCGACCAGCACTTACGCTGCCTACCTTGATAATGCGCCGGAAGCAGGCAAATGGTTCTACTACGAGTTCACAGTAGACAGCGGGAGCATGTACGGCCTGTATCAGGCCGCCAATGGATACATTGGCGGGATCGGGAAAACGGCGGGCACCTATACGGGCCTGTTTCAGTCAGACGGAACCCCTGTGCGCTTCGTTGTCGTAGCGAATCGGACTGTGGTTATCTCGCACTTCTCCCTCAAAGAGATACCAGACTCCGAGCTCGTAAACGTCATCACACCAGACGGCGTGGATGATGCGATAGGGGTCGATAGTGGCTCTCTCCCTTCCAACTGCTCGATCTTCTGTGCAGTGAAGACGACAGACACCTCGGCAGTCCTGTTTTCCGACAAGAACGTCAACATCAGATACCTTGGCGCTCTGGTGGATGGAAACCCCTCTGTGCCGTATGAGAACGCCGGGACGCCGACAACCCACGTGGATGACGGGCCAAATCTCGCGACACGTGATGCGCTCCACACCGCTATTGCAGATGACGCTTGGCATACGCTGGAAATCGCTGAGGCCAATCTTTCTGGGTGGGCGAATTTCAGCATCAGCTATCCTGGCACCGCCACAGCAAGCAACAACTTCGCGGGACGGATTGGCGAGAGCGTCATCATCATCCCGACCGCCAACCTCACAGAAGCCCGCCGACACACGATCCTTGCCTATTTGAGAAAGGGGGTTGGCCTATGAGCGTGAACCCGAAACATTTCTGCCTCGCCATCCCGGATGGGCATCAGGGCGCAATCAACGCCGCCGGACAGGCGATCGGCTACGGGCCGACGAACTTTTCGGTGCTTCTCGTGTCTCCGCCAGATGGTGAGACGGTGACGCACTACGGATGCTGCTTCCCCGGCTCGCTCGGCTTTCAGGCCCTTGCAGAAGCCGCAAAGCAGGGCACCCTGCCGGACGATGTCAACTGGTCCGAATTCGGCGCCACCCTTGAGCAGGTCACCGCAGCCTTCGCCGCCATGCTCATGAGCGTGAAAGAGCGCGAAGAGATACAGCCGAACGCTCACTTCGCCGCGTTTCTGGAAGATAACGGGCTGGCGATTCTGGAGACTGAAACGCCGTGATCCCAATGCCCTGACCACAAATGGGGCCGGCTGAACCGGTCCTCTTTCTGCCTGCCCCTTTTCCGGGCGGCCGGAGCGCGTGAACGCTCCAAGCGACGGGCTTCAGTTGGCGCCGAGACCCGTCAGACGCACCAAAGGATAACGTCTCACCCGGCTCGCTTTCGCAAGCACCGGCAGGGTGACCGATTCCCCGAAAGCGCGACACAGATGAACGAGTTATCCCCAATCGATCCGGTCTCTCCGCCGGCCGCCTATATCGGCGGCAAGAAATTGCTGGCGAAACGGATCGTCGATAAGATCAACGCCACCCCTCACAATGGCTATGCGGAGCCGTTCCTCGGCATGGGCGGCGTCTTCTTCCGGCGCGATCGCAAGCCGAAAACGGAGGTGGTCAACGATATCTCCGGCGATGTGACGACGCTTTTCCGGATCCTGCAGCGCCACTATCCGCAGTTCATGGACACGCTGAAGTTTCAGATCACGTCGCGCCGGGAGTTCGAGCGCCTGGCCGCCTGCCGGCCGGAGACGCTGACCGACCTCGAGCGCGCGGCCCGCTTCATCTATCTCCAGAAGACCGCGTTCGGCGGCAAGGTCGCCGGCAGGAATTTCGGTGTCGACAAGACCGGCGGCGCGCGTTTCAACCTGACGCGCCTGGCGCCGCTCCTCGAGGAGGTTCACGAGCGGCTATCCGGCGTCGTCATCGAGCGTTTGCCCTGGGCGGAGTTCATTGCGCGTTATGACCGGCCGGGCATGCTGTTCTATCTCGATCCGCCTTATTTCGGGGGCGAGAGCGATTATGGCGAGGGGGTGTTTTCGCGGGAGGATTTCGGCCGTATGGCGGAGACCCTCGCCGGCATCCGTGGCACGTTTCTGCTCTCGATCAATGACCGGCCAGCGATTCGGGAGGCGTTCAAGGGCTTCGCGATGGAGGAGGTGTCGCTGACCTATTCGATCAGTGGCGGCAAGGGGACGCCGGCGAAGGAGTTGGTGATTAGTCCCGACTTGGCCATAGTAGAGTGTGGAGAGTCTACGTGTTCTAGGGGGCAAACTGCGGGCAATGGAAGTTACAGAGATCGATAAGGAGTTTCCCGAGATAGAGGTTGGCTGCCCACGACAAGGTGTCAGGTCTCGGCGGATGTCCCGCAAAGAAGTTGGCGAATGGATAGATCGTGAGGCGAGTTTTTGGAGCGAGATACGGGCGCCAACCGAATTTCAGTTCAACAACTATCGCAACCCGATCCCGTCGCTCGCCAATGTGTATTCACGTTTCTGGGCGGACATCCGAATACAGCTCAACAAGAGCGAGTTCGAGAGTAGGTTCACCGATGCGTTGTCTGCCGCAGATTCACTCGACCTTATTTTGAGCGAAGGGCACATCGGCGCGTCGTTGGCGCCGCAATCCCCAGGCGCCGAAAGGATGCTGGCTAGAGGCGAACTGAAGAGTGCGTTGCTGTTCTCAAGCCATCTTTGGGACTCACTAAACGTGAACGCGGATTTTCGCGAGTATCTCTTGGACGAGCTTATTTTCTGGAAGATGCATCCAAACATGGACGCGTCCATAAACCTGCTGGAACTCCAGTCGGTGCTCACAGACGCCCGAAAGCGTGAAAGACTTTCTCGGGATCATATGGATGAATTAGCGGCCGAACTGGATAGCCGAAGGGAGGAGATCTCGCGCCTTGAGCATACTTATAGCGAAAAACTAAAGCTCGAAGCGCCTGCTACATACTGGTCAGACATCGTCGCCGAATCCCAGAAATCAGCCAACTTCTGGCTGCGGGTATTCATCGGAACAGTTGTCGTGATCGTCATCGCGGCAGGTGTCATTCTGAATTACGGTTCCGCCGGTTTTTCACAGTTTCTGAAAGAGGCCGGTTTGGGCGGAGTGGCTTTTATCTCGCTCATCGCTCTTTCGGTCGGTTGGGTGTTGAAGCACTTCAGTCGGGGATACGTTCAGAACATGCAGGCGGCGGCTGATGCCCGCCACCGCAAGGTGCTGGTCATGACATATCTGGGTTTGGCAAAGGACGCGGCCACCGAGATTACTGACAGCGAAAGAGCGCTGATCCTGAACGCGTTATTCCGTCCTGCACCGCCGAGTACGTCCGATGATGGACCGCCGGCGGGGATATTGGAGCTCATCCGTAAATCGTGAAGCCGACTTGGCGTGATATCCGCTGGCAGGCATGGCTTGTCGACCAAGCATCGTCCGGCGTTATGTGACACTGCCGCCCAACTAGTAGGGATACGAGCCCTCGGGATAGCACATCACCGTTCCCGGCCCACCAAAGGAGGGCACGGGAATGGATACGATCTACATGCTGGAATGCGCATTGGTTGCGGCACGCCGCGAGGGGGATGAATTCCTCGTCTACCTGATTGGACTGGCGCTGACCGAAGCCTGGAGCCAGTTCAGGCCTCCCGACCGAAGCGCCCGTCACTGAAGCATCGGATAGAGCGTCCAGAGCGCCCAAAGCCCGAAACCGAGCACTGCCCAACCCGTGACCTTCAGCCATGCCTGGAGGGCGGGGCGGGGAAACTCGTCGTCGTCGTGATCGGAAGCCATGCCGCGATCATAACGCGGCGTGTGCAAAATCGCGAGCGCGCTCTTGCCATTGACCGGCCGAGGCCGGCATGCAATTTGATCGGTCGGATGGAGAGGTCAACACGAAACGGCGTGAGGATCTCCGATGAAAGTACCCGAAAGCACCCTGCGAGCCGCCATCTGTGTGCCGCTAAAATCCGCCTCGAAGGACGTTCGAAAGGCGTTCGGGGACAAGAACTGGCAGACCCGCGAGGAAGCCGAGCGCGCGATCGCCGAGCTCGTCATGAAGGGGCTATCCGGTTTCGATATCTCAATGAAGCCCGCCAAGACGCCGACTGCGCGGTCGGTGCAATTGGCCGAGCAGCAGCTTCGCGAGGTCTTTCCGGATCACGATCCGGATGAGGCGATGGCAGTAGTGCGGAAGACTGTGCAGTAACCTCTATACGTACTGCCACATGTCGTTCTAAGTTGAATCCTATCGGGGGACACAACCGGATTTGAACTTTGGAGGGGACGGGGCGTGTACGACTTCAAATTAGAGGACATCGACACAGCAACGATTTCGCTGGACCTCGAGAACAACCGCATTGTTGGCGACCCGCCCAAGAACGAGCAGGAGATCGTAGATTACCTCTATAAACACGAGGATCTTCGACGCATGTTAGCCGACGTCTCGGCGAATGGAGTGAACCCTGCCGCCGAACTTCCGTATCTCGTGCCGGCCGGGAGCGGCTACCTCGTTATTGAAGGAAACACCAGAGTTACGACCTATCGCCTTCTGTCAGGCTCCCTCCAGCCACCAGCACACCTTGCCGGCATTGTCCCAAAGGTGAGTGACGAAATTAAGCAGGGCTGTAAGCGCGTCCGTTGCGCGATAGCTCAGAACCGCGAACAGCTAAAACCATTGCAGGCTGAAGCTCATTTTGGTCGAGGTGCCAAATCGCCTTGGAGCTATCTAGGCTCCAGACAAGCAGTTTATCGCGATTGGAAATCCGGCCTTATAATCGATCGATTGGCGGACATTTACCGATCGAAACCCGCCGAGATTCGTAGTTTTCTTATTCAATACGACCTCTATCTAAAGGTCCTAGCACTTGATTGGTCCGCGGGAGAGCTGGAAAAGCTCAAGGAGCCTAACCTACAGTTCAACCCACCAGTTCGATTTTTTGACACCTCGGCAAACAGGCAGCGGGTTGGTGTCGAATTCGACACCATCGAGTGTCGCGTTAATCTCGTCGGCGAAGAGGCGGACGGAAAACTGAAGCACTTGATCCGCAAGCAGCTGCTGGAGAAGGGTAACTCGATTACCGCCACCTCCACTTATGATGAGATTTTTGCCGACTACACGCCGCCGAAAAAACCGGATAGCGGTCAATCCGACGGAGGATCTCAGGGTGGTGGTCAATCCGATGGTGGATCTCAGGGGAGCGGTTCAGCTTCCTCGGATGGAAGTTCCGAAAAGGAATCTGGTGAGGGCGATGGTACGCAGCCCTCGGGTGCGGCCGAGACAAGTGGCGCGCATTCAAGAAGGAAGCCTTATGCACTTTTTGACTATCGTCCGGTGAAGACGAGCCAGGCATGGGCGCAGATGCTGAAGGAGGCTAGGGCCCTCAATTGCAAGAATTACCCTGTGGCCGGCGCAGGTCTATTGCGTTCGATTATCGAGTATGTGCTCAAGGGAATTATCGACGACAAGAACCTCAACCCAAAAGGCAAGGATCACACGTTGGTATCAGCCCTCGACCTCGTTCTGAGCGCGCAGGTGCTCTCGGCAAAACATAAACGGATTCTTGTTGCGTTCCGGCGGGACTCTTACCCGGAGCACCTGAATCTGCTGTTGCATGGAAACCGAAAAGCGCACCATACGAAGATCTTGCAGATCCGAGATGCGATCGACGAGTTCATCAAGGACAACCGATGAGTTCGGCATCTCCACTGCGGTATCCCGGCGGAAAGGCTCGCTTATTTAGCGTCGTCTCCAGCCTGATAAGTGAGAACGGGATTGAGAATTGTACCTACAGCGAACCGTATGCCGGTGGATGCGGACTCGCCTTGGCTCTTCTGGAATCAGGAGTCGTCTCGAAGATCAAAATCAATGATATCGACGTCGGCATATATCTATTCTGGGATTGCGTGTTTCACCGGACGGACGAGTTTTGCGATCTAATCAGATCCACACCGGTTACGGTGGAGGAATGGCACCGACAAAGGGACATTCGTTCTAGCGTCGATAGCGCCAGTGAAATCGACTATGCATTCTCAGTCTTCTTTTTGAACAGGACTAACCGCTCTGGGATAATCGACGGGGCGGGCCCAATCGGTGGCTATCAGCAAGCGGGCCAATGGCTCATCGACGCTAGATACAATCGAGACCGCCTTGTTGAGGTGATCAAGAATCTCCAACGTCTTGCACCTCAGGTTGAGATCTCAAACTCCGACGCCCTCGACTTCATCGATGGGAACATCGATGAGACGAACTCGTTCATGTATCTTGATCCGCCGTACTATCGGAAGGCTCAGAAGCTCTATCTCAATTTCTATCGGCACAGCGATCACGAGCAGATTGCGGAACGAATGAAGCACCACCGACTGCGCACCTGGATCGTTTCCTACGATAAGCAGCCCGAGATCTCGCAGCTTTATAGCTCGTTCCGCGGATTGGAATATGAACTGCAATATTCGGCAGGCCGGAAGGTAAAGGGCACTGAGCTGATGTTCTTTAGCGACAGCTTGTTGCTCGGCGAGCTGAATTCAAGAGCTGCCTGATCGAACCGGCGAGTGTTCCAGAACCTTGCGTCAAAAAAACCAGAACCAGCTGGCGCGCTACAACGGTGTCAAACGGATGTGTGGATTGATGGTAGCGGAGGAGGGACTTGAACCCCCGACACGCGGATTATGATTCCGCTGCTCTAACCGACTGAGCTACTCCGCCACGCGGCGGCCTGTGGCCGCGAAGGTCGCGCGGATATAAGGTCCGGGCCTCCGGCCTGTCAAGCGCGGATGCGGCGAAAGGTGCCTTGTTTCGCAGCGCCAAAAACGCTTTAACGCGCCCGCTATCCCTCTATCCCGTCCGGAACCGACCATGACCACTTCCAATGCCCCGAGAATCGCGGTGATCGGCTGCGGCTACTGGGGTGCGAACCATGTCCGCACGCTCGGCGAAATGGGGCTTCTCCACGCGGTGTCCGACGTCAATATCGACCGCGCGGAAATGCTGGCGCAGCCTTTTGGCGCGCGGGCCTGCCTGCCGGACGATGTCTTCGCCGACGCCGATATCGATGCGGTGGTGCTGGCGCTGCCGGCGCATGTGCATGCGCAGTTCGCGCTGCGCGCCATCGCAGACGGCAAGCATGTCTTCGTCGAGAAGCCGCTGGCGCTGTCTTCCGCCGACGGCGCGCATGTTGTCGATGAGGCGGCCACGGCGGGTCTCGTTTTGATGACCGGGCACATCCTGTGCTTTCACAACGCGTTCATGGCGCTGCGCGGCCGGGTCGCGGCCGGCGATCTCGGCGAAGTGCGATACCTGCAGAGCCACCGGCTGGGTTTCGGCAAGTTCCACGCCCGTTTCGACGCGCTCTGGGACCTCGCGCCGCACGACCTCTCGATGATCATGACGCTGGCCGGCGGGGAGCCGGAAAGCGTGCGCGGCGTCCATCGGGGCGTCTCGATCGGAACCACCGATCTCGCTCATGTGCATATGGATTTCGCCGCCGGGACGGGGGCGCATATCCATGTTTCCCGCCACAGCCCTTATCGCGAGCGCCGGTTCACGGTGATCGGCTCGGAGGGCATGGCGGTCTGGGACGACCTCGCCGACTGGCCGGAAAAGCTCGCGCTTTATCGCCACAGGATCGATCCGAAAGGGACGAACTGGGATTTCGAACTGAGCGATCCCGACTACGTTCCGCTCGAAGCCAACATGGCGCTGACCGACGAACTCGCCCATTTCGCGGAGTGTATCCGCACCGGCGAGACGCCGCGTACCGACGGGCGGCAGGGCGTGGCGGTGCTGCGCATCCTCGAACAGGCGGGCGACTGACG
Source organism: Oricola indica (assembly GCF_965227485.1). Lineage (NCBI taxonomy): Bacteria > Pseudomonadati > Pseudomonadota > Alphaproteobacteria > Hyphomicrobiales > Ahrensiaceae > Oricola > Oricola indica. The sequence continues at coordinate 1,560,732 of NZ_OZ245747.1, forward strand.
CATCGTGCCGTTCACCGCTCGTTACAAGGCGGCAACGGGATTGATGAGCCGGGGAATACTAGGCTCTTGCCGCCGCAGGGTTTTGCGCGATACGCAGCAACGGGGTAAAGAGGGTATGACGCTTCCGTGATTCCGGGAGCGCCACGCATTGCGGGGAATTTTATGCAGTTCATAGATCTCGGCGCGCAGCGCGCCCGTATCGAGGACCGGATCCAGGCGGCGATCGGAAATGTCGTGTCGAGCGGCGCCTATATTCTCGGCCCGCAGGTGGGCGAATTCGAGCGCCAGCTCGCTGACTATGTCGGCGTCAAGCATGTCATTGGCTGCGCCAGTGGTACCGACGCGCTGCAGATCCCGCTGATGGCCAAGGGCATCGGGCCGGGCGACGCGGTATTCGTGCCGAGCTTCACCTTCGCGGCCACGGCCGAGGTTGTTGCGCTGGTGGGCGCGGAGCCGGTCTTCGTCGATATCGACCCCGACACCTACAACATGGATCCCGCATCGCTCGCCGAGGCGATCGAAATGATCGAGAAAGAGGGCAGGCTTGCCGCCAAGGCGGTCATCCCGGTCGATCTCTTCGGGCTGTCGGCCGATTACGACGCGATTGGCGCGGTGGCCCAAAAGCATGGCCTCATGGTGATTTCCGATGCCGCACAGGCAATCGGCGGCGAAGCCGGCGGACGGCGTTGCGGCAGTTTCGGCGATGTGGCGTCCACGAGCTTCTACCCGGCCAAGCCGCTTGGCTGCTATGGCGATGGCGGCGCGGTGATGACCGACGACGACGATCTGGCCGAAATCATGCGGTCGGTGGCCTTTCACGGCAAGGGCTCCAGCCAGTATGACAATGTGCGCATCGGCCTGACTTCGCGTCTCGACACGATCCAGGCGGCGATCCTGATCGAGAAGCTCGCGATCCTCGAAGACGAGATGGTCGCGCGGCACCGGATCGCGGAACGCTACCGCGAAGGGCTCGGCAATTACGTCAAGGCGGCTGGAAATATCGCCGGCACGCGGTCGGCCTGGGCGCAGTATTCCATCGAATTGCCTGAACGGGATCGCCTCCAGGCGCATCTCAAGTCGCAGGGCATTCCGTCCGTGATCTACTATGTGAAGCCGTTGCACAAGCAGGTGGCCTATCAGCATTTCCCGGTCGCGCCCGGCGGTCTGCCCGTCACCGACACGAAGCCGGGTTCAATCCTCTGCCTGCCGATGCATGCCTATCTGAGCGAGGAAGACCAGGATCGCGTGATCGGCGAGATCCGCAGTTTCGTGCTCGAAAGCCCGGCCCGCCAGGCGGCCGCCGAATAGGCGTCAGCCGGCCTCGGCCATCAGTGTATCCAGCCTTTCAAGCATGCGCTCGGCCTCGGGCGCACGTTCGGTGCGATCGATGAAGCCGCCGCCGAGAACGCGCGCGCCTTCGCCCGTGCCGTCATAGAGCACGCAGGCCTGACCCGGTGCGACGCCGGTCTCGCCCGCGTGGAGCTCCACCCATGTCCGGCCTGCCTCGTGGTGCAGCCGGGCCGGGGAAGGGGGGCGGGTCGAGCGGACGCGGGCCATCACCTCGATCCCTTCGCGAGCGACGGTGTCGAGCGGCGCATCGCCAAGCCAGTTGGTTTCGCGCAAATGGACGATACGCGTATCCAGCGCCTCGCGCGGTCCGACGATCACCCGGCGGGTGCGTGCATCCAGCTTGACCACGTAGAGCGGCTCGCCCGTGGCGACACCCAGACCCTTGCGCTGGCCGATGGTGAAACGCAGGATTCCCTCGTGCCGGCCGAGCACCCTGCCATCGACATGGACGATATCGCCGGCCAGTGCCGAATTGGGCCGAAGCTTGGTGATGATGTCCGCGTAGTTGCCGTTCGGCACGAAGCAGATGTCCTGGCTGTCCGGCTTGTCGGCGACGATCAGGCCCATCTCGGCGGCGACCCGGCGGGTTTCGTCCTTGGTCAGTTCGCCGAGCGGAAAGCGCAGAAAATCGACCTGGTCGGGCGTCGTGGCGAACAGGAAATAGCTCTGGTCACGGTCGGCGTCAGCCGGGCGGTAGAGGGCGCGGTGCGCACCGTTCGCGCGCGAGCGGATATAATGTCCGGTCGCCAGAACGTCGGCGTCGAGATCGCGCGCCGTCTTGAGCAGGTCGGCGAACTTGACTGTCTGGTTGCAGGCCACGCAGGGGATCGGCGTTTCGCCGGCGAGATAGGAATCGGCGAAATTGTCGATCACCGCCTCGCGGAACCGGCTCTCGTAATCCAGCACGTAATGGGGGATGCCGAGCGTCTCGCAGACCCGGCGCGCGTCGTCGATGTCCTGGCCCGCGCAGCAGGAGCCGGTCTTTCGCGCCGCTTCGCCGTGATCGTAGAGCTGCAGGGTGATGCCGATCACCTCATAGCCTTCCGCATGCAGCATGCCCGCGACGACGGACGAGTCGACACCGCCCGACATGGCAACGACCACGCGGGTATCTTCCGGCTTCTTTTCGATATCGAGCGAATTCATGGTGCCCATTCACGGTTTCGGGGCTGCATATAACGGGCTCGGGCGCATTCTTCCAGCCACCGGCCTGTCCGGCCTGCTGAACGTCCCGGTTTGCGCGGCGCAGACGTTACCAAATGCCTACCTTCTCTTTAGGTGTTTTTTAAAGCTGTGGCCGTAATGTGGCATCGTTAATGGTCCTTGAGTGTGTAGTGAGTGCAATGACCGACCAGATTCGACCACGCGTCAAATATGTGATCGGGCCCGATGGCAGCCCTTTGACGATCAACGACCTGCCGCCCGCTTCGACGCGGCGTTGGGTCATCCGCCGTAAGGCCGAAGTCGTTGCAGCGGTTCGCGGCGGCCTGCTCAGCCTCGAGGAGGCGTGTCAGCGTTACACGCTGACCGTGGAGGAGTACCTGTCCTGGCAGGCGTCCATCGACGAACACGGCCTTGCCGGGCTTCGGACCACGCGTATCCAGCAATATCGCCACTGACGCGGTCCGCCGCGCGGGGCACTTTCCCTCCGATCAGCGAATAAGTGCTGTGGCGATTGCCGCCGTGGCGACCGATGTCGCGTAGAACCAGAGACCCGGCTGGGTGAAGGCGTCGGCGAGACCCGAAGTCTTGGCGGCGACGATCACGAGCGCGACAACCAGCACATCCATCATCGACCATTTCGAGACGATGCCGAGCAGGCGATGCATGCGTGCGTGAAGCGCGGGATTGCTTTCGCCGCCGGCCAGGATCGCCTGGACAGCCAGGATCTTGCCGGCCGGAAACACGATCGAGAAAAGCGCCACGACCGCGCCAAGCAGCGGATCCCCTGTGGTCCAGAGCTGGCCGACCATCTCGATCAGCGACGGTGTTCGGGTGAAAAAAATGAGATGCTCGAACCGCAACAGCGGCTGGGTCACGCCGAGGGCGAGCGAGAATGCCGATACGGCGATCAGGAGTGCAATCAGGATGCGCATGGCGCGCACCTAATTGACATTGCACCGGCAAGACAAGTCGAATGCCGCGCCGGGCGGCGATCGGCTGTCTAGCCGATCATCGCCTTGCGGGGTTCTTCGGTCTGCGCGGTGTCGTCGTCGTTGCGCGCCTCGCGCACTTCCATGCGCTCCGCCTTCTGAAGCTCGGCTTCCGCCTCGAGCAGTTCCGCCTCGGCGGCTTCCTTCTGCTGCTTGAGGTCGCGGATCGACGTCGACAGATTGTCCCGGCGGGTGCGCGCGGCCTTGGCGAAGGTCGGATAGGCGAAATGCTCCTGATCGGTGATGCCGGACTTCTTCTCTTCCGCGACGATCTGGGCGTCGAGTTCGTTCGCCATGCGCTCGAACTCGCCGATCATTGTTTCAAGCTGCATCACCTGGCGGTGCTTTTCGGCCACCTTGAACTGACGGAGGCGGATCATGTTGTTCCGAGGTTTCATACGCAATACTCCAAAAACCGAAAACGCTACGGCCGAATCTGTTTCGCGGACGTTGAATCGAAATTTCGCAATCCGCCGAAAACGGCGTCTGGTAACACTTCGTTTACGTCCTCCGTTAATGATAGGCCGTAACCTTTAAGGCAGGGTAAACCTGAACCGCCATCCGGGGCGAAAGTTTTGGTGAGTCATTTGAATCAGTTAGCTTGGTTTCTTCATGTGAAGAATCCGGAAAATTGAGTCGAAAAATCAAGTGATTTCAGAAGCCTGAAGGAATGGATTAATAAGGAATGAAGTCTTGCCCAACCGGAATATGTTTTGTTAACCATTCTATGTCAGCTTTTTCGCGGGCACTTGTGATTCTGCCCCGGAATCGAACGGACGGGATCGCCGGGCGCAGGAAAAGGGGATAAAAATGCGAGTTTTGCTTATCGAGGATGATAGCGCGATCGCCCAGAGCATCGAGCTGATGCTGAAGTCGGAGAGCTTCAACGTCTACTCCACCGATCTCGGGGAAGAAGGCGTGGATCTCGGAAAGCTGTATGATTACGACATCATCCTTCTCGACCTCAACCTACCCGACATGTCGGGCTATGAAGTGCTGCGAACGCTGCGCCTCTCAAAGATCAAGACGCCGATCCTGATCCTTTCCGGCATGGCCGGCATCGAGGACAAGGTTCGCGGCCTCGGCTTCGGCGCCGACGATTACATGACCAAGCCCTTCCACAAGGATGAGCTGGTTGCGCGAATTCACGCGATCGTCCGCCGCTCGAAGGGGCATGCACAATCGGTCATCACCACCGGCGATCTTGTGGTCAACCTGGATGCCAAGACCGTCGAGGTCGGCGGCCAGCGCGTGCACCTGACCGGCAAGGAATACCAGATGCTGGAGCTGCTCTCGCTGCGCAAGGGCACCACGCTGACCAAGGAAATGTTCCTCAACCACCTCTATGGCGGCATGGACGAGCCGGAACTGAAGATCATCGACGTCTTCATCTGCAAGCTGCGCAAGAAGCTCGACGCGGCATCCGGCGGGATCAATTACATCGAGACAGTCTGGGGGCGCGGCTATGTCCTGCGCGAACCGGATCAGGTTTCGATGGCCGAAAGCGCCTGACGCGTTTTTCGACACATGGTCTGAAATTGAAAAAGCCCGGTCTTTCGACCGGGCTTTTTCGTCCCGTCTTGGGAGCAGCCAGGTCCAGTTCAGGCTGCGCTTTCGAACTCGTGCAGACAACGGGTCAGCTGCGGTCGGTCGAACGGCTTCAACAGATAGTCGTCCGCGCCGGCGCGCTTGGCCTTTGTCATCAGCGCCAAGTTCATCTCGGTCATCATCACGATGATTCTCGGTTGCCGCGTTTCGTGCATCGTGCGGACATGGCGGACGAAATCGGCCACTTCCATATCCTGCAAGTTTCCATCGACCATCACGACGTCCGGCAATTCGGCGGCGAAGACGCCGAGACCGTCGCTGCCGCTTTCGGCTTCGCTCACGACACTTTCGGTCGATGCGAGAATCCGTTTTGCGACCTTGCGGACGACATTCGAACCATCAACGATCAAACAACGCGACATGCCACGATTCCTCTTCCACATTCCCGTCAATCCGGGCATCTCCCCGCACCATACCGGAGAGGCCTGAAGGAAGCTCAAAATCGTCGTGGCAAATTTATTTCGTGTCGTTAACCGGTCGGTAACGTCGTCAATTAAGAGGCTGTGAAGACGATCCGTTCTTCGTTTTCGTCGACTTCGATGCTCATATCCGCCTCATTGGCCAGAAGCAGCGTGTAGTAAGCCTGCACCGAATGGGCATCGACCGGTTCATCCGGCGGTGCGCCGTATTTGGCTGCCGTGTACAATTCGTCGAATTTCGCGCTGACGCGCAGGAGCTTGCCGGCGACGGTCAGGCGGAAGACCGGCGACTCCTCGAGGTTGGCGAGCGTGACGTCGAGGGTACCGCCGCGCGGGATCGATCCGTTTGCGACGAGGATGAGGTTGAGCAGCAACTTCACCTTGTTTTTCGGCAGATAGGCGCGATCGCCCGTCCAGGAAAATTCCGGCTTTTCGCCGCGCATGTATTCCCGCGCCACCGCCTCGGCATCGCCGGTATCGATCTGGACGCCCGCCGATCCGGCGGCGCCGAAGGCGATGCGGGCGAATTGCAGCCGCGACGACGCGTTGCGCGCGCTCGTCTTGATCAGGTCCATCGCGGCTTCGTCCGCGCCGCCTTCCTCGAGCAATTCGAGGCCGTTGTTGATGGCGCCGACCGGCGAGATGATGTCATGGCAGACCTTGCTGCAGAGCAGCGAGGCGAGGTCGGAAGGCGTCAGCGTGAAGATGGACGTCATGGGGGGCTCCGGGATGCGGCGAACGAATCGATTGATAATACCCCGAAATGACTATCACCGCCGGTTCCGGACAGGCAAGAATGCCGCATTTTCCGCCGTTTTCGACAGGTTCGGCCGGTGCGGTGAAAAAAAGGCCTTAACAGTGCGTAAACCCTGGCAGCGTATTGCTGGATGTGCCGCAGGAGAGTCCGGGTTACGGACCGCACGGCGAAACAGGTAAAGGCGGAAGACAAGGACAGCGGCGTTGCAACGCAAACAGCGTTGGAAGGAACCGTCATGACCCCTTATTCCGAGACGACCCCGAACGTCCGCACCGCGCGCCTTGCGCCCCTGCTTGCGGTCCTGATGGCGTTCGCGCTCGTATTCGTGGCCGCGATGACGCCGCTTAAGGCGCGCGCGCAGGCCAGCGACACCTACACGGCCGAGGAAGTTGTCGATGCCGGGCACAATTTTTTCGGTGCGACCTCCGGTGGCATCGCCTCCGTCATCGAACAGATCTTCTCCAGGTACGGATTGCCGAATGGCTACGTCCTTGGCCAGGAAGGGGGCGGCGCCTTCGTCGGCGGCCTGACTTATGGTGAAGGCACGCTCTACACCAAGAACGCCGGCGACCACACGGTCTTCTGGCAGGGTCCTTCGGTCGGCTGGGACTTCGGTGCCGACGGCAACCGCACGATGATGCTGGTCTATGACCTTCAGAGCGTCTCCGGACTTTACGGCCGCTATGGCGGCGTGGCCGGCTCGGCCTATCTCGTGGCCGGTGTCGGCTTCAATGTCCTGAGGCGCGGCAATGTGCTGCTCGTACCGGTGCGTACCGGGGTCGGTGCGCGTCTTGGCGTGTCCATCGGCTATCTGAAAGTGACGCCGATGCCGACATGGAACCCGTTCTGATCGATTGACCATGGGTCAATTCCGGTGGGCCTGATGGCCCGCCGGGGCTGGATTATTGGAAGTTTCCGTGGCAGATGCTAGCTTTCCGCGCAAGGAAAACGGATTTTGTTCCAGTCGGCCCTCATATTCGCGCTTGGTTTTCTCGCCGCCGCGCTTCTGGCCCTTATGGTCGCGCCGGCCATATGGCGGCGCGCTGTCTATTTGACGCGCAAGCGGATCGAGGCGGCATTGCCGCTGACCGTCAATGAACTGAATGCGGAAAAGGATGCCCTGCGCGCCGAGCACGCGATGGCCATGCGGCGCATGGAATTGCGGCTCAAGGACACTCGCGAGCACGGAACCAGCGAGAAAGTGCTGGTCGAAGAGCAGAGCGGCCGCATCAAGGCGCTGGAGTCGTCGCTGGCCGATGCAATGGCTCGCAGCGCCGCACGCGAACGCGAGACGGCCGAACTGACCGAAAAACTGCATGAGCGCGTGACCGAATTGTCCGAGCTTTCGGTGCTTCTGGAATCCGCGCGCACGGAGCTCGATATCCGCACCAGCGAATTGAAGGCGGCGACGCGTCTTCGCGAGGATCGCGCGGCGCAGTTGCGCGAGGTTTCGTCCCAGCTCCAGTCCACCCGCGACGATCTCGGCGAGCGCGAGACGCAGATGGAGACCCTCTACGAAACGATCGCCGAACTGAAAGCCTCCGGCAAGAACCTTAAGCGCGAGGTGCAGGACTCGAACACCGACGGCCAGGCGGTTGGCGACATGCTGGCGAGCGAAAGCCGTCGCGTCGCCAAGGCCGAGGCCAAGCTCGAACTGAGCAACGCCAAGGTCGCGGCGCTCGAGGAAAAGCTCAAGAAACGCGAAGCGGACATGAAGGAACTGCGCGAGCGGTCCGGCACCGATGACGCGGAACTCGTGAAACTGCAGGGCCGTGTCGACATGGCCGAAAAGGCCAAGGCGGAGCTAGAGGAAGAGATCGAACGGATGTCGTCTCGCATCGAGGAGATGACAGCGGCATTCGAGGGCAGGGACCCGTCCGAGACGATCGAGGAACTGGAAGCCAAGCTTGCCAAGCAGGTTGCCGCAGCGAACGCGCTTGAACTGGAACGCGACTCCATGAAGGTTGAGCTTGCGGTCGCCAATCTGGGCGCATCGTCCGGCTCCGGCGAGGGCGACGCGATCTTGCGCGAGAAGCTCAACGATCTGGCGGCCGAAGTCGTTGCCATGGCGGCCCGGCTCGAAGGTCCGGATTCGCGCATCCATGTCCTTCTTGATCAGGAAAAGCCTTCGGCTTCGAGCGGCGACATCGTCAGCCTCGCCGAACGCATCAAGGCGCTCCAGCGTAGCGCAAACGGTCAGCGCTCCACCGCCTGACGGGCGGATCTACCGGGAAAATCGGCGATGCAGCGCGACCGCGCCGGCGGTGGCGACATTCAGGCTGTCGAAACCCGGCGCCATGGCGATGGAAAGCGTTTCCAGCCGCTGCAGCCATTCTTCCGCAAGGCCGGGGCCCTCGCTGCCGAGAACCAGCGCCTGGCGTTCCGCCGGTTGCCATTCGGCGATATCGGTCCGGCCAGCCGGTGATAGCGCGGCGATGGAAAAGCCGCCCGTCGACAGCGCTTCGATCCCGGCTTCCATCGATGCGATCCTGTGAAACGGCACCCGCAGGACACCGCCGACGGAGACGCGCACCGCCTTGCGGTAGAGCGGGTCGCAGCATTGTGGATCGAGCAACACCGCATCGACGCCGAAGGCCGCGGCGTTGCGAAAGATCGCGCCCATATTGTCGTGGTTGGAGATCGCCGACAGCAGCAGGAGCGTCTTCCAGTCGGCCGGCATTTCGCTGGGCAGTTCCGCCGTATCGCCGGGAATGTTCGCGATGGCGAGGATGCCGCGATGCATGTGGAAACCGGCAATGGCGTCCAGGACCGGCTGTGTCGCGCAATAGACGGGAATGCCTGCCGGGAGCGTATCCAGCAAACCGGAAAGGCCGGCCAGCCTGTTTTCCAGCACCAGCAGCGAATGCACGGGAAAGCGATCCTGATCGACGAGAACCTGAAGAACGGTCCTGCCTTCGGCAATGAAATGCCCCTTGCGACGGATCAGGTCGCGTTCGCGAATGTCGCGGTAGATCGCAATTCTCGGATCGTTGGGATCCTCGATGCGGATTGTGGCCAGATCAGCCGACATCGCCGCCGGCTTGCAGCATGAAATCGACGGCCTTGCCCGAGGCGGCTTTCTGCAGGGGCGTGAAGTCGCCTTCGTCCAGCATGGCGGTCGTTGCGTCGATCAGGATCTTGTGTGTGGCGCGTGCGAGCGCCGACCCGACACTGATCCGGCGCACGCCCGCCGCCTCGAAATCGGCCCTGGAGTATTTGGCGAACCGGCCCGCGGCGAGCGCGTTGACCGGCTTGGAGACGCTTTTGACGATTTTGGCCAGCGCCTCGATATTCGGCGGCAGCGGCACGTAGAGGAGGTCGGCGCCGGCTTTCTCGAAGGCCTGGATGCGCCGGATCGCCTCCTCGACATCATAGGCGCCGTTCATCACGCCGTCGGCCCGCGCGCAGAAAACGAAGGGCCGGCCCAGCGCCCGCGCGGCGGCGGCCGCCGCGCGGACCCGTTCGACCGCGATATCGAGCGGATAGGCGGGATTGCCCTCGGACATCATCGTGTCTTCGATGGAACACCCCGATAACCCGATTTCGCCGGCGAGCCGGATCGTCTCGGCGACGTCGTCCGGCGTATCGGCGAAGCCGTTTTCGAAGTCGCCGCTCACTGGAAGGCCCGTCGCTGCGACGATGGTCTCGGCATGGGCGAGAGCCTCGTCGCGGGTGACGCTTCCCATGTCGGGACGACCGAGCGTGAAGGCGAAGCCGGCGCTGGTCGTCGCGAGCGCCTGGGCTCCGAGCGCGGCCATCACACGGGCCGACCCGGCATCCCAGGGGTTGGGGATGACGAAGCATCCCCGTTTGTGCAGCGTCTGGAAACGCCGGTGTCGTACGGACAGTGCCGTCATTGAAGCGCTCCGATTTCCTCGCGCGCCTCGGCTGCCATCCGGGCAAGCATGCCGCGCAGTTCGGAGGCGTTTTCGAGCGGCGCGGGATACCAGACCCGGCAGGTCTTGTCGCCGGCGACGAGGTCCATCCCTTCCGAATCGAGGGCCGCGATGCGCCATGATCCGGCCTCGGCCTTGCCGATGACGCGTGCATAGAGATCGACCGCTTCGCGGTGATCCTCGTTCATGTGGGCGATAGCGCTTTCTTCCATTGCCGCGACGCCATCGACATCGCCCTTCAGCGCGAAGTCCCCGGGTGTCAGTTCGTAAGCCTTGCCGAAACCGCCATTCATGCTCGAACCCTGGATCTCCAGCCGGAAAAAGGCGAAGTCGCCGAAATCGGCATAGAGGGAAGCCTTTGGCTGGCGGGCGAGGTAGCGCCGGCGCACCCGCTTGCCCTCATCGGTATCGCGTTCGATCCTGCGGGCTTTCGTGAACAGCGTAATCCGTGGATGGGCGAGCGGGTCGCCCTTTCCCATCGCGCCGACGAGAAGCGATGTGCGCGGGTCCTCCAGCATCGGCCTGGTATGTCCGGATAGCGAGGAGACGAGAATGATCGTCGTTCCGTCCATATCCGTGGCGAGCGCGACGCGGCTCGCGCCGGGAAATCCTGTCTCATGATAGTAAACGGCCAGTGCTCCGTGACGAGCGGTCGCGACAAGGTCACGCGCCAGGCGGACGGCTTCCGCGTCGGTATCCAGCACGATTTTCTTGGGCTTGTCGTCTGCGTCCATGACTTTCGGTCCTTCATCTGTTGATTGGATGGTCCGGCGCATGGCCGCTTGCGCCGATTGCATTTATGTCATCGAATTCGGGACAGCGAAAGGCAGTCGGGACGCGGCCGATGGCGAAACTCTATTTTCATTACGCGACGATGAATGCCGGCAAATCGACCATGCTGTTGCAGGCATCCTTCAACTACCGCGAGCGGGGCATGCACACGCTGCTTTTCGTCGCGGGCCATTACCGAAAGGAAGCCGATCTCGGCTACATATCGTCGCGCGTCGGGCTGGAATCGGATGCTGAGATGTTCCGCGACGGCGACGACCTGTTTGAGCGCGTCCGCGAGCATCATGCATCCAAGACGACCCATTGCGTCTTCATCGACGAGGCGCAGTTTCTGCAGGAAGAGCAGGTCTGGCAACTCGCCAGGGTTTGCGACCGACTCGGTATTCCGGTGATGTGCTACGGGCTGCGGACGGATTTCCAGGGCAATCTCTTTTCCGGGTCACAGGCACTTCTGGCGCTGGCCGACGAAATGCGCGAGGTGCGCACGATCTGCCGCTGCGGCCGGAAGGCGACGATGGTCGTGCGGATCGGGCCGGACGGAAAGGTCGCGCGCGACGGCGATCAGGTCGCCATTGGCAAGGACGCCTATGTCTCGCTTTGCCGCCGGCACTGGGAAGAAGAGATGGGCCGCGTACAGGCGGAAGATCTCGTCGGCTTCGCGAAACAGTAGGCGTCTTGCCGTAAGCGCGGGCTTATTGCCGTCCAATAAGCCTGCGGCCGATTTCAAACACTCCACAAAGCGACGAACTCCCCGTCATGCGCTGCCGGATTGGCCGCGGCGCAGCACAACGCAACACAAGGACTTATCCCGTGCGCAAACTCATTCTCACCACCGCCGCTATCTTCGTCGCCCTGCCTGCCTTCGCGGCTGAGCTGTCGATGGGGGCGGAACTCGGCAAGAGCATGGACGAGGTCAAGGCGTCGCTTGCCTCGTTGGGCTACGAAGTCCGCAAGGGCGAGATGGAAGACGGCATGATCGAGGTCTATTTCGTCAAGGACAAGACAATGGGCGAGGTCTATGTCGATGCTGCGACGGGCAAGATCGCCAAGCTGTCGATGAATTGAGCCGGTCATGAGCGCTCATGAACTGGAGGGTGCCGGCAAAGCCGGCATCCGCACCATCCCGGTCTGGGATCCGCTCGTCCGGCTGATCCACTGGTCGCTTGTCGCCACGATTATCCTCAACGGCTTCGTGACCGAGGACGAGAGCAAGCTGCATGAATATGTTGGTTACGCCGCGCTTGGTCTCGTGGTGCTGCGGCTTGTCTGGGGGATTGTTGGGCCGCGTCATGCGCGGTTCTCTGCCTTCCCGCCCAATCCCTTCGCCGCGCTGCGCCATATTCGCGACACGATAACGGCGCGCAATGTTCTGCATCTTTCGCACAATCCCCTGGGTGCGCTTATGGTGTATAACATCTGGGCAACGGTCCTTGTCCTCTGCGCCACGGGCATCATGATGGGGACCATTCGGTTCTTCGGCCTGGAATGGGTCGAGGAGGCTCACGAGGCAGCTTTCACCTGGCTCATGATATCGGTGGTGCTGCACCTTGTCGGTGTGGTCGCCGATAGCTGGTTGAGCGGCGTGCCGCTGGTGCGGGCGATGATAGACGGTCGCAAGAGGGTCCCGGCGGACCGGGAAGTGGAATGAACGAGACGACAGGCAAACGGCGGGCTTACGTGCTCGCCGTTCTCATCGTGGCAAACATGATGTGCGCGGTGTTCTTCGCTGCGGACGTCATCGCCGATTTCGAGGCTTTGGGAAGCCAGGAGTCCTTTCATCTGATAATCGAGGCCATCGCGGCCGTCGTGCTGGTCTTCGGAACCGGTTTCCTGCTCATGGAGTTGCGTCGGCTCCTGCAGCGCAATGCGTCCATGGAGATCGGCATTCGCGCCGCGCGCGGCGAGATGCAGTCCGTCATCGACCGGTTCTTTTCCGATTGGGCGTTGTCCGACGCCGAGCGGGACGTCGCGCTTCTGCTGCTCAAGGGGCTGGACAATGAGGCGATCGCATCGATCCGCGGGACGGCGACCGGTACGGTGCGGGCGCAGTGCGCGCGCATCTACGCCAAGGCTGGCGTCGATGGACGGTCGCAACTGATGAGCGTCTTCATGGAAGAACTCCTCTCGGAGCCGCTTGGAAGCGCTGCGGCGGGACAACGCGCCGCCTGACAGTAATTTGGCGGTTTCAAACCGATTTCGCCTTGCAAGCGCCATACTTCAAAACGTAATCCTCACGGTCTATACCGAAAGCGTCCGCAACTTACGCTACGGACGACCCGCCTGGCCGAAGGAGACAGCTTTCATGGCGACCTTGCAGAATTTTGACGCCGAGATCGAGAAAACGAAGCAGGTCGTCGACGACATGCGCTCGAAGATCGAGCAATCGGGAATCGTCCTCGAGAAATTCGCCAAGGCCGACCAGGCCATCGGCGATGCGGATTTCGACATCGAGAACGCACGCATCCAGGACGTGCTCAAGCAGCAGCAGGTTATGGAAGGCAATATCGCCGACCTGATCATCGGCCTCGAGGACGCGACCAATGTCTTCGGCTCCGAATTCGAGAGCATGAAATCCTACAGCGGTTTCGAGAAGCTCGTCGGGATGTTCTCCAAGCAGCGCATGCAGCGCATGCGGTCGGAACGCGTGCGCAACATGTCGCTTGCCGGCAATCTGCAGGAACTCCTTGCCAAGTCCGACACGATCGTCGGCATCCTCACCAGCCAGAAGCAGATCCTCGACCAGCGCTACTCGACCTCGGAGGAAAGCCTGCGCACGGTCATCGAGCGGCGCAAGTCCACCATGTTGGAGCTTGAGGCGACGCAGAAGCGCATCGAGGAACTCAACCCGATGCTGCTGGACATGGAAAACCGCGTCGCGGCGACCACCAACCAGAAGGACCGCACCGAACTCGAAGGCGAGCGCTCCAAGCTGGCGACCGAGTACAACGAGATGCAGGCCAAGGAGCAGACCCTTCTGGCCGAGAGCCAGACGCTGGAACGCTACACCTCGATGTTCCAGACCTTCGTCGATTCGCTGAACAACCAGATCGCCGCCCAGCAGACGCTGATCAACAAGCTGACGATCGACACCGAACAGCGCATCGTCCTCTACAAGTCGCTGGAGGATTCGCTCAAGACCGCCGCCCAGCAGGACGTCGCCCACAAGATCAACACGCTTGGCAGCCAGGTCGACAACGCCGCCGAAACGACCATGGCCGGTATCGGCGCGGCGGCGCAGAAGCACATCGGCGACCTTCTCGAAATGCACGAGAAGAACATGGTCGCCACCGCGGATATCCAGCGGCGCAAGAAGCTCGCCGACGACGCCTTCGCGCGGCGCTTCGACGCGGTGATGAAACAGCACGACGCCGCGGACTATGTGCGCCAGTAGGCGTGGAGCCGGACCGGGGGGCGGCTGAGCCACGATGACGAGAATGCCGGATGATTCACCCGTCGATCGGTATTTCGCGTCGATTCACGCGGCGCTGGAAGGCTTGGACGTCTTCCTGCGCGACGACCGCTCGCCGCTCTACAAGCACGGCCTGGTTGCACAGGCCGTCACCGAGTATGTCGAGCGGCTGGAGGCGTCATTCACCTGCTGGCGGCATCATCTGGACTACGCGAAATCGTTTCGCATCTCGCGCGCGGAAAGCGGGTTTCCGGTCTTCCAGAACGTTCTGGAGCTCGAAAACGACCGGATGACCGCAAAGGCGCGGCTGGCGGAGATTCCGGCGCCCGACGCGCTGCGCGAGGAAATGGCGGACTTCATCCTGCGCCACAAGGCGTTCCCGCGCGATTTGCAGCAATCGATGGCGGAACGGCTCTATCTGGAACATGTGCAGGAGGGGCATGTGTTCTCGCCGCTGGTCCTGCCGGAAACGATCAAGGTCTCGGTCAATCCGAAGACGATGCGCCCCTTCTACCTCGTCCATTGGGGCGCGTTCGACGGCGTGTCGAACCTGCCGCTGGTCTATACGGCCATGATCGAGGATTCTTCGCCTGACATTGTCAAGATGCTGGTCACCGAAGACGGCAAGCTCGACACGTCGGTTGAAATTCCGCTGCCGGTCGGCGGCCTGCTCAATCCGAAACTGGCGCGCGAGTTCGATGCCTTCGCGGAGCGCAATTCGGCCTATTCGCTGTCGCCGTCTACGATCGCCACCAACATGGATCGCGATTTCGACGACCTGCATCCCAAGCAGTTGCGGCGCATCGTGCTCGGGCCGTTCTATTCGGCCGGCATCACCGAACACAACAAGCGGGTCAACGATGTTCTCGAAAAGGTCGCCAACCCTGCCAACGCCTGGCTGCTGACCTGGACGATCCAGGACATCTATTCCAAGTCGGAAAAGCCTGCCCGCAAGGGGATATGGTCGTCGGAACCGGCGCGCGAGGAATTCCACATCGAGACAGACGATCTCGACGCCGCGCGCATGGGCGTCTCGGCCTATGAGAAGCACGCGCTCATTCCGCACGAAGCCTACCAGGCCCTTTACGCTGCCGGCGAAACCGAGGCCGTTTTCGCGGGCTACCAGACGCATATCATCTCCGGCGGCGAGGTGATCAGCGATGTGTGACAAATGCGAACTCGATCTCCTGATGTATGGCGAGCCCGTGCGTTGCGCGCCGCCGGTCTTCGAGAAAGGGCGCTTCGCGGCAAGGCCGGTCGACAAGGAAGACGGCGCAGGCAAGACGAACGCAGGCAAGACGAATGCAGGTTTGCGAAAGGACGACCGGACAGCCCGGCGTGACGAGGAATAGCGGATGGATATCGGGCTGACCCGCATCGACGAGGACGACATCGCGAAACATCGCGCCACGGCGCAATCTTTCGTCACGCGCATCATCGTGATTGAGGATACGGGCGGAAAGTCCGATACGGCGCTGGCCGGCACCGGGCGCCGCTTCGTTTCCACCGTTTCGACCGGCGGCATGAAGCGCACGCGCGAAGTCGAACTGACGCGCCAGATCGCGGCCGTGCGGCCGGACGACCAGATGCTCACCCCGGTGCAGCACAACCTTCTCTACCGTACCCGGCGCGGCATCGCGGTGGCCCTGGCCGTCGCCGATGTCTTTGCCCGCCAGACCGACCTTGAGAGCCTTCAGGCGCGCAACCTGTCCGCGCCGCTGCAGGGCGACGAGGCGGTGCGCTTCAAGACGCTGGTCAACGCGGCCGCCTATGTCTCCGCCTTCACGCTCGCCGCCTATCTTCTGCAGATGCTCGATGGCGGTACGGAGCCGGTCAACGATCCGGATGAGCCGGAATTCCTGTTCGACACCGCGCAGGACGCGCTGAAATCGATGGTCGCGGGACTGGCGAAATCGATCGAGGGCGCGGCGGACGAAACCGTCATGCTGCAGCGGGCCAAGGCGTTCGCGCGGGTCGCCGTCGATGGGCTGCTCGGACGGCGCGGGCGGTTCACCGGGCTTGGCTCTTTCGAGGACAGCCATATCCGCATCGAGGCGGACGACTTCACGCTCGACGGGTTCGATGTCGCGCCGGGCCAGCGCCGCAAGCCGCTGGTGATGCAATTCAAGAAGCCGAACGAGATCATCGGCAACCACATCGCCAAATACCAGGCGACGAAGCTCGCCAAAATGCTGGTCGCCTATGATTTCGACAGACAGCTCAATCCCTTCGTGGAACTCGGCGGCTTCCTGTTCACTTTCATCGGCGATGGCGCGCCGGGCACCGGCAAGACGATCCTGATCCAGATGATCGCCGGGATGATCAACGACTACTGCACGATCGCCGGTTATCCGTTCCACTACGAGAATTTCGGCGTCGACCAGATCTCTTCCTACCAGGGCAAGTCGGGCCAGAACTGCAAGGAGTTCGTCAACACGATCGTCAACCCGAAGGCGATCGGCTTCGGCACGGTCGACGATATCGACCAGGTGGCGGCGAAGCGGTCCGACGACCGGGCATCCGCCGGCCAGCACGAGGTGACCGCCGTCCTGATGGAGAGCTTCGCCGGCGCCACCACCGTCGTGCGCGGCAACTGCTCCTTCGGCATGTTTTCCAACTATCCCGAAAATGTCGATGACGCGCTGCGCCAGCGGGCGGGCGCGCGCTGGCTGGTCGATGGACCGCAGACCGAGGACGACTATGTCGATATATTCGTTCTGCTGGCGGGCAAGAACCACGCGATCCCGCTTGGCGATCACGACCTCTATGCCGCGCAGGTCATCAAGAAGGCGGTCGCGGCGGCCTATGAAGGCCATGACAGGCCGAAGGAGGACGGGCTACTCGCGGTCTATGAGCGCTTCCTGGAAGAACGCGGCGAACCGAAAACCATGGCCGATGTCGGCGATTATCTGCATCGCATCAAGATGGCGGAGCCGCGTTTCACCGGCCGTGCGATCAAGAACATCACCGATGCGATCAAGATGCGGGCGATGGATATCGACCTCCCCGACGAGTGGTTCGAAACGCCCGAAGTCTTCCTGCACAAGTCCTACGACGACAAGAAAGCGATGATCGAGGAACTGCGCGGACCGTTCACGATGTCGATGGTGATGCAGGAGATCAATCGCTACGCCGATTCCGAGTTCCGCTACACCGACAAGTCCGACGCGGCCGCCGTCGAGACCATGATCCGCAACGAACGCCTGCGCGAACGCGCCGCTCGCGAAATCGCCGACCTGAAGTCGAAGGGGCTGTGGAACGGCGCATGAAACGCCTTTACGACAACGCACTGATCTACGGGCGGCTGCTGACGGTGACGCAGCCGCATCTGGTCGAGCGCTACAACAAGGCGCTGAAGGCGTTCGGTCTGCCGGCAACGGTGCTGGAGCGGTTCGATATCGACAAGACCGGCTTCTCGCCGCAGATCGCCGATGAACTCGATGATCCGAACTATCTCGACCCGAACGGCGTCAATCGCCGCTTCATCATCCTGACGCCGGCGCAATCGACCCTGCCGGTGGTTCACACCTGTTTTTCGAATACCGAAGCGCTCGTCTACGAGTTCTACAACTCCAACTCGCGCGCGATCCAGGCCCTGACGATCAAGGACGTGATCTATGGCGAGATCGAGGACAACGTGTCCACGGTCCGGGACGTCGAGGACCTGCTGTCTATCGAGCAGGTGGAATTCAAGGTGCTGTCGGCCGACGACGTGCTCGGCAAGGCCGCGACCCTGCGGTCGCTGGTCGACCGTCTGAAGACCGAGCCGGAGGCCTGGCGCGACGACGCCATGCTGGAGCGCATGGTCGATCTTGCCAAGGTCGCCGGCGATATCCGCGAGAACAGGCTGGTGCCCGACCAGGTCGTGTTCCGCCATGACGCGTTCTGGGCCAGCCATTTCGGCGGTTGCTACATCTTCAACGACGAGAAGATGACCACGGTGATCTGCGATCCCGACGCGCCCGGTTTCCGGCGGTCGCGGCCGTGGCAGGTCAGCTACCTGTCGATCCGCGATCAGGTGCGTATCTTCCGGTTTCTCGCCGAGACCGGGCGTCTCGACCCGCCGCGCGCCTCGTGGCTGGAGACCTCGGGCCTGCTCGAACACCGTGCCGAGATGGCGATCCGGGCGCTGTTGCGGAAGTCCGATCCCGACGCGGACTACTCCGGAATGGACGCAGTCTGGCTTCAGACCTGGATGCATCGCAATGCCGGACTGATCAATGAGGAGGGGACCTATCCGTTCCTCAACGCGATCAAGCGCGAGATCGCCCAGACGGGCCGTGTCGATATCGGGCGCATTCCCGATCGGTTCCGCTTTCTGCTGGCGCGGGCGCGTCCAGAGCACAAGGACGCCTGGCTGGTGAACCGGCTGATCACAGAATTCGTCCCCGACGATTTCGTTTCGCGTTATGTTTTCAACAAGCAGGGCTTCTACGCTGACTACACGGGCTATGACGACGCCTTCCGCCAGCACGTTGTGGAGACCCTGAAGAACACCTATTTGACCGACAAGGCCGCTTTCAGGAAGCGGCTCTACGGTCTCTGACCTTCCTGAGGGGTAGCCATGCTCGATCCGATCATCGCCTTTTTCACCCGCCTTTTCGAAATGATCGGTCGCGGGATCGGGCATTTCGTGGCGTGGCTGCTATGGCCCTTCATCGCGTTCAGGAACTGGTTGCGCGGGCGCGGCTGGTTCGTGAAGATCCCGGTTTTCCTGATCCTGATCGCCATCGTGATCGGTTACGGACACTTCATCTGGATTGCCGAGCGCTGGGTGAACTGGAATCCGGACTATGTCGCCCGGTACGATCTCGCCAATGCGACCGTGACGCCGGGCGAGCCGATGCCGGAAGGCTCGTCGACGCAATGCGCGCCTTCCGCGATCGTCCAGGTGACGCGCGACCTGATCGACTTCAACGTCAACGAGAATTACTGGGTGCCGCAGCATCCGTTGTCGAAGGCGGGACTCTTCGGCATCGAGTGGAAGAACACGCCGTTCCTCGACAACAAGGCCGCGTTCCAGTTGGGCGTGAACCAGGTCGTCCGACGCACGACCGTCGAACTTGTCGACCGGCTGGGCCGCGTCCGCGGTACGTCGCAGATCAACCAGAACCTGCAGGATGCCCGTCAGGCGATGGCCTATATCGACGACGCATGGTGGCTGACCTTCACACCGCCCTTCGTGCAGCCGACGACAGCGGAACGTCAACGCGAGGCGATGCGCGCGCTCGACGGGTTCAACACCGAACTTTCGAATTGCGAAGGCCAGTTCGACGGGCGCACCGACAATCTGATGCAGTTCCTGGACCGGATCACCGGCGATATCGGTTCGACCTCGGATATCCTGCGCCAGCAAATGGAGGCGAGCAATCTCGGCTGGTTCGACCCGCGCGCCGACGACCGGTTCTGGTTCACCTACGGGCAGCTTTATGCCTATTACGGGGTCCTGGAGGCCACCCAGGCCGATTTCAGGGGCGTCTATGACGACCGCCGTTTGAGCGCTGTCTGGGATCGCACCGAGGACCAGTTGCACGCCTCGCTCGACATGCATCCCTTCATCATCTCGAACGGCAATGAATCGAGCTGGATTATGCCGTCGCATCTGGCGACGATGGGCTTCTACCTGTTGCGCGTGCGCTCCAACCTGGTCGAGATGCGCGACATTCTCGACCGGTAGGGTCGGGTGGGTTTTGGTCGTGCCGCCCGGTGGCTTTTGCTCTTTGCCGGGCTGGCCCTCTGGGGCGCGCCGGCATTCGGGCAGGAGCCGGCCGAGCCGGCTGGTTCCGATGATCGCCTGACTGAGGCCGAGTTTCGCGAAGTCGCGGACTCGCTGCTCGCGATGCAGGTCGGTTTTGGCGACCATCGCCAGGTCGAGCTTACGGCTCGGCAACTCCATCCGATGGTCGTGGAGAGCTTCGGGCGCGATTCCGCACAGGCGCTGGAAGTCGAATGGCTGATTGCCGATGCGACGATCCGCCAGAGCCGGTTCGAAGAGGCACTTCAAATGGCGCGGAACATTGCGCCGCGTGCCAACCGGCAGCTTGATCCCGACGACCTCCTGCTTTGGCGGATTTTCAACCTGCTCGTTCAGGCGACGGTTCAGTCCGGACATGCGGAAGAGGCACAGTCGCTCGGCGCCGATATGCTGGTAGAGGCCGAGAAAAGGTTCGGCATGGACCATTTCGCCGCGCTGGCCATCCGGCTTCAAATGGCGCGGGCTGCGCAATTCCTCGGGCAGTTCGACACATCGCGGACCCACTTCACGCGGATCATAGAGGCGACGGCCCGGTCGCCCGGCAATTGGCAGCGGCAGATCCATGCGACGGCGCTCAGCGAATTTGGCGTTCTCCTGAACGATTCGGGAAAGCCCGAAGAGGCGCTCGGCCCACTGAATGAAGCGATCGCCGTCTATCTCGATCTTTATAGCGTGTTGAAGCATCCGGATATGGCGCCCGACGTCCTCACGGCGGTGGCGACGAAGGCGCGAGCGCTTTGGTACCTGGAACGCCTCGACCTGCTCGAAGACCTCGTTGCTCCGTATCTATCCCGTATCGATGACGTCTATGGGCGGGACAGTTCGCACTGGGCCGATTTCGCGAAATTCATGGCGCTTGCCGATTTTGGCAATGGAGGAGATCCGGTTCGCGCCGAGAGGGGCATCGCGTTGCTGCGCGAAGTCGAGGCGATTTATGCCGTCGATCGCAGCCCGCAGGAGCGGTTTTTGCTGGAGGCACGGGACCTTCTCGGTATGTTCCTGGCAAAAACCGGCAGGCTGGAGGAATCGCTGGACGTCTTCGGGCGGACGCTTGAAAACGATGCGCTTCCACGCGGCGATTTCTATCTTTACGCGCTGGCGCTTGCGGCGCGCGACGGCGTCTGGGACAGCGCGCGCGCCGGCGAGGGTGTGCTGGACTATCTTCAGGTCGCCCATTTGAGAGGCGCTGCGCGTGCGCAGGCTTTGCTCAACAGTCGCCTTGCCGCGGGAACCGGAGAGGCGGCGTCCGTGCTGCGAGACGTCTCGGATGCGGAGACCGCGATTTCGCTCGTCCGCAAGACCCTGGCTGCCGCCCTGTCGGTGCCTGCGAATGAACGCGATCGTTTTGCCGAAACAGCGTTGCGCGAACGCCTCAAGCGGCTGGAGGAAAGCCGGAACGCGATCAGGCAGCGCATGGATACGGAGTATCCCTCGCTTGCCGCCGTGACTGGCAATTCATCGCTTTCCAAGGCGGAGATCCAGTCCCTCCTGGGTGAGGATGAGGCGCTTGTCATCCTGGAAACCGGATCGCAGGTCGGCATTCCCATGGCGCTGGTTCTTACGCGGGAGTCCGGCTTCTGGTACTCGATCGACACGCCCCCTTCGAATATCGCGGCTGCCGTCGAAGCCATTCGTTCATCGGTGAACCTAGAACTCGACGTCCGCGCGGCTCGCTCGCGCCAGAAGGACAAGGCCGACCCGGCGGCTTTTCCCGTGGACGCCGCGCACTGGCTCTATCGGACGTTGCTCGGCCCGGCAGAGCAGGACCTCGCCGGCAAGAGCCATGTCTATTTCGATCTGCGCGGACCGGTGACGGCGATCCCGCCAGGTCTTCTCGTCGCTTCCATGCCCTCCAACGAAACCGCGCAGCCCGAATGGCTGGTGCGGCGTTTCGCGATCACGGTCCTGCCATCGACGTCCGCGCTGCGGACGGCCGGTCTGGGCAGTGTGCGGCAACCGGCGCTGCCGGTGCTCGCCTTTGCCGATCCGGTCTTCGCCGGTACCGGCAATATGGCGCCATCCGCGCTGCGTAGTGCGCTGCGGCCGCTGCCAGAGACCGCCGACGAAGCTGCCGCCGTTGTTTCCGCCCTTGACGCGTCGGACGGCATCCGGCTCGGTGCGGATGCGAGCGAGGCGGTACTCAAGGCAACGGATCTGGAGGACTATCGGGTCCTCTATTTCGCCACCCACGGCCTCGTCGCGGGCGATATCGCCGGGACCGACCGCGCGCCGCTCGCGGAGCCGGCACTGGCGCTGACGGCGGGCGAGGGCGAGGATGGATTTCTGACCGCCTCCGAGATTGCGCAATTGCGGCTCGCGGCGGACTGGGTCGTTCTTTCCGCATGCAACACCGCGCTTGGCGCGAAACCGGGTGCGGAGCCATTGTCCGGCCTTGCGCAGGCCTTCCTCTATGCCGGTGCGCGTGCGCTGATGGTCAGTCATTGGCCGGTGGAGAGTCACTCGGCCGTGCAACTGATGACCGACCTGTTCAGGCTGCGCGCCGAAGCGCCGCAAATGCGCGCCGCGGAGGCGCATCGCCAGGCCATTCTCTCGATGCTCGATGCGCCCGAAAATCCGGCTTGGACGCATCCGGCCTATTGGGCGCCTTTCATTCTGGTCGGCGTGCCCGACAGGCGCTGAAAAAGCCGCCAGTGGTCTTGCGTCATGCCGCGTGTCGCAAACCGCGCAATGAACGGCTGAATTGCGATTGCGTAGCCTTACCCGTCTGCGTGTATACACGCGCTGCGGCAGTGTTGCCCCTGCCGGGAGGACCAATCGGAGAGCACCATGGCCGAATTCAAGACCGACATCGAAATCGCCCGCGCCGCTGACAAGAAACCGATCCAGGAGATCGGAGCGAAGCTGGACATCCCGTCAGAACACCTGCTTCCCTACGGCCATGACAAGGCGAAGGTCTCCGCCGACTTCATCGCCTCCGTGAAGGATCGCGAAGACGGCAAGCTGATCCTCGTGACGGCCATCAACCCGACGCCCGCGGGCGAGGGCAAGACGACCACGACCGTCGGTCTCGGCGATGGCCTGAACCGCATCGGCAAGAAGACGGCGATCTGCATCCGCGAAGCCTCGCTTGGTCCGAATTTCGGTATGAAGGGCGGCGCGGCCGGCGGCGGCTACGCCCAAGTCGTGCCCATGGAGGATATGAACCTTCACTTCACGGGTGACTTCCACGCCATCACCTCGGCCCACAACCTGCTGTCGGCGATGATCGACAACCACATCTACTGGGGCAACGAACTGGCAATCGACGAGCGCCGCGTGAGCTGGCGCCGCGTGATGGACATGAACGACCGCGCTCTGCGCGACACGGTCGTTTCGCTCGGCGGCGTCGCCAACGGCTTTCCGCGCCAGACCGGTTTCGACATCACGGTCGCCTCGGAAGTCATGGCGATTCTGTGCCTCGCCAAGGACCTGGCCGACCTGCAGAAGCGTCTCGGCGATATCGTCGTCGCCTATCGCCGCGACCGCACGCCGATCTATTGCCGCGACATCGGGGCCGACGGCGCGATGACCGTGCTGCTGAAGGACGCGATGCAGCCGAACCTCGTGCAGACGCTGGAAAATAATCCGGCCTTCGTCCATGGCGGGCCTTTTGCGAATATCGCGCATGGCTGCAATTCGGTGATCGCGACCACGACTGCGCTGAAACTGGCCGATTACGTGGTGACCGAAGCGGGCTTCGGCGCGGATCTCGGTGCCGAGAAGTTCTTCGACATCAAGTGCCGCAAGGCTGGCCTGAAACCGGCCGCCGCCGTGATCGTCGCGACAGTGCGCGCGATGAAGATGAATGGCGGCGTCGCCAAGGCCGATCTCGGCGAGGAGAATGTGGACGCTGTCCAGAAAGGCTGCCCCAATCTCGGTCGCCACATCGCCAACACCAAGGGCTTCGGCGTTCCCGTCGTCGTTGCGATCAACCATTTCGTCTCCGACACCGAAGCGGAAATCCAGGCGGTGAAGGATTACGTCGCCCAGCAGGGCGCGGAAGCGATCCTGTGCAAGCACTGGGCGAAGGGATCCGAAGGCATCGAGGAACTGGCGAACAAGGTCGTGTCGCTTGCCGAAAGCGGCGCGGCGAACTTCTCGCCGCTCTATCCCGACGAGATGGGCTTGTTCCAGAAGATCGAGACCGTCGCCAAGCGCATCTACCATGCCGATCAGGTCATCGCGGACAAGAAGGTGCGCGACCAGCTGAAGACATGGGAAGCCGAGGGCTATGGCCATCTGCCGGTCTGCATGGCCAAGACGCAATACTCGTTCTCGACCGACCCGAACCTGCGCGGCGCGCCAACCGGACATTCCGTGCCGGTGCGCGAGGTGCGGCTGTCGGCGGGCGCCGGCTTCATTGTCGCGATCTGCGGTGAGATCATGACTATGCCCGGCCTGCCGCGCAAACCGGCCGCCGAGGTGATCCGGCTCAACGACGAGGGCAATGTCGAAGGCCTGTTCTGATCGCGTTTCGGATCGGAGTTACTTTTGGGGCGCCTGTTCGGGCGCCCTTTTTCATGCGTCGTTCAGCGGCTGCGGTCCATGCCATGAGGTCAGCGCCGAGAGCCGCGCGGTCTTCTTGAACTGGTGTCGGCCCATCCGCCGCAGGATGCCAGCCAGAAAACGGATTGTCTCGGCGGCGTAAGGGCCCTTGTTCAGCATCACGCATTCGGCGCGCTGGCCCATCGCCGCGTCCGTGACCTCGGCGCGCGAGGGTGCGCCGGTCTTCATCAGCGTCTCGAGCACCTGTGTCGCCCAGACCGAGGGCACATGCGCCGCTTCGCACAGCCACAGGATTTCCTCCTGGACCTCCGACAGGCGTTCGGTGCCGATTTCCATCGCCAGGTCGCCGCGCGCGATCATCACCGCGACCGGCTGGCTGGCGCCAGCCTGCACGATCAGCCGCGGCAGGTTGCGCACGGCCAGCCCCGTCTCGACCTTGAGAAGCAGCGGCTGCGGCGGGCGGTTGCTGCGATGCCTGTTCAGTTCGGCAACGAGCAGGCGGATGTCCTCCGGGCGCTGGACGAAGGAACAACCGACCACATCGGCATGGTCAGCCACGAAGGCGATATCGCCGATATCCTTTTTCGAGAGCAGCGGAAGATCGAGATCGAGGCTCGGAAAGTTCACGCCTTTTTCCAGTTTCAGCTTTTCGCCCTTGTCGCGTGCGACGGTCACTTCGAGCAGGACGCCGCCCTCGACGGTTTCAACGACCTTCGCGCCGATCTTGCCGTCGTCGATCCAGATCAGCGTGCCGGGCTGGATGCGCGAAACGATGTTCGGAAAACTGATCGTGATTGCGGGCAGATCGGTGTGCGATGTGGCGGGTGCGGTCAGCAGGTGAAAACGGTCGCCACGGAAGACACGCTTGCGCCCGGCCATGTCGATTGTCTCGATCCGGCATTTCGGGCCCGCAATATCCATGATTACCGGGCATGTCCGTCCGGCCTTTTGCGCGGTTTCGCGAATGTTGGCGATCATCCGCCCCCATT
This sequence comes from Oricola indica, assembly GCF_965227485.1. NCBI lineage: Bacteria > Pseudomonadati > Pseudomonadota > Alphaproteobacteria > Hyphomicrobiales > Ahrensiaceae > Oricola > Oricola indica. The sequence goes on from NZ_OZ245747.1 coordinate 1,586,363, forward strand.
CGCGCGGGCCGTCATGGGCGCAATTGATGCGAAAGCAGCTCGCGCCGGCCTCGATCAGCTCGGCGACAAGGCCGGGGTCGTCGGCTCCCTCTTCGGGCACCGTCACCATGATGCGGGTGTGGCGTCCGCCGGGGTAGTCACCGAAAAACAGGTTTTGGTCGCGGGTGATGTGGTCCAGTCCGGCGGACAGTTCCTCCGGCGTTGGCCATTGCGCGGGCCGTCCCGTCAAGCCGTCGAGCGTGGCGGCGACGGAGGCGAGCGTCTGCCTGGGATGGGATTCGGAACGTCCGAGCGAAGAGAGCCCGAGCGCGGACAAATCGGCCTGGAGCTCGACGAGGTCGCGTTGCCGGGCGGCGAGATAGAAAGCGAGGTTTTCCGCAGCCGCGCGAAAGGACGCGCGCCCGATTGCCGGCTCCCAGTCGGCGAGGATCGCCGCGCAGTCGGCCTCGATCTCCTGCTTGCGCTGGTAGAGCAGGTCGCGGCATGCCTCGATGCGCGCCAATTGAGATGAAGCGTCGACCGCCACGCCTCCCACCTTGTCGTGTTCCGTTTTTTTCATCTTGCTCGCTCCGAGCGCCACGGCCCGAATGGCGGGCGATCAGGATTCGGACGGCTTGTCGTCCGCTTCGTCCTCGTCGATCTCGCGCACCACCTCGACCGTAACATGCGTCACCATCGCGGCAATCACGCCGAGAACGGCAAGCCACGGCGCGGCGAGCGCCATCACGCCGCCGGCGACCACGCCGATCGTGAGAGGCGTTTCGAGAACGATATCGCCATCCGACGCCTTGAGGCGAAGCTGACGGACATTGCCTTCCTGGACGATCGCCTTGATCTTTTCGATCAGCTGGTCGCCGGCAATCTCGATTTCCTCGGTGAAGGTTTTCTTCGTGCCCTTGTCGTCCTGCGTATCCATTGGATCACACCCTCGCTTGATATGGAGAAGAGTATGCCGGGCAGCTAACACCGCGATTGTGAAAGTGCGTTGACGCCCGTCAAACGCGTCGGATGGGCAGAAGTCGAAAACGCGGGATTACTGACAGAGCCGATAGCCGCTTCGCCTTTGGGCGAGATCCATATGCAGGTGGTCGTCATGGAACGCGTCCGACCCCGGGCCGAGGACTGTGGTGAAGTGCAGGCATGCGCCCGCGCGCACGGCCTTCTGGAATGCTTCCTCGGGCGATCCTTTTCGCTGTTGCGGCTGGATCGGCATCGGATCGTGGCCATCGAACTCGAACTGGCGCACATCGACGGCGTTGCCGCGCGCATGTTCGGAGATCTTCGCGCCCGGCTGGCTGTTGCGGGTCCGGCAGACATAGGTCGAGGCCTGGCGGATGCCCGTCAGCCGAACATCGTCGCCCAGAACCTTGGCCGCGGGGATGACCACCTCGTCGATCCACCGCGCGGTGGCAAGGACGGTGCGGCAGCGCATCTGCGTTGTCGGCGCGATCGAGATGCCGCGCACGATCTCGTCGACCGAGTAGCTCGCCGGGAGCCCGCAAATACCCGGCCCGTCTACCCCGTCCTGCCGCTTGAAGACCGTTCCAAGGGTTTCGAGTTGTGCTTCGCAGGCGGCCAGTGCCGCTTCGTCCGGCGCGGACGGCGGCGGATCGACGGGCTCCGGCGGTTCGGGCGCGATCTGTTCTTTTTCCGTATCCTTCTTATCGACAGCCTTCTCGCGGGAAGGGGCATCTTCGGCCTTCGCGCGTTCCGGTTTTTCCACTGGCAGGGGCACGACGCCGGGCACGTCGCTTGCCGCGAGAACGAACGGAATGAGCAGCGTTATCCAGACAATGCGCATGGAGGATCAGTCGACAAATTCCACAGGTGTTCCGTTCGCGACGAGCATCGCCAGTTCGTTGGCATCCCAGTTCGTCAGACGCAAGCAGCCATGCGAGGCCGTTTTGCCGATCAGTGCGGGATCCGGCGTTCCGTGGATTCCATATGTCGGTTCCGAAAGGTCGATCCAGGTGCTGCCGACGGGACCGTTCGGCCCGGGCGGGATCGTCAATTGCTCATTGTTGTCGCCCTGCTGGAAGTTCTCGTCCGGCCGGTAGGAGTAGGTCGGATCGGTGGTGACGCCGAGCACTTCGTGCGTTCCGGCGGGGGAAGGCGTGTCGCTGCTGCCGATCGTCACCGGATAGGAGAGGACCAGCCGTCCGGTCGAATCGTACACCTGAAGGCGTTCGCGCGACTTGTTGGCGACGATCCGCGCGACTTCCGTTTCCGCGTTGGCGCCGGGATTGGCCGCCAGGATGGTCGTGCCGGGCTGGGCAAAATCGACGCCGGGATTGAGCGTCTCCAGGAACTCGATATCCATGTGGAAACGCTCGGCGAGCAGTTCCGCCGCGGATTCGTAGCCAAGCCAGTCCAGCTTGGCCAATTCCCTGTAATCCTCGGGGAGGGGCGGCACGATTCCCGAAACATCTTCGACGGTGATCTGGTAGGGACTGACGGCCTCTCCGCCGTGGGCCTGTAGCGCCTGCCAGACGTCCTGATCCATGACGCCGTCGACCGGAAGCCCGTTGATCTCCTCGAAGGCGCGGATGGCCCTGTCGACATTTTCGCCCGCATAGCCGTCGATGACGCCGGGCGAGACGCCGCCGCGATCAAGCAGAATCTGTATCTTGGCGGTGATCGCGGATTGCCCCTCCGGAAGGGCTTCGCCGGTAAACTGCGCCGCGTTGATCGTTTCGGCGGATATCGCATCGGCGCCCGGATCGGGCGCTTCGCTGGCGGATACCGAATTCATCGGCTCCGGATCGAACAGGCGGGACGTTCCCTGATCCTGAGCGGTTGCGGGGATAACGCCCAAAACGGTGCTCGCAAGGAGAACAGTAAGAAAAGGTGCGGTGGAACGGGCTGTGGGCTGATCTGTCATGCAGCGATAACGTGGCAGTGGCCGAAAGGCTCCCCTTGCGACGAAAACCCGCGCAAAATATGCATTGCGCAGACAAGCGCACCGGACTAGTTTGCGGCCATGACGAACTGCAGCGCAACGAAGAATCTCTGGTGGTGGCTCCGCTCCTAGGCGGTGCTGGTCCACGGCTGCGTGTCAGAAATCGGAACCGCCAAGTGCAGAATGCGCTGGCGGTTTTTTGCTGTCTGGCGCGGATAAGAGGACAGGACAATGACAGAAATTGAACGGTCGGACCGCGACAAGGCCAAAGCCGAACCCGATCTGACTTATGTCACGCGGGGTGGCGTGACGGTGAGGCGATATCGCCGCGACGCCGATTACCGGACCGCGATCTCCGACTACACGGACATGCTGGACACCCAGCCGGGTGTGATCCTGTCCTCCAATTACGAGTATCCGGGGCGCTATACCCGTTGGGACACGGCCATCGTCAATCCGCCGGTTCTGATCTCCTCGCACCAGCGCGAGATGACGATCGAGGCGCTGAGCGAGCGTGGCAAGCCGTTGCTGGCGATGATCGAGAAGGCGCTGACAGGGGCCGAGCACATCGCCGAACTGACGCCGTCGGATGGTGTTCTGAAGGTCCGGATCGCCGAACCGGCGGCCGTGGTCATGGAAGAGGACCGCACGCGGGCGGCGAGCGTGTTTTCGGCGTTGCGCGCCATCGTCGATCACTTCCACAGCCCGGACGAGAACGATCTCGCGCTCTACGGCGCCTTCGGCTACGACATCGCCTTCCAGTTCGATCCGATCCAGCAGAAGCTCGATCGCGATACCGCGCAGCGCGACCTTGCGCTTTTCTTTCCCGACGAAATCCTTGTCGTCGACAACCACTCCGCGAAAGCATGGATCGACCGGTACGAGTTTTCCGACGGCGAGATTTCTACCGAAGGTCTCGACGAAACCGTCGCCGCGCAGCCCTTCGCCAAGTCGGAGACGATCCCCCCGCGCGGCGATCACGAGCCGGGCGAATATGCGCGGCTGGTCGAGAAGGCCAAGGAGAGCTTCGCACGCGGCGACCTGTTCGAGGTCGTGCCCGGCCAGATTTTCCACGAGCGTTGCGAGTCCGCGCCTTCGGCGATCGCGCGGCGGCTGAAGGAAACCAATCCGGCGCCTTATTCCTTCTTCATGAATCTCGCGCGCAATGAGTTCCTGATCGGCGCGTCGCCCGAGATGTTCGTTCGCGTGACCGGCCGGCGCATAGAGACCTGCCCGATTTCCGGCACCATCCAGCGCGGCGAGGATGCGATCTCCGATTCCGAACAGATCCTCAAGCTGCTCAATTCCAAGAAGGACGAGTCGGAGCTGACCATGTGTTCCGACGTCGATCGCAACGACAAGTCGCGGGTCTGCGAGCCCGGAACGGTGCGGGTGATCGGGCGGCGCCAGATCGAGATGTATTCCCGGCTGATCCACACGGTCGATCATGTCGAGGGACGGTTGCGCGACAGGATGGATGCCTTTGACGGCTTCCTGACCCACGCGTGGGCGGTAACCGTGACGGGCGCCCCGAAACTGTGGGCGATGCGCTTCATCGAGAACAACGAGAAGAGCCCGCGCGCCTGGTATGGCGGGGCGATCGGCATCGTGAAGTTCGATGGCGACATGAACACCGGCCTGACGCTGCGGACCATCCATGTGCGCGATGGTGTCGCCTCGGTGCGGGCAGGCGCGACGCTGCTGTTCGATTCCGTGCCGGAAGACGAGGAGGCCGAGACCGAACTGAAGGCCTCGGCGATGCTGGCGGCGATACGCGACGCCAAGAAGGGCAACGCCGCATCGACCAAGCGCGAGGCGGCGAAGGTGGGCGTCGGCGTGAAGATCTTGCTGGTCGATCACGAGGACAGTTTCGTCCACACGCTGGCGAACTACTTTCGGCAGACAGGCGCGGAAGTGCGCACGGTGCGTTCGCCCGTTCCCGAAAAGGCCTTCGACGACTACAAGCCCGATCTCGTGGTGCTGTCGCCCGGCCCGGGCATGCCGTCGGATTTCGACTGCAAGGCGACGATCCGGAAAGCGCGCGATCGCGACCTGCCTATCTTCGGCGTTTGTCTCGGCCTGCAGGCGCTGACCGAGGCCTATGGCGGCAATCTCAGGCAGATGAACCTGCCGATGCACGGCAAGCCGTCGCGCATTCGGGTCAATCATCCCGGCAAGGTCTTCTCGGGCCTGCCAAGCAATGTCACGGTCGGCCGCTACCATTCGATCTTCGCCGATCCGTCGCGGCTGCCGGACGAATTCGTCGTCACGGCGGAAACGGATGATGGCGTGGTGATGGGAATCGAGCACCGAACCGAACCGGTGGCGGCGGTGCAGTTCCACCCGGAATCGATCATGACGCTCGGCCAGAATGCCGGCATGCGGATGATCGAGAACGTGGTGGCGCACCTGGTCGACACGAAGGACAAACGCAAACGGGACGCGGCTGCCTGAGGGCGGCGGGCGCGTGAGGCCGATGATACAGTTCGATCCGGCCGTGAAGCGGCTGGCGGCGTGGTCCATCGCCGTCGCCGTCGGCGTGATGGGCCTGAAGCTCGTCGCCTGGTATCTCACCGGGTCGGTGGCGCTTCTGTCCGACGGGCTGGAATCGACCGTCAACGTCATTGCCGCCGTGATCGCCTTCGTGGCGGTGTCCTATGCGCAGCGGCCCGCCGACGCCGACCACCAGTTCGGCCATCACAAGGCGGAGTATTTCTCGGCCGTGGTCGAAGGCGTGCTGATCGCCATCGCCGCGCTGCTGATCATCCAGCAGGCGATCCCGGCGCTTCGCGAACCGCAACTGCCGGAAACGCCGGGGCTCGGCCTCGGCGTCAACATGCTGGCCTCGGCGATCAATGCCGGCTGGGCCACTCTCCTGATCCGCAGGGGCCGCGAGAAACGGTCGCCGGCGCTGGTTGCCGACGGCCGTCACATCCTGTCGGACGTGGTCACCTCGGTCGGCGTCTTCGCCGGGCTCGTCCTTGCGCTTCTCACCGGCTATGCGATCCTCGACCCGCTGCTCGCGATTGCCGTGGCGATCAACATCATGTGGCAGGGCTGGAAGGTGATCGCTTCCTCGGTCGATGCGCTGATGGACCGTGCGGTGGAGCCCGCCGACGAGGCGCGCATCAAGGAAATCATCGCGGCGAACGCCGAAGGCTCGATCGACGTGCATGATTTGCGCACCCGCGTCGCCGGCCCGGCGACCTTTATCGATTTCCACCTCGTCGTGCCGGAAACCATGAGCGTGGGCGACGCGCACGACATCTGCGACCGGCTGGAGGATGCGATCCGCGATTTCGTGCCCGGCGCCTCCATCGCCATCCATGTCGAGCCGCAGGGCGAAAAGGCGCACGGAATCAGGGTTCGGCTGTAATGTGCAGACCCCGGCCTTGAGTTAGGGCGCGTCTCGCCGCCCGACCGTCAGCGTCATGTCGCGGCGTTCCGTGAGGATATCATCGATCGGGTGCCGGCTTCGCTTTCGCCGGTGAGGCGGGTATCCTCTTTGCGCGGGAAGTTCCGCCGGCTGGTCCGAACGGGACGGCTACACAGCGGTCGGGAACTGTGCTTTGACGGGGCCTGCTTGTCAGGGGAAAGAGCAATGGACGAAAGCCACGTAGCGTCGCGGACATGGAGGGTCACGCCCGATCCGTTGTGTATCCTGGATCGCCAGGGCTGCTTCGCTGCGGTGAACCCGGCCTGGAAGGCGACGCTGGGCTGGACGGAAGCCGAGATGATCGGGGTCCCCTATCTGACCTTCCTGCACCCGGACGACGTCGATCGCTCCATGACGGCCTTCGAGAAGGTGAAGTCGGGCAAGCCCGTGTTCCGCTTCGAAAACCGCTATCGCGCCAAGGACGGCTCTTTCCATTGGTTTTCCTGGGTGGCGGTTCCGGAAGGCGATTTCTTCTATTGCACGGTGCGCGACAAGACCGAGGAAAAGGAACGCGAGCGGATCATCGCCGAGCAGCGCGAGGAGGCGAGCCTCAGGGAACAGTTTCTTGCCGTCCTCGGACATGATCTGCGCAATCCGCTGGGTTCGCTGATCGCGGGCGTGCGGCTGCTGTCGCGCGAGGAGCAGAGCGAGCGGGCGCGCGAGACGCTGCGGCTCATGCAGACCAGCACCGCGCGCATGTCGGAACTGATCGCCAACATGATGGATTTCGCGCGGGTGCGCCTCGGCGACGGGATCGGGCTCGACCGAAGATCGCACAACGATCTCGGCAAGCGGATTTCGGAGGTCGTCCACGAGATACAGGTCGCGTTCGAGGACGCCCGGATAGAGGTCGAGACCGACATCGACGATGAAATCTACTGCGACGCCCCCCGGATGATGCAGGTTCTGTCGAACCTCCTGGGCAATGCCGTGATGCACGGCGCGCATGATGAGCCGATCACGGTCGATGCCGACAACCGGGACGGCCAATTGACAATCACCGTGTGCAACAAGGGCACGCCGATACCCGATGTGAGCCGCGAAAACCTGTTCCGGCCGTTCTTCAAGGGCGGAAAACACGCAAGCCCGCAGGGGCTCGGGCTCGGCCTGTTCATCACCTCGGAGATCGTCTCGGCCCATGGCGGGCATATCGAGGTGACCTCGGACGAGGATCTGACCTGCTTCGAGGTCAGTATTCCGGCTGTGCGGACGGGGGAGTGAAAGAGGAACTTCAAAGGCAAAGCCGGATTGCCGCCGATTGATCCTCTCCGAAAGCCCGTCATCAAACTGCGCGCAACAAGCGATTGCGAATGAACGACGATATTGACTACGCGGTTTGGGATCGGAAGTAGCCGGCACGTACTGATGCACCGATCAGGTTCGTTATTAGTCGGCCAGCCGTAATGGAAGTGATTTCGTTGACATCCTTGCTCGGGGTGACTTCGACGATGTCCATGCCGACAACTTTGCCTTTGTTCACCAGGCCATGGATGAGCTTGTGCATCTGGGTATAGGTTACGCCTCCGGGTGCGGGCACGAGGACACCCGGCATCACCCCGGGCTCCATCCCGTCTGCATCGACTGTGATATAATATCGTTCGCCATCGGGTATCCGCGCAAGGACTGCGTCCATGCCTTTGTCGTGTAGCTCATGGGCTGTCGTCAGGTCTGCGCCATACGCTTGTGCAGCCTCGAACTCCTCTTTGCGCGCGCTTCCCTGGCAGCGCAGTCCAATCTGGAAAATCCGGTCGACGTGCGGCATTTCAGAGGCCCGGCGCATCGGGCTTGAATAGCCGTCCGTTTCGCCATTCAGGTGATCGCGCCAATCGAGATGGGCGTCGATCTGTATCACGTGTATCGGCCCGTGATCTTCAAAGGCCCTGAATACCGGGATCGGAACGCCATGATCTCCTCCGATCGAGATCGGCAAAGCGCCGGCTGCCAGGATTTTGCGGACCGCCGCCTCGGCGCGAAGATAGTGCGCATCGAGGTCTCGCGGGGTGGCGGGGACATCGCCGCAGTCGACCACACGGATATCCTGACCATCGAAAAGCGTGCCGCCCAGATCGAAATCCCAACGTTCAAGACCTTCACAGGCAATGTCGGAGACCTGCCGGACGGCAGTTGGTGCGTTCGACTGGTCATTCGTCACTTCCTCCATCGCGTAAGGGCGCCCATAGGGCAATCCCAGGATGGCGACGTCAGCCTGGAGCGCATCGAGGTCGAGCTCCAGCGGAAAATGGCAGAAGGTCTTGCAGCCTGATCTTGGCGCTACGGTGAGTGGATCCGACATGTGTTGCTTTCCTATCGGTCAAACCACGCCGATAATCACAGCGCGGCCTCGATCGCGGACAATCCCCGATCAATATCGTCGATGTTGTTGTAGTAATGCGGTGAGAAACGGATGAAATCGCGCCGCAAAGACGCGATGACATTGGCGTCTTTCAGGGTCTTGGCGAAATCGCGGCTGTTCTTGCCTGGAAAGCGCGCAGCGACGGTCGCGGAGCGGTCCGCGTCGGATTTCGGCCCGAGCACTTCAGCGCCCAACGCATTCAGCCCGGCGATGAGGTGTTTCGAGATGCGGCGATTATGCGCGACGACCTTGTCGATCCCTGTCTCAAGCAGATGGCGGATGGATTCTGTCGCACCGAAAGCCGTCCCATAGGCCATGGTCCCGAACTCATAGCGCTTGGCATTGCCCGGCAACTCGAGCCGGTCTGCCTGAAAATCCCACATGTCCTTGTGAGTGCGCCAACCCAGAATGCCTGGCGTGAGCTCTTGCAGCTTTGGCGACACATACATCATGCCCGTACCAAATGGGCCGCACAGCCATTTGTAGGTCGAGGTCGCAACCGCATCGACACCCGTTGCGGCGTCGACGGGAACCTGACCCGCGGCTTGCGTGGCATCGACAACCAGGATCGCGCCATGTCTGTGCGCTTTCTCGGCAAATCGTTTGAGATCGTATTTCTGCCCCGTGCCGTACTCGACCTGGCTAAGACAAACGACAGAGGTCGCGTCATCGATTGCAGCTTCCAACGCATCGGGGTCGATGCTTTGCGTTTCATCGGCGCGCACCCAATGCACCTCTGCACCGGTATGATCGGCAACGCGTATCCATGGGTAAATGGTCGAGGGGTGCGTGATGTCGGTGGCGATGATCTTGCTCCCGGCTTCGGGCATCACCGCCCAGGCCAGTGACTGCATCAACACCGTTTCGCTTGAGGCCACCGCGATGTCATCGACTGTCGCGTTGAAAAGGCGCGCTGTCGCCGCGTTGAGATTGTCCAGGCACTCGACTTCCGCCTGTTCGTCGAAGGCAATTGTCCCTTCCTCCGCGAGTGCGTTCTGCCAGGCGGATATTGCGGCGGCGCCGCCCTTGTGGCTCAGGCCAACCGAGGCGGCATCAAGATAGACATGCCGGTCGGCAGGTGGGAAAATTGATGCTGGTCCAAGTCGAAAGGCCGTATCAAGCGTCATTTGGAACTCCGGATGGCGGACGAGGTCCCGCTTGTGCGTTCCCCTTGTTGCAGCTTCCACGATAAAGCGACGCAATGCATTGCCGAAAATGGAAAGCTGAGGTGACGGCCCGGAAACCTTCCGAAACTAGGATGACATGACATCTTTTTCGAAAGAGCTGTCGCGAACGGCTTCAAGAAAAGCCGAGACTAGCGGCGTGCCCGCTGTCTCCATGTGGTATAGAATTCGGATGTCTGTGGTCTTCTTGATCCGATCGCCAAGCAAGGGCCGCATCTGTCCCGCGTCAACCCAACTCCGCGCGTAATGATCCGGAAGAAAGCCGATGAATCCGCCTGTCAGAATGAGCGCGGCAATATTCTCGGTAAAATGGCCAATGGCAGAGGGCGTGAGACCGATCTTTTCATCATCGCGCAACTCGGCCTCTGAATAGACATGCTGCGCAAAGCGTTGGCTGCTCAGCTGCTTCAGCGAAATCTCAGTGTCGGCCACATCAAACAATGGGTGGGATGACCCGCAATAGAGATGGCCATGTTCCGTGAACAGGGGGAGTGACTGCGTCCCTCTGATCTTTCCGCGATTGGTCGATACACCGATATGCAGGCGTTTGACTGACACGCCCTGATCGATCTCGGCCGCGGATGCGTTGAGCATTCTGATCTCCACATCAGGATAATCTTCCGCAAATCGGGAGAGCGCTCCAATGAGGGGCGAACACTGGCTTGTTATGATGGAGTCGATGCAGCCGATGTGCAGAACCCCGCTTGGCGTCTTCTGCAAGGCGTTGAGATCGGATCGAAACCCTTCGAGCGCACTGAGCAGGCCGGTGCTCTTGTCATAGACAAACTGCCCCTCATCGGTCAGCGCGAACCCGGAGCGCCCCCGGTGACAGAGCGTGACACCCAGCCGAAGTTCCAGATCTGCTATCTGCTTGCTGATCGCGGACTTGGTGGTTCCGAGCTCGATCTCGGCCAAGGCGTAACCGCCGCACTCCGCCACAGCCCGAAAAGTTCGGATGAGCTTGAGGTCGAAATCCGAAACCTGGCCGGAAAACAATCGAACAGGCAAAGCCATATCAGGGTTCCTCAGAGCGCAAAGAAATGAGTTGGTCTGTGATTATTGGAAACCTGCAGATCATCCAATCGATAGTTTCCTGGGCAGCAACCAAGGTGTCGCATTTTCACAGCGACCCATTTGGTCGGTTCGCTAGATTTAAGCTTCCCAAGCAGACCAACGACGCTTGCTGAGGGCAGAGACATGACGAGAGTGTACAGCCTGTCGGAGATCGAAGCGGTCCTCCCGAACATTGATATCGTTAAAGAAATCGGCGATGGCTTCGTTGCATACTCCGAAGGAAAGGTCGATGTGCCCCCGGTTGGGGAGCTTCTCTTTCCGGAAAACGCCGGCGAGATGCACATCAAATATGGTGCGATCCGCGGTGATGATGTCTTTGTGGTCAAGGTAGCGACCGGCTTCTTTCACAATCCGAGGATCGGTTTACCCCCTTTTGGCGGGTGCATGCTGGTGTTCAGCCAGAAGACCGGAATGGTGGACTGCGTACTCCTCGAGGAGGGAGAACTGACCAATCATCGCACAGCGGCAGCCGGTGCCGTTTGCGCGAAATATCTCGCACCTCGCGGACTGGAGTATATCGGAATCGTGGGCAGCGGGGTGCAGGCCCGAATGCAGGCGGATTACTTGCGCCGTGTCACAGACTGCCGGAGACTGTATCTCTGGGCGCGAGATGCAAACTCGGCCAAAAAGGCCGCAGAGGATATCACCGCAATGGGGTTCGAGGTCGTGATCTCACAGTCGTTGGATCAGCTTTGCAAACACGCCCGTCTGATCGTGACCACAACGCCTTCGGAGCACCCTCTCCTGAGAGCAGAGATGATAAGGCCCGGCACGCATATCACCGCAATGGGCTCCGACACGCCGGAGAAGAACGAAGTTGCGCCGGATGTTCTTGCGATGGCGGATGTCGTTGTATCGGACAGTCTGAAGCAAAGTCATTCAAGAGGAGAAGTATTTCAGGCCCGAAGAGCCAAATCCATTGCAGATGACAAACCGGTGGAACTGGGCTCCGTTATCGCCGATCCAACAAAGGGACGTTGTTCTGCAGACCAGATAACCTTCGTCGATCTGACCGGTGTTGGGGTGCAAGACATCGCGATTGCCAAAGCTGTCGTAAACGAGTTGCGCTGAAGTGAACCACGAGACAAGGAATACAAACCGGAACCTGGTTGTCTCGGTTCCGTTGAGTTCGAAATGCGGACCTTTCGATCGATGCCGTGGTTGATGACCTTCGCGGATTCCGCAATGGAATACTGGAGGCGACATCCGCTACGCTTGAACTAGAAGTCTATTTTGGGCCGGAAGCGACGCCGCACCCTATGCGGGTCAATGCCTAACTTGCCGCCAGACCATTCTGAAACCCGCCATCCTCCTCCCCACTTGACCTCCGCATCCCCCCGGCTGTATCCATTCCACCCATGAACACGCAGCGCGACCATATCCGCATCGCACCCGCCATCTCGGCCGGGCTGCTTCCGCGCGTTCTTCCCCTCCTTCTTATCGGCGGTTGCCGGGTCCTTTGAGGGGCGCCCGGCGGCCGGGTGGGCCTGTCGGCTGAGCTCCTCTCCAAACCTTTACATCCCGATATGATTGCCCCATGAGGGCTTCGCTCTCGCTTTTCCGCGACCAAACGCGGCGCGAGACGCGAACAGGACAAGAGAAGACAAAGCGATGACTGTTCACGCCGAAGCCAAAGCCGCCATTGCGCGCGGCATGCCGGAAGCCTCCCGCAAATACCGCCCCTATCCGCCGGTCGACCTGCCCGATCGGACTTGGCCGTCGAAGTCCATCGACAAAGCGCCGATCTGGTGCTCGGTCGATTTGCGCGACGGCAACCAGGCGCTGATCGACCCGATGGGGCCGGAACGCAAGACGCGCATGTTCCGCATGCTGCTGGAGATGGGTTTCAAGGAAATCGAGATCGGTTTCCCGTCGGCCTCGCAGACCGATTTCGACTTCGCGCGCTGGTGCGTGGACGAGGGCAATGTGCCCGACGACGTGTCGCTGCAGGTGTTGGTGCAGTGCCGGCCGGAGCTGATCACGCGCACGTTCGAGGCGCTGGAGGGGACGAGGAATCCGATCGTCCATTTCTACAATTCGACCTCCGAATTGCAGCGCCGCGTGGTGTTCAACAAGGACGTGGCGGGGATCAAGGCGATCGCCACCGACGCGGCCAAGATGATCATGGACATGGCCGAAAAGGCCGGCGGCGGCTATCGCTTCCAGTATTCGCCGGAGAGCTTCACCGGCACGGAACTGGAAGTCGCGTTGGAAATCTGCAACGCGGTCGCCGAGATCGTGAAACCGACGCCGGACAACAAGCTGATCATCAACCTGCCGGCGACGGTGGAAATGTCCACGCCGAACATCCATGCCGACCAGATCGAGTGGATGTGCCGCAATCTCGACAATCGCGAGAACCTGATCGTCTCGCTGCATCCGCACAATGACCGCGGCACGGGCATCGCGGCCACCGAACTGGGCCTGATGGCCGGCGCCGACCGTGTCGAGGGCACGCTGTTCGGCAATGGCGAGCGCACGGGCAATGTCGATCTGGTGACGCTGGCGCTCAACATGTTCACGCAGGGGCTGGACCCGAAGCTGGACATCCACGACATCAACAAGATCCGCGACGTCTACGAGCACTGCAACCAGCTGGCGATCCCGGAGCGGCATCCTTATGTCGGCGAACTGGTCTACACGGCGTTTTCCGGCTCTCATCAGGACGCCATCAACAAGGGCATGAAGGCCGTGCGCGAGCACAAGAAGGAGATGTGGGAGGTGCCGTACCTGCCCATCGACCCGGCCGATGTGGGGCGCACCTATGAGGCGATCATCCGCATCAACTCGCAATCGGGCAAGGGCGGTATCGCCTATATCCTGGAGGCCGATCACGGGCTTCACCTGCCGCGCAGCCTGCAGGTCGAATTCCGCGACGTGATCCAGAAGATCACCGACGCCGAGGGGCGCGAACTGACCTCGGAGCGCATCCACCGCGAATTCCTGTCGACCTATGTCGAGATTCCCGACCGGCGGCTGCGCTTCGTCAGCCATTCGAGCGCGGCGGAAGGCGAGGACGGCGCGATGCGGACCGTCAAGGCCGTCATTGTCGATGGCAATGAGAAAATCACCATTGACGGGCGCGGCACCGGCCCGATCGACGGGTTCCTCGACGCGCTGTCGAAACATCTCGGCCGCAAGATCTCGGTGATCGACTATGCCGAGCACTCGCTGCAACGCGGCTCGGACGCTGCGGCAATTTGCTACATGGAGATCGATATCGACGGCGAGCGTGTCTTCGGGGCGGCGATCAACAAGAATATCGTCGGCGCTTCGCTGGAGGCGATCATCGCGGCGGTGAACCGCAAGCTGGCGGCCGGATAGGGCATTTTTTGTCGATCAGGTCGGCGTGCCGGGCCAGAAAAAGCCCCGGCACGCCGCCATAGTATTAAGACTAATTGCGTATGGGTGTTTTTTATAGGCTATATTTTGTAGTAGTATGCTGACGTACAGTCACTTAACGAACCTTTCAATGAAACCCAGAGGCCGGGACACTTGACGGCGACCGTCCAGATCGACCAGATCGAGCCCGCCGCGATCCGGGAGGAGCTCGACCGAATCCTCGGAAGCGAGACGTTTTCCCGCTCCGAGCGGTCTCGCGAACTGCTCAAATACATCGTCGAAAAGGACCTCGAGGGCGAGGCCGACCGCCTCAAGGGCTTCGCCATCGCGCTCGACGTCTTCGACCGCCAGGACAGTTTCGATCCGTCCACCGACGCGGTGGTGCGGGTGCAGGCCGGGCGCCTGCGCGACCTGATCGATACCTACTATGCCGCCGAGGGCGCGGAGAACGATATCCAGATCAGCGTTCCGCGCGGCTCCTACGTCCCTGCCTATGAGCTGAAACGGCAAGAACAGCCCGAAAGCGGTGGCTTGGTTCGCCGCGTGGCGACGCCGGTTCCCGGTGGGTCCGCCGAGGGCGCGGACAGCGCGGCCAGAGGCCGGTTTGCGGACGACTCTCAATTGGTCTGGGCCGCGCGGATTGCGATCCTCGTGCTGCTCTGCGGCAATTTGGCGATGATGCTGTTGGGCAATCGCACGGGGGCCGATCCCGGGCCGGCGCCTGCGGTCGCGTCCGAGGTCGCCGAACTGCCGGCCGCTTCTCCAAGCGTCTATCTGCCGTCGGTCTCGGTGGCGGCGGATTTCGACCCCGCGCTCCGGGCGGCGTTCGAGGACGCGCTTCCGCGCTTCGGGAGCATCGTCTACACGACCGACCGGTCGCCGAACGTCGATGTTCCCCAGTCAGATTTCTACATGCGGGCAGTCCCGGCGGGCACGCGTTCGCACAATATCCAGCTCTATCACAGCGAAAGCGGCATCCTCATCGCAACGGACCAGGTTCCCGGCGGGCTGGATGCGAAAGCCACGGCCGAGCACGTGTCGCGCATTTCCAGCCGCTTCCTGCCTGTCGGCGGCGTCATCTATGCCTTTCTCGAGTCCGAGGGGCGGCTCAATCCGCTCACCGAGTGCCTCGTGCTCTCGGCGACCTATTTCCACGAGCAGAGCGCCGAGCGGCATCGCGCGGCGTATGACTGTCAGCAGAACCTCCTGGCGAAGCACGTCAATTCGACCCTTCTTTACTCCAATCTGGCCTCGCTGACGGTCGAGACCGTAACGGACCGGTATGATTATCCGGAAAACGCCAGTCTGGACGACGCCATCGTCTACGGTCGGCGGGCCATCGAACTGGCGCCGAGTTCGGCGGAAGCACATCGGTCCCTGGCGTGGGCATTGCAGGTCTCCGGCGAGATCGGCGCCGCGCTTGACGAAGTTCGCAAGGGCAATGTGCTCAACCCGTATGATCTGGGAATCGCGTCGAGTTACGCCAATACGCTGATCGCGACCGGTGACTTCGCGAAGGCGGTCGATGTGCTCGAACGCGCGGTGAATGCGTCGCCGGTTCATCCGACATGGTGGGATTACGCCCTGTTCGTATCGGCCTTCCAGGAGGGCAGGACCGATCTCGTGCTGGCCAGTTCGCGCAACCTCGTGGGACATGACCGTTCGCATTATTGCGCCGCGCGCCTGATCGCGGCCTGGCTCGTTGGCAATGAAGAACTGCGCAAGAAAATGCTCGCGGATGCAATGCATGGCGATGACGGGTTCTTCGACGATCCGCTTTCCCACTATTCGCGGCTCATGCCGAAGACCGCGGCCGTGAAACTGGTAACCGCCCTTCGTGATGCCGGTGCGCCGGTTTCCAGCGCCGATGACGGGTAGGGCGGCGCGCGCCGACGCGGATATCGTTCTTTCCGCACGGCAGGTTGGCATTGAAAGCGGCGAGACGCTTGTCCTGCTGCACGGCTTTGGCGGTTCGGGCCACGCCTTCGATCCGGTTCTCGACGATCTCGGCAGGAAAGCGCGGCTCGTCCTTCCCGACCTGCCGGGGCATGGCGGTTCCGTAGAGGTTGGCGGCAAGCGCCATCCGCGCGCGGGTGCGGATGCGGTCCTTTCGACGCTGGACCGGCTGGGGATAGAGCATTTTCATCTCGGCGGGTTTTCCATGGGCGGGGCGGTCGCGTGCCTGATCGCGATGAAGGCGCCTGGACGCGTGAAGTCCCTGACGCTTGTCGCGCCCGGCGGTTTCGGTCCGGAGATCGCGGCGGCGACCCTTAGGCAATTCGCCCGCGCGCGTTCGCGGGAGGAACTGCGTGACGCGCTGTCGAGAATGGTGGCGCCGGGTATGAACGCGCCGGAGACTGACCTCGCCGCGCTCGAAGAGGAGCGTCGCGACCAGGCGCTTGTCGGCGAGCTGACCGCAATCGCGGAGATGATCACGCGCGACGACCGGCAGGGCGAATTGCCGCGCGAGAGCCTCGCGGCAATCGAATGTCCGGTGCGCGTGTTGTGGGGGACGGAGGATCCCGTCCTGCCCGTGACGCAAAGCCGGGACCTGCCGGACGGTTTCGCGTTGCGCCGCATCGAGGGTGCGGGTCACATGCTGCTTCACGAAGCGCGCGAGGTGGTGACGGATGCATTTCTGGCCGCCTTGTCCAACGAACGGGCAGAAGACCGGGCGTTCTGACCGGGTCTCCATGCCGCCGCAAAAAGAGTCGCGTGCGGCGCGGATTATTGTTAACAAATCATGAACACGACCCCTTCGGAGCGGTGCATGAGTCACGATCGGGACAAGCCGGATCATCCGGTGACGACCAGACTGGTGGATGCGGTGCGGCAGATGAAAATCGCCGCGGCCGACCGTGGCGATGTCGTCGTGGAAATGCGCGAGGCGACGCGCACCCGGCTGGAATTGCTCGCGGAGGATCTCGCGCCGGTGATCGCGGATGTGCCGCCGGATGACGACCGTTTCGACTTCGCGCTCACCTCGGGTCTGCAGCCGCGTTTCTGGATCGATGCGACCGCGCATGTGATGATGGGACCGGATCGGCGCACCTATCGTTTCGTGCGCGACACGCGTCTCGGCCGTGTCGTCCTCGGCGAGTCTGCCGACCGCGCGATCGTCGCGGAGCGGATCGTGGCCTATGTCGCCGAGCGCATTCACGAGCGCGACCTCGCCATGTCGGGAGACGTGACGTCCTATCGCGAACTGGCGACCGGTCGCGCGCCGGAACCCGATGACACGGATCGCCCGGCCTCGGGGTCGGAACGGCCGCTCGACCGGATCGAGCGCGAGCTTGCAGCCTTGCGCCGCGAGGCCGCGGAACGGGACCGCCGTGTCGAGGGCGAAACCGTTTCGCTCAAGCCCGCCGAACGCGCGCCGGAGCCGGCGAAGACTTCGGAGCCGGCTAGGGCGGGCCACGCGGAGCCGGAACCTTCGAAGTCCTTCATGGGATCGGCGCAGTCGATCGCGAATGCGGTCGTATGGGTCCTGCTCGGCGTCGTTATTGGCGCAGGCGCGCTGCTTCTCGCCTTCCAGAACCTGCTGGTCCAGAACTAGAGCCGGAATCGGTCTCTGGTCCGTGGAGCACCCGGCGTTCGGTCACAGTGATGGCGCCGACCTTTCCGGCCACGGAATATTCTTTCAGGGTGCAACGCCAGTCACCGGGCTCACCGTCGATTTCAAAGTGGTTGAACGCGGCGGCGGGCTTGCGGCCTCCGGGCGCCTGGCCGCCCGCTGGCACGCCGATCACGGGCACCTGTTTGCCGTCCGGCGCGTCGATCCAGTGGCGCTGCGGCACATGGGTGTGGCCATGCAGGACGAGTTCCGCGCCGTGGCGGCGGATGACCGACTGGAAAAGCCTGATGCCGTATAGCCGCTTTTGCGGCGATGCCGCGCGGCGCACCGGCGGATGGTGGATCAGCACGACGCGGAACAAACCCTCTTCACGCGCCGTATCGAGAACCGAGGCCAGTCCTTCGGCCTGCGTGCGGGTAAAGATGCCCGAGGCCATGAACGGAGCGGTCGCGACGGCGCTGTTGACGCCGATCACGCCAAGCGGACCCCGCTCGCGCAGGAAGGGAAACCCATTGCGCGTCGTCGGCGCGTTTGGCGCTTCCGTGGTCATGTAGGTTTTCCAGGCGGTCACCGCCTTGGACAGCGCGCCGGGCACATAGGCATCGTGGTTGCCCGGAACCACGGACACGTTCTCCGGCGACCCCAGTTCCCGAAGCCAGACAGCTGCGTTGACGATCTCGGCGTCGAGCGCGAGGTTCGTCAGATCCCCGGTCACAGCGACATGATCCGGTGCGAGGCCCTTCATGGAAGTCAGCAACCGCTTCAGCGTCCCGCTTTCCATATGCGCGGCGCGGTTTCGCTTCCAGTTCACATAGCCGGTGATGCGCTTCGACAGGAGATCGACGGTGCGCACGTCGGGCAGCGGCCCCAAATGAACGTCGGAAATATGTGTCAGCGTGTATGCCATGGCTCTTTCGTAAGGCAGGATACGCGGAATACAACCGCCAGATTCGAAGGATTCGCGGTGCAAGGATGAAACCCGATCTGAAAGCGCGGCTGTTTCACGCCTGGTTTCTCGTCAGCCGGCCGATGACGCTCGGCGTGCGGGCGCTGGCCTTCGATGCCGACGGACGCATATTGCTGGTCAAGCATACATATGTTCCGGGCTGGCACCTGCCCGGCGGTGGCGTCGACAGCGGGGAAACCGTGATCGACGCGCTTGCCAAGGAATTGCGCGAAGAAGCCAACGCGGTCATTGGCGACCCGCCCCGGCTCTGTTCGGTCCATTTCAACAACCGGGTCACGCGGCGCGACCATGTCGTCGTCTACCATTGCCGCAATGTCAGGCAGACGGCGCCGAAGTCGCGAGACCGCGAGATCGTCGCCGCCGAGTTTTTCGATCTTCATGATCTGCCCGATGCGATCACCGCCTCATCGGCGGCGCGCATCCGCGAACTCGACCACGGTGTCGCCCCCGATCCCTTCTGGTGACTTGGAGAACCGGTCGCGATCATGCGGCGCGGAATAGTCGATCTCCGGTCCGGCCGGGACGATCCGGGTCGGGTTGATGGTCTCGTGGCTGCGATAGTAGTGCTTCTTGATGTGGTCCAGGTCCACCGTCTCGGCGACGCCGGGCACCTGGAACAGGTCGCGCGTGTAATTCGAGATGTTCGGATAGTCGACAATCCGGCGCAGATTGCACTTGAAGTGGCCGACATAGACCGGATCGAAGCGCACCAGCGTCGTGAAGAGCCGCCAGTCGGCCTCCGTGATGCGGTCGCCGGCGAGATATCGCTGGCTCGACAGGCGGTCTTCCAGCCGATCGAGAGCATCGAAGACATCGCCGACCGCTTCCTCATAGGCTTCCTGTGTCGTCGCGAAACCGGACCGATAGACGCCGTTGTTCACGTTCGGATAAACGAACGCGTTCACCTCCTCGATCTCGTCGTGCAGGTCTTCGGGATAGAAATCCGTCGTCTCGCCGGTCAGGTCGTTGAAGGCGGTGTTGAACATGCGGATGATCTCGGCGGATTCGTTGGAGACGATCGTCTCGCGTTTCCTGTCCCAGAGCACCGGCACTGTGACGCGGCCGCTATATTTCGGCTCGGCGCGCAGATAGACATCGCGCAGATATTCCACGCCATGCAGTGCGTCGCCCGTCGAGCCCTCCGACTGGTCGAAGGTCCAGCCGTCATCGCCCATGAAATGCGAGACCACCGATACGGGTATCAGGTCATCCAGCTTCTTCAGCTTGCGGAAGATCAGCGCGCGATGCGCCCAGGGGCAGGCCAGCGAGACGTAAAGATGATAGCGGTCGGCTTCCGCCTGAAAGCCGCCTTCGCCCGTCGGGCCGGGTGCGCCGTCCGCCGTGATCCAGTTGCGAAATTGCGATTCCTTGCGGACGAAGCGCCCGCCGGTGGATTCGGTGTCGTACCAGTCGGTATGCCATTTTCCGTCGACCAGAAGGCCCATGTCGTGCTCCTTTGCGTTCACCCGCCATCTAATTCGCGATTGGCGCGCCGTCAGGTGTCAAACGTCAAACAATGCGTCACCGTTCCAAATCGTCGGGATTCCGGGCAAAAACACAGATGGACCGGGGCGAGGGGGAGTGCTACGCGGCATGCATGAACACCGCGATCAGGGCAATTTTCTTCCGACGATGAACCGGGACGGCACCGCCGCCTTCGGCCCAATCCGCTTGTCCATCGTCGTATCTGCCTGGTGTTAACATGACCGCCTTCGCCATCGCGCCCGAAACGGGCGACCACCAATCCGCCATCGATCTCCTTCACGCCGAAGCCTTTGGCCCCGGACGCTACAGCCGCGCGGCCTTTCGCGTGCGCGAGCAGGGACCGCACGATCCGGCACTGTCCTTCGTCGCCATCGACGAGGGCGACGGCGCGCTGCTCGGCTCTGTGCGTCTGACATGGATCGAAACGGCGGGCACGGGCGCGCGGGGTTTGCTGCTCGGACCGCTTGCGGTGCAGGAACGGCTCAAGGGCAAGGGGATCGGCAAGGCGCTGCTGCGGCGGGCCGTGGACGCCGCGCGGGAAGCCGGCGCGGGCTATATCCTGCTCGTTGGCGACAAGCCCTATTACTGGCCGTTCGGCTTCGAAACCTTGCCGCGGGGCAAGGTGCAGATGCCCGGACCGGTCGATCCGGCGCGGTTCCTTGTCTGCGCGCTTCAGCCGGACGTGGGCGAGACGCTTGGCGGGATGGTGCGCTGGGCGGAAAAGCCTCGCTGCTAATCCCAACTGGCCGGATCGAGCCTGAAGAGGCTCGCCAGTTGCTCGTAGACGTCCGGCTCCTCGCGTTTCATTTCAAACGTCTTTTCGAAAAAGACCTCGACGGCAACGGCGAAGAATTCGACGTGGCTGGTCGCGCCATAGGCGTCGAACAGCGTTCGCTGTCCGCGTTCCACGTTGCGGACATGTCTGTCGAAAGCATCGACGAAGGCATGTTCCCAGTCGCGAAAACTCTGCCCTTTGCTCAGGACGGGGATGGCGTTTGTATGGCCCGAGAGGTCGTCCACCTGATGGGCGAATTCGTGAAACACGACATTGTGGCCGTCATGGGCGTCGGCGGCGCCGTCTTCCACGTCGGTCCAGGACAGGATGACCGGGCCGCGCGACCAGCTCTCGCCCAGGCGCGCAGTCTGGCGCTCCGTCACCACATAGCCGTCCTGCTCCCTGCGTCGCGACGTGAAGGCGCCCGGATAAATAAGGATCGTGTAGAGGTTGCGGTACCAGGTGTTGGTGTTCGCGACGAGCAGGCAGGCCTGCGCCGCGATTGACAGGCGCATTTCCTCGGTCACGTCGAGACCGTTGCAGCCGACGAAGCGGATCTGGTCGAGGAAGAGGCTGATCTTGCCTTCGAGCTTCCTGCGCAAGTCCGGCGGGAGGCGGCGCACCAGCGGCACAAATTCTTCGATGAGGGCGCGCTGGTGGTCGGACAGTTCGGAGGCGAGAAGCCGCTTGCGCCGCCGTCGTTTCGACCAGCCCCTGAAGACGTAAGCGCCCGCAGCGAGGACCAGGAGCAAGAGCAGGATGATCTGGCCGGTGGACATGGGGTTCTGACGCGCTCCGAGGACAATCCAGGGAAGCCCTATGTGGGATACAAGAGGGCGGTTTGCCAGGTGGAGGAGGTGCTCTGCCTCCCTACGCCCGCGCCCTATGCCGGGTCAGGCGGGGGCGATACCGACTAAAGGTTCTTGTCTCAGACGATGTGACCGGTCGTCGACTCCCGATCCCTATCGGCGGCCGGGGGCGCAAGGAATTCACGAAATTCTTCGCGCCACGTTATGCCGCGATCTTCAAACGGGGGCACGATGCCGGGACGGTCTTGCAATCGGTGCGCTACAGCCGCGCCAGCAACTCGGCCTTCTTTGCCTCGAATTCGGCATCCGTGAGAATGCCGCTTTCCCTGAGCTCGGCGAGCTTGCGGATCAGCGAGATGATCTCTTCCGAGGATTTGGAGGATGGCGAGGGCTGCGGCTCGGTGGATTTGGCCGAGGAGGCTGCATCTTGCGTTGCCGGGGACGGCCTCACGGCCGCCGGGGCGGGTGAGGGCGATGTATCTGCGGCTTGCTCTCCGGCCGCCGGCGTCTCCGGTGAGGAGCCGGGCTGTTTGACGGCGTCGGGCTCACTGCCTGGGGTGGCCGGTATCCGCGCCAAATCGGCGACTTTCACCAGTCCGTTCTGGCTGACGAAGGTCAGTGATTGATCGCCGCTTTGCTGCTGCGATACGCCGGTGATCCTGTGATCCGCGGTATCGAAAATCTCGACACGGCCGGCGACCTGGATCGCCAGGCGGCGGGTTTGCGGAAAGACGGCATATCGCATGTCGTTCTGGGCGCCTGTCGAGGACGGAGCGCCGAGCTCGGCCGGCCACCAGTTTCCGCCAAAGCCCGACCCGGCGACGAAAAAGCTGGTGCCGCTTCCCTGATACTGGCTCTGCGAGCTTGCCGGACGCTCCGCGGCCGCGAAAACCTGGCTTTCCGACAGGACTTGCGAGAGTTCGGCGCACAGCGCATCGACCTTTGCCTTCAGCGCATTGTTGAACATGTCGCCGACCATGGTCATCCCGCCCCGCGACCATTGCCCCATGCCGCCAAGGTCAGGATGGTCAAACTGCGCCTGCACGCCATGGCCGTTGGCCAGAGCGACGAGAAGCGTTTCGACCGCGCCGGAGGAGACGCCGTGGCGCTGCGCTATCTCGGCTGCGATTTTGCTGCCTTCGGGTGTCAGGCGGGACATTCTGCGATCCATGGGTTGTCGATGCGGGGAACCTGCCGAGCCGCTTAGCACTTCGTGGCCGAGGCGGCCACCGTATATTCCACAAGGCGGCAGCTCCGTCCGCTGAGCGGACCTTCAGACAGGTTGAAGGTCAGATGTGGCTGCCGCTCTTCCCTGAACCAGGCCCTCGACAGAATGAGCAGCAGAAGCGCCAGCCCGAGAAAGCCGGAGAACAGCGAGTACCGTGTGACGTCAAGGAGCTCGGTCTCGCCGGTGGTGCGCAGGCCGATCCAGGCATCGCCGGAGGCCGCGCCGTTTTAGCGGGTGGGCAGTATACCGAAGTCGTGCAGCGTGCCGCTTTCCCGACGTCAGTTGCCGGCGCGTTGCATCATCATCTCGTGGACGGCGGCCATGCCGCGATCCGCCATTGCCGAGACCTCGCCCGCATGGGTGTGCAGGGCGGCCACGACCTCCGGGTCGTCGGAGGTCTGTATGACGACGATGCCCTCGTCCGTCATGTCGATCTGCGTCTCGATCCGGTCCGCGCGTTCGAAAAAGATGTCGAGTGTCGGGCTCTGGATGAATATCTGCGGGTCCCGGCGTTCTTCCACACGGGTAATCATGCCGACGACATGGCTTGCGATGACAGCCATAAGGTCTTCGTCCTCCGAGAAGGTCACTGTGCGGATTCCGTTCGGGAGCTCTACGACTTCGCGCGAGATATCCGGGAAATTGCGGAACATTTCGGCCAGTTCGGCGCTTTCGCGTGGCGTCGCGTCGAGGCCGCGCAGGCCCGGCATGGTGACTTCGTCGTGGCCCGTGCCGTCGGCGCCGTGATGCTGCATGCCGCCATGGCCCATTCCCTGCGCGATGGCTGATACCGGTCCGGCTGCGGCAAGAGTGGCTGCAAGCATCGCGGCCGCCGACAGTCGAACGAAGCTGGCGCGCATCCGCGCGTTGGCGGTCAGGACATGTGTCATTGCGGCCTCGCCTTCCGTTAGGTCAATAGAATCGATGAAAACACCATCGAGCGTGGAAGCGCAATGCGGCAAAGAAGCCGGCTCTATCGTCCCTCGCGCAGCCACATGCCGGAGAGTACCAGCAACAGAAGCGCCAGGCCCAGGAACCCGCTGAACAGCGAGTAGCGGGTGACGCCGAGGAGTTCGGTCTCGCCGGTTGTGCGCAGGCCGATCCAGTCTCCGCCGAAGGCCGTGCCGTTGGAGCGGACGGGGAGGATGGTGGGCACGCGCAGCGCGCCGCTCGCATCGGCGAGCCGGCGAATGCTGCCCCGGCTGGCTTCGGTCACCGGTTCGAGGATCTCGGTGGTCGAGATCATGGAGCGGAATTCCGGTGCATCGACCGGGCCGGCATGGGCGAGCGTCGAGAAATCGCCCTGCGTGATCTCGTAGAGCCCGACCTCTTCGGCCTCGATCCGGGCGGTGAAGATGCCGTTGCCCTGGTTCTGGAAATCGACCTCGGTCTCGACGCCACTCGGTGAGCGCAGCCGCGCCGGTGCGACCTCGTCTTCCATGGTCTGCCGCCTGATCGTCAGGGTCTGCCCGTCCGTCGATGCGGTTAGGGCTTCCTCCTCCAGTTCCGGCTCCTTCATCAGCCAATGCGCCATGCGGCGATAGAGACCCACATGCGGCCCGCCGCCCTCGAAGCCCCGCGCCCACAGCCAGCCTTGATCGGAGAGGATCATGCCGACGCGGCCCTCGCCGAAGCGGTTGAGAACCAGGAGCGGCCGGTCGTCCGCACCGTTCATCGCGATGACGCCGTCGGGCGTCTCGACGTCGATGGTGCGGAACCAGCGGCCCCAATTGGGCGGCTCGGCCTGGCCGCCCTCCAGATCGCGGGTGACCGGATGGCGGCGACCTTCGTCGGAAATGCGCGGGAAATAGCCCTGTGCCGTGACGACGCCGGTCGGCTTGGCGGGAAGCGCGGTGACGAGCGGCGTGTTGGCGATGGAGTTCTCGCCGGCATATTCCGGGCCGGCCGCGACCAGCAGGGCGCCGCCGCCGCGCACATATTCGGCGATGTAGTCGTAATAGAGCGACGGCAGGACGTTGCGGTACTGGTAGCGGTCGAAAATGATCAGGTCGAAATCATCGATCTTCTCGACGAAAAGCTCGCGCGTCGGAAAGGCGATCAGCGAGAGTTCGTTGATCGGCGTGCCGTCCTGCTTTTCGGGTGGGCGCAGGATCGTGAAGTGGACGAGATCGACCGAGGCGTCGGATTTCAGGAGGTTGCGCCAGGTGCGCTCGCCGGAATGCGGTTCGCCGGAGACGAGCAAAACGCGCAGATTCTCGCGGATACCCTGCATCTCGGCGACGGCGCGGTTGTTGGCGAGTGTCAGTTCGCCGGGCAGTTCGTCCACGGCAAGTTCGATGATGTTCGCGCCCGCACGGTCGAGGCTGAGGTCGAGCGGCGTTTCCAGACCGGGTATGGCGATGTCGGTGGCCACGAGCTCGCCATTCAGGAAGATCTGCACTTCCACCGCGCCGCTTTCGTCACCCGCGCCCGAATCGACGACGTGATAGGTCATCGCGACCGGCTGGCCTGTGATCGAGAAGCGCGGTGCCTGGGTAAACTCGATCTTGCGGTCGAATTCGTCCTCGCGGCCGGTGGTCAGGGCGTGCAGCGGCACGTTCGGGGGCAGTCCCGTCTCCTCGCCCGTGGGCACGTCGTGAACCTGCCCGTCGGTGATCATGATGGCGCCGCCGATACGGGCCGGGGGCACGTCGCGGATCGCCGAGGCGAGCGCGTCGAACAGGCGCGTTTCGGTCTCCGCGCCACCGCCTTCCGTGTTCCCGGCCTCGACTTCGCGGACCTCGAATTGCGGAAAGCGTTTGAGGCGGTCGCGCAGCGCCTGCAGCGCGGCGTCGGTCGTCTTGACACGGTCGGTGAGTTTCTGGCTCTGGCTGCGATCGACGATCAGCGGCACCACGGTGGACAGAGGCGCGCGTTCCTCTTCATTGATCACCGGATTGGCGATGGCGAGGGCAAGCGCGGCGCCGGCACCGGCCCTGAGAAGCGCGCCGCGGGTGCGCGACAGCAGCGCCCATGCGACGAGCGCTGCGACGGGCAGGCAGACGAGCGCGAGCAGCCACCATGCGGTGAGCGGAGCGAAATCGAGCGACAGGGTCATCATGGCCTATTGTCCCAACCGTTCGAGCAGCGCCGGCACATGGACCTGGTCGGCCTTGTAGTTGCCGGTCAGCATATACATCATGATGTTGACCCCGGCGCGGAAGGCGTAGATGCGCTGCAGCGGATCGGCGGACATGGTCGGATAGATCGGCCGGCCGCTCTCATCGAGCGCCCACGCGCCGGCGAAATCATTGCCGGTGATCATGATCGGGCTCACGCCGTCGCCGCTGCGCACCGGGCGGCCTTCGAGGGCCTCCTGTGTCGTCGGGGCCTCCACCCAGAGCGGCGAGCCGTCATAGCGACCGGGAAAACGGTCGAGAATGTAGAAAGCCTTGGTCAGCACATGGTCCGGGGGAACAGGTTCCAGCGGCGGGATGTTCAGGCCGCGCAGGATATCGCGCAGGCGCTGGTTTTCCGGTGAAGCGGCGGCGCCGGAAAAGGAGGCGGTCAACTGGTCGCGCGTGTCGAACAACACCGTGCCGCCGCCCTGCATGAAGGCGTCGAGCCGAGAGATTGCCGCCTCGCTTGGCATCTCGGCGGTCGTGTCGAGCGGATAGTAGATCAGCGCATAGAAGGCGAGTTCGTCGGTTTCGAGGTCGAGACCGACGGGTGGCGCAGGCTCGAGCGCCGTGCGGCTTTGCAGGAAGCGGGTCAGGCCGGACAGGCCGGCCTCGGTGATCTCGTCGGTCTGCGGATTGCCGGTCAGGATGTAGCCGATCCGCGTGGTCTCCAGGATATCGATGATCTCGGCGTCTCCGGGCCGTTCGTCCCCGGCGGGCGGGCTGTTGTCCTGCGCGAGGGCAGGGCCGGCGAATGTCACGGCGACGGCAATCAGGGCGAGCGCGACCGCCGCGGGCGCGGCCTGCCGCGCGCCGATGCGGCCTTTTCCTGAAAACGGGAGACGGCCGTTGATCCAGAGGACGGCGAGCGTGTCCAGCGCCAGCAGGGCCAGAGCGATCAGGAAGAGCGAGCCGCGCAGGTCGCTTTCCTCTCCCATCGCATAGCCGAAGGAGGCGGTCGTCGCCTGGAATTCCGGCGTACCGAGCGGCACGAGCGTATCGTCTTCGCTCAGTACGTTGCGGGCGACGAAGCCGTCCGCCGTGCCGTAAAGCCCGGCCGGATGGTCGTAGCTGGCGGCCGTGGCGGCTGCTTCCGCATCGAGCGGACGGACATGGGCGGGCGGAGCCGTCAGCTCACCGTCGGCGCCGAGAATGCGATAGGGCGGCAATGCTTCGCCCTGGACGCCGGAATTGCCGGTCTGCAACGTCCCGGTATTGCGCGACAGGTTGGCGATGCGGCGCAGCATCTCGACGAAACTGCCCGAGATCGGCAGGTTCGACCATGTCGCTTCGGCGGTGACGTGGAAGAGCACGATAGTTCCCTTGCCACGCGACGTTCCCGTCACCAGCGGCGTGCCGTCGGCGAGATTGGCCCAGGTGCGCGAGACGAGGTCGAGATCCGGTTCGGCGAGTACTTGCCGGTTGACCGAGACTTCGCGCGGCGCGTCGAGACCGCCGAAGGGGCCACCGGGCGGGAAGGGGGCGACGGGTTGCGGTTCGGTCCAGGACAGCGACCCGCCGAGCGAACGTTCGCCGATGCGCAGATCGACCGGCAGAAGCGTGTCGTCGCCGGCCGTCGCCGCCAGCCTCGGACCGGCGAAGCGGACAAGCGTTCCGCCGTCATCCACCCATTGTACGAGGCTGCGCGAGGCGGCCTCGGGCAGGACGCCGATATCGGCCATGACGATCATCGCCGGGCCCTGCTCGATCAGCGCGGGCACATCGACGGCAAGATCGCCGGTTTCCGCCTCGACGAGGTCGGCATAGGGCTGCAACGCGCGCTGGATATAGAACAGCGGCGAAAGAAGAGGCTGGTCGAGATCGCCGGCCT
The DNA here is from genome assembly GCF_965227485.1 of Oricola indica. Lineage (NCBI taxonomy): Bacteria > Pseudomonadati > Pseudomonadota > Alphaproteobacteria > Hyphomicrobiales > Ahrensiaceae > Oricola > Oricola indica. The sequence continues at coordinate 1,614,439 of NZ_OZ245747.1, forward strand.
GGCCCGTGATCAGACCGACCCTGCGACGCCGCGCATTCTCGTCGACAAGCCACACCCCGCCGGATTGCTGCTGGCCGGACAGTCGCAGCGTCGCGAAATCGTTGCGCAATTCGAACGGCACATCGAAGCGCACCACCGTCTCGGGGCTTCCGTCGGCGAACAGGGCGGCGTTCTCGGCGAGAAGCCGGCCCTTCTCGTCGAAGGCGGAGACGGAAACCGGGTCCGTGCCGGCGGCAAGGCCGTCGGGCGCCTGGACATGGACGTCGAAGCTGGTGGGCGTGTTGTCGATCCCGCGAATGGCGCGCAGCCCGTCGATGCCGCCATCGAACACCAGCACCTCGGTCGGTTCGAGCGCATCGATTGCCGCGACGGTCTCCTCGTCATTCTCCGTGCTCAATCCGTCGGACAGCCAGGCGATCGTCGCGCCCTGCTGTGCATCCTCCAGTGCAGCGGCGAGCCTCGCCACGGCGGCGGTTCTGTCAGGCTTGGCGGCCAGCGGTGTCGCCGCGGCGAGCGCGGGCAAGAGATCGGCGGCATTTGTCAGTGTCACGTCGGCATTGCCGGGCGCGACCGTGTAGGCGAGCGCCACCGGCCGGCCGGCATCCCCGGCTTTTTCGACGAGTTGCGTCGCCATCGCGATCCGTTCATCCCAATCCGCGCCCGTCGACCAGCCATTGTCGATCAGCAGGGCCAGGGGGCCTTCGCCGCCCGTGATATCGGCCGTGGGATTGAGCACCGGGCGCGCCAGGGCGAGGATCACCAGCGTCGCCATCAAAAGACGCAGCAAGGTCAGCCACCACGGGCTGCGGGCCGGCGTCTCCTCATGCTTGATGACCTTGGCCAGCAGGCGCAGAGGCGGGAATATCTCGGTCTTCGGTTTCGGCGGGGTCAGGCGCAGCAGCCACCAGATCACCGGCAGCGCCACCAGTCCGAACAGGATGGCGGGGGCAGCGAAGGTGAGCGGCAATCCGAACATCACGCGGCTCCGATCATCATGCGGCTCCCCTTGCGGGAACCGTGGATGGCTGGCCCGTCAGCCTGCCATGCAAGGCGACCAGCGCCTCGGAGGCCAGACGGTCGGTCCGGTTGACGGCGTAGCTCCAGTCGAGCTTGCGGCAATAGTCGCGCAGCGCCTCGCGGCGGGCGTGGTAGATCGTCTTGTAGGCTTCGCCCCAGTTCTCCGCGCGGCCGGCGGTCAGGCGCACGCCGGTTTCCGGATCCTCGAACTCGGTGCGGCCGGCATAGGGAAACACTTCCTCCGCCGGGTCCGCGACTTCGAGCAGGTGCATGCGCGTGCCGCGTTTGGCGATACTGTCGAGAAACGCCAGCGTTTCCTCCGGGGGATCGAGGAAGTCGCTGACCAGAACCACGTCGCTGTGGCGCTGAACCATGTCGAGCTGCGGCCGGTCGGGCAGCGCCATGGCATGCGAGCTGGCGAGCGCCATGGCGAGGCGTTCGGCGCCGTTGCGCGCCGCGACGGGCTTGAGCAGACCGGGATAGCCGATCCGCTCGCCGGAACGCGAGAGAAGTTCGGCAAGCGCGAGCGTCAGGACGAGGGCGCGGGACTCCTTGGAGACCGTGGCGCTGCGCGACTTGAACAACATGGACGGGCTCGGATCGGCCCAAAGCCAGACCGTGTGGGCGGCCTCCCATTCCATGTCGCGTACATAGGTATGGTTGTCGCGCGCGGAGCGCCGCCAGTCGATCTTCGCCAGCGTCTCGCCGGCGACATAGGGCCGGAACTGCCAGAAGGTTTCGCCGATGCCGCGCTTGCGGCGGCCATGCCAGCCGGCGATGACCGTCGACACGATGCGTCGCGCCTCGATCAGCAGGTCGGGAACCAGCGCGGCGCGAAGCCGTGCGCGCGCCAGCGCGTCGCTGCGATCTTCGGGGGTGTGGCGCGTGCCGACTGTTGCCATGCGGTCAGGCCCGGTCCAGCGACTTGACGAGATCGGAGATCACGTCGCGCACGCTGACGCCTTCGGCGCGGGCCGCGAAGGTCAGCGCCATGCGGTGCTGCAGGATCGGTTCGGCGAGCGCCTTGACGTCATCGACCGACGGCGCGAACCGGCCGTCGTAGAGCGCACGGGCGCGCGAACACAGCATCAGCGCCTGGCTTGCGCGCGGTCCCGGTCCCCAGGCGACATGGGCATCCGTCGCCGCGTGTCCGGTACCGGGGCGCGCCGAGCGCACCAGGTCGAGGATCGCGTCGACCACGCTTTCGGGTACGGGCATGCGGCGCACGAGCTGTTGCAGCGCCAACAGCTTGTCGGCGGTGAAGACCGCGCTTGCGTGTTGGTCGCGCGTTCCGGTCGTCTCCAGCAGGATCTGCCGCTCGGCGTCCAGCGAGGGATAGTCCACATCGATCTGGAGCAGGAAACGGTCGAGCTGCGCTTCGGGCAGCGGGTAGGTGCCTTCCTGTTCGAGCGGGTTCTGGGTCGCCAGCACGTGGAAAGGCTGCGGCAGGTCATGGCGTTCGCCGCCGAATGTCACGTGATATTCCTGCATCGCCTGCAGCAGCGCGGACTGGGTGCGCGGGCTGGCGCGGTTGATCTCGTCGGCCATCAGCAGCTGGGTGAAGATCGGGCCGCGCACGAAGCGGAAAGAGCGCTTGCCGTCCTCGGTCTGTTCGAGCACCTCGGAGCCGAGAATGTCGGAGGGCATCAGGTCGGGCGTGAACTGGATGCGCCCGGCGGAAATGCCGAGCACGGTGCCGAGCGTGTCGACCAGCTTGGTCTTGGCGAGGCCGGGCACGCCGACGAGCAGCGCGTGGCCGCCCGAAAGGATCGCGACGATGGCGTTCTCGACAACCGTTTCCTGGCCGAAGATCACCTTGCCGATCTCCGCCCGCATCGCCTTGATGCCGTCCAGCGCCTGTTCGGCTTCGGCGATCACCTCGGATTCGGTCAGCGTTTCGCCAGAACTCTGGGTGCTCATGCGCGTCTCCATCTGTAGGCCGGAAAGTCGGGGCCGCATTCAAAGGTAATTCAGTGTGGGGTGCTGACAAGCCGCTATCGACTGACTAATTCGTGAGTTGGACGGTTTTTCCACGCCGATTTATCCGAATGACGAGAGAAATGACCAAATCAGGCGAGGGCAAGGCGGAAGAAGGGACCGGAGACATCTCCGGGCTGCAGGCGTTATTGTCCCGGGCGGTGCAGGGCTCGAAGGGCCTGCCGCCCGTCGAAAAGTGGCATCCGGACAATTGCGGCGCCATCGACATGCGCATCGCCGCCGACGGGACATGGTTCTATCTCGGCACGCCGATCGGGCGCATGCCGCTGGTGAGGCTGTTCTCGACGGTGCTGCGCAAGGACGAGGACGGCAAGACCTACCTCGTCACGCCGGTCGAAAAGATCGAGATCACGGTGGACGACGCGCCGTTCCTCGCCGTCGAGATGCATGTGGACAATCGCGGGCCGGAACAGGTGCTGACGTTTCGCACCAATGTCGGCGACGTGGTCGAGGCGGGGCCGGACCATTCGATCCGTTTCGAGCAGGAAGAGGGCAGCGACGGACTCAAGCCCTATCTGCACGTGCGCGGCCGGCTGGAGGCGCTGGTCAGCCGGGCTGTCATGTACGATCTCGTCGAACTGGGCGAGACGATCGAGATCGACGGGCGTGACGTGTTCGCCATCCGCTCGGCCGGGGCGACATTCTCTGTCATGCCGGCCGAGGACCTCGAAAGGGCGATCCGGTGACGGCAGGCGGAACGGCCTCGATCGGGCGGGACTTCACGGTCGGCGAGTTTCGCGCACGGGCCGCCTCGCGCGGCTGGCATGCCGATGCGGACGATTTCGGCGATCATCATCTCAATCCGGGCATCACCGAGGAGTTGCGCACAAGGCCGTTCCGCGACGCCGCGGTGCTGATCCCGGTCATCGACCATTCGGCCGCGCCGACCGTGCTTCTGACCAAGCGCTCGGCGGCACTGCGCACGCATTCCGGCCAGATCGCCTTTCCCGGCGGACGGATCGACCCCGGGGATGGCAACGCGGAGACGGCAGCGCTGCGCGAATGCGAGGAAGAAACGGGCATTGGCGCGGAGCATGTCGAGATCGTCGGCCGATTGCCGGACTACATGGCCGGGTCGGGTTTCCGGATCTATCCGATCCTGTCGGTACTGAAGCCCGGTTTCGAGTTGCGGCCCAACCCGCACGAGGTGGACGCGGTCTTCGAGGTGCCGCTTTCCTTCCTGATGGACGAAGCCAACCATGCGCAGGGCAGCCGGATCGTCGCCGGGCACATGCGCCACTATTTCGAGATGCCCTATGGCGACTGGTACATCTGGGGCGTGACGGCCGGTATCATCCGGCTGATGTATGAAAGGCTCTATTCCGGTGAGTGAAGCGAGGATCGAGGCCGACTGGCTTCGCGATCCGGTGCTGCAGAAGATCCTGGCGATCCTCGGCGGTGACGGAGAGGAAGCGCGGGTGGTCGGCGGGGCGGTGCGCAACCACCTTTTGGACCAGCCGATCGGCGATGTGGATATCGCGACGACCTGCGTTCCCGAAGAGACGGTGCGACGCGCCGAAGCGGCGGGAATGCGCATCGTGCCGACCGGCATCGAGCACGGAACGGTCATTATCGTCGCGGACCATCGCGGTTTCGAGGCGACCACGCTGCGCGAGGATGTCGAGACCGACGGGCGGCGCGCGAAGGTGCGGTTCGGCCGCGACTGGGGCGGGGATGCCCGACGGCGCGATTTCACGGTCAACGCGCTTTATTGCGAAGCGGACGGGCGGATCGTCGATCCGGTCGGCGGGCTTGCGGATATCGAGGCGAGGGCGATCCGCTTCATCGGCGAGCCGGAGGAGCGCATTCGCGAGGATTATCTGCGCATCCTGCGGTTTTTCCGGTTCTTCGCATGGTACGGCCATGGTCGGCCGGATTCGCATGGGCTCCTGGCCTGCGCCCGGCTGAAGGACGGTCTGGATGGACTGTCGGCCGAACGGGTCTGGACGGAGATGCGCCGGCTTCTGGAGGCGCCCGATCCGTCTCGGGCGATCCTGTGGATGCGGCAGGCGGGCGTGTTGAGCCGGGTCTTGCCGGAATCGGAGAAATGGGGAACCGACGCGCTGCCCGGGCTGATCGGAGCGGAAAAGGCGTTCGGCTGGAAGGTCGATCCGCTGTTGCGGCTGGCCTCGATCATCCCGCACCGCGCGGAAAGCGCGGCGTCAGTCGCGGCGCGCTGGAAACTCGCCAATGCGGATCGCGACCGCGTGATCGACTGGGCGGAGGCGCCGGAGATCGCGCCGGAGATTTCGGAAGGGGCGCTGGCGAAACTGCTTTATCGAAGCAAACCCGGCGCGGTGCTGGACCGGCTGAAGCTGGCGCTTGCCTTGGCGCGCAGCAAGGCGAACGAGAACGCCGCCTGGCTGGACGTTGTCGCCGGACAGGTCCGGTCGCTGCGCTTTGCGGAGAACTGGTCGCGGCCGACATTTCCGCTGTCGGGCGCGGACATGGCCAAAATCGGCTTCAAGCAAGGCCCGGAGATGGGCCGGGCCCTGCGGGATCTCGAGGATCGCTGGATCGAGAGCGGGTTCCGCCTGGATCGCGAAACCCTTCTCGACGCGGCACGGCAGCTGTCAGGATGACGCCGTGTCGGCCTCGCGAATGTGCGCCTTGATCTGATCGACGGTCGATTCGCGGACCGTCATGCCGTCATGCGCGCTGCGCATGTGTTCGGCGGCGCGGCGGACGATTTCCGCCTCTTCCTCGGAATGGGTCTGCCAGGAACAGCCCGGAACGATGCATTCGTACTGTTTCATGGTGTTTCTCCTCCATGCTCTGGAACCTTGTCGGTACCGTGTAAAGTTGACGCCAATGTGCCGGTCGGGCGCATTGATGTGCGTCAAGGCCGTGTCTTACGGCCACCTCACGGCGGGCGGCATGGAAGAGAGGATGGAGTCGACATTGCCGCCGGTCTTCAGGCCGAAGATCGTGCCGCGGTCGTAAAGCAGGTTGAACTCGACATAGCGGCCGCGGCGCACGAGTTGTTCCTCGCGGTCCTCGTCGCTCCAGGGCTCGTTGAAATTCTTGCGCACCAGATGCGGGTAGAGGATCAGGAAGGTGCGGCCGACATCCTGCGTAAAGGCGAAATCGGCCTCCCAGCCGCCGGCATCGTCCGCCGAATGCTGCCAGTCGTAGAAAATGCCGCCCGTGCCGCGCGGCTCGTCGCGATGCGGCAGGTAGAAATAATCGTCGCACCACTGCTTGTATTTCGGATAGTCGGCGACGGGGTGTTTCGAGCAGGTCAGCTCGAAGGATTTGTGGAAGGCGACCGTGTCGGCGTCGTCCTGGGTGCGGCGGCGGTCGAGCACCGGCGTCAGGTCCGCGCCACCGCCGAACCACCAGCTCGTCGTGACAACCATGCGGGTGTTCATGTGAACGGCGGGAACGTTCGGGTTCTGCGGATGGGCGATCAGCGAGATGCCGGAAGCCCAGAAGCGGGGATCGGCCTCGGCGCCGGGAATCTGCTTGCGGAATTCGGGCGAGAACTCGCCATGGACGGTCGAGGTGTGCACACCGACCTTCTCGAAGACGCGGCCATACAGCATCGACATGATACCGCCGCCGCCCGCACCGTTGTCGCGTTGCCACGGCCGGCGCTCGAAGCGGCCGGGCGCGTAGTCGGCGAAGGGGCCGGAAAGATCGTCCTCGATGGCCTCGAAGGCGGCGCAGATATCATCGCGCAATTCCCCGAACCACGCGCTGGCGGCCGCCATCTTTTCCTCGATGTCGTCCGGCAAGCCTGTCGGCAAGTCGGGTCTTTGCTGCATGGCGGACTCTCGATTCGGCGCGGTCACGGACTTGTCCCGGGTTAACGATTCGCGAGATCGATTCCAAGCCCGCGATTCGCTCTTGCACGTCGGAATTGACAGCCGGGCGGCACGATCTAAACTTGAGCCATTGCGGGGAACAGAATCATGCTTCCACCCAAACCGCCGCGAAAGGCCGTCGGCCGCCAGCTCGCGAGAAGCCGCGAAATCTCGACATCGCGATCAGACAGCTTTGTGCGCGAAACCTACCGCCTTTATCGCCCCGACGCCCGCCGCAAGGCCCGCGAATGGTTTGACCAGTACCCGAAGGCCGCCTACTGGACGCAGGTCGAAAGCTGGCGTGTGCTGGATGGCGACGTTATCGAATTCACCATGCGGCGCCTGCCGACCGCCGACTGACAGAAGACCATCCATGACAGACATGCACACGACCTGCCGGCGCGCCGTGACGCGCGACGACCTCGCCGCCTGCTTCGCCATCCGCGAGGCGGTTTTCATTGGCGAACAGAATGTCGACGCCGAACTCGAGCGCGACGGGCTCGACGACGATTGCATTCACTACCTTGCAGAAGCCGGCGGCCGTGCCGTTGGCACCGCCCGGGTGCGCGTGCTTGACGATTGCTACAAGTTCCAGCGCGTCGCGGTCCTGAAGGCCGCGCGCGGCCGCAATATCGGCGCGGCGCTGATGCGCTTCATGATGGCCGACCTCGCCGCCACCGATGAAAACAGCGGCCGCCACTTCTTCCTGTCCAGCCAGGTGCACGCCGTGCCCTTTTACGAGCGGCTGGGCTTTTCCGTGTGCTCTGACGAATATCCGGAGGCGGGCATCCCGCATCGCGACATGCGCGCGGAGATGGGGAAGGGCTGACCTGCCAAGACAGGGGCCCGGTCGGTGTTTTCGCCGATGGAGCGGGTAGGGCAATCGCGTGCCCAAGCCGTATCCCGGCTGGTCCGTGAATGGCGTTCGCTTCAATGTCCGGCTTCTCATCGGCGATGGAGAAAAACCGTGAGCGGTCAATCCCGCAATGCCCCGATCACCCGGCTCATCAACGAGATGAAGGCCTGGCGGTCCTCGGGGGAAAGGGCTGACAGCGCCTTTTCGTTGACCCCTGTCGCGGCGCTTGTCGCGTCCTCTTGCAGGGCTTTCGCCTTCGGCGTCAGGCGGACCAGTTGGGCGCGGCGGTCTTCGGGGTTTTCGGTGCGGGTGATCAGGCCGTCGCGCTCCATGCGTTTCAGCGTGTTGGCCATCGTCGCCTGTTCGACGTCGAGGCGCTGGACGAGGTCCTTCTGGGTCAGGCCGTCATCTTCCCACAATTCCAGAAGCGTCATGAACTGGGCCGGGGCGAGGCCCAACGGGCGGATGCGGTCGTGCAGGGCGAGCGCGAAAAGCCGCGCCATGTGGTTGGCGAGGTAGCCGGCCGACGCGTCTTTTTTGAATGCCATGTCGGTCGATAGCATTGCATAGCAGGCTATTCAATACTATTTACATAGCACGCTATTCAAATGGAGGCTGACATGAAGAAACGCATTCACGCCGTCGCGGGCGCACTCGCCCTGGCGACCATCATCACGTTCTGGACATCGACGGTGGCCAGTGAGTTGTTCGGCTCTGCGGCGCAGATCGCCGCGGTCAAGACCGGCGTTCTCTACGGACTCGCGATCCTCGTTCCATCCATGGCGGTCGCCGGAGGAACCGGCTTCTCGCTTGGCGCGAAATGGCGCGGCCCGGTCGTTGCGCGCAAAAGGACGCGCATGAAGATCATCGCGGCGACGGGCATCCTCGTGCTCGTGCCGAGCGCCATCTTTCTCGCCATGAAGGCGGGGCAGGGCGAGTTCGACACGGCATTCATGGTTGTGCAGGCGGTGGAACTGGTCGCCGGCGCGTCGAACATCGCGCTGCTCGGCCTGAACATGCGCGACGGTCTCGCCATGCGCCGTCCGAAGCGGCAGGCCGCGTGATCGCGATCAGGGTCGCCAGGCGAGTTGCCGCATGGCCTCGCCGGCGACCATTGCCGCCGAGAGGGCGAGATTGATGGAGCGCGCGCCTTCGGCCATGGGGATCGTCAGGCGGATGTCGGCCGCGTCATGGACGGCGTCCGGCACGCCGGCGCTTTCGCGGCCGAAGAGAAGAATACCCTTCTCGCTGAACTCTTGCGCCGTGTAGGGCGCCGAGGCCTTCGTCGTCAGCAGCACAAGCCGACGGTTCTCCGTCTTGCGCCAGGCATCGAATGCCTCCCAATTGAGATGTCGGCGCATCGTCGCCATTTCGAGATAGTCCATGCCGGCACGTTTCAGGGCGCGGTCGGAGAGGTCGAAACCGGCGGGCTCTATGACATGCACCACGGCGCCGAGACAGGCGGCCAGCCGCAGGATCGCGCCGGTATTGCCCGGAATGTCCGGCTGGAAGAGGGCGATGTGAAGTGTCGGCGTGTCGGTCATCGGGCGTCAGTGGCTGGCAGGAGCGGCGCGGTGTTGCCGATCCGCACTAGTCTTTGCGGACCGCTCGGTATAAGTAGCGATCTTCAACCGCAAGCCAAGGAGGCGACGATGGAATACATTCCGATGCATGCGCGCGTCGCGCTCCCCACAGGCGATTTGCTGCGTCCACGGACGCCCAGCGTCATTCTCGCCTGACAAGCCAGCGGTTCGAACACAGCCTGTAAATTCTTTCGTGACCGCCGGTTTTGGTTCCACCAGAACGGTTTTCGGTCATGCCCCATTGCTCTGAGTTCATTGTTTTCGCGTCCGCATTCCCGGCTTTGCCGGTGCCGGACCCGTCACGCCGTTCCGCGCTTTCGCGCATCCCGTCATTCTCGCCGAACCTTTGTTCGGCGCCATATCGCTTTTCATGAGGTCCGCCATGTTCTCGTGGTTTGAAAACAGAATCGATCCTTTTCCCGCCGAGCAGCCCGAGCAGCCGCCGTCGACCCTGCTTGCCTTCTGCTGGCACTACACCAAGGGCATCTGGCCCTGGCTGGCGATCACGTCGGTGTTGATCGCCGGGATATCCGCGGTGCAGGTCGCGCTGTTCGGATTTCTCGGCAACATCGTCGACTGGCTCGCCAGTGCCGACCGCGCGACCTTCCTCGCGGATGAAGGCTGGACGCTGTTCTGGATGGGGGCGGTGATTCTCGTCCTCCTGCCGCTGCTCAGCCTCGGCCATACATTCATCATGCACCAGACGATCTTCGGCAACTACCCGATGATAATCCGCTGGAAGGCGCATCGCTACCTGCTGGGCCAGAGCTTCTCCTTCTACCAGGACGAGTTCGCCGGCCGGGTGGCGACCAAGATGATGCAGGCCGCGCTGGGCGTTCGCGAGACGGTGGTCAAGATCCTCGACGTCTTCATTTATGTGGCGGTCTATTTTACCGGCGCGTTGCTGCTGGTCGGGTCGCTCGACGTCTGGATGATGCTGCCCTTCGTGGTGTGGCTGGTCTTCTATGTGGTTCTGCTGCGCCATTTCCTGCCGAAAATGCGGGCGATCTCGGAGCTGCAGTCCAACGCCCGCTCGTCGATGACCGGGCGGATCGTCGACAGCTACACCAACATCATGACGGTGAAGCTGTTCGCCCATGCCGGACGCGAGGAGACCTATGCGCGCGACGCGATGGACGACTTCCTGCAAACCGTTCATCCGCAGATGCGTTACGTCACCATGCTGAACACCGGGCTCGACGTGTCGAACTCGCTTTTGCTGTTCTCCGTCGGTGCGATCGGCATCGTTTCGTGGACGGCCGGTTCGGCCAGCGTCGGCGCGCTGGCGGTTGCCATCGGGCTGGTGCTGCGGCTGGAAGGCATGGCGCACTGGGTCATGTGGGAACTGGCCGGCCTGTTCGAGAATATCGGCATGGCGCAGGACGGCATGGGCACGATCGCGCGTCCGCGCATCGTGTCCGACGCGCCGGACGCCAAGACGCTGGTCGTCAAGGAAGGCCGGATCGACTTCGAAAACATCCGCTTTCACTACGGAAAGGATGGCGGCGTGATCGAGGATCTGAGCCTGTCTGTGGCACCCGGCGAGAAGGTGGGTCTTGTCGGACGGTCCGGCGCGGGTAAATCAACGCTGATGAACGTGCTTTTGCGCCTCTACGATCTCGAGGGCGGTCAGATCCTGATCGACGGCCAGGACATTGCCGGCGTGACGCAGGATTCCCTGCGCTCGCAGATCGGCGTCGTGACCCAGGACACCTCGCTCCTGCACCGGTCCGTGCGCGACAACATCGCCTACGGCAAGCCGGACGCCACCGAGGAGGAAATCGTCGCGGCGGCCAAGCGGGCCAATGCGCATGACTATATCCTCGATCTCGTCGATCTGCAGGGCCGGACCGGCTATGACGCGCATGTCGGCGAGCGGGGCGTGAAACTGTCTGGCGGCCAGCGTCAGCGCATCGCGATCGCGCGGGTCTTCCTGAAAAATGCCCCGATCCTCGTGCTCGATGAGGCCACGTCCGCGCTCGATTCCGAAGTGGAGGCGGCGATCCAGGACAACCTCTATGCCCTCATGGAAGGAAAGACAGTGATCGCGATTGCGCACCGGCTATCCACGATTTCCAGCCTCGACCGGCTGGTGGTGCTCGACAAGGGGCATATCGTCGAGGAAGGCACGCATGAATCTCTTGCCGGGTCGGAAGGGATCTACGCGCAATTGTGGGCGCGCCAGTCTGGCGGCTTCATCGATGCAACAGAGGCTGTCGCTGCGGAATGAGCAATCGTTACAGGCCCGGGCAGGAGCCGGACACGCGCTATCGTGACATGGACCACCCGGTCTGGAACCGGGTGGAACGCTTCGTCGATCCGTTTTCCGATCCGGGGCGCGAATTGCTGCCGCAGACGGCGTGGGGCTTCATCCTCTATTTCGCCAACCAGGCGCGCTGGCCCTTCATCATCCTGCTGGTCGTTGGCGGGCTGGTCGGCGGGGTGGACGCGGCGCTCTACTGGTCCGTCGGCTGGCTGATCGACATTCTCGACAACACGTCCCCGGAGGCGCTGCTCCGCGACCACTGGCACCAGCTCGCGGGGCTCGCGGCGCTGCTGCTGGTCGTGCGCGCTGTCGTGATGATCGGTTCGGCGGTGATCGAGCAGCAAGTGATCGTGCCGCGCTTCTACACGATGATCCGCTGGCAGGCCTTTCGCCGGGTGATCGAGCAGCCCTATACCTTCTACCAGAACGATTTCGCCGGCCGCATCGCGACCAAGATCATGCAGGCGGGCGAGTCGACGGGCGATTTCATCGTCACGTCGCTGCAGGCGATGTGGTCGTTCCTGACATTCGTCATCCTGACCACCACGATCCTGACGACGCTCGACTGGCGCATGGGCGTGGTCGTGGCTGTGTGGGGCATGGGCTATGCGGCGATCATCCGCTTCCTGCTGCCGCGCCTGCGCCGCGCAGGCAAGGAGAACGCCAATGAGCGCGCTGTGCTCAACGGGCGCATGGTGGACATCTTCACCAATATCCTGTCGGTCAAGCTGTTCGACAGCCGCCAGCGCGAGCATGGCGGTATCCGGTCGGCTCTCACCAACTATCTCAGCGCGGTGACGCATCTGACGCGGATGATCACGACCGTGCGCGCTTCGGTGGCGCTGCTCAACGGCTTCATGATGACGGGTGTGGCCGCGCTGGCCATCTCCTCGTGGATGAACGGCGGGCTTTCGACCGGCGCGATCGCGGCGACGATGGGTCTCGTTTTCCGGCTCAACCAGATGTCTGGCTGGATGATGTTCAATATCAACGGCCTGATCCGCGCCTATTCGACCGTTCAGGACGCGACGGAGACCGTGTCCGTCGTGCCGTCGATTCGCGACCGGCCCGGCGCGATCGACATGCCGAAATCCTCGGGCCGCATCCGTTTCGACGGCGTGCAATTCCATTACGGCAAGAAGAATGGCGAATTGTTCGACGGCCTGACCGTGGAGATCGAGCCGGGCGAGAAGGTCGGGCTGGTCGGCCCATCGGGGGCGGGGAAATCGACCTTCGTCAACCTGCTGTTGCGTCTCTACGACGTGGAGAGCGGGCGCATCCTGCTCGACGATCACGACATTCGCGACCTCACCCAGGGGTCGCTGCGCGAGCAGTTCGGCGTCGTCAGCCAGGAACCTTCGCTGATGCACCGCTCGCTGCGCGAGAACATTTCCTATGGAAAACTGGGCGCGACGGAAGCGGAGATCGTCGAGGCGGCGAAGAAGGCCCACGCGCATGAATTCATCATGGGCGTCGAGGACCCGAAGGGCCGGTGCGGCTACGACGCGCATGTCGGCGAACGCGGGATCAAACTGTCGGGCGGCCAGCGTCAGCGCGTGGCGATTGCCCGGGTGATGCTCAAGGACGCGCCGATCCTGATCCTCGACGAAGCGACCTCGGCGCTCGATTCGGATATCGAGGCGGCGATCCAGGAAAATCTGCAGGGCCTGATGGCCGGCAAGACGGTTGTCGCCATTGCGCACCGCCTTTCGACGATCGCCGCGATGGACCGCCTGATCGTCATGGATCGCGGCGAAATCGTCGAGATGGGAACGCACGCCCAGCTTGTGAAGCGCCCGGATGGCCTCTATGCCCGGCTGTGGGCGCGGCAGTCCGGTGGTTTCCTGGCGCTTGGCGAAGCTGCGGAATAAGCCCACTTTTCCACGAAAAAACAGCGCGACATGTTGCCATCATCCGATGGTCGAGGCTGGACAAGCGCGTCCTTCCGAAATAAGGGATCGCGGGGGACGTGGCTGCGGGCGCGGGCACTTGCCTGTGCCTGTCCTGACCGCCCGCAGACACAGTGACTGTACCGGAAAGGAATGCTCCTGTGAGCGAAGAAACAATCACCGCTGATGAGACAACGCGCCGCGACTTCATCTACGTCGCCACCGGGATGCTCGGTGTGGTCGGCGCGGCGGGTCTCGCCTGGCCCTTTATCGACCAGATGCGCCCGGACGCGGCTGTCCGCGCGGCCGGCCAGCCTGTCGATATCGACATTTCGTCCATCGAGCCCGGTGCGGCCATCATCGTGACCTGGCGCGGCAAGCCGTATTTCGTGCGCCGCCTGACCGAGGCGGAGATCGGCGCGGTTACCGAACTGCCCGAGAGCGACCTGAAGGATCCGGCTCCGGCGGAGCCGCGCATTGGCGGTCCGGCCGATGAAGCCACCAAGGACTGGGTCGTTGTCGCCGCGAACTGCACGCATCTGGGCTGCATTCCCAAGGTTGTCGATACGGGCGCCGACGGGTGGAACTGCCCGTGTCACGGCTCGGTGTTCGACTTCACCGGCCGCATCCTGCGCGGACCTGCGCCGATCAACCTGCCACAGCCGCCGCACGTCTTCGCAGACGCTTCGACGCTGACCATCGGCACAGACACCGTATAGGAGCCCGAGCATGAGCACTTACGAAGCACACGGCACCTACACGCCGACCTCGGGTATCGGCAAATGGGTCGATGCCCGCATGCCGCTGCCGCGGATGATGTACGACTCGTTCGTCGCCTATCCCGTGCCGCGCAACCTGAATTATGCCTACACGTTCGGCGGCATTCTCTCTTTCATGCTGATCTCGCAGATCCTGACCGGCGTCGTGCTGGCGATGCATTACGTCGCCTCGACCGGCCTGGCCTTCACGAGCGTCGAGAACATCATGCGCGATGTGAACCATGGCTGGCTGTTGCGCTACATGCACTCCAACGGCGCATCCTTCTTCTTCGTCGCGGTCTATCTGCACATGTTCCGCGGCATGTATTACGGCTCCTACAAGGCGCCGCGCGAACTGCTCTGGATCCTCGGCTGCATCATCTACCTGCTGATGATGGCGACCGGCTTCATGGGCTACGTGCTTCCCTGGGGACAGATGTCCTTCTGGGGCGCCACCGTTATCACCGGCTTCTTCACCGCTTTCCCGGTGGTCGGCCAGCCGATCCAGGAACTGCTTCTCGGCGGTTACGCGGTCGGCGATCCGACGCTCAACCGGTTCTTCTCGCTGCACTACCTGCTGCCCTTCATGATCGCGGGTGTCGTTATCCTGCACGTCTGGGCGCTGCATGTGACCGGCCAGACGAACCCGACCGGCATCGAGGTGAAATCCAAGACGGACACGGTGGCCTTCACGCCTTACGCGACCATCAAGGACGCATTCGCGATGATGGTATTCTTCGTCGTGTTCGCCTACTTCGTCTTCTACCTGCCGAACTATCTGGGCCACCCGGACAACTACATCGAAGCCAACCCGCTGGTGACGCCGGCGCATATCGTGCCCGAATGGTACTTCCTGCCGTTCTACGCGATGCTGCGCGCCATCACCTTCAATGTCGGCCCGATCGACTCCAAGCTTGGCGGCGTGCTCGTCATGTTCGGTTCGATCGCGCTCTTGTTCATCATGCCCTGGCTCGACACGTCCAAGGTGCGCTCGGCGGTCTATCGTCCGTGGTACAAGCTGTTCTTCTGGATCTTCGTCGCCAACGCCATCTTCCTTGGATGGCTGGGCTCGAAGCCGGCCGAAGGCGTCTACACCATGATGGCGCAGATCGCGACGCTCTACTACTTCGTCTTCTTCCTGATCATTCTGCCGGTCCTCGGCCTGATCGAAACGCCGCGCAGGCTGCCGAATTCGATCACCGAGGCGGTGCTGGAGCGCAACCGCAAGAGCGGCGCCCAGCAGGTCGCGAGCGGAACTGCCGCATCGCCGGAAACGAGGGGATGAGCCGCGTGGCGCAAACTTACGGGAACAGAACAATGAAACATGTCATTGCCACGATCGGCGCTGCGGCGCTCGCCATGGCGCTCGTCCTGCCCGGTGCCAATGCGGCGGAAGAGGAAGGCGAGCAGCACACGGTCCACTATCCGCTGAAGAAGCCGGTGGAGCAGGACTGGAGCTTCGCGGGGCCGTTCGGCAAATACGACAAGGGCCAGCTGCAGCGCGGCTTCAAGGTCTATGCCAATGTCTGCTCGGCCTGCCATTCGCTCAAGCGCGTTGCCTTCCGCGACTTCCACGAGCTTGGCTATTCCGAAGAGGAAGTGGACGCCATCGCGGCCGGTTACGATGTCGAGGACGGACCGAATGCGGACGGCGAGATGTTCACGCGTCCGGGCCTTCCGACGGATTATTTCCCGAGCCCCTACGAGAACGAGGAACAGGCCAAGGTCGCCAACAATGGCGCGATTCCGCCGGACTTCTCGCTGATTGCCAAGGCACGCGGCGTCGAGCGCGGTTTCCCGCTGTTCGTCTTCGACGTGTTCACGCAATATGCCGAGGGCGGGCCGGACTACATCTATTCGCTGCTGACGGGCTATGGCGAAGAGCCGGCTGAGCATGTCGTTGTTCCGGACGGGCTCTATTACAACCCGCATTTCGGTTCGGGTGTGGCGCTCGCAATGGCGCAGCCGCTCTATGGCGACGATGTCGAGTATGACGACGGCACGCCCGCGACGATCGAGCAGGAAGCGAAGGATGTCGCTGCGTTCCTGATGTGGGCGGCCGAGCCGCACATGACCGAGCGCAAGGAAATGGGCTTCCGGGTGATGCTCTTCCTCATCATCTTCGCGGCGTTCCTGTACCTCGCCAAGAAGCAGGTATGGTCGCGCGTCGATCACTGACGAACTCGGGAATTCCGATTGCGAAAAGGGCGCTCGAGCGCCCTTTTCTTTTGCCCGGTATAAGGACATGATCCGCAGCGATTTGTATCGGTGCGGACGGAAAGGCACAAAATGAGCTTGCGTGACACTCTCGAAGCGGCAATCCGCACGATCCCGGATTATCCGAAACCGGGAGTCATGTTTCGGGATATCACCACGCTTCTGGGCGATGCCCGGGCGTTCCGTCGCTCGATCGACGAAATGGTTCATCCCTATGCCGGCACCAAGATCGACAAGATCGCCGGCGTCGAGGCGCGGGGCTTCATTCTCGGCGGAGCGATGTCGCACCAGCTTTCGGCGGGCTTCGTGCCGATCCGCAAGAAAGGCAAGCTGCCGCACGAGACGGTGCGCATCGCCTACAGCCTTGAATACGGCGTCGACGAAATGGAGATGCACAAGGATGCGGTGAAGCAGGGCGAGCGTGTCATTCTCGTGGACGATCTGATCGCCACGGGCGGAACGGCCGAAGGTGCGGTCAAGCTGCTGCAACAGATGGGCGCCGAAGTCGTGGCGGCCTGTTTCGTGATCGATCTGCCCGATCTCGGCGGGCGCAGCAAAATCGAGGCGCTCGGCGTGCCGGTCCAAACCCTGATCGAGTTCGAGGGCGACTAGCGCCTTGCCCGCTGGAGCCATGGACGCGATCTTCTCCATCATCACAGCAAGCGACCTTGTCGCGCTCGGCTTTTTCATTGTCGCGTGGCTCGTCTTCGAAGCACTGGTCGATTATTCCGGCTGGCGTAAAACCAGCCTCTCCGGTCTGATGGCCATCCGTCGCCGCGAGTGGATGATGACGCTGGTGGAGCGCGATCTGCGGATGATCGACACGGCGATCGTCACGGGCCTGCAGCAGGGCTCGGCCTATTTCGGGTCGGCTTCGATCCTGGCGATCGGCGGCTGTCTGGCGCTGCTCAGCTCTGCAGACGCGGTGCTGCAGATCTATCGCGACATCCCATTCACCGAGGCGGTTTCGCGCGGCGTGTACGAAATCAAGGTGTTCGGGCTGACGACGATCTTCGTCTACGCCTTCTTCAAGTTCGGCTGGGCCTACCGGCTGTTCAACTACTGCTCGATCCTGATCGGCGGCGTGCGTCACACGCAGGACTCCTCGTATGACGAGCGGCGAACGGCGGCGCTGAGAGCCGCCGAAATGAACATCATCGCCAGCCGTCATTTTACCGCGGGCATGCGGGCGATCTTCTTCGGACTTGCCTATCTCGGCTGGTTTCTCGGGCCCTGGGCGCTTATCGTGACGACATCCTTCGTCATCGCGGTCCTCGTGCGCAGGCAGTATTTTTCCGGTGCCCGCCGGATTCTGCTGGATTGAGGCGGAGCGCCTGGTCAGGAGGAAAGCCGTGGCAGACTGGATCGCCGGAACAGCCTATCAGGACATTTTCGAGGCTTCGGCCGGCCAGGCGCTCGACACGCTGGCGCCGCAGCTCTTCAAGGCCGGCACGGTGCTGTTTCGGCCCGGCGACGCGCCGTTCGGCTTCGTGCTGATCATCTCGGGCAGGGTGAACGTCTTTCTCAACAGCCGGACCGGGCGCGAATTGCTGCTCTATTCGGTCGATCCGGGAGAAACATGCGTCCAGACGACGCTCGGTCTCCTGGGAGCGCAGAGCTATACGGGCGAGGCGATTGCCGACACCGACGTGGTCGCCGTCGTCGTGCCGCCGTCAATGTTCGACACGCTGATGGCCACGTCGGAGAAATTCCGTCGCTTCGTCTTTCGCGCCTTCGCCGATCGGCTCGGCGAAATGACGCAGTTCCTCGAGATGGTCGCCTTTGTGCGGGTGGAGCGCCGGCTGGCGCAATGGTTGCTCGCGCGCGCTGGAGAGGACGGCGAGGTGAAGGCGACGCATGCCGAGATCGCTTCGGCGATCGGCTCGGCGCGCGAGGTCGTCTCGCGCCGGCTGGAGGCGCTGTCAGCACGAGGTATCGTCTTGCCGGAACGCGGCGTGGTGCGGATCGTGTCGCCCGACGCGTTGCGACGGGTCGCGGGTGGGCCTGACGAATAGAAATGCGGCCTTCGGTGACATGGTCACCGACGGCGCCCGCGAAATGTGCTTTCCTGTGTGCACAGAAACCGCCATCGAGAGGATAGCGAAATGTTCAAGAACAATATGGGCGGCACAGACCGTGCCATCCGCGCCATTGCCGGAATCATTCTGGTCGCTCTGTTTTTCATGGGCACGGTAACGGGCGTGCTGGGCTGGATCGCCCTCATCGTCGGTATCGTGCTTCTGGCGACGGCCGCGCTCGGCTGGTGTCCGCCCTACACGCTGCTCGGCATCAATACCTGCAGCACCAAGAAGGCCTGACGGCTTTCGCCGTCCGCCTTGCTCGGCATTCATGCAGGCGCGGCAGGCAGCCGCGCCTGACACTCAGACGTTGAACTTGAACAGCATCACGTCGCCGTCCTGAACGAGGTATTCCTTGCCCTCGTCGCGGGCCTTGCCGGCTTCCTTGGCCGCGACCTCGCCGCCGAGCGATACATAGTCGTCATAGGCAATGGTCTGGGCGCGGATGAAACCCTTTTCGAAATCGGTGTGGATGACGCCCGCGGCCTGCGGCGCCTTGGCGCCCTTCTTCACGGTCCATGCGCGGGTTTCCTTCGGCCCGGCGGTGAAGAAGGTCAGCAGGTCGAGCAGCCGGTAGCCTTCGCGGATCAGGCGGTCGAGACCCGGCTCTTCCAGTCCCATCGCCTCCATGTATTCGCGTGCCTCGGCGTCGTCGAGTTGGGCTATCTCCGCCTCGATCGCGGCCGAGATAACGACGGTGCGTCCACCCTGCTCGGCGGCCATTTTGTCGACGGCCTGAGAGTGCTCGTTTCCGGTCGCGGCATCATCCTCGGCGACGTTGCAGACATAGAGAACCGGCTTGGAGGTCAGGAGGTTCAGGCTTTTCAGGATGGCGAGGTCCTCGGCCGCGATACCGTCGAGCATCACGCGGACGGGCTTGGAGTCCTGCAGCAGCGCGAGCGCCTGTTCCATGACCGG
The DNA here is from genome assembly GCF_965227485.1 of Oricola indica. Classification (NCBI taxonomy): domain Bacteria; kingdom Pseudomonadati; phylum Pseudomonadota; class Alphaproteobacteria; order Hyphomicrobiales; family Ahrensiaceae; genus Oricola; species Oricola indica. The sequence continues at coordinate 1,633,825 of NZ_OZ245747.1, forward strand.
AAGGATGGTCGTGGCTTCCTTGTCCTTGCCGGTGGCGCGCTTGCGGATCTGCACGATGCGGCGCTCGAGGCTATCAAGATCGGCCAGCATGAGTTCCGTCTCGACCGTCTCGGCGTCTGAGACCGGATCGATGCGGCCTTCGACATGGGTGATGTCGTCATCCTCGAAACAGCGCAGCACGTGCACGATGGCATCGACCTCGCGGATATTGGCGAGGAACTGGTTGCCGAGGCCTTCGCCCTTGGAGGCACCGCGCACGAGGCCCGCGATATCGACGAAATTGATACGGGTCGGGATGATCTCCTTCGATTTCGTGGCGGCGGCGATCTTCGACAACCGCTCGTCCGGCACGGCGACCTCGCCGGTGTTCGGCTCGATCGTGCAGAAGGGATAGTTCGCGGCCTGGGCGGCCGCCGTCTTCGTCAGCGCGTTGAAAAGCGTCGACTTGCCGACATTCGGCAGGCCGACGATGCCGCATTTGAAACCCATCAGGTCAGTCCTTTTTCCCCAGCAACTTGTTCAGCATGTCCGCCATCGGCCCGCTTGCGGGCGCCTGCGGCGTCTGCTGACGCGCCTGGCGGATATGGCTTTGCTTTCCGGCCGGCTTCGCGGTCTCCGCCGGCTTCTTCTTACGTGCGGCCATGTCGTCTCCCAGCGCGAGCGCGGTCTTGTTCATGAACCCGGAATTGTCGCCCCTGACGATCATTCCGGCATGTTCGCCGACCGTTTCCAGCAGCGTATCGAGCCACTCCTGGTCGGCCTTCGCGAAATCCCCCAGTACGTAGCCGTGCACGCGTTCCTTCGATCCCGGGTGGCCGATACCGAGGCGGACGCGCCGGTAGTCCTTGCCGCAATGCGCGTCGATGGACCGGATGCCGTTATGGCCGCCGGAGCCGCCGCCCGTCTTGATGCGCACCTTGCCGGGCGCGAGGTCGAGTTCGTCGTAGAGCACGACGAGGTCCTCGGGACCGAGCTTGTAGAAGCGGAGTGCCTCGCCGACGGCCTGACCGGAATTGTTCATGAAGGTCAGCGGCTTGATCACAAGCACCTTCTCGCCTTCGAGCCGGCCTTCGCTGATCTCGGCGTTGAACTTCTTCTGCCAGGGGCTGAAAGACGCATGGCGGCGAACGATCGCGTCCGCCGCCATGAAGCCGATATTGTGCCGGTTCGCGGCGTATTTCGGTCCCGGATTGCCTAGGCCTGCGATGACAAGCATGGGTCAGCCGGCTCCGATAGGCCGGGCGGGGGGTGTTATTACTCCCCGCCTTCCTCTTCGGTTTCTTCCTCGCCGACGACTGCGACCTCATCCGGTGCCGCCTCGTCTTCCGCTTCGTCTTCTTCGCTCTTCAGGCCAGCAGGTGTGGCGATCGTGGCGATGGTGAAGTCGCGGTCGGTGATCGTCGGATGGACGTTCTCGGGAAGCGCGATCGAGGAGATCTTGATCGCGTCGCCGAGTTCGAGACCCGTGAGATCGGCCGAGAAGTATTCCGGGATATCGCTCGCCGGGCAGGTGACTTCCACCTCGTGGCGAACCGTGTTGAGCACGCCGCCTCTGGTGATGCCGGGGCAGTCATCTTCGTTGATGAAGTGAACCGGAATGTTGACGGTCACCTCGGTCTTCGCGGAGATCCGCAGGAAGTCGACATGGATAATGAAGTCGCGAACCGGCTCAAGGTCATAGGCCTTAGGCAGGACGCGGTGTTTCTTCCCGTCGATTTCGATTTCCGCCAGGGTGGTCATGAAGCCGCCGCCGTGGATTTTCATCGCCACTTCCTTGTAGGGAAGCGTGATGGAGAGGGGCTCCTTGTTGTCACCATAGATGACAGCGGGAATTTTACCGTTGCGCCGAATTGCCCGGGCGGACCCCTTACCGACCCGTTCGCGCGCCTCGGCCTTGAGCACGTATGCTTCGCTCATGGCATTTCCTTTCGAGGACGTAATCTGGAGTGTTTTTCTGTTGCCGGAAAAACCAAAGCCGGTCGCCCGGCCTTGCCGCGCTGCCTCCAAGGGTGTCTGCGCGGATGGGGGCGCTATAGTGGAAACATGGCCGGGTTGCAAGATGCGGGCGGTCGTTCCGGCCTTGTGACACGACGCTGCGCTTGTATCGCGCGACGAACCGGTGCAGCACAATGGCCGGACGACGAGAAAGGATGAGTGCCGCATGTATGGGGACATGGCCAGCCAGAAGGACACGCAGGGCTCAAACCGCGTGATCGATCTGCGAAGCGATACCGTGACCCGCCCCGTTCCCGCGATGCGCGCGGCGATGGCGGAGGCGGAGGTGGGCGACGACGTTTATGGCGAGGATCCGAGCGTCGCCGCTCTGGAGACGCGCGTCGCGTCGCTGCTCGGCAAGGAGGCTGCCCTTTTTGTGCCGTCCGGGACCCAGAGCAACCTGCTCGCGCTGCTGACGCATTGCGCCCGCGGCGAGGAGATCATCACCGGGCGCGAATACCATGTCTGCAAATACGAGGCAGGCGGGTCGTCGGCGCTCGGAGGCGCGATCCTGACGCCGCTCGACGGGGACGCCAATGGCGGATTGACCGTGCAGGCGGTCGCGGCGGCGATCAAGGATCCCGACGATATCCATTTCCCGCTCTCGCGTCTGGTGAGCTTCGAAAACACATGGAACGGCCGCGTTCAGGACCAGGCGGAGATTGTGCGTATCGCCGAGGTCGCGCGCGAGAACGGTCTTGCCGTCCATCTCGACGGCGCGCGGCTGATGAATGCTTCGGTCGCGTCGGGTCTGGCGCCGGCCGATCTCGCCGCGCCGTTCGACACGGTGTCGCTGTGCCTGTCGAAAGGGCTCGGCGCGCCGGTCGGCTCGGTGCTGAGCGGACCGGTCGATTTCATCCATCGCGCGCGGCGCATTCGCAAGATGCTGGGCGGCGGCATGCGCCAGGCTGGGATTCTCGCCGCCGGTGGGCTCTACGCGCTCGACCACCATGTCGAGCGCCTGGCCGAGGATCATGCCAATGCGCGCGCCTTGGCGGAGGGCTTGTCCGGGATCGAGGGGCTTGAAGCGGACTATCCTGAAACCGGGACCAATATGGTGTTCCTCAGACTGTCGCCGGACCGGTTCGGTGCTTTCAAGGCGGCGATGACCGAAGCGGGCGTGCTGATGGGTGGCCGCGCCCCGCTCATCCGCCTTGTCACGCATCTTGACGTCTCGGCCGACGATGTCGCGCGGATCGTGGATGCGGCGGCCGGAGCGTTCGGCGCGCGGCGCTGAAGCGCTCCAGGGTCATCCTCCTGTCATGCGCTTTGGCGACAGGAGTACCGGAAACGGGAAACGCATGATCGGCACGCCGGAAGGGAATAATCCGCATGTCAGCACCGGCGAGGCCGCAAGGGCCTTCGCGCGGATTGGCCTCCTGTCGTTCGGCGGTCCCGCGGCACAGATCTCGGTGATGCACCGGGTTCTCGTCGAGGAGAAAAAGTGGCTCGACGAGCCGCGATTTCTACATGCGCTGAATTTCTGCATGCTGCTTCCGGGCCCCGAGGCGATGCAACTCGCCACCTATGCGGGCTGGCTGATGCATGGCGTGCGCGGTGGGCTTGTCGCCGGCCTGCTGTTCATCCTGCCGGGCCTCGCGATAATGCTGGCCCTTTCGGCGGCTTTCGTCCTGTATGGCGACGTGCCGGTGGTGACCGGGCTTCTCTACGGTCTCAAGGCGGCGGTTCTGGCAGTGGTCGCCGACGCCCTCATCAAGGTGTCGAAGAGGGCTCTGACGACCCGGTTGATGTGGGGCGTCGCGGTGACCGCCTTCGTCGCCATCGCGTTCCTGAAGGCGCCGTTTCCGCTGATCGTGATTGGCGCGGCGCTCGGTGGCATTGCGCTGACCCGGTTCAGGCCGGACGCGATTGAGACGGCAACCGCCGAAGGGGCTATCCTGCCGGAGCGTGCCTCACTCGGCGCGACACTCCGCACGACGCTGACATGGCTCGCGATCTGGCTGGTGCCGCTTGCAGCGCTTCTTGCCGCCTTCGGGCGGGGGCATGTGCTGGCCGATGCCGCATTGTTCTTTTCCAAGACCGCGGTGGTGACCTTCGGCGGCGCCTATGCCGTTCTGGCCTATGTCGGCCAGCAGGCGGTCGAGCAATTCGGCTGGCTGCGGCCGGACGAGATGCTGGCGGGGCTCGGGCTGGCCGAAACGACGCTCGGCCCGCTGGTCCTCGTGCTCGTTTTCGTCGGGTTCCTCGCCGGCGCGGGCATTGAGGGGCTCGACCCGCTGACGGGCGGTCTGCTTGGCGGGCTTGTCGCCGCCTTCTTCACCTTCGCGCCATGCTTCCTGTGGATCTTCGCCGGCGCGCCGCATGTCGAGGCGCTGCGCCATGTGCGCTGGCTTGCCGCCGGGCTGGCGGCCATCACAGCGGCCGTGGTCGGTGTGATCGCGAACCTCGCCGTCTGGTTCGGCCTGCATGTGCTGTTTGGCGATTATCCGGAATGGCGCTTCGGGCCGGTTCATCTGCCGTCGCCGGAATTGTCGCAGCTCGATGTCTTCGCCCTGGCGATCGCGTTTGCGGCGGGCGTCGCGCTGGTCCGGTTCAGGGCGAACATGCTTCTCGTGCTGGCGGCAGCGTCGCTTGCCGGGCTCGCGGTGCAGGCGTTTCGCTGATCAGTCGAACAGCGAGGAGACCGATTGTTCGTGCGATGTGCGCGCGATGGCTTCACCGATCAGGTCGGTGACCGACAGGACACGGATGTTAGGCGCGGATTCGACAGCGGCGGTCGGCTGGATGGAATCGGTGATAACAAGCTCGGTGAGCTTCGATCCCATGATGCGGTTGACCGCGCCGCCGGACAGGACGCCATGCGTGATATAGGCCGTGACACTTTTCGCGCCCTTTGCGAGCAGCGCATCGGCGGCGTTGCACAGCGTGCCGCCGGAATCGATGATGTCGTCGATCAGGAAGCAGGCCTTGCCCTCGATGTCGCCAATGACGTTCATCACTTCCGATTCGCCGGGCCGTTCGCGGCGCTTGTCGACGATGGCGAGCAGCGTGTCGTCGAGCCGTTTCGACAGGGCGCGCGCGCGCACCACGCCGCCGACGTCGGGCGAGACGACCATTACGCTCGACAGGTCCTTGTAACGGGCGCGTATGTCGCGGGCCATGACCGGGACGGCATAGAGGTTGTCGGTCGGGATATCGAAGAAACCCTGGATCTGGCCGGCATGCAGGTCAAGCGTGAGAACGCGGTCCGCGCCGGAGCGGGTGATCAGGTTGGCGACCAGCTTTGCCGAGATCGGCGTGCGGCCGGAGGTGCGGCGGTCCTGACGGGCATAGCCGAAATAGGGCAGGACGGCTGTGATCCGGCGCGCAGAGGAGCGGCGGAACGCATCGATCATGATGAGCAGTTCCATCAGGTGATCGTTTGCGGGGTATGATGTGGATTGCAGGATGAAGACGTCCTCGCCGCGGACGTTTTCCTGGATTTCGACGAAGATTTCCTCGTCGGCGAAGCGGCGAACGCTGGCGCGGCCGACGCTCATCCCCAGATACTTGGCAACATTCTCAGCGAGTTGGCGATTGGAGTTGCCAGCAAACAGTTTCATTGCGCCCTGCCGGTGCGATCTGTGGATAACTTGGCGCGGGTTTTACAGCCATGGCCTTGCATTGCAAGGCGTGTGTGCGGTTTCGCACCGCAAAAAAGCGGAGAGATTGTTTTCAGCCCGCTCACGCGGGTGGTTGCGGCGCGGGCTGGGCGGCGCTCCGAAGCCAGAGGACATACTGCGCCATGATCTTGTCGGCGATCGCTTCCATGGCCTCCGGCGTGACGGATGCCCATGGGTCGGACGTCGCGCCGGGAACCGATTCCTGCCCCTGGATACGATGGACGCGCTGGCCGCTCGGCGAAACCACGTCCCAGACATGGATGACGGTTGTCGCCCCGTTTTCGGTGAAGGCGGAGAAATAGCCCTTGATCTCGTGCGTCATGCCGGGCGTGCCGGCCGCGACCAGGCTGACGCCATTGGCCGAGCCGACGGTGACGAGCCGACGCGACATCGCCTGGATCAGTTCGACCGGAGCGCCGACGACGGGCGCGAAATAGACCCGGGCGGAGACCGGGCCGGCGGCGGGCTGGGCCGTGCCGGGCGTTGTCCCCGGTGCGCCGGGATCGGAAAGCTGGGGGAACTCGGCGTTCGAGGTGGCCTCCTGGTCGTTTTGACGCTTGCCGAACCCGAACGTGCTGTCCGCGCCGGTGCAGCCGGCGACGATGAACAGCAGGCACATGATGCCGGCCAGTCGTGGCAGGATCCCCGTCATTCAGCCCCTTTCACGCGCTTTTCGCGCTGTTTTCCTTGTCCCTGATCCCTTTACCTTAACCAACAATCAAATCAAGGTTGTGGCGGGAAAGGCATTCAGGCGAATTTTCCGTGGTCAGGTAGGTCTGGCCGAGCGTCATGGCCGTCCCGCTCTCCGAATCCGCGATGATCATGTGGGCGAACAGCACCATGTTCGGCTCGATTATAGCGGGATTGGCGGCATAGAACATCGGCCGGTCCATCCATGAGGGCGTGAAACGCGCGCCGAGCGAATAGCCGCAGGCGTTCAGACGGTGACGGGTCAGGTCGGCGGCCGCCATTGCCTTGGCGTGGGCGTCGAAAACGTCGCCGAAAGTGTTGCCCGGAACCATCGCCTCCTCGCAGGCCAGAAGCGCGCTTTTCGCGGCTTCGTAGAGCTCGAGATGGCGCTCGGAGGGTTTGCCCGTCAGCGCGGTGCGCATCATCGCGACATGGTAGTGGCGGTAGACGCCGGCCCATTCGAGCGTGAGCTGGTCGTTCTTCGTCAGTTTGCGGCGGCCGGACTTGTAGCGGCAGAGGAGGGCGTCCTCGCCGGAGCCGATGATGAACTCGTTGCCGGGATAGTCGCCGCCGCCCTCGAAGACCGCGCCCTGCATGGCGGCGAGAATGGCGCTTTCGTCCGTGCCCTGCTTGATGAGCGGCAGCGCGGCGGTCAGGGCGTCGTCGGCGAGCTTGCCGGCCTTGCGCACATATTTGATTTCCGCCTCGGATTTCACCGCGCGGAGGTTGGGGACGATGCGCGATGCGTCCTCCAGCGTGGCGAAGGTGCTGAGTGCGTCATCGACTCGCCGTCCGTTGAATGCGGTCAGGCCCTGCGTGTCGTATTCGATGCCGATGCGCGCGCCCAGAAGGTCGCGGTCGGACAGAAGATCGCGCAATTCGCGCGCGGGATTGGCGTGGGCGCGGTCCTCCCACACGACGATGGTCTCGACATTGGAGGTGTGACGAGCCTGGCGCAGATCGGCGGAACGGGTCAGCAGCGACACGTCGCCGGATTTTTCCACGATCATGCACTGAAAGAAGCAGAAGCCGAACGTATCGTAGCCGGTCAGCCAATACATGCTCTCCTGTGCGAAGAGCAGAATGGCATCCAGCTTCGCGGCTTTCATTTCTCCAAGAAGGCGCGTTTTGCGGTCCTCGAATTCCTGCTCGTCAAAATGCAGTGCCATAAGGCGTCTCCTCATGCCGGGAAGCGAAGTCAGTCAGTTACTCAACACAATTGCGGATATCTGGCGCCCATAGTCGGGCTCGCGGCGGTGTGTTGTCCGCCGATACGAAAAGAACAGGGCCTCGTCCGAATAGGTGCAGCGGCCGGTATGGTCGGCATCGACGCCGGCGTTGCGCAGCCGCATGATCGTATAGGCGGGGAGGTCGAACATGAAATGCCCTTCGCGCCCGGAAGGTGTGAAGAACTGCGCGTTCGCCGCATCCGCGGCGCGGAATCGCGCCTCGAACTCGGGGCCGACCTCGTAGTTCTCGCCGGAAATGGACGGTCCGAGCACGGCGCGTATGGCGTCGCGCCGCGCGCCGGCCTCGACCATCGCGTCGACCGTGTTCTCGATCACGCCGCCCAGCGCGCCCTTCCAGCCGGCATGGGCCGCGGCGACGACCTTGCCGGCGTCGTCGGCGAACAGGATCGGCCCGCAATCGGCGGTCAGGACGCCGACGACAACGCCCGGCGTCGTGGTGACGACGGCATCCGCCTTCGGGCGGGCGTCTTCGGCGATCGGTTCGGAGATTTTCACCACATCGGGCGAATGAACCTGGTGCGGCGTCGACAGCGGCTGGCCCGGCCGGCCAAGCCAGCGGGCGACGCGCTCGCGGTTTTCGCGAATCAGCGAGGGATCGTCATCGGAGCCCAAGCCGACATTCAGGCCGGCATAGATGCCCTGCGAAACGCCGCCCTCGCGGGTGAAAAACCCGTGCCGGACATTGGGAATGCCGGACAGACGTTCGGATCGGATCGGTCGCACCGCGTCCCGGGTTTCATCGTTCATGGATTATGCTTGCTCCGCCGCAGGCACCCTGTTTCAGCTTCATGACCATGTCAACAAGACGAATGCGCGCGCTTACCCGAAGGGCGGCAGGGTCGCCGGTTCGCCCGTCAGGCACAAGACCTTGAACAGGCTGCCCATTTCGCCTTCGCCGGCTCCGGCGAGCCGCGTGGCGGCGGTGCGGATGGCCGCTTGCGTCGATTCGTCCTTGTCGCGGCCCAGAGCGCCAGCCCTTTCCGCGAGCCCGAGCGACAGGAGGAAATCGCCCTGCGTCATCGCGGGCATGGCATGCGCACCGGCCATCTTCGCGGCGTCGGCGATCGCCTGAAAATCGACATGGCTGGTGATGTCGGCGCTGCCGGGCGTCTCGAAGACCGGGACATAGCGATGCGCGCGCAGGGCCTGAAGCGTATCCGCGAAGCCGGACCGCGTATGGCCGTAATCCACGATCAGCGCGGTGCCTCCGTGGTCTTTCAGCTGCGTGCCGATCCGCGCGGCGATCGCTTCGCGGGCGGGTGCGAACTCGAAAATCGCACCGTCCCGCGCCGTGTCGGCTCCATCCGGCAGGATCGACAGATCGGCCAGCGGCGCGCCCGCGACAAAGGCGAAGCCCTCCGCGTCATCGAGGCCGACCAGCCTTTCGCGCCACGTACCGTCCGTCTTGACGATCTGGCGTACGGGCACCGCGTCGAACAACTCGTTGGCGACGAGGAATAGCGGCGCGTGGGGCAGGGAGGCGAGGTCGTCATGCCATTCGCATTGCGCCGCGTGGGGCCCGAGCGTTTCGCGCTGGATCGCGCGCAGCCGCGGGCTGGTCTCGATCAGGTGAAGGCGGGCGGCCTCCATGAAGGCGGGATCGATGCGGGCAGTGCGCAGGATGTCGCGCATCAGCGTGCCGCGCCCGGGTCCCATCTCGGCCAGCAGGAAAGGGGCGGGGCGACCGAGGCTGCGCCAGGCATGAACGAGCCACGCGCCGACGATTTCGCCGAACATCTGGCTGATCTCGGGCGCGGTGACGAAATCCCCCTCCGCGCCGAAGGGCTCATGCGTCGCATAATATCCGCCCTGCGGGTCGAACAGGCAGGTCGCCATGTAGTCCGAGACGGGGATCGGCCCCGATGCGCGGATCAGGCGGCGTATCCGGGTCGCGAGATCGGTGCTCATCGCGCGGCGGGTTTTCCCGCTGTGGCGACGAGCGCGAGGCCGAGAAGGATCATCGGGATCGACAGCACCATGCCCATGGTCAGCCAGTCGCCATAGAGGTAGCCGATCTGGAAGTCGGGTTCGCGGTAGAACTCGACGAAGGTGCGCGCCGCGCCATAGCCGGCGATGAAGACGCCGGTGACGAAACGCGGCGATCTCAGCTTCAGGAAGGTGTGGGTGCACAGGCGCAAGACGAGCAGCAGGACAAGGCCTTCCAGCGCCGCCTCGTAAAGCTGGCTCGGATGGCGGGCGATGTCGCCGCCTGTCGGGAAGACGACGGCCCAGGGCACATCGCTCGGGCGGCCCCACAGCTCCGAATTGATGAAATTGGCGACCCGCCCGAAGAACAGGCCGATGGGTACGACGGCGGAGACGATGTCGATCAGGCTCCAGACCGGCAGGCCGCGCCGCCAGGCGAAGGCGAACATGGCGACCGTCGTGCCGATCAGTCCGCCGTGGAATGACATGCCGCCCTGCCATGTCTGGAGAATGCGGGACGGTTCCTCCAGATAGAGAGGCAGGTCGTAGAACAACACGAAGCCGAGCCGCCCGCCGACGATGATGCCGATGGTCGCCCAGAGCAGGAAATCGTCGAGATCGGGAACGGAAACCGGGGCCTTGCCGCCCCAAAGCCGCTCATTGCGGACGATGCGGCGGGCATAGAGCCAGCCGAGCACGATGCCGACGATATAGGCGAGCGAGTACCAGCGGATGGCGAGCGGGCCGAATTGCACGATGATCGGATCGATGTCCGGGAAGGCGATGGCGAGTTGGCTCAATGCGGGGGAAAACATCGGATCCAGTTTCTCTTTGGCGGGCGTTCTGCCGGACGCAATGGCGGTCATGCTCTCGCCGGCTTGCAATGCGCCGGGCGCGGCAATACCTATTGTCTTGAACACGGGAGTAGCCGCCATGACAACTGGCCCGAACAAGTTTATGGATGATTTTGCCCGCCTGATGACCGACATGGCCGGCACTGCGCAAGGCATGCGCCGCGAGGTGGAAACAGCCTTCCAGCACCAGGCGGAGAAGTTCCTGGCCGGCATGGATCTCGTCCAGCGCGAGGAGTTCGACGCGGTGCGCGAGATGGCCATCAAGGCGCGCGACGAGAACGAAGCGCTGGCAAAGCGTATCGCCGAACTCGAGAAAAAACTCGCCGATTCCGCCAAATAGGCGGCGGCAGAGCCTTTAATTAAAATTCACAGTGATTTTTTTTCGCCTCTTATTCCTCGAAAAAATCGAGGATTAAGAGTCGGTTAATGACTCCCCGGAATCGCGCGCCCAAACCTATCCACACCTGATTTGGGTTGGGGGGGCTTTTCCGCGACTCACGGATCAATAGACTGAAATTATTGAGTGATTCGTACCATGCGAATGAAAGTAAGCGCAGCCGCGTCAGTCCGTTGCAGCACTCGTTCGCCTTCATCGTAACCGTGTCGCGTCTCTTGAACCGGTTTTGAAAGCGCCGCCTTCGGGCGGGAAACGAAAATAGGATTGGCAATGAGCCTGATTGAGCTTGATTATTACCGTGCCGCGCATCCCGTCGATGTGATCGAGCAGGTCGCTCACGTGAATGACTGGAATTTCGAACGAACCGGCGACGACGAGATCGCCGTTGCGGTCGCGGGGCACTGGACCAACTACCACATCTCCTATGCATGGATGGAAGACTTCGAGTCGCTTCATTTCGCCTGCGGCTTCGACGTCAAGGTCCATGAAAGCCGCTTCGTCGAGCTGATGCGGCTGCTGTCGCTGATCAACGAACAGTTGCTGATGGGGCATTTCGACCTCTGGGAGAAGGAGGGCGCCGTGATGTTCCGTCACTCGCTTCTGCTGGCCGGCGGCGCGGAGCCGACGGAGGCCCAGGTCGAGGTGATGCTGTCGAGCGCCATCGAAACCTGCGAAGCCTACTATCAGGCATTCCAGTTCGTTCTGTGGTCGGGCGCGACCGCGAAGGAAGCGCTGGAAAGCACGATGTTCGAGACCCAGGGCGAAGCCTGAGGGAGATGATGGATGGCACAGGATCTCGAGGCGCTCGCGCCTGAGATAGGTTTCGACGACTATCTGCGGGTCGATATCCGGACCGGCACGATCGTCGAGGCCGAGCCGTTTCCGGAGGCGCGCAAGCCGGCGATCAAGATGATGATCGATTTCGGTCCCGAGATCGGCGTGAAGAAATCGTCGGCGCAGATCACCGAGCACTACAAGCCGGAAGAGCTGATCGGCCGCCAGGTGATGGCGGTCGTCAATTTCCCGCCGCGCCAGATCGGGCCGATCCGCTCGGAAGTGCTGACACTCGGTTTCCACGACGAGAACGGCGCGGTCGTGCTGGCCGGACCGGGCCAGACCGTGCCGAACGGCAAGCGGCTTCTCTAGACCTGCTTTTTCCTGTCTTCCCCGTGGCCCGGCCATGTGTCGGCGACACGGTAGCCTGCGGGCCAGGGATCGCCCGGGTCCAGCATGTGCTGATGGGTGCCGGTGATCCATGCGCGTCCGCTGATCTGCGGGCGGATGGCCGGCAGGTCGCCGACGCGGGTGGTGCCGAGAATGCGCCCCTCGAATTCCGAGCCGATGATCGAAACGCCGGTGAAGCTGTCCGCCTCCGTCATTTCGCCTTGCGCGTGAAGAAGTGCCATGCGGGCCGAAACGGCGGTGCCGGTCGGCGAACGGTCGAGCTTGCCCGGCTGGATCGACACGACCGATTTGGCTCTCAGCGACGAACCCCGGCGTTCGATCGGGCCGGCGAACAGGCAGAAGGAATGATGCTTCCAGTCTTCGCGTTCCGGATGGGCGAAGGCATAGCGGTCATTGGCGGCGTTTGTGATCCGGACGCCGAGTTCGGCGAGATGGCGCGCCTCGGCGGGCTCGAGCGATAATCCCAGGGCATCCGCGTCGACAACCACGAAGCTGTCGCCGCCGAAGGCCGTGTCGACCGTGATCGTGCCGAGGCCGGCGACCTCGAGAGGCACGCCGGCAAGGCCGACGAAAGCGGGCAGGTTCTCCACCGTGATCCGTTCCGCCTTGCCGTTCGCGCAGTCGGCGCGAACGCGCACGAGGCCGCCGGGCGCTTCGAGCACCATCTCCGTCACCGGCTCCTGCATTGCGACGATGCCGGTTTCGAGCAGCACGGTGGCGACGCAGATGGAATTCGAGCCGGACATGGGCGGCGTGTCTTCCGGCTCCATGATGATCCACGCGGCCTGCGCCTCGGGATGCTTCGGGGGCACGAGCAGGTTCACATGGCGGAACACCCCGCCGCGCGGTTCGTTCAGGACGAAATTGCGCAAGGTCTCGTCCTCGGCGATCCATGTGCGCTGGTCCCAGACCGTGTCGCCCGGCGGCGGCGCGACGCCGCCGACGATAACGTCTCCCACCTCGCCCTCGGCATGGCAGGAGACGACATGGATGACCTTTGTGCTGCGCATCAGGGTTCCTTCAGACCGGCAGGCGGAGAACGGCACGCAGGCCGCCCATCGGGCTGTCGTCGAGTTCGATGTCGCCGCCATGGCCGCGCGCGATGTCGCGGGCGATTGAAAGACCAAGGCCCGTCCCGCTCTCGTTCAGGTTCCTCGCCTCGTCGAGCCGGAAGAAGGGGCGGAACACATCCTCGCGCCGGTCCTCGGGAATGCCGGGTCCGTTGTCGTCGATGGTCAGGGTCAGCCGGCCCTTCGAATTGCGGGCGACGATATCGACATGGTCGGCATAGCGGAAAGCGTTCGAAGTCAGGTTGGTGACCAGCCGCAAAAAGGCGCCGGGCCGCACGACGATATCCGGACGGCCGATGAGGCTGGTCTTGACGGTGTTGCCGGAGAGCTTTCCGTCGGCGCGGATCTTGTCGAGAACCTCGTTGAGGTCGAGTTCCTCTGTCTCCTCCTTCGCGTCGCCCTTGGCGAAGGACAGGTAGCCCTCCAGCATGGACTGCATGTCGGCGACGTCCTTTTCGAGCGCCTCGTTGACCTTCTTGTCGCCGGAGAGCGCGAGTTGCAGCTTGAAGCGCGTCAGGATGGTGCGCAGGTCGTGGCTGACGCCGCTCAGCATGGTCGTACGTTGCTCGATCTGCTTTTCGATGCGTTCGCGCATCTGGATGAAGGCGAGGCTGGCGCGGCGGACCTCGATGGCGCCGCGCGGGCGGAAATCGGCGGGCAGGGGACGTCCCTTGCCGAAACTCTCGGCGGCTTCCGCGAGTTTCTGGATCGGCCTGATCTGGTTGCGCAGGAACAGGATCGCGATGAACAGCAGGACCAGCGACGTCCCCACCATCCAGAGCAGGAAGATATGCGTGTTGGACGCGTAGGCCTGGCTGCGCCGTGCCAGCACCCGAAGCACCTTGCCCTCCATCAGGATGCGGATTTCGACGAGATTGGAGTTGCCGACCGTGTCGATCCAGAAGGGTCTGCCGATCTGCCTGGTGATTTCCTCCGAAAGAATGCGGTCGAGAATGGAAAAGAACGGTTTCGGCGCGGGCGCGGGCAGCGGATCGGGCGGCAGGATGGCGACGTTCAGCGCGAGACGCTCGCGCGCCATGCGGATGACATCCTCATATTCCGCGTCATGCGGATAGGTCTCGATGATATCGATGATCGCCGCGATATCGCGCGTCACGGCGGTCGACAGGCGCTGGGTGACCGTCTGCCAGTGGCGCTCCATGAACACGAAGGCCACGACCGACTGCAGCAGAACCATAGGCGCGATGATGATGATCAGCGAGCGCGCATAGAGGCCGCGCGGCATCGACCCGGTGAAACGTCCGAGGAAGCGCCGCAACTGGATGGAGGAATTGCGCGCGAGCCGACGCACGCGTAGCGCCATTGTGCGCCTGCGCGATCTCTTCACCCGGTTTTCGCCGAGGTCTGCCGTGGCCATGCCGCCCGTCTGTCATTCGAACGGGATCGTCCCGTTCCGTTTCGTTATTCGATGGAGAGACGGTAGCCTATTCCACGGACGGTTTGAAGATAACGGGGATTGGCCGGATCCGCTTCGATCTTGCGGCGCAGGCGGTTGATCTGCACATCGATGGTGCGCTCGCCGATGCCGGCGCCTTCGGCGAACATCTCGTGGCGCGGAATCGTGTCGCCGGCATTTTCCGCGAACCGGACCATGATCTCCTGCTCGCGGTCGGTCAGATGAACCAGTTCGCCGTTGCGCTTCAGTTCGCGGCGTCCGATCACGAAGGTGAAGGGGCCGAAGACAATCTGCTCGATCTTGGGCTGGGATGCGGGCGCGCCGCGCCTGACGATGTTGCCGACCCTTAGAAGCAGTTCGCGCGGGTCGAACGGCTTGGGAAGATAGTCGTCGGCGCCGGCTTCAAGGCCTTCGATGCGCTGTTCGGTGTCCGAGCGGGCGGTCAGCATCAGGATCGGCACCTGGCTGTCGTCCTTGCGCAGGTTGCGGGCCAGCGACACGCCGCTCTCGCCGGGCATCATCACGTCGAGAACAAGGAGATCGAATTCGAGGCCGGCGATCTTGCGGCGCGCTTCCTCGGCGGTGGCCGCGCTGGTCACGCGGTAGCCGTTCTGGCACAGAAATTCCGTCAGCAATGTGCGAATTCGGGTGTCGTCGTCGACGATCAGGATGTGGGGGGCATCATCTGTGATGCCGGCATCTGCGTTTTCGTTCATTCATCCTCGCTCGCGGCCGTTCCGGTACCTTCCGGTTTCCGGGTCGGACCGGCTTCGCGTTGCGCCGCGGACAGCATGGCGATCTGGGTTTTTGCGTCCTCGGTCGCCATGGCCAGCAGAAACTTCGCGATTTCCTCCTCCGCGCAGCCCGACCGCTCCAATGCCGCCACTATGCGGCGAGACTGTGGCTCCCGCAGTTCGCGGATCAGCGTCTTTCCGGTGTCCGTCAGGTAGAGTTCGCGTTGCCGGCGATCCTCCGGCCCCGGCTTCTGCGCCACATGGCCGGCATCGACCAACTGCTTGAGAACCCGGGCAAGGCTCTGCTTGGTGATCTTCAGGAGATCGAGAAGCTCGGCGACGGTCAGGCCCGGCTTGCGGTCCACGAAATGCAGCACCCGGTGATGCGCGCGTCCGAAGCCGATTTCGCCGAGAATCGTGTCCGGATCGGAGATGAAGTCCCGATAGGCGAAGAACAGGAGCTCGATCAGTTCGGATGCGGGAAGGGGGTCGGTTTTCGGTTTCATCGCGGAAGTTGGCCGGAGGGAACGGGAAGGCATCGTTATATGTCAGCTATGTTGACATAAATTGCAACGACGAGTAATTTCTTTCAAGGGTGCGGCATGTACCGCGCAGCATTTGAAAAGAACCGCGATCCGGTTTTTCATGGTTGTTGCGCCCAAACGGGTTCATACTGTCCCTCAAAACAAGACGCAAAACAAAAGATCACGGCGGAAGAACGGAGTTTCCCATGGCTGGAGTGCCTTTTGATCAGCTGGACGGCCATATCTGGATGAATGGCGAATTCGTGCCGTGGAAGGACGCCAAGATTCACGTCCTGACCCATGGCCTGCATTATGCGAGCGCGGTATTCGAGGGCGAACGTGCCTATGGCGGCGAGATCTTCAAGCTGACCGAGCACACCGAGCGGCTGCATGAATCGGCCCGGCTGCTCGGTTTCAAGATTCCCTATTCTGTCGAGGAGATCGACCAGGCCTGTATCGACCTGCTGCACAAGCAGGGCTTTACCGATGCCTATGTTCGTCCGATCGCCTGGCGCGGTTCGGAGATGATGGGCGTGTCGGCGCAGCAGAACCGCATCAATCTGGCGATCGCGATCTGGCAGTGGCCGTCCTATTTCGACCCGGCCCAGAAAATGAAGGGCATCCGCCTCGATCTCGCCGAATATCGCCGTCCCGACCCGCGTACGGCGCCGTCGAAATCCAAGGCGGCGGGCCTCTACATGATCTGCACGCTGTCCAAGCACGCGGCCGAGGCGAAGGGTTATGCCGATGCGCTGATGCTCGACTGGCGCGGCCAGGTCGCCGAGGCGACGGGCGCCAATGTGTTCTTCGTCAAGGACGGCGTGATCCACACGCCGACACCGGACTGTTTCCTCGACGGGATCACCCGCCGCACGGTGATCGGCCTCGCCAGGAAACGCGGCTACGAGGTTGTGGAACGCGTGATCATGCCGGAAGAGATGGAAGGCTTCGAACAGTGCTTCCTCACCGGTACGGCAGCGGAAGTCACGCCGGTTTCGGAGATCGGGCCGTATTCCTTCGAGGTCGGCGAGATCGCGTCCACGCTGATGAACGACTATACCGAAGCGGTTCATCCGCGTGCGGAAGCCGCGGAATAAGTCCGACGGATCGGCGGCAAGGTATCAGGGCGGCTCGAGTGGCCGCCCTTTTCCATTGGCCTTGAAGTTGCGGCGGATAAGTCGCAGGTAGCGGGAACGACAATCCGGAAACGAGGAAATTCCCATGGCGGCGACGCTCAACGCGCTGATCATCCCGGTCACCGCATTCCAGCAGAACTGCACTGTGCTGTTCGATTCGGAGACAAAGCAAGGCGTCGTGGTCGATCCGGGCGGGGACGTCGATCATATCCGCGAGGCGCTGGACAAGAACGGCATCACGGTCGATGCGATCTGGCTGACGCATGGCCATATCGACCACGCCGGCGGCGCGATGGATCTCAAGGAGGCGCTGGGTGTCGAGATCATCGGTCCGCACAAGGACGACAAGATGTTGCTCGACGGACTGGAGGCCCAGGCGCGCATGTTCGGTCTCGACGACAAGGTCCGCAACGTGACGCCTGACCGCTGGCTGGATGAAGGCGAGACGGTCTCTTTCGCCGGGCACGACTTCGAGGTGCTGCATTGTCCCGGTCACGCGCCGGGCCATGTCGTCTTCTACAACCGGACGGCGGGTTTCGCCCATGTCGGCGACGTGCTGTTTCGCGGTTCGATCGGCCGGACTGACCTGCCGGGCGGCGACCACGCGACGCTGATCGCGTCGATCAAGACCAAGCTGTTTCCGTTGGGCGACAATATCGGATTCATCTGCGGGCACGGGCCGGGCGGCCAGATCGGCGAGGAACGGAAAACCAACCCGTTCCTGACCTGAAGGTCTTCGGCTGCTGGTGTCGTCTTGTGGCGCGGAAGCGGCCGATCCGATAGCCGTCTAATTAATTTCGATATTTGGCATTATTCATGTGCTTTACGTTGAGTAACGTGCTAGCGTCGCCACGTTGGCGGGGGGCTTTCTTCCACATCGTTGCTCCGTCGGTATCGGCGGCTAGGTTCGGGCCAAATCCGGGTTCTAGCCGCCTTTGAAGGCCGGGAGCATGGGCCGTGCTGCGCATTCGCCGCCGAACGCCCAACTCGAATGACAAAGGCCCGGCGGCGGATGCCGGCCGGGCCTTTCCTTTAACGTCCCTGGAGGTCACTTGGGGACGCAGAAATGATCCAGCCCGTCATAGCCGCGATAAGTGCCGGTCTTCGGGTTGAACGAGCGGTAGCGCTCGTCGCACCATTCGTACCAGCCGACCGTCCAGGGCTCGAGCGAGGACTCGTAGGTGATGACGTTCGGTCCGCGGGACGGTGCGGGCGGGTAGGCGTCTGGCGCAACATAGTGATCGCGCGGGGCCGGATTATTGGCTTCCGACAGCGCGCCGGCGATGATCGCGATACCGGCGATGCCGAGGATCGCGGCGGCCGCCGCATCGCCATTGTCGCGATGGACCGGGCGGGGATTGTGCCATCCGCCGCGCGGACCGCAGATGCGCTTGCCGTGGCGATAAACGCAGTTGTTGCCGCGGCGATCGTAATGGCGCGCCGAATTGCCCTTGTGCCAGCCATCGGCGGCGGCCGGCGCTGCGGCGAGCGGCGAAAGCGCGGCGGTCGCGACCGTTCCCGCGGCGATCAGGGATTTCAGCGCTGATGTCTTGAATGTCCGTTTCATGTTTTCTGCTCCGTTCGCGTCGTTCCCAACCGGGGTATGCCCATCTTGGCGATCCGGTTTTCCGGCGGGCGGTCATGCGACGCCCGAACACGTGACGCCGATAATGGCGCGGCCAAGCTGAACGCAGCCTGAACGGCCGTTCACGGTTGCTTTCGGCGCGCCGCCGGGACGCGGCCAAGCAAAAGGCGCGAACCGGTGACCGGTCCGCGCCTTGCAAGACTGTTCCGCAAAGACGGCGATTTTACGCCGTCGATGTCGGACTATTCAGCGAGCTGAAGATTGACGGCCTTCGGGCCCTTGCCGCGACGATCCGGCTCGGTGTCGAAGGAAACTTTCTGGTTTTCGGTCAGGGACATCAGGCCCGAGGCCTGCAGAGCGGAGATGTGGACAAAGATGTCCGCGCCGCCGTCGTCCGGCTTGATGAAGCCGAAGCCCTTGTCATTGTTGAAGAATTTCACAGTACCAGTCTGTGCCATTGAATCGGATCCTTTTCCGTTCGCATAAGCGGCTGCCCATTCTGCCGCGTAAAAATCGCCGCACGCATCATGCGGGCGGTCAGGGCAGGCAGTTCTCGAATGCATGGAAAGGAACCAGTTCTCGCGCCACCCTTTCAGGAGGCGCCCGGCTTGTTCTTCAGCGTGCCGGTGCGCGGTATTTCCGACTTCCGTTGTTCGCAAATTGCCCGAACGGAAAAATCGTTGCGTCATCCGGGTCCGGAAGTAAAGCAAAACTTTTGTGAAGTGGGCCGTGAAACGGTTGCATAATCTCGCATATATGCACGCGTCAGCCGTGACAGAACGGCCGAAGCATCCTAGAGTTCAGTCTCAAATCGGGAGACGGCGATGCGTAATCCGGCGGGCGTTTCGAGGGGTGCGGTCATGGCTGCGGCGGTGACGACAGCCGCGCTGGCATTGGCCGGATGCGAGGCGACCGTCGCGCCGCAACCCGCCGATCCGCAATATTGCCCGAAGGTCTACCAGCCGGTCTGCGCACGGCGCGGGGCGGAACGCAAGACGTTCCCGAATGCCTGCGTGGCGAGCGCCGAGGGCTACGACGCCTTTTCGCCGGGCGCCTGCGAGCAGCCCAAGCCGGATCGTATCTGCCCGCAGATCTACCAGCCGGTCTGCGCGGTGCGCGCCGGTCAGTATTCGACCTATTCCAACGACTGCGTCGCCGGCGCCGAGGGCGCGCGTGTGGTGAAGCCCGGCCCGTGCTGACCAGGGCCGCGTGGAGGATATCGTGACCGGGAGGACAACATGATCAGGACCCTGCTTTTCGCCGCCGTTGCCATGGTGCTCGGCTATACGGCGCGCGGCCAGGCGGAGGAATTGAAGGTGGGCATCGCGCGCGACATGCCGAGCGTTATGGTGGAGACCGCCGATGGCCCGGTCGAGATCAGCCGCATCCAGGACCAGGATCACGAGATCACCGGCGATTTCGCGAAGACCTCGCGCGCCTGCCCGCCCTTCTGCATCCAGCCAATGACGCCGGCCGAGGGCGTGACGACGATCGGCGAACTCGAACTGATCGCCATGCTGAAAGATCCGGAGGCGCTGGTGGTCGACAGCCGCACGGTCGACTGGTTCGCGGGCGGGTCGATCCCCGGCGCTATCAGCCTGCCTTACACGCAGGTGGGCGACCGGCTTTCCGATCTTGGCTGCGAGCCGGATTTCGACGGCTGGGACTGCACGAACGCCAGGCGCGTCGCGCTGTTCTGCAACGGGCTGTGGTGCGGCCAGTCGCCGACGGCGATCCGGGCGATGATCGCGGCCGGCTATCCCGCCGAGCGGATCTTCTATTATCGCGGCGGCATGCAGAGCTGGCGGGTGCTGGGATTGACGGTGACCGGCGGGGAAGGCTGACGGCGGGCCGTTTTCAAGCCGACCGCATCGCGCTATGATGGGCTTTCGCCGCCCCGGAACCCTTGCAGGAGGGACGCATGGTGGAAAGCCCGGTCAAGAACCCGAAAACCACGACAAAGCCCAAGGTCGAGCGGCCGAAGCTGCACAAGGTCATCCTGATCAATGACGACTACACGCCGCGCGACTTCGTCTGCATGGTGCTCAAGGCCGAATTCGGCATGGGCGAGGACCGCGCCTACAAGGTGATGATCACCGCGCACCAGCGCGGCGTCTGCGTCGTCGCGGTCTATCAGCGCGACGTGGCCGAGACCAAGGCGAAGCGGGCCAGCGAATACGGCCAGAAATACGGCTATCCGCTGATGTTCACCACCGAACCGGAAGAGTGAGTACCACCCCGCGGAGCGATGGCGCGGCGATCGGGGCTTATTGGATCAGGTCCAGGATCAGTTGGTGGATGGGGCCGTTGCGGGCCATTTCGGCTTCCTCGAAGGCCCGGTTGCGGGCCTTGTAGCGTGCATAGGCCTGTTTGAGCGGGGTCTGGATCGACTGGCGGATCGCCTTGCAGCCGGGGTCGTTGTCCTGCCGGAAACCGACCGTCGTGTCGTAGATCTCCTGCGCCATGGCGCGGATGTATTCGCCATGGACGGCCTCGTGGGCGCGGATGCCGGCGATGAAGACGCGCCAGCGCGTGGCGACGGCGGGCGGCAGATTTCCGGAGGGTTGGGGCAGCGTGTAGGTGATGGTGAGGAACGGCCGGGCGGCGGCGAGGACGCAGGCGTTTCCCTCGCGCACATAGTCGCGGCCCCATTTGAGATCGAAGGTGGTGTGGGCGATGGCGCGGGCAACGCCGACCTTCGGGCCGCGCTCGCCGATGGAGGCGTAGAGCGCGCGGCCGGTCGCGCCGGAGACCGCATAGGCGTTTACGACCTCCTTGCCCCTGATATCCGCCTGGGCGGACAGGGCGGGGAGGAGCAGCAATAGTATAAGGCCGAGGCGTTTCGTCATGCAGGGTCTCTCTCGCCGGGGCATGGCCGGCCTTGCCCGCCACCTTTACCGATTGGCGCATGCGGTCAACCCCGGGCGGAAAGTCAGGCCGCTCGCGAATTTTTACCGTTGGTTGTTTATTGTGATAGGATGCACGCAGAGCGCGCGATGACGCGCGCCGTTTTCAAAGATTGGATATTCAATGCAGATTCCCGAGTGGATGAAACCCGCGCTGACCGGCGCGGCGGCTGGAGCGATCGCGCTCGCGATTGTCGGCTTCGGCTTTGCCGGCTGGGTTACGGGCGGTACAGCACAGGAAATGTCCGACAAGGCAGCGCGCGACGCCGGCGTGCAGGTGGTCGCATCGATCTGCGTCAACCAGTTCGCCGCCGCACCGAACGCCAACATGCAATTGGCCAAGCTGAAGGAAGCCAAGGCCTGGGACCGCGACGACTTCATCGAAGAGGGCGGATGGTCGACCGTGGCCGGTGTCGACGAGGGTGTCCGGGGTGTTGCGGCGGAATGCGCCAAGCAGCTCGCCGCCATGGACACGCTGCCTTCCGAAGCGCCGATGGTTCCGAACGCCGACAATAGCTGACCCTACGCGGAACTCGCAAAAGCCCGGCATCTCGCCGGGCTGTTTTTTTGTCCCATCCTTAAGCTTCGCGTTTCCCTTTTCGTAAGCGGCAAGCCGCTATCCGGCGGGCTCGCTGATGGGCCCCTGATTGTCCCATCCTTAAGCTTCAAGTTTTCTCCTTCATAAGCGGCAAGCCGCTGTCCGGTTGGCTCGCTGATGGGACGCCCCTCTATTCTCGCCACCTCGATCGATCAGGCCAGCGGTTTCTCGTCCGCCAGGACGCCATCCTTCTCGCGCATGCCGATCTCGATGCGGTCGGGGGCGTTGGCGAGGAGGGCGAGGAGGAGATCGCTCATGGTGGAGGCGGGGGCGGTGCCGAAATCGGCCTCGAAGGCATAGCCGGCCTCCGTCACCTCGGGCGTGGTGGCCGTGTGGATGACGTGCTGCAATTCGATATTGTCCTCCGCCTCCTCGTCGCCAAAGGCGCGGCGGTGCCAGTCGGTGAAGAGCCGCGTGGCGAGCGGGTCCCAGTCGCCGGCAACGCGCAGCTCCGCATAATCCCAGGCAAAGGGCGCGACGACGATCTCGGTGGGGCCGAGCGTGAAGGAAAATGTGTCGAAGCGAATCTCGCGCGGCGCGGTGAACGATTCCAGCTTCCCGGTCTCCAGCGAGGCGTAGTCGGCCCGGTAGGGCAGCCGCAGCGGACCCTCGGTCGCGATGTCGCCCTCGGAATCGAGCAGAACCGGCTCGACCACATGCGTCTCCTCGGAAAAACCGGCCACGGTTTCCGAGAATTGCGCGACATAGATCTCGCGCACGGCTTCCACGATCTCGACGAATTGCGGGGGGAGGGTGTCCATGCAGTGGAAGTAGGTCGAGCGAGAGGGGAGTGCAAGGCAGGGCGGCGCGTCCCTTGCGCGCGCCCTTGCCCGCCTGTCCCGTTACTGGACCGTGACCGTGCCCTTCATGCTCGAATGGAAATTGCACTTGTAGTCGATCGCGCCGGCGGACGCGACCGTCACCGAGGCGGAGTCGCCCTTGTTGAGGCGGCCGGTATCGAAGCTGCCGTCGCCCGCCGTGGCGGTGTGCGGCGCGCCGTCCTCGTTGACGAAGGTGATCGTGTCGCCGGCGGCAACGGTGATCGCGGCCGGCTGGAAGGCGAAGCCGCTGATGGTGACCGTGTGGTCGGCGGCAAGCGCCGCGCCGGCGGGCAGTATGGCGAGGCAGGCGAGAGCGGCGGCGAAACTAGCAATGCGGTTTGTCATGGGGGCGTCTCCTGTTGTGACGGCGGCGAGACTACAGCGGAAACGGGCGGGGGTGCCATAGGGGAAACCTTGGCGGGCGGCGGGTGTCCGGACAGGCCGGCGCGGGCGTATAGGCGCGCGTATTCGGCTCCGCGCCCTGGGCGCGAAGACGGATGCAGCGGCAGTGGCATCTGTGCGGGGATCACGACGTGTCGAGCCGCCGGGCATTGAGCGCCATCGTGTGGCACTCGCGCAGAATGTCGTCGATTTCCTGAGTGGGCCGCCGGCAGTGGCCCGGCGGGCGGCCGAGGCGGAACGTTCGTCTATGATACGTGCCCTTTGTCGACTTCAAAGCCATTTCGCGCCGCGCCTCGTGGCGCGCGAGCCGTTTTGCGTGGCCGTCGAGATCGTCCAGCGCGCGTTTGAGCGCCAGCACGCGGCGGCAGATGCCGGTGGCGTTCACGTCCTCGTTCGGATCGGCCGGGGCGACACCATCCTCCGGGAAGGGGCGAAGCCCCTCCCATCGCAGCGTGTCGAAGCGGCGGGGCGGGTCGGTCAGGCAGAAGGCGGGCATGCGCGGCGTCGCGGCGCGCGGCCTGGCGGCGTCCGCGTTTCGTGCCGCGGGAACCTCATCTTCCGGGCGGGGCTTCGGGGCCTCGATGTCGAGCCCACGCGCGGCGACGACGATCAGCCGGCGGACGGCGGATTCGGCCGGGCGCAACAGCCGCATGATCCGCCGCCAGACCCGGCGCGGCACCTCATCCGCGCCGCCCCCGTCCAGCCCGGCCATGAAGAACAGCGTCGTCACGATGCGCAGAAGCGCGGTGCGGTTGCGCGTGATCGCCGGGGTCCAGCCGAGGGGTTGCGGGTGCGTCATCCGGGGGAGGGTACGGGCGGTGGGGAGAAGGTGGATGGGTTTTTTTCGGTGGGAGGTGCAAGAGTGGAGGCAGTTAGCAAGCGAATAGGCTTATCGAGCCGAACAAGCGGCGCGCGACGACTGCCGCGGCCGGATTGAGGGACAGAGTATTCAGAAACGCAGTTATCAAACACAAAAACTGTGTCGGAACCTTGAATTCAATTGGTTCCATCACAATATGTTAAAAGCAGGGCTCTGCACGAAAGCGCAAGTTTTCGGATCGCCAGTAGCGCGGCGAGTCAGCTGTTAGCGCTGTCAATAGGACAGACGGTGTCCAGTAGCATATTTATAAGATGCATTAATTTGTATCCTCGTGCTGCTGCCCGTCTAATCATGACTGCGGCCAAGGCCTTAGTCATGCCTACACAGACAGTATAACATACTTCGTTGTATTAAGGACGATATGTGGTCTTCTTGACCATGCTTAACTGGCGGGGGGAGTGACAATATCATGCCTAGTGATGTCATTCCCCTCTCTCACACTAAAGAGTGGGAGCCCCGCGAAAAAGATATTAAAAATTATATTCATTTTGATCGCCGTATCGGATCGAAGAAACTTAAGAAAATTTGCAACGATCCGGATCTTGTTGCTAAACACGCCTTTTATCCTTTACTGCGTTTTTCGCAAGAGTGGATTCGTTTTCGGGGAAATGGTTCGAAGAAGGTTAAGAAGAAGCGGCCTATACGCTATGCTGCAAGGCTTGATGCTGCAATTTTTGCAAAATACAGATCAGATTTGTCTGATTTGTATGAGAAGGAGCTTGTTCGCCGGGGGCTTGAAGATGTGCCAACGGCATATCGAAGAATTCCAAAAGATAATAGTGGTGGTAATAAATCGAATATCGAGCTCGCACGAGATGTTTTTGATTTCATCCGAGACGTCGAGGATTGCGTCGTTACAGTAGTTGATATTTCTAGTTTTTTCGAAAAAATCGATCACTCTAAGCTGAAAAAGGCTTGGATAGGATTGCTGGCCGGTGAAATGCCCCCCGATCATAGCGCGGTTTTCAAAGCTGTCACAAAATACAGTGTTGTAGATTTTGAACCTATGGCAGCGCGATTGGGGCTTTATAAGTCAGTTAATGGTACAAATCGATACGCTAAAAGAAAGCGCCGTATAGATGAAATGCGGGATCTGGGTCATACTCAAATTTGCTCTAATCAGGATTTTAGACGTTTAATATGTGGTGGTAGCCCACAGCACCCCAGTTTGATTCAAAAAAACAATTCAGATTTTGGAATCCCGCAAGGGACACCTATCTCGGACCTGCTGGCAAACATCTATCTTCTGGATTTTGATGAAAGAATGCATCACTGGGCTACAAAGCGCCACGGAATTTATCGTCGTTACTCTGACGATATAGTTTTGATAGTTCCAAGTTGTAAGATTACAAAAGTTCTTGAGGTAAAAGAGCTCCTCCAATCTGAAATCTCTAGAGAAGGCGCTGAGCTTCAGATCAAAGATAAAAAGGTCGCTGTTTGCCGTTTCTCCGCAAATGGAAGCAATCAAGCTTTCTCTCACATTTTTGGAGAAGCATCTAAGAATGGTCTAGAGTATCTGGGATTTCAGTTTGATGGTAAGCGGGTTTCTATTAAGGACTCCACTCTATCGAATGCTTGGCGGAAGCTTAAGAGGCGCTCTTACGGCTTTGCTCGGCGATATGTACGTCGTTACCGCGGAAAAGGTCAGATTTGGATAATAGAAAATTATCCTTTTAATTTTTTAATTAAGAAATTTCTCTTGAAGGTTACGTACGGGCAAGACATTGGGTATGAAGTCTGGACTTTTCGGAGCTATGTTAGGCGAGCTTCAAACGCATTTTCTGGTTATGAAACTATATTTTCAAAACAAACGAAAAAATATCGATCTTTTGCCGAAGATCTTTTAACTCGCGATTTAAATTTGGCTTTGAGGCGTCACTTTAAAAAGTGACTCAAGTTATTTGGGTACTACTGCCCCGTTTTCTCCGCCTTGCTCTCGCGGGCGTCCTCTTCCTCGACCAGCTTGCGGATGTTCGCCGGCATCTCGCGGCAGGCGCAATGGGCGGCGTGGGCGCGGTGCCAGGCTATGCGTTGCGTAAGCGTCGGGTTCTTCGGAATAGGATTGGCGTTGTGCCATTCGGCGTTGACCTTGCCCATGTCGGTGCTCCTTACCGCCCCGGGCGTCCGGTCTTACCCGGCTTGCGCTTGCGGGCGCGTTCGTCGGCGGGGTCTTCGTAGCTGCCGACGCCGATCTTGTGGCGCTTGATGGGTTTGGCGGCGTTGTCGTCCTCCGTTGAAGGCAAATCGCCGGGTTTTTGTGGCTGCTTGCCCGTGCCCACGGGCTTCTCGGTGCGGCCGACGGTCATTTCGTCGAGGGTGTTCTTGCGGAAGTAGCTGACGCCGTCGGAGCCCATTTCGTCGAGGTCGGGTTTCTTGAAGTTTGAGGACGGCGCGTCCGTCTCTGGAATGGGTCCCCTTGCAACGACGTCGCTACGCTTGTCTTGGGTCAAGCCCGAGGATGACGGCGGTGTTTTACCGTCGGGCTTGGAGCCCTTCGGCGGTTTGCCCTGGGCGGTGCGTTTGCGGGAGTCCCTGGTGTTCTCGATGCCGGTGTTGCGCGCCAGGGCGTCGTCCATGACGGCCAGTTCGGTTTCGCGGAGGCGCTTGATCTCGTCGCGGAGGCGGGCGGCGGTTTCGAAGTCGAGGTCGGCGGCGGCGTCGCGCATCTGGGTTTCCAGCGCCTTGATATGGGCCTCCAGATTGTTGCCGATGAGCGCGCCCTGGTCCTTTGCCCCACCCTTTGCCCCGGTGATGTCGGCGCGGACGTGGTCGCGCTCGTAGACCGAGTCGAGAATGTCAGCGATGTTGGCCTTGACCGATTGCGGCGTGATGCCGTGTTCCTCGTTATAGGCGAGCTGCTTCTCGCGGCGGCGGGTGGTCTCCTCCATGGCGCGTTCCATGGAGCCGGTGATGTGGTCGGCATAGAGGATGACCTTGCCGTCGACATTGCGCGCGGCGCGGCCGATGGTCTGCACCAGCGAGGTTTCGGAGCGCAGGAAGCCTTCCTTGTCGGCGTCGAGAATGGCGACGAAGCCGCATTCGGGAATATCGAGGCCCTCGCGCAGCAGGTTGATGCCGACCAGCACGTCGAAGGCGCCGAGGCGCAGGTCGCGGATGATCTCGATGCGCTCCAGCGTGTCGATGTCGGAGTGCATGTAGCGGACCTTGACGCCCTGCTCGTGCAGATATTCCGTCAGGTCCTCGGCCATGCGCTTGGTGAGCACGGTGACCAGCGTGCGGTAGCCGGCCCGGGTGGTCTGGTGGATCTCGTCGAGCACGTCGTCGACCTGGGTCTTGGCGCCGCGCACCTCGACGGGCGGGTCGATCAGGCCGGTGGGGCGGATGACCTGCTCGGCGAAGACGCCGCCGGACTGCTCCAGCTCCCAGTTGCCGGGCGTCGCGGAGACGGCCACCGTCTGCGGGCGCATGGCGTCCCATTCCTCGAAGCGCAAGGGTCGGTTGTCCATGCAGGAGGGCAGGCGGAAACCGTATTCGGCCAGCGTCGCCTTGCGGCGGAAGTCGCCGCGATACATGCCGCCGATCTGCGGGATGGTGACGTGGCTCTCGTCGATGAAGACGATGGCGTTGTCGGGGACATATTCGAACAAAGTGGGCGGCGGCTCGCCGGGATTGCGGCCGGTCAGGTAGCGCGAATAGTTCTCGATGCCGGCGCAGGAGCCGGTGGCTTCCAGCATTTCGAGGTCGTATTGCGTGCGCTGTTCGAGGCGCTGCGCCTCCAGCAGGCGGCCGGCCTTGTTGAGCTCCTCGAGGCGCTGCTTCAGCTCTTCCTTGATCGACTTGGTCGCCTGGTTGAGCGTCGGGCGCGGCGTGACATAGTGAGAGTTGGCGTAGATCTTAACGCTTTTCAGCGAGTCGTTCTTCTTTCCCGTCAGCGGGTCGAACTCGTCGATCGACTCGATCTCGTCGCCGAACAGCGAGATGCGCCAGGCGCGGTCCTCAAGGTGGGCGGGGAAGATGTCGATCGTGTCGCCCTTCACGCGGAAGGTGCCGCGCACGAAATTGATGTCGGCGCGCTTGTATTGCTGGGCGACGAGATCGGCGAGGAGCTGGCGCTGGTCGATGCGGTCGCCGATCGACATCTGGAAGGTCATCGCCGTGTAGGTCTCGACCGAGCCGATACCGTAGATGCAGGAAACCGAAGCGACGATGATGACGTCGTCGCGTTCGAGCAGCGCGCGGGTGGCCGAGTGGCGCATGCGGTCGATCTGCTCGTTGATCGAGGATTCCTTCTCGATATAGGTGTCCGTGCGCGGGACGTAGGCCTCCGGCTGGTAGTAGTCGTAATAGGAGACGAAATACTCGACCGCGTTGTCCGGGAAGAAGGACTTGAACTCGCCATAGAGCTGGGCGGCCAGCGTCTTGTTGGGCGCGAGGATGAGCGCCGGGCGCTGCGTCTCCTCGATCACCTTCGCCATGGTGAAGGTCTTGCCCGAGCCGGTGACGCCGAGCAGCGTCTGCGTGCGGTCGTCGTCCTTGAGGCCGGAGACGAGATCGCGGATCGCGGTCGGCTGGTCGCCCGCCGGCTCGTAGGCCGACTTCATGACGATCTCGATGCCGCCCTCGGATTTCTCCGGCCGCTCGGGGCGGTGCGGCACCCACATCTGGCCGTCCTTGAACAGCGGATTGCCCGAATCGATCAATGCCTTGAGGGATTCGACGGTCGCAGTGACGCCGGCGGTGGAGGTGAGCTGGGTGGCTTCCTCCAGCGACACGTCGAGGCCGGCGACCGGGTTGAGGCCCGCCGCGGCGCGCTCGCGCGGATCGTTGGTGCCGCCGATGGAGACGCCGCCGCCGGTGCGCTTGTCGCCGACCGTGTAGGTGCGGTCCTGTTTGTTCTTACCCCGCGAAGGCTCGGACGGCCGGTCGGCCTTGCGGCCCTTCGGGCCGGGACGTGCGCTACCGCCATCCGCCTTTTCGGCGGCTGCCGCATTCTCCGCCTTCCGGCGGTGCTTGCCGGCCTTGGAGCGGATTTCGCGGGTTTCCTGCGCGCGGGCGTCTCGCTCGGCTTCGGCTTCGAGCTGCTTCACCCAGTCCTCGACACTGCCGCCGAGCGGCGCGCCCTCGAATTCCGCCTGAGGCGCTTCCTCGAAGCCGGAAGGCTTGCCCGTTTTCTTCTCTTGTCTGGCCATGGGGCCAATATGGGAAATGGCGTGCGCGATGGGAAGGGGAAAACGGGAACATCGTGCCGGGATGCTGACAGCAGGGTGTCAGGAGGCGCGGGATTGCGGCTGACGCGAAGGAACCGAACGGCCGCGCCGCCGTTGCGTTCAGGATGACACATGTTCAATCCGTTGAAACCGCCCACGGGCGCGAGGCGCGCGCCATGCGCGACGGCCTTCGCAGCCGGCTCGATCCAAATCACAACCATCCGCCGCTCGCCGTGCTCTGGTCGATCGTGGCCGGAAGCGTGCTGGTGTTCGCGCTGACGGCTTTCGCGGTGCGCAATGGCTGGACGGACTCCCTCGACCGGAGCATCCTTCTCGCGTTGCGCGACGCGTCCGATCCCTCCGATGCGTGGGGGCCGGCATGGTTCGAGGAGACGGCCGCGGAGCTGACCGCGCTGGGCGGCTATCCGATCCTCGTGACGGTGTCGGCGCTGACACTGGCCGTGCTCGCGCTGATGCGCAACTGGGCGGCGGCGCTGTTTCTCGCCATTGGCCTGAGCGGCGGCGCGGCGCTGTCCTCCGTGCTGAAGCTCGGTTTCGAGCGCGCGCGGCCCGACCTCGTCGACCATATGGACCGGACCTTCACGTCGAGCTTCCCCAGCGCGCATGCGATGGTGGGAATGCTGTTCTACCTGACGCTGGCGGCGGTGGCCGTGCGGTTCGTTCCGCGTCATTCCGTGCGCGTCTTCATGGTCTGCGCCGCCTTCGCGATCGCCATCGTCATCGGGTCGAGCCGGGTCTATCTCGGCGTTCACTGGCCGAGCGACGTGCTCGCCGGATGGTCGCTGGGCGTCGGCTGGGCGAGCCTCTGCTGGCTCGCGGCACATTATCTTTCGCGCAGACGCGGCGACCGCGACGCGCTCGGCCACTCCAGGACATGACAGGAGCGCCCGTGCACAAGGCCAAGCCATGGATCGAACCGCTCGCGCGCATGGGTTATGCGGCGCGGGCGCTCGTCTATCTGATCATCGGCGTTTTCGCCTTCCTGTCGGCCATCGGCGGCGTCGAGAAGAAAGGGTCGCGGGACGCGTTGCGGACCCTCTTCGAGCAACCCTTCGGCGAGATCATCGTCTGGCTCATGGTGGCCGGGCTGGCCGGCTATGTCGCGTGGCGGGCGGTGCAGGCGCTTCTCGACACGGACGGGCACGGCATCGGGCCGAAGGGGCTGGCGATCCGCGCCGGACTGCTGGTCAGCGCCTTCACCTACGCCACCATCGCGATCTATGCGCTGTCCCTGCTCGGCGTCTTCGCGGGCGGTTCCGGCGGCGGGGGGAGCGGGTCGACGGTCGCTGATTTCGTCGATGGCGCGATCGGGCAGAGAAACGTCTCGCTCGGGCTCGCCATCGTGGTGTTCGGCGTCGCCTGCGCGCATTTCTGGAAGGCCTTCAAAAGGAAATATGCCGACCGGTTCGATGCCGGGCCGCAGGCGATGGCGATCATCGATCCGATCTCGATCGTCGGCCTGACGGCGCGCGGCTTCGTGTTCGCGGTGATTTCCTTCCTGTTCCTGCTGCGCTTCGTGAATGCGGAGGATTCCGGGGAGCATCCGGGTCTGGAAGAGGCGCTGTCCTATGTGCAGTCGCTCCCCGGCGGCGCATGGCTGCTCGCCGCGACAGGCGCGGGGCTCGTCGCCTTCGCGGCCTATTCCGCAATCGAGGCGCGCTGGCGGAGAATCCGCATCAATTCGGCGGTCTAGTGCATTTCAGGTTGCAATAGAATCAGAATGCGCTGCCTCTCGCCTTCGGCTCGAACGCGCATTCCGATGCTGATGTTTCAACCAAAACCTGAATTGCACTAGTGCAGTTCAGGGTGGATTGAATCAGGCCCTGTATCTTTGCGGCCAGCGGACGCCGGATATCATCAGCACGGCGAGTGTCGCCAGAAGCAGGCCGGCGAGCTGGATCGGGCCCAGCGTCTCGCCGAACAGGAAGTAGGCGATGACCGAGGTGACGGCGGGGACGAGGTAGAACAGGCCCGAAACGCTTGCCACTGCGCTCTGGCGGATCAGGAGCATCAGCAGAGAGATCGCGCCGATCGACAGGACCAGAACCAGCCAGGACAGCGCGAAGATGAATTTCGGTGTCCAGTGGATAACGCGCGTTTCCAGCATCAGCGATCCGGCGCCGACCAGCAGCAGCGCGCCGGCATATTGCCAGACCGTGCCGACCACGAGATCGGTGCCGGTGGCGAAACGTTTCTGGTAGATCGTGCCGGCGGTGATGCCGAGCAGGGCACAGGCGCAGGCGGCGACGGTGGCCGGGGTAATGCCGCTGTTAGCCTCCATCGCGCTGGCGAGACCCGGTTCGAGGATGAGCACCGCGCCGGCAAGGCCCAGCGCCAGTCCCGTCCAGTGGCGGGCCGAGAGTTTTTCGCCGAGAAGGGGCGCGGACAAAAGCGATGTCAGGACCGGCTGCAGCGAGACGATCAGCGCGGCGACGCCCGCGGGCATGCCGTGGCGGATCGCCCAGAAGACGCCGCCGAGATAGGCGCCGTGGATCAGCATGCCGACGACGACGGCATGTCCGCGCTCGTTCCATCCGCGCGCCCGGCGGCCCGAGACGACCAGCACCGGGGCCAGCAGGGCAAGGACGATCAGGAAGCGCAGCGCCAGAAAGGTGAACGGCTCGGCATCGTCGGCGCCGAGTTTCGAGCCGATGAAGCCGGTCGACCACAACAGCACGAAGACGACGGGCGCGATGCGCATGAGCATGGGGCAGGATCCGGATTCAGGAGCAGGCCGGAACGCCGGCGCTGGTGGCGGGTCTATTCGGCGCGACGAGGGGCGTCAATCGGGGGAGGCGGGTATGTTTCTTAAGCACATGTTATATGGAGGCGATGCGCGAATACTTGCCTGAAAAATGCAAATGGTGGTAAAAAACCTAAATGAAACATGATCGTCAGCCGCTCCTGCGACTTAGAAACTCTAAGGTCATCGATTCTAAAGGCCAGCCTTTACTTGTTTTTCGAGGAGAGCATGGGCCGATAGTTAAAGAAAGAATTTTTCACACTAGGTTGGGATCGATATCTTTCGGATCTAAAAGTGCGGCCAAATTATATTCAAATATACCAAATTATAGATCAGATATAGTTTCTCATTCACGTGTAATAAGTTCGTATTTGTCAATCAACAACCCAGTAGTGAATCGCCCTTTTGATCCATTTGTCGATTTTACAGAAATCATAGCTGCGATTGGGTTTGATAAATCTAAAGAGATAGCCCTTCGCCTCTCATGTTATATTGAAAATACAAATAATTGGACTGATAAGATTCAATATGGACATGAGTCTGTGGTTGAATTTATTAATTCTATAGATGACGCTTTGGAGCATCTGTATGTTGATGCTTATGCAATTTTTGACGAAGCGGAATTTGTGAAATGGTTTAGCGATGTCGGGTTTGATGGGGCAATTCATGGCGGTTCTGGGATGACAGCCGGCGAACCAGAATACAAAATATTTAGTTCTTCTCAGGCGCTTTCTTGCAAAATAATTTAATTTTTCTCTGTAAAAACCTATGACTAAGGAATAAATTTCATATCTTGATGGTATTCAATAAACTCGAGGGTCGGGCGAAATTTGTTTGGAAAATATATAAATTCTCTGTTGGAAATAGATATCAATTTTTCCCTAGAATTCGAATCTAGAGCTGATGAATATATTATTTTCCCTTTTGCGGTAAATGTCATAAGCCCGTTTTCGAACGCTGAGTCATGTAACCTGTTTAGACAAATCCCATTACGCGGATTAAGACGATTTTTTGGGTCAATGGCCCATGGTTTAATATGCCCGGCAATAAGAAGTTCCGGTCGAAAAATACCGGAGATTGCGCATCGATTATCATACGCGGAAAGCACCATACGTCTAAAAAGGCTCTGGTTTAGGCGTACCTTTCCTAAGCGAATCGTATCCAGGCCATTCGTCTGCTCGAACTCAAAATCGGCTTGATGTTCTTCTTGCACGCTTAGAGCGGAACCCGACTGGTCGAATGGATTTTCGGAGCAGGCCATTCCTGCCTGTTCCAGTTCATCGAAAAAAGAAGCCCAAACCTGTCGGTCTAACAACGATGTTTTGGACATTCCCTTCCGTGGAAGTGAGTTATCTAGATTAGCAAAATTGGCGAGTTTAAGCGCTATGGACCCGGGTGTTCTTTGTAAGGAGGCGGCGAGTGATACAATCTCAGGATTACGAGAATGAATCCGTCCGAACGGCGTTCGAAGGTAGAGCTCAAGAGCGGCCCTTGTTTCGAATTCTGTCCATCGTTTCCGTGCCATTTATGAGGCAGTTTTCTGTGTCTGTTTGCTAAAGCCAGATTCGCAGATTTCCAATGTCTTTCAAGCTATGGTTTGGAAAGAATTTTGTCGGACGAATTTTCCGTCAAATCTTCGTATTGAAGTCCAACTGTCTTCAAAAATAACTTTCGTATAACCCATACCCGCTTCCTTGTGGGGCAATTCTTGAGGGGCGGCGTTATATCGGTGTTAAGGATATTCCGAGCGGCGCGGCGACCGACTACAAGAATTAACACTATGGCAAGCGTCCCGACCCCAATCTGCCCGAAACGAACCGGGGATGTTTATGGACGGAATAGCGGCTTATTCGGCTTTCCTTCAGGGGCTCGGTGTGGTCGCGTTCGCGGTCAGGCTGCATGAATTGGCCCTTACGCGCTGCACGTCGCAGCGGGCGGAAGTCTTTGCGACGTCCATGACCTTCGCGCTGGGCGCCGCGGTCTCGATGACGTTTCCCCTGCATTTCACGCCCGGCATCACCTTCGATCTTCGCCATGTCTTTCTCGTGCTCGCCGCGCCCTTCGGCGGATGGCCGGCGGTGCTGGCGACGGCCGGAACGGCCGGGTTCCTGCGCTTCCTGCAGGGCGGCATCGGCATGGAGGCGGGATTCGCGGGGATCGCCATTTCCGCGATGGTCAGTCTCGTCATCGCACATTTTCACGCCAAGCGGCGCGGATACAGCTTCGTCGGGCTTTCGGTGATAGGTCTCGCGTCATCGCTTTCCCTGATCAGCCTGTTCCTGCTGCCGATGCCCCTCGCGATCGAGGTGTTTCAGCGCGTGGCGCTGCCGTTTATCGGGGTGAATTTCGTCGGTGTGCTGGTTTCCGCCGAGTCGCTGAACAAGATTCGCCTGCAGCTGCATCGCGAGAAGGCGCTGGTGCGCGACACGTCGATCGATCCGCTGACCGGGCTGTCGAACCGCCGCGTCTTCGACGCCAGGGGGCCGGAGCTTGCCGAAAGCGGCATCCAGGACAAGGGCCGCTACGCGATCATGATCATCGACATCGACCGCTTCAAGTCGATCAACGACACGTTCGGCCATGCCAATGGCGACAAGGTTCTCAAGGACGTCTCCCGCATCATCTCCGATTATGCCCGCGAGGACGATCTCGTCGTGCGGTATGGCGGCGAGGAGATCGCGCTGGTGCTGCCGGGATGCGACGAACAACGCACGGCGGTGATCGCGGACCGGATCCGGGAAGGCATCGAGAGCAACACGATCGAGGTGAGCGGCATCAACCTCAAGGTGACGGTCAGCATCGGATATGTGGTGGTCGAGGAAACCGGCAAGGGCTTCTGGGCCGCCTTCGAGGAGGCCGATACCGCGCTCTACCGCGCCAAGAACGCCGGCCGAAACCGTGTCGAGCAGGCCAAGGGCAACGAACTGGCCGCCTGAGCGGCCGGTACCGTTTCAGCGGGCCCAAAGGCGTGAACGGGCGCCATAGCGGTGCTGTGACGGAGTGCACATCGCCTGGCGGGGCAGGCGGGTAGCTTCATGGTCAAGGAGGCGGTGACAGGGATCACCGTAGAGCACCATGACAAACACCAACGTTACTTTCGGAACTTTCACCTACGAATCCTCAACCCGCCGCTCGGCTGCCGAAGCCAGGGGCCTGCGCCGCGCCGTTGCGCTGGCCGCCGCCGCTGCCACGCTGTTCGCCGCAACGGCGCTGTTCTCGGCGACCCAGCCCTCCGCCATGCCTCTCGAGGCCGAAGCGGACGGTTCCTACCTCGTCGCCTATGCCGAACCGGAGCAGAACCGTTTCGGCGTTCTCGACGGCGTGTTCGGCGACGACAATCACGAGATGAACGACGCCTGGATGGGCATGGAAGTGATCAGCGCGGACGGGACCATGCTCGGTTACGTTTCCGACGCCTTCGTCAATCCGGACGGCTCGATCGACGAACTGGTCGTCACGCCCTCCGGCAACGACAGCCCGTTCTTCGCTCCGGTCTACCTCCCGGCGCGCTACGCCGAACTGGGACCGGACGCCGTCCGCATCTCGCTCGGCACGACCCGCGCCGTCGCCACGCTGACGCCGGCAAACGATCTCGCCTACCTTCCGCTGTAAGCCGCGACCCGGAAAACATCGCCGTTAACCGCGCGTTAACGGCGTTTTCGAAAGGCTTGTTTACCGCCCCCGCTTACCATTCGTTCGGGACAAACCGGATGGATGGACACAATGCGAAGGACCCCATTGGCGGGACTGGCCGCCTTGACCGTGTGCAGCGCGCTGCTGAGCGGCTGCCTCATGCCGGAGCTGCTGGTTCCCTATGCGGACCCGTCGCCGACGGCGGCGGTGCCGGTCGCGCAGGTCGATGCGCCTCAACCGGTGGTGCAGACGCAACAGGCCATGGCGCAGCCGCAGCAGGCGATGGCACAGCCGGTCTTCGGCTTTCCGAATGTCACGAAACCGCTGTTTGGCGGCGGGGCCGGGAACTTCATGCCTGCCGAGGAAGTACAGTGCCGCCAGCAGCTGAAGCGCCTCGGCGTGAGCTTCCGCGACATCCCGCGTATCCGTGATTCCGAATCCTGCGGTATCGACTATCCCGTCGAGGTGAGGTCGCTCGGCCGCACGATCGCGCTCAAGCCGGCGGCGAAGCTCAATTGCGCCATGGCCGTCGAAGCCGCGCTGTGGGCGCAGCGCGATCTCGCGCCGGCGGCGCGCACGCGCTACCTCTCGGGTATCGCCGAAGTGCGCCAGATGTCCTCCTATTCCTGCCGCAAGATCGCCGGGTCGCGTTCCATGTCGGAACACTCCAAGGGCAATGCGCTGGATATCGGCGCGATCAAGCTGAAGAACGGCAGGCTGATCTCCGTGCACCGGCCGGGACCGTTCGCCTTCCGCGAGCGCAGCTTCCTGCGCAAGGTGCGCGGCGAGGCCTGCGGGCGTTTCGGCACGGTGCTGGGCCCCGGCTACAACCGCGCCCATGCCGATCATTTCCATCTCGACCTGAAGCAACGCCGCAGCGTGGCCTGCCACTGACAGATCCGGCCACGGGCCGAACCGGAAAAGGCAACATGACGGATTTCGCGCAGCCATATCCCGACGCGGTCGAAGACGAACGGCCGGCGCGGACAGCACCGACCGGCGCAATCGGCGCTGACATCGTTCCGGCGCGGCGTTTCCTCTATCCCGCCTTCGCGGCGCTGGTTGTCCTGAAACTGGTCAATGTGTTCCTCGCCGTGCCGCTGGCCGACGAGGGCTATTACTGGCTGTGGGGCAAGTTTCCGGACTGGTCCTATTACGATCATCCGCCGCTTGGCGGCTGGGTGAACGGGGCGGCCAGCGCGATCTTCGGCGACGGGCTTCTCGGCATCAGGCTGGCGACGCTGGTCAGTTTCGCGGCGACGATGGCGGTGCTGGCCTGGTGGACGCGGCGGCTGACGCCCGCAATGCGCGGCCCGGACGCGCTTCTGGCGGCCGCCTGCGTGTGGCTCGCCTCGCCATGGCTGATGAATTTCCAGTCGATCGCCTTTCACGACCATCTGCTGATCTGTTTCGGGGTGCTTGCGGCGCATTTCCTCGGCCTGTTCGTATTGTCGATGGACGCGGCCGAGGGGCCCCGGTTCCGCTGGCTCTATGCGGGCTGTGTGGCGGTCGGCCTTGCCGGGCTGTCGAAATATAGCGGCGTCTTCATCGGGCTTTCCTTCGCGGCCTGGACGATCGCGACGCCGAAAGGGCGCGGGCTTTTGAAAAGCCCGCATCTGTGGGCCGGCGGGGCGCTTGCCGTCGCGATGCAGGCGCCGGTGATCTACTGGAACGAGGTCAATAACTGGCCGTCCTTCCAGTACAATCTGCATGACCGGATCGGCGACACGCATCACGCCACCGCCGCCGAACGCATCTTCTCCTTTTCCAAGAATTACGTGCTGCTGTTCTCGCCGGTGCTGTTCGTGGCGCTGATGCGCTTCGTCTTCGGGCGGCGTGTCGACGGGCCGGCGGCGGCGCTGCAGGGGATCGGCCGGTTCGGCTTCGCGATCCCGACCGTCGTGTTCCTGGCGCTCGGGTTTTCGACATCCGTCCTCTATTACTGGAACGTCGTGTCGCTGGTCTTCTTCCTGCCGGTGGCGCTGCTGTTCATGCGCTCGGCGATGGAAGTGCGGCTGCATGTGTTCTGGGGCATCGCGTTCTCGGCGATGGCGCTGTTCAATTCTACCTTCTTTCCGCTGACGCTGATCACCGGCCGGTCGGTCAGCGATTTCAACATCTCGCACGGCCTGCCGGAAATCGCGGCGATCGTCGAGGAGGAGGAACAGCGGCTCGGCGCGGATATGGTGCTGACGACGGACTACCGGACCGCGTCGCTGCTGGCGCTGACGACGAAGCGCACCGATATCGCCTCGCTCGGCGAGCGCGAGGACATGTGGGATTTCTGGTGGGACCCGTCTCTCCACAAGGGCGAGGACGCCGTGGTGCTGGCCTATGACCGGTTCCCGGAGACGGAACTGATCGACAAGGTGTTCGGGCGCACCGAGGTGATCCGAGAATTCACGATCGTCCGCCATGGCTACGAGATCCAGCGCTACTGGCTGGTTCATGCGGAAAACTACTCGGGCGAGGGACCGCAATAGGCATGGCGACGGATATCGGATACGGCAGCGCAGGCGTGCCCCGGCGGCGGGGCGCCGCGGTGTTTGCCAAGCACGACCTGCATGCGGTTCTGCCGCGCGGACGCGTTCTCGCCGTTGTGCTTGCCGTGCTGATTGCGATGAAGGTGGCCGCGCTGCTTTTCGCGATGCCGCTTCCCGACGAAGGCTATTACTGGCTGTGGGGGCAGCATCCCGGCTGGTCCTATTACGACCATCCGCCGCTCGGCGGCTGGCTGCACGCGCTGACAAGCTTCCTGTTCGGCGACGGGATCGTTCCGGCCCGGCTCGCCACGCTGCCGACATTCGCCGGAACGCTCGCCATCCTCTGGTACTGGTGCGGGCGGCTGACGCCG
This sequence comes from Oricola indica, assembly GCF_965227485.1. Classification (NCBI taxonomy): domain Bacteria; kingdom Pseudomonadati; phylum Pseudomonadota; class Alphaproteobacteria; order Hyphomicrobiales; family Ahrensiaceae; genus Oricola; species Oricola indica. The sequence goes on from NZ_OZ245747.1 coordinate 1,672,237, forward strand.
CCCTTCCTGCGGATGCGGGCCTTCCTGACTGGCGTCGCCATCTGGCTCGCCTCGCCGCTGATGCTGGTCTATCAGAGCCTCGCCATCCACGATCACCTGCTGATCGTCTTTTCGCTTGCGGCGCTGCATTTCTTCGTCCTGTTCGCGGAAAGCCGGGACATCGGCCGGCCGCGCTACGCGCTGCTCTATCTTTGCGCCGTCGCGCTCGGTTTCGCGGCGCTGTCGAAATACAACGCCGTCTTCGTCGCGGCGGGGCTTGCGGTCTGGATCCTGTCGCGGCGCGACCGGGCGAGATGGCTGACGGACAAGCATCTCTGGCTGGCGGCGCTGGTGACCGTCGCGATGCTGGCGCCGGTGATCGGGTGGAACTGGAGCCATGGCTGGCCGTCCTTCCGGTTCTACGCGCATGACCGGATCGGCTTCGAGGCGACGACGCCCGGCGCGCATCTCTACCGCTTCACGATGCAGAGCCTGCTCGTGGTTTCGCCGGTGCTGATGTTCGCGATGCTGCGCTTTCTCATCCGCGGTGCGGAGGGAATCGGAGCCGCGTTGCGGGGGCCGGCCGTGGCCGTGTTCCTGACGGGCACGGTTGCCTGGTACGCGCTCTGTTTCGTGACGCCGGTGGCGCATTACTGGAACGTGACGTCCTATCTGCTGCCGCTGGCCATCGCGCCGTTCCTGCTGCGCAGCGCGATGGAGTTTCGGCTGCATGTCCTGTGGGGCGTGCTCTATGGCGGCTCTTTGCTGTTCACCTCGACGGTGATGCCGGTCGTGACGCTGACCCAGCCGCCGGGCCGTCATGACGAGAACATCCTGTTCGCCGCGCCGGCGATGCTGGACGAACTGGAGGCGGCGGAGGCGGAATACGCGCCGGACATGCTGGTGACGACGGACTATCTGGCCGCTTCGCTCCTGTCGCTGCACGGGCAGCGCACGGATATCGTGCATCTGGGACCGCGTCGCGACATGTGGGATTTCTGGTTCGATCCGGCGGCGCACAAGGGCGAGGACGCGCTGGTGATCGCCTATGACGCCTTTCCGGAAACGGAGCTGATCGACACGGTCTTCGAGCGCACCGAAACGGTGGCGACCTTCGCGGTCGAGCGTTTCGGCACCGAGATCATGCGCTACCGGCTGATCCACGCCGAGAATTATTCGGGCGCGGGGCCGCAATAGTCATGGGCGAGGCGCGAACCCGGCAGTGGCTCGATGCCGGCCGTTTCTCTGGCGCGGGCGCGGCGGCGCGGCAACCGGGCCTCGATGCCGTTTTGCCGGCGACGCGCTGGCTCGTTGTGCTGCTGCTGCCGCTTCTGGCATTGAAAGGCGTGCAGGTGTTCGCCGCTGCGCCGACCGCCGACGAGGCCTATTACTGGCTCTGGGGCCAGCATCTCGACTGGTCCTATTACGACCACCCGCCGCTGGCCGCATGGCTGCAGGGGCTTTCGGCCTCGCTGTTCGGGTGGAACCTGTTCGCCTTGCGCGCGACGACCCTTCTGAGCTTTGCCGGAAGCCTGTGGATCCTGTGGTTCTGGTCGAAGCGGCTCGCCGGCCGCGAGGATGCACCACGCGCCTTCCTCGCCGGTCTGGTCGTGTGGTTGTCGATGCCGATCCTGATGCGCTTCCAGTCGCTTGCGCACCAGGATCACCTGCTGATCTTCTTCGGGCTTGTGGCAGCGCATTTCTGGGCGCTGTTCATCGAAGGGCTCGGCGACGGCAAAAGGATCTGGCGGTTTTATTATGCCGGTTGCGTCGCGCTCGGGCTTGCGGGGCTGACGAAATACAACGCCGTCTTCATCGGGCTCGGTTTTGCGGTCTGGGTGATGGTCTCGGCGAAAGGTCGCCCGTTGCTGGCTTCGCCGCATCTGTGGGCGGGCGCTGCGCTGTCGATGGCGATGCAGGCGCCGGTGATCGCCTGGAACGTGGCGCATGACTGGCCAAGCTTTCACTACAATCTGGAAAGCCGGATCGGTCAGTCGGTCCATGGCGGTTTCGCCGGCAATCTGCGCGACTTCGTGATTTCTTCTTCGATGATGCTGTCGCCGGTCATCGTCCTGGCGCTGGTGCGTTTCGGGACGGGCAGCGGCGCGATCCGCACACCGTTCGAGGCTGTCGGGCGCTGGGTTCTGGTCGTCTCGACGGCGGTCTTCGTGGTGCTGTGCGCCTCCAACACGATCCTGTCCTACTGGAACCTGACGGCCTATCTCTTCGCGCTGCCGGTGATGGTCTTCTTCCTGCGCAGCCGCGCCGAATTCTCCATTCACGCCCTTTTCGGCATCGGCATGAGCGCCTGGATCGTGCTCGGACAGGTCGTCTACCCGTCCTACAAGCTCAATGGCGGAGACTTGCGCGACAACGACATCTCCTTCGGGCTGAAGGAAATCGCGGCGATCGTCGCGGAGGAAGAGCGGTTCATCGGCGTCGACATGGTCATGACGACGGACTACCGCACCGCGTCGCTGCTTTCCTTCGCCGGCAAGCGGACAGACGTCCTGAAGATCGGGTTGCGCAACGACCAGTTCGATTTCTGGTGGAACCCGGCCGACTACAAGGGCAGGGACGCGCTGGTTCTGGTCGACGATTATCTGCCGGAAGACGAACTCGTCACCGCCGTCTTCGAGCGGGTGACGACCGTGCGCGAATTCACGATCGAGCGCTTCGGCCTGCCGATCCACAGCTACCGTCTGGTACTGGCGGAGAACTACTCAGGCGAAGGGCCGCACTGACCGCATCGGGTGCCGCCGGGTCACGTTGTCAGGGCGCCCGAATCGCGACTATGTCGGGGTGCTTCCAAGGCGCGACCCATTTCGGGGCGCCGATAGACCCAAGAAAGGATCACCCCATGAAGCGCATTTCGCTCGCGCTCGCGTTCCTGCTTTCCGCAGCCGCGCCCGCCTTCGCCCATCTCAATCCCGACGAGCACGGCTCGTTCTCCGCCGGCTTCTCGCATCCCATGTTCGGCGCCGATCACATCCTTGCCATGGTCGCCGTGGGATTGTGGGCGTGGATGATCGGCGGGAGGGCGATCTGGATCGTACCTGCCGCATTCGTCGGCACGATGCTTGTCGGCTTCGCGCTGGCGCTTGCCGGTGTCCCGCTGCCCTTCGTCGAGCCGGCAATCCTCGCCTCGGTCGTCGCGCTTGGACTTCTGGTCGCCGTCGCGGTGAAGCTGCCGGCCGGCCCGGCCGCTGTCGTGGTCGGCGTTTTCGCGCTGTTTCATGGCCATGCGCATGGCGGTGAAATCGGCACGGCGGGCGAACTGGGCTATGCGGCCGGTTTCGCGATCGCCACGGCGATCCTGCATGCGATCGGCCTCGGGCTTGGGTTCGCTTTGTCGCGTATCTTCGGCGAAAGCGACCGCCGCGCCCATTTGCTGGCCCGTGTGCTGGGCGGCCTGACGGCAGTCAGCGGGCTCTATCTGATGGCCGGCTGATCCCGACCGAAGACCTCTCAAAGACGCGCCGGCGGCAATCGCCGGTGCGTTTTAGATTTGAAGGGCGCATTTCAGTTCGCAACGGAATCAGGATGCGCTGCTTCTCGCCTTTGGCTCGAACGCGAAATATCTCGATCCAGACGTGAATTGCGCTACAGGCCGGCGGCCTTGCGGAGCGCCCTGTTGATGCGGTCCTGCCAGCCCGGGCCCTGGTCCTGGAAATGCTCCAGCACATCGTGGTCGATGCGCAGGGTTACGCTCTCCCGCGCGGCTGGAACCGCAGTCTTTCGCGGCTCTTCCGTCGCTTCGGAAGGTTTCTTGGTCGCAGCTTTGAACAGCGCCTCCGCCTTGTCTCGGGCGCTGGAAGTGCGGCGCGGTGAATAGGCCATGTCGGTTTGCCCCGTTAGATCGCAACGCGAATCACGCGTCCTATTATTGCATGATTGTCGCGGAATGTTCCGACGCTTCGTCGTCGTCGGCGGTCGATCCACATTGTTTCGCCAAAATGGCGCAATTCCGGCGGGTGGGAAATTTTTCGGCCCGCCGCCTTGACCCTGTCGCAAGGGCGGCCTTAACACCGTCCGCCTCGGGGCCATTGGCCCGCTTCCCTGAAACCGACACGAAGAGCTTCTTTCATGAAGACGACCGCGATTGGCGTGGATTTCGGCACGTCCAACAGCACGGCTGCATTCGTCGATGGCGCGGAGCCGGTTCTTGTGCCGCTCGAAGGGGGCCGGTTCGACCTGCCGAGCGCGGTGTTCTTCGATTTCGAGACCGGTTCGCGGAAATACGGCCGCAGCGCCATCGACGGCTATGTGGGCGACGCCGAGGGGCGTTTCATGCGGGCGCTGAAGAGCATCCTTGGAACCAGCCTCGAGGACGACTCGACCTATATTGCGGGCAAGCGCGTCGCCTTTTCCGACATCATCGCCGGTTTCATCCGGTCGATCAAAGCCACGGCGGAGGAGTTTCGCGGAACGGAGATCGATACGGTCGTCGCCGGACGGCCGGTCCATTTCGTGGATGACGACAGAAAGGCCGACAGGCAGGCGGAGCAGACGCTCGAACGGATTTTCCATGCCGCCGGATTCCGGGACGTCGCGTTCCAGTACGAGCCGATTGCCGCCGCGCTCGATTACGAGCAGACGGTGGAACGCGAAGAAATCGCGCTGATCGCCGATCTGGGCGGCGGCACGTCGGATTTCTCGGTGGTGCGGATTTCGCCGGACGGCCGGACGCGGACTGACAGGGGCGACGACATTTTGGCGACCGGCGGTGTCCATGTCGGCGGCACCGATCTGGACCGGCTGGCGAATTTGAGGAAGGTGATGCCGGAACTGGGGCTCGACAGCCGCCTCCGGCGGGATTTCGGCGACGGGCTGATCACCATCCCGCGTCACGTCTTCGTCTCGCTCAGCACATGGCAGCGGATCCATCTTCTCTACGACCGGGCAATCCTGCGCGAGGTGAAGGATTATCTCAGGCTCTCGAACAGCCCGCACCTGATCGAACGGCTGCAGCATGTGCTGGAGGAGCGTCTCGGGCACAAGCTGGCGCTGGAGGTCGAGGCGGCGAAGATCGGGCTGACCGATGCGCCGACAGCGCGGATCGGGCTCGATGTCATCGAGCAGGGCTTGGGCGTGGAAATCGACCGGGCCGAGTTCGACGCCATCATTGCCGCCGAAACGCGCGCGATCCGGCGCGCGCTGGACGGGACGCTCGCGGATGCCGGGCTGGGGCCGGAGGCTGTCTCCGCGATCTTCCTGACCGGCGGCACGACGGCGGTGCCGGTCGTGCGGCAAGCCCTGCTCGAAGCGGTGCCGCAGGCGGCGGTCGTCGAGGGCGACCGGTTCGGCAGCGTGGGTATCGGGCTGGCGCTGGAGGCGGAACGCCGCTTCGGCCCTGCGCGCTGACGGCGACGCCGGACTTCGGGCGTGTTGCGCTTCCTACCGCGCCCTGGTTTCGGCCCGGTTCCAGAACTCCAGCAGAATATTTGCCGTGCGCTCCGGTTCGGTGCGATGCGGCGGGTCGAAATGGTGGCGGTCCTCGAAGATTTCGACGGTGAAATCGGGGAAGATTTTCGCGGCACGTTCCTGGATGCGCAGATACATTGACGGGTTGGAGCGGGCGCCGCGCATGTAGAGCACGGGGCAGGCGAGGCTGCGCAGCGCGTCGAGGTCAAGGCGATGGTCCCGGCAGGCCGGGCCGATCGCGAAAATGCCGGCGGGGCGGTGCTCCATCCATGCGGGCGGGTCGCCCTGCGGCGGGGCAGGTAGCTCGACATCGTCGGCGACGTTGAGCCGGGCGAAGGCGGCAAGCGATTCTGCGTAGGGCAGATCTTCCGTCGCGCGGATCGCGTCGCGCACAGCGATCTCGTCATCCGTCTGGTCTTCATTGCCGAGCCAGGCGGGTTCCAGCAGGGCGAGGCTTGCGAGGCGGTCCGGATGCCGCGCCGCGAAGGCGGCGGAAATCGCGCCGCCGCCGGAAAAACCGCCGAGATGGAAACTGTCCAGCCCGGCATCGTCGGCCGTTCGCAGAATGGCGTCGATCTCCATGTCGAAACTGTAGTCGGGCGGCGGTGCGCCCTTGTCGTAAATGGCGAGGTCGCGCGTGATCACCGATGCTGCGCCGCCGAATGCCGGCAGCAGATACCGGTAGGTGATCTCGGCAGGCGTGATGATGCCGGGCAGGAGGATGGCGGTGTGGTTCATGACCGGCTTCGCCTAGCGCGGGATCGGGGTCGGCTTGCCCTCGGCGTCGAGCGCGACCATGACAAAGCGCGCGTCGGTGACCTTTTCCATGACATGCGACAGGTAGCGCTGCGCCCAAGCCTCGATCAGCAGGATCATCGAGGTGCGGCCGATCTTCTCGACCTCGGTGTAGACGCACAGCGTGTCGCCGACCTTCACCGGCATGGCGAACGACATCTCGTTGACCGCGGCGGTCACGATGCGACCGCCCGCCACCTCGGCACCGCGAATGCCGGAGGCCAAATCCATCTGCGCCATCACCCAGCCGCCGAAAATGTCGCCGGCGGCGTTTGTGTCGCCGGGCATGGCAAGCGTTCTGAGTGTCAGTTCCCCGCGCGGGGCGGCAGTCTCGTCGACCATGGCGGCGCAATTCCTTTCAGCAAATCCCGAGCGCCACTTGAAGGCCAAAAGCCGCCCGGACGCAACAGCCGGGCCGCACGCGGTTTTCACCCCGCGCGCGATGTGATTAGCTTATTACGTTACGTAATTTGGAGGCGTGCATGGCAGATCGGAAAGCGCTCGGCATTGTCGGTGGTACGGGAATGCTCGGAGGCGCGATCGCGCGGCGGCTGCTTTCGAGCGGGTATGTCGCTCCCGATTCGCTTGTGGTGTCCAACCGGTCCGGCCTGCCTGCGGGGCTCGAAACATGGCCCGGCGTCAGCGCGGTCGCAAGCAATCAGGTTCTGGCCGATGCCTGCGACACGATCCTGCTGGCGGTGCCGCCCGCGCAAGCCGGGTCGCTCGAGATGAGTGTCGCCGACACGCTGGTGATATCGGTGATGGCCGGCGTCAGCCGGGCGCAATTGTCCGATTTCACCGGTTCGCCGCGCGTCGTAAGGGCGATGAGCAGCCCCGCGGCGGAACATGGTCTGGCCTATTCGCCCTGGATCGGTTCGGACGCCGTCACGGAAGCGGATCGCGCGACGGTCGGCGGATTGCTGTCCGCTTGCGGCGCCAGCGACGCGGTCGCCGACGAAGGCCAGATCGAGTGCTTCACGGCGTTGACCGGACCGGTGCCGGGCTTCGTCGCGCTGTTCGCGGACGCCATGGTCTCCTATGCGGTCCGGTCCGGGATCGAGCCCGACATCGCGCTGAAGGCGATCCGGCAGCTTTTCCTGTCGGGCGGGACGATGCTGCATGATGGCGGGAAAACACCGGGCGATCATGTTCAGGAGATGATCGATTATGCCGGGACGACGGCGGCGGGGCTTGTCGCAATGCGCGACGCCGGACTGGTGGACCTCGTGCATGACGGTCTCGATATGGCTGTGCGCAAGACCCGATCGATGGCCTGATTTCCCGTCAGCATCACAAAGCCGACAGACAATGTCGCCGCAAATAAGGACGGCGGGACGGGGCGGGCACTAGCGTTTCCGGACGTTCAACCGGATTTGCCTCCATGCCAGAGACCATTCGAGCGGCGGTTTGCCGCGACTTCAATGCGCCGCTGTCGATCGAAAGCGTGACGCTCGCCGATCCCGGGCCGGGCGAGGTGAAGGTGGCGGTGAAAGCCTGTGCCATTTGCCATTCCGACGTCATCTTCGCCGAGGGCGGCTGGGGCGGCGAATTGCCGATGGTCCTCGGTCACGAGGCGGCGGGCGTCGTGGAGACGGTGGGCGCGGGCGTGAAGGGCGTGCAGCCCGGCGACCACGCCGTGGTGACGCTGATACGTTCCTGCGGCCAGTGCCCCTATTGCGCAGGCGGCGATCAGGTGTTGTGCGAGGAGGTGTTTCCGCTCGACCGGCGCTCGCCGATTGCAACGCAGGGCGGCGCGCCGCTCGTCCACGGGCTGCGCACCGGCGCGTTCGCCGAAAAGGTGGTCGTGGAAAAAAGCCAGATCGTGGTGATCCCGAAGGATATCGCCTTCGATGCCGCCTCGCTGCTCGCCTGCGGCGTGATCACAGGGTTCGGCGCGGTCACCAACACGGCGCGGATTCCGGCCGGGGCCAATGTCGCGGTGATCGGCTGCGGCGGGGTCGGCCTGAACGCGGTGCAGGGCGCGCTGGCCGCCGGCGCGCGAATCATCGCGGCGATCGATCTCGCCGATGACAAGCTCGACGCCGCGAAGCGCTTCGGTGCGACGCTGGCGCTCAATCCGGCGCATGGCGATGTCCGCGATATCCTGATGACGGCGACGGGCGGGCGCGGCGTCGACTATGTCTTCGTTACGGTCGGCGCTAAATCGGCGATCGACGGCGCGTCGCAATATATCACCAAGAACGGCTCGATCGTCATCGTCGGCATGCCGCCGTCGGGCGTGATGGGGGAATTCGATCCGGGGCTGCTGGCCGCCTGGAACCAGCGCATCATCGGCTCCAAGATGGGCTCGGCGCGGGTGTCTCGCGATATCCCTTATCTGGTCTCGCTCTACAAGGCGGGACGCCTGAAGCTGGACGAGCTGGTGACGGGGCGGTTCGCGCTCGACGACATCAACGCGGCGATCGAAAGCACCAAGCGTGGCGAAGCACTGCGCAATGTGGTGGTGTTCTAGTCGGTCGTCATTACGGGCGCATTCGCGCAGCGGAGGATTTCATGCAGATCAAGGACGTCGAAACCTTCATCGTCGGGACGCCGGAGGGCGCGCCGGGCGGGCGGTATTTCCTGTTCGTCAAACTGACGAGCGACGGTGGCGTGACCGGTTGGGGCGAGGCCTATGGGGCGACCTTCGGGCCCAAGGTGATGGCAGCGGCGATCGAGGATGTCGCCGCGCGGCATCTCGTCGGCCACGATCCGCACGACATCGAAGCGTTCTTCCGGCGCTGCTATTCGTCCGGTTTCACGCAGCGGCCGGACCTTTCGATGATGGCGTGCTATTCGGCGCTGGAGATGGCCTGCTGGGACATCGTCGGCAAGGAGGCCGGCAAGCCGGTCCATGCGCTGATCGGCGGGCGTGTGCACGAGGCGTTGCGCTCCTACACCTATCTCTACCCTGCCGACGGGCCGATCTATCCTGACGAGGCGAGCGGGAAGACTGTCTACAACGATCCCGACATGGCGGCGGAGAATGCGGTGCGCTGGGTCGAGCAGGGCTTCACCGCGGTGAAGTTCGACCCGGCCGGGCCCTATACGCAATACGACCCGCACCAGCCGCTGCTGACCGATATCGAGCGCTCCGCCGCGATGATGAAAGCGGTGCGCGAGGCGGTCGGCACGCGGGCCGACATATTGTTCGGCACGCATGGCCAGTTCACGCCGTCGGGCGCGGCGCGGATGGCAAAGGCCATCGAGGCCTGCGATCCGCTGTGGTTCGAGGAGCCGGTGCCGCCGGACATGCCGGAGGCGATGGCGGAATTCGCGGCGAAGACCTCGATCCCCGTGGCGACCGGCGAGCGGCTGACGACGAAATACGAATTCCAGCGGCTGCTGGCGCTTGGGGCGGCGCAGATCGTCCAGCCCAATTGCGGCCGGTCCGGCGGTATCTGGGAAACGAAAAAGATCGCGGCCATCGCGGAGGTGCATCACGCGCTGGTGGCGCCGCATTGCTATTGCGGGCCGGTGGTCGCCGCCGCGAATATCCAGCTTGCCGCCTCGACCCCGAATTTCCTGATCCTTGAAGCGATCAAGGACTGGGGCGGGTTTCACGCCGAGTTGCTGAAAATCCCGCTGAAGATCGAGAATGGCTACACGGTGATCCCGGACGCGCCGGGTCTCGGCGTCGAGATCGACGAGGCGGTCGCGCGCGCCAATCCGTATGAGGGAACGCATCTGCATCTGGGCATGGCGGAGACGCCGGTTCAGCCCTGAGCGTGACACGGTAGTCTTCCCCGGGCGATACTGGCGTGAACGAGAAGGAGCGGACCATGCCCAAATTCATAACGATCGGATACGGCGACGAAGCCGGTTATGCGCGGACCCCGGCGTCGGTACGCGCCGCCGCGCATGAGCAGGATGCGTGGCTCGGCGCGCAAGGTGCACTGATGGGCATTGCGGGAACGCCGGTCCAGGTCCGTAATCCGGAAGCGACCGGTGTGAAGACGGGTGAGGGCGCCTTCATGTCCGCGCCCCTTCCGGTTGCCGGCTTCGCAGTGATCGAGGCCGCGACGATCGAGGAGGCTATCGAGAAGGTCTCGGGCGTGCCATGCGCGGTGGCGCATGGCGTTGTCGAGGTATGGCCGCTGGTTCAGGGAGACGAATGATGATTCCTGCCGTCAATCTCGCCGACAAGCTGTCGCAGTTTACCGAGCACTGGTCGCCGAAGATCGTCGGCGGGTTCAACGGCCATGACCTGATGGTGGTGAAGGCGAAGGGCGAGTTCGTCTGGCACTCGCATCCCGACACGGACGATTTCTTCCTCGTCCTGAAAGGGCGGCTTCGCATCGAGATGCGGGACGGTAGCGTAACGCTGGGCCCGGGGGAGCTTTTCGTCGTGCCGAAAGGGGTGGAACACCGCCCGGTGTCAGAGGAGGAGACCGAAATCCTCATCATCGAGCCGGCGGGGACGCCGAATACAGGCGATCCCGAAACAGCGGTAACGAAAACGTTGATCTGAACGAAACGGCCGGACACGGGGTCCGGCCGGTCGTGGCGGAGCGCGGAATCAGTCCGCGAACACGATCTTGGTGATTTCGCCCGAATTGTCGTCGACGACGATGTTGACGAGATCGCCTTCGGTGATCGAGGAATAGTCGACGCCTTCGGCGACGATCAGGGTCTCGCCGTCATCGAGGGTTATGGCGTTGGCGTCATAGTCGACGGCTTCGACGACGGCCTGCATTTCGGCGGCATGAAGGGAGACGGTCGCGGCAAGCGTCGCGACCATGGCGATGAGAGCTTTTCTCATTTCGGTTTTCCGTGAAAACAAACCCGGTCTCAGGAGGCACGTCGATGTGGACGGCGCTGCCGGGCGGAAAGTCACTAGCGCTGTCCGGAGCGCTTTGCAATTGAATTTTGCGTTTGAAAACAGTGGCTTGAAAAAGCCCCGAATTTGCCGTGAAAACGCCGCGATCGAAATCGCGGTCCGGTCGAAGACGGGATGGCGACGCCCGGCAGGAGGCGCGCCATCCCTGCTGGCGGACCGGAGAGGGACCGGTCGGCCGGGCGCCTACATCGCGGTCTTTTCGACCGACGTCAGCATTGTGGTGCCGTCTTCATAAACGACCTTGATCGCATCGCCGGGCGCCAGCGCGGCGAGATCGACATCATCGGCCGCGGTCCAAGTGGAGCCGTCCTGAAGCACAATGGTGCGGGTCTCGGCGTCGACGCTGGCAATGACGCCCTCGCCTTCGCCGGCGAACGACGCGAATGCTGTCGCCGTCATGGCGACGCCGGCGAGAATGGCTGTGACGAATTTCTTCATGCTCGGGATCCTTTCCCATTTCTGTTGGCTTTGTCGCCGCGACCGATCCGGGCTGGTAGGGAGGGGGCTTGGATCAAACCGCGGCGACGGGCCGAACTAGACGCCGGAAGTGACCGAATTCAAATCACGAAGCGTGTCGATAAATAACTGAAAACAATGACATAATCCGGCCTTCTTGCCCGAATTCGGCCACAGTCGGCGCATGCGCGCCGTCCTGTCCGGGAACGAGCGGCACCTGGCGCGGTGAAATTGTGGCGCGCGGGCATCCGTCCTTCGTTCCGACGGGGCTTCGACCGGTCACGCGGCACGCGGCGCCCGCTCGATTTGATCGCGGTTACACTTGGTGAGAAGCGCTGTCGCGGCCGGTCTGCGCCACGCAGGCGGGCATCCCGGAGGATCAGGCATGTTCTTCGGAGAAACCGGCAGGCTGCTTCGGCGACGGATCGCTAGCTCCGTACTGTCCCAAGACGACACGTGGACACAGGAGACAAGCATGACCACCGAAACGAAAATCGCCCTGATCACCGGCGGCAGCCGGGGGCTGGGCCGCAACACCGCGATCCATCTCGCCCGCAAGGGTATCGATTGCGTCGTGACCTACAATGCCTCTCGCGAACAGGCCGAGAGCGCCGTCGCGGAGATCGAGGCGCTCGGGCGGAAGGCCGTCGCGCTGCAACTCGACACGTCGGATATTTCCCGCTTTCCCGGTTTCATCGACGCCTTGAAGGCGGCGCTTGGGGAGATCTGGGGCCGCAACACGATCGACATCCTCGTCAACAATGCCGGGACCGGGTCGCACAATCCGATCACGGAGACCACGGAGGCCGAATTCGACGCGCTGATGAACGTCCATGTGAAGGGTGTCTTCTTTCTCACCCAGGCCCTGCTGCCGCTGATGGTGGATGGCGGACGGATCGTCAACATCTCGTCCGGTCTGGCGCGTTTCGCCCTGCCAGGCTACGGCGCCTATGCGACGATGAAGGGCGCGGTGGAGGTGTTCACGCGCTACCTCGCGCTTGAGCTGGGACCGCGCGGCATCGCCGTCAACACGGTGGCGCCGGGTGCGATCGAGACGGATTTCGGGGGCGGTGCGGTGCGCGACAATCCGCAGGTCAACCAGATGGTCGCTTCGACAACGGCGATGGGCCGTGCCGGCCTGCCGGACGACATCGGCGGCGCGATATCGAGCCTGATCGCCGCCGAGAATGGCTGGATGACCGGTCAGCGCATCGAGGTGTCCGGCGGGCAGTTGCTGTAATTGCAAGGGGCGGGCGGCTCAGGCCGCCCGTTTCGGCGTTCGCATCATCGGGACGATTTCGACGGAGAGCATGGCGACGAAGATCAGCGCGCAGCCGGCGAAACCGGCCGGGCCGATGCGCTCGCCGAGAAGAAGCGCGCCGAAGAGCGCGGCAAACAGCGCCTCCGAGGACATGAAGATCGCCGCCTGCGGCGCAGTGGTGTGACGCTGGGCGATCGCCTGCAGCGTGAAGGCGAGGCCGCCGGACAGGACGCCGGCAAAGAGGATCTCGCCGGCCGACTCCCGGATCATCGACAGTCCGACCGGTTCGATGGCGAATGCCAGGGCGGTTCCGGCGACACCGCAGACGAAGAACTGCGTGCAGGCGAGCTGCAGCGGACGCGCGCCGGAGACGAAGCGGCCCAGAAACTGGACATGGCAGGCCCAGAGGCCGGCGCACAGGATCGTCCACCAGTCGCCAGCCGTAAGGCCCGTCGGCTTGCCGCCGGACAACAGCCAGATGCCGCCGAGCGCGAGCAGTGCCGCCGGCCAGATCACGGGATGCGGCCAGAAGCGCCACAGAACGACACCGAGTATCGGCGTCAGCACGACATAGAGCCCGGTGAGGAAGCCCGAATTGGTGACGCTTGTCGTCAGAAGCCCGACCTGCTGGGCGGCGAGCGACGAGAACAGCAGCATGCCGAGCAGCGAATAGCGTTTCCACTGGCCAGCGTCCGGCAGTAGCGGCGCCTTCGCACGGCGCGCTTCCAGCGCCGCGAATGGCAGGACCGCGAGCGCGGCGGCGAGGAACCGTATGCCGGTGAACAGCACCGGCCCCATCGTTTCCATCGCGGTCGCCTGCGCGACGAATCCACCGCCCCAGATCGCGCCGGTTATCAGGAGCAGGAGGTTGGCTGTGGCGCGGTTCATGGGATTGTCACGAGATGATGCGGATACGCGCAAACACGCGAATCCGGGCAAGAAACGGTAAACCAGAATTTGCTAGCGTGTGGCGAATGGCGACGCAATTGTCCAAATATATCTCGCGACGGGTGCGGATTCTGATCCTCACCGTGATCCTTGCAGGACTGTTCCTGGCCGCTGCCGATTTCGTTCATCGGCAGATCGCGACCACTTTCAAGCACCAGAGCGTGGCCGCTCTCGCCGAGAGCACGCTGGCCCGCGCCGAGATCGCAACCGATTACGCGGTCATCCGGCTTGGCGAACTTTACGAGAAGGGGCATGTCGACTGCAGCACCGAAGCCATGGTGGCGCTCAACGACGCCGTCTTCCGCTCCGGGTCGATCACGGACATCCTCACGGCGCGCAACGGCAGCTTGTGCTCTGTCGCCACGCACAGCCAGACGCTGACGCGCAACTATTTCAATCCGGTCGACGGCTTGCAGGCCCGCAATTCGAGTATCGTGCTCAATCCGCTGCGCCTGGACGGTACGCCGGCGCTGGCCGTGTCCTGGTTTTTCGACGAGACGACCTCGGCGGCGGCGCTGGTGAACACCGAGGCGATGTTTTTCGACGTGTTGCCGCCGGTCTTGCGCGAGAACGGGGCAGTCCGGCTGTCGTTGAACAACGGGCGAACGATCGGCAAATTCGAAGGCACGCGCTGGGAAATCGGCGGCGCGACCGAGATGTTCGAGGTGCGGTCGCAGCGTTATCCGTTCACGGTTCGCATCCATGTGCCGATCGTGTTGCTGGAGGCGCTGAACGCACAGCGCAATCCGGCGACGCTGGCCGCGGAATCCTTGCTCGCCATCGTCCTTGCCTATCTGATCGCGCGCGGGCTGATGTCGCCCTCCAATATTTCGAGCAGGATCGGGAGCGCTTTGTCGCGTGGCGAGATCGTGCCGCACTTCCAGCCGATCTACGACATCGAAAGCGGTGAAATGACGGGCTTCGAGGTGCTCGCGCGCTGGCCGCAGCCGGACGGCTCCTTCGTGTCGCCGTCGGTCTTCGTGCCGATGATCGAGGCCGGCGGCCATTCCGACCTTCTGCTCGAAACGCTCGTGTTCCAGACCGCCGAGGCGATGGGAGATCTCATCGAAGAGGCTCCGAACCTGACGTTCTCGTTCAACGCATCGCCTTCGCAGGTCGTCGACGAGGCTTTCGCGAACCGGTTCGCCAACCTGCTGCGCCGGGCGCGACTGGAACCGTCATGCGTGGTGATCGAAATCACCGAACGCGAAGAGATCGGCGACGTGCGCAAAGCGCGCCGGCGCATCGAGGCCTTGCGGGTGAATGGCGTGCTCATCGCCATCGACGATGCGGGGACAGGCCATAACGGCCTCGTCGCCATCCAGGGGCTCGGCGCGGCGATCCTGAAGATCGACAAGTTCTTCGTCGACGGTATCGAACTTGACCCGCGCGCCGGCACGATGGTGCGGATGCTGGTGAGCATGGCGCGGGAATACGGCATGAAGGTCGTGGCAGAGGGTGTCGAGACGGGCGAACAGCTCAGTGCGCTCAGCAAGATCGGCGTCGATGCGGTTCAGGGCTATTTCCTGTCGCGGCCACTCGATGCAGATGCCGCCAAATCCGAATATGCACGCCACCAGGCGATCCTGCTCGGCACCCGAATGTCGGGTTCCGAACCCGGCGCCGCTCAGGCGGATATGCCGGAGCGCGAGGCGATCTCCGCATAGACAAAACGTCGCTCCGGCCTTTTCCGGGAGCAGGGGCTGCTATAGGTATGGCTCGTCAAACG
Source organism: Oricola indica (assembly GCF_965227485.1). Taxonomy (NCBI): domain Bacteria; kingdom Pseudomonadati; phylum Pseudomonadota; class Alphaproteobacteria; order Hyphomicrobiales; family Ahrensiaceae; genus Oricola; species Oricola indica. Next base: position 1,687,669 of record NZ_OZ245747.1, read on the forward strand.
CGGTTCGAAAAAGGATATCCATGCGAGCGTATTCCCGGAACGGTTTGTGGCCCCGACTTGGGCGCGCGCTGTTTGCCGTTCTTCTTGTCGCCGGATGGGCGGCGATCGCGGGCACGGCATCCGCAAGCCAGTTCAAGCGCATTCGCGACATATCGGTGAGCTGCACGGACGGGCTGACCTGCGACGTGTCGGCCTACAACGCGCAATCGGAAGTCTACACGGTGATTTTCCGGCGCACGGCGCGGCCGGAAGCGCCGGTGCGCCTCGTTCTCGGCGTGCGTGAGACGCTGACCGCAGGGTCGAGCGTCGGCATATCCATCGACGGGCGGACCGTGCTGCAAATCCCGGTATCCGACCTTTCGTACCGGGCGGCGGTCTACGAGTATATTTTCGACGACGAGGAGCAGATATCCGCACTGATCGCGGAGGCGAAAGCCGGGCGCGAATTGCGGGTCACCTATCGTTCGCGCGGCCTCGACACAGGCTCGTCCTTCTCGCTGTCCGGCTTCGTCGCCGGGCTGATCTTCATGGACGAGGTGCAGGGGCGCGTCGGGCGCGAAGACGCCATTCAGGCCGAGGGTGCCGCTCCGGGCGATCAGGGCGCGCCGGTGCGCGCGATCGCGGCGATCTCCGATCTTCCGTTCCAACTGCGCGGCGAGTTCCGCGACAGTCCGGACGCCGCATGCGGTGCGATGGACGATGAGCTTTTCGCAAATCTCGGCGGTTTCGAGGCGCATTCCGGCGGCGATACATGGCTGATCGGCCTGCCCTGCGGCATGGGCGGCGCCTACAACCAGCCCTATGCCTTCTGGGAACGGATCGGTTCGAGCCTGCGCATGGTTCCGCTGCCGGTGATGACCGAGGAAGGCCCCTCGACCGACAACGTGGCCTGGAACATCTCCTGGGATCAGGACAAGCAGGAACTGTCCGGTTTCTTCAAGGGGCGCGGGCTCGGCGATTGCGGCGTCTACAACCGCTGGACATGGCGCGAGTGGACGAAGGGCCATGTCTTCATTCTCGCGGAATCGCGCGCAAAGGGCGATTGCGACGGCGACCCGGCGGGCGGACCGGAAAACTGGCCGGCACTCTGGCCGCCGGAGTGACTAAGTGCATTTCAGGTTGCAACAGGGATCAAGGGCGCTGCCTCTCGCCTTTGGCTCGAACGCGCATTGTGATGCCGATGTTTCAATCCAACCCTGAATTGCGCTAGCGGTCGATCCGCGAGACGATGGCTTCGAGGCGCTTGCGGTTGTTGCCGACGTCCGATTTGCCGAGCTGGGCGCGGGCATAGGCGACAAGCCCGGTGCGCCCGTCGCCAAGCGGGACGGCCTCGAAGGAATTCGTGTCCGGAAAGCGCAGCGCCTCGGTATAGGTGACGAAACGGGCTTGTGCGGGGTCGCCGCCATCATCGACGCGCTCCGCGACAGGGGCGATTTCATCCATCGCCGCGACGATCCTCTCGATCAGTTCACCGGGCGGCATGGCATATTCGGGAAGCTCCCGGTCGACCGGCACGCCCTCGCAAAGGCCGGGGGTGCAGAACAGGGCGTCGTTGGGTTGTTCGGAGCGGGCCGGCGCCGAACGGTCGAACTGGCCGAGATCCGGATCGCCGGCGACAAGCCGCCATGTCTCGGCGCGGCCGTAGACAAGGAAGAACGCGACGAGAATGGCGACAAGCGCCGCGAAAGCTATCAGAATGGTCAGCATTATCTTGCGCACGCGTCAGTCGCGGGTGACCCGGACGATCGCGCCCGGATCCTCGTCGGTTAAAAGATAGATCGATCCGTCCGGCGCGACGGTGACATCGCGGACGCGGCCGAACGCGCCCTCCAGCAAGCGCTCCTCGCCGGTGATCGCGCCGCTTTCGTCGCGGTCGAGGTGAACGAGCATCCGGTATTTCAGCGCGCCGACCAGAAGGTCGCCATTCCATTCGGGAAACATTTCGCCCTGATAGACCGCCATGCCGGACGGCGCGATGGAGGGATCCCAGTAATATTGCGGCTGTTCGTAGCCGGGGGCCTCGGTTCCGACACCGATCTCGGCACCAGAATAGTGGCGGCCATAGGAAATGACGGGCCAGCCGTAATTCTTGCCGGCTTCGGGCCGGTTGATCTCGTCGCCGCCACGCGCGCCGTGTTCGACGGTCCACAATGCGCCGGTTTGCGGATCGAGCGCCGCGCCCTGCAGATTGCGGTGGCCTTTCGACCAGATTTCCGGCGCGGCGGCCTCGTCGCCGGCATAGGGATTGTCTTCGGGTATCGAGCCATCGCGATTGACGCGCAGCACGGCGCCGGCGTGATCGGAGAGATCCTGCGCGCGTTCGGAATCGCCGCGGTCGCCGGTTGTCACGAAGACCGTGCCATCGCCGGCAAAGACGATGCGGGAGCCGAAGTGGTGGCCGGTGCCGGTTTTCTTCGCCATCGAGAAGATCGTCTCGACGCCGGAGAGGCGCGGGGCGGGGCTGTCCCAGTCTTCCAGGACCGCGCGGCCCAATGCGGTGCCGGCGCCACCCGGTCCGGGTTCGGAGAAGGTGAAATAGACCTCGGCGCTATCGGCGAAATCCGGGGCGAGGGCGATATCGAGAAGCCCGCCCTGTCCCTCCGCCGCGATCTCCGGCAGGCCGGTGGCCGGTTCGGACAGTTCGCCGTCGCGTGCAATGCGCAAACGGCCCTCGCGTTCGGTCACGAGCAATGCGCCGTCGGGCAGGATGTCCATGCCCCAGGGATGCGACAGACCGTCGGCGACCACCGTGGCGGAGATATCGACCTTGTCGGTCTTTTCGACGTGGGTGTCAGCGGCGGCCGGAAAGACGGCCACCGCAAGAGCAAAAAGGGTTACTGGCAAACGGTAATGGGTCATGCCGGATTACTTAGGTAGGCAATCCGGCAAGCCAAGGGTGGTTTCACCAGGAACGGCGTCTGCGCTCGGTTTCGGAGATCTCGCGGGCGAGGCTGCGGAACATCAGCGCGCTGACGCCGGCCATGGTGGCGAGCGCCGCGCTCATCAGCGCGATCAGCAGGAAGCGGTGATGGCGCTCGGCGGACAGCGCGACCGCTTTCGTGCTTGGCGAGGCCTCGCTGCGGATCTCGACGAAATTGCGCGCCGTCGCTGATGTCGCCGTGTCGATTTCGTCGCGCAGCAGTGGGCGGACGGCCGATGCGGCATTCGTTGCGGCGGCGGTTTCGGCCTGCGGCGCCTGGTGCATGACCGGCGCCTTCTTCTCCCATGTCATCGGGGCGTAGCGCAGCGCGTCCGGGAAGTCTCCCGCTTGAGCGGCCGCGCCGAGGCCGAGAATGGCGACGACATTGGCGAGGACCAGCACCGCCATCAAAAGCGCGGTCGATCTGAGCGAATGGCTCCTGCTCTGGAGGCTCGATTTGCGAAGTGCCGTAAACATGTCGTGTCCTCTCCGGTCCCGCTTGCGAACGCGATTGCGTACGCCATCGCAAATTCCGCCGGGATTCGGGCCGGTTCACGGAGACAAATGGGCGGCCACCGGGAGATTTTGTGGCAATTTGAAGAAATCGATTAACGAAACCTTTATGCCGCGCCCGGGACGAAGGCGAGCGGCACATGGCCGGGCTCGGCCGCGATCCGATCCAGCCACGCATTGACTGCGGGAAAGCGCTGCATATCGAAGCCGCCCTTTTCGGCACTGTGCGTGTAGCCGTAGAGCGAGATGTCGGCCACGGTCGGCGCGTCGCCGGTCAGGAATGGCGTTTTCTCGAGTTGGGCTTCCATGATCGACAGCGCGCGATTCCCGCTTTCAAGCAGCGGGTCTAGCCTGTCCGGCGTGCGCAGATGGGCGCGTTGCGGGTAGGTGAGGATGGCGGCCCGAACGGCGATGCTGGTCTCGTGGCTGTTCTGCTCGAAGAACATCCACTGGTGGCAGTGGGCCTGCTCGTAGGCGTCGTCCGGCAGGAAGCGCGTGCCGCGAGCGAGATAGAGGAGAATGGCGTTGGATTCGGCGATCAGGCGGCCGTCTTCCAGCTTCAGCAGCGGCAGCTTGCCGGCCGGATTGAGCGCGCGGAACGCATCGCTGTCGGTCAGGCCGCTGCCGTATTCGCCGCCGATATGGTCGTAGGGCGTTCCGAGGAAGGCGAGCAGAAGGCGCACCTTGTAGGAGTTGCCGGAGCTCGGCATCGAATAAAGCGTCAACATCTCTATGTCTTTCAGCGGAAGGTCTTGACCATCCGGACAGCGGGGGCTTCGGGCTGCGGACGGAACTGTGCGATCCAGTTGGAGAAATCCGTACTCACGATGCGTGGCGCGGCGAGGGCGTAGCCCTGGACCATGGGCGCGCCCGTGCTTTCGGCCGGGCCGATTTCCCACAGGGCCTCGAGGCCTTCGAGGACGGAATGGATGCCTTGCTTGTGGAACTCGGAAACCATCATGCGCAGCGTCGCGGCGCCCGCCGGATTGGACAGAAGCCTTTTGACCATGCGTCCGTCGAACTTGACGATGTCGGGCGCGATGGCCGCGATGCGTTGCTGGCGCGAGGCGCGGGTTCCGAAATCGTCGACGGCGAGCATGTAGCCGCGGGCGCGCAGCTCGTAGGCGAAATGGGTGAGCGCGGCGTTGTTCTGCGTTTCCGCCTCGGTGATTTCGCAAACGACGTCGGCCGGCGAAATCCCGGCGGCGCGCAATTCCGCGCCGAGGGTGCGCAGGGCCGCCTCGAAGCGGGCGGGATGCTCGGGGATGCGCGGATCGAAATTCAGGAAAAGTCGCCGCTCGGAGGACGGGATATGACAGGCGTTGCGGATGTGCAGGCTGCGCAGTTGCGGTTCCAGCGCCTCGAAGGCCGGCTTATCGAGCGACGTGAAGAAGGTGTCGGTGAGCACCGGGTTGCCGTCGCGCGACACGCGCAGCAGCGCTTCGCAGGCGATCGGTGCGAGGCGGCCTTTCTCGAATCGGAAGATCGGCTGAAACGCGGTGCGCAGGACATGACCGGCATAATCGCCGACCCATGTCCCGTCCGGACTTTTCTCGATGCGAAACTCCGGCGTTTCCGGCAAGGCTTCCGTCTCCTTCGTCCACCACGCCCGAAATTGCCCCCGAAGCGATGAATTTATGGTTAACGAAGGGTTAGCGCGTTTGCGAAGCCGCCGCAACGCTTGCGAATTTTCGATCAATAGCGCAGATAGCACGCGCGATGCGGAACCGGACCGCACAACATCCCAGGAGACATCGAAATGGCCTTCCTCGCCGACACCCTTTCCCGCGTGAAACCCTCCGCCACGATCGCCGTGGCCCAAAAGGCACGGGAACTGAAGGCCCAGGGCCGGGACGTTATCAGCCTCGGCGCGGGCGAACCCGATTTCGATACGCCGGACAACATCAAGAAAGCGGCGATCGAGGCGATCAATCGCGGCGAGACGAAATATACGCCGGTCTCGGGCATCCCGGATTTGCGCAAGGCGATCGCGGCGAAGTTCAAGCGCGAGAACGGCCTCGACTACGAGTGGACGCAGACCATCGTCGGCACCGGCGGCAAGCAGATCCTGTTCAACGCGCTGATGGCGACGATGAATCCCGGCGACGAGGTGGTGATCCCGGCGCCGTTCTGGGTTTCCTACCCGGAAATGGTGCTGCTGTGCGGCGGCACGCCGGTCCCGGCGCCGACGACGCTGGAAAACCAGTTCAAGCTGACCGCCGAGGCGCTCGAGGCGGCGATCACGCCGAAGACCAAATGGCTGATCTTCAACTCGCCCTCGAACCCGTCGGGCGCGGCCTATAATCGCGACGAGATGAAGGCGATCACCGACGTGCTGATGCGCCATCCCCATGTCTGGCTGCTGACCGACGACATGTACGAGCACCTCGTCTACGACGATTTCGAGTTCGTCACGCCGGCGCAGGTCGAGCCGGGGCTGATGGACCGCACGCTGACCATGAACGGCGTGTCGAAGGCCTATGCGATGACCGGCTGGCGGATCGGCTACGCGGCCGGGCCGATGGAGATCATCAAGGCGATGGACATGATCCAGAGCCAGCAGACATCGGGCGCTTGCTCGATCGCGCAGTGGGCTTCCGTCGAGGCGCTGAACGGGCCGCAGGATTTCATCGCGCGGAACAAGGCGATCTTCCAGGGCCGCCGCGACCTCGTGGTCTCGATGCTCAACCAGGCCTCCGGCATCGAATGCCCGACGCCGGAAGGCGCGTTCTATGTCTATCCGTCGGTTGCCGGCCTGATGGGCAAGGAAGCGCCGTCGGGCAAGGTGATGCAGAACGACCAGGACTTCGTGACGGAATTGCTGGAAAGCGAAGGCGTGGCGGCGGTGCATGGCGAGCCGTTCGGCCTCGGCCCGAATTTCCGAATCTCCTATGCGACGTCGGAGACGCTGCTCGAGGACGCCTGCGGCCGCATCCAGCGATTCTGCGCGAACTGCCGTTAATTTGTGCAATCCGCCGGCGTAACTGCGCGCCGGCGTATTTTTCGTGCCTTTTTCTTGCCGTTGAGGAACGATTGTTGCCGATTTGCACTGGAGTCTTTGCGATTTAACCGTTTATAAACTCGCAGGTCATGCATGCGAGAGGGCGGATGCGACGTATGAGGCGGGTACGAAACAGTGTGGCGGCGGGACGATTGGTCCTGATTTTGACGCCGGCCGTCCTTGCAGGCGCTCCTGCTGCGGCCGACGAAGCGTCCTATTACAATGCATTCGACCTGCGGGTCACCGACATCGGCAGCCGGACGGCGCTCGACCGGTTCGTGGTCGAAGCGGTCAATCAGGGGCAGTATGATCAGGCGCTCTCGACGCTGGAAGAAGTGATCCTGCGCAATCCCGCCGATATCGGCGCGCGCATCGCGCTGGCCCGGATCTACTACCAGATTTCCTCCTACGATCTCGCCGCGGCCCATATCGAGCAGGCATTGCTGACTGCCGGCTGGGAAGCTTTCGAGAAGGAGATCGAGGCACTCAAGGCCAAGATCGACCGCGCGCAGTCGGGCTGGGAGTATATTTTCACGATTTCGGGCGGTGTCGACTACAAGAACGTCACCGAAACGGTCGATACGTTTCTCGGTCCGGACAAGAACGATGGGTCCGGAACGGTCCCCTACGGTTCGATCAGCGGCGTCGTGATCCGGGATCTGTACACCGCATCGAGCGACGAGATCCGGTTCGGCGGCATGATCCGGTACATCCGCAATGTCGGCGATCCCGATTTCGACAACAATTACGACCAGTTCGATCAGTTCAAGGGACGCGCCTACACGACCTATTCGAAGGGCCTGCCGGATATCGTCGATACGTTGAGGGTGGACCTGACGGCCTATGCCGAATTCGACCGGCAGAACAGTATCCGCCAGATCAACACCTACGGGGCCAAGGCCCAGATATCGGTGCGGCCCAGCGTGGAAAGCCAGTTGTGGGCGTTCGTCGATTACGGCTGGCTCGGCAGTTCGCAGAATTATTACACCGATCATCGCCTGACCTATGGTGTGCAGGGCGAATATCGCATCGCCGCCGGCATCGCGCTCGGCCTCTATGCGAACGGTTATTACGAATGGGGGAGATCGCCGGAAGCCTTCGATTTCATAAGCGATTTCGACTTCGAAACCAGCGGCTATGAAGTCGGCGCTTCCGTGTCGCATCTTTTGTGGGTGTTCGAGGACGGGCGTAGCTGGGTGCATGAGGGCGGTGTGCGCTACACCAATGGCGAGGTTCTCGACTACGCTTCGCTTGCCGACTTCTTCGCCAATGCGAGCCTCGTCGACCGGGAGGCCTGGGAGGTGTTCTGGAATCACACCGTGCAGGTTCGCACAGACACGATCCTCGATTTCGGCGTCTATTACGGCTAGGCGGACTACACGAACTCGACGATTAGCTTCGATCGCAGTAGCGCGTATTGGGGCGTCAAGGGCGGTCTGACCTTCCAGATCAATTGAGGGCGAACAGATGCTCGGAACAACCAAATATCTTCTGGCCGGCGCGGTCTGCATGGTCTCGGTCGCGAGCGCGCAGGCCCAGGACGTCGGAACGATGACGATGGAACAGTCCACGGTCATGCGCGACGGCGCGCGGGTCACCGATGGTACGGGCATTGCGCTCGGCGACCAGCTGGCGGCAAACGCCACCGGTTCCGGCGTTATCGTTTTCAAGGACGAATCGACGGCCCGGATGGGCCCGAACGCGGTTCTGACCATCGATGAGTTCGTCTACGATCCGTCGCGCCGCAACGGTACGATCCGGTTGCGGCAGACGAACGGTCTCGCGCGCATCTATGGCGGGCAGATCTCCAAGCGCGGACGCTCCGAGGTCCGCACGCCGCATATCGTTCTCGTCGTGCGCGGTGGTATCGTCGACACCTATGTCGACGAGGGCGACGGCAATGGCAACAATGGCGAGACGATCACTACGCTGCGTGGTGGTATCATGAAATGCACGGTCGGCGACGAGACGCGAACGGTGACCAATCCCGGCATGTCCTGCGTCAGCGACGGAGAGACCCTGACCATCACGCGCAATACACAGTCGGGCGGGCAATTGGTGCCGCCGGCCGGACAGGGCGGCGGGACCTCGTCGGGCGGCAACTACGACCAGGCGAATTGTGCCAGCGCGAATGCAAGCGCCTCATGCAAATCGGATAATGGGGGGCTTCCGCGACCGGGCACAAACACCCAGGGCAGAGATCCGCTGGGTGGAGGCGCGTCGGGCGGCGGCAGGGACGATTGCGACCCCGAATATGACGAGTGTTATATCATTACTTACTGATCGAGAAACACGGCTGGTCGGTCCTGTTTCAGGTTGGCCCGTCGACTCCGAACGCGTGGCATGGCTGAGAGAAAATCCATACGGCCCCGAAATGCCACGCTGAGCCGGCTTCTTGCGTCCTTTGCAGCCTTGTCAGCGATCATGGTTGCGGGGCATGTCGCGCTCAACGACACGTTTTCCACGCTTCGCGAAAAAACCTACGATCTATACCAGGCCTCGGCGCCAATTCCTCTCGATTTCTCCCAGGTCGCTGTGGTGACAATTGACGAGGCGAGCCTGCGCGCTTACGGGCGATGGCCGTGGCCGCGCCGGCAGGTGGCGGAAGTGGTCGATGCGATCACGCAGAGCGGTGTCGCGGCGGTCGGTCTCGACCTCTTCTTCTCGGAACCGCAGGGCGGGCCGGATGGCGACGCCAGCGACGCGGCGCTGGCCGAGGCGCTGCTGCGCGCACCGTCGGTGCTTGCCATGTCGCTCGACCCGAATGCCGGGCCGCTCGACATCAAGAGCAAGGCGGGGTGGACGGTGGTCGGGCTCGATCCGAATGCGGCGGCTGCGGTGCAGGGCGGTATCGCGCCGCTGCCGGCATTCGCCGACGCATCGGCCGGTCTCGGCATCGTGCGCACGCTTCCCGGGCGCGACGGCGTGATCCGCCACGTGCCGCTGGTCTGGGCGGAGACGCGTGACGGTACCGATGTGCGGCTGTGGCCGACGCTTGCCCTGGACCTGCTGCGGGTCGCGCAGGGCGAGGCGAGCTACACGCTGCGGCTGGAGGGCGTGGCGACCGACGCGGTGCGCGCGGGCGGGGCAACCGTGCCGCTCGGCGAGGACGGACGCATTCGCATCGTCGATACGACAGTGCCCGTGCCGCATGTCTCGGCGAAGGACCTGCTCGAAAACGGCCCGTCGGACGCGCTTGCCGGACGGGTCGTGGTGCTTGCGGTCGATGTCGCCGGCGTCGACCAATATCACCTGACCGCGCGCGGCGGGCACCGGCTTGGCGCCGACATTCATGCCCTGCTGCTGGCGCAGATGCTGAACGGCCGCTACCTGTTCGAGGCGCCGCATGCCCGCTGGATCGAGCGTGGCCTGTTCGTGGGCGGGGCGCTGGCGCTGCTGATCATCCTGACCGCCTTTTCGCGGCGGCCGTTCCTCGCCGTTTTGTTTTCCGGCCCTGTCATCCTTGCGCCGGTGGCCGTCGGGGCGGTCGCTTACGCTTCGCGCGACCTGCTGCTGGACGGTGTCCAGCCGGCGGCCGGATTGCTGATCATGGGCGCGGCGGGCGGATATATGCTCTATCGCGAGGCCGAGCGGCGGCGCGGCGTGCTGCAGAAACAGTTCTCGCAGTTCCTGTCGCCGGAAGTTGTCAAGCGCCTTGCCGAGACCGACACGGCCGCGGCCCTGAAGGTCGAGGACCGCGAGATCACGGCGATGCTCGTCGACATGCGCGGCTTCACGGCGATGTCCGGCCAGCTCGGCGCGGAAAAGGCGGTCACCGTGGTGAACCACTTCCTCGCGATCGCCAGCCGCGAGATCTTCGCGCGGGAAGGCACCGTGGACAAGTTCATGGGCGATGCGGTGCTGGCCTTCTGGAACGCGCCGCTGGAGGTGTCCGACCATGCCGACCGGGCGATCGATTGCGCGCAGGCGATCATCGCGTCCGTCGCGGCCTCCAACCCGCAACTCGAGGCGCAGGGCCTGCCGGCGATCGAATGCGTTGCGGCGATCGAGTCCGGCGTCTGCTCCGTCGGCAATATGGGGACCGAACAGCGTGTCGACTACACGGCGATCGGCCCGACCATCAACACGACCTCCCGGCTGGAGGGCGAGACCAAGAAAATGGGCCAGAAGATGCTGATCGGCCCGACGGCGGCGGGGCTTTCGAAACGCGGGCTCACGGCGCTGGGCGAGGTGGAGCTGCGCGGCGTGGAAGGTCCGGTCACGGTCTACGGCCCGACCGCCGGAGCCGCCTGACCGCTCACGCCTGCCGCACAAGGGCCTGGCGGGCGGTCCGTTTCATGGATTCGACATAGTCTTCCTGCGTCCAGCTGCACTGGCGAACGAGCTGTTCCCAGTTGCGCACCGACAGAAGCGTCCACAGCAGGTCCGTCGCGCGTTTGCCCGGATGGTCCGGTGACAGAACGCCGTCGCGTTCGAGCGCCCTGACGGCGACCTCGCAACCTTCGCGCACGGCCTGCATGCGGCTTTCCCAGGCGTGGCGGGCTTCCGCGTCGGTCTCCTGCATGGCCATTAGCGCCCTTCCGACACCGTAGATCTCGGGGATGTAGTTTCCCCAGGCCTCGATGAACGCGTCGAGGCGTTCGACGCCGCCGGTTGCGGCGCGGCTCGCGGCGAGACGGGCGTCGACATTCTTGACCGCGTCGACATGCAGGGTCGTCGCGACCAGCAGTTCGGCCCTCTTTGGAAAATGGAGATACAGCGCCTGGCGGCTGATGCCGGCGGCGCGGGCGATATCCGACATGCGGACCTCGCCGCCAGTGCCGGATTCCAGAAGTTTCCAGGCGGAATCGAGGATGCGGGTTCTCGTATCGGGTTTTTCACTTGACATGGTGTCAAGGTAACTCTAATTGACGCCATGTCAACTTGACGCGGTGTCAAGTTGTGAAAAACCTGGAAAGGACCGGATCATGAAAGTCATCGTCTTCGGCGCCACCGGCACAATCGGAAGGCTCGCCGTCGAAACCATGTTGAAGGAGGGGCACGAAGTCACGGCCTTTGCTCGTCGGCCGGGATCGCTTGGTATCGACGATCCGAAACTGGGATTGTTCGCGGGCAACGCGCTGGATCCGGCCTCGGTATCGGATGCGGTGCGCGGTCACGATGCGGTGGTGATTACGCTGGGCGCCGGAATGTCGCGCAAAAGCGTGATCCGTTCGCAGGGCACGATGAACGTCATCGAGGCGATGCATGCGCATGGCGTGCGCCGGCTGATCTGCCAGTCGAGGCTGGGCGCGCATGAGAGCTGGAGCAACCTGAACTTCTTCTGGCAACGGATCATGTTCGGCCTGCTGCTGCGGCCGGTCTTCCTCGATCACGAACTGCAGGAAAAGCTGGTGCGTGCCAGCGGGCTCGACTGGACCATCGTGCGCCCGAGCGCTTTCGCGGACGGTCCGGCGCGAGGCGGTTTCCGGGAGAATTTCGGCCCGGAGCTGCGCACGCTGAAACTGACGATCCCGCGCGCCGATATCGCTGCCTTCCTCACCCGGCAGCTTTGCGACGCGACCTATATGCGCCGCGCCGTCGGCATCTCCAACTTACATCAATCACCGGAAAGGACAGAACAATGGTCGATCAAATCTTTCCCTGGGTGCTCGCGGCGGCGTCCGTCGCCACGGGGCTCGTCGCGGGCGTCTTCCTGACGTTTTCGGACTTCGTGATGCGTTCGCTTGTCGCTTCGGCACCGGTGGCCGGCATGGAGGCGATGCAGGAGATCAACCGCAAGGTCTACCGCTCGGTTTTCATGGTGCTGCTGCTCGGCATGGTGCCGGCCTCGCTCGCCATCGCGGCTTATGGCGCGGTTTCGGCCACCGGCGCGGCGGGTGCGTGGCTGGTCGCCGGTGCGGCGCTTTACATTATCGGCGTTTTCGCAGTGACCGCGGCCGGCAATGTGCCGATGAACAAGCGGCTCGACGCGCTGGAACTGACGGAGAGTGCGGGGTTTGGATACTGGGCCCATTACGGGCAGAGATGGACGGCTCTGAACCATTTGCGCACCGCAGGGTCTGCAGGCGCCGCGATCTGCTACCTCGTTGGAGCGATGCTGCTTGCAGGCAATGCCGCATGATCCATGCCTCATCGACGATGAAAAGGGCGCCTCGTCGGTTTCGAATGGGCGCCTTGTTTCGTTGAATGGGCGCTAGGTCGGTCGCCGAATTCCCGCTACGCTCATCAGCCAACCAAGGAGTTCCATGATGACCATAGAAAACGGCCGTTGCCTGTGCGGAATGGTTTCTTATGCCGTCTCAACCGAACCGATGCGGGTGACCTTTTGTCATTGTCGGTTCTGCCAGCGGGGCACGGGCGGCGCCTATCTCGTGGAACCGATCTTCGACAAGGACGCATTCACGGTGACTGCCGGAAAGCCGAGGACCTATGATCATCGTTCCGAGGGCAGCGGCAAGATAGTCCATATCCATTTCTGCGAGAATTGCGGGACGAAGCTCTTCATGACATTCGAGCGATTTCCTGCTGTCGCCGGCGTGTTTGGCGGCACATTCGACAATCCGAACTGGTTCGAGCGCTCACCCGAAAATGCCAAGCACATATTCCTCGACGTGGCGCAGGTCGGCACCGTCATACCGGCGGGATTCAACACATTCGGCGAACACGCGGCGACCAATGACGGATCACCGATCGCGCCATTGGTCTTCGAATGCCATCACGTGATCGGCGAGGCGTGACCGCGCGCTAGCGCAGATAGAGCGTCGAGCCCTCGACCTTCGAAATCTTCGGCCGGTAGTTTTCCGGATCATACATCGACGCGACATTGACCCGGTGTTCGCCCTGCGTGGAGATGTTGGCGGGCTGGGTGGTGTAGTGGCCATCCCGGATGGACATCATCAGGCCGGTGCGGCCTTCCTCGATCAGGTGGACGGCCATGGTGCCGAAATTCTTGGCGACGGTCAGGTCAACGGCGTCCGGCGGGCCGGAGCGCAGCAGATAACCGAGATTCTGGATCATCATGTCGGTGCCGGTCAGATCCTTGAGGCTGACGCCGATATGTTCGCCGATGCCGCCGAGCTTCTTGTGGCCATAGGCGTCGGCCTCGCCCTTCTCGATGATACGGCCGCCGCTCTCCATCGCGCCTTCGGAGACGATACAGACCGTGTAATTGGAAGGGTTGGCGGCGCGGTCGCGGCTCAGCAATTCGGCCAGCCGCTCCATCTCGAACGGAACCTCGGCGATGAGCGTGCGATCCGCGTCGGAGAGGTAACCGGCGCCGAGCGCCGACATGCCGCAATTGCGGCCGAACATCTCGACGATCAGGAAACGCTCATGGCTTCCCGCCGTGGTGCGCAGATTGGCGATCATCTCGACGGAGCGGGTGACACAGGTGGAAAAGCCGATGCAGTAGTCGGTGCCGAAGACATCATTGTCCATGGTCTTCGGGATGCACATGGTCGGCGCGCCGCGCTCGTGCAGTTCGGCGGCGTAGGACAGCGTGTCGTCGCCGCCGATCGCGATCAGGACGTCGATCTTCAGCGCATCGATGACCGACAGGACATGATCGGTCGCGTCGACATAGCCTTCATCGGCATGCGGGGCGGTCTTCTTCACGTGGCCGGGCAGATCGGCGGCCTTCATGCGCGACGGGCGGGTGCGCGACGAATGCAGGATCGTGCCGCCCGAGCGGTTGATCGACCGCACGAAATCCGGCGTCAGTTCCTGGCGGTGGGCGGCGGTGGCTTCGAGATCGAGCGGATCGGTCTCAACGGGACCGGCCCAGCCGCAGCGAAAGCCGGTGACTGTCCAGCCGCGCGCGAACGCCTCGTTCACCACGGCCTTGATGGCGGAGTTCAAGCCCGGAACGTCTCCGCCGCCGGTCAGGATACCCAGATGCATGTCGACCTCCTCGTTTCATGACCGCAATGTTAGAGCAAGTCAGGTCGTCTTTAAATCGATTTGTTTCGCCTTTTTCAAACCGCTCTTGCGTTCGAGGTCAAAATCAGGGCACGATGGATTTTTGTGCAGTGCGACACCAGGGTTTGCGGGACGGATGATCGCTGTCAATTCGCAGTTGCGGGCGCGGTTGGTGTCGCTCGTCAAGGAAATCTATCCGGACGAGGATGCCGCGCATCTGGCGCGGAGGATCATCGAGGCCTTCTGGCCCGACGGTCGCGGGCCGCGTCAACGCGTCCGTCCGCCGGGCAACACGTTGTGGTCCCAGAAGGACTCCGTGGTCATCACCTATGGCAACACGGTGATCGACGGCCAGCACAAGCCGCTCGACCTGCTGCACGACTTCCTTCGCCGCTATCTCGCCGACGCGATTACCGGCGTGCATATCCTGCCGTTCTTTCCCTTCACCTCGGATGACGGCTTCGCGGTTACCGATTACGAGCAGGTGAACTCTGCGCTCGGCGACTGGGCCGATGTGAACCGCATCGGCGAGCATTTCCGGCTGATGTCGGATCTTGTGCTCAACCACATGTCGGCGCAGTCGAAATGGTTCAACGAATATCTGCAGGGCCACGAGCCCTATGACCGCTATTTCTTCGAGGCCTCGCCTGAGGACGATCTCCGCAGCGTGGTGCGTCCGCGCGCCCACGACCTGCTGCGCGAGGTCGAAACGCCGAACGGCAAGCGCCATGTCTGGTGCACCTTCTCCTATGACCAGATCGACCTGAACTACGCCAATCCGGACGTGCTGGTGGACATGATCCGGATCATGCGCCTGCATGTGGCCAATGGCGTGCGCATCGTCCGGCTCGATGCTGTCGCATTCGTCTGGAAGGAAATCGGCACGAGTTGCATCCACCTGCCGCAGACCCATGCCATCGTGCGGCTGATGCGGCTGTTGTGCGACTATGCCGAGGAACGCATCGTGCTCCTGACGGAGACGAATGTGCCGAACGCGGAGAACCTCTCCTATTTCGGCAACCGCAACGAGGCGCATGCGATTTACAATTTCTCGCTGCCGCCCTTGATGCTGCATGCGCTGCTGAACGGCACCTCGCGCTATCTCAACACCTGGCAGATGGCGATGCCGCCGGCGCAGCTTGGCTGTGCCTATCTGAACTTCAGCGCCTCGCATGACGGGATCGGCATGCGGCCGGCCGAGGGCCTTCTTTCCGAGGACGAGATCGACAGCGTGATCGCCACGGTGCAGCGTTTCGGCGGTCTGGTCTCGATGCGCGCCATGCCCGACGGGACGCGCCGGGCCTACGAACTCAACATCGCCTATTACGAGGCGATGAAGGGAACGGTGGACGGGCCCGACGAATGGCAGTTCGAACGCTTCATCGCCAGCCAGACCATCATGATGGGACTGGAAGGCATTCCGGCATTCTATGTGCATTCGCTGCTGGGCACCGGCAACGACCACGAGGGCGTGGAAAAGACCGGGCACAACCGGGCGATCAACAGGAAGCGCTGGGATTACGAGGAACTGCGCGGTCTGCTGGACGATCCGGAAACGACACATGCGCGCGTGCTGGCGGAACTGAAGCGCCGGATTATCCTGCGGGCGGGCCAGACGGCGTTCCACCCGAACGCGACGCAGTTCACGCTGCAATTCGGTGACAAGCTGTTCGGCTTCTGGCGCCAGAGCCTCGACCGCGACCAGTCGATCTTCGCGATCCACAATGTCACCAACGAGGAAATCTCCATCCCGGCGGTGTCGATCAACCTGATCACCGGCATGGCATGGAAGGATTTGCTGTCGGGCGAGGCGATCGACCCGGCGCGCGGCGACATCATCTTCGCGCCCTATCAGTGCCGGTGGATCTCGAACCGGGGATAGGCCTCAGGCGAGAACCGCGAAAGCCTCCCAAGGCGCGAGATGCATCGTGCCCGCGACCCGGTCGCGTGGCGTGTGGTTGAAAACGACACATTCTCCCGAAGTCTCGAGGTCCTGCGGCACAGGAAACTCCGTCGGTTCGCCGGAGAAATTGCAGACGACGACAAGCCGCGTGTCATCGAGACGCCGCTCGAAGACGAACAATCGAGGATCGTCTTCCAGCTAGGGAGTGTAGTCGCCCAGAGATATGACCTTGTGGCTCCGCCGAAGAGCGATCAGCGTGCGGTAGTGGGCCAGAACGGATTTCTTGTCGCCGGTCTGCGCCTCGACATTGATCGTCGCGTGGTTCGTGTTCACCTCGATCCACGGAACACCGGCCGTGAAGCCGGCGTTTTTTCCTGCGGTCCATTGCATCGGCGTGCGGGCGTTGTCGCGGCCATTTGCGGCGGCGCCGGCCAGAAAGGCCTTCGGGTCTCCGCCATCCGCAACCGTTTCCTCGTAGTGATTCAGCGTTTCGACATCGCGATACTGGTCGATCGCGGTGAAGCCGGCATTCGTCATGCCGATTTCCTCGCCCTGATAGACATAGGGTGTCCCGCGCATCAGGTGGTTGACCGTGGCAAGCGCCGTGGCCGACTCGCGCCAGTGGTCCGTGACGTCGCCGTAGCGCGATACGGCGCGGGGCAGGTCGTGGTTCGAGATGAACAGCGAGTTCCAGCCATCGGATGCGAGTGCGCGCTGCCAATCGTTCAGGGCCTTCTTGAAGAGCACGAGATCGAAGAGTTTAGGATCCCATTTGCCCGCGTCGCCCCAGAAGCAGGTCACATGCTGGAACTGGAAGACCATGGACAATTCTTTGCTGGAGCGGCCTGAAAAGAGGACACCCATTTCAGGTGTCGCTTCCCAGGTTTCTCCGACGGCGAGCACGTTGCGGCCCGCCAGCGTCTCCCGGTGCATTTCCTTCAGATAGTCGTGCAGGCGCGGGCCGTTGTTGAGGATCTGCCGGTTGGGTTCCTTGCCGATCAGGTCGATCACGTCCATCCGAAAGCCGGCGATGCCGCGGTCGAGCCACCAGTTCATCATGGCGTATATCTCGGCTCGCAGGTCCGGATTTTCCCAGTTGAGATCCGGCTGGCCCGGCGCGAACAGATGCAGATAGTACTGGCCGGTCACCTCGTCCAACGCCCAGGCGGACCCTCCGAAATAGGAGCGCAGCGTGTTGGGCGGGCCGCCGTCGGGGGCGGGGTCGCGCCAGATATAGTAGTCGCGTTTCGGGTTTTCGCGGGAGGACCGCGCCTCGGCAAACCACGCGTGGTCGCTGGAGGTGTGATTGACCACGAGATCCATGACGATGCCGATATGGCGCTCCGCGGCCTCGGCGATCAGCCTGTCTATGTCGGCCAGCGTGCCGAATTCCGGCGCTATGTCGCGATAGTCGGCGATGTCATAGCCATTGTCCTCCATCGGCGATGTGTAGACCGGGGACAGCCAGATCGCGCCGATGCCGAGATCCGCGAGATAATCGAGTTTCGAGATGATGCCCGGGATGTCGCCGATACCGTCTGCGTTCGAGTCGCAGAAGCTGCGCGGATAGATCTGATAGATGGCGGATGACTTCCACCATTGCAGATCGTCGCGGTAGGGTTTGCGTGTCATGAGGGTCCTTTGGCGGCGCCAGAGATGAAACGCGTCGGTCTGTAACTGCGTCGGCGGCCTCAGCCGAATTCCGCGTCGTCCGCCTTCACGGCCTCGACGAGGTCGCGCATCAGGTCGGGGTCGGCGGCCTGGACGCGGCTCCAGTTGGGAATGAAGGGCGTTTCCATCGGATTGTCGAGGAAGGTCTGGCCGGCCTCGACGATGTTGGAGGCAAAGAGCTCGACGGCACGTTCCTCCGAATGGCGGTCGATGTGGAGGCCGTTCATGCGGGCGTCGTTGTAATAGGCCTCGATCATGTCCAGTGCCTCGCGGTAATAGGTCGCCTTGATGGTGCGGAAAGTCTCCTGGCTGAAGATCGTGCCGTCGGTGGCGAGCTTGCGGTACAGCGCCTTGCAGATGTCGATCGACATGCGCGACAGGCCCTTTTGCGGGTCTTCCTGCGACAGCGGCTGGTGCTTGTGATCATAGGCGTCGGCGATCTCGACCTGGCAGACGAGGCGGGTCGACAGATTGCGCCAGACTTCGGACAGGACGCCGATCTCCAGCCCCCAGTCGGACGGAATGCGGATATCCGGCAGGATCGCGGTGCGCATGGCGAATTCGCCGGCAAGAGGGTAGCGGAAGGCGGCGAGATAGGTCAGGTAGTCGCGGTGCCCGACCGTCTTGGCCAGCGACAGCAGGAGCGGGGTGACGAGCAGCCGGTTGACCCGGCCGTTCATCTTGCCGCCCGCATAGCGCGCGTAGAATCCCTTGCAGAAGAGGTAGGAGAAGGCCGGGTTGGCGACCGGATAGATCAGCCGTGCCAGCATCTCGCGCGAATAGGTGACGATGTCGCAGTCGTGCAGCGCCACAACGTCGGAATCGCGACGCGCGAGCGTGTAGCCGATACAGTACCAGACATTGCGCCCCTTGCCGGGTTCCTCCGGCGAAAGGCCGGCTTCCTTGAGCCGCGTGTCGATCGCCTTGAGGCGCGGGCCGTCGTTCCAGAGGATTGAATGCGGCTGCGGAAGGACCGAGAAGAATTCGCGGGCGTGGCGGTATTCCGCCTCGTTGGCGCGGTCGAGGCCGATGACGATGTTGGAGATGAAGCGCGCGCCGGAAAGTTCCTTGACGATATTGGCAAGCGCCGGGCCTTCCAGTTCGGAAAACAGGGATGGCAGGATCAGCGTGATCTTGCGGTGTGCCGACAGGACCTCCAGTTCGCGTTCCAGCGTGCCGGTATTGTCGGCGCGAAGATTGTGAAGCGTGGCCACGTGGCCGTTCTGGTGAAAGTCCGCCATGTCGTTATCGCGCTCCGCTGGCTGTCCGCATCTCATCAATTATCCGCAGAACGGATTCGTTCCAACCGGTCGGACCGGATTTTGCGGTGCGGCGAATTCGTCCTTCGGCCTCGCCCGACAGCGCGGGAAGCGCCGCGCCGTGCGGATTTGTCACGATCACGCCGATATCCGCCGTTTCGAGCATTTCGATGTCGTTCGGCGCATCGCCCAGCGCGATCATGCGCGGGAGGTCACCGTCCGACGCGTAGCGGCCCGCGATCTCGCGCATGCGCGCGGCCTTGGTGGCGCCGAAGGAGAGGGTGAGGTAGCGGCCGCCCTGACGCGCCGTGATGCCGCTTTTTTCAAGTTCGGCCTCGAACCGGGCGCGCCCGGCCTCGGTGCCCGTCCACAGGCCGGGTTCGGAGAAGCGCCGTGCGGCGGCTTTCTTGGCGGCATCGGGCGCGAGCCCCGTCCGCGCGGCCACGTCTTCGACGGACCAGTCGGAAAAGCCGGTATAGTCGCCGCGCAGATCGGCGGGCAGGCCGTCGAGCGCGGTGCGCAGCCGGCGATGGACAGTGTCGTCGTCCGGCGTTCCATCCTGTCCTTCGGGTTCGAGGATGCCGGCGCCGTTTTCGACGATCGCGGGGCAATGCGCGAAGCCCATCTCTGCGCGCAGATCCGCGATTTCGGCAGCGGTCTTCGAGCTGGCGAGGACAAGCGGGATGCCGAGCTTTGCGAGTTCGCCGAGCGCGGGGCGGGCGGGATCGAAGGAATAGGTCTCGTGGTCGAGCAGCGTGCCGTCGAGATCGGAAAAGACGATAAGGTGCGGGGCGGAGTGGGCAGGCATGCGCCGTGAACCGGTCATGCTTCTTGTTACCGTGCCGCCGATTGTCGGGAAAGCGCTTATTCGCGAAACGCGGACGAAAGGGAACCGTCAGGCCTCTCGCCGTGTTATGCGTGGCGTGTGGACCGCATGGCGGTGACCGACGCAAGGCCGGACCATCCGGGTCCGGTGACAGGAGAACGATCTTGAAAATCCATAGTTGCCCTGTCTGCGGGGAATTGATCGCCTTCGAAAGCCTCTTTTGCGGCTGTGGAGCGGCGGTCGCCTTCGATCCCGACGCCGACCTCTTCATTCCGCTGTCGGCGGGATGCGCCAACAGGGACAAGATCTCGTGCAATTGGGCGGTTTCCTCCGACGGCGCGCTTTGCCGGTCCTGCGAGATGACGACGGTGATCCCGGACACGTTCCATGGCGAGAACAGCGCTTTGTGGGCCGAAAGCGAACATGCGAAGCGCTGGGCGCTCGCCAATCTCGCGCGCTGGGGCTGGTTCACGTCGTCGGATGAGGGCCCGAGACCGGAGTTTCACCTTCTTTCGGAAAGCACCACGCACGGCAGCGTTCCCGTCACGATGGGACATGCGGATGGCGTGGTGACCATCAATGTCGCGGAGGCCGACGAAGTCGAGCGCTCGCAAAGGCGCTCCGATCTCGGCGAAAGGCTGCGCACGATGATCGGCCATTACCGCCACGAACTCGGTCATTTCTTCTTCTTCAAGCGGCTCGCCCCGCAATATGGCTTCACCGAGCGGTTCCGAATGCTGTTCGGCGACGAAACGATGGACTATTCGGAGGCGCTCGAGCGGCATTATCGCGATGGGCCGCCGTCGGACTGGAACCAGAACCATGTCAGCCCCTATGCGTCGAGCCATCCGCACGAGGACTGGGCCGAGACCTTTGCGCATCTGCTGCATCTGACCGACATTACCGACAGTTTCGCGGCTGCGGGCCTCTCGAACCGGGACGTCACGGGCCCGGATTACGACGCCTATGAGGAGGCCGATTCCGAGCGGCTGATCACGATCGGCGCGGGGCTTGGCATAGCGCTCAATCACGTCAATCGCTCGATAGGTCTCCAGGATATCTATCCCTTCGTTCTCACGCCGGTCATCCGCGAGAAACTGGCCTTCGTCCACCGCTGGATGCGGGGCAACGCGGCCTAGGATTGCCGTCCGCGGCAGAGCGATGAGGCGTTGCGCGTCCGGTCAGTCCGCTTCCTTGTCCGGGGCGGTCTCCGGCTCGCGCGGGTTGAAGGCGATGAAAAGTCCGTGGAACGCCAAGGCCGAGATGGCGAGAAACAGAACGCCCCAGAAGGTCTGGCCGGTCATCAGTTCGACAACGGCCCAGAGCGCCGGGGCGACGACTACCGCGATCCTGATCCAGAGCGGCTTGAAAAACGGGTCGTTGAAATCAAAAAACTTCAGAATGCTCTTTCTCCTTGCGGACGGCGAATGTGTCCCGGAGGGACGTCACTCAACCATAATGGTCTTCGGCGATCCTTGAAACCGGCGTTTGGTTCCGTGGCGGCAAATCGCTGCCCAAAGCTTGGCAGTATCGGGATCGGCCGCTTTTTCGAAGAATTTCGTGGACTTGGGCAAGGAACATGGCCGTAATGACTTGCCGAACCGGCCGACTCACCTAATCTGGCCGTCCGAAATTCATTGAGGAGAAATGCATGCCCCACAAGTTCAAGATCGTGGAACGCAAAGGGGGCCAGTTCGGCGTCCAGTTCCTGTACAACTCCGAAATCATGGTCTGGTCGGAGAGCTACAAGTCGAAGTCGAGCGCCCAGAACTGCATCGACTCGATGAAGAAGAACACGCCGGGCGCACCGATCGTCGACCTGACGAAAGAGGAGGAAGGCTCCGGCTATCGTTGGGAGATCGCCGGCTCGAAGGACGGGCAGTTCTACAACCGCTTTGTCGCGTCGAATGGTGAAACGATGGTGCGGTCGGAGACCTATACCGACAAGCGCAACGCGATCGGCTGCGCGGAAAGCGTCTCGAAGAACAGCCCGGACGCGGCTGTCGAAGACGAGAGCTGATCGGAACCGTTTGCGGCCCGGTTTGGCCGGGCCGCTCTTTCTTCAGCGCAGGGCCGCTTCGATATTGCCGCCATCGACCGTCATGACATGCGCGGTGGTCCGCTCTGCGCGGGCCAGTGCGACGAAGGCGTCTGCCACGTGGCGCGCCTCGACCTCGGCGTGAAGCAGGTTCCCGGCCATATAGTCGTCCACGCTCACGCCGCGCGCCTCGGCGCGCTTGACGATGAAATCGTCGGTCAGGAGGCCGGAGCGGATCCGGTCCGCATTGACGCCATTGACCCGGACGCCTTCCGGTCCCAGTTCCAAAGCGAGTTGCCGTACGAGAAAGAAGGTCGCGGCCTTCGGCAGGCCATAGGCGCCGAAGCCCTTGCCCGGATTGACCGCCTGCTTGGAGACGTTGAACAGCAGCTGCCCGCCCGCGCCCTGCGTGCGAAACATTTCGACGGCGGCGCGCGCGAGCGCGAAGTGCGAGAAGAAATTGAGTTCGAAGCTGCGCCGGAACTCCGCCTCGTCGAGATCGCAGATCATGCCCTGAAGCGCCGCGCCGGCATTGGACACGACGATATCCAGCCCGCCGAACCGGGCGGCCGTGCGGGCAACGGCATCGGCAGGCCCGTTTGCCGACGTGAGGTCGACCTGGACGGGGAAGGCGGAGCCGCCGAGCGTGGCGACGGCCGTGTTGAGCGCCTCGGCGCTGTAGTCCACGAGGGCGATGTCGGCACCGAGATCGGCAAAAGCCTTCGCCGTGGCGAGGCCGATGGCGCCGCCGCCGCCCGTGACCATCACGACCCGTCCGCCGAAGGCTTTCGGTTTCGATTTCGCCAGCTTGGCCTGTTCCAGCGACCAGTATTCCATGTCGAAGAGGTCGTCCGTCCCGATCGGGTGGAAACCTCCGGCGGCCTCGCCAAGCGTCATGACCTCGACGGTCTGCTCGGCGATGTCGGCGGCCGCAGCGGCCGAGGCCGCGTCCTTTCCGATGCCCGCGATGCCGACGCCTTCGATCCAGGCGACGTTGGGCGAGGGGTCGAGCATGGTCTTGCCGCCGCCGATGCGCTTCGACTGGCTGGAGAAATAGGCCTTGTAGGCGTCCGTGTATTCGGCCACCGCCGCCGCGATGGCGTTGGCGTCGAGCCGGTCCTGCCTGAGAACCAGCGGACGGCCCTTGGTGCGGATGACATGGTCGGGCGACGCGACGCCGCGTCCGGACAGTTCTGCCAGATCGCCGCGTGCCAGGAATTCGTCGATGGTGTCGCTCATGCGCAGATCGACCACCGGCAGGGCGGCGCCCGCGCCGGCATGGTCGCGCCGCGCCGCGCCGATCGCGCCGCGCAGCGTGGGCAGGACGTCCGCCGTCGCCGGACGATTGCGTCCGACCGTGCAGGAAAAGGTGCGTCCGCCGGTCCGCCCGGCGAGCCATTCCTCGACCCGGTTGGTGTGGTCGATGACCCGGTCGTAGCTTTCCTTCGCCGTCTCGCCAAAGGTGAAATGGCCGTGGTTGAGCAGCACCATGCATTCGACGGACGGATCGGCCTCGAAGATTTCGGCGGCCTTCTTCGCCAGTGCGAAGCCCGGCATGATGTAGGGAACGATGGCAGCCTTTTCGCCGAAGATCTCGCGGATGGCGTCCTTGGCTTCGGGAAGGTTGGCGAGGGCGAGAAAGGCGGTGGCGTGGGTGTGATCGACGAAGGTATGCGGCAGATAGGCATGCAGAAGCGTTTCGACGGACGGATTGGGCGCGGAGGAATCGAGCAGGTTCGAGCGCTGGATATTGACCATGTCCTCGTCGGAGAGGCTGTCGAGGGTGCGCAGCCGCATCAGCGGGTCCATCGCGACGCCCGGCAGGCCGGGGGCCTCGATCGTGTCGAGATCCCAGCCGCTTCCCTTGACGTGGAGGACCCGGATTTCATCGCCGTGGATGTTGCGGCGGGTCACCTTGACCGAGGTGTTGCCGCCGCCATGCATGACGAGATCGGGATCGGAACCGATGAGGCGGGAGGAATAAACCCTGAGGGCAAGCGCCTGGTCGGCGGGCGTATCGCTCGCGGCCGCCGTGAATTGCGATGCCTTTTCGTCATTCCACAGATTGTGCCGCATGGTGTTTCGTCCTCCTCGGTCAGCGATCCTTTTTGACAAATGTCAGCGCCATATGTCAAATATTGAAAAAGCGAGGTTTTGACGATGCCGTCGATATCGACAAGAAGGGCTTCGGGGCAGATCAGCGGCGAGGATATCGTGGTCGAGGCCGCGTGGCTCTACTACCATGACGGCCTGAACCAGAACGAGATCGCCAACCGCCTCAAAGTGTCGCGCGCGACGGTGGTCAACTACCTGCAGGAAGCGCGTGAGCGCGGCTTCATTCACATCTCGCTTGCGCCGGAAGCTTTCACCAATCACCGCCTGGCCTGCGAATTGTGCAGCGTCTTCGGGCTGCGCGCGGCCTATGTCCTGCCCGACGGAACCGGCGGGCCGGACGAGCAGTTCGCGCGGGTGACGCGCGGCGCGGCCGACTGGCTGCCCTCCCTCGTCGCGCCGGGGGATCGGCTCGGTGTCGCCTGGGGCAAGACCATCTACGACATCGCCGAGAATATCGAGGAAGTGGTCATTCCCGGCCTGACGGTGCTGCAGCTGGTCGGATCGATGTCGACGCCCTACGGCTTTTCCGCCGAGGTGTGCTCCTCCAACGTCGCGCGCAAGCTCGGCGCGAAATGCCTCAACCTGCATGTGCCGGCGGTGTTGAGCGCGGCGGAGGTGGCGACGGTGCTGCGCAAGGAACCGATCATCGCGGCGCAGCTCGAGGCGACGCGGACCTGCAACAAGTCGCTGTTCGCGGTCGGGTCCTGCGACCATGACAGCCATATCGTCTCCAGCGGGGTCTCCACGCCGGAGGAACTGGACTGGTATGTCGATCACGGCGCGGCCGGGGTTCTGTGCGGCCGGTTTATCGATGCGGCGGGCAATCCGCTGCCCGGCCCTCTCGACGAGCGTATGATGGGCGTCGACCTCGAAGACCTGCGCGGCAAGGAAATGGGTATGCTCGTGTCGCTCGGCGAGGAAAAGGTTGTGCCGATGATCTCGGCGATCCGTGGCGGCTATGTCACGCATCTGGTGACGGGGCAGAGCGCGGCGCGCCGCCTGCTCGACATGGCGGCGGCCGAAGCCGCCTGACGCGGGATCAGGCGGCCGTCGTCTGACGTTCCGGGAACAGGCCGAGAAGACCTTCGCGGCTTGCCGCCGCAACGCCGCGCTCGGTGATCAGCCCGGTGACGAGGCGCGCAGGCGTGACGTCGAAGGCCGGGTTCTCGCCCGGCGTGCCGTCGGGCGAAATCTGCACCGAGGTGACCGAGCCGTCCTCCAGCTTGCCGAAGACGCGGGTGACCTCGCTTTCGTGGCGGTTTTCGATCGGGATTTCCTTGACGCCGTCATCCACGTTCCAGTCGATCGTCGTCGAGGGCAGGGCGACGTAGAAGGGGATGCCGTTGTCCCTGGCGGCGAGCGCCTTCAGATAGGTGCCGATCTTGTTGCAGACGTCGCCGCGCGCGGTGGTCCGGTCGGTGCCCACGATGACGAGATCGACCTGGCCGTGCTGCATCAGGTGGCCGCCGGCATTGTCGACCACGAGATGGTGCGGGATGCCGTGGCTGTTGAGTTCCCATGCGGTCAGTTGTGCGCCCTGGTTGCGCGGGCGCGTCTCGTCCACCCAGACATGAACCGGAATGCCCGCCTCGACGGCCTGGTAGATCGGCGAGGTCGCGGTGCCCCAGTCGACGGTCGCGATCCAGCCGGCGTTGCAGTGGGTGAGGATGTTGACGGGCTCGCCGGGCTTCTTGGTCTTCGCGATCTCGCGGATGATCTCGAGACCGTGAACGCCGATCATGCGGTTGGTCTCGACATCCTCGTCGGCGATTTCGCCCGCGCGCTTCATGGCGAGCGCGGGCCGGTCGGCTTCGGGCACGCCGCGCAGCCGCTCTCGCATGTCGTCGAGCGCCCAGCGCAGGTTGATGGCCGTCGGGCGGGTCTCGTGCAGCACGTCCCACGCATTGTCGAGCGAGGCGTCGGAGGCGTCGCGCGCCATCTCGACCGCCACGCCATAAGCGGCCGTCGCGCCGATCAGCGGCGCGCCGCGCACCCACATGTCGCGGATGGCCACCGCGAATTCGTCCAGCGTTTTCAGCGGCACGACGTGGAAGTTGTGCGGCAGCCAGCGCTGATCGAGGATCATCACCTCGCCCGTGTCGGCGTCGCGCCAGATCGCGCGGTAATGCGTGCCGTCAACCTTCATCGTCCGTCTCCCTCGTCGATTGCGCGCGCCATGGCGATCACCGCGTCCATGCCGGCGAAGCCGGCCCGGTTCACGGCCAGATGCCGTCCGAGCCTCAGTGCCTTCGTCTCGCATGCGGCGCGCAGCGCCGTGTCCTCGATCTCGTCAAGCTCGGCGATATGGGCGAGCCCGAGGATGCGGCGGTGCATTTCGACACCGGCAAAGCCAAGCAGGTCGCAGAAAATCTCGTGCAGCAATTCCTGCAGCGCCTGTTCGGCGGCGAAGCCCTGGCCCTGATCCTCGTAGAGCGCCGCGGGATAGAGCATGCCGTTGCGTTCGGTGCGCCATAGGGTCGAAAACTCCTCGCGGAACGTCTCCCAGGTTTCCGCGACGACGTCGAGAAGCCAGTCCTTGTAGTCGGACCGTGCCGCCTCGTCGACGATGTGGCCGGGCATGGCGTAATAGGCCATCAGGTAGTTGCCGATCAGCATCCCGACATCGAAACCCAGCGGTCCATAGAATGCGAATTCCGGGTCGATCACCCGCACCTCGTCGGCGGTCACCATTGCCGAGCCGGTATGCAGGTCGCCGTGGCAAAGCGTTTCCGAGCGCGCGGCAAAGGCGCGCTTGAGATGCTGGGCGGCAATCTTCAGGTCGATGTCGGCGCGCAGTTCCGCGACGATTCCGTCGAGTTCCGGCGTGTGGCGGTTCAGTTCCGCGTCGAAATAGGGATCGGTGAAAACCAGGTTCTCGGTGATGTCGCAGAGTTCGACATTGCCGGCGAAGAGCGCGACATCGGCCTTGCGGTCGGGCGCCGACATGGAAAGGTCGGAGCCGCGAAAGGCGGTGCGCGCGGCGAAGGCGCCGAGCACCTTGCCGAGATCCTTCACCTTTTCGCCGGCCATCATCTGCTGGCGCAGGATGATGTGCGGGTGAAGGCGCTCCATGACGATGAGCGCCTGCTCCTCGTCGAAGTGGAAGATTTCCGGCACGCTGCCCGGGTCGCGCGCGGCCTGTCGGGTCAGCGCGTGATATTCGAAGAAGGCGCGCTTCAACGGCAGCGGCCAGCTGTCGCCGACGAGGCGAACATAGGGCAGGGCCTGCTTGACGATGACGCTGTCGCCACCGCCCTCGACGATGAAGACGAGGTTGAGATTGCCGTCGCCAACCTCGCGGACGGTCCATGATGACGGGTCGGTTCCGAGCCGGTCCGTAATCGCTCCGATCTGCGCCAGCCTGCCGCCAAGCGTCTCGGGTGTGAGGGGTTCGTATTGCGAGCTCATCGCGTGCATTCCTCCCATTTCCCGGCGGCCGAAGCGCGCCTTTTGACCACAGCGTGAAGTCAATTCATGCAGTTGTCAATATCCATTGACTTTTGTCATGTAGCCTGTTTTCATCGTCTCGGGAGGAGACAATGCACGAAGCCGCATGCCGTATCGACAGGGTCGAGAAAGCCTTTGGGGACAACCGCGTCCTGAAGGATATCACGCTCGATCTGCCGGCAGGAACCGTCACCGTGCTCATGGGCGCGAACGGCGCCGGCAAGTCGACTCTCGTCAAGATTCTCAGCGGCGTGCATTCCAAGGATAGCGGGACGATCCGGCTGAGCGGTTCGGAATTCCGCCCGGAAACACCTGCCGATGCGATCCGCGCCGGCATCGTCACAGTGCATCAGAACATCAATGACGGCGTGATCCCCGACCTCGATGTCGCCTCCAATCTCATGATCGACCGGCTGGCCGAGAATTCCTACGGTTTCCTGTTGAAGCGGTCGAAACTGTTCAAGGCGGCGGAGGACATTGCGCGGCGCATGGACCTGCCGGTCAATGTGCGCCGACCGGTTTCCGATTACAGCATCGCGGACCGGCAATTGATCGCCATCGCGCGCGCGCTGTCGCATGATCCCAAGCTTCTCATCCTCGACGAGCCGACCTCGTCGCTCTCCGCCTCGGAGGCGGAAAGGCTGTTCAGCTATATCGAGCGGATGCGTGCCGAGGGCGTGGCCGTGCTCTACATCTCGCACCGCATGTCCGACATCCGCCGCATCGCGGACCGTATCGTCTCGATGCGCGACGGGGAAATCTCCGGCGTGTTCGAGGGCGAGAGCCTGGACTATGAAGGCGCGGTGAACGCCATGCTGGGGCATCGCATGACCGATGTCGGCATCGTCGTCCCCGAGCAAGGAAAGGCCGTCGCCGAACTGAGCGATATCCGGCTCATTCCGACGGCGAAGAGTTTCTCGCTGACGCTGCGCGAAAACGAGATCGTCGTGGTCACCGGGCTGCTCGGCAGCGGCAAGACCGCGCTGGCGCAGGCGCTTTTCGGCCTGCATCCGGTTCATGCCGGGTCAATTCGCCTCGACGGGCGGGACTATCGGCCGAAATCGCCGGGCGAGGCGGTCGCGCGGGGCGTGTTCATGTCGCCGAAGGATCGCGCCAACAACGCGGTCATCCGCGACTTCGACATCACCCGCAACATGACGGTGCCTTTCCTGCGCCGTTATGCCGGGCTGTCCTTCGTCAATCGCGGCGCGGAGCGGGCGAAGGCGCGGGAGATGATCGACGCGCTGTCGATCGTCTGCCAGAGCGAGCGCGACGACATTTCGACGCTTTCCGGCGGCAACCAGCAGAAGGTGATGCTGGCGCGCTGGCTCGCGCAGCAATGCCGGCTGCTGGTGCTCGACGAACCGTTCCAGGGCGTCGACATTCGCGCCCGGCGCGATATCGGCCACAAGATCCGCGAGACGGCGGGCAATCGCGCGACGCTGGTGATGGTGGCCGAGTTGGACGAGGCTCTGGAAATCGCCGACCGCATCATCGTGTTCTCCGAACACGCCGTCGTGGCGGAGTTCCGCAACGAGAACGTCAACCCGAACGACATCCTGACCGCGGTCGCCGGTTTCGCGGCCGCAAACCAGACTGTGCAGGCCGCATGACCATGACATTGAACGAGAAGGACGCAACCGTGGCGCAGGAGGGCAAGCCGGCCCGCAAGGACGGCGCACAGTCGAGGAACGCCATCGATTTCGCCATCCGTTTCGGCTTCATCGGCCTGCTGGTCGGACTGGTGATCTTCTTCAGCCTTGCCGCCGACGGCTTCTCGAGCCCGCGCAGCGCGGTCTTCATCTTCCAGTCGGTGGCGATCACCGGCATCCTCGCGCTTGGCGTGACGTTTACGCTGGTCGTCGGCGGGTTCGACCTGTCCATCGGTTCGGTCGCCACCTCGTCGATGATGCTGTCGGCCTATGTGATGGTGGTGCTGGAACAGTCGGCCTTCGTCGCCATCGTCGCCTGCCTCGTCATGGGCGCGGTCATCGGCTTCATCAACGGCGTGCTGATCGTCAAGACGAAGGTGCCAGACCTGCTGGCGACGCTTGGCATGATGTTCCTGCTGGTCGGGCTGCAGCGCATTCCTACCGAGGGCCGCTCCATCGCGACCGGCATGACGCTGCCGGACGGCTCGACGGCCAACGGCACCTTCTCGCCCTTCTTCCTGCAGATGGGCCGGCACCGGTTCGATCTCGTGCTGGACAATCTCCTGCCGATCTCGGTCGTGTTCCTGCTGGTCATCGGGGTGCTCGTCTGGGGCTTCCTCGAACTGACGCGGCATGGGCGGCTGATGTATGCGATCGGCTCGAACGAACGCGCGGCGAGCCTGACCGGCACCAATGTCAACGCCTACAAGATCGTCGCCTACATGTTCTCCGGCGTGCTCGCCTCGGTTGGCGGCATGCTGCTTGCCGCGCGGCTCGGCCGTGGCGACATCGCGTCGGGCACCAACCTGCTGCTGGACGCGGTGGCGGCGGCGCTGATCGGCTTCGCGGTGCTGGGCGCGGCCAAGCCGAACGCCTTCGGAACCGCGATGGGCGCGCTGTTCGTCGGGATCCTGCTGCAGGGCCTGACCATGATGAACGCGCCTTATTACACGCAGGATTTCGTCAAGGGCGCGGTGCTCGTGGTCGCCCTGGTCTTCACCTTTTCGCTGTCCGGCCGGAAAGCCGGAGGGCACTAACACGCAGTCAAATATCAACGGGAGGAAATGACATGAAAATCATCCGCAGAACCGCCATGGCCATGATGGCCGGGCTGACTGTCGCCGCGACCGGGCTTTCGGTCCGCGCGGCGGACATGCCCGCGCCGCTCGACAATCCGGGCGAAGTGAAGATCGCGCTGGTGCGTTATCTTTCGACCGGCGACTTCTTCCAGGCCTATCTGTCGGGCGTCGAGTCCCAGGCCGAGGCGCTGGGTGTCGATCTGCGCGTCTTCGACAGCCGCCAGGACGCAGCACTCCAGGCCGACATGGTCGACCAGGCAATCGCGCTCGGCGTGGACGGCATCGTCATCCAGCACGGCCTGACCGAATCCATGAAGGAAGCGGCGCAGCGCGCCGTCGATGCGGGCATCAAGGTCGTCGCCTTCGACGTGAATGTCGAAAACGAGGCGATCCCGCAGATCGAGCAGTCGGACTACCTGCTCGGCAAGCTGGCGCTGGAGCAGGCCATCAAGGACAACGGCACCGAGTGGGAAGCCGGCTATGTCTATGTTCCGGGCATTGCGCCGCTCGACCGCCGCCACGTCGCCTGGGAAGAAGTGAAGGAAGCCAATCCGGGTATCGTCGAAGTCGCCCAGATGGGAACGCTGGACAACCCGATCGCCAACTCCAACGCCAACCAGGCGCGCTCCGTGCTGCAGGCCAATCCGGGCATCTCGGTGTTTTTCGCGCCTTATGACGAGTTCGCCAAGGGCGTGAAGATCGCCGTCGACGAGGCGGGTCTCTCGCAGGACGTGAAAATCTATTCGGCAGACGTCTCGACCGCCGACATCTCCGCGATGCGCGAGCCGGACAGCGCCTGGGCCGCGACCGTGGCGACGAACCCCGCCGTCGTGGGCGAGGTTTCCGTGCGCGCGCTTGCCATCATGCTGACGGGTGGCGATCCGGGCGCACAGGTCGTGGTTCCGCCGACGCTGATCACGCAGGACTTCCTCAACGAGAACGACATCAAGAACATGCAGGATCTTTCGGCCAAGATGCCGCAGTTCGCTCATGCGGATGTCGCCATGACCGACTGGATGCCGCTGCCGGCGCGCTGAGCCGGCCAAGGCACCGAATACGAAAAGAAAAGGGGCCGCCATCGAGCGGCCCCTTGCACGAAGGAGGCGAGACACATGCTGAAAACCATCGATCCGCGCATGACGCCCGATCTCATGGATTGCCTGATGCGGATGGGACATGGTGACGAAATCGTCATCGTCGATGCTAACTACCCGGCCGAGTCCACCGCGGTGCATACCGTAAATGGCGCAGTTGTGCGGTTGCCCGCCATCGATGCGCCGGAGGCGATACGGCTGATCACCGGGCTGATGCCGCTGGACGGCTTTGCCGATTATTGCGCGCTGCGCATGGAGATCGACAATTCACCCGACGAGCTTGGAGACGTGCATCGCGCGGCGCTGGCGGTCATCGACAGCGAGAAACCGGAAGGCGCGGCGGTCAAGGGAATCGAGCGGCAGGGTTTCTACCAGCATGCGCGTAAGGCCTATGCCGTCGTGGCCACGACGGAGGCGCGCCCGTTCGGCTGTTTCGTGCTGCGCAAGGGCGTGATTTTCTAGGCCGCGTCCACGGCTTCGCGCATGGCGCGCACGCCGTCGGCGATACGGTCGCCGTAGCGGAGAAGACTCCCGCCGAGCAGGTAGACGACGTCTTCACCATACATGGACACCATGTCGCCGGCCCTTTCGACGCTCATGCCGCCGCCGGGGCTCGGGAACATCGGCTTGCCGATGCCGTCCGGCGCGCGGCAGGCTTCCGCGATCGAGCGGCATTCGTTGGCGGAAAAGCCGAAACGGCCGCCGACATTGGGGAAGACCGAGATGTCGGAGCCGGCGAGGCGCTGCAGGACGCCGAACATCATGGCGTGGGTGAAGCCCGTGTCTTCCGATAGCACATAGGGGCCGAGGAAGCTCGGATGGGTCATGATGGGCAGGCCGAACTCCGCGTCGCTTGCCAGTTCATGAACCGCGCCGAAGCCGTGCAGGCCCGGCATCAGCAGCACGCCACCGGCGCCGCATTGTTTCGCAAAGCGCGCATTGGCGACGATGTCGCTGCCCGGACCCGCGAGGTTCGGGAAATAGAGCGACGAGCCGCCCGTCTCGGCGTTGGCCTTCGCGACGGCGGCGGAGACCTTCTCGACGCGCTCGCGGAACGGCGCCATCGCCTGGTTGGCGAGGCCGTGGTCGTCCTTGACGATATCCGCGCCGCCGAGCGAGCAGCGATAGGCGATTTCGGCGAGTTCATCGGCGGTCGAGCCCATCGGCTTGATGACCGGCGAGATCAGGCCGCCTGTCGGCCGGTTGGCGAGGCTGCGGACGCCCTCGATGCCGAAGCGCGGCCCGGAAAACCGTTCGGCGATCGTCGCGCCGGGGTCAAAACCGATGACCTTGATGCCCTTCTGGATCGACGAATTGCCGAAGATCACGTTGAGCAATTGGACGATGTCGTTCCCGGCGCTGTCCGGGCTGTAGGAGATCGCCGTGTCGTACATGCCGGGCCCGGCGTCCTCGATGCGCTCGATCCGGCCGACGATCTCGTCGCGGATATAACCCTCGGGCACGATGTCGTCCGGGATTTCGACGGTCTGTTCGAGGGCGATGCCTTCGGCGCGTTCGCGGGCCTCCTTCTCGGACCCGGCGAAGATCCGGTAGCTGACGGTGAAGCGCTCCATGGCGTCAGAGCGCCTCGGCCTTGACGGCGGAGTGGACCGCATCGACACGGGCGACGGCCAGCGCGTCTTCGGTAATCCCCGTCCTGGCGCCGATGATCTTCTCGATACCGGCAACGAGCGCGGCGGCGTCGAGCCCGTAATGCTTCATCAGGTAGGCTCGCGAACCGCCATGGGCGTAGGTATCGCGCAGGCCGAGGCGCACGAGCGGTTTGCCGACGGCGTTCTCCGCCATGATCTCGGCGACGAGCGAACCGACGCCGCCGTCGATAACGTGGTTCTCAAGGACCACGACGCCCTTCTTCACCGAGGCGATGTGATCGAGCAGCGGCTGCGGATCGAACGGCTTTATGGTGTTGATGTGCAGATGGCGGATCGAGACGCCCGCGCCGGACAGGGCGTCGCGCGCGCGCAGCGCCTCTTCGGTCGCGATACCGGAGGTCACCACGAGGACGTCTTCGCCCATCGCCAGTTCGCGCATCCGGCCGACCTCGATGGGCGTGTCGAAGAGGCGCGGCACGGAGCCCCGCAGGACGCGACAATAGACCGGTCCGTCGATGGAATCGGCGGCCTCGCAAATGCTCTCGACCTCTGTCGCGTCACCGGTCTCCAGGATCGTCATGTTCGGAATAGACCGCATGACCGCGACATCCTCGATCGCCTGATGGGTCATGCCGCCGGGCGTGGTGATGCCGGGCAGGAAGCCCATGAGGCGGACCTTGCGGCGCGGATAGGCGACCGACGCCATGAGCTGGTCATAAGGGCGGCGGTAGAGGAAGACGCCGAAGGAGTGAAGGAAGGGCCTGAAGCCGGCGAGGCCAAGGCCGCCGGCAAAGCTCATCATGTTCTGCTCCGCCATGCCGAGCGACAGGAACTGCTCCGGATGGCGGTCGCGGAACCCGTCGATCTCGCAGGAGGATGTCAGATCGGCCGACAGGCAGAGCACATCCGGATTGGCGACGGCAAATTTCTCGAAGGCGCCGGCGTAGGGGCGGTTGACCATCTCGACCATGTCAGTGCGCCTCCAGTTCGACCGGCTCGATTCCGAGTTCTTCGGCGATCGCCGCATTCATTTCGTCGCGTTCCTCGGTCGTCTTGAAGCGGACGTAGTGAAGACGGGGGAAGCGTCGCTGCAGGAAGGACATTCCGTGTGTGGGCGAGGACCGCGCCAATATGATCAGGGGCTGGCCCTCATGCGGTTCGGCTTTGGCCTGGCGCAGCGCGTCGAGGTCGTGGGCATCCACCTCGACACAGACCGCGCCGAAGGTCCGGAACTTGGCGGCGATGTCGCGCACATCCATCACGCTGTCCATCGCGCCGTCGCATTGCTGGTCGTTGACGTCCATCAGGGCCCAGAGATTGTCGATGCCGTGGTGGGCGGCGGCTTGTACGGCTTCCCATGTCTGGCCTTCCTGGACCTCGCCGTCCGACATGAACACGCAAACCTGTCCGGTTTCGCCGCGGCGCTTGCGGCCCCAGGCGAGGCCAGCCCCTGTCGACAGGCCGATGCCGAGTGTGCCGTTGTGGACTTCCATGCCAGGCGAATGTTCCGCGCCGATCATCTCGACGGAGGAGCCGTCCCGGTTGAACATCTCGAGGCCTTCCGGCGCCATGCGTCCGGTCTCGATCAGGGTGGCGTAGGCGACGAGCGCGTAATGGGCGGGCGCGATGAAGAGGCGGTCATATTGCGGCTCGAAAGGACCGTTGTAGCCGGCACCGGTGACATATTCGTCATTGCCCGCGCGCGGAACGCCCGCGAAGGGTTTCGGGATCGCCGGCAGCGTCGGATCGCCGAGATTGAGCGCCTCGTTGTAGAGAAAGGCGAGCTGTTCGGCGGCCGAGCAGGCCTGGCTCAGATAGCCACCATTGTTGCGCATCGAATGCTCGAAAACGCGGCGACGTATGCCCAGCGCGACGTCCTGTGTCGATTTGCGATTGGCCACCTGCCTCACTCCCTTCGGTCACCGACCATAGGAGGGGGATTATACAAATGTCAAGGTGATTGGCTTTTGTATATAAAGAGTGGAAATCAGGTGCAGGGGATTGTGTTTCTCAAGCCGCGATCCGGGGCGCGGATGATCGCAGAATTCGAACGCAGCATACGCTTTGCAATCATCCTGTGTTCGGGGGTCGTGCGGCAAGGCCGTGAACGTGACGATCAGTGCCTGGCTGAGCTCGCCCGGCGAAGGAGGTTTCCTTCACTCATGACGTTCTGGCGGGTTGGCCGGAGGCGGCTTGGCGCATGGGCATTTGGCGAAGGCCGCCTGCCGGTTCCCGATTTCCATCGCCCCAATGGACCCGATGCCGGCTATGCACTAACAAGCGTTCCTGATCCGTGAAACGAGGCCGCTCGCCGATGAGTCGGCTCGCTACCAGTTGGAAGCAACAATCAATGAAGAATGCAATTCTGAGCTTTGCCATGTTGCCTTCCGAAGAGCTCGTCCGTCTTCGAGACGCTTTGAATGGGTATGAAATCGCAGTGCCCGCCATTGCGTCGCATCTCTCTCAGCGGGGCACCATCCGAAAGACTTTCGAACAGGCCGAACACTACGCCTGGGCATCCTACAGATACGACATAACCTGGGACGAAAAACTCGACCTGAAGCGGTTCTCCGAGATCGCCGGGGATCCCGCGACCTACCTGCCGGTTTTCGACCGGTACGGCCCGTATGAAGGGGGGAGCATCGCGACGATGACGCGGGCGCTTCACGACTTCTCGCGCGCGGAGCAGATCATCGGGAAGCACCGGCCGGATATCGTCATGTTCGTGAATCAACCCGAATCCGGTCTGGATTACATGCTGTACCGGATCGCGCTGCACGAGAATATCCCGATCATACTGACCCGGAACGGCGCGTTCTTCCATGCCCGGATCGCCGCAACGCGCTATGACGGTCCGATCATCGGTGAAGACGGTTTGCCCGCACCGTCCATCATTCCCCTGCACATGGCGAGCAGCGAAGGGAGGTTGTCCGTGGCGTCGCAGGCCGAAGTGGACAAGGTCATCCACGGGACCCGGACCTACAAACCGGGCTATCTGAAATACCGGCCCAACTTCAGGAAAAAACTGAGAAGACTAAGAACCGAGGGGCATCCGTTCAGGCCGGAAAAGCTGAAGAAGATTGCGGATATCTCGCAGAGCGGGTTCATCTTCAAGCGGCTGCTGAAGAGCCGGTACAAACGCTATTGCACGCCACTGGATCGCGCTCCGGTCAACGGGGTTTCGGTCTTTTTCCCGCTTCACTATCAGCCCGAACTGACCACGATGCCGCTTGGCGGCCGCTATGTGAACCAGATTCACGCGGTCAAGGCGCTTTCCGACACGCTTCCCGAAGGCTCGGCGATCTATGTCAAGGAACACACGAGCATGTTCTCCGCCGGGACGCGGGCGAGCACGAATTTCAGGCCGAAAGATTATTACAAGTGGCTGGCGAGCATCCCGAAGGTGCAACTGGTAGGGCTGGATGTTCCCTCACGCGAATTGCAGGAGATGACCGACTGCACGGCGTGCATCACGGGCACGGCTGGGTTCGAGGCGCTTCTTCGCGGCCGCAAGGCGATCCATTTCGGGACTGCCGCCTATGCCAATGCACCCAATTCGGTGGCGTTCGACGCGCTTGCGGCTTCGGGCGTGGAAGACTTCCTCGCGCACAGCGAACCGGTGGAGCGTGTCCTGGATTTCGCGGTCAAGGTCGAGCAACTGTCATATGTTCCGGACGAATTCGAGCGCCTGGAGGATATCTTCGCCTTCGGTATGCCGCGGCTTCGTGTCGAGACGCTTCTGAAGGGTATCGCTGCGTCCGCCTGAGCGCATTCTCCGGCGATTATGCGAAATCGTTCCGTCCCGGCTCGGCCGTTGCGAGATACTCCCCGAGGGCTGCCGGCATCGTTTCGCGGAACTTGATCTCGGCGAGATGGAAGTCGTCCGGTCCATCGATATCGATCGCCGTTTCCAACGGCACGTGCAGCGCGTGAATGTTTGCGCCTGTCATCGATCCGCCGAGAAGCGTCTCGGTGCGAATGACGTCGACCTGGCCCGTATGCCAGAGGATTTCCGGCAGTGACTGGCGCGGCAGGTTATAGGCCTCGTCCACGCCCGGGAGTTCCATCGCGGGCATGAGCCGATCGCCATCGGCGCTGCGCCACATCTTGTAGGGCGTGATCGGCGTCGGCGTGACGGAGCGCATGCATGTGATGCTTCTGTCAACCTTCATCCGGGCAATCGCGCGGTCGATCCATTCCGGCTCGCGGAACGGTGTCGTCGGGCGCAATTGCACGAAGAACTCGGGCAGATCGGCGCCGCGTTCGGTATGCCATTCGATGAGGTGAGAGAAAACGTCCATATCCGTGGCGGCGCTGCCCGCCGCGCTGGAAGGGCGGCGAAACGGCACGTCGGCTCCCGCGTCGGCGGCGGCCCGCGCGATTTCGGCATCGTCGGTGGAGCAGAGGACGCGGTCAACGCCGCCGGCGAGTTTCCCGACCGCAACGGCCCAGGCGATCAGCGGATGACCGCCGAGTTGCCGGACATTCTTTCCGGGCAGGCCCCTCGATCCTCCGCGGCCGAGGGTGAGCCCCCAGCACAGATCGGGGACGATGCGCACGGTCACGACCCGGAATCCACCGATTGGCCGAGCCATGGCTCAAGCTTGTTCAGCGCGTACCAGAAGCCGGCGCCATTGTTCTTGTGGCCCTGCCAGACCTCGGGGACGAAGCTCGCCTCGGGGCAGGTTTCATTGAGCACGTCGCATATGGGCTTCAGATCCATTGTGCCGTCGCCCACCTGCAGGCCTTCGCCGTCGATCCCCTTCGCATCGGCGATGTGGAGATGCGCCGTATGCGGACCGACCTTACGGGTGAAGTCGATCATCGACCATTTGAAATGGTTGCAGGCGAGTTGCGAGTGGGAGATGTCGAAGCAGACCCGCATGCCGGTGCGGGCGCAGAAGTCGGCGATCTCGTCCGGATCGACGAACAGATTGTGATGGCTCTGTCCGCCGAAATGCCAGGGAAAGGGCGGCATGGTCTGCGGAATGATCTCGACGCCGGTGGCGTCGATCTGGGCGAGGCTTTCCTCGATGAGCGCGTAAAGGCGGGTGCGCTCGGACAGGGGGCGGAAACCGCTCGTGGTGAAGCCGCCGAGATTGGCGATGATGAGCGGAGTGCCGGACTTGCCGTGCCAGGCCGCCAGCTTGCGGGTGAGGTCGCACACACGCTGAAGTTCACGGATCGAGCGGGACCGATACGCCTCGTCCTCCGAGGCGAGGTCGAGGATATGGTCGCCGGAGAACAGTTCCGGGGCGTGGACCGTCAGGTCGATGTCTAGAACGTCGTCGAACCAGTTTTCCAACGGTTCCTCCATGTCCTTGTAGGACAGGTGGTACTCGAGGAGGTCGGGGTTCGAGACATCCAGGATTTCCCGGTAATCGTGCCAGCGGACGGGGATGCCCCAAGGCCTGTCGAAATGGAAATCGCGGGCGGAAACATCGACGTCCTCGAGGTCGGTCCTGAAGAACGGCGTTCCCGGCGCAATCGCCCGGTTCGCCCTGCGGCCGATCAGGTCGGCGCGGTAGTTGGGCTGCAGCCCCTGGCCCGGGCTTCGGACCTCGATCAGGTCGTCGGTGATGACGGTCCCCGCCTCGATGGCGCTGCTTGCATAGAGCGATTTCGCCAGGACCTCGCGGTTCATCATTTCGCCCTGGGTCAGTTCGCGCTCGGCGGGCTGGCCGGTCGCTTCCTCGATCGCCCGGATGGAGCGAACCATCTCGGCAAGTTCATCCGGCAGGAGCGACACCTTGTGATCGTTGCCTTCCATGGAGCGGTCGACCGAGATGTGTTTCTCGATGATACGCGCGCCGAAGGCGATCGCCGCGAGAGGAACGATCCATCCCCTTTCGTGCCCGGAATAGCCGACCGTGCAGTCGCCGATCTTCGCCAGACGGGGAATATATCGCAGATTCACGTCCTTGTAGGGCGTGGGGTAGGTCGAATTGCAGTGCAGCAGCGCATAGGACGCGCTGTTTGCGCGGAGCAGCCGGACAGTGTCGACGATCTCGATCTCGGTCGCCATGCCGGTCGAGCAGATCAGCGGCTTTCCGGTTTCGGCCAGCACGGTCAGGAAGCCGTGATTGGTGAGATCGGCCGATGCGACCTTGTAGCCTTCGAGCCCGTAGCTCTCCAGCGCATGGAGGCTAGGCTCGTCCCAGGGCGTGCAAAGCGGTTCGATGCCGACCGCGCGGCAGTGATCGAAGAGCCGGAACATGTCGTCACGGCTCAGATTGTATTTCGCCAGCAGGTCGAGCGTGTATTGGGCGCCAAGATCGTGCGAGGCGCCCGCCGTGCCGCGGCCCGAGCCGTAGAGGGCCTCCATGTCGCGCATCTGGAACTTGGCGCAATCCGCGCCCGCGCTCACCGCGATGTCGACCAGCCGCTTCGCCAGTTCGACGTCGCCATTATGATTGTTGCCGATCTCGGCGATGATATAGGCGGGTTCGGCGTCGCCGATCTTCCGCGCGCCGATGCGGAACTGGTCCTGTCCCTGCCGGGCGATCGCGATCAGGTGGCCGGCTTCGTCGGTCAGTGGAATGACCCGGACGCGACTGTCCAGCCTTGCCGCTATCTCTTCCGGGCTTGCCGTGACGGGCAGGGTGACGAATTCCCGGTTGGCGACGAGGCCGACGGGGACATTCAGGTCGAGCTTGTCCGCGCTGGACAGCCAGCGCCGCACGTCGCCGTCGGTCAGGACGCCGATCGCACGGCCCTTCTCCGAAACCGCGACGACGAAGCCGCTCTTGTTCTCCGATATCTTCTGCAGGGCGAGGATCAGCGGATCCTCGCTGTAGATCAGAAATGGAGAGGTTTTTCTGTCGATGATCATTCGTCTTCGCCGTAACCGCGCATATGCATTTAAACCGGTGGGTGCGCCGGTTCACCCCTTCGGGACCCGGGCAATGCCGCCGGCACTCGCACCCTTGTCAGGATTGTCGCGCGCCTCGGGCATCGACAACGCGGCTGCTTACTACGCACTCGCCGCGATGTTGTCGATGGCGGGATGTTCCGGGGGGCTTCGACCGGTCATTCACGAACAGTCGATGATGGACAAGGGACAAAGACCGGAGGTCAGTTTCCGGCGGAGGGCCCGAATTCGACTGTGCAGCGCTGGCCGGCGAGGATGGCGCCGTCGGGATTGTCGAGCGTAAGCCTGACACCGAATGTCCCGGTGGCGCCGTCGAGGAACGGGTCGATCACGGTCACCCTGGCGCTGGCCTCGCCACCTGTTTCCAGCAGAACCGAAACGGTTTCGCCCGGCTCCACCTCGGTCAGTTGCTCGGACGGCAGGAAAGTCTCGATATCGAGCGGATCGATGCTGGCGAGCGTCAGGATCGGCTCTTGTTCGTTGTAGAGTTCGCCTTCGGCCATCAGCCTTTCCGTGACCACGCCGTCGAACGGGCTGCGCACCATCTTTCGTTCGAGCGCCGCTGACTGACGTCAGTGACAACGATCGCCGCGCATGAGGACACTACGGATTTTTTCCGCCATCGATCGGACCTCGATCCACGACGCCACGCGGAGCGTAAGTCTTTGATAGTCAACAGATTTCAATGGGTTGGAATGGTGCTGCCGGAGAGATTCGAACTCTCGGCCTCTCCCTTACCAAAACATGCGTCGGCTTTGTCGGCCAACAAAGAAGCCGTTGAAATCGCAGTTACACGGGGCTGCGGGTTTATCCAATCAGGTTTGTAGGCCGACAAAAGTGTGCTGCGATGCTGCATTTCAGAGCGTGTGCTGCACTTTGCAGCATGTCTTCCGGCACTGTTTATTGTCGATCAACTCACGCTACCTAGAGCAGAATCCGTTCATGCTGCATCGTATCCGGCGGCGGCGAAGTAGTTCGCGCATTCCTGCGTCGTGAATGTCGGGATCAGGCTCCCGATCCTGTCCCACAGGTCATCTATGGTCCGCTCGGCCGCCTTCCTGAGCATGGCCTTCAGCTTGGAGAAGGCATTCTCGATAGGGTTGAAGTCTGGGCTGTAGGGCGGAAGAAACAGCAGGGAGGCTCCGGCCGCCTCGATCATCTGGCGGGTCCGAGGTCCCTTGTGGCTGGAGAGGTTGTCCATGATCACGATGTCGCCATGCCGCAGTTCCGGCACGAGCACTTGCTCTACATAGGCCTCGAAAGCGATCCGGTTGATCGGCCTGTTCAAGACGAAGGGCGCGATCATGCCCCGCAGCGTCAGTGCGCCGACAAAGGTCGTAGTCTTCCAATGGCCATGAGGCACGCCCACCCGCAACCGTTCACCGCGCGGAGCCCGGCCATGGGTGCGCGCCATGTTCGTCTTGGCCCAGGTTTCATCGATGAAGACCAACCTTGCCGGATCGAGGTCGATCTGGTCGTTGAACCACGTCCTTCGTCGCTTCAGGATGTCCGGACGGTCCTGCTCACTGGCGTGCGCGGTCTTTTTTTGCGCGTGATCCGGTGACGCTTGAAAAAGCGTTGGATCGTGCCGAAGCCGAAAACGTGGCCGCGTGCGGCAAGCGCTTGGCGCATCTCCTGGATGGTAATGTCGGGCGTCTCCTTGAGCAGCGACAAGATCAATCCCTTGCAGGCGTCGATGCGCCCGGACCGTCGATCGCCGCCCAGCGCCTTGGGACGAGGATCGCCTTGTTCGCGTTCACGCGTCCGCCAGCGGCTGACACTGGCCGCGCTGACGCCAAAGCGCTCACCCGCCTGACGATGGCTGAGACCGCCGGCGACAGCGGCGAGAACACGTGTGCGAAGATCGAGCGACAGAGCCTTGGACATGTCCGCCGGCCTCCTTGCTCCGGCAGACATCATGAATCATCAAACCGCTG
This sequence comes from Oricola indica, assembly GCF_965227485.1. Lineage (NCBI taxonomy): Bacteria > Pseudomonadati > Pseudomonadota > Alphaproteobacteria > Hyphomicrobiales > Ahrensiaceae > Oricola > Oricola indica. The sequence continues at coordinate 1,729,489 of NZ_OZ245747.1, forward strand.
ATTTGGGAATCCCTGCCGATTCAATCAGATCGGGTGCCGCTCTAGTGGTTGCCGGAAACCTACTTTGTATCAAACATGGCGCATGTTCTTGCGCCGTTCAGGCCAGCGGACTTGATACTTTTCCATCCGAGTCTTACATTGTGTAAGCATTATGGATGGAGGGATGAGATTTGCGTGTCTCGCGTATGGAATATGAAATCTTAAACCTTCTGCGTTCGCAGGAGATGTACGGATTAGAAATGGTCAAAACCTCCTCGGTCTTGAAGCGGGGAACGGTATACGTCACGTTGGATCGAATGACTGACAAGGGCTATGTAAGGTCGCGGACCGAAGACAATCCCAAGGAGCCGGGAATGCCTCGGCGCTTATATTCAATAACTGCCCTCGGACAGCGTGTCATGCAGGCTACTGATGCCGCAACCGCAGTGTTCGCTGCCGGCGAATTGGCGGGAGGGGTGTGATGTCCTTCGGCGACAAAAAAGGAGCAGACAATTCATCAAAAATCGTGGCCGAAAATTTGGAGAGAAGTCGCGCGGGAGTCGAAGCAAGGATCGTGTGGTTCAACATACAGGAAAACATCCGAGCACAATTCGGTAGGCCGCTAACGCAAGCTGAACTGGAAAAGGCCAGCGCGGAACATTTGGCTTATCGGAAGATGACGCAAAAATTTAGGCTGGAACTCAAAGCCACATCATTGAGTATTGAAGCCGCAGAAAAGTTGTTGCAGCCGCGTGTAACACGTCCACCAGCAGCCCGTCTTGTCGGGTTGTTCCGTCTTGTATTTACACGAAAAGCGTTTGAACACGTCTTCTCACAGGTAATCCTTGATGGAAGAGAAGAGTACTATGAAGCTTTGAGTGACGGAAAAATTGGTTTGGCGCGTTTCCGCGCGATCCGCCTGTATGGCATCCTGCTGTTCGCCGTGGTCGTCTGGGCGGCATCAGGAGTTCTGCATCCCATTGCTAAGAGTCCGACTCGAAACTCATGCTGACCGGGCCAGTCGTCGTGTGAGCAGCATGACGGATGCGGCGTAGAGGAAGACCTCGGCGGAGGCGATGGTGCCTTCGAAATCCTTGGCCAGCCGTCGGTTGCGACTGATCCAGGCGAATGTGCGTTCGACCACCCAGCGGCGCGGCAGGACGTGGAAGCCGATCTGGTTGGCGATCTTCTTGACCACCTCGATGGCGATGCATGTTGCATCCTTGACCCTCTGGGCGCCATAGGCGCTGTCGGCGAAGGTGATTTCGACGAAAGGGAAGGATCGTCGTGACGCCTTGAGCAGCGGGACGGCACCGTCACGATCCTGAATGTCGGCCGGATGCGCCTGGATGACCAAGGCCCGGCCATCGGTATCGACCATGGCGTGGCGCTTGCGCCCTTTGATCTTCTTGCCAGCGTCAAAGCCCCTGGGGCCGCCGGCCTCGACGGTCTTGACGCTTTGGCTGTCGATCACCGCCGCCGAGGGACTGGCCTCACGTCCGGTCCGTTCTCGATCGGTCATGACAAGGTGGTGATTGATTGTCTGGAACAGACCTTCGCGGCGGAAGCGCAGGAACCAGCCATAGACCGTCGTCATCGGCGGGAAGTCCTTGGGCAGAAGCCGCCAGGCGATGCCACCCCGCAGCACATAGAAGATGGCGTTCATGATCTCGCGCATCGGCCATTGACGCGGCCGGCCGGTCCTTGCCGGCGCCGGCATGAAAGGGGCGAGAATTTCCCATTCCGCATCACTCAGATCGCTTCCATAACGCAGATGATCGCGGCTATGCTGCCGCCGGGTGGCCGGTGTCCACATGAGGCTCTCCAAACTGGCTTTGACAACCGTTTGGAATCACATTCGGGACCGGCCATCCAGCCTCGCCCCGAGTTTCAGGACGGCCTCTAAGATTTTCAAAATCGGGGAATGAAGCTAGCCGCTATCGCGGACCCGGACCCCGATGTGTTTCTGGCTTGAGGTCGAGGATCGGTGTCTGGACCCAGTAGGTCCGCGGACCTGAAAACAGGTCCAGGTCCGGAAACGGCATTCGTAACACGACATTTTGTGCTGCGATGCTGCACTTTGCAGCATGTCGGTCGCTTTGTCTGGCGGCGACAAGAACTGAAAAACAATAACAATTTCAATGGGTTGGAATGGTGCTGCCGGAGAGATTTGAACTCTCGGCCTCTCCCTTACCAAGGGAGTGCTCTACCCCTGAGCTACGGCAGCGTATCCGGAAAATCGTGAGCGGCTTCTGCCACAAGCGTTTTGCGAGTGCAAGGCGTAATCACCGGCAATATCGGTTGTCCGGGCTCCTCATCTCCGGGCCATGCGGGGGCTTTGCCGGGGCGGCGTTTTGCGCCATACGGGGTGGATGACGCAAAAGCCGCCGAATGATCCGAAGAAGGACCGTCTCGCGAAACAGCTTCGCGCCAATCTGGCGCGGCGCAAGGCGCAGGCGCGCGCCAAGCGGGCGGGCGGTGCGGATGACCGCGCCGAGGGGATCGACGCAGCGGGGCGGGGGGCTGTCGAAAAGGCGTCGCCGGAAGACGGCGCGCCGGGTGGCGGTGGAAAAAGCGACTGAAATCGTCCCACGGACACGGTCCGGGCATGTCCGCGCAATAATTGGACAATTTTCCCACTTGATCAAAATTTGATCATGCGCTTCGATGTGCGCCGCAGCATCAATCACGATGCAAGGGAGATTGACGTGTTCAAGAAGATGTTCATCGCGGCGGCGCTGCTCGCAGCCGCCGTTTCGCAGGCCGGCGCGCAGGAGAAGGCTCCGTTCGCGCTCGACTGGAAATTCGAGGGGCCGGCGGCTCCTTATCTGATCGCCATCGACAAGGGCTATTTCGGCGACGAAGGCCTCGCGGTGGAGATTTCCGAGGGCAAGGGCTCGCTCGACGCCATTCCGAAAGTCGCCACCGGCGCGTTCCCGTTCGGCCTCGCCGATATCAATTCGCTGATGCGCTTCCTCGACCAGAACCCGGGCGCTCCGGTCACGGCGATCATGATGATCTACGACAAGCCGCCCTTCGCGGTGGTCGGCCGCAAGGACATGGGCATCGAGACACCGAAGGACCTGGAAGGCAAGGTGCTGGGCGCGCCGCCGCCGGACGGCGCATGGGCGCAGTTCCCGATCTTCGCCGCAGAGAACGATCTCGACATGTCGAAGATCACTGTCGAGCCGGTCGGCTTCCCGACCCGCGAGCCGATGCTCGCCGAAGGCAAGGTGGCGGCCGTGACCGGCTATTCCTTCACCTCGACGCTCAACGTCATGCGTCTGGGCGTGCCGATGGAAGACCAGACCGTGCTGCTGATGTCGGATTACGGCGTGTCGCTTTACGGTAACGCGATCCTGGTCAACACCGATTACGCGGCGGAGAACCCGGAACTCGTGAAGGGATTCGTCAAGGCCGTCGCCATGGGCTGGAAGGACGCCATCGCAGATCCGGCCGCCGCCGTGAAGCCGTTGATGTCGCGCAACCCGGCCGCCGACGAGGCGCTGGAGACCGAGCGCCTGTCGCTCTCGATCAGGGACAACGTCCTGACCGACTGGGTCAAGGAAAACGGCTTCGGCGGCATCGACGCCGACCGCATGGCCAAGTCGATCGAACAGACCAAGTCGGTCTACGAGTTCGTCAACGAACCGGATGCAGCGCTCTATTTCGACAGTTCGTACCTGCCGGAAGAGCCCTTCATGCTGCAGTAATGCCTTGTCCGCCCGCCGATCCGGCGGGCGGACTCTTCCCTGGGGGCGCGGGTGACCAATCTCATCGAAATCAAGGGCGTGACGCACGCCTACAAAACGCCGCTCGGGCCGCTCCCGGTGCTGGACAATCTCGATATCGCCGTGCCGGAGGGCGAGTTCTGCGCCGTCGTGGGGCCGTCGGGTTGCGGCAAGTCCACGCTGACGCGCCTGATCGCCGGGCTGATGAAGCCGGACAAGGGCGAGGTCTGGCTGCATGGCGAACTGGTCAAGGGGCCGCGCAAGACCGTCGGCATGGCGTTCCAGAACCCGGTGCTGCTGGAATGGCGCACCATCCTGCACAATGTGATCCTGCCGCTGGAAATCGTCGCGCCGTCGATGCCGAAGAAGGACCGCGAAGCCCGCGCGCACGAATTGCTGACGCTGGTCGGGCTCGAGGGGTTCGAGGACAAGCGCCCGTCGGAACTGTCGGGCGGCATGCGCCAGCGCGCATCGCTGTGCCGCGCGATCGTCCACAAGCCGGACGTGCTGATCATGGACGAGCCCTTCGGAGCGCTCGACGCATTTACCCGCGAGGATCTGTGGCAGACCATGCACCAGCTGCGCGAGAAGGAGCCCTTCACCTGCGTGCTGATCACGCATGACCTGCGCGAGAGCGTCTTTCTCGGCGATCAGGTGATCGTGCTGTCCGGCAGGCCGGCGACGACGCAATATGTGCTCGACGTGCAATATCCCGGCGAACGGGTGCTCGACGGGCTCTATACACCGGAATGTTCCGACATGCTGCACACGCTGCGTGACCAGATTCGCATCGCGCAGGGGCGCGCCGGGGAGGACGCGGCATGAAAACCGCCCTGCACAAGATCGGCGTGCCGATTGCCGCCATCGTCATCTTCCTCGTGCTGTGGGAGCTGCTGGTCTGGGCCAATGGCTGGCCGGATTACGTGATGGCCTCGCCCTCGGACCTGCCCAAGGCCTACTCGCGATTCTGGGAACTGTTCCTGATCGGCAGCTGGCAGACGCTGTGGCGCACGGTCGCCGGCCTCATCATCGCGGTTCTCGCCGGCACCCTGCTCGGCATGGTCATGGGCTTTTCGCGGATCGCGCGCGATGCGCTCTATCCGCTGCTGGTCGGCTTCAACGCCATTCCGAAGGCGACGCTCGTGCCGGTGCTGGCGCTGCTGTTCATCGGGCAGCACAATTTCAACACCGTGATGATGGCCTTCATGATCTCGTTCTTCCCGATCGCCGTTTCGGTGGGCATCGGACTGTCGACACTGGAGCCGGAATATCGCGACATCCTGCGTTCGCTCGGCGCGTCGCGCTACACGATCTTCACCAAGATCGCGCTGCCGAAGACGCTGCCGGAGTTCTTCGGCGCGCTGAAGGTGGCGGTGACGCTGGCCTTTATCGGCACTAACCTGGTAGAGATCGTCTCGCCGCACGGGCGCGGCCTCGGCGCGCTGTTCCTGTCGGCGCAAACCAACTCGAACTATCCGCTGATGTTCGCGGTGCTGATCGCGCTCGCCGTCCTGGGCATCGTTCTTTATTACGCCGTCGTCTATCTGGAGCGCATCTTCGCCGGCTGGGCGGAGCGGCCGGCGACCTGACGGCCCGCGCCTTGAAGCGGCCATGACGATGCGTTAAACGCTCGCCACCGCATAATCGGCCACGACGTGCCGTCCCGCCCGGGGACGGCAGCCGCCCGAGGGGATTGGGAACAGCAGACATGGACCAGATCAGGATCAGGGGCGGCAATGCGCTCAACGGCGTCATTCCGATTTCCGGAGCCAAGAATGCGAGCTTGCCGCTGATGATCGCGAGCCTGCTCACCGACGACACGCTGACGCTGGAAAACGTGCCGCATCTGGCCGATGTGGAATCGCTGATCCGCATCCTGTCGAACCATGGAGTCGATTATTCCGTGACCGGCCGCCGTCAGGCGGAGGCGTCGGATTACGCGCGGACCGTGCATTTCACGGCGCGCAACATCGTCGACATCACCGCGCCCTACGAACTCGTCTCGAAGATGCGGGCCAGCTTCTGGGTGATCGGGCCGCTTCTGGCGCGCATGGGCGAGGCGCGGGTTTCGCTGCCGGGCGGCTGCGCCATCGGCACGCGCCCCGTCGATCTCTTCATCGATTCGCTTGAAGCGCTGGGCGCCGATATCGAGATCGAGAATGGTTATGTTCACGCCAAGGCGAAGAACGGCCTGATCGGCACGCGCTACCGGTTCCCCAAGGTTTCGGTCGGCGCGACGCATGTGGCGCTGATGGCGGCATCGCTCGCCAAGGGTGACACGATCATCGAAAACCCGGCGCGCGAGCCGGAAGTCGTCAATCTGGCCGATTGCCTGAACGCGATGGGCGCGAAGATCGAGGGCGCGGGAACCGATGAAATCCGCATCACCGGCGTCACCTCGCTGTCGGGCGCGCGCCACCGCGTGATCCCGGACCGTATCGAGACCGGCACCTATGCGATGGCGGTCGGTATGACCGGCGGCGACGTCGTGCTGAAAGGAGCGCGGGCGGACCTTCTGGAAAGCGCGCTGGATGCCCTGCGCGAGGCGGGCATCGAGATCACGGACACGGAAGAGGGCGTCCGCGTCTATCGCAACGGCAACGGGCTGATGCCGGTCAATGTGCGCACCGATCCCTATCCGGGCTTCCCGACGGATCTTCAGGCGCAGCTCATGGGGCTGATGACCATGGCCAACGGCACCTCCCACATTACCGAGACGATTTTCGAGAACCGTTTCATGCATGTGCAGGAACTGGCCCGTCTCGGCGCGGATATTTCGCTCGACGGCCAGACCGCGACCATCCACGGCGTGCCGGTGCTCAAGGGCGCGCCGGTCATGGCGACCGACCTGCGGGCCTCGGTGTCGCTGGTGATCGCCGGGCTTGCGGCGCAGGGCGAAACGACGGTCAATCGCGTCTACCATCTCGACCGGGGTTTCGAGCGGCTTGAAGCCAAGCTGCAGGCCTGCGGCGCGGATATCGACCGCATTTCGAGCTGACGGACGCCACAAGGCGTGAAACGCCTGTCCGGTCCGGTTGCGTTGCACCATGGAAAGCCGTATCAGCACTGCGATATGGCGGCGCGCGCCTGTTGAAAAACCCTGGTTGCAAGGACGATGGACCGGCTCAGACTGATGGCCCTGGATGCGGAAGACCTCGCCGTCGTTTCGGCGCAGGTTCAGGATTCCGTGACGAAATTCGAAGCACTGGACTATCGGCCCCGCGAAAAGCGGTTCACGCTGGTCGTCAACCGTTTCGCGTGGGACGCGGCAGGACGGCAATCGGGCGGCAAGGACAGCTATGAGCGCCGGCAATCGGTGCTGTCGTTTGCGCGTGTCCTGAAGGTTCGCACATCCGGCATAAAGCGGAACGACACCGACCAGGTGCTGTCGCTGCTGGCCATCCAATTCGCCGAAACCGACGCGCCGGCCGGAACCATCGAACTCGTCTTCGCGGACGGCCCGCTGATCCAGCTCTACGTCGAATGCGTCGAGGCGCAGATCGAGGACCTCGGCGCCGCATGGGAGACGCGTTTCAAACCGCGCCATCCCGCGAACTGACCCGGCGGAGAACCAAAGTGCCGCTCTTTCTCAAATCAGGCGATCCGGATTTCGAATCCCGTTTCAAAGCGCTTCTCGCAACCAAGCGGGAAGTGTCCGAAGACGTCGATGCGACGGTTCGCGCCATCCTGGACGACGTTCGCGCACGCGGCGACGCGGCTGTCATCGAATACACCGCCAAATTCGACCGGCTCGATCTGACGGCCACGACAATGTGCGTCGGCGAGGACGAGATCGCGGCGGCGCTTGAGTTGGCCGATCCCTCGGTGGTCGAGGCGCTGCGTCTGGCGCGCGACCGCATCCGTTCGCATCACGAGCGCCAGATGCCGAAGGACGATGTCTATGTCGACCCGATCGGCGTGAAACTCGGCTCGCGCTGGACCGCGGTGGAGGCCGTCGGCCTCTACGTGCCGGGCGGCACCGCGTCCTATCCAAGCTCCGTGCTGATGAACGCCATTCCGGCGGTTGTCGCCGGGGTGGAGCGCATCGCGATGGTGGTGCCGTCGCCGAACGGCACGCTCAACCCGCTTGTTCTGGTCGCCGCGCATCTGGCCGGGGTGAGCGAGATCTACCGGATTGGCGGGGCGCAGGCCGTGGCCGCGCTCGCCTATGGCACGGAAACGATCGCGCCGGTGGCGAAGATTGTCGGGCCCGGCAACGCCTTTGTCGCGGCAGCCAAACGGCGAGTTTTCGGCACGGTCGGCATCGACATGATCGCCGGGCCGTCGGAAGTGCTGGTCATGGCCGATGGCGAGAACGATCCGGACTGGATCGCCGCCGACCTTTTGGCGCAGGCCGAACACGACACCTCGGCGCAGTCGATCCTGATCACGGACGACGCGGATTTTGGCGCGCGGGTGGCCGAGGCCGTGGACAACCAGTTGAAGACACTGCCGCGCGGCGAGACGGCGGCGGCGAGCTGGCGCGATTTCGGCGCGGTGATCGAAGTCGACCGGATCGACGGCGACACGGCCTTCTCCATCGCCAACCGGATCGCGCCGGAGCATCTCGAACTGGCTTTCGAGACAGCGGAAGCGGCCGTCGAAAAGGTGCGAAACGCAGGCGCGATCTTCATCGGACGCTATACGCCGGAAGTCATCGGAGACTATGTCGGCGGATCGAACCACGTCCTGCCGACCGCCCGCTCGGCGCGGTTCTCGTCCGGGCTTTCGGTTCTGGATTTCGTCAAGCGGACCTCGTTGCTGCAACTGGGTCCTGACCAGTTGCGCGAACTGGCGCCGGCGGCGATCGCGTTGGCCGAAGCCGAGGGGCTGGACGCGCATGGCCGCTCGGTCTCCATCCGGCTCAATCTCTGAGGATCGTGTTGCAGCGATGGCGAGCGACGAAACATTCGGGTCAAATTCGCGACTGGTCGATGTCGTCCTCGACGAATCGATCGGGCGGTCGACGCCGGATGTCGAGCATGAGCGCGCCGTCGCGATCTTCGACCTGCTGGAGGAAAACAGGTTTCAGCCGGTCGGCGACGAGACCGGCGGTCCCTACAAGCTTTCGCTCTCGATCATGGAAGGGCGCCTGGTCTTCGACGTGACGCGCGAGGACGGCGAGAAAGTCGCGACGCATATTCTTGCGCTCGGTCCGTTCCGGCGGATCATCAAGGATTATTACATGATCTGCGACAGCTATTACGAGGCGATCAAGATGTCGACGCCGGGGCAGATCGAGACGATCGACATGGCGCGGCGCGGCGTTCACAACGACGGATCGCAGACGCTGATGGATCGCCTGGCCGGCAAGCTGGACATGGATTTCGATACGGCGCGGCGGCTTTTCACCCTCGTCTGCGTGCTGCACTGGCGCGGATAGGCGCGGAACCTCCGGGGTTTGCGGGCATTAAACGGTTGTCGGTTTCCGATCGACGCGATAAGAGATGGCCGAACAACAGGCTGCGCCCGAACGCCAGCCTTTTTTGCATTGGAAGAAAAGAGACCGAATGGCGAAAGAAGAAGTTCTTGAATTTCCCGGCGTGGTGACGGAATTGCTGCCGAATGCCACGTTCCGCGTGAAACTGGAAAACGAACACGAAATCATTGCCCACACGGCTGGCAAGATGCGCAAGAACCGCATCCGCGTGCTCGCCGGCGACAAGGTCCTCGTCGAAATGACACCCTACGACCTTACCAAGGGCCGTATCACCTATCGTTTCAAGTAACGTCCGTCCGGCGCCCGCGCGCGGCAAGACCGGCGGCGTTGCGGAACAGGGTATTCCGAGACCATGAGCGTGCAACAGAAACTTGTTCTGGCATCGGGATCGCCCCGGCGGGTCGAACTGCTGAACCAGGCCGGCATCGAGCCCGACCGGCTGCTGCCGACCAATATCGACGAAACGCCGCTCAAGTCGGAACATCCGCGATCGCTGGCGCGCCGCCTGAGCCGCACGAAGGCCGAAAAGGCGTTCGAGCACCTGCGCGAAAACGACAGCCATCACGATTGTTTCGTGCTTGCCGCCGACACGGTTGTGGCGGTCGGCCGGCTGATCCTGCCGAAAGCGGAACTGGCCGAAGACGCGCGTCAGTGCCTTCGCCTGCTCTCCGGCCGAAACCACAAGGTTTATACCGGGCTCTGCCTGATCACGCCGAAAGGCAAGATCCGCCAGAAGATCGTCGAGACGCGGGTGCGCTTCAAGCGGCTCTCCTCGGAGGAACGCGAGGCCTACCAGTCGTCGGGCGAATGGCGCGACAAGGCGGGTGGCTACGCCATTCAGGGCCTTGCCGGGACCTTCGTCGTGCGGCTTGTCGGCTCCTATACCAATGTCGTCGGCCTGCCGCTCTACGAGACCTCCGCTCTGCTTGGCGGAGAAGGCTACAAGCTGCATCTGCGCTGGCAGCAGAGCGGAGCCTGATCGAGCGATGAGTGCCAAGATCGAACCGCTCCGGCCAAAGCGCAAATGCCCGGAATGCGGCAAGGAATCGAAGCGCGAGACCTATCCCTTCTGCTCGCAGCGCTGCAAGGATATCGACCTCAACCGCTGGCTGTCGGGCGCTTATGCTATCCCGGTGACCGAGACCGAGGACAATCTCGACGACGAATGACGCGGGGCGCGATCGCGCCGGATTCCGGCGCGGATTGTGGCGGAGCGCCATCCCGAAGGGCTACACTGGCCCCGGGAGGTTCGCCATGGAACACGATGACGACAATCCGGCCACATTCGCCTCGCCGCCCTGCATGGCGCATGAACTGGCGGAAGGGTATGACGGTGGCTTCACTCCGGTCGACGCGGAACAGCGTCGGGACGTCGCGCGCCGGCGCAAGGCGGAGCGGGAACGGCTGATCGCGGCGCGGCTTGCCTGTTCGGCGGATGAGCGGCGGCAATGGTCCGCGACGATCGCCGAGCGCGTGGCGGAACTCGCCGGGGATTTGTCCGGCCGTATCGTCAGCTTCTACTGGCCGTTTCGCGGCGAACCGGATCTGCGGCCGCTGATGGATCGGGTCCGGACGAAAGGCGGCGAGGCTGCTCTTCCCGTCGTGATCGCCAAGGGACAACCGCTCGTCTTCCGAAGCTGGAAGCCGGGCGAGGCGCTGGAAAAGGGTGTCTGGAACATCCCCGTTCCGAAGGCGGGACGCGAGGTCGTGCCGGATATCGTGCTCGCGCCGGTCGTCGGTTTCGATGACGACCTGTTTCGCCTCGGCTATGGCGGCGGTTTCTTCGACCGCACATTTGCCGCGATGGCGCGAAAGCCACTGGCGATCGGTGTCGGCTACGCCTGCGCGCGGATTGCGACCATCTTCCCGCAGCCGCATGACGTTCCGATGGATGCGATCGTCACGCCCGAGGGCGTGCGCATGCCGAAGGCGGGCTGAGGGGCGGGCGCAGTTGACGCGCTGCTCAAGAAGGTGTGATTCCCGCGCCGGAACATGTGAAACCGGCCCCAGAAGCCGCGTGATATAGCGTGAATATGCCAATCATGCCGTGAGGAGGCACAGTTGCCCGCATATCGTTTCCCCGTTCCGCCGGCGTCCGAGATCACGCCAAAACATGCCATTCTCAACCGCCGCGCCTTCATGGCCGGCGCGGCCGGCTTGGCCGTTGCCGCCGCCGGCGCTCCTGCCCGGGCCCAGGCGGGAGAGATGCTGAAGACCGTCGCCGGTCCGTTTTCGACCGACGAGACGCCCAATTCGCTGGACGACATCTCGGGCTACTGCAATTTCTACGAATTCGGCACCGGCAAGGGCGACCCGGCGAAATATGCGGACAAGTTGACGACGCGACCGTGGGCGATCGAGGTCGGCGGGATGGTGAACAATCCCGGCGCGATCGATATCGAGGACCTGCTGACGCAATATACGCTGGAAGACCGCATCTACCGGCTGCGCTGCGTCGAGGCGTGGTCGATGGTGGTGCCATGGGTCGGCATTCCGCTTTCCAGCGTGCTGGAGAAATTCGATGTGCAGGGGAGCGCGAAATATGTCGCGTTCGAGACCCTGGTGCGGCCGGAAGAAATGCGCGGCCAAAGCTCCACCTTCCCGATCCTGCCATGGCCCTATGTCGAGGGTCTGCGTCTCGACGAGGCGATGCATCCTTTGACGATCTTGGCGGTGGGGCTGCATGGCGAGGTGCTGCCGAACCAGAACGGCGCGCCGGTGCGGCTGGTCGTGCCGTGGAAATACGGCTTCAAGAGCATCAAGTCGATCGTCTCGATCAGGTTCACCGAGGAGGAACCGCCGGCGACCTGGAACCTCCAGAATCCGCGCGAATACGGCTTCTACTCCAATGTGAACCCGACCGTGGACCATCCGCGCTGGAGCCAGGCAAGCGAACGCCGCATCGGCGGCGGCCTTTTTTCCTCGCGCATCGAGACGCAGATGTTCAACGGCTATGGCGAACAGGTTGCGTCGCTTTATGACGGCATGGACCTGAAGAAATATTTCTGACCCGATGGCGCAATCGAAACTCTGGACCGCGGCGCCCGAATGGGCCGTCTATCCGCTCGGCCTCCTGCCGGCCGTCGATCTTTTCGTGCGGGCGTTTTCCAATTCGCTCGGCGCTGACCCGCTGCGCGTGCTCGAAAACGGCCTTGGCGAGTGGGCGCTGCGTTTCCTGATCCTCGGCCTCGCGGTGACGCCGCTGCTGCGCTTCGGACGGATCAATCTGGTCAAGTATCGCCGCGCCTTCGGTCTTGTCGCCTTCATCTATGTGGTGCTGCATCTGTCGGTCTATCTGGCGCTCGACAAGCAGTTCTTCTGGGGCGAGATCGGCAAGGACATCATCAAGCGGCCCTATATCACCATCGGCATGGCCGCCTTCCTGATGCTGGTGCCGCTCGCGGTGACGTCGAACCGCTTCTCGATCCGCAAGCTCGGATCGCTCGGCTGGCGCAAGCTGCACCGGCTTGTCTATCCGGCCGTGCTCGCGGGCGCGGTGCATTACCTTCTGCTGGTCAAGGCATGGCCGCCGGAGCCGATCATCTATCTGGCCATCGTCGTCGCGTTGCTCGCCGTGCGGCGGATCAGGCCCGCGCGCCGGGCAAGACAGGCTGCGTAGACGGTCGCGCCTTGCCAAGCGCCGCTTTCGCCAATAGACGGGGCGGACCAGCCGGCCGGACGGCCGCGCCCGACCAATGCCGAAAGGCGGCGGGCGAGGAAAGTCCGGGCTCCATGGAGACACGGTGCCGGATAACGTCCGGCGGGGGCGACCCTAGGGAAAGTGCCACAGAAAGCAAACCGCCCCGTCTGCCTTTTTCGCCGTAAGCGGGCGCAAAAACAGGCGGGGCAAGGGTGAAAGGGTGGGGTAAGAGCCCACCGCATGGCTGGTGACAGGCATGGCATGGCAAACCCCACCGGGAGCAAGACCGAATAGGGATGGCACAGGGCTTCGGCCCGGCTCTGTTTCCGGAGCGCCGTCCGGGTAGGTTGCTTGAGGCGGACAGCAATGTCCGTCCCAGAGGAATGGCCGTCACGGCTCACGCCGTACAGAACCCGGCTTACAGGCCGGCTGGTTCAATCTATTTTCGTGTTTAGCACGAGAATTGCTTCTCTCGGGGGCTACTAAAGGTTTATTTTAATGAGTTGTGGAATATTTTAATAGTTTTAAAAAGTGATGAGTTTTGAGGTGAATAAGGATGAAGAAAAAGTTCTTTATTAAGGCTCGTTTTAAGCGATATTTGAATCGATTTAAAAAAGCGAATGAAAATTGGTCTATTCCTGGAACAGGAATTAAGGTTCCTGTGCTTCCGTCTGGGGGTATCAGTCCGTCTCGTTCTGGTATAGATTACGAAGATAAACTTGGCAATTATGCACTTGAGTTAGCAAATGCCAAATGATAGAAAATCCGGCGACAGGCCGGCACCAGAAATCGAAATTACTCCTGCTATGATAGAGGCGGGGGCGGAAGTCATGGCGGGGTACGACCGCGACTTTGACACGCTTGAATCGATTGCGTCCGAAACGTATCGAGCGATGGCGGCACTTAGTCGAGGGGAATGCCGGAAAGCGGGTTCTCTTGATCGGCGAAGTGCGGAAATTGAGCCTCTATAATCGCGATTGTGTAGAGGGAGATTGTTCCCAGAAACCGGCGTCGCGGGGTGTTCATTGGTTGGTCTACACCTTCCCATCGGGAGGGATCAGGGAACCGTTCCGGCAGTGTTATTTGCGCGCAGGCGTCAGAGATTTCAGGCGTATCGAAAAAGATCACTTTTCGGGAATGCGCAAAGGCGTTGCGTATTAATCGGATAATATCGAGGTCGCGCCTTGTGTTCTTGCCGATCAGGCCAAGCGCATAGGCCATCTGCGTTTTGGCGCTAAACGAGCCGAGCAACCGTTCGCCCGTAAACATTTCGTCCGTTTCGGTCTTGTTCAGAGCGACCATTTGCGCCGCTAACAAATCACGAAGACCGTCCTCCAGGTCGGTCGCGGCGATGATTGCTGCCGGCCTGTCTTCGGTTTTCTTGATGTAATCGAACTTTGTGAAAACGTCGCCAATGCTCTGCCTCTCGCGGGAGAGCTGCTTAAGCGCGCTGATGAATGTTGGATCGCGTGACATCGCCGCCAGCCCTAAAAATCTTCGAAAAACCTCTTACTCGGCGCACCGCCCAAGGCCTCGCCGGTCAGGAATTCCCGTGTCCAAGCCAGCAGCTCCATCTCTTCAATATGATCTTTCCGATGATCGTCCTTCAGATCGCGAAAGGCCCACTCTAGTCGCTTTAAAAAGCGCTCTCGAAAGGACGGATCGGATTCATGAAGAGTTTCAACGATGCAAGCGGCTAGGATTGCCGCTCCCCTCTTTGCACGATGTAGATCGGATGTTTGGTCGGTCATAAGTTTCTCCTGATCGTTTCGCTTTATCCGAGTCGATGATAGACTCCGCCCATGAGCGATGACGACACAATGACAGAAAAGGAAGTGGAACAGAAAGAGCGCGACACGCTGCAGCGCCTGCTTTCCACTCCGCCAAAGCCAAGAGCCCAAAAGAAAGGGACGGCGAAGCCCAAAAAGCCTGACCGTCCATCAAAGGCGAAAGAGCGAAGCGACTAATCCTTCGCCCAACGCTTGCGCCGCCTCTTGTCCGGTTTTGGCGCCGGTTTCTCGGGCGGTTCCCAAGGCCGCTTAGTGGGCGGCCCCGCTAGCAGGCTGTTGGTAGGTAAGCCGCTTGCCTTCAATGCCCTTGAGGACCAGTGCAGCCCGCTTGGCGTCGTCAACGCCGAGTGCGACACGGTTGGAATACCTGAAATCGAACTCGTTCAAGTAGCGGTGCAAATGCGCCTCGCTGACGGTGTGATAGACGCCAGTGATGCCGCGCTTGAGAATGCTGAAAAAGTTCTCGGCGGTGTTTGTGTGGATGTAGGAGCCGAGGCGCACATACTCGTTAGCCGAATGGTTCACGGCATGGTGACTTTTGAACTCCCTGCCGACCTTGGGATAGATCGGGCTTTCATCCGTCATCATGACGCTGGCGCGGTCTGCATTGGTGACGATCAGCGGGCGGACCTCTTTCGCAGAGACGTTCGCAACGTGAAAGGACTTCGCGCGCCCGTCGCGTTCGATGAGCGTGAGAACAGCCTTCTTCTTGGCAGGCTCACGGAACGCACGGTTCTTTGCCTTGCCGCCGATATAGCTCTCGTCAGCTTCGATCACATGGCCGTCGCCACCCATGCCGCCCGATGCCGTATGGCTGTCGTCGCGCATGGCTTCACGGATACGGTGGGCGAGAAACCAAGCCGTGCGATAGGAGCCAAGGCCAAGGTTGCGCATGAGTTGATGCGCCGAAATGCCTTTCTTGCTGGACGCCATCAAATGGATCGCCAGCAGCCACTTATGCAGCGGCACATGCGAGCGTTCCATGACGGTTCCGGTGCGGCAGGTGAACTTGCCCCGGCATTCGTTGCAGAGAAACATACCGGCCTGCGTCTTGCCGCCCATGCGATGAACGTTGTCGCTGTTGCAAAGCGGGCAAACAGCGCTATTCGGCCAACGCGAGGCTTCGATATGCTCGCGGGCTGCATCTTCGTCGTGAAAGCGTTTTTCGGAAAGGCTGGTCATTGTCGTGATCTCCAATAACCGGAATATAGCAAATCATATCTGCTAACTCAAGTGCATAATTGCCATAAACTTAGTCCCTTTGTTCATGAAAATATCGAGATTCTTTTCAATTATTATAGCAGATATAAAAATAGCGTAGAATATAAATCTATTTTAGCACCATATGCGGAGACGGTTCCGCTTCGCCAGGGAGATTTGGGCTTTATTGATGGCGTTGATGTATCTAATATGAGGGTTAAATTGCTATCCTCTTCTTATAGTATACCTAAACGACTGCAGGCGCATAGGGATGGCGCTGTGAAATTATTTAAAGCGCTAGGCAAAATTCGTAAAGGAAATAATGGTGATTGGGAAAACAACCAATCAGCGAGAATCTGTGATGCTGATTTTCAGAATAAGATAATAACAATCTCGCGTGCGATGTATTTTGATCAAGTGGGAACAAACTTAACCTCTGATTGGGCTTCTGGTCTTTTGGGTGGCGATGAGCTTAATACGCTTAGACAAGTTGAGCCTCCGCAGAATGGTGAATTGTGTAATTTGCGAGATTCGATACTTGCTAACACCTTAGGTGTGGCTGCTGTTGTAGTAGATCGCAATAAGGACATGCTGATTCGAATTAGAGGTAGCGAGCAGGCGGTGATGAACGCCCAAGGGGGTAGGTTTCATTGTTCTGTATCAGGTGTATTTGAGCTTGATGAATCGTTATCCCATGGGAATCTTGATTTTTCCGAATTTTCAAAAGGTATGACTGCAGAAATAAGAACAGAATTAAATATAGATCAAAATGAATATGATCTTTTCCCTGTTGCTTTTTCCAGAGAGCTGGTTCGGCAGGGTAAGCCTCAATTGTTTTTCGTAATTAAAACTGAACTTACGTTTGACGAAATAGAAAATAGGGCGAGAAATGCAGAAGAGGCTTGGGAGTTTATCGATCCTACGGATATTCCCGAATCTAATCCTCTTTTTCCATATTTGGCGTCGCCGGGAGATGCGCCAACCGAGCTTTTCAGTTTCGAAGGGAGTATGGCCTTGGCAATCGTATCGAGCTACTTAGATGGTACGATCGGGCCCTTTAGGCTATAGCTTGGTAGGGTGTCTTTAAGTATGATATATACTTGCTGCGCTTGTGTAAATTTGTTGTTCTTTTATGCTGATTCTTCCATTTTCATCGGATCTGAATTGAGGTGATATCGGAGTGGCGGCATTTTCCCGTGTTGGGGAATTCTCGGACCAAAGAGTGATTGACGCCGGATGTTCTAGAGCCGCTGTTCATTCCGCAGCTTCGCTTTAATAGCGGTTTTCCGCTCGTCCCTATTTCGTTGTCCTTCACTTGAAAATGTGGAGCTCTATATAAAGGGCTTAAACGTGGGCGGAATTCCAATCTGTTCGCTGTCTGCGGTGAAACGGTCGTTCCTTATTCTGTTTTTTGTTAGAGCGCTTGGTAGGTGGACATAAAGGTGCTCGCCTTGTTCAAGTTTCCTCCCAGTACGATAAATTACCCAGCATAAACGGCATAAAGTCTAGTACCTGTTTTGAAGGTTAGAGGGCTGGCGATGTATCGCGACACGTTATGCTGACGTGCCCAAAGCCTTCCGCTCTGTAATCGGCTTCGAAGCAATTCTATCCTAGCTGTGATCGACGAGATCGGAGTTTGGCGTCTCAACCGTTCCTTAAGGTTAATCCCAGCATAATGACCAATGCCCGCATTGCGCGCGCAATTGGCTGCGAATGCGGAATGTGTCCCTTGATCCCATTGATTCCCAAGTTGACCCATGTTATCCCATAAGCACAAATTTCGAGCCGGGCAGGAACGCCTTCCTCACCAGGAATTGCACGCCGCTCGCAAGGGGCGGGCGAAACGGGGGCTGTCGTCTCCGGCAGCGCCCTTTGCCCTTTACACGGCACTTCTGGACGGTCGGCGCGAGGTCAAACCGCCTTGCGCGGCTCGGTGAACGGAAAGTCTTTGTCGATGGCTTTGGGACGGGCCTTCAGCGGGACGGAAGCGGCGGGTGTTTCGCGTGGACCGGTTTCTGTCAAATGCAGTGAACAGGGTGGACTCCAAGGGGCGCGTCTCCGTGCCCGCCCTGTTTCGCACGGTTCTGCAGCGGCGTGGCTTGGGGGAGCTTTACGCACTGCAGGCCATCGACATGCCGGCGATCGACACTGGCGGAACAGACCTGTTGGAACGCTACGAGGAGCGGCTGGCGCAGGACGATCCGTTTCTGCGCTCATCCGACGACATGTCGATCTTCTTTCACGGGGATGGCGCGTTCCTGAAACCCGACGGGGAGGGCCGGATCAGCGTGACGGACTTCATTCGCGAGCATACCGGGATCACGGACGAGGTCGCCTTCGTGGGACGCGGACATTTCTTCCAGATGTGGAAGCCGGAAACCTTTCGCGCCTATCGCGAGGAAGTTCGGGCACGGCTGCGCGCGCAGCGCGAGGCGCAGGCTTGACCGCCGAGGCGCCTCATATCCCTGTCATGCTCGACGAAGTCGTCGCCGCGCTGGCGCCGGCCGACGGCGAGCACGTGATCGACGGCACGTTCGGCGCGGGCGGCTATTCGCGTGCATTGCTTGACCGTGGCGCGCGCGTGACCGGTTTCGACCGGGACCCGGACGTCATCCGGGACGCGGCCGCGATGCTTGGCGAGTACGACGGGCGGCTGGAGCTGATCCACGCGCCATTCTCGCAGATGGGCGAACATTTTGACGCGGCGAGCGTCGATGGCGTCGTGCTCGATATCGGGGTTTCCTCCATGCAGATCGACCAGGCGGAGCGCGGCTTTTCCTTCCAGAAGGACGGGCCGCTCGACATGCGCATGGCGCAGTCGGGTGTGAGCGCGGCCGACGTGGTCAACACATTCGCGGTTTCCGACCTGATCCGGATCGTCGGCATTCTCGGCGAGGAACGCCATGCCAGCCGCGTGGCGCGCGCCATCGAGCGGGAGCGGGAGGCCGGCCCGATCGAGACGACGGCGCGTCTCGCAAGAATTGTCGAAAAGGCGGTCGGTCGCGGGCCGAAGGACAAGATCCATCCGGCGACGCGAACGTTCCAGGGATTGCGCATCTTCGTCAATGACGAACTCGGCGAACTCGGGCGTGCGCTGTTTGCGGCGGAAGGCATTCTGAAGCCCGGCGGGCGGCTCGCGGTCGTCACCTTCCATTCGCTCGAAGACCGCATCGTCAAGCGCTTCTTTCAGGAGCGGACGGGCGGTTCCGGCGGATCGCGCCACATGCCCGAAGTCTCGGCGAAACCGGAAACGTTCCGCGTCGCGGGCCGGGCGATGGTCAAGGCGTCGGAGACCGAGGCGGAGCGCAACCCGCGGGCCCGCTCGGCGAAACTGCGCGCCGGCATTCGCACGGACGCGCCGGCTCCGATGGCAGACATGGCGCTGTTCGGCCTGCCCAACCTTCCCTGGCCTTCGGGCGAAAGCGAGACACGGAGACGGACATCATGATGCGGATCGTCAACATCGTTCTCGTGGTGGTGATGCTGGGCGCGGCGACATGGACCTATGCGGTCAAGCACAGCGCCGAACGCAATGTCGCGCAGATCGAGGAACTGGAGCGGCGGATCACGCTGGAACAGGAGACGATCGACCTGCTGGAGGCGGACTGGGCCTATCTGAGCCAGCCCTCGCGGCTGAAAAAGCTTTCCGACCTCTATGCCGAGGAACTGCAGCTCCTGCAAACCCAGCCGCGGCAGATCGTGCATCCCCAGGAACTTCCGGCGGCGCCGGAAATACCGGCAGGCGACGGGATCGCCGACATCATCGCGGGCGAGATGCCCGACACGATGACGACCGGCAGCGTGGGGGGCAACTGACATGGCGTTATCGCTTGCCGGCCTGAAGCCGCGTCCCAGGGACAGCGCCGCGCAGGTGCGCTCGCGCACCGGGATCGCGATCGCGTGTTTCCTCGCCGTCTATGGCGCAATCGGCGCGCGGCTGGTGCAGTACGGTCTGGCGGATGTGGAGAGCGGGCGTCACTACGCCGTGACGGACCGCAGTCTCGCTTCGCGTCCGGACATTGTCGACGTCAATGGCGACGTTCTGGCGACGGATATCCATGTCGCCTCGCTGTTCGGCGAGCCGCGCCGCATCGTCGATGCGGACGAGGCCGTCGAAGCGCTGTCGTCGGTGCTGCCCGACGTGGACTACCGCGAGTGGCATCGCAAATTGTCGTCGGGCGCGGGTTTCGTATGGCTGCGCCGCGAACTGACGCCGCGCCAGCAGGCCGACGTGCTGGCGCTCGGTATTCCCGGCCTCGGCTTCCGCACCGAGAAACGCCGTTTCTATCCGGGCGGGCCGCTGGCCTCGCATATTCTCGGTCTCGTCAATATCGACAATGCGGGGATCGCGGGGCTCGAGAAATATGTCGACGACCAGGGTCTCGGCACCATGCAGGATCTCGGCCTCGACATCACGACGGATCTGCCGCCGGTCAAGCTCTCGCTGGATGCGCGCGTGCAATATGCGGTGCGCGACGAGCTGAACCAGGCGCTCGAGCGCTATCAGGCGATCGCGGCCGGCGCTGTCGTGCTCAATGCACGTACCGGCGAGGTGGTGGCGATGGCGTCGCTGCCGGATTACGACCCGAACAATCCCTACAACGCGCTCGACAAGGACCGGCTGAACCGCATGTCGGGCGGCGTGTTCGAGATGGGATCGACCTTCAAGAGCTTCACGACCGCGATGGCGCTGGACACCGGGGTGGTGAATATCGACTCGCGGGTCGACACCCGACCGTTCCGGGTCAGCGGCTATACGATCAAGGAATTCCACAACAAGGGCAGTTCGCTGACCGTGCCCGAAATCTTCAAATATTCTTCGAATGTCGGCTCGGCGCGCGAGGCCGACATGGTTGGCATCGAGGGGCACAGGGAATTCCTGACACGGCTCGGATTGTTGAGCCGCCTCGAAACCGAGCTGCCGGAAGTCGCGACGCCGACCCAGCCGAATGAATGGAAGAAGATCAACTCGATGACGATCTCCTTCGGCCACGGAGTCGCCACGACGCCGCTCAATACGGCCGTGGCCGCGGCCGCGCTGATGAATGGGGGCTGGCTTATCCCGCCGACTTTCCTGCCGCGCAGCGAGGAGCAGGCGGCCGCGATCGCCAAGCGCGTGATCTCGGAGCAGACGAGCCGTTACATGCGCGAGCTCTACGATCTCAACGGTGCGCACGGCTCGGGCCGGCAGGCGCTGGTGGAAGGCTATGGAGTTGGCGGCAAGACCGGTACGGCGGAGAAGGTCATCAACGGCCGCTATGTCGGCAACAAGCGGTTCAACGCCTATCTCGCTTCCTTCCCCATCAACGATCCAAAATATGTCGTGCTGGTGGTGGTGGACGAGCCGAAACCGGTGCCAGGTTCCGGGCAAGGGGCAACAGCGGCGTCCAATGCTGCGCCGACTGCCGGCGCAATCATTCGCCGTTCTGCACCGCTTCTCGGCATCACGCCGGAGTTCGGCGATGGCAAAGACGCCTTGCTCGTGTCGTATTGACGTTTAAACAGGCAAGGGAAACGAATCGGGGAAGATCAGGGCGACCCATGCGATTGCAGGAACTGGACGGGGTAACATTCGCGAACCCGGCAGCGTCGCCGATCGATGTCGAGATTACGGGTGTGACCGCGGATTCGCGCAAGGTTGCGCCGGGTGACCTGTTCGTCGCCGTCACCGGCGTCAAGGCCGACGGCGCGGCCTATGCGAAATCGGCGGCGGACGCAGGGGCCGTGGCGGTGCTGTGCGGTCCGGATGCCGATGTGGGCACACTTGGCATTCCCGTCATCCGCACCGACGATCCGCGCCGCGCACTGGCCCTGATCGCAGCGAAACTCCATGCACCGCAGCCGGAAACCGTGGTCGCGGTGACCGGCACCGCCGGAAAGACCTCCGTCGCCTCCTTCACCCGTCAGATCTACGCCCATGCCGGGCACAGTGCTGCGAGCCTTGGCACGACAGGCGTCGCCTCCCCGAAAGTGACCATCGATGCGTCGCTGACAACGCCGGACCCGGTGGTACTGCACTCGATCCTGCACGATCTCGCGGAAGCCGGAACGACCCATGTGGCGATGGAAGCATCGAGCCATGGGCTGGTGCAGCGCAGGCTGGACGGCGTCACGCTCGCCGCCGGCGCGTTCACCAATCTCGGCCGCGATCACATGGACTACCATCCCACGGTCGAGGATTACCTCGCCGCCAAGATGCGGCTGTTCGATACGCTCCTGGCCAAGGGCAGCCCCGCCGTGATCTTCGCGGACGACGCGTTCTCGCAGGCGGCATGCGATGCGGCGGCCGGAGCCGGGCTCGAGGTTCTCACCGTCGGGCGCAAGGGCGCGTTCATTTCCCTCAAGCGGGTCGAACACGAGCGCTACCGGCAGGTGATCGAGGTCACGCATGCCGGGGAGACCTATCGGGTCGAGCTGCCGCTGGCGGGCGATTTCCAGGTTTCCAACGCGCTGGTTTCGGCTGGTCTCGCGATTGCGACCGGCGTTGCGCCGGCCATCGCCTTCGAGGCGCTGGAGAAGCTCGAAGGCGCGCCGGGCCGGCTCGAACTCGTCGCCAACACCGAAAACGGCGCGCTGATCTACGTGGACTATGCGCACAAGCCGGAGGCGCTCGAACAGGTGCTGCTGTCGGTCCGCCCGTTCACCTCGGGCGAGGTGGTGGTCGTGTTCGGCGCGGGCGGTGACCGCGATGCGGGCAAGCGTCCCATCATGGGCGAAATCGCCAGCCGGCTGGCGGACCGCGTCTATGTCACCGACGACAATCCGCGTTCCGAGGTTCCGGCCGCGATCCGGGCGCAGATCATGGCGGCGGCGCCCGGCGCCATCGAGATTGGCGACCGGCGCGAGGCGATCCGCGCGGCGGTGGCGTCGCTGAAACGTGGCGACACGCTGATCATCGCCGGCAAGGGCCACGAGACCGGCCAGGACGTGAATGGCGTGAAGACCCACTTCTCCGATCATGAGGAAGCACGCGCGGCCATTGATGGAGCTGCGGCGTGAGCGAAGCGGCGGACCTCATCGCGGACGAACCCTTGTGGACGGGCCAGGACATGGTCGATGCCATGGGCGCGCGCCCGGTGCACGACATGCCGGCGGCCGTCACGGGGATTTCCATCGACAGCCGGACGCTGAAACCCGGCGATGCGTTCTTCGCCATCAAGGGCGACAATTTCGACGGGCACAATTTCGCAACTGCTGCTGCGGCCGCGGGTGCATCGGTGCTGGTGATCTCGGAGAACAAGCTTCCGGCGCTCGGCCGGCTGACCGTGCCGATGATGGTGGTCGGCGACGTGCTGGAGGCGCTGGGGCGGCTCGGCATGGCCGCGCGGGCGCGCACCAAGGCGCGGATCATCGCGGTGACCGGCTCGGCGGGAAAGACGACGACAAAGGAAGCGCTGCGCCACGTGCTTGCGCCTTCGGGCACGGTGCATGCGTCGGCCGCCTCGTTCAACAATCACTGGGGCGTGCCACTGACTTTGGCGCGCATGCCGGCGGCGACGGATTTCGGCGTGTTCGAGATCGGCATGAACCATCCTGGCGAGATCACGCCTTTGGTGAAAATGGTGCGTCCGCATATCGCTATCATCACACTGATCGCGGCGGCGCATCTCGGTCATTTCAAGGATCTCAAGGAGATCGCGCATGCCAAGGCCGAGATTTTTGCCGGCGTGACCTCGGACGGCCATGCGCTGCTCAATCGCGACGACGCGCATTTCGGGCTGCTGCAGAAGCTCGCGAAGCAGGCCGGCGTGCCCAATGTGCATGGATTCGGAGCGCATGACCGCGCCAATGTCCGGCTTATCAACGCCAAATATGCGGATGGCGGCACGGAGGTGACGGCCAAGGTTTTCAAAGACGAGGTATCGTTCCAGCTTCCCGTTCCAGGCCGGCACATGGTCCAGAACGTTCTGGCCGTGCTCGGCGCGGCGAAGCTGGCCGGTGCGGACATGGAAACGGTCTGCGAGGCGCTCGGGACGCTGCAGTCGGAAAAGGGCCGCGGGCAGCGGCACCGGCTGCAAGTCGGTGCCGGATATTTCACGCTGATCGACGAGAGCTACAACGCCAACCCGGCCTCGATGCAGGCGGCGCTGGACGTGCTGGCCTCGGCGCCGATCGAGGATGGCGGGCGGCGTATCGCGGTTCTCGGCGACATGCTCGAACTGGGCGATCATTCGCGCGACCTGCATGCGGGCCTAGCGGACGCGGTCTCGGCGGCTGCCATCGATCGGCTCTATCTGGCCGGGCCGGAGATCAGGGTGCTGGCGGACGCATTGCCGAACGACATGCATTGCGAATACGAGGCGTCCGCGGACGACCTGAC
This sequence comes from Oricola indica, assembly GCF_965227485.1. Classification (NCBI taxonomy): domain Bacteria; kingdom Pseudomonadati; phylum Pseudomonadota; class Alphaproteobacteria; order Hyphomicrobiales; family Ahrensiaceae; genus Oricola; species Oricola indica. Next base: position 1,753,589 of record NZ_OZ245747.1, read on the forward strand.
CGGCGCGCTCGTCGCGTCGCCGCAGCCCGGCGACGTGATCATGGTCAAGTCGTCGAACGGGATCGGGTTTTCGCGTATCGTGAAGGCATTTCTGGAGAAGTACCCGCAAGCGGCGGGTTAGGGGATATCGTCCGGCAGGCCGGGAGAGGGATTGGCGACATGTTTTACTGGCTGACGGAATTCTCCGATCACTTTCAGATATTCAACCTGTTCCGGTACCTGACATTCAGGACCGGCGGTTCGCTGATCACCTCGGCCTTCATCGTCTTTTTGTTCGGGCCTCGGATCATCGCGTCCTTGCGTATCCGCCAGGGCAAGGGTCAGCCGATCCGCGCCGACGGGCCGCAGACCCATTTCAAGAAGGCCGGAACGCCGACCATGGGCGGGCTGATGATGCTGTGCGGCATCGTCGGATCGACGCTTCTGTGGGGCAACCTGACCAGCCTCTATGTCTGGGTCGTGTTGCTGGTCACGCTGGGATTCGGCCTGATCGGCCTTTACGACGACTATCTCAAGGTCACCAAACAGAGCGACAAGGGCTTTTCCGGTAAGGCGCGTCTCGCGCTCGAGTTCGTGATCGCGGGCGCGGCGACCTTCCTGATCATGAAGACCGGCGATTCGCCGTTCTCGTCGAGCCTGACCTTTCCCTTCTTCAAGGACTGGATCATCAATCTCGGCTGGTTCTTCATTCCGTTCGGCGCCTTCGTGGTCGTGGGCGCGGGCAATGCGGTCAACCTGACGGACGGGCTCGACGGACTGGCCATCGTGCCGATCATGATCGCGGCGTCCTCCTTCGGCGTGATCGCCTATCTGTCGGGCAACGCCATCTTCGCCGAATATCTCCAGATCCATTTCGTGCCGGGCACCGGCGAGTTGTCCGTCATTCTCGGCGCGGTCATCGGAGCCGGGCTGGGCTTCCTGTGGTTCAACGCGCCGCCGGCGGCGATCTTCATGGGCGACACCGGTTCTCTGGCGCTGGGTGGCCTGATCGGCACCGTGGCCGTGGCGACTAAGCACGAGATCGTCATGGCGATCATCGGCGGGCTGTTCGTGGTGGAGGCGATGTCGGTGATCGTTCAGGTCGCCTATTTCAAGGCGACGGGCCGGCGGGTCTTCCTGATGGCGCCGATCCACCATCACTATGAAAAGAAAGGCTGGACGGAGAGCCAGATCGTCATCCGTTTCTGGATCATCGCGGTGATTCTCGCGCTGATCGGTCTGTCTACGCTGAAGCTCAGATGATCCCGGTCACCACAGCCAAAGGCACGCGTATCGCGCTGTTCGGCCTCGGCGGCTCGGGGCTCTCGACCGCGCGCGCACTGATTACCGGAGGAGCCGAGGTGACCTGCTGGGACGACAATCCGGGCACGGTGGAAAAGGCCGAGGCGGACGGGATACCGGTCGGCGATCTGCATGCGCTGGACTGGGCGTCGGTCGACAGCCTCGTTCTCGCGCCGGGCGTGCCGCTGACCCATCCCAAGCCGCACTGGTCGGTCGATCTGGCGCATGGGTCGAATACGGAGGTGATCGGCGATGTCGAGCTGTTCTGTCGCGAACGCCGCGCGCTGGCGCCGAAATCGCCTTTCGTCGCGATCACGGGCACCAACGGCAAGTCGACGACGACGGCGCTGATTGCGCATATCCTTCGCGAGGCGGGCCGCGACGTCCAACTCGGCGGCAATATCGGCACGCCGATCCTCGAGCTGGAGCCGCCGGCGGCGCATCGCCACCACGTCGTGGAGTGTTCGTCGTACCAGATCGATCTCGCGCCTTCGCTCGATCCGAGCATCGGCATCCTGCTCAATCTCTCGCCGGATCATCTCGACCGCCATGGCACGATGGAGCGCTATGCCGCGATCAAGGCGCGGCTGTTGCAGGCGAGCGACTACGCGGTTTGCGGCATCGATGACGACTGGTGCCGGCGGATCGCGATCGGGCTTGAGGACGACCAGGCGCGTATCGAGACGATATCGGTGACCGACGGCGCATCGCTCGATCTGTCGGACGCGCCGTCGCTGCGCGGCGACCACAATTTGCAGAACGCGCTGGCCGCCGCCGCGGCATGCCGGGCGCTGGGGCTCGATGAAAACGAGATCAAGGCCGGGCTCGACAGTTTTCCGGGGCTCGCGCACCGGATGCAGATCGTGGCGCGGCGCGGCAATGTCAGCTTCGTCAACGATTCCAAGGCGACCAATGCGGATGCGGCCGCAAAGTCGCTTTCGAGCTTCAACGGGATCCACTGGATCGCCGGCGGCCTGCCCAAGGAAGGCGGGATCGAACCGCTTCGGCCATTGTTCGGGCGGATCGCCAAGGCCTATCTGATCGGCGACGCCGCGCCGCAATTCGCGGCGACGCTGGGCGAGGCCGTGCCCTACGAGATATCGGGCACGATGGATATCGCGGTGGCCCATGCTGCCGCCGACGCGGCGGATGCGCCGGAGGGCGAGCCCGTGGTGCTGCTCGCGCCCGCGGCGGCCAGCTTCGACCAGTTCAGGAACTTCGAAAAACGTGGTGAAGCCTTTGTTAATGCCGTCATGGCATTGAAGGGGATGGGTACTTTACCGACAGGGCAAACGGGGGACGATGCATAATGTATAATCGCAGCGACCGCAGCGCCGTGGCGGAATGGTGGTGGACGATCGACCGCTGGTTCCTCGCCGCTTTCATCGTGCTGATCGGCTTCGGTGTCGTCCTGTCCTTTGCGGCCAGCCCGGCCGTTGCCGAACGCATCGGGCTCGACGCCTATCACTTCGTGGAGCGGCACGCGCTGTTCCTTGCGCCCGCGATCGCGCTGATGATCGGGGTCTCCTTCCTCGATCCGCGCCAGATCCGGCGGCTGGCGCTCGTCGTGCTCATTGTCTCGGTGGCGCTGATGGTGATGGCGCTGTTCTTCGGCGTCGAGGTCAAGGGATCGCGGCGCTGGGTGCGTATCGCCGGGTTGTCGCTGCAGCCATCGGAGTTCATGAAACCGGCCTTCGTCATTCTGTGCGCGTGGCTGTTCGCGGAATCCAAGCGCCGGCCGGAAATTCCGGGAAGCCTGATCGCCATGATCCTGTTCGCGGCGATGTCGGTTCTCCTGATCGCGCAGCCCGATCTCGGCCAGACGGTCCTGCTGGCGGGAACATGGGGCGCGATGTTCTTTATCGCCGGCCTGTCGTGGCTGTGGATCGTTGTGCTCGGCGGCGTTGCCGCATCGGGCATGGTGGGCGCCTATTTCGTCTTCCCGCACGTGGCCGCGCGCATCAACCGGTTCCTGACCGGCGAGGGCGACACCTACCAGGTCGATACCGGCCGCGAGGCGATCATCCGCGGTGGATGGTTCGGCCAGGGGCCGGGCGAGGGCACCGTCAAGCGTATCCTGCCGGACAGCCACACCGACTTCGTCTTCTCCGTGCTGGCCGAGGAATTCGGCATTCTCTTGTGCGCCGTGCTTGTCGGGGTTTTCGCCTTCATCGTGCTGCGCGCGCTGTCGCGGGCGATGCGCGACCAGGACCCGTTCCAGCGTTTTGCCGTGAGCGGGCTGGCCGTACTGATCGGCTTCCAGTCGACGATCAATATCGCGGTGAACCTGCAACTGATGCCCGCCAAGGGCATGACGCTGCCCTTCGTTTCCTATGGCGGTTCGTCGATGCTCGCGGTCGCGCTGACGGCGGGCATGCTGCTGGCGCTGACACGCCGCCGTCCGGAAAGCCGGGCCGGGCGCGTGCAGTTCCACGCCTCATCGCATTTCCAGCCGGCGGCGTAGGTCGGGCAATGGCGAAATCACGAGGCACGATCCTGATCTCGGCCGGCGGGACCGGCGGCCATCTGTTTCCGGCAGAAGCGCTGGCGCATGAGTTGAAGGCGCGCGGCTGGTCCGTGCCGCTGGCGACGGATTCGCGCGCGACGCGCTATGCCGACCGCTTTCCCGAGGACAAGCTGCACGTCATCCACTCGGCGACGCCGTCGGGCAAGAACCCGGTTCGGCTGATCGGCGCGGCGTGGACGCTGTTCAAGGGCATGCGCCAGTCGAGCGCGTTGCTGAAATTTCTCAAGCCGAAGGCCGTGGTCGGGTTCGGAGGCTATCCGACCGTGCCGCCGCTATGGTCGGCGACAGGGGCGTTTCCCACCGTGATCCACGAACAGAACGCGGTGATGGGCCGGGCCAACAAGATGCTGTCGCGCCGGGTGACGGCGATTGCCGGCGGCTTCCTGAAAGCGGAAGGGCCTTTGGCGGACAGGATCGTCGAGACGGGCAATCCGGTGCGTCCGGCGGTTATCGCCGCGTCTCAGACGCCGTTCGAGACGCCGCAGCGCGGCGGGAAGCTTCGGCTCGTTGTCTTCGGCGGCAGCCAGGGCGCGCGGTTCTTTTCCGATACGCTGCCGGAAGCGGTCGCCCTGATGGGCGAGGACATGCGGTCGCGTCTCGAGGTTGCCCAGCAGGCACGGCCGGAAGACGAGGAACGCGCAAGGGCGCGCTACGCGGAACTCGGCGTCAAGGCGGAGGTTTCTCCCTTCTTCTCCGATCTTCCGGAGCGGATCGCCGGCGCGCATCTCGTCATGTCGCGGTCCGGCGCATCCACCGTATCCGAGATCGCGGCCATCGGCCGGCCGGCGGTCTTCGTTCCCTATCCGCATGCGCTCGACCACGATCAGGCCGCCAACGCGGCGGCGCTGGAGGCTGCCGGCGGAGCGCTTGTGCGCCGCGAGCAGGATCTGGACGCCGCCGCCGTCGCGGCGCTGCTGGAGGAGCTTCTCGACGATCCGGACCGGCTCGACGCCATGGCGGAAGCCGCCCGCAAGGCCGGCAAGCCGGAGGCCACCGCCTTGCTTGCGGACCTTGTAGAGGCTATTGCCTCGGGCCGGACCGCGGCCGAATTCAAGGCCGGCTAGGACAGCAAAGCAGGACAGTTTCCCATGAAGATGCCGCAGAATATCGGCCTTGTGCATTTCGTCGGAATTGGCGGCATCGGCATGAGCGGTATCGCGGAAGTGCTGCACAATCTCGGTTACGAGGTGCAGGGTTCCGACCAGTCCGACAACGCCAATGTGCAGCGGCTCAAAGCGAAGGGCATCGAGGTCTTCATCGGGCATTCCGCCGACAATCTCGGCGCGGCGGAAGTGGTCGTGGTCTCGACGGCGATCAAGCCGGACAATGCCGAACTGATCGCGGCGCGCGAGCGGGTGCTGCCCATCGTGAGGCGCGCCGAGATGCTGGCCGAGATCATGCGGTTCCGCAACGCGGTCGCGATCGGCGGCACGCATGGCAAGACGACGACCACCTCCATGGTGGCGACGCTGCTGGAGGCCGGCGGGCTCGATCCGACCGTGATCAATGGCGGCATCATCAACGCCTACGGCACCAATGCCCGCATGGGCGAGGGCGAGTGGATGGTGGTCGAAGCCGACGAGAGCGACGGCACCTTCCTGAAGCTCCCCGCCGACGTCGCGGTGGTCACCAATATCGATCCGGAGCATCTCGACCATTACGGTTCGTTCGACAAGGTGCGCGACGCGTTTAGGCAGTTCGTCGAGAACGTGCCTTTCTACGGCTATGGCGTGATGTGCATCGATCATCCCGAGGTGCAGGCCCTGACCTCGCGCATCGTCGACCGGCGTATCGTGACCTATGGCGAGAATCCGCAGGCGGATGTGCGCTTTTCGGGTCATCGCATGGATGGCGCGGTTTCCGTGTTCGACGTGACGATCCGCGACCGCAAGACCGGCGCAGTGACCGAAATCCGCGACCTGCACCTGCCGATGCCCGGCCGGCACAATGTTTCCAACGCGACGGCGGCGATCGCCGTTGCGCACGAACTCGGCATGGACGCCGAGGCGATCAAGCGCGGGCTGCTGTCGTTTGGCGGGGTGAAGCGGCGCTTCACGCCGACGGGAACGTGGGACGGCGTGCGCATCTTCGACGATTACGGCCACCATCCCGTCGAGATCAAGGCCGTGCTGCATGCGGCGCGCGACGCTGCCGGCGAGGGCCGGGTGGTCGCGGTCATGCAGCCGCACCGCTATACGCGCCTGCGCGACCTGTTCGACGATTTCGCGTCCTGTTTCAACGAGGCTGACACGGTGCTCGTCGCACCGGTCTATGCGGCGGGCGAACAGCCGATCGACGGGATCGGCTCGGCCGAACTGGTGTCGCGCATGAAGGCGGGCGGGCACCGCGACGCGCGCGCCATCGACGGACCGGAGGCCATCGCGCCGATCATTCGCGATGTCGCAAAGGCCGGTGATTTCGTGATCTTCCTTGGCGCCGGCAATATCACGCAGTGGGCCTACGCGCTTCCGAAGGAGCTTGGAGGCGAACCGGTCTCATGACGGCGATCGACGGAAATCTCCTGCTCGAGCGCCTTTCGGACCGTCTCGACGGCATTCGCGGCCGGCTGACGCCGAATGCGCCGATGGACCAGATCACATGGTTCCGCACCGGCGGACCCGCCGAGCTGTTGTTCCAGCCTGCGGATGCGGACGACCTCGCGGAATTCCTCAGGGTGCTGCCCGCCGACGTGCCGTTCACCGTCGTCGGTGTGGGCTCGAACCTGCTCGTGCGCGACGGCGGTATCCCGGGTGTCGTGATCCGGCTTTCGGCGAAAGGCTTCGGGCAGGTCGCTCTGCAGGAAGGCAATCGCATACTGGCCGGCGCGGCGCTCCCGGACAAAAGGCTCGCCGCATTCGCGCTGTCGCAGTCGCTTTCGGGTTTCTCGTTCTACCATGGAATTCCGGGCTCCATCGGCGGTGCGTTGCGCATGAATGCCGGTGCAAATGGCGGCGAGACGCGAGAGCGTGTCGTCGAGGTTTATGCGGTCGACCGCCAGGGCAACAGGCATACGCTGTCGAACGAGGCGATGGGCTATTCCTACCGCCATTCCGGTGCGCCGAAGGATCTGATCTTCACCGGTGCGCTTTTCGAAGGCTATACGGAAGACGAGGCCGTCATAAAGGCTGAGATGGACGCTGTTCAGCACCACCGCGAGACGGTGCAGCCGGTCAAGGAGAAGACGGGCGGATCGACCTTCAAGAATCCGGAAGGCACCTCGGCCTGGAAGGAAGTCGACAAGGCGGGTTGCCGCGGACTGATGATCGGCGGCGCCCAGATGAGTCCGATGCATTGCAACTTCATGATCAATACCGGCACGGCGACCAGTCACGATCTCGAAACTCTGGGCGAGACGGTGCGCGCGGAAGTCCTGGAGACCTCGGGCATCCGTCTGGAATGGGAGATCAAACGGATCGGCCTGTTCAGGCAGGGACAGGAAGTCCAGGAATTCATGGGCCTGATGCTCTAGGGCGCATTTCGGTTGCCCCATATGCAAGAAGGCGGTGACCTCGGTCGCCGCCTCCCTGCATCAGCTCGGGTATCCGGTCAAAAACGCTGGCCCGAAGGCATCACAACGTCATTCACCGACGTCTCGACCGATGTTTGTCCCTGAGGTCCGCAAGGAACCTTTCGGGCCCGCTGTCCAAAAGCCCGAAGGCTTCCCGACCGCGTTGGCGTTACGGTAAGAACCGCCGTTCGCCACGTTACCGGCCGCACCGGCTCCGGCCGAAGCCGTCTCCGATACGCCCCACCGCTACGACCTGAAGATCGCCCTTGCGGGCCTTCGCGGCTTCACGATTGGGCTGCGGCTGGATCCGGTCCGGATTTCGCTGCTCGGCAGGTAATTTCCTTGTCCGGGCCGCAGTAGGGACAGTCTTCTCCCGATCGCGCGACGTGTCGAGCGGCGAATCGTGCTTATCCCCGGTGTCCCCGGAGTTCACAGGCAGGAATGTCAGAAAAGGGTCAGGAGTCGCAGACGATGCGGTTGCGGCCCGATTTCTTGGCTTCGTAGAGCTTTTCGTCGGCGCGCGTCAACAGCTGCTCCGGATCGTCGCCCGCGCGGAATGTCGCAACGCCGAAGGAGGCGGTGAGCTTGCCGATCGGCTTCTTGCCCTGCGAGAGGACGAGGCGCGATTTGTCGAGCTGGTGCATGATGTGCTTGCAGAGCGTGCGAGCACTGTCGGCCTGCCTGGCCGGCAGGATCAGCGCGAATTCCTCGCCGCCATAGCGCGCCGCGAGATCGCGTCCCTTGACGTTGGCCATCAGGATCGTGGCGAAATAGCGCAGCACGTCGTCGCCAACGAGATGGCCATGCGTATCGTTGATGACCTTGAAATGGTCGATGTCGAGCAGAACGAGGCACATGGGCGCCTTGCTTTTCTCCGCCTCGACCACTTCCTGGGCGAGGCGCGTTTCGAAGAAGCGCCGGTTGGCGAGATTGGTCATCGGGTCGCGCAATTCCTTCTCGCGCGATTTCTCAAGGCTGGAGCGCAGTCTTCGAACCTGCGCGCGCGACTTGGTGAGGCATTCGTTGAGCGCCGACGTTTCGGACCGCATCCGGGCGTTTTCACGAAGCAGCAGTTCGATTGCGCTCCGGACCTGCGAAGGCGATGAATTCGCCGACAGGTTGCCGGCCATCTTCGTCAACGAACCGGAATAGCTGTCGCTGGACGAAAGATGCGCCTGCACCAGCTTCGCGATCTCGTCCATTTCGCGGTCGAGATGGTAGCTGACGGCATCCTGGTGCCGGCGTTCCTGCTCGGTCGCGGAAAGATGTTCCAGGTGAACCTGGTCGAGTTCGTAGGTCCCGAGCGAGCCGCCTTTTTCGAGGATCTTGTTGATCTTGCGGGCGACCGCCTCCGGAATGCCGGAGGCGTAGGAGTACCAGACCTCGTAGGTCTTCGGCACCGGCGGCGTCTGATAGGTGTTGGCGAGCAGCATCGCCTTGGCGGCGAGAGCCTCGGCCGCCTTGAACTCGGCGTTCTCCGACTTCGGCGTGTCCGGTTTCACCGGCGCCGGTCTCATGAAATCGAGCATCGGATCACCCCGTTCGGCGCATTGTCGCGGAAGATCGTCACGCGGCCGGATTCTCGCCAGCCGCCGTTTCGGCGCGCGGTGCCCGTCTCTTTCCGCAGATCGATATCGCCTGACATTCCAACCCCTTTTCCCCACGTGACCCGTTTCGCCCGTTTCCGACAGGAGATCCGGACATCGCGCATGGATATGCGCGGTCGAACGGGTCTCACTTGAAGGAAAACATCCCGGATCGATGCCGGGCCACAGTGCGGTGTCATGCCGCCGGAAGGCGCTAGGTCGCGTATCGCCGGTTGTAAACGAGGCGGCTTAAGAAAGCTCGAAGCGGGATGGTTAACCGTCCGGAACTTAGGACATGTTGCGCCGGCGGCGAGGATTTGCGTGGCGCCGTCGTCCGAAATCGGGCATAGCGCGGCGATGACCCACACTGTCGATTCCAAACCGTCTGGCGGCGAACTCCGGAGCGAGACCGCTGCGCCCATGGGGCGCATCGGGCATTTGCGCGCGACGCTTGCGCTGGGCGTTCCGCTGGTCGGGTCGCAGATCGGGCTGATGCTGATCAATACAACCGACACGATCATGCTCGGCTGGTATTCGGTGGAAGCGCTTGCGGCCAGCGTGCTGGCGACGCCGTTCTTCTTCGTGGTGATGATTTTCGGTTCGGGCTTCAGCCAGGCGGTGCTGCCGATCGCCGCGCAGGCGGAGGGCAAGGGCGACACGCGCGGCGTGCGACGCGCCGTGCGTATGGGCCTGTGGGTGGCCATCGCCTATTCGGCGCTGGTCATGCCGCTGCTCTGGTATGCCGAGGCGATCCTTCTGGCGCTCGGGCAGGAGGCCGACGTCGCGGCGCTGGCGGGGGATTACATGCGAATCGCCCAATGGGCGATGCTTCCTGCGCTGGCCGCGCAGGGGCTGCGCGCCTTCCTGTCGGCGGTCGAGCGGCCGCGTATCATCTTCTGGTCGACGGTCGCCGGCGCGCTGTTGAACGGGTTTCTCAACTGGCTGCTGATCTTCGGCAACTGGGGCGCGCCGGAAATGGGCGTGCGCGGCGCTGCGATCGCCTCGCTCGGCACCACCGCGCTGACCTTCGCGGTGCTCGCCGCGCATGTCGTCACCGACCGGAAAGCGGCGGAGTACGAGATATTCGCCCGTTTCTGGCGGCCGGACTGGCCGGATCTCCGCGACGTGCTGCGCATGGGCGTTCCGATCTCGATCACCATTCTCGCGGAGGTGATGCTGTTCGTCTTCACCTCGGTGATGATGGGCTGGCTCGGCGTCGTGGCGCTGGCGGCGCACGGCATCGCCATGCAGCTTTCCTCCATCGCCTTCATGGTGCCGCTCGGCATGTCGCAGGCGGCGACCGTGCGGATCGGGCGGGCGTTCGGGCGCGGCGACGCGCTCGGGCTCAATCGCGCGGCCGTTTCGGCGATGGGCATATGCCTGGCCTTCGCGACGATGAGCGGGCTGGTGTTCTGGACGCTTCCGGCGCCACTGATTTCGCTGTTCCTCGACAATACCGAAGCGAAGGCGGCGGACGTGATCGCCTATGCCGTGCCGCTGCTGGTCATCGCGGGCGTATTCCAGCTCTTCGACAATGCCCAGGCCGTCGGCACGGGGCTGTTACGCGGGCTGAAGGACACGCGCGTGCCGATGCTGCTGGCGATCCTGTGCTACTGGGGCATCGGGTTTCCGCTGGCCTACGTGCTCGGTTTCGTGTTCGATCTCGGCGGCGCCGGGGTGTGGACCGGTCTTGCCGGCGGGCTGGCTTTTGCGGCCGTTTCGATGAATTTGCGCTTTCTCATGCTGCGCCCGAAACCGCCAGAACAGACCGCGGTCACATCAAGCTGACTCTCGGTTTTTTGGCCGCTGCTCTTGCCAGCGAATCAAACCTCTGATTCTTTTCGGTTCAGTCCCATGATCGGCTGATTCGGACGCTGTGCGCGTCAATCTGTTCGCGTAATCCCGGCACGCGACGCCGTGCGGATTCATGCCGTCGCCGAGCGGGAAGGAAAGGGAAACATGAACGATCGCAAGCCGAAGCACGTCGCAGTCCTGATGGGTGGGTTCTCGTCCGAACGACCCGTCAGCCTGATGTCCGGCACGGCCTGCGCCGACGAGCTGGAGAGGTGCGGCTACACGGTCACTCGCGTCGATGTCGACCGCGACGTCGCCACTCGGCTCGCGGAACTCAGGCCGGACGTCGCCTTCAACGCGCTGCACGGTCCGTTCGGCGAAGACGGCAAGATCCAGGGCATCCTCGAATATCTGGAAATTCCCTACACCCATTCCGGCGTCCTTTCGGCAGCCGTGACCATGGACAAGGAGATGGCCAAGCGGGTGGCGAAATCCGTCGGCATCCCGTTGGCCGAATCGAAGGTCATGAACCGGCACGACTTCGCGTCGACCCATCCGCTCAAACCGCCCTATGTGGTCAAGCCGGTTTCGGAAGGGTCCAGTTTCGGGGTCGTGATCGTCAAGGAGGACCAGCCGCATCCGCCGCAGATCCTGACCTCGCCGGAGTGGAAATATGGCGACCGGGTGATGGTGGAGCGGTACGTTCACGGGCGCGAACTGACCTGCGCGGTGATGGGCGACGTCGCGCTCGGCGTGACCGAGATCGTTCCGCAGGGACATCAGTTCTACGATTACGATTCCAAATACGTCGCCGGGGGATCAAATCATGTGTGTCCGGCAGAAATTTCACCAAATATTTACCAAACAATAACCAAGCTGGCACTCAAAGCACATCAGGCCTTCGGGTGCCGGGGCGTGACCCGTTCCGACTTCCGCTACGACGACCGGTTTTCCAAGAACGGAGAGGTCATCTGGCTGGAGATCAACACCCAACCGGGGATGACGGCGACGTCGCTGGTTCCCGAACTGGCCGAACATGCCGGGCACTCCTTCGGGGAGCTCTTGAGTTGGATGGTGGAGGACGCATCTTGTTTGCGTTGAACGGGAAAAGCAGAGGAAAGGGCCGCGTCGCGCCGGATGGCAGCGAAGGCGAAGGCCGTTTCGTCGTGCCCAGGCTCCTGCGCCGCCCCGCCCGCCTGTTTTCCAAGATTTTCGCCGGTGACATCACGGTTCCGCGTTACGCGGAAGCGGTGGGGCTCGTTTCGCTCTTCGCGGCGACCGCACTCTACGGTTCGGTGGCGGGCGGTCAGTTCGGCGCGGTCGCCAACACGGTGACGGCGTCGCTCGGATTCGCGGTGCAGGAAGTCGAGATTTCCGGCCAGGTGAATACGTCCGAAGTCGCCGTGATCGACGCGCTGGGCCTCGGCGAATCAACGTCGCTTGCCCTGCTCGACGTGCGCGATGCGCGCGAATCACTTCAGGATCTGCCCTGGGTCGAGCGGGCCGAAGTCCGCAAGGTCTATCCGGGCAAGCTGGAAATTCGCATCGACGAACGCCAGGCCTTCGCGATCTGGCAGTCCGGTGACGCGCTGTCGCTGATCGAACGCGACGGGCGGGTAATCGCCGCCTATTCCGGATATGGCTTCAACAATCTGCCGCTGGTCGTCGGACCTGGCGCGGCGACATCAGCGGCGTCCTTCATGGAACTGCTTTTGGATTATCCCGCTGTTGCCGGCAAGGTGAAAGCGCTGATCCATGTGGGCGAGCGCCGCTGGGATGTCCGGCTGGCGAACGGTATCACCGTGAAGCTGCCCGCCGAAGAGCCCGAAAAGGCGGTCGAGCGGCTGCTCGTCATGGATGCGGGCACGCAGATCCTGTCGCGCGATATCGCCTCCATCGATCTCCGGCTCGCCGACCGCACGACCGTTGCGCTGACCGAGAACGCCATGGCGCGCCGCGAGGCTGCGCTGAAGGCGCGTGAAAAGGCCATCAAGGCCGCGAAGCGGAGCAGCATCTGATGCCAACCAAGCCCCGCGCTCCCGAACAGAAAAAGCCACGGCGGACCGCCGTCGTCACGGTGCTCGATATCGGCAGCGCCAAGACGGCCTGCATCATCGCGCGCATGGTGCCCAACGAGGGTGGACAGTACCTGCACGGCCGCACGCATGCGCCGGAGGTGATCGGCATCGGTCACACCAAGTCGCATGGCGTGAAATCGGGCCTGATCAACGATCTCGACGCCGCTGAGCAGTCGGTGCGCCACGCGGTGGACGCCGCGGAACGCATGGCCGGGCTGACGGTCGATTCGATGATCGTCAATGTCAGCGCCGGGCGGCTTTCGAGCCATGTTTCCAGCGCGTCGATCGAACTCGACGAGAACCGGCCGATCTCGAAATCGGATATCGCGAAGGTCCTGAAGGCCGGCGTGGCGCGCGCATCCAATGTCGATCGCACCGTTCTGCACATGCTTCCCGTCGACCACGTGCTCGACGGCGAGCGCGGCATTGTCGATCCGCGCGGCATGGTCGGGCGCGAGCTGACGCTCAACATGCATGTCCTGACCGCCGATGCCGCACCGCTGCGCAACGTGGAAATGTGCGTGAACCGCGCGCATCTGAGCGTCGAGGCGATGGTTGCGACGCCCTATGCGAGCGGGCTTGCCGCGCTTGTCGATGACGAACTCGACCTCGGCTGCGCCTGTGTCGACATGGGTGCGGGCACGACATCGGTGGCGATTTTCGCCGAGCGCGCCTTCATCCATGCCGACAGCATCCCGGTTGGCGGGCATCACGTGACGATGGACATCGCACGCGGCTTTTCCTGCCGGCTCGACGATGCCGAAAGGCTGAAGGTCATGCAGGGCTCGGCGCTTGCGGGGCCGGCCGACGAACGCGACGTCATCCAGGTGCCGGCGATCGGCGATGAGGACAGCGGTTACGCGACGCAAGTCCCGCGCAGCCTGCTTAACCGTATAATAGCCGCACGTGTCGAGGAGACCCTTGAGATGCTGCGCGATCGCATCAACAAATCCGGCTATTCCAGCGTTGTCGGCAAGCGCGTCGTCCTGACGGGCGGCGCGGCGCAACTGACCGGCATGCCGGAACTGGCGCGGCGTATTCTCGGGCGCAATGTGCGGATCGGACGTCCTCTCGGCGTCAGCGGCCTGCCGGCAGCGGCCAAGGGGCCTGCTTTCGCGGCAGCGGCGGGGCTTATGATTTATCCGCAGGTGGCGAAAAACGACCACAGCACGATGAAATTCGGGCACCCGTTCCGCATGGCGGGCACGGGGACCGACGGGCCATTGGGACGCATGACCCAGTGGCTAAGGGACAGTTTTTAAAGGAATCGCGGGGCGGCCCGCGTTCGGATGTGGCGGCGCATCCGGCATCAGAAAGGATGGAAACCATGACGATCAATCTTCAAAAGCCGGATATCACTGAGTTGAAGCCGCGTATAACGGTCTTCGGCGTTGGTGGCGGTGGCGGAAACGCCGTCAACAACATGATCAATGCCGGCCTGGAGGGCGTCGACTTCGTGGTCGCCAACACGGACGCGCAGGCTCTGTCCATGAACAAGGCGGAGCGGATCGTCCAGCTCGGGCTCGGTGTTACCGAGGGTCTCGGCGCGGGATCGCAGCCGGATATCGGACGCTCGGCCGCCGAGGAATGCATCGACGAGATCAACGATCATCTGAACGGCACGCATATGTGCTTCGTCACCGCCGGCATGGGCGGCGGCACGGGCACGGGCGCGGCACCGGTCGTTGCCAGCGCGGCGCGCGCCAAGGGCATCCTGACCGTTGGCGTCGTCACCAAGCCGTTCCATTTCGAAGGCCAGCGCCGCATGCGCACGGCTGATGCCGGCATCGAGGAACTGCAGCAGAACGTCGATACGCTGATCGTCATTCCGAACCAGAACCTGTTCCGAATCGCCAACGACAAGACGACCTTCGCGGACGCCTTCGGCATGGCCGACCAGGTTCTCTATTCCGGCGTCGCCTGCATCACCGACCTGATGGTCAAGGAAGGCCTCATCAACCTCGACTTCGCCGACGTGCGTTCGGTGATGCGCGAGATGGGCAAGGCGATGATGGGAACCGGCGAGGCATCCGGCGAGGGCCGGGCCATGACCGCCGCCGAAGCCGCGATCGCCAACCCGCTGCTCGACGAAACCTCGATGAAGGGCGCGCAGGGCCTTCTGATCTCGATCACGGGCGGCCGCGACATGACCCTGTTCGAGGTCGACGAAGCCGCAACCCGCATCCGCGAGGAAGTCGATCAGGACGCCAACATCATTCTCGGTGCGACCTTCGACGAATCGCTCGAGGGCATCATCCGCGTCTCGGTCGTCGCGACCGGCATCGAAGCGCAGCCTGCCGCGTCGAGCCGCCCGGATACGGAACTTCGAGCCCAGCCGCGCGCCGTCTCCGCTCCCGCGGCCCGTCCGGCCGCAGCACCGTCTTCGACGCCTGCGCCTTCATCGACCGCACCGCGCGCCGCGGCACCGTCTCCGGCGCCTCAGGCCACGGCGCCCGCGCCCCGGCCAGCGATGCAGGAAGAAGAGGTTAGCGAAGTGATTCGCGAGGCCGAGCGCGACATGTCGGCCTTCGAGCAGAAAGCCGCCGCGGCACCGGCTGCTCCGGCTCCGGACTTCAAGCCGCAGAGCCGACTCTTCACCAGCGCGCAGCAGCCTATGCGCGCGGCACCGGCAACCGCGCCGATCGCAGCCACCCAGGCCGCGCCTGCCGCTCAGGCTCCAGCACCCGCCGCTCATGCCGCGCCCGCGCGGCCGCAGCCGATGGAAACGCAGATGAGCGAATCGCCGCGGATGCCGCGCGTCGAGGATTTCCCGCCGATGGTTCAGGCGGAAGTCGATTCGCATTCGACGCACAGCCATGCCGGCGAGGAGGACGATCGCGGTCCGATCGGTCTGCTCAAGCGCCTGACCCATGGTCTTTCCCGCGATGAGAAACCGGCTGCGGCGCCGAAGTTGCGTCCGGCCGATCCCGGGCTCGATCATGGCCAGGCGGAGCCCCGTCGTCAGCTTTCCCAGGATGCCCAGCTCTATGCTCCGCGGCGTGGACAGCTCGACGATCAGGGCCGTCAGCAGGCACATGGCGGGGCTGCTTCGGAAGACGATCAGTTGGAGATTCCCGCGTTTTTGCGCCGGCAGGCCAACTGAGCCTCAACGAATGTAACGAAGTGAAAGGGCGGGCCGTCGAAAACGGCTCGCCCTTGTCATTTAAGCTTCTGAAATAAAAGGGTTTTCTTTTAGGTTCGCAAATTGTAAACTAGGTAACAATTAGTAAAAAAGCGTGATTTGGTCCGAGGGGCGAGTCACGGATAATGTCCCCGCAGAGGGGAGAACCAGCCTGGTGGAAGCCGCAGGCGGTTCGTGCATTACGCCAAAGAGCATCGCGTTTTCGTTGGTGCTTCAGCGGAAAGGCCAATGGGGACCAAGTTGCAAGGATACCAAGCCACACTCTGCGAAAAGGCAGATTTGTCCGGCGTCGCTGTCCACAGCGGTGAACAGGTTTCAATCAGGCTTCTCCCTGCTGCCCCGAACACTGGTGTCAAATTCAGGCGAATTTATGAGGACGGATTGGTCGCGGAACTGACGGCAGTCGCCGGTCAGGTCGGCGCGACGGACCTGTGTACGATGCTGGGCGATCCCTCCGGCGTGCATGTCGCAACCGTCGAGCATCTCATGGCCGCGTTCTGGGCGACCCGCCTGGACAATGTGGTGGTCGAGATCGACGGCAACGAAGTGCCGGTGATGGACGGATCGAGCCGCGTTTTCATCGAAGCCATCGACGAGGCGGGCATCACGCACCACGCGGTGAAGCGCCGCTATGTCCGCGTCAAGAAGACGGTCCGCGTCGAGATCGGCGGCTCATGGGCGGAGTTCAAGCCGCATATGGGAACGCGTTTCGAGGTCGTGATCGATTTCGACAGCCCGCTGATCGGCCGTCAGGAATTCAAGTCCGACGTCAATGGCGACGTGTTCCGGGGTGAACTCGCCAATGCCCGCACATTCGGTTTCATGAAGGATGTCGAGCGGCTTTGGGCGTCCGGCCATGCGCTCGGGTCCTCTCTCGAGAATTCCGTAGTCATCAGCGACGATCACGCCGTGATCAATCCGGAAGGGCTGCGTTTCCGCGACGAATTCGTTCGCCACAAGACACTCGACGCCATTGGCGATCTCGCCCTTGCCGGCGCGCAGTTTATTGGGTGCTATTCATCCTATCGCGGCGGGCACCGCCTCAATGCGGCGGCGCTCAAGGCGCTGCTGACGGACCGTACAGCCTTCGAAATCGTTGAAACGCCGGAAAAACGCGAACGTGTTTTCTCCGGCGATTTCGTTGCCGTCGCGGCGGCACAGGCACAGATGCACGCACCCTGGGTGCTCTGATCCCGAACGGCGTGCCATTTTCACAACGCATCGCAACTGATTGCAGTGAAGGACGTGGTGATTGACGCCGCGCCACAAAATCGCGACATTCTGGCCGCACGGCGTTGCCGGTCGAATTGCGACACGGTAATGGACGATCTCGCGAGCGGCTTCCAACCGCCAGCCGCGAATACGGGAAGATGAATATGACGACCTTGTCTGCGGAAAATGCAATGCGAGCCAGCCGAAATCTCGTTCGTGTCGCGACGGTGGCGGCCTGTGCCGGGCTGATCGGCGCTTGCGCAAGCAAGGACAAGGGCGTGGACCTGCAGGCCTATGTCGACACGATCGAACCGGCCGACGTGCTCTACAACCAGGCGCTCGCCAATATGAACAACGGCAAGTACCGCGAGGCGGCGCGCAAGTTCGAGGCGGTCGACCGGCAGCATCCCTATTCGGAATTCGCCCGCAAGGCGAATGTCATGGGCGCTTTCAGTTCCTACAAGATGGGCGCTTATGACGATGCGGTGCAGGCGGCACGGCGGTTTGTGAATCTCTATCCGACCGACGAAGACGCGGCCTACGCCCAGTATATCATCGGCCTGTCCTATTTCGCGCAGATGCCCGAAGTGACGCGGGACCAGCGCGACACGGTGCTGGCGATGCAGAACTTCAACGAGCTGATCGAGCGCTATCCCGATTCGATCTATGTCGAGGACGCGAAGGAAAAGATGCGCGCGGCCCGCGACCAGCTCGCCGGCAAGGAAATGCAGATCGGGCGTTACTATCTCGAACGCCGCGAATACCCCGGTGCGGTCAATCGCTTCCGCACGGTGGTCGAGGATTATTCCAATACGCGTCACGTCGAAGAAGCACTGGCCCGCCTGGTCGAGACCTATCTCTCCATGGGCCTTGTTTCCGAGGCGCAGACGGCGGCCGCGGTGCTTGGCCACAACTTCCCGGACAGCCAGTGGTACTCCGATTCCTACGCATTGCTGCAGAGCGGTGGCGTGGAGCCACGCGAGAACACCAATTCCTGGATTTCGCGCGCCAGCAAAATCTTCGGTAGCTGAGGCAAGCGGGCCGGGGGAAACTGAGCGGTCATGCTGTCACAGCTCTCGATCCGCGACATCGTACTGATCGAGACTCTCGATATCGATTTCTCCAAGGGGCTTTCCGTCCTGACCGGCGAAACCGGTGCGGGCAAGTCGATCCTGCTCGATGCGCTGTCTCTGGCGCTGGGCGCGCGTGGTGACGCCTCGCTGGTCCGCCACGGCGCGAAGCACGGCCAGGTTACGGCGTTGTTCGACCTCGCACCCACTCATCCCGTTCGCGCATTGCTGGAAGAAAGCGGTATCGACGCCGAGGCGAGCGAACCGGTTATCCTGAGACGCATGCAGTCGGATGACGGGCGGACCCGGGGCTTCGTCAACGACCAGCCGGCAAGCGCGGGGCTCCTCAAGTCGATCGGCCGCGCGCTGGTCGAGATCCACGGCCAGCATGACGACCGGGCTCTGGTCGATGCGGCGACCCACCGCGATCTCCTCGATGCGTTTGGCGGCCTCAAATCTGAAGTGGCGCATGTCGGGTCGCTTTTCCGGTCCTGGAAAGCGGCTGAGAAGGCGCTGGCGGTTCATCGCGCGCGTGTGGAGGAAACGGCGCGCGAGGCGGATTACCTGCGCGCTTCGCATGAGGAATTGTCCAAGCTTGCACCGGAACCGGGCGAGGAAGAGGGGCTGGCCGAAAAGCGTGCGCAGATGATGCGCGCCGAAAAGATCGCCGGCGACCTCAACGAAGCGCATGACGTGCTGTCGGGACAGGCGTCGCCCGTGCCGCATATCGCAAGCCTGTTGCGGCGGCTGGAACGCAAGGCGGAAGAAGCGCCGGGTCTGCTCGACGACGTCAACACCGCGCTCGGCTCGGCGCTGGACCATCTTGCCGATGCGCAGGCTCGCATCGAGGTGGCGGTCAACACGTCGGAATTCGATCCGCGCGAACTGGAAGCGATCGAGGAGCGTCTCTTCGCGCTTCGCGCCGCCTCGCGGAAGTTCAATGTCGCGGTGGACGACCTGCCGGCGCTCACCATCGATTTCGCCGACCAGCTTGCCGATCTCGATGCCGGCGAGAGCCGGCTCGGCGAACTGGAAAAGGCGGCGGAGGAGACGCGCGAGGTCTATGACCGGGCGGCCGCGGCGCTGTCCCGGGCGCGCCTCGGCACGCGCGACGAACTCGTCGCGGCGGTGATGGCGGAGCTTCCGGACCTGAAGCTGGAACGCGCCGAGTTCATCGTGGAGATGGCCAGCGACGCCGAACAACGCTCCGAAGAGGGCATCGACCGGATCGAGTTCTGGGTGCGCACCAATCCCGGGACACGGGCCGGGCCGATGATGAAGGTCGCCTCGGGCGGAGAGCTGTCGCGTTTCCTGCTCGCGCTGAAAGTGGCGCTCGCCGATCGCGGCTCCGCGCCGACGCTGGTCTTCGACGAGATCGACACCGGTGTCGGCGGCGCCGTGGCGGATGCGATCGGGTCGCGGCTGCGCAGGCTGTCGGAGACCGTGCAGGTGCTTTCGGTGACCCATGCGCCGCAGGTCGCCGCGCGCGCCGCATCGCACTTCCTGATCGCCAAGGCCCCGTCGCATGGCGAGCAGGTGGTTACCTCGGTCGCCTGCATGGGCGATGACGAACGCCGCGAGGAAATCGCGCGCATGCTGGCCGGCGCGACGATCACGGACGAGGCGCGGGCAGCCGCCTCGCAGCTTCTGAAAGCCGGCTGACAGCAGAGTTCATGGATTGCGGCGAAAGCGGTTTGCCCGTTGAAGGTTCGCCGCTAAATTCCGCTTGGATATGAGTCGGATAGGCGGCATGGCTGACAACAAGCTTACACCTGTTGAGAAATTGAATCAGGACGAAGCCGCCGCCGAGCTGGCGCGGCTGGCCGCCGAGATCGCGGAGCATGACGCGCGCTATCACCGCGAGGACGCGCCGACGATTTCGGATGCGGAATACGATGCTCTCAAGCAGCGCAACTTCGCCATCGAGGCACGCTTTCCGGACCTGAAGCGCGCGGATTCACCGAGCGAGAAGGTCGGGGCCGCGGTCTCCGAGAAGTTCGAAAAGATCCGCCATCGCATTCCGATGCTGTCGCTCGACAATGCGTTCTCCGATGACGACGTACGCGATTTCGCGGCGCGTGTGCGCCGCTTCCTCAAGCTTGGAGAGGATACCCCGCTCAAGCTGACCGCCGAGCCGAAGATCGACGGGCTGTCGCTTTCGCTGCGCTACGAAGAGGGCGCGCTCGTCTATGCGGCGACGCGCGGCGACGGTACGACCGGCGAAAACGTGACGGCGAATGCCCGGACGATTTCAGACATTCCGAACCGGCTGAAGGGAAACCCGCCCGCCGTCATGGAGGTGCGCGGCGAGGTCTACATGACCAAGGAGGATTTCGCCGAGCTGAATGAAAGGCAGGCGGCGGCGGGCAAGCAGACCTATGTCAATCCGCGCAACACGGCGGCCGGTTCGTTGCGTCAGCTGGACTCTTCCATCACCGCCGGCCGGGCGCTGAAGTTTTTCGCCTATGCCTGGGGCGAGGTTTCGGACATGCCGTCCGATACACAGATGGGAATGGTCGAAGCGCTGAAGGAATTCGGCTTTGTTACCAATCCGTTAATGGCGGTCTTTGAG
Source organism: Oricola indica (assembly GCF_965227485.1). NCBI lineage: Bacteria > Pseudomonadati > Pseudomonadota > Alphaproteobacteria > Hyphomicrobiales > Ahrensiaceae > Oricola > Oricola indica. The sequence continues at coordinate 1,774,359 of NZ_OZ245747.1, forward strand.
AATGTTGAGGAACTTCTCGAGCATTATCACGCCATCGAGATGGAGCGGGGCGAACTCGCCTACGATATCGACGGAGTCGTCTACAAGGTCGATGATCTGAAATTGCAGGAGCGTCTCGGCTTCGTCTCGCGCAGCCCGCGCTGGGCGATCGCGCACAAGTTCCCCGCCGAAAAGGCGATGACGACGCTCAACGCCATCGACATTCAGGTTGGCCGTACCGGTGCGATCACGCCGGTCGCGCGGCTGGAGCCTGTTACAGTGGGTGGCGTGGTGGTCGAGAACGCGACGTTGCACAACGCCGAGGAGATCGAGCGGCTTGGCGTAAAGATCGGCGACACGGTGATCGTGCAGCGCGCCGGAGACGTTATTCCGCAGATCCTCGGCTTCGTGGAAGAGAAGCGGCCGGAGGATGCTACGGCGTTCGAATTTCCGACTGTCTGCCCATGTTCGCTTGAAACGCCGATCGTGCGCGAGACCAATGCGAGCGGCGAGGAAAGCGTGGTGCGGCGGTGTTCCGGCGAGTTCGCCTGTCCGTTCCAGCGCAAGGAGCACCTGAAGCATTTCGTGTCGCGCCGCGCCTTCGACATCGAGGGATTGGGCGACAAGCAGATCGAGTATTTCTTCGATGACGAGAGCGGGCTCGAGATCAGGACCCCAGCGGACATCTTCACATTGGCGAAACGCGACGAGAGCGCGCTGACCAAGCTGAAGAACCGCGACGGCTATGGCGAGGTCTCGGCGCAGAAGCTGTTCGACGCCATCGAGGAGCGGCGCACGATCCCGCTCGAACGGCTGATCTATGCGCTCGGTATCCGGCATGTCGGCGAATCGACGGCACGGACGCTCGCGCGGTCCTATGGCGACTGGGGCGCATTCGAGGAAGCTTCACTGAAGATCGCGGAAGGCGACGAGCCGGCGCGGGAGGAGATGGACGCGCTGGAGGATGTCGGCGGCGCGGTGATCGACGCGGTGGCGCGCTATTTCTCGGAGCCGCACAATCGCGACATGATCGACAAGCTGATCGGCGAACTGACGGTGGAAGAAGCCGAGAAGCCGCAATCCGATACCGCGTTCTCCGGCAAAACGATCGTCTTCACCGGCTCGCTGGAGCGAATGTCGCGCGACGAGGCGAAGGCCATGGCGGAGCGTCTGGGCGCGAAAGCGTCGGGCTCCGTGTCTAAGAAGACGGATCTCGTCGTCGCCGGTCCCGGCGCGGGGTCGAAGCTCGCCAAGGCGCAGGAATTCGGCGTCGAGGTGATCGACGAGGACGAGTGGTTCCGCCGCGTCGAGGCGCTTTAGCCTTTCCGGCTATTTTTTCCTGGCGCGGGTGAACTTCATGGTGTGCCCGGTTATCGCCTCGGGCGTGCCCGTCCAGGCATAGGCGAGAAGGGCGGGTTCGTGAATCGACGTCCTGATCGTGTGGGTCGTGCCGGCGGCATTGAAGATCATGGATGGCGGCCGGAAGACGCCGAGATCGTTCTCCGAAACAGCCCCGGAGAGGATGGTGTAGCTCTCGGTGACGCCGTCGTGGCGATGGGAGGGGTAGACGCATCCGGGTGCGAAGAGGACGAAACCCAGGACAAGGTCCGAGGCTGCCACGTGGCCGGCGGGGCCAAGAATATCGGCGTAACCGTATTTGCGGGCCAATGCCGGCCGGAGGTTCTCGTAGCCATATTCCCAGCGCAGACGCGGCGCCATCTTGGCCGTCGTGCGCACGAAGACCTCGGTCGGCTCACGTTCGCCATTGTCGAGCGCGCGTCCCAGATGGCTCGTCACTGGCAAGGTTGCCGGCTCGGTCAACCTTATCGGCGGATTTGCCTTCATGATCTTCGCGAGCCGTTCGCGCACCATGCGCATATGGGCGCGGATCGGGGCACTTCCGCCGGTCGGCGCATAGCGATAGGCGGTTTCGAATTCGCGCAGAAGGTAGAAAAGGTCGGTATCTTCCGCGAGCAGCGGAGAGGCGGGCGTTTGGAGTTCGGCAGTCACGAGACGTCTCCCGCGTAGTGAAACTGGATGGCGTGACCCGCGGCACGCCGATGGCACGCCTTGAGATTATGCCAAAACAGGGTTCGATGATGATGCAAAAGCGGCGTCGTCCAGCCCAATGATGGCGTTTTTTTGCTCCGGCGGCCCGCAGCCATATTGGCTGGAAACGAAAAAGACGGTGGTGGGACATGGCGTGAGCGCTGTCCGCCAATCGTTGTCTCCCTGACAATTCTTTCCGTGACGCGTCAGTATTGTTGACCTATACCGCTCGCGGAGTTGATCACCATGAACGCAAGACGGGACATAGCCGCAGGCATTCGTGCGGTCTTGCCGGCGATGCTGGCTGCCGCGCCCTTCGGGCTTCTGTTCGGCGCGCTCGCCGTGGACAACAGTTTCACGGTTGGCGAGACGGTGCTGATGAGCGCCACGATCTTCGCCGGGGCGAGCCAGATGGTCGGCATCGACCTGTTCGGCGACAAGATCGCCCCGTGGCTGATCGTCCTGTCGATCTTCGCCGTGAATTTCCGGCACGTTCTCTATTCGGCCGTCATCGGTCGGCAGATGCGCGCATGGTCGGCGCTTCAGCGTTATGTCGCGTTCTTTTTTCTGGTCGATCCGCAATTCGCCGAGTCGGAAAAGCGTGTCGAATCCGGCAGGCCGCTGACCTTCGCCTGGTACATGGCCGGCGGGCTCACATTCTACACGACATGGATCGTGGAAGGATGGCTGGGCGCGACCTTCGGCAAAATGGTGGACAATCCGGCGGCCTATGGCGTCGATTTTCTCTTGCCGATCTATTTCCTCGGCCTCGTCATGGGGTTCCGCAGGCGCGCCAACTGGCTGCCGGTGGTGGCGGCCAGCGCCGTCGGCTCGATCATCGCCTATGTGCTGGTCGGTTCGCCCTGGCATGTCTCGATCGGCGCGCTGTGTGGTGTCGCCGTGGCGGCGGTCATCGGCGCGAAACCGGCGGGCGAGGCGGTGGAGTAGACGATGGAACTTTCCACGATAACCTGGATCGTGCTGGCAGGTGCGCTCGCCACATATCTCACGCGGATCGGCGGCCATCTCATCCTGTCGCGGTTCAAGACGATCCATCCGCGTGTCGAGGCGGCGCTGAACGCGGTGCCCGCCGCGGTCCTGACGACGCTGGTCGCCCCGGCCGCTGTGTTCACCGGCCCGGCGGAGACGGCGACCGTCATCGTCTGCGCGCTCGCCGCCTTCTACCTGCCCGGCATGGCGGTTTTCGTCATCGGATGGGCGGCGGTGCTGGCGTTCCGGGCCCTTATCGGCTGATCGGTGACGTCATCGTTTCCAGCCATGACCTGACAACCGGATCCTCAATCAGAGGGCTCACTTCCTCCAGCACGCGGGCGTGGTAGGCGTTCAGCCAATCGAGCTCCGCCTCCGACAAGAGCGAGATGTCGATCAGCCGGCGGTCGATCGGGCATAGCGTGAGCGTCTCGAAGGAATGCACGGCGATCTCTCCGCCCTGCGGGATTTCGGCGGGCTGGACCAGCACCAGATTCTCGATGCGGATGCCATGCGAGGCAGGCTTGTAGTAGCCGGGTTCGTTGGAAACGATCATGCCGGGCAAAAGCGCCTGCGTGCCGCGACGGGAAATGTTCTGCGGGCCTTCATGAACGCCAAGGAATGAGCCGACGCCATGGCCGGTGCCATGGGCGTAGTCGAGCCCGGCCTGCCAGAGGGCGTTGCGCGCCAGCACATCGATGTCGACGCCGCGCGTTCCCGCGGGAAAACGGGCCAGCGTGATGGCGATCATGCCTTTCAGCACCAGCGTGAAGTGGCGGCAATATTCCGCCGACGGTTCGCCGAGCGGGATCACCCGGGTGATGTCGGTCGTTCCGTCATGATATTGCGCGCCGGAATCGACCAGCAACAACTCGCCGGTCGCCAGCTTGCGATTGGTCTTCTCGGTCACTCTGTAATGGACGATGGCGCCGTTCGGGCCGGCGCCGCAAATCGTGTCGAACGATATTTCCGCGAGCGGCATGGCGAGGCGCTCGCCGGTTTCGCGGCGGAATTCCTCGAGCGCGCTCACCACGGCGATTTCGTCGAGTTCCTCCGGCTGCTGATTGTCGATCCAGGCGAGAAAGGCCGCCATGGCGGCGCCGTCGCGGCGCTGGGCATTGCGCGCGCCGGCCTGCTCGGCGGCGTTCTTGCAGGCCCGGGGCAGGCGCACGGGATCGGAAGCTTCGACAAGGCGGGCACCGGCGTCCTGCAACTCGTCTGCGATCTTGCGGGCGGTGAGAGCCGGGTCGATCAGCACCGCGCCGCCTTTCGCACCCAGTTCACGCAACCCGTCGTCGAATTCTGACGGCGGGCGCAACGTCGCCAGTTGCGTGAGATAGGCTTCCGTGCGGATGGGCAGCTTGCGCTTGTCGATGAAGAGCACCGGATCGCCCTCGACAGGCAGGATGGCGAAGGCGAGCGCCAGGGGCGTGTGCGAGACGTCGTTGCCGCGAATATTGAACAGCCAGCAGATCGAGGCGGGATCGGTGAGTATCGCCGCATCGGCCTTCTCGTCGCGCACCGCATCGGCGATGCGGCCGATCTTGTCGCGGGGCGTTTCGCCGGCAAATTCGAAGGGATGGATGGCGACCGGTTCGAGCGGCTGGGCCGGCAGGTCGTTGCGGATGGCGTCCACGAGGTTGCGTTCCACTGGCACCAGACCGGCGTCCGCGCCGGAACAGGCGGTTGCGAGCTGTTTCGCGCCCTGGACGGTGTGCAGCCATGGATCGAACCCGATGCGCATGCCGGGCTTCAGGTTTTCGGCGAGCCATTGATGCGGCGGCTTGGCCATGAGGTCCTGCGGCGTGAAGACGGCCGGGTCGGTCTGGGCACGGACCTGCAGCGTATATCGGCCGTCGGTGAACACATGGGCTTCGTCCTGAAGGATAATGGCCGCGCCGGCGGAGCCGGTGAAGCCGGTCAGCCAGGCGAGGCGCTCGGCGCGTTCCGGCAGATACTCGTTCTGGTGTTCGTCGGCATGCGGAACGAGGAAGGCGTCGAGGCCTTCCTCCGCCATCCGGGCGCGCAGGGCGGCAACCCGGGCCTTGCCCATCGACGGATCGCTCTTTTCGGTAAATTTCTGGAACATCGCCGGGCCTCTGGTTCGGATTCGCCGGGCGGACGTTATGCGCTGGCCTTAAGCGGATCAATCCGGCGCGGCGCATTTCGACTCATGCTGCGGCGCGTCATTTCATTTCGCATATGCGAAGGGCGCATGGCTGCCTTGCCATATTGGCCGTGGTCACATTTGCCGCAGGCGCCCATATTGATCGTGTCGGTGCGTTACCGATTCAACCAGGAGACCCTAAATGACCGTCAAATCGAAAAAAGGCATGTTCCACAACGCCTTCGACGCCATGGTTAACGCACGCGCACGCCAGGCTTCGTCTTATGTCAACGGCGCGCTGCTGATGCTCGATGACAAGACGCTCGAAGCGCATGGTTACGACCGCGCGGAACTCCGCCGCCGTCCGACCGCCTTCTATCCGTTCTGATTATCCGCATCGTTGATGCGACAAGGGCGGCCACGAGCCGCCCTTTTTCGTTTCAGCCGCGATCGAGATACATCGTGACCCATTCGTCGCGCCAGATCGTTTCGCGGTGATACAGCCCGGCCGAGCGAAAGCCGGCCAGCACCATCTGGCGCTGCGTCGCCAGGATGCCAGACAGCACGACACGTCCGCCCCGGGCAAGATTGCGTTCGATTTCCGGCGCCATGCGCATCAGCGGCCGCGCAAGGATGTTGGCGACGACGAGATCGAACGGCCCCTCCTCGATGAAGGCGCGGCCGGACAGGCCGGCGGTCGTCTCGAATCGGATCAGGCCCGCCTCTCCGTTGAGCCTCGCATTCATGACCGCGACCTTCGTCGCGACCGGATCGATATCCGTTGCGAGTATCGGGCACTTGGCGAGTTTGGCCGCTGCGATGGCCAGCACGCCGCTGCCGGTGCCAAGGTCGAGCAGGTTGGCCGGATGACGGGTCCGGATAAGCCGTTCCAGCATGATCAGACAGCCCGCCGTCGTGCCGTGATGGCCGGTGCCGAATGCCTGCCCGGCCTCGATCTCGACGGCGATGTCGTTGGCGCGGACCGCGTCGCGGTCGTGGCGCCCATGCACGAGGAAACGTCCGGCGCGCACCGGCTTCAATCCTTCCAGCGACTTGGCGACCCAGTCGATATCGGGGAGCACCTCGCGTGCGATCTCCAAACCGAAACCATCCGATCCGAGGCGGTTGGCCATGCGCGCCTCGATATCCGAAACCGCATCCTCGTCGCCATGCGCGTAGACGGACACTTCGTAGATCTGGCGTGGTTCGTCGATCTCCATATTGGCCAGCGCGAGGCCGTCATCCTCGAATTCCCGTTCGAGCAGGTCGAAGATCCTTTCCGCCTCCAGCTTCTCGGCGGTCAGATACAGGCGGATTTGCGTCATTCGGGCTTTCCTTCGGATTCGGCCATTTTGGCGCGTTCTTTTTGGCGTGTTTCGGCTGCGTCGGGCGGGGCAAACCTCAGAATCACGTCGTCCTCCTGCGCCTTTTCGACGTCGGAATTCGTTTCGAAGACAAGCGAGCCGTCGGGCTTGCGCCACAGGATCACGCGCCCCTCTTCGGGGCTGCTGGCGAGATAGGCGTCGTAGTCGAATTCGTCGGTCAGGCGCGTCGACTGAAAGGTCCAGCCCGCGGCATGTTTCTCGCGCAGGTCGCGCAGTCCCAGACCTGGCTTGAAGAGCTGCCGTCCGCCGATGGTGAAGCGAAGGGCGCGCCGGTCTGGCTGTTCGCGCGACACTCCGATCTCGTAGACATTGTTGCGACCGATCTCGGGTCCGAAATTGGTACAGACGAGGGCATTGTAGGCGTCGTTGTCGGTCGCCGCGACAAGGGCGTTGAACCGGCCGATGGCCAGATGATGGTGGGCGTGCTCGGACAGGGTCTCGCCATAATGGGTATCGAGGCCGGCCTGGCGGGCATCGCTGAGGTGGTTCCAGTTGGCGTCGGCGATGGTCACGGGCACTTCCATGTCCTTCAGCTTCGACGCGAATGCGGTCGCCCAACGCGATCCGCCGACGATCAGCACGCCGGGCTTCTCCGCCATGCGCAGGCCGAGGATGCGCGCGAGCGGCGCGAGCGAGAAACCGTGCAGCACGATGGTCGCGACCACCACGGCGAAGGTCAGCGCCACCATGCGTTCGCCATCGGGGACGGATGCCTGAAACAGGAGCGAGCCGAACAGGCTGGCGACAGCCACCGCGACGATGCCGCGCGGCGCGATCCAGGCCGTCAGCAGGCGCTCCTGCCAGGTCAGACCGCCGCCGATCGTCGCGACGAAGATCGCAGCCGGCCGGATCACGAGGAGGAGGGCGGCGACGAAACCCACGGCCCGCCAGTCGAGCGCCTGGATGACCGACCATTCGAGCGCGGCCGTCAGGAGGACGAAGAGGCCGGAGACGAGCAGGACGGTGATCGTTTCCTTGAAGCGACGCAGTTCCGACAGCGAGGCGAGCCGCGAATTGGCCATGCGGATGCCCATGATCGTGACGGTGAGCAGGCCCGATTCTTCCAGAATCAGGTTGGAGACGGCGAAGACAGCCAGCACAGACGCCAGAAGAACCGGCGCCTTGAGGTACTCGGGAACATGGCCGCGTATGAAGGCCCAGATCAGCAACTGGCCCGCGCCGATGCCGGCAACGACCGCGAAGACAAACGCGACGATGATCGTCAGCAGCAGATTGTCGGAGTCGTGACCGCCGTGAAAGGCGAGGAACACCTCGAAGGATATGACCGCCGCCAGCGCCCCGATCGGGTCGTTGACGATCGCTTCCCAGCGCAACAGCGAGGCGGGACGGGATTTCAGCGCCGACGAGCGGAGCAACGGCATGATGACCGTCGGGCCGGTGACGATAAGGATCGCGCCAAGAATGATCGCGACCGGCCATTCGAGGCCGCCGATATAGTGACCGGCGCATGCCGCGCCCAGCCATGTCAAGGGACCGGCAATCAGGATGATTCGTCGGACGGCGGTGGAGGTTTCGCGGATTTCCGTGAAGTTGAGTGTCAGCCCGCCCTCGAACAGGATGATCGCCACGGCCAGCCCGACGACCGGCTGGTAGATGTCGCCGAAATCCTGCGCCGGCACGATGAAACCGGTAACCGGCCCGGCGAGGAAGCCCGCGGCGAGAAGCAGAACGATCGCCGGCAATTGCAGTCGCCATGCGAGCCATTGGGCGCCGATACCGGCCACGCCGATAAAGGCCAGTTTGGCGGCCAGATCTTCCATGTTTTCTCGCGTCCTGAGCGGGTCACACGGTCATATTGCCATTGTACCCGGTGGGGCAAGGGCCTGGATCGCGCTGCGTCAGGTTTCCGCGAGATCGCGCAGTTTCTGGATGGCGGTCTCGGTATCTTCGCCGAAGGCGATCGTCTTGCGGAAGCGCCCCTCGCTGTCGAGCAGGATGACCGAGGCGGTGTGGTCCATCGTGTAGTCGCCGTCATCCATGTCGATGCGTTTGAAATAGATATTGAAGCCGCGCGCCATCTCCCTGACGGCGTCGGGATCGCCGGTAATGCCGCGCACGCGGTCGGTCACGCTCGATACATATCCGCCGAGAATTTCGGGCGTGTCGCGTTCCGGGTCGATGGTGATGAAATACGCCTCGATGTCCTTGCCGTCCTCGCCGAGCGTATCGAACCAGGTGCTCATTTCGTAGAGCGTGGTCGGGCAGATTTCCGGGCAATGGGTGAAGCCGAAGAAGATCGCGGTCGGGTGACCGCGAAAGGCCTGCTCGCTGATCGGCTCACCGTCCTGGTCAATGAGGTTGAAGGCGACACCGTAGGGTTCGCCGGATCCGCCCGATCCCTGACGGTAGATCTCGTATCCCAGCCATGCGCCGACGACGGCGAGCACGACGACGAGACCAGCGATTATCGCACGCATGATGGACCTCTCATTGTTATCGGGTTCCACTTAGGGGAAATGCGTCGGAATTTCATCCGGTCATTTTGGCGCGGCTTCGCTGCGCCGGGTCAAAGGCACCAGGCCAGGCCGGCCTGCAGCATCGACCAGAACAGCGTATCGCCATTTGCGAGCCATCCGGCGACGCCGACCGCGCCGATAACAGCGGCAATCGCGGACGCCACGATGATTGCGCGCGTTTCGGTGCCACGCGCCTGTTGCGGTCGAAGGGTCATCCTGTCGTTCATGGTGGCGTTCTAGCGCATTCGGGCCGTCAATCCAATCGGACCGAATTGCGCCGCGCATGTTGACTTGCGTCAATGAGCACAATTGCCGCGCGTTACAATGTGTCGCAGTCTGTGACGGGAGGACAAATCATGACGAATGAAAACAACGCGGACAGCGCAGCACGGCGGCCGCCGGCCATGCCGACCGTCAACACGATCGCCGTCGGCGACATTGCGGAGGTCCTGAAAGCCGGCCTGTCGGATTTCTTGCGCGCGCCATTGTTCGGGCTGTTCTTCGGCGGGGTCTTTGCGCTTGGCGGCATCATCATCGCCCTTTCGCTGACGACATGGGACATCCCGTGGATGATCTATCCGGTGGCGATCGGCTTTCCGCTGGTCGGACCGTTCGTGGCGGTGGGCCTCTACGAGGTCAGCCGGCGGCTGGAGGCGGGGAAGCCCCTGTCATGGGGTGAAATTCTCGGCGTGGTCTGGCTGCAACGCCAGCGTGAACTGGCCTGGATGGCGTTCGTCATGCTGTTCGTGTTCTGGGTCTGGATGTACCAGGTGCGCCTTCTCGTTGCGATCATCCTGTCGCGTTCGTCCTTCTCGACACTCGACCGGTTCATCGAGGTCGTGTTCACGACGCCGCAGGGCTGGACGTTCCTCGCGGTCGGTCACGTGGTCGGCGCCATCCTGGCGATGGTGCTCTTTTCCATCACGGTCGTCTCGATCCCGCTGCTTCTCGACCGCGAATCCGATTTCGTGACCGCGATGATCACCAGCGTCAAATCCGTGACCTCCAACCCGGTTCCCATGCTCGGCTGGGGCGTGTTCGTCACGCTTGCGGTGATCGTGTCTTCGCTGCCAATGTTTCTGGGTCTGATCGTGACGCTTCCGGTGCTCGGGCATGCGACGTGGCATCTGTACAAGAAGTGCGTTGCGCCTGAATGACGCCGCATAGCCGCTCGGAGGCGGCGCGCGCGCGTTCATCGATCGAGATGAGGCCGCACACGACGTCACAACCGTCGATTGTGCGGCTGCCGAGAAGCTCGAAGCCGAGGCTGAAGACGCGGGTCAACTCGTACATCCGGCGTTCGGTGACGATGATGTAGTGGGTGATACCGTTGCGCAGCGCGTAGTCGAGATTGGCGAGAGACAGTTCCAGCGTCGCCATTCCAAGCCCGACCGGCAGGCGCTCCGCCGCGGCCGCGCTGTCGACGCAGAACCGCGAGAGTTCCCAGATCGTGGGTGAGTGGAAATCGAAGTCCTCCGGCACGAGGCCGTCGAAGGCGAGATCCAGCAGCGTCGTCTGCGTGGTCGGAATCAGCCGGATTCCCGCATTCACCTGGCCGTTTTCATCGACGGAAAGCGCGTAGGTGCAGGGCATGTCGTCGAGGCAATCGCGTTCCTCGTCGCCCTGGACCTCCACGTCCCAGCCAAGCCGGTCATGGAACACCGTCTTGCGCAAACGGTAATAGCCAGCCACTTCGCGCGCATGGTCCGCGCGGTCATGCATTTCCACATGGATGATCATCGACGCCTCCGGTCCGAGCCGGAGTCCGTCTTAGCGAAGGCAGGATCGAATTACAACTTCTGATCGTATCGACTTAACAATTTCAACTCCAGCGCGCGAGCAATCGCCGCCGACTTGTTGGACACATGCAGCTTCGTCTTGGCGCTCTGGAGGTGGGCGATGACCGTCCAGCGCGAGATTTTCAGAATTTCGCCGATCTGCTTGTCGGTCTTGCCCTGCGCGCCCCAGTAGAGAACCTCGATCTCGCGGTCCGTGAGGTCGACCTTGAGCGGATCGTTTTTCAGGAACTGTTCGGTGACGGTCAGCGCGATGATATGGGAGTGTTCCCGGAATTTTGCCATCAGGCCGCTGGCCTCGTCGCGGGCGTTGGTGACATCGACATCGGTGGCGAATGTCGTCACGGAGCGGATGTTCTTGCCGATATGGACGGGCATGCCGATGGTGTAGAGGCCGATATCATGCGCTATCGCGCCTTCGGCCAGTTCGGCGAGTTCGGCATTGTCCGGATGACGGTGATCGAAGATCACGGCGCTGACCGACTCGAGTCCCTTCGCGATGACGGGATCGATCTGCGCATAGTTGCGCTCGGTATAGCGTTCCAGCCACTTCTCAGGGTAGGTCGTCACGATGATGTTGGAGGCGATTCCTCCGCCGCCGACCTGGGCCCAGAAGGATATGTAATTGCTCCCGGTGTCCGCGCATGCTTTCTTCATGGCTTCCAGAATGGCGGGCGGAAAGTCGGGATTCGATGGCGCCACGACGAAATCGGGCGCGACCAACACGCGATACATTACAGATTATTCCCCCAATGACACGCAACCGGACGTCGTCTGACGCGTTCGAAAGACAGTGCCCGAAAAATCATACAATTAATTGTAGGCGATTACAGCGCGCCGGGACAACCCGTATATCGGGGCCGTTATCACCGCCGGGCTTTGGCGATTTGGTGGAGCGCCCCATTTATACTCGCAGCGCCACAGCCGGAGAAAAGAGAGAGGTCGTTTCACCGCCATGCATTTCGCCGCAGTGATCAATCCCGATGCCTCGACGCTGAAAACAGTCGACAGGGACCGGCTTGCCGATTCTCTGCGCGAACGGTTCACCGAAAAAGGCCACTCCATCTCGATCGGCTTCCACCATGGAGCGGAGATGGGCGAGGCGTTGACCGAAGCCTGCGAGGCGAAAAATACCGATGCCGTGATGGCGGGCGGCGGTGACGGTACGATCTCGGCGGCAGCCGGCATCATCCACAAGACGGACAAGGCGCTCGCTATCCTGCCCGGTGGCAACATGAACCTGTTCGCGCGTTCGCTCGGCATTCCGCTCGACATCGAACCCGCGATCGCAGCGCTTGCGGCCGGCGAACCGAAAGCGGTCGATATCGCCTTCGCGAATGATCGTCCCTTCATCCACGAATTCTCGCTCGGGTTGCATCCGGAGATGATCGAGGAACGCGACCGCCAGAAATTCGGCTCCCGCCTCGGCAAGCTGATTGGCGGCATGCGGTCGCTCTCGGGGGCGATCCTGCGTCCTCCGCGGGTACGGATCCGGATGGAGAATGGTGATGAATCTGGGCGCGCCATCGTGACGTCCGTGTTGGCCATTTCAAACAATCCTTACGGGGAAGGGCATCTGCCCTATGCCGACCGTGTCGATACCGGCGAGCTCGGCGTCTATATCGCTCATGCGCGCAAGCCGGCGGAGCTGGCGGCGATAGCGGCCCGGATACCGGTCGGCACCTGGGCGGGCATGCCGCAGATGGAGGTTTTCACGGCGACGCATCTTCGACTGACGCGAAGGCGTACGGTGAAGGCCGCAATCGACGGCGAACTCGTCAAGATGAGCAGCCCGGTCGAGGTGCGGATCGCGCCGGGCGGGCTCAATGTGATCATGCCGCGCGAGGCCGATGCCGTGCGCGGTCAGTAGGATCAGTACTTGCTCGGCACGTAGAGTTCCGGCGGCAGCACGGCGCGTTCGTATTCCGGATTGAACACGCGTTCCGGCAGTTCGATATCGTCGTGCGGTACAGGTTCGTAGGGAATCAGGTTCAACAGGTGGTCGATGCAGTTGAGGCGCGCGCGCTTCTTGTCGTTGCCCTCGACGATGTACCACGGGGCTTCGGGAATGTTGGTGCGCGCGAACATCTCCTCCTTGGCCTTGGTGTATTGCTCCCAGCGCACGCGCGACTGAAGGTCCATTGGCGACAGTTTCCACTGCTTCATCGGATCGTGGATGCGCATGAGGAAGCGCATCTGCTGTTCCTCGTCGGTGATGGAGAACCAGTATTTGACGAGGCGGGTGCCGTTTCGCACCAGCATGCGTTCGAATTCGGGAACGTCGTCGAAAAACTGTTCAACCTGGTCCGGGTTTGCGAAGCCCATGACCCGCTCGACCCCGGCGCGGTTGTACCAGGAACGATCGAACAGAACGATCTCGCCGGCAGCCGGCAGATGCGGGACATAGCGCTGGAAATACCACTGCGTTTTTTCGCGATCGGTCGGCGCGGGCAGGGCGACGACGCGGCAGATGCGCGGATTGAGACGCTGGGTGATGCGCTTGATGACGCCACCCTTGCCGGCGGAATCGCGGCCCTCGAACAGCACGACGATGCGCTCGCCGCTATAGGCAACCCAGTCCTGCAGCTTGATCAGTTCGGATTGCAGGCGGATCAGCTCGCGGAAATAGACCCTGCGGTCGATCTGCGTGGGATGCGCCTTGTTGTAGATCTTGCGCAGTTCCATCGATAATGCGGGCTCGGAAATCTCCAGCTCGAAATCTTCATCGAGCGTGTCCGCTAGTTCCGCCTCCAGCCAATCCTGAACATCGTCGTGCTGACCCGTATCCATCGTCATTGCATCCTTGTCCTTTTGATCTGTCCCGGCGCCGGGCGTGCCGACATTCCTTGGCTGCGCTGTTTGAAGCTTTTGTGACACACGCACCTTACGCCAATCCATCGCGCGGTGGATATTTGGCGGCAGCCGGCCCTTGCGATGAGGGTGCTTCTCCGGTCTTGACGTAAAAAGGCGGGCCGAAGCCCGCCTTTTCTCCTCCTCCAAGGATCGCCGGGTCAGGCGGCGAACTGGTTCATGGTGTTGTCCTTGCCGCTGGCCTTGAGCGCCGCTTCGCCCGCGAACCACTCCTTGTGGTCGTCGCCGATGTCGGAGCCGGCCATGTTCTGGTGCTTGACGCAGGCGATGCCCTGGCGGATCTCGGCGCGCTGGACGTTCTTGACGTAGCCGAGCATGCCCTCCTCGCCGAAATACTCCTTTGCCAGATTGTCGGTCGACAGGGCGGCCGTGTGGTAGGTCGGCAGGGTGATGAGGTGGTGGAAGATGCCGGCATCACGCGCCGCGTCGCGCTGGAAGGTGCGGATGCGCTCGTCGGCTTCGGCGGCCAGTTCCGACCCGTCATAGGCGGCGCTCATCAGCGTCGCGCGGTCGTAAGCGGACACGTCGCGGCCCTCGGCCTCCCAGGCATCGTAGACCTGCTGGCGGAAGTTCAGGGTCCAGTTGAAGGACGGCGAGTTGTTGTAGACCAGCTTGGCGTTCGGGACGACTTCGCGGATGCGGTTCATCATGCCGCCGATCTGGCCGATATGCGGCTTCTCGGTCTCGATCCAGATCAGGTCCGCGCCGTTCTGCAGCGAGGTGATCGAATCGAGCACGCAGCGGTCCTCGCCGGTTCCGGGCCGGAACTGGAACAGGTTGGAGGGCAGGCGCTTCGGGCGCAGCAGCTTGCCGTCGCGCTTGATGACGACATCGGAGGAGCGGAGCTCGTCGGCCGAAATCTCCTCGCAGTCGAGGAAGGCGTTATACTGGTCGCCGAGATCGCCGGCTTCGCTGGAATAGGCGATCTGCTTGGTCAGGCCCGCACCGAGAGAATCGGTCCGCGTGACGATGACGCCGTCATCGACGCCAAGTTCGAGGAAGGCGTAGCGGCAGGCGCGGACCTTGGCGAGGAAGTCCTCGTGGGGAACGGTGACCTTGCCGTCCTGGTGGCCGCACTGCTTCTCGTCGGACACCTGGTTTTCGATCTGCAGCGCGCAGGCGCCAGCCTCGATCATCTTCTTGGCGAGCAGGTAGGTGGCCTCGGCATTGCCGAAGCCGGCATCGATATCGGCGATGATCGGCACGATGTGGGTCTCGTGATTGTCAATTCTGTGCTGGATCTCGGCCGCCTTGTTGGCGTCGCCGGCATCGCGGGCGGCATCGAGGTCGCGGAAGAGCAGGTTGAGCTCGCGTGAATCCGCCTGGCGCAGGAAGGTGTAGAGTTCCTCGATCAGCGCGGGCACGGAGGTCTTTTCATGCATGGACTGGTCCGGCAGCGGGCCGAAATCGGAACGCAGCGCGGCGACCATCCAGCCGGACAGGTAGAGATAGCGGCGCTTGGTGGAGCCGAAATGCTTCTTGATGGAGATCATCTTCTGCTGCCCGATGAAACCGTGCCAGCAGCCCAGCGACTGGGTGTAATTAGCCGGATCTGCATCGTAGGCCGCCATGTCCTCGCGCATGATCTTCGCCGTGTAGCGGGCGATGTCGAGGCCGGTCTTGAACTTGTTCTGGGCGCGCATGCGGGCGACCGCCTCGGCATCGATGGCGTCCCAGCTGTTGCCGCGATCGGCGATCAGATTACGAGCTTCCTGGATATCCTGGGTGTATGACATTTCGGGTTCCTCTCGTCGATTTGTAAAAATCTGTCATGTCGCAATGCAGCGGAGATGGGCGAGAGTCACGAAAATCGCGCAAAACAGCGCCGCAATTCGTGTCGAAATGTTGCGGCGCGGTGTAACGGGCAGTAAAATTGTAAAAAATTTACAAGACGGGGCGTGTCAATCCGGCGTCTGTCAGGCGGCGATGGAGGCCGCGTGGTCGTCGATGAACTCGCGCAGTTCCTCGAGCTGGTAGCCGGCCTGCGCGGCGCTCTGCAGAACCGTGTCGGTGCCGAGGCGGGCGGCGGAGGCCTGCGCCCACAGGATGGTGGAGCGATTGCCGGAGCGGCAATAGAACAGGATCGGGCCGGGAAGATCGCGCAGCGCCTTCGCCTGCGCGGCGACGGGCTCATCCTCGGTGACGTCGTGATTGGTCACGGGCAGGTGGCGATAGACGAGGCCGTAGCGCAATGCGGCGACTTCGGCTTCCTCGCTTGGCAACTGGTCGTTGGCCTCGCCGTCGGGGCGGTTGTTGACGATGGTGCGGATGCCGCGCGCGGCGATGTCCGCGAAATCGTCCGCCGTGAGCTGCGCGGCGACGAAGACGTTGTCTTCAAGCTGTGCGATCCTGGCCATGCGGGCCGCCTTTCCCGTTCGAACCGCCCGGTGCCGGACGCAATCCGGGCTGGCGCCATTATCGCTCTCGCCGAGGCCGGTGGATAAGATGGCGAAGCTCAATTGGCGGTGCGCGGAGGAATTCCTTTGCGCGGGCGCGGCGTTCGGTGAAAAGCGAATCCGCATGCGCGTTTGACGCAGGCGGGCGATTGGCTCATTAAACGCGGCGTTCCTTCCAAGGCGGGCCCCATGAAACCGTTCCTGATCCTGCAATTGCGCCCCGAGGCGGAGGCCTCCGACGACGAGTTTCGCGCCATCCTGGACAAGGGCGGGCTGAGCGAGGATCGCGCGCGGCGCATTCGGCTGGAGCGCGAGGAACTGCCGGCGATCGACCTTGCCGATTATGCCGGCGTGATCGTCGGCGGCGGGCCGGGTTGCGTGTCCGACGCGCCGGAGGACAAGAGCCCGCTGGAAAAGCACATCGAGGACGAGGTGATGAGCCTGATGCCGGCGATCACCGGGGGCGACGTGCCGTTTCTCGGCTGCTGCTACGGCATCGGCATCCTGGCGCATCACCTGGGCGGCCGCGTCTCGAAGGACCGCTTCGGCGAGCCGGTTTCGGTGGTGCGCGCGACGGCGACCGAGGCCGGGCGGGCCGATCCGCTGCTTTTCGGGATCGACGGGCCGTTCGACGCCTTTGTCGGCCACAAGGAAGCGGTGCAGGACCTGCCGGAGGGCTGTGTGCATCTGGTGGCGGGCGATGCCTGTCCGTTCCAGATGATCCGCTTCGGCGAGAACGTCTATGCGACGCAGTTCCACCCGGAAGCCGATGGCGAGGTCTTCGCGCTGCGCATCCGCATCTATCGCGAGAAGGGCTATTTCGACCCCGGCGACGCGGAGCATCTGACGGCGGCGGCGCGGCGGGGCGACCCGCAGGCGGGCGCGCGCATTCTCAGGAATTTCGTCGAACGCTACGGCTAGTGCCTTTTTTCCATAGCAACTTGAGTTGCACCAGCCCTTCACTTCCCCGCGACGCGGCCCTCGGGCCGGTATTTGTCCATCACCGCATCGAGGCGGGTGTTGGAGATCGCGGGATTGGCGGCCTGGAGGCAGGGAAGCAGGATCGCCTTGTTGGCGGTTTCGCGCGCCCCGGACGCGCGGGAGCCTTGCGGGGCCGGGTTCACATTGGAAAAGCAGGCGACGAACTGGCCGGGCGCGATGTCCAGATCGGCGGCGATCTTTTCGACCGGGCGGTGCGGATCGTTCTTCAACGGTTGCCGCGCCAGCGCGGAATTCGCAGCAATGCCGGCCACGGCGACGGCCAGAACGAGCAGGTAGAAGCGCATGGGAGACCTCCGGATGCGTTTCGGATCATGGCACGATAGGGGCGGAATCGCGGCAGGCCCAGTTACAAATCGGTAAGGAAGAAGGGCAGGGCGCGCGCGATCGTCCCCGCGCGCCGGTTGTTCCGGCCGCAAGCGCCTTGCCGTCTTTGTCACGGGCGCACACCCGGTCACGACGTGTTCAGCGGCATCGCCGCCTGACACGCCAGCGCATGGCATTCGCGCAGGATATCGTCGGCCTCGTTTGCCGGCCGCTTGCGATGGCCGGGCGGAAGGCCGCGCCGCAGAAACGGGCGGTGCCAGGGACCGCGCAGGCCGGCATCGCGGCGGGCGCGCCGGCGAGCGAGGCGCTTCGCGTGGCCGTCGATATCGTCCAGCGCGCGTTTCAGCGCCTGAAGGCGGCGGCAGAGCGTGCGGGCGCTCACCTCCTCGTTCGGGTCGGCAAGCATGAACCCGTCCTGCGGGAAGGGGCGCAGGCCGTGCCAGCCCCGCGCATCGAAGCGGCGGGGCGGATCGGTCAACGGAAAGGCGGGAATGGCGGGCGCAGGTTTTCCGGGCCTGGCGGCAGGTTCGGCCCGTCTCGCGCGGGCAAGACCGAAATCGACATTTTCGAGAACGGTCACGCAGCCGGTTGCCCGCGTGACGGGCGCGGGCGCTTTTTGCGCGCGGGGTTTCGGGGGCGGAACCTCGATGCCGCGCGACGCGATGACGATCAGCCGGCGGGCGGCGGCCTCGGCCGGGCGCAACAGCCGGATGATCCTGCGCCAGACCCGGCGCGGCATCTCGTCCGCGCCGCCCTCGTCCAGCCCGGCATAGATGAACAGCACCGCGACGATGCGCAGGAGCGCATCGCGGTTGCGGGCTATGGCTCCGGGCCAGTCGAAAGTGTGGGCTTGCGCGGCGGTCATGGCGCAAGGGTAGGGGGAGGTGGTGGGGCGGTGGATGAGACGTTGGCGCGTCGTCCTGCGCTTTCCTTATAAGGCGCTGTTTTCACGAAGGATCTTTGTGTGTCGCTTCGCGACGACCCCCACCCTGTATCCCTCCCCACAAGGGGGAGGGAGGACGTGAGCATCGCTGCTCGCCGTCACCCTTCAGCCAGCGTGTGGCGCTGTATCGGCGCGGAGGAGCGCGGCGCAGTTGCGGTCGATGGCTGCGGGCCGGTGGAAAGTTTGGGTTTGAGCGGCGATTGTGGCGCAAGGGTAGGGGGCGGTTGCGGGGCGGTGGATAAGTCTTGCCGGGTTTGCGTGATTTCGGGCTTCTTTGAGGGCTCCGATCCAGGAGCCCCCGTTTCGGTTTTGCGGTTCAGGCCCGCACGACAATTCGCGACAGAGCCGATTACTCTGGCGCCGGTGTGAAACGCGCGTAATTGGGGCACTGGTCTGCGTGGAATGTCGCACATCCGGAGTATTTGTTTACGTGGTCATAGTTCGTGCAGCAGACCCGTTTCGTGCCGACCCGACCTGCCTTGAAGGTATTTGAAGCACCTCCGCTGCGCTGACTCGCCGAATTTCCATTGATG
This sequence comes from Oricola indica, assembly GCF_965227485.1. NCBI lineage: Bacteria > Pseudomonadati > Pseudomonadota > Alphaproteobacteria > Hyphomicrobiales > Ahrensiaceae > Oricola > Oricola indica. The sequence continues at coordinate 1,793,211 of NZ_OZ245747.1, forward strand.
ATCTGGGTATTGCTTTGCGCCTGGACGAGTATGAGGCTTGAATCGGCGCTCGCAATGGCCGGATTGAAGGTAACTGCCGAAACCAGCAGAACAGATGATACTGCGATATTCGATAGGGAATTCATCTTCCGATCCTCCTTTGTGGATACGGCAAGGATGACCTGTCCGTTACATCCGGGCTGTGCATTTCTGCACAAGCACCGGTGCCTGAATTCTTGACCCGACGCCTGCCCGAACCGCGCGGGGCAGCATGTCTGCGCCGTCCTCGTCGAGACCGGCTTGGATGAAGAGCGCATCGCGATTGCGGGCGATGGCTCCGGACCAGTCGAATGTGTGGGATTGCGCGGCGGTCATGGCGCAAGGGGCGGGGAAGGTGGCGACGCGGTGGATAAGACGTTGGGGAGTTGTCCTGCGCCTTCGTTACAAGGCGCTGTTTTCACGAAGGATCTCGGTTTGTCGCTCCGCGACGACCCCCACCCTGTATCCCTCCCCACAAGGGGGAGGGAGTTCGTGAGCATCGCTGCTCACCCGTCACCGTTGAGCCAAGCGGATGGGCGGTGCATAAGATTTGTCGATCGCCGAGGCTTTATCGGGAAGACGGAACTCGCGAATTTGTTCGGAAACGAGAAGCATCCGGATTTGTTGAAGAGGCGGATGCCGAAGCAGGCGCGTACATAACCATGAGAGTCCGACTCGAAACTCATGCTGACCGGGCCAGTCGTCGTGTGAGCAGCATGACGGATGCGGCGTAGAGGAAGACCTCGGCGGAGGCGATGGTGCCTTCGAAATCCTTGGCCAGCCGTCGGTTGCGACTGATCCAGGCGAATGTGCGTTCGACCACCCAGCGGCGCGGCAGGACGTGGAAGCCGATCTGGTTGGCGATCTTCTTGACCACCTCGATGGCGATGCATGTTGCATCCTTGACCCTCTGGGCGCCATAGGCGCTGTCGGCGAAGGTGATTTCGACGAAAGGGAAGGATCGTCGTGACGCCTTGAGCAGCGGGACGGCACCGTCACGATCCTGAATGTCGGCCGGATGCGCCTGGATGACCAAGGCCCGGCCATCGGTATCGACCATGGCGTGGCGCTTGCGCCCTTTGATCTTCTTGCCAGCGTCAAAGCCCCTGGGGCCGCCGGCCTCGACGGTCTTGACGCTTTGGCTGTCGATCACCGCCGCCGAGGGACTGGCCTCACGTCCGGTCCGTTCTCGATCGGTCATGACAAGGTGGTGATTGATTGTCTGGAACAGACCTTCGCGGCGGAAGCGCAGGAACCAGCCATAGACCGTCGTCATCGGCGGGAAGTCCTTGGGCAGAAGCCGCCAGGCGATGCCACCCCGCAGCACATAGAAGATGGCGTTCATGATCTCGCGCATCGGCCATTGACGCGGCCGGCCGGTCCTTGCCGGCGCCGGCATGAAAGGGGCGAGAATTTCCCATTCCGCATCACTCAGATCGCTTCCATAACGCAGATGATCGCGGCTATGCTGCCGCCGGGTGGCCGGTGTCCACATGAGGCTCTCCAAACTGGCTTTGACAACCGTTTGGAATCACATTCGGGACCGGCCATCCAGCCTCGCCCCGAGTTTCAGGACGGCCTCTAAGCCCTTGGAGCTCTTCCTCTTAAGAAAGTCCCTCTATAGGTCCTTCTGACGGAACAGGTCCGAAATCGACATCCCGCCGGGAAGGTGCAAACCGTATTTGGATTCCGCAGCGGCAGTGCCGTAGGTGGATACTATGTATTCGAATTGGTCCAACGACATCATGTGGGATTCGCTAAGCCGATAGCATCTGGATTTACGCGCTTGGCCACGGTTTCCAGTTGTGAGATCTAAAACAATAAGATCGTGAAAGTTTGGATCGTCGCGAAGATGAAATTCATAACCACCACGCATGACGAACGGAAGTACGTCCGGCATATCAAAAAGGATAGACCTTCTCGTCACCGCGACCACCGGCGAAACTATACCGTCCTTGATAATAATTCCGCGTATACTCGGCTTTATCCATAAGTTATTTGAGGCACGAAAGGGTTTTCGCCCAACATCAATCCAGCGATCTGCGTGCTCTCCAAGAAACTGGTTCATTCCCAGGGCCACTTCCACACATGCGCGCTGAACCCAATCCCTTTTGTCGAAGGCGCGCCTCCGAATATAGTCCTCCTTAAGCAGTCCAGACGGCATCAGCCTGCAATCACTGAAAGCAAGGTTGTATGACATGAATGCGCCACTGCGAGCATTAAGGACTGCTGTGGTGTCGCTAGGACGTATGTCCGCTAATCCAGGACTAGCGTGCTCGACGATATCTATTAGCTCTATGCTTAACCGCATTGCCGAATCCTCGTGCGAGATCAGAGGCCTATTCTAATGGATTCGAGATGATTCGGTATCTGCAAATTAGTTACCTACACGGCTTCCAAAGTTTTCCACAAAGAATTCATTGATCCATTCGTCTGGTATGCGATCGCGCAATCTCATTCCGCGCTCTGCGTTCCGAGCTCGCGTCCACGGAGTTCCGGGTCTGTGGGTAAGTCCGACTAATTCTCTAGCGCTGAATTTAACGTAATAGGAAATAACGTTATCGATATATTCGATATCTTCCTCCGGAATATGTTCAAATCCGGCCGGGATATGAGATTCTTTCAGATAGTCATAGATTAAAGCGGAGTTTGTAATTGGCTCTGCACCATTCTTTTTAAAGGCGTCAAATATCACTTTTACTACGGGGCCATTTTCCCATGCTTCAAAATGATTTCGTATGAGCCTCTTTCCGAACCTCGCACGGTAGAAACCATGTGCGAAATAGAGAAGCTTATTTATTTTAAGATTTGTGATTTGAAATTCGGTCGGGTTGAAACGATCGAGTATCAGGTTTGCAACCTCCCTTGCGTCAAAACCTTCATCGGCGTCAAATCGCATTTTTCAGTTTCTCGTTCTGACACGTATACATGATGCACGAAGAAAGCGTTCTTGTCTGTTTACCCAAGTGATGGCATCGATTATCCACGCGTTTCTAATCACCGCCTGAAATGAAATTTAGCTAAAATTGATTATTAATTTCTGTTGAAATGATCTCAGTCCTATAGACAAGGGGGCTTGGTTATCACGTATAATCGCGCCTGCGCGAGCGCCCATCCTGCGGAAGGTCACTCTTAGATTTTCACGTTTTTGCTTTACCGGTCGAGTGACCTTCCGCAGGATGGGCGCTCTGTTGGGCCTGAAGGCTAAAGCCTTCAGGCCCATTAAGCCAGTAGCCAAATTTCTGTTTTTGTCTTTGATTGGCGGCATTTTCTATGACCTCTTTAAAACGATTCTGCTATCGCTAATATAGCAGAAAAACTTTAAATTTCAAATAGTTATTGATTTTCCTCTTCCGCAAGCCCGTCCAGCACACGCTTCTGCCGGGCATTGTCGATATCGACCGTCAGCTTGTCGCCTTTCGCACAGGCTAGGGGCGAAGACATATTTCGAGATGGCTTCCCTATTCTTCCTCGGACGTACGGCGCATCGAGACAGATGAACTTATCTCAGCGAGTATGCCCAAGGTGACGCCGATCAAGATGGTGTAGATTCCCTTGTCTATAGCCTCGGCGCTCGTAGAGCTTAGATAGCGGTTGGCCGCGAACGCGTATCGTTCCGGGTCATCGATTGAGGCGACGAAAATCCCTGCGCTGACGCGAAGCGACCCGACTATCAGAGTCAGCCAAGCGATGATTTTTCCGAGCGATGTGAAAATCAATCTAGTCCCCTTTTCGAAGCCGGCGACTTGCCCCTCTCTTGCAAAAGCTAAGGGCTTAGCTTCGCTAAACCCAAGCTTTTGCTTTCTCCCCCGCCAAGGGGGAGAGGGGCGAACCTCACACCCGCTCCACAAACCCGTCCAGCACGCGTTTCTGCCCGGCCTTGTCGAAATCGACCGTCAGCTTGTTGCCTTCCACGGACACCACGTTGCCGTTGCCGAACTTCATGTGGAAGACGCGGTCGCCTGTCGTGAAGTCGGAGGGGGTGTCGGAGACGGATTTGGCGACGAGTTCGCCCTCTATGGTGCGGCCCTTGACCGATTTGCGGCCGGCGCCGTAGCCCGAGTCGGTTTCGCCATAGCCAATGCGTTCGACGCCGACGCCGGAGCGCGAACCCCAGTTTTGCGCGGTGCCGGCGTTGCGGTTTTGCCGGGCGCGCTGCCAGCCGGGCGAGGAGCGGTTGGCGGTGAAGGGATCGGCCTTGTCGAAGCGCGAGGCGCCATAGGAGCCGTAGCCGCCATAGTTGGATGACGGCTCGGCGACGTCGCAATGGTTGGCCGGCAGTTCGTCGAGAAAGCGCGAGGGCACGGTGGATTGCCACAGGCCGTGAATGCGGCGGTTGGAGACGAACCAGATGTGGCAATTGCGCTTGGCGCGGGTGAGGCCGACATAGGCGAGGCGGCGCTCTTCCTCCAGGCCGGAGCGACCGCCTTCGTCCAGCGCGCGCTGGTGCGGGAACAGGCCTTCCTCCCAGCCGGGCAGGAAGACGGTCTCGAACTCCAGCCCCTTGGCGGCGTGCAGCGTCATGATGGAGACGGCGTCCATGTCCTCGTTCTGCTCGGCATCCATGACGAGCGAGACATGCTCCAGGAAGGAGCGCAGGCTCTCGAACTCCTCCATGGAACGGACCAGTTCCTTGAGGTTTTCCAGCCGGCCCGGCGCATCGGCCGAGCGATCGTTCTGCCACATGGCGGTGTAGCCGCTCTCGTCGAGGATCTCCTCGGCGAGCAGGTGGTGCGGCGTGTTCTCCAGCCGCTCCTGCCAGCGGCCGAAATGCTCGACCAGTTCGCGCAGGGCGGCGCGCGGTTTCGGCTTCATTTCCTCGGTCTGGACGATTTCCCGCGCGGCTTCGAGCATGGGAATGCCCTGTTTGCGGGCGTGGTCGTGCACCATGCGCACGCTCGCATCGCCAAGGCCGCGCTTCGGCGTGTTGACGATGCGCTCGAAGGCGAGGTCGTCGGCCGGCTGCGCCACGACGCGCAGATAGGCCATGGCGTCGCGGATCTCCATGCGCTCATAGAAGCGCGGGCCGCCGATGACGCGGTAGTTCAGGCCAAGCGTGACGAAGCGGTCCTCGAATTCGCGCATCTGGAAGGAGGCGCGAACGAGGATGGCCATGTCGTTGAGACGGTGGCCCTTGGTTTGCGCGGCCTCGATCTCCTCGCCGACGGCGCGGGCCTCCTCCTCGGAATCCCACGCGGCGTGGACCTGCACCCTGGTGTGGTCCGGGTCGGACATCTCGGTGAACAGCGTCTTGCCGAGGCGGCCCTCATTGTGGGCGATCAGGTGCGAGGCGGCGCCGAGAATGTGCTCGGTCGAGCGGTAGTTGCGTTCGAGGCGGATGACGGCGGCGCCCGGAAAGTCCTTCTCGAAGCGCAGGATGTTGTCGACCTCCGCGCCGCGCCAGCCATAGATCGACTGATCGTCGTCGCCCACACAGCAGATGTTGATCTTGTTTTCGCTCGCGGCCGTGCGCTCGCTCCGCTCGCTGGCCTCCGCGGGGGCGGCCTGACCGGCCGACGGGCGGTCGCCCTTGCCGCCTTCGGCGGAGGGCGGGTAATCGGCGGGGAAGAGGGCTTCCGCGAAGCCTTCATTTTCGCTCACGCTGTCGCCGCTGCGCGGCTCGCTCCGCGAGGGCGCGCCAACGGGCGCGGCGGCCGGTCGGCCTTGCGGGCCTTCGGCCCGGGACTTCGGCCTCTGCGCCAGCAGGCGGAGCCACATATACTGGGCGGTGTTGGTGTCCTGGTACTCGTCGACCAGGATGTATCTGAACTTGTTGTGATACTCGGCAAGCACGTCTGGATTGTCGCGGAAGATGCGGATCGGGTGGCACAGGAGGTCGCCGAAATCGCAGGCGTTCAGCGTCTTGAGGCGGTCCTGGTAGGCGGTGAAGAGTTCGCGGCCCTTGCCGTTGGCGAAGGCGCGGGCGTCGCCCTCGGGGATGTCCTTCGGGCCGTAGCCCTTGTTCTTCCAGCCATCGATCATCTGCGCGAAGGTGCGCGGCGCCCAGCGCTTGTCGTCGAGGCCCTCGGCCTGGATGACCTGCTTGATCAGGCGGATCTGGTCGTCGGTGTCGAGAATGGTGAAATCCGAGCGCAGGCCGGCCAGTTCGGCGTGGCGGCGCAGGATCTTCACGCCGATGGAGTGGAAGGTGCCGAGCCAGGGCATGCCCTCGACCGCCTCGCCGACGAGGAAGCCGATGCGCTCCTTCATCTCGCGGGCGGCCTTGTTGGTGAAGGTGACGGCGAGGATCTGGCTCGGCCAGGCGAGGCCGAGCGACAGGATATGCGCGATGCGTGTCGTCAGCACGCGGGTTTTGCCCGTGCCGGCGCCGGCCAGCACGAGAACCGGGCCCTCGGTGGTTTCGACGGCGCGGCGCTGCTCGTCATTGAGGCCGTCGAGATAGTCGGGCGGCTGCGCCGGCCGGCGGGCCTGCATGGCGCGCGCGGCGAGTCCGGAAGGCTCGCCGACCGGGCGCGGGGGCTCGTCGCCGAAGGGAATGTCGTCGAAAGGATCGCTCATTGACACGGAATGTAGTGATTCGGGGCAGAAAGACCAGAACGGAACAGGAATGGCCCGAGTGGGCGCGCAGGTTTTTTCGGCGCGGGGTTTCGCGGAAATGGCCTGCGGCGGCTCGAAAGCCGTGCTATGGGCGAAACATGATGGGCGTGTTTGTTCGATTTGCGGTGGCGGCGGTGCTGGTTGCGGGGCTCAGCGGCTGTACCGGCATCTCCTATTACGCGCAGTCGGTGAACGGGCATCTGGAGATGCTCTCGGCGCGGCAGCCGGTCGCAAAGCTCGTCGACGATCCGTCGCAGCCGGCGGAACTGCGCGCGGAGATGGCGCTGGCAAGCGATATCCGCCGTTATGCGACGGATGAACTCGCGCTGCCCGACAACGCCAGCTACCGCAGTTATGTCGATACCGGGCGCGATGCGGTGACGTGGGCGGTGTTCGCGGCGCCGGAATTCTCCCTGGTTCCGCAGACATGGTGTTTCCCGGTTTTCGGCTGCGTGCCCTATCGCGGCTATTTCTCGCGGGACGCGGCGATCGAATTCGCGAAGGATGTGCGGGACGAGGGCATGGATGTCCATGTCACAGGCATCACTGCCTATTCGACGCTCGGCTGGTTCAGCGATCCGCTGCTCAACACGATGTTTCGCCGCGACGAGGCGTTTCTGGCGTCGCTGGTCTTTCACGAACTGGCGCATCAGCGGTTCTATGTGCGCAACGATACCGCCTTCAACGAGGCCTTCGCGGTCACGGTGGAAACGAGCGGGGTCAGGAAATGGCTGAAGGACAAGGGCGATGCGGCCGCGTTGGGGCGCTACGAGGCCGAACTGAAGCGCGAGGCGGATTTCCTCGATCTGATCGCCGAGACGCGAACCGAGCTGATCGGGATTTATCGCGGCGCGGACAGCGCTGCGGAAAAGCGCGCCGCGAAGGCGGCCGCCATCGACAGGCTGCGGGCGCGTTACCGGCGTTTGCGGGACGGGCGATGGGGCGGATATGCGGGCTACGATGCGTGGTTCGACACGCCGATCAACAACGCCAAGCTGGCGGCGACCGCCGTCTATAACGACCTCGTGCCGGCATTCGTCGACCTGTTCGAGGTCTGCTCGGGCGACTATCCGAAATTCTACGAGGCGGTCCGGCGGATCGGCGCGCTGGACAAGACAAAAAGGCTGGCCGCTCTCAAAGCGGCGCGCCGTTGCGGGACATGAAAAAGGGCGGCCGTTGTGGCCGCCCTTCTCGGTGCGAATGACCGGTTATTCGGCCGGCGCGGCAGGCGTTGCCGGCTCGGTCGCATTCGGATCGACGGGCGCGATCGCGCCGGTCATGCCCGAATCGGTGCCGAGTTCCTCGATCGTCTTCTTGCGCTGTTCATTGGCGGCCTGCTCTTCCTTCGTCACGAAAGAGGGAGCGGCTTCCAGCTCCTCGCGCGTGGTGTCGAGGACCAGCTTCATGTCGCCGGCTTCCACATTCTCGGAAATCGACAGGGCGTCGAAGCGAACGCCGACATCCTTCTCGCCAATGCCGAGGAAGCCGCCGACGCCGATAATGACGCCTTCCAGCTGACCGTCGGCGGAAACGACGAGGTCGTTGATGTCACCCAGCGTCTCGTCCTGGCCGTTGATGACGGTGTGGCCGACGAGCTTGGTCGAGCGATACTGGTTGTCTTCCTCGTAGATGAAGAACATCGAATCGTCGGCTTCGGCCATCTCGGTGGTTTCGGCAGCAGGCGCGACCTCTTCGGCCGGCGCTTCGCCGGTGATGGTTTCACCGGTGTCGGACCCCATCGTGTCCGTGTCCATCGAGTTGACGTCGTCGCCCGGCAGGATGACAGCCGGCTTGTCGGCCGGGGCCTGGTCCTGTGCAAATGCCGGCGCCAGCGGGGCGGCGATCAGGGCGATGAATGCGGTCGAAGTCAAAAGTGTGCGTTTCATGACAATCTCCTCTGTTCTGGCGACTGGAGGGTGCGCCATTGGGTCCACAACGGCGCCGAAGCCGAACATGTTCCTTTTTCGGTCGGGCACATATTTCGCCCGGGCTGAAATAGAATGTGATGGAACCGGCCGGGCGTATTCTCGTGGTGACGCGACCGCGCCGAGGCCCTATTAATCAGCGGAAGAGCGCCGCATTTTCGGGAGGAACCAGATGGAAGGCACGATCTATGGCGAGGGGCTGGAACGCAACGCGGCCAATTACCAGCCGCTGACACCGCTCAAGCATCTGGAGCGGGCGGCGGCCGTGTTTCCGGACCATGTCGCGATCATTCACGGTTCGCTGCGCAGGACCTATGCCGATTTCTACGCACGGTCGCGCAAGCTGGCCTCGGCGCTTCAAAAAGCGGGCGTTAAGCGCGGCGACACGGTGGCGGCGATGCTGTCCAACACGCCGGCCATGCTGGAAGCCCATCACGGGATTCCGATGGCGGGCGCGGTTCTGCTGTCGATCAATACGCGGCTCGACGCCGACATCATCGCGTTCCAGCTCGATCACGGCGAGGCGAAGGTGGTGCTGGTCGATCGCGAATTCGCCGATGTGATGGCCGCCGCGCTGAAGCGGGCGGAATGCAACCCGCTGGTGATCAATTACGACGATCCCGATTACCCCGAGGACGCGCCGTTCCCGAAGGGCGCGATGATCGGCGATATCGAATACGAGGCGTTAATCGCCGACGGCGATGCGGAGTTCGACTGGCAGATGCCGGCCGACGAATGGGACGCGATCTCGCTCAACTACACGTCGGGGACGACCGGCAATCCGAAGGGCGTGGTCTATCACCATCGCGGCGCGGCGCTGATGGGCTATGCCAATGTCATCGCGTCCGGCATGGCGAAGCACCCGGTCTATCTGTGGACGCTGCCGATGTTCCACTGCAATGGCTGGTGCTTTCCCTGGACGCTGGCCGTGCAGGCGGGCACGCATGTGTGCCTTCGCTGGGTGCGTGCTGGCGCGATGTATGACGCGATCGCGGATCATGGGGTGACGCATCTGTGCGGTGCGCCGATCGTCATGTCGCTGCTGATCAACGCAGCCGACGAGGACAAGCGCGATTTCCCGCAGACCGTGACATTCAACACCGCCGCCGCGCCGCCGCCGGAAAGCGTGCTGTCGGGCATGGCGGATGCGGGTTTCGAGGTGACCCATCTCTACGGGCTGACCGAAACCTACGGGCCGGCGGTCGTCAATGAGTGGCATGCGCAGTGGAACCTGCTCGACGGCCCGCACAAGGCGGCGCGAAAGGCGCGCCAGGGCGTGCGCTACACGGCGCTGGAAGACGTGACCGTGATGGACCCGGAGACGATGGAAAAAGTGCCCGCCGACGGCGAGACGCTGGGCGAGGTGATGTTCCGCGGCAATATCGTGATGAAGGGTTACCTGAAGAACCCGTCCGCGAGCGACGAGGCGTTTCGCGGCGGCTGGTTCCATTCCGGTGATCTCGGCGTGATGCACGAGGACGGCTATATCCAGCTGAAGGACCGGTCCAAGGACATCATCATCTCGGGTGGGGAGAACATCTCCTCGATCGAGGTGGAGGACACGATCTACAAGCACCCGTCCGTCGCCGCCGTGGCGGTCGTGGCACGACCGGACGAGAAATGGGGCGAGACGCCCTGCGCCTTCGTGGAACTGAAACCGGGCAAGGAGGCCTCAGCGGACGACATCATCGCCCACTGCCGCAACCTGATCGCGCATTACAAATGCCCGCGCCACGTGGTGTTTTCGGAGTTGCCGAAGACCTCGACGGGCAAGATCCAGAAATATGTGCTCAGGGAGCAGGCGAAGGGGGTGTGAGCGCGGTTCAGCGCCGTTCCAGGACGATCAGGTTGTCGATTACCTCGGCGGTCTGGCCTTCCGGGCCGGTCGCCTGCCGCGTGAGCGGGCCGACCTGAACCGTGGTCCAGCCTGACATGTCCAGCGCCATGCCGGCGAGGACTTCGTCCGCCGTGGAGAAGACGTGGTCGGGATTGCCGGAACGCCAAGGCAGGGCGGAGCCGTGGGTCGCGACCAGCAAGAGGCCGCCCGGCACGACAGCCGAAGCCGCCTGACGCAGCGCGTTGGCGCGGCCGAATTCGACCGGCGATTCCAGGAACATTGCGTAGACCATGTCGAATTCGCCTTGCGGGAATGTCTGCGACAGGTCGTGGCGGGCGAAGGTGACGCGGTCGGCGACACCGGCGCGTTCGGCATTGGCGCGGGCGAAGCCAAGGACGGTCGCCGAAACGTCGACGGCGGTGACGGTCCAGCCGCGCCCGGCGAGCCAGACGGCGTCGTCGCCCTTGCCGCATCCCAGTTCAAGCGCGCGGCCCGGCGTTCTTTTCTCGGCATATCGCACGAGGACGGTGGAGGGGCGGCCGGAGGTTTCGGGAGAGGCGTCGCGGTAAAGGTCTTCCCAGAAGGTTTCGGATTCACTCGGTGCGGTCATGTCGGTTCCAGCGGTTCGTGAAAGGGATGATGGCGTTCGGGGTTTCATGGAACTTCAATTGATACATGAAAACGGCGTTGTCAATATCACGTAAGTTTCATTGTTGCATGAAAAGTCACGACCGCGACCGAGATTTGGTGCTGCGCGATACGACCCGACCGTTTAAACGGTTTCCGGAGTGATTGTTCGGGCGAGAGCCGCATGGAAGGAGACAGACATGACCCATAAACATTCCGGCTCGTGCCTTTGCGGCGCGGTGGCGTTCGAGATCGATGGGGATTTCGACAAGTTCTTCCTGTGCCATTGCAGCCGCTGCCGGAAGTTTTCCGGGACGGCGCATGCGTCGAACCTGTTCTCCTTTAACGGCAAGCTGACATGGCTTTCCGGCGAGGAGAAGGTGAAGCTGTTCGAGGTGCCAGGCACGCGCTTCATGAAGGCGTTTTGCGCGGATTGCGGCTCGCCGATGCCGCGTGCCCGCGAGGAAGCCGTGGTCGTGCCGGCGGGCTGCCTCGACACGCCGGTCGACATAAAGCCGGACGGGCACATCTTCTTTGCCGACAAGGCGAATTGGGACGAGCATCTGGAGGCGGTGGAGACGTTCGATCAGCGACCGGGGTAGGTGGCTTACGCCGCTCCGATCATCGATGCGATCTTATCGAGAACGAGGCGGCGTTCCTCCTCGCCGAGAATGGCGGTTCCGAAGACCTGCTGGGCTCTCATGCCCTCCAGAACGAGGAACAGGGTGAGCACCGCGCCGGGATCGGGCGTTTCCTGGAGCATCCGGTCGAGAAGCTCGCGGTTGAACGTCTTGACCGGCGCCAGCAGGCACGGATCCTCGGCCAGCGCGGCCAGAAGGCCCGATGACGGCGGCGATTTCTCGTCCAGCGTCCTGACGACCTGATCCATGTAACGCGCCGCGAAATCGTTTCCCTGCAACCGGTCGGCCTTTTCGTCCAGCTCGGCGCGAAATTCATCCAGAAAACGCTCGACGAGGGCACGCATCAGTGCCGCCTTGTTGGGGAAATTGTAGAGCAGGCCGCCCTTTGACACGCCGGCGCGGGCGGCGACCGAGTCCAGCGAGAGATGCGCGGCGCCATCGCTCATGGCCAGTTCGGAGGCCGCCGTCAGGATCTTCTCGCGCGATGATTCTCCACGCGCCATCTGCGACCTCCCATTGACTTTACCGTCCAGACGGTACAGTAAACTGTCCCGGACCGCAACTGCCTTTCCAGCTGGATGGGTGCTGCCGCCGTCCAACGAACGACAACGGACCCCGTTCATGATCAAGAGATTCATCATCGCCTTCATTCTGCTCGTCGTGATTTGCGGCGGACTGGTGGGTTTCAACCTCTTCCGCGATCAGGCGATCGAGGATTTCTTCGCCAACATGCAGCAGCCGCCGGTCGCGGTTTCGACGACCGAGGTCCAGTCCGTTTCCTGGGAGCCGGCGATAAGGGCGATCGGGACGGTCAACGCGGCAAATGGCGTCGACCTGACGATGGAAGTGCCCGGCGTGGTCAAGGAAATCCAGTTCGAAGCCAATGCGACGGTCTCTGAGGGCGACCTCCTGGTCCGGCTCGACGACGAGGTGCAGCAGGCCGATCTCGCGTCGGCGAAATCCCAGCTGAGCCTCAACGAGCAGTCTCTGGTGCGTGCGCGCGAACTCCAGGAGCGGGGCGTCGGCTCGCAATCGACGCTGGAAACGGCGCAGGCGGCCGCGACGGCTTCGACATCGCAGGTGACCAAACTGCAGGCGGTGCTGAACCAGAAGCAGCTGCGCGCGCCTTTCGGCGGGACCATCGGTATCCCGCAGATCGATATCGGCCAGTATATTTCGCCCGGCCAGGTCGTCGCCACGCTGCAGGACCTCGAGACGATGAACGCGAATTTCACGGTTCCCGAGCAGCAGTTCGAATTGCTGGCGATCGACCAGCCGGTGCGCATCGGCCTCAGCGAGGATGATCTGCCCTTTACGGGAAAAATCACGGGTATCGATCCGAAGATCAATCCGGCCACCCGGCTCGTTTCCGTGCGCGCCGAAATTACCAATCCCGAGGGACGGCTGAACCCGGGCCAGTTCGTGCGCGTGCGCGTGGGCCTTCCGGTCGAGGACGACGTGGTCGTCATCCCGCAGACGGCGCTTGTCGCCAGCCTCTATGGCGACTTCGTCTTCCGGATCAAATCCGTCGAGGCCGAAGGGGATTCCGACGCCGAGCCGACGCTGACGGTCGAGCAGGTCTTCGTGAAGCCGGGACGGCGCTCCGACGGCACCGTGGAAATTCTCGACGGTCTGGCGGGCGGTGACGAGGTGGTCAATGCCGGGCAGAACCGGTTGTCCAACGGCGCCCGCGTGACGATCAACAACTCCGTTCAGCCCGACGGGGCGAAGGACAGCGCGCAATGAATATTTCCGCGCTCTTTATCCGGCGGCCGGTTCTTGCGACCGTCTTCGGCATCCTGATCCTGCTGCTCGGTTTCCAGGGCATCTTCAACCTTGCGGTGCGCGAGTATCCGGAGGTCGAGGAAACCGTCATCACGGTGACCACCGTCTATCCGGGCGCGTCGCCGGAGCTGATCCAGGGCTTCGTGACGTCGCCGATCGCCGCCGCTGTCGCGACCACCGAGAATATCGACTACGTGACATCGCAAAGCCGGCCGTCGGCCAGTGTCGTCACGGTGCAGATGAAGCTCGGCTCCAATCCGGACGTCGCGCTGACGGAGGTGATGTCGAAGGTTCAGCAGGTCCGCGGGCAGTTGCCCTCGGATGCGAAGGACCCGACCATCGTCAAGGGTACGGGCCAGCAGTTCGCGATCATGTATATCGCGATGCAGAACCCGAACATGTCGGCGGAACAGCTCACCGAATATATCGAGCGCGTCATCCGGCCGCGCATGTCGACCATCGAGGGCGTCGCCGAGGTGCAGGTGATGGGCGCGGCGAACTATTCGATGCGCGTCTGGATCGACCCGATACGCCTCGCGGCGCGCGGGGTCACCGCAGCGGAGGTCGTCGGCGCGATCAACCAGGCCAACTTCCTGTCCGCGCCGGGCAAGACCAAGAACGAATACGTCACCTATTCGATCACGACGGAAACGACGCTCAGGACGCCGGAGGCGTTCGGTTCGCTGCCGTTGCGGTCCAGCGGCGACGAACTCGTCCGGCTGCGCGACGTGGCGGATGTCGAACTCGCCGCCGAGAGCACCGACATGGTGGTCAATTTCAACGGCGAACCCGGCACGTTCATCGGCATTTTCCCGACCCCCGCCGCGAACCCGCTCGACACGGCGGACGCGGTCATCGCCGAATTGCCGGCCATCCAGGCGACGCTGCCGCAAGGCATGGAGATGAACCTCGTCTACAACGCGACCGAGGCCATCAGCGCGTCGATCGGGGAGGTCTTCAAGACAATCGGCGAGGCGGTGGCCATCGTGGTGGTGGTCATCCTGCTCTTCCTCGGATCGTTCCGATCGGTGCTGATGCCGATCGTGACGATCCCGCTCTCGCTGATCGGTGCCTGCGGGCTGCTTCTCGGCATGGGATATTCGATCAACCTCCTGTCACTGCTCGCCATGGTTCTGGCGATCGGCCTTGTTGTCGACGACGCGATCGTGGTGGTGGAGAATATCCACCGTCATATCGAGGAGGGGATGACCGCGCGAAAGGCGGCCTTTAAGGGCATGAGCGAAATATCGGGCGCGGTCGTCGCCATGACGCTGACCCTTGCCGCCGTGTTCGCGCCGCTCGCCTTTACCGGCGGGCTGACCGGTTCGCTGTTCAAGGAGTTCGCCTTCACGCTGGCGGGCGCGGTCGTGATCTCAGGTATCGTGGCGCTGACGATCACGCCGTCGATGAGCGCCCGGCTGTTGGCGCATGACGGAGAAAGCCGCTTCCAGGCCTTTGTCGACCGGACTTTCGAACGGCTGGAGAACTTTTACGAAAAGCTGGTCTCCGGGTCGCTGAAATACCGGCCGGTGACGCTGATGATCGTCATCGCGCTGGTGACGCTGACCGGCTTCCTGTTCGTGAAGACGTCGACCGAGCTCGCGCCCGAGGAAGATCGCGGCGCGCTGTTCTCGCTGATCACGGCGCCGCGCTATGCGACGAGCGACTACACGACCGTCTATGTGGACGAGATGCGGGAGAAGACGAAGGATCTGCCCGAACTCGACGCCAGTTTCTCGATCGTCGGTTTCGGCGGCCAGACGAATAGCGGCATCGCGGTCTGGGCATTCGACGACTGGAGCGAACGCGACCGGTCGCAGAAGGAAATACAGGGCGACATCCAGGCGCGCCTGTCCTCCATCACCGGGGTCCAGGCGCTGGTCTTCGCGCCGCCATCCCTGCCGGGCGCGGGCGGCGGGCTGCCGATCTCCGTGGTGATCCAGTCGACCGGCGATCCCAGCCTGGTCTACGAGGTGGCGGAGCAAATCCGGCAGAAGGCGCAGGCATCCGGACGGTTCATCGTCGTGCAGAACTCGCTCGCCTTCGACGCGCCGCAGGTGACGGTGTCGGTGGATCGGGAACGCGCCGCGGCGCTCAACATCCCCGCGAGCCAGGTCGGCACGACGCTCGGCGTGCTTGTCGGCGGCGGTGCGGTCGCCCAGTTCGACCGCGATTCCAACAGCTACGACGTGATCACGCAGGTGCCGCGCGAGTATCGGGAGAACCCGGAAAGTCTCGGCGATTTCTTCGTGCGGAGCGCGACCGGCGAGATGGTGCCGCTTTCGGCGGTGACCTCGGTCTCCACGGCGGCGTCGCCGGCCTCCATCGAGCAGTTCAACCAGCTCAATTCCGCGACGATCTCGGCGCTGCCGCTTCCCGGCGTGACCACGGGCGATGGCCTGCAGGCGATCGAGGAGATCGCCCAGGCGGCGCTGCCGGACGGGTTCTTCGTGGATTATTCCGGCCAGTCGCGGCTGGAGAAGGAGCAGGGCAACACGATCCTGATCGCCTTCGCGATGGCTGTGGTCGTCATCTACCTGGTGCTGGCGGCGCAGTTCGAGAGTTTCCGCGA
The DNA here is from genome assembly GCF_965227485.1 of Oricola indica. Lineage (NCBI taxonomy): Bacteria > Pseudomonadati > Pseudomonadota > Alphaproteobacteria > Hyphomicrobiales > Ahrensiaceae > Oricola > Oricola indica. The sequence goes on from NZ_OZ245747.1 coordinate 1,809,174, forward strand.
CCCGCTGATCATCATGATGGCAGTGCCGCTATCGATCTTCGGCGCGATCGTGCCCCTGAATCTCGGCCTCGGCACGCTGAACATCTATACCCAGATCGGTCTCATCACGCTGATCGGACTGATCACCAAGCACGGCATCCTGCTGGTGGAATTCGCCAACCAGCAGCGGACGCATAATGGCCTGTCGCGCCTGGATGCGATCATCGCCTCAGCGAAGGTCAGGCTGCGGCCCATCCTGATGACCACGGCGGCCATGTCGCTCGGCGTCGTGCCGCTCATCCTGTCGTCGGGCGCCGGCGCGGCCGCGCGCAACTCGATGGGGCTGGTGATCTTTTCGGGCATTCTCATCGGAACGATGTTCACGCTGTTCGTCGTGCCGATGTTCTACACCTTCATCTCCGCACGCGAACTCAGCCCCGAAACGGAGGATGATGCCGAGGCGACGCCGGAACACCCATGACGAGAAGACGCGGCAGCCGGAACAGCTTCGACTGGGCAGGGTTGGAGACCCTGTCCGTGGACGAGGATGAATTGATCACGCCGGCCCAGTGCCGGATGGCGCGGGCGGGTATCGTGATGTCGGTGCGCGAACTGGCGCGGCTGGCGGATGTGTCGGGGCTGGAAGTAACGCGCTTCGAGAACGGCAATGAGGGCGCGCTGCCCGAGATCGTCCGGCGCTTCCGGCTCATACTGGAATCGCGCGGCGTCCGGTTTCTGGATGGCTCCGAAGGCGGTGGGGTGGAAATCACCGAGTGAGGCAGCGCCGGTTCGCCCTCGCAGCGTCGATAATCGCTACTCCGCCGCTTCCACCCGCCCGTTTCCGTCGCTGAGCGGTGCGTCGGCGTTGCCGCCGGTTGTCTGGGCGTCAAGGTCGGGGAAGGCGGCGATGCGTTTGCCGGTGTGGTCCTGGTGCAGGACGATCAGGCCCTGTTCCTCGAACCAGTCGAGGAAGCGTCGTGCGCGGCGCGCGGAATGGGTGCCGTAGGCGCGGGCGATCTCTGCGTCGGAAGGGCATGGCCCGGCGGTGATCGCGGCTTTCGCCAGCATCAGGAAGACGCCCTGGAGATCGTCGGTCACGCCCGTGGCGAGCGACAGCGCCGTCTGCCAGGCTTCGCCGGAGGCCGTTTCCTCGTCGACGCCCGAGCGCGCAACGGCAAGGCGCAAGCGAAATTCCCCCATGGAGAGCGGCGCGCCGGCGATGCGGCGCATACGGCCGCGCATCAGGAAATCCTGATATAGTTCGGAGTCGGAGCGGAAGGCGGACTCCGCGCTGGCCGTGATGGCGGCGAGCGTCTCGGCGATCCAAACCTCAAGTTCCTCGGCGTCCATCGGCGGGCGGCGTCCGGGCGTTTCGGCTTCCGGTTCGGCCTGCTGGACTGACGCGGCGTGCGCGAGGTCCTCCATGATGTCGGTCGTCGCGCGCGGTTGTGGCGCGGCGCGGCGCGTGACGGGAGGCCGGGCGAAATCCTCGGGAGCCGGCGTGAAGATCAGGTCTTCGACGTCCTGCGGCGCGTCGGGAAGCGGCATCAGCTTGGGGCTCGACGAGCGCGCGCCGGTCTCGACCGGGCCGATCGTGACCTTGAGCGGGCGACGCGACATGGCGGGCCCGAGCGCGACGAAGGAGCCGCGCTGAAGATCGCGGAACTGCTCGGCCTGGCGGCGGTCCATGCCGAGAAGATCGGCGGCGCGGGTCATGTCGATGTCGAGGAAGGTGCGCCCCATCAGGAAGTTGGAGGCTTCCGCCGCGACGTTCTTGGCGAGCTTGGCGAGGCGCTGCGTGGCGATCACGCCGGCAAGCCCGCGCTTGCGGCCGCGGCACATCAGGTTGGTCATCGCGCCGAGCGATGCGCGGCGCGCGTCTTCGGCGACTTCTCCGCCGGCGGCGGGCGCGAACATCTGCGCTTCATCGACCACGACGAGGACCGGGAACCAGAATTCGCGGTCCGCGTCGAACAGCGCGTTCAGGAATGTCGCGGCGGCGCGCATCTGGTCGTCGATCTCGAGGCCTTCCAGCGTCAGCACGCAGGAGACGCGGTGCTGGCGGATGCGGTTGGCGATGCCGATCAGTTCGCCTTCGGACCGGTCGGCATCGACAACGATATGGCCGAAGGCGTCGGCCAGCGTGACGAAATCGCCTTCCGGATCGACGACGACCTGCTGGACCCATTTGGCCGACTGTTCGAGCAGACGGCGCAGCAGATGCGATTTGCCGGATCCGGAATTGCCCTGGACGAGCAGGCGTGTAGCCAGCAGTTCCTCGATATCGAGCTTCGCCGCGTCATGCATGGCGGTCGTTCCCATGTCGATGTCGACTTTCAAGGCCGGGCTCGCTGCGGTGATGGTTCGAGGACAGCCGGCAGAGACGCCGGCCCACCCCTCGATAGAGGATTCGCGGGCCGGACGGAAACCGGTTTGCGCACGGTCCACAGGCAGGAGGCGCACGAAACCGCATCAGTCGGGAAGACGATGCGATGCCTTAAAGGTTGTGTGCCCTGAAGTGGCTGCTGGAGAGCCACTCATTGACCTTGGCCAGCAGGGTGTCGGGGCTGATCGGCTTGGACAGGTAATCGTCCATTCCGGCTTCCAGACACTTCTCGCGGTCACCCTTGAGCGCATGCGCCGTGACGCCGACGATCGGCGTCCTGCGGCCGTTCAGCTCTTCGCGCTTGCGGATGATTTCCGTCGCCTCCAACCCGTTGAGTTCCGGCATGGAGACATCCATCAGGATAAGGCGCGGCGGCTTGCGGGCGCTGGTGTCGACGGCTTGTCTGCCATCGCCGACGATCTCGAAGGAGAAGCCGGAATCAAGCAGGATTTGCGAGAAGACGAGCTGGTTGACCTCGTTGTCCTCGGCAATCAGGACATCGAGAGCGAAATCGGTCGCTTCCGGTTCCGCGTCCTTCGCCTGCGCGACGGGGCCGCCGGGGGCTGGCTCAAGCGCGGGGTTTTCCCGAAGCGGGCGCGTGCTTGCCGTTTCCGGTACCTCTTCCGGGGCGATTGCCGCGGGCGAGGGTGCATTCGCGGTCCGGGAATCGCGGGTCCGTTCCGAAGAGACGATGGAGTTCACCATCGCATCGAACAGATGCGACGATCGTGCCGGCTTCATCAGGTTCTTGTGAATGCGCAGGCGGCGGATCTCGTCCGGCGAAACGCCATTGTCGACCGAGGTCAATATGACGATCGGCGTGTCGCTCAGGCGGCTGTCGGAGCGGATCGCGGCCGCGACGTCGGTGCCGTTCATGCCCGGCATCTGATAGTCGAGCACGATACATTCGAAGGGCGCGTCGAGGCGTTTCGCCTCGCGCAGGACCTGCAGTGCCTCGATGCCGGAACCGACCGCGCAGCTGTCGAACCGCCAGGCGTTCATCTGCTCCATCAGAATGGAGCGGTTCACCGAGTTGTCGTCGACGATCAGGACGCGCGCGCCGGTCACATCGGTCGAGGGAAGTTCCGGACGGCTGATTTCGCCGTGTTTGGGAAGCGTGATCGAGAACCAGAAGGTCGAGCCTTCATCGATCTTGCTTTCGACGCCGTATTCCCCACCCATCAGGCTGATGATGGAAGACGAGATGGCGAGCCCCAGACCGGTGCCCTCGTGGCGGCGGGTGGACGAGCCGTCGACCTGCGAGAATTTCTCGAAGACCGTCGCAATCTTGTCTTCCGGGATACCGATCCCGGTATCGGTGATCCGGAAGGTCAGTTTCGCCTCGTCGCCGAGATCGACGGCGTCCACGTTGATCAGCACGTGGCCCAACTCTGTGAACTTGACCGCGTTCGAGACGAAGTTGGTGATGACCTGGCGCAGCCGACCGACGTCGCCGACATAGGCGTCGTGGATCGCCGGGTCGACGCGAACGATCATCTCTATATCTTTCTGCTGCGCGCGTGCGGTCATCAGCGTGGCGACGTCTGTGACGGCCTCGCGCAGTTCGAAGGGTTGCGGATCGAGCTCCATCTGGCCGGCATCGATCTTCGAGAAGTCGAGTATGTCGTTGATGATCGTCAGGAGGGCGTTGCCCGACTTGATGATGACATCGGCAAAAGTGCGCTGCTTGCTGTCGAGATCGGTGGCGGTCAACAATTCCGCCATGCCGAGAACGCCGTTCATCGGCGTGCGGATCTCGTGGCTCATATTGGCGAGGAATTCCGACTTGGCGCGGTCGGCGTTCTCGGCCTTGATCTGGGCGTCGCGGAGCGCCTTTTCACGTTCCTTGAACTTGGAAATATCCTCGATGCGGATGACGAGGTAGTTCTTGCCGTCGGCCAGTTGCTCGCGCGACTTGAAAGCCTTGGCCGCGAAGACCGTGCCGTCGGCGCGCCGGATGTCGTGCTCGTGCGCGAAGGTCGTGCCGGTCTTCATGACCTCGTCCTCGAACATCGTGGCCTGGTTGGCGTTTTGCGGCCCGACGATGTCGATGGCTCTCTTGCCGACGATCTGGTCGACCGACAGGCTGTGAAGTTCGGCGAACGCCTTGTTGGCGATGACGCAGACGCCGTCGGTATCCTTCACGAGAACCGGGCTTGAGAGCCGGTCGAGGATGCTCTGGCCGAGCTCGGCCTTGGTGCGGGCGGCGATGGCTTCGTTCTCGCGCGCCTTCATCTCGTTGATGTCGGTCGTGATGCCGACGACATAGACCGACCCGTCCGAGCCGACGGCCTTCGATTTGCGTGCAAGGCGGTATTGCGGCGAACCGTCTTCGCCGACGCCGATTTCCTCGAGTTGCTGAACCTCGCCGGTTTCCAGCACCTTCCGGTCGGCTCGCATGTATTCATGGCCGGCTTCGCCGAAGACCTCCAGATCGGTCTTGCCCATGCTCTCGGCGACCGTGACGCCGGCGAATTTCTCCCATCCGGAATTGGCGTAAATCAGCCGGAGATCGGGTGTCTTGGCGTAGATCGCGGCCGGGATCGCCTCGATGATGTTCTGGTAGAGTTCGTTCTCGCGGACACGCTCGGCAAGCGCGATCTGCTGGTCCTTCAGTTCCGTGACATCCATCCTGAGGCCGATCAGCATGTTGTCTTCGGTTCTGATGTTGACGACCTTGTGCCAGTTGCCGGAACGGGCGCGGCGCAGCGATTCAAACCGGTGCTGATGATACTCATCCAGCTTGCGCCGTTTCCACTCCGACGGATTGGTGTCGTGCAGCATGTCTATTTCGGGATCTTCGCTGTCGCGCCACAGTTCCTTGGCATGCGCCAGATCGACCGCCGCCGAGAGCGGTTGGCCGGGCCGCATGGCGGGACCGAGAATCGGCTGGTCTTCCTGCAACCGGCGATTTGAGAGCAGGAAGCGGTCCTTGTCGTCATAGACGACGATGCCTATCGGCACATTGTCGAGGACTGTCTGCAGAAGCCGGAAGGATTTCTCGGTCTGAGTTTGAGCCGTCTCCAACTGGAGTTCGTGATCCTTTTCGGCGGTGATGTCGGTGCGTATACCGATGAAAATTCCGCTTTCGAGGCGGCGGTTGTCGATCTTGCACCAGCGTCCGTCGCGCAGCTGTTCAACAATCTCAAAATGGGTCTTGTGATGTTTGGCGACGCGGTCGGCTATTTCCTCGTCGAGTTCCGCTTCCGACAGATCCTCGGCCTTCAGATTCGTGGCGTAGACCTCGCGCAGGATGGAGGCGCGCATGACCGTCGACAGTTCGGCGCCGGGAACGAGCATGTCTGCTACGCCCGGATAGAGATCGTGCATCGCTCGGTTGGTGTAGAGTAGCCTGTCTTTTTCGTCATAGATCACGACGCCGGAGCCGATCGCGTCGAGGCTGGCCTCGATGATCTGGGTCAGGCGGCGCGTCTCGTCGCGCGCGCGCTTCATTTCCTCGAGCATGGAGATGATGTCGCTGAGGTCGTTTCCCGTTCCGCGATAGCCTTCGAATTCGCCGTTCTCTCCAAAGACCGGATGGCCGGAGACGGAAATCCAGTGTTCCTGGCCGCGCGGATCGACGAATTCGTAGATGAAGTCGCGAAAAGGTTCCCGGCGTTCCAGCACCTCGAGATGCGCTTCGGATTTTTCCTTGTTTTTCGTATGGTTGAGGAAGATGTCCCGGCGCGATCTTCCGATCATCTCCTCCGGGGATACGCCGGTGATTTCCTCCACGTCACCAGACATAAAGGTAAAGCGATGGTCCTTGTCGGTGACCCAGATCCACCCGGCGGAGCCCGAAACGATATTCTTGTAGTCGTCGAGGGTCGCGCCTTCCGGAAGGAGGGCCGCCGTGTCAGTTCGCGATCCGTTGTTCATCACTACCCTGCCGCAATCCAAAAGTTGCAGGCGCGCCGAACCACAACTTCAGCACGCGGTGTATGCAGAGTCGCCGAAACAGATGAACCACGCGTTAACCAAGCGCCGCTTTGGGCCGGCCGGGCTTATCTGTGCTCTTCGACCGAAGCGTCTATGAGAGCCTTGTTGAAATAGCGCAGCGCGCGCACCTGGGTCGCCCAGCCGACGATCTTTTCGGGCTCTCTGTCGTCGATGACAGGCAGGCGCGCATGCCCGCCCTTGTCGAACAGGCGCAGCGCGACTTCCAGCGTGTCGGATCGCTTCAGCGTGGGCGTGCCGGATTCGGTATCGTACTGTTCCGGTTCCGCATCGGGATCGAGCGGATCCATGAAATCCATCACGCGGCGCGAGCGGGTGAGGGCGCGGTGTGGTCCCTCGCTGACGAAAAGGCCACGCATCTCGAGCTGCCACTGGAAATAGGAATGGGCATGAACCGCCTGGTTGATGCCGTAGGCGATGGCGACGGTGAGAAGCAGCGCGATCGACAATGCATAACCGCCCGTCAGTTCGAACACGATCATGATGGTAGAGAATGGCGCGCCGAGAACGGCGGCGGCGACGGCGCCCATGCCGAGGATCGAGTAGAGCCCTTCGCTGGAGGCCAGTTCCGGGAACGCCGAGGCGGCGATAAGCCCGAAACTGCCGCCGGCCATGGCGCCGAGATAGAGCGACGGCGAGAAGATGCCGCCGCCGAACCGCGAGGCAAGCGTGATCGCGGTCGCCGCGGTCTTGGCGACGAGCAGCATCAGCATCATTCGAAGCGGGAGATTGTTGTTCAACGCGTCGTCGGTCGTTTCGTAGCCGACGCCGAGCACTTCCGGAAACACAACGGCGATCGCGCCGACGCCCGCTCCGCCGACGACGGGACGCAGCCATGTCGCCATGTTGATGTGGCGCGCGACCCAGTCCGTCGCGACGAGCGAGAACTGCAACAGGATCGCGACGACGGCGCAGGTGACGCCGAGAAGCGCGAAGGCCGGGAACTCCCAGTAGGAGGTGATCTGGTGGTCCGGGATGATGAAGGCCGCGACATCGCCGAACCAGAAGCGGGTGACGAGCGTGCCGACAACCGAGGAAAGCACGATGGGCACTATGGCCGACAGCGCATAGTGGCCGAGCACGACTTCGTGGGCGAAGATCATCCCGGCGATCGGGGCGTTGAACGAGGCAGAGACCGCGCTGGCGACGCCGCAGGCGAGCAGGACGCGGCGCGCGGAATCCGGCAGGTGCAGCCGGCTGCACAGGGTCGAGCCAAGGGTCGCGCCGAGATGGACGACCGGCCCTTCGCGGCCCGCGCTGGCGCCGGAGCCGAGCGACAGGGCGGTAATGAGGGCCGACGAGATTCCCGGCCAGAAGGGAAGACCCCGCTCGCCGAGGACTCGGGCCTCCATGACATCCGCGACGCTGAAGGTTCGCTGTTTCGACTGGATCGTCTGCAGCAATATGCCGACGACGAGGCCGCCGACGACCGGTGCGGCGAAGATGACGATCTTCGGAATGCCGGCGGCGGCGCTGACCACCGATTCCGACGTGGTGCCGAGCCACAGCAACTGGACGAGCCCGATGGCCTCGCGGAAGAGCACGGCCGCAATCGCGACGACCAGCCCGATGATCACCGAAAGAAGCCAGACCGCGGGCAGGCGGCGGCCGGTGAAATCGCGCAGGTTCGTCGTCATCTCGGACAGGGCCGCCGAGAAGCCCGTCTGGAGCATTGCCAGCAGGCGGCGCAGGGGTGAAGGCGTGTCTGACATGGTACCGCCGCGGCCGACTCCGTAAGCGTGAAGTTGCGAATGCGGCGCCATAGTAGAGCGCTTCACGGCGGGAATGAAGCGGTCGCCTTGGGCGATCCGCAGGCGATATGCCCGCCGTGCCTTGATTTTCGCTGCCGCGCGGTTCAGGAGAGGGCTTTCCATGGGCTCCGCTGGCGCATTTCTGCCGATTTCAGCGTTTCGCGCAGACGGTCCTTTCCCTTTCGACCGCTTTCGGCCGTAACAAGAAACGAAGAAAACGGCACCATGCCCCTGTTAGACCGTCTGCAACTCAGCACGACCTCCACCGATCTGCCTCCCCATGAATCGCGGATCGTCTCCCTGCCGCTCCTTTGCATGATCGCCTTTGCGATCGGCCTGGTCGCAGCGGCGGGTGCGGTGGTCTTCCGAATTCTGATCTCGGTCGTTCACAACCTCTTCTTCTACGGGCGTTTTTCGACGGTCTATGACGCCAATCTGTTCGATGCGCCGAGCCCGTTCGGGCCCGCGATCATCCTCGCGCCGGTTATCGGCGGGCTGATCGTCGTCTGGCTGGTGAAGACATTTGCGCCCGAAGCAAAGGGGCACGGTGTTCCCGAAGTAATGTTTGCGATCTACCACGCCAAGGGCAATGTGCGCGGCGTGGTGGCCATCGTGAAGTCGCTCGCCTCGGCCATCTCCATCGGCAGCGGCGCATCGGTCGGCCGCGAGGGACCGATCATCCAGATCGGCGCGTCATTCGGTTCGACCGTGGCGCGCATGCTCAGACTGGCGCGATGGGAGAAGATCACCCTTCTTTCGGCCGGCGCGGGAGCCGGTATCGCCGCGACGTTCAACACGCCTCTCGGCGGCGTGCTTTTCGCGGTCGAGATGCTGCTGCCCGAAGTCTCGACGCGGACCTTCCTGCCGGTCGTGGTGGCGACCGCGACAGCCACCTATGCCGGGCGGATCGCCTTCGGTCTCGACCCGGCCTTCATCGTGCCGCTGGCGAATCTCGAAGTGCACCAGGCCGTGGATTTCGTCCAGCTGATCGCATTCGCCGTGCTTGGCGCGCTCGCCGGCATCGCTTCCTGGGCGTTCATCCGATCGCTTGCCTGGTGCGAGGACACGTTCCCGAAGCTGCCCGGCAACGAATACACCCAGAACATCATCGGCATGCTGATGATCGGCGTTCTCGGATACGGCTTCTTCCTGGTCACCGGCCAGTATCACACCTATGGCGTCGGTTACGCGACGATCCAGGATATCCTGAACGACCAGCCCTACACGCTGGCGCTGCTGCTGCTTCTGTTGGCGGCGAAGATCTTCGCAACCTCGATCAGCCTCGGCGCGGGTGCTTCGGGCGGTGTGTTCTCGCCGTCGCTGTTCATCGGCGCGGCGCTCGGCGGCGCCGTCGGGGTCATCGGGATGACCCTTTTCCCGGATCGCGGCTTTGCGCCGGCGGAATTCGCGCTGGTGGGTATGGGCGCGCTGGTCGGCGGCGCGACGGGCGCGTCGATGACCGCCATCGTGATGATCTTCGAGATGACGCGGGACTACAATGTCATCGTGCCGCTGGTTCTGGCGGTCGGGATCGCGCTCGGGGTGCGGCGCTGGCTGATCGCCGACAACATCTACACGATCAAGCTGCGCCATCGCGGCCGGCCGATCCCGCAAATCCGGCACACGAACATGTATCTCGTGCGCCAGGCAAAGGAATTGATGGCGACGAATTTCATCGTTCTGCCGATCGACATGACCGTGTCGGACGCGCTCAAGGCGCTGCCCGCGGAGATGGATGGACCGATCCACGTGATCGTCGAGGACGAGGGGCGTATTGCCGGTTTCGTCCGGTTCGGCACGATCCCCTACATGGCGGACCGGCGGGCGCATCAGACCCTGCGCGAGATCATGTCGAGCGACTATGTGATCGCGTCGCAGACCCATATCCTGAACTCGGTGATCACCCGCATGAACCAGCGAAACCGGTCCTATGCGATCGTGGTCGCGGGGCCGGGTGTGGTGCCGCGCACCGAAAACATCGTCGGCGTGATCGACACATCGGAAATCGCCGAGGCGGTGATCTCGAACCACTATGCGTGACGGCGCCATTGCGCGCATCGCAGGGCGGACCTAGAAACATTCTCCGCGCAACCATGCCCCGTGACGGGCGACGCGGCATATCGACTGTCGGGAGGAAGACGTGGCCCTCAATGATATCAAGCCGGCCGAACGCAACGAAAGCGGCATCGCCCTTGCGCTCGACATATTGAAGCAGCGTTTCGGCGAGCGGTTTTCGGCAGGCGAGGCGCTGCGCCGTCAGCACTCGCACACCACCACCTATATTCCCTCGCAATTGCCGGATGGCGTGGTCTTCGTCGATAACGCGGAGGAGGCGCAGGCCATTGTGGAAGTCTGCGCGCAGCACAAGGTGCCGATCGTGCCGTTTGGAACCGGTACGTCGCTGGAAGGCCACGTGAACGCGCCGGCGGGCGGCATCTCCATCGATTTCAGCCGGATGAACAGGGTGATCCAGGTGAATGCCGAGGATCTGGATTGTGTGGTGGAACCGGGCATCACGCGCAAGCAGCTGAACGATTATCTGCGCGACACGGGCCTGTTCTTCCCCATCGACCCCGGTGCCGACGCCAGCATTGGCGGGATGGCGGCGACACGCGCCTCCGGAACCAATGCGGTGCGCTACGGGACGATGCGCGAGAACGTCATGGCGATGGATGTCATCATGCCGAACGGCCGCAAGATCACCACGGCGAAGCGCGCCAAGAAGAGCTCGGCCGGCTACGACCTGACCCGGCTGATGGTGGGATCCGAGGGTACGCTCGGCGTCATCACCTCGCTGACGCTGCGCCTGCAGGGCATTCCGCAGGCGATCTCGTCGGGTGTCTGCCCGTTCCCGACGCTGGACGCGGCGACGCATGCCGTGATCATGACGATCCAGATGGGCCTGCCGGTCGCGCGGATCGAACTGGTGAACGAATTGCAGATGAAGGCGATGGTCGACTATTCGAAGCTGGATCTACCGGTTTCGCCTTGCCTCTTCGTCGAGTTCCACGGCACCGATGCGGGCGTGAAGGAACAGGCGGAGACGTTCGGCGAGATCGCCGAGGAGCTCGGCAGTTCCGGTTTCATCTGGTCGACGCGCGAGGAGGAACGCGCGCGGCTCTGGCAGGCGCGACATGACGCCTACTGGTCGTGCCTGCAACTGCGCCCCGGCGCCAAGGCGGTGGCGACCGATGTTTGCGTGCCGATCTCGCGGCTTGCCGACTGCATCTCCGAGACCGAGGCCGATATCGAGGAAGCCGGGCTGATCGCGCCGATCGTCGGTCATGCGGGCGACGGCAATTTCCACGTCTCGGTGCTGGTCGACGACACCGATCCGAAGGAAATCGAGGCGCTGGAGAAATTCGTCGAGCGGCTGAACATCAGGGCGCTGTCGATGGGTGGAACCTGCACGGGCGAGCACGGAATCGGCCAGGGAAAGATGAAGTTCCTGGAACTTGAACTGGGCGGCGCACTGGACGTGATGCGGTCGATCAAGCGTGCGCTCGATCCCGATAACATCATGAATCCGGGGAAGATTGTCACGTTGTAGGGTTGCGGGCTTCGTAACCCTTGATCTTGACGCCGAGTGGCGCATCATGCGCAAGGGCAGTCACCGGCCGTGCCCGGCCGGGTGATGCGGCTCGGCCCCAGGGAGCAGGCAACTGGCGCGGCTTTTAGTCATATTGGGTAGTCTTCTGGTTCTGGCGCTGATCGCGGCGCTGGTGGGGCCGTATTTTATCGACTGGGACGCCTATCGCGCCGATTTCGAAAAGGAAGCGACGCGCATTCTCGGCCAGAAGGTGACCGTGTCCGGCGAGGCGAAGGCGCGCCTGCTGCCATTTCCCTCCGTCACATTCGAGGATGTGCGCGTCGGCGATCCGGAAAAGCCGCTCGCCACGGCCGACCGTTTCTCCATGGATGCCGAACTGGCGCCGTTCCTGAGCGGCGAACTGCTGATCTTCGACATGCGGCTGGTCAATCCGGTGGTCGAGATGTCCATCGACGAGCGCGGGCTGCCGGACTGGGCACTGCCATCGACCGGGCCGGTGAGCCCGACGCGCGTCGTGCTCGAGAATGCCTCGATCATCAACGGGTCTATCACGCTGCGCGACGAGATCGACGGGCGCGACTGGGCGATGGACGGCATCAACGCGTCTGTCTCGGCCGACAGCCTGCTCGGGCCTTACCGGCTCGACGGCAGCGGATGGATGAAGACCACGCCGTTGGCCTTCCGGGTCACCACCGGCGGGTTGTCACGCGAAGGCTTTTCGCTGCGCACGGTGCTGGAGATGGAGCGCCAGGGCATCGAATTGTCGGTCGACGGGCGTGTCGCGGAACCGGAAATCGCCTCGGCCGCGCCCTATAACGGAACCTTCGTGGTGAGGCCGCTCTCGGGCGGTTCCGAGAAGCGCTACGAGGTGGAGGGCAAATTCGCCGCCTCGCCGCGCGGCGTCGAGGTGGAGGAATATCGCGGCGAGTTCGGACCGGTCGCCGATCCCTATGTGATCACCGGCGCGGCCGGGATCACGGGCGGCGCGAACCCGCGCTACCATGTCGAGGTGACGGGCAACCAGGTCACGCTTCCGGATACGGCGGCAGCCGAAGAGGAGAGCGCGGCCGGCCTGACCTTTGCCGAGCGGCTGGCGCGTATCGAATCGATCGTCGCCGCGCTGCCTTTTCCGCCGGTTCCGGGCAGCCTCGATGTCGACCTGCCGGCGATCATCGCGGGCGGCACGACGATCCGCGACATCAAGCTCGTGGCCTCGCCGGACGACACCGAGGAAGGGGATGGCCGGCGGCGGTGGAAGGTCACCGGATTCGAGGCGCAATTGCCCGGGCGCACGACGGTCGAGGCCGATGGGGTCCTTCAATTGCCGGACGCCGACAATGACGAGGAGGCGGCGCGTTTCGCGGGATCGCTGGTCGTCGCGTCGCGCCAGCCTTCCGGCCTCGCGACATGGCTGACCGGGGCCGCCGACGAGGCGATCCGGCGGTTGCCCACTGCGGGCTTCGCCGCCGATGTCTCCTTCGAGCCCAACCGCCAGACGGTGGACAATCTCGAGGTGATCCTCGGACCGGCGCGGCTCGGCGGGCGGCTCGAACGCATCTCGGACCCGTCGCGGCGGGCGACGCTGGACCTCTCGCTGCGGGGCGAGGAGCTGGACTTCGATGCGCTGGAAGCCCTGTCGGCGATGTTCGTCGGCGGCGACGGCGCGGCGCGCTATGCCGACCATGACCTCGACATCTCGCTCAACCTCGTCGCCCCGGACATTCGCGGCATCAAGCTGGACACGCTCGACGCGTCGATCCGGTCGCGCGATTTGAAGACGGAAATCGACCGCCTGTCCGTGACCGGGCTTTTCGGCGCGTCGATCTCCGCGACGGCGAGCCTCGACCGGCGCAACGAGGCGCTCGGATCGGGCGTCGATGCGACCATCGTCGCGCCGGACGGCAACCGGCTGATCGAGGGACTGGCCGAACGCTTCCCCGATGTCGAGGCACTCGCCCGGCTGCGCGAGATCGCGGCGGGCAACGCTCGCGCCTTTGCGGATACGCGGCTCGATATCGTCGGCACGGTGGCGCGACAGGCCTCGCTCGTCGGAGAGGCCAGCCTGTCCGTTTCGGGTTCGACCGGCGGCACCGAACTCTCGGTGACCAGCACGGCCAAGGGCGACATGCGCGATCCCGAAAAGGCTTCGGTTTTCCTCAACGCCTCGCTGGAAAACGAGGCGGCGGAGCGGTTGTTCGCGCAGGCCGGCCTGACGACCCATACGGTCGAGAGCCCCGGGCCGCTTGCCGTTTCGGCGCGGATCGACGGCAGCCTGTTCGACGGGATGAAATCGGCGTTCACGCTGACCAGCGGCGACATGGTGGCGGATCTCGACGGCGTTTTGACGACCGACATCCTGTCGAGCGGGTTCACGGGCCAGCTGCAAATCGAGGCGAACGACATCGAACCCTGGCTGCTGACGCTCGGCTATGCCTTTCCCGGAACCGGGCTCGGCACGACGGCGGACATTTCCGCCGCGATCTCGCAGCGCAGCGGCAAGACGGTGCTGCGCGAGATCGATGCGGTGCTCAATGCAAGCCGGATCACCGGCGACCTGACGTTATCCATGCCGGAAGAGATCCCCGTCGTGCGCGGCGACCTGGCGCTGGAATTCGTCGATGCCGGTCCGTTCTTCGCCATCATCACGGGCGATCCGGCCGCCGCGATCCGTGTCGCGGACCCGGAAGATGCGCTGGAGCGTGAATTCGGACCGCCGATCCTGCCGCGCCACGATATCGAGGTCGGGCTGGCCGCCGGCGAGGTGACCTTCCCGACAAGCGAGGCGACCGTGAAGGCCGTGTCCGGCACCTTCGTCTATCGCGACAACGAGATGGCCTTCAGGGACGTCACGGCCAGCTATGGCGGCGGCACGTTTGGCGGGCTGATCTCGCTGCGCAACGATGGCGGACTGACCTTGCTCAACGCGCAATTGACGGCGGGCGATCTGTCGGTTGCGCAACTCGCGCCAGCTGTTGGCCGGGTGATGGCCGGGACGACCGGCCTGGCGCTGCAACTGACCGGAACCGGCCGCAGCAATTCCGCGCTGCTCGACTCACTGACCGGCTCGGGCGTTCTGTCGACAGGGCAATTGACGGTCGGAGGGGTCAATGCGGACGGTTTCGCGGACCTGATCGCGGAGGCCGACATCGTCGGCTACGACATGACCGTAGAGCAGATGCGCGGGGTTGCCCGCGAAACACTCCTGACCGGCGAAACGGTGCTGCCGCCGGCCGATTATGCGGTCTCGGTTTCGGGCGGTGAAATCCGCCTGTCGAATGCGAGCGCGCGGGTCGGAGATTTCTCCGTCAACCTCAACGCCGCGATGGATCTCGTCGCCGGCACGATCGCGGGCGACGCGCGGCTGAGCTTCGATCCCGGAGAAGAGGCGGCCGCCGGTCCGCAACCGGAAATCGCGCTGGCTTTCTCGTCGGCGGAGGAGGGCGGCTTCGACGTCACGCGCGATTTCGACCCGCTGACGGGCTATCTGACGCAACGCGCGCTGGAGCGCGAGCAGGCGCGGGTCGAGGCGCTGCAGGCGCGGCTGCTGGAAAAGCAGAGGCTTCGGCGCGAGGTCCTGCTGCTCGATTATCTCGCGAAGCTGCGGGAGGAAAAGGCAAAAGAGGCGGCGGAGGACGGGCAGGACGACGCACGCATGCATCCCGTCGATGCGGGCGAACCGCTGCGTGTCGTGCTCGATCCGGCCACCATGCGCACGCAGGCGGCCGAGGAGGCTGCGAGACGGCTCGCTCGGGGCGGCTTCACGCGATCAAGCGCGCGGCGTAACAGCGGCTCATCCGAACTCGGCGCAAGCAACTAGTGCATTTCAAGTTGCGACAGACCCATCATACGGGGCCTCTTGCCTTTGGTTCGAATGCGTATCGTGAGGCTGAGGTTTCGATCCAAATCTGACTTCAGCTCTTCTGGCTGGAGCCGCCGGCGACCGTGAGGGTCGTGCCGGCGGCTTCGAGCGCGTCGGCGATATCTTCCGGCGGATCGCGGTCGGTGATCAGTTCGCTGACCGCGTCGAACTTGCAGACGGAAACGAGGCCCCTGCGGCCGAATTTGGAGCCGTCGGAGACGACGACCTTGCGCTCGCCGCAGGCCAGAACGCGCCGTGCGAATTCGGATTCCTCCAGATCGAAATCCATCACGCCGCCGGCGTCGAGCGCGCCTGCGGAGATGACCGCGTGGGCCACCGTGAAGCGGGTGATGAAGTCGATGGCGGAATTGCCGAAGGCGGCGCCGGAATCGCTGCGCAACTCGCCGCCCGCCATGTAGACGCGATTGCCGTTTACCGTCGCCAGAGTGCGGGCGATGTCCGAAGAATTGGTGACCACGGTGAGGCGGCGGTGGCCGGTCAGTTCGCGGGCGACGAAGCTCGTCGTCGTGCCGGTGTCGAGCATGACGGATTCGCCATTGTGGATGGTCGAGGCGAGATGGCGGGCGATCGTTTGCTTGGCGACGGCGTTTTCGCGCATGCGGCGCTCGAAGGGGGCCTCGCCGATCTGGCCGGCAAGGCCGACCGCGCCATGGATCTTGAGGACGGAGCCGTTTTCGGTCAGCGGCTTGACGTCGCGGCGGACAGTTTCGAGCGAGACGTCGAGACGCGCCGCGAGGGAGGAGATCGTGACCGTTCCCTCCTCGTTGAGGATGCGCAGGATTTGCTGGTGGCGCTTGGAAAGCATGGCTTTCAACTCCGATTCCTGCCCACGGCTTGGGCATGTCTCGCCGATTTTACAGGCATTTCCACAAAACCGGGCATAAAAATCACAAAATACCACACAACGCGATTGACAGAACCCGAAATCTCACGCGTAATTTTGATCAGGACTAGGGTGTGCTGCAATCGCCGACATCGTTCGGCCTGCCAATTGCGATCATCACGGGTCCCGGAAACAGGGTGAACAGGGAGCTCGACATGAAAGCAACTCAACGCAAGACGAAGACGGTACTGGCCGGCCTCGCGGTCTCGGCCTTTGCGCTGACGGCGGCGGCTTTTCCCGCATCGGCGCAGGAATCCTCCGATCCGATCAAGCTGACGCTGCATGACTGGACAGGCCAGCTGATCACGACCCAGCTGATGGGCGAGGTGCTGCAGAAGGCCGGCTACAATGTCGAATATGTCCAGGCCGACTACCTGGCCCAGTTCGCGGGACTGGAAACCGGCGACCTGCATGTCGCCATGGAAATGTGGGAAACCACCGGTCGCGAGGCGATGGACGCCGCGACGGCTACCGGCAAGGTCGAGAATTTCGGCCCGACCGGCATGAAGGCCAAGGAAGAGTGGTGGTACCCGATCTACATGAAGGAAAAATGCCCCGGTCTTCCCAACTGGGAAGCGCTGAAGACCGAGGAATGCGCGGAAGCCTTCTCGACGGCCGAAACCGCGCCGAAGGGCCGTTATCTCGGCGGTCCGGTGACCTGGGGCGGCTTTGACGACGAGCGCGTCGAAGCGCTGGACCTGCCTTTCGAGGTGATCCATGCAGGCACCGACGCCGCGCTGTTCGCGGAACTGGAAAGCGCCTATCAGCGCGAGGCTCCGGTGCTGCTCTGGGTCTATGCGCCGCACTGGGCTCCGGCGAAGTACGAAGGCGAGTGGGTGGAGTTTCCCGAATACACCGCCGATTGCTACAACGACCCGGCCTGGGGCTCCAATCCCGACATGGCCTATGACTGCGGCAAGCCGTTCGGCGAGATCTGGAAGGTCGGCTGGGCCGGCGTGAAGGACAAATGGCCCGGCGCCTATGAAGCGATCAAGGCGTTCACGATCGACAATGACGAGATGGGCGCGATGATTACCGACGTCGATCTCGACGGCGAGTCCATCGACGATGTCGTCGACAGCTGGATGGCGGACAACGAAGACCGCTGGAAAGGCTGGATCGGCCAGTAAGGGCCCGTATCCGACCGCACACCGAAGGCCGCCGCCCGAAAGGGCGGTGGCTTCTCATCCGCAATTCCTTCGATCTGCCGAGGCCTTGAATGTCGCCGCCGGAAGCCAAACTGGTATGCCGCAATATCTGGAAACTTTTCGGGCAGGGCGCCCATGAGTTCCTGGAAAAAACCGGCGGCAACCCGACGCTGGAACAAATCTCCACCGAGGGGCTGGTCAGCGCGGCGCGCAATGTCAGCCTGAGCGTCAACGAGGGCGAAATCTTCGTCATCATGGGGCTTTCGGGTTCCGGCAAGTCGACGCTGGTGCGCTGTCTCTCTCGCCTCGTCGAGCCAACCGCCGGGGAAATCCTCTTTCACGGCGAGAACCTGCTGGCGGCCGACGAAAAGCGGATGATCGAAATCCGCCGCCACAAGATGGGCATGGTGTTCCAGCACTTCGCGCTGCTGCCGCACATGACGGTGCTCGCCAATGTCGCCTTCCCGCTGGAAGTGCAGGGGGTCGACCGCGCGACGCGCGAGGACCGCGCCCGAAAGATGATTTCGCTGGTCGGGCTGACCGGCCGCGAGGATTCCTATCCGCGGCAATTGTCCGGCGGCCAGCAACAGCGCGTCGGTATCGCCCGTTCGCTCGCCGTCGAGCCGGAACTGTGGTTCCTGGACGAGCCGTTCTCGGCGCTCGACCCGCTGATCCGCCGCGAGATGCAGGACGAATTCATCCGCCTGCAATCGGTGCTCAGGAAGACCATTGTTTTCATTACGCATGATTTCGACGAGGCGATCCGGCTGGCGGACCGGATCGCGATCATGAAGGACGGCGAGATCGTCCAGGCCGGAACGCCCGAGGATATCGTGCTCAACCCGGCGACCGAGTATGTCGAGGAGTTCACCCGCGCCGTGCCGCGGGCCAAGGTGGTGCGCGCCGGATCCGTCATGACCCAGGACGATGGCGATGCGCCCGAGGCCGCGGTTTCCGCCCGAGCGACGATCGCCGAGGCGGCGCCCCTTTTCCTCCAAGGGGCGGACCGGCTGCGGGTGACCGGCGAGAGCGGAGAAACGATCGGCGTCCTGCGGCGCGACGACGTTATCGAGCTGATGATGCGGGGCTGACCGATGGCGGATGTGGCGGCAACCCAGTCGGGCAGCGTGACGACCACAACGGCGTGGCGAGGCCTCGTCGTGTTCGTGCTGGCGCTCGCCGCCTTCATCGCCTTCTGGAAGTTCGGCGAGGATATCGCGCCCTGGGCGTTCGAGTATCCCAAGAAGCAGATTATCCCGGCGGCGCGCTGGATCAGCGATTTTACCAAGTGGCTGCTCAATGACGCGACATTCGGCCTGTTCACCTTCACAGACCTGACGCGCTTCATCGCGGCGGTCATCGACTTCCCCTACAAGGTGGCGCTGAGCCTTCTTGCCTCGGGCCTGATGAGCGGACCGGGCTCCAGCGCCGTGCAGCTGCTGCCGCCGATTTCGTGGATCGCGGTGACGGCGATCGTGACGCTGATGGGGCTTTATGCGGGCGGACGCCGGCTCGCGCTGATCGTCGCGCTGTGCTTCCTGTTCATCGCCGTGTTCGGACAGTGGACGAGCGCGATGGTGACGCTCGCCTCGATCCTCGTCGCGGTGCCGCTCGGCGTCGTCGGCGGATTGCTGCTCGGCATCGCCGCCTATCGCTGGCGCTGGCTGGAGCGCGCGCTGCTGCCGATCCTCGACCTGATGCAGACGATCCCGGTCTTCGCCTATCTCGTGCCGATCCTGTTCCTGTTCGGCTTCGGCGCGACGGCGGCGGTGGTCGCGACGCTGATCTATGCCATGCCGCCGATGACGCGCGTGACCATGCTGGCGCTGCGCCAGGTGCCTTCCGAGGTGCGCGATCTCGGCAACATGATCGGATGCACGCGCCGCCAGATGACATGGCGGGTGCTGGTGCCGACTGCCAAGGAAAGCCTGATGGTGGGCGTCAACCAGGTGATCATGCTGTCGCTGAACATGGTGATCATCGCCTCGATGATCGGCGCGGGCGGGCTCGGCTATGACGTGCTGGCGGCGTTGCGGCGGCTGGATTTCGGCGCGGGACTGGAGGCGGGGCTGGCCATCGTGGCGCTGGCGATCGCGCTCGACCGGCTGAGCCAGGCCTTTGCCAACCGCAATGCGGCGACCGATGAAACGCAGGCGCGCGGCTTCGTGGCGCGTCACCCCTATTTGCTGGCGGCGCTCGGTTTCGTGGTCCTTACGGGCGTCGCCGGCCTTTTTGTTCCCGCGATCCAGGCCTATCCGGAAGCGCTGCAGGTTTCGACCGGGACCTTCTGGTCGCGCGTCGTGGAATGGATCAACGTCAATTTCTTCGACACGCTGGAAGCGATCAAGAACACGCTGCTGATCCAGTTGCTGGTGCCGTTCAAGCGGTTCCTCTTAAGCCTGCCCTGGGCCGGCGTCGTGGCGCTGCTGGCGTTTGCCGGCTTCCTGTTGCGCGGGCCGAAGCTGGCGCTTCTCGTCGCTGCGCTCGCCGCGCTGATCGCCGCGACCGGCCAGTGGGAAAAGGCGATGATCACGGTCTATCTGTGCGGGATTTCCGTGATGTTTGCCGGGCTGATCGGCATTCCGGTCGGGATCCTCTCCGCCGAGCGGGACCGGTTGTGGCGCTGGGTGAAGCTTGCGATCGACACGCTGCAGACGCTGCCGTCCTTCGTCTACCTGATGCCGGCGGTGATGCTGTTTCGCGTCGGCGACTTCACGGCGATGATCGCGGTCGTCGCCTATGCGGTAGCGCCGGCGATCCGCTACACGGTGCTCGGCATCAATCGGGTCGATCCGCGCCTCGTCGAGGCCGGCAAGGCGATGGGCTGCACCGAGTGGCAATTGCTGACGCGCATCAAGCTGAAGCTCGCTTTGCCGGAGATCATGCTGGGCGTGAACCAGACGATCATGTTCGCGCTCTCGATGCTTGTGATCACCGCGCTGGTCGGCACGCGCGATCTCGGACAGGAGGTCTATATCGCGCTGACCAAGGCCGATCCGGGACGCGGTCTCGTCGCGGGCCTGGCGGTTGCCTTCATCGCGATCATCGCGGACCGGCTGATCTCGGCGGGTGCGGCGCGGGCGCGGGCGCGGCTCGGGATTGCGGAGGAGCCTTCATGAGCGTGTCAGACCGCGTGGCCGCGCTGCCGTGCTGGACCGGCAGCGTCGAGATGGAGCCGCTGACGGGCGGATTGTCGAACGAGAGCTGGCTGGTGACGGATGGCGCGGGCCGGCATGTCGTGCGGTTCGGCAAGGATTACATCTTCCACCATGTCATCCGCGAGCGCGAGATTGCCTGTGCACGGGCGGCGCATGCCGCCGGTTTCGCGCCGAAGGTGGAATATGCCGCGCCGGGCGTGATGGTCTCGCAATTCCTCGACGCGCGGACATGGACGGAAGCCGACATGCGCGCGCAGCCCGAGCGGATCGCGCGGCTGCTGCATGATTTCCACACCAAGATGCCGGCCGAAATCACCGGACCGGGCTTCATGTTCTGGGCGTTCCACGTGATCCGCGACTATGCCCGCACGATCGAGGCGGGCGGCAGTGCGTTCACGCCGGAGCTTCCGGGATATCTGGAGCTGGCCGCCGAACTGGAAGCCGCGCAGGCGCCGCTGCCGATCGTCTTCGGACATAACGACCTGCTGCCGGGGAATTTCCTCGATGACGGCGAGAGGCTGTGGCTGATCGATTTCGAATATGCCGGCTTCTCGACGGCGATGTTCGATCTTGCCGGCGCGGCGTCCAACTCCAGCATGGACGAGGCCGCGGCCGCCGCGCTGCTCACGACCTATTTCGGCCACGCGCCGGACAGTGCGCTGATGCGCTCCTTCGACGCCATGCAATGCGCCTCGCTTCTGCGCGAGGCGATGTGGGCCATGGTGTCAGACCTTCATCTCAGCGCGCCCGGCGCAAACTACGCCGACTATGCGCGCGAAAATCTCGACCGGCTCTCCGCCGCGCTCGACCGCTATCGCTCCAAACACGGAAAGACCGGATCATGACGCTACCCCAGCACGCGCAGATCGTCGTCATTGGCGGCGGCATCATCGGCTGCTCCACCGCCTATCACCTGGCGAAAGACCACAAGGCCGAAGTCGTGCTGCTGGAGCAGGGGGCGCTGACCTCCGGCTCGACGTGGCATGCGGCGGGGCTCGTCGGCCAGTTGCGCTCGTCCGCCTCGATCACGCGGGTGCTGAAATATTCGGTCGACCTCTACAAGCGCCTCGATGCGGAGACGGGTCTCGCCACGGGCTGGAAGATGAGCGGCTGCCTGCGGCTCGCCACCAATGAGGACCGCTGGACGGAATACCGGCGGCTGGCGACGACGGCGCGCTCCTTCGACATGGAGATGCATTTGCTTTCGCCCGACGAGGTCAAGGCGATGTGGCCGCTGATGGACACGTCCGATCTCGTCGGCGCCAGCTGGCTGCCGACCGACGGGCAGGCGAGCCCGTCCGACATCACCCAGTCGCTCGCCAAGGGCGCGCGCATGCATGGCGCGAAGATCCACGAGAACGTCCGCGTGACGGGCTTCGGGATGGAGGGCGACCGGATCGTCTCCGTGAAGACGGACAAGGGCGAAATCGCCTGCGAGAAGGTGGTCAATTGCGCCGGTCAGTGGGCGCGGCAGGTCGGCGAGATGGCCGGCATCAATGTCCCGCTGCAGCCGGTGAAGCACCAATACATCATCACCGAGCCGATCCCGGGGCTTGCCACCGATGCACCGACGATCCGCGATCCCGACCGGCGCACCTATTTTAAGGAGGAAGTCGGCGGGCTGGTGATGGGCGGCTACGAACCGAACCCGCAGCCCTGGACGACCGGCGACGTGCCGAACGACTGGGAATTCCGGCTTTTCGACGACGATTTCGACCATTTCGAACAGCACATGGAACAGGCGATGGCCCGGATTCCGGCGCTGGCGGAAAGCGGCGTCAAGCAGATGATCAACGGCCCGGAGAGCTTCACGCCGGACGGCAATTTCATCCTCGGCACCGCGCCGGAATGCGCCAACTTGTATGTCGGCGCGGGCTTCAACGCCTTCGGCATCGCGGCGGGCGGCGGCGCGGGCTGGGTGCTCGCCGAATGGACGATGACCGACGAGGCGCCGCTCGATCTCTGGGTCGTGGACATCAGGCGGTTTTCGGAGATGCATCGCGACCGGCAGTGGGTCTGCGACCGGACGCTCGAAGCCTATGGAAAGCATTACGAAATCGGATTTCCGCATGCCGAATACGAGAGCGGCCGTCCGCGCATCGTTTCGCCGCTCTACGACCGCCTCAAGGGGTATCGCGCGGTGTTCGGTTCCAAGCTCGGCTGGGAACGGCCGAACTGGTTCGCGCCGGAGGGCATGGAGGCGGAAGACGTCTATTCGATGGGCCGGCAGAACTGGTTCGGCCCGGTCGGTGACGAACACGCGCATGTGCGCGAGCATGTCGGCATTTTCGACCAGTCGTCCTTCGCCAAATACGAACTCACCGGCCTGGACGCGCAAAAGGCGCTCGACTGGATCTGCGCCAACGACGTGTCGAAGCCGGTCGGCCGGCTGACCTACACGCAGTTGCTGAACAGCCGGGGCGGCATCGAGGCCGACCTGACCGTGGCGCGACTGGCCGAAGACAGGTTCTACATCGTCACCGGCACGGGCTTCCGCACCCATGATGCCGCCTGGATCGCCGACCATATTCCGGCCGATTGCGACGCGACGCTCACGGATATCACGGAGGAGTGGGGCACGCTGTCGCTGATGGGTCCTAAGGCGCGCGACGTGCTGGCCAAGGTTACCGATGCCGACGTGTCCCATGCGGCGTTTCCCTTCGCGCATGTGCACGAGATCGACATCGCCGGATACACGGTGCGGGCGCTTCGCGTGACCTATGTCGGTGAACTCGGCTGGGAACTGCACGTGCCGATCGGCGCGACCGGCGAGATATTCGACGCGCTGATGGCGGCCGGCGAAGCGGACAATATCCGGCCCATCGGCTACCGGGCGCTGGAAAGCCTGCGGCTGGAGAAGGGCTACCGCGCATGGTCGTCGGACATCACGCCGAACGATACGCCCTTCGAGGCGGGGCTCGGCTGGGCGGTGAAGCTGCGCAAGAACACGGATTTCATGGGCCGCAAGGCGCTGGAGGCGAAGGCCGGTCAGGCGCTGACGAAGCGGCTCGCCGGGTTCACGCTGGACGATCCGGACGTCGTACTGGTCGGGCGCGAGACAATCCTGCGCGACGGCGAGACGGTCGGCTACCTGACCTCGGGCGGCTACGGCTACACGATCGGCAAGAGCGTCGGCTACGGCTATGTGCGCAATGCCGACGGCGTCAGCGACGATTTCCTCGAATCCGGCTCCTACGAACTTGTGGTGGCCAATGAACGCTTCCCCGCGACCATCGGCATGGACCCGTTCTTCGATCCTTCAAACTCCCGTGTGAAAGCCTGACATCATGTCGTTCAATCCGGATCGCCATGCGCGCATCGTCATCATTGGCGGTGGCGCTATCGGCTGCTCGCTTGCCTATCATCTCGCCCGCGCCGGGGAAAAGGACGTGCTCGTCCTCGAAAAGGCGCAGATCACCCATGGCTGCACATGGCATGCGGCAGGACTTGTCGGGCAGTTGCGCGGCAAGAAATCGCTGACGCAGTTGATGCAGAATTCCGTTGCCGTGTTCGACCGGCTCGAAGCGGAGACCGGCCAGGCGACCGACTGGAAGAAGGTCGGATCGCTGCGATTGGCGTCGAGCCAGCCGCGCTGGAGCGAAATCCGGCGCTCGATGCAGCTCGCCAAGAGCTTCGGCTTCGAGTGCCACAGCCTGAGCGCGTCGGAAGCGCGCGACAAGTTTCCCTATGTCGATCCGGACGGCGTGGTGGGCGCGGCCTTCATACCGTCGGACGGCTATATCGATCCCTATGCGCTGACGCAGGCGATGGCATATGCCGCCCGGCAAAACGGCGCGCGCATCGAGGAGGGCGTGCAGGTCGAGGACATCGTGATCGAGAACCGGCGCGCGGTGGGCGTCGTCACCGATCATGGCACGATCGGCTGCGACGTGCTGGTGAATTGCGCCGGGCTGTGGGCAAAGCGGATCGGCGAGATGGCCGGCGTCGCGCTTGCCGCAGGCGTGGTGGAACACCAGTATTTCGTCACCGAAAAGGGTCTCGACCATGGCGACGACCTGCCGACGCTGCGCGATCCGGACAAGAATTTCTACCTGAAGCCGGATGTGGGCGGCGCGTTTGCGATCGGCGGCTGGGAGGACGGAACGCCCGGCTGCTGGGGCCAGCGCGCGCCGTTCGATTTCGGACGCCAACTGTTTCCCGCCAATATGGACCGGCTGGAACTGTTCGCGCTGCCGGCGGCCGAACGGCTTCCGGTGCTCAACGAGATTGGCATCCGCACGATCATCAACGGCCCCATTCCCGTTTCCGCCGATGGCGAGCCGATCATGGGGCTGGCGCCGGAACTCGACAATTTCTACGTCGCCTGCGGGTTCACCGCCGGTATCGCCGCATCCGGCGGGGCGGGCGAGGCCATGTGCAACTGGATCATGCATGGCGATCCCGGCCTCGACCTCTGGGCCTTCGATGTCCGCCGCTTCGGCGCGCCGCACGCCCAGGCGAAATATCTCGAGGAACGCGCCGTCGAGGCCTACGGCTCCTATTACAAGATCCACTGGCCGGGCGAGGAAAGCCACGCCGGCCGGGGGCTGCGGCGGTCAGCGCTGCATGCCAACCTTGCGGCTTCGGGCGCGCAGTTCGGCTCGAAATTCGGCTGGGAGCGGCCGAACTGGTTCGCGCTGCCTGGCACGACATCGACCGAAACGCCGAGTTTCGAAGGCAAGCCGGGCTGGTTCGATGCCGTCGGTGAGGAAGCCAAAGCGATCCGCGAGCGGGTGGCGCTGATCGACCAGTCGTCCTTCTCGAAATTCGAGATCACCGGAGCGGGCGCGCAGGCGGCGTTGAACGCCATCGCCGCCGGCGATCTTTCGGGCGAACCGGGAAAGGCCTTCTACACGCAGCTCTGCAACGAGACAGGCGGTGTCGAGGCGGATCTGACCTTCGTTCACGCCGGCCCGGAGCGGTTCCTGATGGTGACGGGCGCGGGTTTCGGCGTGCGCGACAGCGCCTGGGTGCGCCGCCATTTGCCCGACGGCGTCGCGATGCGCGACGTGACGAACGCCTATGCGGTGATCAACATTTGCGGGCCGAAGGCGCGGGACGTGCTGCAATCGGTCTGCGAAGACGATCTGTCGAACGAGGCCTTTCCGTTCCTCGCCGCGCGCGAGATCGAGATCGGGCTGGCGCGCGCGCTTGCGGTACGGGTCGGCTATGTCGGCGAACTGGGCTGGGAGCTTTATGTGCCGCAGGACTATGCGGCGCATGTCTACGAGGCGCTGAAGGCCGCCGGCGAGCCACACGGCATCGCCGATGCCGGTTACCGCGCCATCGAAAGCTGCCGGCTCGAGAAGGGGTATCTGTACTGGTCAGCCGACATCACGCCGGAGACCACGCCCTTCGAGGCGGGCCTCGGATTCGCCGTCGCGCTGGACAAAGGCGACTTCATCGGCAGGGAAGCGCTTGCCAAGGCGAAGCAAGCCGGTGTAACGCGACGCCTCGTAACATTCGCACTACAGGGTTTCGCACCGTTTCTCGGCGGCGAAACCGTGCTACTTGAGGGGAAGGCAGTCGGTTCGCTTTCGAGCGCCGGCTACGGTCATCACCTGGGCAAGACGATCGGCTTCGGCTATCTGCCCGTGGAACTGGCCGGCGAGGGGGCGTTTCAGATCGAAGCGTTCGGCAAGGCATATGAGGCGGTGCGCGGTCCACGCTGCCTCTATGATGCGAGAATGGAGCGTTTGAAGGCATGACGGCTGAAATCGACGAGGCGCGCACAATCATCGCTGGTATTCCGCTGCTCGCGGACGCCGGTGAACCCCAGCGTCTCGGCGGTTTGACCAATCTCGTCTATCGCGTCGGCGATTACTGCCTGCGCATTCCCGGCAAGGGCACCGAAGAATATATCGACCGCGGCAACGAGGCCGCCGCCGCGCGCGCCGCGGCGCTGGCCGGCGTCAGCCCCCGGATGCATTATTTCGATGAAAAGACCGGGGTCATGGTGACCCGTTTCGTCGAGGGCGCGGAGACCATGACGCCGGAAGGGTTCCAGACCCGCGACGGCGCGCCGGCGCGCGCTGGCGAGGTTTTTCGCGCGCTGCATCTCTCGACGGCGGTGTTTCCCTTCCGATTCGAACTGTTCTCGATGATCGACGAGTATCTCGGTATTCTCTCGACCAAGGACGTGGAGCTGCCGGACGGCTATCACGATGTCGTCCGCGAGGCGGAAGCGGTGCGCGAGGCGCTGGCCGTCAATCCGGCTCCGCTCGCGCCATGCCATTGCGACCCGCTGTGCGAGAACTTTCTCGACACCAATGACCGCATGTGGATCGTCGACTGGGAATATTCCGGCATGAACGATCCGATGTGGGATCTCGGCGACCTCTCGGTGGAGGGCGGCTTTTCCGACGTTCAGGACGAGGAAATGCTGGTTGCCTATTTCGAGGGCGAAGTGCCGCCGCGCGAACACGGCCGCATGGTGATCTACAAGGCGATGTGCGACCTGCTGTGGACGCTTTGGGGGCTGATCCAGCTTGCCAACAACAATCCGGCCGAGGATTTCCGCGCCTATGCCGACGGCCGCTTCGCGCGGTGCAAGGCGCTGATGGCGACGCCGGAATTCGCCAGACACCTCGCCGCCATCAACTCGTAAACCGTCCCTGAAGCGCCAGGTCGAGCGCATGGACGCGCAGGGCCGACGACAGGTTCGAATCGCGCGGCCTTTCCTCGTCGATTTCGGCGATGAGCGCCGCGAGCGAACGTCCGTCCTGTTCGGCGGCGCGCTTGAGCAGTGCCAGGAACTCCTCCTCGATCGAGAAGCTCGTGCGGTGTCCTGAAATGCTGACGGAGTGTTTGCGGACGGGCATGAAGCGCCCTTCGCGCTATTTGTTCTTCCTGAAGGAATCGAGCGAGACCACATCGGCGCCGCCCGCGGGCGTTGCCTCTTCCTGGTCGCCTTCGCCTTCCGCCGCAGGGGCTTCGGGCGTTATCTCCGCGACCTGATCCTCCGGATTGGCGGCCGGCAGGACGTCGATCGGCGCATCGGCATTCTCGACATCGAATTCGAGCTCGAAATTCACCGATGGATCGTAGAAGCCGCGAATGGCGGAATAGGGCACATGCAGCTTTTCCGGGACGTCGGAGAAGGACAGGCCGACGCTGAATGCCGTTTCGGTCACTTCAAGGTCCCAGAACTGGTGCTGGAGCACGATCGTCATCTGCTCGGGATACTGTTCGCGCATCCGGTTGGAGACTTTCACGCCCGGCGCGCTGGTGACGAAGGTGATGAAGAAGTGGTGATTCCCGGGCAAACCGGTCTTGCCGACTTCGGTCAGAACCTTGCGGATCACGCCACGCAGGGCATTCTGCACCAGAATGTCATAGCGGATCATGTCTTCGGTCATTGCTCGTCGTCCGGCCCTCGGGGAAGCGTGGAAGTCATGATGTGCTTTTTTCGCGGCGGCAGGTCAAGAGGCAGACGCCGCTGGAAAGCCGAGAGAAGGGTATGGAAGTGGAGGCTTCTGTTGCCAGGTGCCTCCGGACCCCGCCTAGAGGTGCTAGCCCCTAGGACTTAATTCGAAGCTGTCGAACCGCCATTAGGCAGCGAGACGTGCCTCAGCATAGTTGTCGTTTGCAACTACTAGATTGACCCGATAACGGTGGTATCATGCCGAACAAAAGAACGATCTTTACACCCTCGTCGATCCTGTTTCGCCCCCATCAAAAACGGTTCGCGCGAACCGCTTGTGGTGGAGGCGCCGGGTACCGCCCCCGGGTCCGAATGGCTTATTGCATCGCCAGTTTATTGTCATAGCCGGTTGCCCGGCACCCATGCATATAGCTGTTCCCGAAGCGATTTCAAAGGGTCGGCTTGACTTTACAGGACGCGTCGCGAACATGATCGCGCCGAAGTATCGCAAGGTCCGATCGGGGCGTTGGACCTTCGTTCGAAGTCAAACAGCGTGTGGCAGGGAAGGAAATACCGGATGAGCGAATATCTCGATGATGTCAGGCGCTATGACGCCGGGGCCGACGAGGAAAAGGTGTCCAGGATCGTCAAGCATCTCGGCATCGCCCTGCGCAGCCGCGATGCCTCTCTCGTCTCCTGTTCGGACCCGAGCGAACTCGCGCGGGTGCGCGAGAAATGGTGCGAAAAGAAACTGGGCGCCAGCAACGCGGCCGGCGCGGACGAGATCATCGCGAAGGTCTGCGAGGAAATGAGCGGCGACCGGAACAAAAACCGCGTCACCTTCTACTATCTTGTCGCAAAACACATGGGCAAGCTCAGCGATCTCTGAGCGCCGGCGGCAATATCTGCACGGGCTTTGCCGAGAACCGGCAAGGCCCGATCTTATTTGTGAGCCTCGTCTCGCCGCGATGGACGCAAATGGTGGAATCGTGCGAAATTGCGCGCATGAAACAGTATCTCGATCTTCTTGAGCATGTGATGGGCAGCGGCACTGACCGGGGCGACCGGACCGGCACCGGCACACGCTCCGTCTTCGGCTACCAGATGCGTTTCGACCTGTCGGAAGGCTTTCCGCTGCTGACGACGAAGAAACTGCATATCCGCTCCATCGTCTATGAATTGCTGTGGTTCCTGAAAGGCGACACCAATATCGGCTGGCTGAAGGAGAACGGCGTTTCGATCTGGGACGAATGGGCCGACGAGAATGGCGATCTGGGGCCGGTCTACGGTTACCAGTGGCGGTCATGGCCGGTGCCGGGTGGCGGGCATGTCGACCAGATCAAGAATCTGGTGGAGGGGATCAGGATCAATCCCTATTCGCGCCGGCATATCGTCTCGGCGTGGAACCCCGCACTGGTCGACGATATGGCGCTGCCGCCCTGCCATTGCCTGTTCCAGTTCTATGTCGCCGACGGCAAGCTTTCCTGCCAGCTCTACCAGCGGTCTGCCGATATCTTCCTCGGCGTGCCGTTCAACATCGCCTCCTATGCGCTGCTGACGCACATGCTGGCCGAGGTGACCGGTTACGAGGTGGGCGATTTCGTCCACACACTTGGCGACGCGCATATCTACTCCAACCATTTCGAACAGGCCGAGACGCAGCTTTCGCGCGCGCCGCGGCCGCTGCCCTTCCTCAAGATAGGGCGCAAGGTGAACGAACTGACGGACTTCACCTTCGAGGATTTCGAGATCGTCGGTTACGAGCCGCATCCGCATATCAAGGCACCGGTGGCGGTGTGACGATTCGTTCGGCGATCCTGGCGGGTGCATTCCTCGCGGCGGCGATCGTTCCGGGCATGGCGAACGACTCCACCGCGGAAATCGGCGCGGGCGGACTTGTGCTCGCGCAGACCCGCGACATCGCGATGGAAAGCGAAATCCTCTATATTTCCATGGACGAGGTGCGGGTCGACTACGTGTTCCGCAACCGCAGCGACCACGATGTCGAGACTGTCGTCGCCTTTCCCATGCCCGATCTGGAGGTGAGCCCCTATTGGGAGGTCGCGATCCCGAATTTCGAGGACAATTTCCTCGGCTTCACCGTGATCGTGGACGGGACAGCGATCAGGCCTGAATTGCAGCAGCGCGCCCTGGTGGCGGGCGTGGACGTGACGGACAGGGTTATCGAGGCCGGCCTTCCGGTCGCGCCGATCGGCGCTTACCAGGGGCTGGATGTCGGGCATTTGTCGGATGACGCGCTCAGGGACCTGGAAGCCTGGGGGATCGTGACCATCGAGGGCGATCTCGGCGCCGGCGAGCGGCCGATGGTGGTTGCCGCGTGGACCCTGAAATCCGCCTATTGGTGGCGGATGACGTTTCCGGTCGGGCGTGAGGTTGCGGTGGAACACCGCTACACGCCGGCCGTTGGCGGCGCGGCGGGGACGTATGTGCTCGGCGACGGGACGCGCACCGAGCCGCATCCCTATTACGCGAACAAATACTGCGTCGATTCCGGTTTCATGTCGGCGGTTCGCAAGCGCGCGGCGACGGAAACCGACGATGGCGGCCACTATTCGGAGCGGTGGCTTTCCTATGTGCTGTCGACGGGAGCCAACTGGCTCGGGCCGATCGGTAGCTTCCGGCTGATCGTCGACAAGGGCTCGACCGACAATCTCGTCTCGTTCTGCGGCGAGGGGGTGACCAAGACCGGCCCGACCACTTTCGAGATGGATCTCGACGGTTTCGTGCCGGAACGCGATCTCGACCTGCTGTTCATCGTGGCTCCGGAAGGATGAGCGTCCTGCATCCGATCCTCTCGGTCATCGTCGCCGTTTCCAGGAACGGGGTGATCGGGCGTGACGGCGACATGCCGTGGCACCTGTCGTCGGATCTCAAGCGGTTCAAGCAGCTGACGATGGGCGCGCCGGTCATCATGGGACGCAAGACCCAGGAGAGCATCGGCAGGCCGCTGCCGGGACGCCTGAACATCGCCGTCACGCGCAATTTCGACTGGTCGGCGGACGGGGTCATGCGGGTCGGATCGCTCGATGCGGCGATCGAACTCGCCACGGCGCATCTGGAAAGCGCCGAACCGGACCCGAACGATCCCGAAGCGCCGCTCGCGGACGAAATCTTCGTGATCGGCGGTGGCGAAATCTACGCCCAGGCGCTTGCCATCGCCGACCTGCTCTACGTGACCCATGTGGAGGCCGAGGTGGAGGGCGACACGCATTTTCCCGCAGTCGATCCCGCAGTCTGGGAAATCGTGGAGGAAGAGGCGTGTCCGGCCGGCGAAAGAGACACCCACGCGATGCGGTTCGTCACCTATGAGCGGCGGTCCGAATAGACCGGAAACCGCGCCGCAACTCGCCTGACGGCGCTCTGCCCGAACGGCTGTCAATCGATAGGCCAGCGCATTTCAGGAACGTCAAGCTCCTGATTGCCGGTCAAAAGTGATCCGCCCGCAAGACCTGGACATCGGAAACATAGACGATTCCGGCGGTATCCCTGAGCATGCCGTCAGCGACGCGGAGCAACTCCTCGGCGACCGGTTCGGAAACGATGGCCACGATCATCACATTGCCGAAGACATCCGGGAGCGGACCTCCCCGGCGAATGCCCCGGTTGCCTTTTCCCGACACTTTCCGGACGATGCTGTAGCCTTTCGCTCCGGCTTTCTCGAGGGTTTCGATGACCTTGTCGGCCATGATCTGTTCGATGATGATTTCGATCTTCTTTTTCGCATGGAGCTGTTTCATGTCGCGCACCGGTGTTCAGTTTCCGAGAAAAGTCTGAGCGATTGAGAAATAGAGAGGAATACCGACGACGAGGTTGAACGGAAACGTGACCGCGAGCGACAGGGTGACATAGATCGCCGGATTTGCCTGCGGCAGGGATAGTCTCATCGCCGCCGGCACGACGATGTAGGAAGCGCTCGCCGCCAACACCATCAGAAGCATGGCGTCTCCGCTCTCCATCCCGATCGCCAATGCGGACAGGAAGCCGAGAAACGCGCCGACGATCGGCATGAGAATGCCGAATGCGATCAGCGAAGCGCCGACCGACGCAAAGTCGCCGATCCTTCTTCCGACCAGCAAACCCATGTCCAGCAGGAAGACGGCCAGGACTGCCTTGAAGGGATCATCGATCACCGGAGCCATGATTTTCATGCCGTCGTGGCCGGTGATCCATCCAATCGCGAAGCTGCCCATCAGCAGGACGATGCTGCCGCTCAGGAAAATCTCATGCGCGACCTTGCGCGTCATCAGGGGCGTTTTTTGCGCTCCGGGCTCCGAATGGCCGAGCCTTGCCAGCGCCAGACCCGAGACGATCGCCGGTGTTTCCATCAGCGCCATGAGCGCAACCATGAAGCCGCCATAGGCAACGCCCTCGTAGGTCAGGAACCCGGCTGCGGCAACGAAGGTGACAACGCTGATCGACCCATAATGGGCCGAGATGGCGGCGCGATCGACCGAGCCGAGGCGGGTCATCATGCGCAACAGGAAGAAGGCGATCGCCGGCATGACGAAGCTCAGCATGACCGCTGCAAACATGGCGGTGAGTATGCTGCCGGTCAGCCCGCTGGAGCCAAGTTCCGCGCCGCCTTTGAAGCCGATTGCCAGCATCAGATAGAGCGAAATGCCCTTGCTGACCGCTTCCGGCAGGGTGAGGTCCGATCGCAATGCTCCCGCCAGCAATCCGAGTCCGAAGAACAGAACCATCGGCGTCAGCAGGTTGGCGATGGCAAGGCTGAAGATGCTATCCATGAGTCATGTGTCCGCGCCGACAGGTGTGTCGGGAGTTGAATTGGGAAAGGCTGGGGCACTCGGCCGCGCATCCATCGAGTTCGACCGAACACGTCTCTGCGAAGACGCATGAAATCGCAGAGCTCGCAGAAGAATGAACCTGCGCGTGTGCGAAATATGCCGCGCGCCGGTCAGAGCCGATTGATGTTCAGGGGCTTAGCCGCAGCCTTTGGCAATCGCTTCGACTGCCACGACGGGCTAGTCGGTCGAAAGCAACTCTCGTCGGACGTTTTGCTCTATGTTCTTGAAGCGGTTCAGCAAATCGCCACTCTCGAGATCGATGCCGGCGTTTGCGAGATCGGCTTGAACCTTTGCGAGGATGTCGAAGGGGCCAGGCTCTTCGAAATCGGACAACATCACTTCCTCGATATAATCGTCGAGTTCGCGATGCTGGAGACCGAGCTGGGTTCCTGCCCAAACCCCGAGGAAGTAATTGCGCCGCGCGTTCAATTGATCGCGTGTCCGGATTTCCAGTTCGTCTCTGTGCATTTCGAAACCTCTGCTTCACACCAGCCGATAAATCGGCTTTGTCAGGCACGAATACCAATCGAAAATGCGCTTGCTTCCAATAGTTTTTCTCTATCGTTCTCCGCTGTTCCAATCGTGTGCGTCATCTTCTGGCGGAAATCGGACTGACCGGCTGGCGTCGTCCCGGACGCGGCGCCTAACGAATGACGGTGATCTCGGGCAGCCGATCTTCAGCCGTGGCGCGAATGAGTTCGGCGAATTCCTTGAACAAGGGCGCATGCACGGATCGCCTTCGCCAGGTCAGACCGATCTGCCGATAGAGATTGGGCACACCGATGTCCAAAACCGTGAGGCCGCGACGGCTTGCGATTTCCGAGCGAACATACATTGCTGGCAAGAACGCGATGCCGACACCCATCCCGGCCATCAGTCTGATCGTGTCGAGGCTCGTTCCCTCGTAGTCTCGCAACAGGACGGCATCCAGATCGTCGCATAGCTGACTGACCTGTTCATGAAGATGATGACCCCTCTCGATCGCCAACACATGCTGGCCCACGAGATCGGAGCGCTGGATCTTTCCCTTCCGGGCGAGGGGATGATCATCCGCAACAGCCAGCTGTAGCGGTTCGCGAAAAAGCCGCTCGACTTCGAAATCGGCGTGCTGGATCGGCAGCGGCGAAATGACGAGATCGAACGCGCCTGTGTGAAGCTCTTCCTGAAGGTCCGCGGGCTTTCCCTCGCGGACATAGAGCTTCAATCGCGGATACTTCGAATGAAGGTCCGACACGATATGCGGCAAGAGATAGGGGCCGAGCGTCGGCGGCACGCCAAGTCTGATCGTGCCATCGAAACCATGCTGCGACGATGCTGCAAGATCAACGATGTCCTGCACCTCGGCGATAATCCGACGCGCGCGATCCGCTATCTCTCGGCCAAGTGGGGTCAGCATGACACGAGACGTTCCCCTTTCGACCAGAGGGGCGTTCAAATGGCGTTCGAGTTCCTGGATTTGCGCGCTGAGGGTCGGCTGGGTGACGTGCATGCGTTCGGCCGCACGCCGAAAGTGCAACTCTTGCGACAGGGCAACGAGATAGTTCAATTGCCTCAACGTTGTCATCGTCG
Source organism: Oricola indica (assembly GCF_965227485.1). Lineage (NCBI taxonomy): Bacteria > Pseudomonadati > Pseudomonadota > Alphaproteobacteria > Hyphomicrobiales > Ahrensiaceae > Oricola > Oricola indica. The sequence goes on from NZ_OZ245747.1 coordinate 1,843,624, forward strand.
TTCTCCCTGCTTGCAACGCCCAATGGCCGTGATCGTCCATATGGGGCTGGATTCGGTGATTTCGATAGAGAGTTTCTATCGGAAATTCGCTGATCGTCTATTCGAACATTCCTGTGCGGGATCCCAAATCAGTTCACGTAGACAACGCGAACGTGAAGGAGAGCGTCGCCATGAACCTCAATCAAGTGCTCGACCAGTTTCTCGGAGGCCATTCCGCGGGGAACGATGCGCCGGCGGGTCCCGCCGCTGCGTCGAAAGGTATTCCCGGCGGCCTTGTCGGCGGGCTTGCGGCCGGCGGACTTGTCGGACTGGTTGCGGGCAACAAGAAGCTGCGAAAGAGCGCCGGCAAGGTCGCGACAGGCGCAGCCGCAGTCGGTGGAGCCGCGGCGCTCGGAGCGATCGCCTACAGCGCCTACCAGAAATGGCAGGGACAATCCGCCGCGACGAACGACGCCCATGGCAGCGGCAACCGGCATGCATCCGCGCTTCCGCCGGAAAGCTTCGATCCATCGGGCAAGGAAGCCCGCAACGGGAAGCCTTTCCAGTTCGTTCTTATCGAGGCGATGATTTCGGCGGCGCATGCGGACGGCCATGTCGACCAAAGCGAGCAGAAGAAAATCTTCGACGCGGTCGGGAAACTGCCGCTGGACGCGGCCGACAAGGCTGCGATCTTCGAAGCGCTTCAGAACCCGCCGGACGCCCTGACCATCGCCAGCCATGCGAACGGGATCGAACAGGCAAGCGAGATCTATATCGTGTCGCGTTCCGCGATCGATCCCGATCATCCGCTTGAGAGGGCGCATCTGGAGAGACTGTCCAGGGCGCTTGCCCTGCCGGACCGGCTGGTCGCGGAGATCGAGATCGAGATAGCCGGCGCGACAATGATGGCGGCGTGAGCCCCGGTCGAGCACCATGCATGCCGAGGCACGTCGGGGACGGAGTGATTTTCGACGTTGAAATCGCGTCCCCGGCATCAGTGAAACAGATTGGAAGGATTTACGATCATGACCACCAAACGTCTCAGTCGTTCTGCGATCGCGGCGCGCATTGCAGCTCTGAGGACCCGCCATCGCCAAATCGATGAACAGGTTTCGGCGGAGCAGAAGCAGTCCTGGCGCGACAGCCTGATCCTCAAGAAGCTCAAGCGCCGCCGGCTGCGCCTGAAGGACGAAATCAAACGCTACGAAGGCCTGATGATTACGCTTTCTCGCCGGAGGGTGCCGGGCTGAATGCGCGGCACTCCGAACGCCGGTTTCATCATCCCGGATTCAAAAGGAAAGGACCCGCCATGTTCTTCTTGCCCGCCCTGAACGCACGATCCAGCTGCCGCGTGTTTCATAGCGCGAATATCGCGGAGCTGGAGGAAGCGTTCTCCTCCAGGCCCGGCCGAAAAGATGGAGATCGGGATGCTCATGGCGATGATAAGCGCTTCACCAAGGCGCCATCACGCAAGGGCAATCCGGCTACACCCGCCCAGAGCTGAGGTCGATTCAGCCATACAGCGACCCCCGCTCGATTGGAGACCCGGCAAGCGCGATCCGGCTTGTCGGGTCCAATGCATCGGCAAGGACAAAAGGCCCCAGCCGGCGAGCGTGACGCCCACGCGATGCGGTTCGTCACCTGGCAAGGTCAGTTTTGTTGGGGGGTGTACGCACAAATGGGCGAAAGCCGATGACCGCTATCGGCAGTCGCTCTGTTGCACCGGGTCATGAACTCATGAATCGCAGGCTACTCGCGGCAGCAACCAATCCATCGTTCAATCAAAAATCATGTTGAAGGCCAGCCGAGCTTGCTCTTTCAGCAACTCGTCCTGCTTCACCCATGGAAAAAGAGGGCGGGCGAGGATCAGCGCGACAAGACCGTGAAGTGCTGCCCAAAGGCACTGTGATCTGGTCTGGACAGCCTGCTTGGACAAGTCTGGACGATTAAGGGCGACAATGCGCGCCAGATGTCCGAATGCACGTGGCCCCGGATGACTCTCAAGCGCGAACGCTTCGGCAATTCCCTGACCCGCTTTCTGGGTCGTCGCGCCATGCTCCAACATGAAAGCGATCCTGTAGGCCTCCGGGTTGGCCATTCCAAAATCAAGATAGCCGCGAATGGCGTTGCGCAATTGCGCCTCGGGGCTGTCGTCCATCGATGACGTAATCGCCTGCTCCAGGAGCGCGAAAGCCCGCGCGCCGACTTCCTCCTGTATCATCTGAATAGACGGGAAATGTGCATAAATCGAAGGCTGCGAAATACCAACCTCCAGCGCGATCTGGCGGGTGGTCACAGCCTGCACGCCATGCTGGCCGAACAGCGCACTTGCCACGCGCAAAATCTCCTCCCGACGGGACGGGCTGTCGGTGCTTGAAGCTTTTGGTGGCATGCCCGGGGACTCATTTCTGCGATTGCTGGAGTGACCTTATAGCAGCCTGGAAACCTCTTGCAAAAAGAGCCTATCAACGATAGGCAGAGAGCCTATCACTGATAGGAAAACGCTATGTCATCGAACTCTGCCGCTTGGCTCAATGCCGCGTTCGCCCCGCTGGCCGTCGCGGACGCACCCATTGTCCCGCCCGAACCCGGCCAGATCCAAGTGCGCAACCGGGCTGTCGCAATCAATCCCATCGACCGCTTCAAGCAAAAAATGGGCGACGCACTCTACGGATGGCTAAAATACCCGATGATATTGGGGTTCGATCTGGCGGGAGAGGTCGTCGCCGTCGGATCGGATGTGACCCGGTTCCGCGTCGGCGACCGGGTGGTCGGGCACGCAACCGGGATGGAGAAGGTGCGCAACAAGGCCTCTGAGTCCGCGTTTCAGCTTTATACAAACGTGATGGCGCACATGGCTTCGCCGATCCCGAGCGCAATGTCATTCGAGACGGCGGCGGTGCTTCCTCTTGCCCTTTCCACCGCGGCCTGCGGCCTGTTCGGGACGGATCAACTGGGACTGGATCTGCCGACATCCGATCCGTCTGACAAAGACCAGACAGTGCTGGTCTGGGGCGGATCGACGAGCGTGGGTTGTAATGCGATCCAACTCGCGAAGGCCGCAGGATACCGGGTCGTCACCACGGCGTCGCCACACAACTTCGCGTATCTGAAGGAGTTGGGGGCCGCCGAGGTCCATGATTACCACGGCGATGACGCATCAGAACGCGTGACGCGCGCGCTTCAGGGGCATGAAATGGCTGGTGCCGTGGCGATCGGCGCTGGGTCGACCCAGGCTTGCATTGCTGTTTTGGGTGCGACCGAGGGCAATCCCAAGATGGCGATCGCAACCTTCCCGATCGACATAGACGCGATACCCGACCGCCCGAATGTCTGGACGATGATGACCAAGATGGTGCCGAAAATGGTCGTTGGCATTGGCGGCATGTGGATAGCGGCAAAGCGAAACGGTGTGCGTACGAGCACGATCTGGGGTTCGGCCCTGATGGATACCGACCTCGGCCGGGCGATCTATGAGCGATTTCTGCCCGAAGCCCTGGAGACCGGCCGCCTCGTCGCCGCACCGCCTCCTCTGGTCGTGGGCCACGGCCTGGGCGCTATTCAGTCAGCGTTTGAACGCCAAAAAAACGGTGTGTCGGCGGCGAAGATAGTGGTGACACTGTGATGCCTGCCGGAAGTATCGTCTGACCCAGAGAACATAAGATTTGTCACTGAAACGGACCTTCGTAAACAGTGAAGGAAACGTCACTTTGGGCTCAAAGCGGCCAACCGCCTCTGTGCGCCAGCTGCCCAACTCGGGACGCAATGCAGACATCGAAGCCGGGCGTACGGGCTTGATTCAAGCTCCAAAAGAGAGCCGTGAACATGAGGCACGCTTGCTTCGACGCCGTTTGACGGCAAATTAGCCGGTTCGCTGACCGAAGCCGCCGAAACCCGGGGGCTTTCGTGCCTTCGGCCATGGCGTCTATAGCGCAATATTATCGCAGGGTGAGAGTTTGAATGGGTGGGTGCTCTTGTATCGCCCGTTTTCGCTTTAGATTGAGAATATGATCGGATAGCAACGCGCCGGACAACAGGGAGATATCCGCCGACCATGGACAAGGATTACGAGGACATTCCAGGGACCTTCGTGTTCGATGCGGACCGCTCGCGCGAAGGGTATCACCTGAACCAGTTCTGCATCTCGCTCGGCAAGCAGAAGGGCCGCGACGCCTACACGGCGGATCCGGAGGCCCATCTCGCCAAGTTCCCGATGACCGAGGAACAGAAACAGGCCGTGCGCGACCAGGACTGGAACCGCATGCTCGAACTGGGCGGGAACATCTACTACACGGCGAAGCTCGCCGCCTATCACGGCATCAATTTCCAGAACCTCGCCGGCCTGATGACCGGCATGGGCGTCGAGGCCTATCGCGACATGATGCTGCATGGCGGCCGCCCGATCGAGGGCAACCGCTACAAGAAGGAATGGGGAGAAGAAGAATAATGGCCCGTATTACCGCAGGCGTCGGTTGTTCGCACGTGCCCGCCATCGGCGTGGCGATGGACACCCACATCACCGACCAGCCCTACTGGCAGCCCGTCTTCAAGGGGTTCGAGAAGTCGCGCGAGTGGATGAAGGAGAACACGCCCGACGTGATCTTCCTCGTCTATAACGACCACTGCACGGCCTTCGACGCCTCGTGCATTCCGACCTTCGCGCTCGGCTGCGCGGCGGAGTTCCAGCCGGCCGACGAGGGCTGGGGCCCGCGTCCCGTGCCGGTGGTCAAGAACCACCAGAAACTGGCCAGCCACATCGCGCAGTCGCTGATCCTCGACGAGTTCGACCTGACCATCATGAACGAGATGGATGTCGACCATGGCCTGACCGTGCCGTTGTCGGTCATGTTCGGCGAGCATGGCCCCGACGACGAATGGCCGTCGCTTGTCATTCCGCTCGCCGTCAACGTGGTCCAGTACCCCGCGCCGACCGGAAATCGCTGCTTCAATCTCGGCAAGGCGGTGCGCAAGGCGATCGAGAGCTTCGACGAGGACCTGAACGTGATGATCTTCGGCACGGGCGGCATGAGCCACCAGCTGCAGTACAAGCGCGCCGGCCTGATCAATCCGGAATGGGACAAGGCCTTTCTCGACCGGCTGACCGCCGATCCGGTGGGGCTGAGCAAGACGCCGCATGTGGAATATCTGCGCGAGGCGGGCTCGGAAGGCGTCGAGATGGTGATGTGGCACGTGATGCGCGGTGCGCTGAACGACGAGGTGAAGGAAGTTCACCGCCACTACCACGTGCCGGCATCGAACACGGCCGTCGGGCACATCATTCTCGAAAACGTATAAGTCTCCTCCCGAGACATGCCGCCCGCCGGGAAGCTGGCGGGCATTTTCACTGGCTCAATCTTCCCAGGACCAGTCCGGTTTCGCGCATTCGAGCCGGGCCAGTTCCGCAGCCTTCGAAAAGCGGTCCGGCCAGGTGCTTTCGGACTGTGGCGCCGCTTCACAGGAATTCGCAAAGACAAGCGTTCCGTCCTGCGGCGCGGGTTCGTCGCTCGCATGCGCCATGCCCGTCAGTGCGATGCAGATTGCCAATGAATTGATAAGGCTTTTCATTTCCAGTTCTCCTCTCTGCCAATTCGCCGTCCGCCGGGCTGTTCCGATTTCGGTTTGTGAACCGCCGAGGCGCGGGTAAGATCGAACGGGAAATGCATGCCGAAAGTCACGAAAGCGGCCCGAAAGAATGACGAATTCGCGTCCGGTGGCGGGTATCGGGCCGTTCCGGTTCGACAGGGACGCCAACGAATTGACCGACGATAACGGCCAGACGACCGTGCTTCGGCCGCAGACGGCGACCGTGCTTTCGGTCCTCTTGGAGAATGCCGGTGGCGTCGTCACCAAGGACCACCTGATGAAGACGGTCTGGCCCGATACGTTCGTGACAGACGATAGCCTGGTCCAGTGCATTTCCGAGATACGGCGTGCGCTCGGCCCGCAGACGTCGAAGCTTCTGAAGACCATTCCCAAGAAGGGCTATCGGCTGGATCTTGCCGGCGCGGATGACAAGCCTGGCGAGACGCCGATGGCGCCGCGTCGCAGCCCCCGGATCGTTGCCGCGTTGGCCGGCACCATGTCATTGCTGGTCGTCGCGATCGCCACATGGTGGGTGATGCGCCCGGTGCCCGAAAGCGTCGTGCGGACCATCGCGGTGCTGCCGTTCGCCAATGCAAGTGGAGACGAGGCGCAAGCCTATTTCGCAACTGGCGTGGCGGAAGATCTCATTGTCGGCTTGTCAAAGGTCTCCGATCTCAAGGTCGTTTCGCGTGGCGCGTCCTTTTCTCTGGACGCTGACGCGATGGATATCCGCGAAGTCGCCGACATTCTCGACGCCGACTACGTGCTGGAGGGCAGCGTGCGGCGTAATGGCGCGGCATTGCGGGTCTCCGCGGCCCTGGTCGATGGAGAGACGGGCGAGAACGCCTGGGCGGAACGCTATGACGGATCGACTGAGGACATCTTCGCGTTCCAGGAAAAGCTGCTCAACAGCCTGATGACCGTCCTGACGGTCCGGCTCTCCAAGGCGGAGCGCGAAAGGCTCGGCATATACGGGACCCGGAACGCCGCGGCATACGATGCCTATCTGCGCGGCAGGGAACTTGAGAACCTCTATACGCGGGAAACGAACCGGGACGCGGAAGCGGCGTTGCAGGAAGCGGTGCGGCTCGATCCGGAATTCGCGCTGCCGTATGCCCATCTTTCCCAAGTCTACAGTTTCCGAGCGGAGAACCGCTGGGTCGATCCAATCGGACCCGCAGTCGACAAGGCGCTGGATTACGCCCGCCGCGCGGTCAGCATGGACGACAGCCTCCCATTCGCGCATTTCGCGCTCGGCCGGCTCCATACGCGCAGCTTTTCACCGGATTTCGAAACGGCGATTTCGGAGTTCCGGCGGGCTATCGAGCTCGATCCGAACTATGTCGACGCCTATATGTTCCTCGCCAACACCTATATCTTCGATGGGCGCGCGGACGAGGCGTTGCCGCTGATCGCGGAAGGGTTTCAGCGCAATCCGCTCGCGCCCTACTGGTACTATCTGGCGGAAGGCATGGCCGCCTATTTCCTTGGCGACTACAAGAAGGCGGAGACGGCATTGACGGTGGCGCGCGATCGCAACCCGACCGCGCCCTATCCCTACCGGTTCCTGATCGCCACCTACGGCCAGATGGATATGGTCGACGACGCGGAGTGGATGGCAATGGAATACGAGGCGCTCGGGCGGTCGGCGACAGTCACGGCTCTGCTCGAGACGGCCTCGATCCAGGATCCGGACTATCGGGAGCTGTTCGCCGACGGGTTTCGCAAGGCCGGACTGCCCGACTAGGACTTTCCGGGATCAGGCCCGCGCTGCCTGACGGCGTCCCTTCGCGATGTTCCACCCGAACACCACGGCAAATCCGGCCAGTGCGGTGAAATTCACCCAGTGCGGCGCGGGCCACATCAGCGCTGCGCCGACGGCCAGCGTGACGATGCGCTCGGCGATGTTCATACGGTTTTCCCAATAGCCCTCGATGGCGGCCGCCACTGCCCACAGGCCGAAGACGGCGAAGCCGAAGATGTAGAGCATCTGCGACCAGTCGCCGGACAGGAACGGCGTGTAGGCGAACAGGAGCGGCACGAAGTAGAGCCCCTTGGCGATCTTCCAGGCGGCGAAACCCGTCTTCATGGGCGGACTCCCGGCTATTGCCGCACCGGTGAAGGCGGCGAGGCAAACCGGCGGCGTGACGTTGGAGTCCTGGCTCAGCCAGAAGATGATCATGTGCGCCGAGAGGAGCGCCCCCGCGAGGACGGCGGCCGGGAAGGCCTGGTCGTAGAGCATCGACAGGCTTTCGACGGGCAAGGCCTCGATCATCGCCCGGGCTTCGGCCATCGGCATGGGCCCGGCGAGGGCGGCCATCTTTTCCGGCGTAGCGAGCATGAAGATCGCCTTGGCGGTTTCCGGCAATTGGCCGGACGCCAGGATGTCGGCGAGCTGTGACTGCAGGATCAACTGATAGAGCGCCGGAGCCGACAGGGTGCCGAGCACGATATAGGCGGCCGTGACGGGCAGGCCCATGCCGAGAACCAGCGAAGCGAGCGCCACGAGGACAAGCGCGAGGAGGAGGTTGCCCTGCGACCATGACGAGATCATCAGCGAGAAGGTGTTGCCGATGCCGGCGGTGGTGATGACGTTGACGATGAGGCCGACACCGACCAGCAGGATTGCGGTCATGATCATGTTGCGCGCGCCGAGTTCCAGCGCCTCGATGATCCGAACCGGGCCCATGCGGTTCGGCGTCAGCCAGGAGGCGACGATACAGGCGAGAATGGCGTAGCCGGCCGCGTAGGTGGGCGTGAAGCCGCGCACCAGGAGGAAGATCAGCAGGGCGACCGGAATGACGAAGGACGGCCCCCCATTGCGGAAGACGGTCCATAGACCTGGCCCGTCCTCGTCGGCAAGCGCTGTCGCCTCGGACCGTTTCGCCTCGATGCGTACGAAGAAGCCAACGGTCAGGAAATATAGGATCGCCGGCAGGATCGAGACCGTGACGATGGTCGTGTAGGGAATCTGGGTGAAGTTCGCCATCACGAAGGCGCCGGCGCCCATGATCGGCGGCATCAGCTGGCCGCCGGTCGAGGAGGCCGCCTCGACGCCGCCCGCGAATGTGGCAGGAAAGCCGGCGCGTTTCATCAGCGGGATCGTGATCACGCCCGTCGAGGCGGTGTTGGCGACGGCGGAGCCGGAGATCGTGCCGGTCAGGCCGCTCGACAGCACAGCGACGAAGCCCGGACCACCGGTCATCCTGCCGGCGACCGCGCGCGAGATATCGACAATGAATTCGCCCGCGCCGGATTTCAGCAGGAACGCGCCGAACAGGATGAACATGAAGACATAGGTCGAGGAGATGCGGGCGATCGAGCCGAACATGGCGTCGTCGCCATAGAGCGAGCGGAACAGAACGGTTTCCGCATGCAGGCCGCGGAAGCGGAAGACGCCGGGCACATACTGGCCCCACCAGGTCACATAGGTGATGGCGAGGAGGATCAGGACGGGGATGATCCAGCCCGTCGTGCGGCGGGTGAATTCCAGCACGCCGAGAATGCACAAGATCCCGGCCAGCCAGTCGCTCCAGATCAGCCGCACGCCGCGATCATAGATGGCGCTCTCGGCATTGATGACATAGATCGCCGCCGCCGCGACGGCCGCACCGAAGGCGATGTCCAGAATGCGTATGGCGGGCCGTTTGGCCCAGGCTGCCGGCGCGATCGGCGAGACGAGCACGCACAGCAGGACGAAACCGGCGAAATGGAAGCCGTTCTGGGTGAGGACGGCGACGCTGCCGAAAGAGTTCATCCAGATATGAACGACAGAGATGACGACCGCGACGACAAGCGTCACGAGAGATAATCCGTGGCGGTTCAGTCCCGGCGAGCCGGTCTGCGTCAAGGTTTCGGCGCGCATGGACATCCTCCCGGCGCGGAGAAGGAAAGGGGTGAAAAGGGGCCGCGCGCGGCGGCCCCGAAGTCAGTCGCGGTTACGGCCGCAGACGGTCCGGAATGTCGAGGCCGGCTTCCTCGTAGTAGCGCAGCGCGCCCGGATGCAGCGGCAGCGGCAGACCGGCAATCGCCTTTTCGAGCGCCATGGCCTTGGTGGCCGGGTGGATCGCCTGAAGGAAGGCGAGGTTCTCGTACATCGTCTTGGTGATCTCGTAGACGTCCTCTTCCGGCAGGTCGGCCGATGTCGCGAGGAAGTTCGGCTGGGCGATCGTGGTCACGTCCTCATCGAGGCCCGGATAGGTGCCGCCGGGGATGAGGTATTCCGTCCACAGGTCGCGGTCGCCATTGGCGGTGACGATCTGCTCGGGCGAGAAGGAGAGCAGGGTGACGTCGTCTCCGGCGGTCGAAAAGAGCTGCGTGACCGCGCTGACCGGAACGCCGGCGGGTGTGCCCATGCCGGCTGCCTGGCCGTTCTGCACGGCTTCCGCCGCCGGCCCGTAACCGCCGTAGAGCAGGTCGTAATCGTTATCGATGTCGATGCCGAAACCGGACAGGATCGTGCGGTTGGAGCCGATCGTTCCGGAATTCTGCGAGCCGAGCGCCATGGTCTTGCCCTTGAGCGCGGCCATGTCCTCGATGGAGCCGGTTTCCGCGAATTCCGAGCGGATCACGAAGTGCTCGACATTCTGCCAGAGCATGGAGACCGAGCGCAGGTTTTCCTGCGGACCTTCGGACTCGATCGGACCCGTGCCGGTGCGCGCATAGTAGCCGTAGAGGCCCTGCATAATGGCGAACTGGGCCTCGCCGTCGCGCAGCAGCTTGACGTTTTCGCCCGAGCCGGCCGAGGAAATCGCCGACATGCCGAGTTTCTGCTTCGGCTCGAGCTTCACCTTGGTGAGCGTCGAGATGGCGACGCCGACGGGATAATAGGTGCCGCCGGTCGAGGCGGTGGCGAGGATGTAATTTCGCGGCTCCTGCGCCTGGGCATTGAAGCCTAACGTCGTGGCGAGGGCCAGCGCGGCAGTGGCGGACAGAATCGTGCGTCTGGTGGTCGTTGTCATGGTTTCCTCCCAAAATGACATCGTTTCGGCGGTAGCCGTGCGAAATCAATTGCAAACCGTGTGCCAGATCCTCCCGACCTGTCCACATTCAAGGATTTCAAAGGCTTGCGGGACGCCATTTTGTTGCGGCGCGAAGGAAAGCGGCGGTTTTCCGCCACCCGGCAGTGGCGCAGCGGCAAAAAACCGCCGCAAGCGCCTCAGGTCTCGCCGTCTTCGCGAATACCCAGCCGGTCTATCTTTTCGCCGAGCGTGCGGCGGGGAATCTGCAGGCGGCGGGCCGCCTCGGCCTGGTTGCCGCCGGCCTCCCTGAGAGCGCGGCGGATGATGCCGCTTTCGATCCGCGCCATGGTTTCGGCGAGGCCGGGCGCGCCGCCCTCTGGCACCTCGGTGCGGCCGGGTATGCCGTCGGAGAGGCCGAGGGAAAAGCGGGTCGCGAGCGACTTCAATTCGCGCACATTGCCCGGCCAGTCATGGGCGAGCAGGGCGCTCAGCACGGCATCCGGCAAGGGCCTCGGGGAAAGGCCGCTGCGCGCAGCCTCCTCGGCTGTAAAATGGCCGAACAGGGCTATGACGTCGTCGCCGCGGTCGCGCAGCGGCGGCAGGCTCAGTTCGGAGGCGGCAAGGCGGTAATAGAGGTCGGAGCGGAATTCGCCTTTCTCGCCCAGCGCCTTGAGGTCGGATTTCGTCGCGGCGACGAAACGCACATCGAGCGGGCGCGGCGCGTTGTGGCCGAGCACCTCGACCTCGCGTTCCTGGATGACGCGCAGCAGCCGGGTCTGGAGGCCGAGCGGCATGGATTCGATCTCGTCGAGAAAGACGGTGCCGCCATTGGCGTAGACGAGGCGGCCCTCGCGGGCGCTGTCGGCGCCGGTGAAGGCGCCCTTGGCGTGGCCGAAAAGTTCGCTCTCGAAGATCGATTCCGGGATCGCCGCGCAGTTGATCGCAACGAAGGGTTTCGCGGCGCGCGGTCCCAAATCGTGCAGCAGGTGCGCGGCAACTTCCTTGCCGGTGCCGGTCTCTCCGTGGATCAGCACGTCGATACCATGACCGGCGAGTTGCATCAGACGGTCTTTCATGCGCCGCATCGCGTCGCTTTCGCCGATCATGCGATTGTCGAGGCCGGACGCGCCGGCCAACTGGGCGCGCAGGCGGGCGAGTTCGCGCGACAGGCGGCTTTTCTCGCCGGCATTGCGCAGGACCGCCACGAGATGATCGGCGTCGTAGGGCTTTTCGAGAAAATCATAGGCGCCGTCGCGCATGGCGGAGACCGCCATGGAGACATCGCCGTGGCCGGTCAGAAGGATGACCGGAATGCCGGCATGGCTTTCGGTCACATGGTGAAGGAGGGATATTCCGTCCTCGCCGGGCATGCGGATGTCGGTGACGACGATGTCGGCGCCGTCGCGGGAGAGTTTCGCCCTGGCCTCGGCGACGTCGGCAGCCGTTTCGACCGAAAAGCCGGAGAGCGTCAGCCATTCGGTGGCCGAGCGGCGGACCTCGGCCTCGTCGTCCACGAAGAGGATGCGCGTGTCGCTCATGCCGGGACCGCTTCCGTTTCGGCCGGAGCCGCGGTTCGGGTGGCCGGCGTGGCGGGAAGGCGGATCAACACCGCAGTGCCCTTGTCGGGCTCGCTCTCAATGCGCAGCGTGCCGCCGAAATCCTCGATGATCGAGGTCGAGATCGACAGGCCGAGGCCAAGGCCTTCCCCGGTTTCCTTGGTGGAGAAAAACGGTTCCGCTATGCGGGCGAGATCGTCCGACGCGATTCCGACGCCCGTATCGGCAATGCGTATGGTCACCGTGTCGTCACCGGTCTCGGTGTTGACCGTGACGCGTCTCTCGGTGCGGCCGTCCACGGCGTCGAACGCGTTGATCAGGACATTGAGGAAGACCTGTTCCAGGCGGACCGGTCCGGCGCGCACGAAAATATCCTCCGCCCGCGCGCCGATTTCGATTTCGGCGTCGACGGCCCTGCGGCGCGGTTCGGCGAGGGCGATCGCGCCCTCGATGCAGGACTGGATATCGACATCGGAGAGCTGGCCGGCGTCGCGCCTTGCGAATGTCTTCAGGTGCTTGACCATGCGTTGCATGCGGCGAACGGTCTCGCGGGCGTGATCAAGGGCGGACGCGGTGCGGGTGGTGTCGCCGGACTTCGTATGCACGCCTGCGGTGGCGAGCGTCATGTCCATGGCGGCAAGCGGTTGCGAAACCTCGTGGACGATCGCCGCCGACATGCGGCCAAGCGCGGCGAGCTTGGCGGATTGGACGAGGCTTTCCTGCGCGTCGCGCAGCTCCTCCTCCGTACGCTTGCGCTCCTCGATTTCCTGGGCAAGTTCGGCCGTCCGGTCGGCAACCTTGGCTTCCAGCTCGGCGTTGCGGTCGAGCTTCATGCGCAGAATCGACTGGCGTTGGCGCATGATAACGAGGATGCCGGCAAGCAGAAGCGCGGCGGCACCGGCCAGAACCGCGCCGGTCAGCGCCGAGCGCGTGACGGGTGCGAGTTGCGCGCGTCCGATCAGGGTCCAGCCGTTTTCTCCGACGGGCAGGAGCGACAGCATCGTGTCGCCGGCGACAACACGGCCCTTGTCGAGCGCTTCGCGGCCGAGATCCGGCGAATAGAGCGGCTTGGCGGACTGCAGCTCGATGCCGGTATATTTGCGGCTGGCCTCGATGCGTCCGCGCGCCTCGCCGGAAAGGGCGGTGAAGGGGCGGTACTGCCAGTCCGGATCGCCGGACAGAAAGACGACGCCGTCGCGGTCCATCAGCGCGGTGCCGGGCGCGTTGTCGTGCCACGAGGCGGCGAAGGTCGTCATGTCGACCTTGACGACGATGACGCCGGTCTCGCTCTCGCCATCGATGCGCGAGGACAGGAAGTAGCCGGGGCGACCTGTTGTCGCGCCGACGGCGTAGAACTGGCCCCTGCCGGTCTCCATCGCATCGCGGAAATACGGGCGGAAGCGGTAGTTCTGGCCGACAAAGGTCAGCGGCGTGTCATGGTTGGAGGCGGCTATGGTCAGGCCGGTGTCGTCGAGCAGGAACAGTTCGTCGGCATTCGTCTGGTCGCGAATGGTGGCGAGGAAGGTGTTGACCAGCGCGGCGCGGCCGGACGCGCGGGGGTCGTCGACAAGGGCGCGCAGGCGTTCGTCATGGCGCAAGACACGCGGCAGATTTCGGAAACGCTCGATTTCACTGCCCAGCGACTGGCGGGCCAGCACGAGGTCGGCACGCTGGACATCCGCCAGTTCCCTGAACGCCGAACGATAGACCATCTGCCAGGTCATGAAACCGGCAAGAAGCGCCGCAAGGGCGATGGCGATGACGAACTGAAACTGGCGCACGCGGCACTACCGAACGATTTTGACAAAACCTAGTGGTATCTTCTCCGAGAGACAACATGGCTGCGGTTTCAACCGCTTCGGTGCGCCAAAGCGATTGAAAGCAAAGCAAAAAGCCACAATGCGCGTTGAAAGCACCTTTGCGCATTCCTATAACAGGTCAATGAGTACGCCGTCGGATGCGTCATCCGGCGGTTGTTTGCCATTTGAGAGGATATGAATGCCCTGGAGCAATCAGAACGGCGGAGGCGGCGGCCCTTGGGGCGGCGGTGGCAATAATGGCGGCAATGGCGGTGGCCCTTGGGGCCAAGGACCGCAAGGCCCGCGTGGACCGCAGCGTCCCGGCGGACAGCCGCCGGATCTCGAGGAAATCATCAAGAAGGGCCAGGACCGGCTGAAACGGGCGCTGCCCGGCGGGGGCGGCGCGAGCCCGGCTCTCTTCGGCCTGATCGCCATCGGTCTCCTGATCCTCTATGGCGTTCAGTCCTTCTACCAGGTCGACACCGACGAACGCGCTGTCGAACTGTTGTTCGGCAAGCCGAAGACGGAACTGTCCGGACCTGGACTTCACTTCCATTGGTGGCCGATCGAAACCGTCGAGAAGGTTCAGATCGTCGAGAAGCAGATCGCCATCGGCGCCGGCGGCGCGCGGCAGGATTCCGGCCTGATGCTGTCCGGCGACCAGAACATCGTCGATGTGCAGTTCGCCGTTCTCTACTCGGTAATCGACCCGGCGGCCTATCTGTTCAACGTGGCTTCGCCCGACGAGATGGTCCGCCAGGTGTCCGAAAGCGCAATGCGCGAAATCGTCGGCCGCCGTCCGGCGCAGGACGTCTTCCGCGACAACCGTGCGGCGATCGCCGACGAGGTTCGATCCTCGATGCAGGCGACGCTCGACGAATACGGCGCGGGCATCCAGGTGAACACGGTGTCCATCGAGGATGCGGCACCGCCGCGTGAAGTGGCCGACGCCTTCGAGGAAGTGCAGCGCGCCGAGCAGAACGAGGACCAGTTCCGCGAAGAAGCGAACCAGTATTCGAACCAGAAACTCGGTCAGGCCCGAGGCGAGGCGGCGCAGATCCGAGAGGACGCATCCGCTTATGCGACGCGTGTCGTGCAGGAAGCCGAAGGTGAAGCGCAGCGCTTCATCTCGATCCACGAACAGTACCAGGCCGCGCCCGACGTGACGCGCAAGCGCCTCTATCTGGAAACGATGGAACGCGTTCTCGCCGATTCCAACAAGGTGATTCTCGACGAAGACGGCGAAAACCAGGGCGTCGTGCCCTATCTGCCGCTGCCTGAAGTCCAGAGCCGTCGAACGACCACCACGACCGGAGACGCACAGTAATGAACAGCAACCGTCTCACATTGCTCGGCATCCTGATCGCGATCGTGCTGATCGGGGTCTACGCCTCAATTTTCGTGGTCAATGAACGCCAGCAGGCGATCGTGCTGCGTTTTGGTGAAATCCAGGACGTGAAGACCGAGCCGGGCCTATACTTCAAGGCGCCCTTCGCCTTTGCCGGTTTCGACACGGTGCAGATCATCGAGGACCGCGTGTTGCGGCTCGATCTCAGCGACCAGCCCCCGGTACAGGTTTCCGGCGGCCGTTTCTACGAGGTCGATGCCTTCCTGACCTTCAAGATCACGGATGCGCGCAGGTTCCGCGAGACCGTCTCGGGCGATCTCAACTCGGCCGCCGCACGTCTTCGCACGCGTTTCGACGCGGCGCTGCGCCGGACCTACGGCCTGCGCTCCTTCGAAGCGGCGCTTTCGGACGAACGGACCGAGATGATGCGCGAAGTGCGCGACCTGATCCGTCCCGACGCGCAGTCGCTCGGCCTGACGGTCGAGGATGTGCGTATCGTGCGGACCGACCTGACGGCGGAAGTCTCCCAGCAGACCTTCGACCGCATGAAGGCGGAGCGTCTTGCCGAAGCGGAGCGCATCCGTGCGCGCGGTCGTGAAACGGCCAGCCGCATTCGCGCCGTGGCGGATCGCCAGGTCATCGAGATCGTCGCCGAAGCGCAACGCGAGTCGGAGATCCTTCGAGGCGAGGGCGATGCGGAACGTAACCGCGTCTTCGCCGAGGCCTTCAACCGCGATCCGGAGTTCTTCGAGTTCTATCGCTCGATGGCTGCCTATCAGCGGGCGATGGAGAATTCGGACACGACCATGGTCCTGTCGCCGAATTCGGAGTTCTTCCGCTACTTCAAGAATGCGACGGGAACGCCGCCCGCGGCCGCTCCCGCTCCGTCCGCGCCCGCACAATAGTGCAGACGTGACATGACGATATTTCTGACAGCCCTCGGTCTCATGCTTGTGATCGAGGGCTTTCTTTATGGCGGCGTGCCCGGTTTCGCCAAGCGCATGGCCGCGATCCTGCTGGAAACGCCGGACGAAATCCTGCGTCGCGCCGGGGTGACCGCGGCCCTTCTCGGGCTTGTGGTGATATGGCTCGCGCATTTCCTGTGAGATCACGATTTTCACAAAGCGGCCACGCTTGTCACTTATGCGTGACTGTCCTGTTGTGCGGGACGCGGCGGGCTTTATGTTTCGCCGCAGACAAGGCGGCAATCGCGCTGCCGCACAAGCGGTATTCCATGGAGGCAACCCGATGGCATTCGATACTATGGTCCTGAAGCCGGCGCGCATGGCCGGCGTTTTCGCTCTGTCGCTGGCGATCACGGCGGGCGCCGCCGTTCTGCCCGGCGGCATGGCGATGAACGCCCGTGCGCAGGAAGGCCCGGCTTCCGTAGCGGACCTGTCGGCGCGGCTCATCGATTCCGTCGTCAATATTTCGACCTCGCAGACCGTCGGCGGCGATGACCGCAACGTCCCGCGCCCGCAATTGCCGGAGGGGTCGCCTTTCCAGGAGTTCTTCGACGAATTCTTCGACCAGCAGCCGGAAGGGGGGCCGCCGCGTTCGCGCCAGGTGCAGTCGCTCGGCTCGGGCTTCGTGATCGATGCCGAGGGCATCATCATCACCAACAATCACGTCATCGAGGATGCCGACGAGGTCAGCGTCAACTTCAATGACGGGACCAAGATCGAGGCCGAGATCATCGGCCGCGACCAGAAGACCGACATCGCCGTTCTGCGGATCGATCCGGGCGACAAGGAGCTGAAGGCCGTTTCGTTCGGCGATTCGGAAACCGCGCGGGTCGGCGACTGGGTGCTGGCGATCGGCAATCCGTTCGGCCTCGGCGGGACGGTGACGCTGGGTATCGTGTCGGCCATCGGCCGCGACATCAATTCCGGCCCTTACGACAACTTCATCCAGACCGACGCCGCCATCAACCGCGGCAATTCCGGCGGCCCGCTGTTCAACATGCAGGGCGAGGTCATCGGCATCAACACGGCGATCATTTCGCCGTCGGGCGGGTCCATCGGCATCGGTTTCTCGGTGCCGGCCGAACTGGCGCGGAACGTCATCGACCAGCTGATCGAGTTCGGCGAGACGCGGCGCGGCTGGCTGGGCGTGCGCATCCAGACCGTGACGGACGAAATTGCCGAAAGCCTCGGCATGGACCGCGCGGACGGCGCGCTAGTGGCGGGCGTCATCAAGGGCGGACCCGTGGATGACGGTTCGATCGAGCCGGGCGACGTCATCATCGAATTCAACGGGCGGCCGATTGCGACGACACGCGAATTGCCGCGCATCGTCGCCGATACGCCGGTGGGCCAGGAAGTCGATGTCGTGGTGATCCGCAAGGGCGAGCGCAAGACCGTCAAGGTGACGCTCGGCCGGCTGGAAGACAGCGAGGAACTCGCCATGGCGCCCGACGCGACGGATGACGAGGATCAGGCGGCCGACATGCCGGCGACGATCGAGATGTTCGGCATGACGCTTGCCGAACTGGACGAGACGGTGCGCGAGGCGCAGGACATTGACGAAAGCGTCGAGCGTGGCGTGGTGGTGATGGAGGTCGCATCGGATTCGGCTGCGGCGGAGAAAGGCATTCAGCCCGGCGAGACGATCGTGGAAATTGCCCAGGAAGTGGTGTCCACGCCGCAGGAGGTGGTCGAGGCCATCGACAAGCTCAAGGCGGACGACCGGCGCAATGCGCTCCTGATGCTGGCGGCGAAGACCGGCGAGTTGCGCTTCGTCACGATCCGGATCGACTGAGGTCCGGGCAGGATACGACAAGGGGGCAGGCCATGAACACGCAGAAAGTCGCGCTCGTCACGGCGGGCGGCAGCGGAATGGGCGCGGACGCGGCACGTCGTCTCGCCTCGGACGGCTTCAAGGTCGCGATCCTGTCGTCGTCGGGCAAGGGCGAGGCGCTTGCCGAAAGCCTCGACGGATTCGGCGTTACCGGATCGAACCAGTCGCTCGACGATCTCAAGGGACTGGTCGATGGCGCGATGGAGCGCTGGGGCCGCATCGACGTGCTGGTGAATTCGGCTGGTCACGGGCCGAAGGGACCGGTGCTCGATCTGACCGACGAGGACTGGCACAAGGGCCTCGACGTCTACCTGCTCAACGTCATTCGGCCAACGCGGCTGGTTACGCCGCTGATGCAGGCGCAGGGCGGCGGATCGATCATCAATATTTCGACTTTCGCGGTCTTCGAGCCCGATCCGCTGTTTCCGACATCCGGCGTCTTCAGGGCGGGGCTCGCATCGTTTACGAAGCTCTTCGCCGACAAATATGCCGACGACAACATCCGCATGAACAATGTCCTGCCGGGCTTCATCGACAGCCTGCCGGAAACCGACGAGCGGCGCGCGCGCATTCCGCTTGGCCGTTACGGCCGGGCGGGTGAGGTGTCGTCGCTGGTTTCCTGGCTTGCGTCCGAGGATGGCGGCTACATGACCGGCCAGAACCTGCGTATCGATGGCGGCCTGACCCGTTCGGTCTAGCGCTTCCGCCAGTCCCGCGCTGTGATGCGATAGCAGACGTGGCGCTTGAGATCGGGATGGGTGTCGGGGATCTTCACATAGTCGAAATCGCTCGCCGCATCGCGCTTCATGCCGATCCGTTCCATCACGGCCGTCGAGCGGTGGTTGTCATGCACGGCGAAGGAGACGATCTCCGGCAGGTCCAACTCGGAAAATCCGTAATCGAGCGCGGCGAGCGCCGCTTCGGTCACATAGCCCCGGCCCCAGAAGGGCTTCGCCAGTCGCCAGCCGATTTCCACCGTTCCCGGCGGGAAATGCGGTTCGACATCGCCGACATGCAGGCCGCAGAAGCCGACGCACTGGCCGATTTCCCGCAATTCGAGGGCCGGAAAGACGATCCCTTTCTCCTGATCCTTCAACAGCTTGTCGAGGAACGCGTCCGCCTCCTCGCGCGTGCGGCGGAAGGGGAAGTACTCCATCACTTCGGGATCGGAATTGATCTCGAAAAAGAGGTCGCGGTCGCGCTCCTCCCACGGACGCATGACGAGCCGCTGCGTCTCGATCGGTCTCACCGCGCGAACTCGTCGCGGCGATAGCCCTGGATATAGAGGAGGGCGGTCAGGTCGTTGTGGTCGATGCGGATATCCGCCTGGGCGGCGACCGCGGGCTTGGCGTGCAGCGCGACGCCGGTGCCGGCGAGGCCGAGCATGGACAGGTCGTTCGCGCCGTCGCCGACAGCGATGGCGTCCGCCGGTTCGAGTCCGAGCCGACCGGATATTTCCATCAGGGCATCGGCCTTGGCCTGACGGCCGAGGATCGGTTCGACGACCTCGCCGGTGAGCTTTCCGTCGGCTTGCGCGAGCCGATTGGCGCGGTTTTCCTGAAAGCCGATCTGTTCCGCGATGCGGCTGGTGAAATCGACGAAACCGCCGGAGACGAGTGCGCACCAGGCGCCATTCGCCTTCATGGTGGCGACGAGTTCGCGTCCGCCCGGCATCAGCTTGATGCGCGTCGCGATGACATGGTCGACGACGGAAACCGGCAGGTCCTTGAGAAGGCCGACGCGCTCGCGCAGCGCGCCCTCGAAACCGATCTCACCGTTCATGGCGCGGGCGGTGATCGAGGCGACATAATCTCCGACACCGGCCTCGTCCGCCAGTTCGTCGACGCATTCCTGCTGGATCATGGTGGAGTCCATGTCGGCGATCAGGATCTTCTTGCGGCGCGCATCGGGCGCGATGACCTGTATGGCGGCATCGACGGGCGTTTCTTCGAACATGCCGGCGATATTCGCGGCAAGCGCGGTCCTGTCGGCATCGGCGAGCGGCACGGGAGAGCGGATGTCGGCGACATGCGCTTCCGCCAGCCAGACGATTTCGGTTTCGGGCAGCAGCGCGGCGACGGCGGCGACCGCATCGTCGTCGAGCGTGCCTTTGTCGGGATTGGCAATCAGGGTGACGATGGTGTTCATGGGGGCAGAGGCGCAATCGCGATGGAGTGAAGGAATTGGCGAGCGAGGACCGGTATCCGCGCGCGGTGTTGATAGCCGGGCCGACGGCGAGCGGCAAGTCGGCGCTCGCGTTGCAAAAAGCGGCGGAAACCGGCGGGGTGATCGTCAACACGGACTCCATGCAGGTCTATGATGTGCTGCGGGTTCTGACCGCGCGGCCATCGGATGAAGACCTGGCGCGTGCGCCGCATCGCCTTTACGGGTATGTCGCGCCGAATGACGCCTATTCGACCGGACGCTGGCTTGAGGATGTGCGGGCCGTGATGGCCGATCCGGAGGTCGCTGGCCGGACGCTCGTCTTTGCCGGTGGGACGGGCCTCTATTTCCGCGCGCTGACGCAGGGGCTTTCGCCGATGCCCGATATACCGGACGCGGTCAGGACGCGCTGGCGCGACCGGCTGGCGGAAGAAGGCGCGGAGAAACTGCACTTTGTACTGCGGCAGGAGGACCCCGAGGCCGCGATGTCGATCGGTCCCGGAGACGGCCAGCGTATCGTGCGGGCACTGGAAGTTCGCGAAGCGTCGGGCCGGTCGATCCTCGACTGGCAGGCGGAGGCTGGCGAACCCCTGATCGATGTCAGCCGTGCCGAACGAATCGTGGTGATGCCGGCACGTGAAATCCTCTACCGGAATATCGAGCGCCGGCTCGACCGGATGGTCGGGGAAGGCGCGCTGGAGGAGGTGCGGGCCTTGCTGGAACTGGGCCTCGATCCGGCCATGCCGGCCATGAAAGCGATCGGCGTGCGAGAATTTTCAGGCGTTCTGGAGGGCCGAATCCCGATTGAGGACGCCCTCGTTCTGGCGAAAACCGCGACGCGCCAATATGCCAAACGCCAAATGACATGGTTTCGCAATCAGTTAGATGACGGATGGAAGACGGTGACGGAGCCGTGACCGGCCGGCGGATAAAGTATTCCGTGTATATGTAAGACTTACTAAACCGACGCGTTTAACGGGCATGCAACCCGCGCCAAGTATTTCTTTGCCAGAAACACTTGGCTGGGTGCAATGCGCTTCCATCGTTCCGAAATGTCCTTCATGGGGTATTTGCTGCTGCTGATCGGTGCGGCGGCCTGTGCTTTCTGGGCGAACGATGTGGTGTTCGGCGCGGTGGGTGGCGCCGATGAGGGCGACATGGCTCTCGGCATGGTGGCGCTGCGCGTGCAGCTTGGATTGCTGTGCGCGGCGATCGTCGTCGGCCTTTTTCACTTCTACCCGCTGATCCGCAAACAGGCGCACGAACACGTCCACTGGCGGCAGATCGCCGAGTCGCTGACCATGAAGACCCACACCTTCCAGCGTGCGGCGCTCACGGATCCGATGACCGGGCTTCAGAACCGTCGCTATTTCGACGACGCGCTCGCCCAGTACATGGAGGAGTTCTCCCGGATCGGACGCCCGCTGGGCATCATGATCCTCGATATCGACCACTTCAAATCGATCAACGACACGCATGGTCACGATATCGGTGACGAGGTGATCAAGGGGCTGGCCAACACGATCAAGGACTATACGCGCCATCACGATATCGCCGCGCGAATCGGTGGCGAGGAATTCGCGGTGGTCGCGCCGAATGTCGGGATCGCCGAACTCGACAAGATGGCGAACCGGCTGCGGCTGGCGGTCTCGAACCTGGTGTTCAATCTTGGCGGCAATGTCCGGCTGAAGATCACGATCAGCGTGGGTATCGCGCTATGGGACGGCGAGGAGACCGGCTCCGCGCTCTACAAGCGCGCCGACGAAAACCTCTACGAAGCCAAGCGCGGCGGCCGCAACCGCGTCTGCGCCTGATTTATCCCGCCCGAAACATTTACGCCGCATAGACGCAGCCTCAAACAGAGGTGCGGTGGTGAGCAGGCCCGTTGCGGGCGTGTCGCTACTTGCGGAAGCGGTTGACGAGATCGCGGGCCGATCCGCCACCCGATGACGATGGAGCGGGCTTCGTTGCCTCGGCAGGCACGGGCCTTGCGAACCGGTCGCGGCCGCCATGCAGCGACCCTTCCTCGGTGAACAGGCGCGCGAGTTCCTCGCGATCCGGAATTGTCCTGCGGTTCGTCGGGTCGTGCGGTTCCGGTTCCGTCGCCCCCGAGGGCGCCACGCCGGGCGCATGGAGCGTCGGCCGTTGTTCCGACGCTGGCGCGTCGCCGAGCGGCTGGTTGACGGCGGCGAAGTTGTCGTAGATCTCGTCCGGCCCGCCATGCATGCCGCGCGGGAAACGCATCTTCTGGATCACGTCGCCGACATCGACCGTTGCCTCGCCGTTTTGAACGGCGACCTGTTCATCCATGAGGTGGTTGCCCGGCAACTGCGCCGCGGTGACCTTCTCGAAGGTCATGCGCATCGGCGTCGAGACGCCCTGACCGAATGCGATGGCCTCGCGGTTTGCCAGCGAGGGCAGGAAGTTGATCGCGGAGCGGGACGAGCCGGCGATGGCCTTGCGCATGATTTCCTGGTCGCGCTCGTTGCCGAGACGCATGGAAAAGAAGGTGTTGCACTGGGACAGGATGGTTTCGTCCAGCTCGCCGGGACGCTGCGAGACGATGCCGAGATAGACGCCGTATTTGCGGCCTTCCTTGGCGATGCGCGCGATTGCCGCACGGGTCGGCGCGAAGCCGGCGGACTTGTCGGTCGGGATATAGCGGTGGGCTTCCTCGCAGACGACGAGCGTCTGGATCTGCGACTTCGACCAGATGGCGAGATCGAAGGCGAGGCGGCACAGAACCGAGGCGACCGAGTTGACGATTTCCGACGGCATGCCGCTCATCTGGAAGGCCGTGATCGGCCTGCCATTGGCGGGCACGCGGAAGATCGTCGAGATCACCTCGGTGATGTTGTCCTCGATCGTCTTGTTGGCGAACATGAAGCGGTAGCGCGGATCGTTGACGGCGGCGTCGATGCGGCTCTTCAGCGCCTTGAGGAACGGGCGTTCGACACGGCCGTCGAGCATGCCGATGCGATCCTCGATGAGGTTCATCAGGTCGGAAATACGATAGGGAACGGGCGTATCGGACGTCACGGCCGTGGAATCGTGGGTCTTGCGCAGGCTCGGCTGACCGTTGCCCTTGAACTGCATCTTGGCGAGCGGGATCAGCTCGCGCAGCGCATCGACCTCTTCCGGGATCGGCGGCCTGCCGCGGAACAGGACCTCCGCGAACTCCTCCAGCCGGAACAGCCAGAACGGCAGGTCGAGCGCCGTGTCGTTGATGGTGATCGCGAGGTCGGGGAAGGCGGAGGAGAACTCGTTGTGCGGATCGAGGATCAGGATGCGCACATCGGGACGGGTTTCGACGATCTTGCGCAGAAGCAGGGTCACGGCGGTCGATTTGCCGACGCCGGTCGTGCCGACAACGGCGAAGTGGCGGGAGATCAGGCTGTCGATGGAGATCAGCGCCGGAATCTCGTTGTTCTGGGACAGAAACCCGATCGGGATCGCGCGTTCGTCGCTGTTCTCGTAGATCGCCGCGAGGTCGCCGATGCGAATGCGGTGCGCGACCGCGCCGAGATGCGGATAGGAGGAGATGCCGCCGGTGAAACGCGCCCGGCCACGGTCGTCCTCGACGATCTCGCCGACAAGCTCCACGTGAATGTGGATCATGTTGGGATCGTCCTTGTTCCAGGTGCCGGAACTGGTGTCGACCTTGAAGAGCATGCCGACAGTGCGGTTGTCGCCGACGCGGATGGTGATCAGCTGGCCGACCGCCCAGTAGTCCTCGCTGGCGCTGTCGCCCTTGCCGGCCAGGGCCGCGATCACCGCATGCGTGCCGTCGCAGGACACGACGAAGCCCTCGGTGCGATTGCGCTTCGCAACGTGGGTGTTTTCGGTGAGCCCTAATCCGGCTTCGACCGGCGTGTCTTCCATGATGGTTCGTCCCGCCTCCTGGAGGGCGCATAGTCGCGGATCGAAGTTAAGGAATGGCTACGCAGGCAGGTGTACTTGACTGCAATTGGCGGCGGACATATTGTCCGCGCAATGACGAAGATCATTCTCGTAGTACGACCGCGTATGGGCAGGGCGATGTAATCGCCCGGCGAATGCACCCATGCGCGGAAGACACAAGGCTCCTGAGGGGGCCTTTTTTATTGCACCCCCTCTCCAAAAACATCATTAGGTCTCCAAAGCGACAAGGTGGCGAGACGCCGAAGACGGGAACAGGAACATGAATGCGAATGCCAAGGCGGGCGAACAACGGGAAATGACCGGCGCCGAGATGGTGATCCAGGCGCTGAAGGATAACGGGGTCGAGCATATTTTCGGCTATCCGGGCGGCGCCGTCCTTCCGATCTATGACGAGATTTTCCAGCAGGACGACGTGCGGCACATCCTTGTGCGCCATGAGCAGGGCGCGGGCCACGCAGCCGAAGGCTATGCGCGCTCGACCGGCAAGCCGGGCGTCATGCTCGTGACCTCCGGCCCCGGCGCGACCAACGCGGTGACGCCGCTGCAGGATGCGCTGATGGATTCCATCCCGCTTGTCTGCATCACGGGCCAGGTTCCGACGACGCTGATCGGCTCAGACGCCTTCCAGGAATGCGACACGGTCGGCATCACGCGGCCCTGTACGAAGCACAACTGGCTGGTCAAGGATGTCAACGACCTGGCGCGCGTGCTGCACGAGGCGTTTCGCGTCGCGACGACCGGCCGGCCCGGCCCCGTCGTCGTCGACATCCCGAAGGACGTGCAATTCGCGACAGGTATCTACCAGTCGCCGGAAGTCGCCGAGATGCGGCTGAGCTACCAGCCGAAACTGTCCGGCGACGAGCAGATGATCGAGGCGGCGGTCGAGATGCTGGCATCCGCGAAACGGCCGATCATCTATTCCGGTGGCGGGGTGGTCAATTCCGGCCCGGAGGCGAGCCGGTTGTTGCGCGAACTGGTCGATTTGACCGGATTTCCCATCACCTCGACGCTGATGGGGCTGGGCTCCTACCCGGCGAGCGGGGAGAACTGGCTCGGCATGCTGGGCATGCACGGCACTTACGAAGCCAATATGGCGATGCATGATTGCGACGTCATGATCAATATCGGCGCGCGTTTCGACGACCGCATCACCGGCCGGATCGACAAGTTCGCGCCGAACGCCCGGAAAATTCACATCGATATCGATCCCTCCTCGATCAACAAGGTCATCCATGTCGATATCGGCATCATCGGCGATGTCGCGCGGGTGCTCGAGGACATGGTTCGCATCTGGCGCGCCTCGTCGGGTGCTGGCGACAAGGCTGCGCTTGAGAGCTGGTGGGCGCAGATCTCCAAGTGGAGGGCGCGCAACTCGCTGGCCTATTCGCCGAACAAGGACGTGATAATGCCGCAATATGCGATCCAGCGGCTCTACGAAGCGTCTCAGCGGGCGGGCAAGGAGACCTTCATCACCACGGAGGTCGGCCAGCACCAGATGTGGGCGGCGCAGTTCTTCGGTTTCGAGGAGCCGAACCACTGGATGACCTCGGGCGGGCTCGGCACGATGGGGTACGGGCTGCCGGCGGCGCTCGGCGTCCAGATCGCACATCCCGACGCCCTTGTCGTTGATATCGCCGGGGACGCCTCGGTGCTGATGACGATCCAGGAAATGTCGGCGGCGGTGCAGCACAATGCGCCGATCAAGATCTTCATCCTCAACAACCAGTATATGGGCATGGTGCGCCAGTGGCAGCAATTGCTGCATGGCAACCGGCTGTCGAACTCCTACACGGAAGCGCTGCCGGACTTCGTCAAGCTGGCCGAGGCCTATGGCTGCGTGGGCATGCGCGCGGAGAAGCCGGACGAACTGGACGATGCGATCGACGCGATGATCGCCTCCGACAAGCCGGTGATCTTCGATTGTCGCGTGGCCAATCTCGCCAACTGCTTCCCGATGATTCCGTCGGGCAAGGCGCATAACGAGATGCTGCTGCCGGACGAGGCGACGGACGAAGCCGTGGCGAACGCCATCGACGCGGAAGGAAAGGCGCTCGTCTGAGCGTCTTTCGAAGCCCATGCAGAAATCCCCGCCCGGCCTTTTCGACTACACGCTGCTCATCGCGCTCGCGCTGATGTGGGGCGCGGCGTTCCTGTGGTCGAAAATCGCGGTCGCAGAAGTCGCGCCGGTCACGATCACGCTGGCGCGCCAGTCGATCGCGGCGGTGCTGCTGGTCGGGTTCGCGATCGGTGCGCGGCGCTGGTTCGTGCCCACGGCGCGGGATCATCTGTTCATGATCATCTGCGCGCTGGCGGGCACCGTCGTGCCGTTCACGCTGATCAATTGGGGCGTCGAGGTGATCGACAGCGGCCTGGCCTCGATCCTGATGGGTTCGATGCCGCTGACCGTGCTGGTCATGGCGCATTTTCTGACTCCTGACGAGAAGATGAGCCTGCCGAAGGTCGGCGGCGTCATCCTTGGCCTGATCGGCCTCGGGATCCTGTTCTGGCCGCAATTGCAGGCCGGGTTCGGCGAGGATCTGATCCGGCAGCTGGCCGTTCTCGGCGCGGCGTTCGCCTATGCCGTCAACGCGCTTTCGACCAAGCAGCTCGTGCGCCATCCGCCGATGGCGCTGATCGCCTATATCTCGCTATGGACGCTGGCGATCCTGGTACCGATGGTGTTCCTGTTCGATGCGCCAATCCCGACGAGCCTGTCGGCGAATGTCGTGTTCGCCCTTGCGGGGCTCGGCGTCATATCGTCTGCCGCCGGCGCGCTTGTCATGGTCACGATCATTCGGCGGCAGGGCGCGACCTTCTTCGGCCAGATCAACCTGCTGATCCCGATTGCCGGCGTCATGCTCGCCGTCATCTTTCTGGGCGAACGTCCGGGCCTCAATGCGCTCGCGGCACTCGCCGTTATTTTCTGCGCCCTGTTGGTGGCGCGTATCAAACCGTCTGCGAAGACACCCATGCCTCAGGAGAGCCATCCATGAATGCACGCCACCAGGCCACCGGATCGGCCTATTTCATCGCCAAGGAAACCGAGCGCCCCGAAACGCATACGTTGTCGGTCGTCGTCGACAACGAGCCGGGTGTGCTGGCCCGCGTGATCGGTCTGTTTTCGGGCCGCGGCTACAATATCGAAAGCCTGACGGTCTCCGAGACCGAGCACGAGAAGCACATTTCGCGCATCACCATCGTGACGCGGGGCACGCCGCATGTCCTCGAGCAGATCAAGGCGCAGCTCGAGCGTATCGTTCCGGTGCACCGCGTTGTCGACCTGACGGTCGTGGCGCATGAACTCGGCCATGAAAAGCCGCTCGAGCGCGAACTGGCGCTGGTCAAGGTTGCCGGTTCCGGCGAACAGCGCGTCGAGGCGCTGCGGCTTGCCGACGCCTTCAAGGCCACCGTCATCGACGCCAATATCGAGCATTTCATCTTCGAAGTGCGGGGGCGGACATCGACGATCGAGCAGTTCATCGCGATCATGGCGCCGCTCGGTCTCGTCGAGGTCTGCCGCACGGGCGTCGCCGCGATGACACGCGGCCCGCAGGGGATGTAGGGTGGACAAGTCCGTTCGCCCGGAGCCGAACCCCGGCGAGATCCTGCTCGACGGTCATATCGATGTGCCGGAAGAGCGCCTCGCGGCGGTTTCGGCGGCGTTGCCGGACCATATCGAACTGACCCGTGGGGAACCCGGCTGCCGCTATTTCAGCGTCACGGCCTGCCCGGACCTGGCGGGGCGCTTCCTGGTCTCCGAGATCTTCGCCGACCAGACCGCATTCGAGGCGCACCAGACGCGAATGAGTGCCTCGGCCTGGGCGGAAGTGACAGGGGACATTCCCCGCCAATACAAAATCCGCACGGCCTGACAGGCCGTGCCGGTCTTCACCGGTCTTGTTGGGTGTTTCTGGCGCTAAACGCGGTCAGTCGTAAGCGCCGGCTTTCCGATAGACCGAGACATGCATCGTGCTGGATGCATCGAAGGGGCGGCGATCCCATCCGCCCCAACGGTGGACGAGCGTCATGCCGGCCAGCCGCGCCATCAGATCGATCTCGCTCGGCCAGGCGTAGCGCATCGGCAAGGGGACCAGTTGCATACCGTCTTCGGTAATCCTGATCCGCTGCATTTCGAGAAGCTGGCGGACCGGATCGTGCAATGCCGCCTCGATCCAGACCGACGACATGTCGAGCCTTTTCGTCGTCGTCCGCTGGCCGTCCCTGAATCCGGAAAGATCCGGCACGAAGGTTTCAACCAGAAATGTACCGCCCGGCGCCAAGCATTTGGCCGTGTTGTGAAAACAGCGGATCTGGTCTTCCTGCGTCTGCAGGTTGAACAGGGTGTTGAACACCAGAAAGGCATGGTCGAACGGGCCATCGATATCGACGTCGGCGATATCGCCAATGGCAACGTCGATCGCGTCGCCGCCGGGCTTGCGGCGCATGATCTCGACCATCTCGGGCGAGCTCTCGATTCCGGAGACTGTGTGGCCTTTTGCAGCCAGAGGCAGGGCGATGCGGCCTGTACCGATGGCGAGTTCCAAGATCGCGCCTTCGCCGGCAAGCTCGGAGATCAGCGCGACCGTTTCCGCGGTCGTGCCGGGATCGTGCAACTGGTCGTAGTCGGCGGCGTTCAATTCGCCGAATGTCGATGCGGTAAAGCCTTCCATTTCACCTGTCCGGTTTCCTGTTATCGGGGCTGCATCCGATGCGGCCGCCAAACTGGCAGGGGGCAATGAAGATCACAAGTCAGCGGCCTCGGAATGTAAATGCCGCTGCCCGGCGGAACGCTATGGCGGCGCCGGAACGAATCCGGTACAGCCAACGCCATGAAATTCTCCCCCCAACAGGATGACGCGCTCAACGCGGTGGCGCAGTGGCTGAAGAACGGCGACCGGCAGTTGTTCCGGCTGTTCGGCTATGCCGGTACCGGAAAGACCACGCTGGCGCGGCATTTCGCCGAACATGTCGACGGGCATGTGCAGTTCGCGGCGTTCACCGGCAAGGCGGCGCAGGTGCTGCGCTCGAAAGGCGCGTCGAACGCCAAGACGATCCACTCGCTGATTTACCGGCCGCGCGGCGAAGAGGCGATCTCGGACGAGACCACCGGCAAGACCTCGATGTCGCCGACATTCTCGCTCAATCGCCAGAGCGACATCGCCAAGGCGAAGCTGGTGATCGTCGACGAATGCTCGATGGTGGACGAGAACCTCGGGCGCGACCTGATGAGCTTCGGCACGCCGATCCTGGTTCTGGGCGATCCGGGTCAGTTGCCGCCAATCTCGGGCGGCGGTTTCTTTACGGAGGCGGAGCCCGACTTCCTGCTCACCGAGATCCACAGGCAAGCGGCGGAAAACCCGATCATCCGGCTGGCCATGGATGTGCGCGCCGGCAAGGAGATCATGCATGGCGATTACGGGACGACGCAGATCATCGCGAAGGGCGACGTCGATGCGGACCTGGTTCTCGCCGCCGATCAGGTGCTTGTCGGCATCAACCGGACACGCCGGCGCTACAATCAGCGGCTTCGCCAACTGAAGGATTTTTCCGCGACCTATCCGCAGGCCGGCGACAAGCTGGTCTGCCTGCGCAACGACCCGGCGAAGGGGCTTCTCAACGGCTCGCTCTGGAAGGTGATGACGGCGTCGAAGGAAACGGTGAAGCCGGGCATCAACCTGCTGGTCTCGCCCGATGACGGCGACACGGATCGCGGTGTCGCCAAGATCAAGCTGCTCAAGGCGTCATTCGATGCGCCGGAGGACGATATCCCCTGGCAGACCAAGAAGCGCTACGACGATTTCGACTATGGTTACGCGCTTACCGTGCACAAGGCGCAGGGCTCGCAGTGGGACGACATCGTGCTGTTCGATGAGAGCTTTGCGTTTCGGGACATGAGAAGCCGCTGGCTCTACACGGGCATCACACGTGCTGCAAATTCACTGACCATCGTTAAGTGATTTACAATTCTTTCATCATATAGGTCCGCCAGCGCAGATCTACTTAGAGTTGAAGGTACCCGTGTCCGCGTTCGCAACCTTTTCCGGCCTCCTGTTGCAGGCGACTGGCCCTTCGGCCGTCGTGCAGACACCTGACGCCTCGACACCGGTTGCGGGTTCCTTCGGCCTCCAGTTCCTGGTGCACGCGGCATTCATCTGGGTGGCGCTGATCATCATCTGCCTGATCGTATTCGCATACAGGAAGATGCGCGGAAGCGAAAAGGCCACTTCCCCGCAGATGTACCAGAAGGACCTGGACGAGATGCGCAGGGGCGGCAGGGGACACTGAGCCTTTTTTTTACGTGCCAAGCGGCGCGGAAATCTCGAAAAGCACCGCCGTCGCGTCATCGCTCGGCTTCATGCGCGGGTGAAGCCGCCCGTCGGGGTCCTCGCGGCGCTCGATATTGCGGAGACGCGAACCGAGCACCGACAGACCTTCCCGCTTTGCGGCCCTGATGAACTCGTCCGGTTCGAATATCCCGTAATTCGATGCCAGAGCGGCGAAGCCGTCGGTGCACAGAAGGCCGGTCATGGGCAGGCGATCCGGCAGAGGCGCGCTCACAAGATGATCGGCGGCTTGCGGCACGGAGCCGAGTGTCCAGACGGGGCCTGAGGGCGTGTTGAAGGTGCCGCGCAGCGACCTCTCGCGGGCGAGGAGGGCCGGATCGTCGATGAGCCGGGGGAGGTTCGACAGGCCTCCGCACCGCTCGATGACCGCGCGGGCGGCCTCGCGTTCCAGATCGGCATTGCCGGGCAGGGCGGTGTGGGCAACGGTTACGCCGTCGCCGTCGGTGAGAAAGAGTGTGCAATCGCCCAGCCCGTGGGTGACGATCCTGTTTTCCTCGATGCGGATCATCTGGAACCCTGCGATCGGCAGGTTCCAGGCCGGCATGTCGCGCCCCTTGGCCGCGAAAGCGACGATCCTGCGTGCCAGCGCATTGGTGGAGCGGACGATATCCGCCATGGCGCGGCCCGGCATGATCATTTCCTCGAAATGGACCTTTGCGAAGGTGGCGAGCCAGGCAGCGTCGCTGTCGTGGCGGCCGACGACGAAATCCGGGCCGAGGCCGGTCGCCCCGTCGATGACGAAGGCGCATTGCGCCGTCCATCCCAACTGGTCCTCGTTGGGGCGGCTTTCGGAGCCCGGAAGGCTTAGCGAATCGAGGATCGACAGCGTCAGCATGGGGGGCGATAGAGCGCGGGATTGTTGCAGCGGTTTGACAGGCCTACATGCGCGGCGGCGCATTCCTCCAATTTTTCTCGTAGTGTGCGAATGCAACGAATACCGAGCAGCGGCGTTCCATATCGCGACAGAAACGGAGACGTCGATCATGCTCAAATGGATTCTGATCCTTCTCATCGTCGCGGCCATCGCCAGCCTGCTCGGTTTTCATGGCGTTGCCGGTGTTGCCGGTACACTGGCGCGAGTCCTGATCTTCATCGTCCTGGTCGTTCTGGCCCTGGCGCTGCTGTTCGGACTGATCGCGGTCGCCTGACGCGATCGATCTGCCGGGATTGAACCGGAGACAATTTTGCGGGCGCGTATGTCTTCCAAATCCTGAACGGATGACATACGCCTCGCCTGTTCGACCGATCGGGTGAGATTGCCATGCCTGCCAAATTGTCCGTCAATCTGAACGCCATCGCTATGTTGCGGAACCGGCGCGACCTGCCATGGCCGAGCGTGACCGGCCTCGGCCGCATTGCGCTTGAAGCCGGCGCGCACGGTCTCACCGTGCATCCGCGCCCGGACCAGCGCCATATCCGCTTCACCGACCTGCCGGACATTCGTGCGCTGATCGATGACGAGTTTCCGGATGCGGAATTCAACATCGAAGGCTATCCGAGCGGCGATTTTCTCGCGCTTGTCGAGAGGACGGAACCGGAGCAGGTGACACTGGTGCCCGATGATCCGGAGCAGCCGACCTCCGATCACGGATGGGATTTCGTCGCCAATCTCGACATGCTGAAAGCGATTGTCGCGCGGCTCAAGAAATCGGGCGCGCGCGTGTCGCTGTTTTGCGATCCGGACGCGGACGCCGAACAGCTTGACGCTGCGAAAGCCACCGGCGCCGATCGCATCGAACTCTATACCGGGCCGTACGGCGCTTGCCATGAGGACCCCAAAAAGGCCGCAGCGCTTGTCGAGATTCTCGGCCGGACGGCGGATGCGGCGCATGATCTGGGCCTTGGGGTGAATGCCGGCCACGACCTGACAGTCGAGAATTTACCGGCGCTGGCGAAAAGGCTGCCGGCGCTTGCCGAAGTTTCCATCGGTCACGGGCTGACGGCTGACGCGCTCGAATACGGGATGGCCGGTGCGGTGACGCGGTTTCTCGGCGCGCTGGGCCGATAGCTCAGAAGTGTTCGCCGGCCTTGAACGGGCCGACGCGCATGCTCGCCGCGATCAGATAGGCCGTCGACCAGCCGATCAGCAGGAAACCATTGACGCTCTCGAGCGCCGCCAGCATGCGCCATTCCTGGCTCGTGATGACATCGCCATAGCCGACCGTGGAGAAGGTTGCCGTGGAGAAGTAAAGCGCGGTTTCGAAGTCGCCGAAAACGCCGAGCGCGAAATAGCAAACCGCCCATAGCCACACTTCGACCGTGAGAACGGCGAAGATTCCGATGACAACCGTGTTCATGGCGAGCAGGCGGCTGCGGCGCCCATCGATGCGCAGCTTGCTGGTCAGCCAGTTCATGCCATGTGTGACCCAGATGAGGCCGAAAGTGTGAATGACGACCGTCAGCGAAATGATCAGCGTGCCGAGTACGAGATTTGCGATCATTGGCGGTTCTTATCCAAGCAGCTTTGCAAGTCAATCTGACTTCGCATGCCCTGCGAAACCTTGCCGCAACGGAAATAACCCGTTCACCATTTGCGGGTAGGCTTTGGCCGCGAATCCAAGGAGATCGCCATGCTACAGCGCCTATTTTCTCGCGGCGCGCCTCGTGAGCGCATCGAACACGCGACCGCGCACGGCGCCGAGACCGAGCAACAAGAGATTCTGCGCGAGCGCAGTACGGCTATCCTCGAGAGGCTCGAGCGCAAGCAGGAAGAGGCCGAGAAGGCCGAACTGGCGCGGCGGCTCGCGGAGCGTGAAGCCGCGGAACGCGAAGAGCATGAAGCCGCCGAGCGCGAGAACTACGAAGTTGCCGGGCAAGCGGCGCAGGACAATCAGTCCGAAGACGATACCGATCACGACGACGCGGTTGCGGAGACGGACGAGCAGGCTCCCGTTTTCGGTGAGGAAGACGATGCACCTGCAATGATGGCAGACGCCATCGACGATGCGCCGGATGTGGCGTTCGACGACCGGCCGCGGGATTTCGAGGCGGATCCCGAACCGGCAGAGCCGGACGTGGCCGACGACGCTTTCTCCGAACAAGAGGAGCCCGTCGCCGAAACGGCGGCGCCGCAAGAAAACGATACGGTTCCGGCGGAAAACCATCGCGAGGCGGATGAACTCTTCTCGGACAGCGAGCCGCTTCGGCCGGTTATCCTGCCCCACACCATATCCAACCTGCCGGGCGCGGACGGAGCCGTGCATTCGCATGCCGGCCATGCCGCGTCGAACGAAGATCCGGAAGTCCATGAGCAATTGCGGCGCAAGGCCGAAGAGGCCAGGGAGCGGATCGCCAAGCGCCTGAAAGCCATGAAGGACGAGGAAGAGGCCAAGGCGGCGGCTGGCCGTCTCGATTTCGGCGAAGACACGCCGCCGATCGCGCCCGGTCTCGACGAGGACAACTGACATCCATCACATCGCACGGGGCGCTTGACGGCGGCAGTCTGCGGCTGTAAATGACCCGAACCGTACCGTACGGTACTTGTTTGGGTTGCCGCGTATGCTTGCTCCGAAAACCATGGAAACGACTTCAGCCGACGACGGCGCGGAGAGCTTCGGCCCGCGCCAGACGGACGTGCTGGAAGCGGCGCTGGCGCTGCTTGTCGAAGGCGGCGACAAGGGCCTGACAACCGCGCGTCTGGCGCGGGCGGCGAATTGCTCCAAGGAAAGCCTCTACAAGTGGTTCGGCGACCGCAACGGCCTGCTCGAGGCGATGATCACCTATCAGGCATCGAAGGTGCGGATCGCGGCCTTGCCACGGGTCAAGCCGAGCGCGGAGGAGTTTCGCCACCAGCTTGCGGGCTTCGCCAGCGATCTGCTGACCGTGCTGTCCGGGCCGACTTCGCTTGCCCTCAACCGGCTGTCGATCGGCGAGGCGGGGCGCGAGGGCGCGCAACTCGGCGGGTTGCTGATCGAGCGCGGACGCCGCGCCATCGAAAACCGCGCCATGCGCCTGCTGGATGCCGGCCGCGACGCGGGGCTGATCGCGTTCGACAATCGCGACGCGGCGTTCAACGCACTGTACGGCCTGATTGTCGGCGACATGCATGTGCGCATGCTGCTCGGCGACGCCGTGCCGCTGATCGCCGATGCGTCGGCGCTCGACATCCAGGCGGCGCGTGCCGTCGACCAGTTCTGGCGGCTCTACGGAGTCGCGGAGGAGACTAACCCGAATACAAACTGAACACGTCAAGGGAAGGAACCGATCATGCGTGTCTATTACGATCGCGACGCCGATCTGAATCTCATCAAGTCGAAGAATGTGGCCATTATCGGCTACGGATCACAGGGCCGCGCGCACGCGCTGAACCTGAAGGATTCCGGTGCACAGAACGTGGCCGTTGCGCTGCGCGAAGGCTCGGCGACCGCGAAGAAGGCCGAGGCCGACGGCTTCAAGGTCATGTCCGTGGCGGAAGCCGCCGGCTGGGCCGACCTGATGATGATGGCAACGCCGGACGAACTGCAGGCGGGCATCTACAAGGAGCATATCGCGGCGAACATCCGCGACGGTGCGGCGATCGCCTTCGCGCATGGCCTGAATGTCCATTTCGGCCTGATCGAGCCGAAGTCGTCGGTCGACGTCGTCATGATCGCGCCGAAGGGCCCCGGCCACACCGTGCGCGGCGAATACCAGAAGGGCGGCGGCGTGCCGTGCCTGATCGCCGTCCACCAGGACGCATCCGGCAATGCGCATGACCTCGCGCTCTCCTATGCCTGCGGCGTCGGCGGCGGCCGCTCCGGCATCATCGAAACCAACTTCCGCGAAGAGTGCGAGACCGATTTGTTCGGCGAGCAGGTTGTCCTGTGCGGCGGTCTGGTCGAACTGATCCGCGCCGGCTTCGAGACGCTGGTGGAAGCCGGCTACGCGCCGGAAATGGCCTATTTCGAGTGCCTGCACGAAGTGAAGCTGATCGTCGACCTCATCTATGAGGGCGGTATCGCCAACATGAACTACTCGATCTCCAACACGGCCGAGTGGGGCGAGTACATGTCGGGTCCGCGGATCATCACCGAAGACACCAAGGCCGAGATGAAGCGCGTTCTCAAGGACATCCAGTCCGGCCGCTTTACCTCGGAATGGATGCAGGAATGGCATTCGGGCGCGGCACGCTTCAAGGCCACCCGCCGCCTCAATGACGAGCACCCGATCGAGCAGGTCGGCGAAAAGCTGCGCGGCATGATGCCGTGGATCAAGTCGAACGCACTGGTCGACAAGGAAAAGAACTAGGTCTCGCGCGAAGCGTGGCCTGAGTGCTAACAGACGGGGCCGTGGAGCGATCCGCGGCCCTTTTTCGATCTCAATGCCTGCCCGGAAGGTTTGCCATGACGATTGCCGACGATATCGAGATGCTGAAACGCCAGGAGGAGGCGCTGCGGTTCGACGCGATGAGCGACGAGGATGCCTGGAAGTTGGGCTCGCTGATGCGGTCGCGCGCGGTCGAAAAGGGATTGCCGCTGGTCATCGACATCCGCGTTGCGGGACGGCCGCTGTTCTACACCGCGCTGCCGGTCTCCGCGCCGGACAATCCGGAATGGGTGAGGCGCAAGATCAATGTGGTGATGCGCTACCACAAATGCTCCTACCGGGTCGGGCGCGAACTCGCGGCGAGCGGATCGTCGCTCGACGAGGATCGCGGCGTGCTACCGATCGACATGGCGCCGCATGGCGGCTGCTTCCCGATCCATATCAAGGGAACGGGCATTGTCGGCACGGTCACCGTGTCCGGTATCCCGCAGCGTGACGACCACGGGTTCGTGGTCGAATGCCTGTGCGACTATCTCGGTGTCGATCCAGCGCCGCTGGCGCTCGGCCCGGAAGGCTGATCGCGCGCCGGTTTTCCGGCGTCAGTTGGTGACGGCGTTCAGACGCAGCGCGGCGACGCCGACGGCGATGTTGATGCCCTGCTGCGACTGAAGGCTGACCGGCTGCAGCGCGAAGGACTTTTCCAGACCGCCCACGAGCACATTCGCGCCAAGGCCGACGACAAAGGAGGCCGAGGCGGTCGCGCCGCCGTAATTGCCGGCAAGCGCGCCCGGCGCGTAGCCGTTCACCGCGGGGGCGACGACCGCCCAGCGGATCACCGCATTCTCCGTCGTGCCGAGATCGAGGCCGTATTTCTCGATGGTTCCCGTATATGTCTCGGGCGCCCGCGCCGTCGATGCCGAGGTGAAGGTGCATTGGAGATTGCTGGTCGAGGCCAGCACGAGATTGACGCCACCCTCGACCGTGCAGTCCAGCATGCCGAGTTCGACGCGCGCGCCGGCCATTGCGGGAGCGGCGAGACCGGTCGCCAGCGCGGCGGACAGGATCAGCGATTTGGTGCGTTTCATTTGATTGCCCTTTTGTGTTCGGTTGCCGTCCGTGTCTCGCAGAATTGTGGCGTTGTTGCGCCGGAAACTCGTGCGAAATATAGGTCAGCAATGTTGACATATATTGCGTGAAAGCGCATGGTCGCCTCCCCACCTCAGGAGACAGGGCCGTGACGCAACATTTCCGCTTCGCCGCGCGCGAAACACGCATGAAGGCGTCCGAGATCCGCGAGTTGCTGAAGCTGCTCGACCGGCCGGACATCATTTCGTTTGCGGGCGGAATTCCGGATGCGGCGTTGTTTCCGGCCGACGATTTCCGGCAGGCTTTCGACGCCGCCCTTGCCGGCGACGGGGCGAAATCGGCGCTGCAATATTCGCCGAGCGAGGGCCATGCCGGCCTGCGCGCGTGGATCGCGGGCGAGATGGGGCGCATCGGCGTCGATTGCGGCCCCGAGAACATCCTGATCGCCGCCGGATCGCAGCAGGCGCTCGACTATCTCGGCAAGCTGTTCCTGTCGCCGGGCGACACGGCGCTGGTCACATGGCCGACCTATCTCGGCGCATTGCAGGCTTTCAACGCCTATGAGCCGACCTACGACCGGCTGGAGCCGATGGCCAATCGCGACGCGCAGGATTATGCCGACCGCGCGGCGGAGCAGGGCGGCGCGGTGAAATTCGCCTATATGTCGCCGGACTTCGCCAACCCGACCGGCGAGACGATGACGCGCGAGCAGCGCGAACGGGTGCTCGACCTTGCCGACACGCTGGACATCGCGGTGATCGAGGACGGGGCCTACCAGGCGCTTCGCTATGACGGCGATGCGATCCCGCCGATGCTGGCGCTGGAGATCGCGCGCAAGGGCGATATCGACGCCTGCCGGACGGTCTATTGCGGCTCGTTCTCGAAGACGCTGTCGCCGGGCCTGCGCGTTGGGTGGGTCTGCGCGTCGCGCGAGATCGTGTCGCGGCTGGTGATCCTCGTCCAGGCGGGCGGGCTGCACACGGCGACGCTCAACCAGGCGGCGGTCGACCGGGTGGCGCGGACCGTTTTCGACGAACAGGTCGCACAGGCGCGTTCCGTCTATGCGGCGCGACGCGACCAGATGCTGGCGGCGCTGGCGCGCGAGATGCCCGACGGTGTCGAATGGACGAAGCCGGAAGGCGGCATGTTCATCTGGCTCACCCTGCCTGCGGGGATGGACGGCGCGGCGCTGCTCGCCCGGTCGCTGGACAGCGCAGGCGTGGCTTTCGTTCCCGGAAGCGCCTTCTTCGCCGATGGCTCCGGCGCGAACACGATCAGGCTGTCGTTTTCCTGCGCCTCAGACGAGATGATCGATACGGGGATCTCGCGGCTGGCCGGGCTGATACGCGCGGCGTAAGGCCGGCGACGCAATGCGAAAAAGGGCCGCGGCGAATACCGCGACCCTTCCGGCGTCCGTGCCAGGGATTGAAAAGGACGCCTTATTCGGCCGGTGCAAGCGCCGCGGTGTCGTCGTGCCGCTCGGTCGTGATCAGCTTGCCGCTCAGCTGGAAGAAGACCTTGATGGTCAGCGCCTGCACGACGACCAGCGGGGCATAGGCCACGAAGTAGGCGACCGAGTACTTGTCCATCACGCCGATGCCGAGAAGGCCCGCATTGATCAGGAAGTTGGCGAAGACGAACAGCGCGACGCCGGGGCAGATCAGGGTGAAGGCGCCGGAAGATCGCTTTTCGCCGGAGACATACTGTTCGAAGTAACGGGCGCGCTTCATCACCGCGTAGCCGACGAGGCCGAAGACGAGCTGGATCGAGAACAGGGTTGCGAGCATGGCGAACTTGTCGCCGGCAGCCCATTCGGCACCGAAATTGTGCTCCAGCGCCATCTTCATGCGATAGACGGCGATGCCGACCACCGTGACGAAGGGGATGATGATCCACAGCGTCGGGACGGTTTCCGGGTTGGCGCGATGCTCCATCATCGAGCGGAAGCCCATGACCATGAAGATCGCGGCGAACAGCACGGCGGCGACGAGGAAGAAGCTCGCGCCCATGAAGCCGACCACGGAGGTGACGGGGTTGTGGCTCATGGCCGTGGCGGCGGAGAACCCGACGCCGATCATGGCGAAGGCGAAGACCGACAGCATGGTGGCCAGCGAGTTGTTGTTGGCGCAATGAAAACCGCCATCGACCAGCACGCGGCTCATGAAGTCCGCGAAGAGACGCAGCGCGTAGACGCCGATCAGGGCGAAGGCGAGCAGGGCGGCCGGGAACAGGAATTCCACGATTCCCCAGAGGCCCGGCACGAAGACCGCGCCGATGATGAAGCCCACATTGACGCTCATCGCCAGCGTCAGCGGGATCGCCATCAGCTGGGTTTCGGCATTGCCCGTGCGCAGCTTTTGCGCGGCTTCGGTCTGTTTCCATGCGTTGTAGCGCGAGAAGTTCCAGACGAGCAGGCGCACATGCAGCACGGAAAAGACCACGATGCCGACAAGGGAAACCGCGATCAGCGCCTGCATGGCGAGCGAACCGGTCTGGAACGCGGCCATCAGGGTGGAGAAGGACGGGATGGGCTGGCCCGCATGGGGCGTCATCCACATGATGTACATGAAGAACGACACGGCCAATCCGCCAGCGCCGAGAGCGGCGAGGAAGTAAAGCGGATTGTACGGTGCCGGGGCTGCTTTCGATAACGACATGGTCGAACCTCCAGTTTGTATATTCGGCTTTGTTTATATAAGAGATTGCGCATATAAATTGATCCAGATCAAAATCAATGTCGCTTCGGCGCGGGTGCGTCAGTCTTACGCATCGGCTATGGAACCTCCGGCGATCTGGAAAGGGTGGCGAGAATGCAAAGCGGGATCTTGAGGCCGGAAACGGTGCGCCTGGCGGTGGAAGGCGGCCGGCTCTCCTATGAGGCGCAAAACCGCGCGGCGATCGACGCCTATTGGGCCGACTGCAAGGCCGCCAATCCGCGGCTGTGGAACGGGCCTTTCTTCATGTTCGAGGAGGTGTCGGTCGGCGGGAGCGTGTTCTCCGGGCGGGGACGACGCACCGATTTCGCGACATTTCTCCACTGGCGCGACCACGGCCGCCCTCCAGAAGCGGTGCATGTGACGGGGACATCGCTGCCGGTGACGGCGGACGGTGCGCTTTTCGCGGTGCGCATGGCGGCTCACACGGCCAATGCCGGCGCGGTCTATTTTCCGGCGGGCTCCTTTGATGCGGAAGATATCGTCGATGGTAGCTTCGACGTGACCCGCAACATCGCGCGCGAAATGGGTGAGGAGACGGGCCTCGTCTTCGACGAGAACATGGCCGAAGGCGCATATACGGTGGTGGCCGACCGGGGGGCCTTCCACGTTGCGCGGCGCAGCGGGCTGCCGGGCGATTTCGATGCCTGCCTCGATCTCATGCGGCGTCACCAGGCGCGGACGGGTGACGATGAACTCGAAACAGCGATCGCCGTGCGGGCCGGCGGCGAGGGCGCGGACCTGCTCAAGCCCTATGCGCGCTTGCTGGCCGATTGGCACTTCGAAAACGCGGCATTTTCCTGTAGCGGATAGGCAGCTTCAGGGAGAATCGCATGGCAAGGCGCTACGCAATCTACGATGTCTTCACGGACCGGGCACTGGCGGGCAACCCGCTGGCTGTTGTCTTCGATGCCGAGGGGCTCGACGACACGGCGATGCAGGCGATCGCGCGCGAGTTCAACCTGTCCGAGACGGTGTTCATCGGCCCGGCGGACAATCCGGCGCATGCGGCGCGGCTGCGCATCTTCACGCCGTGGCGCGAATTGCCGTTCGCCGGACACCCGACGGTCGGCGCCGCGATCGCGCTCGGATCCGAGGGCCCGAACGATGCCGGCGACCGGCGGCTGATGGTGCTGGAGGAGGCGATCGGTCCGGTCCGCTGCGCGCTGCGCATGGATGACGCACCCTATGCGGAGTTCGACCTGCCGGCCTTGCCCCGACAGCTGCCCTTCGAGATCGACAAGGCGGCGGTCGCGCTGGCGCTCGGCATCGACGCCGACGAAATCGGCTTCGAGAACCACCATGTCAGCGTCTGGTCGGCGGGCAACAGCTTCGTCTTCGTGCCGCTGGCCGGGCTGGGTGTCGCCGAGCGGATCCGGATCGATCCGGCCACCTGGCTCGATATCGCGCCGGCGGTGGACGGGCACAAGGCATCACTCTACGCCTATTGCCGCGAGACGATCCGCCACGACTGCGCCTTCCATGCGCGCATGTTCGCGCCGGAGATGGGGCTTGCGGAGGATCCGGCCACCGGATCGGCCGTAGCCAATTTCGCCGGAGTGATCGCGCATTTCGACGGGCTGGCGGAAGGCCCCTCCGCGTTCCTGATCGAACAGGGCGTGGAGATGGGGCGGCCGTCGCAGATCCGCCTCGAGATCGACGGCCGCGGCGGCGCAATCCACGCCGCGCGGATCGGCGGCCACGCCGTCAGGGTCGCCGAGGGAACACTGACGCTCTAAGGCCCTTTACAAACGGCCGAAGCAAGACTAGATAGCGCGCTCCGGCGGGTGTGTAGCTCAGATGGTAGAGCAGCTGACTCTTAATCAGCGGGTCTGGGGTTCGAGCCCCCACTCACCCACCAACAATTTCAAATACTTATCGACCTTGTTCGACTAACGGCGACCGAATTGCGGACGCAAGGTAGCACATAGGTAGCAGATCTAGGCGTATTTACGGCTGCGAAACTGCTGCTACTATTTCTCTTGCTCTGGGGCAGTCGAACCACTGGAGCATCCGGATGCTCCCTATTTGGGAGAATTCGGATGAGGATTTTATCAAAGCGGCAACTCAAGGAGCTTGTTCTTTACTCCCCTCAGCACATCGCTCGCCTCGAGGCGGCAGGCAAATTCCCTAAGCGGATAAAGCTCGGCCCCAACAGGGTGGGATGGATTGAGGAAGAGGTTTTGGATTGGCTCCAACAACGAATTGACCGTCGAGATTGAGCCTGCTCGACACTCCTGAAAAGGAGCGAGCGGTGTCACGCAAGTGGCACCGCTCATTTCGTGATAGAATGTGTCTATGGAAGAAGATCAGATTTTTTATGAGCCAATCGATCCTGATCGGCAGATCGATAGAGATTTTGGCCAATGGCCATTTAAACTGAACAGCGGAAATATTTCTGGCGATCGCTTGCCGACAATTGAGTGGTAGTGACGGCCGCTGATCATGACCTATCCGGCAGGCGTTTAAGAGGCGATATCCATTCGACAATGACGCTGCATAGCCGGTCAGTAAATGGCAGCTTTGCGCCTCATTTCGGACGTTCGCGATCTGAAGTGTTCATCCCCAAACCTGCCGTTCGCACCAAACCACCAAAGGTCGAGGAGGGGCGGAAAGTTAACCTTTTCTGCGACTGACAAAGGCATGGAGAATATTGCGAAACCGGAAATTCACTATAGCAATTTTGGTTGCGCGCTTCCGTGCTTGACCGTGGCGTTTCTGTTGTTATCGCAGCAGTCGCAGCAAGTTATCGATATGTTGATTTGGCAAGAAGACCGCCTTGTCGTCCCGCCAGAGCGTCAATGCCATTTCGAGCAGCTTGGGATCGCAAAGGCTCTCGCTCAGTAGTTGATCGACCACCCAAAGGACGCCATGCGCGTCGATCCCGTTGTCCTTGGCAACGCGCCGCAACAAACGGTCTCCGGTGAGCAGGATGGCTTCCGCATGCACCTGTGCAGTCACAAGGCAGAAGCAATCATTCGCCGACAGACGCCCTTGCCGTTTCTTGATTTCGAATGCCTGACCAACCTGGGCGGGCGGCAGGTCATAGGTCGCCATACCGCTGCCGTCGAGGAGCGCCCATTCCTGAGGTGTGAAATCCAGAATCTCGCTGGCGCGCACGGGAAGCGGTACGATGAATTCGTAGGGTAGGGTGCACAGGACGTGCAACAACCGACCCTTCCGAAGATCGATCAAGCAGCTGGCATCGTTGACGATCACGCGGGCCACGAGCCAGGCTATCCCCTGATATTCTCTTCGACAGTGGATAGCGAGAGGTGCAGCATCTGGGCTGCGCGTACCGGCGAGATCAGCTCCTCACCGAGCGCACGCCAGACCAGGCGCTCGAACCGTTGTGGGTGTTCGAATGCACCGAACCCTTCGTCATCCCGTATCTCGTCTGGTTCGCTGGTGCGCCAGCGCCGCGCATAGGTACGAAACGCGTAGTCGACCACCGACTGGGGCAAAATGCCTACCTGTCCGAGGCGCATCAGCATCGCGGCTGCCGACACGCCATAGAGCCGCTTCAGCCGCATGATCTCCATGTAGGTCATGCCGCTGCGCGAAGGACCGGCTTCCTCGCGCAGGTGATCGGTGGGTATCAGGAACGCCCCGGCGAATCGGTTCATCGCCTTTTCGAGCTTGATCGCCGAGTTTCCGGTCGCCCGAATGACACGGTGCGCCAGCTCATGGGC
Organism: Oricola indica; assembly: GCF_965227485.1. Lineage (NCBI taxonomy): Bacteria > Pseudomonadati > Pseudomonadota > Alphaproteobacteria > Hyphomicrobiales > Ahrensiaceae > Oricola > Oricola indica. The sequence continues at coordinate 1,886,813 of NZ_OZ245747.1, forward strand.
CAGATTGAACCGTCTGCGCTCGACATTGGTGCGGCTTGAAACCACCACGACATCGGTGGAGCTTCGGCCTTCGCTGCGACGCACCTCGCAGGCCAGCCCATCGAAGCGCTCGGCGAAATCGGCCTCGATGACCTTGATGCCCTTGTCCTCGAGCAGCCGCGACATGCTGGGAATTGGGTCGTTGCCGAGCTTCCAGTGCCTTCGCAGCTTGCGCGCGAGCTGGTCCAGTTCTTCGTAGCTATTGACGACATCGGTCACCAGATCGTCGAACGGGTCATCCGGCGGTGCGATCTCCAGGATGTCCTCGATCGCCAGGTAGTCTTCCAGCCTCTCTATGACGATGGCTTCCGCATGAGCGCGGTCCTTCGCGGAGGTGCTGGAATGCTTGCGGAATTCGACACCAACCAGCTCTTCGACCTGTCCTCCCATCAGGAAATCGAGCGACACGCCCAATGCCTTGCTCAATCCGATCAGCACCGAAGAGGACGGGTTCATCTTGTCCGCCTCGTATTTGCTGATGGCCTGCGCGGTGATCCTTGGCGAGGTGCGGTTCGCAAGGCCCTGCATCGACAAGCCCGCCTTCTTGCGGGCCAGTCGCAACCGTTGTCCAAACATGGTCTGCTCCCGTGAAAACGTCGGTTGATAAACGACATTCCTTGACTTATATATCAACACATGATTGAAGAATCGTCAAGGAAAAAAGGCACTTGGAGGTCAAAATGACGAAGAAAAATCAGCATGTTGTCCCTCACAAGGACGGTTGGGCCGTGAAGGGCGCTGGCAATCAGAAGGCAACGGCCATCCACCCAACGCAGCAATCGGCGATCACCCAGGCGCGCGACATCGCCCGCCATCAGGGTTCGGAAATGCTGATCCACGGGACCAACGGTCGCATCCGTGAACGCAACACCTACGGCAAAGACCCCTACCCCCCGGAAGGCTAAGTGAACCATGAGACGTATCCTGTGCATCGATGGCGGTGGCATCAAAGGCACCCAACCGGCGGCCTTTCTGGCGGGTCTGGAAGAAGACCTGGATGAACCGATTGGCCGCTACTTCGACCTGATTGCGGGAACGTCAACCGGGGGCATTCTCGCGATCGGCCTCGCCCTCGGCATCCGGGCCAAGACCCTTCTGGAACTCTACGAAAACCGCGGGCCGACGATCTTCGGGCAAGCGGGAGACAAGATCTGGCTCGGACGAAAGGCTCGGGATGCGCGCGCGGCCTTGCGCCACCTGTTCAAGCCCAAGCACGAGGCATCCACGCTTCGTGGCGAGCTCCACGCCGTCCTTGGCGACAAGCTCATCGGCGAGGCGGAAACCCGGTTGCTGATCCCGGCCTGGGATGCCGATCAGCGCAGCGTCTACATCTACAAGACTTCTCATCATCCGCGCCTCACCAAGGATTACCGGAAGCCCGCGCTCGACGCGGCGATGGCGACGTCGGCGGCCCCGACCTACTTCGCGCGCCACAAGACGGTGGATGATGTCGGGCTCCTCGATGGCGGCACCTGGTGCAACAATCCGGTGGGTGTCGCGACCGTCGAAGCGATCTCGATGCTCGGCTGGTCCCCGCAAGACCTGCACATCCTGAGCCTCGGCTGTGTCGACGAGGTCTACATGCTGCCCGAATCCCTCGGCAAAGTCGGTCTCGGGTTGAAGGCCCTCAGCCTTCTCATGGATGGGCAGTCCCGCGGTGCGCTCGGCATTGCTCGCCATCTGACAGGCGATCCTCACGACCGGACGGCTGTTCACCGATATTCGCCGAGTGTGCCGGACGGGTTCTTTTCCCTCGACGACACAACCAAGATCCAGAGGCTCAAGGGGCTTGGCGCCTCGAGCGCGCGGCACGCGAGCCCCACCCTGACCCCCATCTTCTTCCAGCAACCTGCCGAGCCGTTCGTGCCCGTGCATCAACTCGAACGGTACGCGGCATGAACCAGATCTTCTTGCACCCCCTCACCGACACCGCCATTCAGCGGCGGGCGCAGGTCTTCACGATCCTCGAAGAAATCTGCCAGGAGCTGGAATGGACTCAGACCCAGTTCGAGAAGGCACGAACCAGCTACGAGGCGGTCGCGGATTGGTTGGCCGGATCGAGCGACCCATTGCTCGCTTCCCTCTATGTCTACCTTCACGGCTCCGGCGCACTCGGTACCTCGATCAAGCCGATCGGACGCGACGAGTTCGATGTCGACCTGATCAGCTTCATCCTCGGTCTCGGCCCGGAGATCGCACCGGCGCGCCTGAAGGCTGCGATCGGCAAGCGCCTGCGCGAACATGCCTACTACGCGTCGATCCTGGAAGAAAAGAAGCGCTGCTGGCGCCTGAACTACGCCGGTGACTTTCACCTCGACATCTCGCCGACGATTGCCAATCCGACCTGCATGAATGGCGGTGAGCTGGTGCCCGATCGCAAGCTGCGGGACTGGCACGCGACGAATCCTCGGGCCTATCGGGCCCTTTTCGACGCGCGGGCAGCGCTGGTCCCGAGAATGACGCAGTCGATCATCGCGGCACAGCGCGATTCGGCGACGACCGAGCCCTTCCCGGTGCGCCAGTCCGTTAAGGGCATTCTTCGGCGGACCGTCCAGCTCCTGAAGCGCCACCGGGATCAGGAATTCCTGCATGTTCAGGAAGAGATCGCGCCAATCTCGATCATCATCACGACCCTGGCCATGCGATCCTATGAGATGTGCGTCAGGCGCCACGTTTTCGCGGATGAGCTCCAGGTGCTGATCGACACGATCCGTCTGATGCCGGTCTTCATCGAGCGACCCCTGGTCAATGGCCGCCAGATCTACGCGATCTGGAACGAGACCACGCAGGGCGAGAATTTTGCCGAGCGTTGGAATGACGAACCGGCGCGGGTTGAGGCCTTCTACAAATGGCACAGCAAGGCGCTTGCCGACTTTGAAGCGCTGCGGGATCTCGTCGGCCTCGATGCGATCGTCGGCTCAATGAAGGACAGCTTGGGTGACAAACTTGTTGCCCGGACCATGAACCGGCGAATGGATGCTCTGAACGAGGGCCGGAAGACGGGCGCGCTCATGCTTGGCGCGGGTGTCGGCCTGACCACCCAAAATTCGGCCGCCTCGACTCCCGTTCCCAAGAACGAGTTCTTCGGGGACTAGGCGCGATGAAGGAATTGACCACGAGAAACCGGCTGTCATTGCCCCAGCAATACCTGTTCCTGCAGAGGTCAAAGGCAGTTACAGGCGAGGGGGTGCTCGATCCGCGCCATTTGGAATGGCGTTTTCGCGCACAACCCACGCCGCTTTCCCGGTTGTATCAGGTCACCCTTATCCTGGAGAGGGACGGGACGCCGGATGTTCGGGTCGTAGACCCAGACCTGAGGTTGCTCGCCGACGGACGCGAACTGCCGCATATCTACCATGACCCGGACCGGCTTTGCCTCTATCTGCCCGGGAACGGACAATGGGACGCCAGCAAGCGGCTGGACCTCACAATCGTTCCCTGGACACATCTATGGCTGATTTACTTTGAGGAATGGCTCGACTCGGACGACTGGAAGGGCGGGGGTAAGCATCCCGGAGAGGATGATCCGGACGAGAGCAACCGAGCGTTGCGCCGTAGACTGCGCCGAATGGGCTGACCCAATTCATTCAATCTGTCTGTCTTGATCTCGATATCTTCGCATCATGCAGTCAAGCTGAATGACCTGAGCCTCAGCTTCACATATTGTATCGCTCTTAAGCCGCCAGTCCGCTACTGATGCGGTGGACGGCTCTCCTCCCTCCCTGCGGTATGATCGCGGGATTAGAACTGGAGGAGCACTATGATGAGCAACGTTACGACGATCGGTTTGGATATTGCGAAGTCCGTGTTTCAAGTTCACGGCGTTGATGCGGCTGGGGAAGTGGCTGTTCGCAGGAAACTGACGCGAGGTCGCGTGCTGGCATTCTTCGAGAGCCTGCCACGATGTCTGGTCGGGATCGAGGCGTGCAGTTCATCGCATTATTGGGCTCGTGAGCTCACCGCACTTGGCCACGATGTGCGGTTGCTGCCAGCTCAGTACGTGAAGCCCTATCTGAAGCGGCAGAAGAATGATGCTGCAGATGCAGAAGCGATCTGCGAGGCTGTGACACGGCCGACTATGCGCTTCGTGCCGGTGAAGTCACCGGAGCAGCAGAGCGTGATGATGCTGCACCGGGTCCGGTTGATGCTCAACCGCCAGCGCACTCAGATATCGAACGCGTTGCGGTCACACCTGTCCGAGTTCGGGGTCGTGGCGCCGATCGGGCGCAATGGTATCGAGCAACTGCTCATGGTCATCAACGATGAGAACGACGCCAGGATACCCGCTGACGCACGGCTATGCCTGCGGATGCTGGAGGCACAACTCCGGGTCGTAAAGGAACAGATCCTCGAGAATGATCGCAGGGTTCGGGCGAGTGCGCGAGAGACTGAACTGGGTCGGCGGTTGATGGAAATACCAGGCGTCGGGCCGCTGCTGGCGAGTGCGTTCGTCGCGACCATCGCCGATCCGCACGCATTCAAGTCGGGACGATGCCTATCGGCCTGGATCGGGTTTGTTCCGAAGCAGAATTCGAGCGGGGGCAAGGAGAAGCTCGGCAGCATCTCCAAGGCTGGTAATCGCTACCTGCGACAGTTGCTCGTAGTCGGCGCAATGGCGGTCATCCGCTATGCCGAACGGAACGGGACCAGGAGGCCATGGCTCGTGCAATTGATGGCGCGACGAACAACCAAGGTTGCAGCGGTTGCGCTGGCCAACAAGACCGCCCGGATGGTCTGGGCATTGATGACCAGCGGCGAGCGCTACAGGGAGCCGGTCATCGCATAGCAAAAGACAAGGCGCGCGGTCGCCGACGAAGTTGGAAAGGGCGGACAGAGCTGATGCACCAAGCCGGTTGATACCGCCGGATCAGGAGAACCCACTGGGGCCGTGCACTTCGAGTGCGAGCTTACGATCGGGACCTGAGCCGCGCGAATGGCATTATGGCCAGCGGCACATGAAAGGCCGCACATACAGGTCGGATACATGGCCGCACCAACCAGCAACTGCAAAGCTAAAGAAACCCCTTGCCAACGGAGAGCCGTCCATACACGGCCCCGAAGCTGCCCGTCGGGAATGCGCCTTCATTTCTGCCGTTGTTGGTCTCGGTCAATTGCGGAACCAAACTGGTGAATCGCCGAAGATCAATGTGTTTCTCCGTAGGGCGCGCCGCAATCATTGTTCGCTTCGGCTGGCGACGCATGTAAGCCGCCTGACCGCAACCGGCATCAGCCCGTTCCACGACAACGAACTGAAACGTGTCCCTGGTACCCGACCTAATCGGCTGCTGCGCCCAGGAGTCTTCGCACGGCATCGTGCGGATCGAAACCAATGGCTTCAGCCAGATCGAGCAGTTCCACCACATCGATCCGACGCCGACCCGTCTCGATGCTAGCAATGAATGACTGGGGGCGGTCGAGCAGCGCCGATACTTGGTGCTGCGTGAGGCCCGCTTGCTCTCGCTGCTCGACGATGAAGTCCCGCAAGGCCTCGTGACGTGGCCGGCCGAGTGTTCGAGGCATGCTACCCCTCCGGTGTGGTAAATGGCAGCTTCACTTCGATCGCCGCGGTTTTAGTCGAAATTGCATTAAGTCCTCTTGCATTGTTAGTAGGAAATCCACTAAGATTCGCCCGTGACGTACGAACCGAGGATACACCGATGAGCATCGTTCTGGCATTCAGCGGCGGCGGTAAAGGCTAAGTCCGACCCGACGCCTTTCAGCAGACTGTGGATTATGGCGCACCACCAATCCGGAGGTGCGCCATAATTATAGGAATGGTGACCGGATGGGACAGGGTCTATGAGATCGCCGCGGGAAATGCATGGGCGGCATTCGTTGCCGTGGTTGCTCTGCTTGCCGCTGCGATCGCCGCCTACGCCGGCGACCAAATCCGATCCGGCACCTATTGGGCGCTCAAGCCCGTCTCGCGACAACTACCTTGGAATCGCGGATCGGGTGCTCCAAACTCCTACGCCGAGCTGACGTCGCTATTCACACTCGTACAGGTGTTTCTCCTCGACGCCTCGGGCTGTCGAGCCCGATATCGCAAGACGACGTCTTTCGTCGCACATCGCCCCACGACGACCTACCAGGAAGCGGTGACCGCAGAGCATGTTGCGGCGGGCTTTGCCACGATGCGTGGCATGATCGTCGACACCATCGTTGAGCGTGGCTTCTATGTCTCGCAGATCAATCTCGGCAACTCGGTCAGCCGCGGCGAGCATTTCGCGAATGTCTACTCGGTCGACCTGCTTGGCTCGTTCACACGCCCGCACGAGCACTGGACGCAGGAGTTCACCTATCCGACTGGACACCTCATCCTTCAAGTGCACTTCCCGGCGGAGCGCCCCCCGAAGTTGATTGTGTCAAAGATCGTCGAAGGCACATCTGAGAAACCAGCCGACGAGTCCGCACGCCTCATCAATCTGTATGGTCGACAATCGATCATCTGGGATATCGCCAAGCCCAAACCGCATCAGGTGTTCAAGCTCGAATGGACGTGGTGAGGATACAGCCTTTTTTGTCGCCCAATACATTATTGTTCGATACCGGCCTGAATATCGCCGTTCGTTTGATGGTCATCGAGAGCCCGCGTCCCGGCCGATACCAGTATTCGGTCACCATAGTGGATCGCCTCCCGGGACAAATTCACAAGGGACAAATCCCTGCCGATCGATGGGGACAGGAATGTGCATCCTGTATCCACATGATCGGGTTCCACCGATCCCCATAAATAGGGGAACATAGAGCCATATTCCGCCACACAGCCGTCAGGCTTCCAGCCATGACTTCACCAGCCTTATGCTGCCTAACGGACAGCACAGGCACACGTCCGCGCGATGTTTAAGACACGCGCGGACGGTGTAAGCCTGCTGAAGTCATGGCTGGAAGCCTGACGACAGTGGGCGGGACTGTACCTTCATAAGGAACCGTACGAGTTCCTTCTATGATAGAGGGGAGAACAGAACTGTACGGGGTCAGTTTTGGACGCCGATTGACAGCTCTCGGCGGAAACGCAGGAACCAGCTATAGACGGTCGTCATCGGCGGGAAGTCCTTGGGCAGAAGCCGCCACGCAATGCCGCCGCGTGGCACGTAGAAGATGGTGTTCATGATCTCGGGCATCGGCCATTGGCGCGGCAGGCCGGTCGTTGCCGGCGCGGGCAGGAAAGGGGCGATAATCTCCCATTCCGCATCGCTCAGGTTGCTTCCATAACGCGGATGATCGCCGCAATGCTGCCGCCAGGTGGCCAGTGTCCAAATAAGATTCTCCAAACGGGCTTCGACAACCGTTTGGAATCACATTCGGACCCGAACATCCATCGTTACCCGAGTTTCAGGACAGCCTCTAAGCTCTTGCAGATTCTCTGTGGTTGAACGCCTGTTGCTTCCAAAGATTCCAAGGCCGGTGCCATTGCGGCTCGACACTCTCGACGCAGGCCCTGCATTCTTCCGGTGTCAGGTATTCGACCTCGCCCAGACGCATGGCCTCGCACTGGTAGCGTGCGTTCAATTCGGCGTATACGGCGCGGTAGACGGCCCTGGGAACGCAATCGGCGACCACGGTCGATCCATGGCCTCGCATGAGGACAATGTCCTGGTCGCCGCAGCAGCCTGCGAGCGCATGACCGAGCTTGTTGTCGCTGATCAGCAGGTCGGTCCCGGTTCCGCCGTGATCGCGGATCTCGAAGAGCTGCGCCTCGTGTCCGATGAATCCCGCCATGTGGAAGACCGGCCTCAGCCTGGCCGTCTTCGAAATGGTGAGCGGCAGCACCGCGTGGGAATGGCTGTGCACGACCGCATGAACGTCTTTACGCGCCTTGTACATTTCGCCGTGGATGAAGCGCTCGAGATACACCCTGCGGCCGCCGGCATTTACCGGCTCGCTGTCGGCGGCAAATTCCAGGATATCGGACGCTTCGACCTGTCCGGGCGCCATGTTGCGCGCCAGAAAGAACCGGTCCGGCCGCTTGTCGTGGCGGGCACTGACATGGCCGAAAGCATCCACTACGCCCTGGTCGAAAAGAATATGGTTGGCGTCGACGAGGTCTGCGATTAGTGCCGGGTCGGGAAGTGGATCGCCGAACCCGAAACGCCGGAGATCGTCATCGGTGAGGTTGTGGTGTGGGTCGTTTGGCATGCAACCGGCTCCGTTATGCAATCGCTCTAGAGGAAAATGTTGAGCACTTTCGTCTCGGTGTAACTCAACAGCTCCTCGATCCCTTCCTCGCGGCCAACACCGCTATTCTTCATGCCGCCATAGGGCACGCCCAGATAGTGCGGGCCGACGCCGTTGATCCAGATATGGCCGGCCTGTATCCGCCTGGCCGTGTTCAGCGCATCCTTGATGTCGCGCGTCCATATCGCGGCGGTGAGGCCGTATTCCACGCCGTTGGCCTGCGCGATCGCCTCGTCGAGCGAGCGCCACTTGCTTACCGACAGGACCGGTCCGAAGATCTCTTCACGCCAGATGCGCATTCCGGGATCGACATCGGCAAAGACGGTCGGCCTGATCCAGTAACCCTTTTCGAACAGGCCCCCTTCGGGCCGCTCGCCGCCGGTCATCAAACGTGCGCCCTCGTTCCGCCCGTGGGCGATGTATTCCAGCACCCTGCGATAGTGACCGGCGGAGTTCAGCGGGCCCATGTCGCTGTCTTCGCGGGTCGGGTCGCCAACCCGAAGTTCCGAGACGATCCGGGTGACCCTGTCGAGAACCGCGTCGTGGAGGTCTTCGTGGATCATCAATCTGCTGGTCGAGCCGCAGGATTGGCCCTGCCAGGTGAAGTTCATGCCCGCGACCGCCGCCCTTGCGATTTCGTCCGGATCGTTGTCCGGAAAGACGATCATCGGATTCTTGCCGCCAAGCTCCAGCGTCACGTGCTTGACGCAGACCTCGGCCGCCGAGCGCTGGATCGCAAGGCCCGTTTCAACCGAACCGATAAATGCGATGCGCTTGATTTCCGGGTGTCGCACGATCGCGTCTCCGACCGTGCGCCCGCTGCCCGTGACAATATTGAAGATGCCGGCGGGCAGGGATTCGCGCGCTATTTCCGCAAGGACCATCGCCGACAGCGGACTGGTCTCCGGTGGCTTGACGATCACTGCATTGCCCGAGGCGAGCGCGGCTGCCGTTCGCGCGACTGCGAACATCAGGGGATGATTGAACGGGACGATCCGCGCCACGATCCCGTAAGGCTCGCGCACGGTGGCATGCAGGTGGTTGGGTGCGGCCGGTATGGTCTGACCCTTCAATTCGTGGGCAATGCCGGCGTAGTAGTTAAGACTGTCGACGGCATGACCCACATCGCCACGCATCGGCACGATGGTATTGCCCGTGTCGGCGACCTCGATCTGAAGTATCTCGGCGGCGCGTTCCCGCAGTTTTATCCCAAACTGGCGCAGGATCTCGCCGCGCTCTTTCGGCGATTTTTCCGCCCATGCGGGCCAGGCCTGCCGAGCCGCGGCTACCGCGCGATCAACATCGGCAGCGGTTCCTGCCGGAACCCGGCCGATGGCTGTTTCATCGGCGGGATTGATGGATTCATCCCATGCGCCGCTTGAACTCTCGACCAGTTCGCCGCCGATCAGCATCCGGTCCGCTGTCGTAAGATATCCCATGTCCATTCTCCAGGCTTGCCGTTGTCCCATTGCGTGTCCGAACTAGTGCGGCTCAGCTGCTGACCAGTTCCCAGGGGCGCTCCTTGAATTTGAAGTCGCCCACATAGGCATGGCACAACCGTGCCCAGCGCTGTCCGCATTCGCGGGCGTTGGCGGCGTGCTCTTCGGGAAAGTCATCATAGGGCGGGCGCACCGGACCGCATTTGCTGTAGCCGGCGGCATTGATGCGCGTCTTTTCCATCTGAATGTTGTAGTGCGCGAATGCCTCGGGATTGCCGACCAGCGGAACGATCGGCTCGTTCGCCCATGCGATGGCTTCCGACATTATGCGGATGGCCTCGTGGTCGCGTGACCGAATCGCCTGCATCATCGCCACGGCCGGGGCCGGGTTCATTCCGGAGGCGGTCGCCCAACAGGCGGTCGTCGTGTCGGGCGAAAGCTCGAAGAATTCGTGAACGACCATCTCGCTCGGGATGAAATTGATACGACCCTGTGTCGCGTCGATCAGTTCCTTCAGGGCTTTGGCGCGCGAGAATTTGGCCGCCACCACGGTCGGCGCCACTCGGGCGATCGCCGACCAGAAATCGACCGGGAAGCTGTATCGGAAAGCGCGGGCATTCGCGTAGACCATCACGGCGAGGTCCGGAAACAAATCCGATACGGCGGCATAGAAATCGACCGCCATGGTGGTCGTGACCGGTTGCCACATGGGCAGGCCGAGAAGCGTGCCTTCGGCACCCTGCTCCTTGACGAATTTCAGACGACTGGCGATCTCGTGGCCACCAAGCGCGGTTGCGCCGACAAAGGTCGGGATGCGGCGGTCGACCGTTTCGAGAACGCAACCGACATAGGTGCGGTAGTCGGCATCGGAGAGTGTCGCGCATTCGCCCGTCGTTCCCAGCACGATCAGACCGTCGGCGCCGTCCCTTATCAAGTTGTTGACGAGTTTTTCCGTTTCCTCGAGATCGACGGTGTCGGTCGCATCGAGCCGCCCCGCATGAGGGAGCGCCGGTGTCGCAATGATCGCGTACATCCCACGAATGTCGTTTGCAGTAAGCATGATGTGTAACCTTCCTGTCGATTGAAATCTGTTCGCTTCCGAAGCTTGCCTAGAACCCTGCGCATAGCGGTGGAATGAAGTGGTGGTGTTTGGTCTTCGAATACTCCCCGGATACGACGGACCCCAATTTCGCGGCTCCCGGCTCTCCCCATGAGACGGGAGCTCCAGTGCCCGCCGGTGGGGCAGTAATCTAATTTCTGTTATACAGAAGTGATTTTCTTTTTCAAATCGGAATCGACAACAATCGAATCCTGAAGAGTTGGCCTCCGGGGATCCGCGCCTCCGCTAGAGGGGGGTGATGGCGGGGCAACTTCGGTCGTGATAACTGTTGGCTTCCAAAGATGATGCCTCCGGTTTGAGGCGGCGCGGCTCTCCTAAAAATATCGTAAATACAATGCTATATGCGCGTTCTGCCAACAATGCGTGTTGCATGCTTCGGCGACCTTGCCCTTCCTGCGCGACTCGTCCCGAAGGCCTGCGGCGGAGTCGATCCGTTGCCGCGACTGGAATTCTGCATACAAGAATTTTTTTCTGGCACTTAGAATTATTTTCTGATAACACCACCGAAGTTGCCTGTTAATTCGCTCGGACAAAAGGGCGGCGGCGATGTTGCGATGACCTGGAGGAATTGGTGGCAGAAGGTGTAGCGCTGCTGGTGCTTGATATGCAGAACGACATTATGGGCTTTCAGGACAAGGATGCCCTGCCGGCGGTGGTCGCCACGATCGGCAGACTGCTGTCATGGGCGCGCAGCTCGCGCGTGCCTGTCATCTATTCGAGGGTCGCGTTCAGGCCGGGCTATGTCGACGCCCTCCCGCAACTGCCGACCGTCAAGACGTATGGCATTCTCGACGAAACCAAACCCGGCTCCGATGTCATCGACGAACTGGCCCCGCAGGAGGGCGACATTGTTGTCGTCAAGCGTAGGGTGGGTGCGTTCTACAATACGGAACTCGAACTGGTCCTCAGGTCTCTTGGAATCGGTACGCTGCTGTTGGCTGGTGTCTCCACCGATCGGGTTGTCGAATCGACTGTGCGTGATGCCAGCGACCGCAACTTCCGCAACATCGTCGTTTCGGACGGCTGCACCTCGTCCACGGACGGGCGGCACAAGTCGGCACTGGAATCGATCGCAGGCTTCTTCGGGGAAGTGATGTCCGCAGATGAGGCGATGACGGTTCTGGCTTGAGGGGAATGCCGGGTGCCCGCCGCGACGGCCGCGGCGCTTCGTGCGTTCTGCTGCCGAGTTGCGGCAAGAGTTCTTACTGACCATGTTCCTGGCCGCCAGGAATTCAACTGTCCTGAAGGACACATTTAGGGAGGGAATTATGAAGAGAGCAATACTGATTGCTTCGCTGATCCTTACGGGATTAGGCGCAGGGCCGGCCCATTCGGCCGACAAGATCAAGGTCATCAGTTCTTTGAAGGGTTTCTGGGATACGACCCTTGTAGAGTACGGCAGGGAAAAGGGGATATTCGCAGACGAAGGTCTAGACGTCGAAGTCGTGTTCGTGAAGGGCGGCGGCGACGTGCTGCAGACGGTGATTGCGGGTGGCGGCGACATCGGAGTCGGAGCCGGAACCGCAGGCGCTCTGGCGGCCGTTACCAAGGGGGCGCCGCTAGTGATCGTCGGTGCCGAGTTCACGGGCGCCAGCGACATTTTTTTCTATGCGAAGGGCAGTTCCGACATCAAATCCTTCAAGGACCTTGACGGCAAGAAGCTGGGCATCTCGTATCCCGGCTCCACGACGACCACGATCGCGTCGCTTCTCGCCAAGAGCGAAGACGTCAATATCGAGCACGTCGTGACCGGCGGTCCTCCGGCCACGATCACCCAGGTGATGACGGGTCAGGTCGATGCAGGCTGGTCGGTCTATCCAATCGGACTCGACAAGGTGGATACCGGCGAGTTGCGGATCATTGCTTCGGGCAATGACGCGCCCAACATGGCGTCCCAAAACGCCCGCGTTTCAGTGGCCTCGAAGGACTTCGCCGAAAACCACACCGATCTGCTGAAGCGCTTCTACAAGGCCTATGGCAAGGTGCTAGACTGGGCCTATTCGACGGACGAGGCCCTGCAGAAATACGGCGATGCCCATCAGATTTCCCTGGAAAAGGCCAGGGAGACGGTCCAGACGGCCTATCCGCGCCGGGCCGTCGAAACCGGAACGATCGCTTCGCTTGATGTCACGATGCATTCGGCGGTCGCCAACAAGGCGCTCGACAGGGCCCTGACTGACGAAGAGCTTTCCGAGATATTGCGTACAGTGAAGATCGCGAACGAGTGATTGCGCCCAAAGCCGGCGGGCGGCAATCTGCCGACCGCCGGCCGGAGTTTGCCCGGGATGCGGCAGACAGTAATCCGGCCAGCCTGCTGCATAGGGTCTGCCACGCGAAGAAACAGAGGGAGTTAAGTCGCCTTGGGAAAGAAACCTGTATTGAGCATTCAGGGGCTCTGCAAATCCTTCGCCACTAAAGAAGGGGGTACGGTAACCGCACTCGACGACGTTTCGCTGTCCGTGGATACCGGCGAGTTTGTTTCGATCATTGGCCCGTCCGGCTGCGGGAAATCCACGCTTTTCAACATCATTGGCGGCCTTCTTACCGACTATGAAGGAGAAGTGACTATCGACGGAGCGTCGCTAGACGGTCCCCATTCGCATATCGGCATCGTTTTTCAGGAGGAATCCACTTTTCCCTGGCGTACGGCCCTGAGCAATGTGGCGTTGCCGCTGGAGCTGGCGGGCGTTCCCGCCGCAGAACGCCATGACCGTGCCCGCGAGCTCATCAAGCTGGTGGGACTTGAGGGCTTCGAGGATCGGCATCCCGCGGAATTGTCGGGCGGGATGAAGCAGAGAATAGCCATTGCGCGGACCTTGGCATTCCAGCCGCGCATCCTGATGATGGACGAGCCGTTCGGCGCGCTGGATGAGCAAACACGTCTCCTGCTCGGGGACAAGATTCTTCAGATTTGGCGTGAAATCAAACAAACGACCCTTCTGATTACCCACAATATTTCCGAGGCCGTCCAGATGAGTGACAGGGTGGCGATCATGTCCTATCGCCCGGGTAAGATCAAACGTACAATCGAAATCGACCTTCCGCGCCCGCGTACGTCCGAAGTAATGGAATCTGCGGAATTCGGCGCGTATGTGGGTCAGATATGGCGAGAGCTGAGGGTCGAGGCATCCCGTGGAATGCACGAAGCCGAGAAAGGGTCCGGGGTCGTCGCATGAGGAGGAGAGATCGAGTCGTGCCGATGGCCCTTGCTCCTTTGCAGCCGGCGTATCCGCCTGCGATGAAATCCGCGGCCCGCGAGGCATGCGATGAGATGTTCCGAGGCGCCTGTTTGGGCATTGCAGCGTCAGCGTTTGGATCGAAGGTTGCCTGGATTGGATCAAGAAAATGACTCACTCACGCGTACTGGTAGGCTTTCTGAGTGTGATGTTCGGGGTTGCCATGTTCGCCCTGCTTCAGGGGGGGGTAAGTCTGGGCGTGGTCTCTCAATATATCGTTCCTTCTCCGTCCGACATGCTGTTTGCCATTCCGGAGCTCTTCGTCGAAGAGGGCCTAGTCGAGAAGTTTATTCTGACTTTCAGCACCACATTCGGTGCGACGCTCCTGGCTGTAGTCATCGGCGTGCCGTTCGGCTGGCTCCTATACGCCAGGCCGGCATTCGGTCGAGCCTATGAGAGCTGGCTGGGGACGGCGTTTTCCGCTCCCCTTATCCTTCTCTATCCGCTGTTTATGGTGATCTTCGGCAGAGGTACCCAGACTCTAATCGTGATGGGGACAATCGCCGGTGTCATTCCGATCGTTCTGGGGACGCTCCAAGGGCTGCGAGGCGTCCCCAAGGTCTACATCAATGTGGCTCGCAGCCTGAAAATGACCGAATGGCAGACGTCGACGAAAGTGCTGTTGCCGGCCGCGATCCCGACGATCTTCACAGGCATTCGCCTTGGTCTGATCTATACGTTGATCTACGTCGTCGCCATCGAGTTTCTGGTCAGCATAGGCGGACTTGGCTACCTCATCAGCGATCTTCACAGCCGGTACGACATCCCCGGCATGTATGGCGCCGTTATCTTCGTCGTGCTGGTCAGCGTCCTGTTTTTTGCCGCAACGGAGCGAGTTGAGCAATGGCTGAAATCTACATGAGATCCCGTTTGGCACTGCGCCGCGACAGAGTGTTCGACGAGACCACCCGCATTCAACTCGTCACAGCCATCGTGTTACTGGCGGCGTATGAAGGGATCGCACAATCCGGATTGCTCTACCAGGACGTGGTCCCATCATTGATCGCTATCGTGCGGGCGCTATTTGCGCTTGTGACAACCGGAGAGTTCTACTTTCACCTCAGTGTGACTGTGATCGAAATCACCGTCGCATTCCTGATTGGCACGTTCATCGGGGTGACCGCAGGGATATGCTTCGGGCTCTGGCGCCTGCTGGGCGAAGTGCTCGACCCTTGGGTGCACTATCTGGCACCCACGCCGAAAATCATATTCCTGCCCATCACTGTGCTGTTTTTTGGAACCGGAATCAGCTCCAAGATCGCGATGGGCTCGCTGTCCGCGTTCTTTCCAGTCGCCGTTGCCACCTATGCGGCCATGCGGCTCGTGCGGCCGGTTCTGGTGAGGGTGGCGAAGAGCTTTAATGCAACTACTTGGCAGACCGTAAGGTTTGTCTATCTGCCGTCTCTGGTCATGCCTGTGATCAGTTCCATGCGAATCGGTCTTGGGGCTACCGTGATCGGCGTGCTGCTGACCGAAATCAAGATGTCTCAGGTAGGGCTCGGAAATCTGATCGTACAAGACTACAATTTCTTCCGGATCCCCGAGATGTACAGCCTGCTCCTCGTGATCTTCGCAGTTGCTTGGGCGGGAAATACTGGCATGGAACTTCTGGCAAAGCGATTGAGCCATTTCGGACCCTAGAGCGTCGCAACCGACGCCTGTAGCCGGCGGCCTTCACCGCCATGGTGATATGAAAATAGACCTCCGCACGAGCAAGGGCAGCATAACATTTTTATGGACAAGTCCATTTTTTTATGGACAAGTCCATTTTTTGAATAACTCTAAGAATGGCCGGCAGAGCCCAATGGGTGGGTCGTCCGGCTGAAAGTCGGGAGTAAAGGCGATGAATGTAACGCGGAAGATCGAGGCGGCGATCCCGTCCTACCTGTCAGGGATGAAAGAAGATCTCGAGCAGGGCCTGGTGCCGATGCGCATCTTCAATGATCCGGACGTCCATCGCCTCGAAATGCAGGGCATCTTCACCCGGTCTTGGATTTTCATTGCGCATGAATCTGAGATTCCGAATGTCGGAGACTTCGTGGCCCGGTCGATTGGAGAGGATCCCTATGTCTGCGTTCGGGACGAGAACGGCGACATCCGGGTTCTGCTGAACAGCTGTCGCCATCGCGGCGCCCATTTCTGCCGTGTCGACATGGGCAATGCCAAGACGTTCACCTGCCCCTATCACGGCTGGAGCTACAAGACGACCGGCGAGCTCGACGGCGTGCCGGCTCCCCGACAGGGATATCGCGGTCTCAAGCTCGAGGAGTGGGGGCTGTTCCAGGCCCCCCATGTCGAGAACTACAAGGGGCTGATCTTCGCCAATCTGGATACGGACGCGGTGCCGTTCCTCGACTATGTCGGCGATTACAAATGGTACCTGGATATCCAGTTCGGCCTGACCGCCGGGGGCATGGAGGTTCTGGGCGAGCCTCATCGCTGGGTCGTCGATGCCAACTGGAAGCAGGGATCGGAGAATTTCTGCGGCGACAGTTCGCACACCCAGACAACCCATCGTTCGGTACTGGAGGCCGGTCTCGCCCATTCCTCGGCCGCCGGCGCGCCGGGCAAGTTGTACGGCCTGCACATCTCTTGCAACGGCTATGCGTTGAGCGTCCGCCAGGACCCCGACAATACCATTTACTGGAACTACCCGGAAGAGGTCTACAAGCTCTTCGGATCGGGAGAATTGAACGAATCGCAGCTGGAAATGGCCAGGACGGCCATGGTCCACAACGGCACGCTTTTCCCGAACTTCTCTTTTCTGCATTTCGGCGTCACCGACACTCAGGAGCGTGCTCCGTCCGGGTTCCTGACCATGCGAGTCTGGCAGCCCAGAGGGCCGGGAAAGACCGAGATCTGGAACTGGATTCTTGCTCCGAAGGAAGCTTCCGAGGAATACAAGCGCCGGGCCTATCAGGTCGGCATGAGTAGTTTCAGCCCCTCGGGAAGCTTCGAGCAGGACGATGTGGCGCTGTGGCCGGGCGTGGCACGCTCGGCATCCATGACCTACGCGCAGGTCAACAACGTCAAGGCGAACTATCAGATGGGTCTCGGCCCCATGTCGGATGTTGAGCCACTGAAGGACTGGAGCGGTCCTGGCGTCGCGGTTCCCTCCAATGCTGGCGAGAGCGGCCTGCGCACCTTCTACAACACCTGGATCGACCGGCTTACATCGGCCAGCGGTACAAGCAGCAAGTAGAGGGCATTCGATATGAACAATCACACCGTCCGCGAATTCGGATCGCTCGAAGAGGGCCTTGTGGAGAGGGTGAGTGCATTTCTCTACCACGAAGCCAGACTGCTGGATCATCAGGATCTGGCAGGTTGGCTTGAGCTCCTGTCCGAGGACATTGTCTACTCCATCCCGGTTCGAACCGCCCGGGAAGCGACGAACGAACGCGGGTTCAGCACGACCTCGTTCTTCCTCGATGACGACTATCCTTCCATGAAGACCCGCATCATGCGTCTCCAGTCAGATTCCGCCTGGTCGGAGCACCCGGCCACGCGGACGCGCCGCATGGTCGGCAATGTTCAAATATTGTCTGCCAACCCGGATATTGTGGAATGCGCCAGCAATTTGGCGGTGTATTGCTACCGAGGCGATGCAAGTACGCCGATCGTCGTGACGGCGGAGCGTCTGGATCGGCTGACACGGAAGGAAGAGCGCTGGAAGCTGAGCAGGCGGACGGTCTTGATGGACTCCACGGTGCTGGGACTGGAGTCGCTTTCGATCTTTCTTTGATCCACACGGAGATTTAAATGCCCGCAGCACAGGTCAATTCAGTACACAGTGTCGAGCTCGGCGTGACCAACCTTCGACAATCGGTCGCGTTCTACAGCGAGGTTTGGGGTCTCGATCCGATTCTGGCAGAAGGTGACAGTGTTCATCTGGGCGCCAAGGGCGGGACGCAGCATGTCCTGACCCTTCGCGAGCGTGCGAAGACCGCTCTCCTCGGGGTGCAATTCACGGCTGCCGACAAGATGGCGGTGGACGCATTGCATGCCAAGACGAAGGCGTTCGGCGTCGAGATCGGGAGTGACCCCATCCAACGGTCGCGCGATTTCGGCGGAGGATACGGCTTTTCGTTTCAGAGCCCAGAAGGTGTCGTGATCAACATCTCGTCCGACCTGGCAGCGCGAAACGGCGGCTATAAGGACAGTTCGAAGCCGAACAAGCTGTCGCATGTCGTGCTCAACAGCGCTGATGTCGAGAAGCAGACCCAGTTCTTCACCGATGTGCTGGGGTTCAAACTTAGCGATTCGACCGACATGATGGATTTCATTCGCTGTTCGGCCGATCATCATTCCGTCGCGCTGGCGCGCGGCAACGGACCGTCCGTCAATCACATTTCATACGAACTGCAAGGCATCGACGGTCTTATGCGCGGTGCCGGCCGCCTGAAGAGCAGGGGATTCAACCCGGAGTGGGGGTTGGGCCGGCACGGTCCGGGCAACAATGTCTTCATGTACTTCATCGACCCGAACGGCTTTGTAGTGGAATATACCACCGAACTTGAGCAAGTTGACGAGGCGACACATGTCGCCAATGACGCGAAATACTGGCGCGAGTTCCCATTGCGGCCCTGCCGATGGGGCATGGCGACGCGTCCATCCGACCGCGTGATGGCAGCATTCTCGGGAGACCTGAGCGTCGCCGATCCGGAAGACGGCAAGCGTTGCGAAGAGATCATTGCCGCTCGGCTTGCACAATAGTCATGGTCGCCGAGGCGCTACGCTGGTGTGAGCACCGTCCATTTCGGAGTGAGATGTGAAGACCATATCGTTTGAGACTGAAGAGCCCGTACTTGCGTCCCGCAAGCGTGTGACACCGGATGAAAAGGCGTCGGTGCGCGAACAAAAGAAGCATCTGAAGCGCGACCGGATCAAAGCAGCAGCGAAGGAACTGTTCTCCAGGCAGGAATACGAGAAGGCGACCGTTCGTGAGATCGCTTCGCAGGCCGGCGTGGCACTAGGCACGATATCGCTTTACGCCCGGGACAAGCGCGACCTCATCCTGCTCGCCTACAATGACGACGTGACGGATATGATCGCGCGCGGGGCGAAGGCCTGTCGCAGCGACGAACCTTTCGAAGACAATCTTATCGGGTTCTTTCAGGTGTTCTATGAAGCTTATGTGGCCAATCTGCAACTTGCCAGAACCTATCTGCAGGTCAACTTCTTTTCGTACGGCATCAACTCCAAGGCGCTCGCCCAGAACAGGCAGCGCAAGCTCGATGTAGTCGCGAAAATCGTGCGCTGGGGCCAACGCCGGCGCGAAGTGAGAGCAGACATCAAGGCCGATATCATCGCGATGCAGCTTTTGCTGCTCCACAGCTCCGCCGTGCGAACCTGGGTTCTCGAGGAACATCCGTCCATTGTCGACGGGTTGATTGAGATGCGCAAGCTCATCGCGTTGCAGACGCAGGGCCTCAATCCCCAGTCGAATTGATCAAGCAACGCGGGTGTGTGCACGCAACGGTCCGGGCACCTGGTGTGCCGTCCGAGGCCAAAAATATGACAGGAATGACGATTGCGATATGAGTGAACTGACCAGACTTTGTGGGACTTCCGAACTTGCTGAAAATGAAGTGAAAGCTGTTACCGTAGGGGAACGCACACTCGCCGTCTACAATATCGAAGGCGAGTTCTTCGTCACCGACGACAGATGCACGCATGGCGCGGCCAGCCTCGCGGAAGGCGTGCTGGAGGATGGCGTTATCGAATGCGCGCTGCATGGCGGCGGCTTCAACGTGCGGACTGGGGAGGTGGTGTACCGACCCTGCATCTTAGCGCTGCGGACCTACAAGGTGGTTATTGATGGAGACGATATCTGCGTGGACCTGGAGAAGTCTGCGGGAGACTAGCCGGTCGGTCGCCAGATTTGCCAACAGGTTCGGCCCGGTAGTTTGTTAATGCGTTGGGAGGTGAAGGTGACAAATTTTGATACGGTCGAGGCTTCGTCAGGCGGGTTGCCGCGCCTGGTTCTGCCGAACTTGCTCTGGACCGGCGGGTGTCTGCCGCTCGAGTATCGCGGTGAAGTGGTTCACGGGCATATGGGTGTCTTTCTCGTGCGCGGCAGCGAGAAGACGATCCTCATCGATTCCGGAAATCCGCTTCACTGGGAACAGATGGAAACCGCGGTCGAGGCGTTCCTCGGCGACCGGCCACTCGACTATGTCTTTCTGACGCATGGCGAGTTCCCGCATGCCGGACTCATGACGCAGTGGCTGGAAAAGTATCCGCGTGCCATCGCCGTCGGCGACCTTCCCGAATATCCGTTGCTCTATCCGGACCTTGCCCATCGCATCAAGCAGGTAAAGGCCGGGGACAGTCTCGATCTGGGCGACAGAAGCATCTTCTTCCTTCCGGCAGTATGGCGCGATCTGGACACGCTGTGGGCCTTCGACAACAAGGACCGCGTGCTTTTTGTGTCGGACGCGTTCGGCTATCTGCACTACCACAAGGATGGAGAGTGCGATCGCATGTCCAGCGAGATGCCTCCGCCCGATGCGGTGATGATGCAGTTTGTCAACGAGCGCGCGCTCTACTGGACCAATCACACCGATGTCGAACTGACCTTTGCGGATCTTGACGAAATTCTGCAGCGGCTGAAGCCACGTCTGATTGCGCCGGCGCATGGGGGCATCGTGGACAATGCCGAGGTGACCACCGAGCTGTTCAAGGAAGGCATGAAGACGATGTCCGCCCCCGGCCGGTCGGCTGACGCTCCGCCTGCAGATCAAAGCGCGGCGCGCGTCCAACCGTCGTCACTGGCCGAGATAATCCCGGACACGCTCTATGCTCTTGGAGGGACTATCCTTGCCTCGCGTTCACTGCCCTGGACTGCGCCTGGCCTCGAAGGATGGGATGCCCTTCCAGTGCTACCTTTTCAAGAGCGGCGGGAAGGTGCTGTTGATCGATGGCGGACTTGCGGTGCATCGTCGGAAGATCTTCGACGCCCTGTCCAGCCTGCTTGAAGGCGACACGAAGTTGAGCATGATGATAACGCGCCGCGACATTGACTCGATCAACAATATTCCGGCGCTGTTGAGGTCGTTCGATGTCGATCTGATCCGATTTCCCAATGCCGACTTTACACCGCTCGATTTTTTCACGGCATTTGACGAGGCCAATGCCAAGGCGCAAGCCTACGCGATCGCTTCGCCATCTCCCGTCGAATGGACGCCGCCGGGACACATCGTAGCGTTCGGCGGTTTGTGGTTGGAATATGTGCGCACCATGGTCCGCGTGCTCTCGACCAACTGGCTTTACGAGTCGCAGACGCGCACGCTGTTCTGTTCAGATTCCTTCGGATTTCTGACAAGCGACTTACCCGGGGGACCGCGGGTGGTGACGCCCGATCCCGAAAGCTACTCCACCCAGTCGATCGTCGATTTCCTGAACTGCAAATTCGACTGGCTTTGCGGGTGCGACGCGCGGCCGATTGTCGAGGAATTGGAGCAATTGATGGCCAAGCGGCCGATCGACCGCCTGTGTCCAAGTTATGGCTGCATTATCGAAGGCAGGGAAGCGGTCGCACTTGTGCTCGAACGGACGATAGAAGCCCTGAAGATCCTGTCAGCCTTACCCAAGCCCAGCGTGCTTAAAGGTTTCGACTGGTCGCGATATCCCGGCGACGCGATCACGCAAGAAAGCGCCTGAACTAGCGCGCCGCGCTCCACAGGCGATCGCGCAGCTTCTCGGCTGTTTCTTTGGCGGCTTCGATCCACAATGCCTCGTTCTCGCGGGTCATGCGCGTGAGTGGCGCGCTGACGCTGACTGCGCCACGACCTACTCCGTGATGGTCGACGATGGCGACTGCGATGGAGCCGACCCCTTCGGTGCTTTCCGCGCGGCTCTTGGCGTAGCCGGCGCGGCGAATGCGCGCCAGCTGTCTCTCGAGCTCGGCGAAGGTGGTGACCGTTCGGTTCGTCACCGCCGGCAGTTCGTGTTCGGGATAGAGGTGCCTCAACTCCTCGGGTGATAGGGTCGCCAAAACAGCCTTTCCAAGGCTTACGCAATGGGCCGGCACGAAACTGCCCGCCCGCGTGCCGCTGCGCAATTGTTGCAGGCTCTCGACGCCTTCGACATAGAGTATTTCCCGGCCGTATGGGACGCCGAGATGGATGGTTTCGTTCAAACTGTCGCGAAGTTCCTCTAGGATTGGCCGAGCGTGTTCGCGGATGTCTAGGTCGCGGATGGCCGCGAACCCCATTTCGACGAAGGTCGGTCCTATCTTGTAACCGCCGCGTTTTTCGTCCTGTCTGGCGAAACCGTGATGCACGAGCATGGACAGCAGTCGATGCGCGGTGGATTGTGCGACGCCCAGTCTCTTGGCGACGTCCGAGAGCCTGATCTCCTTCTCGTCGCACAGCATCCGAAGGATCGTGAATGCGCTGTCGACGGACTCGATTGCATAGGCCGGCGTGCCCGATTTGCTGGTAAGCGCCAAGATGTCCCCTTTTCACGCCGGGCAAAGGGACCAGGAAGGGTCCAGCCGGCAAATTCTGGAGAACAGAAATAGTCACTTCGCCGGACACGCTCAACCGCTTTTAGCGGGATGAGAATGGCAGCAAGGTTCTTTCCACCGGGAATCCGGCAAAGGCGCTCGCCTGATCGGTCATGCCTTGACCTTGAGCATTGCGGCAAATGGTTGGTCCGGGTCGGCAAGCGCCGCCGAATCAATCGGGATATTTCTCTCGATCAGCCGCCGGATCATCGCGATGTCGCGCTGGACGTTGATGCCGGTGGCACCGCATACGCGCCCATCTTTTGCATGGACGATCAAACTGCTGTTGCCTTCGAGCGGACGTGTCACGCTGACTGCCTCGGGGTCCGCCCAGCCGACGCCCTGAATGTAGAGATCATATTGCTCAGACCAGAACGAAGGCACTGCGCGGTAGACATCCTGCGCGCCGGCAGCGTTTCGGCCAGCTACGCCGCCATGATCCAATGCATGCCGCCAATTTTCGAGCCGTACCATCCCGTCAGGTCCGGGAAAACGTGTGCAGTCACCTCCCGCAAAGATTGCCGGATCGCTTGTGCGGCACCCTTCGTCGATCAGGATACCGTCATCGGTTTTTAGTTTCGCACCCGCGGCAAGGGCATCGTTTGGGGTGACCCCGGTGCCGATGACGACATGATCCGCAAGGCAAACATCGCCGTCGGCGGTTGTCAGCCTTAGGCTGCCGTCATCCTGTCTGCTGACGTCCCTGAGCATGGTTTCAAGCCTGACCTCGACACCTCTCCTGCGGTGTTCGGCGAGAACCTTCATGCCTATTTCTTCGCAACAGGCGCGGGCCATTACACGAGGAGCTGCTTCAAACACCGTCACCGCGAGACCGAGTTCGGCCGCCGAGGCTGCTACTTCGAGCCCAATCAGGCCGGCGCCGATAATTGCGATGCGCCTTCTTTCGAGCAGAGCGCCACGCAGCGCGCGTGCATCCGCCTGCGTCCTGAGATAATGTACACGGTCCATGCCAAGCGGCAGGTTGGGCAATTCGCGGGGCAGGGAACCCGTCGCGATGACCAGCGCGTCGAAGGGCAAATCGCCATGGTTGGTGACGATCTTGCGTGCGGCGCGATCGATCCCCTCGCAGCGTGTCGCGAGCCTTACAGATATGCCTTGAGACGCCAGCCCATTCGGCCCGGCGATAAGCGCCTCATTCGGTTCGGACTGGCCCAGAAGCACGCCCTTGGAGAGCGGCGGCTTCTCGTAAGGTTCGCATGCCTCTTCGGTGACAAGGGTAACGTTCGCATCGCTGCGGTGCAGCTTTGCTTCCAGCGCCGCAGCCACCGCTGCAGGTCCGCCGCCTATGATTACAATTTCCATTTTCTCGCCATTCTCCGCTGCTGCGCCCGCTTTCCGTACCGCTCAGTCATTCACCGGCACCTGATGGCGAAGGATTATTTCCTGTTGCGTGCGGGCCGATTCCAGTACGGCAAGCGATGCCTCCATCGTCGCTTTTCCCCAACGTGCATTGTGAACCGGCTCGTGGTTGCCGATCACCGATTCCAGCAGTTCGTCAATCACAGCTTGCTTGTCCGGAAAGGCGCGCCCGGCCGGTGCGACATGCTCCTCAATGCCTTCAGGCCCGTAAACCGTGACGCCGTCCACAGAGGTTCGAATGTCCCCGCCACTGCAGGTCGCGATGGTTATGCCGCAATGGGGGGGATGCTTTGGCGGCACAAGATTCGGCTTCGCCGAATAGCTTCGGGAGCGCTTCATCGATGACTCTTCTTCAGCCGATTTACCTGCCAGAGCGGCTCGCGCCGAACCCTGAGTTCCCGGCTGCCGTTCTTCGCCAAGTTCGCCGACCCAGCCATGGAGCTCGTCGCTGTCGAAATAGTCGTAGCCACTGTAGACCAGCGAAGCGGTCGCGCCGCTTTCGAATTGCAGAAAGGTCATGTGACTACCTTCCGTGGGGCGCTCCGGGTCCAGCTGCCATGCCATTGAGCGGACGCTGCGTATCATGCCTCCGCCCAGAAGCCGGGCCACGTCCACCTGGTGCGGCACCTGGTTGTAGATGATGCCGCCACCTGCCTGCGTGTTCAGTTCCTCGGGCCGGCGTGGCCTGAAAAGGAAATTGCCGTAACTGAAGTTGTTGATCATCGCGAGTTGGCCGAACTCGCCGGATCTGATGAGTGCGCGCATCAGCCGGATCGGGGGATCAAAACTGTGCGTGTGGCCGACAACCAGTCTGACACCATTGCGCTCGGTGGCTTCGATCATGGCGTCGCAGTCTTCGAGCGAGAGAGCCATGGGCTTTTCGACGATGATGTGTTTGCCGCTTTCGGCAGCCGCGACCACATGTGAGCGGTGCATGCCGTGCGGTGTCGCAATATATACTGCGTCAACGTCGCGGTCTTCGTACATGGCCTCCGCCCGATCGTATGCCCTGGCGCCGAAATCCTCGGCGAAACGCTCTCGGGCTTGTGGGTTCGGATCGGCGCAGGCGGCCAGAGTGACGCCTGGGTGCGCGATCAGGCTTGGCAACATCTGCAAGGCTGCGCCGCCAAGACCGACCAGACCGAACCGAAGCTTCAAAGCGGAATCCGTCATGTCTTCAAAGCCGATCGCCTGCGTGATTGAGGACGCTGGGCGCGAATAGGTCGGCGGCCTCGACCTTCATCGGCGCCAGTCCCTGGTCCACGGCGTACTGGCATAGTGCGTCTATGACTTTGAGATTTCTCTCGACGCCATAGGGCCAGAAATCTTCCCCCATCAGATCGACGGTTTTTTCGCGAAGGGAAACGCTCCACGGAATTGACACGGGCGCGGGCTCGTCATTGCGCAGGCGCTCAAGGCAGTTGTTCTTGGCATGTTCGAATGCCTGGTAGAGGCTGACGGCCGCCCAAGGATGCTTGTCGTAGACTTCGCGCCGCATGACGAGGGTGTGCATGATCGGAAAGAGTCCGGTCTTGGCATAATATGATTGTTCGACTGCGGCGAGATCCTGAAACAGGCGCGAAACCTCCGGCCGGCCTTCACGCAGGGCCGGGGGCTTCTGGGGGGCGATGAGCGCATCGACCTCGCCTTCGGCAAGAAGGTCGTTGAGGGTTCTGGTTTCCTCGTTGCGAATGCGGATGCCCGGGAAGTCGAGGGAAATGACTGGTTTGCGTCCCGGGCTTTGCAGGCCGCCGGTGATCCATTCCATCGACGAGGCAGGGACGTCGTATTCGTGCTGCAGTAGACCGCGCACCCAGACCGCCGCCGTCATGGCGTATTCCGGCACCGCCACCTTGCGGCCCTTCAATTGCCCCGGCTCGGTTATGCCTTTGGACGTATTCACGTAAATGGCGCCGTGTCGGAAGGTGCGCGCCGGAAAAACCGGGATGGCGATGAAGGGCAGCTCCGTGCCTTCCGCCTTGGCTTGGGCAGCCTTGATGACATAGGCGGAAAACGACATCTCACCGGTATCGAATTCTCCCCGCATGAAGCGATTGAATGCCTGGAAGGGCGGTAGCGACACGAAGTGCAGATCGATCGCCGCCGGCTTGACGACGCCGAAGTACAGATCGTCGACGCGGTCGGAGCGGTGTCCTGCATAGCTGAGTTCGAGACGTGCCATCAGAGTCCGTCCTTGTTCCTTATCTCGTTTCCCGACCGCAACGCATTGAGCAACTCATTGCATGTGCGTTTCGGGCTTGTCAGCTTCGGTGCGCTTCGGACTCGAAACGCAGCACCAGATTGCGGTGCTCAAAACGCCACCGACCATCCGTGTCGAGAACGAAGATATCCTCGGCATCAGCAAGGGCAATCGGATCCGCAGGGCCTAGCCCCTCGCCGTCATGACGCAGCAGCAGGATGGAAGACAGGCTGCTAATCCGGTCCGGGCCAATGCTGACCAGGCGGATGTTGCTGTTGACATGGCGGGCGAAGCGGGAAGTCATCTTCGCTCGGCTGCGTCCATATTCGGAAATCGCTGCCCTGCCAATGCGATCGCCGCCTATTCCTGTCATTTTGCCCGATTCGACATAGAGTTCGCCAAGCTGGCCGGACTCATGGTTGTCGAGCATCCAGGAATGCTCGACGATTAACGCTTCGATCTCGCAACGTATGGCTGGGTTGATGACGCGTTGGCCGGTTGGCATCGCCTTCTCCTCGATTGCGCGGGCGGCGCAGGGTTTCGCGCAGTTCACCCAACATTCCGCATATTCTGTATAACAGAAATCAATTCTGATAATCAAGGATGTAACAGGTCGTCGAGGCGCATGCAACCGAAATGCGTCGCGGGATCGACGCAAGCGGCCACCCGGCCGAGCATATCGGCTAGGCGGTTGCGGCCGGTTCCGTGAGCAATGGCGCGCGACTCTGCTCATTGGTCGACGAGATCGCCTTGCGAAGGAGACGAAGGAAGACTTTCGCCTCATCGGGGTCCAGTCCTGCCATGATCTTGCGCTTGGCCTCGGTCACCGGAGGCTCAAGGCGCCGAAGTACTTCGCGGCCGCGTTCGGTGAGCTGCAGCTCGCGTGCGCGTCTGTCACGGCTGCTGATCTTACGCTGTCAATCGGCGTCCAAAACTGACACCGTAACTGCGCATGGCAGACGGTTGGAAAAGTACGGTACTGTCCCCCGGAACTGGTACGGCTCCGATCATCGGCAGCATAATGCCGCCGGCTTGACCGGGCAGAAACCGCTCCGGTTTGCTATACTGGTATTGGGCAGTTCTTCATAAACGGCGGCGCTGGATCCTGGACGTGTTCCTGATACAGCCCATGGATGCCGGTCAGGATGAAGCGTCGCCATTTCTGGCGAATGGAAATCGGTCTTCTCAAAACCGTCGATCCGTCGACACGCGAATTTGTCTATGTTCCGGTCATCAATGACCGGCGCTTTTCCCATGCCTGGGTGATCGGCAAGACCGGCGTCGGCAAGTCGACCGCGCTGATCCGCTGGGCGCTCGACGACATCTGCGCGGGCGACGGCATCGCCTTCTTCGATCCGCATGGCGATACCGCCGAAGAGATCATTGCACGCATTCCGCGCCGCAGGCGCGGCGACGTGATCTGGTTCAACCCGGCCGAGATCCCGGTCGGCTTCAATATTTTCGATACCATTCCCGAGGAGAGGAAGGCATTCGTCGCCTCGTCCGTCGTCGACAGCTTCAAGTCGGTCTGGGGCTACGAGGATCTGGCGACGCCGGCGCTGGAACAGTTCCTGTTCAATGGCGCGCGCGCCATGATGGACGTGCCGGACGGCACGCTGTTCGGGCTGAAGTTTTTGCTGACCAGTTCCCACTACCGCCACCGCGTGGTCAGCCATGTCAGGGACGCGGTCATTGCCGATTTCTGGCGGCGCGACTTCGAGGAGCACATGCCGGAGCGCGAACAGCGCGAGAGGACGCTGTCGACGCTCAACAAGATCGGTGCGCTGATTGCCGATCCGGCGATCCGCAATTGCATTGCCCAGCCGAATTCAAAACTCGACTTCGCCCGCATCCTGGCCGAGGGCAAGATCCTGATCGTCTCGCTGCCGCAGGGCCGGCTTGGCGTCGAGAAGTCGGCACTGATCGGCTCGCTGTTGCTAAGCCAGTTGCAACTGGCTGCCCTGTCGCGGCAAGGCGAGCGGCGGCCGTTTCATGTCTATGTCGACGAGTGCCATCACTTTGCTGCCGGCACGCTTTCAGAGATGCTGTCGGGCATCCGCAAGTTCGGCGTGTCGCTGACCCTGTCGCACCAATATCTCGGGCAATTGTCGCGCAAGCTGAAATCGGCGCTGATGGGCACGGCCGGCACCACCATCGTGTTCCGAATTGGCGTCGAGGACGCTGCCGTGCTGGAGCCGGAGTTCAGGCTGACCAACAGCGATCTGTCGCTATGTGAACTGCCGCCGTTCGAGATCTATCTGCGCGATGGCTATCGCACGCGCCGGCTGATCATGCCGGAGTGCCCCTATCCGCCCAGTTCGAAAGGCGCCGAGCGGATCAAGCGCTTCACGCAATCGCAATTTGCCTGCGATCCGCTGCGGCTCGATGCCAAGCTCAGGCGCTTTGTCGCCAATGCCTATGAACAGCCGCTGCCGCGCAGATCGATCGACGGCTGGTAGTGGTCAACTCCGGCTTGGCGCAATTCAGGTCCGGTTATTAACCCGAAGGAATTGCGATTGCGCACAGTCTATCTTGCTAAATTCCGGTCGGCCTCTTGACCATGCGGACAAGTCTCCGGCCAACTGGGCGTTGTAGAAGAGGGGATTTTTAAATGAAGATATTGTTGAAGCGGGCGCAAACGCCCGGACGTTTCCGCAGCGTTGTGTTCAAGCTCTGGTGCAAGGTCGATCTGGAAGGCGACGAGCAGAAGATCATCGATCGCTATGACTTCGACCAGGCGGTGCTGGTCAATACCGATCAGCCCAGCCTGATGCGCATGGCGATCGGCGCCGGGATCGCTGCCGCGGTCGTGCTCTATTTTATCCTCAATTGGATCCTCGGCAGTTTCGGAACCTTTCTTGCCCTTGCGGGCGGCGCCTTTGCCGGCTGGTTCGTTTTCGACCGCTTTCGCGAGACCATCTATGTCAAGGATCTGCTCTATGGCCGCGACTTCCGCTGCTGGTCGATCGTGGAACTGGCCAGCAAGGAGCAATATCTCAAGGGCATTGTCGCCTATCTGCGGCAGGTGATGGAAAGCGCCAAGCACTGGGACGGTACCGAGACCGTCGATGCCCCACCGCTTGATCCCGACCTGGCCAAGCAGATCATGATCCGGCGCCATATTCCGTTGCGCTAGCCATGGTCCAGCATCTCGGCCCGAAGCTGCATCGCTTCGTCTATGGCTTCTTTCGCAAGACCGACCACCAGGAAGTGGTCGAGCTGGTCGATCGCGTCGAGACACTGCTGGCGCGCAACCGGGTCGCATCGGCCTCGGAACTGGCGAGCTATGCCGAGCAGATCGCGCGCAATGTCGCCGACACGCTGCGGCTGCCAAGCGAGTGGCAGGCGGAAGTGCGATGGTTTGTCGGCGCCCTGATCGATTATGAAGGCGTCTTCGCGACGCCTTCAATCGATCCGCGCGAACAGCGGACAACCTCCGACTACTGGGCGCTGAAGGACGAGCTGACCGCCGTCAAGGAACGGCTGGAGAAGTTCCCGGCCATCACCGACGCGATCACCGAACTGACGCTCAACACCTTCGATGCACTGGTCGGGTCGATGCCGGAGCTACCCGATGACAGCGACGGCGCCGGCATCGCGGTCACGACCCGTCGCATTGATCGCGTCGCCCATCTTGGCGAGGTGGTCGAGCGCATTGCCGTCGCTCCGTTCAACGACGAGGCGGAAAAGCTTGGCCTGTTTGCGAGGCTGCGCAAGCGGCTCGATTCCAATCTGGTCATCGCGTCTGGTGGCAATGCCGCCAATCCGGAAGGCTTCACCCGGCAATTGCGCATGCCGACAAAGTACGAGCCGAAGACGCCGGAGGATCTGGTCGGCACCTATCTCGGCGGCACGCCGATGCGGGCCCTGTTCGATGGTGAAGAGCCCTTCGTCATTCCGCTCTGGGCCCGCTTCGAACATCACCACATCGTCGCCGGATCCGGTCACGGCAAGACGCGGACGCTCGAATACATGATCGACAGCGACCTCGACGCCGTTGCCCAGGGCAAGCGCTCCGTCGTCATCATCGACAGCCAGGGCGACCTGATCAACAAGATTGCCCGTCTGAGGCGGTTTGCGCCGGGCGGTGATCTGCATGACCGGATCTGCATCATCGATCCGACAGACATCGAATATCCGGTGTCGCTCAACCTCTTCGATGTCGGCCAGGACAGGTTGAAGGGCTATGCGCCGCTGGAACGCGAGCGGCTGACCAACTCGATCCTCGAGCTCTATGACTTCGTGCTCGGCACGCTGCTGTCGGCCGAGATGACGCAGAAGCAGAATGTCATATTCAAGTACGTCACGCGGCTGATGCTGCATATCCCGGATGCGACCATCCATACGCTGCGCGAATTGATGGAGAAGGGGAGTGAGGTAAAGTTCGCCCAGCATATCGCCAAGCTGGACGGCAGCGCGCGCTACTTCTTTGAGACCGAGTTTGCCTCGCGCGAGTTCGAGCAGACCCGGCGCCAGGTACTCCGTCGCCTCTGGGGGATCCTCGAGAATCAGACTTTTGAGAAGATGTTCTCGCATCCACGTTCCAAGCTGGACCTGTTCGCCGAGATGAACGCCGGCAAGGTGATCCTGATCAACACGGCCAAGGATCTCTTGAAAGAAAGCGGCACCGAAATCTTCGGCCGCTTCTTCATCGCGCTGATCGCCCAGGCTGCACAGGAACGCGCGGTGCTGCCGGAAAAGGATCGCATGCCGACACTGGTCTATATCGATGAGGCGGCGGATTACTTCGATCGCAATATCGGCATCATCCTGAGCCAGGCGCGCAAATACAGGGTTGGCATGGTGCTGGCGCATCAATATCTCGGCCAGCTCGACGCCAAGCTGCGCGATGCCTTCTCGGCCAACACCGCGATCAAGTTCGCCGGCGGCTTTGCGGGCAGCGAGGCGCGCGCGGCGGCGCAGATGATGGGCTGCAGCGCCGAACTGATCGAATCCCAGCCAAAGGGCGGTTTTGCCGCTTTCGTGCGCGGCATGACCAGGACGCCGGTGCCGTTGCGGTTCCCGGATCGGTCTTTGGGAGATCAGCCGCAGATGAGTGCGCGGGATTGGGATGAACTGCGCGACGCCATGCGTGCTCGATATGCCGTGCATTACTCAGAACTAACGCCCGGATTTGACAGTGATGGCACAGATAACGCCAACGCGGATTTGGGCGAGCAGGGGCCAAAGGAGAATGACGAAACCTCGACATTCGATCCAGCCGAACAGCCGACGGGCGCAAGGCCGATCGAGGGAAAAGCCGGAGGCGCTGAGCGGTCGCAAAAACCGTCCGGCAGCGCGGGGAAGCCACGCTCAGGCGACGATCCCGACAATCCCGATATCGATCCGTCGCCGAACTGGTAGCGAAAGCAGGATTGACGTAAAAATTTGTTCAGCTGATCATGCCGCCACATGGCTCGTCAGGCTATGCCATCACGGAGCATAGCGCACGTTTACAGCTGTTCCGGCATGGTAAAATGATGTCATATGCTTCACCGCCCGGCACACGACGCTTTGCAGCGGCGTCACCGTATGCGGCCTGTCTCGACTGGAAAGCGCGTTACCCTGCAGCCGCGCGATTGGCTGTGGTTGCAGAAACTCCACGAGCATGGACCGCTGACCTCATCGATGCTGCATGCGTTTTCCGCAGACATCTGCCGCAGCGAAAAGCGGGCGCGCGATCGTCTGACCGATCTGTTCAACGAGGACCGGACGCCGCATGGCGGCCCGTATCTGTCGCGGCCGCGGCAACAGTTCGAGACGATCGACGCACGCTACAAGGAACTGGTTTACGACCTGGCGCCGGCCGGCGAACGGGCGCTCAGGGGCGAAGGCCTGTGGCAGGAGAGGGCTGGGAGCGCATCAGGCCCTTGGAAGCACCGGCACATGGTCGCGTCGATCACCGCCGCTATCGAGCTGGCGACACTGCCACGCGACGACGTCGCTTTCATCCCGCAACACGAGATCCTCAATCGCGCCAACGCAGCGCTGCGCTACCCGGTGCCGTTCCGTAATCCGAAAACGAGCAAGATCGAAACACGCGACCTGAACCCGGATGCGTTGTTCGGGATCGAGTATCGGCAGGGTTGCGAGAAGTCATATCGGTTCTACGTCGTCGAGGCTGATCGCGGCACGGAGCCGACACGGGCGTCACAGTTCAACCGCAAGAGCCATCTGCGGACGTTTCTTCAGTATCGAGAATATGTCGGCCGCGGGCTCTACAAGAAGCATCTCGATCTGACGGCTGGCCTGATCGTGCTTAACATCGTCGCCTATGACAGGACGATGGCCGCAATGTTGAATCTGATGGATGAGATTTATCCGAGGGGATGCAGCTATCAGTGGTTCAGCGCTTTCTATGCGACGCAGTTAGACCGATCGGCGGCCGGATATAGCGGAAATGTTGACCAGTCCTGGATACGAGCCAGACAATCGGCCGCCAATCTGTTTACAACAGGCTCATATGCCAGAGGTTGGTGTTTTTCAGCGATTCCGGCACGAAAACACAGGCAGCCTCGCGCCGGCTCATACCTTCGACGAAAATCGCCCGCCTGACACGTCCGTAAAGTTCCACGCCCTTCATCCCGCCCTCTGCCAAGAGCGAGAAGGCTACCATTGGCGGAGTATTGCTCCGGCCAACAGCCGGATCATCCGGCCGCTTCCGTGGGGGATTGTTGCACCGGCTTTCTCACACTTCCTTATGTTCACTCGATCTGGCCACTGAGGTCGGTGGGATCGATGGCGACGAGCATTGATCCGCCATTCGTCAAACCATTTGTCAAAGGTTCCAAAAATGACGCGGTTGATGCCGAAGCGATACATGAGGTTGCCCTTCGCCCGACAATGCGATTTGTGCCGGTGAAAACGATCGAGCAGCAAGACTTGCAGATGCTCCATCGAACGCGTGACCGACTCATAACGCAACGAACGGGACTGATTAGTCATATTCGCGGTCTCTTGGCCGAATACGGAGTTGTCATTCCTGTCGGCGCCTTTCGGTTCCGCAAGGACATCCGTAGCGCCGTCAAGGATGCGCCGCTATCCAAACTGGCATCAGAAAACTTCAATGCGCTCATAGCCGAATTCTAAGCCCAGGATGCCCGTATCACCGCGATCGACCGAAAGCTTGCTGCCATCTGCCGGAAGGATGATCGGTGCAAGCGCCTGTCAACGCTTCCTGGAGTGGGGCCGGTGGTTGCCACCGCTCTGATTGCCGCCATCGATGATGGTCGCCACTTCGCACCGGGCCGGGCGCTCGCCGCATGGATCGGGCTTGTCCCGCGGCAAGATACGACGGGTGGAAAACCACGGCTTGGCAGAATAGATAAGCGCGGAAACCATTACTTGCGCCGTCAGCCCACACACGGCGCACGATCTGTCCTGATCAGAATCGCCCACCGTAACGATCGGCGCTCACGATGGGCGCAAGACCTGCTCGCACGTGCGGGCCACAATAAAACTCTCGTGGCGATGGCCGACAAAACCGCGCGTATTGGCTGGGCAATCCTGCGCAATGGAGAAAACTACAAGGCCGCTTAGCATCCAAGTGATATCGTAAAAGTCTAGGATGTGCACAGATGCGAGGTGAAAAGACGATGGTGTAATGGCAAGGGCCGCCATTTCACAGCCTGCAAGGAGCGATGGCCATGAAAGGTCGGTCATCTTGAAAGGCACTGACACGAGCGGATCCCATCGTGGCCGGAAGCCGAAATGCTTCAATTAAAGGCCGGATAGATTCGCGCATCCAATGCCGTCAGCACGATCATGAAAAACACCTTGCGCGAGGGGCGTCCATAGATCGCTCCTTGAAGGGTTACGATGAGCCAGAAATCGTCCTCTATCCGTTAAGCCGAAATTGTCTCATTGGTGCTGAACTCTGACACATCTCTTATTTATTGACGAATCAGTTGAATGCTGAGCTCCTCGTATAGGAAGTCCTTAATCATCAATGCATCATCTGGGGCCATGATTTTTTTAAAGAAGAATTCACCACGAGGTGAATACATCAATCTGTTTTTAATATTGATAAGATTTTTTGATAATATTCAACCGTGATAGTATACTGTTTGAAGGCCGTGATTCTCGGCCGCTTCCAAGTAATTCAATAGGGAGATGAGCCATGCCGTTCATCGATTTTGCCGCGCTGAAACAGCGCGTGGCGATAGAATCCGTGCTGCCCGTACTTCACCTCGAGATGCGGGAAGCGAATGGTCAGTATCGCGGGCCGTGCCCGGCCTGTCAGTCCGGCGGCAAGCGTACGCTGGTTGTCACGCCGGCCAAATCCGCCTTCTACTGCTTTGCCGGCCATACCGGTGGCGATGTCATCGCGCTGGTCGCGCATGTGCGCGATTGCTCAATGAAGGAGGCCGCCGAATTCCTTGGCGAAGTGACAGGGCAGGGGAGTGAGGCGGAAGATCGTCGCAGGACAGTTCCCGAGGAGAGGAGCAGGGAGGCAGCAAAACGCCTCCAGCCTCTCGCCTACCTGCAGGCCGATCATGAGTCGGTCGCAGGTCTGGGGCTGGCGCCGGAGACCTGCACGGCCTTCGGCGCCGGCTATGCACCAAAGGGGATCATGCGCGGGCGGCTGGCCATTCCCATCCGGGATGCGCTCGGCAATCTCGCGGGCTATTGTGGTCAGACAGTGAAGGGCGAAAGCCCGAAGCTGATCTTCCCGAATGGCTTCGATCCACGTGAACATCTCTTCCACTCCGAAGACATAGGGGAAGGGGAGGTGGTGTTGATGCACGATCCGCTCGAGGTCATGTTGGCCTGGCAGAATGGCATCGCCAATGGCGTGTCGTTCCTGACAGAGACTGTTCTTCCGCACCAGCTCGAGATCCTCGCAGCCTTCATGGACAAGGCGCGATGCGAGCAACTCGAACTGGCGTAACAAATACCCCTTCGCAGATGTGCGAAGGGGTTTTCTTGTGACCTCAGTCCTGGGGGTTCCAGATGATGGCAAAGTCGCTGTCATCGTCCGATCCTGCGGCCCTGCCGAGATTGGCGTAGAGCGTCTTATTGCCGAACTCAGGTGCGGCCAGGCTGACCGAGACATATTCATTGCCGGTCGCAATCGCATTTCGGATCCAGGCGGCGCCGATCTCAATATCGTTGGCCATGACGAGGAAGTCGGGCTGATTGTCGGCGGTCTTGCGATTGCGCATGAAATGGATCGCCTGCTGCATCGACAGGGTCTTCAGCTGACCGCGATAACTGCCGTCCGGCTGCAGGCGCACGCGTCCGATCGTTGGCATGATGATGCTCCTTTCAGGTCTGTGATGTTGGGAAGTCGGATGTTCAATCCGCATCCAGTCTAGCATGGGCGAAACGCGCATCTGCGTTGCGCAACAATTTAGAGTTCATGTCAATCAATAGAATTTCCTAACATTTTTAATGCTATTGTAATCGAAAAGATTTTTTATAATAAATATATTGAATCATATCAAATATAAATCTGCTTATGCTATAATATTATTGTAAAATGTTCCTTACAGTAGGAGGCAGCTATGACGCTGATGCTTCACGCAGGCGCTGAGCCTTGCGATTACGATGCTTTGCGAGCGTTGGAAACGCCGGAAGCAACCGATACCCACGTTCCGATCCCTCACCATCGCGTGGTCGACCTGGTCAAATATTCGCTTGGCTATTTTGGCCACGAGATCACCGAGGAGAACTATGGGGTGACCGAAGACGGCGCCCGTTTCTTCGGGCTGCTCTCTCTGCGGAGCTTCGACGGTGCCTACGAAGACACGGTCGGTCTGCGCAACAGCCACGACAAGAAATTCCCGATCGGGATCTCCTTTGGCTCGCGTGTCTTCGTTTGTGACAATCTCGCGTTCATTGCCGAGCATGTCATCAAGCGAAAGCACACGGCAAACGCCAAACGCGATCTGCCTGGCCTGGTCGGTGAGCTGGTCGAGCCGCTGGGTGACCAGCGCGAGGCCCAGCACCGCACCATCGATCGTTATCGCGGCACTGAACTGACACCGCTTCTGGCTGATCATGCGATGATGGAGATGTATCGGCAGGGCATTATCAATGTCACAAGGATTGCCGATGTGCACCGAGAGTGGGAAGAGCCGTCATTCGAGGAATTCCAGGCCGATCACTCGGCCTGGCGTCTCTTCAATGCCGCGACCTACGTTCTGACCGGCAAAGTCACCGAACAGTCGCAGCTTACACCAAGGCTGCACAAGGTGATCGATGCAGTCTGCGAGCGCCTCCATTGACGACACAAAGAACCCGTTCCGGCGGGTTCTTTTTTATTCCTGCAACGCAACGGATTGCGGAGCTTGTCAAACCGGTAAGAGCGACTTTGTGGCGTGACGGCTTTTAGGCCGCTTTCGGTTCTTGTGACCGACAAGATATTTGAACGAGAAGATCGTTGCGTGCGGTCACAAAGGAATTCGCGGAATATGGCTGTGTTGAGCCATATCTTCCGGGTCGCACAATATCTGTTTTGCGACGTATCGGCGGGATTTCGCCGTCGTGCTAGACTGACCGCAGGCCAGTTCGTTGACGTCCAAACCTCTCTTCCTTCCCGGCATGCGCCCGGGATGGTCCCGGGCTCATGCCTCAGGAGGAAGAGCAACATGAGTGACGACAACCGAAATCTGCCTGTTCCTGTCATCGCCGGCGGCAAGGATATCCCGAAACCGGCCAATGACCAATCGATGCCGACCTGTAGCACCTGTGGATCGCCGAATGTCCTGCGCGACGCCTGGGCAGTCTGGGATACATCGCGCGGTCGATGGGCCTTGGGCGAAGTCTTCGACCATGCTCATTGTGCCGATTGCGAGGGTGACACCCACATCGAGTGGCGGTCTGAATTGCCGGATCGCGCGACTCGCATCCGCATGCTGAACGATCGCTTCCGGCGAAGCGGCATCGGCAATGGTCGCGTCATGATCACTGCCGGCGTTGTCGGCGAGGGTGACGATTTCGTTACGTCGGCCCGCAAGTCCGTCGCCGAGTTTGATGACTTCAGCGCGGAAAACGATCCGCATGGCGAGCATGACTTCGGTGCCTTCGAACTCGATGACCAGAAGCTGTTCTGGAAGATCGATTATTTTGCGCCGGACCTGTTGCACGGCTCGGAGAATCCGGCGATCGGCGCGAAGACCGTCCGGGTGCTGACCATCATGCTGGCGTCGGACTATTGACTGACGCGGAACCCGTCCTGACCGACCAGGACCGGATTGCAATCTTCAGACAGGCGACGCGCGGATTTGCCGATCGCCACGAGAACGAGATTGCCGCAGGCATGACGGATGCCGATCTTGCCTCGGCACTGGAAGATTGCCTTGGCATCTTCGGTGGAAGCGGTGGCCCGGACAGCTTTTCGGTTAGCTTCACAGGATCGGGTTTGCGCATCTGGGGTGGATGGCCGCCGGTCAACCACGCCATCGCGAAGCCGCTCTTTGCCGGCAAGTCGACGATCGCCATGGCACGCGAGGTCTATGGCATCGACGATCCGACCCGCGAACAGTTCGATTTGTTCTAACCCCTTCCCTGCCCCACACGGGGCGGGGATTTTTTAATTATGCTCCGGTCGCCCATGACGATAATACCGGATCACATTTGCGATGAAGCCGCCATTCCGGGATCGCGAAGGAAGCGTCAGTCTCGGTCGCTGCTATTTCTTCTTTTTAGATTTCTGCGCGGGCTTGCGGCCGAGCCCCATCGATAGTGCAAGCTTGGATCTCTGTTCCGCATAGTCGGGCGCGACCATCGGATAATCGGCAGCAAGATTCCATCTCGCGCGGTAGTCCTCAGGCGTCAAATCGTGCACGGAACCGATGTGGCGCTTCAGCGACTTGAACTTCTTTCCGCACTCCAGGCAAACGATGTGATCGGGCTTCACCGAGCGCTTTGGATTGACGGCAGGTTCAACCAATGGCTCTTCCTGTTGCGCGCTGCCAAGGCCGTGCAGCGACATGTAAACGCTTTCGATAAGTCCCGGCAGATCGGTTGCCGGAACGGCATTGTTGCTGACATAGGCGGACACGACTTGGGCCGTACGCTCGGCTGTCTTGTTGTTGTCTTCAATCGTCTGGTCTTCGGCCAATTCAGGCTCCTGAATGTCTGTCGTCGTGCCGTCACACATGCATCGCGCGCGACTGCTTTCAAGCAAATAAATGAAGACGCAGCATTCGCACACAGATTGAAGCGCTGTTAGCTTGGTCGGAACGTCAATTCCGCTAATGTCATTATTCGGATACGGTTTGGCGCTGCCGAACTTGGTTCCTAAGACCGGTTCTCCATCAATACCTGATCTGTCTAGATGAGTTGTTGCAGCGTCACGATAACGGCTGCCTGTCCCACCAACATAGTCGCGACCCATTGCAGCGTGGACGCGCGGCTTTCCTTGATCTCGGCGATGATCGTCTGGCGGACGGCGTCGAGCTTGTCACGGCTGACAAGTTTCTCTGCTTCGCTTCTCGTGATCACTGCATGGGCCGCCGCCTTTGCCTTGTCCTTGTCGACGCCGGCATGGACAAGCGCTTCGTATAATTCCATCGATGTTGTGGTCATATATGTCTGGATTAATGTCTCAATCCTAGCACAATCCGATGGACCGCGCATCTCGGAGCATGGTTCGGCAGCTTGCCGAGAGTTCTTCTCCAGCCCGCTTGTGTCGATTAAAAAACCGCGAGGCCGTCAGTTCATCTGACAGGTTAACTGCTTCTTTGCTTCTCTTTGAGACGGTCAACCAGCCGCGGTTTTGTCCCGCGTCCGCGGCCCTTCTCTGCCCGTGTTGCAGCAATTCTCCCGATGGAAGCGGCTGGCTGTCCCCTACCCATGTGTGCAGCGCGGCGCGCGCAAATCGACTGAATGCGCTATACTGATCGCATATGAATGAAATGCGATCAGGCTTGCCTTCTTATGGGGAGGATCCAGGGCCGGACAGGCCCGGACCAGGCTGGAAGGCACCGGGCGGAGACGCATACGACCTCGGCAATGACGGGCGACCAGACCAACGCGATGAACCGGTGCGGTCGGAGCCGATACAGCGCTTCGGCGAGGGTGACTGGTTGAGCGTCACCGAGGCCGTCGCCTATTGCGAATCAAGAGGGCTCATCCGCAACATCAAGACCGTGCGTCGTTGGGCACATCGCTCATTCGCCCATCCGGAGAGTGCCGAGGTGCTTGTTCGCAAGCAGGATACGGAAACGGACTTTCGCTACGTGATCGAGCGATCGTCTCTCGATGTAAAGATTACCCAGGAGCTGGCCTTCGAGGCGCAGAAAAAACCGGTGGACGTGACCACGCCAGAGCGCCACGGCCCGGACACGGCCGGGGAGGCCGCCACCCGAGAAAGCGGTGAATTGCCTGAGCGCGCAGAGCCGGACATGTCCGGCCAGGACCGGTCCGAGGCGGCTCAGTCCGGCGATGGGTGTGCGGAGGAGAAGGCCGGTCGATCGTCATCGGCCTCGCGGCAATCGAACGATGAAACATCCGATGCGTTCCTGCGTCAGCAGATCGAGGAGAAGGATCGCCAGATCGGCAGGCTGCACACGCAGCTGGAACGCCGCGACGAGCAGATCATGTCGATGCTGGAACGCGATCGCGAGACCAACATCCTGATCAAGGGACTGCAGGAGGCGCTGCTGCCGGCATCGCGGGAGAAGGGCGACGAACCGCGATCCCGCCGGCTTTCCGTCCGCTCCTTCGACCATGGGGATAGTGAAGACGAGCGCGATCATGGCGAAGGTGTATAATGGACGCATATGAGCGAAGGAGGGTTTGACCGCATCGGCTCCGTCTTCGAAGGTGCTGGTGTCAAATACAAGAAGCGGCCGCGTTACACGGTCGTGCTGCACGATGTGCGTGAGCGCATGGACATCTCGTTGAACACTTATGTAATCATCGATTCCATCCACAAGCTGTCGACCAGCGATCCGAAGTTCCCCTATTGCATCATGTCCAAACGGGACTTGGCGGAGTTCCTTTGCCTCAGCGAAAGCACAGTCTACCGTTCTCTCAACGAGGCGCAGGAAGCCGAACTGATCGAGCGTTCCGACTACGGGTTGCGCGCCACGGAGAAGTGGATCAAGGCCGTCGAGATCTACGCTATCAACAAGCACTGACCGGGCGGCTGTCAAAATGACAGTCACACTGTCACGGGGCTGGCGCCTGGGGATAACGGCGGTGTCGCGGGGGATGCGCCACTGTCAATTTGACGGAATTCCGCTGTCAGACTGACAGAACCGGACTGTCAAATCGCAAGCCGCCGACTGTCAAACTGACAGTTCTCTATATTAGTATGATAAGTATATGAAATTATTAGATATTAGAAAAAGCCAAAAAGGAAAAACCTCAATCGACCTCCACTGC
This sequence comes from Oricola indica, assembly GCF_965227485.1. Taxonomy (NCBI): domain Bacteria; kingdom Pseudomonadati; phylum Pseudomonadota; class Alphaproteobacteria; order Hyphomicrobiales; family Ahrensiaceae; genus Oricola; species Oricola indica. The sequence goes on from NZ_OZ245747.1 coordinate 1,927,254, forward strand.
GGTACGGGCCTTTGCAACAATGTCATCAATGTGGTCTGCCCATTTGCAAAGCGCTTCGCGCTTTTCCGGCAGATAGGCATGGCGGTTATAGATCCGCGCCACCTGGCTGAGCGCGCCGGTCTGGTGGTTGAGGATGTGTTCGACGACATGCGGGTCGGTACCGAGCCGGGCAAGCCCGGTCGCCAGTGTCCGGCGCAGATCATGAAGTCGCCAGTCGGTTACCCCAGACGCGGCATCGAGCGCCTTCTTCGACTTCGAGAACCCGGAAAAGCTACGCTCCGGGCGACCGCGGGCAGGGAAGACAAACTCCGACACCCATTCCGGAGCATCGCGCAGCAATTGCACTGCCTGCGGCGGCAACGGCACTTCATTCGGCTTGCCGTTCTTGGTTCGCACGGCAGCAATCGCCCAGTGGGCGTTGTCGAGATCCAGTTCGTCACGGCGCATGCTGACGACCTCGTCACGCCTTTGTCCGGTCAGCAGTAGCAGCTTGACGATCGTGCCATAGGGGTAGGGGACATCATCGCTGGCGATCCAGATCCGCGCGACCTCATTGTCGGTCAGGACGCGATCGCGATCGACTGATTTGGCCGGAGGCTTAAGGCCCATCGCCGGCGAGACATCGACCAAGCCCTGCTCAACGCACCAGTTGAAGAACTTGCGGATAATCCGGAAGGCGTGATTTGCCGCCGACGGCGATCCGCGATCAACGATGCCATCGAGGATACGTGACACATCGCGCTTCTCGATCTCTTCGACCGATCGCTTCCCCAGAACGGAGACGAACTCGCGATTGAGGATCTGCTCGGTCTGCTGCCAGCTGCGCGTCTTGCGCTTGGCATGCCGCTCGACAAAGTCGCCGACGACCGAGACGAGACGATGATCACGGCTTTCTTCGACCGGCTTTGCTGGCTTGGGATCAATCCCGGACGCGATCATGCCCTTGGCTTCGAAGGCCTTCGAACGCGCTTCAGCCAATGACAGATCCGGATAGCGTCCCAGCGTCATGCGCTTGGGCCGTCCGGCATGGCGATAGACAAGCACAAACGCCTTCGTACCCGAAGGCGATACGCGCAAGCCGAAGCCCGAGACGCGCCCGTCCCAGATCTCGAACTGGCGGTCGACCTCAGGCTTTGCATTGCGCACAAGCGCATCCGTTAGAGCAGCAGATTTTTGCATAGGTAGCACATAGGTAGCAGAATGTAGCGCGGTAGCTTGAAACGCTATGTTCAACCATTTGCATGAAATCTGTTCAAATTCAACGAATTATGATCATCACATGAAAGCGTATGTTTCTCGGGGAGCGCCGAAAAACGATAACTCTTAATCAGCGGGTCCACGGTTCGAGCCCGTGCTCACCCACCAATAAAATAAAAGACTTAGGCTGAATTCTGCGGCTTATCGGTTTACCGACTATGCCGCAGTTTACAATTGTGTTCCGTTTTCGATCCGCTCAATTGCGTCATTGCCGGCTAGGTAGTGCTGACGAATGATCCGTTCGCAGTGCCTTTCAGAATGTCCAGAAACTTCGGCGATTTGCGCATATGAGGAACCTGCTCGATGGGCGACGGTAATGAATGTGCCGCGAAGATCGTGGAAAGTGAGACCCTCGACTCCGCACTGTTTCAGCGCCTTTGACCAGGAAGCCCGAAATCCATCTGATGTCCATGGTTCCCCGCGACTGTTGGTGAGAATGGTCACGCAATTGCCGCGGGATTTGGCGTCCAGCATGTCTTTGAGTGGCTTGGCGACTTTGAAGCGAACGAGTGCTTTCGTCTTGCTCTGGCGTAAAGAAATATGACTGCCGTCATAGCTTGACCAAGTTAGTCGTAGCAGATCTCCTTGCCGTTGTCCGGTCCACATCGCGAGCGTCAAAGCATCGACAATAGGACCGGGAGCGCTGGCAATCACTTTCGCGATGTCTTCGTCTCGCCAGATGATGTCTGCCCGTGATCCAGACCATAGTTTCTTCACGTCCAGTACCGGATTGCGGAGGATCAGCTCATGATCTTGTGCATACGAGAGAATACGACGTAACACGGACATGGCCAGATCAGCACTGCGAGGCCGGTCCGACATCGAATTTCGCCATTCGATGAATAGTGCACGAGAGCCACGTTCTTCGACCGCAGCGAGCGGCAGATCATGAAATTCCTTTTCAATTGCGCCGAGGACTCGCTCGTAATCTATCTGCGTTTTGCGTGCGAGGCTCCGGTATTCCGGCGAACGGACATATCTCCGGATCAATTCGGAAATATCGAGTTTTGGGCGGGCTTCAGCTCTTGCGCGGGTCAACCGAATATATTCAGCGGTGAACTCTCGGGTTCCAGGCTCTGCCTCGATCCGCGGACCGCCGCGCCATGCATAGAAATAGAAACGCACTTGACCATTGGCCAGACGCTTTCGCACCTTGTGGATGCCCTTTAGGCTGACCCTCATGCTCGATTTGCCTTCCACTCATCCAGTAACGAATGGGCTTCGTCCTGAATCGCTGGCGCTTCACGACGGCCGATAGGCGTGTCGCGACAAAAAATGATGGTGCCATCCGGCTCAAGTCGTACCTGGATGTTCAGTTCCGAAGCCAGTTTTGCGGCGTTGCTCATTTCGCACTTGGTATGCCGGTGTACTGCGGGCATCGTAAGAGTGATCCTATACTGAACGGTCGGCAGATTGGTGGACATTGGTGAGCTCACCTTTGCGATCTTTGCATCGAAGCGCCAAAGGGGTGTTCTGTTGCCAGTTCAGGGACTGCGTTGGGTCCAAACTGTACCGATGGAACGAGCCGATCGACTTCTTGACCCTCACAACAGTTCCTCGAGGTTCTCCGATGGCGGAGCCAGTAGATCGGTCAGTCCGTGTCGCCGAGCAATATCGAAGTCCAGCCGGTAGCGATGCCACTTGGACGCGGTTCGGTTTGCGCGGAGAGGCTGGGAGTAGAAACCGAGGTAGACTTTCGCGAGAAACGTCTCGACGCTCGGTTCGTCACAATAGGCGGCGGCAGTTTCCGCTCTCATTTCGAGCGGCCAACAGCCGGGTGGGAAAGAAACGGCGGTGACCATGTCCCTCGTCCTGTTGAGAATGATGTGTTTGACGGGCGCCGGCGCCTGGGCCGGAGAAAAAGGACAAGCAAATAGTGACAGTGAAATAGCTGGATATCATATAGGATGCTTGCGGATTCATTCAATAGGGCCAGTGACTTACGGCAGGTCGAGGGTATGACCCGGCGGTCGGAGCCGGCTCGTTGAGGACGACCTCTGCCTGCGGCGCCGTCAAAGGGATACCATCAAGGAATTCCCGCATAAACAGCTCTGACTGACTCGCAGACGCGCGTTCCGGGGTGGGTGGCTACCACCTTGCCCAGAAGTCGGATCGCAGCCTGCGGGCTCCTGTGAGTCAAACAGCGGCAACCTGGCTTCCCCGCGTCTTCTGCCTGCGATGGGTCGTGCTCCGCCCCGACCTCACTTCGGTCGCATATGGCGATTGTGGACGATTACAAGCAGGACGGCGAGGAACAGCGACTCCCGGCTCAGTCTGGCGAGCGCTATTCGGATACGGCCGGGCAAGGAAGCCGAGTTCAGCACGTTCTTTCACGAGACGGCAATTCCGCTGATGAGGGGCACCGAGGGTATCGTCAACGTCCTTCCGGGCGCCCCAAGGTCAGACAGTCCCTGTGAGTTCAGTTTTGTCATGATCTGGAAGGACCTCGATGCTCTCAAGGCTTTCGTCGGCGAGGACTACCAGAACCCGCATATTGATCCGGCCGAGGCGGCGTTGGTCGAGTCGCGGTCCATCAAGCACTATGAGCTGGTGACAAGCTGAAGTCGGACCACCGACTGCGGGCCTTTGAGGTCAAGCGGGCGCGGCTTCGTCTTCCGCTGCCTTCCATTTCTTTTTCCAGTTCTGGATGGTTCTTCTGGTGATACCCATTTCGTCGGCCACTTGGCCGGCAGATTTTCCCTTGGCCAGTTCTTGACGTGCGTAAGCTTCCTTGTTCGCGTGGAGGTCGGGATAGACCTCGCGGATCAAGTTGTAGAGTCTGGCTCTGGAGGGGAACACAGTTCGGGTGTATTCCTGCTTTCGGCTTCCGATCACCTCCATGTAGTATTCACTAGGGATGTCGTACCGGTGGAGGCGTTCGAGGAACTCGTCCACGCCGCCTTGCAGACTGAGTATGTAATCCACGAGGGGTTGAGACATTGCTGGCTCCTGTGAAATTTGTCTCGAAAATAGGAAGCAAGTTTCAAATAGACAAAAACTCCCTTCTATCTATGGGTCAGAAGGGAGTTTTTGCCATACGTGAAGAGGGTTTTGGTTTTCGAGACAAATTTCACACTTAGGGTTTCACCAGATTGCTAACCCTTTATATTAATTACTTTTTATCTATACGCGAAGAAAATTTGAAGAAGGTATAAAAGAGATATATAAGGATATGCAAGAATCGTGCCAAATCGCAATTCGACCACAATTGGCACGATGAGTGGTGAATCGCCTCACGTGAGGCACTGGCGAACCCAAACCTTGTCCGGCCACCCACGGCAACACGACACCCTAACCCCGGTCGCGCCTGCATCGCGGGAACGCCCGATGGAGCCTCACCCTTCGCGTTCGACGCCGGGAGCCTCGATTGAGCCGGCGCTTCCCTCCTTCTTCCTCTCATCTTATTTGTTGTTCGCCGGTTCGTGATTGACATACGCTTCGCCGGGTTCCTCGCAACGTTGCGGCTGGCAAATGCGATCATGCCCGGATTGCTCATAGGCTTCCTATGTGCCGTCGTCCCGATTGAATATCTGGGGCCGCCGGACATGCATATCTCGTTGCCGACTTCCTGACCGGCTCATAGCAGGCCCGCGGCTTCACGCTTTATAAAGCTCGCCCGGCCAGTATCGGCATGCGGCGCCGACTTGTTGTGCGTACCGCCGCGCCCTCTCGCCCGCCGGTTCAGGCTTTCCTGATCACCTTGTTGACGACCAGGCCGACAACGATCTGAACGATCGCGCCGGCAACGCCGCCGCCAACCAGCTGGCTGGCGATCGCGGCGATGTCCATGCCGCCACCGGCCCCGCCAAGCATCGAGCCGAGCAGGGAACCGCCGCCGACGCCGCCGACCGCACCCGCGATCAGGTTGCCGATATTGCCGAGGTCAGACCCCTTGACGAGTTTGCCTCCGGCGGCGCCGCCCGCAAGGCCGCCGATCAATTGTGCAACAAGCGCTTCCATGGTGACTGGTCCTTTCAAGAGAACAGGGGATCACACCGCCATCCTATCACCGGAACGCCATGGGCGCATCTGCCTCCTCGCTGGTCTTCAGGGATGGTGGCTATTTCTTTCGGGTCTTCCTGGCCGGCTTGCGTCCGAGCCCCATGGAGAGCGCCAGAGACGAACGCTTCTCGGCATAGTCCGGCGCGACCATCGGGTAATCGCCCGCAAGTCCCCATCTCTCGCGGTAGTCCTGCGGTGTCAGGTCGTGTGCCGCCCCGAGGTGACGCTTGATCGACTTGAACCGCTTGCCGCATTCGAGGCAGACAATGTGGTCGGGCTTGACCGAGCGCTTCGGGTTGACGGCCGGTTCCGGTTTTTCTTCCTCGACAACAGGCTCGGAGGAAAGATCGGAGAGGGCCTTGTGGACCTGTGCGATCAGGCCCGGCAATTCCCTCTTCGGCACGGGGTTCTTGCTGACATAGGCGGAGACCACTTCGGCCGTGCGTTCCACCCGGGATGTATCGGTGTGATTGTCTGGCATGGACATCTTCCTCCAGAGATTGCGTGTGGTCATGATGTGACAGATTGGCGACAGCTCGACAATCGAGCTCTTTCTTCAATTCTGGAGCCGACCCGAACTGATCATTACAACGCGCATGACCTGGATGTGCGGTTCCAGCCTTTGTGACGCTGGCTGCGGCATGCGGTCACGATGGGAATGGTATCCAGCCCTTTTGCAGGGCCAGCGTAACCAGATGGACCTTGTTGGATGCGTTCGACATCTGTTTGAGCGTGTTCAGGTGGTAATTGACGGTATGGGGAGAGATGTCCAACGCGTGTGCGATCTCTTCCGTGCTTGCTCCGCTCGCGGTCAGCTGCAGGATTGTCTTTTGTCTCTCGGTGAGTTCGCCCGGCCGCGAACTCTCGTCGCGAGCGGTCTGAAGCTTCGTGAATGCCATCGACGCCAGATACTGCAGCGGAATCAGTTCAGTGAGGGACAGCGGCGCGCGCTTGCCAGTTAGGTTGACGGTCCCGCTTACACCCTTCGGCCTCCACACAGGGAGGATTGCAAAGGATTCGTGACCGAACTCCTTCAGGACTTCCGCGGTTCGCGCCGGGCGATCCGCGCCGCCTGACTGCGCCACATCGCAATAGCGACCGGCCATCGGCGCCGCGAGATGCCGCATGGCGACGAAGGGGTCGTTGTCGAACAGACCCTCGGACTGCGATTGCGCCAGAAGCTCCCTGTCCCAGTTCGAGATCAGGTACCGATTGCCGAAACAGTCGCTGCCGGCCTGCGGTGTCGCGCATATGATGAAGTAGTCGAGATCGAACTCGTTGGTGACACGTAGCAGCCATTTGAAAACGTCGTGATCAGTCCGCGCGGTTTCGAGCGCATTGATCGCGTCTTCAATTCGGTTCTGTCCCGCCAGTTCAGCGGAGACCGGGTAAGTCATGCGCAACAACTCCGCGGTTGTTGATTCGCCAACCTGAAATGCATGGAGATTTTGGCCGTGGCGGATTGTCGATGTCAAACAGGCTGACGAGATACGTGGTTTCGTCGCAGGCCGGGAACAATCGCCCGGCGCATGGTGGCAACCGGGCGGAGCCTGCAAAAAGGGGCTCTGGAACTCCTCCGTCTTATCTGGTGAAACACTACTCCGCGATAAAACCGTTGCCCCATGCCATCCAGCTTCTCGAGGCAGTTCTCCTAGCGCGGATGCCCCGGACCGAACGGCTGGATATGCCGCGCGGACGGGCAATTTGACATTGCATGCCCGCAATGGGCGGATCAAACGGGACAAGGCTCCATTCCCGCTCTGTTCTTACCTTACGTCAACAATCGCCAGTGACTTTTGACCGGGCGCCCGGAACATGGCGGCAACCTTCGAAGAACATGCAGCCGTCCGGATTAGGTTTGCACCAGTTGTAAGTGACCAATAGCAGGCGATCCGGATGAAGGCCCGTTTCGTCCGCATTGCCGAGTTACACGTTAGATTGATTGGTTTCAGTGGTTCTGACGTTAGCGGCCAAGTCACCATCAACCAATGGCCGCGTAGGTACATTCATATCCGCCCGCATCACGCGCTCGGTATGCGGGCACCCGACCAGGAGACCTCAATAGAGAAATCCTAAATCGGTGGCCCAGACAGCGGCGGCTAAAGCGGAATCCGTTCATGTTGCATCGTATCCGACGGCGGCGAAGTAGTTTATGCATTCCTGTGTTGTGAAGGTCGGTATGAGACTTCCGATCCTATCCCACAGGCCGTCGATGGTGCGTTCGGCCGCCTTTCTGAGCATGGCCTTCAGCTTGGAGAAGGCATTCTCGATTGGATTGAAGTCCGGGCTATATGGCGGAAGAAACAACAACGAGGCTCCGGCCACTTCGATCATCTAGCGCGTCTGAGGATCCTTATGGCTGGACAGATTGTCTATGATCATGAAGTCGCCTGGCCGCAGTTCCAGCACGAGCACCTGCTCGACATAAGCCTCGACGGCTATCCGGTTGATCGGCCCGTTCAGCACGAAGGGAGCGATCATGCCGCACAGAGTCAGCGCGCCGACTAAGGTCGTGGTTTTCCAATGGCCGTGAGCAACTCCAACTCTCAACCGCTCGCCGCGCGGAGTCCGGCCATGGGTGCAGGCCATGTTCGTCTTGGCCAATTTTCATCGATGAATGCCAACCTTGCCGGATCGAGATCGACCTGTTCGTCGAACTACGCCCGCCGTCGCTTCAGGCTGTCCGGGCGATCCTGCTCACTGGCGTGCGCGGTCTTTTTGCGCGTGATCCGGTGACGCTTGAAGAAGAGTTGGATCGTGCCGAAGCCGAAGACGTGGCCGTGTTCGGTAAGCGCCCGGCGCATTTCCTGGATCGTGATATCGGGCGTCTCCTCGAGCAGCGACAGGATCAATCCCTTGCAGGCGTCGATGCGTCCCGACCGTCGATCATCGCCGAGCGCCTTGGGACGAGGATCGCCGTCCTCGCGCTCATGTGCCCGCCAACGACCCACACTGGTGCGCTGACGTCAAAGGGATCACCCGCCTGACGATGGCTGAGGCCGCCGGCAACGGTGCCAAGAACACGTGTGCGAAGATCAAACGACAGCGCCTTTGACATGCCCGCCGGCCTCCTTGCTCCGGCGGATATCATGAATTATCAAATCGCTGATTTGGGAATCTCCGCCGATTCACTCAGACTGAATGCCGCTCTAGGCAACCGCGCAGCGCGTTGATCAGCTGCGTTCTCTGCCACACCAGACATTGGTGGGTACGAAAAGCGACTGCGCGCCCCTGCGTCTCGACGCTCTTCACCGTGACGAAGCGCATGGACGGCCGTAATGCCGCCTCCGCGATGGCTTCGGCATCCGCGCGGTCATTCTTCTGCGCTTGACGAAGGGCTACACGTAGACGGCCGGAATCAATCGGACCTCATGGCCTTGTGTCTGCGCCACCCGGCCCCAGTGATGCGACGTCGCGCACGCTTCAATCGCAACCACGCAACCGGCAGGCCGGCCAGCAATACAATCAATCGAGAACGTGACAGCGCTCTATTGTAAATTACCATCCCACCAAGCCCGATTGCATAGACCTGGAAGCTGCGCTTCGCTAGGTCGATTGCCAACATGCTGATCTCGGTCATCGATACACCCTCTGTTTGGTCCTATAGAACCGTCATGGCATACAAAATGCCCTTGGGTGGGGCGCATCCACCGCACCAGTTCATCATCAGCCTGTCGGCGATCTGCGCCTCCGAGAACATCGATTTCATCATGAAACGCTTTCACTAAGGAATCCCTTGGCAATCGTCTTGCCAGCAATTGTGCTATGTGATAACACATCACAAATAACGGCGAATGAGGGAGAAGATACGTTCATGGGGGAGGTGCAGGCGCATCAGTCGCAATTCGGCGAACTGTCGGCAGGCGATGTTTGGGCTGTGCAATGGGCGCACGGATCATTCTCTCTCCATGCGCGCGGCGGCATGCTGGGCGACACATCGTTCCGGCTTGGCGATGGTCGCCGGGTCAAGCCCTTTTATGAAGCGCCGTGGCTGAACGAACCCGGTCCCGTCGAGCCCGAATTGCTCGCCGGTATGCGCAACGAATTTCCATGCGCGCCGTTCGGGGGGCTTTATGAGCCCGAAGGGCTCGTCGCCGAATGGCGTACTACCGCCTCTTCGGAAATATCCGAGGGTGACGGGCCTCTTTCTGACAGCGATTTACTGCTGCATGGCTATTGCGGGGCGAACGACTGGCAACTCGTTTCGCGTACGGATAACTCCGTGAAAATAGCCATAGATTACCCGGATACGTCGCCCATCCGCCGTATTACGCGCACTGTATCTGCTGACCCGGCCGCCCCGGCCATCGATTTCTCCATTATCATCGAGGCGCGGCAAACCTGCCGGCGCCCGATCGGCGTGCATCCCAATATTTCATTGCCCAATTTTTCCGGGGCGCTGGAAATCAAACCCGCAGGGTTCGAGTTCGGCATGGTACATCCTTTCGGGCCTGAACCGGGCGTCTCTCGAGCCGTGCCAGGCGCAGTATTTGGCGATCTTGCTGCCGTGCCGTTGACGGCCGGCGGCACTGCCCGTTTCGATCGGTTGCCTTTCGCTTACGATACCGAGGAGACATTGCAGCTTTGCGGGTGCGAGGGGAGCGTGGAGCTCGTCAATTCAGAGACCGAAGCGGGCTACAGATTGAGCTGGGACGCCTCGGTGCTGCCCTGCCTCCTCTTGTGGATCAGTAACCGCGGGCGGGCTTATGCCCCATGGAACAATCGCAATCTCTGCGTTGGCGTCGAGCCCATGTCCGGCGCATTTGACCTTGGGTCGCGCGCCAGCATTGCGGACAACCCCATCAACGAGCGCGGGGTGAGAACCGCCGTCACGCTTTCCCCGGATGTGCCGCTTGTCTTCGACTATCGGTTCGAGGCGCATGAAATCAGGGAGCGCTGACGGAGACGAACGGCAAATGATCGGAGCTGCGGAAGTTCGCGCAGCGAAGAAGCGCGGCGGGTGGGCTTGGCACCCGATATCCTGCGGCACCATTCAGAACCAGGCGGCAATCATAGAGCACGCAAACCAGGTGCAATGAGGAGGACGACACTTATGACCATAACAAAACTATTGGCCGGAGCGGCCTTGGCGATGACCTTGATGTCGGGGGCCGCAAAGGCTCAGGACTGGCTTCCCGAAGAACTGAACGTTCCGCTTTCCGAGATAACCATTGGCTTCTCGAGCCTCGGTGCCGGGGTCAACTCCTACGTGGCGACATATATGGATGCTTTCGAGTCCTATGCCGCCGAGTTGGGCGTCAACACCGTCACTCTGGATTCGCAGGCCGATCCGGCCCGCCAATCCGACCAGATCCGCGATCTCATCGCGCAGCAGGTCGATGTGATGGTGATTTGGCCCACCAACGCTGTCGCTGTCGTGCCTTCGGTTCGCGCCGTGCACGAGGCGGGTATTCCGGTGGTCATCACCAATTCAGAGATCGATGAAACTGGCGCTGACTTCTTCACCACCTTTACCGGCCCGGATGACTACACCCAGGCCCAAACAGCTGGCAAGCTGATGGCGGAAGGTCTGTCGGGAGAAGGTAAGGTCGTCGTCATCGGAGGCTTGCCCGGCTACACCGTATCGCAGCGTCGTGAGCAGGGCTTTCGCGATGCGATAGCTGAGTATCCGGGCATCGAAATCCTCGATGTTCAGCCCGGTAACTGGTCGCGGGAAGAGGCTCAGTCCGTCATGGAGAGCTACATCGTCCGCTTCGGCGACGAGATCGACGGCGTTTATTCCGCCGACTCCGATATGGGTATCGGTGCGCTGGCTGCTGTTCAGGCCGCGGTTGCCGAAGGAACCCTTCCGGAAGATCATGAAATCGTCTTCACCGACTGCACCCTGTTCGGTGCGGCCTACGACGCCATTGCCGCCGGTGACTATTATGGTTCCGTGCTACAATCGCCCATTGCAGACGCTCGTGCGGCCGTCGAGGCGGCGGTTCTGGTCGCGGAAGGGGTCGAGGTTGAAAAAATCATGCACTTCGACTCGCCGGCCGTCAGCGCCGCAAATATCAGCGAAATCGACCGACCGACATTTTAAGTCGATGTAACAAGCGTTGCAGGCGGCGGCCACCGCCGCCTGCATTCGGAGGAGATGGACATGACAAATATCGCCGTAATCACCGGCGCCGGCTCGGGCATCGGTGGCGCCACGAAAGACCGCATTCTCGCCAGCGGCGGCAAGGTGCTCGGAATCGACATGAGCGGCGCAACGGAAGACGAGACAACGGCCTGGGTGCAGGGTGATGTCTCCGACCCCGAAACCTGGCAGCGGGTGACGGATAAACTCGATGCGCTGGGTTGGCAGCCGGATGCACTTGTCACCGCGGCCGCCTTCCTGGCTGTCGGCAATGTGCTCGAATTGACCGACGAAGACTGGTCCAAGACCCTCGGTGTCAATGTCAGCGGTCTCGTTCTGGCTGCCCGGGCCATTCTGCCGGGTATGATCGAGCGCAAACGCGGATCGGTCGTCACCATCGGCAGTATCGACAGCTACATGGCAGAGCAGGGGCTGATTTCCTATTGCGCGTCGAAGGGCGCGATCCTGCAATTCACCCGTGCGCTGGCGCTCGATCATGCGCGCGACGGGATACGCGCGAATTGCGTTTGTCCAGGCGTGACCGATACGCCGTTTTTCCGCCGTCATCTCGATACGGCTTCCGATCCGGCCAAATTTCTGGCCACGCGCGAACAGCGCAATCCTTTGGGAAGGCTATTGCAGCCGGACGAAATCGCCGCGACAGTCGAGTTCCTGATCGGGGATGGGGCATCCGGGATAACGGGAGCCGACTTCGTGGTCGATGCCGGTTTGACAACGGGATTCGATTTCCGGACCGGCAATGAAGGCGCCTGAATCAAGGGACGTGGAGAGCGTCGGACGGAAGAAGGAGAGGGGATCTATGGACGGTTTGTCGGCAGTGGTGCCAATCGAGCATGAAACCCTCGGGCGACGGGTCTATCTCGATTTGCGCAATATGCTGGTCTCGGGATATTTCGAGCCTGGCGAAAAATTGACACTGCGCAAGCTGGCCGCCGCGCTCGGGACAAGTCCCATGCCGGTGCGCGATGCCCTCAATCAGCTTATGGTCGAGCAGGCCATCGAGCTTCTGCCCAGCCGCAGCTTCCGCGTGCCGATCATGAGCCGGTCGCGTTTCATCGAGATCCGGGATATCCGCATCCGCCTGGAAGGCATGGCGGTGGAATCGGCGGCAAGACAGATCACCGGTAGCGAACTGAAGAATATCGAGGAGATCTCTGCCGCATTCAACGCAGAGTGCGAATTGAAGGATCCCGATCCGTCCAAGCTGATCGTCCACAACAAGGATTTTCACTTTGCCGTCTACCGCGCGGCCCGCAAGCCTGTGCTCCTGCCCATCATCGAAGGACTATGGAGCCAGATTGGTCCTGTTCTCAATCTCGATGTGCGGCGAGGCTCAAGCCGCATAAACAACAAGGTGCCCTCAGAGCACCATCAGGCATTGATAGAGGCGCTGCGCCAGAGCGATCCCGACATGGCGCGCATCGCGCTGGAGGCCGACCTCAACGGCGCCGCCGAGCACATCCTCAACCAGAACAAACTGCCCAACTGAGCCTGACCGAACATGCCCGATTTTCCGATCATCGACAGCCACCTGCATATCTGGAACCCGAAGGCGCTGGACTATCCCTGGCTCGCAGCCGCCGGCAAGCTCAACCGCGCCTATCTGCCGGCCGATTACAGGGCCGCCTGCGGGACGGTCGAGGTCGAGGCGATGGTGTTTCTCGAATGCGATGCCCATCCCGACCGTGCCTTTGACGAGGCGCATTGGGTGTTGCAGCAGGCCAGGACAGATCCTCGTATCGCGGCGCTTGTTTGCTTTGCTCGGCTTGAACAGGGCGATGCCGTTCGCGGCCACCTCGAGAAACTTGCGGGCATCGAAAAGGTGGTCGGCGTGCGCCGCATCTATCAGGATGAACCGGACACGTCGTTCTGTCTGCAGCCCGGATTCATTGAAGGTGTCAGAGCCTTGGCGGAGTTTGGCCTCAGCTTTGACATGTGCATCAAGCATCCTCACCTGGAGGCTTCGATCGAGTTGGCCTCGCAATGCCCGGATACGCGGATCGTTTTGGATCATATCGGGAAACCGGGCATTGAGGCCGGTTTGATGGAGCCCTGGCGCACGCAGATGGCAGAGCTTGCGGCCTGTGAGAACGTGGTGTGCAAGCTGTCGGGTGTGGCGACCGAAGCTGACCACGAACACTGGGTCCGCGCCGATCTGCGCCCTTATATCGACGTTGCGCTCGACGCCTTCGGGCCCGATCGGATCATGTTCGGCGGTGACTGGCCGGTGGCGACCATGGCGATCGAGCCGCCCGAATGGGTATCAGTCGTGGACGAAGCCGTCGCTCACTATTCCGAAGCCGAACGACGCAGCATCTATCGGGGCACCGCTTCGCGTTTTTACAAGCTGGGTATCGAGGCCTGATCATGCAGACCACTGTGCTTTTCGGGCTCCATCACGCATCGCAGCGTTATCACAAATCACGAATTGCCGGGTTCAAGCGGGGATTCGCATGATGGAAAGACTTATGCGCATTGAAATCGGCCGGTTCGCTGTCGCCGCCATTCTCATTTTGGCCCTGGTCATAGCGGCGCTGTTCCTCCCTCGGCTGTTGAGCTCCAACAATGTGCTTCAGGTGCTTCGACAGGCCTCAATTCCCGGCGTGATCGCCATCGGGGTCACTTTTGTGGTGATCAGCGGCAGGCTCGATCTGTCGGTGGGTTCCATGCTCTCCTTGTGCTCGGTGGTGTTGATCACCGTGCATGAGAGCGTAAGTCCGGTGGCCGGTATTCTCGCCGCGCTTGCGGTGGGGTTGGCGGCCGGGGGCGTCAACGGGATCCTGGTCGGCTATCTCGGCCTCAATTCGCTGATCACGACGCTCGGCATGCTCTCGCTTCTGCAGGGTATCGCCCTTGTCTACACGGGCGGGCAGAACGCACTGATTGCCGCGCCCAGCGAAGCCTGGTTCTCCGTATTCGGGCGCGGCTTCCTCTCGGGTATTCCGGTGCCCGTCATCGTACTGTTCGTTCTTGGTACGGTGATGTCGCTGTTGCTCACGCGAACCGTGTTTGGTCGCCGGGTTTTCGCTGTCGGCGCGAACCCCGTCGCCGCCCGTCACTCCGCGGTCCCGGTAAGATCGGTGATTTTCACCGCTTATCTTATTTCGGGCCTGATGACCGCCTGTGCGGCGATCCTGCTCAGCTCTCGTGTCATGGCGGCCCGGCTCGATTCCGGATCGGGATATGAACTGACCGTGCTCGCGGGCATCATCTTGGGCGGCACCAGCCTGCTCGGGGGTTCCGGCGGCATCTGGCGCGCAATCTTCGGCATCGTCGTTCTCGCCTTTATCCAGAACGCCCTGCTTCTCATGGGCTTGCCCTATTACATCCAGTGGCTGGTTACCTGGACCGTCATCATCGGGGCTGTCAGCGCCGACGTGATCGGCAAGCGCGGAAAGGTCTTTGCGTCATGACCGGCCGTGCCCAGTCCACCACATCCGGCGTTTCGGGCGTCTCGACACGGAAGGTCTTCTCCGTGTTGCGTGGCAACCCCACCTGGCTGTTGGCGCTGCTGCTGTTCGTCGTTTTCAGCTTTGCGAGCCCGCACTTTCTCACCGCCTACAATTTGGGGAACATCGTCGCGCAAAGTGCGCTGATCGGTTTCCTCGCCGTGGGCCTGACGCCGATCCTTGTGAGCGGGAATATCGACTTGTCGGTCGGTTCGGTTCTGGGCCTGACCGCGTGCCTGGTCATTGGACTTCAAGGCCAACTCGGTTTGCCGATTGCCATTCTGGTCGTCCTTGGCGCCGGCGCGGGACTGGGGCTGGTCAACGGGTTGATCGTCGAGAAAATCGGCATCAATTCCTTCATCGTCACTCTTGCGGGGATGATCGGCGTGCGCGGTCTCGCCTTTCTCTATGCCGGCGATACGTCCCTCGCTTCTCCGGATTTCACCCTGCACGACATCGGCGCATACTCGGTGGGGCCGTTCTCGGTGATTTCGCTGTTCTTTCTCGGCTCGGTCGCGGTCTTTCAGTGGGTGATGAAGCGTACCCTCCACGGGCGCAATACCTATGCGATCGGCGGCAACCGCACAGCGGCGGTCGATGCCGGCGTGCCGGTCCAACGGCACGTGATTATCAATTTCATCCTCTGCGGCTTGATGGCGGCAGTTGCGGGTATCGCGATTGCATCCGACCTCGGCGCGGCAACGCCATCTTACGGCAAGGACTACGAATTGTGGGCCGTCATCGCGGTCGTCTTGGGTGGCACCAGCCTGCGTGGCGGCAAGGGAGACCTCTTTGGCACGCTGGCAGCCGTCATCGCTCTCTCCATTCTGCGCAATGGGCTTAACCTTGTCGGCGTCTCACCCTTCTTCGTGCCGGTGATCATGGGCTCGGCCCTCATCCTCGTTCTGCTTTTCGACCGGCTGTCGTCCAACCGCAGCCACACGGCGGAATAGGAGATGGCAATGACTGAATCATCCGCAAAACCGGTCCCCACTTCGAAAAGGGGCGATGTGGTCTTCGAGGCAAAGGGCCTCTCCAAGATCTTTCCCGGCGTCAAGGCGCTCGACGGTGTCGATATCGAACTGCGCGCGGGAGAAGTGCATGCGGTCGTGGGCGAGAACGGGGCGGGCAAATCGACGCTCATGAAGATTCTCGCCGGCAATCAGGCCGCGGATGCGGGCACGATGATCCACATGGGCGAGGAGGTTCGACTTGCGAGCCCGCTCGATGCCCGCCGGCGCGGTATCCTCCTCATCCACCAGGAAATCTCACTGGTGCCGGAGCTTACCGTTGCCGAGAACATTTTCCTCGGCAGCCTGCCGGTCAAATCCTTCGGCCGCGTCGACAAGAAAAAGCTCCGGGAAATGGCCGAATCTGTAATCGAACGCGGCGGGTATGCGATCGATCCCAACGACATCGTTGGCGAACTCTCCATTGCGAAACAGCAACTTGTCGAGATTGCCCGTGCGTCTGCGTTCAATTGTTCGGTGGTGATTTTCGACGAACCGACAGCCTCGCTGAGTGGTGCCGAGGCCGAGATCCTCTACGGCAATGTGGAACGGCTGGCCGAACAGGGCGTGGCGGTTGTCTACATCTCGCACCGCATGTCCGAGGTCTTCCGGCTCTCGCACCGCATTTCCGTTCTCCGTGATGGCAAGAGTCAGGGGACGTTGGAGAGCCAAAGGACGGATCTCGACGAAGTCACACGCCTCATGATCGGCCGAACGCTCGAAGGCTATGTGCACAGGCCCGACAGCGAGCCTGGCGCCCCCTTGCTGGAAGTGACGGGACTGGGCGTCCCCGGCTACTTCGATACCATCGATCTTACCGTTCGTTCCGGCGAAATCCTTGGGCTTTACGGGCTGGTGGGTGCCGGGCGCTCCGAGCTGGCTGAAGTCCTCTTTGGTCTTCGCGACAACTCCGGTGGCAAAATTCTCTGGCAGGGTGAACCGGTGAGCATCAATTCGCCGCGCGATGCCATGAAGATCGGTATCGGTTTCGTGCCCGAAGATCGCAAGGTACAGGGCCTGATGCTCGGCCTTGGCGGGCAGGACAACATGGTGCTGTCCATCCTGGGACAGCTTTCTCCGCTCGGCTTCACGCGCCCGCGCGGCGAACGCGCCGTTTACGACCGTTACCGCCAGGCGCTCGACATCAAGTCGCCGACTGCCGGCACCCATGTGGGCAAGCTAAGCGGCGGCAATCAGCAAAAGATCGTTCTATCGAAATGGCTCGCCAGCGAGCCGAAACTGCTCATCCTCGATGAGCCGACGCGCGGAATCGACGTCGGCGCCAAATCCGAGTTGCACAATCTCATCGCCCGGCTCGCGAGCGAGGGCATGTCCATCCTGCTCATTTCCTCGGAGATGCCGGAAATCATGGGACTGAGCCAGCGCATTCTCACAATCAGCCAGGGCCGGATCACCGGCGAATTCGACGGGAAAACCGTCACGGAGGACCAATTGGTAACGGGCGTAATGCAGACGGGGACGACGACTGCCGAAGCATCGGAATCGGAGTCGGCCAATGTTTGATTTCTCCGGCAAGACACTTTGGATCACGGGTGCAAACGGCGGGATTTCCCGTTGCGTCGCCAGGACCTTTTTCGAGATGGGCGCGAGCTGCATCCTCACGGATCTCGATGCGAAGGGAGTGAGTGCCTTTGCTCGCGAGCTCGACCCGACTGGCGAGCGTTGTGTCGCCATTGGCCAGGATGCCGGATCCTCAGCGGACGCGGATCGGGTTGCCGGGTTCATCAAGGAACGCTTCGGCAGCCTCGATTTCCTCGTCACTGGCGCGGGTATCTATCGTGATCAGTTGATCGAGGGAATGACAGACGAACAATGGCGCCAGACCTGTGCGGTCAACCTCGATGGCGTATTCTTCACATGCCGGGCCGCAACGCCTTTGCTCAACGATGGCGGCGCCGTGGTCAATGTCGCTTCGATGTCCGGCCACAAGGGCAGCTACATGCACGGCCACTATGCCGCCACCAAGGGCGCGGTGTTGGCCTTTACCCGTACGCTGGCGCTCGAACTGGCCCCCAGGGTGCGGGTAAACGCCGTCTCGCCGGGCTTGATCGATACGCCGATGGTTCAGCCCCTCATGGACGTGCAGGGCGAACAACTGCTCGACCTTACGCCGCTCAAGCGTCTCGGTGCGCCGGAGGAGGTCGGCAATGTCGTCGCGTTCCTCTGTTCGCCCTGGGCGAGCTTCATCACAGCGGAAACCGTGCACATCAATGGTGGCCTCTATGTCTCCGGCTGACGTCGCTCAAAGGAGAACGCGATGAGGATCGCACAGGTCAAATCCCGGTTGGCCGGCGGGGCCCACTTCGTCGAAATCACGACCGAAAACGGGATCACCGGCCTCGGTCAGTCCGGCTGCTGGGCGTATCCCGAAGCGGTGGACGCAATCATGCCGCGTTTCGCCGACTATCTCGTCGGCGAGGATGCGCGCCGGATCGAGCATCACTGGCATCAACTCTATCGCATGGGGCCGTTTCGGGGCTCTGTCCTGGGAGGCGCCGTCTCGGCGATCGATATTGCTCTGTGGGATATCAAGGGTCAGGCGTTCGACGCACCGGTCTGGGAACTCCTGGGTGGCCATTGCAGGGATCGGATCAGGCTGCACAAGCTGATCCTCGGCGATTTTGAACCGGGAGCCATCGCAACGGAGGTCGCGACGGCGGTCGATGAGGGCTTCACCGCAGTGAAGTTTGACCCGATACCATCCGACTGCGGGGATCGTGGCCTGGATTCACTCATACGCGAAGTCACCGCACGGGTTGAGGCGGCGAGGGACGCCGCAGGCCGGGATGTCGATATCGTGCTCGAGTTTCACCGCCGCCTGACGCCCTTGCATGCGATCCCGGTGATCGAGGCACTCAAAGCATTCAACGTCCTCTTCATCGAGGATCCGATCCAGATCGACAGCATCGAAGCGCAGGGCTCGCTCGCCGCCCGGATCAACCTGCCCATGGGCAATGGCGAGCGGCTCAATACGATATGGGAGTTTCGTGAACTCCTGCAGCAGGGCGGACCGCAATATCTTCGCCCCGACCTCGGACTGGCCGGGGGGATATCCCACTGCCGGAAAATCGCCGCCATCGCCGAAGCGCATCACGCCAGCCTGGTTGCGCACAATTTCCTCGGTCCCGTGCTCACGGCGGCTTCGGTCCATTTGGCCGCCGCCGTGCCCAACATAGCGGTGCAGGAATACTCGCTGATCGATGAATCCGCACCAGCCTCTACCGCCTATGACAGCTGTCTCGTGCGGGAGGGCGGTTACCTCCGCCTGCCCGAACGGCCGGGCCTCGGTGTGCGGCTCAGGCCGGAGGCGGATAGTGTCTGGCTCAGTCCCTCTCAAGGGCCTTTGCACGACATACCGCACCGAAAAGACGGCTCCATCGCATACGCCGTCTGACCGACGGCGCACAGAACATCAAACCTGAAGGAATATGCCCATGTCCACGCCGGCAGTCGGGAAGGCTCCGTCCCCCATCAAATCCTCCGATTCGAACTTTGCGCGCGAGATGCTGGCTCGCATCGCATACATACGGGCCTTCGAGCAGAAAGCCTGGGACCTCACGATGACCAAGCCCCCAAGCGTTGATGGCTCCATGCATTTCTGCGCCGGACAGGAAGCGGTTCCGCTCGGTGCACTGGCAGCGCTTCGCGAGGACGATCAGGTTGTGGCCACATACCGTGGCCATGGCTGGGCCATCGCCTCCGGTCTTGAGGAACGCAAGGTATTCGCCGAAATCTGCCAGCGCGCCGAGGGTATCAATGGCGGTCGCGCAGGTTCAGCCTACATGATGGGGCCGGGCACCCGATTTGTGGGAGAAAACTCCATTGTCGGCGCGGGCACGACCATCGCCTGCGGGATCGCGATGGCCAATCTGGTCCAGAAGAACAACCGTGTGGTCATCGTCACCATTGGTGACGGCGCGCTCAATCAGGGCGGCACTCACGAGGCGTTTGCTTTCGCTGCCGCACGGTCGCTGCCCGTGATCTTCGTCGTCGAGAACAATGCGTGGTCGGAGATGACGGCGACCACCGACATGTTCAAGGTGGACCGGCTGGCCCAGCGTGCCTCCGGTTACGGAATTCCGTCCGCCACGGTGGATGGTGTCGATCCCATGGCCGTGCGCGACAGCATTGCGATGGCAGCCGACCGGGCACGAAAAGGCGAGGGGCCGAGCCTTCTGGAATTCCGGGTGCCGCGCCTGTGGGGCCACTACAATCGCGACATCGAGCACTATCGCAAGAAAGCCGACCGGGAAGAAGCGGGCCAGCGCGATCCGCTGGCGCGGCTTGGCGAGAGGATCGCGGCCGCCGGATTGATGGATGAAGCGGAAGTCGGCGAACTGATCGCGGCTGAGCAGCAAAAGGTTGCGGACATGGCCGATGCTGTCATGGCCTCCGCCCTCCCGGACGCAAGCGCCTTGCCGGACGTTGTAAAGAAGCCCTCGCACAGGGACCCTGCTGTCATTGAAACGCGCGAAATGACCTATATCGAGGCCGTAAATCTCGCGTTGCGTACGGAATTGAAGAACGACGAAGCCACTCTTGTCTACGGTGAGGATATCGGCAAGGCCGGTGGAATTTTCGGCGCCACCCGATACCTGCAGAGGGATTTCGGTGAAAGCCGTGTCTTTGATACGCCGATCGCCGAAAACGCCATTCTGGGCTCGGCGGTTGGCGCGGCGTTGAGCGGCCTGAAACCGATTGTGGAGATCATGTGGGCGGACTTCCTGTTTGTCGCGATCGACCAGCTGATCAATCAGGCCTCGAATGTCCGTTTCATCAGCGGTGGAAACGCTAATCTTCCCATGGTGGTGCGGACACAGCAGGGGGCGACCCCCGGCTCGTGCGCCCAGCATTCCCAGTCGATCGAGGCTATTCTCGCCCATATTCCAGGTATCAAGGTCGCCCTTGCCGCCACGGGCGCGGATGCCTACGCCCTGCTGCGAGCAGCCGCCGCCGACCCCGATCCCTGCGTGGTCATCGAGGCGCGCAAACTCTACATGACCAAGGGCGAGGTCGGGATCACCGAAGAAGCCGAACCGGTCGGCAAGGCGCGTCTGCGCCGCACGGGCGATGACGCCACCATTCTCACCTGGGGAACTATGGTTCCGGTCGCGCTGGAAGCCGCGGAAACGCTCGCGGCAGATGGGATCGAAACCAATGTGCTCGATCTCCGGTGGCTCTCCCCGCTCGACGAGGAGGCTATTCTTCAGGCCGTTCGGCAAACGCGAGGGAAGGCGGTTATCGTTCACGAGGCCGTTCGGACTGGCGGATTTGCGGGAGAGATCGCGATGCGGCTCACGGAATCCCTGTCCGATATCGATCTGACAATTCGCCGCGTCACGACCCCCGATACCCGCATCCCTGCGAGCCCTTCGCTACAGGCTGCGCTTATCCCGGGGGCAGATGATGTCGCATTTGCAGTGCGGGCCGCACTTGATCGACAATTGTGAGGTATTGTCCATCGCCATATCGGAAGACCTGAACCACTTCATAGACAAACTATCGAACAGGATCGGGAGCTTTTTTCCTACCTACCTGTAGTACGCCGGTTCAGCGCCAATGCGCTAGTTTCGACGGAATGAATGCAGGACGATTTCTGGCTCTTCATAGGCCTTCAGCGAGCGATGATGAGACGGAAATCCAGGACCAAGAAGGAGCCGGCGGAGAAGGTCATTAACGAAATCCGTTTCGTACAGGAAGCTCTGCGCGGCGAGGAATTTGGATTCTTGTCAGCCCGAAGCTGTTGCTTCAGGGGTATTTGGTGGCTTATAGGGGTAAAGGTCTGAAAAAGGGTCCATTGCTTTGATGACGGCTATCAAAGTCTATTTTTATTGCAGTGAGCCTCGATTCAAACCTCACGATTTTGTGCGGATTGCCCCAAGACGAGTCAACGGAGAGATCAAATGACCAGCCGGTTTCTGATTGTGAAAACGGGCAGTTTGCACGATGTATCGCACGATTTCGTCGATCGCTTCGGGGACACGGAGCATACCTTTTCTCGTGCAGCAGGTCTCGAACTGAAGGACACAGAGGTTGTCGAGGTATTCAAAGGCGATGGCCTGCCAAATGACATTGGTCGGTTCGCCGGAGTATTTGTAACCGGGTCGGAGGCGATGGTATCGCATCGAGCGGATTGGGTGGAAACGACAGCCGATTGGCTGCGAATGGCTCTTGGGCAGGGGCTCCCGATACTCGGTGTCTGCTTCGGCCATCAATTGTTGGCTCATGCGCTTGGAGCGGAGGTCGGGCCTAACAAGGCCGGACTGGAGATCGGTACGGTCGACATATCATTTCTCCGCCATGATGATGACGCTCTGTTCGGAGAACTGCCCAAAACCACAAAGTTTCATGTCATCCACCACGAGACGGTCATTGCTCCGCCGGATGGTATGCGTCCCTTGGCTCGCAGCGTGCTGGATGGATGCCAAGCGCTTCGAATGGGTGAGAACGCATGGGGTGTACAGTTTCATCCGGAATATACCGCTGAGATGATGAAAGTAATATGGTCGGCCATTGGGCCTGAGATCGAGGCCGGAAGAAGCTTCGACGACCTGCTCGAGGAAACGCCTCAGGGACCGGAGTTGATGAGGCGTTTCGTCGCGTTGGCCCGGTCGCGTCACGTGTACGGCTGAGATCCTGGCAGCTTGATTCCCAAACTTCGGCGGTCCTGGCGCGCTGTGTCAGTGGTCCTTCCAGATCCCCGAAGATTACCCAATGGTTTTCCGCTATCACGCCGATCGACGAATTTTTCTATTGATAATGTAATAAAGGTCTATAAAACATACCTAAGGAGCATTGCGCCGATGAGGCGACTTTGTTCCAAAATTTTTAGCATCTCTGGAGATTTGGGATGGACGGGAGTTCGGTCGAGGGGCGTGTAGAAGCGGTTGCTGATGGCGGTCAGCAATTCTTGGACGCCGTGGTTGTGGGAGCAGGTGCCGGCGGACTTTATGCGCTCCTTCGCCTTAAGCAGGCGGGTAGAACAGCGCGCCTGTTCGAAGCCGGATCCGATGTAGGCGGTACATGGTACTGGAACAATTATCCCGGTGCCCGGGTCGACGTGCCGAGTTTGGAGTATTCTTATGGCTTCGACCGTGACCTCGAGCAGGAATGGACCTGGCCTGAGCGCTATTCGGCGCAGCCTGAGTTGCAGGCATATTTCTCGCATGTCGCCGATCGCTACGGTCTGCGCGATCATATTTCCTTCGAGACGAAGGTCGTGTCCGCTGAATTCGACGAGAAAAATTCGCTCTGGAAGATCCGGACCGAAGGGGGTGGGGAGGTCCTGGCGCGCTTCTTTGTTGTCGCGACCGGCCCGCTCTCGGAGCCCATCTTCCCCAAGATCAAAGGAATGGAGACTTTCAAAGGGCATAGTGTCCATACCGGTCGCTGGAAGACGGACGGCGTTGATGTCTCTGGCAAACGCGTCGGGGTAATCGGCACAGGGTCTTCCGGTGCCCAAATTGCGCCTGAACTGGCCAAGAGCGCGAGCAGATTATATCTCTTGCAGCGGACCCCGGCATACAGTGTGCCGTCCCAGAACAAGGTGCTCGACGCCGAGGAGATTGCCCGCCTCAAGTCGAATTACGAAGCGATCCGCGAACGTGCGCGCCGAAACCGGTCGGCACTCGGTATCGATGTCAGCGACGTCGGTGCTTTCGAGGTGAGCGAGGAAGAGCGACAGAAGATCTTCGAGGAGCGTTGGCAATACGGTGGCTTGGGCTTCACGGCGGCTTTTGGAGACTTGTATTCCGATGTTGATGCAAACGAAACGGCGGCTGAGTTCGTTCGACAAAAAATCAGGCAAATAGTCGAAGATGCGGATGTCGCCGAGCGATTGATGCCGGATACCCTGATCGGGGCAAAGCGGCTGTGCGTCGACAATGGCTATTTTCAGATGTTTAACCGCGACAATGTCGAATTGGTTGACCTGAGGGAAAATCCCCTTGTTGCTATAGACGAGACCGGCATCCTAACCGAACAAGGGCATATCGATCTCGACGTAATCGTCTATGCGACTGGGTTCGATGCATTCACCGGTTCAATTCTGAAAATGGACATCCTGGGGCGCGACGGAAAGGATCTGAAGACCGCATGGGATGGAGGCCCGCGGACATATCTCGGTTTCTGTGTAGCCGGTTTCCCGAACATGTTTGTCGTGAATGGTCCCGGCAGCCCAGCCGGTCTCGCCAATATGGTTACCCTCGCGGAAATCGGGGTCGAATGGATCGTCGACTGTATCCTTTCCATGGACCGGGAAGGAAAATCGGAAATCGAAGCGCTTGACGAGAAGCAGAACGACTGGGGAAAGATGCTGAACATGATGGCTGAAGAGACGATCTATCCTCTCGCCAATTCCTGGTATGTCGGCGCAAATGTGCCGGGAAAGCCGCGGATTTTCATGTCGCATCTGGATTTCCCGGAATATGTCAAATCCTGTCGTGCTTCCGCGGAAAGCGGGTATGCGGATTTTCGTATCAAGTAGCGCGTCGCAGGCGTCGGATGAAAAAACGCCGGCCACGGGAATGCGCTTGGTGTCGGAGAGCGGAATCCAGGCGTGGGTCGGGCCGATATATGCGGCGGACTTTTTCGTGAATTTGCCAAGAAGGATGTAATGTGATGGACGCAGCAGGCTTGCCGGAGCTGGAGAAATCTCTTTCCGAAGGCGCTATTCGCACGGTTGTGTGCGCAATTCCGGACATGTGGGGCCGGCTGATGGGGAAGCGCCTGACGACGAAAGCCTTTCTGGAGGCGTTGTCGGGACCCGGGGGTGTTCACGCATCATCGTACCTGTTCGCGTCCGACATGGAAATGGAGCCGCGCCCAGGTTTCAAGCTGACGAATTGGGCTGATGGATTCAGTGATTTCATCATGCGCCCTGACCTTTCCACCTTTCGCATCCTTCCCTGGCAGGATGGCACTGCCCTCGTTCTTTGCGATGCCATCGAGGAACATACCGGCGAACATCTCGGTATGGCGCCGCGAACGATCCTGAAGAAGCAGCTGGAGCGCGCCGAAAGGCTTGGGCTGACATTCAAATGCGCTACCGAACTGGAGTTTTTCCTCTTCCGCACCGACTATGACGAAGCATGGAAAAAACGCTATCGCGACCTTGCGCCGACATCACGATATCGAGCCGACTATCATATTCTCCAGTCAACACGGGACGAGGATTTCGTTGGTCTGATCCGTGACAGATTGGCCGGCGCAGGAGTGATAGTCGAGAACGCGAAGACGGAATGGGGCCTGGGTCAACAGGAAATTACGCTGAAATATTGCGACGCTCTTCTCATGGCGGACCGGCACGCCATCTACAAGCACTGGGTCAAGGAAGCCGCGAGTGAATTCGGGTACTCTGCGACATTCATGGCGAAGCCCTTCATCGAGGAAGTCGGCTCCTCGTGTCACATCCATGCAAGTCTCTGGGATCGGGAAACCAGCAACCCGATCAGTTACGATGCGGACGGACCCGCAGGAATGTCGGACCGCTTCTCCTCTTTCGTAGCCGGGCTGATCGAGGGTGGTCGCGATTATAGCTACCTGTTTGCTCCGTCGATCAATTCCTACAAGCGTTTCCAGGATGAATCATTCGCGCCATGTCAGATGGTGCTCGGCGTCGACAACCGAACCTGCGGATTCCGGCTTGTCGGCCAAGGCGCTAGCTTTCGTGTAGAATCGCGCATGCCTGGCGCTGACGCGAACCCCTATCTCGCGCTCGCAGGCGTGATTTCCAGCGGTCTCGACGGTGTCGAGGCAGGGCTTCCCGCACCCGCGGTGCATGAGGGCAATGCGTATGAAAATCGCTCGCTGCCGCGCGTGCCATCCAATATGCGAGATGCAGTTGCGTTGTTTTCCGGCAGTGAGCTGGTGCGATCTGCCCTCGGCGCCGATGTTCATGAACATTTGGCCAATTTTGCCACCCAGGAGCTGCGCTGCTTCGAGCAGGAGACGGTCACCGACTGGGAAATGATGCGATATTTCGAGCGCATCTGATCGCACTGCAATCCGCCATGCCGAAAGACCTTCAAGGAGTTCACGAATGACAAGAAAAAAGACCGCCCTGGTAACCGGTGGAGCGGGAGGGATTGGCAGCGCGATCAATGGACGCCTGGTAGATCAGGGCTATTCCGTTGTCGCTGCGGACCTCGCCATCGACTCAAACCTGAACGGTCAGACTGGCCAAACGGGTGATATCAAAGTCTTCCTCCATCATCTTGATGTGCAGGATCCCGAGAGCGTGGACACGTGTGTTGCCGCTGCCGTGGATATCGGCGGAGGTAAGCTGGATGCGGTCGTGAATTGCCACGGCATTGTCCGGTATACGCCGATCGATGCAATGGAAGACGCGGCGATGGAAGCCGTCTGGGACGTTAATGTCGCCGGCTCAGCCCGTATCTGTCGCGCGGTCGTTCCCCACATGGCTGCCGAGGGTGCGTCGATTGTGAATATCAGCAGTATCACGGCCTCCCTGGGGCGCCTGCCTGGCGCATCGATGTATGGCGCCAGCAAGTCGGCGTTGGAATCCCTGACACGCTACCTTGCCTGCGAATTGGCGGAGAAGGCCATTCGCGTCAATGCAATTGCGCCGGGCTTCATTCTGGCGCTCCCGCTCAGCCCCTCCATGCGCGCGATCGGCTGGGGCGGCACCGAAGAAGAGGTGGTCGTCCGCCTCAAACAGGAGATTCCGATGAGTAGATTCGGCACCTGCGAAGAGATTGCCGATGCGGTCGAGTTTCTCGTATCGGGAAAGGCGTCTTACATCACCGGAACGACCCTCATGGTCGATGGCGGTGTCGCCGCGCGCTGATCGGGACGAATCTATCTGACAACACCCGGCACGGTAATGAGGAAACAGATGAGTGAACTGCATCCGAAATTGAAGGAAATTCTCGCATCTCCGGGGGACCCCGAGGCGGTTCCTGTCGAATTGCAGGACCCGGACGAGGCGCGCGCGGAATGGAAGGGCGACATGGCGGCGGTCGATGCTCCCGCGCCAGAGATGGCGGAAGTCCGGGACATGCAACTCGCAACCGACAATGGCGTTCTTGCGGCGCGCGTGTACAAACCGGAGGGGATGTCCGCGGATGCGGCGCCCTGCCTCGTCTACTACCATGGCGGCGGATTCATTCGCGGCGATATCGAAACCCATGACGGCATCTGCAGGGTGTTGGCGAAAAAAACCCCGGCTATAGTCATCTCGGTTGCGTACCGCCTTGCTCCCGAACACCGATTTCCTACGGCGTTCGATGACGCTTACGCAGCGCTGGAAGCGATCTTTGAACAAGCTTCGAAGTTGGGTATCGATCCCGGTCGTATCGCAGTGGGCGGTGATAGCGCGGGAGGCAATCTCGCCGCGGCCGTCTGCCTCGCCGCGCGGGATCGCGAAGGTCCCTCAATCCGGGCACAGTTGCTGATTTATCCCGTTACCGATCTCGTCGGGGAGCCGGAGTCGAAGCGACTTTTTTCAAAAGGCTTTCTTCTCGACAGCATGCCGTTCTACATTTCAAGCTATCTTGGCCCCGATGGGGACGGGCGTGATCCGCTTGCATCGCCGCTTCTGGCCGAGACCCTTGTCGATCTCCCCGACGCTGTTGTGATCACTGCGGGATTTGATCCGTTGCGCGATGAAGGTAACGCATACGCAAAGCGGCTAGAGGACGCGGGGAACGGCGTAGCGCATCTGACGTACCCGGACATGATCCATGGTTTCGTCTCGCTGCGAGGCCTGTTGCCAGAAGCCGACCAAGCGCTGGAGCAGGTAGCCACCGACCTCGCCGATCTTCTTCGCTAGGCTCCAGATGAGGCGCCTTTTCATTGAAGGCGCCTCGATATCGGTATCGTCCGGCTGCTTTTAGTCCTCGGGGACCTCGGCGTTCGGCGGAAGCAGATTGCGCAGGCTCTTTCGCGTCGTCCTGATGTGAAGGCTCATTTCCTTCTCCGCTTTCTCGGTATCCTGATCCCGAATAGCGGCATAGATGGTTTCATGATGGGCATTGGCTCGATCTTCGAGGCGTTTGAATACGCGTCCGATCGGCAGGAACATCGCCGCGTGCGCATCGCCGACCGCCTTGCTGATAAGGCTGTTATCCGCGGCATCGGCAATCGTGAGATGGAATTCCGCGTCGGCAGCAAGGAACTGGGAGATATTCGATATATCCTCTCGTTTCGCTTTCTGCGCGCAGAGGTCCGTCATCGTATCCACGAGCCGCGCGAGGCGATCGAGATGCGATTGCGTGCGCCTCCTGCAGGCGAGCCGCGCGGCAAAACATTCGTTCGCGATCCGGAAATCTAGAATGTCGTATATGAGCCGGATCTGGACCCTTAGATAGGCGCCCATTTCGGACGAACTCAAGCTGGGAGGGCGCATCACAACCAATCCGCCTAGAGCTCCTCGCTTGACTGTTATCAGTCCCTCTCCTTCGAGAACACGCACCGCCTCACGGATCGTCGTCCGCGAAACCTGCATCTGCTCCGAGAGCTCTCTCTCCGGGGGCAACTTGTCTCCGGGTAAGAAGCGGCCAAGAGCGATGGCGCGCCGGATATTGTCGGCCGCGACCTCATAGGCTGCTGCGGCGTGGACCGATTCAATTGATCGAATCGGTCTGCTTAGTTCGTCGATGGTCAGACTGTCGTGCAAATCTCTTCCTCTACGGGTTTCGACGCGCTTATGCCGACCTGTTATCTCAGAAAATTGGCAAAGGTCTAGCCAATCATTCTTTAGATTGGTTGTTTGCCACTAGTACCGGTTCGTCCCGGCATAAGGTTTTGCAGACAAATATTTGCTTCATTCATCGCCGCATATTAAAGGTATGACAATCATACCAATAGGGGTATAACCGTCCTTGGGCTAATCCGGCGGGGTTAGGTAGGCGCCGATCATTCCGCCATCCACGGGAAGCACATGTGCAGTGATGTAGCTGGCATCGTCGGACGCGAGAAATGCCACGGTTGCGGCAATATCGTCGGGTTTGGCCATGCGACCCATCGGTATGTGAAGCCGGCGAAGTTCCCAGGCTGCCGCGTCATCGACCAACTGCTCCCCCATCGCGGTCGCTGTCAGGCCTGGGGCGACCGCATTGACACGGATGTTTCTGCGGGCCAGCGCGACCCCCATTTCGCGGGTCATGGAAATGACACCGCCTTTGCTGGCTGTGTAGGCGATCTGGCTGGGATAGGATCCGAGAAATCCCACGATGGAAGCCACGTTCACGATAATTCCGTTGCCGCTCGCCTCGAGTGCCGGCACAGCGGCCTGACTTGCGAGGAAGATTCCCTTGAGATTGACGGCCAGGGTCATGTCCCACGCTGCCTCGGGCGTGTCGTCGATCGATTTGTCCTCGGGATGAACGATGCCGGCGTTGTTCACGAGAATATCGATGCCGCCCAGCACCTCATCCGCCTGAGCGACCATCCTTTGCACGGAAGCGGCTTCCGCGATGTTCGTCTCAATGGCAACCGCCTGGCCGCCGCCGGCGAGAATCTCGCTCGCAACCGATTGTGCTCTGGCCGCATTGAGGTCGGCGATGGCGACGGCGCAGCCTTCGGAGGCGAGCCGTTGGCTGATGGCCGCACCAATACCGTTGCCACCGCCGGTTACGATAGCTCTCTTGCCTGCAAGTTTCATGTTCTGGTTCCTCTGTCTTCCTGAAAGGGGAGCGAACGGGACGTATCTGACTCAAACATATGCAGGCCAATCCACGGAACCTGCACGCGAAATAGGAAAGGAAAATATATCATGGCTCGTTTTGATGGACGGGTGGCGATTGTCACCGGTGCGGGAGGCGGAATAGGGCTTGCCGTTGCAAGGGCCCTGGCGCTTGAAGGAGCTTGCGTCGAGGCTGTCGATCTCAAGGATCCGATTCTCGGCGATATTGGGGGAACGCTGAAATTCCGGCGGTGCGATCTTACGGACGATGGTGACGTCGCCAACGTATTGGAGCAGATCGGTCGCGTTCACGGAAAGCTCGACATGGTCGTCAATTGCGCCGGAATCTGTCTTTTTGAGCGGGACGGATCCATCGCCACATCCAATGACGATGTGCTTGATCTCACGCTGGACGTGAATCTGCGCGGTGTCATACGCGTTATTCGTGCCGCCATTCCGCTTCTCAAGCGCTCGGGCGGGGGATCCATGGTGCATGTTGCGAGCGTTGTCGGCATTCGCAACATGGAGAACATCCTGGAAGGAGGTCCCTCGGACGCCTATCAGATATCCAAAGCGGCGCTGGTTTCGCTCTCTCGTTCGCTTGCCATGCAGTTTGCGGTGGACGGAATTCGGTCGAATACCGTTTGCCCTGGTGCTGTCGATACACCGATGACTGGCGATATTTATGCCCAGAAAGAACGCGTCCAGAGGATGGAAAATAGAACACCTCTGGGGCGAATAGCGAAGCCGGAAGATATTGCAAACGCTATACTTTTTCTTCTTTCCGACGAAGCGGATTTCATCACGGGAATCGACTTGCCAGTGGATGGCGGGCTGCTTGCGAAGCTCTAGGATTGGAAGCGATTTTAAAAATGTGGTTGACATACATCATAAAGGTCTGAAAACTGAACCAAAAGCAAGCCCAGCAAAATCATCCGATGTTTGGGGGCAGGAGAGGTTTGGTGACAGTGCCGTTGAACGAGCCCTCAAATGAAGAATTCTCTCAACCCCGATCCGGTGGGAAGAGGCTACTCGTTTCGGGTGTGTGCAAGAGTTTTTCCGGCCTGGAGGTGCTGCGCGACGTCTCTCTCTGCTGCGATGAGGGAGAGATTGTCGGTCTGATCGGCCCGAACGGAGCGGGCAAGTCGACTCTCATAAATGCGATCACTTCCCTCATGCCCGTGAGTTCCGGGGAAGTGCTGATCAATGACATACGCGTCAGCAATACCACTCCCCAGTTCGGCGCGATGTCCGGCTTGGGGAGGACATTCCAGAACATCAAGTTATTCAAGCGTCTTACCGTCAGGCAGAATGTCGAGGTCGCTCACACGTCTGCCCTGCGAGACAAGCCCGGCAAAGCTGCCGCGATCGATGTCGATGACCTGCTGTCCCAGTTTGACCTGTTGAAGTTTTCCGATTGGCGGGCGGGCTCACTTCCTTATGGAAGCCAGCGCCGGCTGGAGATTGTTCGGGCGCTGGCGCTGGCGCCTGATTTCCTCCTTCTCGATGAGCCGGCGGCAGGAATGAATGCAGGCGAGACGACTGCGCTGATCAGTTCGGTCCGACAGGCGAGTGAGGCTTTCGGTTGCGGCGTCATCGTAATCGACCATGACCTGCGGTTTATCATGACGCTCTGTAGCCGGATCTATGTCCTGGACGCGGGGCGGATTATCGCTTCCGGAAAGCCCGACGAAGTGCGCAAGGACCCTCAGGTTATCGAGGTCTATATCGGCCACTCGAAAAACAAGACTACCGAAACCAATAACTCCAGCAGAGGAGAATGAAATGTCTAACAAACACTTGACTTCAAAAACGACCACATTTCTTGCAGCGGTGTTGGCCGGCTCGGCAATGATCGCGCCGACGGCTTCGAGTGCCGAAGGGCTCGTAATCGGATATGCCGCTGCGGTCACCGGCGGTCTCGCACCATATGACAGCCCGGATGGCGTGAGTTGCCGTGTCGACCAGATAAATGAGGCCGGCGGTATCAACGGTGAATCCATTGAATTGATCATTCGTGATACGAAGAGCGACCCGGTAGCTGCTGCTAACGTGACGCAGCAGCTCCTGGATCTCGGAGCTGATGTGCTTCTCGGACCGCCGACCGATGACGGTCTCATTCCGATGGGACAGATGGCCATGGCGCGTGGCGTTCCGGTCTTGGCGGTGGGAGCGACGCAGCCGGCGTTCCCGGTTGCTTCGCCCGACAATGGCTTTTTGGTTCCCTATGGCGACAACGCAGCCGCAGCCGCGGCTGCCGAGCATGCCTACGCATCCGGGCATCGCAAGGCGGTACTCATGATTGCTCATGATGTGGGCGCATATTCCTCGGTGACACCTGAGTACTTTGCGCAGGCCTTCGAGCGTCTCGGCGGTGAGATTGTCGGACGTGTGAACTACCATCACGGCCTTGCCGATTACACGCCGCAGGTGACCGAGATCCGAAACCTGCCGGGCGAGCCGGACATGATCTTCGCAGCCATTCTCGTTCCGGATGCGGGCGTACTTGTGCGAACGCTCAAGTCGTCCGGCGTCGAAATGGCCGTCTATGGAACAGACGGATTCGACGATCCGTCCTTCATCGAGGTGGCCGGGAGCGGTGCATCGCTTGCCAGCTTCACAACCCACGGATTTCCCTCCGATGGCACCAGGCTCAAGGAGTTCTACGAGG
Source organism: Oricola indica (assembly GCF_965227485.1). Classification (NCBI taxonomy): domain Bacteria; kingdom Pseudomonadati; phylum Pseudomonadota; class Alphaproteobacteria; order Hyphomicrobiales; family Ahrensiaceae; genus Oricola; species Oricola indica. The sequence continues at coordinate 1,959,415 of NZ_OZ245747.1, forward strand.
ACTGCACGGCGCGCGGATACGACGTCCAGAATATCTTCTTCGGGTTGGGCGGCGAAGCGGTCGAGGTCATCAAGACCGCAGCGGAAGCGGCCGGTTCCTTCGAGGGCGCCGAAATCAAGGAAGCGATCAAGGAGATTGAGGGGATGGAGGGCATCGTTGCCGACTCGATCACCTTCAAGGACCAGGGCGGCGTGCCGCTCAAGAGCATGGTAATCATTCAGGTCAAAGACGGAGCTTTTACTCCGGTTGACAGCATCGTCCCGAGTTGGGTTGCCGCGCCCTGATGCTCAAGGCCTCAAGCATTTCGGTCAACTATGGTCCGATCAAGGCAGTCCGGAACGTAAATATCGAAGTTGAGAAGGGCGACGTTGTCGCCCTTCTCGGCCCAAATGGTGCGGGGAAGTCCAGTCTGTTGTCATCCCTGATCGGTTTGGTGCCCAAGAATTCCGGGAATGTTATTTTCGACAATCAAGAAGCGGGTAGAGCCTCCACCGAAGACCTCATCCGACGGGGAATGTCGGTTACTCCGGAGGGGCGTCGGATTTTCGGCGACCTGACGGTCGGCGAAAATCTCCGCCTTGGCGCGGCAATCCGAAAGGACAATGACGGTATCGCCGAGGACATAGAGAAATTCCTCGACCTATTCCCAATTCTTCGAAAGCGCTTCAATTCGGCAGCGCGCTACCTGTCGGGAGGCGAACAACAGATGCTCGCGATCTCGCGATCTCTGATGTCCCGCCCCAAGCTCCTGATGCTCGACGAGCCGTCGCTAGGTCTCGCCCCGCGCATCGTGGACCAGATCTTTGAGTTTCTCGTGACCCTCCGGCAGTGGGGGTTGACGCTGCTCATCGTCGAGCAGAATGCGAGCGAGGTTCTGGAGTTTGCGGATCGAGCCTACGTTCTTTCGACCGGGTCGATTGTCTTCTCCGGCACCGCGAACGAACTCAAGAAGTCTGGCGGCGTGATGGAAATGTACCTCGGGCTGGAAGGACACTAACCGCTATGGATTATTTTCTTCAGCAGGCGATGAATGCATTCAGCCTGGGTGGCGAGTATGCTCTGCTGGCTCTCGGCCTGGCGATCGTTTTCAGTGTCATGGGACTGGTGAACTTCGCTCATGGCGAATTGATCACGGTCGGCGGCTACGCCATGTTTTTCGCGGTCTTGATTTTCGGGGTGAAGAATCCGTTCCTGATCCTGCCCGTTGGCGTCCTGGCCGCCATTCTATTTGCGCTCCTTCTGGAACGCGTTGCATTCAGGCCGGTGCGCGCAGCGCCGCCAACAACTGGGATGCTGATGGCATTCGGGGTCAGTATCATCCTGCAGAACTCAGCGTTGCTATTCGTTGGAACCCGCCCAAAAGCCGTACCGACGGCGGAATGGCTGATGTTCGACCTGAACTTTGGCTCGCTCCGCATTCCGGTTGTCCAGTTGCTTGAAACCGGTATCACAGTCTTGGCGATCATGCTTCTTGTGGTCTTCATGCGCCGCACGACGATCGGAATGGCAATGCGTGCGGCGGCAAAGGACTTCAGCACCGTCCGGCTGATGGGCATAAGGGCAAATCGCGTCGTCAGTACCGCATTTGCAATCTCGGGCCTGCTTGCCGGACTGGCGGCGGTGTTCATCATGGCCCGGCGCGGTGCCGTGGACCCATTTATGGGCTTCACGCCGGTGCTCAAGGCTTTTGTCGCTGCGGTCGTCGGCGGGTTCGGCAGCCTTCCGGGCGCGGTCATTGGCGGATTCGCCCTAGGCATTGCGGAAGTAGCCCTCCAGGCCGCTCTTCCCTCATCGGTTGCTGGGTTTCGCGATGCCTTCATTTTCAGCGCGATTGCGGTGCTCCTGCTGTTTCGCCCACAAGGCATACTCGGAGAACGGCCGGATTTTGGAGAGAAAACGTGACCATCAAACGCTCTGTTCTTCTTGGTTCTGCCGTTCTCGGTCTTCTGATCGCGGTGATCGGAGTTTCGGCTTTCGTGTTCGCTGAGCCTTATCATCAGCGGATCGTATTCACCTTCATGGTCAACTTGATCATCGTGCTGGGGCTTCAGGTCTTCATGGGCAATTCCGATATCACCCATTTCGGACATATTGGCTTTATGGGGATCGCAGCCTATGCCGTCGCCATTCTTGCGACACCGGTGGCCATCAAGAAGAGCGCGCTGGCAACAGCACCTTTCGGGTTGTCAGGCATCGAGTTTCCCCTGCCTGTCGCAATATTGGGCGCTATCGTGATTACGATGGTCGTGGCGTTCTTTGTCGGCCTTGTGATGGTGCGCCAAACCGGTGTCCCGGCAACCATTGCCACGTTGGCATTCCTCGTTGTCGTTCACGTCATCTTGCTCAACTGGGTAGATCTTACCCGAGGACCGCGCGCCTTTTATGGTATACCAATCAAGGCTTCCTTGCTTGGCGCAACGGCAATAGCCGTCGTCGGTGTCCTGATCGCGCGGCTATTCAGGGACTCGCACTGGGGTGTCCAGTTGCGCGCGTCGAGCGAGGATGTTGCCGCGGCAGCCGCTGTCGGTGTGCGCATGCAGCGGCTGCGCTTTGCGGCCTGGATGTTGAGCGCCTTCTTCCTTGCGGTCGCAGGTATACTTTTTGCCCTTTTCGTCGGAACGATCAGTCCAAAAAGTTTCTACTTCGACCTTACGTTCCTGACCCTCGCGATGTTGATCATCGGCGGGATGCACAGCGTTACCGGTGCGGTGGTCGGGTCGATCGTCGTTGCGCTCGGTCTTGAGGTGATGCGCTTTCTCGAGAATGGCCCTGAGATCGCCGGTGTGGAACTGCCGCAGATGTTTGGCCTCACCGGCTTCTATCTTGGCGCAGTCATCGTGCTCGGAATGGCGTTTCGTTCCGAGGGGATCGTCGGCCCGCAGGAAATCGAGGAGTGGTGGATGCGCCGTCGACAAAAGGCGAAATCCGATGCGACTTCGGATGAAGCATTGCAGCCATGATCGCTGAAGATGGACCCCTGGTTTGGCATGAAGGCACCGGATACGAGATCAGAGCCGGGAGTTACGCCGACCATGCGACGTCGACTTACACCCTGGCCGAACGAGCGATAATCGACGGTCGTTTCGACGACGCGGCGAAGCTCGCTGAGTATACGATCCGTGAGGCGCTCGAGGCGTTCGAATTATTCACGCAGTGGATCGTCGATATCCCGCAATACATGCGCGAGCGCGGTGTTTCCGCCGGCGATCTGGCGGATGACGAAGAGCGGATCCGACGACTGCTCGCACATGAAAACGAAGAGCGTTTTGACGGCGCTGTCTGCTGGAACGAGTACCAGCGGCTCATAGCGTCGACCAAAGAGGCTTGTCGAGCGGGAAGGGCGGAGGAAGCTGCCGCCAATCTCGAGTGCGCGCGCCAGACTTGGCGCGAAACGCATGATCGGTTGTGCGACAATGTTTATGGCTGGGTCGATGCGGCGGCGCGTCGGCTGGGAGAAAAGGAGATCGGCGCGTTATGGGATCATCTCATGGCGCCGATGTATGCCTACTACGACCGTTACGATACCGATGTGAATCCGTGGTCGCGCTCCTTCGACCTGTTGATGCACATCGCACTGGAAGGACTTCGCGGGCATCTCTCCGGTCCTGGACGAAAAGGGGATCTGGAGGTCGTCGAGGAAGCAGACCGCTGGGCGATACGGTTCAACCCGTGCGGGTCGGGCGGGCGGACACTTCGCGACGATCCGGATACGGGAACCGGTCCGAGGGTCGAAGCGCCCTACGGTTTCGGGGTGACGACAAAACCTCATGACTGGTCGTGGAACAAGATAGGGGTCTGCCTCTATTGCGCGCATTGCTGTGCCCTGAACGAACGAATGCCGACAAGGCGGTTCGGTTATCCAACTCGCGTGGTCGAGCCCCCGACATGGCCCGAAGCACGGTCGGGAACGAAATGCACCTGGTATATCTACAAGGACCCCTCCCTCATTCCGGAGGAGGTTTATCGTCGCGTCGGCGCTTCAAAACCCGGCGCTTTGGGTAGCCGGGCGCGGGCCGTCGCCAACGGCCGGTTTGATGATTGAAAGCCTTCCGCCGGCTTGAAGCGAAATGGAGATATGAAAATGAGCATCGAAGCGGTGCACGACCGCATGTCGGCAATCGTCGAAGCCGGTGTCGACATGGTCCAGATGGAGTTGCCCGATGTGAATGGCGCTTTCAGAGGCAAATTCTACCCTGTCGAAAAAGTAAAACCGACTTCGAAGAGTGCGGTTTGCACGGTCCTGTACCAGCTTACGCCAGTCGATGATGTTTGGACTTCGATCCATAGTTCCTACGACAACGGGTTCCCGGATGTCTTGGGGCAACCTGACATGGAGACAGTGATCCAGCTTCCGTGGCGCGAGAACCAGGCAGCCGTGATCTACGATGTCAACTATCGCGATGGCGAGCCATTTCCTCTTGCGTCGCGCAATGTGCTGCGAAGTGTGGCGGAGCGCTTTGATGAAACCGGCTTCGAGCCGCGCTTTGGTATAGAATTCGAATGCTTCGTACTGCACGCCGATCGGGAGTTGATGGCGCGCGGCGAGCATCACGAAATGACCGCGCTCGGGAGATTGCACAATGCCTACCGCCTGAATCAGGCTGATGAGGCACGAGAGCTCGGGGTGGAGTTCATTCGGCGCATGAAGGCGGCCGGGATCGTAGTGGAGGTTTTCCATACGGAACTCGGGAATGGAGCCATCGAATTCGCCCTGGCCCCGGAAACGCCTATTCGGGCGGCGGACAACGCTGTGCGGGCCAAGACCTACTTTCGTGAACTCTGCGCCGAACGAGGTCTCGTCGCCACCTTCATGGCGAAATGGCACGCCGAGGAATCCGGCTGTGGGGGGCATGTACACCAAAGCCTTTGGCGCGACGGAAACAACGTTTTTGGAGACGCGGCATCCGGTGATATCTCGGCGTTGGCGCGGCACTATCTGGCCGGAATGCTCGCCACCATGTCCGACTGCCATGTCATATTTCGTCCGTTCGTGAATTCATATCGCCGATTTGACCATAAGGCCTGGTCGCCCGAGAACGTCTCCTGGGGGTACGACAACAGAAGTGCCGCGCTTCGGGTTATCACCTACCCGTCCGAGGCGGCCGTTCGGGTCGAACACCGAGTACCCGGCGCGGACGTGAACCCATATCTTTCGCTCGCCGCGATGCTTGCGGGCGGGCACTACGGAATAGTCAATGCCCTTGAACTCGTGCCGGCCGCGGAAGGGAACGCGGTTGACCGGGACTCGTTCGAGCGTTTGCCAGAGACGCTTCCCGCCGCGACCGGCGCATTTAAAAGATCCGACTTCTGCCGAGAATATTTCGGCGAGGAGTTCGTCGAGCATTTCGCGGAATCGCGCGATGTGGAGTGGCAGTACTGGTGCGACTGGCAGAAGCGGAACATCACTCGTTTCGAGCTCGACCGGTTCTTTGACACGGTTTGAACAATCTAGGCCAGATGCAACCGGATTGATTGGAAAAGAGGAGACAGGCCAGATGGCTCGATGGGACAAATTGACGAGTGCGGAAATTGCCGCGCAGATTGCGAGTGGGAACGACCTCGCGGTGCTGCCTGTCGGTGCGACCGAACAACATGGCGATCATCTGGCGACAGGAACAGATACGTTCTCGTCGGAGTTCGTTGCCGTCCGTGCAGCGGAGCGGACTGGCGCTATGGTCTTGCCGGCAATTCCTTATGGCTGTTCGCATGGCCATACGGAAAAGTGGGCAGGTACGCTGTCCCTGGAACCCTCGACATTAACGGTCCTTGTCTCCGATATTGTCACCTGGGCGTACAAGTCGGGGATCCGACGTTTCGTTTTCCTGTCGGGACACGCCACAAATGGGCCTTCTCTGGGGAGTGCAATTCTATCGTTGCGATATCTGCTTCCAGAAGCCAGGTTTCGTTATCTAGATCTGTGGGATATTTCTGATCGGGTCGGAGCGCTTTACCGGCGCGATGCAGAGGATTTTCATGCGAACAGGGCAGAAACCTCAGTTCTCCTTCATGCCGCGCCAGAGATGGTTAGGAACGATCAAATCGTCGATGTTACGGACGTTACCCCGGGATGTGTCTTTCAGTACCCAATGCCGCGTACGACAGTTAACGGAGTGGTAGGTTTGCCTAGTCAGGCCAGCTCCGAGGATGGCCGCTTGATTGTGGATACTGCGGTCGATGATTTTGAAGCGTTCCTTTTTCGAGCGCAGTCTGAGCCTTGGCCAGATATCGAGGCGAGTTAGCTGGTTTGGAATTAAAAGCCCGACGCTGCGAATTTGCCTGCTGCCGGTTTTTCGGACACCAGGTTAAGCTAGCATAGTTTTCTTCTCGAACTCGACGTGGCTCAAATAGCCCAGTGTCGAGTGCCTTAGCCGAGGGTTGTAGAAACGCTCGATGTAGTCGAACACGTCCGCCCGGGCGTCATCCCTCGTCCTGTAGACCTTGCGGGCTGTGCGCTCGGTTTTTGGGGGCGAGAGGAAGCTCTCCATCGCAGCATTGTCCCAGACGTTGCCTGACCGGCTCATCGAGCAGGTGATGCCGTGATCGGCCATTAGGCGCTGGAACTGCTCGCTCGTATATTGGCTGCCTTGGTCCGAATGATGCAGCAGGCTGTTGGGCCTCAGATGGCGCTGATCAGAGCGATGTACCTCTCTTTCAAAATCTCATTCTGCTCGAGACTGAGACCGGGACGCCAGATTTCGACTCGATGTCTCCCAAAGCATCTATGTGCCCAGGTTCGCATACTCTTGCACCATGCTCCCATATGTGAATATATTATTTACATAAGAATTTGGGAGGAATCATGGGAACCCCTTTTGCACCCACGGTCGGGGTGTCCAGCACGCATCCGTCGGATATGCCCGGCGATCACGCGGACATCCCCGTGTGGAATTCGGAGAACTGGTTCTACGAGGACTGGCAGCCCGGCCACCGCATTCGCTCCCTGCGGCGCACGATCGCCGAGGGCGAGAGCCACCTGTTCAATACGCTGGTGGTCGATATCCACCCCTATGTGCAGGACCAGAATTTCGCCGAAAGCGACGGCATATTCGGCCGCAGGCTGGTGGCCGGGGCTTTCGTGTTTTCCGCCGGGCTCGGGCTGGTGGCCACCAATTGCATCAACGCCTTTTCATACGGCTACGACAAGCTGCGCTTCATCAAGCCGGTCTTTATCGGTGATACGATCTACACGATCCGGACCAACCTCGACAAAAAGCCGAAATACGAGGAGATGGGGCTCATCCGCGCGTCCTATGAAGTGTTCAAGGGCGAGGGCGAACTCGTCCTCTACTGCGAGCATCTTCAAACCGTGAAATACCGCAGCCCGGCTGATTTCGCGGAACAGGTGGAACGCAAGAGCGAACAGAAAGCACCATGACAACCAGTTCCGATTTGCCGCTTGCCGGGCTCGTCGTGCTCGACATGAGCCAGTTTCTGTCGGGCCCCTATGCGACATTGCGCCTGCAGGATCTCGGCGCGCGAGTTATCAAGATCGAGCGCCCGGGCGCGGGCGACCTTTCCCGCACGCTCTATCTCAGCGACACCGAGATCGGCGGGGATTCGACGATTTTCCACGCCATCAATCGCGGCAAGGAAAGCCTTGCAGTCGACCTGAAGAATCCCGCCGACCTCGCCCGCCTCAAGAGCCTGATCGCCAAAGCTGATGTGCTTGTCCAGAATTTCCGGCCAGGCGTTATCGAGCGTATCGGGCTCGACTATGAAACCGTCCGCGCGATCAATCCGCGCCTCGTCTATGGCTCGATCAGCGGCTATGGCGAGGAGGGGCCGTGGGTCAAGCGGCCGGGACAGGACCTGCTGGCCCAGGCGCGGTCCGGGGTCATGTGGCTGAGCGGGGATGATGGCGACGGCCCGGTGCCGATGGGCCTTGCTGTCGGCGACATGTTCGCCGGGGCAGCACTGGCGCAGGGGCTGCTCGCCGGCCTCGTCAAACGCGGCATGACGGGCGAGGGCAGCCATGTCCAGACGAGCCTGCTGGAGGCCCTGGTCGATTTCCAGTTCGAGGTCCTGACAACTTATCTCAATGACGGGCGGCGCATGCCGAAACGGTCCGGCTTTCGCAGCGCGCATGCCTATCTCTCCGCGCCCTATGGCGTCTACGAGGCGAAGAATGGCTTCATCGCCATCGCGATGACGCCGATTTCGCGGCTGCGCGACCTGATGGGGCTGGAATCGCTCGATCCCTATTGCGCTGATCCGGCCAGTTGGTTCACCGCGCGAGACGACATCAAGAAGCTCATCGCCGGCGCGATTGCGACGAAGACGGTGGACGCGTGGATGCAGATCTTCGAACCCGCCGATATCTGGTGCTCGCCGGTGCTCGACTGGGACGATCTGATGGAAAGCGAGGGCTTCAACGTTCTCGACCTCCTCCAGACGGTCGAACGCGAGGACAATGTTTCGATCATGACGACGCGTTCGCCGATCCGGGTCAATGGCGAACGGCCGGCCGTCGTCCGCGCCGCGCCGCGCGTCGGCGAGCATACGGCGGCGATCGTCGAGGAGTTCGGTCTTTGAGCGACATCCGCCTGAAAGGTATGACGTGGAGCCATCCGCGCGGCTACGATCCGATGATCGCCTGCTCGCGCCTCTGGGCGGAGAAGACCGGGGTTCACATCGACTGGGACAAGCGCTCGCTGCAGGACTTCGAATCCTACCCGGTCGAGGATCTGGCGCGATCCTACGACCTGATCGTTATCGACCATCCTCATGTCGGCGAGATCACCGCGCAGAACTGCCTGGTCCCGCTTGATCGGCACGGCACGGGCGAGGCGCGGGAGAGGCTTGCGGCAGGAAGCGTCGGGGGCTCCTATGAAAGCTATGAATGGGAGGGCCATCAATGGGCCTTTCCCATCGATGCCGCGGCGCAGGTGCAGGCCTGGCGTCCGGACCTGATCGGGGCGGCGCCCACTCGCTTCGACGAAGTGATGGACCTTGCCGCCAAAGGCAGGGTGATGATCCCGATGCGGCCGCCGCATTCGCTGATGACGTTTTATACGCTTGCGGCCAATCTCGGCACGCCCTGCGCGACCGAAGGCCCGGGCGACCTGATCGCACCGGATGACGGGGTTCGGATCTACGAGGCAATCGCCGGCCTGATGCGCCACGTGCCGGACGCGTGTTACGCGATGGACCCGATCGCGGTCTTCGAGCGGGTCTGCGAGGCGGATAGCGGGATCGCCTGCGTTCCGTTCATCTACGGCTATGTCAATTACGGCCTTGCGGGATTCCGGCCGAACCGGCTTGCCTTCGCGTTGAGACGGCGGCAGCGAAATGCCTCCCGCTTCGCGAAGATGCTGGCCGGCAAGTCCGGCCAAACCAGACACGTTTTGCGGCTGCCTTAAATTGACATGTATGTTTTTTCGTATACAAACAATAGTTATCAAATAGAAAAACAATGCGGGCAAAAGCTCCGTTTGGAGAAGTGAACTAACCGATGGAGGAGCAGGTAATATGACTAGGATTCAACGCAATTCAGTGCAGCTCAAAGGCGTACTGGCTTTGGCCGGCATGCTTATGAGCAGCAGTGCCGTGATGTCAGCGGATACGCCGGAAGCGTTTTCGACGCTGTCGCCGGAGATTCAGGCGCTTTTCGGCGGGATCGAAGATACCGTTCAGCCATCCGCCTATGACGGTTTCGAGATGCCCGAAAAGCCATGGAAGTGGTGTCACTCGGAGTCCTATCAGGGCAATCCGTGGCGCGTGTCGGTTACCAATGAGCTCAAGCGGCTCGTCGATATGTACAAGGAAAAGGGTTGGGTGACCGACTTCGAAATGTCGGACTCCAACGGTGATGTCAGCGCGCAGATCTCTCAGATCCGCAGCTTTATCGACAAGGACTGCAGCATCATCACGTCGTTTGCCGGCTCGTCGACCGCGCTCAACGAGGCCATCAAGGCTGCTTATGATGCGGGTATTCCGTTCGTGACCGGAGCGGGCGCTGTGACCAGCCCCTACGCGATCAATGTGGACTCCAACTACGTCAAGTTCGGTTACGACCTGTCGAAAGCGATCATCGACAACCTGAATGGCGAGGGTAATGTACTGCGCGTCGAAGGGATTGCGGGAAGCCCGATTGTTGCCCAGCAACGCCAGGGGGCCGATCAGGCGTTTGATGAGGCCGAAGGCATCAATGTGGTGCGCGACGTCAACGGCAATTGGTCAGGCAACGTAACCAAGACGGTTGTTCTGCAAACCCTGGCGACCAACCCGCAGCCCATCGATGCCGTCTGGACATCGGGCAGCGAGGCACGGATCGTCGCTGAGGCTTTCAAGCAGGCCGGCCGGCCCGTACCGCTCATCACCGGCAGTATTTCCGGCGACTCGCTCGGTTACTGGAAAGAGAACCAAGAAGAGTTCAAGTTTGCCGGCGGCGCGCTCATGCCGACATGGACGGCCCACACACTGTTCCGCGTCGGTGTCCGCGTGCTGGAAGGCCAAGAGCCCAAGCTGAACTTGGTGATGGTTCCTGTGCCGTCAGTTGAATCCGACAAGCTCGGCGATTGGTACAAGTCATGTATGACGCCGTCATCCTCGTCGATCTTCCCGGTCGCTCCGGAAGATCCGCTCCCGGCAAACCTCATGGACGAGTACTTCAAAAATCCGGAGCCGGTGGCGCTGTTCGACTACTCACAGACACCTGATCCCTGCGAAGGTCAGTAGTATCACGCAACCACTAAGCCCCGGTGTGCCTGCTAGGCGCTCCGGGGCTGTCATTGTCTGAAATTCCTGCGTTGTGCAGGCGAATAGAACGATCGTCGAAGAACACCGATGCTTCAGGTCAACGAACTTTCCAAGCGCTATGGCGAGACGATTGCGCTTGACTGCGCGACGATCTCGCTGAATGCCGGCGAGATACATACCATCTTGGGAGAGAACGGCTCCGGAAAGAGTACGCTGGTCAAGCTGCTTTCAGGCATTATCGCGCCCGACACGGGCGACATCCTGCTCTCCGGTGCAGACATTGCCGGTGCCACACCATCGGCTTTTCAGGCGCAGGGCTTCGCGACCGTGTTCCAGGAGGTTCTGGTCGCGCCCGACCGCAACGTAGTGGATAACATTCTGCTTGGATGCGACGGGCTGCTAAAACGCCGGATACCGCGAAGCCAGCGCGCAGAGATCGCGGGTAGCGCGCTGTCGCAGTTCGCTGTCACGGATGTTGGGCTGGACGAACTGGCCGGTCATCTGCCTCTAGCCGCGCAGCAGTTGGTGGTGATCGCCCGTGCGCTTGTGCGCAAGCCGAAAATCCTCGTCCTGGACGAGGCGACCGCCGCGCTCGATTTCGCCGACCGCGAAGCTGTCTTCGAATTGATGCGCAAGCTTGCCGGTGATGGCTGTCTGGTCATTTTCATCACGCACCGCATGGATGAAGTGATGTCTCTGTCGGACCGTGTCACTGTCTTGAGAAGCGGCAAGGTGGTCACGACCTTGCCGCGTGAAAAGCTCAATCCGGACGAACTCTTGTCCCTGATGGCGCCGGAAATGATCGGAGCCGCATCGTGAACGGTCCCACACCCAGACTGACGGTCAGCAATTTGAGCCTACGCCCGGGACGGCTATCGTTCGACGAGCGCATTCATGAAGGTGAGGTGATCGGCCTGGCTGGGCTCGATGGAAACGGCCAGGAAACCTTTCTGGAAGTTCTGTCGGGCCTGCACACTCCCGCTGGCGGCGCCGTCTATCATGGCGACGGGCAGGAGGCATCGCAGAAACTGCGCAGCCTCCGTCATGCGGTGTCACATGGCGTCGCCTATCTGCCACGAGACCGTCGCTCCAGCGGCATCTTCCCAACCATGTCGATCCTCGACAATTTCGCGATTTCAACGGTTTGGAACGATTGCCGCGCCGGGCTCATCAGTGCGCGCGAACGGCGGCAGCGCTATGAGCACTATCGCGAACGTCTTTCTATCGTTGCGCCGCATCCTTCCAACCTCATCACATCGCTGTCGGGTGGAAACCAGCAGAAGGTTCTGTTGGCACGGGCGCTGGCTCTGGAACCGCGCATTCTTCTGCTCAACGATCCGACGCGCGGCGTCGATATCGCCACGCGCAAGGTGCTCTATGACGTCTTCAAGGAACTCGCCGCCGACGGCATGGCGCTGGTCGTCCTGTCGACGGAAATCGAAGAGACGCTTCACCTGTGTGACAGAGTTCTGGTGTTCCGCGATTACACCGTAGCCAACCGGCTGGCCGGTAAGGATATGACCGCCGACCGCATAATAGCAACAATGTTCGGGCGTGACACATGAGCGTATCGACTGCGGAAAACGCAAAACCGGTCAAGCCACGCAAACGGCTCGGCAGCGAGCTGCTGCTCTACGCAGGCTTCGCTCCGGCATTATTCGTGATCCTTCTCGTGATCAATGTCTTTCTCAATCCGGCGCGGTTCTCGCCCGCCGCATGGGGAACGTTGATCGGTCTGGCTGCTCCGCTGATCGGTGCGGCGATTGCATCGACACCGGCCTTTCTCGGTGGCCGGGGTGGAATCGACATCTCCGTCGGGCCGCTGATGGGCTTCGTCAATGCCGTTATCGTTCTGGTGTTCATTCAGGGGATGGGGGTTACGTCGCCCTTTATCATCGTGCCGGCTGCCCTGCTGATCGGCGCGGCGGGCGGTGTCGTGAACGGACTTCTTACCTCTGTGCTGCGCATCCAGCCAATTGTCGCGACACTCGGGACATATCTTGTCCTTATCGGTGTGACGCTGACGATCCTGCCATCGCCGACAGGCAGCGTGCCGCCTTGGTTGTCGCAGCTGTCCGGCACATGGTCCATTTTGCCGCTGGGCGGTGTTTTTCTCGCCTGGTGGGCGATCTGCCGCTTGCCCTATCACGGCCAGCTGATGGCCGTCGGCAGCGATGATCGCGCGGCCTATACGGCGGGCGTGCCCGTCACTCTCGTGCGCTTTTTCTCATTCGTCATCACCGGCCTTTTCGCAGGCGCTGCTGGGCTGATGCTGACCGCGCTGATCGGCTCGGCGGACCCTGCGGTCGGACCGACATATACGCTGCTTGCGATCTCTGCGGTGGCGCTTGGTGGCGTGAGCCTTGCCGGCGGACGCGGCGGCGTGATCGGCGCGGCAATCGGTGCGATCGATATTTTTCTGCTGCAGAGCGCGCTGACCTATCTCAACGTTTCGACCTTTATCCTGCAGATCAGCTACGGCGCCATCCTGGTGATCGCGATCATGTTGACGGCCGGCCAGGAGCGCCTGATCAACGGAGCCGCACGATGAACAAGCTGTCGACAGATCAGCGCCGCGCCCTTGGCGCCCTGCTTATTGCGGTCGCACTGCATGTTTGCGGCATGCTGATGATTGACGGATATGGCTCCGGATTCTCGCTGCGCGCGATGCTCGTGCTGGCGTCGCTGCTGGCTCTGGCGTCTGTCGGCCAGACGCTTGTGATCATCCTTGGCGGCATCGATATGTCGATCCCGTTCGTTATCGGCTTCGCCAATGTCATCGCCGCGCAGCTCTACGGAGATGGCATGAGCTTCTGGCTCGTATGCGCGATCGTACTGGCGTTGGCCTTGATCATTGGCGCGCTGAACGGCGCGATCTCCGGCGGTCTTGCCATCCACCCGCTCATCGTGACGCTCGGCATGGGTACGATTATCCAGGGTTCCGTTTTGCTGTGGACGGCGGGCTTTCCGTCCGGTTCGGCTCCGCAGGCGGTATCGGAATTCGTGTCCATTGGCGGCAGCGCCATGGGTCTTCCCGTTCCCTGGCTCGTGCCCAGCCTTGCCGTGGTCATCGTGGCGGTCACGCTGCTGCTGGCGCGCACGCCATACGGGCGGCGTATCTATGCCGTGGGCAGCAACCCGCGTGCTGCCGTTCTGGCGCTGATAAGCCCGCTCGGCATGTGGACGCTCACTTTTGCCGTCAGCGCATTTTTCGCGGCGGTAACCGGTATTCTTCTGTTGGGCTTTACCGGTAGCGCCTATGCGCAGGTGGGCGAGCCGTACCTCTTCCAGACCATCGCCGCCGTGGTGATCGGCGGCACGGCGCTGGTCGGCGGACGCGGCTCCTTCATGGGAACGGTTGCTGGCGCGCTCGTTCTGACCGAGCTCAACACATTGCTGATCGGATTCGGCTTGCAGCCCTCGCTCGTTCAGGCCGCGCTTGGCGTGGTTATCATCATGCTGGTCTCGCTTTATGGGCGCGACCCGCATGTAAGCACACGCATTTGAACCGAAGCGAGCGTCAGTCGCGTACCGGGACCCGGTAGACCTCTTGCGCGCAATCGTAAAAGACCGAGTGCTTCTCGCTGTCTGACAGGTCGTCGACGATTTTGCTGAAAACGGCCAGCCACTCAGCAAAAGAGATATGCAGCGACGACACAGGATAGTCGCTGGCAAACATGCAGCGGCCGGGGCCGAAACAATCGATGCAATGGCGCACGATTTCGGCAAGGCTCTCCACAGTCCATTGCGGATCGTAGGCGACCGGGTCGGATATCTTGAGGGTCACGTTATCGGCTCTTGCCAGCGCGCGCAGGCCATCGCGCCAGCGGGCGATCCCGTCTGCGTCGCGGTCCATCGGGCTGCCGCAGTGATTGACGATGAAGCGCATATGCGGATGGTCCAAAGCCAGACGGAGTGTGTCGGCCAATTGCCACGGCGAAATCAGCAGATCGAAGCTGAGGTCGCGGCGTTGCATTGCAGCAAGCCCTTTCAGCCAATCGGCGCTCTTCATCATTTCGGCATCTGCCGTACGGGTCTTGGCCGGATCGGGATGCCAGGACAGGATTTCCCTTATGCCGGTGACCCGTGAGTGGCTTGCGAGGCCTTCCAGGGTCGTCTCGATATCGGGGCTGGCGAGCGCCGCGAAAGCCACGTACCGCGCTGCGATGCCATCAGGCCGCTCAAGGCTGTCGAGCCATTCGGTCTCGCCTGTGCGATCGCCCGGATCCCAGTTTGCCTCGGCATGAACCGTGGCGACGATATTGGCGCACCGCGCCTGTTCCAGATAGTCGTCGACCAGAAAGTTTCGCCGCAAAGGCGCGAGCCCGTCGCCATGGCCGGATGGCGCCAGCCAGTGGTGGCGCTGCAGGCTCAGGTCCCAAAGGTGGTGGTGGGCATCGATGATTGGACCCTGATAGATCGCCATGCTGATTTCCTAGCCGGGAATGCCTTCCGTGCCCGCGCCGCAAACAAGCGCGCAGAGCTGCTCGCCCTCCTTCAAGGACACGTGCCCGCCGCGCATGGCCGCTATGGCAGCGGCGCCGCTCAGGTCGGCCGCCAGTCCAAGTTCGGACCACAGCCACTTGGCGCCTTCTTCCATTTCGGCATCTTCCAGAAGCACGATCTCGTCGATCAGGTCGCGGGACAGGGCGAAGACGCCATCATCGGTGCGGCCGCAGGCCATGGTGGCGACCTTCGTCGTTACTTGGGGAATGGAAACGACTTCTCCGGCGGTAATCGATGCGTGGAAGGTCGGACACCCGGTCGGCTCGATGCCGATGATGCGGATCGACGGCTTGAGCGCCTTCAGCGCGACGGACATGCCGGTGATCAGCCCGCCGCCGCCGATTGCGATGAGGATGGCGTCGAGATCCGGTCGTTCGTCCAGTATCTCCAGCGCCAACGTGCCTTGTCCTGCCATGACGGCAGAATCGGCAAAGGGATGAAAATACGCCGCGCCGGTGGTTTCGGCGAATGCGAGAGCATGATTGTTGGTTTCGTTCCATACGGAACCAACCACCTCGACCGTCGCGCCTATGGCGCGCAGCCTCTGCAATTTATACGGGGCGACATTTTCTGGAACGAAGATCGTCGCCTTGACGTCTGCCAGGCTGGCCGCGCGGACCGTGGCCAGTGCATGATTACCGCCCGAGGCGGTCACGATCCCATTTGCGAGCGCGTCGCGCGGTGTGCACAGAAGTTTGTTGGTTGCGCCACGGGCCTTGAACGAGCCGCTTGCCTGCAAGCACTCCAGTTTGAGCCAGACCTGCGCTTCGGAAAGAGGTTCGCTCAGCGCAGTTGCTTCCATAAGCGGCGTCCGCCTGATCAGCGGGGCGATCCGTTGGCGAGCGTCGGTGATGTCTTTCAGTTCGAGCTTCATGACGGCTGACTCGGCGATGCCACGACCACGCAGCAATTGCCGGCGCGCACGCGGCCGGGATGGCGCAAACCGTAGAGGATGCCGTCCGTTTCGAAAACAATGTCCTTGGGCGCGCGTCTCGGATCGGACAGGAAGTGGACCCTGCCGGCCTTCTGGCCGGCGCGGACGTTGGTGCCAAGCGTGTGCAACGGTTCGAAGACACCTTCATCCTCCGACAAATGGTGCGCCTTCGAGCCGAGTTCATAGAAGGTGCGAGGAGCGTCATTGCCCTCGTTGGCCGCGTCGCTCTCCACGACGCCGAAGTGGCTCAGCAAATTATGCACGCCCGTCCGGCATATCTTGACCGCTTCGGGCGTTACCGTGCCGGCTCCGGCCATTTCGGTTCCAACGGTCACGAGACCGGCGCGCACAGCACTCGCCGTGGAGGTGCGCGGATCGCCACGGTTGGAGATGACGACTGTCATCGGCGCGTCGAATGCGGCAACCGCGGCCTGGATCTTGCCGGCAAGGGCGGGGTCGTCCGACGGTTCGATGATCGCACTCGGGATGATGGAAAGGGACGAGCCGCCCGAATGGAGATCGACAAAGGCATCGGCGAGCGGGAAGAGCGCATCGTGGACGAGAGAGGAAAGCTGTAATGTCGTCGAGCCGAGCGGATCGCCCGGAAAGGTTCGATTGAAGTTCAAGCCATCGATTGGCGAAACGCGCATGCCCGCCTTGACGGCCGGAAGATTGATCGCCGGAACGATGATGAGCCTGCCATTGACGCGGCCGGGATCGAGGTCGCGAATAATTTCGCCGAGGACGATCGGCCCCTCATATTCATCGCCGTGGTTGCCGCCTTCCAGAATGACTGTCGGACCGTCGCCGTTGCTAATGACCGCGATCGGCACGGGCAACACGCCCCAGGCATCATCATGTTCCGAATAGGGCAGGCGGATAAAGCCCGTCTGCTTCCCATGCTTGTCGAAGTCGATATCTGTTTGCCATGGCGTGTTCGACACGGTTATTCCAATTCATGACTTGCGGTCGAGACAGCGGCTTGCCCAACATCGATGGGTAAGCGCTGGCTTTTGTTTTTTCTATATATAAAAAAAATTGTTTACCCATGATATTGGCGCCTGTCAATCTTTGGTGCTAGAGCAATTCCAGCTCGGTTTCGAGCAATTTCACGGGATTCGCATGTCGAGCAGCGAGACAAAAAAAAGAGGCCGATTGCCGGGAAAAGAGCCGGCATCCACCGCTTATCGCGCGCCGGCGCTTGAGAAGGGGCTGGATATACTGGAGCTGCTTGCCGGTCAGACGGACGGCATCACGCTCAGCCAGATTGCGCAGAAGCTGAGCAGGTCCGTTCAGGAAGTTTACCGGGTGGTCCTCTCGCTGGAGCGGCGTGGCTACGTGACCCGGGGAGGCGACGATACGTTTCGCCTGTCGATGAAGCTCTTCGACCTTGCGTCGAACAATCTTCCGGTCAAGCGCCTGCTGCAATACGCCCATCCCATGCTCGAAAACCTGGCGATGTCCGTGGAGCAGATCGTCATCGTTTCCGTCGTGGACGGCTGGTCGACGCGCGTCGTTGTGGTCGCCGAGAACCCGGCTCCTATCGGTTTCCGGGTGCGGCTGGGGACTCATCGCCCTCTTTTGAAGTCTGCTTCCGGGCGCACGCTTCTGGCGTTTCAGCCGGATGCCTATCGTCAGCGGCTCACCGCAGAGTTGTCCGAGGCGAGCACGGAAAACAGGAAGGATTCGGACCGCTACATCGCCGCGATCGAAAAGATACGACAGCGTGGATATGAGATCGTCAGCAACGAAACGTTGCGCGGGATTACCGATGTCAGCTTTCCGGTCCTCGACGCCAATGACGTCGCCCATGCAGCATTGACCATGCCCTATCTCGTGTGGGTGGAGAACGCGGTGAATGTCGTCGATGCCGCCCAGCAGCTTTACGAATGTGCATCGGCACTTTCGAAGGAGATCGGGGGGCATCTGCCCCGCCCTGATTTTTCCGACATCAAATCAGTGGCCGGGAAGTGAATGCAAGAACCGGTTTGCCGGTTACGAACCGTTGAGCAATTATTGGAGGAATTATGCCCAAAGAGTGTTTTGGAAGTTCTCACGTTCCGCTTTCGCCTGCCGTGCGCGCGGGAGATTTTGTGTTTATCTCGGGTCAGGTGCCCGTACGGGGTGACGGCAGTATCGTGTCGGGCGGCATAGCGGAGCAGACCGAGCAGGTACTGGCGAACGTCAAATCCGCGCTTGAGCTTGCCGGATGCACGATGGACGATGTGGTCAAAACGACGGTCTGGCTCGAGGATGCCCGTGATTTCGGCACGTTCAACGAGGCCTATGGCAAGCACTTCCCACAAAATCCACCAGCCCGCACGACGGTTGAAAGCCGGCTGATGCTCGATATCAAGATCGAAGTGGAAGCCGTGGCCTATAAGCCGGCCTAACGGCACGCCCGAAGCGGAACAGTGCGGCCCGCCGATAACGAGCGGGCCGCAGCCGGTTTAATCGGCAAATTTGATGCACATCGGCGTTCCAATGCTGATGGAGCGTCCCGTATCGGTCAGTTCACCGCTTGCCGCGTCGCGCCGGAACATGGCGACGCAATCGCCGTTCTGGTTTGCGGAAAAGAGCGTGTTCCCAGACGGGGTCAGCGCGAGATTGCGTGGCGTTGCGCCGCCGCAGGGTGTGTGGCCGACAAGGGACAGAGCGCCGCTATCCTGATCGACGGCAAAGACAACGATGCTGTCATGCCCCCGGTTCGAAGCGTAGATAAACCGACCGTCCGGTGAGATCTGGATATCGGCGCAGTGATTGTCGGCCTTGGCATCGTCGGGAACCGCCGGCTGCGTGTCGATCAATTCCAGTTGGCCGCTTGCCGCGTCCAGTTTTAGCGATGAAACCGTCGAGTCGAGCTCGTTCGTCACGAAGGCGAACCGCCCTTGCGGGTCGAGCGCGAGGTGCCTCGGGCCGGAACCGGCGGGCATCGCCGTTTCCGCCATGCGCTCAAGACGGCCATCGTCTCCAATGCGATAGGTGATCAGCTGGTCCAGCCCGAGATCGCAGGCGATCGCGGTGCCGCCTTGCACGGTCTCGGTAAAGCTGTGGGCATGGCTGCGTTCCTGGCGCTCCTTGTTCGGTCCGGTTCCCTTGTGGGCGAGGCTCGCCAAAAGCTCCGTGAGCTCGCCATCCTCCCGGATGCCGTAAACAACCAGCGACTGGTTCGGGCCGCTTTCGCCCATGCCGTAATTGGAAACGAGTAGCTTCGTACCGTCACGCGTGATCATGTTGTGAGCGGTGATGCTGCCCAGTGTCGGGCGCATATTAATATGCTCGAGTGCCTTGCTGTCGCGGTCGAAGGCCAGCGCGGTGACGAGGCCTTCCGGCCAGACAAAAACCTCTGAATTGGCATAGACGCGGCTTCCGTCCTTGCTGACAGAAAGGAAGGTCGGATTGTCCACGGCATCGGTCTCGCACAGCAGTTCTGTGTCGAGCGTCTCTTCGTCAAA
Source organism: Oricola indica (assembly GCF_965227485.1). Taxonomy (NCBI): domain Bacteria; kingdom Pseudomonadati; phylum Pseudomonadota; class Alphaproteobacteria; order Hyphomicrobiales; family Ahrensiaceae; genus Oricola; species Oricola indica. The sequence continues at coordinate 1,979,008 of NZ_OZ245747.1, forward strand.
TGCGAAGACCGATAGCCCGACGCCGCGCGCACCTTGAAAATATGGCGCCTCACGATTGAGACAGCCGACAAAGGTCAACAGTTTCGTTCCCATAGATTCCTCGCTCCCGAATGAATATTTTGTATATAAATACTTAGCGCTTCTCATTTCAATCGGCGGGTGCCGAAGGCGCGCGACGCCTTGATGCGAATCTGTCGCGCAAATTCTCGGACTTACGGCGAAGGGCGCTCCTGCCATTGGCTTTGGTTTTACGCGATTTCATAGCGCAGTTATGAACAGTTGTCCGTCGTCAGAGGCTTTGGGACAATCGGCAGCTTGATCTACGGTCTGTTTGAATAGCCCCGAGTTTTCTATCCCTCTATGAATGGACGATAATTCCGCGATGGAGCGATAGTAATGTTCTTGTTATTGTCCGAGTTAGTTTGGAATACCAAGCGCTTAGGCGACGAATTATGGCCGAAAGGGATCGCTGACAGATCGACATGATCCTAATTGAGGAGAAGAGACCGGGAACGAGCCTAATCTAAGATCTGCAAAGGACGGCATGTTCTTGGGCGCGATCAAACCGGAATTCGATAAGACCGTATGTATCAGTTGCGGCGGCAGTTGGCGTCGCGCGCCAACGCGGCCAGGCGATAGAAGCCGTGCGCCATCTTCGAATAGGGCGTAAGCAGGAAGAATGTCAGTACCGTGCCGAGATGAAGCGCCAACAGTACCGGAACGGCCGATGTGCCGGTCGCGGCATAGAGCACGAGCCCGGTCAGCGAGACCGCGAACAGCAGCAGCACGAAGGCCATTTCACCGCCCCATATTTTCGGGGCGCCAAGGTCCGGGTCGGCCTTCGTCTTGAGCCAGGCGAGACCGGCCGTACCAAGGCAAAGCAGTATGCCGCCCGGCACGCCGAGCAGTTTGGGAAGGCTGATGAAGCCGTAAGGCGCTTCCAGCCCGAAGGCGTAGTGTAGCACGGTGCCGCTCGCGGTTGCTCCGAAGCACAGGAGGAATCCGTAGAGCGTTGCCTGGTGGAAATATCGGCGAGCCTGGGAAAATCGGTCCTCATCCTCGAAATTGCAGCCGTCACCATGTCCTCCGGAGAGATTCTTTATCCGGCCGGCGTCGAATAATGCGGATCGCAGATCGGCCAGGTTGAACGACTCGCCGCCGACATCCCGCCAATAGGCACGCATTGAAATGCCGATCGCAAAAAGCGGAAGGAGAAAAGCGGGCGTAAAGATCGCCACCATGAGGGTGTGGGAAAGAGACGCATAAAAGCCTTCTCCCGTTTCCGGCTTCATACCCTGCGCCAGTGCAAAGATCCCGGCGAAACCGGCGATTAGCGAGGCGGCGATCACCACGCCCGACCGGTCGAAGAGCCCCGCGAAGCCTGCTGGCCATGCGTATTTCTTCCAGCTCTCGTGTCGAACCTCGGCCAGAACCTTCGGCACGTTCAGCGCGAATTCGTGAGGCTCGGTATATTGGCAGGCGTAGTAGCAGCCCCGGCAGTTGTGGCAGAGATTTGCCAGTTGCGTGATGTCGCCATCCGAGAAGCTCCTTTCGCTTTGCAGGGCCGGGAAGACCGCGCAATATCCCTCGCAATAGCGGCAGGCATTCCAGATTTCGGCTTGCCGGCGAGCTTCGGCAATGGCGTCACTGATTTGCATGAGCGGCGGCCTCCCGACCCGCGATGCGTCCGAAGACGGTTCCGATCGTCATGCCGAATCCGGCGAGATAGCCCTTGCCGAGGATCGAGCCGGCCATGGTCTCTCCCGCTGCCCAGAGATTTGAGACCGGGCGGTTCCCGACGGAACACTGGGCATGGTCGTCGACCTTCAAGCCGAGATAGGTGAAGGTGACGCCGGTGCGCAGGCTGTAGCCGTAGAAGGGCGGCTTCGTAATCGGACGCGCCCAGTTTGTTTTGGCCGGCGTGATACCGGTGGTCGCCACGCCGTCCAGTTCTGTTGGGTGGAATTGCGCATCGTCGCCACAGGCGGCGTTGAACGCCTTGACCGTGCTGCGGAGCTTTTCGGATGGAAGGTCGAGCTTTGTGGCCAGTTCCTCGATCGTGTCCGCGACAATGGGTGGAAAGACGGAGGGCATGAAGAGGCTGATCGCCTTGGAGTCCGTGATGACGTAGCCCACCTGGTCGGGTTGCGCCGCCACGAGCCGGCCCCAGATCGCGTAGCGCTTGGGCCAGACGTCCTCGCCCTCGTCATAGAATCGTTCAGCGTTCTTGTTGACGACGATGGAGAAGGGCACGCAATCGAGACGGGTCACGATTCCGCCATCGAACTTCGGAGCACGTCCATCGATGGCGACCGCATGACACTGCGTCGGGTCACCGACTTGCTCCACGCCCTGTTCCAGCATGTCGGCGAGAACCACGCCGCGATTGTAGGGCGTGCCGCGGATCAGGAAATTGCGCGCCGCCGGTCCCCATGCGCGCGCCAGCCAGTCGAGATCCGCCTGGAAACCGCCGGCGGCGACAACCACTGCGCGCGGGGCTACGCGGTGGGTCTTGTCCTGCCAGGCATACTCGACCGAGGCGATCCGGTCGTCGTCGAGTTCGAGATGGGTGACTTCGGCCTCGTATCGTACAGCAACGCCGAGCGCCTCAGCAGTTCGGTAATAGGCGTTCACGAGGCTCTTGCCCCCGCCCAGGAAGAAGGCATTCGTTCGTCCGAGCGAGAGCGTCCCGGACAGCGACGGCTGAAACCGGACGCCGCGCTCCACCATCCAGGGCAGGCACTCCTCCGATGTCCTGATCGCCAGCCGGGCCAGATCCTGATTGGTCTCGCCGCCCGTCACTTTCAGGAGATCGGCGAGGTATTCCTCTTCGGTGTAGCTGTCGACGAGCGGACCGAGCGGGCCGTGATGCATGCAGCGGAAATTGCGCGTGTGGCGGGAGTTTCCGCCACGATAGGGCTTTGGCGCCGCCTCCAGAATCAGGACGCGGGCACCGGCTTCCGCAGCGGTCATGGCGGCGCAAAGGGCCGCATTGCCGCCGCCTACAACCACGATGTCTGGGCCGTCGCTCATGGTTTCCTTCCGTATTTTCCTCCTGCTAGCAGCGCGTATTTTATTTGACTAATGACAAATCCTACGAGATTGATGCGAAATGCGGATCAATTTCGACTTCGCCGATCTCGAAGTGTTTCTTTCGGTCAAGGAAACGGGCTCCTTCCACCGGGCGGCCAGTCGTTTGGGGCTATCGCAGCCTTCCGTCACGCGACGGATACGCAAGCTGGAGGAGGCCCTCGGCTCTCAGCTTTTCGAGCGCACGACCCGCGAAGTCCGGCCGACGCTTGCGGCCAAGCGATTGCAGGTTCGAGCCGAGGCGATTTTGAACGACGCGCAGGAAACGACGCGTGCGATGCGTGACGAAAGCGAGGCTTTCGCTCACCAGCGGGCGCTGACCGTGACACTCGCGACGATTCCCACAGTCGTTTCGGGGATCGTAGCGCCCGCGATTAACGCCTTTCGGAAGAAGACCCCGCGCACACGCGTACGGCTGCTCGATCTCGCAGCGAACGAAGTGGCGGAAGCGGTAGCCCAGGGCGAGGCGGATTTCGGGCTATGTTCGGTGCCCTTGCTCGAACCGGCCACCGAGTTCGAGCCGCTTTTCACCGATCCGATCGTCCTCGCCGTTCGCGCGGAGGATCCGCTTGCCGCGCAGTCCCAACTCAACTGGTCCGATGTCGGGAATGCCGCGCTGATCCTGCCCGCCCGGGGCACCGGTAACAGACTTCTGATCGACGAGGCGCTTGCGCGTGCGAACGTGCCGATCCGCTGGACCCATGAAGTTCGCCGGACTTCGACGGCGCTCGACCTCGTTGCGGCAGGCGTCGGCATCGCTCCGTTACCCCGCTCGGCATTGTCCGCCTATATGGCCGGTGCGGTGGTCGCTCGCCCGGTATCGGCACCCAGTATCGCACGGCCGATCGGTTTGCTGACCAGATCCGGTCAGCGCGACGACCCGGCCACCGCCGGCTTGGTTGACGCCATACGCAGTACCACTGCTCAACGATTTGACTGAATAACGCCGTTCCGCCTCGAAATCAGGGCACGTTGCCAAGCGGGCCGTCTGGCGCTTCCAATTTCGCGATTTCGCCGCGCAGGAGGTCAATGGCCTCTGCAAGATGCGCATCGTCGAAGCGGTCGCCGATCGCAGTAACGCTGATCCCGCCAATTGGCCGGCCGGAATAGCCTCGGAGACAAAAACCGAGCGCCTTGATGTTGACGTCGCCAAGCACTTTGCCGAAATCGTATCCTGTTTCCTCGGCCTTCTCGCAGCGCGCGCGAACCTCGTTGATACTGGTTTTGTAGCTGACGAACCGGCTCTCGTTCTGGGTCAGGATCAATTCGCGTTCCATCTTACCGAACCCGGACATGAGCGCGATACTGCCCGCACCGATCCCGAGAGGGCGATGCATCCCTATATTCACGGTACAGGTCCGGATCGGGTAGCTGCCTTCGATGCGTTCGACACAGACGGAATCTAAGCCGTTGCGCATGGCCAGATAAACCGTGTCGCCCAATTCGCCGGCGATATGTTTCAATGTCGGGAGAACGGCTTCCTGGATGCTGAAGCCCATATAGGCCGCGATATAGAGTTCCTGCAGTAGCGGCCCCAGGTGGTAGCGACGGGTCTTCGGATGCCGGACGACGAATCCCACCGCGTTCAGCGCGCTAATCACGCGGTGCGCCGTCGGCTGCTCGAGCCCCGCGATCTCCGCGACATCCTTCAGGCGCAGGCCCTCATCGTTGTTCGTGGCCAGGATTCGAAGCAGAGCCGCCGTGCGGACGACGCTTTGGGCGCCCTTCGGGAGGTCGACATCCACATAGTCGGCCCACGTGGCGCCGTCCTGGGCGTTGAGTCGATCCGTCTCGATTTGCATGCCGCGCTCCCTAAATTCCTTTTTCGTCATATTTTGAATTTAGCAGGTCAATGATAGTTGATAGTCTAATAATATTTCAATATGTGGGTTGTTGGTAGTGGGAATTTAACCCGTGGTTGCGGCAGCATACTACGTGTGAATCGCCTGTCAAAGCCGCGCATATTGTCATTTCAGGCGGGGGAGTGGGTCTTGGTGCTGGACTATGAGCGTCTCAAGCAGTGGCGTTTTCCGGAGATTGAGGTCGCCTATGGCCCGACGGATGTCATGTTGTATGCGCTTGGTCTCAATCTCGGCTCGGACCCCCTCGACGAACGCCAATTAAGGTTCGCCGCGGCACCCGACCCATCCGTCCTGCCGACCATGGCGGCGATAATGGGACGTCTCGGACCGTGGATGCGCGCGCCGGAAACCGGAATCGACTACAGCCGGATCGTGGTCGGGGAAGTCGCGTTGACTTTGCATCGCGCGCTACCGTCGCAAGGCCGGCTCACGGCGAAGCACCGTATCGTGGGTATTCACGACAAGGGAGAGGGGCGCGGAGCGCTCGTCGTCGTGGCGCGGGACCTGATCGATGTGTCCGTCGTCAGAGGTTTTGAGCAGTTCGGCGGCCTGATCTAGTGGAGGCTCTGGCCCATCAGGATTTCATTCTAAGCGGCGGCCTTGCGATGCAGCAAGCGCCGTTGATTGATAGTTTCGCGTTTGATCCTTTCTCTTGTCTGCAGGATGGTCTGGCTGCGTCCGAAGTAGACGTCGGCCGGTGTGAGATTGCCGAGGCTCTCGTGGTAGCGCCGGTTATTGTAATGATCGACAAAGGCGTCGATCTGCGTTTCGAGAGCACCCGGCAGGAAGTGGTTTTCGAGCAGGATGCGGTTTTTCAACGTCTGGTGCCATCGCTCGATCTTGCCCTGGGTCTGGGGATGGCAAGGCGAACCGCGGGTGTGCTCCATCCCAATGCCGGAGAGCCAATCGGCCAGTTCGCCGGCGACGTAACATGGACCATTGTCTGACAAGAGCCGTGGACGTTGCATCACCTTGGCGTTGTCGCAACCCGATGCCTGCAGGGCGAGTTCCAGCGTGTCGGTGACATCCCCGGCCTTCATCGTGGTGCATAGCTTCCAGGCGATGATGTAGCGCGAGTAATCGTCGAGGATGGTCGACAGATAGAACCAGCCCCAGCCGATGACCTTCAGATAGGTGAAGTCGGTCTGCCACAGCTGGTTCGGCGCGGTCGTCTTGTCATGGAACTCATCGGCAGCCTTGATGACGATGAAGGCTGGACTGGTGATCAGATCCTGCGCCTTGAGCAGGCGGTAGACCGAGGATTCCGAGACGAAGTAGCCTCGCGTGTCGGTGAACGTCACCGCCAGTTCGCGCGGTGACAGCTCCGGCTCATCAAGCGCAAGGTCGATGATATTTTCTCGGATGTCGTCGGGAATGCGGTTCCAGACCCGCCCGGGCTGAGGCTTGCGATCTTCCAGCGCATCGACGCCGCCGGTGAGAAAGCGGTCATACCAGCGATTGAAGGTCGAGCGGGGAATGCCGAGCTTGTCCAGCGTGCGCTTGGTCGGCAGATGCGACTGCTCGACGAGCCGGATGATCTCCAGCTTCTCGGAGGCGGGATATCTCATTCGTCGTCGCCCCCATCCGCGATCATGCTTTTTTTAAGCAGCCGCAGTTCCAGCGCCTGCTCGGCGACGACCTCTTTCAGATCATGGGCCTCGCGACGCAGATGCTTGACCTCGTCACTGGTGGCTGCCCGCGCGGTGTCGCCGGCCAACCGCTTCTTGCCGGCTTCGAGGAACTCTTTCGACCAATTGTAATAGAGGCTCTCGGCAATGCCTTCACGCCGGCACAGCGCGGCAATCGACTCCTCACCGCGCAAGCCTTCCAGCACGATGCGGATCTTCTCTTCCGCCGAATAATGTTTGCGGGTTGCACGGCGGATGTCCTTGATGACCTTTTCCGCCGGCTCCTTCTGTGTCCCGGATTTCCGTCTCATCTTCGCTCCTTGAAGGGCTACGATGAGCCAGAAATCCTCCTCTATCCGTTAAGCCGAAATTGTCTCATTGGTGCTGAACCCGGACAACCGCAGATACGGTCTATGTCAGTGGCGGAGGTGGCTTCCGTTAGATGGTTGTCTTGCAGTGCAGGATATCGCCATCGCGATACTGCGTCTCCTTACGGCAAGCGTTGAAGTGAGATCGCCAGGATTTTCGCTGCCGAGGAATCCTAATTCGCGGTTGATCGGTCCGTATCGGATGGTGATCTGGTCGAAATACAAAGAACCACAATATGGGTCTAAGATGGAACCTTGAGAAAATTAAAAAAAATAATACCAACTATTGGAAAATATGACATCACTTGGTACGGTCCGCCTGCTTCGGCTTCGCGGATGGTCCGGAAGTCCTGGGGTTGGTCATATGCTTGCCGGTTAGAAGCGAGCGAGCATCAGATGGAAGAAAATTAGCGCAGAGGAGGAGAGTCATGAGTTCTTTGAAAAGAATTGGGGAGGTTAAGAAGAAAATGGTATTCAATATAACCAGGCGCGGTATTGCGGGCGTAGTTGCCGGAACCGCCCTCGCACTTACCATGGCCTTGGCGCCGAATGCGTACGCAACCGATTTCTCGGGCGAGCGGGTCCGCATCGTCGTACCCTTCAGCGCTGGCGGCGGAACAGACAGCCTGACGCGCGCCCTTGTGCCCTTCATGGAAAAACACCTCCCCGGCAATCCGAAAATCCTGGTTGTGAACAAGCCCGGTGCGGGCGGCATCATCGGTGCCAATTATTTCGAGCAGAACGCCGAAAAGGACGGCACTTGGGTCATGGCGATGTCGCTCTCGACGGTCATGAATTACCTCCTTAACGACCCCCGGGTGGAGTTCGATATGCAGGCATGGGAGCATATCATCGTTCTTCCGCGCGGAGACATAAACTACGCCCGCACCGAACTCGGGCTCGCGGGGCTGAATCCGAAAGATCTGGTCGCGAAGATGCGCTCTATTCCGGCGGATGATCTGGTCTTCGGAGGCATGACTCCGACCGATGCGGGCTTGAAGCAACGCTTGGCCCTGTCGTTGCTCGGCGTCGAGACCAAGAACGTTTGGGGCATGGGAGGCGCCGGCCCGATCTCGCAAGCATTCGAGCGCGGCGAGTTCGCGCTCAACTTCGAAAACTCGCTGGCTTACCTGAATCAACGCAAGCATTTCCGTGACTCGGGCATCTCCATGGAGCTTTGGACTCATGGCGCGCCGGATGCCGATGGGAATTGGAAGGATGCCGAGGGCAATTGGCACCGCGATCCCACCTGGCCGGATGTTCCGACTTTCTATGAGGTTTACGAAGACGGGGCCGGCGGATCGTTCGATAGCCCTGCAGGGCAGGCCACCCTCGCGCTGCTCAAGGTCGGTACGCTTACCAACAAATCCTTCCACCTACCGGCTGGTGCCGATGAGGGCGCAAAGGAGGCTTGGTGGCAGGCGATGCGCGATGTGATGGAAGATCCGGAATTCATCGAGCTCAGATCCAACGTCCTTGGCGAATATACGGCAACAATCGGCCCGGCCGCGAAAACGGCAATTGACGATGCGTTGACGCTGTCGCCGGAAGCGCGCGCCTACATTCGTGAATTCGCGAAGGAACGCTACGATCTGGATCTGAACCTCTAATCAGTACCGTTCACATTCGCAGCCAGATCGCCCGGCCCTCACAGGCCGGGCGTATCTTCGGGGCTGACCGACCACGGAACGAAGGCATTCACCGACATGGACATTCAAATTGTCATCGACGCCCTAACCCAACTGTTTGAGCCAACACATCTGGGCTTTCTGCTTCTGGGCACTGCGTTGGCGATGCTCGTCGGCATCCTACCCGGGCTGGGTGGCGTCGCAGGTTTATCGCTGCTGTTGCCGTTCGTGTACAATATGGAAGCGTCGCATGCGCTGGCGATGATGATCGGATTGCTGGCGCCGACGACGACCTCGGATGCCTTTCCATCGGTGTTGATGGGCATTCCCGGCACTTCGGCCTCGCAGGCTACTGTTGTCGACGGCTTTCCGCTTGCGAAGAAAGGCGAGGGTGCTCGCGCGCTGGGCGCGGCCTTCTCGGCCTCCTTGTTCGGCGGACTGTTCGGAGCGGTCATCCTGACGGGGGCCATCTTTTTGGCGCGGCCGATCATTCTCGCCATTGGCTTCGCCGAGCAAATGATGCTCATCGTTCTGGCGCTGAGCATGATTGGCGTGCTGACCGGCAACAACGTGCTGAAGGGGCTGGCGTCCTGTGTAATCGGCTTGATCATCGGCATGATCGGTTTCGAACCGCACGGCACTGTCCGCCTGACGGGCATTCCCGGCGTGTACGAGTCGACCTATCTCAGCGACGGAATCGCCATCGTGATCATCGGCCTCGCCATGTTCGCCGTGCCCGAAATTATCGATTTGCTGCGGCGACATGAGACGATCTCGAAAGGCGGTGTCTTGGGCAGCGGCTGGTTACGTGGCTTAAAGGATACGGTCCGGAACTGGTGGATCGTCGTCCGCTGCTCGATGATCGGCTGCGTGGTGGGGGCTCTGCCGGGCCTCGGAGGATCAGTGGTCGATTGGATTGCTTACGGCCATGTGGTCCAGACTTCAAAGGACAAGTCGGAATTCGGCAAAGGTGACATCCGCGGCGTGGTGGCGCCGGAGTCCGCCAGCAACGCGAAGGAAGGCGGGGCGATGATCCCGACCATCCTGTTCGGCATCCCGGGATCTGGCAGCTACGCCATCCTTCTCGGCGGTTTCGTCATGATCGGTATTCAGCCTGGAACGCAGATGATTTCCGAGCATCTCGACCTGACCTTCACGATGATCTGGTCGCTTGCGCTTGCTAATGTCTTTGGGGCCGGTGCCGCCCTGTTGCTGTCTTCGCAAATCGCGAAACTGACCACGATCCGGTACGGATACCTGGCGCCGTTCATGCTGGTCTTGATCTTCTTCGCCGCATTTCAGGCGACACTGCAGTGGAACGACATGATCGCACTGTTCGTGTTCGGCGTGCTAGGCGTGTTCATGAAGCGCTTCGATTGGTCTCGGCCGGCTCTTTTGATCGGCTTTTTCCTGTCCGACCGGATCGAGACCTCCCTGTACCAGTCGATCCAGGTTTACGGCTACAGCATATTTGAGCGGCCAATCGTGCTCATCCTGCTGGGGTTGACAGTGCTGTCGATCATTGCCGCACTGCGCTACGACCCGAACGCCGGAAAGGTCTATACGGAGGAAAGCGAGGCGTCGACCCGGCGCAAATGGCCACAAATCGGCTTTACGATCTTCATGTTGGTGATCGTCCTTGTCGCGTTCTTCGACGGCTTCCGTTACCAGACGCTGGGCCGCATCTTTCCCTTTTGGGTCGGCCTGCTGGGTTTTGCCTTCATTCTGCCGGTGCTTTTCCAGCAGATTGCTGCGAAGAAGCCTTGCTCCGTATTGTCCGATCAGGAGTTGCTCGGCGATACGAGCCATTCTGTGTTCTACTATCTCGGCTGGATTTTTCTGGGCATATTGGGCGGCACCTTTCTGGTTGGGTTCCCTCTGGCCGCTGCGGTGTTCATCTATCTGTTCACCTCGCATAAAGTTGGTATCAACCACGTTCGCAACGCGCTTCTTGGCCTTTCCGCGGCGTTTTTTTCGGGGTGTTATCCTACTTCCTGACCCTCGAATACCCCCAAGGCGTTCTGCAGTGGTTTACGGCCAACTACCTGGGCTTCGAGATGCCATTTTATCTGGGGGGGCCGCAATAAGGCATAAAGTGGAGTCGGAATTCCCCCGATTTGATGGACACTATTTTCGATAGTGAAGGAGTCGTTTTTCATGCAGAGAACTAGGAACCCACATCCGCGATCATGCTTTTTTTGAGCAGCCGCAGTTCCAGCGCCTGCTCGGCGACGACCTCTTTCAGATCATGGGTCACGCGGCGCAGATGCTTGACCTCGTCGGTGGTGGCTGCACGCGCGGTGTCGCCGGCCAACCGCTTCTTGCCGGCTTCGAGGAGCTCTTTCGACCAATTGTAGTAGAGGCTCTCGGCTATGCCTTCGCGCCGGCAGAACGCGGCAATCGACTCCTCACCGCGCAAACCTTCCAGCACGATGCGGATCTTCTCTTCCGCCGAATATTGTTTGCGGGTGGCACGGCGGATGCGCACACCACAATCTGCTGGTCAAGGATGGCGGATTGACGAGCGGACCTTTCCTGACCCGGAGAACGCCTGCACTCGTTAGCTCGTTTCCTCGTTTCTCGGCTGTCGGGGCAAGCGCGCTCTGCCTCCTCTAATCGCCAGACTCGTCAGCATTGCAAGCGGGCGGCGGCGATGAAGACGTCAGCTTATCTCGAAGGGCGTCTCGGCGATGCCGCTGGACTCCGTGCGAATCCTGAACAATGAGCCGGATAGCGGCGCTTCGCTGAGCCGTTGCGACGACAGGCGGATGCGTGCGGAGGTGACGAACAGATCCTGCAGGTCGGGGCCTCCGAAGATGCAACTCGTGGGGCGGGGCACAGGCAGGGGAATACGTCTGTCGATCTTTCCGTCCGGCTGATAGCGATTGATCGCCCAGCCATCGTAATGCGCGATCCACAGAAAGCCCTCGCGATCCACTGTCAGCCCGCCCAGGCGGCCTGCTTCCTGCGGGACCTCGATAAGGATGTCCCTTCGGCCGATTTCGCCGGTTGCCAGGTCGAACTCGTAGCGGAACACCTGGTTTCGGCCAGAATCGATGAAGTACATCAGCTTGTCGTCAGGGGACCAGGCGATGCCGTTGCTGATTGCGAAGCCCGTATCGACCGCGACTGCGGACCCGTCTCCGGTGATACAGTACAGGCTTCCGTGGCCCGGCGTTCCATCGATGGCCATGCTGCCGACCCATAGGCGCCCCGCGCGATCGACCTTTGCGTCGTTCAGCCGGTTCGAACTCAGACGTGGTTCGGGATCGGAGAAGGGCGTCAGTTGGTGCGACTGGAGGTCGAGCATCTGAACGCCCTTCTGTGTCGCGACGATCATGCGGTCGGTCTTCGTATGCGCGACGGCGCTCAGCATGCAGGGGAAGCGGACGACCTTGTTGTGCTGAAGATCCGGGCTGAAGATGTTGAGCGACGGTTCGAGGATGTTCACCCAATAGAGCGCGTTCTGTTCGGGAACCCAGAGCGGGCCTTCGCCCTGGATGGCCCGGGTCTCGTACGCGCAGGACACCTCGTCGGGAATGCTCTCTTTCGGGCGCGGTGGTGTCGAGACGGAGAAGGGCTGGGTGTACATGCCGGCATTGCCGGCAATGCGACGCGCGGCGTCGATGAGATCCCTGCCGATGGCGTCCAGCTTGTCCCAGTCCAGCCGGAACGAGGGACCTGTCACGGTCAGGGCTCCGACAGGCCGGTTGCTCGCGTCAAGGATAGGTGCGGATACCGAGGCGATACCCTGGACCCGCTCCTCCATCGACGTGGCGTAGCCTCTCGCAGTCACGAGGTCGATGTGGCGCCGCAGCTCCATCTCGTCCGTGATCGTCGACGGCGTGAGTTGCTCAAGGTTGAGGCGGGAGAGAATTTCGGAGCTTTGAACCGGTTCGAGCTTGCTGAGCATGGCCTTGCCGGCAGAACTGGCATGCGCCGGGGCGCGGCTGCCGACCGCGCTGGCAACCCTGAGCTCGCTCGTCGCGTCGACCTGGTCGATATAAAGCACTTCATAGCCGTCCAGCACGGAGAGTCTGGTCGTTTCGCCCAGACGGTCGCGCAAGGCGATCAGTTCACTGGAGGCCGCGCTTCTCAGGTCGAAGCTCTCCCAGACCGTATGCGCCAGATCGAAGAGCTTTGTGCCCAGCCTATAGGACTGGTCGGACGGGTCGTGGCGCAAATACCGGCGATCGACCAACGCCTGAAGAAGACGGTACAGCGTGCCCTTGGACAGATCGGTCGCCGCAAGCAGATCGGTGATGCGCGGCGGCGTCCTCGATTCGGCGACGGCATCCATGACGCGGAAAGCCTTGTATAGAAGCGCAACACCGGGAACTTCCCGATCCTGCTTCGTGGTTTTGCTCGATTCCTTGCTCACGTCGAATGCCTCGGCAGGTGGCTATGGTCGTTTTCACAGTCTTCACGGAATCGGACTTGCCCCGATGTTTCCCGAGAGTGGCATAATATGGAAGCTTTGACCAAATGTCAGCCAGTCGTTTCATGATGTTGAAATTGCTGCCGTAGCTTCCAGATTCCGCGCATTCGCTGCATTTCTGCATCCCGCATCACGCCTTCATGTGGAGCCCTAGCATGCGCGGAATGAATGGAGGCTGAATTTTGTTTCTCAAACTATGGACATATCGTCCATATTATGCGATTTCGGATTGTGCGCTTCTGATGTTTGTGGCCGGAGTGGTTCGGCCGGCATGGGAATGTGCAATTGTTCGGATGTTCGACCGGAGTTCCCGATCGCGCCCGAGCCTGGCTAACGAGCGAACGGGAGGTTTTCGCCAATGAAAAAGCTACTCGCAGCAACCTGCATAGCGGCACTCGCGCATATTGGAGGTGTTGTCGCCCCTGCGTCCGCAGCGGATGTCACCATCCGCGCGGCGCATGTGTTCAACACGTCTTTCTCGTCTCACCTCGGTGTGGTGGACTTCGCCGAGCGGGTCGCAGACAAGACAAACGGCGCGGTCGAAGTGAAAATCTTCCCGGATGGTCAGCTCGGCAACGAGCGTGAACTGCTGGAAGGCGCGACGCTCGGCTCGCACGACATCTCGCTGACCGGCGCCGCCGGCTGGGCGATCATCAATCCGAAGCTCGGCACGTTCGAGTTGCCGTTCCTCTATCGCGACATGGACCACCAGCAGAAAGTCTTCAACGGCGATCTACGCGGCGCGGTCGATGAGATGTTCGACGAGAAGGGGCTCAAGTTTCTCGCCTATTTCGCCTACGGGTTGCGCAGCACACTGACCGCCGATGCGCCGGTCGATACGCTGGAAAGCTTCAAGGGCCTGAAGATCCGCGTTCCGGAAGTGCCGATCTTCGTGAAGACCTTCGAGGCGCTCGGTGCCAACCCGACGCCGATCAACTTCGGTGAAATCTACACCGCGCTGCAGTCCGGCGTCGTGCAGGCGGTCGAGGGGTCTCCGGAATCGATGCTGGCGCAGAAGTTCACCGAGGTGACCAAGTACTTCTCCCTGACCCAGCACCAGTCTCCGCCGATCCTGGTGGCCATGAACAAAGCGGCGTTCGAACGTCTGAGCCCGGAGCACCAGGCTGCCGTTCTCGAAGCGGCGCAGGAAGCGTCAGACGCCCTGTTCGACAAGGTCGTCAAGGCCAATGCCGATGCGGTCGAGGCCATGAAGGCCGGCGGTGTCGAAGTCGTCGAGGTCTCGGATGCCGAGCGCGAAAAGATCAAGCAGGCCGTCCAGCCCGTCTATGATGAGCTCGGCGCCCAGTACGAAAGCGGCGAACTGCTCGGAAAGATCGCAGCGGTCGAATAAGCTCCTCCCGGAGCCGCCCGGCACGCATCAGATCGCTGCGTGCCGGGCAATCGGGAAACTCGTTCAAGGAATTCGGAAATGACCTGGTTTCATTCGTTCGCTTCTGCGGTGGTCGCCGCAGTGGAGTGGATCGTCGCGATCCTGTTTGCGATCTTGATCGGCCTGACGGGCATTCAGGTTTTCAATCGCTTCTTTCTCAATGACTCGGTCGCCTGGGCGGAGGAGGTCTCCAAGATCCTCCTGTTCTATATCGTGTTCCTTTCGGGGTCTCTTGCCGTTCAGCGCAAGGCTTTCTCGGCCTTCGATACCTACCGGTCCCTGCCTGCGAAGCTGCATATCGCCGCGCTCGTTGGCATCAACGTGATCATCCTGGCCTTTCTTTCGGCTGCGCTGTTCTTCGGCGTGAAGATCGTCTCGCTGACGATGACACAGATCACGCCGGCGCTCGAAATGCCGCAGGCCATCGTCTATGGCGCCGTTCCGCTCGGAATGACGTTCATGATCGTCGTCACCATTGACCGCATTATCGCCGTCCTCGACGGACGCGAAGAGGCGTAACCGTCATGCTGTTTCCTCTCTTTGGACTGTTCTTCCTGCTCACGCTGATCGGCTTGCCGATCGTCTTCGCCATCGGCGTCGCCGGCGCGGGCACCTTCCTGTTCTTCTCCGGGCAGCCCGGTTTCGTGGTCGCCCAGAAGATGATCGGCGGGATCGACAGTTTCCCCTTTCTGGCCGTCCCATTTTTTGTTTTCGCAGGCATCTGCATGGAAGCGGGCGGCATTTCGCTGCGCATCGTGAATTTCGCCAACTCGCTTGTCGGCGCCATTCGCGGCGGCCTTGCGCAGGTGGCGATCGTCACCAGCATGATCTTCGCGGGCATTTCGGGGTCCGGTGTCGCGGATGCGTCCGCTGTCGGGTCGGTGCTGATCCCGTCGATGCGCCAGAAGGGGTTCAACCCCGCTTTCTCGGCCGCACTGATCGCCGCGGCGGGCTCGATCGGCATGATCATTCCGCCAAGCATGCTGATGATCGTCTATGGCAGCCTCACCGGCGTATCGATCGGTGCGCTGTTCGTGGGTGGCATCGTCCCCGGCGTCCTGATCGGCCTTGGACTGATGATCTACTCCTATTTCTACGCAAAGAAGGAGAACTATCCGGTTGAGCCGTCCGCGAGCTTCGGCGAGTTGTGGCGCAGCTTCCGGTCCGCGTTCTGGGCGCTGCTGACTCCGGTGCTGATCGTCGGCGGTATCCTGGCCGGCGTCTTCACGGCGACCGAGGCGGGCGCTGTCGCGGCGATCTACGCCTTCGTCATCAGCGCCTTCGTCTATCGCGAATTGCCGCTTGCGGGGCTGAAGGAAATCTTCGTCAAGTCGGCCGTTGTCACGGCGTCGGTGCTGCTCGTGATCTCATTTGCAGCGATCTTCTCCTACATCATGGCCATCGAGCAGGTTCCTGCGGCGATGCGCGGCTTCCTGTTCTCCATTTCCTCGAACAAGTTCGCCATTCTGGGCCTGATCGTCGGCATGCTGATCATTCTTGGCTGCGTGATCGAGACGATGGTGATCATCATTATCCTGGTGCCGGTGCTGGCGCCGATTGGAGCCGCCGTGGGGTTCGATCCGGTGCAGTTCGGCGTCCTGATGGTGATTGCGCTCAATCTGGGCGGCATCACGCCTCCGGTCGGCGTGCTGCTCTTCCTCACGAGTTCGCTCGCCGGGACGGGGCTCGCGCGGACGAGCCGGCATATCGCGCCGATGATCCCGATCTTCATCATCGTGATGGCGCTGATCGCCTTCGTGCCGCAGACCGTCACCTACCTGCCCAGCGTGTTCATTCGATAGGGGCGGGAGATGTTTCACAGCGGCGCCAATGCCCTCAGATTCAATGGTGATTTCACCTACAAGGGCTTCCGGCTCTCCATTCTGGAGAACGAGCACTGGCGGATTTCGGTGATGCCGGAACGCGGAGCGGAGATCGTCTCGGCCTTTTACAAGCCACGGGACTTCGAGGTGTTCGGGCACATGCCTGAGCGCATGGCCGACCGCCACGGTTTTCCGCCTTCGGCGACACCGGCCGGTTCCGCCTTCGTCAACGGCTTCGCCGGCGGCTGGCAATCGGTCTTTCCCAATGGCGGCAGTGCCTGCAGCCATGACGGCGCGGCCCACGAGATGATGGGCGAAGGATGGCGGCTCGATTGGCATGTTACGGAGTGTTCCAATAACGGCGACAGCCTGAGCGTGTCATTCGAGGCGGCAACGTCGCAGACGCCGTTCAGCCTGGTTCGAACGGTCCGGCTGCGAGAGGGAGACCCGGTCTTCGACGTGGTCGAAACGGTGACCAACACATCGCGCCAGTCGATGGACTTCATGTGGGGGCAGCACCTGACTTTTGATGCCGAGCGCTATGGAGACGGCGACTGGGCGCTGGATGTCGCGGCGACGCGTGCGGAAACGAATACGGGCTCCGTTCTCGATCCCGATGCCCGGCAACCGGGCATGCGCCGGAACCTGTTTCCTGCCGATGGTGACTTCGCCTGGCCGTCACTGGAAACGGCCGGCGGCGCACAGGTCGACGGATCGCGGATACCGCGCTCCGGGACGACCGAGAACTGCGACATGATCTACCTGCACGGCAATGACGGCTGGTTTGCCCTGATGAACCGTCGGCACGCTTGCGGGGTCTACATGCGATGGCCGGCCGCGCGGCTGCCGTATCTCTGGTACTGGCAGAATTTTCGCGGCTCGTACGGATATCCCTGGTTCGGGACGGGCAACATTTTCGCGCTCGAACCCTTCACCAGCTACCCGGCTTACGGTCTCGCCGAGGCCGTGAGGAGGGGCGTCCACTACACGCTCGATGCGGGGGAAACGGTCACGTTTCCGATGAATCTCGGCTGGATCGAGGGGCGTTCACGCATTTCCGACGCGGGGGATCTTCCCAAGCCTCGCGCACACACTTCCCTTATGGAGAATTGATCACATGAAAATCACAGAGGTTCGTCCGATCCTTCTTTCGCAGGTCTATACCGATGACGAGGTGTGGGGCTGGTCCGGCGGCGAGGTTCGGGTGTGGAACAGCACGCTGGTGCAGGTCTTCACCGACAAGGGCGTCTACGGTCTCGGCGAGATGGGCACCGGTCATTATCTGCCGGAAGCTGCCAAGGCGATCTGCGACTCGATTTCGCCGATGCTGATCGGCAAGGATCCCTTCGAGATCGAGGTCCTGCAGCGCAAGCTCTACAAGCTCGGCGCGAACTGGGGCCGGCGCGGCCTCGCTATGGGCGTGATCAGCGGCATCGAGAACGCGCTCTGGGACCTGAAGGGCAAGGCGCTCGGTGTACCCGTTCACAGCCTGCTCGGCGGCAAGCATCGCGATCGGATCCGCGCCTATGCCAGCGGCGGCATGACCCAACCGCTTGAATCGCTGAAGGAAGAGGTGGCGAGTTATCGCGAGCGCGGCTTTACGGCGGTGAAGGTTCGAGGGGGTATTTCCGCGAAGAGGGATGTCGAGATCGCCCGCGCAACCCGCGAGGCCGCAGGGCGGGACATGGATGTAATGCTCGACGCCGGGCAGGGCTACGTGCCCGAACCGTGGACCGTCCTGGAAGCAATCGAGGTTACCAAGGCGCTCGCGGAAATCGACCTGTTTTTCCTCGAGGAGCCGGTGCGGACCGACGAGATCGCAAGCTATGCGCAAGTGCGCGCGGCTAGCGCGGTTCCGGTGGCGGGCGGCGAGAACGGCTGCTCGATCTACGAGTTCAAGGCGCTGGTCGATGCGAACGCGGTCGATATCCTGCAGCCGGACGTGACCCATGCCGGCGGCATCAGCGAGGTGAAGCGCATTGCCGAATACGCGGCGCTCTACGGCAAGCCGATCGCGCCGCATGTCTTCCGCACGGGCGCTTCGCTGACCGCGCACCTGCATCTTCTCGCGGCAATCCCGAACGCGCTGATCTGCGAATACCAGCAGATCGCCAATGGCCTGCGGGAAGACCTTCTGGTCGAGCCGATCGAGATGGTGGACGGCAATCTGATCGTGCCGGACAGCCCCGGTCTCGGCATCCACATCACCGACGAGATCATCGAGAAATACGCCTACAAGCCCGGTCATATCCAGCGCTTCAAGGTCGAGTCGGACTGATCGTGCGATGACCTGCGAAATCACTCCCCTGTCCTTCGCCGAGATCGAGGCGAGTGAGGCCGTGCTGTTCGAGGGCGGAGCGCCCTCGACGCTGCGGCCCATCGGCTGTTTCTGCTGGCTGCTCAGGGCGCCGGACTTCACCGCGCTGGTGGATACCGGGATCAGCGATTTCGGGGTCATCAACGCGACAGTGAAGACCAATGGGCGGTCGTGGCAGGCCGCGGGCCGGCGGCCAATTCAGGCGCAACTGGCGTCGGCCGGCCTTTCGCCCGACGATATAGACGCGGTCATCCTGACGCATCTTCACTACGACCATGCGTCGAACGTGGATCTTTTCGGGCGAGCGCGCTTCTTCGTCGGCGAACGGGAATGGGACTGGGCGCGAAGCGAAGGCGCACGCACTGCTCTGCCGCAGCTTGCAGGCGCGCTGGCGTTCCTCGAGGCATTGCCCGCGGATCGCCTTTCGCTGCTGCCGGACAGCGCCGAACCGCTGCCGGGCGTACGTACCCGCCATGTCGGCGGTCATACGCCGGGAAGCATCATGGTCGAATGCGAAACGGATGCCGGGCGTGTGATCATGCCCGGCGACGCGATCTTCCTGCTGGACAATCTCAGGCGGAAAACCGCGATCGGGCTGACGTCGTCGCACGAGGAGTCACGGGCAGTGATCGACCTGCTTTCGGATTTCGACGGCATCGTGCTGCCAAGCCACGATCTCGATGCCGCGCGGCAAATCAACGGAACGGGAGCGCAATCATGCTGATCGATCTTTCGGGCAAGACCGTGCTCGTGACCGGCGGTTCATCGGGCATCGGGCGGGCAATTGCGAAATCCATGCTGGATGCCGGCGCGCGGGTCTTCATCACCTATCTGAGTCAAGCGAACGATGCGGCCGGCTTCGTGGAGGATGCACGGGCGCGGGGCCGCTCCGCGGAGGCTTTCGCGCTCGATGCCGGGAACACCGAGGCGATCCGCACCCTCTTTGCCGAACTCGATCAGGAGAAGGGCGGCGTCGACATCCTCGTCAACAATGCCGGCATCGTTTCCTATGTCGACTTCCTGACGCTGGAGGAGTCCGAATGGGACCGCATGCTCAACGTCAACCTGAAGGCGGCAATGTTGTGCGCGCAGTTGACGGCGCAATCGCTCGTACGTCGCGGCAAAGGCGGCAGGATCATCAACATTTCCTCGATTTCCGGTCAGCGCGCCGAGCCGCGCCGGACGCATTACTGCGTGTCGAAGGCGGGAATGGATATGCTGACGCGCGGTCTCGCCCTTGAACTGGCAAGCTACGGGATTACCGCGAATTCCGTCGCGCCGGGCACGATCCGCACAAACATAACCGAGACGGCGCTCTCCGATCCGGATCGCCACGACACGATCGTTTCGCGCACACCTATGGGCCGTATCGGCATGCCTGACGATCTGGCGGGCATCGCGACTTTCCTGGCTTCGGACCACGCCGCCTTCATCACCGGTCAGGTGATCCATGTCGACGGCGGCCAACTGCTTTAAACCATACAAGGAGAATGAAATGGACGAACCTTTCCAGGGCGTTTGCCCGGTGCTCAACACGCCGTTCAAGGACAATGGCGATGTGGACCACGAAGGTCTGGTCAACATCGTCGATTACGCCATCGACAAGGGATGCCGGAGCCTGTCGATCTTCGCGATGAACAGCGAGCCGACGAAGCTGACGCCAAGCGAGAAGATCGAAACGCTCGACACCTTCATGAACGCTGCCAAGGGACGCGCGCACACTGCTATCGGTGTTATCGAGGATTCGGTCAAAGGCGCACAGGAAATGGCTAGGCTGGCGGAGGAAAAGGGTGCCGATGCGCTGATCCTGTTTCCGCCTGGCCGAGTACCGCCGCAGGGCGAGCGTTTCGCAAAGTTCCTGGAAGCGATCGCCGGTGAAGTCTCGATCCCGGTCATGTATCAGGACGCGCCGCGGACGACGGGTGTTTCGGTCTCCACCGAGTTCCTGATCGATCTGACGCGACGCATCCCGAATCTGAAATATTCGAAGGTGGAATGCCCGGTGCCGGTGCGCCGCATCGACGAATTGCAGGAAGCGACCGGCGGCGCGCTGCGCTGCATGTCGGGCAATGGCGGCATCTACACGGTCGATGCTTTCCGGCGCGGCGCATGGGCGGTGATGCCGGGCGTGGCTGTCGTGGACCGGTTCGTCGAACTGTACCGCAGTTTTGCGGCAGGCAATCTCGACGGCGCGCGTGACATCTTCGAGAACATGATGCCGCTGCTGTGGTTCGAGGACCAGTCGCTCGAGTTCTTCATTGCTTGCGAGAAGCAGATCCTTTTCGATCGCGGCGTGATCGGCAGCACGCATGTTCGCGAAAATGGCCTCAGGCTGAATGCGTTCGATCTGGACGAGCTGCGGGCGCTTGTCGGACGGCTGCAAGGCGCTTCCGCATCAGCCGCCGCTGCATAAGGAACAACAGGATGAACAGGATTGATCTTTCCGGCCAGGTCGCAATCGTCACCGGAGGCGCGCAGGGGATCGGTTTCGCTGTCTCGAAACGCATCGTCGACAGCGGGGCCAGGGTTGTGCTGCTCGACATGGACGAGAAGCTGGCCGGTGAAGCGGCGGCAAGCCTCGGAGAGGCCGCGACCGCGAAATGCGGCGACATTACCGATCTCTCCGCGCTGGAACGCATCCATGCCGAAGTGGAGGCGGAAACCGGCCCGGTTTCACTGCTGGTGAATTCTGCCGGGATCGCGGGCAGCAACGCGACGTTGCAGGATTATGATCCGGTCGAATGGCGCAAGATCGTGGACATCAACCTGATCGGCACGTTTCATATCAACCGGGTGGTCGTCCCGGGCATGATCGCGCGCGGTTATGGGCGCATCGTCAACATCGCGTCTATCGCCGGCAAGGAGGGCAATCCAAATGCTTCGGCCTATTCGGCCTCGAAGGCCGGGGTGATCGGGCTGACCAAGTCACTGGGCAAGGAACTGGCGGGGCAGGATATTGCCGTCAACTGCATCACGCCAGCGGCGGCGCGCACGCGCATTTTCGACCAGATGTCACAACAGCATATCGACTACATGCTGTCGAAAATCCCGCGCGCTCGCTTCCTCGAACTCGACGAGGCCGCGTCAATGGTGGCCTGGCTGCTGTCGCGGGAGAACTCTTACACCACCGGCGCGGTCTTCGATCTGTCCGGCGGCCGGGCGACTTACTGAATTCCATTAGGATAGAACCTCATGAAACTTCTGCGCGTCGGCGCCAAGGGCGCCGAGAAACCCGCCATCGTTCATTCCGACGGGACGATCCGCGATCTGTCCTCCGTCGTCGGCGACATCGCCGGCGATGCCCTCACCGATGAGGGGCTGGCGACAATCGCGGCGGCCGATCTCGCCGCACTTCCCGTGCTCGATGCGGACAGCCGCATCGGTCCCTGTGACGGCCGTGTCGGCAAGTTCATCTGCATCGGCCTGAACTATGCCGATCATGCCGCCGAAAGCGGCATGGCGGTGCCCGAGGAGCCGATTATCTTCTTCAAGGCGACCAGCGCGATCACCGGACCAAACGATCCTGTCATTATCCCCAAGGGCAGCGAGAAGACAGACTGGGAAGTCGAACTCGGCATCGTGATCGGCAAGGAGGCCCGTTACATCGGCGAGGAGGCGGCGATGGATCATGTGGCCGGCTACTGCCTCGTCAATGATGTCTCCGAACGCGCCTTCCAGATCGAGCGGGCGGGCCAGTGGGTCAAGGGCAAGAGCGCCGACAGTTTCGGCCCGATCGGCCCCTGGCTGGTGACGCGCGACGAAATCGCCGATCCGCAGAACCTCGCCATGTGGCTGGAGGTCGACGGACACCGCTACCAGGACGGCTCGACGCGCACGATGGTGTTCGGCGTGGCGCATCTGGTCAGCTACCTGTCGCAGTTCATGAGCCTGCAGCCGGGCGACATCATCTCGACGGGCACCCCGCCGGGCGTCGGCATGGGGCAAAAGCCGCCGGTCTATCTGAAAGCAGGCCAGACCATCCGGCTCGGCATCGAGGGCCTCGGCGAACAGACGCAGACGACCGTCGCGTGGGATGCGAAAATCTAGGGCTGTCACATGAGGCTGGATCAGGCGCTGACAATTGCCGACCTGAAGGACATGGCGGGGGCACGCGTGCCGCGCATGTTTTTCGATTACGCGGACAGCGGATCGTGGACGGAGGGTACTTACCGGGCGAATGGTGACGATCTTGGGTCGATCCTGTTCGAGCAACGGGTGGCCGTCGACCTGTCGAACCGCACGACGCGGAGCGAGATGGCGGGCCGGGAGGTTTCCATGCCTGTCGCGCTCGCGCCCACCGGGCTGACCGGCATGCAGCACGCCGACGGCGAGATTCTTGGCGCGCGCGCCGCAGCGCGCTTCGGTGTTCCCTTCACCCTATCGACCATGAGCATTTGCTCGATCGAGGCGGTCGCGGCGGCGACGGATACGCTGTTCTGGTTCCAACTCTATGTGATGCGCGACCTCGATTTTGTCGACAATCTGATCGAGCGTGCCGAAGCGGCGGGATGCGACGCGCTGGTGCTGACCCTCGATCTCCAGATCCTCGGCCAGCGGCACAAGGACATCCGCAACGGGCTTGGCGCGCCTCCGAAGCTCGGCTTGAGCAGCTTGCTGCAGATGGCGAGCAGACCACGCTGGTGCGTGGACATGCTTCGGACACGCAACCGGTCATTCGGCAACATAATAGGTCACGCGAAGAATGTGAGCGATTTGTCGTCGCTTTCGTCATGGACCGCGGAACAGTTCGACCCGGAACTGAATTGGGGAAAGATCGCCCGCATCCGGAACAAATGGCCGCGCAAGTTGATACTCAAGGGCATCATGAACGCGGATGACGCACGAATGGCGGCGGAAAACGGCGCCGATGCGATCGTCGTCTCCAACCATGGTGGTCGCCAGCTTGACGGCGCGCCATCGTCAATCTCGGTTCTGGCGTCGGTCGTTGACGCTGTCGGAGACCGTGTCGAGGTGCATTTCGACGGCGGTATCTCTTCCGGACAAGACGTACTGCGAGCGCTCGCACTCGGCGCCAAGGGCACATATATAGGCCGCTCCTGGCTTTATGGGCTCGGCGCTGGCGGCGAGGCTGGCGTCAGACGTGCGCTTGAGATCATCCGCAATGAACTGGATCTGACCATGGCGTTCTGCGGCGAGCGCGATGTCCGCAATGTGGGGCGCCACATCCTTCATTCTGTCGCGGAACAGGCTGCTTGAGGCGAAGCGGGAGGCGCGCGCGAATTCCAATATGGACCCTGCGCCCTTCGAATTTCCTCCGGCCGGCGGGCCTTGCGGGCGGATGGTCCGCGCTTGACCGGTCGAAAACTCCCATCATAATTCGGGCATCAAGACGACAGAGTATGCCGTCATCGACATCTCGACGGACGGGACACTGATCGTGAATTGCCATCCGCGCCTTTCGAAGCCGAATGCCTCTCACACCGCGACGCGTCGTGGCGGCTGGACCTGGCATGACGGGTGAGCGTCTGGTCATCCGGGGGCAGGTTCAGGGCGTGGGTTTCCGGCCGGCCGTGTGGCGGCTGGCGCATGAACTGGGCCTTGCCGGCGATGTGCGCAATACGGGCGATGGTGTGGAAATCCGCCTGTGGGGCGAAGGCCGCGCCGTGTTCGTCGAGCGTTTGCGCGCGGAGCTGCCGGCTCTTGCCGAAATCGAGTCCCTGGAACGAACGCCGATCTCCGGGCCTGCGCCGGCGGGGTTCGATATCCTGTCGTCGGCAAGCGGTCGGATGCGGTCGAGCGTCACGCCCGACGCCGCGACCTGCCCGGAATGCCTCGAGGAAATTCGCGATCCGGGCGCGCATCGCTTTCGTTACCCCTTCACCAACTGCACCAATTGCGGCCCACGCTTTTCCATTGTCCGGGGTGCGCCCTATGATCGTGCACGCACGACCATGCGCGATTTCGCGATGTGCGAGACATGCGCGGCGGAATATGGCGATCCGGCCGACCGGCGGTTTCATGCCCAGCCGATCGCGTGTGCGGTCTGTGGACCGGAAGTCTGGATCGAACGGTTGGGCGACCACGCAGTGCCTGGTGAAAGGCTCGAAACGGAGGACGCTCTGGGAGCCGCCTGCGATGCGATCCTGGAAGGCCGGATCGTGGCGGTGAAAGGGATTGGCGGGTTCCATCTCGCTTGCGACGCCACGCGCGCCGATGTGGTCGTGCGGCTGCGCGAGAGGAAGAGGCGGAAAAGCAGGGCATTTGCGCTGATGGCGCGCGATCTCGATGTCATTCGGCGCCATGCGAATCTCGGCGCGGAGGAGGAGGCGCTTCTGATCTCGCCGTCAGCGCCAGTCGTGTTGCTTCGGGCGCGGGGCGAAACATTGCCCGATGCGGTGGCGCCGGGGCTGAACCGGCTCGGTTTCATGCTGCCCCACACGCCGATGCATCATCTGATGCTGCAGGGGATCGATCGCCCGGTCGTGATGACGTCCGGCAATATTTCCGGCGAGCCGCAATGCACCGCCAATGACGACGCGCGAAAGAGGCTCGCGGGCGTGGCCGACCTCGCGCTCATGCATAACCGCGATATTGCCAACCGGATCGACGACGGCGTCGCCGTCGTCGTCACGGGAAAGCCTCGCATGCTGCGCCGTGCACGCGGGTATGCGCCGAAGCCCATCGCATTGCCGGACGGATTCGACGATACGGTCCAGGTGCTGGCGCTCGGCTCGGAACTGAAAAACACGTTTTGCCTTGTCAAGGACGGGCAGGCGGTGGTGAGCCAGCATATGGGCGATCTCGAGAATGCGGCGGTCCACGCCGATGTGGAGCACAATCTGGCGCTCTATCGCGACCTCTACGAGCACGCGCCGACAGTCTTCGCGGTCGACCGGCATCCCGACTATCTCTCGACCAAGCGCGGCCTTGCGATGGCAGGCGAGCGCCGGGTGATCGAGGTTCAGCACCATCACGCCCATATCGCCGCCTGCATGGCGGAAAACGATTTGCCGCTCGATGCGGGGCCGGTGCTCGGGATCGCGATGGACGGTCTCGGGCTGGGCGATGACGGCACGATCTGGGGCGGCGAGTTTCTCGCCTGCACCTATCGCGGCCATGAGCGCCTCGCGTCGCTGAAGCCCGTGGCCCTGCCGGGCGCCGCCGCAGCCGTCCGCGAACCCTGGCGCAATCTTTACGCACAGATCATGGCGGGCATGGGCTGGGACGCGTTCGCCGGCCAGTTTGCCGGCCTCGATGTCTTCGCAATGCTGGACGCCAAGCCGCGCGATACGCTGGAGGCGATGATACGAACCGGCACCAACAGTCCGTTGTCGTCATCCTGTGGGCGGCTGTTCGATGCCGCGGCGGCCCTGGTCGGATTGTGCCCGGAGCGGCAGGACTATGAGGGGCAGGCGGCTATGCTGTTCGAGGCCGCGCCCGACCCGGCGGCGATGGATGAAGAGGCCGGACAGGCCTATCCGTTCGCGATCGCGCCGCGTGGCGAGAACGGTCTTCCGCAGATCGATCCGGGCGCCGTATGGCGCGCCATGCTCGGCGATCTCGCGTCGGGCACGCCGGTCGGCATCATCTCGGCGCGGTTTCATCGCGGCCTGGCCAAGGCGATCATCGCCATGGCCAAACAACTCGCAACCGGGACGGAAATCGGCACAGTCGCGCTTTCCGGCGGGTGTTTTCAGAATGCGATCCTGTTAACACTGGTGGAGGACGGCCTGAAGGACGCGGGTCTTCACGTGATCAGCCATTCGAGAGTGCCGGCCAATGATGGCGGGCTGTCGCTTGGTCAGGCCGCCGTCGCAGTTGCCACGTTGTCCGAACAGGAGAAGGCTCATGTGCCTCGGAATTCCCGGACTGATCGTTGAGATTTCTGATGCTGACCGCAAGCTGGCGGTTGTCGACGTGTCGGGTGTCCGGCGCGAGGTCAATGTCGCGCCGATCATCGAGGATGACGCGATGGAGGATCTCGTCGGCGTGTGGACGCTGGTCCATGTCGGCTTCGCGATGAGCCGCATCGACGAGGAGGAGGCGGCGAAGACGCTGGAAGTGCTGCGCATGTTCGGCGAGGCGCAGGAAGAGATCGACGCGATGATGGCGTCCGAAGCGATGCTTGCCGGCGACACGCCGGAGGCCGCCGAATGAAATATGCGGAAGAATTCCGCGATCCGGTGGCGGCGAGGGGGCTTCTCGCGAAGATCGAGGCGGTTACCGACGCGATCGGCGCGACGGCGGACAAGCCGCTCCACATCATGGAAATATGCGGCGGCCATACGCACGCGATTTTCCGCTACGGGCTCGACAAGCTGACCCCGCCGGGAATCGAGTTTATCCACGGGCCGGGATGTCCGGTCTGTGTTCTGCCGATGAGCCGGGTCGACGAATGCGTCCAACTCGCGGAGCAGCCGGGAGTCATCCTGTGCACGTTCGGCGACGCGATGCGCGTGCCGGGTACCCGGAAATCGCTGATGCAGGCTAAGGCGGACGGCTGCGATATCCGCATGGTCTATTCGCCGCTCGACGCGCTGGAACTGGCGCGGCGCAACCCTGCCCGCGAGGTCGTGTTCTTCGGTCTCGGCTTCGAGACGACCACGCCGTCGACGGCGTTTTCGATCCAGCAGGCGGCGAGCGAGGGGTTGGAGAACTTCACGGTGTTCTGCAACCACATCACCGTGCCGCCGCCGATCAAGGCGCTGCTCGACGATCCGGAGATGAGGCTCGACGGGTTCGTCGGTCCGGGGCATGTCTCCATGGTGATCGGGGTTCGCCCGTATGATTTCATCGCGCGGGACTACGGCAAGCCGATCGTCGTCGCAGGCTTCGAGCCGCTCGACCTGCTGCAATCCGTCCTCATGGTTCTCGAACAGATTCGCGACGGGCGGGCCGAGGTGGAGAACCAGTATGCGCGTGTCGTGCCGGATGAGGGCAATCCCGCCAGCATTGCCGCCTGCGACGACGTCTATGAGAAGCGCGATCGCTTCGAATGGCGCGGGCTGGGCGAGATCGACGCTTCGGGGCTTAAGATCCGGGAAAAATATGCCGCTTTCGACGCGGAGCGGAAATTCGGCATCGGCTACGGCGCATCGAGCCGGTCGATCGAGGAGCCGGAAGGGTGTCGTTGCGGTGACGTGATGACCGGCCGCATCAAGCCGTTGCAGTGCCCGCAATTCGGCGCCGGGTGCACGCCGGAAACGCCGCTGGGCGCGCTGATGGTTTCGTCCGAGGGCGCATGCGCGGCCTATTACCAGTATGGCGGCGCCCGGCTCGAGGCGGCGCAATGACGCTGCAATCCGGCCCGGCGACCGCCCGCGCCGGCCGCACCCTCAAGGCGGACACGATCACGCTGGCCCATGGCGGAGGCGGCAAGGCCATGCGCGACCTGATCGAGGATGTTTTCACCTCCGTTTTCGAACCGGCGGATATGGAGGATCAGGCCCGGCTGACCGACGCTGCCCTGCGCGAGGATGGCGCGACGCTGGCCTTTACCACCGACAGTTTCGTCGTCGATCCGATCGAGTTTCCGGGTGGCGACATCGGCAAGATCGCCGTGTGCGGGACGGTCAACGATCTGGCCGTCGGCGGGGCGAAACCGCTCTGGCTGTCTGCGGCCTTTATCATCGAGGAGGGCGTCGAGGTCTCGCTCCTGCGCCGGGTCGTGGCGTCGATGCGCGCGGCGGCGGACGAAGCGGGCGTGCGCATCGTCACCGGCGACACGAAGGTGGTCGGCAGGGGATCGGCGGACAAGCTCTTCGTCACCACGTCGGGTGTCGGGGTCATTCCGGCGGGCCGCGATCTCGCGGCGCGCAATGTGCGTCCCGGCGATGTCGCCATCGTCAACGGCGTGCTCGGTGATCACGGGGCGGCGATCCTGGCGGCGCGCGGCGACATGGCGCTGTCGGCCGAAATCGAGTCCGATTGCCGGCCGCTCAACGCTCTGATGGAAGCCGTCATCGCGGTGGCGCCCGACGTGCGCTGCGCCCGTGACGCGACGCGCGGCGGGCTGGCCTCGGCGCTCAACGAGATCGCGGATGCTGCCGGTATCGGCGTCGAGATCGAAGAGGCCGGCATTCCTCTGCGCGCGGCAGTGAAGGGGGTTTGCGAGATTTTGGGTCTCGACCCGCTCTATCTCGCCAATGAAGGCACGCTGGTGCTTTTTGCGCCGCCGGAGAAGGCCGATGCGGTGCTTGCCGCGATGCGTTCGACGCCGGCGGGCCGCGATGCGACGATCATCGGCAGGGCCGTCGAAAGCCATCCGCGCATCGTGGTGATGCAAACGCTGTTCGGCGGAGGCCGCATCGTCGACATGCTGGTCGGCGAGCAGCTTCCGCGCATCTGCTGACCCCAGTCGTTTCCTGCCGATCGGGCAGGCTCTCCAGCGCTTTCACTGACTTTCACGGGCCCGACGGGAACTCCGTAAGCTTGCAATTCGATTTTGCTTTCGCTATGACACCGATGTCATGACATCGGTGTCATAATGCCGATGGATGAACGGGAGGAGCGTTTGGCGACCATCTATGATGTTGCCAGGAAGGCCGGCGTATCGCCGAAGACCGTGTCGCGCGTAATGAATGGAGACGCGCCGGTCAATGTGCGTACGCGCGACGCCGTCAAAGCCGCGATGGGCGAGCTCGGCTATGTGCCGTCCCGCGCGGCGCGCGCCATGCGCTCCAACAAGACCGGCCTTGTCGGCCTGATCACCGGCGCCATCAGCACCAGCCCGTCATCGCCCGAATCCTCCGGTCTTCCGGACCTGATTATCGTGCAGGGGATCCAGCGGGTCCTCGCCGAAGCCGGCCTGACGCTGCTTATCTCGGATACTGGCGGCGATCCGGCGAAGATCGGCGAACTGACGCGCACCTTCGCGCAGCATCGCGTCGAGGGGCTGATCTACGTTGCCGATTACCACCGCGAGGTCGTCCTGCCGGACAGCGCGCGGGGCGAAACCATGATCCTCGTCAACTGCTTCGACAAGACGGGGACACCCTGCGTCCTCCCGGACGACCGGCTCGGTCAGCGCGCGCTGGTCGCGCGGCTGATCGAAGCCGGCCACCGCCGTATCGGGTTCCTGACGCTGCCGGAGGACCTGGTCGCTTGCGGTTTGCGCAATGCGGGCTATCGCGACGCGCTGGAGGAAGCCGGGATTGCCTATGATCCGGCGCTGGTGGTCGCGGCCGGCCTGCATCACAGCGGACCGCGCGAAAACGTCCTGATCGGCGAGGCCATCGACCGGATGATGCAACTGGAGGAGCCGCCGACGGTCCTGTGCTGCGGCAACGACCGCATGGCGCTGCAGGTCTACGGCATCCTGCGCAGCCGGGGCATCGCGGTCCCCGACGACATCTCAGTCGCCGGCTTCGACGACTACAAGCTTATTTCCGAAACGCTTTATCCGCCGCTCACGACGGCGGTGCTTCCCTATCAGGCAATGGGCGAGACGGCGGCGCGAATGCTGCTGCAGCGCCTGCGCACGGAGGGGCCGGTCGAACCGGATTCCCCGCCACTGATCAGCGGTCCGGTTGTCTGGCGCCAATCGGTCACCGTGAGAGACGAACGCGCCTCTGCGGGATGATTTCCCGTTTCTGTCACCGAGGAGGAGTACTCATGAGAAAGACATCCATTTTCGCCACTGCATTGCTCGCATCCGTGTCGCTGTCGCACGCGGCGCTCGCACAGACCGAATTGAGCATGTGGTATCACGGCGCCGGCAACGAGGTGGAATCGAAGTTGATCAATCAGATCGTCGATGACTTCAATGCCAGCCAGGAGGACTGGGAAGTCGTTCTGGAGAGCTTCCCGCAGGGATCCTACAACGACTCCATCGTCGCGGCGGCGCTGGCCGGCAACCTTCCCGACATCATCGATGTCGATGGGCCGATCATGCCGAACTGGGCTTGGTCCGGCTATATGCAGCCGCTTCCCATCGATGAGAGCGCAATCGCCGACTTCCTGCCGGGCACCAAGGGCTACTGGGATGGCAAGCTCTATTCCATCGGCCTTTGGGATGCCGCCGTGGCGCTCTATGCCCGCGAGTCGACCCTCGAGGAACTTGGCCTGCGCCGTCCGACGCTGGACGAGCCTTGGACCAGTGATGAGTTCATGGCCGCGCTCAAGGCCGCCAAGGACAGCGGAAACTACAAGTTCGCCCTCGATCTCGGCATGAACGACCAGGGCGAATGGTATCCGTATGCCTTCGCGCCGTTCCTGTGGTCCTATGGCGGCGGCATCGTCGACCGCGAGACCTACCAGACCGCCGAGGGCGTGCTGAACGGCGATG
Organism: Oricola indica; assembly: GCF_965227485.1. Taxonomy (NCBI): domain Bacteria; kingdom Pseudomonadati; phylum Pseudomonadota; class Alphaproteobacteria; order Hyphomicrobiales; family Ahrensiaceae; genus Oricola; species Oricola indica. The sequence goes on from NZ_OZ245747.1 coordinate 2,009,799, forward strand.
CCGGACTGGCATTCGGCGAATGGTGGCAGTCGCTTTTCACCGAGGGCTATGCGCCCGGCACCAGCGAGGACCCGGCCGACCAGCAGCGCGGCTTCATCGAGGGCGATTTCGCCTTCCAGTGGAACGGCAACTGGCGCGCGGTGGCGACGCTCGACGAGGTCGATGACGTCGTCTTCCTGCCGGCGCCCGATTTCGGCGAGGGCAACAAGATCGGCGGCGGTTCCTGGCAGTTCGGCATCTCGGCGACCTCCGAACATGCGGACGGCGCGGCACAGTTCATCGAGTTCGCGCTGCAGGACGAGTATCTCGCCGCGTTTTCCGATGCGATTGGCCTGATCCCGTCCACGCCGAGCGCCGCCAAGATGACCAAGAACTACGCGGAGGGCGGACCGCTTGAAGCATTCTTCGCGCTTTCCGAGGAGCAGGCCGTCCTGCGTCCGGTGACGCCGGGCTACGTGGTCCAGTCCAAGGTCTTCACGAAGACGCTCGCGGACATCGCCAATGGCGCTGACGTGGCCGACACGCTGGATGCCGCCGTCGACGAGATCGACGCCGACATCGAGAAGAACAGCGGCTACGGCCACTAAGCCGATGCGATGGCGGGCCGCGTTTCCGGCGCGGCCCGCCTGACTTTCAAGGGCGGAGGACGGTCATGACATCGAAACTGACGACATCGAACCGCACGGGCTGGCTGTTCGCGCTGCCTGCGGTCGGTCTGATCGCGCTTTTCATCATCGTGCCGTTTTTCCTCGCCTTCGGATTTTCCCTGACGAACCAGCGGCTGATCTCGCCCAATCCGACCGAATATGTCGGCTTCGAAAACTATGAGAGCCTGCTCGGGCTTGCCGTGATCACGCTCGAACCGGAGCGCGACAACGGCGGCAATATCGTGCGCGACGAGGAAGGGCAGCCGGAATATCCGCGCGTGCGCACCATCACGCGCAGCGACGACTATCCTCAATATCGCGGCATGCGCGAATGGTTTCGATGGCAATCGGGCAACAATGCGCGGGTGGTGATCGCGGGCGACGTGATCTTCATGAAGGCGCTGGTCAACACGCTCACTTTCGTGTTCGTCGTGGCGCCCGTGCAGGGCGGGCTGGCGCTTTGCCTGGCACTGCTGATCAATCAGAAACTGCGTGGAATCAATGTCTTCCGAACGGTTTTTTTCATGCCGGTCGTGGTGTCGATCGTGGTCGTGTCGCTGCTCTGGCGTTTCATCTATGACGGCAATGACGGGCTGTTGAACAATATCCTGCAGGGGCTGACCTTCGGATTGTTCGAGCCGGTGGACTGGCTCGGCAATACCGACACGGCGCTGGGGTCTATCATCGCCATGTCGATCTGGCAGGCGGTCGGGTTCCACATGGTGATCTGGCTGTCCGGGCTTCAGACCATCTCGCCGACGCTCTACGAGGCGGCCGAGATCGAGGGCGCGTCGAAGTGGCAGGCATTCCGCTATGTGACGTGGCCGGGGCTGCGCAACACGGCGGTTCTCGTGCTGATCGTCATTACCATGCAGTCCTTCGCGGTCTTTGCGCAGGTCGATGTGATGACCAATGGCGGTCCGCTTGATTCCACCCAGACGCTGGTCTTCCAGGCCGTCGAACGCGGCTATGGCAAGCAGGACATTTCAGGCGGATCGACGATCTCGGTGATCCTGTTCCTGGTCGTTCTCGCCATCTCGCTGCTGCAGCGCTACCTGACGCGGGAGAAGGCGTAATGGCAATCGTTACACAGGACAATCACGGCCTGCGACTGGCCGTGCGCTATCTGGTTCTGATCCTGGTCGCGCTCGTCTTCATGTTCCCGCTGGTGTTCATGCTGGTTTCGTCGCTCAAGCCGACGGCGCAACTTCTCAGCGACACCTCGTCGTTGCGCGCCTTCCTGCCGGTCGGCGACATCAGTCTCGAAAACTATGCGGCGGCCTTCCGGCGCGCGCCGATCGGCCTGTTCGTCTTCAATTCGATTTTCATCACCTTGGTGACCGTCTGCGCATCGCTGTTCTTGTGTTCGCTGGCGGCGTTCTCGTTCACCTATCTCAACTGGAAGGGGAGCGGCATCGTCCTTTGGGTGATTCTGGCGACGCTGATCATACCGTTCGAGACGATCGCCATTCCGCTTCTTTTATGGGTGTCGCGGCTGCCATGGGTCGGCATGGAGGGGATCGAGTTCGGCTGGCTGAATACCTATCACGTGCAGATCGTGCCGTGGATCGCGGATGCGCTGACGGTCTTTCTCTTTGTGCAGTTTTTCAAGGACTTGCCGCGCGAACTGATCGAAGCGGCGCGTGCAGAGGGGGCGTCGTGGTGGCAAATCTATCGCCGTGTGGTGATGCCGCTGTCTGGCCCGGTTCTGGCGACCGCGGCGATCCTGAAATCGCTGAAGATGTATAACGAGCAATATCTGTGGCCGCTGATCGTCGTCCAGGACGAGGCGCATCGGCCGATCATGGTCGGGCTCGGCTATTTCTTCCAGCTCAACGTCGCCTGGGGCGAGGTGATGGCCTATCTCTCCGTGATCACCATACCGGTGCTGGCGTTCTATCTCGTCCTTCAACGCGCCTTTATCGCCTCGATCGCATCGACCGGCGTCAAAGGCTGACGCTTACCCGAAAGGAAACACGTTCAATCATGGTTTTGGCGCTCGACGACAAGTGGATCTGGGACAGCTGGTATGTTCGCGACGGCGATAGCTGGCACGCCTTCTTCCTGCAGGCGGACAAGGCGCTCGAAGACCCGGATTTGCGGCACTGGAATGTCAGCCAGGGCCATGCGACCAGCACGGACCTGTCGAACTGGTCGCATCTGGGCACCTGTTTCGCCCCGGCGGACAGGCCGGCCTGGGACGATTACACGACATGGACGGGCTCGGTCGTGCGCGACGATGAAGGGCTTTGGCACCTGTTCTACACCGGCACCTGTCATGCCGAGGACGGCCTGATCCAGCGCATCGGTCATGCTACGTCGCGGGATTTGCACAGCTGGAAACGGGTTGGCGACGGCCTGTGCCTCGACTTGGCCGGACCGACGGCGGAGGCCTATGAGGTCGATCACGCGCAGGGATTCTGGCACGACCGCGCGATGCGTGACCCGTGGGTGATGCGCGATCCGGCGGGAGACGGGTGGCTGATGTATTTCACCGCGCGCGCTCCCGGCATCGCGGAGCCGAATGGCGGTGGCGCGATCGGTTTCGCCACTTCGCCCGATCTCCATCAATGGACATTGCAGGAGCCGGTCTTCATCGGCGGTTTCGGCCAGTTGGAGGTGCCGGAGGTCTTCGAAAAGAATGGCCGGTGGTACTGCCTGTTCTGTACGGCGGCGGAGCATTTTTCCAAGGACCAGGCGGAGGCCACGCCGGGCGGTCCGGTCACGGGAACGCATTACCTGATAGCCGACGATCCGCGCGGGCCCTGGCGGATCGCGCCCGGCCCGTTTCTCGACGGCGCGCGGCCATGCCGGCGCTACGCCGCGCGAATCGTTCATACCGATACGGGCATGATGATCATGGGTTTTGCCGACCGCCCGGAGGGCAAGGGCTTCGTCGGCCATATCATGGATCCGGAGCCGGTCATCATCGACGAAGACGGATTGTTGAAAGTGGTCTCGCCGGCCGGTCCGGCGGCCTGAGGAGGAAGTCATGGCGGACGTATCGCTGAAACAGGTGCGCAAGAGCTACGGCAATGTCGAGGTCATCAAGGGCGTCGACATCGAGATCGAGGACGGCGAATTCGTCGTCTTCGTCGGGCCGTCGGGCTGCGGGAAATCGACCTTGCTGCGCATGATCGCCGGGCTGGAGGATATCACGTCGGGAACGCTGGAAATCGGCGGCCGGGTGGTCAACGACGTACAGCCGAAGGATCGCGGGATCGCGATGGTCTTCCAGACATACGCGATCTTTCCGCACATGTCGGTGCGCGAGAACGTCGCCTTCGGCCTGACCATCGCCGGCGCCTCGAAGGAAGAGAAGGATCGCAAGGCGCTGGAAGCGGCGCGCATTCTCCAGATGGAGCATCTGCTCGACCGCCGGCCGTCGCAATTGTCCGGTGGGCAACGCCAGCGCGTCGCCATCGGCCGTGCGATCGTGCGCGATCCCGAGGTCTTCCTGTTCGACGAACCGCTGTCCAATCTCGACGCCGCGCTGCGGATGGACATGCGTATGGAGATCGGCAAGCTGCACAAGCATTTGAGTGCCACGATGGTCTATGTCACGCATGACCAGGTCGAGGCGATGACGCTGGCGGACAAGATCGTTGTGCTGCGCGACGGGATCGTGCAGCAGATCGGCGCGCCGATGGATCTCTATCACAATCCGGCGAACCTCTTCGTTGCCGGTTTCATCGGCTCTCCCGCGATGAATTTCATGGATGTCGAGGTGCTGGACCAATCCGCCGATGGTGTGACCGTGAAGGCGCCGGCGCTCGATCCGGTCAAGCTGCCGGGGGTGGGCGAGGCCTTTACCGCCAATTCGAAAGCGAAGCTGGGGATTCGTCCGCAATACCTTTCCGTGGCGCCCGACACCCATGCGGGCGCACTGCACGGCAAGGTCGCGCTGGTGGAACGGCTGGGCACCGAAACCGTCGTCAATGTCGAACTGACGCGGGGCGGGCGCATCGTCGCGGCTTTGGCCGAAGACCGGCCGCTTGAACTGGGCACCGATATCGCGCTGGGTTTCGATCCGGGACAGGCGCATTTGTTCAATGAAACAAATACTTAAGCCAAGCGGTTCCGGCCGCGGGGCCATTGCATGAAGGCAATATTAACGCCTGTGTGATACGTGTTGGCGAGAGGGGTTCACCATGCGCAACCCAGCTTTACTGAATGCGCATAGTTTTTCCCGGAATTATGCTTGAAATGGCGATTTGAATGGCATAGGTGCCGGGGAGAACGATGACCTCCCATTCCCGAGCCGGTAGGAGATTGAAATGCTGACACGCGACGATCTTATCCGCGAATATCGCAACCGCAGTGGGAGTCTGCCTGCATTGGCCATCGTGTATCTCGCCATCGTTGGAACGATGGCCGGCACGGCAATGGCCATCATGTGATTTGCCGGCCGCCGAAGCGGCCGGATCAATCCCACTTTACCGAACGAATTCCGGCACCGCGGACGTCAAACGTCCGCGGCGTCTCCGATGTTGTCGACACCGCGCTCTTCGAGCAGGGTGGTCAGCCAGTTCGGGTCCATCTCCGGCACCGACGAGAGAAGCAGGTCGGTGTAAGGATGATGCGGCGGCGTGAACATCTCTTCCTTCGGCCCCTGTTCGACCACCTTGCCGTTCTGCATCACGACGACTTCGTCGGCGATTGAACGCACGGTCGCGAGATCGTGGGTGATGAACATATAGGCGAGGCCGAGTTCCTTCTGGAGCCTGTCGAGAAGCTTCAGGATGCCTTCCGCCACCAGCTGGTCGAGTGCGCTGGTCACCTCGTCGCAGATGATGAAATCCGGTTCGGCCGCAAGCGCCCGGGCTATGCCGATACGCTGTTTCTGGCCGCCCGAAAGTTCCGGCGGATAGCGGTTGTAGAACTTCGCGGGCTCGAGTTCGATCAGGTCGAGCAGTTCATCGACCCTCTGCTTGAGCGCCTGTCCCCTGAGACCTGAATAGAACTGCGCGGGCCGCCCGATGATCTCGTTGATCCGCACCTTGGGATTCAAGGCGGTATCGGCCATCTGGTAGATCATCTGCGCCTGGCGGAGCTGGTCGCGCTTGCGGTCCTGGTAGCGCGGCGGCAGCGGTTCGCCCTTGAACAGGACTTCGCCGCTCGACGGCGGAAGCAGGCCGGTAATCACGCGCGCGGTGGTCGATTTGCCCGAGCCGGATTCGCCGACGACGGCCACGGTCATGCCCGGATAGACGTCGAACGAGACATCGTCGAGAACCTTGACGCCGCCCGTATAGGCCGCATCGACATTCTTGACCGAAATGACCGGCAATGTGCCGTCGGTAGGGCGCGACTTCTGCGGCCGCTGGAAGCTGCGCACCGCCCACAGGCTCTTGGTGTAGTCTTCCTGCGGGTTGTCGAGCATCTGCTCCGTCGGAGCCTCCTCGACTTCCTCGCCGCGGAGCAGCACCTTGATCGTGTCGGCCATCTGCGCGACGACCGCCAGGTCGTGTGTGATGTAGATCGCCGCCGTGTTGAACTGGTCGACGATGTCGCGGATTGCGGCCAGAACCTCGATCTGCGTCGTCACGTCGAGCGCGGTCGTCGGCTCGTCGAAAATGATCAGGTCGGGCCGGCAGGCCATCGCCATGGCGGTCATCGCCCGCTGAAGCTGGCCGCCCGACACCTGGTGCGGGTAGCGGAAGCCGATTTCCTGCGGGTTGGGCAGACGCAGGCGCTCATAGAGCTCCATCGCGTCTTCCTGCGCTTCCATCCGTTTCTGGATCCGGTAGTGGACCGGCGCTTCGGTGTGCTGGTCGATGATCTTGTGCGCGGGGTTGAACGACGCGGCGGCCGACTGGGCCACATAAGCGATCCGGGAGCCGCGAAGGGCGCGCCTTTCCGACTCGGTCGCCGTTGTCAGTTCCATGCCGTCGAACTCGATGGAGCCGTCGGAGATCCGCGTGCCGTCACGGGCATAGCCCATGGCGGCAGCGCCGATCGTTGACTTGCCGGCACCGGATTCGCCGATCAGCCCCATCACTTCGCCGCGGTGCAGCGTCAGATCCACGCCCTTGATGATGGGTACCCAGGTCTCGTCCGAGTAGCCCTCGATTTTCAGGTCCCGGATCTCGAGAAGGACATCCTTGTCGGAAAATTTGGTCATCTTATTGCTCCTTCAGGCCAGAGGACCGGAACAGCATCCAGTCGACCACGAAGTTCACGGCGACCGTCAGCAAGGCGATCGCTGCCGCGGGGATCAGGGGTGTGATGTCGCCGAACGAGATCAGCGTCGCATTCTCGCGCACCATCGACCCCCAGTCGGCGGTCGGCGGCTGGATGCCGAGGCCGAGGAAGCTCAGACCGGCGATCAGCAGGAACACGAAGCAGAATTCTAGACCGAACTCGGCCACCAGAGGCGCCGTGGAATTCGGCAGGATTTCCCGTCGGATCAGGTACCAGTCTCCTTCACCGCGCAGCTTTGCCGCCTCGATGTAATCCATCACGACGATGTTGCCGGCGACGGCGCGGGTGAGGCGGAACACGCGGGGCGAGTAGATAACCGCCACGACGATCACGATCACACCGAGATTGGTGCCGAAGATCGACAGCATGAGCAGCGCGAAGATGAGCGAGGGAATCGACATGATGACGTCGGCGAGGCGGCCCATCAGCTGGTCGAACCAGCCGCCCTTGACCGCTGCCATCAGCCCGGCGAACGCGCCCATGAAGAAGGCGAGGAGCGTTGCAACGAGCGCGAGCCCGACGGAGTTTCGCGCGCCGTAAATGATACGGCTGAAGATATCGCGTCCAAGCTGGTCAGCGCCGAGAAGCATGTTCTCGTCCGGCGGTGCGAATGCCGAGGAGATGACCTCGGATTCGCCATGCGGCGCGATCCACGGGGCGAAGATGGCGGCGATCGCATAGGTGAAGATCACGAACATGCCGAACGAGGCGGTCAGCGGGGCCGTGCGAAGCTCCTTGGCCAGCGCCGGTTTCGAGATCAGGATCAGGAACTCCTTGAAGGCGTAGGACGTGCCCGCCGCCAGAGCCAGTGCGCCGGCGAAGGTGGTGACCGCGCGAAGTGCCGGAACGCCGCCGATGATGCCGATAATGAACGACACGAGCGTCAGCGAGAACAGAAGCATGAAGGCACCATGCTTCTTGTAGTAGGCCGCGAGGCAGGAGGCCGCGATCAGCGCAGCGTAGTATCCAATAACAAAAATGCTCATTTCGCCGCCCTCACTTCGGATGCCGCAGACGCGGGTTCGTCAGGATTGCCCCGACATCCGCCATAAGGTTCAAAAGAATGAACGTCGCCGCGAAAATCAGGCAGCAGGCCTGCACGATCGGGAAATCGCGCTTGGCGACCGCGTCGACCAGAAGCTGGCCGATCCCAGGATAGACGAACACGACTTCCACGAGCACGACACCCGTGATGAGATAGGCCAGGTTCAGCGCCACGACGTTGATAATGGGCGCCCAGGCGTTCGGCAGGGCGTGTCTGACGATAACCTTCCAGGGCGGCGTGCCCTTGAGCCGGGCCATCTCGATATAGGGTGACGCCAAAAGGTTGATGATCGCGGCACGGGTCATGCGCATCATGTGCGCGGTCACCACGAGCACGAGCGTGAGCGCCGGCAGGAACGTTCGGTGCAGAAGTTCGAAAAAGCCCATATCGCTCTTCAGACTGGCGAGAGCCGGGAACATGCCGGTCTTCACCGAGAGGTAGAGGATCAGGATGTAGCCGAGGAAGAACTCCGGCGACGAGATCGACGTCAGGGTCAGCACGTTCGCGACGCGATCGAAAAGCGTATTGCGAAGCAGGGCGACGACAACGCCGAGAACGATCGATATCGGAACGGCGATGGCCGCCGCGTAGGCGGCGAGGAACAGCGTGTTGATGAAACGTTCGCTGATGGCGGAGCTGACCCGGTCTCCGGAAACCAGGGAGACGCCGAAATCACCCTGAACAGCGCCGGCAAGCCAATCGAGGTAGCGCACGGGGGCAGGGCGGTCGAGGCCAAGCTGCTGGCGCATGGCGTTTACGGTTTCTTCCGTCGCGCCTTGTCCCAGAACCGCTTGCGCGATGTCTCCGGGCAAGAGTTCGACCGCGAAGAAGATCAGGATTGAAACGACCAAAAGCGTTAACAATCCCAGCCCCAGTCGCTTAAAGACCAGGCTAGTCAAATCCCCCATCTGTCCCTCCAGACATAATTTCCGGCTGAGTTTGCCGGTTATACTCTATTCGATCGCATGACGGACGGATAGCCGCCGCAATGCGTCTGCTCATGACCCTGCTGAAACTGTTTTCCCGGATGGGCCACAAGCGGGTCGGCCCGGCGCGTCGTCGCGCCGGGCCGTAGCTTGTCAGTCGTTGAACCACCAGCGGCTCGCCGCGCGCGCGCCGTCGCTTTCCCAGCTTGCCGCCAGGTTTTCCGGTGTTCCGACATTGGCGCGAGCGCCGTAGACGAAGTTGTTGAAGAACGGAATGATCGTGCCGCCGTCGTCGCGGGCCAGCATCGCCATTTCGCGGTACATCTCGGCACGCAGCGTGTCGTCAAGTTCCGACTTCGCCTGAAGCAGAAGCTCGTTGAAACGCTCGTTCTGCCAATGGGACTCGTTCCACGCGGCGTCGTCCTTGTAGGCCAGCGTGTACATCACGTCCGGCGTCGGGCGCGCGCCCCAGGAGACAAGGCAGAACGGCTTCTTGAGCCAGACATCGGAGTAGTATCCGTCGTTTGGCTCGCGCACCACATTGATGGTGATGCCCGCGGCCTTTGCCTGCTCGGCGTAAAGCACCGCCATGTCGACAGCGCCGGCGCTGACGCTGTCGGCTGTCGAAATGCTGACGGTGAGGCCTTCGGCGCCCGCCTTCTTGAGCAGCGACTTGGCCTGGTCCGGATCGTATTCACGCTGCGGAATGTCGTCGGGCCAGTAGGGCTGTGCTGGCGAATGGTGGAAGTCGTTGCCCTTCGTCGCGGCGCCGAACAGGATCTTCTCGATAATATCGTCGCGATCGATCGAAAGTTTCAGCGCGTTGCGGACGTCGACATTGTCGAAGGGCGCGGTGTCGCAGAACATCGGCATGGTGATCGCACCCGCGGACGGGACGTTGAGCACGTTGATGTTCGGATCACGCTGCAGCAGCGCCATCGTCTTCAGATCGACCTGCGACACGGAATCGACGTCGCCGGTGACGAGCGCGGTCTGGCGGGCGTTCGGATCGTTGAGCGTGATCATCTCGACCTTGTCGAAATACGCGCCTTCGCGATGCCAGCCGTCATGCCGGCTCAGGCTGAACTGTACGCCGAACTCGCCATTGTCGATCTTGTAGGGACCGGAGCCATCGCCCGATTTCCAGTCGCTCGTGCCGTCGTCATTGGCCGGACAGATCGCCAGATGATAGTCGGTCATCAGCCACGGGAAGTCCGCATTGCCGCGGCTCAGCGCGACCTTGACGACATAGTCGCCGTCCTTGGTGATGTCGGTCACGTCGGTCAAAAGCGCTTTGGCCGCCGAAGTGGTATCGTCGCCGCGATGGTGGTTGAGCGAGGCGATGACATCGTCCGCCGTGACCTTCTTGCCGCTGTGGAAGCTGGCGTTCTCGGTCAGTTTGAAGGTCCACTCCGAAGCGTCTTCGGACGCTTCCCAGCTGTCGGCCAGATCCGGTCCGAGCGAGCCGTCGCCATTGATCATCGTCAGATAGGAACGATGGGTATGGGCGAGGAAGATCATGACGCGGGTCAGATAGGTGCCCGGGTCGTGGGTGTCGGAGGTGTTGCCGTCATGGATGCCCCAACGAAAAGTGCCGCCGCTCTTGGGTTGAGCTGCGGCACTGGTGGTCCAGAGGCCTGTCGCAGTCGACGCCGTAAGACCGGCGGCAACCGAATAATGCATGAAATCCCGGCGCGAAATTCGACCCTTGCGGGCTTCCTCGGCGATCCGGTCGATAAGATTCTGGTTCTTTTTCGACATGTGTTCTCCCTAAATCACATCGTATCTTTGGTCATAAACGTGTGGTTTCCCAATCAAGAGCGTCACCCGCTCACCGAATTGACGAAAGCCTGTTTACGACATGCATTTAGCAAAACACGAAGTCGGCGACTGATCCACCCCCAAAAGGCGGCGTTTTTCAATGGCATTTGCGACAAGGTATAAAAGTTGTTTTGAAGTGCTGTATGTAATTCTCCAGTGGTGAAACATGTAACTGTCTCGTAGTTCCAGAATTTGCTTCGCTTCAAGATACGCCGGAAAATTCCGGCTTTTCACGGTGTGCGGCGCCGATCTTCGTCGGAGGAGGCGACGCGAAAGGACGTGATTCCTGTGGCAAACGGTTCAGATGACAACGCAAATCTCGAATATGGTTCCGATCGATGGTGGAAATCGCGCGCGCGTCCCACCCGGATGGGTTGTGCCGGACTGGCTGGATGAAACCATTCCAATCGCGACAAGAATATTCTACCCTCCTGTCGCAGCGAGACAAAAGTCAGGCGGCACGCACATTTCGTGGCGGGCCGCCCGCATCTTTCGATCGCCGAAATCAGGGAGAAATCATGAACACGTCAAGCAATCCAACTCTCAAGCATGGGCCGACGCGCCGTACGGTGCTCGCCGGCGGCGTGGCACTCACCGGCCTTGCGGCCACGGGCCTCGGCATGCAGCCTGCGCGCGCCCAGAAACGCGGCGGCACGATCCGCGTCGCGAAGGGCCACGGGCAGAGCAACGACACGCTCGATCCGGGCACGTTTATCAACGGCTTCACGGTCGCGCTTTCCTACGGCATGCACGGCTTCCTGACGGGCGTCGGCACCGACGGCTCGGTCGAACCGTCTCTCGCCGAAAGCTGGGAAGCGAGCCCGGACGCGAAGTCGTGGAGCTTCAAGATCCGCAAGGGCGTCGTGTTTCATTCCGGCAAGCCGCTGACGCTCGAAGACGTCGTCGTTTCGATCAATCACCACCGCGGAGAGGATACGACGTCCGCGGCCGCACCGATCGTTGCGGGCATCACCGGCATCCGCACTGAGGGCGATGACACGGTCATCTTCGATCTCGAAAGCGGCAATGCCGACTTCCCCTTCGTCTTCACCGACTACCATCTCGCGATTCTTCCCGCGAAGGACGGCAAGGTGGACTGGCAGGCCAAGGATGGCTGCGGCCCCTACAAGCTGGTCGAGTTCAATCCGGGCGTCGTCGCGCGCTTCGAGCGCCATACCGAAGACTGGACCGACGAGCGCGGCTTCTTTGAAGCCGTCGAGATGCTCTCCATCGTCGACCTGAATGCGCGCACCACGGCGCTTGTTTCCGGTGACGTCCATTCCATCGACAAGCTCGATCTCAAGACGGTCGGTTTGCTTGGGCGCAAGCCGGGCATCGAGATCAATTCGGTGGCGGGACCGCAATATTACACCTTCGCCGCGCACACCAACACGGCGCCGTTCGATGACGTGAATGTGCGGATGGCGCTGAAGCATTCGATCAATCGCGAGGAAATCGTCGACAAGATCCTGTTCGGCCACGGCACCGTCGGCAACGACAACCCGATCGGACCGAGCTATCGCTTCCACAACCCGGATCTCCCGCAGATCGAGTTCGATCCGGACAAGGCGAAGTTCTACCTCAAGGAAGCCGGGCTCGACAGTCTCAGCGTGCGGCTTTCCGCGGCCGATGCCGCTTTCCCGGGCGCCGTGGATACGGCGGTCCTGTACCAGAACTCGGCCAAGTCGGCAGGCATCACCATCGATGTGAACCGCGTACCGAATGACGGCTATTGGGCGGATATCTGGCTCAAGGATCCGTTCTGCGCGGTCTATTGGGGCGGCCGACCGACCGAGGACCAGATCTTCTCCACAGCCTATGCCGACGGTGCGGCCTGGAACGAAACCAAGTGGTCCAACGATCGCTTCAACGAGCTTCTCGTGTCGGCGCGCGCCGAACTCGACGAGGACAAGCGCCGCGCGATGTATTACGAGATGCAGGAACTCGTCACGATGGATGGCGGTTCGATCCTGCCGATGTTCGCGAACTTCGTCTTCGCGAATTCGGACAAGATCGTGCATGGCGACATGGCGTCGAACTACGACGTTGATGGCGAGCGCTGGATGGAGCGCTGGTCCTTCGCCTAATGGCTTGCGCGCGGGGTCTTCGCGATCCCGCGCGCCTTTCTGCCTGGCCACCACCGGTTCTCGGCGGCCGCCGGGGCGTTTCCTACTATTTTAATCGAGCCGGTAGGTTCTGACGGCGTTATCGTGAAACAGCCGGGCCTTCTCGTCGGACGAGAAACCCTCGGCGATGCGCTTGAAGGCGTTCCAGATCGTCACATAGGAACAGGATTCCTTGTCGACGGGGAAGTTGCTCTCGAACATGCAGCGTTCGGTTCCGAAGGTTTCAAGGCACCACAGGAAATAGGGCCGCATCGCTTCGGCGAGTTCGCCGGACGAGGGCGGAGCGGGTCGGGTGTGCCAGTCGAAACCGCAGACCGGCATGCCGAGGCCGCCGAGTTTCACCACCACGTTCGGGTATTCGGCCAGCCTGCCGATATAGTGTTTCCAGTAGCTGAAGACGGCTTCGCGCAAAGTCGCGAAAGCGCCGACGCCAAGCGGTCCGCCGATATGGTTGAGGATGATGGTGGTGTCGGGGAAGCTCTGCGCCAGATCGAGAAGGTCTGGCAGCTGATGGTGATAGAGCCACGCCTCGTAGCTCAGGCCGTATCCGGCGAGACAGGCGAAACCGCGGCGAAAGTCCGCGTCCAGCAGCAGTCCGGGTGGGACCGGATTGCGATGCCACAACTCGCCATTCGTGTCCCAGGTAGCGATCTGACGGATGCCGCGAAAGCGCGTGGGGCTTGCCTCCAGATGCGCCTCGAGTAGTGCCCGCACGGCTTCGCCCTGCCTGAATTCGGCGTATCCGACGATTCCGGCAACGATGGCCGAGCCGTCGATTACGTGCCGCCGTTCGCTTTCCTTCGCAATTGCCTCGACAAACTCGGTCTCGCCGACTGCACGCAGGTTTTCCGGCCCGCTATCCCGGTAATGCGACCCGCACTCGATGAAGACAGTCTTGGCGATATTGTGCCCGGACGCGGTGTCGCGCAGCAATTCGTCGAGCAGGTAGCGGGGATAGGCGTGGTTGTCGTCCGTGCGGTTCCACAGATGATGATGCGGATCGCAGATCGGCAGATCAGGATCGATCGCCTCTTCCTGTGTCAGGGCAAGCCAGTCTTCGCCTTTTCCGGTCATGCTTCCTCCGCCCCGGGCATCAGACATACCCCATCAGGCCGGGCAACCACAGGACGACTTCCGGCACGAAGACGGTAAGCAGGAGGACGAGGATCAGGAAGCCGACCCAAGGCAGGATGTCCTTCGACATACGCTCGATGGAGACGTTGGCGATGCCGCCGGTGATGTAGAGGGTCGGGCCGACCGGCGGGGTCAGGAGCCCGATCACCAGGTTGAGCACCACGACAAATCCGAAATGGATGGGATGGAGGCCGTAGGTCATGGCGACCGGCTCGAAGATCGGCACGAGCATGATCATTGCCGGGATCGGCTCCAGGATCATTCCGATCGCGAGGAAGAACGCGGTGGCGCAGATCAGGAAAACCCATTTGTTAGAGGTGAACTCGAGGAACCAGTTCGCCACCGCATCCGGGATGCCAAGAACGGTCAGTTCGAAGGCGACGACGGTGGATGTGCTCAGGATGAGGAAGACCACGCTCATCAGCACGGCCGTGTTGATGAAGGCAGGCACGAGGTCCGATATCTTGAGTTTACGGGTCAGCAGGAAACCGGCGAGGAAAACATAGAGGACGGCGATCGCCGCGGCCTCTGTCGCGGTGAAGATGCCGCCGACGATGCCGCCGATCACGATGATCGGCATCAGCAGGATCGGAAGGCTGCGCAGGAAACTGCGGCGAAGTTCGGCGAAGCTGGTCTTCACCTCCGTCACCGGATGCTTGCGTCGGTGGCTGTAGATGCCGCTCATGACGAGCAGCCCGATCCCGATGATCAGCCCGGGAACGACGCCGGCAACGAACAGCCCGATGACGGAGACATTGCCGAGCAGCGCATAGAAGATCATCGGAATGCTCGGCGGAATGATCGGGCCGACGGTGGAGGAAGCGCCGGTGAGGCAGGCCGCGAAGCTTGGGTCCTTGTATTCGCGCGATATCATCGGGATCATGATACCCCCCGTCGCGCTCGCATCCGCCACGGCCGAGCCGCTGGTCCCGGAAAAGACCATGCTTCCCAGGACATTCACGTAGCCCAGCGATCCGCGGAAGCGGCCGACCAGGAGATTGATGAATTTCAGCATCTCTTCCATGATCCCGGCCGGGCGCATCAGTTCGCCGGCGAGGATGAAGAGCGGGATCGCCAGCAACAGCGACGATTGCTGCGCGATGAAGAGTTTCTGCGCGAACACCATCGGCGGGAAGCCCTGGATGAAGATCATCACGAGGCTGGTCAGCCCGAGGCATACGGCGATCGGAATACCGGCCATCAGGGTGATTGCGAATAGCCCGAGCATCAAAGCCATGGCGGGTCTCCGAAAGGTTAAAGCGCCGGCGTTTCGCCGGGATGGTGCTGGATTTCATCGTCATCGCGCGGACCGGACCGGATCTGCAGCAGGATGATGCGGGCGACCTGCAGCATCATCAGGGCACCGCTGACCGGGATCGCCATGTAGGGGATGCCCTTGCTGATGCGCAGGGCAGGGGTTTGCTGCGCCCAGTTGGAGATCGCGAGGTCCGCGCCGAAATAGGTCATGATCCCCAGAAAGACGATGACGACGATATTGTTCAGGATCGTGATCCGGTGGCGGTTGTTTCTGCCGAAGGCGCTGACCACGACGGTAAAGGCGACATGCGCCTTTTCGCGAAACGCGACGGACGCACCGAGGAAAGACGCCCAGATCAGGGAATAGACGCTGAACTCTTCCGACCAGATGATCGAGAAGTTGATGACGTAGCGAAAGAAGACATTTGCGATGACGGTGACAGTGATCGCCGCCATGAGGACGACGATCAGACGCCGCGTCCACGCATCGAAGACGTCGGCGAGGCCGACGATTGCCGTTGTCAGACTGCCCATAAATCCGTTCCGTTTTTCCGGCCGGAGGGCGGGATGTCGCCCCGACAACGGCCGCGTTTCATCGTCGCCGACTCAAAGGCCGGGCGGTGAAGCCCGACCTTGAAGTCGCCGTGTACGAGATTGTTATCCCTTGAAAATCTCGTCGATGGAACGGTCCTGCATCTCGAGGATCTGTTTGACGAGCGCCGGGTCGGCCTCGCCTTCCTTCACATTGTTGTCCCAAACCGGCTTGGTCGCCTTGACGAAGAGATCCATTTCCTCGGCGGTCGGCGTGTAGCGCTCGATGCCTTTCTCGCCCATGATCTTCCAGGCCTTTTCGACCGCCTGGGTCGCCTGTTCACGCTGCCAGGCGACGGTCTGGCGGCTGGCTTCGTCGATGACGTTCTGGAAGTCGGCCGGAAGGCCGTCATAGGCGCCCTTGTTCATGACGAGGTTGTTGTAGGTGTACATGTACTTGGTCTCGGTCGCGTATTTGAGAACCTCGTACTGGCCGGACGCCTGGATGAGATCGTCGGCATTGCCCGTGCCATCGACGACGCCCTGCGCCAGCGACGGGATCACCTCGGCCCAGGACACCGGCGTCGGGTTGGCGCCCTGCGACTCGATGATCGCGATCTCGATCGGGCTGTAGGAGGTGCGGACCTTCTGACCCTTCATGTCGGCCGGCGTGTGAACCGGGCGGACATTGTTGAAGTAGTTGCGGAACCCGTAGTCGTGGACCTGCAGCAGCTTCAGACCGACCTTCTCGACCTCGCCGGAAATGTACTGGCCCGGCGCGCCGTCGATCGCGCGGTAGGTGTCCTCCTTCGTGAGGAAGATGTAGGGCAGTTCCGTCGCGCGGAAGGCGCTGGTGAAGTTGGAGAAATTGGTCGCGGCGCAAGTCGCGAACTCCCACAGACCGTTGACGCAGCCTTCGGTTCCCGGGACATCGACGCCGCCGAGCGACCCGCCGGCAAAGGGCTGGATTTCCATTTCGCCGTTGGTCATTTCCTTGACCAGATCCGGGAAATACGAAAACGCCGCGTCGGTCGAGTGCCAGCCACGCTTGGTGGAGATGCTCAGGCGCATCTTGATCTTCGGTGCCGACCACGCCCGCCGGGACGACGTGAGAACGCCGCCGCTGATGAGTGCTGCCGTGCAGAGCGTCGATGAGCCCTGCGTCAGGAAACGCCTGCGGCTGATGGACGACGCCGTTGCGGTACCGGTCTTCTTGCTATGCTTCATGGTTCAGTCTCCTCCCTGTCATGATGCGGTACGGCTTGCGGCCCGTATTCGGCGGCGCAACCGTTTGATGATGTCGAGATACTTCGGTCTCCGGATCGGCTGGTCCCATCGCGAAACGATGCGTCGGGACGCATCGGCCATGGTGCCGAGATCGGGTGACCTCATGCATGGCGCTGCCCGTCGTGACGGTCACGAAGCGCCGTGCTGCAGAGCTCCTATTTTCCTCAATGGTCGGCTGAAGGAACCTCCGGAAATGCAATCATTATGTCTTATATAAGATATAAATCTACAAGAATTGTCAACTCCCCAGCACCCGGTGTGAACCGACACATGCAAGCCGGTTTCGGCAGGAAAAAATCCTTCGCCTTCATGCCCTCCGGCGGTGACGAAAAGCGGTGGTTTTCCGGTTCACGCGCGGTGTAGGCTGCATTGGCCGGTTTGCGATCTGGAGGAGGTTCGATGGTTGGCCAGGCAATTTCCGTCGACGAATATGACTTCGTTGTCGTCGGCGCGGGGTCGGCGGGGTGCGTGCTGGCCAACCGGCTGAGCGCCGATCCGGCCAACAAGGTGCTGCTGCTGGAAGCGGGCGGTTCCGACAACCGTTTCTGGGTCCATGTGCCGGTAGGCTATCTCTATTGCATGGGCAATCCCGCCACTGACTGGTGTTACAAGACGCAGCCGGAAGACGGGTTGAACGGACGTGCGCTGAATTATCCGCGCGGCAAGCTGCTCGGCGGGTGCTCGTCGATCAACGGCATGATCTACATGCGCGGCCAGGCGCGCGACTACGACCAGTGGCGGCAATTGGGCAATACGGGCTGGGGCTGGGGCGACGTGCTGCCCTGGTTCCGCAAGTCCGAACGTCACTACGGCCCGGCTGACGATTTCCATGGTGTCGATGGCGAAATGCGGGTCGAGAAGCAGCGCCTGAACTGGCCGATTCTGGAAGCCGTTTGCGATGCGGCCGAGGAGATCGGAATCGCGCGGACCGAGGATTTCAACAGGGGGGACAATGAAGGGGCCGGTTATTTCCCTGTGACGCAAAAGGGCGGCGTGCGCTGGAACGCGCGCAAGGCGTTTCTCGAACCGGCGCGCAAACGGCCCAATCTGCGCGTCGAGACGAATGCGCATGTCGAACGGCTGGTCCTCGACGGCAGACGGGTGAGCGGTCTCGTCTTCTCGCAGAATGGCGAAACGAAGCGCATCGCGGTCCGGCGCGAAGTCGTCATGGCCGCCGGCGCGATCGGAACGCCTCAGATATTGCAGCTTTCGGGACTTGGCCCCGCCGGCGTGCTGAAGCAGCACGGAATCGAGGTTGTTCACGAATTGCCGGGCGTCGGCGAAAACCTGCAGGATCATCTGCAGATTCGCACGATCTTCCGGATTTCGGGCGCGCGGACGCTCAACGAGATGTCGCAGAGCCGGTTCGGGCAGGCGCGGATCGGGCTCGAATATCTGCTCATGCGTTCCGGGCCGATGGCGATGGCGCCGAGCCAGCTCGGCATCTTCACGAAATCCGATCCGTCCTTCGAAACGGCGAACATAGAATATCACGTCCAGCCACTGTCGCTCGACGCGTTCGGAGAGCCCTTGCACGCCTTCCCGGCGATCACCGTCTCGGTGTGCAATCTGCGGCCGGAGAGCCGCGGGACATGCCATGTCGCGAGCGCGGATTTCCGCGAAGCGCCGGCGATCAAGCCCAATTACCTGTCGACGCAGACGGACCGCCGCGTGGCGGCCGATTCCATTCGCCATGCCCGCCAACTGATGGCGACCCGTCGCATGGCCACCTTCGCTCCGTCGGAGATCAAGCCGGGCGCCGCGATATCCAGTGACGAGGATCTGGCGAGAGCCGCGGGCGACATCGCCACGACGATCTTCCACCCGGTCGGAACCGCCAGGATGGGGTCCGATCCGATGGCCGTTGTCGATGACCGGCTAAGGGTTCACGGGATCGCGGGACTGCGCGTCGCGGATGCATCGATCATGCCGACCATCGTCTCCGGCAACACGCATGCGCCCGTCACGATGATCGCCGAAAAGGCCGCGGACATGATCCTCGGCTGAGGGAATCGGGCGGAAAGCCATGCTTCGCCCGAACGATTCCCGCTCTGTCTACGAGGCTGACATGTGCCTGAGCCGCTAGAGACGCAATTTCGGGTGCCGGTTGACGTCCTTGTAGAGGAGGTAGCGGAACGGCCCCGTGCCGCCGGCATAGCAGGCCTGCGGACAGAAGGCGCGCAGCCACATGAAGTCTCCGGCCTCCACCTCGACCCAGTCCCGGTTGAGCTTGTAGACGGCCTTTCCCTCCAGCACATAGAGGCCGTGCTCCATGACATGGGTTTCCTCGAAGGGGATCACGCCGCCGGGGCGAATGGTGACGATGTTGACGTGCATGTCGTGGCGCAGATCTTCCGGATCGACGAAGCGTGTGGTTCCCCATGCGCCTTTCGCCCCGGGCATCGGCTCGACATCGATATCCTTGTCGTTGGCGACGAACGGTTCCGGCGCGTCCAGCCCATCCACCGCTTCGTAGGACTTCCTGATCCAGTGAAAGTTGACGGGTTCGCTGCCCCGGTTGACCACGCTCCAGCGGCATCCGGCGGGCAGGTAGGCATAACCGCCGTCGGTCAACGCGTGCTCCTGTCCCTCGATCGTGAGAGACAGTTCCCCATCGAGAACGAACAGCACCGCCTCGGCACCGGGATCGGGTTCCGGCGTCTTGCTTCCGCCACCTGGCTGCGTCTGGACCAGATATTGCGCGAAGGTCTCGGCGAAGCCGCTGAGCGGGCGCGCGAGAATCCAGACTTCGGTCTTGTCCCAGAACGGCAGTTTGCTTGTCACGATGCTGCTCATGACACCGCGCGGGATGACGGCATAGGCATCCGAAAAGACCGCGCGTCCGGTCATCAATGCGGATTGCGGCGGCAGGCCGCCATCCGGTGCGCGATATAGTCTCTCTTCGGCCATCTGATGTGTTTCCAGTTTGTTTTGTTTTTGTCAGGGGCGTTGCCGGCGCATCGTCGTCGCGGCCGGTCCGGCTTTCCGCTCAGTGTGGCGGGTACGGGGCCGTGGACTATGCGGGCGCGGTAACCCGTTCTCCGCTATAGGTTTCAGGCGTTCGGCACAAGCCGGGCAAGCACCTCGCGACGTGCGTCATCGACGGGCGCGGGTCTGCGGGTGGCGGCATCGACATAGACATGGACGAAGAAACCTTCCGCCGAGGCCGTGTCTTCGTCATTGCGGAAAAGGCCTATTTCGTAGCGTACGGAACTCGTACCGAGCCGCGCGACGCGGATGCCCGCCGTCACGATGTCGGGAAACGCCATCTCCGCGAAATAACGGCAGCCGGTTTCGACGACCAGGCCGATAGTCTCGCCGGCATGCGGATCGAGCACGCCGTTTTCAATCAGCCAGCCATTCACCGCCGTGTCGAACAGCGAGTAGTGAACCACATTGTTCATGTGGCCATACATGTCGTTGTCCATCCAGCGGGTGTGGATAGTGCGGAATTCCCGGTAGTCGCCGCGCGTGGATGGGGTCGGGCGGTCGCTCATCACCATGCCGCCTTGTAGATCGTGAGCGCGTCCGCCTCGGACAGTTCGCGCGGGTTGTTGACCAGCAGGCGCTGCTGCAGCATCGCATCGGCGGCCATCCTGGGCAGGGCATCCTCCGGTATCGAAACCTCGCGCAGACGCGCCTGCATGCCGAGCCGTTTCGACAGGCCGGCAAGTTCCTCGATGAAATCGGCGCACAGCGCCTGGTCGCCGGTCTCCCGGTCCAGATGCGGAAAGGCGTCATGGGCGATCTCGGCATAGAGCGACGCGGCGGCGGGCGCGTTGAAGCGCAGCACATGCGGCAGCACAAGCGCGTTGGACAGGCCGTGCGGAACATGGAACGTGCCGCCGATCGGATAGGCCAGCGCATGGACGGCGGCGACCGGCGAATTCGCGAAGGCCTGACCGGCGAGCATCGAGCCGAGAAGCATCGCGCCGCGCGCTTCGACATTGCGGCCGTTCGATACCGCCGTTTCGATGTTTGCGCCGAGCAGGCGCAGCGCCTCGCGGGCCAGAAGCTTCGACAGGGGATTGTTGTTGGCGCTCTTCGAGGCATAGGCCTCGATGGCGTGGACCATGGCGTCGACGCCCGTTGCCGCGGTGATTGCGGGTGGCAGGCCGAGCGTCAGGTCGGCGTCGAGCACGGCAATGTCGGGCAGGATGACGGGGGAGGAGACGCCCCGCTTTTCCTCCGCGCCGACGGTGATGATGGAGACCGGCGTAACCTCCGATCCGGTGCCGGCGGTGGTCGGCACGAGCACCAGCGGCAGGCGAGGGCCCTTCGCATTGCCGACGCCCCATGCGCCGTCGATCTCTTCGCCCGAGCCGAGCAGAAGGGCGGAAAGCTTGGCGATGTCGAGCGACGACCCGCCGCCGAAACCGACAACGCCCGTGACGCCATTCTCGCGCCCCGCCTTGACGGCGTCCATGAGGGTCGAAAGGCTCGGATCGGCCTCCACCCGGTCGAAGATCGTCACCTTGATGCCGGCTTTCTCGAGCGAGGCGATGGCCGGGTCGCACAGGCCGAGCCCGCGCAAACCGGGATCGGTGACGAACAGGCATGTCCCGCCGACAAGGCTCCCGGCGATTTGAGCCAGTTCCGCCGCCGCGCCGGGCCGGAAGACGAGCGATTTCGTCGTGTTGAAAATGAAAGGTTCCATGGGCTTCCCGCCGTGCTTGACCCGCCATCGACCGCAGCGGTTTCAGGGCCATGTTTTACGAAGGGGAACGGGTGAGCGGCAAGAAAAAGCTTCCGGGCTTTCTCCGGGCGGGAAATCCGCTAGTTTCCCCGCAACATTCAATTTGGAGGAGATCGGCATGAAAGCCAGGACGATCGTCATCGAGGAAACCGGCGGACCGGAGAAGCTGAAACTCGTCGAGCGGGAACTGGGTGAGCCGGGGCCCGGCGAAATCCTGATCAGGCACGCGGCCTGCGGGGTCAACTTCATCGACGTCTATCATCGTACCGGGCTTTACCCGATGGAGTTACCGGCGGCGATCGGCATGGAGGGCGCGGGCACGGTCGAGGCAGTGGGCGCGGGTGTGGAGCATCTCAAGCCCGGCGACCGCGCCGCCTATGCCGCGCAGCCGCCCGGTGCCTATTGCGATGCACGCATCATGCCCGCATCGCATGTTTGTCCGCTTCCCGATGGCGTCACTTTCGAGGATGCCGCCGCGCTGATGTTGAAGGGGATGACGGTGGAGTACATGTTCCACCGCACGACACCGCTTTCCGCCGGCGACACGGTTCTGTTCCACGCAGCTGCCGGCGGGGTCGGCACGATTGCCTGCCAGTGGGCGAAATCGGAAGGGATCACGCTGATCGGCACTGCGGGCTCGGAGGAGAAATGCCGAATGGCGCTCGAAAACGGCGCGAGCCACTGCATCAACTACCGCACCGAGGATTTCAAGGAACGGGTGCGCGAACTGACCGGCGGGCGTGGTGTCGATGTCGTTATGGACGGCGTGGGCAAGGACACGTTTGCCGATTCGCTCGACTGCCTGCGGCCGCTCGGCATGATGATCTCGTTCGGTAACGCTTCGGGACCCGTGCCGCCGGTCAGCCTGCTCGATCTCGCCGCGAAGGGATCTCTGAAGCTCACCCGGTCGACGCTTTTCACCCATATCGCCGACGCCGATACATGCCAGGCGATGGCGCGCCATGTCTTCGACAAGGTGGTCGCCGGCGACATCCATGTCCGGGTCGATCAGCGGTTCCCGCTCGAGCAGGCAGGCGAGGCACACCGCGCGCTCGAAGCCAGGAAGACGACGGGATCGACGATCCTCGAACCCTGAGCCGGCGCTAGCGCGCCAGCAGCGCCTCGATCTCTTCGCGCATCGGCATGGAATTGGCCGCGCCGGGCCGTGTAACGGACAGGCCTGCCGCCGCCGATCCGAACCGCACGGCGTCGACCGGATCATCGCCTCGCGCCAGGGCCGTTGCGAACGCGCCGTTGAAGGCGTCGCCGGCACCCGTCGTCTCGTGGACAGGTCCCGCGTCGAATGCCGGAACATGCACCGAGCGTTCGCCGTCGTGATAGAGCGCGCCGCGTGCGCCGAGCGTGATGATGGCTGCGCGCGCGCCGGCCGCCATCAGGCCGTCGGCGGCGCGGCGGGCGTCGTCGAGCGACGTCACGGCGATCCCGGTCAGGCCTTCCGCCTCGGTCTCGTTCGGCGTGACATAGTCGCAATAGCCCAGCATGCCATCCGGCAGGCTGGCGGCCGGGGCCGGATTGAGGATCGTCGTGGTGCTTGCCTCGCGCGCCATGCGCAGGGCGTGGAAGGCCGCGTCCATGGGCTGTTCGAGCTGGGTCATGAACACGCGCGCCGAGGAAATCTCGTGCGACCAGGCATCGATATCGGCCGGCGAGATCGTTTGCGCGACGCCGGGACAGATGATGATCGCATTGTCGCCGGTGGCTTCCTCGACGAAGATATAGGCCGCGCCGGTATAGGCGTCGTCATGCTGCGTGATGACCGGCGTGACGCCGGCATCCGCCCAGGTCTTCAGCGCCATTTCGGCGAAGGTGTCGCGGCCGAGCCTGGTCAGGAAGCGCGCGTCGCCCCCGGCGCGCGCGGTAGCCACGGCCTGGTTCGACCCCTTGCCGCCGGGGCCGAGCGCGAAACTGTTGCCGAGCAGCGTTTCGCCCATGTTCGGCGGACGGTCGGCGCGAAAACAGGCATCGGCGACGAAGACGCCGAGAATAACAATCGAAGCGGTCAACTCATTCCTCGCTCAAGCGTCGCATCCGCGACCGGGTGTGTGGAGCATCGCTTCCCGGACTAACGAGGTCAATCGGCGCAGACAAGTCGCATGATCGTTTCCATGTTGAACCGCAGTCGCTCGTCGAGGGCTTCCGGGCTCATCAGGTCGCGTTCGTAGATGATCGTGCCGGTGAAGCGGTTGGTGAGATAGTAGTAGCCGATCGCCGCGATGGTGATGTTGAGCTGGACCGCATCGATGCCGGAGCGGAAGACGCCCTCCTTTTCGCCGCGTTCGAGCAGCCGGGCGACCATGTCGAGGAAACGCTGGCTCAACTGGTGGACCAGTTCGGATTTCTTGAGGTGCTTGGCCTTGTGGAGGTTCTCGCTGTTGACCAGCGTGATGAATTCCGGGTTCTTCAGATAGTAGTCCCAAGTGAATCTGACGAGCGTTTCGAGCGCCGCTTTCGGGTCCATGTGATCGAGGTCGAGCTTCTGCTCGGCGGTGCGGATGTCGCTGTAAGCGTCTTCGAGGACCCGCTGGAACAACTCCTCCTTGGAGTTGAAATAGTGGTAGATCATGCGCTTGTTGGCTTTGGCGCGTTCGGCGATCACATCGACGCGCGCGCCGCCGAGGCCGCTCTTGGCGAACTCCTTCTTGGCGGCGGAGAGAATCCGCTTCTGTGTCGCGTCGGCATCGCGCGCTTTCGGCTTTGCTTTCGGGGCGCTGGTCATTGGGTCTCCTCGGGCCGTATGGGCAAAATACGCCGGTTTTTCTCGATTTGGGAAGTTTCACGGCTTTGTCCCCGTCTGTTTTTCCCAATTTTCAGCCCCACCTCCCGGAGGCTTCCGGCTCTCGATATCATTACTAACCAGATGGTTACATAGCAATTTGTCGCGTGCTTCACGAGCCTTGCCGCGCACGGTTCGGGACAGGATACAAAATCTTCTGGACATAAGTAACTAGATAGTGCATTAACGGGCAGCCCCGGATGACGCGGAAATTGTTTTTCCGGGAGCGGAGATCAAGCCGGACCAAGGCGTCCCGGCGGTCAACTCAAGGGAGTGAGGCATGTCATTCATCAAGAAATTCATCGAGCGCGAAACGCTCAATCGGCGTAATTTCCTGCTGGCTTCCGCCTATGGAATGGGCGGCGTGGCGGCACTTGGTGCGTTCGGTCCGGGCGTGGCGCGGGCGGCCTACAGCGATCCGACGATCGCGTGGAGCTACCGTAACCGCACGAACCCGTACTGGAACGAGATCGTTTCGGGCGGCGAGGCCTTCGTGGAAAGCCTCGGCAAGTCGAAAGACGCGCTTACGCACCTGATCAACGAAGGATCGTCGGAAAAGTCTCTGGCCGACGTCAAGGCGCTTCTCGCCAAGACGAACGGCGAACTGGCGCTTGCCATCGACACGAACGACGCGCCGAACTGCCGTCCGATCGTCGAGGCGGTCGCGGGAGCCGGCGGCTACGTCTCCACGATCTGGAACAAGACCGACGACCTGCATCCCTGGGATTTCGGCGACAACTACGTCAGCCACATGACCTGGTCGGACGAGGGGCCTGCCGAGCAGACTGCGCGCATCCTGCTGGACGCGATCGGCGGCAAGGGCGGTATCGTCCATCTCGGCGGCATCGCGTCGAACAACCCGGCCATCGAACGCCTGAACGGGCTGAAGAACGCGCTGAAGGATTATCCGGATGTCGAGCTTCTGGACGCGCAGCCGGCCGACTGGGACACGCAGAAAGCCAATCAGATCATGTCGTCCTTCCTCACGCGCTACGGCGACGAGATCAAGGGCGTGCATTGCGCCAACGACACGATCGGCTACGGCGTTCTCGAAGCGCTGCGCGCCGAGGGCATGTCGATCCCGATCGTCACCTATGACGGCAACCCGCAGGCGGTCGAACTGGTCGCCAAGGGCGAGATTCTGGCAACCGTGTTCACCAACCCGCATTGGGGTGGCGGCATCACGGCCTCGCTCGCCTATCACGCGGCGACCGGCGCCTTCAAACCGTCGGAAGAGCCCCATGAGCATCGCGAGTTCTACGGCCCGACCATCCTGATCACGCCGGACGACGCGGTGGAGTTCAAGAAGAACTACATCGAGAGTGTGCCGACCTACGACTGGACCGACTTCTGGGGTCCGGCGGGCGGCCAGATCATGTACAAATGATCTCCCGGGCGGCCGCCGCGACAGGCGGCCGCTTCGCCCGGGATCCGCAAGCCGGCATCCCGGGCCGATTGTTTCTTGCTACGCCCTGGAGGAAAGCGTGCGCAGCTACCTGACCCGGGACGCCCTCGTCAAATGGGCTCCCGTCATCGTCCTGATCGTCCTGGTCCTTTTCTTCGCCCTGATGGAGCCCCGCTTCTTTTCGGTGCGCAACTTCGCGCGCATCGGCATCAGCTCGGCGCCGGCCCTGATGATCGCGCTTGGCGTGACCTTCATCATCATCATGGGATCGATCGACCTCTCCATGGAGGGGACGGTCTCGGTCTGCGCGGTGGCGTTCGCATTCGCCTTTATCGCCATGGGCGGGACCCTCGCGAGTTTCGCCTGGCTGGCGCTGCCGCTGGCGCTCGTCGTCGGCGCTGCGGTCGGGCTGATCAACGGGCTGGTGCATGTGAAGCTGCGAATACCCTCCTTCATGGCGAGCCTCGCCATGGGGTTCGTCGGTACCGGCTTCGCGCTGTTGCTGACCGGCGGTGACCGCATCCGCGTCGAGGACGAGCTTTTCCGCTCTCTCCTGACGGTCCGGTTCCTGAATTTCCCGATCATGGTCTATGTCGCGCTCGGCTTCCTGCTGATCGCCTGGTTCATCCAGAGCCGCACGACGCTAGGGCGCAATTTCTACGCCGTCGGCGGCGGTGAGGAGCTCGCCCACTCGTCCGGCCTCAACGTCAATCGCGTACGGCTGATGGGGTTCACGCTCGCCGGCATGTTCTATGCCGTCGGTGCGCTGCTGGCCGTCGGACGGATCGGTATCGCCGAGACCGCGACGGGCAATAATTTCATGTTCGTTTCCATCACCTCGGTGGTCGTTGGCGGCACGGCGCTGTGGGGCGGCATCGGCGGGGTGTGGAACACGCTGGTCGGGGTGTTGATCGTCAACGTGATCAATAACGGCATGGTCGTCATCGGCCTGCCCGGATACGTGCAGGACGGCGTGCTCGGCATCCTCGTCATCATTGCGGTGGTGCTGTCCACCGACCGCAAGTCCGTGACCTTCGTGAAGTAGGGGCCGGACGATGTACGAACTGCGAAAGGTCGAAAAGAAATTCCCGGGCGTTCACGCGCTCAAGACCGTGGATTTCAAGATCGGCAGGGGCGAGATCGTCGGTCTCGTCGGTGAAAACGGCGCCGGCAAGTCGACGCTGATGAAGGTCATCTTCGGCGCCTATCAGCCCGATGACGGCGCCATCACGATCGACGGCAAGACGGTGCGGTTCCAGAACCCTCGCCAGGCCATGGAACATGGCATCGGCATGGTATTTCAGGAACAGTCGCTGATCACGAACCTTACGGTGATGGAGAACATCTTCCTCGGTTACGAACAGCAATTCGTGAAGATGGGCGTCATCAACTGGAAGGCGATGGCCAGCGCGGCGCGCATGCAGTTGCAGAAGGTCAAGCTCGACATCGATCCGGCGACCGTGACCTCGAAACTGTCTTTCGCGCAGCGCCAGCTGGTCGAACTCGCCAAGGTGCTGACGCTCGAGGAGCGCATCGACGGCGACCTGGTCATCCTGCTCGACGAACCGACATCGGTGCTGTCGAAGGAGGAGGTCGAACTTCTCTTCAAGCTGGTTCGGGAACTTCGCTCTCGCGCGTCCTTCATCTTCGTTTCGCACCGCCTCGACGAGGTGATTGATCTGAGCGACCGGATCTATGTGATGAAGGATGGCGCGGTGGTCGATGTGGTGGAAACAGACAATGCGGATGTCGATGCGATCCAGCACAAGATGGTCGGCCGCGAGGTCAACAAGGAATATTACCGCGAGCAGCGCCAGAAGCCTTATCAAGCCGACAAGACGCTGGTGAAGGCGGACGGGCTCGGAGTGCCGCCGCGCTATTCCGGCCTTTCCTTCGAACTGCATCCGGGCGAGGTGCTTTGCCTCGTCGGCACGGAAGGATCGGGTCGCGAAGCGATCCTGCGCACGATCTTCGGTCTCGAAACGCCGACGGCGGGAACGCTGGCGATCAAGGGCGAGCAGATCAGGCGCTTCAGCGCGCAGGCGGGTGTCGCGCATGGCGTCGGCTACGTGCCGCGCGAACGCAAGATCGAGGGCATTGTCGGCGGTCTGAACGTCTACGAGAACATGACGCTCTCGCAGATGGGCAATTATTCGCGCTCCGGCGTGTTGCGGATCGGCGAGGAAAAGAAGCTGGCGCGCGACTGGATCTCCAAGCTGGCGATCAAGACGCCGTCCGAGCACAAGGATTGCGGCGGTCTGTCGGGCGGCAACCAGCAGAAGGTCGTGCTGGCGAAATGGCGCTCCGGCGGATCCGACATCATGCTTCTCGACCATCCGACGCGCGGTCTCGACATCGGCGCCAAGGAGGATGTCTACGAGATGATCCGCGACATGTCCGAGGCTGGCGTCGGTATCGTGCTCGTCGCCGACACGCTCGAGGAGGCGATCGGCCTGTCGCACACAATCATCGTCCTGAAGGACGGCGAGGTCCAGAAACGCTTCGATTGCACTCCCGGGTCGAAGCCGTCGCTCTACGACCTCGTTCACTACATGATCTGAGGGATGTCATGAGCTTCGAACGCATCAAAACTCATCTGCCCTGGATCACGCTTGTGCTGCTGGTCGCCATCGTGGGGATGGCGGATGCGAACTTCCTGCGGCCGCACAACCTGATTAACATGGCCGCCGACATCGTGCCGCTGTTCATCATGGCGCTCGGCATGACCTTCGCGATCTATATCGGCGGGATCGACCTGTCGGCGCAGTCGGTGGCCAACATGACGACGGTCATCGCGACCGTGGCGCTGCCGGTGTTCGGTGTCGGGGCGGCGCTGATATGCATTGTCGCCGGGCTGGGGCTGGGCGCGCTTTCGGGCTTCGTGACGACCCGTCTGCTGGTTCCCTCCTTCGTCTCGACGCTGGCCGTGGGCGGCATCGCCTATTCGGCGGGCCAGTATCTTTCCGGCCAGCGCGCGCTCTACATGAACGCGGAGATGCGCGACGCGTCGTTCGGCTGGATGGTCGGCAACTCCTTCGGCATTCCCCACGAGATTTTCGTCGGCGGCGTGCTCGTGCTCGCGGCGGTGTTCCTGCAGAACCGGACGACTTTCGGGCGCGCTCTCAAGGCGGTCGGCGCCGGAGAACCTGCGGCGGTGGCGTCCGGTATCAATGTCGCGCGGGTCAAGATCATGGCGTTCGCGCTGTCCGGCATGCTCGCCGCGATCGCCGGGCTGCTGTTCTCGGTGAAACTGTCCGGCGGATCGCCGACGATCGCCAATGGCTTCCTCCTCCCGGCCATCGTGGCAGTGCTTGTCGGCGGAACGCCGCTCACCGGCGGCGTCGGCGGTGTGGTCAACACGCTGATCGGCACGCTGATCGTCGCGGTCATCCGCTCCAGCATGCTGTATTTCGAGATCGACGCCACGCAGCAGCAGATGGTGTTCGGCCTCGTGCTGATCGCCGCGATCGCGCTGACCATCGACCGCAGCAAGATGCGGATCGTCAAATAGGGAGGCTGCGATGGATACGATGAAAGCCGCTGTCCTCGCAGAGCCCGGACGATTCGAGGTGAAGGATGTGCCTCTGCCGCAGGTCGGCCCGGGTGATGCGCTGATCAAGGTCGAGCGCTGCGGGATCTGCGGAACCGACATCCATATCTTCAATGGCCACTATGCCGCCGACAAGCTGCCACTGGTGCCCGGCCACGAGTTTGCCGGTACGATCGCCGCGGTCGGCAGCGACGTCGGCCATCTCTCGGTCGGCGCGAAGGTGATCGCGGACATCAATATCGGTTGCGGTCATTGCTATTACTGTCGGCGCAACGAGATCCTCAACTGCGCCGAGATGCAGCAGGTCGGCATCACCCGGGACGGGGCTTTCGCGGAGTATGTGTCGGTGCCCGCGCGGTTGGTCATCCCGGCGCCGGAAAGCGCCGGATTCGAATTGCTCGCTCTCGTCGAGCCAGTGGCCTGCGTCGTGCGCGCGGCGCGCAAGGCGGGCGTTTCTTTCGGGCAATCGGTCGTCATTCTCGGCGCGGGGCCAATCGGCAATTTGCATATCCAGATGATGCGGCTGGTCGGCGCGGCTCCGATCATCGTCGTCGAATTGTCGGAGGAACGCGCTGCCATGGCGCGGGCGGCAGGTGCGGACGTGGTGATCACCGATCCGGCAGCGGCCGGGGCGACGGTGCGCGAGTGGACAGGCGGGCGGGGCGCGGATGTCGTCATAGAAAGCGTCGGGCTGCCGGCGCTCTACAAGCAGGCCTTCGAACTGATCCGGCCAGGCGGGCATGTCGCGGCTTTCGGCCTGACCGGGCCCGACGATACTGTCGCGGTCAATATCCTCGATACGATCCTTCGCGAGAACTCGATCAAGGGCTCCGTCGCGGGCATGGGCGAGGACATGCACGATGCGCTGACGTTGCTTTCGCACGGTCGTTTCAAGGTCGACGCCTTCACCAGCGCCGTCTATCCGTTGGCGTCGATCCAGGATGCTTTCGACAGCCTTGCGGCGCGGCCGGGAGACCTGAAGACACAGATTGTCATTTAGGCGCGATAGCGGGCGGGCCCGTTTCGCTTCATCGTGTGGTGCGCAACGGGATTGCGGCAGGTTGGGAATTCTGCCATAAAGTAAATAAACAGTTACTTAAAGTGGAGGGGTGCAATGGGGAAAATTCTGATCATATACGATACCGATAGCGACCGTCGTTTCACCGAAACGATGGTGCCATTCGTCCGTGAAGGCGCGGAATCGGTGGGCGGAATGGAGTTGCGCGTTCGCTTCGTCGATGACGCGAAGGTCGAGGACGTGTTCTGGGCCGACGGCATCGCGATCGGCTGCCCGACCCATCTCGGCGGCGTCTCCTGGCGCATGAAGAAATGGTGGGACGACCGGACGCCGGATATCTGGTTCAAGACGGACGGCAAGTTCGCCGTGCCCTTCACATCGGCGGGCAGTCTCGGCGGTGGCGGGGAACTGGCCTGCCAGGCGCTTTCCACCATGATGCTGAACATGGGGTATTTCGTGTTCGGGATCACGGATTACGTGGCGAAGAAGGAAAGCCTGCATTACGGCGCCGTCGTCGCCGGTGAGCCGCGTGAAGACCACGCCATCGAATCTTGCCGCAGAGCGGGAAGGCGGCTGGCGGAATGGGTCGGCTACTACATGGACGGCCGCAAGGAATGCCATCCGCTCAATGCGCAGTACAACCGGTTCTGGGAACTGGCGTCGTAGGAGGCGATCATGACACATGCCAGACTTCTGGTCGAACTCGACGTCAAGCCGGATGAGGCGGATTCCTTCGCGGCAATGTTCGAGCGTGAGTTCATCTCACGCTCGCGCGCCGAAGAAGGGTGCCTTCGTTACGAGCTCTGGCGCGAAACCGAAAACAAGAGCCGCATGACCATCATCGAAATCTGGAACTCGCAATCGGATCTCGATCGCCATCTGGCGCAGCCGTGGTTTGCGGAATGGGCGCCGAAAATGGAAGCCGCGCAGGCCACGCCGTTGAAGGTGCGGGTCATGAGCGCTGTCGGGGACTAAGGCGCCCGGCGGCGATCCGGACTGGCGCCCGCAGCATGCGAACCATACAGTTAATTAGATGCCGGTCAGGTATGCAGGAGTAGACACATGGACAAGAACGCACCCGCCCTTTCGCTTCCCGCCGAGCCGCGGGAATTCGGTTTCCTTGTCGGCGGCCAGTGGATCGCCGCGGGCGATCGCGAGGTCTTCGAACGGTCAAGCCCCGCCCATGACGTTCCGGTGAGCAAGGTCGTCAAATGCACCCCCGCCGATCTCGACATGGCGGTCGCGGCGGCGCGCGAGGCGTTCGAGGACGGGCGGTGGTCGCGCATTCCGGCGGTCGAGCGGGCCAATGTGCTGTTGCGGGTGGCGCAGATCATCCGCCGGCGCGCCGACGAGATCGCCTATTGGGAAACGCTGGAGAACGGCAAGCCGATCGCCCAGGCGCGCTCGGAAGTCGATGGCACGGCGGGCATGTTCGAATATGCGGCGGGGGCCGCGCGGGCGCTGCATGGCGATGCGTTCAATAATCTCGGCGACGGCATGTTCGGCCTCGTCACGCGTGAGCCGATCGGCGTTGTCGGGCTGATCACGCCCTGGAACTTCCCGTTCCTGATCCTGTGCGAGCGGGTGCCCTATATCCTCGCGGCCGGCTGCACCATCGTCGCCAAGCCCTCCGAGGTGACGTCGGCGACGACGCTGCTGCTCGGCGAGGTGCTGCAGGAAGCCGGCGTTCCGGACGGCGTGTTCAATGTCGTCACCGGTTCGGGTTCGACCATCGGCCAGGCGATGACCGAGCATCTCGATATCGACATGGTGTCGTTCACCGGTTCGACGGCGGTCGGACGAAGCTGCGTGCAGGCGGCGGCCGGCAACTTCAAGAAGCTCGGCCTCGAACTGGGCGGCAAGAACCCGCAGATCGTGTTCGCCGACGCCGATCTGGAGGATGCGGCCGACGGTGTTGCCTTCGGGATCGGTTTCAACACCGGCCAATGCTGCGTGTCCGGCAGCCGGCTGATCGTCGAGCGGTCGGTGGCGCGCGAGTTCGAGCAACTCGTCGCCTCGAAATTCGAGAAGATCAAGGTCGGCGATCCGCTCGATCCGGCAACGCAGGTCGGTGCGATCACCACGCCGGCGCAAAACAAGACCATCATGGATTACATCACCAAGGGGCGTGAGCAGGGGGCCCGGGTGGTCTGCGGCGGCGAGCAGCTCGATTTCGGGCGCGGCCAGTATATCGCGCCGACCGTCTTCGGCGACGTGACCGGCGACATGGCGATCGCGCGCGACGAGATCTTCGGACCGGTCCTTTCGGTCATGCCGTTCGACACCGAGGAAGAGGCCATCGCCATAGCCAACGACACGGTCTACGGC
This sequence comes from Oricola indica, assembly GCF_965227485.1. Taxonomy (NCBI): domain Bacteria; kingdom Pseudomonadati; phylum Pseudomonadota; class Alphaproteobacteria; order Hyphomicrobiales; family Ahrensiaceae; genus Oricola; species Oricola indica. The sequence goes on from NZ_OZ245747.1 coordinate 2,042,568, forward strand.
CTGGCCGCGAGCGTCTGGACGAAGAATATCGACAAGGCGCTCAACGTCACCCGCCGGGTGCGCGCCGGGCGTTTCTGGGTCAACACGACGCTGTCCGGCGGGCCGGAGCTGCCTATCGGCGGGTTCAAGCAATCCGGCTGGGGGCGTGAGGCCGGCGTCTACGGTGTCGAGGAATACACGCAGATCAAGTCGGTCCATATCGAGATCGGCAAGCGCGATCCCTGGGTGTCGTGATGGCGGCAGGCGGATATGATTACGTAATCGTTGGCGGCGGCTCGGCGGGCTGTGTGCTCGCCTCCCGCCTGAGCGAGAACGAGGCCGTTCGCGTCCTGATGCTGGAGGCCGGCGGCAAGGATTCCAATCCCTTTATCCACATGCCCGTCGGCTTCGCGAAGATGACGTCCGGGCCGTTGACATGGGGCCTGACCACGGCGCCGCAGAAACACGCCAACAACCGCGAAATCCCCTATGCGCAGGCGAAGGTGATCGGCGGGGGAAGCTCGATCAACGCCGAGATCTTCACGCGCGGCAATCCGGCGGATTACGACCGCTGGGCGAACGAGGAAGGCTGCAAGGGCTGGTCGTTCGAAGAGGTGCAGCCCTATTTCCTGCGCTCGGAAGGCAACACTATCCTGTCGGGCGACTGGCACGGCACGGACGGGCCGCTCGGCGTGTCCAACCTGCCCGATCCGCAGAAGACGGCGCGCGCTTTCGTGCAGGCCTGCCAGGAATACGGCATGCCCTACAATGCGGACTTCAACGGCAAGGTCCAGGAAGGCGCGGGTATCTACCAGACGACGATCCGCAATGCGCGGCGCTGCTCCGCCGCCGTCGGCTATCTGCGCCCGGTCCTTCATCGCAAGAACCTGACCGTCGAGACGGGTTGTCTCGTCACGCGGATTCTTTTCGAGGGCAATCGCGCCATCGGGGTGGAATATGCCCAGAACGGCCAGATCCGCACGGCGCGCGCCGACAGCGAGATCCTGGTGACGTCCGGCGCCATCGGAACGCCGAAGATCATGATGCTGTCAGGCATCGGGCCGGCCGACGACCTGCGCGCGCTCGAGATCGATGTCGTTCAGGATCTGCCCGGCGTGGGCGAGAACCTGACCGACCATTTCGGCATCGACATCGTCGCGGAACTGAACGGACCGCACAGCCTCGACAAATACAACAAGCTTCACTGGATGGCCTGGGCGGGGCTGCAATATGCGCTGTTCCGCACGGGGCCGGTGACATCGAACGTCGTCGAGGGCGGGGCGTTCTGGTATGCCGACAGCGATGCGCCCATGCCGGATCTGCAGTTCCATTTCCTGGCGGGGGCGGGCGCGGAAGAGGGCGTCGAAAGCGTCGCTTCCGGCTCGGGCATCACGCTCAATTCCTACACGCTCAGGCCGAAGAGCCGGGGCACGGTCAAGCTGCGCTCGTCCGATCCGGCGGCCAATCCGATCGTCGATCCGAATTTCCTCGCCGAGCCCGACGATCTGAAGACATCGGCCGAAGGAGTCCGCATCAGCCGCGAGATTTTCCGGCAACCGTCGCTGCAGAAATATATCAAGCGCATGCACCTGCCGGGTGACGATGTGCAGAGTCAGGCGGATTTCGAGGCCTATGCCCGCCAATACGGGCGCACGTCCTATCACCCGACCTGTACCTGCAAGATGGGCGTGGACGAGATGGCCGTCGTCGATCCGGAATTGCGGGTGAGGGGGCTGGAAGGCATCCGCATCTGCGATTCCTCCGTCATGCCCAGCCTGATCGGTTCGAACACCAATGCGCCGACCATCATGATCGGCGAGAAGGCATCGGATCTGGTGCGGGGCAACCGGTAAGCCTCGATCTCATGAAAACGCCGGCCCGAAGGCCGGCGTCACGATATGACTCAATCCCAGTCCGGCGCCCATGGCACGAGGTCCTTGCCGACGATCCGGTAGTTCGTGGCGTTCAGCGCGTCGATGCGGTCCATGTCGATGCTGGACAGGGTGAAGTCCATGATGTCGAAATTGGCGCGGATGTTTTCCGGCTTGGTCGACATCGTGTTGACGGAAACGCCCTTCTGCAGGATCCAGCGCAGCACGACCTGTCCGGCCGTCTTGCCGTAGCCGCGCCCGATCTCCTCGAACTGCGGGTACTTGAAGACCTCGCCACGCGCGACGGAAGAATAGGATGCGAGCGGTATTCCCGTCTCGCTTGCCGCACGCAGCAGGATGCTTTGGTCAAGCAAAGGATGGAACTCGACCTGGTTGGTGACCAGCGGTGCATCGACGATGGATTTCGCATCGCGCATCATCTGCGCGGTGTAGTTCGAGATACCGATATTGCGCGTCAGGCCGCGTTCGAGCGCCTTCTGGAGCAAGCGAAGCGACGGGGCGATATCGCCGCCGACCGGGGGCCAGTGGACGAGCAGTGCATCGACATAGTCCATGCGCAGCGATTTCAGGCTCTGTTCGACCGAATTCATGAAGTCCGCTTCGCCGAAATTATCCGGGTGAACCTTGGTCGTGACGCAGAGTTCGTCGCGCGCGATTCCGGTCGCTGCGAGGGCTTCGCCGGTTTCGGCCTCATTGCCGTACATCTGCGCGGTGTCGAATGCGCGGTAACCGGTTTCGGCCGCCGCGGCGATCGCGTTCATCAGCACCTCGCCTTCCAGCGGATAGGTTCCGAAGGAGCGTTGGTGGGTCTTCTGGAAATAGATATTCATGGATGTCCTCCCTTCATGTCGACGGCCTTTCGGCATCCAACCGTAAATAACCATTCAGTTACTTATAGCGATATTGATTCTGCCTTGGCAAGCGTTTCGGCGTTGTCCATTGTGCCGCGCCAATCCATGGCGGGAGGAGATGGCAGCATTGTGAATTCCAGATTGCGCTGTTGACCGCGAAGCGTGACGATGGCACATATATAACTAATTAGTTACTTAACGAGCCGGAGTTGAAACGGTGACGGGATCAAAAATCAGGACGGCCTCGGAGGCCGCCGCGGTAATCGCCGACGGCGCGATTGTCGCGGTCAATTCGTCGAGCGGGCTGTGCTGTCCCGATCTGGTGCTCGAGGCCATCGGCGCGCGCTATGCCGAGGAAAACCATCCGCGCGGCCTGACCATGATCCACCCCATCGCTGCGGGCGACATGTTCGGCACGAAAGGGATCGACCACCTGGCCCAGGACGGGCTGATCGACACGATCATCGGCGGGTCCTATCCGTCTGGCCCGTCCTCCAGCGAACCGCCGAAAATCTGGCAGATGATCCTCGACGAGAGTGTGGCGGCCTACAACGTGCCGAGCGGCATCGTTTTCGACATCATGCGCGAGGCGGCCGGCATGCGGCCGGGCGTTATCACCAAGGTCGGGCTCGGTACCTTTGTCGATCCGGATCAGGACGGTTGCGCCATGAACGAGCGTGCGCGCGAGAAGGCGATCGTGCGCCGGATGGATTTCGAGGGCGAGGAATGGCTCTATTTCCCGTCGATCAAGCCCGACGTGGCGATCATCCGCGCCTCGACCGCCGACGAGCGGGGCAATCTGACATTCGAACACGAGGGCGCCTATCTCGGCGCGATGGAACTGGCGCTTGCGGCGCATAATTGCGGCGGCAAGGTGATCGCCCAGGTCAAGCGCATCGCGCAGTCCGGATCGCTACGCCCGCACGACGTCCGGGTGCCCGGAATTCTCGTCGACTATATCGTGGAGGCGCAGGATCAGCTCCAGACCACGGCGACGTCCTACGACCCGGCGATCTCCGGCGAGTTGTTCCGGCCGCTCGACACGTTCCGCACGCCGGAATTCGACGCCGCCAAGGTCATGGCGCGCCGTGTCGCGCTGGAGCTGCAGCCCGGCTGGGCGGTCAATATCGGCTTCGGTATCTCCGCAAACGTTCCGCGCATCTTCCTCGAGGAGGGCCATCATGGCGATGTCACCTGGGTGATCGAGCAGGGCGCGGTTGGCGGTATTCCGCTGCTCGACTTCAAGTTCGGTTGCTCTTCCAATGCCGAGGCCTTTGTCGCCTCGCCGCAGCAGTTCACCTATTTCCAGGCAGGCGGTTTCGATGCGTCGCTGCTGTCGTTCCTCCAGATCGACGCCGACGGGTCGGTGAACGTCTCCAAGCTCGCCTTCCGGCCGCATGTCACGGCGGGCGCCGGCGGATTCGTGGACATCACGACACGCGCCGCTAAGATCGTCTTCTCCGGCTATTTCAATGCCGGCGCGAAGCTCGCCGTCGAGGACGGCAAGTTGAAGATCGAGAAGGAAGGCAAGGTGGTCAAGCTGGTGGAGTCGGGCGAACTGGAACAGGTCTCGTTCTCCGGCAAGCGCGCGCGTGAACGCGGGCAGGACGTCACCTATGTGACCGAGAGATGCGTCATGAAGCTTCTGCCGGAGGGCGTCACGGTCACGGAGATCGCGCCGGGCATGGATATCCAGACCGATATCCTCGACAAGGCGGGCTTCGCGCTGAAGGTCTCGCCAGATCTCAAGACGATGCCGGAATTCCTGTTCAATCCCGAGAAGATGGGCGCCAGGTTCCGCTGATGGAAACGATGTCCGACCAATGTGATCCGCGTATCCGGCTGGAATTCGACGCGCCGGTGGCCGTGCTGACGGTTTCGCGCGCGGACAAGCTGAACGCTCTCGACGCCGCCATGGTCGAGGCGCTGGCCGATGCCTGCCGCCGGATCGAGCGTCGAGACGATATCCGCGCCGTGATCCTGACGGGTGCCGAGGGCAAGGCTTTTTCGGCGGGTGGCGACATCGAAGCCTGGAGTGGCGAACCGCCCGAGGACTTCGGCCGTTTCTGGGTTCGGGAAGGACATGAGGCCTTCGACCGCCTTGCACGACTGCGCCAGCCGGTGATCGCGGTGCTGAACGGGCACGCGCTCGGCGGCGGGCTGGAGCTTGCGGCTTGCGCCGACCTCCGGATCGCCGAGGTGCATGTGAAGATCGGCCAGCCGGAGACAGGGCTTGGCATCATTCCCGGCTGGTCCGGCACGCAGCGCGCCGTTCGCCGCTTCGGCAGCCAGCTCGTTCGGCGCATGGCGCTGTTTGGCGAGGTCTTCGCGGCGGAAGAGGCGCTGCGACTGGGACTGGTCGATCAGGTCGCCGAAGAAGGCGAGGGGCTTTCGATGGCGCGCGCCATCGCCTCCACCGTGGCCAAGCGCGGGCCGCTCGCGACCGAGACGACGAAGATGCTCGTCAACATGGCCGAAGGCGAGGAAGTCGGGCGTGTCGGCGAAGCGCTTGCCGGCATGCTGGCGGCGAATTCGGCGGAATTGCGCGAGGGCATTTCCGCCTTTCGCGAAAAGCGTCCGGCCGATTTCGGGAAGAAGCCGAAGGACTGACCTTCAGTCCCGATAACGGTGCTCGCCGTGTTCGAGCCGTTGCAGTTCCGAGACAGGCGCGCCTTCGATGCGACGAAGCAGCAGCGAGCCGAGCTGCCGCCCGGCGGCGGTCAGATCCTCGTAGATCGTGTCGATCTGCGGACGGATCTGTCCAAACAGCGGGGTCGTCTGCTTCGCGACCATTCCGATATCCTCGTTGACGCGCAATCCGCAGTCCGAAATCGCGGCGATTACTGCCATGGCCGAGGATTCGCCGGCGCAGACGAAGCCGTCGACGCCCTGTTCGCGAATGCAGGTCATGGCGGTGTCGCGCACCGCTTCGGGCGCGCTGTCGATCGAGACGTTCTCGGGCAGAACGTGACTGACACCGCTCTCGCGCACCGCGGTCATGAAGCCGTGCATCAGGTGCTGCGAGAAGGTGAAGGGCTGGCGCGCATTCAGCAGCGCCAGCTTCTTGCAGCCCTGTCGGGCGAGCCGGGTGGCGGCATCGAGAGCGAATTCGAAATTGTCGAAGTCCACGAAGGGATGCGGTGTCGCGAGTTCCGTCCGACCGTGGCAGATGAAGGGGTAATCCGCCTCGAGCAACATTCTGACCCGGATGTCGAGCGGGGTGGTCCTGCAGAAGATGACCCCGTCGGCGAGCCTGTTGCGAATGATGTTGTCGACCGTGCCGAGCGGATCCGATTTCTCGAATTGCGGGGTGACGACCAGATGGAACGAGGTGTTTTCCAGCGATTCCATGATCCCCGCGATCATCATCGTGCCGAAGCTGAGCATCTCGTCATGCGGTTCGAGCAGGAAGCTGATGACATTGGTGCGGCCGGTGCGCAGGCGCTGGGCGGCCCTGTCCGGCACGTAGCCGATCGCCTTTGCGGCGCGCTGGACCCGATCGCGCGTGCCCTTCGCGATTTCCGGCGCGCCCTTGAGCGCCCGCGACACGGTCGTCACCGCAAGCCCCGTTTCGAGGGCGAGGGTTTTCAGGGTCGGCTTCGGTTCGCGTTTCACGGTCGGGACATCCGGTTTTCGGTTTCACATACCATATTTGTAACGTTTCAGATTTGCAACGAGTGGTTAAATTGCCCGGATTGTTTCGCGATGCATCAATAATAAATTCTTTAAAAACAGTGTCTTGATATAATGTTGTGCAACGCACCATCTGGTTACAAAATTCTTGCCAATGAAAACGTTGCGATCTATAGTGCCAGCGCGCAATGCGCCATATGACAAGGGAGAATGAGATGAAGTTTTCACGCAAGCTGGCTGCGGCGACCTGCCTGGCGGCCATGACGATTTCGGCGACCGCCGCGCGCGCGGGCGATGTCGAAGTCTTGCATTGGTGGACGTCGGGCGGGGAGGCCGCGGCGTTGAACGTTCTGAAAAAAGACCTCGAAGGCCAGGGTATCGGCTGGCAGGACATGCCGGTTGCCGGCGGCGGCGGCACGCAGGCTATGACCGTGCTGCGCGCACGCGTCACGGCGGGCAACGCACCGACGGCGGTGCAGATGCTCGGTTTCGACATCACCGATTGGGCCAAGCAGGGCGCTCTCGCCAACCTGAACGACGTGGCCGCCGAGGAAGGCTGGGACGGTGTCGTGCCGGAGGCCCTGCAGAAATTCTCCAAGTATGAGGGCCAGTGGGTCGCGGCGCCGGTCAATGTCCATTCGACCAACTGGGTCTGGGCCAACAAGGGCATTCTCGACGATCTCGGCATCGCACAGCCGACGACCTGGGACGAACTCGTCGCGGCCATGCAGAAGGTCAAGGATTCCGGCAAGGTCGCGGTCGCCCATGGCGGACAGGCCTGGCAGGACGCGACCATTTTCGACGCCGTCGTCATGGCGACCGGCGGCCCGGACTTCTACAAGAGTACCTTCATCGATCTCGACACGGAAGCGCTCGGTTCCGACACGATGAAGGAAGCCTTCGACCGGATGAGCGTCATCCGCTCCTTCGTCGATGACAACTTCTCCGGCCGTGACTGGAACCTCGCATCGGCGATGGTGATCAATGACGAGGCCGCTTTCCAGTTCATGGGCGACTGGGCGAAGGGCGAGTTTCTCAATGCCGGCAAGACGCCGGGCGAGGATTTCCTGTGCTTCCGTTTCCCGGGTACGCAGGAGCAGGTGACTTTCAACTCCGACCAGTTCGCGCTGTTCAAGCAGGGCGACAAGCCGTCGGCTGAACAGGCCGCTCTGGCCAAGGCGATCATGTCGCCGTCCTTCCAGTCGGCCTTCAACGTGGTCAAGGGCTCGGTGCCCGCGCGCGTCGACGTGCCGGATACGGACTTCGACGCTTGCGGCAAGCAGGGCATGAAAGACCTCGCGGCCGCCTCGTCCTCGGGCAACCTTTTCGGCTCGATGGCGCATGGTCACGCCAATCCTGCATCGGTGAAGAATGCGATGTATGATGTGATCACGGCTCACTTCAATGGCGAGTACGATTCCGAGACGGCCGTCTCCGAACTCGTCTCCGCCGTCGAACTGGCGCAGTAACCGCAATACGGGGAAGGGCGTTTCCGCGCCCTTCTCCGCCGGGAGGATTTACATGTCGTCGAATGTTACGAGCCGGCGGGCCGACGACTGGCTGCGCGACGCCCTGCCGAAGATCGTGCTGAGTCCCAGCCTCGCCATCGTGCTTGTCTTCGTCTACGGCTTCATCCTTTTCACCTTCTACCTGTCGTTCACCGACAGCCGGATTTTGCCGAGCTACGGTCTCGTCGGCTGGGAGAATTACTGGAAGCTCTTTTCGCTGCGTGCCTGGGGCATCGCGATCGACAATGTGCTGATCTTCGGATCGCTCTACATCATCATCTGCTGCGCGCTCGGCCTGGCACTGGCGATCCTGCTGGACCAGAAGATCCGCGCCGAAGGCTTCATTCGCACCGTCTATCTCTACCCGATGGCGCTGTCCTTCATCGTTACCGGTACGGCGTGGAAGTGGTTCCTCGATCCGGGTATCGGCCTGCAGGCCGTGGTCCAGTCATGGGGCTGGGAGAGCTTCACTTTCGAGTGGATCAAGGATCGCGAGATGGCGATCTACACCATCGTCATCGCCGCCGTCTGGCAGACCTCGGGCTTCGTCATGGCGATGTTCCTCGCCGGCTTGCGCGGCATCGACAATGAGGTTCTGAAGGCGGCGCAGATCGACGGCGCGTCCAACTGGGCGCTTTACCGGCGCATCGTGATCCCGCAGTTGCGGCCGGCCTTCATGTCCGCCTTCGTGGTGCTCGCGCATATGGCGATCAAGTCCTACGACCTCGTCATCGCGCTGACCGGCGGCGGGCCCGGCACGGCGACAGAGCTGCCCGCGACGTTCATGTATTCCTACACGTTCACGCGCAACCAGATGGGCATCGGCGCGGCCTCGGCGACGATCATGCTGATGTCGATTGCGGCGATCATGGTGCCCTATATCTGGTCCGAACTCAGGGAGAAGAAGTGATGGCGTCGAACGCTTCCTCCCAGGTCGTGCGGACGGGCGCGGGATCGCGTTTCGTGATCTACACGCTGCTCGCGATCTTCTGCCTTTACTACCTGCTGCCGCTCTACGTGATGGTGGTCAATTCGCTGAAGCCGTTGTCCGAGATCCAGGCGGGCGGCATGATGTCCCTGCCGAGCGAGTGGACGATCGCGCCATGGGCCAGCGCATGGTCGACGGCGCAGATCGGCGTGGCGGCGACCGGCCTGAAGCCCTACTTTCTCAATTCGATCCTGATGGTCGTTCCCGCCGTCGCCATCTCGACGGTGCTTGGCGCGCTGAATGGCTACGTCCTGACCAAGTGGCGCTTCAGGGGAGACACGATCGTCTTCGGACTGTTGCTGTTCGGCTGCTTCATTCCGTTCCAGATGGTGCTGATCCCGATGGCGCGCATGCTCGGCCTGATGGGGCTGGCCGGCACGGTGCCCGGCCTCGTTTTTGTGCACCTCGTCTACGGCATCGGCTTCTCGACGCTCTATTTCCGCAACTACTACCAGCAGTTTCCGACCGAACTGGTACGCGCCGCGATGATCGACGGGGCGGGTTTCTTCACGATCTTCCGGCGCATCATGCTGCCGTCCTCCGGGCCGATCGCGGTCGTCTGCATCATCTGGCAGTTCACCAATATCTGGAACGACTTCCTGTTCGGCGCGTCGTTCTCGGATTTTGACAGCCAGCCGATGACGGTGGCGCTCAACAACCTCGTCCAGTCCTCGACCGGGGTGAAGGAATACAATGTCCATTTCGCCGGCGCGATCATGGCGGCGCTGCCGACGCTGCTCGTCTATGTCGTCGCGGGCCGCTACTTCGTGCGCGGCCTGATGGCCGGCTCGGTAAAAGGGTAAGACCATGGGATTTCTCGAGATCAGAAACGCAACGAAGTCCTACGGCGCGGTCAAGGTCCTGCATGCGACCGACATCGCGGTGGAGGAGGGCGAGTTCCTCGTACTCGTCGGGCCGTCGGGCTGCGGCAAGTCCACGCTTCTCAACATGATCGCGGGCCTCGAGGAGGTGACCAGCGGCGACATCGCCATCAAGGGCCGCTCGATGAACGGCGTGCGTCCCGCCGACCGCAACATCGCCATGGTGTTCCAGTCCTACGCGCTCTACCCGAACATGAATGTCGGTCAGAACATGGCCTTCGGGCTGGAGATGCACGGGATCCCGAAATCCGAGCGCGACAAGGCGGTTTCTCAGGTCGCCGACCTGCTGCAGATCAGCCATCTGCTCGACCGCAAGCCCGGACAATTGTCCGGCGGCCAGCGCCAGCGCGTCGCCATGGGCCGGGCGCTGGTGCGCGATCCGGATGTCTTCCTGTTCGACGAACCGCTGTCCAATCTCGACGCCAAGCTGCGCGTCGACATGCGCACCGAGATCAAGAAGCTGCACCAGAAGCTCGGCACCACGATCGTCTATGTGACGCATGACCAGATCGAGGCGCTGACGCTGTCGACGCGCATCGCTGTGATGTTCGGCGGCCATGTGCAGCAACTCGGCACGCCGAAGGAAATCTACGACAATCCGGCCAATATCTTCGTTGCCGGCTTCATGGGCTCTCCGTCGATGAACCTGTTTCCGGCGAAGGTCGCCACGGAGAACGGCGAGTCTGTGGCCAAGGTCGCGCTTGCCGACGGCACCTCGGCCACGCTGCCATTCGCGCGGGAGCGGTCCATGGCCGGGCATGAGGGTCGCGACATCATTCTGGGCATCCGTCCCGAAGCGATTACCGACGAGGACGGCGCAGACCGCAACAGCAAGGCGATCCACCGCATCGAAGCGCGGGTGGAGGTCACCGAGCCGGCGGGCTCCGACACCTTCGTCGTCAGTCATCTTGGCGGCAAGGAGGTGACCGGGCGCTTCCGCGCGGACGTGGATGTGCGCGCCGGCGAGACCTTCCCCTTTGCCATCAACATGGAGAAGGCGGTCGCCTTCGATCCCGAGACCGAACAACGTATCGGCTGAACCGAAAAGGAATTCCAGACGTGATCAGACACTTCGTGATGCTGCGCTTTCGCGCCGATGTATCGGACGACACCAAGCTGGCGCTCTTCGACGCTCTCGACGGCCTTCGGGGCCATATTGCGGGCGTGCTCGACTTTCGGGCGGTGGCGAATGTCAGCGTCGAGACGGACCTGATCCGCGGCAACCACGATGCATTCTGGTTCGACTTCACGGACACGGCGGCGCGCGACGCCTATCTCATCGACCCGGAACACCAGGCCGTTGGGGGGCGTCTCGTCGAGCACACTGTGGATGGGATCGAGGGCGTGACCGTCTTCGATATGGAATTGCCCGACTAATCCAGGCTGACCAGCAACTGGTTTTCACCGGCCTGCACGATCAGGCCGTCCTGGTTGCGGACCTCGAAATCGAGAAACAGGATACCGCGTCCGGAACCGGATGTGGTGCGTTTCCCTGCGAGCCTGATGGTTGCCGAGATCGTGTCGCCGATATGGACCGGCCCGGTAAAGCGCCATGTCCATCCCAGCGAAGCGATGGCCTGGAACGTGACCGTGGACTGATTCTTGAGTCCGTCAACGAGCGACTGGACGAGAAGTCCATGCGCGACGCGGCCCGAAAACCCGTGCTTTCGTGCAGCATCGTCGGTTATGTGGATTTCGAAGCGGTCGCCGGTCAGCTCGGCGAATGTGTCGATGTGGGCTGCCGTCACAGCAAGCGAGGGCGTCTCGTACCAGTCGCCTTCGCGGAGCGTCCCAAATGCATGGACGCCGTCGGCAAGACGGCGCCCATGCGGGGAGGAACCGGTGTCGGTCATGCGGGTGTCGGCGCGTCCTCGCGCAGAAGCCCCTTCGATTTGAGGTCGGCCCAGAACTCGGACGGGATCGGATGGCTGAACCATTCGAGGTTTTTCCTGAGCTGTTCCTCGTTGCGCGTGCCGGCGCAGAAGGCGGGCACGGCGGGATGGGCGACGACGAATTGCAGCGCGGCGGCGGGTAGCGGCACGTTGTGCTCGGCGCAGACGGCCTCGATCTTCCTGACCTTGTCCATGATGTCGGCGGGCGCCGGCGCGTAGTTGTATTTCGCGCCTTCCACCGCTCCCGTTGCGAGAATGCCGGAATTGAAGCCGCCGCCGACGACGACCGCCGCGTTGCGTTCCTCGCAAAGCGGCAGGAAGGAATCGAGGGATTCCTGCTCCAGCAGGGTGTAGCGGCCAGCGAGCAGGAAGCAGTCGAAATCGCGCTGTTTCAGGGCTTCGTGGCAGACTTCCCATTCGTTGACGCCGACGCCGATTGCCTTGACGACGCCTTCGTCGCGCAGCTTCTCCAGCGCCTTCCAGGCGCCGTCCATCGCCTGCTTGAAGACTTCAGGCTGATCGTCGCCACGGGTAAAGCGGTCGATGTCGTGGATGAAGCACATGTCCATCCGCTCAAGGCCCAGGCGCTGCAGCGAATCCTCGAAGGCGCGCATCGTGCCGTCATAGGAATAATCGAAGATCATTTCGAAGGCGCCCGCGTTGACCCAGGGCGCGAAATCGATCTCGGAACGCTTCTTCGGCTTGAGGATGCGGCCGACCTTCGAGGCGAGAACGTAGTCGTCGCGGTTCTTCCAGCGCAGGGAGTGGCCGAGGCGGTGTTCGGACAGGCCGTGGCCGTACATCGGGGCCGTATCGTAGAAGCGGACGCCGGCATCCCATGCCTGCTGGATCATCCCGTCGGCGGTCTTGTCGTCGATTTCACGAAAGATGTTGCCGATCGGCGCGGTGCCGAAGGCGAATGTCGTCACCTCAAGGTCGACCCTTCCGAATTTGCGCTTGTCCGACGGTTTCATGTAACTCCTCCAATAAGTAACTATTTGGTTATTTATAGACGCATCGAACGGGCCGCGCAAGCCGCTCTGCGCGATTGCGCGCGAGACTGCACCGCCGCCGCTCCACGCTTGACCAGCGTGCCCGTCGCATGTATTGGAGTAACCAGTTAGTTACATACGGATTAGCGCATGTTCATCTCGGAAACCCAGCAGCAGGTACGCGACATGGCCCGGCAATTCGCCGAGGACGTGGTCAGGCCGATGGCGGAAGAACTCGACCGCGAAGAGCGGTTTCCCGCCGATCTTTACGAGCAAATGGGCGAACTCGGCCTGTTCGGTATCGGCGTTCCGGAGGAGCATGGAGGGCCGGGTTTCGACACCGTCACCTATGCGCTGGTGATGGAAGAGTTGTCGCGTGGATATGCTTCCGTGGCCGATCAGTGCGGCCTGGTCGAACTGATCTCGACGCTGCTCGTGCGCCATGGAACGGTGGCGCAGCGCGAGCGCTGGCTGGGCCCGGCCATGCGTGCGCAGACCAAGGTCGCCTATTGCATCACCGAGCCGGAAGCGGGCACCGACGTATCGGGAATTCGGACATCCGCGGTGCGCGACGGCGAGGGCTGGGTGCTCAATGGCGGCAAGATCTGGATCCATAACGCGCCGGTTGCCGATGTCGGTTTCGTGCTGGCGCGCACCGACCGCGAGGCCGGTCACCGCGGCTTTTCCATCTTCATCGTCGATCTCAACGCGGACGGCGTGTCGCGCGGACCGAAGGAACACAAGATGGGGCAGCGGGCGAGCCAGGTCGGCGCGCTGACCTTCGACAATGTGCGGCTCGGGCCGGATGCGCTTCTCGGTGAGGAGGGGCGCGGTTTTCACATGATGATGAGCGTGCTCGACAAGGGACGCGTGGGTATCGCGTCGCTCGCCGTGGGCATCGGACAGGCGGGCCTGGAGGCCGCCGTGGACTACGCCCGCCAGCGCAAGCAGTTCGGCAAGGCGATCTCGGAATTCCAGGGCGTGCAGTGGCTGCTCGCCGACATGGCCAAGGATATCGAGGCGGCGCGGTTGCTGGTTCTCAGCGCGGCTGCGAAGATCGATGCCGGACAGGACGCCACCAAGGCGTGCTCGATCGCCAAGTGTTTCGCGGGCGACATGGCCGTCGCGCGGACCGCCGATGCAGTGCAGGTTTTCGGCGGCAGCGGCTATATTCGCGGTTTCGAGGTCGAAAGACTGTACCGCGACGCCAAGATCACGCAAATCTACGAGGGCACGAACCAGATTCAGCGCATGATCATCGCGCGTGAACTGTTGAAGCACGGAGCCCAGGCATGACGAGCAGTCGACAAGCCGCATTTGTGACCGGATCGAGCCGGGGCATCGGCCTCGCCGCCGCGCGGGCGCTTGCCGAACGGGGCTTTGCTGTCGCCGTCAACGGGCCTTTCGACGACGACGAACTCGCGCGCGCCGCAGACAGCATCGCGGCGCTTGGCGTGCCGGTCGCCAAGGTGGCGGGCGACGTCTCCGACCTTTCCATACACGATGCGATGCTCGACAGCGCGGAAGCGGTCGTCGGGCCGTTGTCGACGCTGGTCAACAATGCCGGCGTTTCTGTCTTGAGCCGGGGCGATCCGCTCGACGTGACCGAGGAAAGCTACGACCGCTGCATGGCGATCAACGCCAAGGCCCAGTTCTTCCTGAGCCAGGCCTTCGCGCGCCGCGTGGTCGCGCGTGACCGTTCCGACCACCGTTTCTACAGCCTGATCAACGTTACCTCGTCCAATGCCAATGCGGTCGCCGAACCGCGCGCGGAATACTGTGTTTCCAAGGCAGCGGCCGCGATGATCGCCAAGACATTCGCGGTCCGGCTCGGGCGCGAGAATATCGCGGTCTACGACATTCAGCCCGGCCTGATCGAAACCGACATGACGGGACCGGTGATCGAGGATTACAAGCGCCGGGTTGCCGAAGAAGGCATCACGCTTCTGCCGCGTGTCGGCAAACCTGAGGACATGGGCGCGATCATGGCGACGCTTGCCAGCGGCGGACTGCCCTATACGACCGGCCACGTCATTTCGGCCGATGGCGGCATGCTCGTGTCGCGTTTCTGAGGAGGACGTCATGAAAATCATGCTGCCGGACGAAACCGGCGCCACCGTCGAATATGTGATGAGCGGCAAGTCCGTTCCGGTCGCGACACTCGGGTCCAACGCCGCGCGCACCGTCTTTTCGGCCGCGCATGTCGTCGCGGACCCGTTCACGGCCAACGATCCGTCGGGGCCTGCAACCGTGGACTGGGAGGCGACGATGGCCTTCCGCCGTCATCTCGACTCGCTCGGTCTCGGTATCGCGGAAGCCATGGACACCGCCCAGCGCGGCATGGGGCTGGACTGGCCCGGTGCGCTGGACCTGATCCGCCGCACCAAGGCCGAACTGCCCGACGCGCTCGTCTTCAACGGGTGCGGCACCGATCAACTGGCGGCATCCGATGCACGCGATCTGGACGATGTGCGGCGCGCCTATTTCGAGCAGATCGAGGCGATCCAGGCTGTCGGCGGCCGCCTGATCCTGATGGCCAGCCGGGCGCTGGTGAAAGTCGCGGCATCGCCGGAGGACTACATTTCCGTCTATCGCGACGCGCTGGCGCGGTGCGATCAGCCGGTCATCCTGCATTGGCTCGGCGACATGTTCGACCCCGCGCTGAAAGGCTATTGGGGCACCGACCGTTTCGAGAGCGCGCTGGAAACCTGCCTTTCCATCATTTCCGAGAATATCGACAAGGTGGACGGCATAAAGATTTCCCTGCTCGACAAGGACAAGGAAATCCTGATGCGCCGGAGACTGCCGGCCGGCGTCAAGATGTATACGGGCGACGATTTCAACTATCCGGAGTTGATCGAAGGCGACGCGGAGGGCTTTTCGCATGCGCTGCTCGGGATTTTCGACCCGCTCGCGCCGGCTGCTGCCCACGCGATTTCCAGATTTTCCGCTGGCGACGCCGCCGCGTTCCGCGAAACGCTCGATCCGACGGTCCCGCTCGCCCGTCTGATCTTCCGCGCGCCTACGCAATATTACAAGACAGGCGTGGTTTTCCTCGCCTGGCTCAATGGCTTCCAGGATCATTTCGTGATGCTGAACGGAGCGCAGGCGATGCGGCCATTGCCCTATTTCGTGGAGGTGTTCCGGCTGGCCGACCAGTGCGGATTGCTGGCCGACGCGGAACTGGCGGCGGACCGCATGCGAAAGCTGCTCGCCGTCTATGGCGTCTGAGCCGGTCCGATGCGGGATTTCTCCAACGATCATTCCATGCTGGCGCTGAACACAGCGACGCTCGGCCACAATGTGGACGGGCATGGCGCCGGCTGGCCGGTCGAGAAGGTGATCGACGCCTGCGCGGAGCGCGGCTTCGGCGGTATCGTGTTCTGGCGCCGAGAGATCGGCGACCGTGCAGTGGAGATCGGCGAGCGCGTGCGCGCCTCCGGCATGCAGGTTGTCGGGCTTTGCCGGACGCCCTTTCTGACCGGACCCTTGGCGTTGCCGACACGGGCGGCGATCATGGACGATTTCCGTGCATCCATCGACATGGCGGCGGGGCTGGGCGCTCCGGTGCTGACGATCGTCACCGGCGGCGTGGAGCCGGGAACGCGCGGCATGGCGGAAAGCCTGAAGCTGGTCGCCGACCGTGTTGCCGAGGCCGCGCCCTATGCGGCCGAACGCAATGTTCGGCTGGCGCTGGAGCCGCTTCATCCGGTCTATGGCGGCGACAGGTCCTGTCTCGTCACGCTGCGCGATGCCGTCGATCTGTGCGACGCGATCGCGCATCCTGCCGTCGGCGTCGCCATCGATGTCTACCATGTGTGGTGGGACACCTCGCTGCCCGACGAATTGCTGCGCGCGGGCAAGAGCCGGATCTTCGGCTATCATCTCTGCGACTGGCTGGCGGAAACGCGCGACGTGCTGCTCGACCGGGGCATGATGGGCGACGGCGTCGCCGACCTGAAGGCGCTGCGCGGCGCGGTCGAGGCGGCCGGTTATGACGGGCTTTGCGAGGTCGAGATCTTCTCCGCGAACAATTGGTGGCTGCGCGATCCCGGCGACGTGCTGGATATGTGCGTGGAGCGTTTCCGCACCGTGTGCTGAGACCGAACGGACGGCGTAACGGTTTCCTCTCCGGGCGCGTCCGTGTATTGGGTCGGGCCGATTGAGCGAACCGATCCAGGAAGACCATCCATGACCACCGTTGTACTGATCCCCGGACTGCTGTCCGACGATATCGTCTGGCAGCCGGTTGCGGACGCCCTGTCGGCCGATTTCGCCATCCATAAAGCCGATCTTCGGCAGGGAACGTCAATCGACGGCATGGCGCGCGACCTGCTTGGTGCGACGGACGGCCCGCTTATCGCCGTCGGCCACTCCATGGGAGGGCGCATCGCCATGGAAATGGCGCATCAGGCGCCGGAGCGGATCGCCGGTCTCGTCCTCGCCAATACAGGACATCATCCCCGGCGTGAGGGCGAGGACGCCAAGCGTCAGGCGATGATCGATCTCGGCCACGAGAGCATGGAGAAACTGGCCGACACATGGCTTCCGCCGATGGTCGATCCCGCCCGCGTGTCGGACGAAACGGTGATGGGGGCATTGCGGGCGATGGTCCTGCGGGCGGATGCGGACATGCATGAACGCCAGATGCGCGCCCTTTTGGGCCGGCCAAATGCCAGCGCCTATCTGGGCGAAATCCGCTGCCCCGTTCTGCTGATCGCTGCGTCGCAGGATGGCTGGAGCCCGATTGCGCAGCATGAGGAAATCGGCGCGGCCGTGCCCGACAGCGAAATCGCCATCATCGAGGATGCGGGGCATTTTGCGCCGGTGGAGCGGCCGGATGAGGTCGTCGCGGCCATCACGACGTGGATCGCGCGGTTCCGCTGACCGTTGGGGAAGCCCGTGGTTGCCATCGGCACCGAAATACGTGCTTAATGACGAAAATGTATACATGGGCCGCAAGATCATGAAGCAGGCAGCCAGCAAGACGCATGCGACGCGCACGGTCATCGAGTTGCGCAAGAAGATCCTCGGCGGCGAGTTGCCGGGCGGGACGCGGCTGTACGAAGTGCCCTTGGCCGAGGAGCTGGAAATCTCGAGGACTCCGCTGCGCGATGCGATGTCGCGGCTTGCCGAAGAAGGCCTGCTCGAGCGCGCCCGCAGCGGCGGTTTCGTGGTGCGACAGTTCTCCTTCGCAGACGTTATCGACGCCATCGAAATACGCGGCGTGCTTGAGGGTACGGCGGCGCGGCTGGCGGCGGAGCGTGGCGTCAAGCCCGAGGCGATGGCCTCGATCCAGGCGGTCGTGAAGGAGCTGGACGGCGTTTTCGGCGCCAATCCGGGTGAGGTCGAGTTCGAGGCCTATTCCGAGCTGAACGCCCGTTTCCATGCGGAGCTGGCGGCGCTTTCGGGCAGCAAGATCGTCGAGAAGGAAGTCGAGCGTGCGGCGCGCCTGCCGTTTGCTTCGCCCTCCGCCTTCCTGCCCGACAAGACCGACATCGCCGCCTTCCGCCGTTCGCTCAACATCGCGCAGGAACAGCATCGCGCCATTGTCCAGGCGATCGCGGCACGCGAAGGCGCGCGCGCCGAAGCGCTCGCGCGTGAGCATGCACGTATCGCGCGGCGCAATATCGAATATGTCCTGCTGGAAGACCGCAGCCTGATCGAGCGTGTGCCGGGGCTCGCCCTCGTCGTTGCCTGAGAGGCTGGCTAGGGCGCGGTCCGCGCCCGCTTGCCTGCAAGCAGCAGGCCGTAGAGCGCGACCCCGATCACGATCATTGCCAGAACCTGATAGGTTTCAACGGATCCACCGAGCACCAGCACTGTTATCAACATCGTGACGGCCGGCGTCGGCACCGTAAC
This sequence comes from Oricola indica, assembly GCF_965227485.1. Lineage (NCBI taxonomy): Bacteria > Pseudomonadati > Pseudomonadota > Alphaproteobacteria > Hyphomicrobiales > Ahrensiaceae > Oricola > Oricola indica. The sequence continues at coordinate 2,061,046 of NZ_OZ245747.1, forward strand.
GGAACTCGCCACCGAAACGTCGATGTGGCGCATGGCGTGGAACCAAAGGACCAGTTCGAGGTAATAGGCGACACCAAGCAGCAGCGCGGCGCGCTGGAACGCGAAATCGGTCATGGATGCGACCAGTGTGCCCGGCGCGCCCGCAAGCGCGTAGACGGCCAGCATGAACACGCCGGAGATGACCAGCCGCGATACGGTCACCTGGTTCGGCGTGATATCGGTCTCGGCGAGTATCTGCCGCAACAGGATATGCGCGATGCTCCAGAGCAGCGGAATGCAGAGCGCATAGGCCGACCACCAGGAAATGTCGGCGATGCGGAACGTGCCTTCGGTCGTCAGGTAGAAGAGGGCGGCGAGCAGCAGCGCCGTGAAGCCCAATTCGGTGCGTGTCTTTCGTTTTCCGAGGAAAACCGCCTCGATGAGGATGGCGAAGAGCGGGTAGGATTGCAGGGCGATGACCATGCTGACCGGCCCGGCCTGTCTCGCGGCGACCACATACATGTAGGTCGACAATCCGAAGATCGCGCCGGTCAGAAGGGCGACGGCCGCCGTCCGTCCGCTCAATCGCCCGGTCGGAACGGCCTTTCCGCTGCGGGTCTCGGCGATGAACAGAGGCAAGCCGGCGAGCAACTGCCAGAAGGTCAGCCAGATCGAAAATGTCAGCCCGTCGGCACCAGCCGGGCGGGAATCCGCCAGGATCGGCATCACCGCGAGGATCGCAAGGCATATGAAGGCGAAGGCGATGCCCTTGCTTGGCGATCGGGACATGGGGTTTTCGCAGTCCGCTGATTGGTGTCGATGGTCGTCCCGCTTCTAGGCGCGAGGCCATGTGGCGGCAACGCAATCATTGTCACGATGACATTTCGTCGTTCGGTTTCCCGCCCCTTGAAGGAGAGACGAATCGGCGCAGGCACGCGGAATTTGCTTGCAACGTCGCGTCGTATCCGGCACAGAATGTATACACGACAGCTTCACAGACGGGAGGAATGCAAATGTCGAATTCGTCACTGGCCGCAGCAATGAAGGAATCCGGCAATCCGGTTCAGATGCTGCGCGACTCCAAAATCGGTATGTATGTATACCCGGTTGTTGCGCCCGAGTTTTCAAACTGGCGCGACGAACAGCGTGCCTGGCGCGATTCCGCGGTTCTCTTCGACCAGTCGCACCACATGGACGAGTTGATCGTCGAAGGCCCGCAGGCGACCGAGTTTCTTGCCTATCACGGCATCAACTCGTTCTCGAACTTCAACCTGAACCGCGCCAAGCACTATGTGCCCGTGACGCCGGCAGGGCATGTGATCGGCGATCACATCATTTTCCGCGAGCGTGAAGACAAATACATCCTTGTCGGCCGCGCGCCGACGTCGAACTGGCTGATGTTCGCTGCCTCCTGGGGCAAGTGGAACGTTCGGCTGCGGTACGATCCGCGTTCGCCGTCGCGCCCCGAGGGCGAGCGCGTGCTGCGCGAGCATTACCGCTTCCAGATCCAGGGTCCGGACGCGCCGAAGATCTTCGAGAAGATGAATGGCGGACCGATCCCGGAGATCAAGTTCTTCCATGTCGACTGGATCAATATCGGCTCCAAGCGCGTTCAGGCGCTGCGCCACGGCATGTCCGGCGCGCCGGGTCTCGAAGTCTGGGGTCCCTACAAGGACAAGGACTACATTCACTCGACGATTCTGCAGGCGGCGAAGGATGCCGGCGTGAATCTCGTTCAGTGCGGCAGCCGCGCCTATTCGACCAACACGCTGGAGTCCGGCTGGATTCCGTCTCCGCTGCCGGGCATCTATACCGGCGACGGCATGGTGGCCGACTATCGCGAATGGCTGGGCGCTGACATGTACGAGGCGGCGGGCGCCATCGGTGGTTCCTTCGTTTCGGACAATATCGAAGACTACTACGTCAACCCGTTCGAACTGGGCTACGACTTCTATATCGGCTGGAAGAAGGACGATTTCGTCGGCAAGGACGCTCTTGTGAAGATGAAAGGCTCCGCCTCCAACCGCAAGAAGGTCACCTTCGAGTGGAACAAGGAGGACGTGCTGAAGGTCATCGCGTCGGCCTTCGAGCAGGGTACGCCCTACAAGTGGATCGACTTCCCGCAGCCCAACTACGCCTCTTCCTCGGCCGACATGGTCATGCAGGGCGACAAGATGGTCGGCATGTCGATGTTCAACGGTTACTCGTTCAACGAGCGCTGCCTGCTGTCGCTGGGCGTCGTGGATCAGTCCGTCGAAGTCGGCGATGTCCTGACCATGAAATGGGGCGAACCGGAAACGACCGGCAAGACCTCGACCGAAGAACACCAGCAGACCGAGATCCGAGTTCGCGTCTCGCCGACGCCTTATGCCGCCGAAGCCCGCGAAAACTATGCGGACAGCTGGCGCACCAAGCAGTCCTGACGGCTTCGGGACAGAAATTTGCCCGGCTCAGGCCGGGACGGGAAAGGCGGCGCTTCGGCGCCGCCTTTTTTCGTCGGTCGCAGTCGATTGCCAAGACTATGTATACAAAAATTCTCGCATTATGAGAAAAACTGCGCTATATAGCTCCATATGAGAGCTTCTGCATGGCGCGAAGCTCTGTGTGTACACATTCGCTGATCTTGTGTGGAGGAGACACGGCCATGCTCAACATCCTGAATCGTGGAAAGTCAGAGAAGGCGGCGTCGGCTTATCCGCTTGGGGATTTTCTCGACGGCTTTTCCATCGAGGTGATGCCGCGCACGGCCGCCAAGGTTTCCGATTTCAAGGCGCTGCTGCCGGCCGGCACGCGGGTCTACATCGCGCATATAGAGGGCACGCCGATCGAGGATATGGTCGATACGGCGAAGAGGCTCGCAGGCGACGGCTTTGCCGTCATGCCGCATTTTCCCGCGCGCATCATCAAGGATCGGGCGACGCTTGAGGACTGGATCGCGCGCTATCGCGGCGAGGCTGGCGTCGAGCAGGCGCTGCTGCTTGCCGGCGGCGTGGAAAAGCCCTATGGCGCGTTCGACAGTTCCATCGGGCTGATCGAGACCGGTCTGTTCGACACGCATGGTTTCAAGCGTCTGCATGTCGCGGGACATCCGGAAGGCAACCGTGACATCGATGCCGACGGCTCGACCCGTGAGGTCGACGCGGCGTTGCGCTGGAAGCAGGCATGGTCGGAAAAGTCCGATGCCGAGATGGCGATTGTCACGCAGTTCGCCTTTGACGCCCGTCCGGTCATCGCCTGGGCCGAGCGGCTACGCAACGACGGCATCACTCTGCCGATCCATGTCGGGATCGCCGGACCCGCAAAGCTGCAGACCCTGCTGAAATATGCGGTTGCCTGCGGCGTCGGACCGTCGCTCAAGGTGTTGCAGAAACGGGCGATGGATGTCTCGAAGCTGTTGCTTCCCTACGAGCCGACAGAGGTCGTGTCCGATCTTGCCGCCTATGCCGCCGACAATCCCGACAGCCTGATCGCCAAGGCGCATTTCTTCCCGCTTGGCGGCATCAACGCCAACGCGACATGGATCGCCGGCAACGCCAGCTAATCGGGCAGGCGGCGCGACGACGGCACTTCGCGGGCTCTACATCTGACAACCGTCGTTGCGGCGGGCTTTTCGATTTGCGATAGGTCGGCGTGAACCGAAAGGCGGTCCCGCGCCATGATCGACAAGCTTGAATTCTTCCTGGCGCTCGCGCGCGAGCAGCACTTCGGCAAGGCGGCCCAAGCCTGCAATGTCAGTCAGCCGACGCTGTCGGCTTCCATCAAGCAACTGGAGGACCAGCTTGGCGTCAAGCTCGTGCAGCGCGGATCACGCTACCAGGGGCTGACGCCGGAAGGCGAGCGCGTGCGTGACTGGGCCCGGCGGATCGTCGGTGACGCGCGCGCCATGCGTATGGAAATCCGCGCCGCGCGGCACGGGCTGCTCGGGCGGGTGCGCATTGCGGCGATCCCGACGGCCTTGCCGATGGTGCGCGAACTGACGGCGGCGTTTCATGCGCTGCATCCCGGCGTCACCTTCATGGTGTTGTCGCGAACCTCGGCCGAAATCCTCGAACTGATCGACAATCTCGAGGTCGATGTCGGCATCACCTATCTCGCCAACGAGCCGCTGGGTCGCGTCTCGGTCGTCCCCCTTTACGAAGAACGCTACATGTTCGTGACCGCCGTTCCCGAACTCTTCGCGGAGCGGCCGACGGTGACGTGGAGCGAGGTCAGCCAAACGCCGCTCTGCCTGCTGACGCCCGACATGCAGAACCGCCGCATCATCAATCATTACTTCGAGGAAGTCGGTGTCGAGGCGAAGCCGGTGCTCGAGTCCGATTCCATGATCGCGCTTGTTTCGCATGTGCTCGGTGGCGTGTGGTCCTCGATCCTGCCGGCCAAGGTAGCGGCGATCTTCAACGAGGCGGGTACGATCCGGGCCATACCACTGTCCGAACCCGATGCGATCCAGATGATCGGCGCCGTCGCCGACGAGCGCGAGCCGCGCACGCCGGTCATCGAAGCGCTGCTGAAATGCGCCTCGACGGTCGCCGGTCGGATGAAGGATTTTTGATAGGCATTTCCTATCAAGCGACGGAAATCCATTATTGATCCCGAATGGGAAATTCTGGCATTCTGGGCTCCCGCGGCCACTATCGGAGGAACGACATGGTATCGAACCTGTCGCCCGACTTCAGCGGCGATCGCGTTGCGGCGATCGTCGACGAACTTGTTGATCTCGAAGGACCTTTGCTTCCGATCCTGCATGCGGTGCAGGAGGAGTTCGGGTGCGTCCCGCAGGACGCATTGCCGGTCATCGCGAAGAAGCTCAATCTTAGCCGTGCCGAGGTGCATGGCGTGATGAGCTTCTATCACGATTTCCGGGAGCAGCCTGCCGGCCGCCACACGGTGAAGATCTGCCGGGCGGAAGCCTGCCAGTCGATGGGCGGCGACCGCATCGCGGAACACGCGAAGGGCCGCTTCAAGGTGGATTTCGGACAGACCGCGCCGGACGGCTCGGTGACCCTCGAAGCCGCCTACTGCCTCGGTCTTTGCGCCTGCGCGCCGGCGGCGATGGTTGACGGCAAGGTTGTCGGTCGGGTCGACGAAGCGCGCATCGACGCTATCTCCTCCGAGGTGAGATCATGACGGTCACGGTCTACATACCCGGCGATTCCGGTGCATTGGCGCTCGGCGCGGACGATATCGCGCAGGCGCTTGCGGATGAAGCCACGAAACGCGGCGCGGAGATCGCCATCGTGCGCAACGGGTCGCGCGGGCTTTACTGGCTGGAGCCGATGGTCGAGGTCGCGACCGACACGGGACGCATCGCCTACGGACCGGTCGCGGCGGGTGACGTCGCATCGCTGTTCGACGCGGATTTCCTTTCCGGCGGCGATCATGCTCTTTCGCTCGGCGATCCGGGCGAGATCCCGTTCCTGAAAAACCAGACGCGCCTGACTTTCGCGCGGTGCGGCATCGTCGATCCGCTTTCGCTGGAAGATTACGAGGCGCATGGCGGGCTGACGGGCCTGCGCAAGGCCGTCGTCATGACCGCCTCCGACATCGTGCAGACGGTGACCGACTCCGGCCTGCGTGGACGCGGCGGAGCCGGGTTCCCGACCGGCATCAAGTGGAAGACCGTGCTCGATGCGGCCGGTCCGCAGAAATACATCGTCTGCAATGCCGACGAGGGCGACAGCGGCACTTTCGCCGACCGGATGATCATGGAGGGCGATCCTTTCGTCCTGATCGAGGGCATGGCGATTGCCGGCCTCGCGACGGCGGCTACCAAGGGCTACATCTATCTGCGCTCGGAATATCCGGATGCGATCCGTGTCATGAATGCGGCGATCGGCATCGCCCGCGAAAAGGGCGTGCTCGGTGTGTCGGTACTCGGTTCCGGCAAGGCGTTCGATATCGAGGTGCGGGTCGGCGCGGGCGCTTATGTCTGCGGCGAGGAAACCTCGCTTCTCAATTCGCTGGAAGGCAAGCGCGGCGTTGTGCGCGCCAAACCGCCGCTGCCCGCCCATGAAGGGTTCATGGCGCGACCGACGGTCGTCAACAATGTCATCTCGCTCGCTTCGGTGCCGGTCATTCTCGACAAGGGCGCGGAATATTATCGCGATTTCGGCATGGGCCGGTCGCGCGGCACGATCCCGATCCAGATCGCCGGCAATGTGAAGCATGGCGGGCTCTACGAAACGGCCTTCGGCCTGACGCTCGGCGAAATCGTCGACGAGATCGGCGGCGGCACGGCGACGGGCCGGCCGGTCAAGGCGGTGCAGGTGGGCGGCCCGCTCGGCGCCTATTTCCCGCGAGACTTGTTCGACACGCCTTTCGACTACGAGGCATTCGCCGGAAAGGACGGGTTGATCGGCCATGCCGGCATCACCGTCTTCGACGAGACCGCCGATATGATGAAACAGGCGCGTTTCGCCTTCGAGTTCTGCGCCATCGAGAGCTGCGGCAAGTGCACGCCATGCCGTATCGGCGCGGTTCGCGGTGCGGAGACCGTCGAAAAGATCATGCAGGGCATCGAGCCGGAAAAGAACATCGCGCTGGTCGAAGACCTCTGCAACACGATGAAGTTCGGGTCGCTCTGCGCGCTCGGCGGCTTCACGCCCTATCCGGTGATGAGCGCGCTGACGCATTTCCCGGACGATTTCCGCAAGAACCCTTTCCTGCAAGCAGCGGAGTGAGACCATGCGCCTGATCCAAGAGACCGATTTCGGCACACCCGCTTCCCAAACCGAAAAAACCGTCACGCTGACCGTCGACGGGTTCGATGTGACGGTGCCCGAAGGCACCTCCGTCATGCGCGCCTCGATGGAGGCGGGTATCCAGATCCCGAAACTCTGCGCCACCGACATGGTCGATGCGTTCGGCTCGTGCCGCATGTGTCTTGTCGAGATCGAGGGACGGCGCGGCACGCCTTCGTCCTGCACGACGCCGGTTGCCGACGGCATGGTCGTCCATACCCAGACCGAGCAGTTGAAGGGCCTGCGGCGCGGCGTGATGGAGCTCTATATCTCCGATCACCCGCTTGACTGCCTGACCTGTGCTGCCAATGGCGACTGCGAATTGCAGGACATGGCCGGCGCGGTCGGCCTGCGCGACGTGCGCTACGGCTACGAAGGCGACAATCACGTTCAGACCCGCAATGGCGACCAGCCCAACATGCGCTGGATGCCGAAGGACGAATCGAACCCGTATTTCACCTATGATCCGTCGAAATGCATCGTCTGCTCGCGCTGCGTGCGCGCCTGCGAGGAAGTGCAGGGCACCTTCGCGCTGACCATCGAGGGCAGGGGCTTCGACAGTCGCGTGTCGCCGGGCATGCATGAGGATTTCCTGTCGTCGGAATGCGTCTCCTGCGGCGCTTGCGTGCAGGCCTGCCCGACCGCGACGCTGACCGAGAAGTCCGTTATCGAGATCGGCCAGCCGGAGCATTCGGTCGTCACGACCTGCGCCTATTGCGGCGTCGGCTGCTCGTTCAAGGCGGAAATGCGCGGCGAGGAACTGGTGCGTATGGTGCCCTACAAGGACGGAAAGGCGAACCGTGGCCACAGCTGCGTCAAGGGCCGCTTCGCCTGGGGCTACGCCAATCACAAGGACCGCATCCTCAACCCGATGATCCGCGAGACCATCGACGAGCCATGGCGCGAGGTGTCCTGGGAAGAAGCATTGAGCTTTACGGCCAACAAGCTGAAAAAGCTGCAGAAAGACCACGGCAAGAATTCCATCGGCGTGATCACCTCGTCGCGCTGCACGAATGAGGAGACCTTTCTCGTCCAGAAGCTGACGCGTGCGGTCTTCGGCAACAACAACACCGACACCTGCGCCCGCGTCTGCCATTCGCCGACCGGCTACGGCCTCGGCCAGGCCTTCGGAACCTCGGCGGGCACGCAGGATTTCGACTCGGTCGAGCATACGGATGTCGTCATCGTCGTCGGCGCGAACCCGACGGACGGCCATCCTGTTTTCGGCAGCCGTCTCAAGAAGCGCCTGCGCGAGGGCGCGAAGCTGATCGTCATCGACCCGCGCCGTATCGACCTCGTGCGCACGCCGCATGTCGCGGCATCGCATCACCTGCCGCTGAAGCCCGGCACGAATGTCGCCGTGATGACCGCTCTGTCGCATGTGATCGTCACCGAAGGGCTGATCGACGAGGCCTTCATCCGCGAGCGCTGCGACTGGGACGAGTTCCAGGACTATGCCGAATTCGTCTCCGACGAGAAGCACTCGCCGGAAGCGACCGAAGCCTATACCGGCGTTCCGGCCGGGGAACTGCGCGCCGCAGCGCGGCTGTTCGCGACCGGCGGCAATGGCGCGATCTATTACGGCCTGGGCGTGACCGAGCACAGCCAGGGCTCGACCACGGTGATGGCGATCGCCAATCTCGCCATGCTCACCGGCAATATCGGCCGGCCGGGCGTCGGCGTGAACCCGTTGCGCGGCCAGAACAACGTGCAGGGCTCCTGCGACATGGGCTCCTTCCCGCACGAACTGCCGGGCTATCGCCATGTGAAGCTGCCGGAAGTCCGCGAAATCTTCGAGAGCCTGTGGGGCGTGGAGATCGACCCGGAGCCGGGCCTGCGCATTCCGAACATGCTCGACGCGGCCGTCGATGGCACGTTCAAGGGCATCTACATCCAGGGCGAGGACATTCTCCAGTCCGATCCGGACACGCATCATGTCGCCGCCGGCCTCGCCGCAATGGAATGCGTGATCGTTCACGACCTCTTCCTCAACGAGACCGCCAACTACGCGCATGTCTTCCTGCCGGGATCGACCTTCCTGGAGAAGGACGGCACGTTCACCAATGCGGAGCGGCGCATCAACCGCGTGCGCAAGGTGATGAGCCCGAAGAACGGTTATGCCGACTGGGAGGTCACTCAGCTTCTCGCAAACGCGATGGGCGCGAACTGGACCTACACCCATCCAAGCCAGGTGATGGAAGAGATCGCGGCGACGACGCCGAGCTTCGCCAATGTCACCTACGCGTTGCTGGAGGAAAAGGGCTCGGTGCAGTGGCCCTGCAACGATGCCAACCCCGAAGGTTCGCCGGTCATGCATGTCGACGGCTTCGTGCGCGGCAAGGGCAAGTTCATCGTCACCGAATATGTGGCGACGGACGAACGCACCGGCCCGCGCTTCCCACTCCTGCTGACGACCGGCCGCATCCTGTCGCAATACAATGTCGGCGCGCAGACGCGGCGCACGCCGAACAGCGTCTGGCATGACGAGGACCGGCTCGAAATCCACCCGCATGACGCCGAACAGCGCGGCATCCGCGACGGCGACTATGTGCGGCTCGCCAGCCGGGCGGGGGAGACCTCACTTCGCGCGCTGATCACCGACCGTGTCGCGCCCGGTGTCGTCTACACGACGTTCCACCATCCGGGCACGCAGGCCAACGTCATCACGACCGACTATTCGGACTGGGCGACCAATTGTCCGGAATACAAGGTGACTGCTGTGCAGGTGACGCCTTCCAACGGGCCGACGGAGTGGCAGGTCGAATACGAGGAGCAGGCGAAGCAGGCGCGGCGCATCGTCCATGCGGAGCCGGCCGAGTAGGCCATGCCGATGCGTTCCCTGCGATCCTTCGAACGGCAATTCCGGCGCGCTGGGCGCGCCGGATCCGGCCCGCGCATGCTGGCGGAGGAAACGCCGGTGGCGCTCAGCTACAATGGCGTGACGCAAGCCGTGATGATGGCGACGCCATCGGACCTCGAGGATTTCGCCGTCGGTTTTTCTCTCAACGAGGAGATCGTCGCGACGCCCGCCGATATCGAGACGATCGAGGCCGTCGAATCCGATGACGGCATAGACCTTCAGATCCGCGTGACCGAGGAAATCGGCGAACGCCTGGCGAAACGCCGACGCGCAATGGCAGGTCCCGTCGGATGCGGGCTGTGCGGGGTCGAAAGCATAGAGGAAGCGGTAAAGCCGCGCGGCGTCGTCACGAGCGACTTCACGCTCGCCGCGGCCGATATCGCCGGCGCGATGGCGGCATTGACGAAGGTCCAGGCCATGAACGCCGAGACCGGCGCGGTCCATGCGGCCGGTTTCTGGAGCCCGCGGACCGGTCTTGCGGTCGCACGCGAGGATGTCGGGCGGCACAATGCGCTGGACAAGCTGGCCGGCGCTCTGGCGCGCAATGGTATCGATGGCGGTCAGGGCGCGGTGCTTCTGACCAGCCGCGTCTCGGTGGAGATGATCCAGAAAACCGTCGCGATCGGGTCACCTATCGTGCTCGCGATATCCGCGCCGACCGCGCTGGCGGTGCGCACGGCCGAGCAATCGAATGTCACGCTCGTCGCCGTTGTGCGCGGCGAGGACCACGAGATCTTCACGCATCCGTCGCGTATCACCAACGGAGAAATCGCCGATGTCGCCTGACAAGCTCGTCCGCATGGCCAACCAGATCGCCACCTTCTTCCGGTCGAAGCCGCATGACGAAGGCGTGGCGGGCGTCGCCGACCATATCAACAACTTTTGGGAACCGCGCATGCGCGCGCAGTTGTTCGACCTTTATGCCCAGGGCGGCGAGGGACTCGACGCGCTGGTGATCGAGGCCAGGGACAAGATCCGGCCGGTCACGCAGAGCGCCTGACCAAGGCTGATGCGTCGGATTGACGCATATCAATACGTGCTTTCCATCCCCGCGATAGCATCCGTCGTGAGTCACCCGGCGGAGGCAATTGTTTCCGTCGAGGCTTGAAGTATTTCCGATAACGGTGTGAACTGCGCCAGTACCGCACCATCGAACCAGCCATTTTCAGCGAGTAAGCCGATCATGTCAGCGAGCAAAGTGGCCAGTTTCATCTTGGATGGACCGGCACGGCTCATCGACCTGACATGCACGGATTGCTTGCGAGCCGAGCAGCGGAGATAGCATGTCCACAGCCGCTCAATCAGGCGATCCGGCCGGCCCGACCGTTTCCGTCCCGTCGATACCGGAAGAACAGATCGTCGCGATCTGCGAAACCTACGCCAATGACCGGCACCGCATGCTCGATATCCTGCGCGAGGTGCAGGACCGGTTTCGCTGGATTTCGCCGAAGGTCATGGAGACCGTCGCCCGCCAGACCGGTCTCTCGAGGATCGAGGTCGAGGGTGTGGCGAGCTTCTATTCGTTCCTGTCGCAAACGCCGAAAGGCCGCGTGACGATCAGGCTGTGCGACGACATTGTCGACCGCTTTGCCGGCCTTGCCGAGGTCGCGGGTATTTTCGAGCAGGAACTGGGCATCGGGATCGGGGAAACGTCCAGCGACGGTGCGTTCTCGCTCGAATACACGCCCTGCATCGGCCTGTGCGACCAGGCACCGGCCGCGATGGTCAACGATGTCGTGGTGACGAGCCTGACCCCCGAACGCGCCCGGCAATGGGCGCAGGCGCTCAAGGCCGGCACGCCGCCGGAAGAGATCGTCTCGGAGCGTTTTTCCGAATTGACGCCGCATGCGCGGGCGACAGAGCAGGTGGAGAACAATATTCGCCATGCGGGCGCGGTTCTGCTCGGTCCCGTGCCCGACAGCGCCGGACTGAAAAAGGCGCTCGACATGGCGCCGGCCCAGATCATTGACACGATCGAGGCAAGCGGCTTGCGCGGCTGCGGCGGGGCCGGTTTCACGACGGGGCGCAAATGGCGCTTCGCGGCGAGCGAACCGGCGGAGAAGCGCTACGTCCTGTGCAATGCGGATGAGGGCGAGCCCGGAACCTTCAAGGATCGTGTCCTGCTGACCGAACGGCCGCATCTGCTGGTCGAGGGCATGACCATCGCCGCGCGGGCCGTCGGCGCGCGTGAGGGGATCATCTATCTCCGCGGCGAATATGTCTATCTGCGCGAACTGATCGAAGAGGTCCTCGCGGACCGCCATGCGCGCGGTCTGCTGGGTGCGAATATCCTCGGCATCGACGGGTTCGATTTCGACTTGCGCGTCCAGATGGGCGCGGGGGCGTATATCTGCGGCGAGGAAGGCGCGCTGATCAGTTCATGTGAGGGGCTGCCCGGTGAACCGAAGACGCGGCCGCCTTTCCCCGTCAATCGCGGCTATCTCGGCTATCCGACCGTCGTCAACAATGTCGAGACCTTCTGCCATGCGGCCCGCATTCTCGATCGTGGCGCGCAATGGTTCTTCGACATAGGCGAGGAGGGCAGCCACGGCACCAAGCTGTTCAGCGTGTCCGGCGATTGCCTCAATCCCGGTATCTACGAATTGCCTTACGGTCTTGAAGTTCGTGAATTGCTGGAAATGGTCGGCGGCGAAGACGCGGCGGCGGTGCAGGTCGGCGGGCCGTCGGGAACGATGATCGCCCGCGACAGCTTCCATCGCCGGCTGACCTTCGACGACTTGGCGACCGGCGGGGCCGTAATCGTCTTTTCCGGCGAGCGCAATGTGCTGGAGATCGTCGAATACTACATGTCCTTTTTCGTGCATGAGAGCTGCGGCTACTGCACGCCGTGCCGTGTCGGCAACGTGTTCCTGCAAAAGGCGATTGGCAAGTTTCGCAAGGGCCTCGCCAATCCGGAGGACATCGATTACCTCAAGGACCTGTCGGGCACGATCATCGAGACCAGCCGCTGCGGCCTCGGCATGACGTCGCCCAACCCGATCCTGACCACGCTCGAAAACTTTCCCCTCGTCTATTCCGCGATGGTCAAACCGTCGAAGGACCGGATCCGGGCGACATTCGATATCCAGTCGGCCATCGAAGGCGCGCGCAAACTGGCGAAGCGCCGCTCCTACATCTACGACAGGGATTTTTCGAAGTGAGCGATCAGGACATCACCTTCACGATCGACGGCGTCGAAATCACGGCGAAGCCCGGCCAGACGATCATGGAGGCTGCCGACGAGGCGGGCATCTACATTCCGCGCCTGTGCGACCACGAGGGATTGCGCCATCAGGGCGGCTGCCGGGTCTGTACGGTCAAGGCGAACGGGCGTAGCGTCGCCGCCTGCACGCAGCCCGCCGCGGCCGGAATCGAGGTCGAGAACGAAAACGCGCATGTCAACAAACTGCGGCGCGATCTGGTGGAGATGCTGTTTCACGAAGGCAATCATCTCTGCCCGATCTGCGAAGCCAGCGGCAATTGCGAGTTGCAGGCCATGGCCTACCGGCTGGAAATGGTCGACCCGACGCGGTTTCCCTATCTGGAACCCTGCCGCGCCGTCGATGCGTCGCACCCCGATATCGCGCTCGACACCAACCGCTGCATCAGTTGCGGACGGTGCATCCGGGCTTCGAAGGACGTCGATGGCAAGGGCGTGTTCGGCTATGTCGGGCGCGGCATTCACCGCCGCGTCGCGGTCAATGGCGAAGATCTCGCCCATACGGATGCGGATGCCGCCGATCACGCGATGTCGGACGAGGTCTGCCCGGTCGGCTGCATCATCCGCAAGCGCGTTGGCTTCGTGACGCCGATCGGCGAACGCGAATTCGACAAGGGCCTGATCGGCTACGAGATCGAGGGGAAGCGCCGTGGCTGAACCCAGAAAAGCCCGTATCGCGACGACTTCGCTTGCCGGGTGCTTCGGCTGCCACATGGCGATCCTCGATATCGACGAGCGTCTCATCGAACTGATGAAGCTTGTCGAGATCGACCGGTCGCCGCTGACCGATATCAAGCGGTTCACGCAGCGCTGCGACATCGGCATCATCGAGGGTGGCTGCTGCAACGAGGAAAACGTGCATGTCCTGCGCGATTTCCGGCGCAATTGCGATGTGCTGATCGCCATCGGACAATGCGCGATCATGGGTGGCCTGCCGGTGATGCGCAACGCCATCATGCATTCCGACGCGCCTTTGCGGGAGTGCCTCGAGGAGGCGTATATAACCGGGCGCTACATTCGCAACACGACGCACGACATCCCGAACGACCCGGCGCTGCCGTTGCTGCTCGACGAGGTCTATCCGTGCTCGGAAGTGGTCGAGATCGATTACCAGATTCCCGGTTGCGCGCCGACCGGCGATGTCATCTACGAGACGCTGACGAGCCTGCTCGCGGGCAAATTCCACGGTTTCGACCGCATGCATATCAAATTTGACTGATTGGAGCGGCGCGACATGGCCGAACCCAGACTGATCGAGATTTCGCCGGTGACCCGCGTCGAGGGGCACGGCAAGGTGACGATCCATCTCGACCGCGACAACAATGTCGACGAGGCGCGCCTGCATATCGTCGAGTTTCGCGGTTTCGAACGTTTCATTCGCGGACGCCTGCTCTGGGAGGTGCCGGTTATCGTGCAGCGCCTGTGCGGTATCTGCCCGGTCAGCCACCATCTCGCAGCCGCCAAGGCGATGGACGTCATATGTGGCGTCGACGAATTGCCGCCGACGGCGGAAAAGATGCGCCGGCTGATGCATTACGGACAGGTGATGCAGAGCCACGTGCTGCATTTCTTTCACCTGTCCGCGCCCGATCTGCTGTTCGGCTTCGGCGCGCCGGCCGAAAAGCGCAACATCTTCGAGGTCATCAAGGAGAACCCGGAGCTTGGCCGCCGCGCGGTCCTGATGCGGAAATTCGGCCAGGAGATCATCGAGGCGACGGCCGGCAAGAAGATTCACGGCACAGGGGCAATCCCCGGGGGGATCAACCGGAACCTGCCGATCGAAACCCGCGATGCCTTCCTGAAGACGATCGCCGACATGGAGGAATGGGCGCTCGACGCGCTGGCGCTTGCCCGCGGCTACAGCCTCGACCATGCGGACATCGTGGACAATTTCGCGTCGTTCCCCTCGAACTTCATGTCCATCGTGCGCGAGGGCGACGGCGCTCTCGATCTCTATCACGGCAATCTGCGCGCCCTCGATCCGCAGGGTGACGTCATCTTCGACCAGCTGGAATACAGCCGCTATCACGAGAAGATCGTCGAGGATGTGCGGTCGTGGTCCTATATGAAGTTCCCCTTCATTCGCGATCTCGGCGCGGAGAAGGGCTGGTATCGTGTCGGGCCGCTGGCGCGCATGAACACGGCAAGCTTCATCGACACACCGCTCGCCAATGAGGCGCACAAGGAATTGAAGGCGGTAACGGGCGGCGCACCGAACAATGCCGCGCTGAATAATCACTGGGCGCGGATGATCGAGGTGCTGCACTGCGTCGAGAAGATCAGGGAGCTCCTGCATGATCCGGACCTTCAGGGGACCGACCTACAGGCGAAGGGAGACCGTCGCGAAGAAGGTGTCGGCGTGATAGAGGCCCCGCGCGGCAACCTCATTCACCACTACCAGGTGGATGAGAACGACCAGGTAACCTATTGCAATCTCATCGTTTCTACGACGCACAACAATGATGCGATGAACAAGGCGGTCAAGGACGTGGCTGTCAAACACCTGTCGGGGCACGAACAGATCACCGAGGGCATGCTGAACCATGTCGAGGTGGCGATCCGCGCCTATGACCCGTGCCTTTCCTGCGCAACCCATGCGCTTGGGCAGATGCCTTTGCAGATCGAACTGTTCGACGCCGACGGCGCGCTGCTCGACAGCCGCGCGCAGGCTGCGTGAGGAGATGGCGGTGCTGCTGATCGGCTATGGCAACAGCGGACGGGGCGATGACGGGCTGGGCCCGGCTTTCGCCGACCGCATCGAAAGCGCCGGTCTCCCGGGCCTGTCGGTGGATATCGATTACCAGCTGACCGTCGATCATGCGCTGGCGGTGTCCGAGGCGGACAAAGTCGTTTTCGTCGATGCGTCGCTGGAGGCCGAAGGCGCGTATGATTTCGGTGAAGTCCGGGCGGGTGCGGGAACGCTGACGAGCCACAGTCTCACGCCCGCCACCGTGCTCGCTCTTGCGAAGACGCTTTATGACAGCGAACCCGAAGCCTATCTGCTTGGCATTGCGGGCCGGGAGTTCGGCGAGGTGAAGGAAGGGCTGAGCGAGACGGCGCGGAGCAATCTCGATCTTGCCGAAGCCTTCTTCCTGCAATGGTATGGCGAGACGGATTCCGTCACGAGCGGATGGCAACAGCCTGTCCGGACCGTGACGGGTGCGGCGTGACGGAACAGTGCGATGCATGAGATGTCGCTTTGCGAGAACATTCTCGGCATATTGAAGGAACAGGCGCTCGCGCAGAATTTCGAGACGGTGACGCGGGTCAGCGTCGAGATCGGATCGCTCTCCTGCGTGGAGCCGGAAGCGCTGCGTTTCGGCTTCGATGTCGTGATGCGCGGGAGCCTCGCCGAGGACGCGACGCTGGAGATCATCGAGACCGAGGCTCTGGCGGAGTGTCTCGACTGCGGCGCGACCAGTGCGATCGCCGAGCGCTACGATCCGTGTCCGATGTGCGGGTCGCATCGCCGCAAGGTCACGCGCGGTGAGGAATTCCGGATCAGGGAACTGGAGGTGAATTGATGTGTACCACCTGCGGATGCGGCGGCGACGGCGCCCGGATCGAGGGCGCGGCGCATGGCCATCACCACCACCACCATGATCACGGCCACAGTCATGCGGAGGACAGCCGCACGATCGCGCTGGAACTCGATATTCTTGCCAAGAACAATGCCTATGCCGCTGAAAACCGTTCGCTTTTCGCCGAGCGCGGCATCCTGGCGCTGAATCTTGTTTCGAGCCCCGGATCCGGCAAGACGGCGCTGCTGGTCAAGACGATCGGGATGCTGGGCGGGCGGCTGAAAAGCTACGTCGTCGAGGGTGACCAGCAGACGTCGAACGACGCCGACCGCATCCGCGCAACGGGCGCGCCGGCCGTACAGATCAATACGGGCAAGGGCTGCCATCTCGATGCGCATATGGTTGGTCACGCGGTGGAGCGTCTCGCGCCCACGGAGGGCTCGGTGGTGTTTATCGAGAATGTCGGCAATCTCGTCTGCCCGGCGGCGTTCGATCTCGGCGAGGCGCACAAAGTCGCGATCCTGTCCGTGACCGAGGGCGAGGACAAGCCACTCAAATATCCGGATATGTTCGCGGCTTCCGACCTTGTCCTGCTCAACAAGTCCGATCTGCTGCCGCATCTCGATTTCGACGTTGCCGAAACAATTGCGAATGCGCGCAAGGTCAATCCGTCGGTCAAGGTCCTGCAGGTTTCCGCGCGCAGCGGTGAGGGCATGGAGGCGTGGATCGCCTGGCTGACGGCGGCGCGCGGGATGGCGCTTGCCGGTCATCCGCTCGGCACCGCCGCGGAGTAGCGGGATCGACATCCCGACGGTCGGCAAGACTTTGTTCCGGTACCGCAAGGGAACAGCGTTTTCCGCTTGGTGATCGTGGCGCGCTCGACTAATCACGAGCGACCATGAGTTCTTCTTCTTCCTCTTCACCGATGACGGCCGCCATGTGGATGGGCGGCGCGATCCTCTCATTCGCGTCGATGGCCATCTCGGGCCGCGAGATCCAGGCCGAACTCGACACGTTCGAACTGATGGCCTACCGCTCGGTGATCGGTTTCGTCCTGATCTGTGTTGTCATCTCGTTTTCGAAGCGCGGGTTCTCGCAGGTGAAGACGCAGAAGGCGGGCCTGCATATCCTGCGCAACGTCTTTCATTTTACCGGGCAGAATCTCTGGTTCTACGGCGTCGCGGTCATTCCGCTGGCACAGCTCGTCGCCCTCGAATTCACAAACCCGATCTGGGTCGCTCTCCTGGCGCCGCTGCTGCTCGGCGAGAGGATGACGAGGGCGAGGGCGGTCGGCGCCCTGCTGGGTTTCATCGGCGTGCTGATCGTGGCGCGCCCGGGCGTCGCTCCGCTGGAGGCTGGCCATTTCGCCGGGCTTGGAGCGGCTGTCGGATTTGCGCTGAACACGCTTTTCACGAAGAAGCTGATGCGCACCGACACTACCCTGTGCGTCATCTTCTGGATGACGGCGAGCCAGACGGTGATGGGCTTCGCGCTTGCCGCGCCGGGCGGGGTGACCATGTTCTCGGCCGCGCTTGTGCCATGGATCGTCGTGGTCGGAATAGCCGGCCTGACGGCCCATTACTGCCTGACATCGGCGCTGTCGCATGCGCCAGCCTCGGTGGTCGCGCCGATGGAGTTCCTGCGCCTGCCCTTCATCGCCGTCCTCGGCATGCTGATCTATGGCGAGCCGCTCGAACTGACGGTCTTCCTGGGTGGTGCGGTGATCCTTGCCGGCAACCTGCTCAACGTCAATGCTGAACGCAGGGCTGCTCGCGCGGCGGCGACCTCAGTCTAGCTCGCCGGATTCGCGCATCTTCTCCCAGCCTTCCTCGATCTGGTCGGGGACGAGCGGGTGGGAAAGCAGGTATTCCGCCGTCGATCCCTCGTGCCGCTGGCGGGCGAGCGCGATCGTCGCGTCCCATTCCTGCGGCTCGGCATCGCCGCGACCGATCCAGTAGAGCGTCACCAGCGCATCCTGCTGGTCGTCATTGAGGCTTTCGATTTCCTGGACGAGTTCGGTGCGGGTGAGGTCGCCGGACAGTTCCTGAAGGGCGGCGGGCACCTCGTCGTCGGACGGGTTGCCGCCCGGGTCGGAGACATCGGTCTCTTCGCGGGCCATGAGCGCGCGCATCCGTAGGATCAAGGCTTCGAGTTCAACGCTGTCGATTGCAATTTCGGCCATGAATTCCTCCACTTGCCGCGTGTCTTGAAGCGAAACTAGCTTCCGGCTGTTTCGTTCCCCTTGATTTCAGTCAAGCGCCACGATCGTTCACGCCGCGACCGCACCCGCCCGTGCCGGCAGGGGATCGATGCGGAAATGAAGATCCTTGTCGATGGCGTAGACGACGCCATTGGCGAATGACTGCCAATTCTCGCCGCTGATCGGCTCAGAGGCAATTTCGACCGCACGATAATCGGCGCCGGTATCGTGTTGCACATGCGTGCGGCCGCAGACGCCGCAGACGGCGACATCGGTCTTCACCAGATGCCAGAGCGTGCGGTTGTAGCGCGAACCGACCAGCCGGTCGCCGTCCGTCAGGACGATGTTCAGGCCAACCTCTTCGTTGGGATCGACGGAATGGGACCAGTCGATGATCTGCCGCAGGGCGCGCCCGACGACCTCGTGCAGCGGCTGGTCGGGATGGCGCATGATCCTCGTCAGCAGGTAGTAGAACACATGCTCGCTGTCGGTGATGCCCTTGATGTCGTTTCGCAGCAGCGGATCGATGTGGTCGATCATCAGGTCGCGCACGCGGTCGAAATTGGGCACCGTTCCGTTGTGGGCGAAGACCCAGCGTCCGTTCTGGAAGGGATGGGTGTTTTCCAGCGCCGTGCCGCCGACGGTCGCCTGCCGGACGTGGGCCACGACGGTGTGCGCATAGACGCGCGCCGCCGTCTTGCGGAAGTGTTCGCCGTGATAGGCCGCCCAGGTCTGCTTCTCGATCATCGGAACGGTTTCGCGATAATCGGCGACGCCCCAGCCATGGCCGTGCACCAAGCCTTCCGCGTCCCCCTGGCTTTGCTGCATGAGGGCGTTCTGCGCGAGCACGAGACTGCACTCGACCTTTGTCGGTTCGCTCGCGCGCATCGCATACAGGCGGCACACCGATTCGCTCTCCATTCCGTTGACTGTTTTCGATAACCCTTCTGATTTCGTATGCGCCTTGCGCAATGTCAATCTCGGCGCGGTTTAGCCACGTTCAGAGCCGTAGCGAAACGTGAGGGAACGGAAGTCCATTCTTCGCATTGGGTCGATGTCACCAACCGAAATGGAGACTGACAATGCCCAAGATTACCGAATCCAGAGTTCTCATCCTCGCGACCGACGGTTTCGAGAAGTCGGAGCTTTTCGTGCCCTTGCAGAAGCTGAAACTCGCGGGCGCGATCGTCGATGTCGCGGCGCCTGAGAAGCGCGCCATCAAGAGCTGGGACAATGGCGACTGGGGCGAAACGGTCGATGCCGATCTGGCCGCGGCCGACGCCGACCTGTCCGAATACGATGCGCTCGTCCTTCCGGGCGGCCAGATCAACCCGGACATACTGCGCGTCGACACCGACGCCATGGCAATCGTCAAGACTTTCCTGAAGAGCGGCAAGGTCGTCGCCGCGATCTGTCACGGGCCGTGGCTTCTCGCCGAGGCAGGGGCGGTCGAGGGGCGCGACATGACCTCGTACCACTCCATCAAGACCGACCTCGTCAATGCCGGCGCGAACTGGCGGGACGCGGAGGTGGTCGCCGACGGCGGCATCGTGACGTCGCGCTCGCCCAAGGACCTCGATGCCTTTGTCGCGAAGATCATCGAGGAAATCGAGGAAGGCCGCCACGAGGAGCGTCGGCTCGCGGCCTGACGAAACCGGAAAAATGCAGCGCAGCATTCATGCTGCGCTGCACTTAAGACTTGCCTTTAAGCCCCTGATCGGCATGGTAATGGCGTTACAGGGGACACTGCCTTGCTCGATTTCGCCATTGCCTGGGACTGGCTGACATTCGCCGCACGCTGGCTTCACGTCGTGACCGCGATTGCCTGGATCGGTTCGTCATTTTATTTCATCGCCCTCGATCTGGGCCTGACGCAAAGGCCGGGCCTTCCGGACGGCGTGTATGGCGAGGAATGGCAGGTCCATGGCGGCGGTTTCTACCATATCCAGAAGTACCTCGTTGCGCCCGCCGCGATGCCGGAGCACCTGACCTGGTTCAAGTGGGAATCCTATGCCACCTGGATGTCCGGCGCGTTGCTGATGGCGATGCTCTATTACGCCGGCGCGGAACTCTACCTGATCGACCGTAACGTGCTCGACGTCCCGGCCTGGGGCGCGATCGTGATCTCGCTCGCCTCATTGACGATCGGCTGGATCGTCTACGACTTTCTCTGTAAGTCGCCGCTGGGCAAGAGCGATACCGGCCTGATGCTGCTGCTCTACGTTCTGCTGGTCTTCATGGCGTGGGGTTACACACACCTGTTCACGGGTCGTGCGACATTCGTGCATCTGGGCGCCTTCACGGCGACGATCATGAGCGCCAATGTGTTCTTCATCATCATTCCGAACCAGACCAAGGTGGTCGCGGCGCTGAAGGCGGGCGAGACGCCCGATCCACTGCTCGGAAAACAGGCCAAGCAGCGTTCCCTGCACAACAACTACCTGACGCTGCCCGTCATCTTCCTGATGCTGTCGAACCACTACCCGCTCGCCTTCGCGACACCCTATAACTGGGTGATCGCGTCGCTGGTGTTCATCATGGGCGTGCTGATCCGGCATTATTTCAACACCAAGCACGCCCGCAAGGGCACGCCGAACTGGACCTGGCTTCTGACGGCGGTCATCTTCGTGTTCATCATCTGGCTGTCGACAAACCCGATGCGCCAAGTCGACGAGGAAGCCGAACTGGCGACGCCGGGGGCGGAGCGGATGATGGCGTCGGCAGGGTTTGACGAGGCGCGCGATGTCGTGCTGTCGCGCTGTTCGATGTGCCATGCGGCCGAACCCGTATGGGAAGGCATTCACTGGGCGCCGAAGCGGGTCATGCTCGATACCGACGCCCGGATCGCCAACCACGCCCGTGAAATCTATCTGCAGGCTGGCGTCAGCCATGCCATGCCGCCGGGCAACGTGACGGATATTCCGCCGGAGGAGCGCGCGGCGCTCGTGCGGTGGTATCGCGGGCGCGGCGATTCGTGAGCGCGACGGCCCTCTTTCGCGGCCGGCTTCTCTGGTTCGAGCGGGAACCGGCCGGCGGCGACGACACGACAGCGTTTCATTACATCGAGGATGGCGCGATTGCCGTTGCGGACGGGACGATCGCCTGGTCGGGCGAGTGGAGCGACCTGCCGGCGGACTATCGCAGCGACGACTATGTGGATCATCGCTCGCATCTGATCCTGCCGGGTTTCGTCGATTGCCACATTCATTTTCCGCAGGGACAGGTCGTCGCCTCCTATGCGGGCAGCCTGCTTGAATGGCTGAACACCTACACATTCGTCGAGGAGCAGAAATACGCCGATCCGGCGCATGCAGGGCGTATGGCGGACCGGTTCCTCTCGATGCTGCTCGCCCATGGCACGACGACAGCGATCGCCTATGGCTCAGTGCACAAGGGCTCGGTGGACGCGCTTCTGGGCGCGGCCCTGTCGCGCGGCATGCGCATGATTGCCGGCAAGGTGATGATGGACCGCAATGCGCCGGAGCTGCTCACCGACACGCCGCAATCGGGTTATGACGACACCAATGCGCTGATCGCCGAATGGCACGGCAAGGACCGTGTCGAGGTCGCCGTGACGCCGCGTTTCGCGCTGACCTCGACCGAGGCACAGATGGAGATGGCGGGCGCGCTGGTGCGCGAGCATCCCGAATGTCTGGTGCAGACGCATTTGTCGGAGAACCACCGCGAGATCGAGACGGTCGCAGAACTGTTCCCGTGGTCGAAGGATTACACGGACATCTACGATCATTACGGGCTACTCGGCCCGAAGACGCTGTTCGGCCACTGTATCCATCAGGGGCCGCGCGAGATGGAGCGGATGGCGGAAAGCGGGTCTGTTGCCGTGTTCTGCCCGACGTCGAACCTCTTTCTCGGTTCGGGTCTGTTCGACCTGGACAAGATGCGCGGGACCACGCCGGCAACGCGCCATGCGGTGGCGACCGATATCGGCGGCGGCACCAACTGGTCGATGCTTCGCACTCTCGACGAGGGCTACAAGGTGCTCAACCTGCAGGGGCAGCGCTATCACCCGCTGCGCTCCTTCTACCAGGCGACGCTCGGCAATGCCGCGGCGCTCGGCATGGACGACCGGATCGGCAGGCTCGCGCCGGGCTACGAGGCCGATTTCGTCGTGCTCGACAGTGCATCCAATCCGGCGATGGCGCTCAGGGCGGAGACGATCGAGACGCTTTCGGAGGAACTGTTCCTTCTGCAGACGCTCGGCGACGATCGCGCTGTGGCTGCGAGCATTGTGTCAGGCGTCACAGCGCACCGACGCGGGAACGCCTAAATCTGGGTCAAGTACAGGGCCGGCCGAACAAGAAGAACAACGGGACCGGACGAGAAGGGAAGGCGCTCCCGGGTCAGTCGACCCGGTAGCCGGCCTCCTCCGCGGAGCGGCACAGAAGGTGCCAGAACGACCGCGCGAAAGAGCGGAAGACATAGACGTCGAACGCATCCGCACCGACACGCTGGATTTGCGCGAAGATGTCGTGATGGGCGGTTGCCAGCCCATTGCCCCTCGGCATCGCCGCATCGGAAAGATCCACCGCAAACAGCTTCGCCAGAACCCACCGGCTTTTCTCTCCATCGACGCGTATAACCGTGCGGCCGTGGCTGAGATCGGTCACGGTGCCGTCGTCACCCACGGCGTCGACCAGGTTGGCGACCAGTTCGGGGCTTTCGCCGGAGACGAGCCAGCGCATGGGCGCGATGTTGAAGGCGCCGGCCGCGGTTTTCACCGAGCCGCTTCCCGGCGCGACCTTGAGGGCGGCGCTGGCAGTGGCCTTGATCGCCGCGCGACATTTGCTTTCACGCCCCTTCCAGGCCGTGACTTCCGCGATCGACAGACCGAAACGCTCACCAAGGCGCACGGAAGGGTTCTGTCCGACGGCGACGCCGAATTGGCCGGTCTCGATGTGGCCGGCCAGAGGCGAAACGGCGCGGGCCCGCATAACGGGATCGGCGATGAAAGCCGGACGCTGCTTAGCCATGCATTCGTCCTCCCTTGGGGTCGTAGAAGACGTGGTTCACGAACTCGACCGGGATATGCGTCTTAGACCGGGCCGGGTCGGTTGCGAAGCCGCGTGTGCCGATACGGGCGACGCCGTTTTCGACCAGCGCCAGTCCGATATATTTGCCGTAGAGCGGCGAGTAGCACATTGCGGTGATGTGGCCGAGGCTGCGCCCGGGCTTTTCGGCCGGGCCGTCTACGATATGGCTGCCGCCGCGCAGTTTCTCGCCGGAAAGCGAGATGATGCCGACCAGCGTCCAACGCCGGGGATCGGTCAGGCCTTCGCGATCCATCATCGCGGACCCGATGAAAGGCTTCTTCTTCGACAGCATCCAGTCGAGATGGAGATCGCGCGCCGTCGTTCGGCCGTCGATCTCGGCGCCGGTCACGTGGCCTTTCTCGATGCGAAGCGTGCCAAGCGCTTCGAGGCCGTAAGGTTGGATGTCGTGCGACGCACCGGCGTTCATCAAGGCGTCCCAGACATGCGGTCCGTGATGCGCTCCGCAATAGACCTCGTAGGCCCGCTCGCCTGAGAAGGAGAGGCGGCAGATCATGACCGGAGCGCCGGCGATCTTGCCGTGTACGATGCCCATGAAGGGCAGCGTGTCATTGTCGACCTTGGTGAGCTTGACGCAGGCGGCCAGGACGTCGCGGCTTTTCGGGCCCGAGACGGCCGCGCCGGCCCACTGGTCGGTGACCGAGGTCAGATGGACCCTCAAATTGGGCCAGATGCATTCGAGATAGAACTCCATGTGCTGCATGACGCGCCCGGCATTGGCAGTGGTGGTCGTCATCAGGAAGCGGTCTTCAGACAGCCGCCAGGTCGTTCCGTCATCGAGCGCGAAGCCGTCCTCGCGCAGCATCAGCCCGTAGCGGGCCTTGTTGACCGGCAAACTCGCGAAATTGTTGGTGTAGATGCGGTTGAGGAATTCGCCCGCGTCAGGACCTTGAACGTCGATCTTGCCGAGTGTCGAGACGTCGACGATGCCGACATTGCGGCGCACATTGCGCGCCTCGCGAACATAGGCTTCCTCGACGGTTTCGCCCGGCCGGTTATAGCTTTCGGGCCGGAACCACAGCCCGGCGGCATACATGTTCGCGCCCGCCGCGACGTGCTGATCATGCATCGGCGTCAGGCGTTCGGGGCGCAGGTCTCCGTAGCGTTCGGCGGCCAGCGCGCCGAGCGATGCGCCGGTGAAGGGCGGGCGGAACCGCGTTGTGCCGACTTCCGGTATCGGCTTGCCGAGCGCGGCGGCCATGATCGCCATGCCGGGCACATTGGCCGTCTTGCCCTGGTCCGTCGCCATGCCGAGCGTCGTGTAGCGTTTCAGGTGTTCGACCGACTGGAAGCCTTCGCGATGCGCCAGGCGGACATCGTCGGCGGTGACATCGTGCTGGAAATCGACGAAGGCCTTGCCGCCCGTCGCGGCGATCTCGAAAACGGGTTCCGGCGGTTCGATGCCTTCGCCGGCGGCGGAACCGACGGTTTCCCACGCGCCATCACTTTCCGGCGGCAGGAAGGCGTGCAGCTTGTCGCTCCATACCGGTTTCGCGCCGGCCTGCGAGGCGAGGTGGAGCACCGGCGACCAGCCTCCGGATACCAGCAGCGTGTCGCAGGCGATGCGCCGCTTCGATCCCGACAGGTTTCCGGTTCCCGCGTCGAACCCGCGTATCGTGACGCCGGTCAGGCTTCTGCGACCGGACGTGCCAGTGACAGCGTGGCCCGGGATGGTTTCCGCACCGGCTTCCGCCGCGAGCGATTGCGCCCATTCGCCGACGGTTGGCCGTACATCGACAATGGCGACGATCTCTGCACCGCGTTCCCGCAGCCGTGCGGCGGCCTGGTAGGCGCTGTCATTGTTGGCGAAGACCACCATCCGCCTGCCGGGCAGCGCGCCGTATTCGCAGGCGAAACGCTGCGCCGAATCGGCGAGCATGACGCCGGGGCGGTCATTGCCCGGAAAGACGAAGCCGCGTTCGAGCGCGCCCGTGGCTATGACGACATGGCCGGCGCGGATGACCCAATGGCGATGGCGCGGTTCCCCGGCGCGCGGGCGGCCGACATGGTCCGTCACCCGCTCCAGCGCGGCCAGCGTGTTGCCGTCGTAATAGCCCCAGACCGTCGTCCGGTTCAGCAACTGTACATTCGGTTCGGATTTCAGGCCGGACAGCACCGTATCGGCGAACATCTCGGCATCCTTGCCGGACCAGTTCGCGGTGCCGCCGAAGCTTGCAGCAGTTTCGCACAGGATAACGCGCTTGCCCTCCGCCGCGGCCTTGCGGGCGGCTTCCAGGCCGGAGGGGCCGGAGCCGACGACGAGCACGTCGCAAAAGGCGTTCATGCGTTCGTAGCGGGATGGGTCGGGGGTCGTTCCCGCCGCACCGAGACCGGCCGCACGGCGAATGAATGTCTCGCAGAACATCCAGAAGCGGGTGCCCCTCAGCGGTCCGATCACGGGGCCCATGAAGGTCTTGTAGTAGAAGCCCGCGCTGAAGATTTTTCCCGCCAGGCCGTTGACGGCCATCAGATCATAGGCGAGCGACGGAAAGCGGTTCTGGCTTTCGGCGACGAGCCCGTCGTGGATTTCCAGTTCAGTCGCGCGGATATTCGGCTCGCGCGCGCCATCGGTCGTTACGGTGACGAGCGCGTTCGGTTCTTCGTATCCCGCTGCCAGCAGACCGCGCGTGCGGTGATATTTGAACGAGCGGCCGAACAGCCTGACGCCGCTGGCAAGCAGCGCGGAGGCGAGCGTGTCGCCCTCGAAGCCGGAATAGCGCTTGCCGTCGAAGGTGAAGGCGACCGGTTTGTCACGGTCGATGCGGCCGCCGGTCGAAATGCGGTGCGACGTCACGATCGCTTCCTCCGCGAGGACCCGGTCGCAGGCGCGAATTCGACGGCCGAAATGGCGTGCGTCAGCGTGTTGCGCGTGACGACGAGGAACTTGCGGCAGCCTCCGGCGTGCTGCCAGTATTCGCGGTGCTCGCCGGCGGGGTTGGCCCGATCATAGACATAGGCGTTCCAGGCCTCCTGATCGGTCGATGCGGGCTCGGGCCGGCTCAGGGTCGCGTCGCCGTGATAGGTGAATTCGGCGAGGTCGCGGGGGCCGCAATGCGGGCAAGTGATGATCATGCCTCAATGCTTCCAGGGCGTCGCGCCCTGGCCCTTCTCATCGATAACATAGCCGCGGTGGAACCGGTCGAGCGAATAGGCGGCGTTGAGCGGATGCGGCTCGTTCTTCGCGATCGTGTGCGCGAAACACCAGCCGGACGCCGGCGTCGCCTTGAAGCCGCCATAGCACCAGCCGCAATTGAGATACATGCCGGGCAGGGGGCCGGTCGTGATGATCGGCGAGCCGTCCATTGACATGTCCATGATGCCGCCCCACGACCTGAGAAGCCGAACCTTTGCGGCGGCGGGAAACAGTGCAACGGCCTCCGACATTACGTCCTCGACGATCGGCAGGTTTCCGCGCTGGGCGTAGGTATTGTAGCCGTCGATGTCGCCGCCGAAGACGAGTCCGCCCTTGTCCGACTGGGAGAGGTAGAGATGACCGCCGCCGAAGGTGACCACCGTATCGACCATCGGCTTCAGTGCCTCGGTCACGAAAGCCTGCAGGACGTGGCTCTCTATCGGCAGCGTGTCGATGCCGGCGAGCTTCATGACGGCGCCAGTCGAGCCGGCCACGCAGACGGCGACCTTCTTCGCGCTGATCTCGCCGCGTGACGTCATGACGCCGGTCACCCGGTCTCCATCGCGCAGGAAGCCGGTGACCTCGCAATTTTCCAGAATGTCGACGCCGCGCCGGTCCGCGCCGCGCGCATAGCCCCAGGCGACCGCGTCATGGCGGGCCGTGCCCGCGCGCGGCTGTTCCAGCCCGCCCAGCACAGGAAAGCGGGCATTCGCCGAGAGATCGAGACCGGGAATGCGCCGGGCCAACTCGTCCGGCATGACCATCCGGGAGTCGGCGCCCATAAGCTGCATCGCATTGCCGCGCCGCGCCGCGTCGTCCATCTGCGCGGGCGTGTGGCAAAGATTGATAATGCCGCGCTGGGAAAACATCACATTGTAGTTCAGCTCATGGCTGAGATTTTCCCAGAGCTTCATCGAATGTTCGTAAAAGGGCGTGTTGCCTTCGAGGAGGTAGTTCGAGCGCACGATCGTCGTGTTGCGGCCGATATTGCCCGATCCGAGCCAGCCCTTCTCGCAGACGGCGACATTGGTCAGGCCGTGATTGGCGGCAAGGTAATAGGCGGTGGACAATCCGTGACCGCCGCCGCCGATGATGACGACGTCGTATTGCGGTTTCGGTTCCGGTTTACGCCAGGCGGGTTTCCAGCCGGTGTTTCCGGTCACCGCGTTCCGGAGAACCTGCCAGGCAGAATACTCTGCCATTACCTTCGCGACCTTCTGTTTTTCATGTTCGATCCGCCATCGGGGCCGATTGCTGTGGCATGATTCGCGCCTCGACCGATCCGCCCGTGCTGATGGCTTCGGTCGGTGCCGATGATCCCGTTTTCACTGTGTCCTTGCGATGTTGGACGCGACATTTCAATCATTTTCTCGGTGGTCGATCCTAACCTGCGGCGCTTCGATGTGCATGGCAATTTTTCGCCACACATTAACGATATCGCGACGAGCCGGCCGCGCCATTAAGGTTACGATGCGGAAATCTGTTCTTCGGCAGTTTCAATTCATGTTATCAGCCGCCCAATGAATACGGCCCTTAGATTTCTGCTCGTCACCTTTGCGCTGCTGGCTGCATGGCCCGCCGTTTCGCAGACGCATGAAGGTGCGGCCAGTGACGTGTCGGCCTATGAGCGCGAACTGACGCAGATTTCCGAAGAATTCCAGAATGTGCTGGAAGACGACGGCAAACTCGTCGACCTCTCCACGCGACTGCAGACCCTTGCGGAGTCGGTGCTCGCGACCGGTGTCGAACTCTCGCCGCGTCTCTCGGAAATCCGAATCCGGCTGGAGCAACTCGGCCCCGAAATCGAGCAGGGGGCGGAACCACAAGTGCTGCAGGAACAGCGTGCAGCGCTGCTGGAAGAGCGTGCGCTGATCAATACGCTGATCGGGCAACTGGAAGACCTGTCGGTTCGGGCGAATACGCTCAGCAACGACATCAGCGAGGCGCGCCGCGAACTGTTCACCAGCACGTTGTCGCGCCGTTCGAACATTTCCGCCGCCTTCGGCCAGGAATTGATCGACGACATCCGCGACCGGTACGCGGTCTTCGCGAACAAGATCGGCTCATGGGTCAATTTCGCGTGGCGCTACAAGTCCGGATCGATGGTGGCGGCGACCGCGCTTTCGGTCATGGCGGCGCTGCTTTTCCTGGTGTTTGCGCGGCGGTATCTCGGGCGGTTGCTGCGGCGCGACCCGAAGGCCGTGGAGCCCGGCTATTTTTCCCGCCTGATCGTCGGCTTCCTGGGAACGCTCATGCCGGCCGCCGGTGTCTGGCTGTTCCTGGTGCTCGTCTATGCACTCTACAACCATTTCTCGGTGCTGCGTGACGATATCGGCCAGATCCTGGTGGCCGTCTTCCTTGGCGTGGGCGTCATTTACCTGATCTGGCAGCTGTCCGAGGCGGTCCTCGCGCCGAGGCTGTCGCAATGGCGTCTCGTTGCCGTCACGGACCGCGCGGCGGTGCTCCTGAAGCTGCTTGTGCTTGTCATGGCGGTCACGATCATCGCCGACGATGTGATCACGCAGATCCTGAAAATCGTTGGCGAATCCCTGCCGATTACCATCGCCAAGAGCCTGATAAGCAGTTTCGTCGTCGGACTTGTCATGTTGGCGATCGCGTCCGTTCGCCCCTTCGCGGGCGAGGACGGTGCGCCGGACCGACCATGGCCGGGCTGGCTGCGCTTCCTGTTGTGGGTGACCGGAACTGCCCTGATTATCGCGGTCTCGGCCGGCTATATCGGCTTTGCGGATTTCGTTTCCAAGCAGATCGTCATTACCGGCGCGGTCGCCGCCACGATTTATCTCGGCCATCTCGCCGCGCATGCGCTGTCGCGCGAGAAGGCGCTGGTTCATTCGCGTCTGGGCAAGCGCCTGCACGTCCAACTGGAGATGTCCGAAACCGCGATCGACCAGTTGGGCCTCGTCCTCGGTGTCCTGCTGACCCTGACCCTGCTCGTCATTGGCATCCCGGTACTGCTGCTTCTCTGGGGCTTCAAGTGGGGCGATATCCGCAGCTGGATGCTTGGCACGGTCACGGAGTTCTCGGTCGGCTCGATCTCGATCTCGATCACGGGGATCCTTGCCGGTATCGTGGTCTTCATCGTCGGTTTCTGGCTGACCAAGCTATTCCAGCGCTGGCTCGACCGGGACGTTCTGGAACGCAGCCGCGTCGATGCGGGCGTGCGCAACTCGGTGCGTACGGGCATCGGCTATGTCGGCGTGACATTGGCGGCGCTGGTCGGGGTCGCGGCCGCCGGGATCGACCTGTCGCAACTGGCGCTCGTTGCCGGCGCGCTGTCGCTCGGCATCGGCTTCGGGCTGCAGAACATCGTCTCCAATTTCGTATCCGGACTGATCCTGCTCGCGGAACGTCCGTTCAAGGTGGGGGACTGGATCGAGGCGGGCGGCATCTCTGGCACGGTGAAGGCGATCAATGTCCGCGCCACGGAAATCGAGACCTTCCAGCGCAAGTCGGTGATCCTGCCCAATTCCGATCTCATCAACGCCTCGGTCGGCAACTGGACCCACCACAACACGCTGGGCCGTGTCGAAGTGGCCGTCGGCGTTTCCTACAGTTCCGATCCGAACCAGGTGCGCGAGATCCTGATGTCGATTGCCGAGGACCATCCGCGCGTTTTGTCCAACCCGGAGCCGTATGTGGTGTTCGTCAATTTCGGCGAGTCGTCTCTCGACTTCGATTTGCGGGTCTATCTGGCCGACATCAACTTCATGCTGACGGTCGGTACCGAAATCCGTTTCGCGATCCATGAGCGGTTCAAGGCGGCTGGTATCGAGATTCCATTCCCGCAGCGCGACGTCAATTTGCGTGTGATGGGCAAGGAGGACGTCGTCGCAGAAACCGGAGACGCGTTCGGCCCGATCGAGACCAGCCCGACCGGGCACCGCGACGAATAGGCGTTCAGTTTCGGTTCAGGCCGGAATTCGTATAAGATCGGCAAGTCGCGGCGAAAGCCGCAAGCAAGAAAGGAGGCGATGCCATGCGGCGTCGTTCTGAAAACAAGACAAGACTGCCGGTCGCTTTCGCTGCCATTCTGGCGGCATGCAGCGCCGCCGGCGCGGCTTCGCTGACCAACAAGGATGATGCGAGCCAGACGATCGTCGTCACCGAGGGTGGCGTCAAGACGGAGTTCGCCATCGCGGCCGGTGAAACGGTCAAATTGTGCGATGATGGCTGCTTCCTGACGCTGCCCAGCGGAGACCGTGCCGCGCTTGGCGGCGAGGAAGCAGTCGACATCGTCAATGGCGAGGCGGTCGTCGAATAGGACCGATATCCGTTCGAATTTGACGAAATCCATTTACCGGCGGTCAACCAGGCCGCCGGCTTTTCGTGGTTTTCCGGTCTGTTAACCAAGCCATTTCACCGATTCCTCCCATCCTGCGGCGTATTTTCGTCGCGGGGAGAAGACGAATACGTTCGCTCCCGGACCATGTGCGGAGGCGGTGACCATGTCGATACGCTCGACACGTTGCCCGGTCGCGGGATCGTCGCGATCGTGAAGGACTTCGTCGAAAGCCAGTTCACTTGGAACCACGCCAGTCAAAGGGCGCGGAGGACGGAAGCATGAACACATTGATCGCAAGGACGGATCGTCTCCTGCTCGCTTCGGGCGGACGCGCCGCGCGGATATGGTCGTCGCAATCGGCCCTGTTCGGCGCGATCCTGATCGCCACGTTCACGCTGGTCGTCGCGGCTGTCGGCATCGTCTATCCGAAGACGAACTGGGACATCTTCGCCTATCTGGCGAGCGCCTACGAAACACCTGGCATGAGTGCTCAATTGTTGCATGACCACGCCTACGGCACCGTTCGCGACGCGATCGCGCCGGGCGAATTCACGGTGCTGACCGAGGATCGCGACTACCGGGTTCGCCAATATGCCGACCCGGATGCCTTCGTGACCATGCTCGGCTTCTACAAGGTCAAATGGCTTTACATCGAGACGATCCGCGTAATGTCGGGCTTCGTGGATTCGCTGACCACCATCCGGCTCATATCGGTTCTTTCCGCGCTGGCCGTCGGTGCGATATCGATCGTCTGGTTATGGTCGCGTCAGGCGTTACAACTCGCGCCGCTGGCGCTGGCCGCGCTGATGCTGTCGGGATTCGGCGAGTTGGCGCGCCTGGGCACGCCGGACCTCTATTCCGCCGTCTTCTTCGCTGGCGGAATGCTCGCCTTCCTGCATCGCCGCGAGGCGCTTACGGGCTTCCTCCTGTTCCTCGCTTTTCTCGTCCGTCCGGACCATCTCGCCTATATTGGCGTACTGATGGTGGTGGCGGTCTATATGCGCTCCATTTCCTGGGGCGTGGTGGCAGCCTTTGCGGGCGCGGCGGCTGTCTATGTTCCGATCACCCATGCCGCCGGGCATCCTGGCTGGTGGGTGCAGATGTGGTTCACCCATGTCGAATATGTCGGCACGCTCGAGAATTTTCATCCGCCGTTTTCCGTCGCGGTCTACCTGCAGTCGGTGATCCGGGCGCTGGTGCGTTCCCTCGTCGAGAACGAGTGGCTGGGCGTGTTGATCGTCGGCACAGCGATCTGGTGGCAGATGATCCAGCACAATGTCGAAGCCACGCGCCGCGAATCCGTCATCCTCGTCGCCACCTTGCTGGCGGTGGCCGCAAAATTCGCCGTGTTCCCGCTGTTCGACACCCGCTTCCACTTCGCCTATCTGCTGGTCTTCTGCCTCACTCTCGTCGGCGCTCTCGGCCAGTTGCGCTTCCGCATCCCCAATGGGCCTTTCAGCGACTTCTCGCTTCGCTGAGGCGGGTCTGGAAACAGGCTACTGACAGGGCGCGAGGCAGCGTCGGAACCGTTATCCGGCACGGAGTTTCCGATGCTGGTCGCGGCGTCATCGCCGCATGTCGCAAACAGGCTGCAATCGCGCTGCGTGGCGGTCTTATAGTCTGCCCGAAATCTCATTCCGGAGTCGCGGGCAATGGCAAGTTTTCCTGAAAAGGCGAAGGTCGTAATCATCGGCCTGGGCGGTATCGTTGGCGCGTCGGTCGCCCATCACCTGATCGAGCGCGGCTGGGACGACATCGTCGGGATCGACAAGTCGTCAATCCCGACCGACATCGGTTCGACCAGCCACGCCTCCGACTTCTGCTACGCGACGAGCCACGACTTCCTGTCTTGCTGGACGACGCTCTATTCCATCGACTTCTTCATGAAGCGCGGGCGCTATTCCAAGGTCGGCGGCTTCGAGATCGCGCGCGTCGGCGACGACGGCCGCATGGACGAGATCAAGCGCAAGGTCGGGTCCGCCAAGGCGTTCGGCACGGGCGCGCGGCTGGTCGATGCGGCGGAGATCAAGGCGAAATTCCCGCTGGTCGAGGAAAGCATGGTGCAGGGCGGCATGTGGGACCCGGATGCCGGTCTCGTTTCTCCGCGTTCGCAGACGGTCGCGGGCGAACTGGTCGATGAGGCGGTGGCCAGCGGAAAGCTGCAGTCCTTTGCCAACACGCCGGCGCAGTGCCTCGTGATCGAGGGTGGCCGCATCAAGGGCGTGAAGACGCATCGCGGCACGATCATGGCCGACCATGTCGTCGTTTGCGCAGGCCTGTGGGGCCGCCTGATCGCGGAAATGGCGGGCGAGGACCTTCCGGTCATGCCGGTCGATCATCCGCTGACCTTCTTCGGGCCTTATGACGAGTTCGCCGGCACCGGCAAGGATATCGGTTTCCCGTTGCTGCGCGACCAGGGCAACTCCGCCTATATGCGCGACACCGGCGATCCGAAGACGCCGGAAGGCGGGCAGATCGAGTGGGGTTACTACGAGGAGAAAGATCCGCGGCTCTGCCATCCGCGTGACATCCTGGAGAAGGAGCAGGCGCGCCTGTCGCCCTCGCAGCGCGATCTCGAGATGGAGCAGATCATCGAGCCGCTGGAACGTGCGATGGAACTGACGCCGATCCTCGGCGAGCTCGGTTACCGCGAGAGCCATTCCTTCAACGGCCTGCTGCAGGTCACCACCGATGGCGGGCCGTCGATCGGCGAAAGCCAGAAGGTGAGGGGCCTGTGGTATGCGGTCGCCATCTGGGTCAAGGACGGCCCCGGCATGGCGAAGTTGCTTGCCGACTGGATGACCGACGGGCGCACGGAGATCGATCATCACGCGATCGACTATTCGCGCTTCTACCCGCATCAGATGGAAGAGCAGTTCATCCACGATCGCTGCTACGAGAGCGCCTTCAAGATCTACAATCCGGCGGTGCATTCGCGCGAGCCCTATTCCAAGGGCCGCAATATCCGCACCTCGCCCTTCTACGAGCGCGAGAAGGAGCTGGGCGGGTATTTCATGGAGATCGGCGGCTGGGAGCGCGCGCATGGCTATGCGGCGAACGAGCACCTGCTGGAGAAATATGGCGACCGGGTGCCAGTGCGCGAGAACGAGTGGGACAACCGCCATTTCTGGCGCGTCTCCAATGCCGAACACCTCGCCATGAGCGAAGATTGCGGCATGGTGAACCTGTCGCATTTCGCGATCTACGATGTTTCCGGACCGGATCATGTCGCGCTGATGGAGTGGATCTGCGCGGCGCGGATCGGTGGCGACCATATGGTCGGCAAGGGTATCTATACCCATTTCCTCGACGACGAGGGCATGGTGCGTGCCGACCTGACTGTCCTTCGCATGGGGGACCGCTGCCGGGTGATCGATGGCGCGGATGCAGGGCCGCGCGATTTTCACTACATGCGCCGCGTGGCCGAGGAAAAAGGCTTCGACGTCACCATCACGGACGTCACCGAGAAGAATGTGACGATCGGCGTGTGGGGACCGAACGCGCGCGAGACGCTGAAGAAGGTCGTCGAGGACCCGGAGTCCATTTCACCGGAGAACTTCCCCTTTGCGGCGATAAAACCTCTGCGGATCGCGGGCAAGGACGTTACGGGTTTCCGGATTTCCTATGTTGGCGAGCAGGGCTGGGAACTGCACATGGCCTATGACGACGGCCTCGCGGTCTGGGATGCGCTTCAGGCTGCAGGGATCATGGCGTTCGGTGTCGAGACCTACGCCAACTCGCGCAGGCTGGAGAAAAGCCTGCGGCTGCAGAACGCCGATCTGCTGACCGAGTACAATCTCTACGAGGCTGATCTGGCGCGTCCGAAGGTCAAGGAAGCGGATTTCCGGGGCAAGGCCAAGCATCTGGAATACCGCGCGCGCGACCACCAGCCGGCAATGCTTTGCACGCTGGTCATGACGGATAATGTCGATTCAAAGGGCGTTGCCCGTTATCCGGTCGGCATCATGCCGGTGATGGATCCCGCGACCGGCGAGACGCTGGTCGATGAGCTCGGCCGTCGCTCCTTCACGACCTCGGTCGTCTATGGCCCGAGCATCGGCAAGAACATCGCGCTCGCCTATCTGCCGCATGCGTGGTGCGAGGAAGGGCGCAAGCTCAATGTGGAGTATTTCGGCGAGACCTATCCCGTCGAAGTGGCCGCTGTGGGCTACAAGCCGCTCTACGACCCGGAAAACCTGAAACCGCGCAGCTGACATGTCGCGCCGGCGGATCAACCGCCGGCGAAGGCCATCTTGACGAGGCGGATATAGGTCTGTGTGCCGAGGCAATAGACCGTATCGGTGCCATGTCGTGCACACAGCCGGTCCGCGAGGGCTTTGAGACCTTGCGCGTCCTCGTAGTGAATCTCGTTTTCCACGCGCCCCGCCGCCTTGGCGTTGTCGTAGTGGAGGTAGCCGCGCGTGCCAGAGAGGGCGACTTCGTAATAGGGGGTGCCTTTCTCACCGGCGAAGAAGTCCCTGATGGCGTCAGTGTCCTTGTCGTCGGGAAGGGATGCGAGAAATACCGGGGTTGTCTCGCCGATCAATCGGGACGCGAATGCCTTGTCGATGGATGACGCGCTGACACAGGCGTCGAAATAACAGCGTGTCGCGCCATCGCGCAGGATACCGAACGCCGCCGATTTGTCGTCCAGCGCGATATCCCGCGACGTTTGGCGGCCGAGAAACGCATCGGCGGCGGCGCGCGCCAGCGCCTTGTCCATTTCCAGCCACGCGGGAAGGGTCCCGCCTTTTGCCGGCACTGGAACCGCGGCGACCTTCTCCGGCTCCACGATCTTCAGCCGGTCGTTCCAGCGCCGGGTGTCTTCGTCGCAGATCAGGACGCCGGCGTTCGTTCCGGCGAACAGCTTGCTGCGCGCGACATCGGCCAGGGTGGGGCCGAGACTCGCCGGGTGCTCCATCAGGATCGAGGTGACGACCGATACCGTCGATGGAATGTTGCCGGTCTCGTCGAATTCGGCGCCACGGCCGCATTCCAGAACGAGATAGTCCGCGCCGCGTTCGTGGAAATGGTGCAGCGCCATCAACAGGAAAATGCCGTAGGGCGACAGGTAGCTCGCGCCTTCGAGGCTTTCTTCGGCGGCTTCCAGCGCCGGCTCGATCGCCGCGTACGCCGCCATGAAGTCCGCAACGGTCGAGGGCACGCCGTTGATCCGTATCCGGTCGTTGTGATCGATCTCTTCGGGCGACACGAACAGGCCGATATCCGCGCCGGTCGCTTCGCGCAGGATGTGGGCGATCATGCGCGACGTGGTTCCCTTGCCCTTGCTGCCGGTAATCCGGATGACCTTCGCGGGATCGGGAAGCAGCGAGAGTTTCCGGGCGATGTCGAGAATTATCCGCGGATCGCGAATGTCGCGGTCGTGCCGTCCTTCGACCAGCGCCTTGCGCTTCATGAAGGAGGCGTAGATGCCATCCATCACGCGGTTGAATGCGGGGTCGTCGCGGCGGGACATGATGCGTGTCCTGAAAGTTTTCGATGCGCGGACGGGCGTCAGCGCGGTTTTTCCTAGATTGGTTTCAACGGGTGGACCAGAGCAAATTCCGGTGCTTTGTGGCGACGCTGACGAATATGTGAACCAGCGAGGCGAAATGGCGCGTTTCGCTTTCTCGCGTTTGACGTATCATCCTCGCATGGCTTTCCGTGTCGCAGTCCCGGCGATGGTCGCCGTTTTTGTCACGCTTTTCGGCGCGCCTGTCCGCGCCCAGGAGCGCGTCGATGTCGCGCTGGTGCTGGCGGTCGATGTGTCGCGCTCGATGTCCTACGAGGAACTGCGCATCCAGCGCGAGGGATACGCCGCAGCGATTTCCAGTCCGCAGGTGGTTCGCGCCATCGGGCAGGGCGCTTACCGGCGCATCGCGATCACGCTGTTCGAATGGGCGGCGAACGTCCATGCCAACGAAATCATCGGCTGGACGATCATCGAGAGCCAGGCCGATGCGGATGCGGTCGCGGCCGAACTTCTGGCCACGCGCAGTTTCGGCGAGCGGCGAACGTCGATTTCCGGCGCGATTCATCACGCGACGGGGCTTCTGGAAACAGCGCCCCTGCTTGCCGACCGGCGGGTGATCGACATTTCCGGCGACGGTCCGAACAATCAGGGCGTCCCGGTGACCGAGGCGCGCGACGAGGCGGTCGCGAAAGGTATCACGATCAACGGGTTGCCGATGATGACGCGGGACGGCTTCGCCCAGCAGTTCCATATCGATGATCTGGACCGCTACTACACGAAATGCGTCATCGGCGGGCCGGGGGCCTTCATGGTGCCCGTCAATGACTGGGACCAGTTCGCGGAGGCCGTGCGTCGCAAGCTGGTCATGGAGATCGGAGAGGTGGAAGAAGCCGCGCCGCGCGTCGTGCCGGCGCAGTTTATCCTCGAAGAACCCTATGACTGCCTGATCGGCGAGAAGATCTGGCAGCAGCGCGGCTGGCAGTTCGACGATTTCGACCGGTAATCCGGATCAGGCGACCATGAGTTGCTTGCGGTCGGCGCGTTCCTGCTGCGGTGACTTGGCGTAGACCTCGCGGTAGCACTTGGAAAAGTGCGAAGCGGAGACGAAGCCGCAGGCGATCGCCACCTCGACGACCGGCATGGACGACTGGATCAGCAGATGGCGTGCGCGGTCGAGCCTGATTTCGAGATAGTAGCGCGCCGGAGAGCGACCCATTTCCTGGCGGAACAGGCGCTCGATCTGCCGGCGCGACAGGCCGACATGGTCCGCGATCTCGACCAATGACAGCGGCTCCGACAGATTGGCTTCCATCAGTTCGATGATCGTCAGGACCTTGGCGTTCTGCACGCCGAGACGCGCACGCAGCGGCAGGCGCTGGCGGTCGGTCGGATTGCGCACGCGGTCGGTCAGGACCAACTCGCAGATGCGGTTCACGGTCGCGTCGTCGAAATCGTCGCTGATGATCTTCAGCATCATGTCGAGCGCGGCCGTTCCCCCGGCGCAGGTGTAGATGCTGCCGTCGATCTCGAAGAGATCGGAGAAAACGCTGACCTGCGGGAAGGCTTCCTGGAAACCGGGCAGGTTTTCCCAGTGGATGGCGCAGCGCTTGTTGTTGAGCAGGCCGGCCGCGCCGAGCGTGTGGGCGGCGGTGCACAGCGCGCCGACCTTGACGCCGCGATTGTGTTCCTCGCGCAGCCATGCCGATAGCGACTTGGAGTGGTTGCGCTCGATATTGAGACCGCCGCAAACGAAGACGATGGACGGCCTGTGCTGGCCGAGCATCAGCTTGCGCTCGTCCTCAATGGAGGTGTCGACGGCAACCTGCACGCCGTTCGACGCGGTGACAGGCTCGCCTGTCTTGCTGGCCAGGCGCCAGGCATAGGCTTCGTAGCCGAGGACGCGATTGGCGCCGCGCAGAGGCTCGACCGCCGCGGAAAAGGCGATCATCGTGAATTCCGGCTGGAGGTAGAAGACGACTGTCTTCGGCAGCGTCGGTGCGTTCGTCATCGGGCCAACCTCGCTCCTGTTGCCTGCCACAACATG
Organism: Oricola indica; assembly: GCF_965227485.1. Lineage (NCBI taxonomy): Bacteria > Pseudomonadati > Pseudomonadota > Alphaproteobacteria > Hyphomicrobiales > Ahrensiaceae > Oricola > Oricola indica. The sequence continues at coordinate 2,099,588 of NZ_OZ245747.1, forward strand.
TAATGTCGTTTTCATGACAAAGAACCAGCCATATCGGGTGCGGTCAACCAAAACCGGCAGCGGTGCCGTCCGTTGGGCCGCGAAAAAATCGGGAGGGTTCGAAAGCAGTCGCCGACGCCGGTCACGCCGGGATCCTGCCGTTTGCCGGCAATTCGCCGGATTGCTGGTCCGAAAAGGGGATCATTGTTCACTCCATGCAAGTTCGCGTTCACACGGAGCAGCCATTTCGCGTCCGGATCGTTCCTACGGCGGTTTGGACACACCGTTTGGCGGGAACGGGCCAGCTATTATCAGAGCGTCTTCCGGTCGTTTGGGACCAACCGGGATAACGCACCCTCATGGACGGCTCGATCATTCCCCTATGATGGTCATGTCGGCTCGACGCGCAGAAAGTTGCGACACGAAATCGCCTTTCTGCGACATTCAGCTGTGTCGCAGAAAGGATAGATCGAAATCAGGCCGATTCAGTTCCGCGCGCGCCGGCCGCCTTCGCGTCTGCGACGGCGTCCGGGGCTGCTGCCGTCGTCATTGGCGGCGAGCGTCTTGCGGTCCGGCAGCGTGACGGCCTTTGCCAGTTCGGGGAAGGGATCGATCTTGTTGGGCAGCGCCATCGCGGCAACGAAATGGTCCTGAAATTTCGGCTCCAGCGCCGTCTCGATTTTCTCGATCTTGCACACGGTCCGCTCGATCTCGCGGCGAAAATCGCGATTGACCAGCGCCATGCGCGCACCGGTGCCGGCTGCGTTGCCGACCGCGGATACGTTCGAAAGGTCGCAATCGGGGATCAGGCCCAGCACCATGGCGTATTTCGGATCGATGAAGGAGCCGAACGCGCCGGCGAAACGGATGGCATCGACATGGTCGACACCCTGCTTGTCCATCAGGAGCTTGATGCCGGCATAAAGCGCCGCCTTGGCAAGCTGGATGGCACGGACGTCGTTCTGGGTGACCGAGATCAGCGGATCGCCGTCATTCAGCACGTAGGAGAAAGTGCGCCCGTTCTCGATGATGCGCGGCGATTTCGCGGCGAGGGCGCCGTCGATTACGCCGTCCTCCGAAATCACGCCGGCCAGATACATCTCGGCGACGACCTCAATGATGCCGGACCCGCATATGCCGGTGACGCGCGTCTGCGCGACGGCTTCGTCGAAGCCGTCCTCGTTCGACCAGAGATCGCTTCCAATCACCTTGAAGCGCGGTTCGAGCGTCTCCGGGTCGATGCGCACGCGCTCGATGGCGCCGGGCGCAGCGCGCTGGCCCGAGGAAATCTCGGCGCCCTCAAAGGCCGGCCCTGTCGGCGAGGAGGCGGCGACGACGCGGGACGAATTGCCGAGCACGATTTCGGCATTGGTGCCGACATCGACCAGGAGCATCATGTCGTCCTGCCGGTGCGGGCCTTCGGCGAGGGTCGCGGCGGCGGCGTCCGCGCCGACATGGCCGGCGATGCACGGGATGACATAGACCCGGCAGCCGGGATTGGTGTCGAGCGCCAGTTGCCCGGCCCATGTGTGGACCGCGCCGGAAACAGCGAGCGCGAAGGGCGCGCCGCCGAGCTCGGTCGGGTCGATGCCGAGGAAAAGGTGATGCATGATCGGATTGCCGACGAAGACAGCGTCGAGGATGTCGGTGCGGTTTGCGCCCGATTCGTCGCAGACCTTGCCGATCAGTCCGTCCACCGCTTCGCGCACGGCCTTCGTCATCGCTTCGCGCCCGTCCGGATTCATCATCACGTAGGAGACTCGGCTCATCAGGTCCTCGCCGAAACGGATCTGCGGATTGGATGTGCCGGCCGAGGCGATGACCTGACCCGACAGTAGCGAGACCAGATGCATGGCGATGGTCGTCGAGCCGATGTCGCAGGCGATGCCCCATGCCTCGTTGTGCAGGCCGGGCCACAGGGCGATCAGGTTGGCCTGGGCCGTTTCCTCATCCTTGTAGATCGCGGCGGTGACGCCCCATTTCCCTTTGCGAAGAATGGCTTGGACCTGCGGGTAAAGATACTGGTCGACCAGGACATCGGAAAAACCCCAGTCGCGCTCCAACGCCGCAAGGAGGCGGTCGAGATCGCCGAGCGGGGCATGCATGTCCGGTTCCTCGACCTCGACATAACAGAGCTGGGCGGCGGGTTTGCGCTCGAAGACACGCGTGTCGGCCGCCTTGCGGACGATTTGCGCGTTGATCTGCACATCCTGCGGGATATCGATGACGAGATCACCGGTGATCGTCGCGGAGCAGGAGAGGCGGCGGCCGGCCTTCAGGTCGCGTTTTTCGGCGTAGCGCTTTTCCTTCGCGCCGAACGGGGAAAGATGGTCGTTTGCCGAGGTGATGCCATGCTTGGCGAACTGGCCCTCCTGCACCACGATCTGGCAGCGCCCGCATATGCCGCGCCCGCCGCACACGCTCTCGACATAGACGCCGAGCTGCCGGGCAGCTTCCAGAACGGTCGTGCCCTCGGGAAAGCGTCCGCGCCTTCCCGAGGGCATGAAGAGAATGAGGGGGTCAGCCATGGGCTCCCGTCAGGCGCCGGCGCCGGTTCGCGCGGCGCGTCCACCGCGGCGTCCGCCGGCCGCACGGGCAGGCGCCGGAGCCGCCGCACCGTTCGCGGAGGGCTGATGGTCGCGATATGTCATGATCCAGTTTCCGCAATCCGGGTCGGTGCCGTTCAGCACGTTGGCTGCGTGGACCATCTCCATTTCCTGCGGACGGCAGGGGTTCATGATCGCCGACGTCATGCCGGACGCGATCACCATCGGGATGAAGGCGGCGTTGATGCCGTGGCGATGCGGCAGGCCGAAGGAGATGTTGGACAGGCCGCAGGTGGTGTTGACGCCGAGTTCGTTGCGCAGGCGGTAGAGCAGCTTGAAGACCTGCTGGCCGGCCGTGCCCATGGCGCCGATTGGCATGACGAGCGGATCGACCACGATGTCTTCGGCCTTGATGCCGTAATCGGCGGCGCGCTCGACGATCTTCTTGGCGACGGCGAAGCGCACGTCCGGATCGGTCGAGATGCCGGTCTCGTCATTGGAGATGGCGACGACCGGGACATCGTATTTCTTGATCAGCGGCAGGATGGCCTCGAGCTTTTCCTCCTCACCGGTCACCGAATTGACCAGCGGGCGGCCCTTGGCGACCTTCAGCGCGGCCTCGATGGCGGAGGTGACGGAGGAGTCGATCGAGAGCGGAACGTCGACCAGTTCCTGCACCATTTCCAGCGTCTTGACGAGCAGGGCCGGCTCGGTGGCGTTCGGATCGACCGCGGTGACGCCCGCATTCACGTCGAGCATCGTCGCGCCGGCGGCGACCTGAGCCAGCGCGTCGGCCTTCACCGTTTCGAAATTGCCCTCGACCATTTCTGCCGCGAGTTTCTTGCGGCCGGTCGGGTTGATGCGTTCGCCGATGACGCAAAAGGGCTGGTCGAAACCGATGACGATTTCCCGGGTGGCCGAGGCGACGATGGTGCGAGCCATTTATGGATGTTCCTACGATTTGGAGTTCATAGAAGGATATAAAGATGTCTTTATATCCCATGTGCCGCGTTCTTCAAGCCACTGCGAGGCTTTTTTGATGCCGCCGAAGGGGAAGACGTGAATCTGCTTGATGGCCGTGCCGGGCGTGGCGAGCGCATGCTTCTCGATCGGTCCGACGACGCCTTCCGGCGAATGGCTGGTCGCCAGCATGGCGAGCGAGCGGGTGTTGCGCTTGAAGAATTCGAGCGAATTGCCGACGCCGCACATGGCCGCATATTTGACCAGCGTGGTGATCTTGGCCGGGCCGGCGACGCCGAGATGGACCGGCAGATCGATGCCGTGGTCGCGAAGGCTCTCGGCCCAATCGACGAATTTCTGGCCGTCGAAACCGAACTGCGTGACAATGCGGATGCGCGCATCGGTGCGTTCGCCGAAGGATTTCTTGAGCCGGAGCGCTTCGATTGCGGCTTCCGGCGAGAAATCCGGACTGCCCTCGGGGTGCCCGGCGACGCCCATGTCGGTCACGCCGTATTTGTCGAAAAACCCGGTTTCCAGCACTTCCATGGTGGACGAGAAGTCTCCGGCCTGTTTCTCCAGCCCGCCGCCGATGACCAGCACGTCACGGACGCCGGCTTCCTCGGCCATCGCCTTGATGCGGTCTTCGAGGGCGGCCTTCGTGGTCAGGCGGCGCGAGGCGAAATGCGGCACCGGCGTGTAGCCGAGGTCGTGAACGCGCTTCGCGGCGGAAACGAGCGTCGCGTTGGTGTCGGTGCCGACATCGGTGATGTAGACGCGCACGCCGGCGGGAAACAGCCCCGGCAGGTCAGGCGATTCGGCCGCCTGTTTCGGCGAGACCTCGATGGACGCGGCGATTCTCTTCGGCGCGGCGCCCTTTTCCATGGAAACTGCATTCATTGCGCGGGTTCCTTCTCAAATCCCTCGTTGCGCACCAGCATCAACAACCGGTCCTTGTCGTAAACGGTCTCGATCTCGTTCATCGCCTTGTCGGCTTCGGCCTCGAGGTCGTCGCCGACGGCAATCGGGTCGCCCTTGCGCCATTCCGCCAGATAGGCGTCGCTGTCGCGCGCACCGACGCGCATCGCGCACATGTCGATGGCTTCGGTGAAGCGCAGCGGCAATTCGCGTTTCGCGGTCTCACGCCGTCGGCGAATGATCACCTGAGCAGGAATGTCGCGCCAGTAGACGATGATTTTGTCAGCCACGATGGCCCTCCGTGTCGGGAACAAGCAATGCCGCAAGCCGGCATGGACGGCTTGTTACGCGACGACGCGCGGCAATTCAAAAGCGACAGCGAAGGCCGGCGGCGTCTAGAGCAACCAGGAGTGGGCGAAGGCGTGCGCGACGAGCACCACGCCGATCATGATGCAGATCGCCACAACGCCGGTGATGGTGCCGACGGCCAGCCAGAAGCCGTCGCGCTCCGACAGGGCAATTCCGCAGATGAACACGGCGAGCGCCGGCAGCCAGTTTCCGAAGGGGATCGGTATAACGACCGCGATGGCGTAGACGAGGGCGATCAGGCCGACCACTTTCTCGGCACTCTTGGCGTTCGGGAACGGCCAGTAGCGCGGTCGCACCCAGTTTTCCATGCGGCGCAGGAACGGGATCAGCCAGGTGGACATGCGATGAAACGCCTTGTGGCTGAGCGAGCGATTCAGGAAGAAGCGCGGCAGCCAGACGGTCGGATAGCCGATCACCATCTGAAAAGCGACGAGCACGATCGGCACGCCGAGCAGCACGGTCGATCCGGGCGGGAATGGCAGCAGGTTGATGGCCGCGGTGAAGACCAGGAAAGTCGCGAAGGACCGGTCGGCCAGCGCGTCGCGGATGCGGCGGACAGAAACCTCGCCATGTTCCTCTTCCGCGAGTTCGCTCAGGACCTGGGAGAGCGGGCGCGGACGGCAATAGGAATGCGGAGCTTCAACCGGTTCGAATTGTTCCGGAGTCTGCTGCAACATCTTTTCAACCGCCTTCGAGGACGCTCATGGCGCGGGTATACGTCAGGTTCATGACGATAACCGGCAATTGCGACGATTTGGTTTACGATTGTGGCGCTTTTACCAGCCGGTCGGCCTGCTGCAAAGCCGGGGCCAGATCGCCGTATCCGGTCAGTTGGCGCTCGAAGGGCAGGCCCAGGAATTCGGCGGCTGCGCGGGCCTTTTCGGTCAGGTCGGGATCGTCCGTCTGCGCGATGTAGAGCACTCTTTGATAGTTGCCGAAATACATCTCGCGCAATTCGGGATGCCGATCGAGGCCAAGGGGCTTCACCAGAAACGCCTCGAAATGGCGGGCCAGGAAATCGGTGACAAAGAAGGTCGTGAGGTAGTCCCCGTCCGCCGCCTCGAAGATGTCGTTGCCGATATAGAAGGAGAAGCAGTGCGGCCCGGCGATGCGACTGACGCCATGTTCCGCGCAAACCTTGTCCAGCATGCCGCCGGTGCCGCAATCGGCGTAGCCGATGAAGATGTGCTCGTAGCCCTCGGCCCGCGCCTTGCGTATGGCCTTGTCGGTCTCCGGCGCGATATTTTCCGGATGATTGTGGTACTCGGCGGGCAGGCAGGTGAGCGAAATGTGGTCGAGGCCGTTGATCCGGCACACTTCCAGAATCTCGCGCGCAATCATGCCGCAAGCTATCACCCTGACCTTTTGTCCGTCTGCGTCCATGAGGCGTTCAGTTTTCTTCAATACCGGCATGACATAGTGTGGATAAGCGCGGTTTTCTATCGCGCAGAACACCAACAAGCCGCACACGGGTTTCAAATTCCTTGGGGACGGGAATGAAAGCGCCGGAACTTTCAGTCATACTGCCTGCCTTCAACGAGGCGAAGAACATACCTCTGATCGTCGACAAGATTGCGGCGGTCATGGGGGACACTCCGTTTGAGGTCATCGTCGTCGATGACGACAGCCCGGACGGCACGGCTGACGTGACGCGTTCGATCGGTCGCGAGAAACCCTATGTGCGATGCGTGAAGCGGATCAACCGGCGTGGCCTGTCAGGTGCCTGTATCGAGGGTATGATGGCGGCGAACGCGCCGGTCGTCGTCGTCATGGACGCCGACATGCAGCATGACGAGACGCGTCTGCCCGTCATGCTCGCCGAAATCCGCGACGGCGCCGATCTGGTGATCGGCAGCCGGTATGTCGATGGCGGCGCGGCATCCTCGGGATTCGTCAAGAAGTCCCGCGCCAAGGGCAGCGAACTGGCCACCGCGCTCGCCAACCGGATCACCGGCGCCTACACGACCGACCCGATGAGCGGCTTCTTCATGATGACGCGCGATGTCGCCGACAGGGCCGCGCGGGTCGTATCGCGCGACGGGTTCAAGATCCTGTTCGACATCGTCAGCCGCTTCGGACACGATCTGAAGATACGCGAGGTGCCGTTCCAGTTTCGCGAGCGAGTCGAAGGCGAGAGCAAGCTGGGCTTCCTCGTGACGGTGCAGTTTCTCGGTCTGTTGATCTCGCGCTACACAGGCGGGTTCATACCGGTAAAATTCCTGCTCTACGGGCTTGTCGGTTTTACCGGCCTGTTCGTGCACATGGCGACACTGCTGCTTTTGAATGCCAGTTTTGGCGTCGGTTTCGCGACCGCTCAGATCGTCGCCACATTCGCGGCGATGACCTCGAACTTCGCCTTCAACAACGAAGTCACCTACGCGCATCGCAAGCTCACCGGATGGCGTTTCGTGACCGGCCTTCTGACTTTCTACATCATCTGCGGTATCGGCGCGCTCGCCAATGTGTCGATCTCGGTCCGCCTGTTCGAATGGGATTGGTCGGCGGCGCTGGCGGGCTTCGCGGGCGCACTGATGAGCGCGGTGTTCAACTATGCGGTGACAAAGCTCGTTACCTGGCGCGACACCTAGAAAACGTCGTCCCGCTCACTGTTTTTCGACGGGAATGACGAGAAGCTCGAATTGCGGACGGCTTCCGGCCATCTGGCTTATGACCGTTGGATCTCCGGTCGGACGATAGCCGGCATTCTCCAGCAATCTTACATAGTCGCGGAGCATGCTTTCGTCGTCGCCGGCACGGGCTGGCAGAACGGCAATGGCCGTGTCGTGCGCACCCGTTTCAAGATACTGGAAATGCCGCGGGTCGGAGAGAGGGATCACGTCGATGGTTGGGCCGAGGGCATGGCCTGCCTTGGCGCCAAACACCCAGCTCTTGACGATAACCGCCGATGGCGCGCCAAGTTTCGGCCATGCCTCGGCGAGCGCCGTCCAGTCCTGCAGTTCCCGGCCGATTTCCCAATCTTGCGGCAAACCGGGAATGACCCTCCCGGCAAGCGAGTAACGGCTCTGGAGCGCGACAATCAGCGCAACTGCCGGAACGAGCGCGCAGGCGGCGCGGAATGTGAACAGGATCAATCCGCGGAATCGGTCGACATTATTCGCCGTCCAGCGCCCGGCGAGAGGAAAACCGAACATGAAGCCGCTCATCGCCCAGTGCGCCAGTGAATCGCGCGACAGAAGCGCAATGGCGAGAAAAAGAGCGGGCGGCACGATTGCAAACCAGGCGAAGAGCCGATCCGCGGTCCGTTCAGGCCGAATGAGGCCACCTAACGATGCGGTCAGGATCACCAGCCAGGTGCCAGGCAGGAGATAGATAATCTGGCCGCCCAAAACCGACAGGAAATTCACCGGATGGAGAATCCCTGAATCGGCAGAAGCGCGTCCCGCCTGGAATGTGATGGAGATCCAGTCATGAGACGCGTTCCAGACGAGCGTCGGAACGAGTCCCAGCATTGCGATCGCCAGTGTTGCCCAGAGGGTCGGCGATGCGAGCAAACGGCGGTGCGCGGGGCTCGCGATCAGGAAGATGAGGGCCGAAAGACCGAACAGGGCCGCCTGGTATTTGGAAGCCAGAGCCAGCGCAAAAAACAGCCCGGCGGAAAGCCACCGGCTCGTCCGCAATTTCGCACCCGGCGCCAGAAGATCCGGCAGGACAAGGCGTAGCGTCGCCAGGAGGGCGAGGTTCAACGGCCCGTCGGGCACGACGAAATGGCCAGCGGAGATGAAGAAGAACGGCGCGACACTGTACCAGGCGAGCGCCCAGAAGGCGGCGGAGCGGCCATAGGCGAGACGGGTGATATCCCAGATCAGCCACCCGCTGACCGCGCCGGCGAAGATGAAGGGCAGGCGGATGACGGCTACGCTTTCCGTACCCGTCAACCAGGCCATCAGGCGGGCGAGCGTGAAGGCGACGGGCGGGTGGTCGAAATAGGAAAGCGACCAGTCACGCGATACGGTGATGGCATAGGCTTCGTCGTTGGTTGCCGGAAAAACCCAGGAGATCAGGAGCCGCAGCGCGAAGAACCCGGCGATCAGGAGGAGGGCGCTCCGGACCCCCGTTTCACCGTTGGAATCGATATCGGATTGGGCTGGCATCGGTGCCTTCAACAGCGTCTCGCTATCGGCCGCAAGCAAAAAGCCCGGACTGGAAATCCGGGCTTTCGAAATCGAAGAGAAAATTCGCGATCAGGCGGTTACGTGGCTGTTGTGCTTGCGCTTCATGAACTCTTTCGCGGTCTCGACGGCGACCGCCGCGTCGCGGCAATAGGCGTCGGCGCCGACGGCTTTGCCGAACTCCTCGTTCAGCGGTGCGCCACCGACCAAGACGATCAGGTCTTCGCGAATGCCCTTTTCCTTCAGCGTGTCGATGACGACCTTCATATAGGGCATGGTGGTCGTCAGAAGAGCGGACATGCCGACGATGTCGGGCTCTTCGCGCTCGATCGCCTCGAGATAGTTCTCGACCGGATTGTTGATGCCGAGATCGACGACATCGAAACCGGCGCCTTCCATCATCATGCCGACGAGGTTCTTGCCGATGTCGTGAATGTCGCCCTTGACGGTTCCGATCACCATCTTGCCGAGCTTCGGCGCGCCGGTTTCCACGAGCAGCGGACGCAGGATGTTCATGCCCGCTTTCATCGCGTTGGCCGACAGCAGCACTTCCGGCACAAACAGGATACCGTCACGGAAATCCTCGCCGACGATACGCATGCCTTCGACGAGGGCTTCGGTCAGCACTTCGTAGGGCGCCCAGCCGCGATCCAGCAGGATCTGCGTCGCCTCGACGATCTCCTCCCTCAGGCCGTCATACAGATCGTCATGCATCTGCTGGACGAGTTCGTCGTCGGACAATTCGGAGAGGATGATTTCATCGTCGGACATGTGCGGTAATTTCCCGATAGCGTGAGACGCGGCAGTGCCTGCCGAGGTTTAACAGGATTTTGAATCGGAAATCATAAAAAAAGCGCTTCAAATGCGACGGCCTCAAATGCTTTTGCGACCGTGTCAATTTCGTGTTCCCGCGATGCGCAAGATGGCTCATTGTCGCGGCAGCGTCAAAGCCTGCCGCGAATTGAAGGGCCTGAATCACCACTCGCCATCATTGTCGATCCTCACAAGCCGGGGCCGGCGGTTCCGGCACGCAGTGTTTTCAGGGTGAGACCATGTCAGATTCGGCAACGGAAACGGACCAGTCGGGCGCGGAAGGCGCACGCGGACGGGGCGGGCGGCGCGCATCGGGCGGAGCGGCCGCAAGGCGGGCGGCGCGCAGCGGCGGCCAGCGTTCGCCGGCGATGCCGAACATCACGCGGCGGGTGCCGGTTTACGAGGTGCTCGACGAGGAAGCGATCTCGACCATCGAGGCGAATGCGGACATGGTCCTCGAGGAAATCGGAATCGAGTTCCGCGATGACGAGGAAGCGCTGAAGCTCTGGAAGGACGCGGGCGCGGACATCAAGGGCCAGCGCATCCATTTTCCGAAGGGTTTGTGCCGGGACCTTCTCAAGACCGCGCCCTCCGTCTTCACACAGCATGCCCGCAACCCGGAGCGGAACGTTCAGATCGGCGGAGACGCGACCGTCTTCGCGCCGGTCTACGGGCCGCCCTTCGTGCGCGATCTAGACGGCGAGCGCCGCTACGCGACGATCGAGGATTTCCGCAATTTCGTGAAGCTGGCCTATATGGCGCCATCCATGCACCATTCTGGCGGGACGGTGTGCGAACCGGTCGACATTCCGGTCAACAAGCGCCATCTCGACATGGTCTACAGCCACATCCGCTATTCGGACAAACCCTTCATGGGGTCGGTGACCGCGCCGGAACGCGCAGAAGATACGGTGGCGATGTGCAAGATCCTGTTCGGCGACGATTTCGTAGAGAACAACACGGTCGTCACGAACCTCATCAACGCCAATTCGCCGATGGTGTTCGACGATACGATGCTGGGCGCGGCCAAGGTCTATGCGCGCCACAACCAGGCCTGCATCATCTCGCCCTTCATCCTCGCCGGCGCCATGAGCCCGGTGACCATCGCCGGCACGCTGACGCAGGTGCTTGCCGAAGTGCTCGCGGGCGCCGCATTCACGCAGCTCGTTCGGCCGGGCGCGCCGGTCCTGTTCGGCACGTTCGCCGCCTCGATTTCCATGCAGTCGGGTGCGCCGACTTTCGGAACGCCGGAACCGTCTCTCGTCTCCTATGGCGCGGCCCAGCTGGCGCGGCGTCTTGGACTGCCGTTCAGAACGGGCGGTTCGCTGTGCGGCTCGAAGATCCCGGACGCGCAGGCGGCGCATGAAAGTGCGACGACCTTGAACATGACGCTGCTCGCCGGCACGAATTTCGCCCTGCACTCCGCCGGTTGGCTGGAAGGCGGCCTCGTCGCCTCCTATGAGAAGTTCATGATCGACGTCGACCAGCTCGGCATGCAGCAGCGCTTTGCGGAGGGCATCGACATGAGCGCCAACGGCCAGGCGCTGGATGCGATTCGCGAAGTCGGACCCGGAAGCCACTATCTCGGCTGCGATCACACGCGGGCCAATTTCGAGAACGCCTTCTACCGCTCGCTTATCGCCGACAACAATTCCTTCGAGCAGTGGGATATCGAGGGGCGCAAATCGGCCGACCAGCGCGCCAATGCGCTGGCGCGACAGTGGCTGGACAGCTACCAGGCCCCCGATCTCGACCCGGCCATCGACGAGGCGCTGCAGGACTTCATCCGTCAGCGCAAGGAATCGATGCCCGACGCGTTCAGTTGAAAGAAGCCCGTGGACGGCCGGGCTAAAGTGGCCGACATCATCCACGACGAAGTCTGGCGCGTCGGCCGGCGCGACGCGGAATGACCGAAGAAGCCCGGCTCGACAGACTCGACGCGGCGCTCGCGACGTATGGGTTGATCCGTCGTGGCGGGTTCGCATTCACCGAGGCGGACACCGCGCCGCCCGCGTTGGGGGACATGCCGGCGCGCAGCGTCATTCTCGTCGGTCATGGAGGCGGCAGCATCTGGCCGCATTTCCGCGCATGGCTCGCGGCGCTGGACGTACCGCCGGATGATCCGCTCGATACGTGGTCGCGCGCGGTGATCGAACCGGTCGCCGCCCGTTTCGGCGCGCGCGCGGTATTTCCTTTCGAGAAACCCTGGCTTCCCTTTCAGCAATGGGCGATTCGGGCAGAAGGTCTGAAACCGTCGCCGCTCGGAATCCTGATGCATCCGGAGTTCGGCCTCTGGCACGCCTATCGCGGCGCGCTGCTGTTCGATGTCGATATTCCGGCTCATCCGCCTGTCAATCCGATTCATGTCTGCGCCCTATGTGACGGAAAACCCTGCATGAATGCCTGTCCGGCAGGTGCCGTCACCGAGGCCGCGTTCGATGTTGCCGCGTGCGGCGGATATCTTTCTTCCGGCGGCGCCTGTCGCGATGCGGGCTGCCTTGCACGGGCTGCCTGTCCGGTCGGCCGCCCATATGGCGCGGCGCAAACCGCCTTTCACATGACGGCGCGCCTGCGCGGTCTCGACGGCCAATAAAAAAGTTTTGCGCCGACCCAAGGATCGTCGATAACGCATCGTCTTAAGGGCGATGATGACGATGCAAGCGGATGTCGTTTCACATACGGGCGCGATTGCCGGCGACGGAGATCAGGCGCTTGCCGCACGCGCGAGCAATGGCGACCGCGAGGCTTTCGCCTGCCTGCTCGAACGCCACTATGCCACTATCCATCGGATTGCCTGGCGATGGTGTGGCGACGCAGCGGATGCGGACGACATAGCGCAGGACGTTTCCATCAAGCTTGCGCGCGCGATTTCCGGATGGCGCGCCGAGGCATCGTTTCCGTCCTGGCTTTACCGCATCGTGCTCAACACGGTGCGGGATCGCCAGCGGGCCCGCGCTTCGGAGCGCCGGCGCGTCGAGGCCTACGCCGTGCAGGCCACGGTCGACGCGCAGGGGGGCGAGGGAGCCGATGGCGATCCGGCCACACGTCTCTGGTCGGCTGTCGGCTCCCTTCCCGAACGCCAGCGCGACGCCGTGCTTCTGGTGCATGGCGAAGGGCTGAGCCACGACGAGGCCGCGGGCGTGATGGGCGTCTCGGAAGGGACCGTGTCGTTTCACATTCACGAGGCGAAAAAGAAACTGAGGGCGATCATGCAAAAGCCCGAGGATGAAGTGTCATGACAGACGAATTCGATCTCGACATTCTCAAGAAGGTTCCGGCGCCTCAGCCGGATGCGGGCAAGCGCGATGCCGCCATGCGCGAGGCGCTGTCGGCCTTCGACGCCGAAAAAAAAACTGCGGGCACCCAAGGATCGGCCGCCGGCTCCCGTCTCATGACCATACTGCAACGGTCATGGAGCACGACAATGACAGCAATGACGAAGGGCCGGCTGATGTCCGGCACGGCAATCGCCGGGATTCTGGCGGTTCCGCTTGCCGGTTACCTCGCCTTCGCGGTGATGAACGAGGGATACCGCCCCGGTTTCGCCGACACGGCCCCGGTCGATATCGCGCAAGGGGTCCCGCCGAGCCTGGACGACACGATGGTGCTGGGGCGTAATCAGGCGTCGGGTGCCTATCGCGAGGCCGAGGAAAGCGACGCGGCAATCGTGCTTGGAGAGGCTCTGCCGGCTCCGATGCCGACGGCGCCGTCCTTTGCCAAACGCACGCTTGTCGGCGACGGCTCCGCCAAGATCGCGCCGGGCATGGAACGTCTGCGCCGCGACCGGTTCGAGACATACGAGACCAGCAGCGTCCGCGCCGTTCTCGAAGATCCCGTCTCGACCTTCTCGATCGATGTCGATACCGCGTCATACTCGGTGGTCCGCCGGGCCATCATGGAAGGCCGGCTGCCCGATCCGGACAGCGTTCGCGTCGAAGAGCTGATCAACTACTTCAACTATGCCTATCCGCTTCCCGAGAACCGCAGCGCGCCGTTCGGGGTCAATGTCTCGGTCTCGCCGACTCCGTGGAACCCGGACACGAAGCTGATGCATATCGGCATTCAGGGCTTCGACATCGAGCCCGAAAATCGCCCTGCGGCGAACCTCGTATTCCTGATCGACGTTTCGGGATCGATGGACGAAGCGGACAAGCTGCCGCTTCTCAAAAGCGGGTTCCGCCTGCTGCTCGACAAGCTGGACGAGCGCGACACGATCTCCATCGTCACCTATGCGGGCAATGCGGGTACGGTTCTCGAACCGACCAGCGCGTCGGAACGCGATAAGATCCTGCATGCCATCGATACGCTGGAGCCGGGCGGAACGACCGCCGGGGCGGCGGGAATCGAGGAAGCCTACAGGCTTGCCCGTGAGGCGCGTATCGAGGGTGGCGTCAACCGCGTCATGCTGGCGACCGACGGCGACTTCAATGTCGGCGCGACGTCCGACGAGGAATTGAAACGGATGATCGAGGACCGCCGCGACGACGGCATCTTCCTGTCGGTCTTTGGTTTCGGCAAGGGCAATTACAACGACCAGCTCATGCAGGTCCTCGCCCAGAACGGCAACGGCACGGCGGCCTATGTCGACACGCTGGCCGAGGCGCAGAAGACGTTGGTGGAAGAGGCGGGCTCGACGCTTTTCCCGATCGCCAAGGACGTGAAGATCCAGGTCGAGTTCAATCCGCAGACCGTCGCCGAGTACCGGCTGATCGGCTACGAGACGAGGGCGCTGAAGCGCGAGGACTTCAACAACGACCGCGTCGATGCCGGCGATATCGGCTCGGGTCATTCGGTCACCGCTATCTATGAGATCACGCCGGTCGGAAGCCCGGCGGTGCAAAACGATCCGTTGCGCTACGGGTCGGCCGAAAAGCCCGCCGCCGATACGGCCGCGTCGTCTGGCGAATATGCGTTCCTGAAACTGCGCTACAAGCTGCCGGACGAAACGCAGAGCCACCTGATGACGACGCCGATCGGGCATGAATTCGACCGGGCGCGGCTCGCGTCGCTCTCGACGGATGCGCGCTTCTCGATCGCCGTGGCGGCGTTCGGCCAGAAGCTCCGGGATACGGACGCGGTGGCGGACTATTCATGGGACGAGATCAGGGACCTCGCGGCCGGCGCGCGGGGCGAGGATCCCTTCGGTTACCGCAGCGAGTTTCTGCGGTTGGTCGGATTGGCGGAGAGCCTTGACCGCTGATCCATACTCACGCCCGGCGTTCGCCTCCTGCGCCGGGCGTTTTTCTTTTCGTTGACCTCGCTTGCCGGTTGCCGTATTGGGCCGCGCAGGGCACGAGGCGCCCGCCGCTCACCGGTTATCCGATGGTGAAGCCTCCCGGCGCAGGTCGGTCTTCGAGCAGACCCGTTTCAACGCGGTCCTGCGGCAATGTGAGCCCCGCATTCCATGACCGCATGAGCAGAACGGAACTGCAATCATGCCAGAGACATCTCTTTCCGGGACTGGGCGTCCCCGGACCATCGACGAAGCCAAGCAGCGCGCGAAGGCGCTTCGCAAGGCGATGAACGCGAACGGCGTCAAGATCAGCTATGGACAGGCGCTGGAACGCGTGGCCGCCGAAGTCGGCTATCGCGACTGGAACACCGCTGTCGCCCGATTGTCGAATGAACCGCCATTCTCCATCCAGGTGGGCGACATCGTGAGCGGCACCTATCTCAAGCAGCCCTTCACCGCCGAAGTCCTCGCCGTGGAACTGATCGGCGGCGGCAGCCACTACCGCGTGACGCTTCACCTCGAAGAGGCGGTGGATGTCGTGACCTTCGACAGTTTCTCGGCTTTCCGCCAACGTGTTCAGGGAACGGTCGACGATACCGGAGTTTCGCCTTCGCGGACCAGTGACGGCGAGCCGCATCTGGTGATCCGGCCGCTCGTCTCCGCCTTTGCCTGACCTAAGGTCAGGCGGTGACGAGCCGAACACCGACCATGAAGAAGAAGGCGCCGAAAGCGGCTTCGATCCAGCGCGTGGCGCGGCGGTATATCGCCTGCGCCCCGCGCGAGGAGAACAGGACGGCGTAGAGGCCGTAGATCGTGAAGGATGACAGGCCGGCCGCGATGCAGAACTCGATGATCGCAAACGGTGAGGCCTTCGAGGAGACGACGAAGACCGAGATTGATGCCCAGAACAGCGCCGATTTCGGGTTCATCAGGCAAACGCCGAGGCCGCGCGCATAGGAGGCGAGGGGCGAGAGCCGGCGCGTATCCGGCCGGATTGCGCCCGGCGTGTTGCGCCATGCCGCGCGCAGCGAGCGAAAGCCGAGATAGACCAGATAGGACCCGCCCGCGAGTTTCAGCGCCATGAAGGCCGGCGGATAGACGGTGAAGACCGCCGCAACGCCGAATGCGGAAGCGAGCGACCAGATGAATGTTCCGGTCGCGACACCGGCCACCACCAGCAGTCCAGCCTTGCGGCCGTGGCCGAGCGCGGTCGATGCCGTCGCGACAAGGTTCGGGCCGGGCGCGGCGATGGCGACGACCAGCATGAGCCAGGCGGTCAGCAGGATCGAAAAGGTCTCGTTTTCCATGGCGTGTTCCTCGGTTCGGCTCTACGCCGGATTTTCTGGGCTGGCGAGAGAAAATCGGTGCTCGTCGCGCGGGAAATGGAGCCGCGGCATTGACTTGTCCCGTCCGGCCATGCGCCATTCGGCGGATGAACCTGACGCTTGCCGATATCCTTGCCGCGCAAAACACCATTGCCGGGATCGCCGCCGACACGCCGCTTGTGCCTTCGCCTTTCATGTCGGCTCGGTGCGGACAGGAATTCCTTCTCAAGCTGGAAATCGCCCAGCCGATCGGCGCATTCAAGCTGCGTGGCGCAGTGAACGCGATCGCGAATCTTGCCGAGGACGTTGCCGGCGTGACTTGCTGTTCGACCGGCAATCACGGGCGCGGCGTCGCCTTTGCGGCGGCGCAGCGCGGCATGCGCGCCGTGGTGTGTATGTCGTCCATGGTCCCGAAGGCCAAGGTGGACGGTATCCGTGCGCTCGGCGCCGAGGTTCACATCGCCGGCACCAGCCAGGACGATGCGCAATCGGAAAGTTTGCGCCTGTGCGAGACGGACGGCCTTGCCGAAATATCGCCGTTCGACGATCCGTTCGTGATTGCCGGGCAGGGGACCATCGGCCTCGAACTTCTTGCGGCGCGGCCCGATCTGGAGGCGATCCTCGTGCCGCTCTCGGGCGGCGGGCTCGCCGGCGGGATCGCGCTTGCCGCCAAGACGATCCGGCCGGACATCCGCGTGATCGGAATTTCCATGGATCGGGGCGCGGCGATGCACGAGTCGATCCGGGCCGGTCATCCGGTCGAGGTGACGGAGGTCGAGAGCCTGGCGGACTCGCTTGGCGGCGGCATAGGAATGGACAACCGGCTCTCGTTTTCGCTTTGCCGCGATTACCTCGACGGGACGGTGCTGGTGAGCGAGGAGGAGATATATACGGCCATGCAGACCCTTTACTACGAAGACAGGATCGTCGCCGAGGGCGGATCGGTGGTCGGCCTTGCGGCGATGCTGGCGGGCAAGCTTCCATCATTTTCCGGGCCGGTGGCGACTGTCGTGACCGGACGCAATCTCGATATGTCGGTCTTTAGCTGGGTCGTGAATGGCGAGGATGTCACGTTGGGCAACACGGTGGTGCGGGGCAAGACCTATGGCGCATGAGGTGCTGATCGCCACGGAGGCGGATCTCAGACAGGCGGTGAAACTGGATCTCGCAGCCGTCGAGACAGTCGAGCGCGCATTCGCGGCGCTGGCGACCGGTGAGGTCGTGATGCCGCCGATCCTTTCGATGGAGCTTGAGGCCGCCAATGGCGAGGTCGACGTCAAGACCGCCTATATACCGGGCTTCGACGGGTTTGCGATCAAGGTCAGCCCGGGCTTTTTCGACAATCCGAAGCTCGGGCTGCCTAGCCTGAACGGGCTTATGATGCTCTTCTCCGCGAAGACGGGGCTGGTCGATGCGCTGTTTCTCGACAATGGCTACCTGACCGATGTGCGCACGGCGGCCGCGGGCGCGGTGGCGGCGAAATACATGGCGCCGGAGATTGTGGAGACGGCGGGCGTGATCGGCACCGGCGTGCAGGCGCGCCTGCAAATCGCCGCGGCGCATCTCGTTCGGCCTTTTTCCCGTGTCCTGGTCTGGGGGCGAGACGGGGAGAAGGCGAGAGCCTGTGCGGAAGACATCGCGCGGATGCTGCCCGTGACCGCGGAAGCGGTGGACGATCCGGCGCGGCTGGTCGCGGAAAGCCAACTCGTCGTTACGACGACGCCGGCGCGCGAGCCGGTCCTGAAGGTGCAATGGCTGCATCCCGGTCTGCATGTGACCGCAATGGGCTCCGACCAGGCCGGCAAGAACGAGATCGACCCGGCGGCGCTTGGCGCAGCCGATCTCTATGTCTGTGACCGGGTGAGCCAGTGCGAAAAGCTCGGCGAGTTGCGCTCGGCTGTCGAGGCTGGAGTGTGGTCGCACGGGACGACGCCGGAACTGGGGGATGTCGTCGCCGACAAAGTGGCGGGTCGTCCGTCGGCCGATGCGGTGACCATCTGCGACCTGACCGGCACGGGTGCGCAGGACACCGCGATCGCGACACATGCCTTCAAAGCGATCCGCGCCGCCGGGGCGGGGACGCCGTTTTCGACCTGAGCGTTAGATCCAGCCGGCCAGCGACACGACGGCAAGCGTGGCGCACACCAAGGCAAGGCCGCCGGCGCCGATCGCGACGAGCCTCGTCTTGCGGCAACGGGCTTCCAGCGCCATGCCCTGCACCTGCAATTCGCCGATCAGGTCCTCCTGCCGCGCGATGGTCGCGTCCTTGTCGCCGAATTGCTGCTGGTAGCGGCGTATCTTTTTCTGCAGGTCGCCGAGTTCGCCATTCAGGATGGTGAAGCTCTTGTGACGGCTGCGGAAATCCCTCTCCATCTTCTTGAGCATGTCGACATGCTTGCGGAAGATCACGCCGGTGATCTGGGCGTTTGTGTAGTCGTAGCCGATCAGTTGAACGGCGGCAGCGATTGCCTCTTCCGGGTCGATCGCGAAGCGATTGGATTCGCGTGACAGGCGCTTGGGCGCGAGCTTCAGCAGCAGGTTCTTTTCGACCTCGTGCCGGTCGGGGACATGGACGGCGAATTCCACCTTGCAGGGGATCGGCTCCGTTGAATCGAAATGCTCGTAGCGATACTTGCCGACTTCGCGACTGGTCGAGCCGACCTTCACGCTGCCGGGCGCTTCCGGGCAACTCAGTATGTAGACGTAACCTGTGGTCAGTTCGATTCGTGCATGCGAATCCGCTGCCATTCTCCTCGCGCGCGGCCTTTTCGGCCCGCTCCCCCAGTTTGCCCGATATCCTGCTAGCAAATTCCTGCCGCCGTTCAAAACTGTATTCGCGGATCGAGCGATGAAAGATATTTCCGTGTGTCGCGTTTCGGCACAGTGGAGATTACCGGTTTACTGTCGGTGGACATCGATGCAGGAGAACAAAATTCTCCTTTCGTTGCCTCACGTGTCGGTTGTCCCGGAAAAAATAAGGGGTTCGACCGAGGAGGATGGATGGGGATGTTCCCGATAGGTGATGGCGATCTCGGTCCGTTAACTCAGGGTGATGTCGTTTAACCCGTTGTCGCGGTCGGATTTCTTGCGTCCGCGTTCTGAGAATATGCTGTGATGCCGCTTTGACCCGCCGGAGAAGCGCATGCCGAAAGATCCGCCGCCCGAGCCAGAGATGACGAGCGACATGCTCGTCACCGAGGCTGTTGCCGAGGCGGTGCCCGACGAAGCGCCGGCCCGACTGCGCAAGCGGGGCGGACGCGCCGGGAACACACGGCGCGGCGGAGCGGCGATCCGGCAGTTGCCCTGGACCGATGTGATCAACACGGACCGGCCGACCGAGCCGCTTCCGCCCGAGGGCGTCGCCGCGATCCATGACGGGGCGATGCGGGTACTCGAAGAGATCGGTATCGAGTTTCTCCATCCCGAAGCCATCGAACGGCTTCGAGAGGCCGGCTGCAAGGTTGAGGGCGAGAATGTGCGCATGGACCGCGACTTCGTCATGGAAATGCTCGGCAAGGCTCCGCGGGAATTCACGCTGACACCGCGCAACCCGGACAGGGCGATCACCATCGGCGGCAGGCACATGGTGTTCGGCAACATTTCCTCGCCGCCCAACTGCTCCGATATCGAGCGCGGCCGCCGCAGCGGCAACCGGCACGACTACCGCGAACTGCTCAAACTGCTGCAGTATTTCAATTGCATCCATTTCGCAGGCGGTTACCCGGTCGAACCGATCGACATCCACCCATCCATCCGCCATCTCGACTGCCTTTTCGACAAGCTGACGCTGACCGACAAGGTGGCGCATGCCTACGCGCTGGGCACCGAACGTATGGAAGACGTCATCGAGATGGTGCGTATCGCGGGCGGGCTCTCGCATGAGGCGTTCGACGCCGCGCCGCATATGTATACCAACATCAACTCGACCTCGCCGCTGAAGCATGACTGGCCGATGCTCGACGGCGCCATGCGGCTTGCGCGACGCGGCCAGCCGACCATCGTTACGCCGTTTACGCTGGCCGGCGCGATGGCGCCGGTGACCATGGTCGGCGCGGTGACACAGTCCATTGCGGAGGCATTGGCTGCGATCGCGCTGCTGCAGTGGATCAAGCCCGGCGTCGGGGTCGGCATCGGGACGTTTACCTCCAATGTCGACATGAAAACCGGCGCGCCTGCCTTCGGCACGCCGGACTACGTTCGGGCGACGCAGATCACCGGCCAGATGGCGCGGTTCTACCAACTGCCGCTGCGGTCATCCAACACCTGCGCGGCCAACACGCCGGACAATCAGGCGACATGGGAATCCATGATGTCGATGTGGGCGGCCGTCACGTCGGGCACGAACATGGTCTATCACGCTGCCGGCTGGCTGGAGGGCGGTCTGTGCGCTTCCTACGAGAAGTTCGTCATGGATTGCGAGGTCCTGCAGCAGTTCATCTCCTATTTCGAGCCGCTGACCACCGGGCCGGATGATATCGCGGTCGATGCGATCCGCGAGGTCGGGCCCGGTGGACATTTCTTCGGAATCCAGCACACGCAGGACCGCTACGAGACGGCATTCTATTCGCCCTTCCTGTCGGACTGGTCGAACTTCGAGAACTGGGAAGAGCGCGGCGCGGTGACGACCGTTGAACGGGCCAACAAGGTCTGCAAGCAGATCCTCGCCGAATACGAGGAACCGCCGATGGATGAGGGCATTCGCGAGGAACTCGAAGCCTTCGTGGAAAAGCGCAAGCGCGAAGGCGGGGCGCCGACGGATTTTTGACCATGACAATGTTCGACTGGCATGCGGAGCGCAGCGATCTGGACGGGATCGCATTGCTAGACACGGAAACCACAGACGCGGAGATCGATCTCGTTGCCGTGCGCACCTACCGGCAGGGCCGCGTGCGCGCCAAGATGGCAGAGTTTGGTATCGCGGCGCTTGTGCTGACGGATGCCGTCAACATCCGATATGCCACCGGCACCCGGAACATGCAGGTCTTCACTTCGCGCAACCAGCCATCGCGTTACCTGGTGCTGACGCAGGACCGCTCGATCCTGCACGAATTCACCGGCGCGGAGCATCTGGGCGAGGGATTCGAAACGGTCGATGAGGTGCGCCCGTCGATGACGGCGAGTTTCGTTGCCGCCGGGGAGCATATCGCCGAGCGCGAAAAGGCATGGGCGCGCGCGATGGGCGCACTGCTCAGGGAACTGGTCGGCCCGGGCGAGAAAATCGGCATCGAGCGGATCAATGCCGGTGTCGCCATCGCGCTTGGCGGAGAGGGCTTCGAGATCGTCGACGCGCAGCAGCCAGTGGAACTGGCGCGCGCCATCAAGTCGGCGGAAGAGATGAAATGCGTGAACGCCTCGCTGCGCGCGACGGAGGTCGGCGTGGCGCGGCTGCGCGAGGCGATCCGGCCGGGTCTGACGGAAAACGAGTTGTGGTCGGTGCTGCACCAGGCGGTGATCGCCCAGGGCGGCGACTACGTGGAAACGCGGCTTCTGAACTCCGGCGGGCGAACGAATCCCTGGTTCCAGGAGACGGGTTCGAAGGTGATCGGCGAAAATGAGCTGATCGCGCTCGATACCGACGTGGTCGGCTGCCACGGCTATTATTCCGACTTCTCGCGCACGTTCCACGCCGGACCCGGCAAGCCGAGCGAGACGCAGCGCGAACTCTACAAGACAGCCCACGAGCAGGTGCATCACAATATGGGCATCATCCGGCCCGGCATGACATTTCGCGATTATGCCGAGGCCGCCTGGGACATCCCGGCAAAATACCACGCCCACCGCTATTACCTTTCCGCGCATGGCTGCGGGATGACCGGGGAGTACCCGTATCTCTACCATCGGGGCGACTTCGTCGACGCGGGCTATGACGGCGTGATCGAGCCTGGCATGACGCTCTGCGTCGAGAGTTTCATTGGCGAGGAGGACAAGGGCGAGGGCGTCAAGCTCGAACAGCAAATCCTCGTCACCGACACCGGCATCGAATTGCTGTCACGCTTTCCCTTCGAGGAAAGCCTGTTGGCGTAGTGGATTGGAACAGCAGGGGATTGCAATGAAAACCAATACGCGTGTGGTCGTCATCGGTGGCGGTGTCGTCGGGTGTTCGGTGCTGTATCACCTCGCCAAGGCGGGATGGACCGACATCATGCTGATCGAGCGGTCGGAATTGACGTCCGGTTCATCGTGGCACGCGGCCGGCGGTTTCCACACGCTGAACGGCGATCCGAACGTCGCCAAGCTTCAGGCCTATACGGTAGGGCTCTACAAGGAACTCGAAGAGATTTCCGGCCAGCCCTGCGGTCTGCACCTGACGGGCGGCGTGATGCTGGCGGAAAGCCCGGAGCGCATGGATTTCCTGCGTACCCTGCATGCCAAGGGCCGGCATCTCGGCATGCAGACCGAACTGATCACGCCGTCCGAGGCGAAGGCGATGTTCCCGCTGATGGACGAGAGCAATTTCGTCGGCGCGCTGTGGGACCCGGTGGAAGGCCATCTCGACCCGTCCGGAACCACGCACGCCTATGCCCGCGCCGCACGCGTTCTGGGGGCGGAGATCGTGCTGCGCAATCCGGTGAAGGATCTCACGCAGGATCCCGACGGCACCTGGAATGTGGTGACCGAGCAGGGCACGGTCAGATGCGAGCATGTCGTCAATGCCGGCGGGCTTTGGGCGCGCGAGGTGGGCCGCATGGTCGGGCTCGAACTTCCGCTGCTCGCCATGGAGCACATGTATCTCCTGACCGAGGACATGCCCGAGGTCATCGAGTTCAACGAGACCTACGGGCGCGAACTGATCCACGCGATGGATTTTCGCGGCGAGATCTACACCCGGCAGGAGCGGCAGGGCATGCTGCTCGGCACCTATGAGCAGGCCTGCGTGCCGTGGTCGCCGAAGGTCACGCCATGGGATTTCGGCCATGAATTGCTGCAGCCCGATATCGAGCGTATCGCGCCGTCGCTGGAGATCGGCTTCAAGCATTTCCCGCCCTATGAGCGGGCCGGCATCAAGCAGATCATCAATGGCCCCTTCACCTTCGCGCCCGACGGCAATCCGCTGGTCGGCCCCGTTCGCGGGCTGACGAATTTCTGGTCGGCCTGCGCCGTGATGGCCGGTTTCTCGCAGGGCGGCGGCGTCGGGCTGACGCTTGCAAACTGGATGACGACGGGCGATCCGGGCGCGGATGTCTGGGGCATGGACGTCGCGCGCTTCGGCGAGTGGGCGACGCTGCGCTACACCAATGCCAAGGTGCGCGAGAACTATTCGCGGCGTTTCCGCATTCGCTATCCCAACGAGGAACTGCCGGCAGCCCGCCCGCACCAGACCACGCCGCTCTACGACACGATGATCGAGAACAATGCCGTGATGGGCGACAGTTGGGCGCTGGAAACGCCTTTGTGGTTCGCGCCGTCGAAGGAAGAGGCGCATGACGTCATCTCCTTCCACAGGTCCAATGATTTCAAGCATGTGGGCGAAGAGGTGAAGGCGGTGCGCGAGGCGGTCGGTGTCTCCGAGATCGCCAATTTCGCAAAATACGAGGTGAGCGGGCCGGGGGCGGAGGCTTTCCTCAACCGGCTGATGACCAATGTCATGCCGAAGACCGGTCGGCTCGTGCTGACACCGATGCTGAACGAGTTCGGCAAGCTGATCGGCGACTTCACGATTGCCAAGGCCGGCGAGGACCGGTTCATGATCTGGGGATCGTCGGCGGCGCAAATCTATCACATGCGCTGGTTCGAGCGGCATCTACCAGAGGACCGCTCCGTCGCGATCCATCGCTTCGACCAGACGCTGGTCGGGCTGACCATTGCCGGGCCGAAATCGCGCGCGGTGCTGGAGAAGCTGACCGACGAGGACGTGTCGAACGACGCCTTCCGCTTCATGGACTTCCGCGAGATGGCGGTCGGCGGTGCACCCTGCATGGTCAACCGTATCTCCTATACCGGCGATCTCGGCTACGAAATCTGGATGTCGCCGACCTATGAGCGTCTGGTCTATGCGGCGATCAAGCAGGCCGGCGAGGAATTCGGCATCCGCGATTTCGGCATGCGGGCGTTACTGTCTATGCGGCTCGAAAAGAACTTCCCGACCTGGGGCCACGAGCTTCGTCCGATCTACGGGCCTTATGAGGGTGCCATGGACCGGTTCGTGAAACTGTCGAAGAACGATTTCATCGGCCGGGAACAGGCTGCCGCGGAAAAGGCCGACGGGCCGAAGCGTCGCCGCGTCTCCTTCATCATCGAGGCGGGCACGGCCGATGTGATGCATGACGAGCCGGTCTGGGCAAAGGTGGGCGATACGGATTATGGGACCATCGACCCGCCGCATGCCGCCGGGCCGAAACGCTTCGACGCCGACAACAACGAATTCGAGCATCCGGGTATGAAGCAAATCGTCGATGGCGACTGGCGCGTGGTCGGCTGGGTGACGTCCGGCGGTTACGCCCATGGGGTCGGCCTGTCGATGGCGCAGGGCTACGTGCCGGCCGCGCTGGCCGATACGGCGGAAGAGGGGATGTTCGAAATCGAGATCCTGGGCGTGCGCTGTCCGGCGCGGATCGCCGTCGAACCGCCGTTCGATCCGAGTGGCGAGCGCATGCGGGGATAGCGATGTACCGTCTCTACTGGGCGGAGGGGACGGCCAGTTTCGCCCCGCAGGCGGTGCTGGAGGAAGCCGGGCTGGCCTATGAGCTGGTGCGGATCGACACCACCAGGGGCGAGCATAGCAAGCCCGATTATCTGGCGATCAATCCGGCGGGCAGGGTGCCGGCCCTGGAATTGCCGGATGGCGCTATCCTCACGGAATCCGCGGCAATCTCGCTCTATCTCGCGGAACGTCATGGACTGGAAGAGATCGCGCCCGCCGTGATGGACCCGGATCGCGGCACATTCCTGCGCTGGCTGTTCTATCTGGCCGTGACGCTGCAGGAAGCCTACAAGCCGTTCTATTATCCCGAGCGCTGGTCTGCCGATCCCGGCGACAGGCCGCGTATCAGGGCGCGCGCAACCGAACGGATCATCGAGTGCTGGCAGCCGGTCGAGGCGCACCTTGCCGCCAATGGCCCATATCACCTCGGCGAGCGGTTCAGCCTCGCCGATATCTTCGTCCTGATGAACTCCACCTGGCATGTCACGCCGGAGCAGCTGGTCGAGCGGTTTCCGGCGGTTGGCCGGTGCATCGCTCTGGCGTCCGAAAGGCCGGTGATCGCGCGTTGCCTGGCGCAGCAGAAAAGGGTCAGCGTCGGGCGTCTTTGAATTCCGGAAAGCCATCGGCATTGATCGCGACGCGCGCCAAAAGATGATCAGCGTTACGGAGCAGTTTCGCGATATCGGTCGTAGAGCGCCGAAAGCCACTTCCGTGCCATGATCTGGCTGCCCCAGACATTGGGATGGATACCGTCGGGCAACGCCGTTTCCGGCGCATCGAGCGTCCACTCGAGGATCGCGGCATGCATGTCGACGAGAACGACGCGTTCGGTCCACATTCCGCCGCCATCGGGCGCTGACCGCAGGGCGTCGATGCCCGGTTCCAGCGCCTCGTTATACGCGACGACATTAGCGTCGAAGGCCCTCGCGTCGCCGGTCATCGGGATCAGTTGCGCGAGGAGGACGGTCGCTTCCGTTGTCTTCAGAATTTCGCGAACAAGCTCGATTGTGCGTTCGGCGACGCGCTGCCCGCGGATTTCCGGCGGTTCAGCATCGGGACGGTGGACCGGATCCCACAGATCGTTGGTTCCGCCATGCAGCAGCACGAAATCCGGTTCGGGTCCGGCGGCGAGGCAAAAACGGAAATTCTCGATGATGGAGGTCCGCGGGCCGTTCCAGCCGTCGAGCGTCGCGCCGCTCCAGCCGCAGTGGTTGCGCTGGTCGGCGGGCATGGCCGGCGGTTCCGGCGATGGGCTGACGGCGTGAAGGTCGTCTCCGAATGCGCCGGTGAAGCGAAAAAGCGCGGCAAAGACGTGATCGTTCGCCATCTGCCGGCGATAGCCGCCCCAGGCCGCGCGCCGGGTTCTCTGCATGTCGGTGATCGAATCTCCGAGCGGCAGGACCGTTTTTCGCGGCCCGGATTTTCCGCTTTCTACAAGGTCGCGCAGCGCTTCCGGGACCGGGGGCAGGTCGGGCGCATCAGCGGCATGAGATGGCAGGGCGCATAAGGACAGCACCGCCAGGATGGCGGCGGTCATTCCGGTGGTGATGGAGCATGCGGGCATCGAAACCTGCCGTTTGACGCGGGGCGATCGTGGAACGGCGGTCACCATGCACCGGTGTGCCTTTATCCTTCGTTGATGGCGTGGCGCTGGGGCGGCCTGTCTATGACGGGCTGACCGGCCATCGTGTTGCGAGGTCATCGAGACCGGCGCGGATCAACGCCTCGAGAACCGATTCATCGATGTCGGCCAGCTTGTTGATATACAGGCATGATTTGCCGAGCTTGTGCTTGCCGAGGCGGGCGAGGATGTCGCCGAAATCTGCGTAACCCGGCATGATGTAGACGACGAGGCTGGTCTTGCGCGGGCTGAAGCCGGTGGCGAGGAAATCGCCCTCTCTCCCGCTGTCATAGACATAGTGATATGCGCCATATCCGATTATCGACGGTCCCCAGAGGCGGGGCTGCCAGCCGGTGACGCGCCGGAACAGACGATCGAGCGCCAACGCATCGTCGCGTTTGCGGGCCGGCTCGACCCCGGCGAGAATATCCGCAACGCTTGCCTCAGTCGGTCTGGTCTTGTTTTCCGTCATTGTGGGCACGGGCCCTCCCGGCGATGCTTAGCCGAAGCTGTTTCTCCACCTCGATAATGGCGAACAATAGCACGCCGATCCCGACAACGAGGACCCCGTCGAAGAACGGCACTGCTTCTGTTGCAAAGATGCGCTGCAACGGGCCGAGATAGGTCATCGCGAACTGGGCGGCGGTGACGGTGACCACCGTGCCCCAGACGAAGCGCGTGCCTTTTACGGCCTGCCATGTGAGCGAGGTTCCGTAGATGTTGCGGATGAAGAACAGATAGGCGATTTCCATCACGACCAGCGTGTTGAGCGCGATGGTGCGGGCCAGTTCGATCGAGTGGCCCCGGTCGATCGCGTAGGCGTAGATGCCGAAGACACCGGCGAAGAACAGGCCCGAGACGAGCACGATCTGCCATGCCATCTGGCCGGTCAGCAGCGGTTCGTCGCGCGGGCGCGGTGGCCGGCGCATGGTGTTTTCCTCCGTCGGCTCGAAGGCGAGCGCCATGCCGAGGGTGATCGCCGTGATAAGGTTGACCCAGAGAATCTGGACAGGCGTGATCGGCAGCGTCATGCCGAAAAGCAGGGCGACGACGATGGTGATTGCTTCGCCGGCATTGGTCGGCAGGGTCCAGCTGATCACCTTCTTGATGTTGTCGTAGACAGTCCGGCCCTCGCGCACGGCGGCGACGATGGATGCGAAATTGTCGTCGGCGAGCACCAGTTCGGCCGCTTCCTTGGCGGCTTCGCTGCCCTTGCGGCCCATGGCGATGCCGGCATCGGCGCGTTTCAGCGCCGGCGCGTCGTTGACGCCATCTCCCGTCATCGCAACCGTGATGCCCTTGGACTGAAGCGCCATGACGAGCCGCAATTTGTGCTCGGGCGTGGTGCGCGCGAAGATATCCACGGAGGAAACCGCAGCGGCGAGGTCCGCATCGTCCATTTCGTCCAGTTGTCGGCCGGTCAGGACATCGTCGGGGTTTTCGAGCCCGATCAGCCTTCCGATCGCCGCGGCCGTTCCTGCATGGTCGCCGGTGATCATCTTGACCCGGATTCCGGCTCGCCGGCATTCGGCCACGGCCTCGATCGATTCCGTGCGTGGCGGGTCGATCAGGCCGACCAGACCGACAAGGACGAGGCCTCCTTCGACATCGGCGAAGCCGACGGCGGTCTGTTCCCGCTCGACCTCCCGCGTCGCGATCGCGAGGACCCGCTGGCCCTGTGCGGCCATGTTGTCGGCGGTTTCGGTCCAGTAAGCCTCGTCGAGCGCTTCTCCGTTCCCCGATGCGCCACGCTGTTCGGCGCACATGGCAAGCACCTGTTCCGGCGCACCCTTGACGAAGATGTCGGCATGGCCGGGATGATCGTGGTGCAGGGTCGCCATGAATTTGTGGCGTGAATCGAAGGGTATCTGGTCGGTGCGGGTGCGTGCCGACAGCTCCCTGCGGACGTCGACACCCACCTTGCCGGCGAGCGCCAGCAGGGCACCCTCCATCGGATCGCCCTCGACGGTCCAGAAACCCTCGCGGCTGTGCAGGGACGCGTCGTTGCAGGACGCGGCAGCGCGGGCCAGTTCGGCGAGGTGCAGGTGGTCGCGTCCGTTGACGCGGTTGTCGGCGAGCCAGACTGATCCTTCAGGGTCGTAGCCGCTGCCGTCGAAGGAGAAGAAGTGGCCGGTCACCGCGACGGAGGCGACCATCATCTCATTTCGGGTCAGCGTGCCGGTCTTGTCCGTGCAAATGACGGATACGGAGCCGAGCGTCTCGATCGCCGGAAGCCGGCGCACGATGGCATTGCGCCGGGCCATCGCCTGGACACCGACGGCAAGCGTGATCGTCAGTACGGCAGGTAGGCCTTCCGGGATGGCTGCGACCGACAGGCCGACCACGGCCATGAACATCTCGGTGAATTCGTAATGCTCGACGAAGTAGCCGAAAGCGAGCAGGACGGCAGCGATCAGCAGGATCAGGAGCGTCAGCCATTTGGCGAAGACGTTCATCTGGCGCACCAGCGGTGTCGTCAGAACCTCTACCGTGGCGAGCAGGCTGCTGATACGGCCGATCTCCGTCGCGGCGCCGGTCGAGACCACGAGGCCGCGACCCTGACCCGCGGTCACCATCGTGCCGCTATAGGCCATCGAGGAGCGGTCGCCGAGCGCGGCGTCCTGCGCAACGGGAGCGGTGGACTTGTCCGAGGGAACGGATTCGCCTGTGAGAATCGCCTCCTGGATTTGCAGGCCGCTGGCGCGTATCAGCCGCAGGTCGGCAGGCACCTTGTCGCCGGCTTCCAGCAGCACGATGTCGCCCGGCACGAGCTCTTCGGCCGGGATGCTCTTGCGCTCGCCGTCGCGCAGAACGGCGGCGTGCGGCGCGAGCATGCCGCGTATGGACTCCATCGCCTTCTCGGCCCGGCCTTCCTGGATGAAGCCGATCACCGCATTGGCGATCACGACCGCGAGGATCACCGCCATGTCCACGAAGTGCTGCATCGCCATGGTGATGACGGCAGAGCCGATCAGCACGTAGATCAGGATGTTGTGGAAGTGGGCGAGGAAACGCAGCACCACGTTCTGTCTCGGCGGTTGAGGCAGGCGATTGGGGCCGTGCGTTTCCAGGCGAGCGGCGGCCTCGGCGGACTCCAGCCCGCCTGCCGATGACTCGAGCGTCTCCAGGCAGGCATCGATGTCGGCCGCATGGCAGTCTGTCGTCGTCACGTGGCGTCTCCGCTTTGGGGTCGAAGATTACCCGCCCGGGCCGTTGCCGTCACCCGAAGCGGCGCGTCGGTCATGCTTAAAGTCATATCGTGGCGGGCGTGCGTGCGAAACAGGGCGTCTTCTGCGACCAGACAGCACAGGCTTGCGACCCGGCTGTCACATGCCTGACACGCGACTCTGGAATTGGGATTTCATGCAGACGCACGAGCCCGACGACATGGTCCAGGAAAAGCGATTCCGCACTCTCTTTCTGTCCGATATCCATCTCGGCACGCGTGGATGCCGGGCTGACATGCTGCTCGATTTCCTGCGCGAATACGATGCCGAGCGGATCTACCTAGTCGGTGACATCTTCGACGGCTGGCGGCTGAAGCGCGGCTGGTACTGGCCGCAGGCGCATAATGACGTGGTGCAGAAGCTTCTGCGCAAGGCGCGCAAGGGCGCCGAGATCATCTATGTGCCGGGCAATCACGACGAGATCATGCGGCATTATCTCGGCACGCATTTCGGCGGCATCGAGGTCAGGGACCGCGATATTCACGAGACCGCCGACGGCAAGAAGCTGCTCATCATCCATGGCGACCAGTTCGATATGGTCGTCGTCAACGCCAGATGGCTCGCCCATGTCGGTGACGCGGCCTATACGGTCGCGCTGGCGGTGAACTTCTGGTTCAACTGGCTGCGCAGACTCTGGGGCGGGCAGTACTGGTCGCTTTCCAAATGGGCCAAGCTGCGCGTCAAGCAGGCGGTCAATTTCATCGGAGCCTATGAGTCGATCCTCGTCGCGGAAGCGGCGAAATCCGATGTCGATGGCGTGGTTTGCGGCCACATCCACCATGCCGCGCTGACCGAGATGAATGGCATTCGCTACGTCAATACCGGCGACTGGGTCGAAAGCTGCACGGCGATCACCGAGGATTTCGACGGCACGCTGCGGCTGGTCGACTGGTCTGCGATCGTGCGCGAGCGCAGTCGGCCGAAACTGCAAACCGCATTGCCGGCACCGGCGGAAAAGGCCAAGCCGCAAAAAACCGCGGCCTGAGCGTCCCAACAGGAAAGCAAGACACGATGAGCGATGCGCTAACCGTCAAGGAACAACTTGGCGCCGCCGTTCACCAGAACGCGGCCCTGTCGAAGACGGGACTTCTGGAACGCATTTTTTCCAATGCCTTCAATGGCCTCGTCTATCCACAGATCTGGGAGGACCCGGAGGTGGACATGGCGGCGCTGGACATCCAGTCGGACCATCATCTCGTCTGCATCGCGTCGGGCGGCTGCAATTTGATGAGCTACCTGACCGCCGGGCCGGCGTCGATCACGGCGGTGGACCTGTCGCCGGCGCATGTCGCGCTCAATCGCATGAAGCTGGCGGCTGCGCGGACACTGCCGGATCATCGCCAGTTCTACTCGCTGTTCGGCCATGCCAATCGGAAGGGCAATTCGGAATTGTTCGACCGGCTTGTGGCGCCGCTCTGCGATACGGCGACAGTCGACTACTGGAATGCGCGGCGCGGTCTTGCCGGCCGTCGCATCGACATGTTCGAGCGCGGCTTTTACCGGTATGGCATGCTTGGGCGGTTCATCGGCATGGCGCATGTCCTGGCGCGGCTCTCAGGTGTCGATCTGCGCTCCTATCTGCAATGCCGGTCGATGGAAGAGCAGGCGGCCTGGTTCGAGGCCAATCTGGCGCCGGTGTTCGACACGCGGATCGTCAAGTGGCTCGCCGGGAACAAGGCGACCCTGATCGGCCTCGGCATTCCGCCGCAGCAATATGATGCGCTGGCCGGGGCTGCCGGCGGCGACATGCTGGCTGTGTTGAAGGAACGGACGCGGGCGCTGTTCTGCGACTTTCCTTTGTCGGAAAACTATTTTGCCTGGCAGGCGGTCAATCGCGCCTATGGCGAGAACGGGCCGGTGCCGCCCTATCTGAAAGCCGGGAATTTCGCCGCGCTGAAGCAGCATGCCGAGCGCGCGACGATCGAGAACCGCTCGCTGACCGACCTCCTCGCAGAAATGCCGGCGGGCTCGAAACACGGCTACTCGCTGCTCGACGCGGTCGACTGGATGACGGATCGGCAGTTGAACGATCTGTGGTCGCAGATCACCCGCACGGCGGCGCCGGGCGCACGCGTGATTTTCCGTACCGCCGGTCTTCCGACCATCCTGCCGGGCCGTGTCGACGACCGGGTTCTCGGTCGCTGGACCTACCATGCGGAGCAATCCGCCACATGGACCCGCGCGGACCGCTCCGCCATTTACGGCGGTTTCCATCTCTATACGCTCGACGGTTAGGCGGATGGCGCAGGCGATGCGGAACGTGCAAGTGGAAACGCCGTCGCAGACGCATGGCGGACTGATGGATGCGATCTATCGCCGACAACGCCATGTCTACGATTTGACGCGCAAATACTATCTGCTCGGCCGCGACCGGCTTCTCGACGATCTCGACGCGGGCGAGGGAATGACGGTTCTGGAATCGGCCTGCGGCACGGGCCGCAATCTGATCGTCGCCGCGAAGCGATATCCGAATGCGCGATTCTACGGCTTCGATATTTCAGCGGAAATGCTCAAGCAGGCGCGCCGAAATATCGAGAAGGCGGGTCTCGTCGAGCGCATTGTTCTGTCGCAGGGCGACGCGACCGATTTCGATCCGCGAGCGATGTTCGGCATCGCCTCCTTCGACCGCGTTTTCATCTCTTATGCGCTGTCGATGATCCCGCCATGGCGGGCGGCGGTTTCGGAGGCCTTGGCGCATATGGCGCCCGGCGGAAGCCTTCACGTGGTCGACTTCGGCGGACAAGACCGTTTGCCCCATTGGTTCCGTGCAGCGCTCGTCGCCTGGCTGTCAAAGTTCCATGTCGAACCGCGCAGCGACCTGGAGCAGGTGTTGCGCGAAGCGGCAGTCGGATGCGGCGGTACGCTCGACTTCGAATCCCTTCATCGCGACTATGCCCGCTACGGCGTGATCCGGCTGCCGGCCTGAGCTTGCTGCTGGACCGGACCGCCAGCTTGCCCTATCAGGACATCGGCGAGCCGTAAGCGAGGAAGAAACATGCCGTCCATCACCCTGACAGCGTCCGATGAATTCGAACTGGGCGCCTATCGCGCCGATCCCGCGAGCGTGCCGCTTGGCGGGATAGTCGTCATCCAGGAGATTTTCGGCGTCAATTCGCATATCCGGTCGGTTTGCGACCGCCTCGCCGAGGCGGGCTATGCGGCAATCGCCCCGGCGCTCTTCGACCGTGTCGAGCGTGATTTCGAATCCGGCTATTCGCCCGAGGAAGTCGAGCGCGCGCGCGGCTTCCTGAAATCTCCCGACTGGGACGCATTCCTTCTCGATATCGAGGCGGCGCGGGTCGCGCTTGCCGGGGCGGGCGAGACGGGCATTGTCGGTTTCTGTCTCGGCGGATCGCTGGCCTATCTTGCCGCTGCCCGGCTGGACGGTTTTTCGGCGGCTGTCGGTTTCTACGGCGGGCGGATCGCCGATTTCGCCGACGAAGCGCCACGCTGCCCGGTGCAATTGCATTACGGCTCCGAGGACCAGGGCATCCCGATGAGCAATGTGGACACGGTCCGCGAAAAACGCCCGGACTGCGAAATCTTCGTCTATGAAGGCGCGGGCCACGGCTTCAATTGCGACGAGCGGGCAAGCTACCATCCGGAAGCCGCAAAGCTGGCCTGGGGCCGTACGATGGATTTCCTCGAAGAGAATATCCAGCCGCATTCGCAGTAATGGTTCCGTAGTGTCACGCAGAATGTGTGACTTTTTTGCCAAAGGCGCTGTAAAACTCGCCGGTGCCCCGGTTCGTTGCCCTCCGAGTTCTTGCGGGAGCAGTGAGGCGTGAGTACGAATCCGACTCAGATTGTTTCATCAGAGGGGATTTATCATGGCATCGCGTCGCCATCATTTCGGCAACACGGTATTCAGCGCAACACTCGCCGCTTTGGTTGGCGTTACAGTCGCAATCGCGTTTGCACCGGGCGAGGCTTCGGCCGATCCGGCGGTCTCCAAGGTGAACTGGAAGCTGGATGTTTCCGGCGGTGGCGCCGAGCCCGGCTATGATTTTGGCGGGATTCCCTTCAGCAGCGGCGACATCGAGACGGTGTTCAAGGTGCGCGGCGCGGTATCGATTCCGATCGCCTATTCCTACGGCCTGCAGCTCGATGGCGCGGTCGGAAGCTATGACGGCAGCGTGTTCGGCCACGGCGCGGCTCACCTGTTCTGGCGCGATCCGGACGTTGCGTTGTTTGGCGGTTATGCCAGCTGGACGCACTGGAACGGCATCGATGCCTATCGTGTCGGTATCGAGGGCGAGTATTACGCCGGCAACGTTACGCTGTCGGGCCTGATCGGCTCCGAGTTCGGCGACGTCGATAACGAACTCTTCTCCTATGCGGAATTGTCTTTCTACGCGATGGACGACCTGAAGCTGTCGATCGGTCACCACTACGCGCCGGAAGTCGGGCACATGCTGACGACGGGTGCCGAGTACCAGTTCCGTTCGACGCCGTCGGCGGGCTACGCGGTCTATGCCGAGGCTGATTTCGGCGAGAACGGCTACCAGTCGATCTTCGGCGGCTTCAAGATGTATTTCGGCGACTCCAAGAGCCTCATCCGCCGTCACCGCGAGGACGATCCGGACTTCCGCGACGATCTGGGCAGCGTGATTTCCTGCGTGGATAATAGCGATTTGGGGCAGGAGCTTTCCACGCAGGATATAGAAACACCCATAAAAAGGGAGCCTTACGGCTATCCCTGCAGCGACGACTTCGAAAATCGGGAACCACTGTAATACTGCTGGTCAGAGTCATTCGGATTTGAACTGCTCGCATTTTCTTTAGCGGCCGGACTTGTCCGGCCGCTTTTCGTTTGCGCGAACCTTTACTTCGACGGTGTCGCAGAGGCATTCGCAGTAATCGGTTCCGCTTCGACACCAGGAACGTGTGACTTTTTTGCCGAAGGGGCGGTAAAAATTGCCGGGTGCCACGGTCCGTTGCTATCCGGTTTCTTGCGGGTGACGTTACGTAGGGGTAGGATTCCGAGACGGTTCGTATCATCAGAGGGGATTTGTCATGGCATCGCGTCGCCATCTTTTAGGCAACACGGCATTGACCGCAACACTCGCCGCTTTGGTTGGTGTTACAGGCGCAATCGCAATTGCACCGGGCGCGGCTTCGGCCGATCCGGCGGTCTCCAAGGTGAACTGGAAACTGGATGTTTCCGGCGGTGGCGCCGAGCCCGGCTATAATCTTGGCGGGATTCCCTTTAGCAGCGGCGACATCGAGACGGTGTTCAAGGTGCGTGGCGCGGTATCGATTCCGATCGCCTATTCCTACGGACTGCAGCTCGATGGCGCGGTCGGCAGTTATGACGGCAGCGTGTTCGGCCATGGTGCGGCTCACCTGTTCTGGCGCGACCCGGATGTCGCGTTGTTCGGCGGCTATGCAAGCTGGACACACTGGAACGGCGTCGATGCCTATCGTGTCGGTATCGAGGGCGAATATTACGCCGGCAACGTTACCCTGTCGGGCCTGATCGGCTCCGAATTCGGCGACGTCGATAACGAACTCTTCTCCTATGCGGAATTGTCTTTCTACGCGATGGACGACCTGAAGCTGTCGATCGGTCACCACTACGCGCCGGAAGTCGGGCACATGCTGACGACGGGTGCCGAGTACCAGTTCCGTTCGACGCCGTCGGCGGGCTACGCGGTCTATGCCGAGGCTGATTTCGGCGAGAACGGCTACCAGTCGATCTTCGGCGGCTTCAAGATGTATTTCGGCGACTCCAAGAGCCTCATCCGCCGTCACCGCGAGGACGATCCGGACTTCCGCGACGATCTGGGCAGCGTGATTTCCTGCCTGGATGATGGAGGCGACGAGATCCCCGCCTACGATGATGGAGCTTTCTACGGCTATCCCTGTAGCGGCGACTTCATGGAGAAAGGGAAGGAAGGACCAATAGAATAGCCAAGCGTCAGAGGCATTCGCTTCTGAATTGCTCGTGTTTTCGGCGGCCGGACTTGTCCGGCCGTTTTTCTTTTGAGCGGTTTTTTACTTCGACTGTCTCGC
The DNA here is from genome assembly GCF_965227485.1 of Oricola indica. Lineage (NCBI taxonomy): Bacteria > Pseudomonadati > Pseudomonadota > Alphaproteobacteria > Hyphomicrobiales > Ahrensiaceae > Oricola > Oricola indica. Next base: position 2,135,362 of record NZ_OZ245747.1, read on the forward strand.
CGAGGGATTCGGAGATGAGCGGAGCAAGACTCGCGTCTTCCGCCGGCGTTTGACCAGCGTCCTCGGTCTCGACATGCACCTCGATCGCCCCGATACCGGTTTGAACGACCTGCCACCGGCCCGGCCCGAACCGAGCGTCGAGTTCGCTCTCCGGCAGCTTCGGAAACAGCTTGTCACCGTTCGACCGGGTGAAGCGGTTGCGCGCGCGGCCGTCGATGGCGCTGACCGCCGGAAGCGACCGACCGCAGGCGCAGGATTTGTCGCTCAGCGTGATATAATCTCCGGTCGCGTAACGGATCAGCGGCATGTGGAAATTGAAGAAACCCGTGGCCATGATCTGGCCGGTCTCTCCGGCGCGCGCGGGCCGTCCGTCGTCGGCAATGACCTCGATGAATGCGCTCTCGGCGGCAAGGTGATAGACCGGCGCCTCGTTGCAGGCGAAAAGCACGATGCCGATCTCGCGCGAACTGAGGAAATCCACCGGCTCGACACCGAAAACCCGCGCACAATCCGCTCTCACGCCCGGCGTGCAGCGCTCCGCGCTCGTCATGAGGCCGGTCAGCGGCAGCGTCTCGCCGATCCGTTCCAGTTCCAGTGCGATCTCGCGCGCATTGGTCGCCCAGGTGAAAAGGTTACGCGGCTGGCGCCTGACCAGCCACTCGACCTGGTCGGCGAGCGGCGTGTTGATGTCGAGCATCGCGTAGTCACCGGAGCCGAGCCCGTAGGACCAGTCGGGCAGCGACCTGCCTTCCGGATAGGCGGCGACGCCGAGATAGTCGATCCGCATGTCGCAGAGACGGCCGTCTGTATCCAGGCCGTGATCCTGGAACAGGCGCATCGCGTGGGCGGCATCGGCGACCTGCGTCGCCTGGCTCTTCTCGAAGAAGAACGGCGTGCCGCTGGAGCCGGTCGTTCTGTCGGGTCTGGCTGTCCCCGCATCGGCCGGCGTTTCCCTGGCCTTGAGCGTCTCGGAATTCGCCTGTGCCGTGGCGCGATCGAGAATCGGCACCTCGAGCCAACGCGAGAGATCCAGATGGTCCTCGGCGTCGAAGGCAGCATCGAAACGGTTTGCGTAGAAGGGCACGTTGCGGCGCGCGTGGCGCACCAGTTCCTCCACGCGACGAGCCTGGAACCCGACCAGTTGCCGCAACGGGCGTCTCTCAAGGTCGCGCAGCCGTTGCAGGAACCGCGCGGCCTGCCGGCTGATCATGCTTGGTTGCGGCTTCGGGTCTGGCGGCGTGGGATCGGACATGTGCGGTCGGCGGTTGAGACTAGCAGGGAGTCGTAGCCAATCTGGCGCGCCGAAGCCAGCGCTGTGCGGCCGATTGGCCCGGCGTCAAAACCCGCCTTGTTTCCGCCGTCGCGCTGTTTCAATCCTCATTTCATGGTGGATGGCAGCAGCGGTGATGGCGCGCTTCCGGTGAAGGCGAATGACGGCTTGGCGCCTGGGGCGGCCGAGTTGTCGTTGCGTATCGACCAGCCTGCGCGGGCAGGGTCTCCGCGGCGCGCGATAGTGCTTTCCATTGCTTTGCATGTGGCGCTGCTCGCTGTGGCGGTTTTGCTGATCCAGCCGCATGCGATCCGCAAGACGCCGGAACGCCGCGTCAATGTCGAGATGGTCGATGCACGCGATTTCGAGGCCACTCTCGCGCCGCCGGTCCCGGTCTTGCCGGAGCCTGCCATGGCCGTTCCCTCCGGTCCGCCCGACCTACCCGCGCCGGACTGGCTGCAGCCGGACAGCGCTGCGCCATCCCCGGTTCCCGAGCGGGCTCTGCCAGCGGGGCTCGCCCTCAGGGAAGACGGCATGTATGTCGCGAAACGCTTCCTGTCCGCGAAGGCGCTGAATGATCCGCGCAGCGCGGAAGCGAAAGCCGCGCTGCCGATGATGCAGTCCGACGAGCGCTTGCTGCAATTGTGCAATATCGAGGCGCTGGAGCAGGTCGCCGCGCTGGACGACGCCTTCAGGCCGGACCTGATCGTCTCCTATGCGATGGACGATGTGCGCGTCGGCGCGGCGGCGGCCAAGGCTCCCGGCGCGGCGGTGCGCAATGGCGGCCACTGGTTCAACCTCGCCTTCGAATGCACCGTCACGCCCGATCTCGAAGAGGTTGCGGCCTTCGCCTTCCAGCTTGGCGAGGAGATTCCCGAGGAGGAATGGGAGAGCCACAATCTCGTGTCGGGCGGCGACCTCGACAAGCACTGACAACGTCGTGATCCTGATCGGGCGGCAATTCGGCATTGCATACATATAACGGGTTCTTTATATCGTTATATGTTTCAGCAAAGGTGGCTTTCATGTCCAATCCGCTTTCCGATCTCATCGCCGAAAAGGGCGCGCTTCTTGCCGATGGCGCGATGGGGACCAATCTCTTCGACATGGGGCTCGCGGCGGGCGAGGCGCCGGAACTCTGGAACACGGACCAGCCGGAAAAGATCCGCGACCTGCATCAGGGCTTCGTCGATGCCGGCTCGGATATCATCCTGACCAACTCCTTTGGCGGCACGCGTTACCGGCTGAAGCTGCATGACGCGCAGGACCGTGTGTATGAACTGAACAGGAAAGCGGCGGAGCTTGCGCGTGGCGTGGCCGACAAGGCCGGACGCAAGGTCATCGTCGCCGGGTCCGTCGGGCCGACCGGCGAATTGCTGGTGCCGCTCGGTTCGCTCACATTCGAGGATGCGGTAGAAGCGTTCCGCGAGCAGATCGTCGGCCTGAAGGATGGCGGCGCGGATGTCGCATGGATCGAGACCATGTCCTCGCCCGATGAAATTCGTGCGGCGGCGGAAGGCGCGATCGCGGCCGGCATGCCCTACACCTTCACCGGCTCCTTCGACACCGCCGGCAAGACCATGATGGGGCTTTCGCCGAAGGACATTTTCGGGGTCACGGCGACCGAGCCGGAACAGCCGGTCGCGCTCGGTGCGAATTGCGGCGTCGGCGCGCCGGATATCCTGTCTTCGCTGCTCGACATGAGCGAAGCCAATCCGGGGGCCACGCTGATCGTGAAGGGCAATTGCGGCATCCCGCAGTTTCAGGGCGAGAAGATCGTCTATTCCGGTACGCCGGAACTGATGGCGGATTACGTGCATCTGGCCATCGACGCGGGCGCAAAGATCATCGGTGGCTGCTGCGGCACCTCATGCGACCACCTCAAGGCGATGCGCGTGGCGCTGGACCATCACCAACAAGGCGCGCGGCCGACGCTAGACGAGGTCGTGGCGAAGATCGGGCCGCTGAAGAACAAGTCGGCGAGCGAAGGCGCGGATGCGCCGCGCAGGGAGCGTCGGGGCGGCCGCCGGCGCGCCTGACGGCTCAAACCAGATCGTTTTCGACAATGTAGGCCGCGCCCGCGCGAACTGCTTCGTCGGCGGGAATGAACTCCATACCGAGGACTTCTTTTGCCCGGGCATTGTCGACGAGGCGCTTGCGGCCGAGCAACGGCACGGCGGCTTTTATCTCATTGTCGAACAGGCCGAGCAGGCGAACCAGCCAGTTCGGCGCGCGCCGGGTGACGATCTTGCGGTCGGGGAATTGTGCCGCAACGACATCCGCGATTTCAGGCATCCAGAGAAAGCCGGCCGAGCCGATAAATCGATGGCCGATGCTGTCCTCCGTACCGATCGCGCGGACATGCATGGCCGCGATGTCACGGACATCGACACACAGGAGTCCGATGTTGGGGAGCGCCGGGTCCTTCGATCCGACGAGACGCTGCAGCAGGCCTAGTGAAGAGCCGAAATGCCGGTCCAGGGGCGGGCCAAGGACCATGCCGGGATTGATGGCCGTCAGTTGCATCCCCGGCGCCTCGTCGCGCACGAAGTCCCAGGCGGCCCGTTCGGCAAGAGTCTTCGATTTCGAATAGGCCGAGATGGTGGGGCTCTCGACATCCGACCAGTCGGTTTCGTCGAACAGCTTGCCGTCAGGCACGCCGTCTTGTTCCAAAACGGATACGATCGATGATGTGAGGATCACGCGGTTCACGCCGGCCGCCTTCGCGGCGCGCAGGGCGCGCAGCGTTCCGTCGACGGCGGGGCGGATCAGGTCATTTTCGTCGCGGGGCTGGCTGATGGGGAAGGGGGATGCGGTGTGCACCAGCGTATCGACGCCTTGCAGCGCCTCGTCCCATCCCTTGTCGGCAAGGAGATCGAGCTCGACGAAGGTCAGGCGCTCGTCCAGTCCGGCCGGGTCGGTCAGATGCGGACGGACCGCGTCCGTGACTTCGCTGGCGCGGTTCATCGAGCGCAGTGAGCCGCGCACCGTGTATCCCGCCTCGAGCAATTGCAGCGCGATATGCTTGGCGATGAAACCTGAAGCTCCGGTCAGAGGGACTGTCGTCTTGTCCGGCATGTTGCTCTCCTCCTGCTTGACGTTGTCAAGATAGATAGGGTCGGTTCCTTCAGTGTCCAGAGGAATGATTGCCTTTCATCGATCCGGACGGGGAGTCGAAGGCTTTGCGCGTATATACGAAAACGCCCTCCCGGCGGGCCGGGAGGGCGTTGTTTGGCGTTGTCGGCGCGGTCAGGCGCGGCCGGCGAGCATCGGTTCGGTCATCGCCGCGCTGTAGGCGATGGCCTGGCCGAGAAACGCGTCGTAGCTTTCCACCACGGTCGCCACGTCGGCGTTCTGGCCCTTGAGCTCTTCCTTGACTTCCTCCCATGCGCCGCGCATCGCGGTGACCACTTCTTCGGGGAAGTTCAGGAATTCGACGCCGCCGTCCTTCAATTGCTGCATCGCCTGGGCGTTGAAGTAGTCGAACTGGGCATGCATCTCGAGCGCTGCTGCGTAGGACGCCGCTTCGCAGATTGCCTGGAGATCGGCCGGCAGTTCGGCCCAGGCATCGGAGTTGAAGACGACCGCGACGCCGGCGCCCGGCTCGGCATAGGCCGGCACGTAGCAAAGGTTCGTGATCTTCTGCAGGCCGAAAGCCTGGTCGAGCATCGGGCCGACCCATTCTGCGGCGTCGATCGTGCCGGACTGCAGGGCCTGGAAGATCTCCGTCGGCGGCATCAGAACGGCGTTGACGCCGAGCTTGCGCAGCATCTCGCCACCGAGTCCTGCGATGCGCATGTTCAGCCCCTTGAGATCGTCGAGGCTTTCGATGCGATTCTTGAACCAGCCGCCGGACTGGGTGTTGGAGTTGCCGCAATAAAACGGCGTGAGGTTGCGCTGGGCGTAGATGTCGTTCCAGATTTCCTGGCCGCCGCCCCACTTGATCCAGGCGAACTGCTCGTTCGAGGTCATGCCGAATGGCACGCCGGTATACCAGTGCAGCGCGGGGTTCTTGCCGGCGGCGTAGTAGGTCGGGCCATGGCCGACCGGCACGTTGCCCTGCTGCACGGCATCTTCGACGCCGAAGGGCGGCACGAGTTCGCCGGCGCCGTAGACGGTCAGTTCCAGGCGGCCGTCGGACATCTGGCCGACGAGTTCCGCGAAGCGCGTGACGTTGGTTCCGACGCCCGGCGCCGCCTTGGGAAAGGCCGAAGCCATGTTCCACTGGACCTTGCCCTGCGCGATGGCGGGGGCCGCGAGCGTGGATGCCGCGGCGATGCCTGCGCCGCTGGTCAGGAATGTTCTGCGTTTCATGATGCCTCCCTGAGGTTGGTTGGATTTTCTAGCCAAAGATCACATGCGGCAGCCATGTGGCAAGCTCCGGAAACGCCGCAAGGATGGCGAGCGCGATCAATTGCAGGATCACGAATGGGATGACGCCACGGTAGATATCGATCGTGGTGATGCTGCGCGGCGCGGCGGAGCGGAAGTAAAACAGCGCGAAGCCGAAGGGCGGCGTCAGGAAGGATGTCTGCAGGTTCATCGCCATCAGAACGCCGAACCAGACGGGCGAAATATCGGTTCCGAGCACGGCCGGTCCGAGCAGGGGCACCACGACATAGATGATCTCGACGGCTTCCAGAATGAAACCGAGGAAGAAGACCAGCAGCATGATGATCGCGAGCGCCGCGAAATGGCCGCCGGGCAGGTGGCCGATTAGTTCGGTAACAAGGTGATCGCCGCCGAAGCCGCGGAAGACCAGCGACAGAAGCGAAGCCGCGATGACGATGCCGAATACCATGCCGGAGATCTTTATGGTTTCCATCAGCGCCGAACGGAGCGTGTCCTTGCGCCACAGCCGGACTGCGGCGGCGAGCGTGCCGATGGCGATCAGTGCGCCGGCGGCGACGGCGAACAGCCCCGCGACGCCGCTGCCCGTATTACGGCCGAGACCCGCAACCTGAAGCGCGACGAGTGCGAAGGCGGCAAGGCCCGTCGCCACGATCAGAACCCGTTCTGCGCGGTGCGGCGCGGCCTTGAAGGCGGCCAGCAGCATGGCGCCGATCGCGCCCAGGCCGGCGGCTTCGGTGGCGGTGGCGATGCCGCCTAGGATCGATCCGAGAACGGCTAGGATCAGCAGCATCGGCGGCAGGAAGGTGGTGGCGATCTCGGTGCGGGAGACGCGTTCGGCCTGCCGGCGCGGCGGCGCATCGGCGCGCGGGCGCAGCGCAAAGAAGAGATAGAGCGCGTAGAGCCCGACAAGGACGAGACCCGGGATCAAGGCGCCCGCGAACAGGTCGCCGACGGAGACCGGCTGCGGCGCGAAATTACCCGCCTTCTGCTGGGCTTCGAGATAGGTGTTACCGATCTGGTCGCCGAGCAGGACGAGCAGGATCGAGGGCGGGATGATCTGGCCAAGCGTGCCTGATGCGCAGATCAGGCCGCTTGCCTGACGCTTCGAGATCCCCGCGTCGAGCATCGGCTTGAGGCCGACCAGCACCAGCATGACGACGGTCGCCCCGATGATCCCCGTCGCCGCCGCGATCATGGCCGAGAAGAACAGGACGGACAGGCCCATGCCGCGCGTGCTGCCGCCCATCATGCGCGCGAGGACGCCCAGCATGTCCTCGGCGAGGCGGGCGCGTTCGAGCAGGACGCCCATCAGGACGAAAAGCGGCACCGCCATCAGCAGGTTGTTCGACATGATGCCCCAGACGCGCGCCGGGAAGAAGGACAGGAAGCCGAGATCGAACGCGCCGAAAAGGTGGCCGATAACGGCGGTCACGAGAGGGACGCCGGCGATGGCCAGCATCGCCGGAATGCCGCTGAGGATCCCGGCGAACAGGCCGAGGACCATCAGGGCGAGAAAGATCTCGTGCGCCGTCACCCGAGCAGTTCCCTGGCCGGGCGCGGGCGCAGCACGGCGGCGATGCCCTGGAGAATGGTCAGCGTCGCGGCGACCGGCAAAGCCGTCTTGACGAGGAACAGCCCGCCGAGGCCGCCGGTTTCGATCGATCCCTCGCGGATCTGCCAGCTATAAGCGAGTTCCGGCCAGTAGGCCCAGACGATCAACCCGAATGCGGGGATCAGGAAAAGCACGAGCGCGACGCGATCCGCCCAGGCGACATAGCGGTCGCCGAGCGCCTCGGAGACGATCTCGACGCGCACATGGCCGTCGCGGGCGAGGCAGACCGGCACGGAGAACACCAGCAGCACGGCGAAGGCGTAGCCCGCCAGTTCCTGAAGTTCGATGAAGCCGGTGCCGAAGCCGTAGCGCAGCACCACGATCGCGAGGACGGCGGAAACCAGCACGATCGCTGCCAGCCCGCAGACGACGCTGGCGACGATATCGAGTATGGAACACAAGGCGAGGAAACGCTGGCGCATCGAGAGCCCGTTGGAAAAGACCGGCGAACTCCAACCATTCCCCGACGCGACAGTCAATGCGCGAGGGCGCGGCACTCACGAGGTCGCGAGCGCCTTTTCCCTGTATTGCGATGGGCTCATTCCTATGCGTTCTCGGAAAGCGCGGTTGAATGGTGCGAGCGAGGAATACCCCAGATCGAAAGCCAGGCTGGTGATCTGTTCGCGCGCGGTTTCGGGCTCGGAAAGCCGGCGGCGTGCCTCCTCTATTCGGTGATCGTTGATGAAGGCGGCAAAGTTGCGGTAGCCGAGGCCCTTGTTGATCAGGCGGCGCAGACGGTGTTCCGGCATGTTCATGCGGTTCGCCAATTCGCCGATGGTCAGGCCGGAATTGAGATAGATGCCCTCGTTCATGAGCTTTTCCAGCCGTGCCAGATCGAACCGGTCGGCTGCCGAATTCGTGCCATTGGGCTGTGGAGCCGACGCGACCGGCTGGGGGAAAAGCGATTTGCGAATGCCGGCGATACCGAAGGCGAAGGCCGCGCTCACACAGAGCAGCATCGCAGCGATAGCCGGCGACGCGAAACCGCCGCGCAGGTTGAAAAGCTCGTAGACCTCGATCACGCCGATGGCGAGGCAGACCAGCGGTACGAGAAAGACGACGATACCGGTAAACTGACGCCGCGCCGCCACGAGGTCGTCGCGCAGATTGCAGCGGGTCATGCGCAGTATATGCACCATGAGCGCCAGCACGATGGCCAGATGCGCAAGCTTCGATGCCTGTTCCGTCGCCGGAAAGGGGAAGCAGACAAGGAAGAGGGCCGCGATCGCGACCGGTGGCGCGGCCATCCATGTCCTGAAGGCGAATTCGTCGTCGAACAGCGCCATGATGAACAGCCAGAAATAAGCCGGCGACAGCATCGCGAGGAGCTTGAGCGGAACGTAGGCGGGGCCGAGCAGGCCCTGAAGCGGCTCGACCGACAACATGGCGTAGATGCCCGCGCCGAGTGCGAAAAGCGCGCCGAAGACGTTGACTTCTCGCAGAGGGCGTGTGGCGAGGAGGAGGCCGGCCATCAGCAAGGTGATGCCGGTTGCCCCGCCGCGAAGGGCATAGTCCGCTATCAGCGCTATGGGGATGGCTTGCTGTTCCATGGGCCCATAGATAGGCGATCCGCCGGCGCGCGAAAAGCTGCCGGCGGCGCGGATGTCGAAATCAGAATCCGAAAGCCGGGTTGACCGGCGCAGACGGGAAGTGCGGCTGATTCTCCCCGTGGGTCACGCGGCAGACAATGCCGGCCTTCGGGTCGGTCGGATCGCAGTTGCGGCTGGCGACGGGAACCGAGCCGGTCGTGCGGGTGTCGATCATGACCTGTTCCGGGTTCTTCGCCTCTTCCGCGAAGGCCGGCGCAAAGGCGGCGGTTGCCGTTGCGAGGCCGAGAAATGCGGCTGCGGCGAGATGTATTGTACGGGTTCCGGTGTTCATCGAACTATCCTTTCTTTCCTTACGCCGGGAGGTCGCGGCGGCGTTGCTCACATGTGGGGGATCGGCGGCCGGCTGGCCGCGCGGATTTCGGAATCGTCGGGCGATTTCCGGAATCGATCGGAGGTTTTCGGAATCGAACAGCGCACCGCCGCTACCGCGCGGTCTCGACTTTCGGATCGTTGAAGCCAACGCCTAAGGATCGAGGATCAAGCCGAGAAATCGCGAATCGGGAAGCGTCCGGACGGCGGTACGGGGGCTTATGCCGGGCGTTTCCCGTCGGTCCTCCAATCGTGGTGCTTGCAAGGCGGCAAGGGCCTGCTAATTTCCCTGCATGAACCCGAACCCGTCACCGCGCACGCTTCATGCCGAATTGCTGATCCTGTGCGCCCGCATCGGCTATTCGCCCCCTCCCGTCTCCTGACCGCGACCCTGGCGCCGGCAGGCGTGTCATCCGTCCAATCAGGAGAAATTCATGACCTATCAGAACTATTCGGTCGATCAGCTGCGCGCGATCGACAATGCGCATCACCTTCATCCCTTTACCGACCACAAGGACCTGCGCGAAGCGGGCACGCGTGTGATCACACGTGCCGACGGTCCGTTCGTCTACGACTCGGAAGGCAACGAGATCCTCGACGGCATGGCCGGGCTTTGGTGCGTCAATGCCGGTTATGGCCGCGAGGAACTGGTGGAGGCCGCCGCCGAGCAGATGCGGGAACTGCCTTATTACAATTCCTTCTTCCGCTGCACGACGCCGACGCCGTCGCTTCTCGCGCAGAAGCTCGCCGAGATCGCGCCTGACCATATCAACCAGGTCTTCTATGGCTCGTCCGGTTCTGAATCCAACGACACCGCCTTGCGTCTCGTGCGCCATTACTGGGCGCTGGAGGGCAAGCCGGAAAAGAACATCGTGATCTCGCGCAACTGGGCCTATCATGGGTCGACCATCGCCGGGACTTCGCTCGGCGGCATGACGGCGATGCACGAACAGCTCCATGGCGCGGTGCCGAATATCCGCCACGTCATGTGCCCCTATGCATACGAACTCGCAGAGCCGGGCGAGAGCGAGTATGATTTTGGCGTGCGCGCGGCGAAGGCGGTCGAGGATGCGATCATCGAGGCCGGGCCCGAGAATGTCGCCGCTTTCATCGGCGAGCCGATCCAGGGTGCCGGCGGCGTCAAGATTCCGCCGGAGAGCTATTGGCCGGAGATCCAGCGCATCTGCGAAAAATACGACGTGCTGCTGATGCTCGACGAGGTGATTACCGGCTATGGACGAACGGGCGAGTGGTTCGCGGCGCAGTCGATGAGCATCAAGCCCGATACGATGACGACCGCGAAAGGGCTGACCTCGGGCTACCAGCCGCTTTCTGCGCTTCTGGTCGGCGACCGGATCGCCTCGACATTGGTGGAAAAGGGCGGCGAGTTCAATCACGGCTACACCTATTCCGGGCATCCGGTGGCCTGCGCCGTGGCGTTGAAGAATATCGAGATCATCGCGCGCGAGGGTCTGATCGACCGCGTTCGCGACGAGACCGGCCCCTATCTGCGCGAGGCGCTCACCGCAGCCCTGGGCGACCATCCGATGGTCGGCGAGATACGCACATTCGGCCTGCTGGCAGCGATCGAGGTGGTGAAGGATCGCGACACGCGCGAGCGCTTCCAGCCGGAAGGTTCCGCGCCCGTCGTGATCCGCGACCATGCCATCGCCAACGGGCTGATGATGCGCGCCGTGATGGACACCATGATCATGTCCCCGCCGCTGATCTGGACGAAGGCCACGATCGACATGGCGGCAGAACGGGTTCGTGCCGGGTTCGATCTCGCGGCGAAGGAACTGCGTTAAGGGCCTGAAAAGGCGTCAGTCGAACAGGGCGGACAAGCGCTTCTGCTCGGCTGCGTCGAAGGCGAGTTGCGCCCGGTTGTGGGCGTTGCGGTTGCGCTTGAGAACTCGCTGGGCGGCCTTGTCCAGCGCGTCGCAGCTCGATTTCGGCGACAGGGCTTCGAGTTCTTCGCCGATCTTCTGGGCATATTCCTCCGCGATGGCGACGTGCTGTTCCTCGTGCTCGCGGGCATAGGCCGAAAGATGTCTCCAGGCGATGCGCAGTTCGGGGTCCGAGCTTCGCATGTGGTCGCGCCAGCGCGGCAGTGTCAGGTTGGCTTCGATGCGGAATTTCGCCTGCCGGTAGGCGCAGCCCTTGTCGGTCTCGTCATAGGAAACCGCGACCGGTACGAACTTGATCGCAGCGGACGCCAGAGCGTGTCCCTTGAGTGGCCCCTTGGATGCAATCTCGCGATCGAGATCCGCGCCAGTGGCGCCGGCGATGCTGTAATAGGTCGTCGTGACGCGCGTCTGCGTCGACGTACAGGCGGCAACTGCCAGAACGGCGACGGTTGCCAACCCGATTTTCCTGATGAAACCCTGGTGCATGCGACTTTGGTTCCCGGACCTCTCCCTTGCCCATCAATACCCAATATATTCGCGCGAACCAGCCTTATTCGCACTTAAGATGAACGGCGCGTGTTGGCGAAAACGCCGCGATGACGGGGCGCATGCGGGCGCGGGGCCGCCCCATGGTTCGAAATGTGCGTTTGTTAATTGAGAAAAATGCCGGATTTAGATTTGCTTAAGGTCTCAATAACCTCGTGGTAACCCTGTTGCCCGTAATGTCCGGGTCGAGGCGAGCGACAAGACGCCTCGATCTCCGGAGAAGGTACTGCGTACCGGAGCCTCGTTCTTCCGCCGCGTTTTTGGCGGACTCCAGATACCGGATTTCCGGTGACCGCATGTGACGTCCGCGTTGCCTGCGGTTTTGGTGATGGCATCCCGTTCACGAAAGATTTTACGCGACCGCCTCGGCAGGGCTGCCGGGATGGACTATAGGCTCGCCCCACGAGCGGCCGGCACACGGCTTTTTTCTATGGATGCGGAAACTCCGGCATGAATTCTCCAGACACGACGGACCCCCGCGGCACCGCCGCGCTCGCGATCTCCGCGCGTGGCCTCGTCAAGACATTCGGAAAGCTGCAGGCGGTTGCTGGAATCGATCTCGACGTTCCGCGCGGCATGATTTTCGCGGTACTCGGGCCGAACGGGGCGGGAAAGACGACGTTGATCCGCATGCTTGCGACCCTGATCGCGCCGGACGAAGGCAAAGCGACGGTGATGGGTCACGATCTGCGTGACGAAGCGGACGCTGTCCGGTCTTCAATTGCCTTGACCGGCCAGTTCGCGTCACTCGACGAGGATCTGACAGGCCGGGAAAACCTGCTTCTTCTGGCGCGGCTGTGGGGATTCCGGGGCCGTCAGGCAACCGGTCGGGCGAGGGACCTGCTCGAGGCATTCAACCTGTCCGACGCGGCGAACAAGCAGGTGAAGGACTATTCCGGCGGCATGCGGAGACGACTGGATATCGCGGCCTCCCTGATCGTGACACCCGGCGTGCTTTTTCTCGACGAACCCACGACCGGGCTCGACCCCGTGGCGCGCCAGGGTGTTTGGCGAATGATCCGGGACCTTGCGCGTTCGGGCGTCACCATCCTTTTGACGACGCAGTATCTGGAGGAAGCGGACCAGCTGGCGGCGCGTATCGCGGTGATCGACCGCGGCCGGAAGATCGCCGAGGGGACCAGCCGCGAGCTCAAGGCGACGATCGGCTCGGGTTTCCTTCATGTGGCGCTTGGCGACGCATCGGATATCGACCGCGCGGCGGATTTGCTGGAGGCGAAGCTTGGACATCCGCCGAAACGAAATGTCGAGGGCGGCGCGCTGTCCATTATGGCCGATACGCCGAATGCCGCGAACGAAGCTGTCGCCGCACTGATGGCGGACGGTATCGCCGTGACCGATTTCTCGATGGGCACTCCCAGTCTCGACGAGGTGTTCTTCGCGCTGACCGGTGATCCGGCGGAGCCGGAAAAGGAGCAGGCATCATGAATGACATCACGCCCGCGACGCTGAAACATGTCGAGCGGCCGGCGCGTCCCGGCGGCATGTCGAACGCGCTTGTCTTCGGCTGGCGCGCGATCCTGAAGTTCAAACATGTTCCCGAACAGCTTTTCGACCTGATCATGACGCCGATCATGTTCACGCTCCTCTTCACCTTCGTGTTCGGTGGAGCGCTGGCGGGATCGACGGACAATTATCTTCAGTTCTTCCTGCCGGGTATCCTCGTGCAGACGGTGGTTTTCAACTCGGTCTATTCGGGCATGGGGTTGAGCACGGATCTGGGCAAAGGGCTCTTCGAGCGATTTCGGTCGCTGCCCATCTGGCCGCTCGCGCCGTTTGCCGGCCTCATGGTCGGCGACGTGCTGCGCCATTTTATCGCCGGTTCCATCATTCTCACGATTGGACTGATGTTGGGTTATCGGGCCGAAGCGGGCGTGTTCGGCGTGATCGGCGCTTTTCTGCTGCTTTTCGCCGTGGGCTTCGGCTTTGGCTGGGTCTTCATCCTGATGGGATTGCTGATCCGCACGCCGATGACGGTGATGACGATCGGCTTCACACTGATCTTTCCGCTGGTCTTCGCCTCCAACATCATGGTCGAGCCGGAGACGATGCCGGACTGGCTGCGAGCCTTCGTCGATCATAATCCGATTTCCTTCATAACGACGGCATTGCGCGGCCTGATGGGCGGCGGCGTGACCTTCCAGCAGATCCTGCTGGCGCTGATCGCACCGGTCCTGCTGACAGTCGTGCTCGCGCCGGCCAGTCTCGTCGCCTATCGGCGCAAGTAGGAAGGGCCGGGCCGCAAACGTGCCTTTCCAGCGCGACCGCGTTCCGGTAGCGAGTGGCGCATGACCAGGGCCATCATGTTTCAGGGGACGGGTTCAGATGTCGGCAAGACTGTGCTGGTCGCCGGCCTGTGCCGGCTGTTGACCAATCGCGGCCTTTCCGTGCGTCCGTTCAAGCCGCAGAACATGTCCAACAATGCCGCCGTCGCCGAAGATGGCGGGGAGATCGGCCGAGCGCAGTGGCTGCAGGCGCTGGCCTGCCGGGTGCCGCCATCCGTCGACATGAACCCGGTGCTCCTCAAGCCGCAAAGCGAGACCGGCAGTCAGGTCGTGGTGCATGGCAGGGTGCGGGGCGCGGCCCGGGGCCGGGATTACCAGAAACTCAAGCCGGAGCTTCTCGGCGCGGTGCTCGAAAGCTACGAGCGCATCCGTGCCGGCGCGGATGTCGTGATCGCCGAGGGGGCTGGGTCACCCGCCGAGGTCAATCTGCGCGCGGGCGATATTGCCAATATGGGGTTCGCGACGGCGGCCGACGTTCCGGTGATCCTGGTTGGCGACATTGACCGGGGCGGGGTAATCGCGTCGCTGGTCGGCACGCATGCGATCCTGCCCGAGACCGATCGCGCCATGATCGCGGGATTCCTGATCAACAAGTTTCGCGGTGATGTCAGCCTGTTTGATGACGGGTTGACGGCAATCACGCGCCATACGGGCTGGCGGTCATTCGGCGTCCTTCCGTGGTTGAAGCAGGCGGGACGACTTCCGGCCGAGGATTCGGTGGCGCTTGAGCGGATGGCCGCGATCTCAGGGGGCGGAGCGAAGATCGCCGTGCCGATACTCGACCGTGTCGCCAATTTCGATGACCTAGACCCGCTTGTTGGAGAACCGGGTGTCGATGTCGTCATGGTGCGGGCCGGAGAGCGCATCCCGGCAGATGCGGCCGCGATCGTCATTCCCGGTTCGAAATCCACAATCGCGGATCTCATCCGCTTCCGGGAGAACGGATGGGACCGGGAGATCGCTGCCCATGTCGCGCGTGGCGGTCAGGTAGTCGGCGTGTGCGGCGGATACCAGATGCTCGGCAAGCAGGTTCGCGATCCGCTCGGTATCGAGGGCGACATCAGGGAAACAGAAGGGCTCGGCCTGCTCGATGTCGTAACGGAGATGGCGCCCGAAAAACGGGTCGAGACCGTTTCGGCGCGCTCACCGGTTTTCGATGTCGACCTAACGGGATATGAGATCCATCTCGGCGTGACCTCAGGGCCGGATTGCGCGCGCCCGGCCGCGCTGATCGACGGCAAGCCGGATGGCGCAGTCTCGGAGGACGGCCGCATTTTCGGCACCTATCTGCATGGTCTGTTCGACAGCGGCGCTTTCCGGGCGGCCTGGCTCGATAGTCTTGGCGTCGTCTCCGACGGTGGCGACCATCGTAGCCGCGTCGAGGCTGCGCTCGACGAAATTGCGGGGGAGATGGAACGCCATCTCGACGTGGAGGCTATCCTGGAGGCGGCGCGGTAGCTCTAGCCTCAGGCGGCGTCGGAATCGTCGAGGCCGGATTTTTCCTCGGGTGTGTGCCAGATCCCCGGCAAGCCGTTGAACTCGCACTGGTTGCGGCCACCGCGCTTGGCCCGGTAGAGCGCGAAATCGGCGCCCTGGAAGATCGCCCCGAAATCGGCCTCCTGCGGATACAGCGCTCCGCCGATGGAAGCGGTCACGCGAATGACCTTGCCCTCGAAATAGGACTTGTTTTCCTCCAGTGCCGTGCGGATCCGCTCTGCCGCTTCCACGGCGCCGGTCGGGCCCGCGCCGAGCAAATAGACCGCGAATTCCTCACCACCGATGCGTGCAACGTGGTCACGCTCGAACACGTTTCCGACGATGCATACAGCGACCATGCGCAGGACGTGATCGCCCGCTGCGTGACCATGCGTGTCGTTGATCGTCTTGAAGTGGTCGATGTCGATCAGGATCAGGGCATCGTCATCGGCGCCCGCCTCGCGGGGCTCCCCGGACCGGTCGCGCACGATCTTTTCCAGCGCCGTGCGATTGAGCAGCCCCGTCAGTCCGTCGCGCCGTGCGATTTCCTTCAGCTGGCTGTTCATCGTGCTCAGCCGCATCGTCATGGAAAAGAAGATCGCAATGAAAGGCATTGCGACAATCAGTGTCACGAGGAAGCCGTAGACCAGCAGGCGATGGCCGAATCTCGCATATATTTCAGGGAAATAGTGGCCGTACATCACCTGGGTAACGATAGCGGCGAGGAAGGCTACAATGAGGGACCACAGCAACGTTTTGCGCAGCGAGGCGCGGAGATCGCGGGGGATGAATATGCGGTCCAGCATCGATGCCTTGCAAAATGAAAATGAATTTGAATATGGGCCTGTTTAGACGGGATGGGCCGCCATGCGTAGTCTCGTCCTGCTTTTCCCGACAAATCGTAACAAGGTTGGTTAACGTTAGGTAAATACTCTGAGACTTTCGGCGACCGGCCTTGTCGCAATCGCGATTGACTTGCGATGTCCGCGCGGCCTAACTGGCCGTGTCATGGTTCTCGCTCCGGTCGAGCGGCGCGGGACGAAGAGGGAATGTGACGGACGGACCCAAGCAGGGCGTCCACATCACAGCCGACCCCGCGACTGTAGAATGGCGCGGCGCCCGCTGCTCCGGTCAATCCGGAGCGCCACTGGAGACATCCGGGAAGGCAGGGGGCCGAATCACAGGCCATGAGCCAGGAGACCTGCCATGACGACGTGCCGATGGGGCGGGGAGCTCCCGAACGGACCGGGTCTCAAGCCGGATGCGGCGTCATGGGGGAGGCCTGAGGTCTGAACGGGATACCCGCGTGAGCGAACGGGAGCCGTTCCATGCCGACAGATACTGCCTTCGGGGCTCTTGCGGGCGTCACGCTGGTCCTCGGCGGCGCGCGCTCGGGCAAGTCGGCCTTTGCGGAGCGGCTGGTCGAGGCGAGTGGCCTCGCTCCCGTCTACCTGGCGACGGGGCAGGTCCATGACGACGAGATGCGAGAGCGTATCGACCACCACAGGGCGCGGCGCGGGCCGGACTGGATGACGGTCGAGGAACCGGACGATCTCGAGGGCGCGCTTGCGCGCGAGGCGCAGCCGGGCCGGGCGTTGCTGGTCGATTGCCTGACCCTTTGGGTCACAAATCTGATGATGGCCGGAGCCGATATCGCGGCGCGAAGCGCGCGGCTGCGCGCCGTGCTCGACGGCATCGAAAGCCCGGTCGTGCTGGTTTCCAACGAGGTTGGGCTCGGAATCGTGCCGGAAAACGCGATGGCGCGCGCGTTCCGCGACCATGCGGGCCGGCTGCACCAGGACATCGCCGCCTCGGCGGACACAGTTTATTTCATCGCGGCAGGCCTGCCGCTGAAAATGAAGGGATAACACCATGCAATCGAAGATTCCCGCCACGGTGATCACCGGCTTTCTCGGCGCCGGCAAGACCACTATGATCCGCAATCTGCTGGAGAATGCCGGCGGGCGAAAGATCGCGCTGATCATCAATGAATTCGGCGACCTTGGCGTCGATGGCGAGGTGCTGAAGGGGTGCGGCATCGAGACTTGCGGCGAGGACGATATCGTCGAACTCAACAATGGCTGCATCTGCTGCACTGTCGCCGATGATTTCATTCCGACCATGACGAAGCTGCTCGAGCGCGAGAACAGGCCGGACCACATCGTCATCGAGACGTCGGGCCTGGCATTGCCGCAGCCGCTTGTGGCGGCCTTCAACTGGCCGGAGATCAAGACGGCGGTGACGGTCGACGGTGTGGTGACGGTAGTTGATGCCGCGGCAGTGTCGGAAGGACGTTTCGCCGACGATCACGACCGGCTGGAGGCGCAGCGCGCCGCCGACGAGGCGCTCGATCACGAAAGCCCGCTGGAGGAACTGTTCGAGGACCAGATCCGCGCCGCCGACATGGTCGTGCTCAACAAGGCGGATCTGATCGACGATGTTCGGCTGGAAGCGGTAAAGGCGAGTGTCGCCGGACAGACTGACCGCGCGCTGAACATCATCCACGCCACGCATGGCCGTCTGCCCGCCGACGTGCTGCTCGGAATGGATTCTGCGACGGAAGACCAGATCGCCCTGCGCAAGTCGCATCACGAGATGGAACATGAAAACGGCGAGGATCACGACCACGATCACGACGAATTCGAGAGCTTCGTCGCCGAGACCGGGTCCATCTCGGACCCTGCCGCCTTCGTTGCGGGCCTGAAAGAAATCATCGCGCATCACGACGTGCTGCGCCTGAAGGGGTTCTGCGACGTGCCGGGCAAGCCGATGCGGCTCGTGGTGCAAGCTGTCGGCCAGCGCATCGAGACCTATTTCGACCGGCCCTGGCGGGACGGCGAGACGCGGTCAACGAAACTGGTGGTCATCGGCCTGCACGACATCGACCAGGCGGCAATCGGCGAGGCCATCGCCGATGCGGTTGGCTAAGATGATGGCGGTCGCGGCGTCAGAATATCGCCTGGGCGATGAACATGATCACGGCGGCGACCAGCCAGTAGCCGACGTCGATGGCAATGACTGTGCCGGATTTCTTGGTGAACATGCCGCCCGACGCCTGCAAGGCGCAAAAGGCGACAACCGCGAGCATGAAGGTCATCAAGTGGCCTCCGGCCGCCATGACGCCGACGAACCAAGACAGAAGCAGCAGGCCGATCGCCTGCGTGACCATCGCGCCAACCGGCATGGACTGCGCCGTGCCGAGCTCGACGCCGTGACCGGCCGCCCATGTCTTGCCGAACAGCATCGGCGAGAACCACAGCCAGCCCGCGAGAAACGCCACGATCGCACCGGCGATAACGCCGAGCCAGCTCACACCCATCGTAATTTCACCCATGATCGCTCCCCCCCGTCATTGAATAAATTCAACTTATCGGTTGAGTTTCAACGGGGGCCCCACGGAAGGCAACACACAAGCGCGTTACCGGTGGGCGGGGCGGTGTACTGATGCATCTGCTGCTGGCACAGAAGGGGTTGATTTCGGACGGTGACGGCGAGGCGATCGATCTCGGCCAGAAGCCGGGCGATATCTGCGTCCTGTCTGCCGCCGACACGGAACTGGCGAGCCTTGCGAAGGCGCATTCGCCGGCGGGGCCGAGCCTGCGCCTCGTCAACCTTTTGCAGCTCAAGCACCCGATGTCGGTCGATAGCTGGGTCGAGCGAACCGGGCAGCATGCGAAGCTGATCGTCATTCGCATCCTCGGTGGCGCAGGCTACTGGCCTTACGGGCTGGAGGCGATCCATGCGGCGGCGGTGGCGCAGGGCGTGAAACTCGCGGTGCTTCCCGGCGACGACAAGCCCGATCCGGGCCTGACGCGCTTTTGCACGCTGGACGCTGAAAACTGTGAAACGCTGTGGCGATTCCTGATCGAGGGCGGCGCGGAGAATGCGCGCGGCTTTCTCGATGCCTGCGGCGATATACTCGCCGGGCGTGCCATCGAGGCCGAAGCCGCGCCATTGCTCAAGGCTGGCGTGTTAGGCGAGAAGACCGGGGGAGAGGCCGGCACTGTCGCCATCGTTTTCTATCGCGCGCTCGTGCAGTCGGGGCAGACCGCGCCGATCGAGGTGCTGGCGAGGGCGCTCGGTCAGAAAGGCCTGGCAGTGCTGCCGGTCTATGTCTCCAGCCTGAAGGACCCGGTTTCGGCCGCGACGGTCGAGGGGCTGTTCGATACGCACCGGCCGGATGTCGTGCTGAACGCGACCGGCTTCGCGGTGTCCGCGCCGGGCGCGGACCGGACCCCGACGGTGCTTGAGCGCGACGGTTTGCCGGTCATCCAGGTGGTTCTGTCGAGCTCGCCGCGTGCGGTCTGGGAAGCGTCTCCGCAGGGGCTCAATGCACGTGACCTCGCGATGAATGTCGCGCTGCCGGAGGTCGACGGGCGGGTGCTGTCGCGCGCGGTTTCGTTCAAGAGCGCGAGCGCCTGGGACGAGCGCACCGAGTGCAACATCGTCACGCATGAGCCGGTCGCCGACCGAGTGGAATTCGTCGCGAAACTGGCGGAGCGCTGGGTGCGTCTCAGGCGCAAACCGGCAGCGGAGAAACGCGTGGCCCTCGTGCTCGCCAATTATCCGAACCGCGACGGGCGTCTGGCCAATGGTGTCGGGCTCGATACGCCTGCGGGGACCATCGCGACGCTTCGCGCCATGGCGGAAGCGGGCCTGCCGGTGAGCGATATCCCGGCGGACGGCGACGCGCTGATCGATCATCTGAAGAAGGGGCCGACCAACGCGATCTCCGATGCGCGCGAAATCCGCGAGACGATTTCGCTGAGTCATTACAAGGCTTTCCTCGCGACGCTTCCGAAAGCGATTCAGGCGCAGGTGGCCGAACGATGGGGCGCGCCGGAACATGATCCGTTCTTCCGAGACGGTGTCTTCGCGCTGCCGCTGGCGCGGTTCGGCGATACGCTGGTCGGCATCCAGCCTGCGCGTGGCTACAACGTCGATCCGAAGGAAACCTACCATTCTCCGGACCTCGTTCCGCCGCATGGCTATCTCGCCTTCTATGGCTTCCTGCGCGACGTGTACGGTGCCGACGCGGTGGTCCATATGGGCAAGCACGGCAATCTCGAATGGCTGCCCGGAAAGGCGTTGGCGCTGTCGGAGACATGCTGGCCGGAGGCGGTGTTTGGCCCGCTGCCGCATGTCTATCCTTTCATCGTCAACGATCCGGGCGAGGGAACGCAGGCCAAGCGGCGGACGTCGGCCGTCATCATCGATCATCTGACCCCGCCGCTGACGCGGGCCGAAAGCTATGGCCCGTTGAAAGATCTCGAAGCGCTGGTCGACGAATATTATGAAGCGGCCGGTGGTGATCCGCGACGGCTGAAAGTGCTGAAGGTCCGCATTCTCGATCTGGTGCGCGATATCGGCCTCGATCACGATGCCGGGATCGCAGAAAGCGACGAGGCTGACACTGCGCTCGAAAAGCTCGACGCTTATCTGTGTGACCTGAAGGAGATGCAGATTCGCGACGGGCTGCATATCTTCGGCCGCGCACCGGAAGGACGGCTGCTGACCGATCTCGTCACCGCGCTGGCGCGTGTGCCGCGCGGGCTTGGCGAAGGCGAGGACCAGAGCCTCCAGCGGGCGATCGCGGCGGATCTCGCCCTTGATTTCGATCCGCTCGATTGTTCGATGGGCGCGCCCTGGACGGGCCCGACGCCGGCTATCCTGGAAGCCGTTTCGGACGACCCGTGGCGAACCGCGGGCGACACGGTGGAGCGGGTCGAATTGCTGGCCGCGAAGCTGGTCGGATGCGAGACCGAATGCCCCGACGGTTGGGTCTGCACGCGAACGGTTCTGGACGGGATCGATACGCGGCTGCGACCTTCGGTCGAAACTTGCGGCAAGGCGGAGATCGAGGGGTTGATGCAGGCGCTTGCCGGGCGGTTCGTCGAGCCGGGGCCGTCGGGTGCGCCGACGCGCGGGCGGCCCGACGTGTTGCCGACCGGGCGCAATTTCTACTCCGTCGACAGCCGCGCGGTGCCCACCGAGACCGCATGGGAACTGGGGCGCAAATCCGCCGAGTTGCTGGTAACGCGCTACACGCAGGATCACGGCGATTGGCCGGTTTCCTTCGGGCTGACCGCATGGGGCACGTCGAACATGCGCACCGGCGGCGACGACATCGCGCAGGCCATGGCGCTGATCGGCGCTAAGCCGGTCTGGGACGGGATTTCCAGGCGGGTGACGGGTTTCGAGGTGATCCCCGTCGCAAAGCTCGGACGGCCTCGCGTTGACGTGACGCTGCGCATCTCCGGGTTCTTCCGTGACGCCTTCCCCGACCAGATCGCGTTGTTCGACAAGGCTGTTCGGGCCATCGGCGCACTGGATGAAGATGAAGGCGACAATCCGGTTGCGGCAAGAATGCGCGCGGAAGCCCTTCGGTTGGCGGAAGACGGCGAGGATGCGGAAACGGCGGCGCGGCGAGCGGGCTATCGCGTCTTCGGCTCGAAGCCGGGTTCCTATGGCGCGGGCTTGCAGGCGCTGATCGACGAGAAGGGCTGGGGCGACCGATCCGACCTCGCCGAAGCCTATCTGGTATGGGGCGGCTATGCCTATGGCGCGCAGGCCGAAGGCAGCGCCGAGCGGGGTTTGTTCGAAGAGCGGCTGAAAGGCATGCAGGCGGTCGTTCAAAACCAGGACAATCGCGAGCACGACCTGCTCGATTCCGACGATTACTACCAGTTCGAGGGCGGCATGACTGCGGCGGTCGAGACGCTGACGGGCGAGAAGCCGGCAATCTACCATAACGACCATTCACGGCCGGAAAAGCCGGTGGTGCGCACGCTGGAAGAGGAGATCGGCCGTGTCGTGCGGGCACGCGTGGTCAATCCGAAATGGATCGCCGGTGTCATGCGGCACGGCTACAAGGGCGCTTTCGAGATGGCGGCCACGGTCGACTACATGTTCGCTTTTGCCGCGACGACGGGCGCGGTGCGCGACCATCATTTCGAGGCGGTCTATCAGGCATTCCTGATGGACGATGACGTGCGCGCGTTCATCGCGGAGAAGAACCCGGATGCGTTGCGCGAAATCGCCGACAGAATGCGCGAGGCGATCGAGCGGGGGCTGTGGACGCCGAAGAGCAATTCAGCGATGTTCGCGCTGAATGAAATCGTCGAGGACAATGCGCCGGCATGACCGAAATCAGGACCACGGAGAACGCGGCCGAGTTGCAACTCAGGCTCGATCGCCTGCTTGACGACGGGGCGGAGGCGGCTGGCCATCCGTTCAATCCGCAGGCCGTCGGTTTCGAGGCGAGGGACAGTGACGGGACATTTCTCGGCGGAATCTATGGATGGGGCCAGCTTGGATGGTTCTTCGTCAAGCTGCTGGCGCTTGCGCCGGAAGCGCGCAAACGCGGTGTTGGCGGCAAGCTCCTTGCAAAGGCCGAAGAGCACGCGCGCTCGGAGGGCCTGTCAGGCGTTTATCTCGACACCTATGTTTTTCAGGCGCCGGCTTTCTACGCGAAGATGGGCTACGAAGAGATCGGCCGCCTTCCGGCGGTTGGCGATCATCCGCAACGCGTGTGGTTCGCGAAGATGCTCGGGGAGGTCCGGTCGTGAGCGTCATGATCGAGCCGGTCACCGGTGATACCGGAGCCTTTGTCAGCGAGGTCCTTGAAACGCTGGACGAAGCAGCACGGGCGCTCGGCAAGCCCTTCGAGGAGGATGGCGTCAATCTGCGTGCGAGCGACGGCGATGGCGGCTTCCTTGGCGGCCTCAACGCAGAGACGTTGCAGGGCTGGCTCTATGTGAAGTTCCTCGCCGTGTCGCAGCAGGCGCGTTCGCTCGGCGTGGGGCGGAAGCTGATAGAGGAAGCCGAGGCGGAAGCCCGGAGACGCGGCCTCGCAGGGGTCTATGTCGACACGTTCGATTTCCAGGCGCCGGGCTTCTATGTGAAATGCGGATATGCGGAAATCGGTCGCCTGCCGACGGTTGGCGGCCGGCCGCAGCGCATCTGGTTCTCGAAGAATTTCGACGCGACGGAGATTGATCAATGAACGATGACAGCGAACGCCACGCAGCCAAGATGGCGAAGAAGAAGGCGGCGCGTGACAAGATCATGGCCACCAAGACCGAGGAAAAGGGCCTCGTCATCGTCCATACCGGCAAGGGCAAGGGCAAGTCGACGGCGGCTTTCGGGATGATCTTCCGCCATATTGCCCATGGCCGAAAATGCGCTGTGGTGCAGTTCATCAAGGGCGGCATGGAGACCGGCGAACGCAACCTGATCGAAACGCATTTTTCCGATATCTGCTCCTTCCACACGATGGGCGAGGGCTTCACCTGGGAAACCCAGAACAAGGAGCGCGACATCGAGATGGCGAAAGCCGCCTGGGAGAAGGCCAAGGAACTGATCCGCGACGCGAGCAACACGATGGTGCTGCTCGACGAGATCAACATTGCGCTTCGCTACGACTACATCGACACGGCCGAAGTGGTCGAATTCCTTAAAACCGAGAAACCCGAGATGACACATGTCGTCCTCACCGGCCGCAACGCCTCTGAAGAGCTGATCGAGGCGGCCGATCTCGTGACAGAGATGGAACTGGTCAAGCACCCGTTCCGCTCCGGCATCAAGGCGCAGATCGGGATCGAGTACTGACATGGCGAATGACGCACTGGTGCTGGGAGCTGGCATGGCGGGGGTCGCGACGGCGATCCACCTCCTGAAAAGAGGCGTTTCGGTCACGCTGGTCGACCGGCGGGAGCCGGGCGAAGAGACGAGCTATGGCAATGCGGGCATCATCCAGCGCGAGGGCATTCACCCTTATCTCTTCCCGCGCGATCTTCGCTCGATCATCGAGGTCGCGCTCAAACTGCGCACCGATGCGGATTATCACTTCTCGTCGCTGCCGGCGGTCGCGCCGTTCCTGTGGCGATATTTCATGTCGTCGAACAAGGACAGCGCCCGACGCACGCTTGCCGCCAATATCCCGATCTTCGCGCATTGCCTGGAGGCGCACCAGGCGCTAATGGACGAGGCGGGCTCGTCGGCGCTGGTCGCCAAGCGCGGCTGGATACGCCTGTTTCGCGAAACCGGCGGGATTGCCGCGGCGGAGGCGGAAGCCCGCGAGTTGCGCGAACTCGGCATCGATGCCGCCATGATCACCATGCAGGAACTGGGCGATCTTGAGCCGCATCTGGAAAAGGCGAAACTCGAGGGCGCGCTGCATTACCGCGATCCGTGGACGTGCAGCGATCCCGGCGCGCTGGTCAAATCCTATGCGGGTCTGTTCGAGAAACTCGGCGGCGCCTTCATTCAGGCCGAGATTACGGGCATCGCGCGGCGCGACGGCAAGTGGGCGGTGGCGACGACCGGACCGGAACTGTCCGCCGAACAGGTGGCGGTGACGCTCGGCCCGTGGTCGAAGCGGATGATGGACGAGGCGGGCCTGAAACTGCCGATGGGCGTCAAGCGTGGCTACCACCAGCACTTCGCGGCCGAGGGTAACGCCTATCTGTCGCGACCGGTTCTCGATACCGATGTCGGTTATGTCATGGCGCCGATGGCGCGTGGTATCCGGCTGACCTCGGGCGCCGAGTTCGCGCGTCAGGACGCGCCCAAGACGCCGGTGCAATTGCGCCGGGTGTTGCCGCAGGCGCGTGAGTTGTTCCCGCTCGGCGAGAGCGTCGACGAGGAGCCGTGGCTTGGCTCGCGTCCGGTCTTTCCGGACATGCTGCCGGTCGTCGGACCGGCTCCGGGCATGGCGGGCCTGTGGCTGCATTTTGGTCATGCCCATCACGGTTTCACGCTCGGGCCCGCGACCGGCGAACTGACCGCGCAGATGATGACAGGCGAGACGCCGTTCTGCGATCCCGCGCCCTACAGTCCCCAGCGTTTCACGCGGGCGCGATAGGCGGCGTAGGGCTCGCCATAGGTGCGGGCGAGCCAGCGTTCCTCGCAAGGGACGGCGAAGATGTAGAGGGCCGCGAGCGAGCCCGCCGCGATTGCCGCCGGCCATGACGCCGCGAGCAGCGTCCAGCCGAGGCAAAGCGCCAGATTGGAGAGATAGGTGGGATTGCGGACAAGCGCGAAGGGGCCGTCGGTGACAAGGCCCCGATCCGCGCCCATCGACTGGTCGAGGCCCAGTTTCACGATCGCATAGGAGCTTGCCGAGCTTGCGGCAAATGCGAGCGGAAATCCAATGCCCCAGCGAATCCAGCCGGGCCAGTCCCAGCCGTTCCACCCAAGGCGGCCCGCCAGATAGGCGGAGCCGATCGCCGCAGCCGTGACGCTCCAGGTCACGATCCGCGCTTTCCAGCCGAATTTCACGGGTGGCCAGATCGGATTTTGCGGGTGCTGATCGGACCTCCAGATGATGGCTGCGACAGCCAGGCAGCAGGCTGCGGAAAAGAGCGCGAAAGCCATGTCCATCGTCGAATTTCTCCAGGCCTGAGTTCTTTCGAAGATAGCGGCGGCCATCGATGCGCCAAGGGTTCGATCCCAAAATTTTAGGGGTCTTGCCAAGACAATTGACGGGCTTGCCTTAACCATCCGGTCATCCTGCTCGCTTACCTTATGAAGCTCTGCCCCAACGCGCAGGGATGGAGCGGACATGAATTTTGTAGCCCGGATGAAGAACGCCGGCCTGGAAACGGCCACCGAATGCACGTTGCTCTATGCCGACATGCCCCGGCTGGACGCGGCGGATTTCGTGGCGCGCCTCGAACAGGCAATCGGGCCCAATGCCGCAGTCTCCGATATCCGGGATCATGCCGCCGGTTCCACGCGGTTTCTCTCCTTCATGGCCGGCGGTTGCGCGGTCGCCATAGAGGCGAGCAAGGATACCAGGCCCGCTTCGGTTTATTTCGAGGCGCTGGACTGGCCGATGCTCCACCGTACCTTTCCGGAGGCCGAGGAGGCGGTGCGCAATCATACTGCGCATATCCAGATCGCGGTCGAAGCCGAATATGATGCGGTCGCCAATGCACTTGGCATGCGCGCCGTCAATACGAGCTTCACGCGCAGCACTCTGGCAGGGCGTGCCGCGGCGGCGATTTGCCGGACGGCCCTACCACTCGCGATCCACTGGAAACACAGCGAGATGCTTTTCAAGCCCGGACCGTTCCTCAGGGAACTGGAGACCGAGCCAGTCGAGATCTTTGTCAAGGTGACGCCGTTTTCCAGCAACCGGATGATCGACGGCGTGCGCACCGTCGGCGGATCGACACGCGGCGCGGCCGATCTGCTCGGCTGCGAAGTCGTGCTGGAGGAAGCACCGGTACCGGTCGATTGGGTGATGCGGACGCTGCACTGCTTCGTGGCGCGTTGCCATTCCGAGGGACGTTACCTGCCGCATCTAGCGACCTATGCGCCGGGCAAGGGCGATATCATGATCGTGCGCCATCTCGATTCCACGCCGGAGATCGACACCCCGCATGTGTCGCTTGAGGTCAGGCGGGCCGACGAGTTCGGCTTCGATGCAACCGAAGCCGACGATCTTGCGCTGGCCAAGGTCAAGAAACCGGATTGGGACGGCCGGGATCGGCGTCAGCGCCCCCAAAGCGCCAAGCCGTTCGGCCGTCGCGGTCTCGCCTAGCCTAGCCTCTGTCAGTGCCCGGCGGGCGCGCCGCCTGACGGCGGTTTCTTCATCGCCAGCGCGCCGAGCGCAAGACCGGCGAACAGCATTGTCTGTATCCACGACACGTCGGCGAAGGCCATCACCCATGCCTGCTGTTGAACCATCCCGGTTAGCTGGTTGTGCGCGGCGTCAGCTCCAGACAGGCCGCTCGCATCGAAATTCGCCGCCAGATTGTCCAGCGTTTCCATCGCGGTGTGGTTTGCCGATGTCACGGTTTCGGCGATGCGCGCATAATGCAGGTCGGAGCGGTCCGAGAGCAGTGTCGTGATGGCGGCGAGGCCGACGGCGCCGCCGAGATTGCGGGTCAGGTTGAACAGACCGGACGCGCTTTTCAGCCGGTCGACGGGCAGGGTGCCCAGCGCGAGATTCGTGATGGTCACCATGCAGAACATCAGCGACGCCCCGCGAATGATCTGCGGCAAGAACAGCTCCCAGAAATCCCATTCGGCGTCGATCGGCGTCAGCATCCATGTGCTCACCCCGAACCCCAGGAAACCGAGCAGCAGCATGATGCGCGGATCGACCCTGGCCGACAGGGCCCCCGACATCGGCGCACACAGGAACATGGCGACGCCTGTGACAAAAACCGTCTCGCCGATCATGAGCGAATCGTAGCCGCGAATACGTCCGAGATAGAGCGGGTAGAGATAGGTCAGGCCGTAAAGGCCGATCCCCATGACGAATGAAAAGACCGAACCGAAGGCGAAATTGATGTTTCGAAAAGCGCCGAGGTCGACGACCGGGAAGCTCGCGGTGAAGGCGCGATAGAAGAACAGGATCGCACCGATCGTCATGACGATCGAGAAGATCAGAATCGTCTCGTCGGCCAGCCAGTCATTGGCGGGACCTTCCTCTAGGACGAATTCGAGCGCGCCGAGGAACACGGCCATGCCGATAAAGCCGAGCCAGTCGAAGGACTTGGCGAGGTTGAATTCCGGCTCGTCGAAATCGATCAGCAACCAGGCAAGCGCGGCGACAATGACGCCGGGGCCGAGATTGATCAGGAACAGCCAGTGCCAGGAAAAGTAGCTTGAAAGATAACCGCCGACCGTGGGCCCAATCGTGGGCGCGAGCGTTGCGACGAGGCCGATCACGGGGGCGATGATCGCCTGTTTCGAGCGAGGAAAGATAGTGTAGGCCGCCGCGAAAACCGACGGGATCATGCCGCCGCCGATAAAGCCCTGGATCGCGCGGTAGACGATCATCTGATCGATGTTCGTCGCCGTCGCGGCCAGCACGCTGGCGGCGGTGAAGCCGGCGGCCGAGACGGTGAAGAGGATGCGGGTCGACAGGATGCGCGCCAGCGTGCCCGACAGCGGGATCATGATCACCTCGGCGATCAGATAGCTGGTCTGCACCCAGGAGATTTCGTCGGCGCCTGCGTTGAGCCCGGCCTGGATTTCGGCGAGCGAGGCCGAGACGATCTGGATGTCGAGAATCGCCATGAACATGCCGAAAACCATCGCGAGGAACGCGATCAGCCGGCGCGGATCGATGCGCTCCTCGGCGGGGGCGCCAGGAGCATCGCTGTAGGTCGCGTCGGCCATGACCTGTTCTACTCTGCGGAGACCGTTTCGACGGCGTAGCCGCCCGTGCGCGTATCGATATCGACGACCACGCTGAGACCGGCGCGCAGCCGGCCTTGCTCGACGGCTTCGGCGGGCAGGGCGATCCGCACTGGCACGCGCTGCACGACTTTCGTGAAGTTGCCGGTGGCGTTGTTGGGCGGCAGCAGCGAGAAGATCGAGCCGGTCGCCGGTGAGATCGAGACGACCGTGCCCTCGATGGGCTCGTCCTCATAGGCATCGACATGGATGGCGACTTTCTCGCCGGGTTCGATGCGCGCGAGCTGGGTTTCCTTGAAATTGGCGTCGACATAGAGCCCGCTCGACGGAACCAGCGCCGCAAGCCGTCGGCCGGTGGTGACGAGGTCGCCTTCCTGTACGTCGAGATTGCCGATCATGCCGTCATAGGGCGCGCGCAGCACGGTGAAGGAGAGATCGCGGTCCGCCTTGTCGGCGGCGAGTTGCATGGAGGTCAGTGCGCTCTCGGCCTCGGCCCTTTGGGCGCGAAGCACCGCGATATTGGCATTGGCGGACTGGATGCCGGCCGAAGCGCCGGAAAGGTTCGCCTTTGCCTGTTCCCAGGCGGCTTCGGCGGAGTCGAGCGCCGCGCCGGTCGCATGGCCTTTGGCGTTGAGCGCCTTCGCCCGGTCGAGTGCGGCACGGGCGTTTGCCTCTGCGGCGGCGACCGCTTCCTGTTGCGCTTCCGCCTGGGCGAGGGCGGCTTGCGCGCCCGCGATCTGGGCGTCGATGCGGTCGAGTGTGAGTTTCTGCGTTGCGATCTGGGCTTTCGCCTGGTCGGCCGCGATGCGGTAGTCGCCGTCGTCGAGCGTGACGAGCGGATCGCCCGCCTTCACATACTGGTTGGCGGTGACATTGACCGTATCGACGTAACCGGACACCTTCGGCGCGATGGTGGCGATGTCGCCGCCGACATAGGCATTGTCGGTCGATTCGATGAAGCGCCCGACGGTCCACCATTCCTGGCCGTACCAGCCGCCTGCTGCGAGCGCCAGGAGCGCGACCCCGGCGAGAACCACGCGCCGCCGGCCGCCGCGTTTGGGCGTCTGCGGAACGGTATCGCCTTTCGCGGCTTCGGTCTCTCGCGCGGCGTCGTGCGGGAAGGTCTTCACCTCGGCCGTCCGCGACGTCTCGGTGCCGGAATTCGCAGTCGTTTCTTCGCTGTTAGCTGATCCCGAAACGGACATGGCTGCCTACTCGGTAATTAAATTGAACCGAACCGTTCGGTTCGAATTGACATAAATGCATGGGCGCGCCATATCAAGTGGAAATCGAACCGGGTGGTTCGATTCTTGTCGAGGACCGAATGCCGACATCGTTGAAAAGCGCTGAAAGCCTGAAGAAAGCCATGCATGCCGCCGGCAGTGCGCCGAGCCGCCGGGTGGCCGGGCAGGATCCGGCGAAGCGCCAGCAGATCCTCGACGGCGCGCGGAGCGTCTTCCTGCGAGTCGGTTTTGACGGGGCGAGCATGAATGCTATCACCCGCGAGGCCGGCGTCTCGAAGGGTACGATCTATGTATATTTCGAGAACAAGGAAGATCTCTTCGGCGCGCTCATCGAACGCGAGCGCCGGACGAAGCTCGCCATGCTGACGGAGACGCTCAACGAGCGAGGCACCGTTCGTGAAACGCTGATACGCTACGGGATGGCGCTCGCGACCCTGTTGACGTCGAAGCAGCTGACGCGCGTGCAAAGGATGGTGATCGGCATTACCGAACGCATGCCCGAACTCGGCAAATTGTTCTTCGATACAGGTCCGGATTCGGGGAAGGGGCATCTGGTCGCCTATTTCGACCGGCAGACCGAGGCCGGAACTCTCGACATTCCCGACTGTGAACTGGCCGCGCAGCAGTTTTTTGCCCTGTGTTCGGGTGGCCTGACCCGCAAGTGTATCTTCGGCGCGCTGGACGCGCCGCCCGACGAGGAATTGATCGCCCGCGCGGTGGACAGCGGCGTCGACATGTTTCTTGCCTATTACGGGACGGATGCCCTGAAGAGGGCCTGACCTAGAGGCCCAGCCAGAGCCTCAGCGGGTGAGTGGGATCGCTGACCAGTTTGACCGCCAGCGCGAGGCAGGTGATCACGAGCAGCGGCTTGATGATGCGTGCGCCGCCTTTCATCGCCACGCGCGAACCGACCTGCGCGCCCGCGAACTGCGCGGCGCCCATGATCAGGCCGATCTTCCAGAAAACCGCGCCGGCGAAGGCGAACAGCACGAGCCCGCCGACATTGGAAGCGAGATTCAGAAGCTTGGTATGGGCAGTGGATCGCAGCAAGCCGTAACCGGCGAGCGCCACGAAGGCTAGCATGAAGAATGAACCCGTGCCGGGGCCGAACAGCCCGTCATAGAAACCGATCAGCGGAACGATGGTGAAGCCGAAGAGGGCCGGGCTCATTCGCCGGGCCCGATCGATGTCGTCGAGCCCCGGGCGCAGCAGGAAGTAGAAGGCGATCGCGACTAGCAGGACAGGCAATACTGCGCCGAATATCCGGCCGGGCAGTACGGTGGCGGTCAGCGCGCCGAGGATGCTCCCGGCAAAGGCGAGCAGGGCCGGCAGCGCCTGCGTTTTCAGATCGACATGGCCGTGGCGGGCATAGCTCCAGGTCGCTGACGCCGCGCCGAACATGCCCTGCAGCTTGTTGGTGCCGAGCGCGTAGACTGGCGGTGCGCCGGCCAGCAGGAGCGCTGGGATTGTAATGAGCCCGCCGCCGCCGGCGATGGAATCGACAAACCCCGCCAGGAAGGCGGCGAGGACGAGGAGCGCGACGATTTCGGACGGGAATTCGAACATGGTGATTTTCCTTCGGCGCTAGACCACAGCGCCGCGATTTGCGCAAGCGGCGACTCAGGGTAGTCTCGCCGTGCGCAAGGAGGCGCGGATCGATGGCATTTGCCTGGCTTGAAGCTTTGAAATCGCGGCTGGAAAAGGAAAAGGTGGTTCGGCTCGTCGCCAACGACCCGGCCCTGACCGCGGAATTGTTGCTGCTGTTCAAGGTCATCCTCGCCGACGGTGAAGTCAGGCAGGGCGAACTCGACATCTTCAAGCGGATCTGCCGGGACAGTTTCGGCCTCGACCCGGACGCCATGGACGGCGTCTATGAATACATGCAGGATTTCGCCTACGAGACGTCTCCCGCCCAGGCTGCCGCGGTCTTTGCCGAGCTGCCGATGGAGCGGCGGCAGCGTCTTCTCGACCGCATGATCGCGATCGCGGAGGCCGACAGCGAGATCGACCGGCGCGAGGAACGCTTCCTGGCGCGCATCGCCGATTTGCTGGGTTTCGACATCACCGAAATACGCCGGAGCTGATCGGCGTCGCAATTTCCGTTTTGAAGGTCGCGCATCGAATTGACCCTGCCGGGCCGGACGCCTAGGGTGCGCCTCGTTATCGGCAGTGCCTCGACGCGTTCGGGGCCGAGAGGTGTCCGTTGCAGCCGACCCAAACCGGGGGTGTCGCAGCAGAACTGCCGCTAGGTCCTGGCATTCGCCGGCGTCATGCCGGAAGCCGCGCATTTGGCGATAACGGAAAACCGGACCTTGAGGACGAGAATCATGAAATCTGCAACGGGCCTTGCCGTTCTATTGGCGTCACTCGCCGCGACGCCCGCTTCCGCGCATCTGGGCCATGTCGGCGAGGTCGCTGGCCACAGCCACTGGATCGGGCTGGCCGCCGCCGGTGCTGCCGCTGCGATCGCGGCCGCCGTATCGACGCTCGGCAAGAAGAAAGACGCCGAGCGCAAGGAAGACGAGACGCAAGCCGAGGACGCGGCGGGCGACGAAACACCGGCAGAGGCCTGAGACATGCTCAAAGGTATTTCGGGCGCACCGCGCTACGGCATCATGGTTTGCGGCCACGGCAGCCGCAATCAGAACGCGGTCGGGGAGTTCTCCAAGCTGGCGCTTCGGCTGCGCGAGCGCTTTCCGCAATGGCCGGTCGATTACGGCTATCTGGAATTCGCCAATCCCGTCCTGCACAAGGGGCTGGATGCGCTGAAGGAGAAGGGCGTCGACCATATCCTCGCGGTGCCGGGCATGCTTTTCGCCGCCGGCCACGCCAAGAACGACCTGCCTTCCGTGCTGAACAGCTATCAGGCGAAAAACCCTGATGTCAGAATCGATTACGGCCGCGAGCTCGGTATCGACCTGAAGATGATCCGCGCGGCGGGCGAGCGTGTCAGGGAGGCGCTCAACGCCTGCGAGAGCGACGTGCCGATGGAGGAGACCATGCTGGTCGTCGTCGGACGTGGCGCATCCGATCCGGACGCCAATTCCAACGTGGCGAAGGTCATGCGGATGCTCTGGGAAGGCCTCGGCTTCGGCTGGGCGGAGACTGCCTATTCGGGCGTCACCTTCCCGCTGGTCAAGCCGGCGCTCCAGCATGCCGCGAAGCTCGGCTACCGGCGTATCGTCGTGTTTCCCTATTTCCTGTTCACCGGCGTTCTGGTGAAGCGGATCTATTCGCAAACCGACGAGGTGGCGGCTGAGCATCCGGAGATCGATTTCGTCAAGGCGCCCTATCTCAACGACCACGATCTGGTGATCGAAACCTTCGTCGATCGCGTGCGCGAGATCCTCGATGGCGCCAACAACATGAACTGCCAGATGTGCAAATATCGCGAGCAGGTGCTCGGCTTCGAGGCCGAAGTCGGTCAGGCGCAGGAAAGCCATCACCACCATGTCGAGGGTGTGGGTGGCGCGCCGGAGAATTGTCCTTGTGCGGGCGATTGCAATGGCGATTGCCGCGACGAGGCTTTCTGCAAGGAACACGGCATCGAGTGGACGCCGGTGCATAGCCATGATCACGACCATGATCACGGGCACGAGCATCACCACCATCATCACCCCTATCCGCATGCCGCTCACCCGCTCGGGCCGAAAAGCATGGAAAAAAGCAGGGGCTGAAGCCTTCCGATGCTGGACTATCTGCGCGACCCGGCGGCGATCTATCGCGAGAGCTTCGCCACCATCGAGCGCGAGGCGGAGATTGCGCGCTTCGGCGCGGATGAGCGCGCCGTCGCCATCCGGATGATCCATGCGTGCGGCATGACCGATCTTGCCGACGATATCGTGATTTCGCCGAGTGCGGCGGAGGCCGGAAGGCGCGCGCTTGCCGAGGGCGCGGCGATCATATGTGACGTCGAGATGGTGCGGCGCGGCATCATCCGCAGCCGCCTCACTAAGGACAATGCGGTGCTGTGCGAGGTTGGCGGTGAGTCTGCCCGCGCGACGGCGAAAGAAATCGGCTCGACCGTTTCCGCCGGCGGGATCGAGGTGCTCGAGGGCCGCATTGCCGGCAGCGTCGTGGTGATCGGCAACGCACCAACCGCCCTTTTTCACCTGCTCGAGATGCTGGGGCGGGGCGCAGCGGCGCCGGCTCTGATCATTGGCTGCCCGGTCGGGTTCGTCGGCGCGGTCGAGAGCAAGGAAGCGCTGATCGGGCATCGACCCGAGGTACCATTCATCACTGTGCGCGGTCGGCGAGGCGGATCGGCCATCGCAGCCGCTGCTTTGAACGCCCTTGCCGGAGGCAACCAGACATGACCGCGCCATGGCTGCATATCATCGGCATCGGCGAGGACAGCATGGCCGGCTTGTCGGCCGAGGGACGGCGGCTGGTCGAACAGGCCGAGGTGATCGTCGGCGGAGACCGGCATCATTCGCTGGCGCCGAACGTTGCCGCGGAGCGGATCGCATGGCCGTCGCCCTTCGACGCGATGATCGAAGAGATCAGGCGGCACAAGGGGAGGCGGGTAGTCGTGCTGGTGACGGGCGATCCTCTGTGGTTCTCCGTCGGCGCGAGAATACTCAAGGGCATCCCGCGCGAGGAGATCGTCTTCCACCCTCAATTGTCGGCGTTCCAGTTCGCCTCCTGTCGCATGGGCTGGTCGCTCGCCGATGTCGAAACGCTGACCGTACATGGCCGCGCGGCCGAACAGATCGTGCCGTGGTTTGCCCCGGGCGTGCGGATGCTGCTTCTGACCAAGGACCGGACATCGCCGGAGACTGTCGCGAAGCTCCTGACAGCGCGCGGCTACGGGCCGTCGAGGCTGACCGTTCTGGCCGCGCTTGGCGGACCGAACGAGGCCCGTTTCGAGGGCGTCGCCGAAGGCTGGACCCCCGAGGTGCCTGATTTCCACGTATTGGCCGTCCAATGCGTCGCGGGCCCGGACGCTCAAATCCTGCCGCGTACCGGCCTGCCGGACGATGTATTCGTCCATGACGGCAAGATCACCAAGCGCACCCAGCGCGCGCTGGCGCTGTCCAAGCTGGTGCCGGTGCGTGACGGCGTTCTCTGGGATGTCGGCTGCGGTTGCGGTTCGGTTGCCATTGAATGGATGCGCGCCGGCCGCGAGGCGCGCGCAATCGGCATCGAGCCGCAGGAAAAACGCCGCGCCATGGCCGAGGAAAACGCGCTTCGGCTCGGCGCGCCGAAATTGAAACTTATCGACGGGACCGCCCCGGATGCGCTTGCCGGCCTGCCGGCGCCCGATGCGGTGTTCATCGGTGGCGGTATTTCACGCGAAACGATCGCGGCATGCGTGGATGCACTGAAACCGCATTGCAGGCTCGTCGCCCATGCGGTGACGCTGGAAAGCGAAGCGGTCCTGTTGTCGGCCTTTGAAGAATTTGGCGGCGAGTTGCAGCGCATCGCGGTGGAAACGGCCGAGCCGGTCGGTCCTTTCAAGGGGTGGAAGCCTTCGATGGCGGTCGTTCAGTGGGCATGGGTCAAGCGATCATGAGGGGCACACTTTACGGGCTCGGCGTCGGGCCGGGCGATCCGGAACTGCTGACGCTGAAAGCGCATCGCATCCTGAAGGAAGCGCCGGTCGTCGCCTATCCAGCGCCTGACAGCGGCGAGAGTTTCGCGCGCGCCATCGTTGCCGAAACGCTCTCACCCTTCCAGCACGAGATTCCGATTATTGTGCCGATGCGCACGCAGCGTTTCCCGGCGGCTGAAATCTATGACGAAGCGGCAAGCGAAATCGCGGCGCATCTCGATAAGGGCCACGACGTGGCGGTCCTGTGCGAAGGCGATCCCTTCTTCTACGGCTCTTTCATGTACCTCTTCGAACGGCTCGGCGGCGACTATCCGACCGAGATCGTTCCCGGCGTTTCCTCCGTCATGGCCTCGGCCGCGGCGCTGCGGCGGCCGATCGCCGCGCGAAACGATGTCCTGACGGTCATCCCGGGACCTTTGCCGGACGCCGAAATGGAAGCCCGCATCGGCGCTGCCGACGCAGTCGCGATCATGAAGGTCGGGCGTCACCTCGCGCGCATCCGTTCGGTGATCGAAAGGATGGGCCTGCTGGCCGATGCCGGATATTGCGAGCGGGTGAGCCTTCCGGAGGAAAAAATCCTGCCGCTTGAATCCGTTACGGCCGACACCGCACCCTATTTCTCGATGATCCTGATCTACAAGGGCGCGGAGGACTGGATCCGCGCGCTTCCTGCCGGAAAGCCCCCCGATGTCCGCTGAACCCCTGTCGCCCGCCATCGTCATCCTGAGCGATGCGGCGATGCCTGTCGCCGAGACCATCCGCAACACGACCGGCGGGGTGATCCATGCGGCACGCCGGCGTGTGGCGCCTGCGGATGGCGTCGTGCTGTTCGACGATACGAAAGCGCATATGCAGGCGCTGTTCCTCGATCGCGTGCCGATCGTCGCTGTGATGGCGTCGGGCGCGGTCATCCGCATTCTCGCGCCGCTCCTGGCGGCAAAGCGGGAGGAGCCGCCGGTGATCGCTGTCGCCGAGGACGGGCATACATCCGTTCCGCTGCTTGGCGGCCATCATGGCGCGAACCGCATGGCCGAGGAGATTGCCTTCGCGCTTGGCGGCATGGCGGCGATAACGACAGCCGGCGACCTGCGCTTCGGGGTGGCGCTGGATGCCCCGCCCGAGGGGTATGCGCTCGCCAATCCGGAGGCCGCGAAAGACGTGATGGCGGACCTGCTCGTCGGCGCGGATGCCGTGCTGGACGGCGAGGCGCAATGGCTATCCGGGAGCGGCCTGCCGCTGGCGGGCAATGGCGCGGTGACGCTCAGCGTGACCGACCGGCTCCGTGCGCCCGGCGACCGCGAACTGGTCTACCATCCAAGCCGTCTGGCATTGGGACTCGGTTGCGAACGCGGCTGCGATCCGGAGGAAGCCTGGGCACTCGCGCGCGAAACGCTGGCCGATGCCGGGCTTGCCGAACAGGCGGTGGGCGTTGTCTGCTCGCTTGACCTGAAGGCGGACGAGGCGGCCGTCCATCGCGTCGCAAGCCAATTGGGCGTTCCAGCCCGGTTCTTCGACGCCGTGACGCTGGAGGCGGAGACCGCGCGCCTCGCCAATCCGTCGGATGTCGTTTTTACCGAGGTCGGATGCCACGGCGTGGCCGAAGGCGCGGCGCTGGCGGCTGTCGGGCCACAGGGCGAACTGATCGTCGAAAAGAAGAAATCCGCCCGCGCCACATGTGCGGTCGCGCGCGCGCCGCAACCTCTGCTCGTCGATGTTCTGCCGGGCCGGGCGCGCGGCACGCTCTATGTCGTCGGCATCGGGCCTGGTTCGGAGGGGTGGCGCTCACCGGAAGTCAGCCGCATGGTCGGCGCGGCGACCGATCTCGTCGGCTACTCGCTCTATCTCGACCTTCTGGGTCCCCTTGCGACGGGGCGAAAGCGGCACGATTTCGATCTCGGCAAGGAGGAGGACCGCGTTCGTCACGCCATGGAACTGGCCGGCGAGGGCAAGGATGTCGCGCTGGTCTGCTCGGGCGATGCCGGTATCTACGCCATGGCGACGCTGGTCTTCGAACTGATCGACAAGAAAGGCGTAAGCGATGCGGCGCGTCGCATCGCGATCCAGGTCTCGCCGGGTATTTCCGCGCTCCAGGCCGCCGCCGCGCGGGCCGGTGCACCGTTGGGGCATGATTTCTGCACGATCTCGCTGTCGGACCTGCTGACGCCTTGGGAGGACATCCAGCGCCGTGTGCGCGCGGCGGGCGAGGGCGATTTCGTCGTCGCCTTCTACAATCCGGTCTCGCGCAAGCGCCGCACCCAGCTTGCCTGGGCGCGCGACGAATTGCTGAAGCACCGTCCGGCAGAGACGCCGGTCATCCTGGCCACCAATCTGGGGCGCGAAGGTGAGCAGGTACGCATCGTGCAGCTCGGAGAGCTGAACGTCGATGATGTCGACATGCTGACCGTTGTCGTCGTCGGCTCCTCCGACAGCCGGACGGTGGCAACCGGAGACGGAAAAAGCTGGGTCTACACGCCACGCGGCTACTCCGGGAAGACCGGCACGAAAATGGGGACAGTGGAATGACCGTCTATTTCATCGGTGCCGGACCGGGCGCTCCGGACCTGATCACGGTGCGCGGGCTTCGCCTGATCGAGCGCTGTCCTGTCTGCCTTTACGCCGGTTCGCTGGTTCCCGAGGAGATCGTGCAGGCTGCACCATCGGATGCGAAGGTCATGGACACCGCGCCGATGCATCTCGACCAGATCGTCGAGGAAATGCGGGTCGCCCATGAGGCCGGAAGGGACGTGGCGCGGGTGCATTCGGGTGACCCGTCGATTTACGGTGCCGTCGCCGAACAGATGCGCCGCCTCGATGCGCTCGGTATCGACTACGAGGTCGTACC
Source organism: Oricola indica (assembly GCF_965227485.1). NCBI lineage: Bacteria > Pseudomonadati > Pseudomonadota > Alphaproteobacteria > Hyphomicrobiales > Ahrensiaceae > Oricola > Oricola indica. Next base: position 2,173,543 of record NZ_OZ245747.1, read on the forward strand.
CGGCGTTCCGGCCTTTGCGGGGGCGGCGGCAAAGCTGAAGACGGAACTGACCCTGCCGGAAATCGCGCAGACGATCATCGTCACCCGCACCGGCATGAAGGCGTCATCGATGCCCGAGGGCGAGCAACTGGAGGTGCTGGGCCAATCGGGCGCGACGCTCGCCATCCACCTGTCGATTCGCAATCTCGACTATGTCCGCAGGTCGCTGGAGCCCTATTACGGGGCGGATTGTCCCGTCGTGATCGCCTATCGCGCGACATGGCCGGATGAACTCTATATCCGCACCACGCTCGCCGAAATGCGCGAGCATGTGCGCGAGGCCAAGATCACCCGTACCGCGCTGATCTTCGTCGGCAAGGTGTTCGGCGAGGCCGAATTCCGGGATTCGGATCTCTACAATTCGGACTTCTCGCATGTGCTGCGCAACCGCGGGAAGAAAAAGGCGGGTTGAGTGCGATTGACGGGTGTCATTGGAGGTCTGGCGCATTGTCGACATCTTGAGCGCCTAGATCGTGGCCGGGCGCGGCATGGGACGATGTGCGGTTCGGCATGCGCTATTGCGCCGATTTTGAGAAGCTCGCCATCGAAGGTGGCCCAGACTGGATCGGAAGCGGTCTCAAGGCGTTTCCCATCCTCATGAAAGGAGTATCATCATGACCATCAAGGAAACCGTCGCGGAACTGCGCGAGAAAATGGAAGAGCTGCAGCACCGGGTCGCCGCCAAGGCGGCTGAGTTCCGTACCGACGAGCGCGTGCCGGCCGAACATCGCGCTCGCATCGATTCCATGCAGGCGCAGGCCGGCGCGGTGAAGGAACGGCTGCCGGGCGAGGAAGGCTCGGCGTGGGACGCCATCAAGGAAGAGGTCAAGCGCGACATGGATGCGCTCGCTCGCGATTTCGAGCACACCGTCTCCTATATCGACAATCACTATCGCGAGCAGGACAAGTAGGGCCGAGCGGTTTTCAGGCGGCGAAGATCAGGCTGGAACCGGCGATCACGAGGAGTGCGCCGAGCCAGGCCATCGCCGCCGGACGTTCGCCGGTCCTGATCCAGATCAGCGGCAGGATCCATGCGGGCGTGGTCGACGACAGCGTCGCGACGATGCCAACCTTGCCGCCGGATAGCGCGAACAGCACCAGCGTCATGCCGATTCCCATAGCGGCGATGCCGGAAACGCCGATCAGCACTGCGGTGCGCATCGTCAGTTTCGCCTTGGCCTGAACCTGCCTGATGCCGGTCGCCATCAGCAGCGAAAGGCAGACCACGGCGACCATCACGCGCAGCGCGGAAGCCGATGCCGGATCGACCCCGGTCTCCATGACCGGTCGCGCGATCAGCGAACCCACCGACTGGCACAAGGCCGCTGCGAGGCCGAGGGCCACGCCGACGGCGAGCGATCCCTTGACGGATTCCCACGTGTCGAGTTGCGAGCGGCGTTTGCCGAAGACGATGGCGAGGATCACGCCCGCAAAGACGATGGCGATGCCGACGATCTTCTGGGCAACGATTGTTTCGCCGAGAAACAGCCAGCCGAGGACGGCCGAAAAGGGCGCATTGGTCGAGAACAGGATGTTCGAGCGGCGCGGCCCCATCCGGTTCATGGTCAGGAACAGGCAGGTATCGCCAAGAAAGATACCGATGAAGCCGGACAGCGCCAGCGGCAGGAGATGCTCAGGCTGAAGCGTGCGCCAGCCACCGGTGGCCGCCACGAACATCGCCAGCATCACCAGCACGATCGCCATGCGTATCCGGTTGAAGGCGATTGCGCCAAGCTGGGAGGACGGCCCGGCGGCGATGACCGCCGAGAACGCCCATGTCATTGCCGCGGCGAGGGCCGCCAGTTCGAATGCGCTCATTCAGTCGCGCCTCACGATCAGGCGGGGGCGCCGGTTTGCGGCGCGGCGCGCAGCGTGACGACCGCCAGCGTCGCCGCGACGACCGCGCAAAGCGCGATGGAAGCCACCATTGGAAGCGACGTGCCGTCGAAGAACGGAGCGGTCGCGACAATCATGACGCCGCCGGACACCATCTGCAGCGTGCCGCCGAGCGAGGAGGCGAGACCTGCCTTGTCACCGTGGTCGTCCAGCGCCATGACCATGACGGGAGCCATGACGAGGCCGAAAAAGGCATATCCGATGAAGAGCATGCCCATCAGAACTGCGAGCGAATCCTGTCCGGCCAGCGTCAGCGCGAGCAGTATCAGCGCGGTAATCGCGAAGCCGCTGGTGGCGATCAGAATCATGCGGGTCATGCCGAACCGGTCGCCGAGCGTCGGTGCGACCTGCGACGCGCCGAAGAAGCCGATGGCATTGACCGCGAAGGCGAGGCTGAACTGCACGGAACTCAGCCCGTACTGGCCGGTATAGACAAAGGAAGCGGTCGACAGGAAGACGAAGAAACTCGCCATGCCAAAACCGCCGATCAAAGTCAGGCCGATGAATTTCGGATCCGTCAGCAAAGTGCGCATGCCGGCGAGCAGCAGGCGCGGGCGCACCGGCACGCGCTTTTCGGCGGGCAGGGTCTCGGGCAGCTGTGTCGCGGTCAGGATCATCGACAATATCGCGGCGCCGGCCAGCACCTCGAAGATCAGCCGCCAGCCCGACAGCGCGATCAGGCCGGAGCCGGCGAGCGGCGCGAGCATCGGCGAAACGGAGATCACCAGCATGATGAGTGCCATCATGCGTGTTGCCTGACTGCCGGTATAGAGATCGCGGACGATGGCGCGGGGCACGACCATAACCGTCGCGGCGCCCATCGCCTGGACGAAGCGGCCGGCGGCGAGCCATCCGATCGTGGGTGCCCAGGCACAGGCAAGCGAGCCGACGATGAAAATCCCCAGACCGATAAAGATCGGTGCCTTGCGACCAATCCAGTCCGCCAGCGGGCCATAGACGAGCTGGGCCACGCCGAAGGCGATGAAATAGGCGGTCAGTGTCGTCTGGGTCGCCGCGATGGTGGTTTCCAGATCGTCCGCAATCACCGGCAGGGCGGGCAGATACATGTCGATGGCGAACGGGCCGACCCAGGCAAGCAGGCCTAGGACGATAGCCGAACGCAAAAATCCGGGCTGCATGAGAGCCTCCGAAAAAAGAAAATCGAGTGTGTGGGTAATGGCCGCGCCGGCGGCTAAGCGCCGCAGCGCTACCTACATCGAATTTTTTACGGAGACCAGAGCCGGTCACGGAAAACCGCGTTCTCCTGTCATGCCCTGACGGCCGGGGCCGTCAGGCTTTTCTGTTTCGCGCGGTGCCGAAAGGTAGGTCCGCGAGCTCATCCGGGCTCATGCCTCGGATCGCCGGATGCGAAAGCGGATCGCATCCGCAGGTGGTGGTGTTGGCCGCTCGCGGTGCGGGTCGCCAGTGGGTGAGTATGTAGATAAGCTTCATCATGCTTGGCGTTATGCGCCTGAATATAATGCAAAGAAATCGACATCTTCTCCATTATGATTTAGAAAAACTGAAATGAGAAACTTGAACAGGGTGCATGTCACGAGCCTCCGCGCAGTGGAAGCTGTCGGCAGGTTGGGCAATCTCGCGGCGGCCGCGGATGAGCTTGGCGTGACGCCGGGCGCTGTCAGCCAGCAGGTCCAGCGCGCCGAGGAGGCGCTCGGCCGGTCGCTGTTTTCACGCGAGGCGAAGGGGTTGCGCCTGACGCCGCTCGGTGTGGAGGTCTGCGAAAGACTGACCGCCGGCATGCGCGAACTGTCGCGCGGCGTGGCGCTGGCCGAGCGCCGCGCGCATGGCGTCCTGACGATCTCGATCGCCCCGATCTTCGCTTCGAAATGGCTTGTCTGGAAGCTCGACGGATTCCGCAAGATCGATCCTGGTATCCGTGTGCGTATTGACGCCGATGTCGGTCTGGTCGATCCGAACACAGCCGATGTCGATGCCTGCATTCGCGTCGGCAGGGGGAAATATCCGGGCGTGAAGGCCGAGTGGATGCTGGACCAGGAGGTCTTTCCGGTTTGCAATCCGCGACTCGCGCAAAGCCTGAAGAAGCCCTCGGACCTGGCAACTGTGCCGATCATTCGCGATCGATACGCGATGTTCGAATGGGATGTCTGGCTGAAGCCGAACGGGCTGGACGCGTCGATCCTCGGCGAAGGGCCGGTTTATTCCGATGGTGCGCTTGGCCTCGATGCGGCGATCGCCGGGCAGGGCGTCTTTCTCGCCTGGGAGCCGCTGGCGAGCTATGCGCTCGCCTCGGGCCAGGCGGTCGCGCCGTTTCCCGACCGCTATCCGACCGGCGAATCCTACTGGTTCGTCACCGGCGAGACGGCGCGCGGAAACCCTCATGTGACGCGGTTTCGCGATTGGCTGACCGCGGAACTGCAATCCTCGGTCGGCGGCATCAGCGGACGCCCGCAGCCTTCGCTGGAAGATACACGACGCCCGCCAGAAGATCGCTGAGATTGCCGAGCGCGGTGTCGATGGAGGTTTCGCTGTTCAGCGAATCGCGTCCGAGAAGTCCGCTCTGCGCCAGATCGATCAGAACGGGAGAGGATGCGAATGTGCTGTGGTTCAGCGAACGTCGGCCGGCACCCTGTTCCGAAAGGTCGATTACCGCGATTCCGTTTTTGCGGAGCGCGTCGATATCGACACCTTCGCCGACGCGCGGATGGCCGCCGCGAACGCGGTTTGAAAGGTTGAGAGCGCGGTCCTTGCTGGAGACCATCACCGCGAAGGAAGAGGGCATCGGGTCGATTTGCGATACCTGCTGCCAGAAGACATCGACGTCGATATCCGGCGCGGCAAGCAGAACGGCGTCGATGCGGCGGAGCAGTGCCTTGTCGCCGGAGATCGAGATCTCGTGCAGGGCCTCCATCGTCAGGAGCGCCCCCATCGAATGCCCCAGGATAATGATCCGGTCGGCCTTGCTGCCGGCGAGGAGACGCAGCGTCTTGACGAGGCTGCCGCGCGCGAACTGGGCGCTGTCGCGGTCGTAGAGATAGAGCGGCGTCTTGCCGGCGGACGGCCAGGAGAAATTCACGGCCGCGGCGTCGATCTTGTAGTCGTGCAGAAACTGCGCCTGCCGGTAGACGCCTTCGGCGAAGTCGGTGTTGAACCCGTGAACGAAGACGAATGCAGTCCTTTCACCGGGCGAGAATTCGAGCAGACGCTCATCGAGCCGCGAAACGAATCCGGGCGCCGTCAGATCCCGGTCGACCGCGACGGCGGCGAACTGGCGGGAGAAATCCGGCTTGCGCGTGGGCATCGGCAGCGTTCCCGCCTCGCGCTCGGGCGGAACGGAGACCGTGATCTCGGCGAAACCGAGGACGTCGGAGCGGCCTCCGGAATACACCACGAGCGGATCGTCGCTCGGCGCGCGTGCGGTGGCGACAAAGATATCCTCGGTCACCAGTGGGGCTGTCGCGCCTGTCACCAGCGGGAGCAATTCCGGCCCGGAAGCGCATCCTCCGAGAAAAAGCGCCATGACCATGAATGCGAATTTACGCTTCATCCCGTGTCGTCCGATTGCCGATGCATCAGCGCTAGCGGATCGCCGGAAAATCGGCAAGCGGGTGCGCGGGGTTGAGCCGCCAGCCACCGATCACGTTTCCTGACGGTTGACCATGATCACCGGCAGGCCGAGGGCGCGTGCGGCCTCGATTTTCGCGTAAGCGCCGCTGCCGCCGGAATTGCGGCAGACGATGTGGGTCACGCGATGTTTTGTGAGAAGGGCTGCTTCCTCTCCAGCGGCCGCGCCGGGCAGGCCGATGACCAGGTCATGATCGGGCACGGCGAGCGGCGTTTCCGGCGGATCGACCATGCGGACGATGAAATGCACATCCGCGCGATCGGTAAAAGGAGCGATATGCTGGCGCCCGAGCGCCAGCAGGGCACATGCCCCGGCAGGGATCGCGTCGCGCGCTTCCTCCAGCGATGCGACCTCGATCCAATTGTCGTCGGGCTCCCGCCGCCATGGCGGGCGCATGCGCGTTTCGAGCCGCACACCGGCCTGTTGCGCCGCGCGCTTCGCGTTTTGCGAAATGGCTGTCGCGAAGGGGTGCGTAGCGTCGATCAGCCGCGTCACCTGTTGCGCGCGCATATAATCCGCCAGCCCCTCCGCGCCGCCGAAGCCGCCGATGCGTACCTCGCCCGCGACCGGTTTTGGCTCGCGCGTGCGCCCTGCAAGCGAGGTCACCACGCGCCAGTCCGGATGATCGCGAACCAGTTCCGCCGCCAGTGTTGCGGCCTCCTTCGTTCCGCCAAGGATCAGGATCGTCTCCGTCATGCGAAATCCGTCCTCGCGAGGATGTTGCCCTTGCGGTCGGTGACGATGACCTCCACCGCGACAGGCGCGCCGCGAAGCGTTTCAATCGCGATCGCGCGTGCCCGTTCCGCGATAGGGGCGGCGAGGTCGATGTCGTTTTCCGTTGCCAGTTCAAGGGCTTCCTGTGCCGTGTTGGCAGATTGAATCCGTGCGCCTTGCGCCGGATCCAGTCTGGCGTTCAGCGCCTCGGCCAGAAGGAAGTCCATGTCGACCTGGCTGCGGCCCGAATGCAGGTCCAGCGCGCCTTGCGCCATTTTTGTCAGCTTGGCGAAACCGCCGGCAATCGTGAGCTTCGGCACGGGGTGGGCGCGCAGATATTTCAGTAGCCCGCCCGCGAAGTCACCCATATCGAGCAATGCGGTCTCCGGCAGGCCGTAGATCGCCTGCGCTGCCGCTTCGGATGTCGAACCGGTCGCGCCGAGCACGTGGTCGAGGCCTTCCGCGCGGGCGACATCGATGCCGCGATGAATGGAGTGGATCCAGGCCGAGCACGAAAAGGGGTGCACGATGCCGGTCGTGCCTAGGATCGAGATGCCGCCGAGAATGCCGAGGCGCGGGTTCCACGTCTTGGCGGCGAGGGCGTCGCCGCCCGGCACCGAGATGGAAATCTCGATATCCGGGGCGATCCCGTGTTCCGCGCAAAGCGCCTCCACCTCGGCCGTCATCAATTGTCGCGGAACCGGATTGATCGCCGGTTCGCCTGGCTGGATGGGGAGGCCGGCCTTTGTCACCATGCCGACGCCGTCGCCAGCGCGAAAAGAGATGCCGGTTCCAGGCGCAGCGTGCGAGATGCGGGCGATTATGGTCGCGCCATGCGTGACATCCGGATCGTCTCCGGCATCCTTGACGATGCCGACCTCTGCGAAATTCTCGCCGAGCGTCTCGTGCGCCAGCGGGAAGGCGGGTGTCTCGCCCTTTGGCAGGGTTATGGAGACAGGGTCGGGAAACTGCCCGGTCAGAAGCGCGGTGAGCGCGGCCTTGGTGGCGGCGGTGGCGCAGGCGCCCGTCGTCCAGCCGCGCCGGAGCGGTCCGCCCGGCTTGCGGGGTGTCGCACCGATTTCGGCTTTGCCCGTGACCATGGCGGTCTTATAGGTGACGGAATGACGGCGCGAAAGCGGGAAGGAACGAGAGCGTGAGCATGGAGGTCATGGACGGATTGCCCCGGTTCGAGGCTGGCCATGTCTGGCTCGTGGGCGCGGGGCCGGGCGATCCCGGCCTTTTGACGCTTCATGCGGTGAACGCGCTGAAACAGGCCGACGTGATCGTGCATGACGCGCTGGTCAATGCCGAGTGCCTCGCGCTGGCCGGGCCGGGCGCGGTGCTCGAATATGCGGGAAAACGCGGCGGCAAGCCGTCGCCGAAACAGCGGGACATTTCGCTGCGCCTTGTCGAACTTGCCAGGGCGGGCAAGCGTGTCCTGCGCTTGAAGGGCGGCGATCCCTTCGTGTTCGGTCGTGGCGGCGAGGAGGCGCTGACGCTGGTCGAGCATGGTGTGCCCTTTCGCATCGTGCCCGGCGTGACGGCGGGAATCGGCGGGCTTGCCTATGCCGGTATCCCGGTCACGCATCGCGAGACCAACCACAATGTCACCTTCCTGACCGGGCACGACGCGACCGGCGTCATGCCTGACGCGATCGACTGGGCAGGCGTGGCGCGGGGTTCTCCGGTCATCGTCATGTATATGGCGATGAAACATATCGGCACGATCTCCGCGCGCCTGATCGCCGAGGGGCGCTCGCCGGAGGAGCCGATGGCCTTTGTCTGCAATGCGACGACGGCGCAGCAGCAGGTACTTGAAACGACGCTTGCGCGCGCAGAAGCGGACGTGGCGGGCGCGGGTCTTTCGCCGCCGGCCATTGTTGTCGTCGGCGAGGTCGTGCGCATGCGCGCGGCGCTCGACTGGCTCGGCGCGCTGAACGATGGCCGTGTGCTCCAGAGCGATCCGCTCGGGAATCGGTCCAGGGACCGGTCGGCATGAGAGGATTTCTCGTCGCCGCGCCGCATTCCGGCTCGGGCAAGACGACGGTAACGCTCGGGCTGTTGCGCGCGCTGCGTGACCGAGACCTGCGTGCCGTCTCGGCCAAGGCCGGGCCGGACTATATCGATCCGGCCTTCCATGCCGCGGCGACCGGCGAGGACTGCGTCAATCTCGATCCCTGGGCGATGCGGCCGGCGCTGCTTCGGTCTTTGTCCTGGCGCTTTCTCGGCGCCGGCGACATCGCCGTGGTGGAAGCCATGATGGGGCTCTTCGACGGAGCGGCGGACGGGACGGGAAGCGCGGCGGACCTCGCTGCGGCGCTGCGACTGCCCGTTATCCTCGTCATCGACGCGTCGCGCATGGCGCACTCCGTTGCGGCTCTGGTGAAAGGCTATCGCGATCATCGCCCCGACGTGCCGTTTGCGGGTGTCATCCTCAACCGTGTCGGCAGTCCGCGCCATGAGACGATGCTCCGCGCGGCACTGGAGGAGGCGGACATCCGTGTCTTCGGCGCTGTCCCGGGAGACAGCGCGCTGAGCCTGCCGTCGCGCCATCTCGGGCTGGTACAGGCCGGAGAGCACGAGGCGCTGGGAGATTTCATCGCCCGGGCCGCCTCGATGGTCGGAGACAATTGCGACATGGACGCGCTCATGGCGCTCGCCACGGAGCCGAACGAGCCGCGCGACGCGGCCGAACTGCCGCCGCTCGGCCAGAGGATCGCGGTCGCGCGCGACGAGGCGTTCGCCTTTGCCTATCCGCATCTTCTGACCGGCTGGCAGCGGCAGGGAGCGCAGCTTTCTTTCTTCTCGCCGCTCGCCGATGAGGGGCCTGAGCCGGACGCCGACGCGGTGTTCCTGCCGGGGGGCTATCCGGAACTGCATGCCGGCCGGATCGCGGCGGCGGCGACATGTCTCGACGGGCTGCGCATGGCGGCCAATCACGGCAAGCCGGTCTATGGGGAATGCGGTGGTTACATGGTGCTCGGCGAGGGTCTGATCGACGCCGACGGCGAAAGACATGCCATGGCGGGACTGTTGCCGGTCGTAACCAGCTATGCGCAGCGCAAGCGCCATCTCGGCTACCGCCGGCTGCAGCCGCTTGGCGGCTCGCCATGGGCCCTGCCGCTCACCGCGCACGAGTTTCATTATTCGTCGCTCGTATCGGAAGGCGAGGGCGAGCGGCTTTTCGCGGTCCGCGACGCGCGCGGCGAAGACCTTGGCGAGGCAGGGCTTCAGCGCGGCTCCGTCTGCGGGTCCTATATGCACGTAATCGACAGGGCGGACTGATGGAGACGATCCGGCATGGCGGCGCGCTGGACCGCGCCATCGCGACATATGGCGGCGAGCGGGGCGCCTGGCTCGACCTGTCGACCGGGATCAACCCCGTTGCCTATCCAATACCCGAGTTGGATGCCGCAATCTGGCAGCGCCTTCCCGACGAGAGCCAGATGGAAGACTGCCTGCAGGCGGCGCGGGAGTATTACGGCATTCCGCAAGAGGCCGGAATCCTCGCCGCGCCGGGTACGCAGGCGATCATCCAGTGGCTTCCCCTCCTGTTCAACTATCTCGACCGGGTATCGATCGTCTCGCCGACCTATGGCGAGTATGCGGGCGTGTTTCGCATGACCGGCGTCTCGGTCGCGACGCCCGGCGGCTTGCCGGACGAGCCCGATGCGACGGACCTGCTCGTCGTCGGCCAGCCGAACAACCCGGACGGGCGGACGTGGCCGGCGGATGCGATCCTGCCCTTCGCCTCCGGCCGTCGCGTCGCCATTGTCGATGAGGCGTTCGCCGACTTCGCGCCGGAGCATTCCATTGTTTCGCGGACCGGCGGGCGGGGTCTCATGGTGCTGCGCTCCTTCGGCAAGTTCTTCGGGCTTGCCGGCGTTCGGCTTGGTTTCGCGATTGGAGACCCTGACGTAATCGCTGCGCTACAGACAATGATCGGGCCCTGGGCCGTGCCGGGCCCGGCGCTCGCCATTGGTGCGCGCGCATTCCGCGATCGGGACTGGATCGCCGACACGCGGTCGCGGCTTGAAACCGACAGCGCGCGCCTTGCCGCGATGCTGGAACGGCACGGTTTCACCCTCATCGGGCGTACCGGCCTGTTCGTCACCGCGCGTCACGCGGCGGCGGGACGGGTCGCGGATGCCCTGGGACGTCGCCATATCCTTGTTCGGGAATTCGACCACGACGCCGAGTGGATGCGCTTCGGATTGCCGGGGATGGACCATGAATTCGCCCGGCTCGATTCCGCTCTTGCCGAAACGGCTGCGGCGATGCAGAACCCCGGGTAATGTTGGAAGCCAGCAGCCTTGCCATATTGCTCATTGCACTCATTCTGGACCGCCTGATCGGCGATCCCGACTGGCTGTGGTCTCGTGTGCCCCATCCGGTCGTGTGGTTCGGCAAGCTGATCGATCTTTTCGAGCGCAATTTCAACAATGAGGAGAGTTCGGGTTCGGCCCGTGCGCGCGCCGGTTTCCTGATCACACTCCTTCTGGTGGCATTCGCCGTCGTCGTCGGGCGCTGGCTCGACCTGCTGCTTGGCTGGACCGGGGTTGCCGGTCTCGTCATCGAGACGCTTGTGGTGATGGTCCTGCTGGCGCAGAAATCGCTCGTCGTGCATGTGCGTGCCGTGCAGACGGCATTGCGCGAAGAGGGCCTTGAAGGCGGCCGGAACGCCGTGTCGCAGATCGTCGGACGCGATCCGGAAACGCTCGACGACTCTGGCGTTGCGCGGGCGAGCATCGAGAGTTTGGCGGAAAACGCCTCTGACGGCGTGATCGCGCCGGCCTTCTGGTACGCGCTGTTCGGGTTGCCCGGCCTGTTCGCCTACAAGCTCATCAATACGGCGGATTCGATGATCGGGCACCGCAATGAACGCTATCTCGCCTTCGGGCGCGCTGCCGCGAAGCTGGACGATGTCGTCAACTGGATCCCGGCGCGGCTCTCCGGCATCCTCATCGCCATTGCCGACGGAAGCCTGCGCGGGCTGAAACGGGCGCGCCGGACCTTCGCGGTGACCTTCCGCGACGCGCGGCTGCACCGTTCGCCTAATGCCGGCTGGCCGGAAAGCGCCATGGCTGCGGCGACGGGCGTGGCGCTTGGCGGGCCGCGCAGCTATGGCGGCGAAATCACCGACGATCCCTATCTCAACGTCGCGGGCCGGCACTTCGTGTCCGAAAAGGATATTGGCGTGGCAATCGCGGTCTTCTGGCGAAGCATGACGATTCTGGCGGCTCTGGTGGCGATACTCGCCATTCTCATGTGATTTTCGCAGAGCGCCGCTCAATGGCCCGCTTCAGGTCGGGCGCGGCGGCGATCAGGCGTTGCGTGACTTCCGAGGCTGGACGGTCGAGCACATCAACCGTCCTTCCCGTCTCCACGATCTTTCCGTGATCCATCACCAGCACGTCATGCGTGATGGCGCGCGCGACCGTCAGGTCATGGGTGATGAACAGGAAGGCGAGGCCGAGATCGTCGTTCAGCTTGGCGAAAAGATCGAGGATCTGGGCGCGGATCGACACGTCGAGCGCGGAGACCGGCTCGTCGGCGACGACCAGTTTCGGCCGGGTGATGATGGCGCGCGCGATGGCGAGGCGCTGGCGCTGGCCACCGGAGAATTCGTGCGGGTACTTGTCCATGTCGGAGGCCTGCATGCCGACCTCGACCAGCGCTTCCGTCACCCGGTCCCGCTTCTCTGACCGTCCCATCCGCTCATCCATCAGGTGCAGCGGTTCTGCGACTGACGAAAGGACCTTCTGGCGCGGGTCGAAGGAGCCGTAAGGGTCCTGAAAAACGACCTGCATCTCACGGCGCGCCGGTCGCAGGGCGTGCTCGTCCAAAGACGAGGTCTCCATTCCGTCGAAACGAATTGCGCCCGATGTCGGGCGGTCGAGCGCGAGAATCATGCGCGCAAGCGTTGACTTGCCGCAGCCCGACTGCCCGACCAGCGCCACCGAATGGCCGGAGCGGATCGAAAAGGAGACCCCGTCGACCGCGCGCACCGGTTCGCCGCGCGAGAAGAACCCGGTGCGATGGCCCGGAAAATGGCGCGCCACATTGTCCAGTTCGAGCAGGCGGTTGTCGCCATCGGGCGGTGTCTGTGCGTTCGCCCAAGCCGGTACGTGAACGGAGGCTTCGGCAAGGCGCTTCGTGTAGGGGTGCTTCTGCTCGCGCAGCACCGTGGCGGTTTCCCCGGCCTCCTGCACCGCGCCGTGGCGCAGGATCGTGATGCGGTCGGCCATGTCGGCGACGACGCCGAGGTCGTGGCTGATCAGGACTAACCCCATGCCGTTTTCCTCGACGAGGCTACGCAGCAGGTCGAGGATCTGTTTCTGCAGGACGACGTCGAGCGCCGTCGTGGGTTCGTCGGCGATCAGCAGCTTCGGATGCAGCGCGCAGGCAATGGCGATGACAACGCGCTGGCGCTGGCCGCCGGACAGTTCGTGTGGATAGCGCGAAAGCGGAAACCGGTTTTGTGGCAGGCCGACACGCTCGAGCATGTCGCGGGCGCGAGCCTCGGCCTCCGCGCGGCTTACGCGGCGATGGAACCGGATGCCTTCAGCGACCTGCTCTCCAATGGTCTTGACCGGATTGAGCGCGGTCATCGGTTCCTGGAAGACCATACCGATATCGTCGCCGCGCAATTCGCACATGCGTTCCTCGGAGGCGGTCAGCAAATCCTCGCCGTTGAAGCTGATGCGTCCGGCGGGTCGCGCCGCGTGCGGCAGGAGGCGCATCACCGCCTGAGCGGTCATCGACTTGCCCGACCCCGATTCTCCGACCAGTCCGACCACCTCGCCGGCCTTCACCGTCAGGTCGATGTCCCTGAGGATCGGTGTGTCGCCGATGGCCAGCGACAGATTGGCTATGTCGAGGACGGGTGCGCTCATCGCTGGCGCCGCAATCTGGGATCGAGCACGTCCCGCAGTCCGTCGCCAAGCAAGTTCAGCCCGAGCACGGTGATGATGATCGCAAAGCCCGGCACGATCGCCATGTGGGGTGCGATGGTCATCATGGTCTGCGCCTCGAACAGCATGCGTCCCCAACTGGGCGCGGGCGGCTGCGTGCCGAGGCCGACATAGGAAAGGCCGGCTTCGGCCAGGATGCCAAGCGAGAACTGGATCGTGCCCTGTACAAGCAGGAGATTGGCGATGTTCGGCACGATGTGCTGCACCGTGATCAGCCCGGCGCGCTTGCCCGACGCACGGGCGGCGAGGATGAATTCGCGCGGCCACAGCGCCAATGCTCCGCCGCGCGCGACGCGGGCGAAGACGGGAATGTTGAAGATGCCGATGGCGATGATCGCATTGATCGCGCCGGGTCCGAAGATCGCGGTGATCATCACCGCCGATAACAGCGCGGGAAAGGCGAAGACGATGTCGGAGGCTCGCATCAGCACCTCGTCCACCACACCGCGTTTCGCCGCGGCGTAAGTTCCGAGCGGGACGCCGATGGCAATGCCGATACCCACCGCGATCAGCGCGACGGCGATGGAATTGCGCGAGCCGACCATGATCATCGACAGGATGTCTCGGCCGAAATGGTCGGTGCCCAGAAGGTGTGTTGAGGAGAGGCCCTGCAACCGGTCTGCGATTACCAGTTTCGTCACGTCGTAGGGCGTCCAGACGACGGAGACCAGCGCGACGGCAATGACGAACAGGGTGATGACCGCGCCGGCCAGGAAGGAGCGATTGGCGAGCGCCTTGCGGATGAACCGCCGCCAGTCCTCGTGCTCGGTGGCGACCAGTTCGCCTTCGATACCGCCATTCGCCATGTCAGCGCCGCCTCAGGCGCGGATCCGCCCAGGCATAGGCGAGATCGACAAGGAAATTGACGATGACGACGGTGGCTACCAGCAGGACGACGACGCTTTCCACGACGATCAGGTCGCGCTGGGTGATCGCCTGGAACACGAGGCGGCCGAGGCCGGGCAGGTAGAACACGTTTTCGATGATGATCGTGCCGGCCAGCAGGAAGGAGAATTGCAGGCCGAGGATCGTCAGGACCGGGATCAGCGCATTGCGCAGCGCATGCCGCCACAACACCGCGTTGGCCGGCAGGCCCTTGGCGCGGGCGGTGCGGATATAGTCCTCGCTCATCACGTCGAGGAGGGCGGAGCGGGTGACGCGCGCGAGGATGGCGGCCTGGGGCAGGGCGAGAGCGATGGCCGGCAGGAGCAGGGCGGAAAGCGCGGTCCAAAGGCCGGCGTCCCAGCCGGGAAAGCCGCCGGCCGGAACCCAGCGCAGCGCGACCGCGAAGACATAGACCAGCAACAGCGCGAACCAGAAATTGGGAATGGCGATGCCGAGCTGAGTTGCTGCCATGACGCCGGTGTCGGCTGCGGTCCCGCGGCGCGCGGCGGAGAAGATGCCGACGGGCAGCGCGATGGCCGTCGACAGGAACAGCGCCATCACGGCGAGCGGCAGCGATACGACGAGGCGGTCGCGGACGAGATCGATGACGGGCACGGAGTAGGTGTAGGACCGGCCGAAATCACCGGTCAGCAGACCGCCGATCCAGGCGAAGTAGCGAGGTATGAGCGGCTGGTCGAGGCCCATTTGCTGGCGCAGCGCGGCGATCGCGTCCTCGGTTGCATTCATGCCGAGCATCAGCCGGGCCGGGTCTCCGGGCACGATCTCCAGAACCGCGAAGACGATGACGCTCGCCGCGAGAAGCGTGATCAGAACGATGAGGATGCGGCGCAGCGCGTAGGACAGCATGAGCAGAGATTAGCGGTCGCCGGGACCAAGAAAAAGGCGGGCACCGACTGCCCGCCTGTGTTTCTGAATGGCGACTGTCCTATTCGGTCCAGTGGACGGCGGACAGGTCGTTGGCCTGCAAGGGCGCATTGTGCCACAGACCTTCCAGCTTGGCGTCCCAGATGCCGATCTTTGGAAGCTCGAACAGGAAGCCGTTGACCGCGTCATTGGCGATGATTTCCTGCGCCTTCCGCAGGAGCGCATAGCGCGCATCCTCGTCCGAGGTGGCGTCGAGCTCGGCCATCACGGCGTTGAACGCGTCGGAGTGGTAGTCGAAATAATAGTCGTCGCGGGCATAGATGCCGATGTCGTTCGGCTCGGTATGCGAGACGATGGACAGGTCATAGTCCTTGCCCTTGAAAACCTGGTCGAGCCACTGGGCCCATTCGACAGGGATGATCTCCAGATCGATGCCGACATCGCGCAACTGGGCGGCGATGATCTCGCCGCCGCGCCGCGCATAGGCCGGCGGCGGCAATTTCAGCGTCGCCTTGAAACCGTCCGGATAGCCGGCCGCGGCAAGCAGCTCCTTCGATTTTTCCGGATTGTAGCGGTAGGTTTCGACGAGTTCGACATAGGCCGGGTTATGCGGCGCGAAATGCGTGCCGATCGGCGTGCCGAAACCGAACATCGCGCCGTCGATGATCGCCTGGCGGTCGAGCGCATGCGCGATGGCCTGACGGACTTCCAGCTTGTCGAAGGGTTCCTTACCATTGTTCGTCGAGAGGACCGTTTCTCCCTCGGTGGAGCCTATGACGACAGCGAAGCGCGGATCGCCCTCGAACTGCACGACCGCCTCCGGTGCGGGGAAGGACGGGAAGGCCTGGATGTCGCCGGCAAGCAGCGCCGCCGTGGCGGCTGCCGGGTCGGAGATGAAGCGATAGGTGACCTTGTCGAGCGCCACCGCTTCACCCCAGTAGTCCGGGTTTTTGACCAGTGTCGCGGACGATCCCTGTGCCCAGGTCTCGAATTTGAATGGACCGGTGCCGACCGGTTTTTCCTTGTTGGTCTTGGCCGATTCCGGCGCGACGATCACCGCGTCGCCCCAGCCCAGATTGTAGAGGAACGATCCCTGCGGCTGGCTCAGCGTCACCTTGACTGTCAGATCGTCGACGGCCTCGACCGAGTCGATGGCCGAGAACAGCGCCTTCTGCGCATTGGTCGAGTCGTCCGCACGGGCGCGGTCGAGCGTGAAGACCACGTCACCGGCGTCGAGCGCGGTGCCGTCATGGAAGGTGACGCCGTCCTGGAGCGTGAATGTGTAGGTCAGGCCGTCATCGGACACGGTCCAGCTTTCGGCGAGCGAGGGCAGAGCCGCTCCGTCGGGGCCGATGCGCGTCAGGCCCTGGAAAATGTTCTGGTAGACGATGTCGTCGATCGCGCCGGCCGCGCCCGCCGTCGGGTCGAGATGCGGCGGTTCCAGCTGGATCGCCAGCGTCAGGTCCGTGCGTGCGGCAAAGGCCGATGTCGTGAGTGCGAGCGCAAGCGCCGCACCGGCGAGAAGGGTAGTGGTCTTGGCTGTCATGTACGAACCTCCCGAGTATCGCTTCCGGATTTATACAGGACACGAGCGGCTTGTCAGCAATCGAATGTGCCGTCGCGGTCGCCTTGCCGGAACCCGGTACTGTCTGTCGGTCCGACGGAAAGCCGAAATGGTTACGTTCCGGGCAACACCGGCACGTTGTCGATCAGTCGGACATCGTCCATTTTTGCGGCGGCAAGAAGCCGCGCGGGGCGGTCCAGCGTCGTGATCGGGGCGAGGTCGTCCGCGCCGCGCAGTTCCAGATATTCGATGGATGCGAAGCCGGATGTTTCCAGCAATCCTATTGCGGCCTCGATTGAATCCTGCGGGTTCGCTCCCCGGGAGATCGCCTCGGCCGTCTGGACGAGCGCGCGTGGCAGCGCGACGGCCTTTTCGCGTCCCTCGGGCGACAGAAGGCGATTTCGCGAGGACATGGCGAGACCATCCGCCTCGCGGATCGTTGGACAGCCGATTACATCGATCGGAATGTCCAGGTCGGATGCCATGCGGCGCACGACCTGAAGCTGCTGGTAGTCCTTTTCGCCGAAATAGGCGCAATCCGCGCCCGTTTGCAGGAACAGTTTGCAGACGACGGTCGCGACGCCGTCGAAATGACCGGGTCGAAAGCTGCCGCACAGGGAATCGGTGATCCCGGAGACCGAGATCGTCGTTGCGAAACCTGCGGGATAGATCTCTTTGACGTCCGGCGCGTAAAGGATATCCGGCCCGATTTCTTCCAGGAGCGTGCGGTCGTCTTCCTCGGTGCGTGGGTACTTCTGGAGGTCGTTCTGGTCGTTGAACTGTTTCGGATTGACGAACAGCGTGACGATGACCTTGTCGCACTCGGCGGCTGCACGGCGAACCAGGCTCAGATGCCCCTCATGCAGCGCGCCCATGGTCGGAACTGCTCCGATCCGGAGGCCGTCCTTGCGCCATGCAGTGGCTTGCGCGCGCAGATCCGCGCGGCTGCGGACGATCTCGGGCTTCACGTGTCGTGGTCTCCAGCGGGCGATGTCTTGTCGGGAAACACGTGCTCGGGCGCCGGGAAGCTACGGTCACGCACCTCTCTTGCATATGCCGCAAGCGCCGTGTCCGCCGCTTCACCCAAAGTCGCGTAACGCTTGACGAATTTCGGCTTGAATGCCGTGAACATTCCGAGCAGGTCGTCGATTACGAGGACCTGGCCGTCGCATCCGGCTGACGCGCCGATTCCGATCGTCGGAATGTCGATCGCCCCGGTGATCTCGTCGGCGAGGCTTGCCGGTATCTTCTCCAACACGATGGAAAACGCGCCAGCTCGCGTGACAGCGATAGCGTCCTCGAGAACGCGCCGGGAATCCTCGCCCTGTCCCTGGGGCCGGTATCCTCCGAAGACTTTGACGGATTGCGGCGTGAGGCCGACATGGGCCATGACCGGAATGCCCCGGTGGACCAGAAACGCGATTGTCTCCGCCATGTGAACCCCGCCCTCCAGCTTCACCGCGTCCGCGCCGGTTTCGCGAATGATGGTCGATGCGTTGCGGAAAGCCTGCTCGGGTGTCTCTTCGTAGCTGCCGAACGGCATGTCGATGACCAGGAGCGCCTGCTTCACGCCCCGGCGCGCGGCCTTGCCGTGCATGATCATCATTTCGAGGGTCACTTCAGTCGTGGACTGGAGCCCGTGAAGGACCATGCCGACGCTGTCACCCACAAGGACAAGATCGCAGTGCCGGTCCGCGATTTCCGCCATCGGCGTCGTGTATGCCGTCGTGCAGACGATGGGCTCGCCGCCCTTTCGCGCGCGTAGGCCGGGGACGGTTATGGATGAGGCTTCGCGAGTAGCCGACAAAGCATTGCTTTCGTTGGACTGGAGTCGGCTTTGTCTATTCGGTCGCTGACTTTTGCGCAAGAAGCGGCAGGCCAAGCAACTGATATGTTACGGATTTTTCCTTCTATTGGACTATTCTGAAGCCAATCCGAGAAGCTCCTCGAGCGCCAGCGCCATGACCTGCGCCGATTGCACCATGTCGGCGATGCCGACCCATTCGTCGGGCCTGTGCGCGAGGTCGAGAATGCCGGGCCCGTAGGCGACGCAATCGTAAAGATGGCCGAGCCGGGCGATGTGCTTCTGATCGTAGGTGCCGGGCGAAATGACGTAGTCCGGCTCGCGGTCGAAGATCGTCTGGATGCCGTGCGCGACGGCCGTCGCCACAGGCGCATCCTTCTCGGTCATGAGCGGCATCACCTCCATGATGTCGCTGATCGTGTAGTCGAAGTTCGGCCGTGTCGCCTTCAGGTCGTCCAAAATGGCGAGAACCTCTCCCTTGACCTCGGAGATCGCCTCCTCGAGCAGGAAACGGCGGTCGATTGTCAGGCGGCAGGAATCCGGAACGTTGGGGGAGGGCAGGCCGGTGTAGTCGTCGGTCTGGCCGCCATGAATGGCGTTGATGTTCATCGTCGAGCGGCGCGCGCCTTCCGGAACGACGGGCATGCGGGTCTGCTTGGCGTCGAGGGCGGGAAACAGCTTTTCCTCGAAGGCGGCGAGCAGGGCGCCCATGTGCCGGACGGCGCAGTCGCCGAGGAACGGCATGGAGCCATGGGCGATCTCGCCCTTTGTTTCGATCTCCGCCCACCAAACGCCGCGATGGCCGAGGCAGACGCGATCCTTGTTGAGCGGTTCCGGAATGATGACGTGGTCGACGCGGGGTTTCGAGAAATAGCCCTTTCGCGCGAGGTGGGCGACGCCACCGAAGCCGCCGGATTCCTCGTCGACCGTGCCGGATATCTCGATGGCGCCGGCATAATCGGGATATTGCTCGATGAATGCCTCGACGGCGATGACCGAGGCGGCGAGCCCGCCCTTCATGTCGCATGCGCCCCGCCCATAGACACGGCCATCGCGCACGACGCCCTCGAACGGATCCACCGCCCAGCCGTCGCCCGCCTCGACCACGTCGATATGCGAATTGAAATGGACGCAGGGTCCGGGGCGTTTGCCCGCGCGGCGCGCGATGATATTGGTGCGCGGATAGCGGTCCGTATCGCCCGGCTCGCCTTCGCCGCGCACATATTCGATCTCGAAACCCGACTTTGACAGCCGTGCGCCGAGATATTCCGCGCAGGGCGTATAGGCTTCGCCGGGCGGATTGACTGTCGGAAAACGGATCAGGTCTCGGGTCAGCGAGACGAGTTCGTCTTCACGGCTCGCGATCGATTCCAGCATCGGTTTCATGGGACTCATTGATGACCAGAATTCGCCGCAGGGCAAGATCACACCGCGCGGGACATCCGCACAATCGCTGATGTCCCCGAAGTAACCCTTTGTTACAATCCCGATGTTATTTTGACCGAGGGGTAAAGGAAGGCTAGTGTTCGCTACAGGGGCGGCAGTCTTCGGAGTATAGGAGTAAGTCGAGTGAAACGTTTTCTCGCGAGCGTGGTCCTTGCGGCCGCAGTCGTCGTGTCGGGGGCAACTGCCAGTCTGGCGAACCGCCTCGTCGCGCATGTCGATATTTCCAGGCAAACCATGACTGTCAAGAAGGACGGGCGGACGCTTTACAACTGGCGGGTCAGCACCGCGCGCAAAGGCTACCGCACGCCGACGGGCAAGTGGAGCCCGACGCGCATGCACAAGATGTGGCACTCGCGTAAATACAACATGTCGCCGATGCCTTATTCGATCTTTTTCTATGGCGGATATGCCATCCACGGCACGAATGCGGTGAAAGCGCTCGGCAGGCCAGCATCGCATGGCTGCATTCGTCTGGATACCGGCAATGCCCGCAAGCTCTACCAGCTGACCAAGCAGGTTGGCCCACGCAACATGCGCGTCGTCATCACGCACTGAGCGGATTGACGAATGTCACAGACGAGGCCGGCTGTTCAGCCGGCCTTTTTCTTGCCCGTCGATCTCGATCGTGATGCTTCCCGGATGGCCCATCGACGGTGCGCCCACAGCCACTGGTCCGGATATTCGCGCACCCAGCGTTCGACGATATCGTTAAGCAACTGGGCAGAGGCGTTGATATCGATCTCCCCCTGCTCATTGCGTGGCAGTTCGATCGCTTCCTCGAGCTCGACACGAAAACGACCTCCGGGGAGGCGGACGCACCGGGCCGGATAAACGGGCACGTCGTATTGGCGCGCCAGTTTCGGGAGCAGCGGATTGGTTTTCACGGGGCGGCCAAAAAACGTGCCCGGGACGCCGCGATCGAATTTCTGATCGACCAGCACGCCCACGCTGCCGCCCTTGTCGAGCGCGCGCGCCAACCCCCAGGCAGCACCTGCCTTCGAGGGGACGAGATGTCCCATGGCCGTCCGACGCGCCGCGAGGAGGCGTTTGGCGACGTAGGGATTGTTGGGCGGGCGGAACAACGCCGTGACATCCAGGCCGTAGGTCGCCGCACAGACCGTCAGCAATTCGAAGTTTCCGGTATGGGCGGAGAAGAAGATGCAGGATTCGTTGCGGTCGTGAAGGCGCCTGAAGATCTCCTCTCCCTTGACCTCGATCAGGCCTTCCCCCGGTTGTTCCGGATCGTAGTCGATCAGGGATTCCAGATAGGCGTATTCCGCGCCGAGCCGGAAAAGACTGCGCCACGATTTGCGCGCAATATCCCGGATCTCGGCTTCGCTCTTTTCGGGAAAGGCCAGGCGCAGGTTTTCCAGTACCAATCCGTGGCGGCCGCTGATCGGGCCGAGGAGTTGGCCGAGCTCTGCACCGACCATGATGGCCTGGCGCGCCGGCAGAAGCCGTGCGATGGCGAGCAGGGCGAATACCAGTTGCGCGACCAGCCAGTACCGGACGCGGGCAACAACCTTCAGCGCGCCTAGAACGGATTTCCTCATCGGCACTCCGCTATCCGACCTTGAGGACGATCTTTCCGAAGACGTCTCGGGTTTCCATTCGCGCCAGCGCAGCCGCTATGCCGTCGAAATCGACCTCGGTATCGACAACGGGATGGACGATGCCGCGCGCCATCTTCTGCATGGCGTTCGCCATGTTCTCCATGCGGCAGCCGAATGACCCGATGATGCGGAACTGTTGCTGAAAGAGCATCATCAGGTTCATCTGCGTCGAAACGCCGGAGGTCGAGCCGCAGGTGACCAGTCGGCCGCCGCGCTTCAGCGACAGCATGGAGCCGGCCCAGGTATCCGCGCCGACATGTTCGAAGACGACATCGACGCCCTTCTTCTTCGTCAGCTTGCGGACGACGCCCTCGAACCGGTCTTCGCGATAGTTGATCACGTGGTCGGCGCCGAGCGCTTTCGCCGGCTCGATCTTGGCGTCCGATCCGACGGTCGTAATGACAGTGCAACCCATCTTCCTGGCAAGCTGGATCGCCGCCGTGCCGATTCCCGAACCGCCGGCATGCACCAGGACGGTTTCGCCGGGCTGAAGCGCCGCATTGTCAAAAAGCATATGCTCGACCGTGCCGAACGTGATCGGCGCGAGCGCGGCACCGGTCTCATCGACGCCGGGCGGGGCGGGGACGAGGTTGCGCGCCGGCAGGTTGATCATCTCCTGGGCGAACCCGTCGAGATGGAAGCCGTGCACGCCCGCGACATTCTCGCACAGATTGTCGCGCCCTTCCGTGCAGGGGCCGCACAGGCCGCAGGTGTGGGCGCCGAAGATCGAGACGAGCTGGCCCGGTTTCAGACCGGCCACGCCATGGCCGATCGTATCGACATAGCCCGACGCTTCCGCGCCAATGACGAGCGGCATCTTGCGCTTGGCGAAGGCCATGCCACGCCAGCCCCAAACGTCGATGTGATTGAGCGCGACCTTGGATATCCGCACGGTGACCTCGCCGATGCCGGGTGGCGGCGGCGGCGGCAAATCCGCTTCGACAAGCTTGCGATCTTCCACGAGCTGCAATGCCCGCATGGCAGTTCCTTCCCGAGCCTTTTGATGGCGGTGGCTTAAGCGGGTTCAGCCGCTATGACAAGGCAGGTGTTCTGGCCGCCGAAACCGAAGGAATTCGACAGGACACGCCCGACCTTCGCCTCCCGCTTCGCGTTCGGCACCACGTCGAGTTCGATCGCCGGATCGGGATTGAGGTGGTTGATGGTCGGCGGAAGCGTGCCCGTGCGGATGGTCATCAGCGAGAACACCGCCTCGATCGCGCCGGCGGCCGTCAGGGTGTGTCCGATCATCGACTTGTTGGAAGAGATCGGGATCGACGCCATTGCGTCGCCGAAGACCGTCGACAGCGACAGACTTTCCATCTTGTCGTTTTCCGGCGTCGAGGTGCCATGGGCGTTGATGTAGTCGATATCGTCGGTCGCGACCCCGGCATCGTCGAGTGCGGCGCGCACGGCGGCGATGGCCGGCGACCCGTCCGGCTTGGAACGGGTGCGATGGAAGTCGTCGGCCCATTCGCCGCACCCTTCCAGGATGCCGAGAATCGTGGCGCCGCGCGCTTTTGCGCTTTCCAGCGATTCCATCACGAAAGCGCCTGCGCCCTCGGCCATGACGAAGCCGTCGCGATCTTTCGAGAACGGTTTGGAGGCCTTTTCCGGCACGTCGTTCTGGGTCGATAGGGCGGAGAGGAGCGAGAAGCGGATGAGTGCCTCGGCGGTCACCGAGCCGTCGGTGCCGACGGATACGACGCGGTCGGCCTCGCCGCGGCGAATCGCCTCCGCACCGAGCTGTATCGCCGTCGCGCCGGAGGCGCAGGCGGTCGACAGGGTGATCGGCAGGCCGCGTGAGCCGATGCGGCGTTGCAGCCGACCCGCAACAGTGCCGAATTGACCGGAGCGGAAGAATTCCTCGTGCACGCCGGTCCGAGCGGCCAGAAGCATGCGGTCGTAACCGGCTTCGCTGTCACCGGCTTTGGCGCCTTCGCTGTCGAGCGCAAGGCGCTGCCGCCATTCCAGTTCGACGGGTGGTGCGGCCAGAAACAGCGGGCCGCCGAAATCGTCGGCGGAAAGCCCCGATTCCCCGATCGCCTCGAGTACGGCTGCCTCGGCGAGGGCATAAGTCAGCGCCGTCGAACCGGCCTCAGGCGGGGTCATGAAATCGACCGTCCCGGCGATCTTGGTGCGAAGATGTTCGGTCGGGAACCGGCTGATGGCGTGAATGCCGGATTGGCCGTCTGTCAGTTTCGCCCAGTTTTCGTCCTTGCCCGCCCCGAGCGGCGAGACGACGCCCGCGCCGGTTATCGCGACGATTGGCCGTCCGGCATGATCGAGTGTTCTGGTCATGCGCCGGCTCCGTCGGCTTTGGTCACAATCGCCATGCCTTCGGCCGCATCGAAACCGACCGTGACCACGCCGATCGATTTCGGCGCGTCGCTTGTCTTCGCTTCGAAACTGTCGTCGAGAACGGGAATTGCCTCGCCCTTCGAGAGCGACAGGGCGGCAAGCGCGACGGCGAGCGGAAATTGCGCCTCGCACAGATGGCCCGTCGCCGTCGATACGCCGCGTACCGGGGTGTCCGGCAGGCTTTCCGAAAGAAAGGCTTTCTCGTCGGCAGTGCGTGCGTGGCTGCCGGAGGCGGCGGAAACGATCATGTCGGTGTCGGCGATTGCGATCTCTCCGGCGAGCCTGTCCAGCCGCTTGCGGGTTTCCGCCGAATCCGTCGGCCCGAGATCGGCCGCGACATTTCCTATCGCGGCATAGATCCGCGCGCCGCGTGCTTGCGCATGGGCGCGGCTTTCCAGCGTCAGGAAGGCGCCACCGGACCCCGTCACGACGCCGCCGCCTTCGCTCCGCGCGCGCTGCCATACCGGACGCCATGGATCACGCATCAAGTAGCGGCCGAGTTCGTAGCTGAGCAGCATGTCGGGATGTTCGGTGTTGTAGGCGCCGCCGACAAGCAGATGCGTGCTCTGACCCGAGCGTATGCGCGCCGCGGCGGACTGGATGGCGGAGATGCCCGAGCCTTCCTCGCCCATGAAGGTGCGCGAGGACCCCGTGACCTTGTGGACGATGGAGATGTTGCCCGCGAGCAGGTTGGATAGCTGGGCCAGGAAAAGCGTCGGACGCAGTTCACTGGTCAGCACCTCGTTGATGATGGTGCCTGTGTCCGTCTCTCCGGCCGCGATCCGGCCAAGGATGATCGTATCGACATCCACATCGCGTTCGCCACCGCCTGCGGCGACCACGAGGTCCATCGTGGCGCAAAGCGCTTCGTTGCCCTTGATTCCGGCATCCTCCAGCGCGAGGCCGGCGGTGTATGTGCCGATGCGCTGCCAGGCTTCCATCTGGCGCTGATCGCCACGCTTGGCGATCTGCCGAGACCAGTCGACCTCGGGGACCGGATGGACGGCATAGGGCGCGAAACGCTCGCTATCGATCGTCGGGGCGTCGAACGCGCATAGCGCCTCCCAATTGGCGTCCGCCCCCTCGCCAAGCGAGGTAAGCAGGCCAATGCCTGTGATGACGACGTCGTCTGGGCTGGACATCGGTTGCTTCTCGCGGGAAACGGGGCGTCAGGCGGCCTTGGCGGCCACGAGTTCGTCGATCTTGGCGCAAAGGTTCTTCAGGACGAAATACTCTTCGGTCGCAACCTTGCCGTCATTGACATCCTGGGTCCACTGTTCGAGCGGAATCTTGATGCCGAATTCCTTGTCGATGGCGAAGACGATATCGAGGAAATCGAGGCTGTCGATGCCGAGATCGTCGATCGTGTGGCTTTCCGGGGTGATCGACTCGCGTTCGATTTCGCTCGTGTCTGCGATGATGTCGGCGACTTTGTCGAATGTGGTTGACACTGTAGGGTCCTTCGCTTGCAGGCGCCCGGCCGGGGAGGAAGTGGCGCCGTGTCATTCGTTCTCGGCGCTCTCTAGCGTGTTTGAGCGCCAAGGAAAAGGCCGTAGTCGCCGACACTTGCAACCCTGAGGCGAAAATGAATGTGGTTTCGCGTCGCAGCTCGTCGTAGACAAGGCGAAGATGAGTCGGAGGACGGGTTTTGGTGGAAGTCTGGGGAAGTCTGGCGAGTGGCGAACCGGTGCATCGGGTTGCGCTTGCGGGGGGTGGCCTGACCGCGCAGGTCATGACGCGGGGTGCGGCGATCCAGAGCCTTTTTCTCGACGGTCATGACGCGCCTCTCGTGCTCGGATTCGACCGAATCGAGGACTACGAGACCCATTCTCCCTATTTCGGCGCGACCGCTGGGCGCTTCGCCAACCGGATCGCCGGAGCGCGGTTCACGCTCGACGGCGCGGAATACCGGCTCGACTCGAACGACCACGGTCATTGCCTGCATGGCGGGTCGCGTGGTTTTTCCGAGCGGCTGTGGACAATCGAGGACCACGGGCGAAGCCATGTGGTCCTGCGTCTCGACAGCACGGATGGCGATATGGGCTTTCCGGGTGCGGTGACGGCGCGCTGCCGCTACGAACTGGCCGGGGAAGGCGAGTTGCGCGTGACGCTTACCGCCGAGACCGAAGCGCCGACGGTTTGTGCGATGGCGCATCACAGCTATTTTAACCTGGAGGATGGGGGCGCCGGCCCCGTCACCGGCCACGAGATCGCGATCGATGCAGACCGCTATCTGCCTGTGGATGAAACCCTCATTCCGCTCGGTGCGCCGATGCCGGTCGAGGAGACACGGTTTGATTTTCGCGACATGAAGCGCGTTGATGCTTATGGAGCCGCCGCCGACTACGATCACAATTTCTGTCTGAATGGCGCGGAGGGCAGGGTGCGGCAGGTGGCCGAGTTGTACGCGCCGCGCTCTGGCGTTTCCATGACCGTCACGACTGCGGAACCGGGCCTGCAATGGTTCACCGCCCCGTCCATGCAAATGACCGTCCCCGGTCTCGGCGGGCGTATTTACGGCAATCATGCCGGCATGTGTCTCGAAACGCAGAAATGGCCGGATGCACCGAACCGGCCGGACTATCCGAGCGCCGTTCTGCGGCCGGGTGAAATCCGCGAGCAGGCGAGCGTCTACAGGTTCTCGAAACGCTAGAAGCGTAACTCGGCGAGCGAATCCATCGGCATCAGGGCGCCGTAGTGGCGGATCACCTTCGCTGCGACCGTGTGTCCGAAAAGCGCGGCCTCGCTTGCGTCGCGCCCGGCCAGCCGCGCGGCGAGATAGGCGCCGTTGAAGCTGTCACCAGCACCCGTCGTGTCGAGGGGTTCGACGGATCGCGGCGGCGCAACCGGCTCGGTCCTGAGATCGACCGCGACGAGCGCGGCGTCTCCACCCGACTTGACGACGATCTCGCCCGGACCCTGATGGCGAATTCGTTCGACCGTTTCGCCGGGTGACGCATCGCCAAACAGGGCCTGTTCGTCGTCAAAGGTCGGCAGAACGATGGACGAGACCGCATAGCCGGCATTGATCGCCGTTCTGGCCGCGCCGATATCGGCCCACAGTCGCGGCCGGTAGTTGGGGTCGAAAGCGACGACCGAAACGCGCGACCGGGCGGACTCGATGATCGAAAGGAGATCGTCGCGGGCGCGTTCGGCGAGGATCGCGAGCGTTATCCCGGAAAAATAGATCAGGCCTGCGCCATGGAGACTCTCCGTAAGCTTGTCTCGATCGTCGGCGAGACAGCGGGCGGCGGCGCTTTCGCGCCAGTAGGTGAAGGAGCGTTCGCCATGCGCATCCAGCGTGATGGCGTAGAGGCCCGGAACGCGCCCCGGGATGACCGGGCTGTTGGCGATGCCAATGCCGTAATGACGCAGAAAGGCGATCTGTTCGCGCGAGAAGGGGTCGTCGCCGAAGGCGGACACATAGTCGGTCTCCGCCGATTGCGGGGAGAGAGCGCGCAGATACCACAGCGTGTTGAGCGTGTCGCCGGCGAAGCCCTGCCGCCATGTCGTGCCTTCGCGGCCGGACAGTTCGATCATGCTTTCGCCAATGGAGACGATACGGGTCATGTTCCTGCTCGCTGGTCGAGACGGTTCGTTGGCGCGATACAGCATGGCCGACCCGGCTTGGCAAGAATGCCCGGCGCGCGATGACGGATTTGTGTCGAAGTGCTTTGTCGCGTGGCCATTTCGCTCGTGTTTTCAGTCTGGTTCGCCGATGGTTTTCCACTGTCGTATGAATGTCATCTGCGGCGGTAGAATAGGCGCAACCGAAGTGGGGCAGGCGGTCGGTCATCATGCATGTAAAGGCTGTGATCTTCGATTGGGCCGGGACGCTGGTCGATTTCGGCTCGCTGGCGCCGGTGCTCGCCTTGCAGCGGGTCTTCGAGGAATCCGGTATCGCGATAACGGTCGAGGACGTTCGCGCCGACATGGGGCTCGGCAAGCTCGACCATATCCGCGCAATCGGCGCGAAGCCGCGCGTCGCGCGCGCCTGGGCCGATGTCCGCGGCGGCGCGGAATTCCAGGAAAGCGACGCTGAAGGGCTGCACGAGCGGTTCCGAACGCTGAACCGTCATATCGCCAGCGAACGCGGCAAGCTGATCAGCGGCGTTCCCAAGGTCTGCCGGACGTTGCGCGAACGCGGCATCGCGATCGGCAGCACTACCGGTTATTCGCGCGACATCATGGAGCCGGTCATCTCGGTCGCGCGGGCGCAGGGCTTCGAGGCGGATGTGGTCGTTTGCGCGGACGATGTTTCGGAGTCGCGCCCTTCGCCGCTGGCGATGTATCAAGCCATGGTTTCGCTCGGCGTCTATCCCGCATCCGCGATCATCAAGGTCGACGATACGATACCCGGGCTGATGGAAGGCAAGGCAGCCGGTGCCTGGACCGTCGGAATCAGCGAGACGGGCAACGAGATGGGAATGGCGGAGGAGGCGTTCGCGGCGCTCCCGGCCCGCGAAAGGCTCGATCTCGCCAATGCCGCCGCCAAGCGGCTGACCGATGCCGGTGCCGACTATGTCATCGGCTCGGTGGCCGATCTTGTCGGAATCGTCGATGACATCAATGAAAGGCTTGCCGACGGAGAGCGGCCCGAATTGCTCGAATACGAAACGGAAGCGGTCTGACAGGCGATTTCGGCCCGAATATTACGCCGGATAAATAAGCCCGCGAAATTTCGCATGGTTGTCACAAGGTTGGCGTAGCAGGATCGAACCGGTTCAGGAGCCTGATTCGCAGCCATGCGCTACGCCATCTACTTTACGCCACCAAGGGATCACCCGCTGACGCGCGCCGCGTCGAGCTGGCTCGGGCGCGATGCGTTTTCCGGGCTGACGCTGCCGCATGCGGAGCGGACGGGCCTCGCGCTGGGTGAACTGGCCTATTTCACCGCTGTTCCGCGCCGCTACGGGTTCCATGGCACGCTGAAAGCGCCGTTCCGGCTCGCCGACGGTTACACCGAGGCCGACCTGTCCGCGGCCGTGCGGACATTTGCCGAGGATGTCGAACCGGTGACGATCGACCGTGTCGCGGTCGCGCGGCTCGGCGGTTTCTTCGCGATCGTGCCCGAGGAACCGAACAGTGTGCTCGCCGAGTTTGCCGGCAGGGTGGTCGCGGTTTTCGACAAGCTTCGCGCGCCGCTGACCGAGAAGGAATTCCAGCGGCGGGATCCCGAACGTCTATCGACCTCTCAACTGCGCAACCTGCAGAACTGGGGCTACCCTTACGTCTTCGACGACTTCCGCTTCCATATGACGCTGACAGGCCATGTGGAGCCGGACGACAGGCCGCGCCTCCATGCGGCGCTGGACAGGCACTTCAGCCATGTACTGTCCGAGCCGCTGGAGATCGATCATCTGGCCATCTTCGTCGAACGCGAAACCGGCGCGCCGTTCGAGGTGCACTCGATGTATCCCATCGAGCCTGTCGGCAAGCGCCGTTTCGCCTAGCCTTCTTGTATCAAAGCCTTGCGCGTTCGCGCAGCAGGCCGCCGAAGCGGTCGGCCTCTTGTGCGCCCGCTTCGAGCGCGAACACATAGGCCTGCGTCCAGAAAAAACAGGCCGCATCGGCGTCGCCGGCCGCACTCAGCAGGTCCGCCGCTTCTCCGTATAGCTGTGCGAGACGCGGTCCGTCCTGCGCCGCGTGCGCGGCGAGGAGGGCTGTGTCTAGATCGCCGAGCGCGGGATGCGGCATCGCGTTACCGGGCCAGTTGGGTGGCGACCCAGTGGTGGAACATGTGGGTCGGGCTGTCCATGACGGGCGAAAAGCGCCCGCCGTCGAAATCGACCGCGTGCCGTCCCTGCTGCATGCCTTCGACGACGAAGACATCTTCTTCGAAGACCTCTTTCCACTGCGTCGTGTTGCGGTTGCGCAAGGCCTGGTAGCCGGGCCCGACCGATGCCTCGTCGTGATAGTAGATCTCGACGTGCTCGATTGTCCGATCGACCGAGATCGGCTCCAGCAGGATCGCGAAGGAATGGTCGCGATGCACGCCGAACAGCACGTTCGGGTAAAGCGCGATGTACTCGGCGGCTGTGTCCCATTTCGGGCCCAGTTTCGGCGCGTCGCCGAAAACCTGTCCGTTCTCGCCCGCCATTTGCCGGTAGACCATCGTGCCCTGGCCGGAAAACGCGCCCGGTTCCTCGATGTGATAGTGATCCTCGAGCCGGGAATAGCTGTTCAGGCCGGGATGCACCCATGGCAGGTGGTAGCTCTCGCAGTAGTTCTCGACGGCGAGTTTCCAGTTGGTGGCGACATCGAGCGCGAAGCCGGAATCGGCGCCGGAATGATGAAGCGGCATTTCGAATTCTTTCCAGCGGTCGACCGCCTTCGAATGTGCCTCTTCGAAGGGTAGCGCATCGCCGGAAATGTTGACGAAGACCACGTCGCGCCAGACATGCGACCGCACTTCGATCAGGCCCAGTTCGTCGCGGCGGATGGCCTCATGGGCATTATGGCCCGGTCCGCCGACATGCGGGGTCGCTTTCAACGCGCCGTCGAGGTCGTAGCACCAGGAATGGTATGCGCATCGGATCGCGCCGCGAATGCGCCCCGGTTCGCGTACCAGGATCATGCCGCGATGGCGGCAGATGTTCTGGAACACCCTTACATTGCCGTCACGTCCGCGGATGATGACGAGCGGCTGACCGAGGAAGGTCTGCGGCTTGGCATCGCCGTTCTCGGGAACGTCCTTGGCGAAGCCTATGCCGGCCCAATTGTCAAAAAATACACGTTCCCTGTCGGCCTCGAACCATGCCGGATCGATATAGTGCCGGTTCGACAGCCCGTTCGCCGTCGCCACGGGTTGGAGAACACGGGACAGATCCGCATCCGTCAGCCGCTGGTCCATGCCATACCTCCACGTGTTTCCTGCTTGTGGAATGGATTTTGCGGTAGCGAATCCGGTTTGGACATGCGGATTTGAGAAATCTCCATGTCCAAACGCGACGCCGGGTGGCGATTGACCTCAAAACCTGTTTGACATACTCCACTTTATCCAGACCCAACCAAATCGGGCTATCGACACCGGCCGTGTTCCAATTTCCCCTGAAAACGCTCGCCTGGATCGGCGCGGGACTTTGCATCGTCCCGATCGCCGCGGTCGGCGTGACCGCGCTCGGCGGCACACTCGAGACGTGGTCGGGGCTCTGGGAAACGGTGATGCCCCGCTATATCTGGAACACGATCCAGCTCTCGCTGCTGGTCGCGATCGGCACAGCGGCGACGGGAACCGGGGCGGCCTGGCTGGTCACGATGTGCCGCTTTCCGGGTAGTCGGATCCTCGAGATTGTGCTCGCGTTGCCGCTGGCCTTTCCCGGCTACGTGCTGGCTTACGCCTATACCGACTTGCTCGATCATCCGGGTCCAGTACAGACGGCGCTCAGGGCGTTAACGGGCTGGGGACCGCGCGATTACTGGTTCCCGGAAATCCGGTCGCTGCAGGGTGCGGCGCTGATGTTGATCTTCGTGCTCTATCCCTATGTCTACCTGCTGGCGCGGGCGGCGTTTCTGCGGCAGTCGCCGACGGCCTATTTCGCCGCGCGCACGATGGGGCACGGACCGTGGAGCGCCTTTCTCCGGGTGAGTCTGCCCGTGGCGCGACCTGCCATCGCCGGCGGCACGATCCTGGCGCTGATGGAGACCATCGCGGATTTCGGCACGGTCGCCCATTTCGGCGTTCAGACATTCGCGACAGGCATCTACCAGGCCTGGTTTTCGATGGGAGACCGCGCGGCGGCCTCGCAGCTTGCCTTCTGCCTGATGTTGGCGGCGCTTTTTCTGGTCGTTCTGGAATCCAGCCAGCGCGGCGGGGCCAAGCACCATCAGGCCGGCAATCGCAACGAGGCCATGACGCTGCATTATCTATCAGGATGGCGAGCGCTGGCGGCGATCCTGGCCTGCCTGATCCCGGTCATGGCGGGGTTCGTCATCCCGCTGATCGTATTGTTCGAAATGGCGGTCTCCTCCGGGCAAAACCCGTTCGAGGCGCGCTATCTCGATTTCACAATCAATTCGCTGACCCTTGCCGGCGTCGCCGCGATCCTGACGGTGATCGGCGCGGTGATCGTCGGTTATCGCGTCCGGCTGGCGCCGGGCAGGGCGGCCTCCATCACCAAGACCTTGTCGGGTATCGGCTATGCGTTGCCCGGATCGGTGATCGCCGTCGGGCTGCTGGTGCCTTTCGCGCGGCTCGACAACACAATCGACGCCTTCATGCGCGAGCATTTCGATATCTCGACCGGGCTCCTCTTCACCGGCTCCATCGCGCTTCTGGTGATGACTTATATCGTGCGGTTCATGGCGGCGGCCTTGTCGGCGTTCGATACGGGCATCAGCCAGATCAGGCCGAATGTGGACGCCGTGGCGCGTACGCTCGGCTCCGGCACGCTCGGTATGCTGCTGCGCATTCACTTGCCGCTCATGCGCGCGAGTCTTCTGACGGCCGTGCTGATCGTCTTCGTCGATACGATGAAGGAACTGCCGGCGACGCTGATCCTGCGCCCGTTCAATTTCGACACGTTGGCCGTGCAGGCGCACCGGCTCGCTTCCGACGAGCGCCTGGCGCAAGCGGCGGTGCCGTCGCTGGTCATCGTCGCATTCGGTCTCCTGCCGGTGATCCTGCTGTGCCGGACCATCGCCCAGACACAGCAGACCCGCATGCTGACGCGGCCGCGCATGCCGTTTTCCGGCCCGCGTCCGGCCGGTTCGGGAGACCAGTCCCTGGCAACCGCCGCGCAATGAAAAACCGCCTGAAACCAATGGCCTCAGGCGGTTCGCGAAGAGTTTGATTCAGGCCGTTTCGGCGTCTTACTTGAAGCCGACGGTGTTGAAGATGTTCTGTGCCTCGGTCTGGAATTCACCCAGCGCATGCAGGTTCAGGTCGTCGCGCTTGAACGTGCCGAGCTGGGTGACCGAAGCCGACAGCCCGACACCCTCGACGACCGGATACTCGTCATTGCCGGACGCGAAATACTCCTGCGCGGAATCGGAGGAGAGATATTCGAGGAAGCGGATTGCGTTGTCACGGTTTGGCGCGTTCGTCAGCACGCCGGCCGCCGAGACGTTCACATGGGTGCCATTGCCGTCCTGGTCGGGGAAGACCCAGCCGATCCCGTCGGTTCCCTCGCTCAGCCCGTCGACTTCGATGCGCAGTGCACGCGCGAAATAATAGGTGTTGGCGACGGCGATGTCGCATTCGCCGGAAACAAGGCCCCTGAGCTGGTCAGTGTCGCCACCCTGCGGCTGCCGGGCGAGGTTGTTCTTGAGGCCCTCGACCCAGGCTTCCGCCTCCTCAGGACCGTTTTCAGCGATGCGTGAGGCGAGCAGCGAGAGATTGTAGATGTTGGTCGCGGAGCGAATGCAGATCTGGCCCTTGTATTTCGGATCGGCGAGGTCGGCATAGGTCTGCGGCGGCTCGCTGACGCGGTCCTTGGCATAGAAGATGATGCGCGCGCGCGTGGAGAAGCCGAACCAGAGATTGTCCGGATGCTGCAACTCGGCCGGGATGCGTTCTTCCAGGATATCGCTTTCGACCGGCGAGAGCAGGTCGGCGTCGGCGGCGCGCCAGATGCGGCCGGCATCGACCGTGATGAGCACGTCCGCCGGGCTGTTGGCGCCTTCCGCCTTGAGCCGTTCGATCAGCTCATCCGCATTGCCCTCGATCCGATTGACCTGGATGCCCGTCTCTTTCTCGAAGTCGGAATAGAGCTTCTCGTCGGTGTCGTAGTGACGCGACGAGTAGAGGTTGACCTCGCCCTCTGCCCGCGCGGCCGATGCGACCGGAAGCGCGACGGAGGTTGAAAGAACGGCGGTGAGGATGCGCATGCGCAACGTCATGAGGGGCTCCCGTTTTTATATGACACTCGTTGTCATGTTTATCTGTTGGAACGCGCGGAGACTGTCAAGAAAAAAACTTAACTGGAAAGGTGAGGTTTATCTGGAATCGTTCCAGACTAGGGTCTATATGATGTTACGTAACGGAGACGATCCATGCGCCTGACGAAACAGACCAACTACGCCTTCCGCATTCTCATGTATTGTGCGGTGAAGGACGGAGAACTGAGCCGCGTTGCCGAGATCGCGAAGGCATATGGCGTGTCGGAGCCGTTTTTGTTCAAGATTCTGCAGCCTCTGGCTGAAGGCGGGGTGATCGAGACCGTTCGCGGGCGTAATGGCGGCATTCGACTGGCGCGCAAAGCCAGCGACATCACGCTTCTCGACGTTGTTCGCCTGACGGAGGACAGTTTTTCCATGGCCGAGTGTTTCGAGCGTGAGGACAGCGATTGCCCGCTGGTCGAGACCTGCAAGCTTTCGGCGGCGTTGCGCGAGGCGCTGAACGCATTCTTCGGCGTGCTTGCCAGCCATTCGATCGACGATCTGGCGCGTCCGAACGACGGTATTGGTTTCCTGCTCGGTCTCGAACGCCGCAAGGAAGCGCTGGCGCCTGCCTGAGCCGGCCTCGGGCCGGTGCGCTTCACCGAGCGTTACCGATCTTCTCCAAAGGATTGATGATGTTTCACCATGTTTTGGGTGACATGGCGAAGCCGCTCGCCCTATTGTTCGCGGGTCTGGCGCGCATGCCGGGCATCGAACCAGCCGGGTGAACAAAATCGAGGGGAGGATTGCCACCATGAGCCGCACAAACGGAAGCGAAACACCGCGCCACGCCGAAAAGACCTCGACGGGATTGGCGACGGCGTTTGCCGCATCGCTGCTGCTCGCGACTGCCTTGCCCGGCACGGCTGCCGCGCAATTGACGAGTGAGGTGACCGCAGGCGGAACTGCCAGCGGCCAGGCGGTCGAATCCGATACCGTGACCGAAACGACCGATCTCGAAGCGCCGCGACCGGCGCTCTCGGCGTCGCAGAGCATCGCTCTCGATGTCTCCAAGGGGCGCGACAGCGAAAACGCCGACGCCGGCGATATCGTATCGGTGACCGTGTCGGTGTCCAATGAAGGCAATTTCCCGGTGCAGACGGTGATCGTCGATGGCGCGACACTGACGATCGCGGGCAACGCGATACAGCTCGAACCGGCCAGTTTCTCCCCGTCGAGCGCGGATATCGCGACCGGCGAATCGGCGACCTTCACGACGACCTATGCCCTGACCAGTTCGGATGTGTATGGCGCGGCGGCGGGCGACGGCATTTCCGTTCGAAGCGGCGCGATGGGCAAGTCTGCTGAGCAGAGCGTTTCCGCCCGCGCCGAGCCCGGCAACATTGTCGTCGCGGCCAACCCGAAACTGGCGATCAGCTCGTCGAGCGTCATGGAAAAGGCCGAGGGTAACGAAGGCGAGGGCGCCGAAACGGGTGACATGATCACCTACAAATACCGGGTGGAAAATGTCGGAAACGTTGCGGTCGCGGATGTCGGCGTGACGGTCAAGCTCAGTGGCAAGACGTTGACTTCCGCCGGTTCGCCGGCCGACGGCATCGATCCTTTCGCCGTCGAGGTTGCGAGTGAGGATGCGCTGGCTGTCAATTCCGATTTGCCCGAGACACAAGGCGTCTATGACAATCTGGGACCGGGCGGCGCAGTTGTCTTCACCCACGTCCATACCGTGACGCAGGCGGAATTCGAGGCTCAATAGACTGCAATGCATGACCGGCAGGCGCGGCTGTGAACCGGCGACTTTCAATCAAAAAGAACAGGAAGCGCCCGAAACGACCGTTTCGGATCGGGTTCGCGCTCTGCCTGTGCATGTCCATTATTGCCGGGCCTGCGGCCGCCGACATCGTCAACAGCGCGGTGGCGTCCGGCGTTCATGACGGCGCGTCGGTCCAGTCGGGCGGCGCGCAGGTTTCCACCAGCGTGGAGCCGGGCGTCGCATCCATGCATGTCGAGGTCGAGGCGGCGATTGGCGGGGACAGCGCTCCGGGTTTGCCGGAGGGTGACAGGATCGGCTTCATCATCGCGGTTAGCAATGACGGCAATGTCGGGCTCACCGGAGTCAGGCTGACGCTGGAACTGAAACAGGGGGCGGAAACCTTCGCGCCCTCCGATCCGCCTGGCTACAGTGGCGGCGATGTCGAAAATCCCGGTATTCTGGATCGTGGCGAAACCTGGCGTTTTGCCGCCGGTCAACTTCTCCAGCGCTCGAATGTCGAGGCCGGCAGCGAGATCACGGCGACGGTGACGGCGGTCGGAAAAGTGGACGGCCGAACCATAACGGACATCACCGCGCTGGATGTCGAGATTCCGCCGCTACAGGGCGTCGAGCGGCGTCTCATCTCGCTGGCGCACACGCCGAGCACGACAGAAGCGAGCGTCGGCGACCAGGTCGATTACACGATCACGGTCAGCAATCGCAGCACGAGGCCGCTCTCGGTGCGGCTGCGCGCCTTGCTGGCGGAAGACACGGCGCTGGTGCCTGGAAGCGTGTTCATCGACAGAAGGGTGATCGACATCGTTCAGGACGAGCAGAGGATCGATTTCGGCACGCTCGAGGTTCCGGCGCGGGGCAGCGTGTCACTGCGCTATCTCGGTGAAATCCGCGAGGCGTCGCTGCGCGGCTATCAGGTGAATACGGCGCAGATCGCCGACCCGGAAACGCTGATCCCGCTCCTGCCGCCTTCCACGGCCGCGGTGAAGACCGGCGAGATCCAGCAAAGCTCCTGTGCAGGCATTTCGCTCCTCGTCTACGAGGACAAGAACCGGAACGGCGTCGCCGACCCGACCGAGGCTCGGATATCCGGTGTGCGGATCGCCCTCGATGGCGGGCGTATCCTGACCACCGGGCTGAAGGGCGGGTTCACTTCGCCCTGCCTTCCTGTGTCGCGACTCGCAAATCTCGAGGAACGGTTCGAACTCGACGAGGCGACGCTGGAGGAGGGCTATCACGCGGTCACGCCCAATCCGGTCTCGCTTCGCCTCCAGCCGGGTTCGAGCAATACGGTTTCTTTCGGTGTCGCGTCGGCACGGGTGGTGCGCGTCGATCTGAACGCGGCGGCTTTCCTTCGAAACGAGGCGGTGCCCGATGCCGAACTGGAGGAGGGGATCACCCGCCTTATCTCGCTTCTTGCGCGTGAGCCCTCGGTTGTTCGGCTGACCTATTTCGCGCATCGCGAGGCGATCGATCTCCCGGAGGAACGCCTGGCCGCGGTGCAGCAGGCGATCCGCGATCACTGGGCGGCTTCGGGCGGCGGATACGAACTGGAGATCGAGGCCCGCGTCGTTCAGTCCGAAAGCTGACCGCGTAGAGTGTTGACGCTCACCCGATACATCGATAATTCAAGAATTATTGATATATTGGACGGGCCGCCATGGACGCTTCGCGCAAACTCGCTGCCGAATTCATCGGCACCGCCTTTCTTCTCGCGACGGTCGTCGGATCGGGCATCATGGCCGAGCGGCTGGCTGGCGGAAACGTCGCCATCGCGCTTCTCGGCAACACGATCCCGACCGGCGCGATCCTCGTTGTCCTGATCACGATGCTCGGGCCGATTTCCGGCGCGCATTTCAATCCGGCGGTGACCTTCGCCTTCTGGCTGCGCCGCGAGATAGAGGCGCGCGACAGCTTGCTCTATATCGCGATGCAGGTGGCGGGCGGGCTCATCGGCGTGTGGGCGGCGCATCTGATGTTCGGCGAGATCGTCTTCCAGGCGTCAACCAAGATGCGCACGGGCGGGGCGCAGTGGTTCGCGGAATTCATCGCCACTTTCGGCCTTGTCTTCACGATATTCGCGACGCTGAAGGCCAGTCCGAAATCGGTCCCGATGGCGGTCGGGCTCTATATCACGGCGGCCTACTGGTTCACCGCCTCGACATCCTTCGCCAACCCCGCCGTGACCGTCGCGCGGGCTTTTTCAGACACATTCGCCGGCATCCGCCCGGCCGACATGCCTCTCTTCATCGTCATGCAGTTCATCGGTGCGGCGGCGGCGTTCGCGATCTGCCGCTGGCTGCTGTCCAGAGACGGGAAAGCGCCCGAAGCGGGTTGAAGTCATGCCGGCTATCTGATTGGAATTCCCGCACCATTCACGGACGGGAGGAATCGGAACATGGGCGGCTATATTCTGGCCATCGATCAGGGCACGACATCGTCGCGCGCGATCATCTTCGACGGCGATCAGAAGATCGCGGGCGTTGGCCAGAAGGAGTTCCCGCAGCACTTTCCGAAGTCCGGCTGGGTCGAACACGAGCTGGAGGACATCTGGCAAAGCGTGGTCGAAACCTGCCGCGCGGCGATCGCCGATGCGGGCATCGCGGCGTCCGACATCGCTGCTATCGGCATCACAAATCAGCGCGAGACAGTGGCGCTCTGGGACAGGGCGACCGGCGAACCCGTCCATCGCGCCATCGTCTGGCAGGACCGGCGCACCGCCGACTTCTGCGACGATCTGAAGGCGAAGGGCCACGAGGCCGAGTTCACGGCGAAAACCGGGCTGCTGCTCGATCCGTATTTCTCCGGCACCAAGATCGCCTGGCTGCTCGACAATGTCGACGGGCTCAGGGCGCGTGCCGAGGCCGGCGAAATCGCGTTCGGCACCATCGATACCTTCCTGATCTGGCGGCTGACCGGCGGTGTGCGCCATGTCACGGACGCGACGAACGCGGCGCGTACGCTGATCTTCAATATCGATGAAGAGAATTGGGACGAAGAACTGCTGTCCATCCTGCGCATTCCCCGCGCGATCCTGCCCGAGGTGCTCGATTGCGCCGCCGATTTCGGAACCGCGACGGCTGACATTCTTGGTGCGGAGATCCCGGTTTATGGTGTGGCGGGCGACCAGCAGGCGGCGACCATCGGCCAGGCCTGTTTCGAGCCCGGCATGTTCAAGTCGACCTACGGGACCGGCTGCTTCGCCCTGCTCAACACCGGCGCCGATCGCGTCGCTTCGAAGAACCGCATGCTCACCACCATCGCCTATCGCCTGAACGGCGAGACGACCTATGCGCTGGAAGGCTCCATCTTTATGGCGGGTGCCTCGGTGCAATGGTTGCGGGACGGTCTCGGCATCATCGAAAGCGCAGCCGAGAGCGGCGCGATGGCGGAGAAGGCCGACCCCGAGCAGGATGTCTACCTGGTGCCGGCCTTCGTCGGATTGGGTGCGCCGCACTGGGACGCCAATGCGCGCGGCGCGCTGTTCGGTCTCACGCGCGGCACCGGCCCGAACGAAATCGCCAAGGCCACGTTGGAGGCGGTTTGCTACCAGACGCGCGATCTGCTCGAGGCGATGCATGACGACTGGGATGCGCCGGACCATGCCTCGACGACGCTGCGCGTCGATGGCGGCATGGTCGTCTCCGACTGGACGATGCAGTGCCTCGCCGACATTCTCGACGCGCCGGTCGATCGGCCGAAGGTGCTTGAGACAACGGCGCTGGGTGCTGCCTGGCTCGCCGGCTCCCATGCCGGTGTCTGGCCGGATCGCGCCGAATTCGCCGAGAGCTGGGCGCTGGAACGCCAGTTCGCGCCGAAGATGGCCGAAGACGAACGGTCACGGAAATATGCCGGTTGGAAGGACGCGGTGGGACGGACCTTGTCGTCCCGGTGACGTTCAGCGCTTCGGCCTTGCCATCCGGTCCAGGATCCGCAACGCCGCATTGACCGTCTCGAGTTCGCCGCTGTCGAGCCGTGCCAGCAATTCGTCCTCGCGCGCTTTCAATAATGCGGTCAGCGCTTCGTAGCCTTTTCGGCCGGTCCGGGTGAGCGTCAGATGCTCGATCCTGCGGTCGGCGTCATCCCGGTCGCGTTCCAACCAGCGGCGGCTTTCGAGCGCCGTGACGGCGCGCGAGACCTTGGTTTTGTGCAACCCTGTTCGGCGCACGATCTCGCGTGCCGTCAGCGTTTCCGCCTCTCCCAGATGCGCGAGGACCTGCCATTCCGGGCGGGTCATGCCGTGCTGGTCGCGATAGACCGGCTGGAAATGCCGGCTGACCGCATCCGACAGGCGATCGAGTCGGTAGGCGAGGAAGCTGTCGAGATCGAATGTCACAGACCACCCTGCGCGGTGACGAAGTCAACGATTTCGCTCACACCGCTGGCGTGTTTCAGATCGGTGAACAGGAAAGGCTTGTCGGCGCGGCCAGCCTCGGCGTCGCGGCGCATCCGTTCCAGGTCGGCGCCGACATAGGGCGCAAGATCGGCCTTGTTGATGATCAGCAGATCGGAACGCGTGATCGCGGGACCGCCCTTTCGCGGAATGTCGTCGCCCTGGCACACGGAGATCACGTAGAGTGACAGGTCGGCCAAGTCCGGCGAGAAGGTTGCGGCGAGATTGTCGCCGCCGGATTCGATGAAGACGATATCGAGGTCTGGCACGCGCTCGCGCAGCCTTTCGATGGCGCGCAGATTGATCGAGGCGTCCTCGCGGATGGCCGTGTGCGGGCAGCCGCCGGTCTCCACGCCTTCGATC
This sequence comes from Oricola indica, assembly GCF_965227485.1. NCBI lineage: Bacteria > Pseudomonadati > Pseudomonadota > Alphaproteobacteria > Hyphomicrobiales > Ahrensiaceae > Oricola > Oricola indica. The sequence continues at coordinate 2,213,686 of NZ_OZ245747.1, forward strand.
CGCTCGGCCGGCAGAGCCTGCATGCGGGTCAGAGCCTCGGCGTCTTCCGCCGTGTAGATATCGTTGGTGACGACGCCCACGGAATAGGTGTCGCGCATGGCCTTGCAGAGTTCGGCGGTCAGCGTCGTCTTGCCGGAACCGACGGGGCCGCCGATGCCGACGCGCAACGGGCCGTTGGGGGAGGTGGTCATGACAGGAACAGCCTCGAAGAAAGAGTTTCGTGTTTCATGGCCGCAATGTCGGCCAAAACCGTACTGCTGCCAAGATCGTCCAGCGTTGACGATGCGGCACGCTTTGCGACTCGCGCGATGACCGGCTCCAACTCCGCCAGCAGCTTCGCCGCGCCGCGCTGGCCGGTGACGGACAAGCGTATCGCGACCTGCAGCTGGTTGGTGACGAAGGCGTGCAGGAAGGCCTGCATCGCGTCGCCCAACGCGATCCCGTCCCGGCCGCAGGCGACGCCGACTGCGACGCAAAGCGGCGTTCCGCGCGGCGGCAATTCATCTTCTTCAAACCAGTTGGCGGCGGCTTCAAGGAAGCCCGTTCCCTGGTCGATCGTCTCGCGGTGGCGTTCTGCCGATCCGGTCATGGCGCGGGCGAGGGCGGCGGTCTCGGCGATTGTCGCCTCGTCGCCTGCGGCGCGCCACGCCGCCGCGAAGAAAACCGCATCGTTCCATTGCGGCCCGGCGTCGAGCAACGCCGTCAGCCATTCCTGCAGAGACTGCGCGTCGGTCACATTGCCGGCGGCGACGGCCTGTTCGAGCGCGGCGGAGTAGGCATAGGCACCGGTCGGGAAAACCGGGGAGAGCCACGACATCAGGCGCAGAAGATGGGCTGGCGCGCCGGTCACTGCTCGACTCTCTTGGCGAGGTCGGCCAGATCTCCGATCATCGCATAGTGCAGTTCGCGTGCCAACTTCAGCGACGGCCCGATGACGAAAAACGCAGAACCGACGACGAAGCACCAGATCGCGGGGTCTTGCCATGCCGCGTAGAAGAACATCCAGGAGCCGATGAGAAACAGCAGGCCGGCCAGAAACTCGATGATCGTGAATGCGAGTTCATACGCCGCATAGAGCCTTTCGTGGCGCTTCGAATTGTGGCGTGTTTCGGGGGCGAAGATCTTCATGAGCGGTCTCCCGTTCCTCGGTTTTCCTCGGTCAGGTCAGTGCTCCACGGAACCCGAGAAGATGTGGATCACGACCACGCCGGCAATGATCAGGCAAAGCCCGATGATGGCGGGAAAATCAAGCTTCTGGCCGAGCGCCAGCCAGGCCGCCAGGGTAATCAGGACAATGCCTGCGCCCGACCAGATCGCGTAGACGATGCCTGCGGGAATGACGCGGATTGGAAAGGACAGGAGCCAGAAAGACAGGGCGTAGAAGACGATGGTGATCACGCTCGGCCAGAGCCGCGTGAAACTCTCGGTGCGCACAAGCGCGGTTGTCGCGACGACTTCAGCGGCGATCGCCGCGCCGAGCAACAGGTAATTGAAGAGCGGAATCGGGGACATGCGCGAGCTTTCGATCATCCGCGAGGTGGCGGTCAGTGGTCGTGATGGTGATGATGGCCGTCGCCATGGTCGTGGGCGGCGTGAACTCCTCCATAGGCGCCACCTTCGGGATCGAACGGCGCGCTGGTTTCGGCGACCGATGCGCCTAGCCCTTCCAGCATTTCGCGGATCACGTGATCGTGGCGAATCAGGATGCGGTCGGGGAAGATCTGGGCGGCGAGGTGGCGATTGCCGATCTGCCAGGCGAGCACCAGCAGGTGTCGGGCGTCGCTTGCGCGCACTTCGTAGAGCGCTTCCGGTTCGGCGTGGACCTCGATTACTCGGCCGTCATCGAGCAGGAGCCCATCGCCATGGCGCAGCAGGCGCGCCTCGGCAAGGTCGAGGAGGAATTCGATCCCGTTGTCGGAGACCATCTTCATGCGCCGGCGATGACGCGCAGTCTCGTCCAGCGTGATGGTATCAGCGGGATCGTGGAAATGTCTGGTGACGGAGGAGGCGGTCGGCATGGCACTGAGACTACACCGGATTTCCGGTCATACGCCAGCGCCGGACAGGCAACGGCGGGAATTTCCCCGCCCTGCGTCATGGCGTCGATCAGAGGCGCTTCATCGCTGCGCGCATCGCCGCATCGCGGGTGGTGCCGCGTGCGCGGAATACGGCTTCGGGCGTATCGTAAAGGCCATTCATTTCGCGGGCGACAGCCACGGAATTGACGAGGCCTGAAACGGCGTTGCCGAACGACGAGAAGAAACTGCGGGATTTTACGGTCATGATAGCCCTCCGGAATATTGCCTGTGTCGAACATAGGCGCATTGTTGCGCTGCAACAATTGCGTCCGCGGCGTGGCTGCCATGCATATTTGGATGGGTCGCTTCAGCTCTGCCGCAAATGCGCAGTTCGCCCGCGCCGAAACGACCAAGGCACGAGCAGAATCAACTATACGGTCGTCGCCACAGACGACGTGGTCTAAACGCCGTCACGCCATAGACTGCAGGCGTGACGGAAACCATTGGCCGGAAGGGATGGCGCGCATCACGCGCGGTTCAGCCCAGCACTAGCTTTTCGATCTCGTGGACAGGATGGCCGGTCAGGTCTTTGGATACATCGGCGACGATCTTGGCCTGAACCTCCTTGTGCATCTCCTTGCGCAATTCGCCGAGGACTGCCGGCGCGGCGACAAGGACGATCTCGGAGAAGCTGCCCTTGTGGGCGTGCTTGTAGAGACGATCGGCGATTTCATGCGCGAAGCGGTCCTTTTCGATCCGGTGCCAGTCGGTCTCCTGAACGGCGCTGCGATGCGAACCGCCGCCGTCATTCAACCGGCCCGGCTTGTCGGTGCCCTGTTCGCGGGTGGCGGGATTTTCGTGTTCGAATTCGCGGAAGACGGTGAGATTGGGAAACTTCTCGTCGCCGTCATTGCGCAGGAACAGCGCCTTTTCGCCATCGGCGATCACCAGCCAGCCATTGTTGTTGAGCTTGATATCCGACATGAGGACCTCCTTGGTTCGTTTACGCTGCTTATCTAGTGACAGAATGTGGCGGCGTCGGAATTGACGTGACTCAAATCCGAAAGGAGCGCCCTTCGATAGCGCCATCCTGGGAGAAGCGTTCCACGCACTCTCCGTCGGGTGCGAGAAGGAAGCCTGATTTTCCCAGAGCCTCGGCGATCGCGTCCCGTTCAACCGGGTCATAGAACTCGAAATGGAGATTGCCGTATTTGCAGGGTGTTGCGACGGCGCGTGAGCCTTGCGCGGTCATCAGCATCGCCGGCGCGGACCCGTCCGCACGCGCGATGCGGAAGAAATGTGGCAGCAGCCGGCTCAGATCGTCGGTGTCGCAGACGATGCCTCCATCGAATGCGCGTGTGAAGCCGAGCTTGATGAGCGCGTTGGCGGCCGCGGCGGCCGGTGGATGGTCCAGTTCGCGCGCCAGCAGCGGCCGTCTGGCTTCGGTGATCAGGAGGATATCGCTCCAGCCGGCCTTTTGCGCAAAGGCGGAGAATAGCTCTCCGATCCGGTCGGTGAAGTCTTCGAAGGACGAAGCGTCTGTTTCGGCGACGAGGCGGCCCGCGTAGTCAAGGCGCGGAGGTTCGCCCTGAAATTCGTCGCAAAGCGCCATGAAGGAGGCGATGGTTTCTCCGTTCATCGCGTCGGCCTGTTCTGCTGTCAGGACCATTGGCTCATCAGCGTCGTCACCAAGCCACGCATGGTCTCCGGCGACAACAAGATGCGGTTCCGGGTCGTACATGGCCGCTTGCCATGAGCGCATATATGCGGCGAGCACGTCGTGGCGCGCGAGCAGATCCTTCCGGCTCACGAAGCGGATCGTCATGACAAAACCGTGCACGGAGTGGTCACTTCGTTCCCACCCAGGGCCTTTTCCGTGGTCGAAGTGCCGTTCGCTGACCTGTCAGTCGGGACGGATCCGCAGTGGGTTGCGATCAAGAGAGTATTTTCCTCCTCGGTTGCCTATATCCGGCGGAGACCAAGAACGCCTGCAACATTTTCCCGATAGAAGTTCCTGCTGCTTTGCCCGGACGGAGATCGATGGCCCGGTGATTGTGAAAGATCATCTAGCGTCGCTCCGGGAAAGATTATCCGCGACCGGACTCCTGAGCGCAATTGCCAGACTGCGCGGTGTTTCGACATGGCTAAACCTTGCCATAGCCCCCATGGAGAGACCGGCCGGTGGCGTTACCGGCCCGTCCTGCCGGCTGTCCGGGCAGAAATGCCGATCTAGCGCATTTCAGGTTGCTAAAGAATCGAATGCGCTGCCTCTCGCCTTCGGCTCGAATGCGCGTCCTGCTGCTGATGTTTCAATCCAAAAACTGAATTGCACTAAAACAGGAAATACCGCTGCGCCATCGGCAGTTCCGTTGCCGGTTCGCAGGTCAGCAATTCGCCATTGGCGCGCACTTCGTATGTCTCGGGATCGACCTCGATATCAGGGGTCAGGTCGTTGAGCACCATCGATGCCTTGGAAATGCCGCTGCGGGTGTTTTCCACCGCCACCAGCTCCTTGTCGATGCCCAGCATGTCGCCGAGACCGGCATCCAGCGCCGCGTTGGAGGTGAACACGACGGAGGAATTGGTCAGCGCCTTTCCGTAGGCGCCGAACATATAGCGGTAATGCACCGGCTGCGGCGTCGGGATGGAGGCGTTCGGATCGCCCATGGGTGCCGCCGCAATGGAGCCGCCGATCAGCACCATATCGGGCTTCGCGCCGAAGAAGGCGGGGTTCCAGAGTACCAGGTCAGCGCGCTTGCCGACCTCGATGGAGCCGATTTCGGCCGACATGCCATGCGCGATGGCCGGGTTGATGGTGTATTTTGCGATGTAGCGGCGCACGCGGTAATTGTCGTTCTGGCCGCTTTCCTCGGGCAGGCGGCCGCGCTGGCGCTTCATCTTGTCGGCGGTCTGCCAGGTGCGGATGATGACCTCGCCGACGCGGCCCATTGCCTGGCTGTCCGAGGCGATGATCGAGAACGCCCCCATGTCGTGCAGGATGTCTTCAGCCGCGATGGTTTCCTTGCGGATTCGACTTTCCGCAAAGGCGACGTCTTCGGGGATCTGGGCGTCGAGATGGTGGCAGACCATCAGCATGTCGAGATGTTCGTCCACCGTGTTGACCGTGTAGGGACGCGTCGGGTTGGTCGATGACGGAATGATGTTGGACAGTCCGCAGACCTTGATGATGTCCGGCGCATGGCCGCCACCGGCGCCTTCCGTGTGGAACGCGTGGATCGTGCGTCCCGCGATGGCCTCAACGGTCGATTCGACGAAACCGCTCTCGTTGAGCGTATCGGTATGGATCATCACCTGCACGTCATAGTCGTCGGCGACCGAAAGGCAGTTGTGGATCGCGCCGGGCGTCGTGCCCCAATCCTCGTGCAGCTTCAGCGAGCAGGCGCCGCCGACGATCATCTCCTTGAGCGCGCCGGGCAGGGCCGCATTGCCCTTGCCCGAGAAGGCCAGGTTCATGGGGAAGGCGTCCGCGGACTGGATCATGCGGCCGATATGCCAGGGACCGGGTGTGCAGGTTGTGGCCAGCGTGCCGTGAGCCGGGCCGGTTCCGCCGCCAAGCATGGTGGTCAGCCCGCTCATAAGCGCTTCCTCGATCTGCTGCGGGCAGATGTAGTGAATATGCGCGTCGAAACCGCCGGCAGTCAGGATCTTGCCTTCGCCGGCAATCGCCTCCGTGCCGGGGCCGATGATGATGTCAATCCCGGGCTGGGTGTCGGGATTGCCCGCCTTGCCGATCGAATGGATGCGCCCGTCCTTCAGGCCGATATCGGCCTTGTAGATGCCGGTGTGATCAACAACCAGCGCATTGGTGATGACAGTATCGACCGCGCCGTTCATGCGTGTCGTCTGGCTCTGGCCCATGCCGTCGCGGATGACCTTGCCGCCACCGAACTTCACTTCCTCGCCATAGACGGTGAAATCGTCCTCGACCTCAATGAAGAGTTCGGTGTCGGCGAGGCGAACCTTGTCGCCGGTTGTCGGGCCGAACATGTCGGCATAGGCGGCGCGGGAAATCTTGGCGGGCATGGATTTCGTCCCTCTTTCGTCAGTGGAGTGTCAGTCGCATGTGGACGACGCGTTCATCGTAAGTGTCAAACCCGTCGGCGGAGTCGTCGTGCTCGAAGACAACGGGTTCATGGAGTAGCAGGGCGTCGGCATGACGGTCGATCGTATCGACTGTGTCGATGTCGGCGTCCGTACGGAAATTTCGGATTGTTGCCGCGCCGGTTTCGGCCATCAGTAGGTCTCCATCAGGCCGCGCAGCTCTTCGATGCGCCTTTGCGTCATCGTCGCCTTGCAGGAAAAGGTGATCAGGGGCCTGATCGAGCCGCCCGCGAATTGCGCGCCCTCCGCCGCGCATTGACCGTCGCGATAGTCGATCCAGGCGCGCTGCGCCTTCAGCAGGTTCTTCGCGCCATTCGCCTGTTCGGGAAAATGCTCGCTGCTTTCCGCGTCCATTGCCGCCATCCGGGCGCGCACATCCGGCCAGATCTCGTTCAACGTTGCATCGGCTTCCTGCCATTCCTGGTAGGCGCAGTAGTTCATGCCCTGCTGCGGCAGATTGCCGGCGTCGGTGCAATCCCAATCCTGTGCGGTGGCGGCCGCCGGAATCGAAAACAATACGATGGACAGCCATGCCGGGACGCGTCGCATCGCGCGTCGCGCGCGGCGGAACGGTCTGTCGATCTGATTGCCGCCTTGCATCGACCTCAGCTACTCCGCGCGTTCAGTGTTGCCATTCCATCGCCTCGCTTCAGCCGGCGCATGTAGGTCCGCATGATCCTTCTCCGCAGGAAGCGGGGAAGCAGCATCATCCACCAGCGCTCCCCGAGTTCGATTACGCGGCTGTCCGGTCTCGGCTTGCGTCGCTCGACCGGTTTCCAGTTTGCCGTCAATTTTCCGTCGGGGCTGATGATCGACAGGATGGCGCTTCCCGGCCCCAGCGGCGATTTGAGATCGTCCTCCATCGCCACGACATGACAGGGCGCTTGAATGTCATTCATCACTTCATCGACCAGATTCTCCCAGTCTAGAGTGCGGTATTTCTCGATGGCCGCGAAATCCTCCAGCTTCATGCGGGTGCCGCGGCTGCGCACACGATGGTAATACAGGCTCTCGATCCAGGAACGCGCGTTGCGCGTCGAGAACATGAAGACGGGCTCATCGGCGGCGAAAACGTCCGCGACCTCCTTCAGGATTGTGTTCGCATGCGGGAATATGCTTGCGGTATTCCTGTGATTTGGAAGCTGACCGCACAAGCTCTCGAAAGAGACGATCGCCGTCTTTGTTTCATGGCTTACCATGTCCTCGCGCAGCAGTTCGAGACCGGTACGCACGCGTCTGAGCGCGAGGCTGCTCGGCACGCGCCAGTAAAACAACAGACGCTTGTAGAGGTCCTGGACTAGCGGATGTTCACTATAGACATAAAATCGGTAGCCGCTCGGCGCGAGCGGTGCGTTTTCCGTCAGCAGTTTCTGAATCGAACTGGTCGCGGTCTTGTGAAAACCGCCGTGGATGTAGACCTTCATCCGGGTGTCCTTTCGGACTGGATGCGGACGGCAATCATAGCTTGCCCATCACCTCGCGCCGGAAGCCGTAGACGGTGCGGTCGCCGGTGAGCGGCACGAGAGTCACGTCACGTTCCTGGCCGGGCTCGAAGCGCACCGCGGTGCCCGACGCGATGTCGAGCCGCATGCCGCGCGCCTTTTCGCGGTCGAAATCGAGCGACGGATTGGTCTCGAAGAAATGATAGTGCGAACCGACCTGGACCGGGCGGTCGCCGGTGTTGGCGACCTTCAGCGTGACGGTCGGCGCATCCTCGTTGAGCGTGATGTCGCCTTCGGCGGTGATGATTTCTCCGGGGATCATGGACGTCTCCTAACCTGCGACTGCAAGAGCAAGGCCGTAAGCGGCGGTCGCGCCGCCGGCGACCCGTAGCGCGATGCGGCCTTTCGGGCCTTCGAACAGCCGCATAAGCCCGATGCCGACACCGACGCCGGCAAGATGCAGCAGCGAGGTGGCGACGACGAAGCCGGCACCGAAGGCGAGCGCGCCGGCAGATCCGAGTTCGGAGCCATGCGCGTAGCCGTGGAATACCGCAAAGAAGCCCGTCACTCCAAGCACCCATTCGACAGGGATGGGCGCGGCGAGCGCGATCAACAGTCCGAAAGCGACGATGGAGGCAAGGATCACCGGCTCGACATAGGGCAGCGGCAGACCGACGAAGGATGCCGCGAAGCCTGCCGCCATCAGCGTGACGAAGGTCACCGGCACGGCCCAGATGGCCCGCCCGCCGATCAGCGCGGCCCACAGGCCGACGGCCACCATGGCGAGGATATGATCCACGCCGAACAGCGGATGCGAGAAGCCGGAGGCCAGCGAACCGTGCTCGCCCGGATCGAGATGGGCGAATGCCGGCGCGGCGGAAGCTACGAGCAGGGCGGTTGCGACAAGGAGGCGTTTCATCGAGTTGTCCTTTCGGTTGGCGCTCAGGCGGCCTTCGATTTCTTGACTGCGGTCTTGATTTCGGTTTCGAGCCGGGAGGCGGATGCATCGAACCGGGCTTCAAGCTTTGGCTCGATGCCACGGCAGACATCGACGACGCGACGCGCCCATTTCAGGTATCTGGCGTTGGGGCCGGCGTGGAACCGCCTGGCCGGCAGGCCGATCAGTTCCTCGACATTCGACGTCTTGTCCGCGAGCTTCAACCTCTTGACGCGCGGGCCGGCCCCGGCGGTGTGGGTGACCTGGCGCTCACGGCGCGCCTTACCCTTGAGGCCCGGCGGGTCGGTCACATCCATCACCAGTTCCGAGATCTCGTCGCCGAATTCCGCTCGGATATCGGCTTCCGTGACATTGGTATCTTCGATCGCATCATGCAGGTAGCAGGCGGCGACCAGAACCGGGTCGAACGGCTCCAGTTCGGCGCACATCGCCGCCACTTCCGCGAGGTGGTTGAAATAGGCGTCGCCTCTGTCCTCGCGCACGATGCCGTCATGCGCCTTTGCGGCGTAGGCGACGGCCCGGGCGATGGTGGCGTGCTGATGCACAGTCAAAGGCTCCTCGGTCCGTACATCGGCCTAGCGGATCGGCTCGTGAACGGTGACGAGCTTGGTCCCGTCCGGAAATGTCGCCTCGACCTGGATGTCGTGGATCATCTCGGGGATGCCATCCATCACCTGGTCCTTGGTGATGACATGCGCGCCCGCTTCCATGAGGTCGGCGACGGAGCGGCCGTCCCGGGCGCCTTCCACCACGAAATCGGTAATCAGGGCGATGGATTCCGGATGGTTGAGCTTGACGCCTCTCGCCAGCCTCTTGCGGGCGACCTCGGCCGCCATGGCGATGAGGAGTTTGTCTTTTTCGCGCGGTGTCAGCTGCATCAATTCCCCCGAAACAGGCTCTGGCGGTGCGGGTCAACGGGTCGGACGACCCAGCGCCATCGTGGAAAAAATGGCGCGGAATCGCAAGCTTAATGTGCAAAGCGGTGTTTTGGTCTGCCGTTGCCTAATAATTGGGCGTCGCCGCGCCGTGCATGGCGAAATCTGATTTATTTTACACCTTGAAAAAAAGAATGCGACCCGTTTGAATGGCCGGACGTCGCGAAACCGCGCCGGGGAGGAAACAATGTATCTCGGAATCGACCTCGGTACGTCGAGCGTCAAGGCGCTTCTCATCGATCATGATCAGCGAATCGTGGATTCGGCTTCCGCCGAGGTGGATCTGTCGCGGCCGCATCACGGCTGGTCGGAGCAGGACCCCGCCGACTGGATCGCGGCCACCGAACAGGCGCTGTCCGAACTGAAGCGCGACCATGCCGCCGAAATGGCGGCAGTGCGCGGTATCGGCCTGTCGGGTCACATGCATGGCGCTACGCTGCTTGACGGTGACGACACCGTGCTCCGACCCTGCATCATGTGGAACGACGTGCGCTCCCACGCGGAAGCCGCGGCGCTCGATTCCGATCCGCGCTTTCGTTCGATCACCGGCAATATCGTCTTTCCGGGCTTCACCGCGCCCAAGCTAGTCTGGGTGAAGAACAACGAACCCGAAATCTTCGCCAAGGTCCGCAAGGTGCTGTTGCCGAAGGACTATCTGCGCCTCTGGCTGACTGGCGAGCACATTTCCGAAATGTCCGATTCGGCCGGAACGAGCTGGCTCGATACCGGCGCAAGGGCATGGTCGGCGGAGCTTCTCGCGGCGACCGACCTCTCGGAGGACGCCATGCCGTCGCTCGTCGAGGGGAGCGAGGCAGGCGGGCAGTTGCGCGCGGAAATCGCGACGCGTTTCGGTATTAATGCGGGAATCACGGTCGCCGGAGGGGCGGGCGACAATGCAGCCGCCGCGATCGGCATGGGCACGATCCATGACGGCTCCGCCTTCGCGTCGCTCGGAACTTCGGGCGTGTTGTTCGCCGCAAACAACGCTTATCTGCCGAACGCGGAAAGCGCGGTGCATGCATTCTGCCATGCGTTGCCGAACACGTGGCACCAGATGGGCGTGATCCTGTCGGCGACGGATTCGCTCAACTGGTATGAAAAAATCACCGGCATTGATGCGGCGGACATGACGGATGCGCTGGGAGAGAGCCTCGACGCGCCGTCCGGCGTGATCTTCCTGCCGTATCTCGGCGGCGAGCGCACGCCGCATAACGACGCCTCCATTCGCGGGGCCTTTGTCGGCGTTGGCCATGAAAGCGACCGGAACGCGCTGACGCGTTCTGTCCTGGAAGGGGTCAGCTTCGCTTTCCGCGATTGCCTTGAAGCCCTGCAGGCGGCGGGCACCACGCTCGACAGCGTCACGGCGGTCGGAGGCGGCTCGCGCTCGGCCTATTGGCTGAAGCTGCTGGCGACGGTGCTCGGCGTTCCCGTGCAAGTACCCGCAGATGGCGATTTCGGTGCGGCTTTCGGTGCCGCCCGGCTTGGACTGATGGCAGCCGAAGGCGCCGATCCGGCCACCGTCTGCACGCCGCCCGCCATCCAACGCGTTCACGAACCTGAAAGCGGCCTTTCGGCGGCGTATGGCGATGCCCATGCGCGCTACAAGGCGCTCTATCCGGCCATAAAGGGAGTCATGACATGAGCACCGGCTTTTTCGGCGACATCACGAAGATCGAATACGAAGGACCGGACAGCACCAATCCGCTCGCCTTCCGCCACTACGACCCGGATGAGGTCGTGATGGGCAAGCGGCTGGAGGATCATCTCCGCTTTGCCGTCGCCTACTGGCATTCCTTCGCCTGGGAGGGGGGGGACCCGTTCGGCGGCCGCACTTTCGACCGGCCATGGTATCCGCAGGATTCCATGGAGCGCGCAAAGCTCAAGGCTGATGTCGCCTTCGAGATGTTCTCGCTGCTCGGCAATCCGTTCTACTGTTTCCATGACGCGGACGTGCGGCCGGAAGGATCGAACTTCGCCGAGAACACGAAGAATCTCGAGGAAATCGTCGACTATTTCGCCGAAAAACAGGCGCAGACGGGCGTGAACCTCCTCTGGGGCACCGCCAACCTGTTCAGCCACCGACGCTACATGTCCGGCGCGGCGACCAACCCGAACCCGGACGTCTTCGCCTTTGCCGCGGCGACCGTGAAGACCTGCATGGACGCCACGCACAAGCTCGGCGGCGCGAATTACGTTCTGTGGGGCGGTCGTGAGGGTTACGAAACGCTGCTCAATACCGACCTCAAGCGCGAAGACCAGCAACTCGGACGGTTCCTGAACCTTGTCGTCGAGTACAAGCACAAGATCGGCTTCGAGGGCACGATCCTGATCGAGCCGAAGCCGCAAGAGCCGACAAAGCACCAGTACGACTACGATGTCGCGACGGTCTACGGTTTCCTGAAGCGCCACGGTCTCGAAAACGAGGTGAAGGTCAATATCGAGCAGGGCCATGCGATCCTTGCGGGCCACTCCTTCGAGCACGAACTGGAACTGGCGCAGGCGCTCGGCATCTTCGGTTCCATCGACATGAACCGCAACGACTACCAGTCCGGCTGGGACACAGACCAGTTTCCGAACAACACGCCCGAGGTCGCGCTTGCCTATTACGCGATCCTCAAGGGTGGCGGCTTCACCACCGGAGGGACCAATTTCGACGCCAAGCTACGCCGCCAGTCACTCGACGCGGAAGATCTTCTGCAAGCTCACATCGGCGGCATGGATATCTGCGCGCGGGGCCTCAAGGCGGCGGCGAAGATGGTCGAGGACGGTGTGCTGACCGATTTCGTCGAGGATCGCTACAAGCACTGGAATATTCCGGAAGCCAAGAAGATGCTGGACGGCGGCTTCACGCTCGGGGAGATCGAGGAATGGGTCCGCAAGGCGGACATCAATCCCGATCCGGTTTCCGGCCGTCAGGAATATCTGGAGAACGTCGTCAACCGCTACGTCTGAGCGCCTGGGTGAAGCTCTCGGCAAATCTTGGGTTCCTTTGGACGGAACTTTCGCTGCTGGACGCCATCCGCGCGGCGGCGGAGGCCGGGTTCGATGCCGTGGAGTGCCATTGGCCGTTTGACGTATCGCCGGACGCGGTGGGGGCCGCACTCGACGAGACGGGTCTGCCCATGATCGGGCTCAACACGGTCAGGGGCGATATGGAGCGAGGCGATTTTGGCCTGTGCGCCATGCCCGGACGCGAGGCCGAGGCACGGGCGGCGATCGAGCAGGCGGTCGCCTATGCGAGGGCGATCGGATGTTCGGCGGTTCACGCGATGGCGGGAAAATCCGGCGGCGGGGCCGAGGCGGAAGCGGTCTACCGCGCCAATCTCGAATTCGCCTGCGCCACCGCCGGCGATATCACGATCCTGATCGAGCCGATCAACCGGTGCGATGCACCGGGCTACCATGTCGCGGCACTGGAGCAGGCGGCCGAAACCGTCTCCGCGGTCGGGCGCGCCAATCTGAAGATCATGGCGGATTGCTATCACATACAGGTCGGGCAGGGGGATCTGGTCCGTCGCATCGAAACCCATCTGCCGATGATTGGCCACATCCAGATTGCTGCCGCGCCGTCGCGCGCCGAACCGGACGAGGGTGAACTGAACTATCCCTGGATTGCGGGCGCGCTGGCCGCGATAGGGTATGACGGCTATCTCGGCGCGGAATATCGGCCGCGCAATGGCACCGAGGCGGGACTTGGGTGGATGGCGTCCATTCAGTCCCTGTAGCCGGCGGCGAACATCGGCCCGCCGCGATGGCGCGGGAAGCCGAAGCCGTTGACCAGCGTCACATCGATATCGGATGGCTTCAGCGCGATGCCTTCATCGAGCACGGCGCGGGCCTCGGACTGCATCGTGGACAGGATCCGGTCGATGATCTCGTCGGAGGAGAGTGGTTTCCGCTCGATGCCCAGCCGTTCGCTTTCCTCGAGTATGATCTGCTCGACCACCGGGTCCGGCCGGCCCGATCTCGCGCCTTCGGGATAAGCGTACCAGCCGGAGCCGGTCTTGCGGCCGAAACGGCCGAGTTCGCAGATACGGTCCGCAATGCGGGAATAGCGCTCCTCCGCCGGCCGGGTCGGCGCGCGGCGTTTGCGCGTCGCCCAGGCGATGTCGAGGCCGGACATATCCTGCACGGCGTAGATGCCCATGGCGAAGCCATAGCCTTGCATGGCCGCGTCGACCTCATGCGGCAAGGCGCCTTCCTCCAGGATGAAGTCGCATTCGCGGCGATAGGCCGACATGATGCGGTTGCCGATGAACCCGTCGCAGACACCGGACAGAACCGGGATCTTGCGCAGCGTCTTCGCCAGCGCGAAGCCGGTCGCAAGCGCCTTCGGCGACACGTCGTCGGTGCGCACGAGTTCCAGCAGTTTCATGATGTGGGCCGGCGAGAAGAAATGCAGCCCCAACACACGGGTCGGATCGCCGGTTGCACGCGCCATCTCGTTGATGTCGAGATAGGACGTGTTGGAGGCAAGCACCGCATCCTTGCGGCAGATGCGATCGAGTTCCGCGAAGACGTCCTTCTTGACCGCCATGTCCTCGAACACAGCCTCGATGACGAGGTCACATTCGGCCAGCCCTTCGAAAGACCCGTGGGCTGTGAAGCGCGACAGCGCATCGGCATAGGCGGCATCCGAGAGAAGTCCGCGCTTGCGACTGCCGTCGAGCAGTCCTGCGACCCGATCACGCGCTTTTTCCGCCGCTTCCGCGTCGCGTTCGGCGAGATCGACTCTGAGGCCCGCAAGCAGCATCGCGGTTGCGATGCCCGCGCCCATCGTGCCGCCGCCGACTACGCCTGTCCGTTTCAGGGGGAGCGGTTCGACATCGCGCATGTCGTCCGGGCGTCCGGTGTTGCGCTCGGCGAAGAACATGTAGCGCAGCGCCGCCGCCTGTTCGCTTGCGCGCAGCCGCAGGAAACGGTCCCGCTCGGCTTCGGCGGCCTCCGGGACGGGAAGCTCGATGCCGTCGCGCAATGCCTGCAAAGCCTCGACGGGAGAGGCCTGTCCACGGGATTTCGCGGCAAGCGCCTTTTCGCGGTTGGACCACAATTCCGCGTCGGGCGTCTCTTTTGGCGGGCGCTCGGACACGGGAGTAGGCTTGCCGGATTGAATCAGGTCCGCGGCGTAAGCCCTTGCGTCGGCAACGAGATCGTCCTCGGCAATGCGGTCGATCAGCCCGTTTTCCAATGCGCTATTCGCGCCGATCGGTTTGCCGGTCGTCACCATCGTGATCGCCGTCTCAAGCGGGACGAGGCGGGGCAGGCGGATATTGCCGCCGGCTCCGGGCACGAGGCCGAGATTGACCTCCGGCAGGCCCATTTTCGCACCGGGCGCGGCGATGCGGGCGTGGCAGCTCATCGCCAGTTCCAGCCCGCCGCCGAGCGCCGAACCGTTGATCGCGGCGACCCACGGCACCCGCGCCGCTTCGACGGCCGACAGCACGTCGGGCAGATAAGGCTGCTGCGGCGGCTGCCCGAATTCCTTGATGTCCGCACCTGCGACGAAGGTGCGCCCGGCGCATGTCAGCACCGCCGCGCCGACATTTTGATCGGCGTCGATCGCGTTCACCGCGTCTTCTATCCCCTGTCGCACCGCCTGCGAGAGCGCGTTGACGGGCGGATTGTCGATGGTCACGAGTGCGACGCCATCGGCGATCGATACGGTTACGGGGGATGTCACTTCTTAATCTCCAGCGTCTGCGCCTTGCCCTGCGCGATCCGGTCGAGGCCGCCGAGAATGAGATCGGCGACGAGTTTGGCATAGGCCTCGCGTCCGAGGCCGGAGCCTTCGCGGTACCACATGTAGAACCAGTTCAACATGCCGAAGGCAGACATGGCGACCGGTTTCAACAGGTCGCTCCTGCGCGCGAACAGTTCGGGCTGAGTGGCGCGGATCGTCTCCGCCATGATCTCGACGAGCCGCCGCTGGATCGCCTTGAGGGCCTTGCGGCTTTCCTCGGGAAGGGTGCCAAGCGCGTCGAGTTGAACCTTGTGTTCGGCGTCCGCGTCGCGATAGGCGGCAAGGATGGTCCGGGTGAGAGCGAAAAGCGCGGCCTGCGGGTCGGGCGCGGGTGTAATCGCCTCGACTGCTTCCAGAAGCTCGGACAGATGCGTGTCGAGGATGTCGAAAAGCAGCGCGTCCTTGCTCTCGTAATAATGATAGATCAGCGCCTTGGAGACGCCGCAGGCCTTGGCCAGTTCGTTCATCGAGGCGCGGTCATATCCGGTCTCGGCGAAGAACCGGGCCGCCGTTGCCAGCAGGGCGGCGCGTTTCTCGTCATGATCCTTGGCAATTGTGCGGGCCACCTTGGCTCTAATCCTTCGGTCTCGAATCGAGGATGCGCTGCGCCTTGCCCTGGCTGCGGGCGACGCGTTCGGGCGTAGTCACGTCGATTCGGGCTGAAATGCCGATCACCTGCTTGATGCGCTCGGCGAGATCGGCGGCGGCGGATGCCCGCGCGATCTCGTCGGCATGGTCGGCGAGCGCTTCCACATGCACGGTCATCTCGTCCATGCGGCCCTCTCGGGTCAGCTCGATCTGGAAATGCGGCGCCAGCGCCGGCACCTTCAGGATCTGTTCCTCGATCTGGGTCGGGAACACGTTGACGCCGCGGATGATCATCATGTCGTCGGAGCGGCCGGTGATCTTCTCCATCCGCCGCATCGAGCGCGCCGTGCCCGGCATCAGCCGTGTCAGGTCGCGGGTGCGGTAGCGGATGATCGGGAAGGCCTCCTTGGTCAGCGAGGTGAAGACCAGTTCGCCCTTCTCGCCGTCGGGGAGAACCTCGCCGGTCACCGGGTCGATCACCTCCGGGTAGAAATGGTCCTCCCAGATATGCAGCCCGTCCTTGGTCTCCACGCATTCATTGGCGACGCCGGGGCCGATCACTTCCGAAAGGCCGTAGATATCGACGGCATGCATGTCGAAGGCCTGCTCGATTTCCTGGCGCATGGCGTTGGTCCAGGGTTCGGCGCCGAAGATGCCGACCTGCAGTGGGGAGTTGCGCGGATCGAGCCCCTGCGCGCGATACTCGTCGAGGATCGACAGCATGTAGGAGGGCGTGACCATGATGGTCGACGCGCCAAAATCCTCGATCAGCGTCACTTGCCGGGCGGTCATGCCGCCGGAGACCGGGATTACGGTGCAGCCGAGCTTTTCGGCCCCGTAATGCGCGCCGAGGCCGCCGGTGAACAACCCGTATCCGTAGGAGACATGCACAACGTCACCGGGCCGGGTTCCCGAGGCGCGCATGGACCGCGCGACGACCGTCGCCCAATTGTCGATGTCGTTTCGCGTGTAGCCGACGACAGTCGGTTTGCCGGTCGTGCCCGACGACCCGTGGATGCGCGCCACCTTTTCGCGCGGCACGGCGAACATGCCGAACGGGTAGTTGTCGCGCAGGTCTTGCTTCACCGTGAAGGGGAATTTCGCGAGGTCCGACAGGTCTTTCAGGTCGTCCGGGTGAACGCCCGCCTTGTCGAAGGCGTCGGAATAGAAGGGCACGTTGTCATAGGCGTGGCGCAGCGACCATTGCATACGTTCGAGCTGCAGCGCGGCGATTTCGTCGCGTGACGCGATCTCGATCGGGTCGAGCTCCTGGCGGGCAGGCGCAATGTCTTTCATGGCTCGGTCTCCTCCCGGGCGTTGGTCTCATTCTTCCTCGAAAAGCGTGCCGCTGATCGTGCGGGCGAGCCCGCGAAACAGGGCGATCACCGCGCCGTCCCCATTGGTAACAGTCACATCCCAAGTCCCGGACCGGCCCGACCGCGCGACCTCCCTCGCATCGGCGACCAGTTTGTCGCCGGCCTTGGCCGGCGCGACATAGGTGATCGTGTTCGACTGCGCGACGGTGACCCTGTTGTAGGAGTTGCAGGCAAAGGCGAAGGCCGAGTCGGCCAGCGCGAAGATCACGCCGCCATGGCAGATGCCGTGGCCATTGGCCTGCTCCTGCTTTACGGTCATCGACATGGTTGCCGAGCCCGGGCCGACGGCATCGAGCGTCATGCCGAACCAGTTGGTCGCGTTGTCATTCGCCCACATGGCCTCGGCGCTTTTTTCCGCGCGCTGCTGGTCGTTGATCGCCATGGCCGTCATTCCCTGCCGGTGAAGTTCGGAGGGCGTTTGTCGAAGAAGGCGATGACGCCTTCGGCATAGTCCGGCGTGCGGCCCGCACGGCCCTGATAGTCCGCCTCCATCTCCAGATGGGCGTCCAGCGTGTTGGCGGATGCGGCTTGGATCAATTCCTTGGTCAACGCATAACCGGCAGTCGGTCCCTTGGCGAAGGAGGCGGCCAATGCACGTGCCTCGTCCATCAACTTGTCGTCGGCGACCGTTTTCCAGATCAGGCCCCATTCGGCGGCCCTTGCGGCGGGCAGGGGCTCTCCGGTCAATGCGAGACCCTTGGCGCGCGCCTCACCGAGCAGACGGGTGAGCATCCACGATCCTCCGGCATCCGGGATCAGGCCGATCTTCGAGAAGGCCTGGATGAAGGAGGCGCCGTCGGCGGCCAGCACGATGTCGCAGGCCAGAGCGATATTGGCGCCGGCGCCCGCCGCGACGCCGTTTACGGCGCAGACGATTGGCTTCGGCGTGGAACGGATCAGCCGGACAAGCGGATTGTAGAAGCGGTTGATCGTGTCTGAGAGGTCCGGCGGACCGCCCATCTTGCGCGGGTCGCGGTCGCCGAGATCCTGTCCGGCGCAAAATCCCTTGCCGGTGCCGGTCAAAAGGATCGCCCGGCAGTCTTCGTCACTTGCCGCGGCTTCGAGCGCCGCGCGCAGGGCGAGATGCATCTCCTCGTTCAGTGCATTGCGCCGGCCGGGTCGGTTGAGGGTGATTTCCACCCAGCCGTCATGGCTTTCTGTCAGGATCGTTTCGCTCACGCCTTCCCCTCCCACGAATTCGGATTGCCGAGAAAATCGTTGCATAAACCGACCGGTCGGTCAATATTGTTTGAGGATACGCAGAGGGAGGAATGCGTCATGACCGCCTTGTCGCTGGAGAGCTTCGCCGCGGGCCGCTGGATCGGACCGGGCGAGGAAGCGCGCACGATCGCCTCGGCGGTCACTGGCGAGGATGTCGCCATAGCGGGGTCGGCGCTTGATTTCCAGGCAATGCTCGACCATGCGCGGGGCGTTGGCGGCCCCAATCTTCGCGCACTGACCTTCCATGACCGGGCTCGCATGCTCAAGGCGCTGGCCGGTTGGCTCGGCGAACGCAAACAAGCGCTTTACGACCTGTCGCTGCATGCAGGCTGCACGAAGGCCGACAGCTGGATCGACATCGATGGCGGTATCGGCACGCTCTTCGTCTTCGCTTCCAAGGGGCGGCGCGAAATGCCCGACGGGCATGTCTTTGTCGATGGCAGCGTCGAGCAGCTGTCGCGAAACGGCACCTTTCTCGGCCAGCACGTGGCGACGCCGCTGCAGGGCGCGGCGGTGCACATCAACGCCTTCAACTTTCCGGTCTGGGGCATGCTGGAAAAGCTCGCCCCGACGCTGCTGGCGGGCGTTCCCGCCATCGTCAAGCCGGCGACGGCCACGAGCTATGTTGCCGAAGCCTGCTTCCGCATGATTGTCGAGAGCGGCATCCTGCCCGAGGGCGCAGTGCAGTTCATCGCCGGGGGGACGGGCGACCTGCTTGACCGGCTGACGCCGCAGGATGTTGTCTCCTTTACCGGATCCGCGCAAACGGCGCTGATGCTGCGCTCCAGCCCGCACATCCTGCGCCACTCAATCCGTTTCATTGCCGAGCAGGACAGTCTCAATGCCTCGATCCTCGGGCCGGATGCGGCGCCCGGCACGCCGGAGTTCGACCTCTTCGTCAAGGAGGCGGTCAAGGAGATGACCGTCAAGGCCGGGCAGAAATGCACGGCCATTCGTCGCATCATCGCGCCGCGCGCTTTCGAGAACGACGTCATCGCGGCGATCCGCGCGAAGCTGGAAAAGACCGTCATCGGCGATCCGGCGCTGGAGGGCGTGTGCATGGGGCCGCTTGCCTCGCAGGCGCAGCTTCGCGACGTTCTCGAAAAGGTCGGGGCGATCGCGACGGAAGCCCATTGCGTATTCGGCGATCCGGCATCTTTTACCGTCGAGGGCGCGGATATCGAGAAAGGTGCGTTCGTGCCGCCGATGCTGTTTCATTGCGCCGACCCTTCCGGCGCGTCGGTCGTTCATGACACGGAAGCCTTCGGTCCGGTTTCGACGGTCATGGGCTACGAAACGCTGGACGACGCAGTGGCGCTTGCCAATCGGGGCGGCGGCAGCCTCGTCATGTCGCTGATCTCGCATGATCCGGAAGTCGCGCGCGCCGTGACATCGGGAGCCGGTGCATGGCACGGCCGCATCTATATCAACGATCGCGATTCCATGGGCGAGGCGACAGGCCATGGCTCGCCCCTGCCGCACATGACGCATGGCGGGCCGGGCCGGGCCGGCGGCGGTGAGGAAATGGGCGGCGTGCGCGGTGTGATGCATTACATGCAGCGCACGGCGGTGCAGGGCAGCCCGGACATGCTGACCGCGATTACCGGGGTCTACGTGCCGGGCTCGAAAACCGTCGAAACGGAGAGCCATCCCTTCCGGCGGCATTTCGAGGATCTCGCCATCGGCGACACGCTGCATACGCAATCCCGCGCGATCACGCTGGAGGACATCGAGCATTTTGCTCAATTCACGGGCGACACTTTCTACGCCCACATGGACGAGGCGGCGGCGAAGGCCAATCCGTTCTTCCCCGGCCGGGTCGCGCACGGCTATCTGCTTTTGTCTTTCGCGGCGGGCCTGTTTGTGGAGCCGTCGCCGGGCCCGGTTCTCGCCAATGTCGGTCTCGACGGGTTGAGCTTCCAGAAACCGGTATCGCCGGGCGATTCGATTCGCGTGACGCTCACGGTCAAGCGCAAGACGAAGCGCACCGACAGCTATGGCGAGGTGCGCTGGCATGTAGTCGTCGCCAATCAGGACGGCGAAACCGTTGCAACCTATGAGTTGCACACCATGAATGCCTATTGTTACGGCTGATGGGCCCGATCTGAAACCCGCAGGGCGTTGCTCATTGCTGCCAACTCGCTGTATCCCTTCGGCGCGAAGCGATCCGGTGGGAGCATGCAGGACATACGAGAGAATTGGGACACGATCCTGGACGGACTGCGCGGGCAAAACCGCTTGCGCGTCTGGTCCGTTATCATCACCGTTTTCGGGGATTCGATCGTGCCGCGCGGCGGCAGCATTCCGCTGCAATCGCTGCAGGAGATCATGGGTCGCCTGGGTATCGAGTCGGGCGCTGTCCGCACGGCCCTGTCGCGGCTGGCCTCGGAAGGCTGGGTGATTCGCGAGCGGCAGGGCCGTCTCAGCCATTACAGCCTCGACCGGAGCGGCCGGCGCGCTTTCGACGAGGCGACCCAGCGTATCTATGCGCCGGGACCGCCGAAATGGGACGGCCGCTGGACCGTGGTCGTGCCGATGGTCGGCGATGACGCCGCCGGGTCGGACCTGAGGACCGCCGGATTTGCTTCGCGCTACGGCACGTGGATCAGGCCGGAAAGCGTTGGCGCGCGTCCGTTGCCGGACAATCTCGGCAACTATCTCGTCATCAAGGGCCAGCCGGGAAGCGCGCCGGGCGACGCGTACAAATTCTGGAATCTCGACGGCGTCGCGGAAGCCGTGGGAATTTTCATCGACACGCTCAAGCCGCTGGCGGCCGCGCTCGACGCCGGGCAGCAGCCCGGACCGCTGGATGCGATGGCGCTCAGAACGCTGGTCATTCACGAATGGCGGCGCATCGTACTGCGCGCGCCGGCTTTGCCGGTGGAATTGCTGCCGCCGTCCTGGCCGGCGCTCGAGGGCCGGGTGCGGCTCGGCGCTGTCTATGGAAAGCTGGCCGACGCCAGCGAAAGATGGCTCGACGGGATCGGCCTTCCGCCGCAGAGCGATCCGCAAACCTTTGCGGCACGGTTCGGCGGTTCTGCGGAAGCTTAATACGGTTTCACCGGACAGTTCCCAATCGACTGGCCGCTCGCTAGTCTCCGCCGACGAAGTGCCCACGGCGGAGCGGCGACATGACTGATTTCCTTCTTCTTGCGTTCATCTTCCTCGTCGCCGGCGTGGTGACCGTGCCCATCGCGTCGCGGCTCGCACTCGGTTCCGTGCTTGGCTACCTGATCGCCGGCATCGCGATCAGTCCGGTGCTGGCCCTTCTCCATGTCGATGTGGTGTCGATTCAGCACTTCGCCGAGTTCGGCGTTGTCATGATGCTGTTTCTCGTCGGCCTCGAGCTCGAACCGAAAATGTTGTGGTCGATGCGTGCCCGGCTTCTCGGTTTGGGCGGCGGGCAGGTGGTCCTGACCGCGCTTGCCGTGATGGGGATCGCCATGGCGTTCGGCCTGTCATGGACGGTCGCGCTCACCGTCGGCATGATCCTCGCACTGTCGTCGACCGCGATCGTGCTCCAGACGCTGAACGAGAAAGGCCTTATGCGATCCGACGGCGGGCAGTCCTCGTTCTCGGTCCTGTTGATGCAGGACATCGCCGTTATCCCGATGCTGGCCTTCATTCCGCTACTCGCCATGCCCGAACTGGTCGAAGCGCTGCATCATGGCGCGGGCGCGGAGGCGGGCGGTCACGGCGGTTCGCTCAGCCTGGTCGATGGCCTCAATGGCTGGCAGACGGCGCTCGTCACGCTCGGCGCGATCGGCGTGGTGGTCGTCGGCGGGAGCTATCTCGTTTCGCCTATCTTCCGCTTCATCGCCGCCGCCCAGCTGCGCGAACTGTTCACGGCGGGCGCGCTGCTTCTCGTCATCGGTATTGCGCTGCTGATGTCCTTTGTGGGCGTGTCGCCGGCGCTCGGCACCTTCATCGCCGGCGTTCTCCTCGCCAACTCGCCCTACAAGCACGAACTGGAAAGCGACGTCGATCCGTTTCGCGGGCTGCTACTCGGCCTCTTCTTCATGACGGTGGGTGCGGGCATCGATTTCGGACTTCTGTTTGCCAATTTCCTGCCGATCGTTGGACTGACCGTTGGCCTGATCCTCGTCAAGGTCGCGGTGCTGCTCGCTCTTGGATACGTCTTCAGGGTAAAGGGCGCGGACAAGTGGCTCTTCGCCCTCGGGCTGGCGCAGGCGGGCGAATTCGGCTTCGTGCTGCTTTCCTTCACGGTCTCGAACGGTGTCATCCCCGACGAACTGGCGGGGCGGCTGCTTCTGATCGTTGCCCTGTCGATGCTGCTGACGCCACTCCTGTTCATTCTGTACGAACGGGTGATCGCGCCGCGCTATTCCTCGACGGAGGAGCGTGAGCCCGACACGATGCCGGAAGGCCGCCGGATCATAATCGCCGGGGCGGGTCGGGTCGGCGGGTTGTTGAACCGGATCCTGCGGGTCGGCGGTTTCGATTCCGTGGTGATCGACTACTCGACAAAGCAGCTCGATGCGATGGCGCGGTTCGGCGTTCGCCACCATTATGGCGACGCGACACGTCCTGACCTGCTCCATGCGGCAGGCATCGCCGAGGCGAAGTTGCTGATCGTCGCGATCGACGATCGCGAGCAGATCTCGGAACTCGTAAAATACGCGGTTGCCAACTATCCACATCTTCACGTGATGGCGCGGGCGACGGATCGCGATCATGTCTACGATCTTTGGGCCCATGGCTGTCGGGACATCATCCGCGAGACCTATGACGGAACTTTGCGCATGGGCCGTTCGGCCTTCGTGGCGCTCGGCATCGAGCCTGCGGCGGCGCAGAAGATGGTTGACGCGTTTAACGAAAAGGACCGCGAGGCGATGGTGTCGGTCGCTGATGTTTATCAAGTCGGCGTGCCTGTTGAGGAAAACGAGGCCTATATCGCCCGCGTGCGCGAGGTGTTCGCAAGCTGGGAGACGGATGTGAAGGATCGCTTGCAGGCGATCCGCGAGGGGCGCGATTAGGCCGCGTCTTCAGTCTTCCGTGTAATCTAGTGACATTGTCGACGTTACCACGGTTTTTCACCCTGTCCGCATACCGCGATATCGGCTTGCTCGCAGGTCATGCGCTTGCCGGTGGAGCGTACGGTCGCCCTGATCTCTTTCGCTTCGCCTAACCCAATCGGGCGTCCTTTGCTGTTGTGTTACGAAATAGACTTGTGATAGAAGAATTTTGTCACATATTAATGTCGGCCATCACAATCGACCGGAGGAGCGATGTACAGCCAGGGACTGATCGGGGCGCAAACCTCGACGGAGGAGGACGAGGCTTTTCTCGCGCGGTTTCAGGAACGAATAGACGCCGAAGAGAAGATCGAGCCGACCGATGACATGCCGGAAGGCTATCGCCGCACGCTGATCCGCCAGATCGGCCAGCATGCCCATTCCGAGATCGTCGGCATGCTGCCGGAGGGAAACTGGATCACCCGCGCGCCGACGCTGCGCCGCAAGGCGGCATTGCTCGCCAAGGTGCAGGACGAGGGCGGGCACGGGCTCTACCTCTATTCCGCGGCCGAAACGCTCGGCGTCACGCGCGAGCAAATGAGCGAGGAATTGCTTGCCGGCAAGGCGAAATACTCCTCCATCTTCAACTATCCGACTCTCACCTGGGCCGATATCGGCGCCATTGGCTGGCTGGTCGATGGCGCGGCGATCATGAACCAGATTCCGCTCTGCCGTTGCTCCTACGGGCCCTATGCGCGGGCCATGATCCGGGTGTGCAAGGAAGAGAGTTTCCATCAGCGCCAGGGCTACGAAATCATGATGACGCTGGCGCGCGGAACCGACGCGCAGAAGGAGATGGCGCAGGATGCGCTCGATCGCTGGTGGTGGCCGTCGCTGATGATGTTCGGCCCGCATGACGGCGACAGCGTGCATGGCGACCAGTCGGCGAAGTGGAAGATCAAGCGCTTCACCAATGACGAGCTGCGCCAGAAATTCGTCAACGCGACCGTTCCGCAGGCGGAGTTCATCGGCCTGAAGGTTCCCGATCTCGAGTGCCGGTGGAACGAGGAAAAGCAGGGCTACGACATTGGCCCGATCGACTGGGACGAGTTCTGGCGGGTGGTGAAGGGCAATGGTCCGATGAACCGGGAGCGGCTGGAAGCGCGCCGCAAGGCGCATGAGGAAGGCGCGTGGGTGCGCGAGGCGGCCAACGCCTATGCCGCCAAGCGCAAGGCCCGCAAGCAGGCCGCAAAGATCGCGGCGGAGTGACCCTATGACCAACGAAACGCCCCTCTGGGAAGTCTTCATTCGGCCGCGTAACGGTCTCGCGCATCGCCATTGCGGTTCGCTGCACGCGGCGGACGCCGAAATGGCGCTGCAGGCGGCGCGCGATGTCTATACGCGGCGTGGCGAGGGCACGTCGATCTGGGTCGTCCCTTCTGCCGAGATCACCGCCTCCGATCCGAAGGACAAGGATGCGCTGTTCGAGCCGACCGCCGACAAGATCTACCGGCACCCCACTTTCTACGACATTCCCGACGACGTGGGGCACATGTGACGGACGCAGCCATGAAAGAAGACCTGTTCGAGCTTTTGCTGCGACTTGCCGACGATCACCTGATCCTGGGGCACCGTGTTTCGGAATGGTGCGGCCATGCGCCGATGCTGGAGGAGGATCTGGCGCTGCCGAACATCGCGCTGGACCTGATCGGCCAGGCGCGCGCTCTCTACACATATGCCGGCGAGATCGAGGGCAGGGGCCGCGACGAGGACCAGCTTGCCTATCTTCGCCTCGAGCGTGAATACCGCAATGTACTTCTGGTCGAGCGCCCGAATGGTGATTTCGCCCATACGATTGCGCGCCAGCTGTTCTTCTCGGTCTACATGCAGGCGTGGTGGCGCGAAGCGGTCGGCTCGGCCGACGAGACGTTGGCCGCCATCGCCGCCAAGGCCGTCAAGGAGGCGGACTACCATGTCCGCCATACCGCCGAGTGGACCATCCGTCTCGGTGACGGCACGCAGGAAAGTTCGCGCCGCATGGCTGCCGCCGTTGATGCTTTGTGGCCTTACACCGGGGAATTGTTCGAGACGGATTCGGTGACCGATGCCCTCGCGGGCGCGGGTGTCGCTCCGGACCCGACAATGCTGAAAGCCGGATGGGAGCGGGTTATTGCGGAGGTCTTCACGGAAGCGACGCTGGACATGCCCGATGCGCAGGCGTGGCAGCAGACCGGCGGCCGCAGGGGCCGGCATGGTGAGGAAATGGGCTATCTGCTCGCCGACCTGCAATACATACAGCGCGCCTATCCGGGCATGACATGGTGACGGAGGCCACCATGGATCGTGCCGTCCTTCAGAGGAAGGCATGGGACGCGGCGGCTTCCGTGCCGGACCCGGAAGTACCCTGCGTGACGGTTGCGGATCTCGGGATCCTGCGGTCCGTCGAGATCGACGACAAGGGCGCTGCGATCGCCCAGGTGACGCCGACCTATTCCGGCTGTCCGGCGACGCTGGCGATCGAGCTGTCGGTCGAGACGGCCCTGAGGCAGGCCGGGTTCGAGGCGCGTGTCGAGCGCGTCATGTCGCCGGCATGGACGACCGAATGGATCGGCGAGGCGGCGCGGGAAAAGCTTCGCGAATACGGTATCGCGCCGCCGGTTCAGGCTTCGGGAGCGATCCGCGCGCTGTTCGGCGAAACCGAGGTCGCGTGCCCGCGCTGCGGCTCAACCGATACCGCCCGTATCTCCGAATTCGGCTCGACGCCCTGCAAGGCGCATTACCGCTGCGAGGCCTGCCTGGAGCCGTTCGACTATTTCAAGTGCATCTGAGAAGACAGTCCCATGTCGCTGCAATTCCATGATCTTTCCGTCGCCGATGTAACGCGCGAGACAGCCGATTCCGTCTGCATCGCATTCGATGTGCCCGAGGGACTGCGCGACTCCTTCCGCTACCGGCCGGGCCAGCATCTGACATTGCGTGCGACGATCGGCGGACAGGATGTGCGCCGGTCCTATTCGATCTGTTCGGGCCTGAACGAAGGCCGCCTGCGCGTTGGCGTCAAAAAAGTCGATGGCGGCGTCTTCTCCGCTTTCGTCAACGACCGGCTGAGTGCCGGCGACATCATCCAGGTGATGCCGCCGCAAGGCCGCTTCGCGGTCGATGTCAGCGAGGCCGGTGCGCATGACTACCTCATGATCGCCGCCGGTTCAGGCATAACGCCGATCCTTTCGATCATCCGCTCAACGCTTGAAGGCGAGCCCGCGAGCGAGGTGACGCTGGTCTACGGAAACCGCGAGACGGGGTCGATCATGTTCCGCGAGGAACTGGAAGATTTGAAGGATCGTTTCCTCGACCGTTTCCGCACCGTCCATGTTCTCAGCCGCGAGACGCAGGACGTGCCCCTGTTCAATGGACGCATCGATGCGGAACGGCTTTCAAAGCTGGCGCGTGCGGGCCTGATCCGACCGAATGAGGCCGATGGTATCTATATCTGCGGGCCGGGCGAACTGATCGACGAGGCGGCGCAAGCGCTGGAGACACTCGGCGCCGACACGGCGCGCATTCATTTCGAGCGCTTTACCACCGATGGCGTCCCACGGGCGGCCTCGAAGGCTGCGCGGGACGCGGCGGAAAAGGGTGTCACGGTCGAGGTCGTGCTCGACGGTCTGTCGAAGAGCTTTTCCTATGACGATCCGTCGAAGCGGATCGTCGATGCGGCAGCGGCCAAGGGGCTCGATCTTCCCTATTCCTGTGCCGGTGGCATGTGCGCCACCTGCCGCTGCAAGGTCATCAAGGGTTCCGCCGAGATGGATGTCAATTACGCGCTCGAGCCGTGGGAAACGGAGGCGGGCTATGTGTTGGCTTGTCAGTCCAGACCCACTTCCGGGAAACTGGTGCTCGATTTCGATGCCGTGTGATATGCGCGTTGTTCGGCGATTGCGGCACTTCAAAGCGTTCTAATTCCTGAATGATCGGGTCTTCCCCTTAGTCATTTGTTTCAGATTTCATGTCTAGACTGGCCTGAATCTTGAATTTGGGTCCCGGTGAATGCGCGCCGAGACCGATGATCGCGGGACTTGATGCCGTTGAATTTGATGAACCGATCCAGCAATGGCCAGCTTTTTTGGCGGCCCAGCATCGTCGCCGGCGGGATCGCGCTCTTCGTTACGATAGCGACCGGGATGTTCGCGGAATATCAGAACCGCATCGTCCACCATCAGCGGCTCCGCGCCGACGTCAATGAGCAACTGGGTCTCGTCCGTGCCAGACTCGAGGGCAACATCAACAGCAATATCCAGCTCGTGCGCGGCCTCGTCGCGGTCATCGCGACGCAGCCCGACATCGACCAGCGGCGATTCAGTCGCATCGCGGACAGCCTGATAGGCTCGCACTCTCAACTCCGAAACATCGCGGCGGCGCCCGATCTGGTCATCAGCCTGATGCATCCGATCGAAGGGAACGAAAAGGCGATCGGTCTGGATTACAGGAACAACGAGTTGCAGCGCGAGGCGGCCCTCCGCGCCGTCGACTCCGGCGAGATGATCCTTGCCGGTCCGGTAAATCTCCTGCAGGGCGGGCGCGGCTTCATCGGCAGGTTCCCGGTCTTTACCGAGGACGTCGAGGGCAATTCAATGCTTTGGGGCCTTGTCTCTGCAGTTGTTGATGTGGACCGCCTCTATGCTGACAGCGGACTGCTCGACCCCGATCTTTCGATCGAGATCGCCATTTCAGGCAGGGATGCGGCCGCGACGGATGGCACCGTCTTCTTCGGGGACGAAGCGATTTTCGAGAACGATCCGGTGTTGTCCGAGGTCTCGTTGCCGAGCGGCCGCTGGCGGCTCGCCGCGGTGCCGAAAGGCGGCTGGTCGGATGTGCCGGATGGTGTCTGGCAGCTTCGTCTCTTCACTGTGATCGCTGGCCTGCTTGTTGTACTCCCGATCTCCATCGCCGGGCATCTCTATGACCAGAGGCGTTCGCACATTCGCGAACTGGGTCGGCGTCAGGACCAGCTTCAAAAGCTCTCGCGCCGCCTTAAACTCGCTCTGGATACGTCGCGGATCGGCATCTGGGAACTCAATCTCGATACGCGCGAGATGAAATGGGACGATCGGATGAAGGAACTCTACGGCGTTCCCCCGGAGGTCGATGCGAACGAATACGACTACTGGTCGAAAGCCCTTCACCCCGAAGATCGCGAACGGGCGGAAGAGGAGTTCCGAGAGGCGATCGAAGCGGGCGGTCGATACGCGTCGGAGTTCCGCGTGCTTCTGGCCAACGGCATGACGCGTTGGATCAGGGCCATTGGAGCCGTGCACAACGATATCGGCGGACAGCGCTATATCGTCGGCGTCAACTGGGACGTCTCGGCGGATTTCGAACTCAAGACCCGCCTTCTGATCGCCAAGCAGAATGCCGAGATACGTAACCGCGAACTGGAAGATGCGCGCGCTCAAATGGAGCGCAATTCGCTGCATGACAGTCTGACCGGTCTGCCGAACCGGCGTTTCCTCGACGAGCGGCTTCTCAATGGGCGCGCCGGGCTGAAGGCCACTGCGCTGCTGCATATCGATCTGGACCGCTTCAAGCAGATCAACGACACGCTGGGCCATGCGGCGGGAGACGCCATGCTGGTCCATGCCGCCAGGGTCCTGCGGGCAAACACGTGGTCCGAAGACTTTGTCGCGCGTATCGGCGGCGACGAGTTCGTCATCGCGACGACGACGCCGACCGACGAGGCACATCTTTCGGCGCTTGCCGGCCGCATCATCGAACAGATGCGCCAGCCCGTTCCCTATGAGGGACACGAATGCCGTTTCGGCGTGAGTATCGGTGTCGCAATGGCCGATGACAGCGCGAGCGATTACGGCCGGCGACTGCTGATCGACGCGGACATCGCCCTTTACAGGGCCAAGAGCAACGGCCGCAACCGATTCGAGTTCTTCTCCGCCGCGCTGAAGGCCGAGATCGTGCGCAACAAGAGCGTCGCCGACGATATTCTGAACGGTCTCGAACGGCAGGAATTCCTGCCTTGGTTCCAGCCGCAGTTCGACGCGAAGAGCCTTGAGATCGTCGGCGTCGAGGCGCTGGCGCGCTGGGAGCATCCCCGTGAGGGCGTATTGGCGCCGGAAGTATTCCTCAAGATTGCCGACGAGCTCAATGTCGTGCCGCTGATCGACCGCACGATCCTGGAACAGACGCTTTGGCAGTCGAAACGCTGGGAAGCGGCCGGTATCTCGATCCCGAAAATGTCCGTCAACGTTTCGGCGGGCCAGTTGCAGGACGTCGATCTGATTACGCGGCTCGACGGGCTCGCGATCGAACCGAACACGCTATCGTTCGAATTGCTGGAATCGATCTTCCTCGATGAGGGCAACGACACGATCGCGGACAATATCGAACGGCTGAAGGGGCTTGGCATCGACATCGAACTGGACGATTTCGGCACCGGCTACGCGTCGATCATCAGCCTGATTCACCTGCGTCCATCGCGGCTGAAAATTGACCGCCGGCTGATCACGCCGATCGTCGAATCCGACAGCCAGTGCCGTCTCGTCGCCTCGATCATCGATATCGGCCAGTCCCTCGGCGTGAAGGTCATAGCCGAGGGCGTCGAGAGCATGGAACACGCCAGGATATTGCGTGATCTGGGCTGCGACGCCTTGCAGGGCTATGCCTTCGCAATGCCGATGCCGTCCGAGGAATTGATGAAATTCGTGCGCGAGGAGCGCTGGCGGAAGGTGGCGTAGGCGGCCTCAGGCCGCCTTGACGCCTGTGTCGAACGGGATTTGCACATCGACCTCAAGCGTCGAGACCTGTGCCCCGCGCTCCATCTTCACATAAACCTTGTTGCTGTCGACCTGCACGTGTTTGGAAATGACGGCGAGGATTTCGTCCCTGAGCAGGCCCACGAGATCGTTGCCGCCCACCGAAGCCCGTTCGTGGGCGAGCAGCACCTGCAATCGGTCGCGCGCAGTCGAAGCCGATTTCGGCTTGCGAAAGAGCCTGAGGATATTCATGCGGCTTTCCTTCCGAAGAATTTGCCGAAGAAGCTCCGCCGGTCGCTCGGGATGGTGACCGGAATGATCTCGCCCGTGAGCCGCCGCGCAGCCTCGAAATAGGCCTGTGCCGTCTCGCTCTGCTTGTCTGCCAGCGTGACCGGGGTGCCAAGATTGGACGCGCGCAGCACGTCGGTGCTTTCGGGGATGATGCCGAGAAGCGGGATCGACAGGATTTCCAAAACGTCGTCGACCTGCAGCATGTCGCCGGCTTCGGCGCGCGCCGGGTCGTAACGCGTCACGAGCAGGTGCTTTTCCACGCGCTCGCCGCGTTCCGCCTTGACCGTCTTGGCGTCGAGCAGGCCGATGATGCGGTCCGAATCGCGCACCGAGGAGACTTCCGGATTGGTGACGATGATCGCGATATCGGCATGGCGCATCGCCATGGTCGGACCGCGTTCGATACCGGCAGGGCTGTCGCAGATGACCCAGTCGAAATTCTTCTTCAGCGCGGAAATCACCTGTTCGACGCCTTCGGGCGTCAGCTTGTCCTTGTCGCGGGTCTGCGAGGCGGGCAGCAGGTAGAGCGTCTCCAGCCGCTTGTCGCGGATCAAGGCCTGTTGCAGCTTGGCCTCTCCATGGATGACGTTGATCAGGTCGTAGACGACGCGTCGCTCCGCGCCCATGACGAGGTCGAGATTGCGCAGGCCGACGTCGAAATCCACCACCACCACCTTCTCGCCGCGCTGCGCCAGCGCCGCACCGAGTGCCGCCGTTGTCGTTGTCTTGCCGACTCCGCCCTTGCCGGACGTCACGACTATCGCCTTTCCCATTCCTGTCTCCCTTTTTCCCGGCCAGGTGCCGGTTCAGCCTAATTTTTCCGCCAGTAACGCATCGTCCTTGAGCCAGAACTGCACGGACTTTCCGCGCAGCTCGGGCTGCATGTCCTCGGATGTCTTGTAGAGCCCGGCGATCGCGACGAGTTCCGCCTCGAGCTTCGAACAGAAGATGCGCGCCGAGGTGTCGCCCATCGAGCCGGCCGCCGCGCGTCCGCGCAGCGTTCCGTAGATATGGATGGAACCGCCGGCGACGATTTCAGCGCCCGACGAGACCGACCCGACCACCGTAATGTCGCCTTCGAACATCAAAGACTGGCCGGAACGCACGGGTTCCGACACGATAATGGAGGGGACCGAGCGTCCGGGCTTCCATTCCGGCGCGGCGGGCTTCGCGTTCGTCGCGGCTGCCGCGCGTTTGTCGGTTTCCGGCGCCTCGATATCGGAGGCCGGACGTCCGCCCGACATGGCCGGCGGCGTATCGGGCCCGAGGATGGAAGGCCGCGCGCCTTCGATCCCCATGATTCGCACGTTCCGCTCGTCCAGCCGCTCAAGAAGGCCGCGCAATTGCTCGCGGTCCATGTCCAGTCCGTCGAGATCGAGCACGATGGGGCGCTGAAGGAAGAAACCGGCTGACCGTTCCGCGAGGTCGTCGAGCCGCATCAGCCAGTCTCCGAAGGGCATTTCCGGGCTGAGAACCAGCGCCAGGAAAGAGCGGCCCTTGAGGCGTATCGGCTGCGGAGCGGTCAACACTTCGGTCATCTTGGTTAATTTTCCGTTTCCAGAATGACTACGTTAAGGATGGTTAACGAAAGGTTATCGCGCGAGGCTTGCGGGAGGGTTGTAGGATGGCTGCCGACCGCAAGATTTCGCCTATATGATTGTCGTAAACGCTGATTTCGGCCGCGCGGAATCGGTCGTGCGGCATCGTTGATGGTTACAAATGCAACCATTACCTTTACGCCAATTCTAAAACCCGGCGAGGAGGATACTCATGCTCGACAAGGCACCCGAAACGGCAACCGGTCAGAAGGCCGGCGCCAACGACCTGCAATACATGCCGGGATTCGGCAATGATTTCGAGACCGAAGCACTGCCCGGCGCGCTGCCGCAAGGCATGAATTCGCCGCAGAAGTGCAATTACGGGCTTTACGGCGAACAACTGTCGGGCACGGCCTTCACTGCGCCGAGCCACCAGAACGAGCGGACATGGTGTTACCGCATCCGCCCCTCGGTGAAGCATTCCGGCCGTTACGAGAAGATCGACCTGTCCTACTGGAAATCGGCGCCAAACGTCGATCCGGACGTGATCTCGCTTGGCCAGTATCGCTGGGACCCCGTTCCCCATGGCGACGAGTCGTTCAACTGGCTGACTGGCATGCGCACGATGACCACGGCCGGCGACGTCAATACCCAGGTCGGCATGGCGAGCCACATCTATCTCGTCACCGAATCGATGGTGGACGAGTATTTCTTCTCGGCCGATTCCGAACTCCTGGTCGTACCGCAGGAAGGGCGCCTGCGCTTCTGCACCGAGCTCGGCGTCATCGAGCTGGAGCCGAAGGAAATTGCGATCATCCCGCGCGGGCTGGTCTACCGTGTCGAGTTGGTCGACGGGCCGGCGCGCGGTTTCGTCTGCGAGAATTACGGCCAGAAGTTCGAGTTGCCGGGCAGGGGGCCGATCGGCGCGAACTGCATGGCCAACCGCCGCGACTTCAAGACGCCGGTGGCGGCTTACGAGGACCGCGAAGTCCCGTCCACGCTGACCATCAAGTGGTGCGGCCAGTTCCACGTCACGAAGATCGGCCATTCGCCGCTCGACGTCGTTGCCTGGCACGGAAATTACGCGCCGGTTAAATACGACATGCGCAATTACTGCCCGATCGGCTCGATCCTGTTCGACCATCCGGACCCGTCGATCTTCACGGTGCTGACCGCGCCGTCCGGTGTGCCGGGCACGGCCAATATCGACTTCGTTCTGTTCCGCGAGCGCTGGATGGTGATGGAGGACACGTTCCGTCCCCCCTGGTACCACAAGAACGTCATGTCGGAGCTGATGGGCAACATTTACGGCCAGTATGACGCCAAGCCGCAGGGTTTCGTGCCGGGCGGCATGAGCCTGCACAACATGATGCTGCCGCATGGCCCGGACCGCGAAGCCTTCGAGAAGGCCTCCAATGCCGAGTTGAAACCGGACAAGCTCGACAATACGATGAGCTTCATGTTCGAGACCCGCTTCCCGCAGCACCTGACAGAGTTCGCTGCGAAGGAAGCCCCGTTGCAGGACGATTATATCGACTGCTGGGACTCGCTGGAGAAGAAGTTCGACGGCACGCCGGGCAAGAAGTAGCCGCGCTCGGTCGACGGCGTCATGGATCTCGATTATCTATAATATCCATGACGACCGCCAAGGCAGACACGATCGCCGCGCAGCTGAGCAAGACGCTCGCCGAGCGCATCATTTCGGGTGCGATCGAGGCCGGCGCGCGGTTGCGGCAGGATCACATCGCCGATGAATTCGGCACGAGCCATGTCCCCGTGCGCGAGGCGTTCCGGCGGCTGGAAGCGCAAGGGCTCGTGGTCAGCGAGCCTCGTCGTGGCGTCCGGGTCGCGGGCTTCACGGTCGAGGAAGTGCGCGAGGTCGCGCAAATGCGCGCCGCGCTCGAAACCCTGGCACTTCAGAATGCTGCGCCGCATCTGACCGCCGCCATTCTGGACGAGGCCGAGGCGGCGATCCGTGCCGGCGACAGGGCGGCCGACGTAGCTTCGTGGGAGGCAGCAAACCGCCATTTTCACCGGCTTGTTCTCTCGCCCTGTGGCCTGCCGCGCCTGCTCAAGGCGATCGACGATCTGCACACCGCGAGCGCCCGGTTCCTGTTCGCCGGCTGGCGGGCCGAATGGGAAGCCCCGACCGACCGCGATCACCGGGCGATCCTGGTCGCGCTGCGAGCGGGGCGGATCGACGAGGCGGTCGCGATCCTCGGCCGTCATATCCGCACTGTCGGTCGCAAGTCGGATTAAGGCCGGCCGCCATACTATGGCCGGCTGTACCGTTGGACGCGGCAATCCCTCGCAAGCTGACGGCGCGTAGCGCTCCGCCGCACGCGGGAGTTTTTCAACAGACCTCTATCCCGAAGCCGGACCTGCGGCGCATGGCGCTTGCAAGCGGCGAACATCTGTGGCCAAAATTAGCGATAGATTCTAGAAATAATCTATAATTTTTAAAAATGGAGATGAAATGACTTCCGCATCCGCCGCAAAAGACGCCTTCAGCCCGCTCGTTCTTCAGTCCCGTCCGCTTGTCTGGCAGGTCTTCGCCGTTATTCTCGGCACACTCTTACTGGCCGCCTCGTCCTATATCGAGGTGCCGCTGGTGCCGGTGCCGGTCAACATGCAGACCTTTGCCGTCACGCTGGTCGGCGCGCTCTATGGATGGCGTCTCGGCGCGCTGACGATTGTTGCCTGGCTCGTGGAGGGCGCGCTCGGGCTCCCCGTTCTCTCCGGCGGTGCGGCCGGCGCGCATCATTTCGTCGGGCCGACAGGCGGTTATCTCTTCGCGTTTCCGGTCGCCGGCGCAGCCGTTGGCTGGTTGGCGGAGCGCGGCTGGAACGGCAAGCGCGTGATCTTCGCTTTCCTCTCGATGCTGATCGGAAATGCCCTTTGCCTTCTCGTCGGAGCGGCATGGTTGGCGGTCCTGATCGGCGGCGAGCAGGCGATTGCCTCCGGCGTCGCTCCATTCGTCCTCGGCGCGGTCCTGAAATCGGTCCTCGGGGCGGCGGTCCTGAAGCTTCTGGCGCGCGACCGCACGGGGCCCGCCCGGTGACGGTCCGGCTCAGGCCGCATCATCTCCTGTGCCTGCTCACCTATGTAGGCCGCGGCTACACGCCCGCATTCACGGCGAATTTCGACGCGATTGCGGGCCGGCTCAATAGCGGCGAGGAGGTCGAGATCGTTCACGGTCTCGACGAAATCTGCGCCGCACTCGCGGGCGAGGAAGAGGCGCATTGTGGCGGCGATAGCGTGACCGAACGCGACAGGCACGCCGCGCGCGATCTCTCGCTGCTGCTCGACGCGCCGGTTGCCGTCGGCACCCGGTTCAGCCTCGATGCACAGCGCCTGACGCAGATGCGCGCGGCCTTCGCGGAAGGCACGGTGCGCGCCGCCTGCACCGGATGCGAGTGGAACGATCTGTGCGAAACCGTGGCGTGCGGCGGTTACGGGAATGCAAGGATCGAAGGGTCAGCCGGATCAGTGCGTCAGGCGTGATCGCGCCGTTATCAGCCGCCGAAATCCAGCCCCGCTTTGCGGACAGCTTCCATCGCCGCTTTCGAATAGTGCGGCACCGCGAGCACGAAATTGGCGCTGACAAACTGATCGACGGCGCCGAACTCCGGCAGTCCCCGCAGCGTCTCGTCCTCGATCGCGGCGCGGAGCGCATTGGTAATCGCGACCGAGTCGACGAAGCGGAACGGTCGGGCGTGAAGGGACGTGATTTCCGGCTTCGGCGCGCCGGGCACACCCCGTTCCAGCTGCAATTCCGCCAGATACATGCAGGCTCTCCGTATCGCGACCTCCCGGTCCTGCCAGTTGGGCGCGGCAAGGGCGTCGTCCAGCCATGGCGAGAGGCCCGGCGCACAGTACAGCCTCGAAAAGGCCGTGCCGAGCCATTTGGGGTAGGGCGCATAGCGACGCTCGATCAACAGGGCGAGCCGCATCAAATTGCCAACCATGCGTGCGGCTATCACGCTTGATCCCAGTTCGTCTCCGCTTTCGCCGGTGCGGCCGATAAACGCTCTTTCCTCAGCGATCCGGTTCCACTGTGCTGCGAGCTTGTAGAGCCAGACATCACGGGGAACCCAGGCAAGCCGCTGCCTCATGGCGGTAAGATCGCCGAAATCGTCGCGAAACACCTCACCGCCCGTCACCGTGAGAATTGTCTGTTCGGGAAACGAAAGCCAATCCTGCAGTTCGAGCTCGGTCAGGAATTTGCGGTCCACGAACCGGTCGCACCAAGCGGGCAACGTGTAGAGTTCGACACCGTGGTCGGAACCCAGCATTCCAGGCAGCGCATCCGGCCCCGAGGGTGGGCGGAGATTGGTCGGATAACGGGAGTTCCATGCCTCGAACGCCTCCGGCATGATCCGGTCGAGCGCTTTCATGAGCGGTTCAGCAACCTCCTCAAATTGTGCTTCGGGAAGGAACAGCTGCACTGTCGGCCCATAGTCGTGATCGGCGGACATCTCCGTGTCGAACCGAAGCACCTCCGATCCGAGGCCGATCCGCGCGGCGGCGACGGGCAGGTCCGGAAACTCGCTTTCGAGCAGTGGCGCGACGAGTCGCTCGAAGAACCGCCGCGAGAGGTCGATACCGATACCTTGTTTCATCTGTCTTTCCCTCCGAACCGTGCGGTGTCGCTTTGGATCGGGATTGCGGCCATCGGGTGGTCGGTCTGTGTTAAGCGTTTACACGCGACCGGCTTGACAGATCGATTCATGCTGCGGCCGCAAACCCTTGGTGGACAACACATTCCGCCGCCTCGCAACACGCTTGGATGGCGGGGGCGAACCCGCTAGGCTCAGCGACAGTGGCGGTCAGCGGAGCAGAATGACGTGACCTTTCTCGACATCGCGATGGTCTGCACGCTTATCGCGGTTTTCGCCATCCTCGTCACCCCGCGCGTTCGCGGCAACACAGCATGGGCGGCGACGGTGACGCCGCTGGCGTCGATCATCGGCAGCGGCTTCCTCGTCTCGGTGCCGCTGATGGCCAGCGCAATTGGCGTCTGGGCCATTGCCGCCGTGGTCACCCTGACCGGACTCGCCTACCTTGTCGGCGGCGCGATCCGCTACAATATCCGATACGCCGAACCGCTTCTCGAGGGCGCGGAGCCCGGCCACGTCATCAAGTCTGTCGAGACGGTGTCGCAGATCGTGTTGATCGGCGCCTATTTCATCTCCGTGTCCTACTATCTCGTCCTGCTGGCGGCCTTCGGCATGAAGTTGCTCGGATATACTGATCCGAATCTGGGCAAGGTCGTCGCCACCGTGATTGTCTCCGCAATCTGCCTCGTTGGCGCGGTGCGCGGGCTGCATGGCGTCGAGAAGGCCGAGACCTTCACCGTCAGCGCCAATCTGGCCGCAATCACGGCGCTCCTGGTTTCGCTCCTCATTTTCGGGCTGGCCCTGCCATCCGGCTATAGCTGGACGGCGGCGCTCCAGGAAAAGCACACATTCGACTGGGACACGCTGCGCTTTCTGATGGGGCTGTTGATCATCGTGCAGGGCTTCGAGACGACGCGGTTCATGGGCGATCTCTATGATGCCGATACACGGATCTCCGCGATGCGGCGCGCGCAGATTTCCTCGTCGTTGGTCTATCTGGCGTTCTTCATTCTGGCTGTGCCGCTCTATCCGCTGTTCACGTCGAGCACCGACGTGGCGGCTTTTATCGAGGTGGTTCGTCATGTTTCGCCCTGGCTACCGTTCGTGGTCGCCGGCGGCGCCATAGCCAGCCAGTTCAGCGCGGCGGTCGCAGATTCGATCGGCGGCAGCGGCCTGATTTCGGAAACGACGCACAAATACGTCAATGCGCGCCATGCCTATATCCTGATCGGCGCGGTCTCGCTGCTGGTGATCTGGGCTACCGACGTGGTTTCAATCGTCGCGCTTGCGTCGCGCGCCTTCGCTCTGTTCTACGCGATGCAATGCATGGTCGCGGTGTTCGTGGCGCGCAGACGCGGGGAGCAGGGCAGGGTCGCCCTGTTCGGTGCGCTCGCCGCCGTCGCCTTCGCCGTCGCGCTGCTCGGCATTCCGGCGGGCGGTTGAGGCCGTTCTTTTGCTGAACGATCTGTCTCCCTTGCGTGTCGCCGGGGCGGCTACCTAGGTAACGACCAACACCGCGCCTTGTCGGCGCGCCCTGTTTGCTGGAGTTACGCAATCATGAAATCGATCGGCTTTCTTTCCTTCGGCCACTGGTCGCCCGACAGCGGCGCGCCGGTGCGCACCGCATCCGACGCCCTTTTGCAATCGATCGACCTGGCGGTCGCCGCCGAGGAACTGGGTCTCGACGGGGCCTATTTCCGCGTCCACCATTTCGCGCGCCAGCTTGGCTCGCCCTTTCCGCTGCTCGCCGCCGTCGGCGCGCGGACCTCGAAGATCGAGATCGGCACCGGCGTGATCGATATGCGCTATGAGAATCCGCTCTACATGGTCGAGGATGCCGGCGCGGCCGATCTGATCGCCGGCGGCCGGCTGCAGCTCGGCATCAGCCGCGGATCGCCCGAACAGGTGATCGACGGCTGGCGTTATTTCGGATACCAGCCGGACGAGGGGGAGACCCACGCCGAACTGGCCCGCCGCCATGCCGAGATTTTTCTGGAGCACCTGAGCGGGAAGGGGTTCGCCCAGCCCAATCCGACCCCGATGTTCCCCAATCCGCCCGGCCTGCTGCGGCTGGAGCCTCATTCGGAAGGGTTGCGGGAGCGAATCTGGTGGGGCGCCGCCTCCGACGCGACCGCCGTGTGGGCGGCGAAACTCGGCATGAACTTGCAAAGCTCCACGCTCAAGGTCGACGAGACCGGCGAACCCTTCCACGTGCAGCAGGCAAAGCAGATCCGCGCCTATCGTGCCGCATGGCAGGAAGCGGGGCACGTCAGAACACCGCGCGTTTCCGTCAGCCGGTCGATCTTTGCGCTGATCGACGACACCGACCGGATGTATTTCGGCCGGGGCGGCAAGGATTCCGACCAGATCGGCTATATCGACAAGGACATGCGCGCCATTTTCGGGCGCTCCTATGCGGACGAGCCGGATCGGCTGATCGAGCAGTTGAAGGGCGACGAGGCAATCGCCGAGGCGGACACGCTGCTCCTCACCGTGCCGAACATGCTCGGCGTCGACTACAACGCCCATGTCATCGAGGCCATTCTGACCCACATAGCCCCGGCGCTCGGCTGGCGCTGATGGAGCGCCGGGCGATTTGCCCGGCGTAGGGCGGAAATAGTCGCGTTCCGCGTGACAAAGAGGTCGGAAACTGAAACTACGTTGACATCAATCTATCTTGCGTTACGCTCCTTCCGTTGCGGAGGGACAGGCGCATGACGGATGGCACGGTTACGGTTCTGGTCGGAACCACGAAGGGTGCGTTTCTTGTTTCGGGCGGCGCGGATCGCTCCGGTTGGACCGTCACCGGGCCCCATTGCGGCGGTTGGCCGATCAACCATGTCATCGGCGATCCGGAGACCGGCACGCTGTGGGCCGGGGGCGGTGGGGATTGGCACGGCGCGGGCGTCTGGCGTTCCGAGGACGGCGGCGAGACCTGGGAACTGACAAAGCTCACCAAGGGCACGATGGACGAATGGGCCGCCAACGATCCGGATTTCGCGGCGATGATCGGCTGGACCGACACGCCGCCGCCCTTCGAGGACAAGTTCACGCAGGTCTGGTCGCTGCATCATGCGCATGGCACGCTCTATGCCGGCGCGAAGCCGGCCCGCCTGCTTGCCTCCAAAGACGGCGGCAGGACCTGGGACCATATGGATGGGCTGGCCAATCATCCCTCGGCTGACTCCTGGAGCCCCGGCGCCGCCGGGCTGGTGCTGCACACAATCGTCTCCGATCCGTCGGACCCGGCGAAGATGTGGATCGGCATCTCGGCGGCGGGCGTCTTCGCCACCGAAGATGGCGGTACGTCCTGGGAGCGGCGCAACCGCCTGTCCAATGCCGAGGCCTGCGCCCATCACGATCATCCCGCCGCGCCGCGCGACGGCGATATCGGGCACTGCGTCCACAACATGATGCGCGCGCCGGGCGACGGCGACCTGCTCTACCAGCAGAACCATCATGG
Organism: Oricola indica; assembly: GCF_965227485.1. Lineage (NCBI taxonomy): Bacteria > Pseudomonadati > Pseudomonadota > Alphaproteobacteria > Hyphomicrobiales > Ahrensiaceae > Oricola > Oricola indica. Next base: position 2,253,737 of record NZ_OZ245747.1, read on the forward strand.
AGTCTGGCGTTCCGCCGATGGCGGCCGCAGCTGGGACAATATCACCGAAGGTCTGCCATCGACCTTCGGCTTCCCGATCCGCGTCCATCCGCGCGATCCCGAAACCATCTTCACACTGCCGCTCAATGGTGACATGGAGGGCCGCTTCCCGCCGGATGCGGCGGCAGCGGTCTGGCGTTCGCGCGACGGCGGCCAGACATGGCAAGACATGCGCGAGGGCCTGCCGCAGGAAGCGTGTTATTTCACGGTTCTGCGCCAGGCGATGGGCGGCGACCGCCGTGACCCCGCCGGTGTCTATTTCGGCACCAATTCGGGCTCGGTCTTCGCCACGACGGACGAAGGCGACACCTGGCAGGAAATCGCCCGCCACATGCCGACCATTCTTGCGGTCGAGGTGCTGGACCGGGGCTGAACGTCAGGGACGCCTATTCGGGTGGATACCAGTACTGCGCCTGCGTCGCACCGCGTTCGATGACAACGAAATTGTTGGCGAACACCCGGAAAGGCGCGCTCCATTCACCGTCGGGCCATTGCACGCGGATCTGCGCGCGCTCGGCAACGCCGGTGCCGACATGGATGAAGCCTGCCGAGCCGGAGGCGTGGCCGCCGCCGACATGCGCCTTGCGGGTGCGGGTTTCGTTGCCCGACTTGACCGTGACCGTCGCGCCGATGGCGTCGCGGTTGATGCCGTCCTGACGCAATTCGATCTGCAGCCAGTTGCCGGTCTGCCGCGCGCTGCCGTCTGCGGTGCGCGCGCCGGCATTGCGGAACAGGCTCATCGGCGCCTCGCGATTGACTACGGCGAGGTCCAGCATGCCGTCCAGGTTGAAATCGGCCACAGCTGCGCCGCGTCCGCGCCGGGGCAGGGCGATGCCCGCCTTGTCGCCGGCTTCCGAGAACCCGCCGCCGGCATTGCCGAGCAGAAGATTGTCCGGATCGAACGCCGCGAAGTCCGGCATCTGCTGCACATTGCCCTTGGCGATGAACAGGTCGAGCCGCCCGTCATTGTTGAAATCGTCGAATTCGGCATGCCAGCCGGTCGAGGGTTTCAGATCGTCGCCCGTATAAGGCCGGTGCGCGGTCGCACCCTCGTCAAAGGCGATGTCGCGGTAGACCGGACGGTCCGCCTCGGCCTCGTCATCCAGCGTTTGCAGCTTGGTGTCCCCCATCGATGTCAGCGCGTATTCGGGATAGCCGTCGGCGTTCAGATCCGCTTCGGCGATGCCCATGCCCCAGATCTGCACACGCCGCCAGCCGTCTGCACGCCGATAGGGGCGCGGCGGGCGGTCCGGCGAAACGCGCCAGAGCTGTTCCTGGCCTTCGCGGTAATATTGCCGGTCGTTGGTGACGCGTAGCGCCGGTTCGCCGGAGCGGTTCCAATCGGTGAAGATCATCGACAGGGCGCAGTAGCCCGGCGTCAGCACGTTCGGCTCCGAATAGTCCGGCCGTTCGCCGCCCGCGCCTTGCGGGCGCAGCAGCACGTTGTCGTGGCAGGTGCCCCAGGGAGAGCCCGGCGCGGAGCGATCAACATAGTTGCCGAAAGCGAGCGTCGGGAAGGGGAGATGCAGCTCGAAGGTCGCTGCAAACGCCGTCGACCATGCGCGTCCGCCGTCGAAGGCGAATGCGCGATTGGCCTCCGTGAAACTGCAGTCGGGGCCGCCCTTCAAGATGATGTTCTCGCCGACGCGCAGCATGACGAGATCGCGATGGCCGTCATTGTCGATGTCGAGTGAATAGAGGCCGGTCACCTTGTCGCGCGTGTCGTCGGGCAGGGCGTCCTTCTTTTCCTCAAAGGAGAGCTCGCCGCTGATCGCGCTGCGATTGACATATAGGCTGGCTTTCGAGGTGCCACCCGCCACGGCGAGGTCGGGCAGGCGGTCGCCATTGCAGTCGAAGGCCGCCGCGCCACCGCCGACGAAATACTCCCACGGCCCGGTATAGCTGTGGTCGATGCCGGCGGCCGCCGCCTCCTCGATCATGACCGGGATGTCCATGGAAAGGGTGGGAGGCGCGTCCTGGGCGGCCAGCGGTGTCGCGAACAGGGCAGTCAGAAAGGTGGACAGGAGAAGCGTGCGGGTCATTGCGGGATCTCCAGTGTCTTGAGGAAGGCGACGAGTGCGCTGCGTTCTGCGTCGGCGAGGTTCAGATAGGCGTCGCGGGCGGGCCGCGCCGCGCCACCATGCGCGCGGATCACGCCATCCAGCGTCGTGAAGTCGCCGCGATGGCCATAGGGCGCGGTCGAGCCGATGCCCCACAATTCGGCGGTCTGGAACTGGTTGCGCTCGACGAAGCGCTGCGCCAGCAATTCATTGCCGAGCGCGGCGACCTGCCGGTCGGTCATGACGTGGCGCTTCAGGTCGCCGAATAGCGGCACGAGATAGTTGCCGTCGGCGTCGCGCTCCAGCGTCTCGGCCCATTCGGTCAGCGCGAGGTCGTAGACAGCGCCCTCGATCTCGCCGTCGCGCAGCGTGCCTGCCGCGTCGAGCGGTCCGGGATCGGCGAATTCGAGGCTCGACAGGGGCAGGGCGCGGATATGGCAACTGTTGCAGCCGATGGCGTCGAAGGTTGCTGACCCCGCATCGGCGGCGTTCCGCCACGCCTCGTTCTGCGGTGTCACGCGGATCGGCGGCGGCAGGGTCGCCTGCCAGGCAACCAGCGCCGAGATGTCTCCGTCGGTCAGTTCGCCGGCATGGCCGTCCTCGTCGAAATCGTCCTCGCCGGTCCAGCGCGCGCCGAACCGCTCCTCGGCCTGCATGCCGTGGTGCTGGTTCATTGCATTGACGGCGAACTGGCGCAGGGAGGTCATCACGCCCTTCTGCGAGAAGGGGCGGATCACGAGGTCGGTATCGACACCGTCGATCCCGGATATGTCCAGGATGCCGTCCGGTTCCGCGGTGATCTTGCCGAAAGAGACGCCCTTGCTGACAAGCGCCGCCGTCACTGGCTCACCGGCTTCGCGGGCCTTCTTCAGTGTGTCGCGCCGGATCGCCTGGAGGTCGTCAGACATCTCGCGCGCCACCAGCTCGACGAGCCCGGCGCCCATAAGGTGATTGGTGTTGCGTTCATTGGAGAATTGCGGATCGACCGTGTCGAAATCGGCGTTGGTAAAGCCCTCATTGACGAAGACGTTGACCGTGAAGTCCCCCGCACCGCCGATGACGGGTTGGCTGTGGCAACTCGAACACGCATTCGCGTCCATGCCGGCGATGCGCTGGAACGCGGCATCGGGCGCTCTCTTGCGCTTGGTCGGAATGATCGCCTGGGTCGCCATCTTGCGCCCCGCGCCGTCGAGTTCGGTGAACTTTGCGGTGAACAGTTTCTCGCCTTTGTCGATGAGGTCTAAAAGCGTTTCGCGGTCGAGCACTCCTTTCAGTGCCGACTGGTCCACATGTTCGGTGATGGCGCGCTCGGCCCAAGGCACGTCGTCGGCCATGGCGGGCGCGGCTACGCCGCAGGCGAGCGCCGCGAGGATCGCAGCGAGCCGGCGTGTGGCCTCAAGCCCGGGCAAAGTCATTGACCTTGGCGGCCTGGCGCGCATCGATATCCGACAGCGCGTCGATGCAGCAGCCCTCGCGAACCAGCGGCATCTCGTCGGGAAATAGGTCGATGGGGACATCCCTGGCAGCTCTTGCATTGGAGTTCTCCAGTGTTTGACGCAGTGCGGGTTCCATAAGGCTGAAGGCTGCGGCGCCGTGTCCGACGAAGGCGATGCGGAACGGATCGACCAGGGCGTAAATGCCGGCAAGGCCCGATCCCAGCGCGCGCCCTGCTGCAGCCAGTGCGTCCAGCGCGCGCTCGTTGCCGGCGCGGCCGGCTTCGGCGATTGCGGCGATTTCCCTAGCGGAGACACGGCTCGCGGGGGCGCTGTCCGCCGGGTCGCCCCGATATCGGCGCAGGATCGCATAATCGCCGGCATTCGCCTCGATGCAACCGCGCGACCCGCAACGGCACAGCGCTCCGTCCGGGCGGTGTAGCATATGGCCGAACTCGGTGCCCGACGACTTGGTGCCGTTGATGATCTGGCCGCGCAGGAAAAGCCCCATGCCGACGCCGTGCGCCAGCAGGATCGCGGCGAAATTGTCCGAGTAGCGTTCCGGATCGCGCCAGTTGAGAGCGCGGGCGATCAGGTCGCAGTCATTGGCGAGGCGAACGGGTGCGCCAAAGGCCTCTTCCAGCCAGGGGCCGATCGGCACGTCGGTCAAGGGCGTCATCGGCGAGCGGAGCATGTGGACGCCGGCAGTGTCGGTTGTGCCCTGGATGGCGACGGAAATACGCGCGAGCTGGGCTTCGTCGAGGCCAGACGTGTCCCAGGTCCGGCGAACCTCGGCGATCAGCGTGCGGCGGAATTCCTCCGCCCGGATATTGGCCATATCGATATGGAAGTCCTGGTGGGCGACGACGGCGCCTGCATAGTCGATGATCGAGACGTTGAGCGCGCCGATTTTCAGGATGATCAACACGGCATGGCGAAAATCCGGGTTGATCGAAAGGTGCACGCTCGGACGGCCGCGCCCGCTGCTGACGGCCGACCCGTTGCCCTGCGCGACAAGGACGCCCTCGGCGATCAGATCGTTGGAGATCGTTGATACGGTGGCCGGGCTCAGGGCGGCGGTCTGGGCAATCGCACTGCGGCTGATCGCACCCTTGCGACGCACGATTTCCATGATCAGATTACGGTTGCGCCTGCGCATGTCGTCGGAACGGAGAACCGTGGTCATCGTACCGGCTTTCTCCTCCCATGCCCGGTTGCAATGCAAAAAATTATTGCATTGCAATAAGTTATTCCACTTTGGTTCATGTTGACACGCAAGCTGTTTTGAGTCACGATTTTTTTTGAGGCTTGAATTAAAGGGCTTCGCAAACGGGGCGCGGATCTGTGATCCGACCCTTGTACCTGCATTTCGATGCACCGGGAGGTAATTATGAAGAAGTTTACGAGCGCGCTCCTAGCGGGCGCAGTGATGTCGGTTGCCATGGCGGGTTCCGCCTGGGCCGAAGGCAAGACAATCGGCGTGTCATGGTCGAATTTCCAGGAAGAACGCTGGAAGACCGACGAAGCCGCAATGAAGGGCGCCATCGAAGCGAATGGCGATACCTATATTTCCGCAGACGCCCAGTCGTCCTCGGCCAAGCAGCTTTCCGACGTGGAGAGCTTGATGGCGCAGGGTGTAGATGCGTTGATCGTGTTGGCGCAGGACACCCAGGCCATCATTCCGGCCGTTCAGGCCGCTGCGGATGAGGGCGTTCCGGTCATCGCCTATGACCGCCTGATCGAAGACGATCGTGCATTCTACCTGACCTTCGACAATGTCGAGGTGGGCCGCATGCAGGCGCGTGCTGTCTTCGCGGCGCAGCCGACCGGCAATTACGTCATGATCAAGGGGTCGCCGACCGATCCAAACGCGGACTTCCTTCGCGGCGGACAGCAGGAAATCCTTCAGGACGCGATCGACGCCGGTGACATCACCATCGTCGGCGAGGCCTACACCGACGGCTGGCTTCCGGCCAATGCCCAGCGAAACATGGAGCAGATCCTGACCGCGCAGGACAACAATGTCGATGCGGTGGTTGCTTCCAACGATGGCACCGCCGGTGGTGTTGTCGCTGCGCTGACCGCGCAGGGCATGGAAGGTATCCCGGTTTCGGGACAGGACGGCGACCATGCGGCTCTCAACCGTGTTGCCAAGGGCACCCAGACGGTCAGCGTCTGGAAAGACGCCCGTGAACTCGGTAAGGCTGCCGGCGAGATCGCCGCACAGCTGGCCGATGGCACGGCGATGGCCGATATCGACGGTGCGGCTGAATGGACCTCGCCTTCCGGCACGACCATGACCGCGAAGTTCCTGGCTCCGGTACCGGTGACCGCCGACAACCTCGACGTTGTCGTCGATGCCGGCTGGATTTCCAAGGAAGACCTCTGCCAGGGCGTCGAGAACGGTCCGTCCCCCTGTAACTGACCTATTCCGTCTGTTACATGTAAACAGTGCTAGACTGACGTCCCCATCCGGTTTGCGGATGGGGACGTCTCGACACATGCAGCTGGAATAGGCCATGACCGACACGTCCCCCGCAGCGAGTGCGCAGGCCAAACCGCGCAACTTCTTCGCCGCTCTCGAACTCGATACGCGCCTGCTCGGCATGATTGGCGCATTCGTCGTAATCTGCCTGATCTTCAATCTCTTGACAGGCGGTCTCTTCGACGGCCGGTTCCTGACGCCGCGCAACGTATTCAATCTGACGATCCAGACCGCCTCCGTCGCCATTATGGCGACCGGCATGGTCTTCATCATCGTAACGCGTCACATCGACCTGTCGGTGGGTTCGCTGCTGGCGACCTGTTCCGCCATGATGGCCATGACCCAGACGGTCGTGACGCCCGAATGGCTCGGCCTTGGCCTCAATCATCCCGCGACAGCGCCGATCGCGATTCTCGTCGGTGTTCTGACCGGAACCCTGATCGGGGCGTTCCACGGTTATATCGTCGGCTATCTCGGCGTTCCTGCCTTTATCGTGACGCTGGGCGGTCTGCTGGTCTGGCGGAACGTCGCCTGGTACCTGACGACGGGCCAGACGATCGGTCCGCTGGACGAGAACTTCACGCTTTTCGGTGGTATCGACGGAACGCTCGGCCCGACCTGGAGCTGGATCTTCGGCATCGTTGCCGCCGTTTTCTCCATCTATGCGATGTGGCGGGCGCGCGCGAACAAGATCGCGCATGAATTCCCGGTCAAGCCGCTCTGGGCCGAGATCCTGCTCGCTGCGCTCGTTTCGGTCGCAATTCTCGGTTTTGTGGCGATTCTGAACGCCTATCAGGTGCCGACGCCGCGTCTCGAGCGCATCTTCGAGGCGCGCGGCGAAACCATGCCGGAGGGCTACACCTCCGGATACGGGTTGCCGATCTCCGTGCTTCTGCTCATCGCCGTGGCGGTCGTGATGACGGTCGTGGCGCAGCGGACCAGGCTCGGGCGATACATTTTTGCCACGGGCGGCAATCCCGATGCCGCGGAACTGTCTGGCATCAACACCCGGCTTCTGACGGTCAAGGTTTTCGCCATCATGGGCGCTCTGTGCGCGCTGGCGGGTGTCGTCGCCTCGGCGCGCCTGTCCTTCCACTCAAACGACATTGGTACGCTGGACGAACTGCGCGTCATCGCGGCGGCCGTCATCGGCGGTACTGCGCTGTCGGGCGGGCTGGGCACAATTCATGGCGCCATACTGGGTGCCCTGATCATGCAGTCGCTCCAATCCGGCATGGCCATGGTTGGTGTCGATGCACCGTTCCAGAACATCGTCGTCGGCGCGGTCCTTGTCGTGGCGGTGCTGATCGACATCATTTATCGCAGGCGTACGGGGGCGAAGATATGAGCAGCAACGGTACGCCCCTCGTCGAACTGCGCGACATGCAGAAAACCTTCGGCGGCATCAAGGCCGTCGATCACGTGACGATCGACGTCAATCCAGGCGAAGTCGTCGGCGTCCTCGGCCACAACGGCGCAGGCAAATCGGTCCTCATGAAGATGCTTTCCGGCGCGATCCAGCGCGATGGCGGCGAGATCTACATCAATGGGGAAAAGGCGGTTATCAACAATCCGCGCGACGCGCGCCGTTACAACATCGAGACCATCTACCAGACGCTTGCGCTGGCCGATAATCTCGACGCGGCTTCGAACCTTTTTCTCGGCCGTGAAATCGTCAGCGCGACCGGGATGCTCGACGACAATGCGATGGAGGCGGAAACGCGCACCATCATGCACCGTCTCAACCCCAATTTCCGCCGTTTTTCCACGCCGGTTTCGGGGTTGTCCGGCGGTCAGCGACAATCGGTCGCTATCGCGCGGGCGGTTTATTTCAATGCCAAGATCCTGATCATGGACGAGCCGACCGCGGCGCTCGGACCGCACGAGACCAAGATGGTCGCCGACCTGATCCAGGAGTTGAAGCGCGATGGTATCGGCATCTTCCTGATCGACCACGACATCCATCAGGTGAAGAATCTGTGCGATCGGGCAAACGTCATGAAAAACGGGCAGTTGGTCGGCACGGTGAAGGTGGATGAGGTGACCGAGGATGACATGCTCGGCATGATCATCGCCGGCAAGAATCCGCCCAACGCGGTACCCGGTCCGGGGGCTCTTTCCTAGCCTTCGACCGGAGCCCCGCCGCCGCCATTGCGATATCTTGGGGTCGTGGCGGCGTTTTTTCCAGATAAGAAATATGCAAGAGTCGCCTTTGCTTGCACGGGCGGCTCTTGACCGTATCATGCGCGCGCAACACAAGGTTGCCGATACTGACACGCATTCGCGGTGGAGAACCGGACGAGATGAACACAGCGCGTAAGGACATTCACAATTCGGATATCCCGGCGATCTGCCGGGCCTGCGAGGCGCGCCACAAGGGTATTTGCGGGGCGCTGACCCCTGAACAGCTGACCAAGCTGAACAAATACACCAAGCAATACAGCTACCAGAGCGGCAATGAGTTGCTGTCGGCCGGCGAGGATGTGCACCGCTACTCGAACATTCTGCGCGGCGTGGTGAAGCTCTCCAAGCTTCTCGCCGATGGACGCCAGCAGATCGTCGGTCTGCAATTCGCCCCGGATTTCATGGGCCGGCCCTTTCGTGACCAGAGCAATGTGATCGCCGATGCGGCCACCGATGTGCGTGTCTGTTCGTTCCCCAGATCGGTCATGGAGGACATGATCCGCGAATCGCCGGATCTCGAGCACAAGTTGCATGAACAGGCGCTCGACGAACTCGACGAGGCGCGCGACTGGATGCTGACACTCGGCCGCAAGTCGGCTTCGGAAAAGGTCGCCAGCTTCCTGTTCCTGATCGCTTCGCATATCGACCCGGAAATCGACGTGCATGAAGGCTCGATCGAGTTCGAATTGCCGCTGAAACGCTCCAATATCGCCGATTTCCTCGGCCTGACGATCGAGACTGTCAGCCGTCAGATCACCAAGCTTCGCAAGGCGGGCGTGATTCAGGTGGAAAACAATCGGACCGTCGTGGTCCCGGATCTCGAGCGGCTGCGTTCCGCCTGTGAAATCGAATCCTGATACGGTTTTCCGACGGGGCAGGGCGCCGCGCTAGACTGCCTTCGAATAGCGAACCGTTCCATTGTCCAGATAGGCGTCGAAGAAGCTCGCCACGATTCGGGTGAACGGGCGGGCCTCGTCGCGGATCGCGAAGCGGTTGGACGAGGCGTCGCACAGGCCGAACCGGTCATTGGCCGCCACCAGCCGCGCCTCGGCGATATAGGGCCGGGCTGCGTATCCGAAATTCTCCTCAAGCGCATCGAACGAGAAGGCGAAATCGCACATTAGGCGTTCGATCATGTAGGCGCGAATCCGGTCGTCCAGGGTAAGCTTGACGCCGCGCATCGCCGAGAGTCTGCCGTCGAGAACTGTCTTCTCGTACTGGCTCGTCGGCACGATGTTCTGCACATAGGCGTCGCCATAGGAACTGATCGACGATGCGCCGAGGCCGATCAGCGTGCGGCAGGCATCGGTGGTGTAGCCTTGGAAATTGCGGAAGAGGCGGCCTTCGCGCGCGGCGATTCCCATCGTGTCGCCGGGCTTGGCGAAATGGTCGATGCCGATGCGGTCATAGCCGGCTGCGGCGATGCGGTCGGCGGCCAAGGCCGCATGGTGGAATCGCTCCATCGTGCCGGGCAGGTCTTCGTCCCTGATCAGCGTCTGGTGCTTCTTCAACCACGGCACGTGGGCGTAGCCGAACAGCGCGATGCGGTCCGGCGCAAGCGACAGGACCTGGTCGATCGTAGAGACGAGACGTTCCTCGGTCTGCAACGGCAGGCCGTACAGCGCGTCGATGTTCAGCGAATGGATACCAGTAGCGCGCAGCGCGGCGATCACGTCGCGCGTCTGCTCGAAGGTCTGCGGCCGGTTGATCGCTTCCTGCACGGCATCCGAGAAATCCTGCACGCCGACACTGGCACGCGTCACGCCAAGCGCGACAAGCCCCTCCAGCGTTTCTTCGGTTACGTCCGAAGGGTCGATCTCGACGCTGATCTCGGTGTCGTCATTGACTTCGAATTCCCTGCGCAAGGCGCTGGAAAGGCGGATAAAATCCGGCTGGCGCAGCATGCTCGGAGACCCCCCGCCGAGATGCACCTGCGCCAGCCGGAGACGACGGCCCGCGGTTGCCCGCACGGTCGCCATTTCCTTGATCAACGCGCCGAGATAGGCCTCGACCGGCGCGTATTTGAGTGTGTGTTTCGTGTGACAGCCGCAGAACCAGCAAAGCCGGTCACAGAACGGAACATGCAGGTAGAGCGAGATGGCCTCGTCATCGGGCAGCGATTCGATGCGCGATCGCGCGATCGTCAGCCCGTCCTGATCCGTGAAATGCGGCGCGGTGGGATAGCTCGTATAGCGCGGCACGCTGCCGCGCTGGCTTGCGAGGATCGTTTCGGCGTCCATCAGTGCGCGACCTTCCGCTTGCACAGAAGCGGAACGATGTGTTCGCGCTCGAAGGCGATGTGGCGGCGCAGGCCCTCGAAAAAGCCCCGCAGCATGTAGGCGAGCGTTTCGGCGTTCGAGGATGCCTTGTCGGTGACGAATCGAATCAGCGCGTCGGCGACCTCGTCGGCGAAGCTCTCGTCCTCCCAATGCTCGTAACGAAGCCGCTCGACCGTGGACTTCAGCGAGTCGTCGAGGTTTTCGATCGTCATTAGCATCGGGAACAGGGTTTTTTCCTCGTAGTCATGCGCGCTGCGAATCATCGGATGGATCTGCCGCGCCAATCTGAGGCACATCTGCGTGTCGGAAATTTCCGGCAGTTCGTCGGCGATTTCCTCGAGCTTGCGGCACAGCGCGATCTGTTCCTCGTGATGGGTAAGCATCGTGGAGCAGACCATTTTGATATTGGCCGCGACAGCTTTGGGCAGCACGATAATATTGTCTTCGGAGCTGGATTCTTCGAATTTCATCATCGCTTTTCTCGCGGGACGTCGTTAGCTGTCGGCCAACATCGCTTGTCAGTCGGCGTTGCTGCATTGATCCAGGTCAAGGCGGCTGGACACGAACCGTAGACATAACCAAGGTGCGAAAAGGGGGTCGGACGGCCGGGACAGCCGTAACTGACCAATACGCATGTCCGAAGGGGGTCTTACCCATGAATAATAGCTTAGCGACCGCGCTGGTAGGGCTGGGAGCTTTCCTCGCCTTGCTCGGCGCGGCATTCGCCCAGGATGCGGCGTTCCAAACGCATGCCTGGGTCGTGTTTTTCGTTCTCGCCATCGCGACGATCGTGATGTTGCGGAACATGAAGTTTTCTGCGGCGTCTGCCGCTCCGGTCGATACGTCCGGCTACATGGACGGGGTGATCCGCTACGGCACGGTCATCACGCTGTTCTGGGGCATCGTGGGCTTTCTGGTCGGTGTCGTCGTGGCCTCGCAGCTGGCCTGGCCGGAGCTCAACATCGAGCCCTGGTTCAATTTCGGCCGGATGCGTCCGCTGCACACGTCTGCGGTCATCTTCGCCTTTGGCGGTAACGCGCTGATCGCAACCTCCTTCTATGTCGTCCAGCGGACCACGCGCGCACGCCTGTTCGGCGGCGGTCTCGCCTGGTTCGTCTTCTGGGGATACCAGCTGTTCATCGTGATGGCGGCTACCGGCTATCTTCTCGGCATCACCGAGGGGCGCGAATACGCGGAGCCGGAGTGGTATGTCGATCTTTGGCTCACCGTGGTCTGGGTCGCTTATCTGATTGTGTTCATGGGGACGATCTTCAAGCGCAAGGAGCCGCATATCTATGTGGCGAACTGGTTCTATCTCGCCTTCATCGTGACGATCGCGATGCTGCACATCGTCAACAACCTGTCGATGCCGGTCTCGCTTCTGGGCGCCAAGAGCTACTCCGCCTTCTCGGGCGTTCAGGACGCCTTGACGCAGTGGTGGTACGGCCACAACGCGGTGGGCTTCTTCCTGACTGCTGGCTTCCTCGGCATGATGTATTATTTCGTGCCGAAGCAGGCAGGCCGTCCGGTCTACTCCTACCGCCTGTCGATCATCCACTTCTGGGCGCTGATCTTCCTCTACATCTGGGCCGGTCCGCACCACCTGCACTACACGGCGCTGCCGGACTGGGCGCAGACGCTCGGCATGGTGTTCTCGATCATGCTGTGGATGCCCTCCTGGGGCGGCATGATCAACGGCCTGATGACGCTTTCGGGCGCATGGGACAAGCTGCGTACGGACCCGATCCTGCGCATGCTGGTGATCTCGGTCGCCTTCTACGGCATGTCGACCTTCGAGGGTCCGATGATGTCGATCAAGGCGGTCAACTCGCTCAGCCACTACACGGACTGGACCATCGGTCACGTGCACTCCGGTGCGCTCGGCTGGGTCGGCATGATCTCGTTCGGCGCGATCTACTACCTCACGCCGAAACTCTGGAACCGTCAGCGCCTCTACAGCCTGCGGCTCGTCAACTGGCACTTCTGGCTCGCAACCCTCGGCATCGTCGTCTACGCGGCCGTCATGTGGGTGTCGGGCATCATGCAGGGCCTGATGTGGCGCGAGTACGACGATCAGGGCTACCTGGTCTACTCCTTCGCCGAGTCCATCGCGGCCATGCATCCGTACTACGTGCTGCGCATGGTTGGCGGCCTGCTGTACCTCACGGGTGCGCTGGTGATGGCTTTCAACATCTACAAGACCATCCGCGGCGATGTCCGGTCCGAGGTGCCCATGGGCGCCGAGCAGCCGGAAGCGCTGGCACCGGCGGAATAAGGAGCTGAGAAAATGGGTCTTATTGATAAACACCAAATACTCGAAAAGAACGTCTCGCTCCTGTTCGTCGCCTCCTTCGCGGTGGTGACGGTCGGCGGGATCGTCGAGATCGCCCCGCTCTTCTACCTCGAGAACACAATCGAGAAAGTGGAGGGGATGCGGCCCTACTCGCCGCTCGAACTGGCCGGCCGGAACATCTATGTGCGCGAGGGTTGCTACCTCTGCCACAGCCAGATGATCCGCCCGTTCCGCGACGAGGTCGAGCGCTACGGCCATTACAGCCTCGCGGCGGAGTCGATGTTCGACCACCCGTTCCAGTGGGGTTCCAAGCGAACCGGGCCTGATCTGGCCCGGGTCGGCGGGCGCTACTCCAACGAGTGGCATGTCGAGCACCTTATCCACCCGCAGTCGGTGGTGCCGGAATCGGTCATGCCCTCCTACGAGTTCCTCGCCAACACGGAACTCAAGATCGAGAACGTGTCCGGTCACCTGATCGCCAACCGTCGTGTCGGAGTGCCTTATTCCGACGAGATGGTGGAGAACGCCGAGGCCGATCTGATGGCGCAGGCCGATCCCGATGCGGATTGGTCGGGCGTCGAGGAGCGGTATCCGAAGGCCGTGCTCGGCGATTTCGACGGCGACCCGACGACGCTGACGGAGATGGACGCCCTCGTGGCCTATCTGCAGATGCTCGGCACGCTGGTCGACTTCTCGGTCTATGAACCCGAAGAAAACTTCCGGTAGGGGGCGAAAATGGAACTCGACTATCACTCCATGCGCGCTTTCGCCGACAGTTGGGGCTTGGTCTACATGTTCGCGATCTTCCTCGCGGTCGTCGTGTGGATCATGCGTCCAGGTGCAAGAAAATCCAGTGAAGATGCGGCCCGCATCCCCTTCAAGGAGGACTGATCAATGGCCGACAAAAAGGAAATCGATGAAGTCTCCGGCGTCGAGACCACGGGTCACGAGTGGGACGGAATCAAGGAACTGAACAATCCTCTGCCTCGGTGGTGGCTGTGGACCTTCTACGCCACGATCATCTGGACGATCGGCTACACCATCGCCTATCCGGCGTGGCCGGGCATCACCGGCGCGACGGCTGGCGTGCTCGGCTGGTCGAGCCGCGCCGACCTGCACCAGGACGTTGCCGCCGCCAAGGCCTCCCAGGCGGTCTACCTGGACAAGCTCGCCGCGACCGACATCGCGGAAGTCAGCGCGGATCCTGACCTCGTGCAGTTCGCCACGGCCGGCGGTGCATCGACCTTCAAGGTCTATTGCGAGCAGTGCCACGGCTCCGGCGCGCAGGGCGGTCCGGGTTATCCGAACCTCAATGACGATGCCTGGATCTGGGGCGGCACCATCGACGACATCTACACGACGCTGATGCATGGTGTGCGTTACGAGGCTGACGAGGACACGCGCATCTCCGAGATGCCGGCCTTCGGGCGCGACGAACTGCTGGAGCGTGACGCGATCGTCGATGTCGCCTGGTATGTCCGCAAGCTCTCCGGGCAGGACTACGAGGAGGCCAATGCCGAGCGTGGTCAGGTCGTCTTCGAGGAAAACTGCGGCTTCTGCCATGGCGAGCAGGGCGAGGGCATGGCCGAGGTCGGTGCTCCGAGCCTGTCGGATGCGATCTGGCTCTATGGCGGCACCCATGCCGACATCGTTGCCCAGGTTACCAATCCGCGCCAAGGCGTTATGCCGGCCTGGGGCGACCGTCTCGGCGAGACCACGGTCAAGCAACTGGCGGTCTTCGTACACGGACTCGGCGGCGGCCAGTAAGGCCGTTCACGACTGCAAGACATGCCCTGCGGCCAAAAGCTGCAGGGCATATGCATTTTTTAGAGCGGTTCTCATCTATCCTTGATGCAGGTCAAGGAAGTTCGGCAAGCGGAAACGGCATTGTCGGCCATCCATTTGGAAAAGAACCATGAACGAACATACCGCCGTGCCTGAAACATCCGACAAGAACGCCACGGTCGAACGCCTCGACGTCGAGGCCGTCAATGTTGGCGCGAAGCAGAAGGCGCAGCCGCTTTATGCCGCGCGCAAGCAGATTTTCCCGAAGCGCGCGGAAGGCAATTTCCGCAAGCTGAAGTGGATCATCATGCTGATCACGCTCGGCATCTATTATGTCACTCCCTGGATCCGTTGGGACCGCGGCGAACATGCGCCGGACCAGGCGATCCTGATCGACATGGCGAATCGCCGCTTCTACGCCTTCTTCGTCGAAATCTGGCCGCAGGAATTCTTCTATGTCGCGGGCCTTCTTGTCATGGCGGGCGTCGGTCTTTTCCTCGTGACCTCCATCGTCGGGCGCGCCTGGTGCGGCTACACCTGCCCGCAGACGGTCTGGACCGATCTCTTCGTCGCGGTGGAACGCTTCTGGCAGGGCGACCGCAACGCGCGCATGCGCCTCGCCAATGCGCCCTGGTCGTTCGAGAAGGTGCGCAAGATCGTCGCCACCCACGCGACATTCATCGTCATCTCGGTCGCGACGGGCGGCGCATGGATCTTCTATTTCGCCGACGCTCCGACGCTCCTGCGCGATTTCGTGACCTTCCAGGCGCCGTTCGTCGCCTATTCGACCGTGGCCGTGCTGACCGGGACGACTTATGTTTTCGGCGGGCTGATGCGCGAGCAGGTCTGCATCTACATGTGCCCGTGGCCGCGCATCCAGGCGGCCATGCTCGACGAGGATTCGCTCGTCGTCACCTACAATGACTGGCGCGGCGAACCGCGTTCGCGCCATGCCAAGAAGGCGGCCGCCGAGGGCAAGGTTGTCGGCGATTGCGTCGACTGCAACGCCTGCGTCGCTGTCTGCCCGATGGGCATCGATATCCGCGATGGCCAGCAGCTGGAATGCATCACCTGTGCGCTGTGCATCGACGCCTGCGACAACATCATGGACAAGACAGGCCGCGAGCGCGGGTTGATCTCCTATGCGACGCTGCACGAATACAACCACAACATGGCCATCGCCACCGATCCGGAAACCGGCGCGATCGACCCGTCACGGGTGCGCGACGCGGACGGCAAGTTCGACGACCGGGTCCGTCACTTCAACTGGAAGATCATCTTCCGCGTCCGTTCGCTGATCTACATCGGGGCTTGGGCGTTGATCGGCGTCGTCATGCTCTATGCGCTGCTCAGCCGCGACCGGCTGGAAGTCAACGTGCAGCACGACCGCAATCCGGTCTTCGTGACGCTCTCCGACGGCTCGATCCGCAACGGCTTCACGGTCAAGCTGCTGAATATGATACCCGAGCCCCGCGTGATCTTCCTGTCGCTCGAAGGGCTGCCGGGTGCTACGATGAGCATCAACGGACTCGACCAGCCGGATGGCGTTTCCTTCGCGATCCCGGTCGAACCGGACAAGCTCCGTTCGCTGCGCGTCTTCGTCTCGCAGCCAACTCAGTTTGTCACGGAAGGCCAGACCGGCTTCCACTTCATCGCCGAGGACAAGCAGTCCTTCGAGTCGGACACCTATGACGCTGTTTTCGAGGCTCCTGAAGAATGACCACGATCGAGAGAATCCTCGGGCTGAAGCATTTTACGGGCTGGCACATGCTTGGCGTGCTGTTCCTGTTCTTCGGCACCATCATCAGCGTCAATCTCACGCTGGCCTATTACGCCAATTCCAGCTGGACCGGTCTCGTCGTCAAGAACTCCTATGTGGAGAGCCAGCGTTTCAACGACGTGACGGCGGAAAAGCGGCGTCAGGCGGCGCTCGGCTGGTCCGCCAGTACATCGTATGAGAACGGCGTCTTTTCGCTCGATCTGACCGATGCCGAGGGCATCGCGATCCGCGATGCGGTTGTCACTGCGCTGATCGGGCATCCCGTGCAGGACCGCAACGACAAGACCGTGACGCTGCTTGCCGAGGGCGGCGCGCGCTATGCGGGTGACGTCATGCTCGAATCCGGCATCTGGAACGTCGATCTCTCGGTGACCGGACCGAAGGGCGAGGTGTGGACCCACTCGATCCGGTTCCTCGTCAAGGAGTAGCAAACGATGGCGGGAAGCTGTTGCGGCGGAGATCTCGGAGTCGACAATGCGATGTGCTCGGCAGGCATCCGCGATTTCAACCGGGTCGAGGAGTTGCAGCGCGCCGGTCACGCGGAAGACGACGGCACGGTCCGCTATGTCCTCTCGGTGCCCGACATCCATTGCGGTGCCTGCATCTCGGCGATCGAACGCGGGCTGAACGGGCTCGAGGGTATCGTTTCGGCGCGGGTCAACCTGTCGCTGCGCCGCGTCACCGTCATTCTCGACGGGCCTGACCGTTCGCCCGATTTCGTCCTCGCGCGGCTCGACCAGCTTGGCTATGCGGCGACGCCGGTCGATCTCGGCGATCTCGGGAATTCCGATGAACGGCGCAAGGCCGACCGCCTGCTGAAATCACTCGCCGTCGCGGGATTTGCCGCCGGCAACATCATGCTGCTGTCGGTCTCGGTCTGGTCCGGCGCATCGGGCGCGACGCGGGACCTGTTCCACCTGGTTTCCGGCCTGATCGCCATTCCCGTCGTCGCCTATTCCGGGCAGGTGTTTTTTGCTTCGGCTTACCGGGCGCTTGCCGCGCGTCGCCTCAACATGGACGTTCCGATCTCGCTTGCGGTGATCCTGGCTCTCGCCATGAGCGTCTATGAAAGCGTGACGGGTGGCGCGGAAGCCTATTTCGACGCGGCGGTGACGCTGTTGTTCTTCCTCTTGATCGGGCGTTACCTCGACCAGCTGATGCGCGATCACGCGCGCTCCGCCGTTCTTGGTCTGTCGCGGATGACCGCGCGAGGCGGGTCCGTGGTCGGAGCGGGAGGCACGCTCACCTATGTGCCGGTCGACGAGATCGAGCCGGGCATGGTTCTGCGCGTCGCTCCGGGCGAGCGCATCCCCGCCGACGGCCGGATCGTCAAGGGCGCGAGCGACCTCGACAGGTCGCTGGTCACCGGCGAAAGTGCGCCGGTTTCCGTCGCGCTCAACACCGATGTCGAGGCCGGCACCCTGAACCTGACGGGGCCGATCGACATCACGGTCACCCGCAAGGCGGACGAATCCTTCATCGCCGAAGTCATGCAGATGATGGAGGCGGCAGAGAACGGACGCGGGCGCTATGTGCGCATCGCCGACCGCGCGGCGCGGATCTATGCGCCGGCCGTGCATCTTCTCGCGCTGTTCGCGTTCCTTGGCTGGATGATCGCCACCAAAGGCGACTGGCACGCTTCGCTCTACACGGCGATCTCGGTGCTGATCATCACCTGTCCCTGCGCGCTTGGCCTTGCCGTACCTGTTGTCCACGTCATCGGGGCGGCGCGCCTGTTCCGGCAGGGCATCCTGATGAAGGACGGCTCCGCGCTGGAACGCCTCGCGGAGGCGGATACCGCCGTCTTCGACAAGACGGGCACGCTGACCACCGGCACACCGCGCATCGCCGAGGCGGGAATTGCGGAGGCCGACATATCGGCCGCGAAGGCGCTGGCGCTGCACTCGATCCACCCGGCGTCGCGCGCGATCGCCGCATATTTCGGTGATGAGCCGGCCGCCGATTTGTCCGAAATCAAGGAAGTTCCGGGCTTCGGCGTACAGGGTGTTCTGGACGGCACCGTGGTGCGGCTCGGCCGCGCCGACTGGGTCGGAGAAATCGCGAATTCGGCGGGGGACGCCGTAACCGGAAGCGGGTTGGCCTTCGCGCGCGAAGGCGGGGCCGCTTCCGGCTTTACGCTGTCCGAAGCGTTGCGCGAGGGCACACCCGAAGCGGTCGATGCGCTTGGCGAGCAGGGCATGGGTATCGAGCTACTTTCCGGCGATAGCGTTGCGGCGGTGCGCGAGATCGCCGGTCGTGTCGGGATCGAGGCGTTCCGCGCCCAAGCGACACCGGCGGCCAAAATCGCCCGCATCAAGGCACTGCAGTCCGAGGGCCATCGCGTGATGATGGTCGGCGACGGGCTGAACGATGCTCCCGCGCTGGCGGCGGGCCATGTGTCCATGGCGCCTGCCTCGGCGTCCGATATCGGCCGCATGGCCGCCGATTTCGTCTTCACCCGCGACACGATGATGTCGGTTCCCTTCGCCCGCGAGATTTCCATCAAGGCCGGCAAGCTGGTGCGGCAGAATTTCGGCCTCGCGGTGCTGTACAACATCATCGCGGTGCCGCTCGCCGTTTCCGGCTTCGTCACGCCGTTGATCGCGGCGCTGGCAATGTCCGGCTCCTCCATCGTGGTGGTGACGAACTCGATGCGCCTGGCGCGCGGCGGCAGTCTGCTGCCGACCTTCAAGCGGTCACAGGAGACCGCCGATGAGAGCAGGGAGGCGTTGGCATGAATGTCCTGATCTATCTCATCCCGCTGGCGCTCGCGCTCGGCGCGCTCGGTCTCGGCGCTTTCCTATGGTCGATGAAAAGCGGCCAGTACCAGGACCTCGACGGCGCGGCGGAGCGCATTCTGGACGAGGAAGGCGACGAAAAGCCGCTTTGACCGTTCGCCGGTTGCCCGCGTGTCAGTAAGATGATGGCATTCGACATCAGTCTTCGCGCGCAAAGCCTGGTTGAACGGGAGCCGGAATGAAAGCGATCGTGCATCATCGATATGGCGGGCCGGATGAGCTTGCGCTTGCCGATATCCCCGTTCCCGAACCGGGAAAGGGTGAGGTGCGGGTGCGGGTGCTCGCCTGCGCGGTCAATCTGTCTGACTGGGAATATCTGACCGGCTCGCCGTTCTATGCCCGCATGGTTGGCGGCTTGCGGCGGCCGAAGCGACCGGTGCTGGGCTCGGATATCGTCGGGGTGATCGACCGGCTTGGTCCGGGCGTCACCGGTTTCGAGCCGGGGCAGCGGATCATGGGCGATTTCGTCATGACGCGCGGCGGTTTCGCGGAATATGCCTGCGTGTCCGCCGACCACATGATCGATGCGCCCGACGATCTGTCAGATGAGATCGCGGCCTGCCTGCCGCAAGCGGGAGGCATCGCGGTCTGGGGCACTCGCGATCTGTCGGCGGGCGCGAATGTCCTGATCAATGGTGCGGGCGGCGGCTCGGGTACGATGGCGCTGCATCTGGCGAAGGCCGCGGGCGCGCGGGTCACTACGGTCGACAACAAGGGCAAGATCGGCTGGCTTTCGTCGCTCGGCGCGGACGCGGTGATCGACTATCGGGAGACGGACTTCACGGAGACCGGCGAGCGATGGGACCGGGTCCTCGACATGGTCGCCACGCGCGGTCCGGCCCGGATCGCGCGGGCGCTCGCTCCGGGCGGCAGCTATCGGGCCGTCGGCGGGGAGGTCGGCGTGTTGCTGTCGCTGCTTGCCGCGAACCCGCTCTATCGATTAAGGGACAAGTCCCTCGGTATGTTGCTCGTTCCGTCCGGCCGTGACTTGACCGCCCGCGTGGCGCGGATGGCAATGGAGGGAATGATTGTGCCCCATCTGGAGGACGTGCTGCCGCTTTCCGCCGTACCGGACGCGCTGCGGCGGACCGGAGCGGGCGAAGTCCGAGGAAAGCTGGTGATCCGGCCGTAGCCCTCGACTGCGCGCTATGGCTTTCGTTGCCGCGCCTTCAATCTCTCGCGGTGCAGCGTATAGATGCCGGACGCCATGATGATGGCGGCGCCGAGCAGGGTCCAGCCGTCCGGCAGCTGCGAGAAGATCAGCCAGCTCAGCCCCGTGCTCCAGATGATCATCGTGTATTGCAGCGGCGCGAGGGTCGCCGCCTCGGCGAGTTCGAGCGCGCGAATGATAAGGACCTCGCCGGTTCCCGCGGTACACGCGAGAAGGACAATCAGGAACACCTGCTGGAAGCTCGTGGGCGTCTGCCAGATGAAGAGCATCGGTATGGTCAGCAAAGCGACGCTGCTGATCGCGGTGTAGATGATGGTCGTGACGGTCTGGTCCACGGGACCGAGAAGGCGTGACATGATCTGGCGCGCAGCGAACAGGCAGGCCGCGCCGAGGACCACGAAGATCGCCGGATGAAACAGGCCGAGCCCGGGCCGGATCACGATCAGCGTTCCGATGAAGCCGATCGTCACCGCCGTCCATCGCCGGATTCCAACCGTCTCGCGCAGCACGACGGCTGCAAGGATCGTGACGGCGAACGGCGCGACGAAGCTCACCGCGACTGCGTCGGTCAGCGGGACGTAGCTGACCGCGAAGATGAAGCCGGTTGCGGACATTGCGGCGGCCGAGCCGCGCAGGACCTGCAGCACGGGACGTCTGGTGCGGAGAACCGGCAGGCCGCGTCTTGCCAGAAACCATAACGCGACGCTCAACAATCCGAACTGGCGGAACCACGCGATCTGGAATGCCGAGAAGTCCTCGGTCAGGTATTTCGCCGTCGCGTCGGTGAGCGAGAAGAACAGGAAGCCGAGCGCCATCAGCCCGATCCCGAGCAGGGTATTGCTGGATTGTGGCGGTTCGGCTGTCGCGACGGGCACGTTGGGGTGGGTCATGCACGTCCGGCTTATCCCTTTCCGCTTTGAAACGCCATCGGTGGGGCCGATTTCGGGATCCGCTCTCGACAGCGGCAGGCAGTGCCCCTAGACGGGCGGAATTCTTCAGGTCGCCGGGAGACGAGAATGAGCCAGTCCACGATCCGCGAACCCGCCCGCGAAACGCCCGTGGTGCATCGCACCGACGTGCTTGTCATCGGGTCCGGTCCGGGCGGGCTGGCTGCCGCACTGGCCGCGGCGCGCTGCGGGGTCGAGGTGACGCTGCTGGAAAGGTTCGGCTGTTTCGGCGGCAACATCACCGTGGTTGGAGTGGAAGGGTTCGCCTGGTATCGCCATGAGAAAACCGTCGAGGCCGGCGGGATCGGATGGGAATTCGAGGAGCGGGCCAAGGCAATGGGCGCGGCGGTGCCGGAAAGCCAGTCGCTCTCGTACGAACTTGACAGCGAGGGCTTCAAGCTGGTCGCCGACGCTCTGGTCGAGGAGGCAGGCATTCACCCGATGCTGCATCGCCAGTTCGTCGCGCCGATCATGGAGGGGGATGCGATCGTCGGCGTGATCGTCGAGTCGAAGGCCGGCCGCGAGGCCATCCTCGCCAAACGCGTCATCGATGCGACGGGCGATGCCGATGTCGCCCACCGCGCAGGCGCGCCGACCGTCAAGACCCCGGTCGAGGAGATGCAGGCGGCGAGCGTCATGTTCCATGTGGCGGGCGTCGACAAGGCCGCGTTCATGGCGGGCGTGAAGGCCGACCCGCAGACCTATGCCGACTGGTCGACGGGCGAATGGCAGGTCGAGACCGACGGCAAGGAAGACGAGATGTTCTCGCCCTTCCTCGGCAAGCCCTTTGCACAGGCGATCCGCGACGGCATCATTCCGGCGCATCTCAACACGATTGGCGGCACCTGGGGTGCGGTCCACGATCACGGCGAGATGACCTACATGAACCTTGTCCATCTGGCCGGTTGCGACGGCACGGACCCCGCTTCCATGACTCGTTTCGAGATCGAGGGCCGAAAGCAGGCGATGCACGCCATCGAGGCGCTGCGGCACTATACGCCGGGCTGCGAGGGTATCCGACTGCGCAATTTCGGCATGTCCATCGGCATCCGCGACACCCGCAAGATCGATGCGCATTACAACATGACGGAGGCGGATGCGCGGGGCGAGGCGCGATTCGACGACACGATCGGGATCTATCCGGAGTTCATCGACGGCTATGGCGTGCTGATCCTGCCGACGACCGGCCGCTATATGCATATTCCCTATCGTTCGATGCTGCCGAAGGGCGTGAAGAACCTGATCGTGGCGGGGCGGGCGACCGGCGGCGACCGGATCGCCCACGCCGCGACGCGCAACATGGCCTGCTGCGCCGTGGGCGGGCAGGGCGCCGGGGTTGCAGCGGCCCTGTCCGTCAAGAGCGACCTGGCATTCGACGATGTCGATCTCGCCGACGTCCAGGCGATGCTCGGCAAGCAGGGCGTGCGCATTCACTGATCGGCGGTTCAGGCGAGGTGGGTGATCTCCGGCTCCGACGTAGACACGATCTCGATGCAGTCGTCCTCGCTCGCGGCGATATGGCTCCAGCCGTCGGAGGCCAGGAAGATGAGGGGGCTTTCCCGCGTCCAAAGATGGTTGCGAACCCGGAATGTCGCACTGCCGCGCCGTCCGCCTTCGGCGCCGGTGCGGTCCCAGATTTCCGTCAATCCGCTTTCGTCGAGGACGCGGAAGGCCGAGACCTTATCGAACCGGACGCGGTAGGTTTCCCCGCTCTCGATCACGCTAATTCCAAAGGCGAGCGACTGGTCCTCGCCATACTCGACCGCCATGAGCTCGATCCGGGCATTCTCGAACGGCGTTTCCCAGCGCCCGAACGCGAAGTCGTTGTCGGAAAAATTGGCCATGCCGCCGGCCCTTGCTACTCGAACCCGTAGGGCACCGTGTCGCGCGCCTGTTCGTCCACCGTCAGCTTGTGCTTGAGCGGCGGGACAGCGCGCTGGTGGCAGTTGTGGCGCTCGCAGATGCGGCACGAAATGCCGATCGGCTCGAATGCCTCGTCGCGGATGATGTCGAGATCGTCGGCATAGACCAGTTCGGAAGCATGGCGCACCTCGCAGCCGAGCGCCAGCGCGTAGCGTTGCACCGGGGCGCGATAGCCGCCGCCGGGCTTCGTCACCGTCGTCGCGAGGCACAAATAGCGAATCCCGTCAGGGGTTTCGGCCAATTGCCTGATGATCCGGTTTGGCGTCTCGAAGGCCGAATGTACGTTCCAGAGCGGGCAGGCCGATCCGAAGCGCGCGAATTGCAGCTTGGTCGCCGAATGTCGCTTGGTGATGTTGCCGGCCTGGTCGACGCGGGCGAAGAAGAAGGGCACGCCCTTCAGCCCCGGCCTTTGCAGCGTCGACAGGCGATGCGCCACCTGTTCGAGCGACGCGCCGAAGCGTTCCGCCAGCAGTTCGAGGTCGTGGCGCAGTTCCCGCGCGGCTTCCATGAAGGCGGCATAGGGCAGAACCGCCGCGCCGGCGAAATAGTTGGCGAGCCCGATCCGGCAGATCGCCCCGGCATCGGCGGAGCGGAAATCGGCCTTGCGCACGATCTCGTCAATGGCGTCGGAATGGGCGATCAGCGCCAGCTGATGCGCGATCTGGAAGCCATGCGTTGCGTTCGAAGAGCGAGGGTTGAGCGACAGAACGCGCGCCTGCGCGTCATAGCGCCTCAGCCCGCCGGTCCGCGCCGCGTCGCCGCCGATGACCACGCGCACGCCGTGCTCGCGCTCGATATGCTCGGCCAGGGCGCGAACCGAGATCGCACCGCGCAGTTGTCCGGCCAGATCTTCCGCCGCGCGGTCGAGCCAGTCGACGTAATTGTCCAGGTAGTGGAAGAAGTCCCGCACTTCCTCATAGGGCGTCGGGTCGGACTGCGCGCCTGTGCGTTCCAGCGTGTCGTCCAGTTCCGCCAGCCGCTCGCCGGCGCGCCGCAGCGCCTGGTGCATCGACAGGAAGGCATGCGCGACCGAGGGCGCGTTCTGCACAACCAGCTTCAGGTCGGGGGAGGGCGGCGGCTCGCCCGAGAACATCGGGTCGGCCAAGGCTTCGGCCAGATCGGCCAGAAGCCTGTCGTCCTCGTTGCCCGACAGGTCCTTGATATCGACGGCGAAAACGTCGGCCAATGCCAGCAGAACCGGCGCGGTGACGTGGCGCTGGTTGTTTTCCAACTGGTTGAGATAGGAGGTCGAGATTCCGAGCTGCGCGGCGAAGGCCTGTTGCGTCAGTCCGTGGCCCTGTCGGATGGTGCGGATCTTTCGACCGGCGAATACCTTGCGTGCGCGCATATTTGCAATTTCGCAGTTTGCTATTTGATTTTTTACTAAATCCACTTGCTTGCTTTTTCAACCCTAGCCCGACAGGCTGTTATCAGCCTAATCGGTGCCATTCGGAGGACACTTCATGCAGCATATTCTGGAACAGCTCGAGCAGCATCGCGCCGCAGCGCGTCTCGGCGGCGGGCAACGGCGCATCGACGCCCAGCATGCCAAGGGCAAGCTGACGGCGCGCGAGCGGCTCGATGTGCTGCTCGACGAGGGTTCTTTCGAGGAATACGACACCTACAAGACCCATCGCTGCACCGATTTCGGCATGGCCGAACAAAAGATTTCGGGTGATGGCGTCGTGACCGGCTGGGGCACGATCAACGGCCGGCCCTGCTACGTCTTCAGCCAGGATTTTACCGTCTTCGGCGGCTCGCTGTCGGAGACCCATGCCGAGAAGATCTGCAAGGTGATGGACCTCGCCATACAGAACGGCGTGCCGATCATCGGGCTCAATGACAGCGGCGGTGCGCGTATCCAGGAAGGTGTCGCCTCGCTCGGTGGCTATGCCGAAGTGTTCTGGCGCAATGCGCAGGCGTCCGGCGTCATTCCGCAGATTTCCGTCATCATGGGGCCATGCGCGGGCGGCGCGGTCTATTCGCCGGCGATGACCGACTTCATCTTCATGGTGAAGGACACGAGCTACATGTTCGTCACCGGCCCTGACGTGGTGAAGACCGTCACCAACGAGATCGTCACGGCGGAGGAACTGGGCGGCGCATCGACCCATTCACGGAAATCGTCGGTCGCCGACGGGGCCTACGAGAACGATGTGGAGGCGCTTCTGGAAGTACGCCGGATGTTCGACTTCCTGCCGTCTTCAAATCGCGAGACGCCGCCGCTGATCCCGACCGCCGATCCGGGCGATCGCATCGAGACGGCGCTCGACACGCTTGTGCCGGACAACGCAAACAAACCCTACGACATGCACGAGGTCGTCACGCGGGTTGCCGATGAAGGTTCGTTCTTCGAGATCCAGAAGGACCACGCGGGCAATATCCTGTGCGGCTTCATTCGCCTCAACGGCTCCACGGTCGGCGTCGTTGCCAACCAGCCCATGGTGCTGGCCGGCTGTCTCGACATCGACGCATCCAAGAAGGGCGGCCGCTTCGTGCGGTTCTGCGACGCCTTCAACATCCCGATCCTCACCTTTGTCGACGTGCCGGGCTTCCTGCCGGGCGTCGCACAGGAGTATGGCGGCATCATCAAGCACGGGGCGAAGCTCCTCTTCGCCTACGCCCAGGCGACCGTGCCGAAGGTGACCGTCATCACCCGCAAGGCCTATGGCGGCGCGTATGACGTGATGGCCTCCAAGCATATCCGCGCCGACGTCAACTATGCCTGGCCGACCGCGCAGATCGCGGTGATGGGCGCCAAGGGCGCGACCGAGATCCTCTACCGTTCCGAACTCGGCGACCCGGACAAGATCGCCGCGCGCACGAAGGAATACGAGGATCGCTTCGCCAACCCCTTCGTCGCCGCCGAGCGCGGCTTCATCGACGAGGTCATCATGCCCCACTCGACACGGCGGCGCGTGGCGATGGCCTTCGAGATGCTGAAGGGCAAGCAGGTGACTGCGCCGGTCAAGAAGCACGACAATATTCCGTTGTGAGGGAAGGGGCGTGGCGAGAGACTCTCATGTTCACGCCGCAGATGGCCTCGCCACAAGTGGTGCGCGGAAGTCTGAACGATGTGTGCAGTCTTTTAGTCAGGCTGATAGGGACCATATGGAAAGGTGCGATATTCTTCGCATCGTTCCAATTTCCAAACTCAAGAAAGCACTGGTCTCATGAGTGACGACAACAAATTCCCGCCCGAGAACAATTTTCCCGCCGGCTACGTTCCGCCGAAGGTTTGGGAAGACACCTCGTCCGGCGGCGCGTTCGCCTCGATCAACAAGCCAACCGCAGGCGCGCAGTTCGAGCGGGAGCTTCCGGTCGGCAAGCATCCGCACCAGCTCTACTCGCTGGCTACGCCGAACGGTGTCAAAGTCGGCATCATGCTTGAGGAATTGCTCGCCGCCGGCCATTCCGGCGCCGAGTACGATGCCTGGCTGATCAAGATCAACGAGGGCGACCAGTTCGGTTCGGGCTTTGTCGATATCAACCCGAACTCCAAGATCCCGGCCATGATGGACCACGCGCCGAAGGGTGGCGGAGAGCCCGTGCGGCTGTTCGAGTCCGGTTCGATCCTGTTCTATCTGGCGGAAAAATTCGGCGCGTTCCTGCCGACCGATGTCCGCAAGCGCGCCGAGACGATGAACTGGGCGTTCTGGCAGATGGGTGCGGCGCCTTATCTCGGCGGCGGATTCGGCCATTTCTATGCCTATGCGCCGATGAAGATTAAGTACGCGATCGACCGTTTCTCGATGGAGGTGAAGCGCCAGCTCGACGTGCTCGACAAGCAGTTGGCGAACAACGAGTTCATCGCCGGCGACGAGTACACGATCGCCGATATTCTAATCTTCCCCTGGTACGGCAGGCTGGTCGAGGGCGGGGCCTACGAGTCCGGCGAATTCCTGCAGGTCCACTCCTACGAGAATGTCGTGCGGTGGATGAAGATGATCGATGCGCGGCCGGCCGTGAAGCGCGGCAAGATGGTCAACAAGGCGATGGGCGACAAGGCGACGCAACTGCACGAACGCCATGACGCGTCGGATTTCGAGACGAAGACGCAGGACAAGCTGGAGGCCGCGGAGTGACGAGCGTTAGCCGCAACTGGGTGAGGGGGGCTGATCCGGCGCTGGCCCCTCATCCGATCCTTCGGGCCACCTTCTCCCCGCAGGCGGGGAGAAGGAAGAAAGGGAGCCTCGCCTGATGCCCAA
The DNA here is from genome assembly GCF_965227485.1 of Oricola indica. Classification (NCBI taxonomy): domain Bacteria; kingdom Pseudomonadati; phylum Pseudomonadota; class Alphaproteobacteria; order Hyphomicrobiales; family Ahrensiaceae; genus Oricola; species Oricola indica. The sequence goes on from NZ_OZ245747.1 coordinate 2,281,122, forward strand.
GCTCCCCAACATGACGAAGCATCGCGGGTTTCCCTCCGGCCTGCCGGGCACCGGCTACCAGTTCACCATCCGGCGGGCCAATCCGAAGGGCGTGACACCGATCGTGCGCCGCGAGCGCAAGCGCGATGCCCTGCCGATCGAAAAGCTGGCCGATACCGCCTTCCTGCACTCGCTATGGCACCAGTTCGGCAGCGAACCCTTCGAGCGCGGCAATCTCGACGCCGGGCGACTGTCGCTGCTGTTCGGCCGCGAGGTCGTGCCGGCCGAAAAACCTTTCGATCCAGCCTCTTATGAAGCGCTGCTGCAAATCGACGAAAACGTGGCCCGGGCGAATTTCCCCGAGGCTTTCGCGGATGTGCTGGAGGTGTGAGCGTGCTCGAATTCAGCAATCCGGCCATGCAGGTTTATGCGATCAGTGCGTCGCTTGCCGTGCTGAAGCTCATGGGGCAGGGCTGGATGACTGTCTATCGCATGATGAAGAGCAATTCGGGCCTGGCCAGCCCCGAGGACCTCAGGCCCGGCCCGCTCAACAGGGCGCCCCGTCCGGAACAGCTCGATATCGATGATTACGTCGACCGCTCGCGGCGCATGCATCGCAACGATCTCGAGAATATTCCGGCATTTCTGGCAATCGGTCTCCTGTTCGCGCTGACGGAGCCGCCGCTGCTTCTGGCGCAAATACTGATGTACGGTTTCGTTCTGGCGCGGGCATGCCATGCCGCCGCCTACGCGACCAAACAATCCCACGAGGTCAGGGCGACGTTCTACACGCTCGGTTCTCTCGCGGTCATATACATGGCGGTCCATGTGCTTGTCGTCGTCGTAGCCGGATACGGCTTCGGCTGACGGTCCGGCGGAAATACCAATCGAATGGGTGGATAAAAGTGTTTTCCAAGATCCTTGTTGCCAACCGTGGCGAGATCGCCTGCCGTGTCTTCAAGACGGCCAAGCGTCTCGGCATCGCCACCGTCGCCGTTTATTCCGAGGCGGACGCCAACGCGCTGCATGTCGAGATGGCGGACGAGAAGGTCTTCATCGGCCCGCCTGCGGCAAGCCAGAGCTATCTCGTGATCGACAAGATCATCGCGGCCTGCAAGGAAACGGGCGCGGATGCGGTGCATCCGGGCTACGGGTTTCTGTCCGAACGTGCGGAATTCGCCGAGCGGCTGAAGGCCGAGGGCATCACCTTCATCGGGCCCCCGGTGGGCGCGATCGAGGCGATGGGCGACAAGATCACCTCGAAGAAGATCGCGGACGAGGCGGGTGTGTCCACCGTGCCCGGCTATATGGGGCTGATCGACGACGCTGAGCATGCCGTGAAGATCGCGTCGGAGATCGGCTATCCCGTCATGATCAAGGCGTCGGCCGGCGGCGGTGGCAAGGGCATGCGCATCGCCTGGAACGATGCCGAGGCGCGAGAGGGCTTCGACCGCTCGAAATCGGAGGCCGCGTCCTCGTTCGGCGACGACCGCATCTTCATCGAGAAATTCGTCACCGAGCCGCGCCATATCGAAATCCAGGTTCTGGCTGACTCTCACGGCAACGCGGTCTATCTCGGTGAGCGCGAATGCTCGATCCAGCGCCGCAACCAGAAAGTCATCGAGGAGGCGCCTTCGCCATTTCTCGACGCGGAAACCCGCAAGGCCATGGGCGAGCAGGCCGTCGCGCTCGCCAAGGCCGTCGGCTATGCGTCGGCGGGCACGGTCGAGTTCATCGTCGACAAGGACCGCAATTTCTACTTCCTCGAGATGAACACCCGCCTGCAGGTGGAGCACCCGGTCACCGAGTTGATCACCGGCGTCGATCTCGTCGAGCAGATGATCCGGGTCGCTGCGGGCGAGCGCCTGTCGATCACCCAGGACGATATCAAGCTGAAGGGCTGGGCGATCGAGAGCCGGCTCTATGCCGAAGATCCGTATCGCAACTTCCTGCCGTCGATCGGCCGGCTGACGCGCTACCGTCCGCCCGTCGAGGGCACACGCTTCGACGGGGTGATCGTGCGCAACGATACCGGCGTCTACGAAGGCGGCGAGATCTCGATGTTCTATGATCCGATGATCGCCAAGCTCTGCACATGGGCGCCGTCGCGCGACGAGGCGGTCGAGGCGATGGCAGAATCGCTGGACGCCTTCGAGGTCGAGGGCATCGGCCACAACCTGCCGTTCCTTTCGGCGGTGATGGACCACCCGCGCTTCCGTGAGGGGGCGATCACAACCGCCTTCATCGCCGAGGAATATCCGGACGGATTCTCCGGCGCGGAACTGTCCGCCGACAATCTGCGTCTCGTCGCCTCCACCGCCGTCATGGCGCAGTGGATTGCCGATCGGCGCGCGTCCTTCATCACCGGGCGCATGGAGAAGGGCGCGAAATACGGGCCATCGGAAACGCCCTTCGTTGTGCGCGCGGGGGCGGAGGAATTCGAGATCGCAGTCGACAACGAGGCCACACGCGGCTTCTACGACGAGGAAAGCCTCACGGCCCCGCCGAACGGAGAGTGGGGCACGCCGGTCTGGCTGTCCTTCGCCGACGAGAGCGAGGCGCGCGCCTACCAGATCGCCTGGCGGCCGGGTGACCGCGTGGCGACGATCTTCGCCGAGACCGACGAGGAAGGCCACTGGCGCGAGATCGCGGCGATGAAGATTGGCCAGGTCGCCGGCGGGTTCCGTGTGCGCTATCGCGGCGCTGATTTGAAGGTCTCCGTCCTGCCGCCGCATATGGCGAAGCTCGCTGCGATGATGCCGGAAAAGCAGGCGCCCGACACGTCCAACCTGCTGCTCTGCCCGATGCCGGGCCTCGTCGTCGCGATCAATGTCGCGGAAGGCGAGGAAGTGCAGGAAGGCCAGACACTCGCCATCATCGAGGCGATGAAGATGGAAAACGTGCTGCGCGCGGAGAAAGCCGGCAAGGTGGCGAAAATTCCCGTCGAGGTCGGTGCCTCGCTGGCGGTCGATGCGGTGATCATGGAGTTTGAGAGATGAGCAGGACAAAACGCGACTGGCTGGATCTCGCCTCGAAGGAACTCAAGGGCCGCGACCCGTCCGAACTGGACTGGGATACGCCGGAAGGCATCACCGTCCATCCGCTCTACACGGCGGAAGACGTGCCGGAGGGCGCCGCTGACGAACTGCCGGGTTTCGCGCCGTTCACGCGCGGGGTGAAGGGCACCATGTATGCCGGGCGGCCGTGGACGATCCGGCAATATGCGGGCTTCTCCACGGCGGAGGAATCCAACGCCTTCTACCGGCGCAACCTCGCCGCCGGGCAGAAGGGCCTCTCTGTCGCCTTCGACCTCGCGACCCATCGCGGCTACGATTCCGACCACCCGCGCGTTTCCGGCGATGTCGGCAAGGCGGGCGTGGCGATCGACAGTGTCGAGGACATGAAGATCCTGTTCGACGGCATCCCGTTGGCCGAGATGTCCGTCTCCATGACCATGAACGGCGCGATCATCCCGGTGCTCGCCATGTTCATCGTCGCCGGCGAGGAGCAGGGCGTCGACAAGGCGAAGCTCACCGGCACGGTCCAGAACGACATCCTCAAGGAGTTCATGGTCCGCAACACCTATATCTACCCGCCCGAACCGTCGATGCGCATCGTCGCCGACATCATCGACTACACGGCGCGCGAGATGCCGAAGTTCAACTCCATCTCGATCTCCGGCTACCACATGCAGGAGGCCGGGGCGACGCTGGCGCAGGAGCTGGCCTATACGCTGGCCGACGGCATGGAATATGTCCGCGCCGCCACCTCGCGCGGCCTCGATGTCGACGCGTTTGCCGGCCGGTTGTCCTTCTTCTTCGGCATCGGCATGAACTTCTTCATGGAGGCCGCCAAGCTGCGCGCCGCGCGCCAGCTCTGGGCGAAGATCATGACGGATTTCGGCGCGAAATCCGACCGCTCCAAGATGCTGCGCACCCATTGCCAGACCTCGGGCGTCTCGCTCACCGAGCAGGATCCCTACAACAACATCGTGCGCACCGCCTACGAGGCGCTTGCCGCGATCCTCGGCGGCACGCAGTCGCTGCACACCAATTCCTTCGACGAGGCGATGGCGTTGCCGACGGATTTCTCCGCCCGCATCGCGCGCAACACGCAGCTGATCCTCGAACACGAGACCGGCGTAGCCAATGTCGTCGACCCGCTCGGCGGGTCCTATTATGTCGAGGCGCTGACGAAGGACCTCGCCGACAAGGCCTGGGAATTGATCCAGGAGGTCGAGGCGCATGGCGGCATGACCAAGGCCGTGGAGGAGGGGCTGCCAAAGCTGCGCATCGAGGAGGCCGCAGCGCGGCGCCAGGCACGCGTTGACAAGGGCGAGGAGGTAATCGTCGGCGTCAACCGCTTCCGCCCTGCCGATCCGGACAAGGTCGATATCCTCGCCATCGACATCACCAAGGTCCGCGCTTCACAGATCGCCAAGCTGAAGAAGGTGCGCGAGACGCGCAGCCAGTCAGCCGCCGAGAGCGCCCTGCAAAACCTTCAGGACGTCGCTGCGTCGGGCAAGGGAAACCTGCTGGAGGCGGCGGTGGAGGCCGCGCGCGCCCGCGCGACGCTGGGCGAGATTTCCGACGCGATGGAGAGCGCCTTTGCCCGCTTCCACGCAACCACCCGCGTCATTTCCGGCGTCTATGGCGAGGCCTATCGCGGCGATACCGAATATGAGGCCATCCAGGCGCGCCTCGCCGAGGTGGCGAAGACCATGGGCCGCAAGCCGCATATCCTCGTCGCCAAGATGGGCCAGGACGGCCACGATCGCGGCGCCAAGGTCATCGCCACGGCCTTTGCCGATATGGGCTTCACGGTCGATCTGTCGGACATGTTCGAGACGCCGGAGGAGGTGGCCGAGAAGGCCAAGGCCATGGGCGTCGACGTCGTCGGCGTCTCCTCTCTCGCCGCTGGCCACCTGACGCTGGTGCCGGAACTGATCGACCGCCTGAAGGCGATTGATGCGGGCGACATCAAGGTCGTCTGCGGCGGCGTCATCCCGGAGCAGGACTATGCGGAGCTAAGGGCTGCCGGCGTGGCGGAGATCTTCGGCCCCGGATCGAACGTGCTGGAAGCGGCGAACGCCGTGCTGGCGCAGGTGGAGGGGCTGAGGCGGAACAGGTAGGCGCGCGGTTCCCCTTCGGCGTGATCAGCCAACGTCGCTGCAGGCCGCGATGGCCTGCGCCTGCGTCGCGCCCAGCGCGAGCTGCTGGCGGAAACAGGTAAGCCGGGCCTCCGCATTGTTGGCGTTGCTGCACAACCGGGCTGCGTCGTCGACCGTCCAGTTGGCTGAACCGTCGAGATTACTGGGGAACCGGCCACTCACCACGAAATGCATGCAGGTCGCGGGTTCCGTCGATTGCCCGTTCCTGCCGCAGACGCGGCCGACGGTCTCGTTGCGATAGGAACGCGCCGTATTGTTGGCGAACTGGTTGGGCCCCTTGAGTAAGTTGGCGCAGACGTCGCTTGCGCCTGGGCGCACCGAGGCGGTTTCGGATGCTTGACGGTACCGGTTGCAGGTTTCGACAAAGTCCGCGATGTCCTGCCTATCCGATTGTATGGAGGCCGACAGATCGAAGCCGCCGCCCCACCTGGCCGCGTCCACGGTCGGCTTGAACCGGGTCGTGGGGGAGATCAGTTCCGCGAAAAAGTCGGAACGGGTGTTGAGCATGAAGCGGTAGCGGGCGCGGTTTTCGCCCGCGTCATAGGATGCGTCCCGGTCATATGTGCCCATGACCGAAAGGGCGCTATCGCGCCTTGCCTTGACAAACAGTTCCTCGCGCGGCTGGGCATTGGCCCGCACGTCGAGGCGGAGCAGGACTGTCACCTCCGGCTCCGGTGCGTCCCGATTGCACCGCGCAGTCATCAGGACGACACTCGTGCCCTCCGGCGAATTCAGGAAGCTCCGCACATGCCGGACCGAAAGCAGCGCGTGGGTGCCGTCCGTGGTGAATGCCCAGACATTGCCGGAGCTGCTTGCGTTTGCCTGCTTCAGGGCGCCGCTCCACAGAGCCGTGAACGTAAGGCACAGGGCGATGAGCCCGCGCTTGAGGCGGATTCTGGTCGTCATGCGGATCTCCGGGATCGTGATTTTCGCAGCCGTAGCCGCGGGCTGGACAGCAACGGGCCGCGACGGCGAGCGTCGCGGCCATGGCAGGGGCGCAGCCCTGCCGTAGCATTATGTCATCAGCAGTTCGGGTTCTTGCCGGTCCACGGGGTTGTCTTCTGCATCAGGCCACCCGACTTCGTTTTTACAAACTCCGGGATAAGCTTGCTCCAGGTGCCCGAAAAACTGCACTTGTCCTTGAAATACCAGGTGAAGACACCGCTCGTCGTCGGATCGTATTTCTGCTTGGTCTTCCCGTATGCACCCCAAATGACGACGGCCTGGCGACCTTCATCCCAGTCGTAACCCTTGAGTTCGATATATCCGTCGCCGTCGTAATAGGTGTTGTTGGCGAAATTGATGGGGCCGTAACTGGAATCCCAGGTTCCGGAGAGGTCAGGTGCCTTTTTCGCCTTGAAATCACTTATCGCGGCGTTGATCGCCTCGAGTTGCGACGGCGTGCTTTCGGTCGGCTTGGAGGCGTACACAGTGCGCGAATCTCCCGACGGCGACGTGATCAGGATCTGGTTTTTCTTCTGAAGTTCGATCGTGACCGTCTTGCCGGCATCGTCATCCCTGAGAATGTGCTGCTTGAAACCTTTGGTACCGCCATTCGCGAGCAACTCGCCAGCCGCTGCCGAGGCGATGGTCGCGCTCGCGGCGGCCATGGTCGTAACGACTGCAGCCGTTGCGGCCGGACCGCATGCTCCAGCGGTGCTGGCAGTGCAAACCGCGCCGAAAACGGTTGCCGCGATGGATGTGCCTACGGGAATTGCGATCTTGCCCGCTTTTTCCATGAAGTCGATTGCGCCGCGAAAATTGTTCGGATCGGAATAGTAGATTGTCGAGCTGTCGGTATAGACCCACGAAACATACCACCAGTCTCTCCCGGTCGTACCGAACCCGGTATTGTAGGTGACGGGTTGTCCCGAAGTTTTTGCACCGTCCGCGAGGACGCCTGGCCAATCCAGCTGATGCTCGTATTCGTCGCTGTATTTGTGGGCGACGGTAACGCTAAGGATGGTTTTGCCGGTCTTGTTGCTGACGACAACATCCGCCTGCTTCTTGTCGACGGCGTAAGACGTCGAAACAGTGCTCAGTGTGAAGAGCACGCCAAAGCAAATCTTGCCCAGCATGCCGCACGAATTGATATTCATGAAAGCATCTCCAGTTCCGGATTTAACTGTCCGGATCGTTTCAGGTTGCCCCTTCGATGGACTTATGAAAGTACCGGGTCACGGATAAAAGCCTCGCCGGACGCCAATTGGACGTTTGGCGGTGATGGTTCCGTATTTGGCGATATGGGTCCTCTTGTCCCGAGCGCCTCAATCGGCTTTCCTTGCGGCACCGCGTTCGGGCGGGAAACCGGGGAAATGTTGGCTATGAGTGCAATCTCATGAAGCGCGAGGTACTGCCTTTAGCCACGCGCTACGTTGCGATGCTGGTCTATGATCATGTCGCTTCCGTTGACGTCTGCGGGCCGCTGGAGCCATTCGGCGTCGCCAACTTTCTCACGGGCCGGCCGCTCTACCGGCCGATCACCGTCTCCGTCGACGGGGGGCCGGTGGAGGTGGCGGGAAGCTTCCTGCGGATAGAGCCGACATGCAGCTGCGAGAACCTGCCGAAAAATCTCGACCTGCTGCTGGTCGCGGGCGGCCCGGGTTGTTTCGCCGCATCCGAGAACGAGGAGATCACCGGGTGGATTCGCAAGCTGGAGCCGCGTTGCGACCGCATGGGGTCGGTGTGCACCGGGTCGACGGTGTTGCTGGCGTCGGGCGTCACCGATGGCCACCGCATCGCGACCCACTGGCTGGAGGCGATGCGCCTGGAGGCGGATGAGAACATCGCCGGCCAGGTCGATTCCGATGCGATCTTCGTCAATTCGGGCAAGTTCTGGACCTCTGCCGGCATGCTTGCCGGCATCGATCTCGCACTGGCCCTGATCGAGGAGGACCACGGTCGCCAGCTGGCGCTCGATGTCGCGCGCTTCATGGTGCTTGTCCTGCGCCGCCAGAGCGGCCAGACCCAGTTCAGCACGCATCTCATGGCCGACGCCACCGAGGACGCCAGGATTCGTCGGGTGCAACTGCATATCTGGGAAAACCCGGGCCTGGACTACTCGATCGGCAAGCTCGCCAGCTACGCTGCGATGAGCGGGCGGTCGCTGGAACGACGCTTCAAGGAAGTCACCAACACGACGATCTTCCGCTATATCGAGGACGTACGGCTGAACGTCGCACGCCGGCTCCTCGAAACGTCTGATCTGCCCATTCAGGCGATCGCGACGAAGAGCGGGTTCGGTACCGCGAAGACGTTGCGCCGGGCCTTCGCGCGCCGGCTTGGCGTGGCGCCCAGCGATTACAGGGCGAATTTCGGCATGGTCTGCGTCGACGGCGAGGATGTGGCGTCGGTCGTGGGAGAGATCCGCATGGATCTCGAAAGCGTCATTCTCGGAAAGTCAGTCTGGTAGGCGAGGGAACCTCCAACCCCACGAATTATGGCCGTTCAGCGGGCATACAGCTTTGCGGTGAAAATCTGCCGGGCGACACGAAACCGGCTCAGGGCGCAGTCCGCGCCGTTCAGACAGGAGACAGGCATGTTCGTCCGACAGATACTCGCCATGGCCGCGATTGCGGCCACCACGCTTCCCGCGTCCGCGCGCACCGAACGATGGAGCGTGACAGGAACCGGGGCGGAAGCCACCGTCACCGATTGCACGGATTGCGAGGAGGATATGGGCCTTCTCGTCCGTTGCGAGGCGGCCGGCGCGCCGGCGACCCTATATGTACCGTTCCAGGCGCTGGAGGAAGCTCCTGCCGAAGACGCGGAGCCGCGCGAGATCGTCTTCACTGTCGATGGAGAGCCGTTCTCCTATGTGCCGGAGTTCGAACTCTGGGGGATGATCGGACACGTGCCCAGGATCGCGCTGAAACCGTCCGATCCGCTGGTCCAAGCCTTGCGGGCCGGGCGGATGGTGCGCATCGCGCTTGGCGACGCAGCCGTGGAACTGCCGTTGAAAGGTTCGTGGGTGGCTTTGGCCGCCTTTGCACGGACTTGCCCTTGGGGGGAAGGAGGGGAGGCCGCGCCTTCCGAGGCTGGCATGAGCGACGCCGAGTGGCAGCATTATGCGTTCGACAATGACGACGGCGGTCGGGACCAGGTGCTGACCTTCGGCATTCCCGAAACCGATGCCTGGGCGCTGAACGTCACCTGCGGGCCCGGCAGTGTGGAGGCCGGAGCCACCGTGATGCTCGCCCTCTCTTTCGGGGAGCGCGAGGACGGGGAGGCGGTCGGCATCCGCATCGAAGCCGGCGATTACGCGGCCGATCTGTCCGGCACGGTATCGATCCAGAGCAGCGAATATGCCGGCGTGGAGACGAAGATCGGCATGGAAGACGGGTTCTGGGCCGCGCTGGCGGGGGCGGAAACGCTCGCATACGGTATCGCCGGCGAAGAGGCCCGCGTGATCCCGCTCGAAGGCGTTGGCGAGCCGCTTGGCCGCTTCCTTGGTGCATGCCGCAGGGAGACGGGTGGAGAGTGAAGCGGAACCGACGCGGCGGTCCATCAAGGTCTTGCAGTCGCCCACCCCTTGTATCCCGCTCCCGCCATCCCCATATACGCCTTAACCGGCTGCCGCTGTGTAAGGCTCCTTCCAGATAGGTTGTGAGGATTGCGGGCGAGGTTGGTTCATTTCCGATTGATAGCCTGGTGACCACGGATGTACTGGCGCCATGCGAGTCTCGGGGAACGAGGGAAGCGGGCTTTTGGCCCGCTTTTTTTGTGTGCGCGGCGGCGTTACGCGGTTGCGCGCTCCGACACGTCCTGACGCACAAGACAGCGTTGTCCTAGAAATCCGGCGTCCGGAAGGCGTGCGGGGCGTCGGCGCGCGGTCCGCGCGGAGGCGTCAGGCCGGCTCGACGCTTTCTCGCGGCAGTACCCGGGCGGCGTCGGCCTCGGCGAAGATCCAGTCCCGGAAGGCGCGGATGCGCGGGTGGGTGGCGCGGTTTTCGGGGTATGCGACAGCGTAGAGCGTGACCGGCATGGTCACCGTGTCGAACAGCCGTACGAGGCTGCCGTGGGCCAGCGTGTCGGCCACCATTGCCTCATAGGCGAGCGACACGCCCTGGCTGCGTTCGGCCGCCGTCGTCGCGATTTCGCAATGAGGGAAGCGCGGTCCGCGCGGCATCGAGGGCACGGCCATGCCGGCAAGGCGGAACCACTCGTCCCAGGCGTCCATCACCTCGTCGTGGATGAGTGTGACGCGTAGCAGGTCGCGCGGCGTTTCCAGCCCCTCGCGCCGGATCAGTTCCGGCGAGGCGACGGGAAAGCGGTTGGAGGCCATGAAGGGTTCGACGATGAGCCCGTCGACTGGCGCGCCGCCCCAGTGGATCACCACGTCGGCGTCGTTGCGGCCGAAATCCGTGTCCGGCGCGCCTTCCGAGACCCGGAGCCGGATCGCGTTTCCGAAGGGCAGGCGGTTCAGCCGAGGCACCAGCCAGCGCGCCGCGAAACCGGGCGTGCACAGTACGCGCAATTCGCTTTCGGCGTCGTTCAATTCGCGTGTGGTCTCGTCCAGCGCATTAAGCAGCGCCGTCAGCTTGCCGACATAGGCCCGGCCGGTGAATGTCAGGTTCAGCCGGTTGCCCCTGCGCTCGAAAAGCGCGGTGTCGAGGAATTCCTCCAGCGCCCGGATCTGGTGGCTGACCGCGGAAGGCGTGACGCAGAGCTCGTCTGCCGCGTCCTTGACGCTCAGCCGTCTTGCTGTCGCCTCGAAGGCGCGCACGGCGGCGAATGGCGGAAAGCGGCGGCCCATCTGTGCTCCCTGGCTGAATCCTTTTCACGCGTCGTTGAACAAAGGTCTTTTGACCTTCCTCGTCTCCCGAACCTAGCATGAACGCGTCCAATCGGCCACAATTCGGAGGCGAAAATGACGCAACGGCACTTTGCCGGCGCGGCGGCGGCGTTTGCCGTTTTGCTGACGCTCATTCTCCCAGCCGCCGGCTTCGAAAACACCGGCGTGCCCGATCCCGATCCCGCCTGGCGTGACGCCGGCTCTCTCGACGATCTCGCGGCCGTCCTCGATGACTGGCTCGACGCCAACAGCGACTATCCGCGAAATCCAGCGCCGCTGGCGATCGAGATCGCCGATCCGATTACAATTGCCATGAACCCCTCGGTGGCGAGCAGCTTCGGTACGCGCACGCGCGGACTCTATGATCACGAGGCCGGCAGAATCTACCTGATCGCGCCGTGGTCGCGCAAAGACGCGCTCGACGTGTCGGTGCTGCTCCACGAGCTGGTGCATCACCGCCAGGTCGCTCGACACTGGTACTGTCCGGCTGCCCAGGAACCGGACGCCTACACCCTCCAGCAGGCATGGCTCGCCGAGCGCGGCCTCGAGGCCGATATCGACCGCGTGACCATCGTCCTCGCGGCCGGCTGTACCCCGCGCGACATCCATCCGGACTGAGACCGCCGGCCTGACAAGAAAAAGCCGCCCGTGTCGGCCACGGGCGGCTTTCCGCTCTCGAAAGGGAAGGAGAGCTTACTGGGCGGTGACGACGGTCATGACGAGTTTGCCGTCGACCTTCACAGGGCCATCTTCCTTCGCGCCCAGCGTATATTCGAAGATTCCGGTCTGCGTGCCGCCATCCTCGCCATGCAGCATGAGCATCAGCTTTTCGCCGGACTTCACTTCCTCCGTGAGGATCGCTGCGACATCGGTGTTCTCACCGGCCTTCAGCGGCGCGTGACCGACCACCGGGCCGGGCTTCATGTCGTCGCCGGTACGGTGCACGACCAGCCAACCATTGCTGTCGGCCATGATCTTCGACGCGGTCACCGTGCCGCCGGAGACATCCTGATCCATGCCTTCGACCTTGAGCGCATGATCCATCGCGAAAGCCGAAGACGACATGACGCCGGTCGCCGCGAGAGCAATAAGAAATTTCTTCATGAGTATATCCTCCTGTTTGGACGTTGCGCTTCAAGGGACGAAGACCGCGGCGATCGAGTTTCACTTTTGCTGAATTTTTTTCTTGCGCAGCCGGATTCTGGGCATTCCGCCGGCGCTCCGGACCGAAATCGCACGGCCACGGCATATTGACAGTCAACATATGATAAGTGTACTTATCAACTAACGCGATGCCCATGGGCGGCTCATCGCGGGCGGCAGCGGTTGGAGGAGACAGACGGCCATGCAATTTCACTTGAACGGTTTCACGACGGGTGATCCGGAGGTCTCGAGCCAGTCGGAAGACATTTCGGCGCTGGCCAATACCGACGCACTTCCCGAGGAGGTGGATGTCTTGATCGTCGGCTGCGGGCCGGCCGGGCTGACGCTCGCCGCGCAGCTTTCGAAATTTCCCGATATCCGGACGCGGATCGTCGAGCAGAAGGACGCACGGCTGACTCATGGCCAGGCCGACGGGATTGCCTGCAGGACGATGGAGATGTTCCAGGCCTTCGGCTTTGCCCACAGCGTCGCCCGCGAAGCCTGCTGGATCAGCGAGACGACCTTCTGGCGGCCCGACGAGGCGAACCGTGCGCATATTTCGCGTTCCGACCGGATCCAGGACGTCGAGGACGGGTTGTCCGAGTTTCCTCATGTCGTGCTGAACCAGGCGCGCGTTCACGACGCCTATCTGGAGATCATGCAAAATTCGCCGAACCGGCTGGAGCCGAATTACTCGCGCAAGCTGCTCGATCTCTCGGTCGATACCGGTGCCGATATCGGCGACTATCCGGTGAGCGTGCGCATCGAACGGACGGATGACGCCCACAAGGGCGAGATCGAGACCGTGAAGGCGAAATATGTCGTCGGTTGCGACGGCGCTCGCAGCGCCGTGCGCGCCTCGATCGGCCGGTCGCTCAAGGGCGAGGCGGCCAATCAGGCGTGGGGCGTGATGGACATCCTCGCCGTCACCGATTTCCCGGATGTGCGCATGAAGTCGCTGATCCAGTCGGCCGAAGGAGGCTCGATCGTTCTCATCCCACGCGAGGGCGGCTACCTTTTCCGCGTCTATGTGGAACTCGACGAACTGGCCGAGGACGAGCGCGTCGCCAATCGCAACATCACCTCGGAATATCTGATCGACGCGGCAAACCGTGTTTTCAGCCCTTACACGCTCGACGTGAAGGAGATCGCCTGGTGGTCGGTCTACGAGATCGGTCACCGTATCTGTGACAAGTTCGACGATGTTCCGGCGGAGGATATCGATACACGCCTTCCGCGCGTGTTCATTGCCGGCGATGCCTGCCACACCCACAGCCCGAAAGCCGGGCAAGGCATGAATATTTCCATGCAGGACACGTTCAACCTCGGCTGGAAACTCGCCCATGTGCTTCACGGCAAGGCCGGCCCGGACCTGCTGCACAGCTATACGGCGGAGCGGAAGGCCATCGCGCAGGACCTGATCGACTTCGACAGCCGCTGGGCCCGGATGCTGAGCGCGCCCACCAAATCGGCCGACAATCCCGATGGCGTCGATCCGGCGGAAGTGCAGAAATATTTCGTCCAGCACGGGCGCTATACGGCAGGCACGGCAACCGTCTATACGCCGTCCGTCCTGACAGGCGCATCCACGCACCAGGACCTCGCAAAGGGGTTCGCGGTCGGCACGCGGTTTCATTCAGCACCGGTCATCCGGCTCGGAGACGCCAAGCCGATGCATCTCGGCCACGTGGTCGAAGCGGACGGTCGTTGGCGCGTGTTTGCCTTTTCGGGCGCGGAGGACCCGGCCGGCGAGTACTCGAAAATCCGCGGCCTGTGCGATTTCCTTGCGGACGATCCCGGATCACCGATCCTCAAATACACGTCTTCCGGCGCCGATCCGGATTCGCTCATCGATGTGCGTGCCGTCTTCCAGCAGCCCTATCGGCAACTCTCCATCGAAGAGATGCCGGCGTTCCTCATGCCGCGCAAGGGCCGCTACGGGCTGGTCGATTTCGAGAAGATGTTCTGCGCCGATCCAAGGGCAGGGGACATTTTCGATATGCGCGGCATCGACAGGGCGAGCGGCTGCATGGTGATCGTGCGTCCCGACCAGTATATCGCGCATGTGCTCCCGCTGGATGCGCATGGCGAACTGGCCGCCTATTTCGACGGATTTCTTATCCAGTCCGCATAGCCGGGTCGCGGCGTTTCGCCGCCTGTGGGGTGATCCCGGCGAAAAACATGTTACTGATGGTCCCGGCCGGCCCGCCGGGGCGTCACATTCGCTCTTAGGCAGATGCCCGATGGTCCTTTGGACCGTGAAGCCGGATTGACATGCTTTGAACGCCGTCAGCCGGGATTGCCAAGGTGATTCGTTTTGCGTGCGCCCACCTGGCTCTGAGCTGGCCAGATTACGGAGGTTAACGGGAATTGACCGCAATTGCGGCCAATTTGGCCCGATTTGCCTCGCTTTTGCCGCATTCTCGCCCTTCAGGTCTTTTTACAGGCTTAAGGGTTTGTTAGGATTGGTAAAAAGCTATCCATAAGGATTGGAGGGGACGTGCTGTTTTCTGGCGGGGAAAATAGCCATCGCAAAGAAGGTCGGGGACTTCGGATCGTGGCGCTGCCACTGATCGCGATGTTCGCCAACCTGTCGCTTCCGACCCAGGCCGCGCTTCCTGAACATTCCACGCGTGACTGGACGATCCCGCTGACCGACACTTTCCAGGCGCGGTTTTCGCCGCGCGAGGATCAGAGATCATCGCCGGAATTGAGGGCGCTCGAGGTGCAACTCGCAAAGATGCGGCTGCAACTCGACGAGGAAAGACTTCGTCCCGCCGATCTGTTCACCGACGACGAAAGCGCCTGGGACGCCGAGCCGATCAAAGGCAAGACCGGTCGCTACTGGTCGATACACCGAAGCTACGGACCGCGGATCGATGGTGCGGATATGCAGGTGGCAGCGCTGCCGGGTATCCAGTCGGTCGCCAGCGAGCGTTTCGCCGGTCTGGCGCCGGCGCGGAGCG
The DNA here is from genome assembly GCF_965227485.1 of Oricola indica. Lineage (NCBI taxonomy): Bacteria > Pseudomonadati > Pseudomonadota > Alphaproteobacteria > Hyphomicrobiales > Ahrensiaceae > Oricola > Oricola indica. Next base: position 2,296,174 of record NZ_OZ245747.1, read on the forward strand.
GCCTCGTCACCGATGGGCAGGTCAGTTCCGGTGCGGTTGCCTATGCGCCCTACAATCCGAAGAAGGTCGTCTGGTCTCCGCTCGCCATGCTTTCTCCGCTGCCCAAACCATTGGGCAAGGGCGATCACGCCTGGATGCGCCGGCCGCTTCCGGCCAGCACCTACTCCGCCGAACAACAGCGGTGTCTGGCGACCGCCGTCTATTTCGAGGCGAGAGGCGAATCCGCCAAGGGCCAGGCCGCCGTGGCTCAGGTCGTCCTGAACCGCGTTCGAAACCCCGCCTATCCCAATACGGTCTGCGGCGTCGTCTACCAGAACGCCCAGCAGCGCAATCGCTGCCAGTTCTCCTTCGCCTGCGACGGTGTCGCCGAGCGGGTTGGGCGGAAAAGCGCATACGAGCGCGCCGCAAGGATCGCCATGGCTGTTACGACCGGCGAAACCTATGTGTCCGAGGTCGGCTCATCGACCCATTATTTCGCCAATTATGTGCGTCCGCGCTGGGCGAGTTCCATGGTCAAGATGGCAAACATCGGAGACCACATTTTCTTCAGGACCAAGGGCGGCGGCTGGCGGTAACGCCTGCGTCCGGCATTGGCCGGGTTCGTTTGCGTTCTTCTCCTGCCTCAAGGCTTCTCCGGTCAGTTTCTCCGAGCGTTGATCGTGTCAAACCGGATTTCCTTCTTCGACGGCCACAATGATTTCCTTGTTCGCCTGATGATGGCGGAGACGCCGCGCGCCGATGTCTGGCGCGGACCGCGCGAGAAGGGCCATCTGGACCTCGCCCGGATGCGCGAGGGCGGTTTTGCCGGCGGGCTGTTTGCAATCTTCGTGCCGTCACCCGCCAAGGGGCCGCGCCGCGATCTCGCCACGCAGATGGCGGCCTCATCGCAGGGCGTTCCGCTGCCGCCGCTGATGACGCATGAGGCGGCGCAACCGGTCGCCCTCAAACAGGCAGGGCTGTTGCACTGGATGGCGCGCGAAGCGCCGGACGACTTCGCCGTCTGCCGTAGCGCGGGCGAAATTCGTGGCGCAATGGCCGAGGGCAAGATCGCCGGTGTCCTGCACATGGAGGGCGCGGAGCCCATCGGCGAAGACCTCGACGCGCTTTACCTGTTCCACGAGATGGGGTTGCGTTCGCTCGGGCCGGTCTGGAGCCGGCCGACCGTCTTCGGCCATGGTGTCCCGATGCGCTTTCCCGCCGATCCCGATATCGGCCCGGGGTTGACCGAGGCGGGCAAGGATCTCGTGCGCCTGTGCAACGAGCTTGGTATCCTGATCGACCTCTCGCACATGAACGAGGCGGGTTTTGACGATGTCGCCGCGCTGTCGGACGCACCGCTTGTGGCGACGCATTCCAATGCGCACAAGCTTTGCGCCTCGCCGCGCAACCTGACCGACCGGCAACTGGCGCGAATCCGCGAGACGGGCGGGCTCGTCGGGCTCAATTTCGCGACGTTCTACTTGCGCGAGGACGGCAAGTTCGACGCCGATATGGGCTGGGACGAGTTGCTCCGCCACGCCGACTACCTGATCGAGCATCTGGGTGAGGAGCATGTCGGCCTCGGGTCGGATTTCGACGGCTGCGTGGTGCCGAAACCGATCGGCGACGTCACCGGTGTGCAAGCGCTTTTTGGTGCGTTGCGCGAACACGGCTATGACGATGCACTTCTGGCCAAGCTCGCCCGTGACAACTGGCTTTCCTGCCTGGAACGCACGCTGGGGGCCTGAGCCCATATCGGAAAGTATCCGCTTACCAAAGGTTAACCGTGTCTTAAATGAGGCCCGGTAGTTTGCCCAATCACCATGGCTCTAGGCCGTGCGGGTATGACACCCGCAGACCCCCGCCGGTTCGGCATGTCTTCCTGCTCAGGACCGGAGTTCGTTTCTATGCTGATTTCGCGCAAATTGCCGCTTGCCGCGGCTGTTCTCACAGTTGTCTCCATCGGTGTTGCCAGTTCCGCCAGCCTGCTTATCGCATCGGGAACCGTGCGCCAGGAGGCGCAGGCGAAGCTGAATGCGGTCGCAGACGGCCGCCGCAACGAACTCGAGGTGCATTTGCGCGGCGTGTTGCACGACCTGCGCACGCAGGCGTCTTCGAAGAACACGTTGTCTGCTCTGAACTCGTTCATCGCGGCGTGGAACGTCTCCGGCGACGCGGCGCAGGAGGAGATGCAACGCCGCTATATAACCGACAATCCCAATGGTGTCGGCGAGAAGGACCTTCTCGATAATGCCGGCAATGGCGATGCCTATGACGCGGTCCACAATCTGTTCCATCCGTCCCTGCGCGAGCGCCAGCACGAGTTCGGATATTCGGACATCTTCCTGTTCGATCTGGACGGCAATCTTGTCTACTCGGTTTCCAAGCAGGCGGACTACGCCACCAACCTCCTGACCGGAGAATGGAAGGATACGGGCCTCGGCACGGTCTATTCAAAGGCGGCCGGGGCGGAGGCGCCGGGAGATTTCGCCTTCGCCGATTTCGCGGCCTACGCGCCCGCGCAGGGTGAGCCGGCGAGCTTCGTGGCGGCTCCGGTCATGGACAACGGCAACAAGATCGGCGTTATCGCCTTCGAACTGCCCGTCGATCTCATTCGCAATGTTCTGGAGAACGTGACCGGTCTGGGCGAAACCGGCGAGACCGTGCTGCTGAACCGCGACGGCGTGTTCATTTCGGACGCCATGCACACGGACGAGAACGAGGCGTTGACGCAGAAACTGGATATTCCAGGCCTTGCGGCGCTTGGATATGACGGCGTGCTGAATGCGGAGATTCAGGGCTATCGCGACATGACGGCCGATCTGTCGATCGCGAAGGCCGATTTCATGGATTCGGGGTGGTCCGTCGCGGCGATCATCGACCGCGCCGAGGTCATGCAGGGCGTGACGTCGATGCGCAATGCGGTGCTCGCGGCGGCGCTCGTTCTTCTTCTCGGAGCGCTGGCGTTCAGCACATGGTTTTCGCGCACGCTGAGCCGACCGATCGGTGCGCTGGTTGGGGAGATGAAGCGGCTCGCCGACGGCGACACCGCGATCGAACTCGACGGACAGGACCGGCACGACGAAATCGGCGACATGGTCCGTTCGGTCGCTGTTTTCCGCGACGCGGCGGTCGAAAAGCAGCAGCTGGAATCCGAAGCCGAGGCCAATCGCTCGATGTCCGAAAAGGAACGTGCCGAGCGCGAGGCGCAGAAGGCCGAAGAACAGCGCCGCATGAAAGAGGCCGTCGATGCGCTCGGAGGCGGTTTGTCGCGTCTGGCCGATGGCGATCTCGCCGTGTCGCTGGACGAGCCCTTCATGGAAAGCCTCGACGGTCTGCGGGTGAACTTCAACGCATCGGTCTCGAACCTCAACGATACGCTGCGGCGGATCCGCGAGAAGTCTGGCTCGATCGACAGCAATTCGGCCGAAGTGCGCTCCGCTGCCGACGAGTTGTCGCGACGCACCGAGCAGCAGGCCGCCGCGCTGGAGGAGACCTCCTCGACGCTCGAGGAAATCACAGCCACGATCAAGGAAACGGCGGGCAGCGCCAACGAGGCCGCCGACATCGCCAATTCGACCAAGGATCACTCCGATCGGTCGGCCGGTGTCGTCGCCAAGGCGGCGGATGCGATGAAGGGTATCGAATCCGCCAGCGTCGAGATCGCCAGCATCATCAACGTGATCGATGACATCGCGTTCCAGACCAATCTCCTGGCGCTCAACGCCGGTGTCGAGGCGGCACGGGCGGGCGAGGCCGGTCAGGGCTTTGCCGTGGTCGCTCAGGAGGTCCGCGAACTCGCGCAGCGCTCCGCCGCCGCCGCCAAGGAGATCAGGGGCCTGATCACCCGGTCGGGAAGCGAGGTGAAGAACGGCGTCGAACTGGTCGGGGCCGTCGCCATGGCACTCTCCGAGATTACGCAGAACGTCACCGACATCAACGACCGTATCGGCGGCATAGCCCGCGCGACCAAGGAACAGCTTGCCGGTGTCGAGGGTATCAATGCCGCGGTCGGCCAGATCGATCAGGTTACACAGAAGAACGCCGCGATGGTCGAGGAGACCACCGCCGTCGCGCACAATCTCGCCGGAGATGTCTCCGAGCTATCCGGGATGATCGGCGCGTTCACGCTGTCCGGGGTATCGAAAAGCGCGTTTGTACCCGCGGAGGCCACCGACAGAACGACGCCGCCGGCGGAATCGCCGGCGCGCAAGCTCGCCAAGTCGGTGTCGAACGCGTTCGGCTTCAAGGGCAATGCGGCGCTGGCGCAGGGCGCCGACGCCGACTGGGACGAGTTCTGACCTCACTCGCCGAGCGCGATGCCCTCGCGGCGCGGGTCCGCGCCGCCTTTCAGGCCGTCAGGTCCGATGGAAATCGCGTGCAGTCCGGAATTGAGTTCGCGGACCGAAACCTTGTAGCCGAGCCCTTCCAGGGCTGGCTGCAACGTCGCGATATCGGTGCCTTCCTCGAGATCGAAGGTGCCGAAGCGGTTTAGCGCATGCGGCATGGACACCGCCTGCTGGACATCCATGCCCCAGGTCAGATGCGCCAGGATTGCCTGCGCGACATAGCCGATGATGCGGCTGCCTCCCGGCGAACCGATGGCCAGAACGGGATTGCCCTCGTGCATGACGATGGTGGGGGACATCGAGGAGCGCGGCCGCTTGCCTGGCTCAACGCGGTTGGCGATGGGCTTGCCGTCGTCCTGCGTGGCGAATGAGAAGTCCGTCAGTTCGTTGTTGAGCAGGAAGCCATTGGTCATCAGGCGCGAGCCGAAGCCGTTCTCGATCGTCGTCGTCATCGACAGAACATTGCCTGCCGCATCGACGATGGAGATGTGGCTGGTCGACGGAAACTCGATCGACTGATCGTCTCCGAGCAGCATGGCGTGGTCGAAGGCGGGCATGCCGGGCTCGGCGCTCTCCAGCGCCTTGCCGGGATCCATGCGGTCGCCCTCGATCATGCCGGCGCGCTCTTCCAGATAGGCCGGATCGATGAGTCCTTTCACCGGCATCGGCACGAAATCGCTGTCGGCCATGTACCGGCCTCGATCCGCGAAGGCGAGACGCGATGCGTCGCCGATCATCCGCCAAGTGTCCGCGTCCTTCGGATCGTCGATGGCGAAATTTCCGACAATTCCGAGGATCTGACCGACCGTCAGCGCGCCGGAGGAGGGCGGTCCCATGCCGCAGACATCATATTGCAGGTAAGGTGCGCAGACGGCGTCGCGCTCCTTCACCGAATAGGTGGCGAAGTCCTTGAGCGAAAGGACGCCCGGATTGCCCTCGGCATTGCGAACCGTGTCGACGATGGCCTCGGCGATAGCGCCCGAATAGAAGGCGTCCGAGCCTCCTTCGGCGAATGTGCGCAGCGTGTCGGCATAGGCCGTGTTCTGGAGCCGCATACCGGCTTCGAGAGGGCGTCCGCCTGGCAGGAAATAGTTCGCCGTCGTGGCGAAACGCGACAAGCGGTCTGTGTCGGAGGCGACAAGGCTTGCCAGTCGCGGAGAGACCTCGAATCCCCGGTCGGCAAGCGCGATCGCGTCGGTGAAGAGGTCCGGCCATTCGGCCTTGCCCCAGCGCTTCCATGCTTCCTCCATCAGCATCGGCGTGCCCGGCGTGCCGACGGAACGGCCGCCGACGACCGCATCGAAGAATTTCAGCGGATCGCCGTTTTCGTCCTGAAACAGGGTCGGCGTGGCTTCCAGGGGGGCGGTTTCGCGGCCGTCCAGGGTCGTGACCTCGCCGGATTTCGCGTCGTACCAGACAAGGAAGGCGCCCCCGCCCATGCCCGACGATTGGGGTTCGACAAGGCCGAGGACGGACTGGACCGCGACCATGGCGTCGGCGGCCGAGCCGCCATTCGCAAGGACCTTCGCACCGGCCTCGACTGCCAGCGGATTGGCGGCGGCGACCATCCAATTCTTCGCTTCGACCGGCTTGCCTGCGGCCTTTGCATCCTGCGCGTCGCGGATCTTCTCGGAGGTGACGGAGATGAACCCCGTGGCTGCGCCTTCGGGCGCGACGGCGTCGGCCGCCTCCTGGGCGTGAACCGGGAATGAATGCACAAGCGCGAGTGCGGTAGCAGCGGCGAAAGTTTTTCTCATCGGGGATCTCCTTCCAGTCGCGACACTACGCCCCCCGAAATGTGACTTTGGCAAGGCTTGCCTTTGGCCGCTTGCGGTATGCAAATGGCGTGACAGGGAGGACTGGCAATGTTCGATCACACGATGCGTTTCGGATTGGGCGAGGAGATCGAGGCGCTGCGCGAGATGGTGCGCCGCTTCGCCGCCGAGGAGATCGCGCCGCGCGCTGCCGAAATCGATGCGAGCAACGATTTTCCGATGGATCTGTGGGAAAAGATGGGTGCGCTCGGCCTGCACGGCATCACGGTGCCCGAGGAGGATGGCGGCGCGGCGATGGGCTATCTCGCCCATTGCGTCGCGGTCGAGGAGATCAGCCGGGCGTCGGCCTCGGTCGGGCTTTCCTACGGCGCGCATTCCAATCTCTGCGTCAACCAGTTGCGCCGCTGGGGCACGCCAGAGCAGAAGGCGAAATACCTGCCGAAGCTGATTTCCGGTGAGCATGTCGGTTCGCTGGCGATGAGCGAGCCCGGCGCGGGCTCCGATGTCGTGTCGATGAAGCTGAGGGCCGAGAAGCGAAACGACCGTTATGTGCTCAACGGCAACAAGATGTGGATAACCAACGGGCCGGATGCCTCGACGCTGATCGTCTACGCCAAGACCGATCCCGACGCGGGTTCACGCGGAATCACCGCATTTCTGATCGAAAAGGAGATGGCGGGTTTTTCCACGGCGCAGAAGCTCGACAAGCTCGGCATGCGCGGCTCCAACACATGCGAACTGGTCTTCGAGGATTGCGAGGTGCCGTTCGAGAACGTGCTCGGGGAGGAGGGCAAGGGCGTCAATGTGCTGATGTCCGGGCTCGACTACGAACGCGTGGTGCTGGCGGCCGGGCCGGTCGGCATCATGGCCGCCGCGCTCGATGTCGTGGTGCCCTATGTCCACGAGCGCGAGCAGTTCGGCAAACCGATCGGTACCTTCCAGCTCATGCAGGGCAAGCTCGCCGATATGTATACGACGATGAATGCGTGCCGCGCCTATGTCTACGCCGTGGCGGCGGCTTGCGATCGGGGCGAGACAAGCCGGCAGGATTCCGCCGGCTGCATTCTCTATGCGGCCGAGAAGGCGACGCAGGTGGCGCTCGACGCGATCCAGTGCCTCGGCGGAAACGGCTATATCAACGATTACCCAACCGGCCGGCTGCTGCGCGACGCGAAGCTCTACGAGATCGGCGCGGGGACCAGCGAAATCCGGCGCATGCTGATTGGGCGTGAGCTCTTCGAGGAGACGAAGTGAGGCGGCTGGTTTTCCTCGCCTTCTTCTTTGTCGCGCCGGCAGCGGCGGAGGACGCCGAGAGTCTCGATATCGGGCAGATCGAAAGCTGCTTGAGCCGGGCAGGCGGCGATGTTTCGATGACGGCTCATGAGTGCATCGGAGCAGTCTCCGAAGATTGCGGCCGTGCCGAAGGTCCCGGGAGCGCCGCCGATTGCATGCTTCGCGAGGCGGATGCCTGGATGCGCGTCGGCGAAGGCAGGCTGGATGTCCTCCGCGCCCGGTCCAAGCCGGATATTGTCGCCGAAACGGAGGCAGCCCAAGCGGCATGGGCGACCTATCGGGACGCGCAATGCAACGCCACCGGCGCTTTCTTCTACCAATATTCCGGTTCCGCCTCCGCTGAATGGCAGGCTGCGTGTCTGCGGGACTTGGCGGCGGAACGCACTATCCTTCTTGATGACTGGGCCATGCGCTCGGAGGATTTCGAATGAGAAGGAGCCGAAAATGGCCGGAGACAATTTCAACGGGATAAAGGCGCTGTTCATCAACTGCACGCTGAAATCGAGTGCGCAGGGCCAATCGCACACCGAGACGCTGATGCGCGACTCGATGGCGATCATGGAGGCGAACGGGGTCGAGGTTTCCTATTTGCGCGCCGCCGATCACGCCGTCGCATTCGGGGTCTATCCGGATATGCGCGAGCATGGCGCAAAGGTCGATGACTGGCCGGAGGTTTTCTGGCCCAAGGTGGCGGAAGCCGACATCCTCGTCATCGGGACGCCACTTTGGCTCGGCGAGGAGAGTTCGATCTGTCGCGTCATCATTGAGCGGCTCTATGCCCATTCCGGCCAGCGCAACGACAAGGGCCAGTACATCTTCTACGGCAAGACCGGCGGTTGCATCGTCACCGGCAACGAGGACGGCATCAAGCATGCGGCGATGACCTGCCAATACGCGATGGCGCATGTCGGCTACACGATCCCGCCGCAGGCCGATTGCGGCTGGATCGGCGAGGCAGGGCCGGGACCGTCCTACGGCGACGAGATGGAGGATGGCGGTCGCGCCGGTTTCGACAACGACTTCACGAAGCGCAACCTGACCTTCATGACCTGGAACCTGATGCACGTGGCGAAGATGCTCGCTGACGCGGGCGGTATTCCGGCGGAGGGCAATTCGGTCCCCGAATGGAATGACGGCCGGCGGTTCGACCATCCCAATCCCGAGTATCGATGAGTCGGCTTTGCTGATCGTTCGTGTCATTTTCCGGGCTAGCCGTCGGCTGGCGGCGCCTGCTAAAGCGGAGAAAACCGGGGGAAGATAACTGCCATGACCGTCATCCAGTCCACCGTCGCCCATGCGTCGCCGGAATTCGCCGCCAACCGCGCGGCGATGGAAGCGCAGTATGAGGCGATCGCGGCGGAGGCGGCGCGGATCATGCGCGGTGGCTCGGAAGCCTCGCGCGAACGTCACGTCAAGCGCGGAAAGCTTCTGCCGCGCGACCGGCTCGCCGGGTTGATCGATCCGGGTTCTCCCTTCCTGGAGGTCGGGCTTTTCGCGGCGAGCGGCGTCTATGAGGACGACATTCCCTCGGCTGGCGCGATCGCGGGAATCGGCCGTATCGCCGGTCGTGACTGCATGATCCTCGTCAACGACGCCACGGTGAAGGGTGGCACCTATTTTCCCCTGACGGTCAAGAAGCATCTGCGCGCCCAGGAAATCGCCGAGGAGAACAGGCTGCCCTGCATCTACCTGGTCGATAGCGGCGGCGCGAACCTTCCGAACCAGGATGAGGTCTTCCCCGACAAGGACCATTTCGGCCGTATCTTCTTCAACCAGGCGCGCATGAGCGCGAAGGGTATCGCGCAGATCGCCGTGGTCATGGGGTCGTGCACGGCGGGCGGCGCCTATGTGCCGGCGATGAGCGACCAGACCATCATCGTGAAGAACCAGGGCACGATCTTCCTTGCCGGTCCGCCTCTGGTGAAGGAGGCGACAGGCGAGGTGGTCGATGCCGAGACCCTGGGCGGCGGCGACACGCATACGCGGCTGTCCGGCGTCGCCGATTATCTCGCGGAAAACGACGACCACGCGCTTGCGCTGGCGCGCGAGATCGTCGGCAATCTCGGTCCGGCGCCCGCGCCGTCGGTGGCGCTCGCCGCGCCGCGCGAACCGGCTTATCCGGCGGACGACATCATGGGTATCGTTCCGGCCGATACGAAAACGCCGTACGATGTTCGCGAAGTGATCGCGCGGATCGTGGACGGATCGGAGTTCTCCGAGTTCAAGCCGCGCTACGGCACGACACTGGTCACCGGCTTCGCCCATGTCGATGGCGTGCCGGTCGGAATCCTTGCGAATAATGGCGTGTTGTTTTCCGAAAGCTCGCTGAAGGGCGCGCATTTCATCGAGCTGTGCTGCCAGCGCAAAATCCCACTGCTCTTTCTGCAGAACATCACAGGCTTCATGGTCGGCTCGAAATACGAGGCCGGCGGCATCGCGCGAGATGGAGCGAAGCTGGTGGCGGCTGTCTCGACGGCGGCCGTACCGAAGGTGACCGTGATCATCGGCGGCTCCTATGGCGCCGGCAATTACGGCATGTGCGGCAGAGCCTATTCGCCGCGTTTCCTTTGGATGTGGCCGAATGCCCGCATCTCGGTAATGGGCGGGGCGCAGGCGGCAGGCGTGCTAGCCAATGTGCGCCGCGCGGGTATTGAGGCGAAGGGCGGCTCGTGGTCGGCGGAAGAGGAAGCGGAGTTCAAGCGGCCGACACTCGAAATGTTCGAACGCCAGTCGCACCCGCTCTACGCCTCGGCGCGGCTATGGGACGACGGCATCATCGATCCGCGCAAGACGCGCGACGTGGTTGCGCTGAGCCTGAGGGCGGCGCTCAACGCGCCGGTCGAGGAAACGACATTCGGCGTGTTCAGGATGTGACGCAGACGCGGGAACTGCTATCGATTTCCGAATCGGGCCTGCGCATGAATACTGCCAGTGCGACGGCGAGAAGCATCGTGGAAATCGTGTTGACCCCGTAAGCCTGCGCCGTCTTGAACACAGAGAGTACCGTCAGCAGCCCGATCGCGCCGAGCGCGGCGAACCCCATTTGACGAAACTTCGGCCGGTCGTCGTCCACAGTCCGCTGCACGAGGACCGTCAGCGGGAAGAGCAGCCAGACGAAATAGTAGGTACGCGCCAGAGGCGAGACGATCGTCATCAGGCAAATCAATATAGCTATCTCGTCGGCATACGCCCTCGGGGTCATGTGCCGTCGCGGGATCATGACCGCCACGAATGCAAGCCCCAGAAGGGCGGCCACGGCAAGCACGACGAGATTTGCCTGATCATAGCTGAGTTCGAACAGGTTCATGTAGGCGGGTTCGGAATCCTCAGAGACCGCGAAATAGTTGATCGGGCGGACGATGCGGTGCGTCAGGGCATAAATCGACGCGTTTTTCCACGACCAGTTCTGCGATTCCCGCTGGCCGAAACCGTCCTCCGAGCCGACCATCGCAATAGCCCATGTGTTCAATTCGTCGAGGTTCCGCTCGACACCCCGGATCGGAGAGGGAATCGCGACGAGGAAGACTACGAGAAAGATGGAAAGGCTGGCTGTCGCGCGCCAGTGCCTGCGCCAGATGAGATAGGGCAACACTGCAATCGGAAAGACCTTCACCGCCACGGCGAATGCGAAAGCCGCGCCGGACAGAACCGGCCGGTCACGCTGAAGGGCGTAGAAACCGATCAGCATGGCAAGGAGCAGGATGATATTGGGCTGGCCGAGATCGAAATTTTCGATCGCCAAGGGGGCGGTGATCAGTATGGGAACAAGATTGGCCCATTGCGGCGTCGAGCGATCGCCCTGGGCCAGCTTTTGCGAAAGGATAACCGCCATCCAGAGCACCAGCGAGTTCGCCAGGAGCAGCAAAAGATAGAAAGGTATCTTGCCGAATACAGTGATGGGCGCCAGCAGGATCGCTGCAAATGGCGTGTAAAGAAAGTCGGGCGAGTCGTAGAGCGGTCCACCGGAGATCACAGTCTGACCGACCCTGAACCAGAGCGGGAAGTCTTTGGTCTTTCCGTCGCCCAAAACCTCCGGAAAGATGACATACAGGGTCATGACAACGCATATTCCAACGATCAACATGTCGCGGGGGCGTCGCAGATCGGGGGCGAGTATACGAAACGTCATTTGGTGGAGCTTTCCGCGCGAGGCTTGTCGGTCCATACCGAAAGGTCGGGGGAGTCTCAAGCGGAGAAGGATCGCATGATGAGTGGAGCCGACCGTCTGTCCGTATACCAGGGCGACATTACGACGCTCACCGTCGATGCTATCGTCAACGCCGCCAATTCCTCACTTCTCGGCGGGGGTGGCGTGGACGGGGCGATCCACCGCGCGGCGGGGCCGGAGCTGCTCGCCGTATGCCGCACGCTCGGGGGTTGCCCGACAGGCGAGGCGAGGATCACCGGCGGTTACGATCTTCCGGCGCGGTTCGTCATCCACACTGTCGGTCCGGTCTGGCGCGGTGGCGATGAGGGGGAGGCGGAACTGCTTGCCGCCTGCTATCGCAATTCGATTCAACTCGCTGCCGCAAATGACTGCGTGACAATCGCTTTTCCGGCGATCTCGACCGGTGTCTACGGCTATCCGGCGGAGCCAGCGGCCCAGATCGCCGTGCGTACGGTTGCCGATGTGCTGGAGCATCACGTTTCCATCGAAAGCGTGACCTTTTGCTGTTTCAGCGCAGCCTCGGCCGATCTGCATCGCGCCGCGATCGCCCGGCTCTGACCGCAACCGGACACCGACGGATGAATTTGCGGCTTTGCTCCGCTCCGCCGGCACGATAAACCGACTGCATGAAACCGCCTTTCTCGAAGTTGCTTATCGCCAATCGCGGCGAAATCGCCTGCCGGATCATTGCGACGGCGCGCCGGCTCGGCGTGAAGACGGTGGCAGTCTTCTCGGATGCGGATGCGCGCGCGCTGCATGTCGAGCTGGCCGACGAAGCCGTGCGGATCGGGCCGGCACCGGCAACCGATAGCTATCTCGACGCGAATGCGATCATCGCGGCAGCGAAACGGACCGGCGCCGAGGCGATCCATCCGGGCTACGGCTTTCTTTCGGAAAACCCGGAATTTGTGGAGGCGGTCGAGGCGGCTGGGCTCGTCTTCGTCGGGCCTTCTGCGGATTCGATCCGCGCCATGGGCCTGAAGGACGCCGCCAAACGCCTGATGGAGAAAGCCGGCGTGCCGGTGGTGCCCGGCTATCACGGCGAAGCACAGGAGGTCGTCGTGCTGGCCGCCAAGGCCAATGAGATCGGCTATCCGGTGCTCATAAAGGCGCGTGCGGGCGGCGGCGGCAAAGGTATGCGCAAGGTCGACGATCAGAGGGCGTTCAAGGATGCGTTAGGGGCCGCGAAGCGGGAGGCGAAATCCGCCTTCGGCGACGACCGAGTCCTGGTCGAGAAATACGTCGCCACACCGCGCCATATCGAGGTGCAGGTCTTCGGCGACAGTCACGGCAATGTCGTCCATCTTTTCGAGCGCGACTGCTCGCTGCAGCGCCGCCACCAGAAAGTGATCGAGGAAGCGCCCGCGCCGGGCATGACCGATGACGTTCGCGCCGCGATGACCGAGGCGGCCGTCAAGGCAGCGCAGGCGATCAACTATTCGGGCGCCGGCACGATCGAGTTCATCGCCGACGGCTCGGGGCCGCTTCGGTCGGACGGCTTCTGGTTCATGGAAATGAACACGCGGCTGCAGGTCGAGCATCCGGTGACTGAAGCTATCACGGGACAGGACCTCGTCGAATGGCAACTGCGCGTAGCAGCGGGTGAGACACTGCCGCTTTCCCAGGGCGATATCGCGATCAGCGGACATGCATTCGAGGCGCGGCTTTATGCGGAAGACCCGGCGAACGGCTTCCTGCCGGCAACGGGGACGCTGCATCACCTGGCCTTCGACCAAAATGCGCGCAACGATGCCGGCGTGCGCTCCGGCGACGCGATCACCCCCTTCTACGATCCGATGATCGCCAAGGTGATCACCCACGGCGAAACGCGTGACGAGGCCCTTTCGAAACTCGGCACGGCACTGCGCGGAACGCATGTGGCGGGAACGGTGACCAATGCGGCGTTTCTCGCGACGCTGGCCTCACATGAAGGCTTTGCGCGGGGCGAGGTGGATACGGGCCTGATCGACCGGGAAAGTTCTGCACTGATCGTGTCCGAACCGCTGACCGAGGCCGCGATCGCGCTGGCTGCGGTGACGGCGCTTGAGCTCGATCCGGCCGCGCGCTTTGCCGGTTGGCGCTTGTGGGGCGACGCATCGCACCCCGTTCGTTTCATGCACGGGGGCGAGGAACTGAAGCGCCGGCTTCTCCTTCCAGGCGACGGTTCGGTCGTGCTTGAGGGGGGCGCAGAGACCGTGCGGCTGCGTGGCATCGTGCGCGAAGGCACGAAGGTTTCCGCGCGGACCGGGGCCACCGGAGCAATGATCGAGGCCAATATCGCAGTCTGGCGTGGGATCGAGGGCACGGAGATATCGATCCTGATGGACGGCGTGGCGCATGACCTGCTGATGCCCGACCCGCTTGCTGTCGCCGCGCATCACGGCGATCTTGGCGATGCGATACTCGCGCCGATGACGGGTATCGTGCGCGCGGTGACCGCGCGTGAAGGCGTCGCCGTGGACAAGGGCGACAAACTGGTCGTCCTGGAAGCGATGAAGATGGAGACAAGCCTGACCGCCCCGCGCGCCGGGCTGGTGGCGGAAATCTTCTGCGCCGAGGGCGAGACCGTGGATGGCGGCGCGGTTCTGCTGCGTTTCGAGGAGACCGGATCTTGATTCGGTTGCATCATTGCCATGAAACGCGGTCCATGCGGGTGCTGTGGCTGCTCAACGAACTCGGTGCGCCATTCGACCTTGTCGTCCATTCATTCGACAAGACATTGCGCAAGCCGGACTATCTGGCGGTGTCGCCCGCCGGGCGCGTTCCGGCGCTCGAAATCGACGGCGCCACCATGTTCGAGAGCGGCGCGATGATGGAATATCTGTGCGAGCGCTTTCCCGATGCCGGTCTGGGCCGTCTTCCGGGCGATCCCGAACGCGCCGAGTGGCTGACATGGCTGCATTTCGCGGAGACGATTAGCCAGCATACCGCCGCGCTGACGCAGCAGCATGTCGCGCTCTATGAGGACAGCATGCGGTCTCCGATCGTGATGAAGCTGGAGGCGGCGCGACTGAAGAAGTGTTTCGCGGCGATCGAGGCGCGTCTGTCCGAACCCGGCGCAAGGCGCGACTATCTGCTTTCCTCCGGTTTTTCCGCGGTGGATATAGCGGTCGGGCAGGCGGTCTTCATGGGGACGCATTACGCATCGCTGGACGATTTCCCGCATGTCGGAGACTGGTATGGCCGCATAACCGCGCGGCCGGCTTTCAAGGCGTCGCTTCCGAACGATGGTGATCCGAAGCTGTTCGACCGCGACTTCTATCCCGTATGGGAAGTGCCGGCGTGAGCCGCGCGCGCATCTACGAGGTCGGCCCGCGGGACGGGTTGCAGAATGAAAAGGCCGTGATCCCGACGGACAAGAAGATCGCGCTGATCGATCTTCTGTCCGACGCCGGGTTCGACAGGATCGAGGCGACGAGTTTCGTCTCGCCGAAATGGGTGCCTCAACTGGCCGACGCCGAGGCCGTTCTCGCCGGAATCAGGCGCAGGCCGGGTGTCACCTATGCAGCGCTGACGCCGAACCTCAAGGGATTCGAGCGCGCCGTCGCGGCGAAGGCAGACGAGGTGGCGATCTTCGGCGCGGCCTCGGAGACGTTCAGCCAGAAGAATATCAACTGTACCATCGCCGAAAGCTTGGAACGGTTCATGCCGATCATGGAGGCTGCCGAGCGCGCGGCCATTCCGGTGCGCGGCTATGTCTCCTGTGTTGTCGCTTGCCCCTATGAGGGCGCGATACTCCCGGAAGCGGTGCGCGACGTGGCGGCACGGCTGTTGGAAATGGGGTGCTACGAGATTTCGCTTGGCGACACGATCGGCCACGGTACGCCTGACACGGTCGGGGCCATGCTCGAGGCAGTGCTAGAGGCTGTTCCGGCCGACCGTCTTGCCGGTCATTTTCACGATACCAACAACCGGGCGCTCGACAATGTGTGGGCCAGCCTCGGTCTCGGACTCAGGACCTTCGACAGTGCCGTCGGCGGACTCGGCGGGTGTCCCTATGCGCCGGGCGCCAAGGGCAACGTCTCGACCACAGCGCTGGCTATTATGCTGGCGGCGGATGGCTGGGAGACCGGCATCGACATGGACAAGCTGGCGGCGGCGGAAGCTTATCTCGCGAAAGAGATCGCCACGGTGCCGGCGGGGGAGTGACGCGATGGGATACGAGACGATCCGGGTGGAAACGGATGCACGCGGAATCGCGACAGCCACGCTCGCCCGACCGGACAAGCACAATGCGATGAATGCTCGAATGATCGCTGAGCTGACAGCGGCGGCGGTGGAACTTGGCGGCGATGCCGCGATCCGCGCCATCATCCTCGCCGGCGAGGGGAAGACCTTCTGCGCCGGTGGCGATCTCGGCTGGATGCGCGAGCAGGCGGAAAAGGACCGCGCGGGCAAAATGGCGGAGGCGCGGGCGCTCGCGGGCATGCTCGGCGCATGGAACGCGCTTTCGAAGCCAGTGATCGCGCGCGTTCAGGGGGCTGCCTATGGCGGCGGCCTTGGGCTGATGGCCGTGTCGGATATCGTCGTTGCGGCGGATAATGCGAAATTCGCGCTGACCGAAACGCGTCTCGGGCTGATCCCCGCGACGATCGGGCCCTTTGTGGTCTCCAGGCTCGGCCCAGCTTTCTCACGACAGGTTTTCTTCAGCGCCAAGCCCTTTGGGCCGGATTTCGGATTGCGTAGCGGGCTGGTCGCACGGGTCGCGCCGGATGGGGAATTGGACGCCGCCGTGGAGGAAGAGGCGGCGGCTTTCCTTTCTTGCGCGCCGGGTGCCGTTGCCGACGCCAAGACGCTGGCGCGCAAGCTTGCCGGTCCCGATCCGGCGGAACAGGCGGATATGACCGCAAACGCGCTGGCGGAACGCTGGGAAACCGAGGAAGCACAGGCGGGTATTGCCGCGTTTTTCGCGAAGGAAACACCGCCCTGGCGAAAGGGGTAGGTCAGTCGGTCTCGATCTTCAGTTCCACCCGGTCGGCGGCGAAGCGCGTTTCCGAATACTGGATCGGGTTGCCGTCGGAGTCGGCGTTGACCGCGCGGGTGACCAGGACGATGGCGCCGGCCGACAGGCGCAACAGGTCGATATCCTCGCTGGAGGCGTGCCGCGCTTCGATGATAGTCGATTTGCGCACATAGTCCGTCACGCCGCAGGCGGCGAGCGCTTTGGTGATGGAAGCATGCTCTTCGAAGGCCGTGTCGATTCCGGCGAACCGGTTGGCGTCGAACCATGAGGTGGCGCGGGAGACCGGCACGCCATCCGCCTCGCTGACCGTATCGAGCCGAATGACCGGCGTATCCGGAGCGATATCGAGGTTTTCCGAAACCGTTTGCGATGCAGCGTCTTCGCCGCTTTGGAGCAGGCGCGTGCGCGTCGTGCCAGCCTGCGTTCCCAGACCGGCGGAAAAGCGCGTGCGTTTGGCGATCGGATAGCTCAGCCGCTTGCGGCGGCGGATGAAGGTGCCGCGACCCTGCTCGGAGCGCAGCACGCCTTCCTGCTCGAGCGCGGCGATAGCGGCGCGCACCGTGTGGCGATTGACGCCGTAGCGCCCTGCCAGTTCCATTTCCGGGGGGAGGCGGTCGTTCTTGGCAGCGCCTCCGGTGGCGATATCGGAGCGGATCAGATCCGCGATCTGGCGCCAAAGCGCCACGCCGGATTTCCGTTCGAGCAGTGCACCTGTCAAATCCTGCAATCCTTTTCGCGCATCCTGTCACACTCTTGTCACCGCAGACGGCTAGGTGTCTAATATGTTCAGTTGTCTATATCAATAGACAAATATAGATGCAAAACCGGACAATGAATATGATGACGGACAATTCGGTGCAGGAGACGCGCGCGCAAAGGCTGTCCGCGTTGGCGCTGGCCGACGGGAAGGATTTGCTGGCGCTGTGGAACGGGCTCGGGATCGACCCGGCCTGCGAGATGGTGCGCGGCCCAGAAACCGGACTGATCGCGCTGCGCGGGCGTATCGGCGGCGGAGGCTCTCCGTTCAATTTCGGCGAGGCGACCGCGACTCGCGCCACTGTGCGCCTGGACAATGGTACGGTCGGCCACGCCGTGACGCTGGGGCGCGACAGGCTCAAGGCCAAGCTGATCGCGATTCTCGACGCGCTCGCACAAGACAATGAAATGGCTTCGAAAATCGACGAGGAGATCGTTGCGCCGCTGACCGCCGCGCTGGCTGAACGCGATGCGAAGCGCAAGGCGGAGACGGCGGCGACAAAGGTCGATTTCTTCACCATGGTTCGCGGAGAAGACTGATGGCAACGGCACATATCGTCGAAGGCGGATTCGCCGATCCGGTTTTCGCGTCGCAATCGGTGTTTCGCGCCGTGATGGACGCGATGGCGCGACCGGGTACAGTACACCCGATCGATGCCGCCATCAGCCCGCCTGCGCCGCTGAACGCAGCCGCTGCGGCAGTGGCGCTGACACTGGCCGACGCGGACACGCCGGTCTGGCTCGAAGCGGAAATGGCGAAGAACGAGGCCGTTGCGGGCTGGCTCGCCTTCCATACGGGAGTGCCGCTCGCGCAGATGCCGTCCGATGCCGTTTTCGCGATTGCGTCCAACCCGGCACACCTGCCGCCGCTGACCGGCTTCGCGCTCGGTACGCAGGAGTATCCGGACCGTTCGACGACGGTAATCCTGCAGACGGCATCTTTGTCCGGTGGTCCGGTGCTGACGCTTTCCGGCCCCGGCATCAGGAAGACGAACAGCATCGCGCCGCGTCCATTGCCGGGCCATTTCGAGATGCAGTGGCAGGCGATCAACGAACTCTACCCGCGCGGGCTCGATCTCGTTCTCGCCGCACCGGATGCGATCGCCTGCCTGCCACGCACCACGCGGATCGGAAACGGGGAGGCGTAGCCATGTATGTCGCGGTCAAGGGCGGCGAGGCCGCCATTCGCAATGCGCACCGACTGCTCGCCGACCGGCGGCGCGGCGACCGTTCTCTGCCATCCGTGACGCTCGGCCAGATCGCCGAACAGCTTGCGTTGGCTTGCGACCGGGTGATGGCCGA
This sequence comes from Oricola indica, assembly GCF_965227485.1. Classification (NCBI taxonomy): domain Bacteria; kingdom Pseudomonadati; phylum Pseudomonadota; class Alphaproteobacteria; order Hyphomicrobiales; family Ahrensiaceae; genus Oricola; species Oricola indica. The sequence goes on from NZ_OZ245747.1 coordinate 2,314,759, forward strand.
AGGTTCGGTTTACGACCGGGAGCTCGCTGCGTTGGCGATCAAGCAGGCGCGGGGCGACCTGATCGAGGCGATCTTCCTGCTGCGCGCCTATCGTACGACGCTGCCGCGCTTCGGATATTCCGAGCCGATCGATACCGGCGCGATGCAGGTCGAGCGGCGCGTCTCGGCGACCTACAAGGATTTGCCGGGCGGCCAGATGCTCGGGCCGACCTTCGACTACACGCACCGATTGCTCGACCCTTCCCTTGCCGGCGACGATGCGCCGGACGACCCGGAAGCGCGCGAGGGCGACGGCGTTCCGGCGATGCGGGTGTCCGACATCCTGGTGCAGGAAGGGCTGATCGAAAGCGACGGCGAAACCAGTGGCGAGGAGATCGGCGACCTGACCCGCACGCCTATGGAATTTCCGATGGGCCGGGATACACGGCTGCAGGCGCTGGCGCGGGGCGACGAGGGGTTCCTGCTTGCGCTCGGCTACTCGACGCAGCGCGGCTATGCCCGCTCGCATCCCTTCGTCGGTGAAATCCGCATTGGCGAAGTGGAGGTCGAATACAAGATGCCTGAACTGGGTCTGACGGTCTCGCTCGGGCGCATCCGCGTTACCGAGTGCCAGATGGTCAACCAGTTCAAGGGATCGGCCAAGGCGCCGCCGCAATTCACGCGCGGCTACGGGCTGGTCTTCGGACAGTCGGAGCGCAAGGCGATGGCGATGGCCCTGTGTGACCGGGCGCTGCGGGCCGATGAACTCGGCGAGGACAAGTTCGCGCCGGCGCAGGACGAGGAATTCGTGATCTCGCATTCCGACAATGTGCAGGCGACGGGGTTCGTCGAGCATCTGAAGCTGCCGCACTATGTCGATTTTCAGGCCGAACTGGATCTGGTGCGCCGCATGCGGGGCGAACATGCACGCAAACAGAGCGGAGACGAGGCCATGCCGGAGGCGGCGGAATGACATTCGAGACCGAAATCGATGACGGATTGGCGAGTTACAATTTCGCCTATCTCGACGAGCAGACCAAGCGAATGATCCGGCGCGCGATCCTCAAGGGGATCGCCATTCCGGGTTACCAGGTGCCGTTCGCATCGCGCGAAATGCCGATGCCCTATGGCTGGGGCACCGGCGGCGTGCAGGTGACTGCCTCTATCATCGGGCCGGACGATACGCTCAAGGTCATCGACCAGGGCGCGGACGATACCACCAATGCTGTGTCGATACGTGCCTTCTTCGCAAAGGTTGCCGATGTCGAGACGACGACTAGGACCGGAGAGGCGACAATCATCCAGACGCGCCACCGGATCCCCGAGGAAAAACTCACGGAAGGCCAGATCCTCGTCTACCAGGTGCCGATCCCCGAACCTTTGCGGTTCCTCGAACCGCGCGAGACCGAAACGCGCAAGATGCACGCGCTTGCTGAATACGGGCTGATGCATGTGAAACTCTACGAGGATATCGCCCGCAACGGCCACATCGCCACCACCTATGCCTATCCGGTCAAGGTCGAAGGACGCTACGTGATGGACCCGTCGCCGACGCCGAAATTCGACAATCCGAAGATGCACATGTCGGATGCGCTGCAATTGTTCGGGGCGGGGCGCGAGAAGCGCATCTATGCCGTGCCGCCGCACACGAATGTCGTCAGCCTCGATTTCGAGGACTATCCGTTCGAGATCCAGACATTCGAGGAGCCGTGTGCGCTGTGCGGCGCGCAGGGCGTCTATCTCGACGAGGTGATTCTCGACGATCGGGGCGAGCGGATGTTCGTCTGTTCCGATACCGACTATTGCGAAGAGCGCCGAGCCGAGGGCCATCGCGGCCATCTCTCCGGCGAAGCGATGGAGGCGGCGGAATGAGGGACGAACCGCTCCTGCGCGTCAGCGGGGTTTCGAAGTTCTACGGCAGCCGGATCGGATGCCAGGATGTCAGCTTCGAATTGTGGCCGGGCGAGGTACTCGCGATCGTCGGCGAATCCGGCTCGGGCAAGACGACGCTGCTGAACTGCATCTCCACGCGCCTGATGCCGACCGCCGGCACCGTCAGCTATCGCATGCGCGACGGCCAGTTCCGCGATCTCTACCGGATGGGCGAGGCGGAACGGCGTTTCCTGATGCGCACCGACTGGGGTTTTGTGCACCAGAATCCAGCCGACGGATTGCGGATGAGCGTCTCGGCGGGCGCCAATGTGGGTGAGCGGCTGATGGCCGTTGGAGAGCGCCACTACGGGAACATTCGCGAGACGGCGGCCGACTGGCTCGGCCGCGTCGAGATTACCGAGGATCGCATCGACGACCAGCCGCGCTCCTTTTCGGGCGGCATGCGCCAGCGGCTGCAGATCGCGCGCAATCTCGTCACCGGGCCGCGTCTCGTCTTCATGGACGAGCCGACCGGCGGTCTCGACGTCTCGGTCCAGGCGCGCCTGCTCGACCTTCTGCGCGGTCTCGTCAACGATCTCGGCCTCGCGGTCGTTGTCGTCACCCACGATCTCGCGGTCGCCCGCCTGCTGTCGCATCGCATGATGGTGATGAAGGACGGGCAGGTGGTGGAGACCGGACTGACCGACCGGGTGCTGGACGATCCGCGCGCGCCCTACACGCAACTCCTCGTGTCCTCGATCCTGCAAGTCTGAGAAGGAGCGCAACGATGCCCACGCCTGTCGTCGTTTCCGATGTTTCAAAGAGCTTCGTCATGCATCTGCGCGGCGGGATCATTATCCCGGTGGTCGAGCATGTCGATTTCTCGCTGAAAGCCGGTGCGTGCGCCGTGCTTGGCGGTCCGTCGGGTGCCGGAAAAAGCTCCATCCTGAAGATGCTCTACGGCAACTATGGCGTCGAGCGCGGTCAGATCCTGATCAAGCACGCCGGTGACTACGTCGATCTTGCCAGCGCCGACCCGCGAACTGTCCTGGCGGTGCGGCGCGACACGATCGGCTATGTCAGCCAGTTCCTGCGCGTCGTGCCGCGAGTTTCCGCACTCGACGTCGCGGCCGAGCCGCTGGTCCAGCGAGGCGCCGATCCTCAGGCCGCGCGCGACCGGGCGGCAGAGCTGTTTTCGCGGCTGAACCTGCCTGAAACCTTGTGGGACCTGCCGCCAGCAACCTTCTCCGGCGGCGAGCAGCAGCGTGTGAACATCGCGCGCGGCTTCATCACGGATCACCCGGTTCTGCTCCTTGATGAACCGACGGCTTCGCTCGATGCGAAGAACCGGCAGGTGGTGATTGACATGATCTCGGAGAAGAAGGCGGCAAATGTCGCGCTTCTCGGCATTTTCCACGATCAGGATGTGCGCGACGAGGTTGCCGACGCGGTCATCGACGTGACGCAATTCGCGGCGGTGAAGGCGGCATGACTAGGCTCTCCGAAGAGCCGCTGGTTCACCCGACCGCCGAGGTGACTGGCTCGGCGCTCGGTCGCTATACCGAGATCGCCGAACGTTGCCGCGTGCACGAGACGGCACTCGGCGACTATTCATACATGATGCAGGATTGCAGCGCATGGTGCGCGCGGATCGGCAAGTTCGCCAATATTGCTTCGAATGTGCGTCTCAACGCCACCAACCATCCGACGTGGCGGCCGACGCTGCATCATTTCACCTATCGTGCGGGCGATTACTGGGCGGATGCCTCCAACGAGGAGCAGTTCTTCGAATGGCGGCGCGAGAACATGGTGACCGTCGGCCACGACACCTGGTTCGGCCACGGCTCGACCGTGCTTCCGGGTGTGACCATCGGCGACGGCGCGGCGATCGGGGCCGGGGCCGTCGTCTCGAAGGACGTGGCGCCCTACACGATCGTCGGCGGCGTGCCGGCGAGACCGATCCGCGAACGCTTTCCCAAAGCTATCGCCGAGCGACTTCAGACGCTGGCCTGGTGGGACTGGGAGCACGCGGCGCTGCGTGCTTCGCTGGACGATTTCCGGAGCCTCGATATCGAGGAATTTCTGGAAAAATACGAATCCGCCTGAACCATTTCCGCCGCGTAATTACATGATCCGCCGATTTTGTTGACAGTTGGATGACATCCGGCTGTGCCTCTGTCTGTCGATCTCCCGAAAAAGCCCGGAATGCCTCGAAAAAGGGCAGGGTGGATGTTCGTCCACAAGCGACCATACAGTGTCACGCAATTGATATCGAACTGACATTTTGCGGTGATCCAAGCCGCTTAGACCCCCGGTTGGAACAGTCGGAACGCGGGGTTCGCCAGTGCTCGAAATCACGAATGTGACTCGCCGTTTCGGCGCCAATGCGGCCGTCAAGTCGGTCACCCTGACAATCCCCTCCGGCCAGATGGTCGGCGTCATCGGCGCATCAGGCGCTGGCAAATCGACCCTTCTTCGCATGATCAATCGCCTGATCGACCCGTCCGAGGGTCGGATCGTTTTCGAGGGCGCGGAAGTATCGTCGATTTCGGGACAGACGCTGCGCAACTGGCAGCGCGACTGCGCGATGATCTTCCAGCAGTTCAACCTGGTGCCGCGCATCGACGTGCTGACCAATGTGCTGCTCGGCCGGCTGAACCATCGCTCGACGCTATCGAGCATTCTGAACATGTTCACACGCGAGGAACGCGCCATGGCGATCGCCTCGTTGGAGCGCCTCGATATCGCGAAGACCGCGATGCAGCGCGCCGGCACGCTATCGGGTGGCCAGCAGCAGCGCGTCGCCATCGCGCGCGCGTTGATGCAGCAGCCGAAGGTGATCCTGGCAGACGAGCCGATCGCCTCGCTCGATCCGCGCAATGCGCAGATCGTCATGCAGTCGCTGCGCGACATCAACCAGAGCGACGGCATCACCGTCATCACCAATCTGCACACGCTCGACACCGCGCGCGCCTATTGCGAGCGCATCATCGGCATGTCGGGCGGCGAGGTCGTGTTCGACGGCACGCCGGACGACCTGACGGAGGCTGCAGCGCGGCGCATCTACGGCGCGGATGCGCTGGAGGAAGCGTTCTCCGAGGCCGTCACCTCAACCAGCTTCGGAGCGGGTCGCGAAAAGGTCGCGCCGAAACCCGAACCCGAAGTGGTCGCCGCACGGCCCTGACAGACAGAGAGAATTCCGCGCGATGTCGGTCGCGTTGCGCGGTGCGTTTTCAGAACGACCATCAAACGGGGACATTCCCCGCCAACAGGAGAGACGAAATGCTCAAGAAACTCCTTCTTGCTACCGCCGCGGTCGCGGCCATCGCAACCGGTTCCGTTTCCGCCCAGGCCCAGGACGTGTTCCGTATCGGCATCCTCGGCGGTGAAAACGAAGCCGACCGCCTGCGCAACTTCCAGTGCATGGTCGACCAGCTTCCGGAAGCCATCGGCGTCAAGGAAGTCAAGCTGTTCCCGGCTGCCGACTATGACGGCACGATCCAGGGCCTGCTCGGCGGCACGCTCGATTATGCCGAGCTCGGCGCATCCGGCTATGCCAAGGTCTACCTGACCGATCCGGACGCGGTCGATCCGGTCCTGACCACGGTTCAGACCGACGGTGCGACCGGCTATTATTCCATCATGCTCGCCCGCAAGGATTCCGGCATCAAGACGCTGGAAGACATGAAGGGCAAGAAGCTCGGCTTCGCCGATCCGGACTCCACCTCCGGCTACCTCGTCCCGTCCGTCGCCCTGCCGGCGCAGATCGGCGCGAAGGTCGATGACTACTTCGCTTCCACCGGCTTTGGCGGCGGCCATGAGAACAACGTTCTCGAAATGCTCAAGGGCACTTTCGACGGCGCCGTGACCTGGTCGTCGGGCGTTGGCGACTATGCCGACGGCTACACCTCGGGCAACATCCGCAAGATGGTCGACAAGGGCCTTCTGGACATGAACGACGTGGTCGAAGTCTGGCGTTCGCCGCTGATCCCGAACGGCCCGATCGTCGTTTCGAACAAGCTGGACAAGGACGTCCGCGCCAAGTTCGTTTCCTGGATGAAGGCTCTTCCGGAGTCCGATCCGGATTGCTTCTCCGCCATCCAGGGCGGCGACTACAAGGGCTTCGTCGACGTCGACCAGTCCTTCTATGAGACCATCATCGCCGCTCGCAAGGCGAAGATCGGCTCGTAAGGTCCGAGGCCTTTTCGATCGCCGCGGCTTTCGGGCCGCGGCGGCTTTTTCCTCTTTCGGATCTGATCGATGGCCGTGACAGATGCATCCGCGCATGGCGCCTATGTGGACAGAGACGGGCGTTATGACGTCGAGCGCCACTGGCGCGACCTCAACGCCACCAGGCGGCTCTACACCATCGGCGGACTTGTCGCTCTGGCGATCGCGCTGGTCGCGTCGCTGTGGTTCGCCAACGAGACCAATGCGGGCAAGTTTTTTGATCGCCTGCCGCATTTCTTCGATTTCGTCGGAGACCTGATCCCGCGGGACGGCTGGGAAGTCTGGCGCGCCCTGTTCGACCTGCCGAGCCCCTACGACACCGGCAGTCTGCAGTACAATTACCCGGTCGGACGGGTCTACATCACCGACAGCCTCTACGTTCCGGAATATTTCTACAAGATGCTGGAAACGCTGAACATTGCGGTGTTCGCGACGCTGATCGGCTTCACGTTCGGCTTCGTTTTCAGTTTCGTCGCGGCGAAGAACCTGACGGCGTCGCGCTGGTTGCGCTTTGTCGTGCGCCGCTTGATGGAAATCCTGCGCGCCTTTCCCGAAATCGTCATTGCGGGCTTCTTCCTGGCGATCTTCTCGCTGGGGCCGATCCCGGCGATGATCGCCGTGTCGATCCATACAATCGGCGCGCTCGGCAAGATGTTCTTCGAGGTCGTCGAAAACGCGGACATGAAGCCCGATGAGGGCCTGCGCGCGGTGGGCGGAAACTGGTTCGAGCGCGTCTGGTTCGGCATAGTGCCGCAGGTCATGCCGAACTTCATCAGCTATTTTCTGCTGCGCCTGGAGATCAATGTGCGCGCCTCCACCATTCTCGGCGCGGTTGGCGCGGGCGGTATCGGCGAGGCGCTGAGGCTCTCGATCAGCCGCGGCCACGAGGCCAAGACGCTCGCCATCATCCTGCTCCTGTTCGTCACGATCATCTGCGTGGACCAGCTTTCGGCCTGGTTGCGCAAGAAGCTCGTCGGCAAGCAGGCCTTCGAATTCGGACGCTGACCATGACGACGCTGACCGCAGACCAGATCGACGATATCGAACGGCGTCACCCGGACGCCTTCCGTCAGCCCTTTTTCAAGCGTTTCGCCTATCCGATCGCCGTCGTGGTGCTGGTTCTCTACACCGTCTATGCGTGGTGGTTCTTCTCCATCGGTTCGGTCATCGCGAACGGCAACTGGAACATCGCCGGCGCCTATCTCGCCGACTGGGTGTCGTACGAAGTGCGGCCGGATGTCGAATACAAGACCGGCGATATCGAGATCACCTATCCGCGTTTCTCGCCGCTCGGCGAGAATCCGGATCCGTCCTGGATCACGACCGAGCGCGGCCTCGTGACGGTTTCGGTCGAAGGTGCCGACACCAGCGATTCGAAGCCCGCCAGCACGGGCGGGGCAGGGGTCGGCGGCAGTTTCATGTCTCCGTCCTCGGATGCCACAAACACCGGCGGCAGCGGCCTTGCCGGCAGTTTCATGTCGCCGAGTTCGGATGCGTCCAGCATGGGCGGCAGCGCGGATGCGGGCGGCGACACGAGCGTCGTGACCGAAACCCGCGAGGGTATCGCCGAAGCGACGGTGGAGATTTCCTCGACCGCGAAGGCTGAGATCATCGCAGACGAGGTCCGGCTGACGCGCGGTGGCGAGACGCTGGTGCTGACGATCGATCGCAAGAACGAGAAGGTGTTCCCCGTCCGCGATCTGCCGTCCTGGGCGCTGCAGAAGGAAGAGGGTGAGAAGGTTCTCGCCTATTTCGGTTTTGCCGGCCGCGCGGAAGTGCGCTGGTACGAGGTCAAGGTGAACCGGCGGTTCCTCGGCTGGGAGAATTTCTGGTTCGACACGCGGTCGCCCTATTGGGGCAAGACCTTTCCCGAGGTGATGGCGTTGGCCTTTTCCAGCGAGCGTATTGATCCGGACCGGTCCAATCTCGCGGTGATGTGGGACAATATCGTCAACAATGCCGAGTGGCAGCATGGCGATGTCTGGATCAAGCTGCTGCAAACCATCGTCATGGCGTTTGTCGGCACGCTGTTTGCCGTGACGATTGCCTTTCCGCTGTCCTTCATGGCCGCGCGCAACATCACGCCGAACCGCTTCGTCAACCAGGTGCTGAAGCGGTTCTTCGATTTCCTGCGCTCCGTCGACATGTTGATCTGGGCGCTGTTCTTCACCCGCGCCTTCGGGCCGGGGCCGCTGGCCGGCATCTCGGCGATCTTCTTCACCGACACCGGCACGTTCGGTAAGCTCTATTCCGAGGCGCTGGAGAATATCGACGACAAGCAACGCGAAGGCGTGCGGTCGGTTGGAGCGTCGCCAGCGGCCGTTCAGCGCTTCGGCGTCGTGCCGCAGGTGTTGCCGGTTTTCATTTCGCAGGCGCTCTATTTCTGGGAATCCAACACGCGTTCGGCGACCATCATCGGCGCGGTCGGGGCCGGCGGTATCGGCCTTAAACTGTGGGAAGCGATGCGCACCAATGCGGACTGGGAAAATGTCGCCTATATGGTGATACTCATCCTCATTGTCGTCTTTGTTTTCGACAATATCTCGAATGCGCTTCGCTCGCGGCTGGTCGAGCCGGCGTCCAAGGAATGACGATGTCCACCGGAAAGCTTTTTTGATGAACGAGATACGCGGCGCGTCGGCCTTCGCCGGCGCGGGGACCGAAGAGATTTTCACCAATGCGCATGTCATCCTCGCCGACGAGGTGATCGACGGAACGGTGGTCGTGCGCGACGGCCGGATCGCCGATATCCAGCCGGGCCGCTCCAGCGTGCCGGCGCACGATCTGGAGGGCGACTACCTGACGCCTGGTCTTGTCGAACTGCACACCGATCACCTCGAAACACACTACAGCCCGCGTCCCGGCGTGGCGTGGAGCCTGATGGCGTCCGTTCAGGCCTATGACGCCCAAATCGCGACATCCGGCATCACCACCGTCTTCGATTGCTTCCGGATGGGTAGCGACGAGGACAATGGCTACGAGAAGGGCGAAATGCGCCGGCTGGCCGACGCGCTCAAGGCGGGGCAAGCGGCGGGACGGCTGCGCGCCGAACACCGCATCCACCTTCGCTGCGAGGTTTCCGCGCATAACGTGATCGACGAACTGGATGAATTCCGCGATGAGGATCTCGTCGGACTGGCTTCGCTTATGGACCATGCGCCCGGCCAGCGGCAGTTCCAGACGATGGACAAATACATCCTCTACTACAAGAAAAAGCGCGGTCTGACCGACGCCGAGTTCGAGGATTTCATCAAGCGGCGGCAGGCGGAATCCGCGCGCTATTCGGACAAGCACCGCGACGAGATTGCGGAGCATTGCCATGCGATGGGGATTACCGTCGCCTCGCATGACGACGCAACGCTCGAGCATGTCGATGACGCCATCCGGCTCGGCGTGAAGCTCGCGGAGTTTCCGACTTCCATTGAGGCGGCCAAGGCGTCGCACGAGGCCGGCATGAGCGTCCTCATGGGCGCGCCGAACATCGTGCGCGGCGGTTCGCATTCCGGCAATGTCGCCGCGATTGACCTGGCGCGCCACGGAATCCTCGACGTTCTGTCCTCGGACTATATTCCGTTCAGCCTGTTGCACTCCGTCTTCGTGATCGCGCGCGATGTCGATACGCTCGGTCTGCCGCAGGCGCTGCGCATGGTCACCAAGACACCCGCCGAGACCGTTGGATTGACCGACCGCGGCGAGATTGCCATCGACAAGCGCGCGGATCTCGTCCGGGTCCATCACGATCCGGATCACCCGGAAGATGTCCCGGTCGTGCGCGGCGTTTGGCGAGACGGCAAAAGGGTCGCCTGACGGCAGGGAGAGGCGATGTTTGCGGGGCAGGGCTGTTTCATTGCCATTGTCGGCCCGAGCGGGGCCGGCAAGGACACGCTGATTTCGTGGCTGAAGCCGCGGCTGGAGCCCATCGACGAAATTCTGTTCGCGCGCAGGGCCGTCACACGCGATGCGGATGGTTCGACAGAAGATCACGACTCGCTCGACCGAGAGACATTCGCTGCGCAGGAGGACGCGGGGGCGTTCGCCGTCACATGGGAAGCGCATGGCCTGCGCTACGGTATTCCGGCGGCGACCCTTCGTCATGTCGAGACGGGCGGGATCGTGATCGGCAACGGGTCGAGATGGGCGCTCGCCGACATAGAGCGCGCATACTCGAACCTGCTCGTGGTCAATTTGGCCGTGGACCGGCATGTGCTGGCCGAGCGGCTTGCCGTACGCGGTCGCGAGACGGCCGAGGAAATTGAAAAGCGTCTTGCACGCAGCGCAGAGAAGCTGCCGGAAATCGGCCATGTGGTCGAGATCGACAATTCCGGTGAAATCGAAATGGCGGGACGGGCGTTCCTGTCGCTCCTGAAAGAGCGCTTCGATCTCGGCGAGACGGCTGTCATCGGCGCCTGACGCCGGTTTGCGGCGCTGTCAGTCCTCGAAGGGCAAGCCGATATATTCGTATGCGAGCGCCTGTTGCACTTCCTCGGATGCCAGCAGCAGGTCGTAATCGTTCTGGCGGATCTTCTGGTCGAAGGGGTCCTCGTCCGGAAAGACGTGGAGGAGTTTCGTCAGTTTCCAGGAGATGTTTTCGGCGGCCCAGATACGGCGCAACGCCATCTCCGAGTAGCAGTCGAGATAGTGATCGCTGCCCTCGTCGTAGTGGGTGATTAGCGCACGGCTCAAATAGAAGATGTCGGAGAAGGCGAGATTGAGCCCCTTGGCGCCGGTTGGCGGCACGATATGGGCGGCGTCGCCAGCCAGGAACAATTTGCCCCAGCGCATCGGTTCGGAAACGAAGGAGCGAAGCGGCGCGATCGATTTCTCGATCGACGGTCCGGTCTGGACCTGCTGCGCCATATTTTCCGGTACACGCCTGAGGAACGCGTCCCAGAACCGGTCATCGGACCATTGCTCGACCTTGTCTGCGGCGGGGACCTGCACGTAGTACCGGCTGAGCATCGGATTGCGGCGCGACGCCATGGCGAAACCGTCCGTGTGATAGGCGTAGACGAGTTCCTTCAGTGGCGGACGCTCGACCATGATGCCGAGCCATCCGAACGGGTAGATGCGCTCATATTCCCGTCGGATATCGGCCGGGATCGCCATCCGGCTCGGTCCGTGGAACCCGTCGCAGCCAATGACGAAATCGCAGTCGATCCGGTGGGGGATGCCGTCCTTTTCATAGGTGACGGAGGGCGATCCGGTGATGTCGTGCAGCGTCGTGTTCGCGGCTTCGAAGACGATCGCCGCGCCATCGCGCTCCCGTGCGGCATAGAGGTCCTCGGTGATCTGGGTTTGGCCCCAGATCATCATCCGCTTTCCGGTCCAGCGCATCGTGTCGATGAAGAAATCGTCCTTGCCCTGCCAGACGATGCGCGTGCCGTCCTTCGGCATACCGTCGCGGTCCATGCGCTCGGAGAGGCTGTATTGGCGCAGCAGTTCGACAGTGCCATGTTCGAGTACGCCGGCGCGGATGCGGCCGAGCACATGCTGTTTGGTCTGCCTTTCGACGATGACGCTGTCGATCCCCGCCGCATGCAGGACATGGGAGAGGAAAAGGCCGGCCGGGCCGCCGCCGATAATGCAGATCTGGGTACGCATGTCGGTTCCGTGAAAGAGGTCGGGCTAAACTGCTAGCGCGAGGCTCCGGCGAGTTCAATCGCGACGGGCGAACGGCATTACTGTGGAAATTCGCCCACTGGCCCGTCCTTAACCGCCTGCATCGAGACATATGTGGAGGTGTTGGAGACATGCGGCAGAGCGGAAATGGTTTCGCCCAGAATGCGGCGATAGGCGGTAATGTCGCGCGTGCGCACCTTCAGCAGGAAGTCGAACGGGCCGGCGATCATGTGGCATTGCTCGACTTCCGGGATTTGCTTGACCGCGGTGTTGAAGGCGGCGAGCGCCTTTTCCGTCGTGTCGGACAGTTTGACCTCGGTGAACGCGACATGCTCGCGACCGATCTTCGCCATGTCGAGGACGGCGCGGAATCCGAGAATGTATCCCTCATCGATCAGGCGCTTGAGGCGGACCTGGCAGGGGCTTTTCGAAAGACCAACGCGCCGCGACAATTCCGTGACCGGCAGGCGGCCTTCCGCCTCCAGAACCGCGATGATGCGCCTGTCGTAGCGGTCCAGTTGATCTTCGGGGTGGCCAGATTCTTTCATTTTGCCCTCAGATGAAGAAAATTTCGGGATACTTGCCCGATATTTCTCAAATCTGGGGAAAAATGCCTTCGCGGTCAATGATAGCATGGCCTGACAGCGTTTCGTGCCGGAGGTCCTGATGCCAAACGAAGCCCTTCACTCCATCCGCAAGACCATGCGCGCGGCGCATCGCGCCGACGAGGCCGGCCTTATCGAGGGTCTGATCGCTCGCGCTGCGCCCGACACGTCGTCACGCGAGAAGGCTGTTTCGCGCGCAGCGAAGCTGGTCGAGGCGATCCGCTCGGAGGATCGGCCCGGCCTCATGGAAGTGTTCCTGGCCGAATACGGGCTGTCGACGGAGGAAGGCATCGCGCTGATGTGTCTTGCCGAAGCGCTGCTGCGCGTGCCCGACGCGGCGACCATCGACGACCTGATCGAGGACAAGATCGCGCCGTCGCGATGGGGCCGGCATCTCGGCCACTCGAACTCTTCGCTCGTCAACGCCTCGACATGGGCCCTAATGCTGACCGGCAAGGTGCTCGACGGTGATCGCAAGCAGCAAGGCATGGCCGGGCTCTTGCGAGGCGCCGTGAAAAGGCTCGGGGAGCCTGTCATCCGGACGGCGGTGCGTCAGGCAATGCGCGAACTCGGCAGCCAGTTCGTTCTCGGCGAAACGATCCAGGCAGCCATGCAGCGCGGCGCCGCGATGGAGGCGAAGGGCTACAGCTATTCCTACGACATGCTGGGCGAGGCAGCACTGACGGCTGGCGACGCCGAGGACTATTTCGAGGCCTATTCCGGCGCGATCCGGGCGATCGCAGCGCGCTGTGTTCATGACGACATCAGGCGCAATCCCGGAATTTCGGTGAAGCTGTCGGCGCTTCATCCGCGCTACGAGCTCGGGCAGGAGGCGCGCGCGATGGAGGAACTCGCGCCGCGTGTCGCCGATCTCGCCGCGATGGCCGCGAAGGCGGGGATGGGGTTCAACATCGATGCGGAGGAGGCAGACAGGCTGGACCTGTCGCTCGACGTGATCGAGAAGGTGCTGGCCGACGAGCGGCTCGCGGGCTGGGACGGGTTCGGCGTGGTCGTGCAGGCCTATGGCAAGCGCGCGCCAGCGGTGCTCGACTGGCTGTATGCGCTGGCCGAAAAGCTCGACAGGAAGATCATGTTGCGGCTCGTCAAAGGCGCCTACTGGGACACCGAAATCAAGCGCGCGCAGATCGACGGTGTCGCCGATTTCCCGGTCTTCACCCGCAAGGCGGCGAGCGATGTGTCCTATATCTGCTGCGCGAAGAAGCTGCTCGACATGACCGGCCGGATCTATCCGCAATTCGCGACGCATAATGCGCACAGCGTGGCGGCGATCCTGGAGATGGCCGGCGACAGGGACAGTTTCGAATTCCAGCGCCTGCACGGCATGGGCGAGGCTCTGCACCGTATCGTGCTCAATGGCGAGAAGACGAAGTGCCGGATCTATGCGCCGGTCGGCGCGCACCGCGACCTGCTTGCCTATCTCGTGCGCCGGCTGCTGGAAAACGGCGCAAATTCGTCCTTCGTCAACCAGATCGTCGACGTGGACGTGCCGGTCGCGGAGATCGTTGCCGATCCGTTTGCCGAATGGGCCGAGGATCCGACGTCCAATCCGCGAATTCGAAAGCCGGCGGCGGTGTTCGAGCCGGTGCGCGGGAATTCCAAAGGGTTCGACCTGCGCAATCGCGACGATCTCGAAACAATCGAGGCGGCGCGATCCCCTTTCCGCACCGAGCGCTTCGAGGCCGGCCCGATGCTCTCCGGCGGACGCGGCAAGGGCGATACACGCGAGGTCTTCAATCCGGCAGATCCGAGCGACGTAGTCGGGACGGTCGCGGATGCCGAACTGAAAGACGTGCGCAATGCGCTGGACCACGCGCGCGACTGGTCCGACTGCCCGGCGGAAAAGCGGGCGCAGACATTGAGCCGTGTCGCCGACCTCTATGAAGAGAATTTCGGGCCGCTCTTCGCGCTTCTGGCGCGCGAGGCCGGCAAGACGCAACTCGATGCCGTGGGCGAGTTGCGCGAGGCGGCGGATTTCCTGAGATACTACGCGAACCAGGCCGAGGGGCTCGGAGACGCGCAACCGCGGGGGCTTTTCGCCTGCATATCGCCATGGAATTTCCCGCTGGCGATTTTCACAGGCCAGATCGCAGCCGCGCTGGCCGCCGGAAACGGTGTGCTGGCGAAACCGGCCGAACAGACACCGCTTGTCGCGGCGCGCGCCGTCCAACTTATGCACGACGCGGGGGTGCCGCGCGATGTCCTGCAATTGCTGCCGGGAGATGGCGCTGTCGTCGGCGCGGCGCTGACCTCCGATCCGCGCATCGGCGGGGTTTGCTTCACTGGCTCGACGGAGACTGCGCAGGCGATCAACCGGTCGATGGCGCAGCATCTCGCCCCGGACGCGCCATTGATCGCGGAGACCGGCGGGCTCAACGCGATGATCGTCGATTCCACCGCTCTGCCAGAACAGGCGGTGCGCGACATCGTTGCGTCGGCGTTCCAGTCGGCCGGGCAGCGCTGTTCGGCACTTAGGGTCCTTTACGTCCAGGAGGACGTGGCCGAGGGCATGCTGGAAATGCTGTTCGGCGCGATGGACGAGTTGAAGCCTGGCAATCCGTGGTCGCTGTCGACCGATACCGGCCCCGTGATCGACGAGGAGGCGAAACAGGGGATCGTCGCGCATATCGAAAAGGCACGTAACGAGAATCGCTTGCTCAAGGAACTTGAGATGCCGGACGAGGGCACATTCGTCGCACCGACGGTCATTCGCGTCGACGGGATCGGCGATCTGGAGCGAGAGATCTTTGGTCCTGTCCTTCACGTCGCAACCTTCCGGGCTGCGGAAATCGACCGCGTGATCGGCGACATCAATGCCACCGGATATGGCCTGACTTTTGGGCTACACAGCCGCATCGACGACCGGGTCGAGCATCTGACATCCCGCGTCAAGGCCGGTAATCTTTACGTCAACCGCAACCAGATTGGCGCTGTCGTTGCGTCGCAGCCTTTCGGGGGCGAGGGGCTTTCGGGCACCGGTCCGAAGGCAGGCGGGCCGAATTACCTCTCGCGCTTCGTGCAGGCCGAGGCGCGTCCCGGCACGCCGACCAGGGCAACGCCAGCCGATCCGCTTGCCGTTCAAAGCCGGCTCGATCAGCTGAAGCCGGCTCGGGAGGCGGCGCTGTCGACGCTGGCCATGCCGGGTGTAACCGGCGAGTCCAATCGTCTGTCGACCTATGCGCGAGGCACCGTGTTGTGTCTCGGCCCGGACCCGGCCGACGCGGAACGGCAGGCAGAAGTTGCGCGCGCGCAGGGCTGCGTGGCGCTGATCGTGACGGCTGACGTAAGCGGTGGAGACGCGATCCCGTTTTTCCTCGACCGCGAGGATTTGACAACACTGACCGGTTTCGATGCCGTGATGCTGTGGAGCGACCCGGCGGACACCCGCGCCGCGCGCAAGGCGCTGGCGAAGCGTACGGGGCCGCTGATACCGCTGGTCACCGAGCCGGACCCGTCGGAGCGCCTCATCATTGAGCGTCACGTCTGCATCGACACGACCGCCGCCGGCGGCAATGCGGCACTGCTGGCCGCGAATGCGTGAGGCGTAACGCGGTAGAAGTTGCGGTGCACAAACCTGAAAACGCGGCGGTTGCGGCGTTTTGCGGGTCTCAGGAGCTGCCTGTCAGCGCAGTATTGACCGCTCGGGCGATCACGCGTTCTTCGTCCGTGGGAATGACCATGACGCGGGTTCGGCCGGTCCCCAACTCCATTGCGTTATCCGCGTTTTTCGCCTTGTCGATCTCGATGCCAAGCCAGTCCATGTTCTCGCAAACCTTGTGGCGAACATGGGCCGAGTGTTCGCCTATTCCGCCGGTGAAGACGAGGGCGTCGAGCCCGCCGAGCACAGCGGCGAGGCCGCCCAGCTCTTGACGGATGCCCGCGACGAAATAATCGATGGCCTGCTGTGCTTCGGGCGCGCTGGACGCTTCGAGCTCACGCATGTCGTGAGTGAGGCCGGACAGGCCTTTCAGACCGCTCTTCCTGTAAAGCAGGTCGGTGAGCGCGTCCGG
Source organism: Oricola indica (assembly GCF_965227485.1). Classification (NCBI taxonomy): domain Bacteria; kingdom Pseudomonadati; phylum Pseudomonadota; class Alphaproteobacteria; order Hyphomicrobiales; family Ahrensiaceae; genus Oricola; species Oricola indica. Next base: position 2,331,092 of record NZ_OZ245747.1, read on the forward strand.
CGTCATCTTTTCGTGTTCGAGCATGTAGAGCAGGACACCCGGATCGATCTGGCCGCAGCGCGTTCCCATCGGCAGGCCGTCGAGCGTCGTGAAGCCCATGGTTGAAGTCACGCTGGCGCCGCCGCGCAGGGCGCACATGGACGCGCCGTTTCCGAGGTGGGCGATGACCACGCGTGCGTCGCGAAGCTCGGGCGCGACGCGGGCAACTTCGCTTGAAACGTAGTCGTAGGACAGGCCATGGAAGCCGTAGCGGCGAACACCGCGATCGTACCATTCGCGGGGCAGGCCGAAAGTGTCATGCACCCACGGATGCGCCCGGTGGAAAGCCGTGTCGAAACAGGCGATCTGCACGGCATCCGGAAAAGCGTCGATAGCCGCATGGACCGCGGCGAGGTTGTGCGGCTGATGTAGCGGGGCGAGGGGTTCCAGGTCGGTCAGCGCCGCAATCGTCGCTTCGTCCAGCCGGGCAGGCTTGGTGAAATCGGTGCCGCCGTGGACGATGCGGTGGCCGACGCCTGCGACGCCGCCATCCAGCCCGTCATCGGCATGGTCGAGGATTGCCGCGAGCGCCCGCTTGTGATCGGCTTTTCCGATCTCGTAGCGGTGCTTGTCCCGGCCGTCGGCTTCGATGCTCAATCGGGCGTCGCCACCGATATTCTCGACCTGGCCGCGCATCTTCTCGACAGGGTCCGTGCCGGGCGCATAGATCGAGAACTTGATGGAGGAGGAACCGGCGTTGATCGTGAGTATCGCGCCGGTCACGGCTTCTTTCTCCACTCATGAAAAAGCGCGGCGACGGCGCAGGAGGCGAGTCGAGCCTTGTCGTCATCGGCGCGGCTGGTCAGGATGATCGGACAAAGCGCGCCCATTACCACGCCGGCGGCCTCGGCATGGGCGACGAAGGTCAGTTCTTTCGCCAGCATGTTGCCGGCTTCCATGTTCGGAACGACGAGGATGTCGGCATGACCGGCCACAAGCGACTTGATGCCCTTGGTTCTGGCGGCCTCGACATCGACGGCGTTGTCCATGGCGAGCGGCCCGTCGACGATGCCGCCCTTGATCTGGCCGCGCTCGGCCATCTTGGAAAGGACGGCGGCGTCGATGGTCGACGGGATCTTTGGGTTTACGGTTTCAACGGCCGATAGAACGCCGACCTTGGGCTCCTCGATGCCGAGGGATCGCGCGAGGTCGATTGCGTTCTGGGTAATGTCGACCTTTTCTTCGAGGCTTGGCGCGATGTTGATCGCCGCATCGGTTACCATCAGGAGCTGGTCGAGGCCGGGCACATCCATGACGAAGACATGGCTGAGGCGCCGCGCCGTGCGCAACCCGCCGTCCTTCTTGATGACGTGGCGCAGCAATTGGTCGGTGTGAAGATGGCCCTTCATGACCGCCTTGGCGCGGCCCTCGTGAACGAGGTGAACGGCCAGCGCGGCGGCGCGATCATGATCGGGTTCATCGATCAGTTCGATTCCCGTCAGGTCGGCGCCCAGTTTCTTTGCGACGTCTGCAATCTTTTCGCGGTCGCCGATCAGGATCGGATGTATCAGCGTGTGTTCGGCGGCAAGCAGCGCGCCGGACAGGGCCTGCTCCTCCTCCGGAGCGACGACGGCGGTCGGAATCGCCTCCAGCGGTTCTGAAAGGTCGAGAAGCCTGTCGAAATGGACATGGCGACGGATCGTCAGGCCGGGAAGATCCTCGTCGTTGAAAGTGACCTGCTTTTCGGGCGCGATGACCTCGGCCTCGCCCTCGACGATTCGGCGGCCGTCCGGGCCCTCGACCCATGTGTCGAAACAGGCGATCCGGTCTGGCCGAAGCTCGGTGATACGAACCTTGATGGTCAGTTCCTCTCCGGCCTCAGCGCGGCCGAGGAAGCGTAGGGTCTGCTGCTTGTAGAGCGAGCCGGGGCCGGGGAGGAAATTGCCCAGCACGGCGGAAAACAGCGAGGCCACCCACATGGACGGCGCCTTGGGTTCGTCCTCCAGCCCGTCGCCCGTGTGGTCCTCGTGCGGGAGGTGCACCGGATTGTGGTTGCCGGAGGAGTTGGCGAAGATGAAGAAGTCCTCGGCGCGGCAAAGGCGCTTGATCTCGGCCTCCATGCCGACGGAAAGCTGGTCATGGGTCTTGTTGGTATAGATCGTCATTGGATTCGACTCGGAAAATTCGACGTATCGGGGAATGTCGGCGACCTTCGCCCGCTTCGCCGATTCAGGCAAGGCTTGCGCAGAGTTTCACCTGTGCGGACAGGCCACTCGCGTGAAAGTCGCATCAAGGTGTGACAGGTGTTTTACGTCGCGATTTTCAAATTTGACCTTTTGATAAAATTCGGTCATCTTTTTTTCGATGACGTCGCCCGGTGGGCGGCAGGGCAACGCGATGTGGAGGGAGTGCCGCATGAATGCCGATCAACAGGCCCGTGACGTAAAGGCCGGTCGTCTCGATCCGGATGCCTATTCCGATCTGTTTTCGGATCTGCATCCGCCGCTCGACGGGCACGAAGCGCATGTCGAGGCCGACCGGTGCTATTTCTGTTACGACGCGCCCTGCATGGAAGCGTGTCCGACATCGATCGACATACCGATGTTCATTCGCGAGATATCGACGGGCAATCCGCTCGGCGCGGCGAAGACGATCTTCGAGCAGAACATCTTCGGCGGCATGTGCGCCCGCGTCTGTCCGACGGAGACGCTCTGCGAGGAAGTCTGCGTGCGCGAAACGGCGGAAGGCAAGCCGGTGAAGATCGGCCTGCTGCAGCGCTTCGCGACCGATGCGGCCATGGCGGCTGAAAAGCAGTTCTTCACCCGCGCGCCTTCGACCGGTAAGCGCGTCGCGGTGGTCGGGGCCGGGCCGGCGGGGCTGGCCTGCGCGCATCGCCTGGCAGTGAAGGGTCATGATGTCGATGTCTACGAGGCGCATCCCAAGGCGGGCGGACTGAATGAATACGGCATCGCCAGCTACAAGACGCCGGACGGCTTCGCACAGGCGGAAGTCGATTACATTACCGCCATCGGCGGCATCACGATGCACTATGAAAAGGCGCTCGGCGCGGAGATTTCGCTGTCGCAGCTTTCCGCCGACTATGACGCGGTCTTCCTCGGCATGGGGCTTGCGGGCGTCAATGCGCTTTCCATCGATGGCGCCGATGCGGATGGCAGTCTCGACGCGGTCTCGTGGATCGGCGATTTGCGCCAGGCGTCCGACGTCTCGACCGTTCCGGTCGGTCGGCGTGTGGTCGTCATTGGCGGCGGCATGACCGCGGTCGATGCCGCGGTGCAGGCCAAGGCGTTGGGCGCGGATGAGGTGACGATCTGCTATCGCGGACCGAAAGAGCGCATGAAGGCGTCGGAATACGAGCAGGAAATCGCCAAGGTACGCGGCGTCTCGATCCGTTACGGGATGAACCCGAAATCGATGATCGTCGAGGGTGGCGCAATTGCGGGCATAACCTTCGACCGGGGCGGCGAAACCGTCACCATCGCATGCGACGAGGTGATGAAGGCGATCGGCCAGGCTTTCGTGCCGGACAGTCTGAACGGCTCCGGCGAGACGATCGCGCTCGACGGCGGGCGTGTCGCGGTCGATGAAGAGGGCCGGACGTCCATGGCGAAGGTCTGGGCAGGCGGCGATTGCGTCAATGCCGGCGACGACCTGACGGTGACCGCCGTGTCGCAGGGCCGCGATGCGGCCGAGAGCATTCACAGTGCATTGAGCGCCTGACAGGAGGACGCGACATGGCAGACCTTTCGACGAATTTCCTCGGTATCAAGTCGCCGAACCCGTTCTGGCTGGCCTCCGCGCCGCCGACCGACAAGCAGTATAATGTCGAGCGTGCCTTCGAGGCGGGCTGGGGCGGCGTCGTGTGGAAGACGCTGGGCGAGGCGGGTCCGCCCGTCGTCAATGTCAACGGACCGCGCTACGGCGCGATCTGGGGTGCGGACCGGCGACTGCTGGGTCTCAACAATATCGAGTTGATCACCGACCGCGACCTTGAGATCAATCTCGAGGAGATCAAGGCGACCAAGAAGAACTGGCCCGACCGGGCGGTCGTTATCTCGCTGATGGTGCCTTGCGAAGAAGAACCGTGGAAAAAGATCCTCGGCCGCGTTGCTGAGACGGGCGCCGACGGGGTGGAGCTGAATTTCGGCTGTCCGCACGGCATGAGCGAGCGCGGCATGGGTTCGGCGGTCGGACAGGTGCCGGAATATATCCAGATGGTCGCCGAGTGGTGCAAGCAGCACACCGACATGCCAGTGATCGTCAAGCTGACGCCGAACATCACCGACATCCGGCGCCCCGCGGAAGCGGCGAAACGCGGCGGCGCGGACGCGGTGAGCCTGATCAACACGATCAACTCAATCACCGCGGTCGATCTCGACAGCTTCGCGCCCGAGCCGACCATCGACGGCAAGGGATCGCATGGCGGCTATTGCGGGCCGGCGGTCAAGCCGATCGCCCTGTCCATGGTGTCCGAGATTGCGCGCAATCCGGAGACGCACGGACTACCGATTTCCGGCATCGGTGGCGTGACGACATGGCGCGACGCCGCGGAATTCATCGCGCTCGGCTGCGGCACCGTGCAGGTCTGCACCGCGGCGATGACATATGGATTCAAGGTCGTGCAGGAAATGATTGCAGGCCTTGAGAATTACATGGATGAGAAGGGCTTCGAGACGATCGAGGATTTCCGTGGCAAGGCGGTCCCGAACGTCACCGATTGGCAGTATCTCAACCTGAACTACGTCACCAAGGCGAAGATCGACCAGGAGGCCTGCATCAAGTGCGGCCGCTGCCACATCGCCTGCGAGGACACGTCGCACCAGGCGATTACCAACATGGTGGACGGCAAGCGCCACTTCGAGGTGATCGAGGAGGAATGCGTCGGCTGCAACCTGTGCGTCAATGTCTGCCCGGTAGAAGGCTGCATCTCCATGGAGCCGATTTCCGGCGTCGATCCGCGCACCAAGAAGCCGGTCGATCCGGACTATGCCAACTGGACGACGCATCCGAACAATCCGGCCGTCTGGGCGAAGGAAGCCGCGGAATAGCGACGCCACGTTGGTTACAGGATTTCCGGCCCGGCCTTGACGGGCCGGCCGGAAAAGTCCCAATTTCGCTGCATGGCTTACAAACTCTACTACTGGCCCGGATTGCCGGGGCGAGGGGAATTCGTCCGCCTCGCATTGGAATATGCCGGTGCCGATTATGAGGATCACGGCGGCTTCGGCGAAGATCGGGACATTGCGACCCCGTCCTTCGCTCCGCCCTATTTGCGCGACGGCGATCTCGTTATCGGCCAGGCGGCGCTGATCCTGCATCACCTCGGGCCGAAACTGGGGCTTGCGCCGCAGGACGAGGCCGAAAGGCTGTGGCTTCACCAGATACAGCTGACCATCATGGATTTCGTCAACGAGGTTCACGACACGCATCACCCGGTCGGTTCGGGTCTCTATTACGAGGACCAGAAGCCGGAGGCGCTGCGCCGCGCCGAGCATTTTCGGACGGAGCGCATACCGAAATTCCTCGGCTGGTTCGAAACCGTGGTCCGGCGCAATCCGCACGGGCAGGTTCACATGGTCGGCGACGCCGTCACCTATGCGGACCTGTCGCTCTTCCACATCTTCGCCGGGCTGGATTACGCCTTCCCGAAGGCCATGGCGCGGCATATCGGTGATTATCCGCATATCGCCGCGATCGCGAAGGCCGTGGGGCAAATGCCCGAACTATCCGGCTATCTGGCGAGCGACCGCCGTCAGGCCTTCAATGAGACGGGCATTTTCCGGCGCTATCCGGAGCTGGACGAACCGGAAGACGTCTAACGCGGCTTGATCCCGTAAAGTATGATCGAAAGCACGGCCTGGGCAGCCTGTTCGTGGAAGCCGGGCTTGCCCGCCTGGGTGCCGATGACGGCCCTGATCTGGACGTCGAAATCCGCGTAATGCTGGGTCGTTGCCCAGATGGTGAAGATCAGGTGATAGGGGTCGATCGGCGCGAGCTTGCCTTCGCCGACCCATTTGCGGATCACCTTCGCCTTTTCGTCGACCAGTGCCTTCAGCGACGTCGTGAGGAAGTCGCTGATTACCGGTGCGCCGTGAATGACCTCGTTGGCGAACAGTTTGGAGGCGTTGGGATTGCTCTCCGACATCTTCAGTTTGGCTGTGATGTAGCGCCGCAGTTCTTCCACAGGATCGCCGTTCGGATCGAGTTCGGCGAATGGGGTCAGCCATTCGGACAGCGTCTGTTCGAGAACCTGCTGGTAGATCGCTCGCTTGCTCTTGAAATAGTAGAGCAGGTTGGGTTTCGACATGCCCGCCTTGCCGGCGATCTCGTCGATCGTCGCGCCCCGGAAACCGGATTTGGCGAACACATCGAGCGCGGCGTCGAGAATGGCCTTTCGATTGGCTTCCTGGATACGCGAAAGCGGCTTGGCTTCCTTGGCGGTGCTTGTTTTCTTGGGAGACAAGGGCGCCTTCTTTTCTTTCCGTGACGCGGGCGTTCCGTGCGATGGTAATGCCACTTGACCGGCTGTGAAAGCTCTTTTAGCGTCCGATTTGACCAAACGGTCAAGCAATGTGCGAAACTTTCTGATTTTGGTCAAGTTTTCCGTCGGATCGCATAGCGCGACGGAAGAAAAACGGGAAATCGGAACCAGCGGCAAGGTGGTGCAGTGATGTCGGAACGAAATGTAGCGCCGAACAATCTTGAAGCGTTCTGGATGCCGTTCACGGCGAACCGGCAGTTCAAGTCGAGCCCGCGCATGCTGGTTGGCGCGCAGGACATGCACTACACGACGTCCGACGGCCGCAAGGTGCTGGACGGAACGGCGGGGCTCTGGTGCTGCAATGCCGGTCACGGCCGGCCGAAGATCGTCGAGGCGATCCAGAAGCAGGCCGCCGAGCTCGACTATGCGCCCGCCTTCCAGATGGGCCACCCCAAGGCCTTCGAACTGGCCGCGCGGCTGGCCGCCAAACTGCCGAAGCCGCTCGACCATGTCTTCTTCACCAATTCCGGCTCCGAAAGCGTCGACACCGCGCTGAAGATCGCGCTCGCCTATCAGCGCCAGATCGGACAGGGCACGCGCACGCGCCTGATCGGCCGCGAGCGGGGCTATCACGGCGTCGGGTTCGGCGGCATCTCGGTCGGCGGCATCGTCGCCAACCGGCGCACATTCGGCACCATGCTGACCGGCGTCGACCATATCCGCCACACCCATGACATCGCGCGCAACGCCTTCACCCGGGGTGAGCCGGAACATGGCGCGGAATTCGCCGACGACCTGATCTCCGTGATCAACCTGCACGACCCGTCGACCATCGCGGCCGTGATCGTCGAACCGGTGGCCGGCTCGACCGGCGTGCTGATCCCGCCGAAGGGCTATCTGAAGAAGCTGCGCGAGATCTGCGACAAACACGGCATCCTCCTGATCTTCGACGAGGTCATCACCGGCTTCGGGCGTCTCGGCACGCCGTTCGCGACGGACTATTTCGATGTCGTGCCGGACCTGATCACGACGGCCAAGGGGATCACCAGCGGTGTCGTGCCGATGGGCGCGGTGTTCTGTTCCTCCGACATCTACAACGCCTTCATGACCGGGCCGGAGAACATGATCGAACTGTTCCACGGCTACACCTATTCGGCGCATCCGCTGGCCTGCGCGGCGGCGCTGGGCACGCTCGACACCTATGAAGAGGAAGGGCTTCTGACGCGCGCGGCCGATCTCGCTTCCTGTTGGGAGGATGCGGTGCATTCGCTGAAGGACTGCCCGCATGTCATCGATATCCGCAATCTCGGCCTGATCGGCGCCATCGAGCTCGAACCGATCGACGGTCAGCCGACCAAGCGCGCCTTCTCCGCCTTCCTGGAGGCCTATGAGCGCGGCATCATGATCCGTACAACCGGCGACATCATCGCCATGTCGCCGCCGCTGATCATCAGCGAGGCGCAGATCGACGAACTCATCGGCACGCTCCGCGATGTCCTGAAGGCGATCGACTGAAGAGAGCGGGGGGAGAAGCCGATGGAGATCATCAGTAACGCGATAAACGGTAGCCTGGTTCGTTCGGCATCGACGCGAACGCAACCTGTGTTCAATCCGGCGACGGGCGAGGAGAGCGCCGTTCTGCCGCTTTCGACCGTATCCGAGCTGGACGAGGCGGTGGCGGCGGCGAAAGCCGCGCTGCCGGCATGGCGCGACACGCCGCCGCTCAAGCGTGCGCGCTACATGTTCAAGTTCAAGGAACTGCTCGACGCCCATGCCGACGACATCGCCCGCGCGATCTCGAAGGAACATGGCAAGACCCATCCGGACGCGCTCGGCGAAGTGGCGCGCGGCATCGAGGTCGTCGAGTTTGCCTGCGGTATTCCGCATCTGCTGAAGGGCGAGTTTTCCCGCAATGTCGGCCCGGCGATCGACTCCTATGCCGACCGGCAGCCGCTCGGCGTCGTTGCGGGCATCACGCCGTTCAACTTCCCGGCCATGGTGCCGATGTGGATGTATCCCGTCGCGGTCGCCTGCGGGAACACCTTCATCCTCAAGCCGTCCGAGCGCGATCCGTCCGCGCCGATGCTGGTCTACGATCTTTTCAAGCAGGCCGGCTTCCCGGATGGCGTGCTGAACGTCGTCCATGGCGACAAGGAAGTGGTCGACGCGATCCTCGATCATCCGGATATCAAGGCGGTGTCTTTCGTCGGCTCCACGCCGATTGCCGAATATGTCTATTCCCGTGGCACGTCGGCCGGAAAACGCGTGCAGGCACTAGGTGGGGCGAAGAACCACATGGTCGTGCTGTCGGACGCCGATATCGAAAAGGCGGCCGATGCGCTGATGGGCGCCGGCTATGGGTCCGCCGGCGAGCGCTGCATGGCGATCTCTGTTGCGGTTCCGGTGGGTGAGGAAACCGCCGACAAGCTGGTCGCCGCGCTGAAGCCTCGTGTCGAGGCGTTGAAGATCGGCCCCTCGACAGACCCGGATGCCGAGATGGGTCCGCTGGTGACGAAGCAGGCGCAGCAGCGAGTGCTCGGTTATATCGACGCCGGCGTCGAGGAAGGCGCGGACCTTGTCGTCGACGGCCGGGGTTTCTCGCTGCAAGGCTACGAGGACGGTTATTTCGTCGGCGGCACACTGTTCGACCGCGTCACCACCGACATGCGCATCTACAGGGAAGAAATCTTCGGCCCGGTTCTCTCGGTCGTCAGGACGAATTCCTACGAGGATGCGGTCGAGATGATCGACAAGCATGAATATGGCAACGGCACGGCGATCTTCACGCGCAACGGCGATGCTGCTCGCGATTTCGCGGACCGGATCGAGGTCGGCATGGTCGGCGTCAATGTGCCGATCCCGGTGCCGGTGGCCTATCATTCCTTCGGCGGCTGGAAGCGCTCGTTGTTCGGCGACCACTCGATCTACGGATCGGAAGGCGTGCGTTTCTACACGCGGCTGAAAACGGTCACCACGCGCTGGCCGGACGATATCCACGAGGGGGCGATCTTCACGTTCCCCTCCATGAAGTAAGCGAGACAGAAGGGACGTAATACCATGGCGGCACCGGGCGAAAATCTCAGGATCAACGGGGACCGGCTGTGGGACTCGCTGATGGAAATGGCGAAGATTGGCCCCGGCGTCGCCGGCGGCAACAACCGCCAGACGGTGACCGACGAGGACGGCGAGGGCCGCAAGCTTTTTCAGAAGTGGTGCGAGGATGCCGGTTGCACCATGGGCGTTGATACCATGGGCAACATGTTCATGATGCGCGAGGGGACCGATCCCGATGCGCTGCCCGTCTATGTCGGCAGTCACCTCGACACGCAGCCGACCGGCGGCAAGTATGATGGCGTTCTCGGCGTGTTGGCCGGACTCGAGATTGTCCGCACGCTCAACGATCTTGGCATCAAGACCAAGCATCCGATCATCGTCACCAACTGGACGAACGAGGAAGGCACGCGCTTCGCGCCGGCCATGCTCGCGTCGGGCGTTTTCGCCGGCATCCACGAGCAGGACTGGGCCTATGACCGTGAGGACGCCAAGGGCAAGAAGTTCGGCGACGAACTGGAACGCATCGGCTGGAAGGGCGACGAAGAGGTCGGCTCGCGCAAGGACAGGATGAAGGCCTTCTTCGAACTGCATATCGAGCAGGGCCCGATCCTCGAGGCCGAAGGGAAGGACATCGGTGTCGTGACGCACGGCCAGGGCCTGTCCTGGACGCAGGTGACCATCACCGGCAAGGACAGCCATACCGGCTCCACGCCGATGCCTATGCGCAAGAATGCCGGCCTTGGCATGGCGAAGGTTCTGCAACTTGTCGACGAGATCGCCTGGAGCCACGCGCCGCATGCGGTCGGCGCGGCGGGCCATATCGACGTCTATCCGAATTCCCGCAACGTCATCCCCGGCAAGGTCGTCTTCACCGTCGACTTCCGCTCGCCGGACCTCGCCGTCATCACAGACATGGAAGAGCGGCTGAAGATCGGCGCGAAGGAGATTTGCGACGAGATGGGGCTCGGCATCGAGTTCGAAAAGGTCGGCGGGTTCGACCCGGTGGAATTCGATGCGGATTGCGTGAAAGCCGTGCGCGATGCGGCCGACCGGCTCGGCTATTCGCATCGCGACATCATTTCCGGCGCCGGCCACGACGCCTGCTGGATCAACCGCGTCGCGCCGACCTCTATGGTCATGTGCCCCTGCGTGGACGGGTTGAGCCATAACGAGGCCGAGGACATCTCGCTGGAATGGGCGCGGGCAGGGGCCGACGTTCTGTTCCATGCGGTGGTGGAGACGGCGGAGATCGTGGAGTGACGCGTGGCTGACGTGGTGCAGATCCAAAACTACAAGGCTATTGCAGAGCATTTAAGGGCTGCGATGGACATGATTGCTCTGTCAGAGCAACAGGTTGTCGATGTGACCGGTTATCTCGACCATGACGAATTGGGTCTGGCCTACGAGGAAATCCTCGAAATTTGCGTAGAAGCATCCCTGGCCATTGATGATGCTGCCAGGAACGAACTCAATACTGCCGGGCGACTAATGGGGTTCGATGTAGAATCTCCGGTTGTGTCGGTCGAGTATCAAAAAAGAAGTCCGAACTGAAAAATAAAAGGTGCGCGCCATGAGCACAGTCATCAAGAACGGAACGGTCGTTACAGCCGACTTGAGTTGCAAGGCCGGCGTGAAGATCGAGGACAGGGTGATCACCGAGATAGGGCCGAACTTATCAAGGGCCGACGTGCTGTTCCATGCGGTGGTGGAGACGGCGGAGATCGTGGAGTGAACGAACCGCTTGGCGCCGAGGCCCTGCAAGCACCTGTCGCCGTGATGCTGTCCCGCGCCGAGATTGTTGTGCTCGGCGCGGAGCTGGATGCTCTCGCCGACCGCCTGCTGGAGGAAGGCGCCGAGTGCCGCCCGCTCGTACAGGCGCTCTGGAACCTGGACGCAGCCATTGAGCGTGTCGATCACGATGCGTTCAGGCAGGATCATGCGGATTTGCTCGCGCAGGCGAGGGCGTATCTTGCGGGGTACTTTGATGCCTGATGCCCGGGTAACTCTGCCGAAAAGGTCGCGCGGGGGCACGCTGTCAGTTGGCCGGGCACGGACACTAGGAAACGGGGAGTAACGTCATGTCGCAGTCCAATGTCGTAGCGCTGGAAACCGCCGACGAGAAACAGCTTCGCGTCGATCTCGCCGCTGCCTTGCGGTTGGCGGCGCGCAACGACTGGCACGAGGGTGTCGCCAACCACTTTTCAGCTGCAGTGTCGGCCGACGGAAAGAAGTTTCTCGTCAACCGGCGCTGGAAGCATTTCTCGATGGCGAAGGCGTCGGAGCTTCTGCTGGTCGATGCCGACGATCCGGAGACGATGAATCGGCCGGACGCGCCCGATCCGTCGGCATGGTCGATCCATTCGGCCATTCACCGCAATCTTCCGCATGCCCGTGTGGCGCTGCACCTGCATCCGCCCTACGCCACAACGCTGGCGACGTTGAAAGACCCGACGATTTACCCGATCGACCAGGTGACGGCACGGTTTTACAAGCGCATCGCCTATGATCTGAATTTCGGAGGTATCGCCACCGAGCAGGCGGAAGGCGAACGGATCGCCACGACCATCGGCAACCACCGTCAGGTGATGATGGGCAATCACGGCGTGACGACTGTCGCGCCCACTGTCGCCGAGGCATTCGATGCCATGTATCATCTGGAAAGGGCCGCACGGCAACTCGTTCTGGCCTATCAGACCGGTCGCGAACTGGCGATCATGTCCGACGAGATCGCAGAGGCGACCGCCGCCGAATGGGAAGTCTACAAGGACGCCGAATTCGCCCATTTCGACGAAATGAAACACATCCTCGACCGCGAGGGGGCTGATTATGCAGATTGAGACCGTCGGCAAGACCACGGTGTGCGCCGCAGCGGCGCTGGCTGCGGCTGCGGTCCCGGCCGGCGCGGCGGACCTCTACTGCCGGCAGTCGCACACCCTCATCTGGTCCGGGTCCGATCCCGTCCTGATCGAACAGGACGGGCAGGAGTTCTGGCTGTCCACGGAAAACGGTCGGTGGGCAGAACGCACGATCGGCTCGCGCGCGGGTATCGGCGATGGCGGCATCCTCGATATTCGAAGCGACGGAAGCGGATACCGGGCGAACTGGGTGGGCGTCAGTGGCGGGCCCGCCGAGACGCTGACACTCGACCTGGAGAGCGAACCCGTCGCCTATCTCTGGAGCCGTCGGGACGAGACGGCCCTGATCGGGACATGTGTCGATACAGCGGGACGTGAATTTTTCGATGGCGTTGAAATCGAACGGGAAGGGGAATGATAGTGTGAGCAGAGCCAGAGCTCACATTCCAATGCCCGCCCGACAAATGGTGCAGACAAGCTAAACTGAAGAACCGGAGGCCCGAATGCCCACCATCATCAAGAACGGAACCGTCGTCACCGCCGACCTGACCTACAAGGCCGATGTGAAGATCGAGGACGGCGTCATCATCGAGATCGGGCCGAACCTGTCCGGCGGCGACGAACTGGACGCGACCGGGTGCTATGTCATGCCGGGCGGCGTCGATCCGCATGTGCATCTCGAAATGCCCTTTATGGGCACCTATTCCTCCGACGATTTCGACAGCGGTACGCGCGCGGCGCTGGCCGGCGGCACGACCATGGTGGTCGATTTCTGCCTGCCGAACCCGGAGCAATCGCTGCTCGACGCGATTCAGCGCTGGGACAACAAGTCGACCCAGGCGAATTGCGACTATTCCTTCCACATGGCGATCACCTGGTGGGGCGAGCAGGTCTTCAACGAGATGGAGACCGTGGTTAAGGAAAAGGGCATCAACACCTTCAAGCACTTCCTTGCCTACAAGGGCGCGCTGATGGTCAATGACGACGAGCTCTACGCGTCCTTCCAGCGCTGTGCCGAACTCGGCGCGATGCCGCTGGTCCACGCGGAGAACGGCGATGTCGTTGCGCAGATGCAGGCGAAGCTCATGGCCGAGGGCAATAACGGGCCGGAGGGCCATGCCTATTCGCGGCCGCCGGAAGTGGAAGGCGAGGCGACCAACCGCGCCATCATGATCGCCGACATGGCCGGCGTTCCGCTCTATGTCGTGCACACCTCATGTGAGCAGTCGCACGAGGCGATCCGCCGGGCGCGCCAGAAGGGCATGCGCGTCTATGGCGAGCCGCTGATCCAGCACCTGACGCTCGACGAGAGCGAATATTTCAACAAGGACTGGGATCATTCTGCGCGCCGGGTGATGAGCCCGCCTTTCCGCAACCAGATGCATCAGGATTCGCTGTGGGCCGGTCTTCAATCTGGGTCGCTGCAGGTCGTCGCTACGGACCATTGCGCGTTCACGACCGAGCAGAAGCGTTACGGTGTGGGTGACTTCACCAAGATCCCCAACGGCACCGGCGGTCTCGAGGACCGTATCCCGATGCTGTGGACCTATGGCGTCTCGACCGGGCGTCTGACGCCGAACGAGTTCGTCGCGGTGACATCGACGAATATCGCCAAGATCCTGAACATGTATCCGAAGAAGGGCGCGATCCTTGTCGGCGCGGACGCGGATATCCTGTTGCTCGATCCGGAAAAGGAAAAGACGATCAGCGCCAAGAGCCAGGTGTCGGCCATCGATTACAACGTGTTCGAGGGCAAGCATGTGAAGGGGCTTCCGCGCTACGTGCTGTCGCGTGGCAAGGTGGTCGTCGACGACGGCAAGCTGCAGGCGGAGCCCGGCCACGGCAAGTTCGTCAAGCGCGAGCCCTATCAGGCGGTCAACAAGGCGCTGTCGACCTGGAAGGAACTGGTCGCCCCGCGTCCGGTCGAACGGACCGGCATACCGGCGAGCGGAGTGTAATTTGTCGAGACCAACCGGGGTAATCTGTCAGTGAATTCCGAGAGCAAGAACCGCGTGCCTGTCATTTCGGCGAAGTCGGTCGACCTGACCTTCCAGACCGGCGACGGTCCGGTGCACGCCCTTTCGGATATCAATCTCGACATCTTCAAGGGTGAGTTCGTGTCCTTTATCGGGCCGTCGGGCTGCGGCAAGACGACCTTCCTGCGGACCATTGCGGCGCTGGAGGAACCGACGGGCGGCTCGATCATGGTCAACGGTATGACGCCCGACGAGGCGCGCAAGGCGCGCGCCTATGGCTACGTGTTCCAGGCGGCGGGGCTTTATCCGTGGCGCACCATCGCCGGCAACGTCAAGCTGCCGCTGGAGATCATGGGCTATCCGAAGGCCGAGCAGAATTCCCGCGTCGAGAAGGTGCTGGAAATGGTCGATCTGTCCGGTTTCGGCCAGAAATATCCTTGGCAACTGTCGGGCGGGATGCAGCAGCGCGCCTCGATTGCCCGCGCGCTGTCCTTCGACGCGGACATCCTGTTGATGGACGAGCCGTTCGGTGCGCTGGACGAGATCGTCCGCGATCACCTGAACGAACAGCTTCTGGAACTGTGGGCGCGCACCGAAAAGACGATCGGCTTCGTGACGCACTCGATCCCCGAGGCGGTGTTCCTGTCGACGCGTATCGTGGTGATGAGCCCGCGGCCCGGGCGCATCCACGATGTCATCGACTGCGATCTCGGGCCGGACCGGCCGCTTGATATTCGCGAAACGCCCGAATTTCTCGCCATCGCCCATCGCGTACGCGAGGGATTGCGGGCGGGGCACAGCTATGAGGATGTTTGATTGGGAGCCACACAGCGGCTTTCCCGCAGAACGCGGGTACGGCACGGGCAGGGGGTTACGACAGTGATCATAGCGCCTGAAGGCGGCATATCCTCAGCGATCGTCGCGACACTGGTCCTCGCTTTCTGGACCTTCGGCGGCTTGTTCGCGGCCCTGATGCTTATGGTCGAGCTCGACAATGGAAATACGGGCGCCTTTTTCATGGTGTGGCTTACTGCCTGGGTCGCGGCAGAGGCCTTTGGCGTCATCTTCATCCTGTGGAAGCTGTTCGGCCGCATCGTCATCCGCGTCTCTCCGAAGGAGGTCGCGGTTTCGCACAAGATTCTCGGGCTGATAGGCCCGACGCAGCGTATGCCTGCGGAGACGACAACGGGCATGTTCTGGGTGCCAGACGACCCCATGGTGACGAGAAAGGTCAACGGCCGGCGCATCCCGCAAACGGCGCTGAAGATTCACGCCACGCCCTATCCAGTAATTGTTGCGCGCGGGATATCGCGCGAGGACGCGGAGGCGGTCATCGCGGCTTGCAGTCCGCGCATGCCGCGCTGGGGGAGGGCTGCCGCATGAATCGCGTGGTCCCGATCCTCACTGTCGTCCTCGCCATCTTCGCGATCTGGTATGTGGCCTCGTTCGCGATGAACCGTGCCTGGGTGATGGACCAGGCGGCCCGCGCCGGCGAGACGCCCAGCCTGTCCGAACAGATCGCCGGGACGATGAACCAGTCGCGACCGGTCGTTCCGGCGCCGCACCAAGTCGCCGCCGAACTCTATGACGGCATATTCGACAAGGCCGTCACATCGAAGCGCAGTCTCGTCTATCACGGTTTCATCACGCTGCAGGCGACGCTTTGGGGCTTCGCGCTCGGGATCATCGGAGGCGTGGCGCTGGCGATCCTGATCGTTCTCAGCCGCACTGCCGATCTGACGCTGATGCCATGGGCGATCATCTCGCAAACCATACCCGTCGTCGCGCTGGCGCCGATGATCGTGATCCTGACCAACGCCTTGGGCGCTGAGAGCCTGATGGTGCCGAAGGCGATTATCGCCGGCTACCTGTCCTTCTTCCCGGTGCTGGTCTCCATGGTGAAGGGACTGACGAGCCCGGATGCGATGCAACTCGACCTGCTGCGCACCTATGGCGCGACGAAGAACCAGGTGTTCTGGAAGCTGCGCCTTCCGGCCTCGATGCCGTTCTTCTTCGCGTCGCTGAAAATCGCGGTTGCGGCCAGCCTCGTCGGAGCCATCGTCGGCGAATTGCCGACCGGCGCAATTTCCGGGCTCGGCGCGCGCATGCTGATCGGCTCGCAATTCGGCAATCCGATGATCATGTGGTCGGCGCTCTTCGCGGCCGCCATCCTTGCCGCGATGCTGATCTGGGTCGTCGGCGGCATCGAACGGGTCGCGTCGCGGGCGATGGGAGGGCAGAGCGCATGATTCTCGACCGCGCACATCGCGTCTTCTATCCGCTCGGCTTTGGCATCCTCGTTCTCATTCTCTGGGAGATCTCGGTCCACGCCTTTAACATTCCGCCGGCGATCCTGCCGGCGCCGACCGATATCGGCGAGGCGATGGCCAACTCGACCGGCACGCTTTTCGCGGACTGGCTGCAGACCGTCGTGAAGGGCGCATTGACCGGGATGATCATGGGCGCGCTCGCCGGCGTTGCCGCTGCGATCGCCATCGACCGGTCCGACTTTCTCAAGAAGGGATTGCTGCCCGTCGCCAATTTCGTCGCCGCGCTGCCGATCGTCGGTGTCGCGCCGATCATGGTCATGTGGTTCGGTTTCGACTGGCATTCGAAGGCGGCCGTGGTCGTGGTGATGGTGTTCTTCCCGATGCTGGTCAACACGCTGGCCGGATTGCAGGCGACCGACCGGATGCAGCGGGACCTGATGCGCACCTACAGCGCCAGTCACGGGCAGACGCTGGCGAAGCTGAGGCTTCCCGCCGCACTGCCATTCATCTTCAACGGACTGAAGATCTGTTCCACTCTTGCCCTGATCGGCGCGATCGTTGCCGAATATTTCGGCTCGCCGACACAGGGCATGGGTTTTCGAATCTCCACCGAGGTGGGGCGGCTCGGGATCGATATGGTCTGGGCTGAAATCGCCGTGGCGGCTGTGTCCGGCACGGTGCTCTATGGCATCGTGGCACTGATCGAACGGCGAATGACCTTCTGGCATCCGTCGCAGCGCACGGGTCGGTAACTTCAGGCGAAAACAAGGAGAGTGTTGTTATGAGATTCATGAAGACAATTGCCGCAACCGCGGCGTCGCTGGCGCTGGTTACGGCGGCGCAGGCGGCCGACGAGGTGACGCTGCAGCTCAAATGGGTCACCCAGGCCCAGTTCGCAGGCTACTATGTCGCCAAGGACAAGGGCTTCTACGAAGAGGAAGACCTGGACGTGACGATCAAGCCGGGCGGCCCGGACATCGCGCCCGAACAGGTGATCGCCGGCGGCGGCGCGGATGTGATCACCACCTGGATGGCGGCCGGTCTGGCGGCGCGCGAGCGCGGTATCCCGCTGGTAAACATCGCCCAGCCGTTCAAGTCGGGCGGCCTGCAGCTGACCTGCCTCAAGGAAACCGGCATCGAAAGCCCCGAGGACTTCCCGGGCCATACGCTCGGTGTCTGGTTCTTCGGCAACGAGTATCCGTTCTACGCCTGGATGGCGAAGCTCGGCATTCCGACCGAAGGCGGCGATGACGGCGTCGAAGTGCTCAAGCAGGCCTTCAATGTCGATCCGCTTCTGCAGAAGCAGGCTGACTGCATCAGCGTCATGACCTACAACGAGTACGGCCAGGTTCTCGATGCCGGCATTTCGGAGGATGACCTCGTCACCTTCAACTATCTCGACGAAGGCATCGGCATGCTCGAGGACGGTCTTTACGTGCTCGAGGACAATCTCGACGATCCGGAATTTGTCGACAAGATGACCCGTTTCGTCCGGGCCTCGATGAAGGGCTGGAAATACGCGGAGCAAAACCCGGAAGAAGCCGCTGAAATCGTCGTCGAAAACGACGAGACCGGCGCGCAGACCCTGGAGCATCAGGTCTACATGATGGGCGAAATCGCCAAGCTGACGGCCGGCACCGATGGTGCGCTCGATCCGGCGGACTACCAGCAGACGGTGGATACCCTGTTGTCGGCTGTTTCGCCGGACAACCCGGCGATCACCAAGGAGCCCGACGACGGCGCCTGGACGCACGCGATCACAGACGAAGCGCTGTAAGAAGCGCCGACACGGAACCGACAAGGAAAGGGCCGCTCACGCGGCCCTTTTTTGTGGGATAGCAATGTGTTGCGGCCGTATCCCCGCAAATCGATTCAGGCTGCCGCCAGTTCCTCCGGCGGTTCCTTCGCCCCGGTCATGAAGGCGACCGCGTCGGACATGGTGTAGTCCTTCGGATTGACGACGCAGAGCCGTTTGCCGAGCCGGTGGACATGGATGCGGTCGGCGACCTCGAAGACGTGCGGCATGTTGTGCGAGATCAGGATGATCGGAATGCCGCGCGACTTCACGTCCTGGATCAGTTCGAGCACGCGGCGCGATTCCTTCACGCCAAGGGCAGCGGTCGGCTCGTCGAGAATGATGACCTTGGAGCCGAATGCCGCCGCGCGCGCGACTGCGACGCCCTGGCGCTGGCCGCCGGAGAGCGTCTCGACGGCCTGGTTGATGTTCTGGATCGTCATCAGGCCCAGCTCGGTCAGCTTATCGCGGGCGAATTTCTCCATGGCGGGCCGGTCCAGCTGGCGGAACCATTTGCCCATGACACCCGGTTTGCGCAATTCGCGGCCCATGAACATGTTGTCGGTGATCGACAGGGCCGGGGACATGGCGAGCGTCTGGTAGACGGTTTCGATGCCCGCCTCGCGCGCCTCGCTCGGCGAGGTGAAGCGCAGCTTTTCTCCATTCATCCAGATGTCGCCTTCTTCCGGCGTCACGGCGCCGGAAATGGCCTTGATCAATGTCGACTTGCCGGCGCCGTTGTCGCCGATCACGGCCAGGATCTCGCCCGGCATCAGATCGAAGTCGCAACGGTCGAGGGCGGTGACGCGGCCGTAGCGCTTGGTCAGGCCGCGGCCTTTGAGGATGGGTTCGCTCATGCCGATACCTTTCTGATCCACTGGTCGACGGCGACGGCGGCGATGATCAGCACGCCGATGAAGAAATAGGTCCATTGCGCATCCGCGCCGAGCAGGCGCAGGCCGAGCGAGAAGACGCCGACGATCAGCGCGCCAAACAATGCGCCGAGGATCGAGCCTCGTCCGCCGAAGAGCGATATGCCGCCGATCACCACGGCGGTGATGGATTCGATGTTGGCCTCATAGGCCGAGGTTGGAGAAACCGAGCCGATGCGGCCGATCAGAGCCCAGCCGGCAAAGGCGCAGATCAGTCCGGCCAGCGCATAGACCGACAAAAGCGTTGCCTTGACGTTGACGCCGGAGAGCTGTGCTGCTTCCGGGTCGTCGCCGACGGCATAGACATGCCGGCCCCATGCGGTGTGCCGGAGAACCCAGGCGAGGACGAGCATCAGCACGATCATGAAGATGACGCCGAGGGTCAGGACTGCGCCGCCGATCTGGAACTTCGTGCCCATCAATTGCAGGAGAGGGGCCTCGGCCTCGATCTCCTGGGCGCGGATCGTTTCGTTGGCGGAATAGAGATAGTTGGAGGCGAGGATGATCTGCCAGGTGCCGAGCGTGACGATGAAGGGCGGCAGCTTGACGCGCGCGACCAGAAAGCCGTTAAGCGCGCCGCAGAGTGTGCCGAAAATCAGGCCGCAGACCACCGCGACAGATGGCGGAAGCCCGTAGCGGAAGGCGAACTGACCCATGATGACCGAGGAGAACACCGTGATCGCGCCGACTGACAGGTCGATACCGGCCGTCAGAATGACAAGGCTCTGCGCGGCGGCGACGATGCCGACAATCTGCACCTGTTGCAGGACGAGGGTCAGCGCAAACGGCGAAAAGAAGCGGTCGCCGATCAAGACGCCGAAGATCAGGATCGAGGCGATCAGCACGATCAGCGGCACCGCTGCCGGCGTCTGGTGCAGCCAGTGTTGCAAGTTGCCGATCAGGCCGCGTTTGCTGACCTCGAATTCGGCAAGTTTTTCCTCGCGGTTGCTGGCGGACTCGTAATTGTCCTTCGTCGTGACATTGTCCGACATGGGCGCAGTCTCCTCCATTATGCCGGCCCATTCAGGCCGGACATGCGCCTGAAGGAAGGCGGGCCGGAGCCCGCGCTTCCAGTGTTGCATTGTGCCGCCAATGGCGGGTCGGGATCAAGGGTGGGCGATCAGCCCCAGCAAAGGTCCATGCCTTCCTTGACCGAGATGGAGGGCACGCCGTCCACCGGCTGGTCGGTGACCAGCGATACGCCGGTGTCGAAGAAGTCCTTGCCCTCTGTCGGCTCCGGCTTGGATCCGTCCTTCGCCCAGGCGGCAATGGCCTCGATGCCCTTGGAGGCCATCAGCAGCGGGTATTGCTG
Source organism: Oricola indica (assembly GCF_965227485.1). Lineage (NCBI taxonomy): Bacteria > Pseudomonadati > Pseudomonadota > Alphaproteobacteria > Hyphomicrobiales > Ahrensiaceae > Oricola > Oricola indica. The sequence continues at coordinate 2,351,764 of NZ_OZ245747.1, forward strand.
CGAAGTCGCGCCGATGACGCCATCGGCGACGTTCTGGACACCGGGGCAACCGCCGTCCACGGAAACGATCAGAACGTCGTTCTCGCGGCCGATCGACTTCAGCGCCTCATAAGCACCGGCCGCCGCCGGCTCGTTGATCGTGTAGACGACGTTGATCATCGGGTCGGTCGCCAGCAGGTTTTCCATCGCCGTGCGGCCACCTTCCTCGTTGCCCTGGGTCACGTCATGGCCAACGATGCGCTCATCCGTTTCGTCGCCCCACTTGTTGGGGTCGCCGAGATCGATACCGAAGCCCTGCATGAAGCCCTGGTCGCGCAGCACGCCAACGGTCGGCTGGCTGACGGCGAGATCGAGCATGCCGATCTTGGCGTTGGCCGCGTCGTCGCCGAGCTTGGCGGCGGCCCATTGACCGATCAGTTCGCCCGCCTTGAAGTTGTCGGTGGCGAAGGTCATGTCGGCCGCGTCGATCGGATCGAGCGGGGTGTCGAGCGCGATCACGAGGAGACCGGCGTCACGGGCTTGTTGCACGGACGAGACGATCGACGAAGTGTCGGACGCGGTCAGCAGGATGCCCTTGGCGCCGTCGGCGATGCAGGTCTCGATGGCTGCAACCTGGGTTTCGTGGTCGCCGTCGATCTTGCCGGCGAAGCTCTTCAGGTCGATGCCGAGTTCCTCGGCCTTGGCGGTGGCGCCTTCCTTCATCTTCACGAAGAACGGGTTGGTGTCCGTCTTGGTGATCAGGCATGCGCCGATCTTGTCCTGCGCGCTTGCCGGCGAGGCGAATGCCGCGCCGAGTGCGAGGGTCGCGATCGCAGTCGTAATAAGGGTCTTCTTCACGTGTAATCCTCCCAGTTTGATGTCTCCGCCGCGCATGGCGGAGTCGGCTCCGGTGAGATCCAATGCGGTCTCTACTCCCGGACGTTCCATAGGGAACTACAGGCAATTTCGCGTGTCAATAACTAATTCACAGTGATTTAATTATTGACAGATGCGAGCGGTCGCGGCCATTCTGGACGGGGGAGGAGTAAGCTTTTGACGTTGAATCCGTGTATGTCATGCCGTCCGATTCGGAATGCGGGGCAGGGGCATGGTCCAGACTGAAGAGCGCGACGATCCGTCGGGCGGCGGCGCGGTGCAGATGCGCGGCACGAACCAGAGCGGCATGCGCGCCTATAACGAAAAGCTGATCCTCACGCTTATTCGGCGGAGCGGCGCGTTGGCGAAATCCGATCTGACGCGTCTGACCGGTCTCTCCGCGCAGACCATTTCGGTGATCATGCGCCGTCTGGAGGCCGACGGGCTGGTGATACGCGGAGAACCGCAACGCGGGCGTATCGGCCAGCCATCGATCCCCCTGTCTCTCAATCCCGAAGGGGCCTATTCGTTGGGGCTGAAGATCGGCCGGCGAAGCATGGAACTGGTGTTGATGAATTTTCTGGGCGAGGTCATTCACCGCTCGGCCAGGACGCACCGCTATCCGAAACCCGATCAGGCCATTCAGTTTGCGCACGACGCGATTGGGGCTCTGATCAGCCGGCTCAATTCGGACGCGTTGTCGCGGATCGCCGGGCTCGGTATCGCGATGCCCTTTTACCTTTGGAACTGGACCCGGGCGCTGGGCGTGCCCGACGAAGCCATGGCCGATTGGCGGGACGCCGATATCCGCAGCGAAATCGCTTCCATGTATACGTTTCCCGTTTATCTCGAAAACGACGCGTCATCCGCTTGCGCGGCAGAGATCGCTTTCGGCGTGGCGAACACGCCGGACGACTACCTCTATTTCTATGTCGGCTATTTCATTGGCGGCGGCGTCGTTCTCAACCGTGCGCTCTATACGGGTCCCGGTGGGAACTCGGGCGCGCTTGGCCCGATGCCCGTCGTCGGCCGGGACGGCAAGGTTTGCCAGCTGATCGAGGTCGCAAGCCTTTCGGAACTCGAAAAGCAACTTGCCGAACAGGGGCTGGAAACGAGTTCGCTCTGGGAGGGTACGGAGAACTGGCAGGTGGACGCCGGTATTCTCGACGACTGGATCGCGTCCGCCGCGGCGGGGCTGGCGCATGCGATCGCCTCGGCATGTTCATTGATCGATTTTTCGGCGATTGTCGTTGATGGCTGGCTCCCCGTCGACGTTCGCCTGAGGCTTGTCGATGCAATCAGCGACGAGCTTGAGAAGCTGGATATGACCGGCTTGGAAAAGCCCGAAATACGCAGCGGTGTGGTGGGCGCCGATGCGCGGGCTCTCGGGGCGGCGAGCCTGCCGCTGTTCGCGCGCTTCCTGCTCAACCAGAAGCTGACGAACCGGGACGCGGCCTAACGGCGCAACGCTGATTGACAGTCCGCACTGGCATTGCTTTTGTGCGCCGCATCTGCCGACAAGAACGAATAAGAAAGGGATGTCATGGGCGATACGACAACGCCGGAACTCGGCTCGTTTTCCTGGGAGGATCCGTTCCTTCTCGACGACCAGTTGAACGACGAGGAACGGCTGATCCGCGACACGGCGGCGGCCTATGCACAGGAGAAGCTGCAGCCGCGCGTTATCGCCGCATATCGCGAGGAGCGCGTCGAACCGGAAGTCTTCGCCGAGATGGGGGAAACCGGGCTGCTCGGTGTCACCGTTCCCGACGACTACGGCGGGGCGGGCGCTGGCTATGTCGCCTACGGGCTGGTCGCGCGCGAGATCGAGCGCGTCGATAGCGGCTACCGTTCGATGATGAGTGTGCAGTCGTCGCTGGTCATGTATCCGATCCAGGCCTACGGGACCGAGGAACAGCGTAAAAAGTACCTGCCGAAACTGGCTTCCGGCGAATGGATCGGCTGCTTCGGGCTGACCGAGCCAGATGCGGGGTCCGATCCGGGCGGCATGAAGACGACCGCGAAGAAGACCGACGGCGGATATGTGTTGAACGGTTCGAAGATGTGGATCTCGAACAGCCCGATTGCCGATGTGTTCGTTGTCTGGGCGAAGTCGGAGGCGCATGGCGGCAAGATTCGCGGCTTCGTGCTGGAGAAGGGCATGAAGGGGCTTTCTGCGCCTAAGATCGCGGGCAAGCTGAGTCTGCGCGCATCCGTGACCGGCGAAGTCGTGATGGAGGGGGTCGAGGTCGGCGAAGATGCACTCCTGCCGAATGTCGAGGGGCTCAAAGGCCCGTTCGGATGCCTCAACCGGGCGCGCTACGGCATCGCCTGGGGGGCGATGGGCGCGGCGGAGTTCTGCTGGCATGCGGCGCGCCAATACGGTCTCGACCGCAAGCAGTTCGGCAAGCCGCTGGCGCAGACGCAATTGTTCCAGAAGAAACTGGCTGACATGCAGACGGAAATCTCACTCGGCCTGCAGGCGGCGCTCCGCGTCGGACGCCTGATGGAGGAGGCGAGGGCCGCGCCCGAGATGATTTCGCTCATCAAGCGCAACAATTGCGGAAAGGCTCTGGATATCGCGCGCCATGCCCGCGACATGCATGGCGGCAACGGCATTTCGGAGGAATTCCAGGTGTTTCGGCACATGGCCAACCTCGAGACGGTCAACACCTATGAGGGCGCGCATGACGTTCATGCGCTGATTCTCGGCCGTGCACAGACCGGTTTGCAGGCTTTTTTCTAGGGGCGTTTCATGGATCGCGCGGAACTTGTCCACAAGCGCTTCCTTGAGCGCGTGACGGCTGGCGACCTGCCCGTCGCGGACCTGCCGAACGAACTGCCGATGGATCGCGAAAGCGCCATCGGCATCTTCCGCTCGCAATGCACGTCACGGCATCTCGACCGGATGGGCCGCAGAATGCAGAAGGCGGGCCAAGGCTATTACACGATCGGTTCGTCCGGCCATGAGGGAATGGCGGCGGTCGCAGCCGCGTTGCGCCCGACGGACATGGCCTTTCTGCATTATCGCGACGGAGCGTTTCAGGTGGAGCGGGCCGGTCAGGTCGATGGGCAGAATCCGATCCGTGACATGCTGCTGAGCTTCGCCTGTTCGACGGAGGATCCGATCTCGGGCGGGCGGCACAAGGTGCTGGGTTCGAAGGCGCTTTCCATCCCGCCGCAGACATCGACGATTGCCAGCCACCTGCCGAAAGCGGTGGGCGCGGCCTATTCCGTCGGCCTCGCGAAGCGCCTGCGGCCGGAGCATGCGGCCTTGCCTCAGGATTCGGTGGTCATGTGTTCCTTCGGCGACGCATCCGCGAACCACTCGACCGCGCAAGGCGCGTTCAACGCGGCAGCCTGGACGGCATACCAGTCGGTGCCGCTGCCGCTCATGTTCGTCTGCGAGGACAACGGTATCGGCATTTCCGTGCGTACGCCGACGGACTGGATCACCGCGAATTTCTCCAACCGCGCCGGGCTTGCCTATTTCGCCTGCAACGGCCTCGACATCTTTGACACCTATGCCACAGCGCTCGAGGCAGCGGAGTTCGCACGCACCAGACGTCAGCCGGTGTTCCTTCACGTGAAGACCGTTCGCCTGTTCGGCCATGCGGGCTCCGACGTCGAGGCGGCCTACAGGCCAAAATCGGAGATCGAGCAAGCCGAAGACAACGACCCTCTGGTTCACACGGCGAGTCTGCTGTCGGCGGCGGGCTTTCTCGCGCCCGATGATGCCGTCGACATCTACAAGGGTATCGAGACGGCCTGCGAGGCGGAAATGGAGTTCGCCGTCGATCGTCCACGGCTTAAGGCGTCCGGCGACGTGATGGGGAGCCTCGTTCCCCCGAAGCGCATATGCAAGTCGACCAACGGCCCATCGGAAGCGGCGCGCGAGCGGGCCTTTGGCGGCGACCTCAAGGCTCTCGATCAGCCGCAGCCGATGGCCCGGTTGATCAACTGGGCGTTGACCGACCTGATGCTCGAACATGGCGAGATCGTTCTGGCAGGAGAGGATGTCGGCGCGAAGGGTGGCGTTTACGGCGTTACCCAGAAACTGATGGAGCGGTTCGGACGCCACCGGGTCATCGACACTTTGCTTGACGAGCAGTCGATCCTCGGTCTGTCCATCGGCATGGCGCATAACGGCATTCTGCCGATCCCGGAAATCCAGTTCCTGGCCTATCTGCACAATGCGGAAGACCAGTTGCGGGGCGAGGCGGCGACGCTGTCCTTCTTCTCGGACGGGCAGTATTCCAACCCGATGGTCGTCCGGATCGCCGGGCTCGGTTACCAGAAGGGGTTCGGCGGTCACTTCCACAACGACAATTCCCTTGCCGTTCTGCGCGACATACCAGGCCTGATCGTCGCCTGTCCCTCGAATGGCGTGGATGCGGCGATGATGCTGCGCGAATGCGTGCGGCTTGCGCGCGAGGAACAGCGCGTCTGTGTCTTCGTCGAGCCGATTGCGCTCTATCCGATGCGCGACCTGCATGGAGAAAAGGACGGGCTGTGGATGCGCCATTATCCCGCTCCCGACAAGCGTATCCCGCTTGGCGAGGTAGCGGTGGAGGGCCATGGCGACCACCTTGCGATCGTTACCTATGGCAATGGCTGCTACCTCGCGCACCAGGCGGTGGAACGGCTGGTCGAGGCGCATGGCATAGAGGCGCGCATCGTCGACATGCGTTGGCTCGCGCCGCTGCCAGGCGAGGCAATCCTGGAGGCGGTGGCCGATTGCCGCCACGTGCTGATCGTCGACGAGTGCCGGCGCACGGGCTCGCAATCAGAGGCGCTGATGGCGCTCATGGCGGAAGCCGGGGTCGAATCCTTCGCGCGCGTGACTGCCGAAGACAGCTTCATCGCGACGGGTCCCGCCTATGCGGCGACGCTTCCGTCCGCGGCGGGGATCGTCGAGGCGGCGGTGAAGCTGGCCGGCAAGCGCACAGGATGATTTGAAATTTCGCATTCCCGGGGGTCGGTTGCATCGCATCGACGACTCCGTCACCGCCGGACCGCTGTCGGGTGTGTGACGGCGTGGGGCGTTTGGTGTTAGATTTCTTCCGAAAGCCGGAACGCAGCAGAATGGACGATGAGCGAAAAGCGCGATCTTCTGAAGGACCGTCTCGGAAGCAACTATGACGCCTTTTGCGAGGCGCTCATGGAGGCGCATGAGGGGCTGACTTTCGAGCAATGCCTGCGCATGGATGCGCGCCTGATCCTGATCCTGGCAAGCCAGATCGGCGATCCCGAGATATTAAGCCAGGCGCTCGCCGCTGCGCGACGTAACGCGAAATAGGAATCGCGGCGGCAAGATATCGCCTATCAGCAACAGATCAATTATTATGCATATGATGAGTTTGCATATTTATTGAGCATTACATGCGTCGGTTTGCCGCTTTGCGGTGCAGTGACCGAGATCTCGCGTCGCTTGATGATGTGAATCGAATTGTCTCAATAAGGTATTGAAATATAGGTGGAATCTATTCTCTCGAGAGGCTTTTTTGGGTGTTGGCACGACGATTGCTCTTTACCAAGCGTTATCAATTGTCAGGGAGCCTCCTATGAATTTTTTTCGAAAAACGCTGACCGGTGCCTTAGCGGGTGCCGCGCTCGCAGCCTCGGCGCTGGTGAACGCGGCCACGGCCCAGGAAGACACGATCAAGGTCGGCATTCTACACTCGCTGTCGGGAACGATGGCGATTTCCGAGACGACCCTCAAGGACGTCATGGAAATGCTCATCGACGAGCAGAACAAGAAGGGTGGCTTGCTCGGCAAGCAGCTTGAAGCGGTCGTCGTCGATCCGGCTTCGGACTGGCCGCTTTTCGCCGAAAAGGCACGTGAACTGATCACCGGAGACGGCGTCGATGTGGTGTTCGGTTGCTGGACCTCCGTGTCGCGCAAATCCGTTCTGCCGGTCTTTGAAGAGCTGAACTCGATCCTGTTCTACCCCGTCCAGTACGAGGGCGAGGAATCGCAGCGCAACGTCTTCTACACAGGCGCCGCTCCGAACCAGCAGGCCATTCCGGCCGTCGACTACCTGATGGAAGAAGAAGGCGTCGAGCGCTGGGTTCTCGCCGGTACCGACTACGTCTATCCGCGTACGACCAACAAGATCCTCGAGGCCTATCTCAAGGACAAGGGCGTTGCTGAAGAAGACATCATGATCAACTACACGCCGTTCGGTCATTCCGACTGGCAGACGATCGTGGCCGACATCAAGGCATTCGGCTCGGCCGGCAAGAAAACCGCCGTCGTCTCGACGATCAACGGCGACGCCAACGTGCCGTTCTACAAGGAACTGGGCAACCAGGGCATCGAAGCTTCCGACATTCCCGTCGTCGCCTTTTCGGTCGGCGAGGAAGAGCTTGCCGGTCTCGACACCGGTCCGCTGGTCGGCCACCTTGCCGCCTGGAACTACTTCCAGTCCGTCGATACGCCGGAGAACGAAGAGTTCATCGCGACCTGGAAGGCGCGCATGGGCGACGATCGCGTGACCAACGACCCGATGGAAGCCCACTATATCGGCTTCAACATGTGGGTTAAGGCGGTCGAGGCTGCCGGCACCACGGATGCGGACGCCGTCATCGACGCGCTTCCGGGCATCGAGACCCCGAACCTGACGGGCGGGACCTCGGTGATGCTTCCGAACCACCACATCACCAAGCCGGTGCTGATCGGCGAAATCCAGGATGACGGTCAGTTCGAAGTGGTTTCCGAGACCGAAGATCTCGTTCCGGGCGATGCATGGTCCGACTTCCTGCCGGAATCCAAGCCGCTCAAGTCCGACTGGATCGAGCTGAAATGCGGTAACTACAATACCGAAACCGAAAAATGCCTGGGCTCTTCCTCCTAAGACACCCTCGCTGCGGGAAGCCGGTTCACCGGCTTCCCGTTCTTTCCGACAAATTCTTATTGGGCGCGCCAGACCGACAATGCGGCTGATCCTATTTCTCACCGGCCTGCTGGCCATGATCATGGCTGTCACGGGACCGGTTCGCGCTGACGAGGCGGAACTGCGCGCCGCAATCGCCAAATTCGCCGAAGCCACGAAATTTTCCCAAACCGAGGCCGTGATCGAGGAGATCGCAGCTCTTGGCGACCCCGCCGCCGCGACGGCGCTGAACGAGCTCTCCGAAGGCCAGGTGATGGTGCGCGAGAGCGATGGCGAGGTCTTTGTCATCCGCGGCAAGGACGACAATGTCCAATTGCTTGATCCGCTGACGCTCGACGTCGTTGGCACCGCCACCGAAGACGATCTTCGCAAAATCAAGATCAAGAACTCCATTCGCCGGATGATCGCCGATGTCGTGTCCGGCCTGACATTGCGCGCGAAAGACCCGAAGATTCGGATGCAAGCCGCCGAGACGATCTTCTCGCGGCCTGACGAGGACATCATCGAAACGCTCGACGCTGTCATCGCCGAGGAGCAGGACGACCGGGTGCGTCAGGCCTTCATTGATGCACGCGCCGCCGCCGTTCTCGACTCCGATATGAGCGAAGTCGAAAAACTCGAAGCGGTCGATATTCTCGAAACACGCGGCGGGCGCGATGTCCTGCCGATCCTGACCACTGTCTCAAACAGCGATATCGCGACCGTCGCGGAAGCCGCTAAAACCGCGATCGCCTCGGTCGAGGAGCGATTGATGTTCTGGGCCGCCGGCCAGAACATCTGGTACGGTATTTCGCTGGGTTCCGTGCTTTTGCTCGCTGCGATCGGACTGGCCATCACCTTTGGCGTGATGGGCGTCATCAACATGGCGCATGGCGAGATGGTCATGCTCGGCGCCTACACGACCTTCGTCGTTCAGGAAGTGATCCGCAACTCCGCGCCCGGCATGTTCGATTATTCGCTGGCCATCGCGCTGCCGCTCGCCTTTCTCGTCGCCGGCACCGCCGGCTTCGTATTGGAACGCGGCGTCATCCGTTTCCTCTATGGCCGTCCGCTCGAGACGCTGCTGGCGACCTGGGGCGTATCGCTGATCCTGCAGCAGACCGTTCGCACGATCTTCGGACCGACCAACCGCGAAGTCGGCAATCCGTCCTGGATGTCGGGTTCCTTCGAGGTCGGTGAAATCCTGATAACCACGAACCGGCTCTGGATTGTCGTGTTCTCGCTGGTGGTCTTCGCGATTCTGCTCATCGTCCTTAAGCGGACCCTTTTCGGGCTGCAGATGCGCGCCGTGACGCAGAACCGTCCGATGGCGTCCTCGATGGGGATCGCAACGCCCTGGGTCGACGCGTTCACATTCGCGCTCGGCTCCGGCATTGCCGGTATCGCCGGGGTGGCGCTGAGCCAGATCGACAATGTCTCGCCGAACCTTGGCCAAGGCTACATCATCGACAGCTTCATGGTCGTCGTCTTCGGCGGGGTCGGCAATCTTTGGGGCACGCTGGTCGGCGCATTGACGCTGGGTGTCGCCAACAAGTTCCTCGAACCCTATGCGGGCGCCGTGCTGGCCAAGATCTTCATTCTCGTCTTCATCATCCTGTTCATCCAGAAACGTCCGCGCGGCCTGTTCGCGCTCAAGGGGAGGTCGGTCGAGACATGATCACCGGGTTCCTATTCCGCGCGCTCGACAAGAAGGCGATCTGGGTCGCGCTGGCGCTGCTTGCGGTGGCCGTGCTTGTGCCGCTGTCGAACGCCATGCTGCCGATCAACCACCCGCTGCATGTGCCGACACACATCATGGCGCTGTTCGGCAAGTATCTCTGCTATGCCATGCTGGCGCTCGCGCTCGATCTCGTCTGGGGCTATTGCGGCATTCTTTCGCTCGGCCACGGCGCTTTCTTCGCGCTCGGCGGCTATGCGATGGGCATGTATCTGATGCGCCAGATCGGCACCCGCGGCGTCTACGGCCACCCGACCCTTCCCGATTTCATGGTGTTCCTGAACTGGAAGGAACTTCCGTGGTTCTGGTTCGGTTTCGACATGTTCTGGTTCGCCATGCTGATGGTGCTGTTCGTGCCGGGACTGCTCGCTTTCGTCTTCGGCTGGTTCGCCTTTCGAAGCCGCGTCAACGGCGTCTATCTGTCGATCATCACGCAGGCCATGACCTATGCGCTGCTGCTCGCTTTCTTCCGAAACGAGATGGGTTTTGGCGGCAACAACGGCCTGACGGACTTCAAGGATATTCTCGGATACTCCGTGCAGGCGCAGGAGACCCGCGCCGCGCTGTTTGCGGCGACCGCGATCGGGCTGGCGATCGCCTTTATCCTGTGTTCGGGAATCGTCAATTCGCGTTACGGCAAGGTGCTGGTCAGTGTGCGCGACGCGGAAAGCCGCACCCGTTTCATCGGCTACCGTGTCGAACACATCAAGCTGTTCGCCTTCGTTGTCTCCGCAATGATCGCGGGCATCGCCGGTGCCCTCTATGTGCCGCAGGTCGGCATCATCAATCCGGGCGAGTTCGCGCCCGCCAACTCCATCGAGGTCGTTATCTGGACGGCGGTCGGGGGACGCGGAACGCTGATCGGTCCGATCATTGGCGCGGTGGCAGTCAATTTCGGGAAGAGCTACTTCACCGCCGCTTTCCCGGAGTTCTGGCTCTTCGCGCTCGGCGCGTTGTTCGTGGCGACCACGCTGTTCCTGCCCAAGGGCATTGTCGGGCTCTTCAATGAAGGCTGGACGCGTCTCAGGAGCGGCCGCGAGGCCGACCGCGCCGAAGAGACCCTGCAGCCGGGAACGGAGGCGGCGGAATGACCGAAAAGCTCACCAAGTCGCTGCTCTATCTCGACGGTGTTTCCGTTTCTTTCGACGGCTTCAAGGCGATCAACGAATTGTCGCTGACCGTCGAGCATGGCGAAATGCGGGCGATCATCGGCCCGAACGGCGCCGGCAAGACGACGATGATGGATATCATCACCGGCAAGACGCGACCCGACTCTGGCACGGTCCTGTTCGAGGGCGATATCGACCTGACGCGTCACGATGAATCCGCCATCGCGTTGCTCGGGATTGGCCGCAAGTTCCAGAAACCGACGGTCTTCGAAAGCCACACGGTCGAGGACAATCTGGAACTGGCGCTGAAACGCGATCACGGCATCTTCGCCACGCTGTTCACCGACACGTCCCCGGAGCAGAAGGAACGCATCGACGAGATCCTGGAGACGATCCGCCTCGGGCACCGCCGCTCGGAACTCGCCGCCGACCTGTCGCACGGCCAGAAGCAGTGGCTGGAGATCGGCATGTTGCTGGCCCAGGATCCGAAGCTTCTTCTCGTCGATGAACCCGTTGCCGGCATGACCGATGCCGAGACCATAGAAACCGCCAAGCTGCTGCGCGAAATCGCCGGCGAAAAGGCGGTGATCGTCGTCGAACACGACATGACCTTCATTCGCGATCTCGACGTCAAGGTGACCGTGCTGGCCGAAGGCTCGGTTCTGGCGGAAGGCTCGCTCGACCATGTCAGCGCGGACGAACGCGTGATCGAAAGCTATCTGGGGCGCTGATGACCGCACTGACCGTCTCCAATATCGACCTCTACTATGGCGCCGCCCAGGCGCTGCGGAGCGTCTCCGCCAAGGCCGAGTCCGGCAAGATCACCTGCGTCCTCGGCCGAAACGGCGTCGGCAAGTCGTCGCTCTTGCGGGCGGTGATGGGCCATCAGCCGATCCGCACGGGTGAGATCGCGCTGGACAGCGAAAAGCTCACCGGCGCGCCGCATCCACGCGCGGGCAGGGGTATCGCCTATGTGCCGCAGGGACGCGAGATCTTCCCGCTCCTGACCGTGAAGGAAAATCTCGAAACGGGTTATGCCCGGCTTCCGCGCAAGGAACGCAATGTCCCGGACGACGTGTTCGAGCTTTTCCCGATCCTCAAGTCGATGCTGTCGCGGCGCGGCGGCGACCTGTCCGGCGGCCAACAGCAGCAATTGGCCATCGGCCGCGCGCTGGTCACCCGCCCCAAGGTCCTCGTCCTTGATGAGCCCACCGAAGGCATCCAGCCGTCGATCATCAAGGATATTGGCAGGGCGCTTCAGTATCTTCGCGACGAGAAGGGCATCTCGATCCTGCTGGTCGAGCAGTATCTCGATTTTTGCCGCGAACTGGCTGACAAGGTCTACATCATGGATCGCGGCGAGATCGTCCATGAAGGCCCGGCCGAAAGCCTGGACGATCCGTCAGTGCGCCGACACCTGACGGTGTGAGGCAGGCTTCTACGGGAGTTGTCCCGTCTTGCGCAATTCGCTGAACAGCCTACCATCCGGCGGAAGCGAAGGTTTTTCGGCATGGCGAAATTCGTCTTCGGAATGAACGTGTCACTGGATGGCTATGTCGATCATGACAAGTTCGCGCCAGATGCGGTGCTGTTCCGCCACTGGATCGAGGCGGTCAGCGGCCTGGCCGGCAGCCTCTACGGCCGCCGGCTCTATGAGATCATGCGTTACTGGGAGGAGGACGATCCCGCATGGTCCGCCGACGAACGCGAATTCGCGGCGGCGTGGCGGAACCAGCCGAAGTGGGTGGTGTCGCGGTCGCTGCAATCGGTTGGCCCCAACGCAACGCTCATCACGAGTGATTTCGAGGCAGCGATACGGGAATTGAAGGCGCGACAATCCGGTGAGATCGACATTGGCGGTCCGGTCCTTGCGGGATACCTGACCGAACTCGGCCTGATCGACGAGTACCGGCTCTACGTTCACCCCTGCGTGCTTGGCGGTGGAGCACCGTTCTTTACCGGTCCGAGGCCGCCGCTGCGCCTGATGTCACATGATCTGATCGGCGACAGTGCCATCAGGCTGACATATGTGCCTGCCTGATCGTGCACCAGGTTTTGCATGAAGACATCGCTGTATGTGGGCGCTGTCATGCGTGTGACACCTTCATCCTGGGGCCGCGCGTTCTGATATAAAGCATGCCGACCACGAGAAGGTTCAGCGCGGCGGCATAGGCGGCGATCGAGTAGGCGAGGGAATAGCCGCCTGTCAGGTCGTAAAGGTAGCCGCCGAGATAGCCGCCATTTGCGTGGCCGAGCCAGCCGAACAGCGAGACGATCGCCATCGCCGACGCGCGCCGCGACGGGTGTGTGAGAGAAGCGATCGAGACGAGAACACCCGTCATGACCCCGGCATAGCCAAAGCCATAGAGCGCGGCGTAGACGTAGAATCCGGAGAGGCTTTCCATCCACATGAAGCCGTAGACGAGCAGGCCCATCCAGGCCGTGGCGGTCATGTAGGCGGGGAGCGCGCCGATGATATCGGCCAGCTTGCCGAAGGCGACTCGGCCGGCAATGGCGACCATCAGCATCAGGAAGATGACGCTTCCCGCTTCGTCGGCCGAAAAGCCTTTGTCCTGGCAAAGCGGCACGAGGTGCATCAGGGGTACCGACATGCAGGTGCAGCACAGGAGGATCGCCGCGCACATCGCGGGGATGACAAGCTTTGCCGGCGGGTAGGTCCTGTCTTCCGCCGCCCGCGCCGCAGCGCTTCTGGTGGATAGTGCCGGCGGTTGCCGGAGCAGCAGGGCCAAAGGAATGAGAACGGCGAGCATGACGGCCCCGGTCACCGCGAGCGCGCCACTGATCCCGAAACTCTTGATGAGGAACGACGAGGCGAATGGTACGCCGCCCTGACCCAGCGCCTGTCCGCCTGAGGCGAGGCCGATTGCGAGGCCGGCGCCGATCGGAAACCAGTTGCCGATCGATGCCATGATCGGCGGGAAGATGGCCGCCGCACCGAAGAATCCGGCGCAGAACATCAGCAGGTAGAATTGCCACAGCGCGGTGGCGAAGGATGCCGCGAGATAGCAGATGCCGATCGCGACTGCGCCAAACAGCACGACCGGGCGCGTTCCGCGCTTGTCGGCCTGCGGTCCCATGATCAGCCCGCCCGCCGCGAGCCCGATGATTCCCGCCACGTTGATCAGGGCAATATCGCCCCGATCCCAGCCATAGGCGTCCTCGATCGGCACGATATAGGCCGACATGCCGTTGACGATCGATCCCATTGCGATCGCGAGGATGAGCGCGGATGCGAACACAATCGTCCAGCGATAGGCCGACAGCCCTTCAGTGTCCCGCATCGTCTTGCTCCCCGCCAATGAATCGGAGCGGGAGACTAGCACTTTTCGGGAACGCGCGCCAAACTATGACAACCTTACGTAATGCCGTTGCCATGGGACAGGTCCGTCCGCTCCAGCGCATTCATTTGTCACAACCGGTCGACTAGGCAGCGGACACCTGCTCAAGAATGGCGACACCCGCATGCCGGCTCGGGGCTACGCCGTATTTCCTCGAATAGTCCCGGCTGAAATGGGTCGGGCTTTCGTAGCCCACGGCGAAGGCCGCTTCGGAAACCGAGCGCTGTCCGGCGAGCAATGTCTTCGCCTCGATCAGGCGGAGATCCTTCTGGTATTGCAATGGCGTCGTTCCGGTCACGGACTTGAAGTGCTCGTGGAAAGACGACGGGCTCATGCCGGCGGTCTTCGCCAGGTCCGGCACGCTGAGCGGCGAACGGAAATCGGTACGTACCTTGCGGATGGCCTTGGCAATCCGGCTTGCATGGCTGTCCGCGACAAGGAGGTTTCGCAGCATTCCGCCGATCGGCGAGAGCAGGAGGCGATAGTGGATCTCGCGCCGGATGGAAGGACCAAGCACCTTCGCGTCCAGAGGATTGTCCATCAGTTCGAAATACCGTGTCAGCGGCGCTATCCATGCCGGGTCGACCGGACCTGCGGCGAGCGAACGCACACTGCCGGAGATGGACTCCGGCGCATCGGCGACCTGTTCATAAAGGCTCCGCAACAGCCCCGGATCGAGCGGAAGGATCAGCGCGAGATAGGGTTCGTTTTCGCTCGCGCGGGTGATCCGGGACACGACGGGCAATTCATGGCTCACCAGCAAGGCGTCGCCCGGATTGAGTTCGACGGTCTGGTCGCCAATGGATGTCACTTTGCTGCCCTGAAGGATCAGGCACATGACGGGCTCGTAGACCTGGGCTTCGATACTGCTCCTTTCGTGCCGGCGAATAATGGACATGCCGGGTGGCAGTTCCAGATTTTCTCTCTCACGATCAAGGAGGTAGCGGTTGCTCATCTCGAGGAGGGGCAAGACATTCATGGTTTTCTCCTGAACGCAGAGCTTATCAGGCTTCGCGGTACCGTGCATCGGAAAACAGGCCGATCTGGAGGAATTGGCAGGTGTTACGGAGGATGTGGCAGGTGCGGCAGGCTGGGCCGGTGGCGTTAGCTGAGTGCCGCATGGGACGCGGAAGAACTCGCGACCACGAAGGACGCGATCTGCTGGTGAATCGCCGGCGCCATCGCACTACATAAGGGCGATGATTACACGACGCAGTTTCACTGCCGGCCTGATCGCCGGCACCACCTCCTCCCTCGTGTCGAAGGCGATAGCGCAGGAAGACGACATCGAGAGCGCGATCGGGCGTCTCGACCAGTTGCACTCGATCCAGGTCCAGATCGGCGGCGAGCTCTTATTCGCCGCCGCACCGCGCGGACCGGGGCTCGACCGTGTCGCAAACATCAAGTCCTGTTCGAAATCCATCGTTGCTCTGCTCCTCGGGACCGCGCTCACCCGTGGTGAGATCGAAAGCGTCACTGCAACGCTCGGCGAAATTGCGCCGGGTCTCGTGCCCGCGAACGCCACCGAGGGCGTCGAAGAGATCACGGTGGAGCATCTAGTGTCCCTGCGCGCCGGGCTGGAGCGCACCTCCGGGCCGAACTATGGCGGGTGGATCGCCTCGCGAGACTGGATCGCCGACCAGCTGACCCGGCCATTCGTCGCCGAGCCCGGCGGTCGTATGCTTTATTCGACGGGCTCGTTTCATGTCCTCGGAGCGGTTCTATCGGAAGTCACGGGGAAGAGTCTGCTCACGCTCGCGCGCGAACGTCTCGGCGCACCGCTCGGAATCGAGGTGCCAGCATGGACGCGCGATCCGCGGGGATATTATCTCGGCGGAAACGAGATGGCGTTGACGCCTCGCGGCATGTTGAAGATCGCGGTCATGATTCGCGACGGCGGCCGATTCGAAGGCGAGCAGGTCATCGCGCAAGACTGGATTGACGCTTCGCTGCAAGCGCGCGCCGTTTCTCCGTTTTCGGGCATGGGCTACGGCTATGGATGGTTCCTGACCGATAGCGGATATGCGCTGGCACGCGGCTATGGCGGCCAGGTTATCGCGGCGCATCGCGAAAGGGACCTTGCGGTCGCCATCACTTCGGATCCGACCCGGCCCGCGCGCTCGGGCGGATATTTCGGGGACATCATGGCGTTGCTCGACGGGCCGGTGCTGAGAACGGCTTAAAAAAGGAGTGTCCGGCCGAAGTCTCTTGACCTTCCAGTGACTGGAAGCCCTATCTCAGGATTACTAAGACTGGAAGGTTTGAAAAATGGACCATCGGGACCACGATCATCACGAGCACAAATCCGACGGCAGCTGCTGCGGATCGCACAAGGCTGAGGATAAGTCGGAGAGCAAAGCCGTCGAGGGCGAAACCGCAATCGATCCGGTTTGCGGAATGACGGTGAAGCTCAATGCGGGAAAACCCTCGCTGACATACAAGGGCGAGGAGTACCATTTCTGCAATCCGAAGTGCCACGACCGCTTCGAAGCCGATCCGTATTTCTTTCTCTCGGGAAACAACAAGAAGAAGAAAAAGGCCGAGAAGAAGAACGCGCTCTACACGTGCCCGATGGATCCCGAGATCGTTCAGGAGGGGCCGGGAACCTGCCCGATCTGCGGCATGGCGCTGGAGCCGATGAGCGGCGTGTCCGAAGGCCCTAACACGGAACTGATCGATTTCACCCGCCGGCTCTGGGTCAGTGCCGGCGCGGCGATTCCGCTGCTGATCCTGACCATGGGGCCGATGATCGGCCTGCCGGTGCGTGACTGGATCGGCGAGCAGATCGCCGTCTATCTCGAGTTCCTGCTCGCGACCCCGGTCGTGTTATGGGCTGCACGACCGTTCTTCCATCGCGGCTGGACGTCCATTGTCACGCGAAACTTCAATATGTGGACGCTGATCATGCTGGGCGTGGCGGCAGCCTATGCCTATTCCGTCGTAGCGACTTTCGCGCCGGGCCTATTTCCCGAGACCATGCGCATGGAAGGGGGGCATGTACCGGTCTATTTCGAAGCGGCCGTGGTGATCATCGCACTCGTCTTCGTCGGACAGGTCCTTGAACTGCGAGCGCGCGAGCGCACGGGCGATGCGATCAAGGCGCTGCTCGACCTCGCGCCCAAGACGGCGCGGCGGATCACGCCGGACGGCGAGGAATATGACGCGCCGCTGGAAAACATCATCGAGGGCGACCTCATGCGCGTGCGGCCGGGCGAAAGTGTTCCGGTCGATGCCGTGGTGAAGGAAGGCCGGTCTTCGGTCGACGAGAGCATGATCACCGGTGAGCCGGTCCCAATCGAGAAAGGCGAGGGCGACAAGGTCACCGGCGGCACGCTCAACAAGAACGGCACGCTGGTGATCGTGGCGGACAAGGTCGGCGAGGATACGATGCTTGCCCATATCGTCGAAATGGTCGCCTCGGCGCAGCGCTCGCGTGCACCCATCCAGGGGCTCGCGGATCGCGTGGCGTCTTGGTTCGTCCCGACGGTTGTGTCGGTCGCGGTCATCGCCTTTCTGGCATGGCTGTTGCTGGGGCCGCAGCCGGCCTTCGTTTTCGCCATCGTTTCTGCGGTCTCGGTACTGATCATCGCGTGCCCCTGTGCATTGGGCCTCGCGACGCCGATGTCGATCATGGCGGCGACCGGACGTGGCGCGCAGGCCGGCGTGCTGGTCAAGGATGCGGAAGCGCTCGAGCGCATGGCGAAGGTGGATACGGTGATCGTCGACAAGACCGGCACTCTGACCGAAGGCAAGCCGAAGCTGACCGACGTCCTGGCGCTCGGGGAACACGACGAGACAACGATTCTCTCGCTCGCGGCGGCGCTTGAGAAGGGTTCCGAGCATCCGCTCGCCGAGGCAATTATTGCGGGCGCCGAGGAACGCGGCGTCACAGTCGGCTCCGCGACGGATTTCGACGCTGTCACCGGCAAGGGCGTCAAGGGCACGGTTTCAGGCGAGGCTGTCGCGCTCGGCAACACTGCGATGATGGAGGCCGAAGGCATCGACGCGGACGCCGCGGCGGATGAGGCCGACAGGCTGCGCGGCGAGGGCAAGACGGTCATGCTGGTCGCTGTCGGCGGCAAGATCGCAGGCATGGTGGCAGTTGCCGATCCGGTCAAGGAGAGCACTGCCAGCGCGATCAGGGCGCTGCACGAAGCGGGCCTGCGGGTCATCATGGCGACAGGCGACAACGAACGCACGGCGAAGGCGGTGGCCGCGCAACTGGGCATCGACGAAGTGCGCGCCGGCGTGCTGCCGGAGGACAAGAAAGCACTGGTCGAGGAGTTGCAGGCCGCGGGCAGGAGTGTCGCTATGGCCGGCGACGGCATCAACGACGCGCCCGCGCTGGCTGCAGCGCATGTCGGCATCGCGATGGGAACCGGCGCCGACGTGGCGATGGAAAGCGCCGGCATCACGCTTCTGAAGGGAGACCTGCAGGGCATCGCCAAGGCGCGGAAACTGGCGCAGTCGACGCTTGCCAATATCAAGCAGAACCTGTTCTTCGCCTTTGCCTATAACTCCATCGGCGTGCCGGTGGCGGCGGGCATCCTCTATCCGCTGACCGGGACGCTGTTGTCGCCGATGATCGCGGCTGCCGCGATGAGCCTGTCGTCGGTCTCGGTCATCTCGAATGCGCTTCGGCTGCGGACGTTGAAACTCTAGGGAGGGTCACATGAACATTGGAACGGCCGCCGATCAGGCAAACCTGCCACCCAAGACCATCCGCTATTACGAGGAAATCGGCCTCGTCACCCCGTCGCGCGCTGAAAATGGCTATCGCGACTACTCGGAGAACGACGTGCACAGGCTGCGTTTCCTGCAAAGGTCGCGCAGCCTTGGCTTCACCATCGACGAGTGCCGGCTGCTGCTCTCGCTCTACGACGACAAGAACCGGGCGAGCGCGGACGTGAAGGCGGTCGCTCTCGAAAAGGTGACGGAGATCGACCGCAAGATCGCCGATTTGCAATCGCTGCGCGACACGCTCGCGACCCTGGCGAAGCATTGCCACGGCGACGGGCGGCCGGACTGCCCGATCATTGACGATCTGGCGGGCGAGGCGGCGAACGCAGCTACCTAGTCGTTCGTGACGATCCAGTCGGCGAGTTTCGCTTTCGCCATGTCGCCGATCAGTTCGACGAATCCCTTCGCCTGGTGCTCAGCAGTCAGGCGGCCCTTTTCTCCGGTCGCCTGGGCTGCTTCGCCGACCGCGCCGGAGGGATTCACGTCCTGGGCGATCCAGGCGAAGGCGTTCGGGCCGGTGTGGGCGATGTGGGTAAACTGCTTCTGTGCGTCCGCGACGCGGGAGGTGAAGTCCTCGGCCTTGTCCATTTGCACCGTATCGGGCGTGAAATGCAGCATCAGCGACGTTTCGACGTCGCCACCATGGATGCCGTATTTGCGCTCGTAATCGCCATAGAGGCCTTCCGGCACGCCAAAACGCATCCATGATGTCTTGGCGACCATCATGTTGTGACGCACACGCAACTCACGGGCGACAATGCCCATGATTTCCTCATTGCCGCCATGCGAGTTGACGATCACGAGCTTGCGGATGCCAGCGCGGGCGACCGAGGCGCCAAGGTCGTACCAGTGGTCGATTAGCGTGGTCGCCGAAATGGTCAGCGTGCCGGGCGAGCGGATGTGTTCGTTGGACTTTCCGACCGACTGGATCGGCAGAACCCGCATGTCGATCCCGTCCGGCATCAGCGGAAAGACAGTTTCCAGCATGCCGGCCATGATGGCGTGGTCGGTCGAGACGGGCAGATGCGGGCCATGCTGCTCGGTTGCTGCGATCGGCAGCACGGCGATCGCCCCGTCGGGATCGAGGTTCTCGAATTCGCCTGTCGTGAAGTCGCCCCACCAGAAACGTTTTGTCATCATTCCGTCCTCGCCGGTCCGGCGGCGATCGCCTCGATCTCGACGGTGAATTCCTCGCGGGCGAAGCCGGAAACGATCATCAGCGTGGAGGCGGGGGCCGGCTCGGAAAACAATTCGTCGCGCACGGCCATGTAGGGTTTGAGATGGTCTCGTCCGGTGACATAGGCATTGATGCGCACGATATCGGAAAGTCCCAAACCGGCCTCGTTCAGGATCGCCTCGATATTGGCGAAGCAGAGCCGCGCCTGGGCCCCGGTGTCTGCCGGTATGACGTCGTCAGCGTCGATGCCGAGCTGGCCTGAACACAGGACCAGCCGCATGCCTTCGGGGATTTCCACGCCGTGGCTGTATTTCGCAAAGGGGGGCCGGATACCGGCAGGGGTCAGATGGTTGAACACAATGGTCTCCGGTCAGAATCGCCGCTCATAATGCAAAGCGCACCCGCAAACTCAAGCGTGCTGTTTTTTTAAGCAGGATGCGATAAAACTGGGCTTGTGAAAGGGAGGCTTTGCGGGAAAGAAGCGGAAACTGAACGGTCTGCGCTGTCGCATGGCTGGCATATCACTTGCATCAATTGCCGAGGTTCAAAAAGCGTGGCTAACCGGCTGTGCGTCCAACTAATAGAGGTGTGAACGTGAAACGAGTTCTATTGATCACCACTGCCCTTGCGGCCGTTTTCTCAACCCAGGCCTTCGCCCTGGAAAAGGTCACTTTCGGCACCAATTGGCTCGCCCAGGCGGAGCATGGCGGTTACTATCAGGCTGTTGCCGATGGTTCCTACGAGGAATGCGGGCTCGAGGTCGAGATCATGCCCGGCGGACCGCAGGTCTCCGGCCGTCCGCTGATGCTGGCCGGCAAGATCGACTTCTACATGGGCGGCAACATGCTGCAGGCCTTCTCGGCCGTCGAGCAGGACATTCCGCTCAAGGTCGTCGCCGCGCATTTCCAGAAGGAGCCGCAGGTTCTGATGAGCCACCCCGGCGAGGGGCTCGACACCTGGGAAGAGCTGAAGAACGCCGAGCAGTTCATCCTAGGCGACGAGGGTTTCCAGACCTTCTATCAGTGGATGGTCAAGGATTTCGGCTTTGATGAGTCGAAGCGCATTCCGTACACGTTCAACCCTGCGCCGTTCATCGCCAACCCGAAGTCTGTTCAGCAGGGCTATATCACCTCCGAGCCCTTCGCGGTGGAGCGTGAGGGCGGATTCGTGCCGAACCTGTTCCTGCTCGCCGATTTCGGTTTCAGCACCTATTCCACGACGGTCGAGACCATGCAGGCGACGATCGATGAGCGTCCCGAGGTCGTGCAGTGCTTCGTCGATGCCTCGTCGAAGGGCTGGTACAACTACCTCTATGGCGACAACGCTGCCGCCAACGAGATGATTAAGAAAGACAATCCGGACATGACCGACGAGCAGATCGCCTTTTCGATCGAGAAGCTCAAGGAATATGGCATCGTCGATTCCGGCGACACGGAAGAGATGGGCATCGGCGCGATGACCGCCGAGCGGATCGCCGACTTCTACCAGAAGATGGTCGATTCGGGCGTCATGGACGCGGGCATCGATATTGAGAAGTCCTACACGCTGGAATTCGTGAACAAGGGCGTCGGCCTGGACCTGAAGAAGTAATCTTCGAAAGGCATTTCCGCGTGGACATGCAAACTGCCGACAAGGCAAAAACCGGCGGACCGCAGCTTATTCTGCGGTCCGTCGGAAAAGTTTTCGGAAACGACGTCGTCGCCTTGCGCGATGTCGATATGACGATCAACCAGGGCGACTTCCTGAGCCTGCTCGGGCCGTCAGGCTGTGGCAAGTCGACGGCCTTGCGGCTTATCGCCGGGCTGTCGTCACCGACATCGGGCGTGCTCGACTGGCGCGGGCCGGCGATGGGAAAGGCCGATATCGGCTTCGTTTTCCAGGAGCCGACGCTGATGCCGTGGGCGTCTGTCTTTGACAATGTCTGGCTGCCGCTGCGCCTGCAGGGTGTTTCGCGTGCCGAGGCGAAGCCGCAGGTCGAGGATGTGCTGGCGCAGGTCAATCTGAGCGGTTTCGAGAATGCCGTCCCGCGCGAATTGTCAGGCGGCATGAAGATGCGCGTCTCTATTGCACGCGGTCTGGTGACACGGCCGCGGGTGCTGCTGATGGACGAGCCCTTTGCTGCGCTTGACGAGATCACGCGTTTTCAGCTCAACAGCGACCTGCTGGCTCTTTGGGAGCGTGAGCGCTTTACTGTGATTTTCGTGACCCATTCCGTGTTCGAAAGCGTGTTCCTGTCGAACCGCATCGTCGTCATGGCCGCTCATCCGGGCCGCGTCTTCGGCGAGATGGATGTGGACGCGCCTTATCCGCGCGACGAGACGTTCCGCACGTCGGAAGATTACGCGCATCTGACCCGCAAGGCCTCGTCGCTGCTGCGTTCGGCGATGGGCATAGAAGGCGAGGGGGGAGACGATCATGTCCTCCACTGAGATGCAGGGCGACGCAGCGGTCATGGTCGACGCCGAGGAAATGCGGCGCGCGCGTCAGCGCAAGATGGAAAAGACCGGCAAATGGCTGTTGCCGATCCTGATCATGTGTGTCGCGATCTTCATGTGGGACCGGATCTGCGTCTGGAACGAGATCCCGCGCTATATCCTGCCGCGGCCGGGCGAGGTGCTGGCAACGCTGATCGAGGATCGCGGCCTGCTGTTCTCATCGCTGGTGAACACGCTGAAGATCACCTTCCTATCACTGGCTCTCGCGGTTGCGGGCGGCGTCGGGCTTTCGGTGCTGTTCACCCAGTCAAAATGGGTGGAGATGAGCTTCTTTCCCTTCGCGGTCGTGCTTCAGGTGACGCCGATCGTGGCGATCTTCCCGCTGATCAATATCTATGTCGATAACCAGACCACCAAGCTCCTGCTATGCGCCTGGATCGTCGCCTTTTTCCCGATCCTGTCGAATACAACGCTGGGATTGAACTCGGTCGATCGGAACTTGCTCGACCTGTTCAAGCTGAACGGCGCAACGCGCTGGCAAACGCTTTGGCATCTGCGGCTGCCGGCATCGATGCCGTACTTCCTTGGCGGGCTTAAGATCGCCGGCGGGCTGGCTCTGATCGGCGCGGTCGTTGCCGAATTCGTTGCCGGTGCATCCGGCCAGTCTTCCGGGCTTGCAAGCCGCATCATCGAGGCCGGTTACCGGCTCAACGCCCCGCGTCTCTTCGCCGCGCTGATCCTGATCTCCTTTACCGGCATTGTGATCTTTCTCGTGCTTACATTCATTTCCAACCGCATTCTGCGCCGTTGGCATGAAAGCGCGCTAACACAGGAGCATTGATGTCTGGTGGGTCGATCGTTCGCACAGGAACGGGATTTTCGCTGCATCGGGTGCATTTGCATGACTCGTGGGTCGATGGAGACGCCAGCCGGCATGATGCGGAAGGCTTCGGGCTCTACGACCTGACGGTCGAGAACGGACGCATCACAAGGATCGCGCCATCGGAGGCGGCAGGCGAAGGCGCGCAAAACGATCTACGCCGCCGCGTCGTGATGCCGGCCTTCGTCGATTGCCACACCCATCTCGACAAAGGCCATATCTGGCCGCGCCAGCCCAATCCGGACGGGTCCTTTCCCGGCGCGCTGGAGGCGGTGGGTGCGGACCGCGCCGCCAAGTGGAGCGCCGAGGATATCGAGGCGCGCATGGAGTTTGCGCTGAAATGCGCCTACGCCTACGGCACAAAGGCCATCCGTACTCATCTCGATTCCCTGCCGCCGCAGGAAACGATCTCGTGGCCGGTTTTCGAAGCCATGCGCGAGCGATGGGCTGGGCGTATAGATTTGCAGGCAGCCTGCCTTTTCGGCATCGACACCGGGCGAGACAAAACGTGGTTCAAGACGCTTGTCGACCGGGTCAGGAATGCTGGCGGCGTGCTCGGCGCGGTGACCTTCATGGTGCCGGACCTGGACGAATTGCTCGACATGGTGTTCCGAGCGGCCATCGAGAATGAACTGCAGCTCGATTTCCATGCCGATGAGACAGACGCTCTCGAAGCGGTATCGCTTCGAAAGATCGCCGAAGCAGCCAAGCGGCATGGATATGAAGACCGCATCCTGATCGGCCATTGCTGCGCGCTGGCGCGCCAGCCCGATGACGAGGTTCTGCGCACGCTGGACGCCGTGGCGGATTGCAACATCTCGGTCGTGTCGCTTCCCATGTGCAACATGTACCTGCAGGACCGGCGCTCCGATGGCACGACACCGCGCTGGCGCGGGGTGACGCTTTTGCACGAGATGAAGGCGCGCGGCATCAATGTCTGCGTTGCCTCCGACAACACGCGCGATCCATTCTACGCCTATGGCGATCTCGACATGATGGAGGTCTACCGCATGGCGACACGCACCATTCAGTTCGACCATCCGGTCGCCGACTGGCCGAAGTCGGTGTTTGCCAATCCGGCGCGGGCGATGGGGCTGGACGAGAACTACGGCAGACTCGCCGAGGGCGGGCCGGCGGACTTCCTGATCTGTGAAGGTCGCAGCTGGACCGAGGTCCTGTCCCGGCCGGAAAGCGGGCGCATCGTGGTGCGTGACGGCGCGGTGATCGACCGGGCGCTGCCGGCCTATGACGAACTTGACCATTTGATGGAGTAGACGATGATGGATTTGCAGGCGTTCAGGGCGGATATCGAGGGCATCAAGGTCGAGGACAACGATAAGATCGTTCAGCAGAAAAGCCGCGATTTCTACTGGTATTCGCCGGTCCTGAAGGAGCGGCTGGACCATGTAACCGGCGACCTGATCGTTTCGCCGAAGACCGAGGACGAGGTCATTCAGGTTCTCAAGGCCTGTTACAAGCACGGCGTACCGGTAACGCCGCGCGGCACCGGCACGGGAAATTACGGCCAGGCAATGCCGCTGTCGGGCGGCGTGGTCCTGTCGCTGGCCGACATGGACGAGATCAAGGAGATCGCGCCGGGAAGGGCCGTTGTCGGCCCGGGCGTCATTTGCGCCAAGCTGGATGCGGCTACGCGCGAGCATTCCGGCCAGGAAATGCGCATGCATCCCTCCACCGCGCATACCGCCACTGTCGGCGGTTTCATCGCCGGCGGTTCCGGCGGCATCGGGTCGACGCGCTGGGGCGGGTTGCGCGATTTCGGAAATGTCATCCGGCTGCGCGTGGTGACGATGGAGGAAGAGCCGCGGGTGCTCGAACTCACAGGCGCAGATCTGCACAAGGTCACCCATGCCTATGGCACGAATGGCATTATCACCGAGGTGGAACTGCCGCTGACCGCGGCCTATGACTGGGTCGATGTGATCGTGGCCTTCGACGATTTCCTGGAGGCTGCGACCTATGCCAATACGCTCGGCCGGCTCGACGGCGTCCTCCTCAAGCTGAATACCGTCGTTTCCGCGCCGGCGCCGTTCGATTATTTCAAGCGGCACCGGAAGTTTCTCGAAGAAGGCGACAATGTCGTTATCTGCATGGTTGCGCCGCAGTCGCTCGACGCCTTTCTGGCCTTCACGGCGCGCGAGGGCGGCCGGGTCGCCTTCAACCGCGCCGAACTGGACGAGGAGGAGTTGCGGGGCCTGCCCCTGGCCTATGAACTCGCCTGGAACCACACGACATTGCGCGGGCTGCGCATCGAACCGGCGATCACTTATCTCCAGGTGCTCTATCCGTTCCCGAACCAGCTTGCGCTGGTCGAGAAGCTCCACCGCATGTTCAAGGGCGAGCTCATCGATCATCTGGAGTTCGTGCGGTTCGACGGCGACATCACCTGTTTCGGCCTGCCGATGGTGCGTTTTACCAGCGAAGAGCGGCTGGACGAGATCATCGAGATCTTCAATCGCGAAGGTGCGCCGATCTTCAATCCGCATCGCTACACACTTGAAGAGGGCGGGATGAAGCAGACCGACGAAATCCAGCTTGCCTTCAAGCGCGAGGCCGATCCGAAAGGTCTTCTCAATCCGGGAAAGATGATCGCCTGGGAGAACCCGGATTACGACTTCAACACCGGAGAGGTGTGGCTGTTCAAAGGTTTGCAGAAGGCGGGGTAAGTCAATGCGCGTTCTGGTCCTGCATGCGCATCCCGTCGCCGAAAGCTATAACGGGCATCTGCACCGGCGGATCGTAGACCGGCTCACGGCGAGCGGGCACGATGTCGACGACTGCGATTTATACGCCGAAGATTTCGATCCGCGGCTGACGCGCGATGAGCGGCTGAACTATCACGAGATCGGGCCCAATACCGAATCGGTCAAGGGGTATGTGGAACGGCTGCGCGCGGCCGAGGCGCTGGTGATGAGCTATCCGGTCTGGAATTTCGGCTATCCGGCGATCCTGAAGGGTTTCTTCGACCGCGTTTTCCTGCCGGGCGTCTCGTTCGAGATGAGGGACGGCAAGGCAAGTCCGTGCCTGCACAATATCCGCAAGGTCGGTGTGGTGACGACCTATGGCGGCAACCGGCTGCGCGCGTTCCTCGTTGGAGACCCGCCGCGCAAGGCCGTCAATCGCGTGCTCCGCGTGATCGTCAAGCCGGGCGCGCCGTTCGACTATCTTGCCCATTACGACATGAACCGCTCGACCGACGAGACGCGCACGCGCTTCATCGGTCGCGTGGAAAAGGCGATGGACGCTTTCTGATGCGCATACTGGTTATTTTCTGTCATCCGGTTCCCGAGAGCTTTGGCGCGGCCTTGAAGGACACGGTTATGAAGGCGCTGGCCGAAAGCGGCAACGAGACGCGTCTGATCGATCTCTACGCGGAAGGTTTCAATCCTGTGATGGGATGCGAGGAACGCCGCTGCTACAACGAGATGCAAAAGGACCAGCATCCGGCCCCCGACCATGCCGAGCATCTCGCCTGGGCAGAGGGGCTGGTGTTCGTCTATCCGACATGGTGGTACGGTTTGCCGGCGATGCTGAAAGGGTGGCTCGACCGTGTGTGGACACCGGAGATCACCTTCGCCATTTCGCCCGACACCAAGCGCATCACGCCGCTGATGACACACATTCGCAAGCTTGGCGTGGTGACCACCTGCGGAGCGCCGCGCTGGTGGTCCTACGTGGTCGGCCATCCGGGAAAACGCACGCTGCTGCGCGGCATGCGCGCGCTGTTCGCGAAGCGCTGCAAGACGCTGTTTCTCGCTCATTACCTCATGGATGTCTCGACGCCGCAGTCGCGCCAGAATTTCCTTGAACGCGTCGACCGCCGGATGCGCCGTTTCTAGACAGCGACTTTCGGCAGGGCCAGGGGCACGCCCGGCATTTCCGCCGGATCGTCGGGATAGGACAGGAAGTGGAGTTCGTCGGCCGGAACGCCCTCGATCGAGCGAATCACGCAGGTCGCCAAATCGCGGCCGCCCTGGCGGACATCCTCGTTGATGACGTCGATATCCTTGCGGAACCGCTTGAGGATGTTGGTGTGCTGCTTGGAAACGAGCTGCACATCCCGACCGAGCGAAAGGCCTGCCTGTTCGACGCCGGCAGAAGCGGCGATAGCGGCGCCGCCGCTGCCGCAGACGATGCCATCGGGCCGTCCGGGTCCGCGCATGATTTCGTAGACGCCGGCCTGGATCGTATCGAGCGTGTCGTCGACGGTGACCGTGTCGAGCGCGACCTGCTGCATTCCATGCTCGCGGAGGCCGGTGGCAAAGCCCGTCTTCATGTGGCGCGCATAGGTTAGGTTGTCCGGCGGCCCGATCAGAGTCGCACGCTTGACACCCCGCTCCGCCAGCATGTTGGCGGCGTCATGGCCAAAGCGCTCATTGTCGAAGTCATGCCAGGGGTGATCGATGCCCATGTCCGTGCGGCCATGGGTGGCGAACGGCATGCCGTGCTCGGAAAGATAGCGCACGCGTCGGTCCTGCATTTCGATGCGCGACAGGATGACGCCGTCGGCGGAGCCCGTCTCGACGATGTAGCGCATTGGCTCCATGGAATCGTTTTCCAGGGAGTAGGGCGTTACGACGAGATGGTAAGGCGTGCCGCGCAGCACGTCGGAAATGCCGAGAACCATCTGGGATGTCAGGCCCATGACCTCTTCCTGGGTGTTCAGAACGAGGCTGATCACGTTCGTCTTGCCGGTTCTCAGGCGCACGCCCGCGCGGTTCGGACGGTAGCCGATCTGCTTGGCCACCAGCCGCACCCGTTTCTTGGCCTCCTCACCGATATCCGGCGCATCCTTGAGCGCGCGCGAAACGGTGGTGATCGAGTAACCGGTCATGAAGGCGATGGACTTCAGTGTCGGCGGGCCGGACGCGGGTTCCGCCGCTTCGCTCTGTTTCCCTTTTGTTTTTAGCGCCATTCCGGTTCCGCCCCTTAGACTCGGGGGGACTATAGGCCCGTCGGCAGTGTGGTTTCAACAAACATGCGCCGGTTAACACAAACGTTAAAGTTTGCTGCAGCGCAAAAAGAGATATTGCGCTGCCGAAGGCGGGTGCCCTCCTCGGGTTTACCCTCGAATTCATTGACAAAGAGCCCTGTATTCCGGGTTTTCGCGATGATTTTCGTATTTTTTTGATGCTCGAATAAAATTTTGCGGACCCTGTTGCGCGGGAAAAATCCTTGCCATACAGTTCCACTGCAACGTTACAGTTCGCAGGGAGGAAAACATGCGTCTTCGTTCAACAATTGCGGGGTTGGCCGTGTCGGCGGTTTTGCCGGCCGCCACCGCTCACGCAACAGATCTTGAGGTCATGCACTGGTGGACCAGTGGCGGCGAAGCGGCTGCCGTTGGGGAGTTTGCCAAGGCTTTCGATGCCACCGGCAACAAATGGGTCGATGCCGCCTTCGCCGGCCCGGGAGAGCAGGCCCGCGCCATCATGGTCAGCCGCATCACCGGCGGCGATCCGATGGGCGCTTTCCAGTTCAACCACGGACGTCAGGCGGAGGATCTGATCGAAGCCGGTCTACTGCGTGACCTGACCGATATCGCCGAAGCCGAAGGCTGGAAGGAAAAGGTCAATCCGCCGTCGCTGCTCGATGGCTGCACGGTTGATGGACGCATCTACTGCACCCCCGTCAACATCCACTCCTGGCAGTGGCTGTGGCTTTCTCACAAAGCCTATGAGGATGCCGGCGTTCCGGTCCCGACCAATTGGGATGAGTTCGTCGCCGCCGCTCCGGCTCTCAGGGAGAAGGGCATTCTTCCGATGGCTGTGGGTCAGCAAAGCTGGCAGCAGAGCGGTCTTTTCAACGTTCTCATGTCGTCTCTCGTTCCCGTCGAGATCTTCAACAAGGTCTATGGCGACAAGGACGCCGAGGTCGCGGCTGGTCCTGAGGTTGCCCGTGTGTTCAAGGCTGCTGCCGATGCGCGCGAAATGTCGGAGGGCTCGACCGTCCAGTCCTGGAACGAGGCGACCAACCTCGTGATCACCGGCAAGGCCGGCGGTCAGATCATGGGTGACTGGGCACAGGGCGAATTTTCCGTCGCCGATCAGAAGGCGGGCACCGAGTATTCTTGCCTTCCGGGTCTGGGCGTGACTGAAGTTCTCGGCACAGGCGGTGACGCGTTCTACTTCCCGGTCCTGGACGACGAGGAGAAATCCGCGGCGCAGGCCGAACTCGCAGCGCTTCTTCTGAAGCCTGCCGTGCAGGTTGCCTTCAACCTGAAGAAGGGCTCGCTGCCGGTTCGTGGCGACATCGATATGTCGACCGCCAATGATTGCATGCAGAAGGGCCTGAAGCTGCTGTCCGAAAACAAGCTGGTGCCGGATACCAACCAGCTGCTCACGCCGGACACGACGTCGCAGATCAACGATCTGTTCGCGGAGTTCTTCGCCGACGCATCGATCACGCCGGAAGACGCGCAGGAGCGTTTCGCCAAAATTATCGCCAGCGCTGACTGATCCGCTCAGACACGTATCGTGCCGGCCTGCCGCAATGGCGGGCCGGCATCCAGCCGGCCAATAAAAACGCACGGGGAATGCGCATGGCTTCGGGACGCCCGAACCAGCTTTTTCGCAACAAGACGGCGAAGATCGCAGCGATTCCGATGATCCTGACCGCGATGGTGGTCTTCATCGGAGGGACAGGCTGGACGGTCGTCTATTCGTTTACGAAGTCCAAGCTGCTGCCCAAGCTGGAATGGGTCGGTCTCGACCAGTATGAACGGCTCTGGAACACCAATCGCTGGATCGTATCGATCGAGAATCTGGCGGTTTACGGCCTGTCGATGCTGGTCCTCAGTTTCGTTATCGGCTTCCTTCTGGCTGCCTTGATGGACCAGAAGATCCGGTTCGAGAACACGTTCCGGACCATCATGCTCTATCCCTTCGCGCTGTCCTTTATCGTGACTGGTCTGGTTTGGCAGTGGCTGCTCAATCCCGAATTCGGCATTCAGGGGATCGTGCGCGATCTCGGCTGGGAAAACTTTGCTTTCGATCCGCTCTACAATGCCGATCTCGCGATCTTCGGCGTCATGCTCGCCGCGCTATGGCAGGGCTCGGGGCTCGTGATGGTGCTGATGCTCGCCGGGCTTCGCGGCATCGACGAGGAAATCTGGAAGGCGGCGCGGATCGACGGCATTCCGACATGGAAGACCTATCTGTTCATCATCATCCCGATGTTGCGGCCTGTCTTCATAACGGCGCTGGTGCTGATCACCAGCGGTATCATCCGGGTCTACGACCTCGTGGTCGCGCAAACCAGCGGCGGCCCCGGGCTGGCGACCGAAATGCCCGCCAAATACGTCTACGACTACATGTTCCGCGCCCAGAATCTCGGCCAGGCCTTCGCCGCATCGACGATGATGCTGCTCGCGGTCCTGGTTGTGGTCGTGCCGTGGGCCATGATGGAATTCGGGGGCCGGAAAAATGACTGATATCGCCACCGCTACGGCCGCCGCGTCGATCGGCTTGCCCGAGGAAACCCGTACCGACGACGGTCCGCGCGGTCCGCGGCCGGTGCGCGCGCTCTCGCGCCGCAACATCATGCTCTACGGCACGCTGATCGTCGTATCGATCTACTATCTGCTGCCGCTTTACGTGATGGTGGTCACCTCGCTGAAGGGCATGCCCGAGATCCGCGTCGGCAATGTGTTTTCGCCGCCGCTGGAGATTACTTTCCAGCCTTGGCTCAAGGCGTGGGGCGAGGCCTGTACGGGTCTGAATTGCGACGGTCTGAGCAGGGGATTCTGGAACTCCGTCCGTATCACCATTCCTTCCGTGATTGTATCGATCGCGATCGCCTCCGTTAACGGCTACGGCCTCGCCAACTGGCGCTTCAAAGGCGACAATTTCTTCTTCACGATCCTGATCTTCGGCGCGTTCATCCCCTATCAGGTGATGCTCTATCCGGTCGTGATCATTCTGCGGGAAATCGGCCTCTACGGGTCGCTGACGGGTTTGGTGATCGTTCACTCGGTGTTCGGGATGCCTATCCTGACGCTTTTGTTCCGGAACTACTTCACCTCGCTGCCCGAAGAACTGTTCAAGGCCGCTCGCGTCGACGGCGCCGGCTATTGGGGCATCTATTTCCGGATCATGCTGCCGATGAGCCTGCCGATCTTCGTTGTCGCGATGATCATTCAGGTCACCGGCATCTGGAACGACTTCCTCTTTGGCACGGTCTACACCAAGCCGGACTTCTGGCCGATGACCGTGCAGCTCAACAACATCGTCAACTCGGTGCAGGGGGTGAAGGAGTACAACGTCAACATGGCGGCGACGCTGCTGACCGGCCTCGTTCCTCTCGTCATCTACTTCGTGTCCGGCAAGCTGTTCGTCCGCGGTATCGCCGCCGGCGCCGTGAAAGGTTGATTGCAATGCATAGCGTATCCATCCGCGATGTAAGCCTGAATTTCGGGGCTGTCCGCGTCCTGGAGAAACTCAATCTCGATGTCGGCGAAGGTGAATTCCTCGTCCTTCTGGGGCCGTCGGGCTGCGGGAAATCGACCTTGCTCAACTGCATCGCCGGCCTGTTGGACGTGTCGGATGGGCAGATCTTCATCAATGGGAAGAACGTGACGTGGGAGCAGCCGAAGGACCGGGGCATCGGCATGGTGTTCCAGTCCTACGCGCTCTATCCGCAGATGACGGTTGAGGGAAATCTCTCTTTCGGGCTGAAGAACCAGGGCGTTCCGCGCGCCGAAATCCGCGAACGCGTCGATCGCGCGGCCAAGATGCTGCAGATCGAGCCCTATCTTCAGCGCAAGCCCGCACATCTTTCGGGGGGGCAGCGCCAGCGCGTGGCCATTGGCCGCGCGCTGGTGCGGGAAGCCGGCGTTTTCCTTTTCGACGAACCGCTCTCCAATCTCGATGCCAAGCTTCGGTCTGAACTGCGCGTCGAGCTCAAGCGGCTGCACCAGAAGCTCGCCCACAACACGATGATCTACGTCACGCACGACCAGATCGAGGCGCTGACGCTTGCAGACCGCATCGCCGTGATGAAGGGCGGCGTCATCCAGCAACTCGCCGACCCGCATACGATCTACAACCGGCCGAGCAATCTCTATGTCGCCGGCTTCATCGGGTCGCCCTCGATGAGTTTCCTCGACGGCGATATCGTCGCCAAAGGCGACGGGCACGTCTTTCGGATCGGCGAAAACGAAATTCCGCTGGACGGCTATGTGGCTGACAACGCGATCAGGCCGGAGGCCGATGCGGTGTTCGGTGTCCGTCCGGAACACGTGGAAATCGTGGCGGAGGACCAGGAGTCCGCGTCGGCGATTTATACCGGGACAGTCGATCTGGACGAACCGATGGGTGCCGACAGCCTGGTCTGGATCACCTTTGCCGGGCAGACGCTTTCGGCGCGCGTCGATTCTTCACGCCGCTTTTCGCCCGGCGAGAAAATTCGCCTCGGCTTCAACCTGTCGCTGGCCTCGATCTTCGACAAGCAAACCGAAAACCGCATGTAGGACGCGCTGCCGTCATGAATGCACATGTGACACCTGTCGCACCGCCGCATCCGGCGGTGGTATCGCCGGATCTATCGGGCCTTTGGGCGCTGTCCAATGACGGTCACGCCCGATCCATGTCCGAGGCGGCGGTGGACAGCCTGAAGGACAACGAAATCATCGCCTGTCGCATAGGTGTCGAGGCGCATTGCGAGGACGCCGCATGGCGTCTAAAACTCTGTGCGGAAAAGCCCGCCTTCTTCGTTTCGATCGAGGCGGACATCCCGGGCCGTTTCTCCGACGACGCCTTCACGCTTTTCCCCGGACACGAAGCAGAGATCGCCTTCACGCCCGAGTTCGCCGGCGCAAAACCGGCCTTCACCGTTCGCGATCTCCACTCTGCAACATGTGGTCCATCATGAAACGCTCGGTCATCAACGACATCATTCGCGAAAGCGACGCCTTCATCCGTTCCTTCGGCTATGTCATGCCGTCTTTTGCATACTGGTCGCCCGACGAATTGAAGGCACGCGTGGCAAGCGACAGCGCCCGCATCCGCGATCATAGCATGGGATGGGACATCACGGACTACGGTCAGGGCCGGTTCGAGGAACTGGGTCTGTTCCTGTTCACGGTTCGCAACGGCAACAACGCGAATGTCGATGCGGGCCGGGGCATGCTCTATGCCGAGAAGATCATGATCTCCGGCGAGAACCAGATCTCGCCGATGCATCGTCACAATCTCAAAACCGAGGACATCATCAACAAGGGCGGCGGGACGCTTGTCCTCGAATTGTTCAAGGCGAACCCGGACGGGTCGATCAGCGACAGCGACGCGGTGCGGGTGTTTACCGACGGCACGACCCGCAGCCTGCCGGCTGGCGGGTTGCTGAAACTGGCCCCGGGCGAGAGCGTGACGCTGGAGCCGGACACCTGGCATGCCTTCTGGGGAGAGGGCGGCAAGGTACTCATCGGCGAGGTCTCCAACGTCAATGACGACCGGACCGACAATATTTTCCGCGAGCCGATCGGCCGGTTCTCCACAGTCGAGGAGGATGCCGATCCGCTCCATCTCCTCGTTTCCGATTACGACCACTGGCTCAGTTGAGCCTATTCCAGGGATGTTGCGATGACCGAGTTTTCCTACCAGCTCTACAGCTCCAGAAATTTTCCGCCGCTTTCCGAGACCCTCGGAATGCTGGGCAGGCTCGGTTACAAACAGGTTGAGGGGTATGGCGCGTTGTTCGCGGACACAGATGCGCTCGACGACCTGAAGGCGGGTCTCGCGGCGAGCGGTCTTTCCATGCCGACCGGGCATTTCGGCCTCGACATGATACGCGACGAACCTCAACGCGTGCTGGATATCGCCGGGGCGCTCGGCATACAGGGCGTGTTCGCGCCATTCATCGCACCGGACCAGCGCCCGGCGGATGCGGCCGGCTGGCGCGCGCTGGGCGAAGAGCTATCCGCGGCCGCCGCGCCGTTTCGCGATGCCGGACTGACCTTCGGCTGGCACAATCACGATTTCGAATTCGCGGCGACCGGGACCGGCGAGATGCCGCTTGATCTGATCCTCGCGGGCGATCCGGACCTTGCGCTGGAACTGGATGTCGCCTGGGTTGTGCGGGGCGGGCAGGATCCGCTCGCATGGATCGACAAATATGCCGGGCGCATCGCCGCGGTCCATGTCAAGGACATCGCGCCCCAGGGCGAATGCACCGACGAGGACGGCTGGGCCGATGTCGGCCATGGTGTCATGGACTGGCAGGCGATCATGGCCGCGCTGCGCGAGACGGGCGCGCGCTGGTTCGTCATGGAGCACGACAATCCGAGCGATCACGAACGCTTCGCGCGCCGCTCGATCGAAACCGCCCGTACCCTTTGAGGAACTCTGTCATGAACAAGCTTCGTGTCGGCATCATCGGATGCGGCAATATCTCGACGTCCTATCTGCGCCTTGCTCCCCTGTTCAAGGCGCTGGAAATCCGCGCTGTGGCGGATCTCAATATCGGGGCCGCGAAGGCGCGTGCCGACGAGTACGGCGTCATGGCGATGGACGTCGCCGAACTTCTCGCCTCGAAGGAGATCGACGTCGTCGTCAACCTGACCATCCCGGATGCGCATTTCACGGTGACGAAGTCGATCCTCGATGCGGGCAAGCACGCTTATTCCGAAAAGCCGCTGGTTCTCACGCTGGAAGAGGGCAAGGCCCTGCGGACGCTGGCTGACGAGAAGGGCCTACGGGTCGGGTCGGCGCCTGACACCTTCCTTGGCGGCGCGCACCAGCTGGCGCGAGCGCGTATCGATGAAGGGCTGATCGGCGATGTCGTTGCGGGCACATGCCATGTCATGTCGCATGGCATGGAACACTGGCATCCGAACCCCGATTTCTTCTTCATGCCGGGTGCCGGTCCGGTGCTCGATATCGGGCCTTACTACATCACAAACCTGATTCAGCTGATCGGTCCGGTGAAACGGGTGGGCGCGCTGACTTCTTCGGCGACGCCGACGCGCACGATCCTCTCCAACCCGCGCAAGGGCGAGGAAATCCCGGTCGCGACACCGACCAACATCCACGCGCTGCTGGAGTTCGAAAACGGAGCGACGATCACGCTGTCGGCGAGTTGGGACGTGTGGGCGCACCGCCATGCGAATATGGAACTCTACGGCCTCGAAGGCTCGCTTTTCGTGCCCGATCCGAACTTCTTCGGCGGCATGGTCGAACATGCCGGTCGTGACGGGAAGATCGCGCCGCTGGAAGCCTGGGAACATCCGTTCGGCGTTGCAAACGAAGAGCATCCCGGCGGTGCCCGGGCGAACTACCGGACGGCCGGTCTCGCTGACATGGCGCAGGCGATCGTCGACGGCCGTGCGCATCGCTGTTCGCTCGACCTTGCCATCCATGCGGTCGATGTGATGACTTCGATCCTCAAATCGGGTGAGACCGGCGGTTTCGTCGAAATGACGACGACATGCGCGCGTCCGGAAGCCTTGTCGCCGGATGATGCCCGAAAACTGATGGGTTGATGCCCGCGCGGCGTGGCCAAGCGGGCGCGCCTGTCAAACGCCAACAGGATTCCAGGGAAACGCCATGACCTATGTGCCCGCCGAAAACCGCTACGAGACAATGGTTTATCGCCGATGCGGGAATTCCGGCCTGAAGCTGCCGGCGATCTCGCTCGGCCTGTGGCACAATTTCGGCCACGACACGCCGCACGACACAAAGCGCGCCATCGTCCAGACCGCCTTCGATCACGGCATCACCCATTTCGATCTCGCCAACAATTACGGTCCTCCCGCCGGCAGCGCCGAGGAGGCGATGGGCGAGTTGCTGAAGACCGATCTACGGGGTTATCGCGACGAACTGATCATCTCGTCGAAGGCCGGCTACATGATGTGGCCGGGGCCGTATGGCGAATGGGGCAGCCGGAAATATCTCATTGCCTCCTGCGACCAGTCTCTGAAGCGGATGGGGCTCGACTATGTCGACATCTTCTATTCGCACCGCTTCGACCCGGATACGCCGCTCGAGGAAACCATGGGCGCGCTTGACCAGATCGTCCGGTCCGGCAAGGCGCTCTACGCCGGGATATCCTCCTACAATTCCGAGCGGACGCGCGAAGCGGTCGCGATCCTGGAGGAGCTGGGCACGCCCTGCGTGATCCACCAGCCGTCCTACAACATGCTCAACCGCTGGGTGGAGCGAGACGGTCTGAAGGATACGCTGCAGGAACTGGGCATCGGCTCGATCGCCTTCACGCCGCTTGCCCAGGGCATGCTGACGAACAAGTATCTGAAAGGTATCCCGGAAGACAGCAGGGCGGCGCAAGGCAAATCGTTGAAGACCGAGTTTCTCAACGAGCAGGCACTTCACCACATCCGAAAGCTCGACGAGATCGCCGGGCGGCGCGGCCAGACGCTGGCGCAGATGGCGCTGGCCTGGGTGTTGCGCGACGGCGGCATCACCACGGCTCTGATCGGCGCATCGCGGCCGGGCCAAGTGATCGATTGCGTCGGCGCGGTCTCCAACCTGGAGTTTTCGGCGGAAGAACTCGCCGAGATCGACAAATATGCCGATGAGGAAAACATCAATCTCTGGGCGCAATCCGCAGAGCAGCAGAAAGGTGCAGCAGAGCGATGATCCGTAACCCGATCCTGCCCGGTTTCAATCCGGATCCGTCGATCTGCCGCGTTGGCGAGGATTACTTCATCGCGACCTCCACGTTCGAGTGGTATCCCGGTGTTCAGATTCATCACTCGCGCGATCTCGTGAACTGGACGCTTGTCTCGCGGCCGTTGAACCGAAAGGCGCAGCTCGATATGCGCGGCAATCCCGATAGCTGCGGCATCTGGGCGCCGTGCCTGTCGCATGCCGATGGCCGCTTCTGGCTCGTCTATACCGACGTCAAGCGCTATGACGGCAATTTCAAGGACGCGCCGAACTACATCACCACCTGCGAG
The DNA here is from genome assembly GCF_965227485.1 of Oricola indica. NCBI lineage: Bacteria > Pseudomonadati > Pseudomonadota > Alphaproteobacteria > Hyphomicrobiales > Ahrensiaceae > Oricola > Oricola indica. The sequence goes on from NZ_OZ245747.1 coordinate 2,388,859, forward strand.
ACCATTGACGGCGATTGGTCCGACCCCTGGTACGTCAACAATTCCGGCTTCGACCCGTCGCTCTTTCATGACGACGACGGCCGAAAGTATTTCATGAACATGCAGTGGAACTATCGCGGTCCCGGCACCGGCGGGAATCCCGAGAATTCCAGCTTCGACGGAATTCTCCTGCAGGAGTGGTCGCCGGAAAAGGGGCTCTTCGGCCCGGTGAAGAACATCTATCTCGGGACGTCGCGCGGACTGACCGAGGCGCCGCACATCTTCAAGCGCAACGGCTGGTATTACCTGACCACCGCGGAGGGGGGCACGGTCTACGACCATGCCGTGACGATGGCGCGTTCGCGCTCCATCTGGGGGCCATACGAGGACCATCCGAACAAGTATCTCATGTGCGCGGCGGATGCGCCGGACCATCCGATCCAGAAGACCGGGCATGGTCAGTATGTCGAGACGCATGACGGGCAGTTCTACCATACGTTCCTGATGGGCCGGCCCATTCCGGGGCCGGACGGGACGGGCCGCTTCTGCCCGCTCGGACGCGAGACCGGTATCGAGCGTGTCGAATGGGGCGAGGACGACTGGCTCTATCTGGAAGGCGGCGGCATGCTTGTGCGGACGGAACTGCCGGGTCTCGCCGATGTCGAGCCGAACCCGCCTGTCGCCTATCACACCGATTTCACGGGCGGTCAGTTGCCGCCGGAATTTCAATGGCTGCGGTCGCCGGATACGGAAAAGCTTTACCGGATCAACAATGGCTCGCTCAGCCTGTTCGGTCGCGAGAGCATGGGCAGCTGGTTCGAGCAGTCGCTTGTCGCGCGGCGGCAAGAGCATTTCGTCTATACCGCCGAGACCGAAGTCGAGTTCGAGCCGACGACCTATCAGCAGACGGCGGGTCTTGCGACCTATTACAACCGCTTCAAGTTTCACATGCTTCTGGTCACCGACGAGCCGGGGCAGGGGCGGTCGCTTTCGGTCGTCTCATGCCTGGGCGATTTCCCGGATGGCGCGCTGACCTACGCTCTCGACAAGCCGCTTCCCTGTCCAGACGGGCCGATCGGGATGAAGGTCGAGGTCGATCACGCTTTGCAGCAGTTCTTCTGGAAGCAGCCGGGCGGCGAGTGGCAGCCGATCGGGCCAAAGCTCAATGCTGCGATCATTTCCGATGAGGGCGGGCGCGGCGGTCACGGATCTTTCACCGGCGCATTCGTCGGCATGTTCGCGATGGACATGACCGGGCAGGGCAAGGAAGCGCGGTTCTCACATTTCTCCTATGTGCCGGAAGGCGCGTCCTGACAGGAAGTCAGCTCCGGAAACAAGGGTTTGCCGGTGCAAGTTGCCGGATTGATTCAAGGCGAAGCGGCGTCTGGTTCCAGGTAAAGGGTGCAGTGCAGCAACGAATCCCGGTTGACGCACGTGGAGCTGTATCGCATTTTCCCGAGACATATAGGGAAAACTCTATGCATTTCGAGGACTTTTTCACCGACCGTCTTTCGTCGTTGCGTGATGACGGGAACTACCGAGTTTTTGCGGATCTCGAGCGGCATGCGGGTGAGTTCCCGAAGGCGACGCGGTATCGCGCCGACGGCTCGAAGCAGGACGTGACGGTTTGGTGCTCGAACGACTATCTCGGCATGGGCCAGAACGACAGGGTCGTCGCGGCGATGCACGAGGCGATCGACAAATGCGGCACCGGCGCGGGCGGCACGCGCAACATCTCCGGCACCAACCACTACCATGTCATGCTGGAGCGCGAACTGGCCGACCTGCACGGCAAGGAATCGGCGCTGATCTTCACGAGCGGCTATGTCTCCAACTGGGCGGCGCTCGGCACGCTGGCCTCGAAGATCCCCGGCATCATCGTCTATTCGGACGCGCTCAACCACGCCTCGATGATCGAGGGCATCCGGCATTCGCGCTGCGAGAAGCGCATCTTCAAGCACAATGACTGGAAGGACCTCGATCGGCTGATGAGCCAGGACGATCCGGCGGCGCCGAAGCTGGTGGCCTTCGAGAGCGTCTATTCGATGGATGGCGACATCGCGCCGATCGCGGAGATCTGCTCGGTCGCCGAGAAGCACAATGCGATGACCTATCTCGACGAGGTGCACGCGGTCGGCATGTACGGTCCGCGCGGCGGCGGGGTGGCCGAGCGCGAGGGCCTGATGGACCGTCTGACGGTGATCGAGGGCACGCTCGGCAAGGCCTTCGGTGTGATGGGCGGCTACATCACCGGTTCGTCGAACCTGATCGACTTCGTGCGTTCGTTTGCCTCGGGCTTCATCTTCACCACGGCGCTTCCGCCTTCGCTTGCCGCGGGCGCGACGGCGTCGATCCGGCATTTGAAGGAAAGCCGGGCGGAGCGCGAGATGCACAAGGCCAATGTGGCGAAGGTACGCGCTGCGCTGGACGCGCGCGGTATCCCGCATATGCCCAACCCGAGCCACATCGTGCCGGTGATGGTGGGGGATGCGAAGAAGTGCAAGTGGATCTCCGACATCCTGCTCGACAGCTACGGGATCTATGTGCAGCCGATCAACTACCCGACGGTTCCGGTGAAGACGGAACGGCTGAGGATCACGCCGACGCCGCTGCACACCCAGGCCGACATCGATCACCTCGCCACAGCGCTCTGCGACCTGTGGTCTCAGTGTGCGCTCGCAAGGGCGGTGGCGTAGCTTCTATTCTGCTGCGGGAACGCCGAAGGGAGGCGTTGCGGGGGCTGCTTCCTCGTGTCGGCGGTCGATCAGCCAATCGGTCACGCCGGCCGACAGCCACATCGAAAAGAGCGTGATCCATGCCGTCAGCGCGAAGACCGAGGCCCCGGTGACGCCGGCCCCGACAGCGCAACCGCCGGCCAGCATGCCGCCGAAACCCATCATCGCCGCACCCAGCAGATAGCGTCGCATCGATGCGCCGTCATGGAAGCCCTGCAGCTTCAACTGTCCGGTCAGCCAGGCGGCGAGGAAAGAGCCAGCGAACACGCCGGGCACCAGCCCAACCTCGAAATCGATCATCGATCCGGGCGGAGTCAGGAAAAGCATCAGCGTGTCGGCAGACGGACCGGTGAATGTCAGAGCGTTCATCTGGATCGGCTCGAAGACGATACCGCGCATGGTGTGCGTGAACAGCCATGCAAGCGGCACCATCAGTCCGACGAGGAATGCCGCGAAGGTTCGCCACGCGCCAGCGCGGCTCCATGTGGCGGTAATCACCGCGAGGATAAGGGCGATCGCTCCGGCGGAGGCTGCCTGGGTTGTGTTCAGGCCTGTCATCACAAGCAGGTCGTTGCCGCCGGTCGATACGGTCGTCAGCGGCCGTGCAAGCGTTTCGCGCAAGGGAGAGAGGAAGCCGCGCAAACTGGCCTGCGCGACGACGGCGAAGACGAGGCCGGAAAGAAGCGCCCGCAGATTCCCTGTGGCGGACAGAACGAGGAGGCGGCTGGCGCAGCCGCGCGCCAATACCATGCCGCTGCCGAACAGGAGGCCGCCGAGCGCCGCGCCCGAGAGGCTTTGCGGCGAGGCGATCTGCCTGGCCTCGGTTGTTGCCAGGAGACCGAGGGCGGCGAGCGCCTGCGTCCCGGCGACAGCCGCGGTGAACACAATGAGCCAGATGGTGACTTTCTCGCCGATCTTGCCGCGCGAGAATTCCACCGTGGCGGCACGCAGGCAAAAGCGGCTCTGCTGGGCGAAAGCGCCGAAAAGGGCACCGATCAGGCCGCCACCAAGCGCCAGCGTCCAGTTCTCACCGATGCGGTCTATGATTGCGATCAGTCCGTTCGCCAGCATTTCCATGGGCATTTCCTCCCGCGAATGGATGACCGAGTTAGCGGGTTCAGGCGTTGACCTTGATCAAGCAGCTTCGCATATATTCAAATACGACAATATTTGAAACGCGGGAGGACTACGATGAATATGAAGGATTTGACACGTCGTGACGCGATGGCGCTGATCGGCGCGACGGCTGCCTTGCCGCTCATACCAGGATTGAGCACGCGCGCCGTCGCCGATATCGCAGTTGGCGCGAAGACGGTGACCACCGTCAGCGACGGAAACCTCGTCCTGCCGCTGGATTTCGTGTTTCCGGACGTGCCGCAGGACGAACTGGTGGCCTTGCTCGAAGCGGCCGGGCAGGGCGCCGGCGGCGTGGTCGAGCCCGACTGCAACGTGACGATCCTCAAGGATGGCGACCGGGTCGTTCTGTTCGATGTCGGTTCGGGTCCGAACTTCATGCCGAGCGCGGGCAAGATCCTCGACAATATCGACGCGGCCGGAATCTCGCCGGAGGACGTGACCGACGTGCTGTTTACCCACGCTCATCCGGACCATATCTGGGGCCTGCTCGACGATTTCGACGAGTTCGTCTTCCCGGAGGCGAATTACTACATCAACCAGGTCGAATGGGACTACTGGCGGGCCGACGACACGCTTGATGCGATGCCGGAAGCCAGGAAGAGCTTCGTCGTTGGCGCGCAAAACCGGCTTTCGGCGCTGGAAGACGTCATCCAGTTCTTCAACTGGGGCGACGAGGTCTTGCCGGGAATCGAGGCGGTGGATACGCGCGGGCATACGCCGGGACATACCTCCTTCGCGATCCATGACGGCAGCGAAAGCGTGCATGTGATCGGCGACGCGGCGACGAACTCGATCATCTCGTTTGCGCATCCGGAGTGGCCTTCGGGCTCCGATCAGGACACGGAAACCGGGATTGCAACGCGTGTCGCTCTTCTCGATCGGCTGGCCGGAGACCAGAGCCGCATTGTCGGTTTCCACCTGCCGGAAGGTGGAATCGGCCATGTCGAAAAAGACGGCACGGGCTACCGTTTCGTGGCGTCGTAGAAGCCGTGTGAGTGGCGTTACTCGGCCGGCTGGCTATGCCGGCCGTGACGGCGCATAAAGGCGAAGGGCGTCCCCTCCAGCAGATAGGCGAGGCCCATGCGCGCGCCGAAGGCAATGCCGGCTAGCGCAAGCGGCGCGGAAAGCGCCATGACGGATACGGCGCTGACGCCCTGTCCGATGGTGCAGCCGAGCGCGAAGACACCGCCGGTACCCATCAGGAAAGCCCCCACGAGATGGCGGCTCAATTCGCGCGCGTCGTCGCAGGCTTCCCAACGCATGTCGCGCGAGCGCCATGCGCGCAGGGTCGCGCCAATCAGAACGCCGGCGACGAGGCCGACGCCGTAATCCGGCAGTGTTCCGGTTACCGTGATGATCTGAAGCATGGCGTCGCCGAGCGGCATGACGAAGGATCCGGCCTCGATCTGGACCGGCTGGAAGAGGCGACCGGAATAGGTCGAGGTCACGACCCACCCGCCGGCAATTCCCGCGCCGATGACGACGCCCGATACGAGCTTCTCGCGGTCGGTGCGGAACCGGGGGTCGCGGAAGATCCAGAAGAACAGGGCGGCAGCAACCACAGCGGCCGTCGCCAGGGTCAGGTCCAGACCGGTGTAGTGGGAAAGCAGTGCGCCGAGGGACTGGCCTCCGACACTGCCGAGATCGATCGAAAATCGGTCGAGAAGGCCGACCCTCACATGGCCGAGGAGGCCGCGCTGTGCGGCGAGTGCGGCCAGTGCGATGCCGGTCAGCACGACGAGTGCGCGCATGCTGCCGCCGCCCAGCCTGATGATCGCGCCGAAACCGCAGGTGCCGACAAGCGCCATGCCGAATCCGAACATGATCCCGCCGATAATGGCGCCGGCCACGGGCAGGGGCTCGGTCAGGTAGAAGCTCTGCGAGATGTTGATCCAGCCAAGCGCCTGCATGATCTGCGTGAGGACCAGCGCGACCGCGCCCGCCAGTGCCCAGGATCGCAAACCGGTGCTGTCGCCGGCAAACCAGTGACGCTCCAGTGCGGACATGGTGCAGAAGTGGTAGCGTCTGGCGACGTAACCCACGACGGTGCCTATCAATACACCAGCGATCGGCAGCGCCCACGCGCTATCGAGCAGAAACATTCCAACTCCTCCCGCGCTTCTTGCCGGCGCATCGTTGTGGTGAAACTGCCTGTTTTGGCGATGCTTGGCAAGCAAGCCGCAGCAAGCGCCCGGTCGGCTACTTCCGTTTTCCTAGCTGCGCACCGGACGGCAGAATAGTTCGTAGAGTGTCTCGACGACCGACGAGACTTCCTCGCCGGCGACGCTGTAATAGATCATGCGTCCTTCGCGCCGCGTGTTGACGAGCCTGTCGAACCGCAGCCGCGCCAGTTGCTGAGACACTGCCGCCTGCGGCATGGACAGAATTTCCTCGAGTTCGGAAACGGATTTTTCGCCCTCCGACAAGATGCAGAGGATCAGCAGCCGGGTCTCATGGGACAGCGCCTTGAGCAGATCGCTCGCCTGTCGCGCCTGCTCGATGAGGGCGTCGGCGTCGGCGATTGGCATTTCCGGGTTGAACTTCGGCAGTGGCATTTTCGTTTCCGATCTTCAGATATCGAATCCGGTATATATAACTCGAAACCTCCACCGTTCCACATGCAATCCCGCAGCCGGAACGCGTGGATTTCTCAACCGGCCGGAGGCCGATCGAGCTTCTGCAACATTTCTCCGAGCAGATACCAGAAAAACTCGTCACCGGTATAACCGCGCATTCGCCCGATTTCCACGCCATTGTCGACCAGCACAAAGGTCGGGGTGAAGCGCTCGACGCGAATCCCGGCGAGATCGTCCGGCAGCTTCTTGTGAATGTCGACGCGGCGCAGCGGCGCGATCTGTCCTTCCTCCGTCTTTGGATAGGCCGGGCCGATCTCGGCGTTCCACCGCGCACACCATGAGCAACCAGCCTGTTCGAACATGATGAGTTCGGCCGCATTCGCTGGTATCGCGGCCGCCACTGTAAGCGGGATCGCCGCCAGCAACGCCAGTATTGAATTGCGTATTTGCATTTTCCCTGCTCCGCGGGCTTGCCATTCCTCATATACATATAGCATTGTGTGCATGTTTTACAGCCCGCTCGTCCAGATGGCGACCGGGGAGGAGAAATACGTGTTCGATATCGGTTTTGGCGCCGCCTTTCTGGCGGGCCTGTTGTCGTTTGTTTCGCCCTGCGTGCTGCCGATCGTGCCGCCATACCTCGCCTATCTGGCGGGCGTCAGCTTTTCCGATCTGCAGAGCGAAGAACTGGAGCGCGACCGCGCACGGCGGATCATCTGGTCCGCCATCGCATTTGTCATCGGCTTCAGCACCGTATTCGTCGCGCTGGGGGCGACGGCGAGCATCGTCGGGCAGACGATCGCGCAGTATTTCAACATGCTGTCGATCGTGGCTGGCGTCATCATCCTCGTGATGGGGCTGCATTTCCTTGGCGTGTTCAGGATTGCCTTTCTGTATCGCGAAGCGCGCGTCGATGTGCGCAACAAGCCGGCGGGTTTCATCGGTGCGTATGTCATGGGGCTGGCTTTCGCATTCGGCTGGACCCCTTGCGTCGGCCCGGTGTTGGCCGCGATCCTGTTCATCGCGGGGGCCGAGGACACGATCTGGCGTGGCGCGGGCCTGCTGGCGGTCTACTCGCTGGGCATCGGTCTTCCCTTCGTTCTCGCAGCTGTGTTCGCCAGCCGGTTCATCGGCTGGGCAAACCGCTTCAAGCGGCACATGGCGACCGTCGAAAAGGCGATGGGCGTGCTGCTGGTGATCACGGGGCTGTTGTTCATGACCGGTCAGATGTCGAGAATCGCCCAATGGCTTCTCGACACGTTCCCGGTATTCTCAACCATCGGATAGGAGACAAGACCATGAAATGCATGTTCGCTTTTGTCGCAATGCTGATTATGGCCGTTGCCACACCGGCAATGGCCGTCGAGATCGGCGATGACGGACTGCACAAGCAACCCTGGTTCTCCCTGACCTTCAAAGATATCGCCGAGGATATTCAGACCGCGAAGGAAAACGGCAAGCGTCTGGCGATCATCGTGGAGCAGCGTGGATGCATCTACTGCAAGGAAGTTCATGAGGTTGTCCTCGCGGACCCGGAGGTCAGCGATTACATCAAGGAGCACTTCATGGTCGTGCAGTACAACATGCACGGCGCCGAGGAGGTCACGGATACCGACGGCGACGTACTGACCGAGAAAGAGGCCGCCAAGAAGTGGCGGCTGCTCTTCACGCCGACGGTCCTGTTCATGCCCGAAGACCCGCCTGAGGACATGGATGCCGGTCAGGCTGCCGTTGCCATGATGCCGGGCGCATTCAAAAAGGGTACTTTTCTTGAGATGTTCGTCTGGGTGAACGACAAGGGCTACGAAGGCGAAGAGAGCTTTCAGACCTATTACAATCGTCGCTGGCGTGAAAAACATGGCGACGCATCCCAGGCCGATCAGTGATCGCCAAGCGCAATATGGCGCGGCTGTTGGGCGTGCGAGGTTCGGGAAAAACCCCGATAGCGCCGATGGATGTGGAATAGCGACGAATGTCGAATAAGAAACATTCAAATAATCATATTCATCCATTGATTGCGGCAAGCGTTTTGGATAGCGTGCGCATTCAGAGTGGTGTGCGTTGAACCCGCCACGCTTGGGATGGGGGCGCCTGTGGAGGGGAGCCCCAAAGGAGGAGGAACGACTGCCCATGGTATTCAGTACAAGGAAATGGCTTGCAGCGGGTGCGGCAATCGTCGCGACCACCGCCGTGGCCTATAGCGAGACGGCTCCGGGCGACGTCGCCATCGAGGATGGCGTGGTTACCGAATCGCTGACCGGGCAACCGGGTGACGCGATGGCCGGTCGCGCGACGTTCGCCGACCGCAAGCTCGGCAATTGCCTCGCGTGCCACGCCGTCAGCGATCAGAGCGAACAGCTCTTTCATGGCGAAGTCGGTCCGGAGCTCGATGGTGTTGGCGACCGTTGGTCGACCGAGGAGCTTCGCGCGATCGTTGTGAATTCGAAGGCGATCTTCTCGGACGAGACGATCATGCCCGGTTTCTACTCGCTGGATGTCGGCGTTCACGTGCGCGAGGACCTCGTCGGCAAGACGATCCTGACAGCCCAGCAGGTCGAGGATGTGGTTGCCTACCTGGCGACGCTCAAGGAATGATCTTCCAAGGAAGGAGACAGTAATGACAATAACACGGCGTTCCATGCTCACCCTTTCGGTGGGCGCAGCCATCGGGGTTGTCGCCGGAATGCGCTCGGGTCCCGCTTCGGCGACCGCTGAGGATGCCATGGCCAAGGTCATGGAATTCGCTGGCGGCACGGAGCCGGCAACGGGCACGATCACGCTCGATGCCCCCGAAATCGCAGAAAACGGCAACACGGTCCCCGTTTCCGTTTCGGTCGAAAGCCCGATGACGGCCGACGACTACGTGGAGTCGGTGGCGATCTATGCGGACGGCAATCCCAGCCCCGACGTGATCACCTTCAATTTCACGCCGATGAGCGGTGAGGCCTCGGCCACGACGCGCATGCGGCTGGCGAAGACCCAGAACGTGATCGCGGTCGCGAAAACGAGCACGGGTCAGGTGTTCATGGACAAAAAAGAAGTCAAGGTGACCATCGGCGGCTGCGGCGGCTGATCGAGACCGGAGGTTAAAAGAAATGGCATCGGTTAAACCACGCGTCAAAGTGCCCAAGTCCGCTTCTGCGGGCGAGGTCATCACAATCAAGACGTTGATCAGCCACCCGATGGAATCGGGTCAGCGCAAGGATGGCGACGGCAATCCCATTCCGCGGCAGATCATCAACACGTTCACATGCGAATTCAACGGCCAGACGGTGTTCTCCTGCGACATCGAGCCGGCCGTGTCGGCGAACCCCTATCTGGAGTTCACGGCCAAGGTCGGTGAAGCCGGAACGTTCAAGTTCACCTGGGTGGACGACGACGGATCCGTCTACACCGAGGAAAAGGAAATCGCGCTCAACTAAAGCGCTCGGCCTGCGCGGGAGGGCAGGCCGGAACACCCTGGCCGGGAGGAAAACCTTTGAAGCATCAATATCTTGTAACGGCAGCCGCAATCGCGATGGCAGGTGCGCTCAGCGCAACGGCCTTTGCTGGCGGGCCTGTCGATGAACAACTGGTCATCGATGGTGAAATCGAGATGACGACCCGGACGGAATCCGTCGAGGGCCATCCGCTCGATGAAGTCATCTCCGGCTGGCACTACCGCACCAAGGAGACACGGGCGCTCGAGGCGGACACCTTCGAGAACCCTGCCATGCTCTATGTCGAGGAAGGCCAGGACATCTGGAATACCGTCGAGGGCACCGAGGGCAAATCCTGTGCGACCTGCCACGGAGACGCTTCGGAATCCATGGCCGGCATCGGTGCGCATTATCCCAAATGGGATGCGGATAGCGGACGCCCGATCAATATCGAGCTCCAGATCAACAAGTGTCGCGAAGAGAACATGGGCGCCGAGCCCTATGCTTTCGACAAGGGCGGCCAGAAGCCGTTGACGGCGTTCATCAAGCATCAGTCGCTTGGTCAGCCGGTTTCCCTCGATCTCGCTGAAGGCGAAATGCAGAGCTGGTGGGAGAAGGGTGAGGAGCTCTACTACACGCGCACGGGTCAGCTGAACCTGTCCTGCGCGACCTGTCACGAGAACTACAACGGCTACTATATCCGCGCCGACCATCTCAGCCAGGGTAACGCAAACGGATTTCCGACCTACCGCCTCAAACAGGCGAGCCTGGTCTCGATCCACAACCGCTTCCGCGGCTGTATCCGTGATACGCGCGCCGAATTCCCGGCCGCATTCTCGGACGAACTCATGGCGCTCGAGGTCTACGTGACCTGGCGCGGCACCGGACTCTCGGTCGAAACGCCGGCGGTGCGCCAGTAGGCGCATGGCCCTGAACCGGCCGGGATCCATGATCCCGGCCCGCTCATTCTAAATCATCGTTGTTCACCGGCTGGCGGCCGGACGGATAACTGTTGTCTGGAGTTGGACTGGCATGTTTTCACGTCGCGAATTTCTCATGGCATCCGTCGCAGCGGCCGCAGTCGCCGGACCGGGAATGACCGGGCAATGGTCGCGGGCGATGGCGCAGCAGGCGCTTACCGAAGACGAACTGCTCTCCTTCGACGCGACGGGCAATGTCACGCTGATCCACATCACGGACATTCACGCGCAGCTGAAACCGCTCTATTTCCGCGAGCCGTCGATCAATCTCGGCGTCGGAGAGGTCACCGGGCTTCCGCCACACGTGACCGGCGCCGATTTCCTCAAGCTCTACAATATCGAGCCGGGTACGCCGCATGCCTATGCGCTGACCTCGGAAGATTTCGTTTCGCTCGCCAGGACCTACGGCAAGATGGGCGGCATGGATCGTGTCGCGACCGTGATCAAGCGGATCCGCGCCGAGCGCGGCGACGACAATTGCCTGCTGCTCGATGGCGGCGACACGTGGCAGGGGTCCTATACCTCGCTGCAGACCGAAGGCGCCGATATGGTCGAAGTGATGAACGCGCTTCGGCCCGACGCGATGACCGGTCACTGGGAATTCACCTACGGGGCGGACCGCGTGACGGAACTGGTGGAGAGCCTTCCCTTCGCCTTCCTCGGCGGCAATATCTACGACGCCGAATGGAACGAACCGGCATTCGAAGCCTACCGGATGTTCGACAAGGGTGGCGTGCGCGTCGCCGTCGTCGGCCAGGCTTTCCCCTACACGCCGATTGCCAATCCGCGCTGGATGTTCCCGAACTGGTCGTTCGGCATCCGGGAGGAAGACGTCGCGGCGAATGTTGCCGCCGCGCGCGAGGAGGGGGCCGATGTCGTGGTCCTGCTGTCGCACAACGGTTTCGACGTAGATCGCAAGCTGGCGTCCCGCGTGGAGGGTATCGACGTCATCCTCACCGGGCACACCCACGACGCGCTGCCGGAGCCGGTGATCGTCAACAACACGCTGGTGATCGCCTCGGGCTCCAACGGAAAGTTCGTTTCACGCGTCGACCTCGACGTGCGTGACGGTGCGGTGCAGGGCTACAAGTACCGGCTCATCCCGATCTTCTCCGACGTGATCACGCCTGATGCCGAAATCGGCGCGCTGATCGACAAGGTGCGCGCGCCCTACGAGGCGGAGCTTTCGCGCGAACTCGGCACGACGGAATCGCTGCTCTATCGCCGCGGTAATTTCAATGGCACCTTCGATGACCTGATCTGCGATGCGCTGCTGGCCGAACGCGACGCGGACATCGCTTTGTCGCCGGGCTTCCGATGGGGCACGAGCCTGCTGCCGGGTCAGACAATCACCGTGGAGGACCTGCACAACGCGACCTCCATGACCTACCCCTCCGCCTATCGCTCCATGATGACAGGTTCGCTGATCAAGGACATCATCGAAGATGTCGCCGACAATCTGTTCAACACCGATCCCTACTACCAGCAGGGCGGTGACATGGTGCGGATCGGCGGCATGGGCTACCGGATCGATATTCACGAACAGATGGGATCACGCATCTCGGACATGACGCTGCTCGCGACGGGAGAGGCGATCGAACCGGGCAAGGAATATGCCGTTGCCGGCTGGGCTTCCGTCAACGAAGACACGGAAGGTCCGGCGATTTGGGATGTGGTGGAAAGCTACCTGGAAAAGAACCCTGTCGTGCAGATTCAGGAAAATACCTCGGTCATCGTCGAGGCCTGATTGCGGGAAACATGCATTCGACAGAATGGTTTTTTCCTGATACATAGATATAATTGAATATGTCAGCGATCCGGGAGGAACGTGTGAGCAAGAAGACCAAAGAAACCATGGATGGCGCAGCCGCTTCGCGGCGACGTTTCCTGCAGGCGGGCATCGCAGGCGGTGCTGCTCTTGCGACAGCCGGCGCGGCGCGGGCCGCCGGCGACCCGGTCATTACCGAAGTTCAGGACTGGAACCGTTATCTCGGCGACGGCGTCGATGCGGCACCCTACGGAATGCCGTCGGAATTCGAGTCTCATGTCGTGCGGCGCGACGTGCCGTGGCTGACCGCCGATCCGGTGTCCTCGATCAACTTCACGCCGCTGCACGAACTCGACGGCATCATCACGCCGAACGGATTGTGCTTCGAGCGCCATCACGGCGGCACGGCGATTATCGATCCGGCCGACCATCGCCTAATGATCAACGGCCTGGTGGATACGCCGCTCGTTTTCACTATGCAGGATCTGATGCGCTTCCCGCGCGAAAACCGGGTCTACTTCCTGGAATGCGCCGCCAATTCGGGCATGGAGTGGCGCGGCGCGCAGCTCAATGGCTGCCAGTTCACGCATGGCATGGTTCACTGCGTGGTCTACACCGGCGTACCGCTGAAATATCTCCTCGAGGAAGCGGGCGTCAAAACCACCGGCAAATGGGTGCTGGCCGAAGGCGCGGACGCGGCGGCGATGACCCGCTCGATCCCGATCGAAAAGGCGCTGGACGACTGCCTCGTCGCCTTCAAGATGAACGGCGAAGCGCTCCGCGCCGAGCAGGGCTACCCCGTGCGCCTGGTGGTTCCGGGCTGGGAAGGCAATATGTGGGTCAAATGGCTGCGCCGTCTCGAAGTCGGCGACGAGCCATGGGCGCAGCGCGAGGAAACCTCCAAATACACGGACCTTCTGGCAAACGGGAAGGCGCGCCGTCACACTTGGCTCATGGACGTCAAGTCCGTGATCACCACTCCGAGCCCGCAGGCGCCAATTACCCACGGGCGCGGCCAGACGGTGATCAGCGGTCTCGCATGGTCCGGAAACGGCCGGATCAAGCGCGTGGACGTTTCGCTCGACGGCGGCCGCAACTGGCACGAAGCGCGTGTCGACGGGCCGTCTTTGTCGAAGGCGCTTCACCGCTTCTATTACGACTTCCAGTGGGATGGGTCGGACATGCTGATCCAGTCCCGCGCGATGGACGAGGCCGGCTTCATCCAGCCGACCAAGAATGAGCTGCGCGCTGCCCGCGGCGAGAACTCCATCTATCACAACAACGGCATCCAGACTTGGCATGTCAAAGCTGACGGAGCAGTCGAGAATGTTGAAGTTTCTTAAGTCAGGGCTTCTCGCCACCGCTGTTCTGGCCGTTCCGGTCGCTGCGCATGCGGCAGACGTGGCCGATGGCGAGAAGGTGTTCCGCAAATGCGCCGCATGCCATTCCGTTGGCGAGGGCGCGAAGAGCCGGGTTGGTCCCCATCTCAACGATCTTTTCGGACGTCAGGCCGGCACGATCGACGGCTTCAAGTATTCGGCCGCCATGGTCGCCGCTGGCGAATCCGGGATCAGCTGGGACGAGCAGACGCTGACGCAGTACCTCGTCAAGCCACGGGATTTCGTCAAGGGATCGAGAATGGCGTTCGCGGGCCTGCGCAAATCGGCCGACGTCGCCAATGTGATCGAATATCTCAAGACCTTCGACGAGAAGATGGCATCGAGCGTCGGTAGCGCCGAGGCCGAAACGCAAGAGGCCGAGGTCGAGACCGCGATGGCCGACAAGCCTGCGCTCGCGGCTGATATGCCGCTTCCCGAGCATGACGGCGCGTTCAAGCTGGGCCGGGCCGCCACGGAAGATGAAGTGGCCGCATGGGATATGGATGTCCGTCCCGATGGTGTCGGATTGCCGGTCGGCTCGGGTACGGTCGCCGACGGCGAAGTGCTTTACACCGACAATTGCGCGGTGTGCCATGGCGATTTCGGCGAGGCGGTCGGCCGCTGGCCGGTGCTCGCGGGTGGCCAGGACACGTTGACCGATGACCGTCCGGAAAAGACGATCGGCTCCTATTGGCCCTATCTCTCGACGGTCTACGATTATGTCCGCCGGGCCATGCCCTTCGGCAATGCGCGGTCGCTTTCGGATGACGATGTCTATGCCATTACGGCGTATCTGCTCTATCTGAACGATATCGTGGAAGACGAGGAGTTCGAGCTCTCCAACGAGAACTTCACCGACATCCATCTGCCGAACGAAGAGAATTTCATCCCCGACGACCGGGAGCAGGAAGCGCACTACGCCGACAAGTCGGAGCCGTGCATGACCGACTGCAAGCCGGATCCGGTGGAGATCACCATGCGCGCACGCGTGCTGGATGTGACGCCGGACAGCGAGGAAGAAAATACGGGTGGCGCAATCGACTAGGTAACACCGTTCGATATGCGCACCGGCTCTGGGAGGAAGCCGATGCGGAATGGATCAGACAATCGGAACGCCGTCGCCGGTTTGCTCGCGACCGGGTTGCTGTGCGCGGCGTTCATGACGACTTCCTCCCTGGCGCTCGCCGAAGAAACGCCCGATGCGGTCGGCGAGCGCCTTTTTTCCCAATGCAAGACCTGCCACGAGGTGGGCGAGGGCGCCCGCCACAAGATCGGCCCGCATCTCGACGGCATCATCGGCCGCGTGGCGGGAACGATGGATGGCTTCAAATATTCCACGGCGATGCGCGAAGCGGGCGAGGCGGGACTTGCCTGGGACCGCGAAGCGCTCGATTCCTATCTCGCCAAGCCGCGCGACTTCATCAAGGGCAACCGCATGTCCTATCGCGGGATGGTCGATGCCGAGGACCGCGAGACGCTGATCGGCTGGCTTGCCAATGTCTCGGTGAGCGTCCCCGGGGCGGTCGTCGAGGACAAGGCCGAAGAAGCGCATGCGCCGAGCAGTTTCGCCGACATCGTTCTGGCGATGGAAGGCGATCCGGAGTACGGCGAATATCTCGCCGGCGAATGCGTGACTTGCCACCAGGCCAGCGGTCACGCCGACGGTATTCCGTCCATCGTCGGGCTGCCGCGCGACTACTTCGTGACCGCGCTGTTTGAATACAAGACCAATGTGCGCAGCAATGAAGTCATGAAGCTTCGGGTCAACAATCTGGCCAATGAAGAGATCGCCGCGCTGGCGGCGTATTTTTCGGAACTGGAACCGCAATAACTGCAAGGGCTCTAGGGCCAGAAAAGGGAGGAATTCTCATGACACGGATTACCAGACGGCGTTTAGGCCTGTTGATGGGAGCCGGTGCGGCAACCTTCGCCATGCCGACCTATCTGCGGGCGCAGGACAAACCCAAGGTCGTCGTGATCGGCGGCGGAGCGGGCGGTGCCACCGCGGCGCGCTACCTTGCCAAGGACTCAGAGGGCGCTATCGATGTGACGCTGATCGACGATTCCGACCAGTTCACCACTTGCTTCTTCTCCAATCTCTATCTGGGAGGCTATCGCGACTTCGGGTCGATCACGCATTCCTACGACAAACTGCAGTCCGATTACGGGATCACAAAGGTCACCGGCATGGCCGTTGGCGTCGATCGGGACGCGAAGACCGTGCGGATGGCCGATGGCACGACCATTCCCTATGACCGGCTGGTCGTCTCGCCGGGTATCGACCTGATCTGGGACTCGGTGGAAGGCTATTCGGAGGAAGCCGCCGCGATCGCGCCGCATGCGTGGAAGGCCGGGCCGCAAACGCAGCTTCTGAAGGAAAAGCTCGACGCGATCGGCAATGGCCAGCAGATCGTCATGGTGGCACCGCCCAATCCGTATCGCTGCCCGCCTGGTCCGTATGAGCGCGTTTCGATGATGGCGCATGTGCTGAAATCGAAGGGCGTCGATGCGAAGATCATCGTCCTCGATCCGAAGGACAAGTTCTCCAAGCAGGGCCTCTTCGAGGAAGGGTGGGCGAGGTACTATCCCGGTATGATCGAGTGGTACGGCCCGACCGTTCATGGCGGCATCGAGAGCGTGGATGTGGAGGCGGGCACGGTCGAAACCGGCTTGGACACGTTCAAGGGCGATTTGCTCAATATCATCCCGGCGCAAAAAGCGGGCATGATCGCCGCCGAGGCGGGACTGACCAACGACAGCGGTTTCTGTCCGATCGACGCGGCATCGATGCGTTCCACGGAGGATGACAGCATCTTCGTCATCGGCGATGCGTCGATCGCTGGCGCGATGCCCAAATCGGGCTTCTCCGCCAACAGTCAGGCCAAGGTGGCGGCGATGAACATTCGCGGCGACCTGATCGACGCCAAGGTTTTCCCGGCGAAATATTCCAATACCTGCTGGAGCCTTATCGAGAGTGATGACGGCGTGAAGGTCGGTGCGCAATATGCGCCGCAGGACGGCCAGATTGCATCGACGTCCTCCTTCATCAGCCAGACCGGCGAGGACGAGGAGACCCGCAAGGCGACCTACGAGGAATCGATCGGCTGGTATGCGGGTATCACGTCCGACATGTTCGGCTGATACCGATGGCACCGAACCGAAACGGCCGCGCATCGCGCGGCCGTTTTGCCTTGGTTCTGATACCGTGCGAGGTCTCGCTCAGGCGGCTTGCGGTGTCTCATCCGGCCCGTCGGTCAGGCTGCGGACCGCCTGGTGCTGGCTCAGAAAGACCTTGCCGTTCAGGTGATTGAAGAAATCGCAGCGCTTCAGCCTATCCATGACAGGTCCTTTGACCTCGCTCATGTGGAACTGGACGCCGAGCGATTTCAGGCGCTCGTTGATCGCTTCCAGCGATTCCAGCGCGCTCATGTCGATGGCGTTGACCGCCGGGCACATCAGGATCACGTGTTTCAGTTTCGGCCGCTGCGCCACCATGTCGTAGATCCGGTCTTCGAGGTAGCGCGCATTGGCGAAGTAGAGGCTTTCATCGACGCGTACGGTCAGGATGCGATCATCGGTGATGACCTCGTGGCGCAGTACATTGCGATAGTGTTCCGTGCCCGGAACCTGGCCGACAACGGCCATGTGCGGTTTCGAGCTGCGATAAAGGTGGATCAGGATCGACAGCGCCACGCCCGCGGTCACGCCGATCTCCACGCCGATCAGCAGCGTGGCGAGGATCGTCGCGGAGACCGCGGCGAAATCGGCGCGTGAATAGGCCCAGGTTTTCTTGAGGATGGAGAAATCGACCAGCGAGAGCACGGCGACGATGATCGTCGCGGCGAGCGTCGCCTGCGGCAGATAGTAGAGAAGGGGAGTCAGGAACAGCGAGGCCATCAGAAGGCCGAGCGCGGTGAAGGCTCCGGCGGCGGGCGTTTCGGCGCCGGCGTCGAAATTCACGACCGAACGGGCGAAGCCGCCAGTAACCGGATACCCGCCGGTGAATGCGCCGCCGATATTCGCCATGCCGAGGCCGATCAGTTCCTGGTCGGGATCGATACGTTGGCGCTTCCTGGCGGCAAGCGTCTGGGCGACGGATACCGATTCCACGAACCCGATGATCGAGATCAGGACTGCCGAACCGACCAGGCTCGCCCACATGTCGGGCGAGAAGGACGGTGCGGTGAGGGGCGGCAGGCCCTGGGGCACCGCGCCGACAGTGCGTACGCCGTACTCGTCCAGCGAGAACAGCCAGGTGACCAGGGTCGTCACGGCGACGACGGCGACGGGGCCGGATTTCGCGGCGACATCGGCGAGACGGGGCTTCATGCCCCTGGCGATCAGCAGAGGTTTCAGACCCTTCCTGACCCAGAACAGCGTTGCTGTCGCGAAGACGCCGATAACCAGCGTAATCCAGTTGATGTCGCCCAGGTGTTCGGCGAGCGAAACGAGAAGCTCGAGCAGGTTGTGGCCCGATGCGCTGACACCGAGAATATGCTTGAGCTGGCTTGCGGCAATGATCATCCCTGAAGCGGTGATGAAGCCGGCAATCACCGGGTGGGAAAGGAAATTGGCCAGAAAGCCGAGCCGGAAGATGCCGAGGCCGAGCAGGAACAGGCCGGACAGGAAGGCCAGCGTGATTGCGGCGGCGATGTATTCCGGTGTCCCGGTCTGGGCGATATTGCCCACCGCGGTCGCCGTCATCAGGGACACAACCGCCACGGGACCGACTGCCAGCGCCCTGCTGGTGCCGAAGATCGCGTAGAGGACGATCGGCAGGATCGAGGCATAAATGCCCATCTGTGCCGGCAGGCCTGCGAGCAGGGCATAAGCCAGCGACTGCGGGATCAGCATGATCGTCACGATCACGGCGGCCAGCGAGTCGTTCGTGAAGGCATTGCGGTCGTAGCTCCGTCCCCAATCGAGGATCGGAATCCGGCGCGTGACCGCCGGGGGCAGTTTGACGTTCATCGGTCTGGCTTTCAGCCGGGCAGGCTTTCCAGGAGGTTGGTCATGTCGTACCCGTTGCGCGCTGCGGCGTCTCGCAGTTCCTCTTTCGGCGTTCCGGCGAGAACGCCGGAAATCGTCCAGAGCATCGTGCAGCGCGTACCGGTGCGGCAGTAGGCGAAGACGGGGCCTTCGCTGGCGGCGAGGATATCGGCGAACTGGCGGGCGGGTTCGATGCCCATGGTCGCGGAGGTCACGGGCAAGAATACGGTTTCCATGCCCGCGGCGCGCGCGGCGGCGGCGATCTGCTCGAATTCCGGCTGGCCCGCATCCTCGCCATCGGGGCGGTTGCAGACCAGCGTCCGGTAGCCGAGCCCGGCGATCGTTTTCACGTCGTCGAGCGCGATCTGCGGGCTGACCGCGAGCCTGTCGTCCAGTTTCCTGACATCCATCGGAGAATTCCTCGCCTTAGAGTGCGTTGACCGGGACCTTTAGCATCGGACGGCCGTCCTTGTCCTTCGGCACCTCGCCGGCGCGCATGTTGACCTGCAGCGACGGGATAATGAGCCTCGGCATTGAAAGCGTGGCGTCGCGTTTGGTCCGCATCTCGACGAACTCCTCTTTCGACTTGCCGCCGCCGACATGGATGTTGTGCGCTTTCTCTTCTCCAACCGAGGTCTCCCACTCGATCTCGCGACCGTTCGGTCCGTAGTCGTGGCACATGAACAGTCGCATCTCGTCGGGAAGGGCCAGAACTTTCTGGATGGAATCGTAGAGGGTCGCGGCGTCACCACCGGGGAAGTCGGCACGGGCGGAACCACCATCCGGCATGAAGAGCGTGTCGCCAACGAAAGCTGCATTGCCCATCACATGGGTCATGCAGGCCGGCGTGTGGCCCGGCGTGTAGATGGCGAAGGCCTGCAGGTTTCCGATCGTGTAGGTGTCGCCGTCCTTGAACAGGGCGTCGAACTGCGATCCGTCACGCTGAAATTCCGTGCCCTCATTGAACACCTTTCCGAAGGTGTCCTGGACGACCATGATCTTGTCGCCGATGCCGATCTTGCCGCCGAGCTTCTGCTGGATATAGGGCGCGGCCGAGAGATGGTCGGCGTGGACATGGGTCTCGATGATCCATTCGAGCTTGAGGTCGTTCGCCGTGACGTAGTTGATAAGCTCGTCGGCGTGATCGTAGGTAATGCGGCCGGCGGCGTAGTCGATGTCCATGACGGAATCGACGATTGCGCAGGCATTGCTGTCCGGATCCTTGACGATGTAGCTGATCGTGTTGGTTGCCGGGTCGAAGAAGGCCTGGACTTCGGGCTTGATGTCCATGTTCACGGGATAATTCGACATAGTGGTCTCCTTTTCCTGATGCGGTGCGACGTCGTCAGATCGTCGCGGTTTTCAAAACGGTCACCTGAAGGAAGCGCGCGGCCAGGATGCCGGCGACCATGGCGGCCATGAATATGAAGGTTTCCGGCTCTGCAAGTCCCAGCGCTGGGATCGCGCCTCCGGGGCAAAACCCGGTGATGCCCCAGCCAATGCCGAAGACCGCCGCGCCGCCGATCAGGCGGGCGTCTATCGTGCGGTTGCCCGGCACGTTGTAAGCCCGCTCGTAGCGGGGGGCGGGCATGCGGCGGAAAACGATGCGATAGCCGATTGCCGTGGTGACGAGAGCGCCGACCATGACGAGCAACAGGCTCGGGTCCCACGTGCCGGCGATATCGAAGAAATTCAGAACCTTGGCGGGGTTGGCCATGCCGGAAATGGCGATGCCGAGCCCGAAGATCGCGCCGATGACGAGTGCTGAGAAAAGACGCATGGTCACGCACCTCCCAGGACATGACGAACCACGTAGACCGTGGCGAAAGTGGAGGCCATGAAGACGCCGGTCGCAACGATCGATCGCGGCGAAACCCGGGCCATGCCGCAAACGCCGTGTCCGCTCGTGCAGCCCGAACCGAGCGTCGCGCCGAAGCCGACGATGACGCCGCCAACGATCAGGGCAAGCGAGGACGGCGGGACGTCGAAGGGGATTTCATAGCCGGTTGCCACCAACACTGCAGGCGCCAGAATCGCGCCGGCGAGAAAGGCCGCGCGCCAGGTCCAGTCGCTGGAAAACGGCGGCAGTACGCCGCCGACGATGCCGGTCATCCCGGCGATACGTCCGTGCAGGGCCATCAGCAGGACTGAAGCGATACCGATCAGCACACCGCCGACGATGGCCAGAATGGGGGTGAATTCCGTTTCCATGTCGGTTCGTATTATCCTTGTTCGTCATATGGCGTTCGCAGCCCGATTCGCGCCAACCGAATGTCCGCGGTTCCCGACTTGCTAAGCGCCGACACCTCACATATATTTACGACTACAAATATGCAAGAGCGTGAATATAAAATGGACATTACGGCTCTGGAAGACAAGATCTTCGATGCCTCGAAACTGCTGGAGATGATGGCTCATCACCAGCGGCTGAAGATTTTGTGTCTGCTGACCGACGGCGAACGAAGCGTCTGCAGCCTCGCTGACGATACCGGGCTTACCCAGCCCGCCATCTCGCATCATCTCAAGAAACTCAGGGACTCCGATCTGGTCAAGACGCGGCGCGATGCGCAGACCATCTTCTATTCCCTGAAGGGGCAGGAGGTTGAATCCGTCCTGCGGACGCTGAACGGTCTCTACTGCAACTGACGTCCGGTCTCGGCGCGGCGTGAGCGGGTACCGGGTGTTTGCATCCTCGTTGTAGGTTCCGATAAGGATGCGTTTGTCCGAAACGGGAGCTAAGTCCGGTGCAGTTCGCCTTTCTCAACGGTATTGCAATTCACTACCAGACGATCGGTGCGCCGAAGGGCAAGCCGACGCTCGTTTTTGCAAATTCGCTGGGTACGGATTTTCGCATCTGGCGCGACGTCATCGTTCGGCTGGCCGGCGATTACGCCATCCTGACCTATGACAAGCGCGGCCACGGCCTCTCGGATATCGGTGAAACACCCTACGAGATGGACGATCACGTGTCCGATCTCGAGGCGCTGCTCGATCATCTCCAGGTCCGGGATGCCATTATTTGCGGATTGTCAGTCGGGGGCGTCATCGCTCAGGGGCTCTATGCAAGACGAAAGGACCTCGTCCGGGCGTTGATCCTATGCGACACTGCGCCGAAGATCGGTGACGCGGACAGCTGGAATGCGCGCATCCGCACTGTCGAAGAAGACGGTATCGCCGCACTTGCCGACGGCATTCTCGAACGCTGGTTCACGCCGGAGTTCCGCCGCTCGGACAACGCCGAGTTCATCGGATACCGCAACATGCTGACGCGCTCGCCCGCCGCCGGATATGCCGGGACCTGCGCGGCGCTGCGCGATTGCGACTATACCGATCAGGCAAGGCAAATCGGCGTTCCGACTCTTTGCGTCGTTGGCGAAGAAGACGGCTCGACTGCGCCCGAGCTGGTGCTCGACATGGCGAAACGTATCCCCGCTGCGCGCTACGAAGTGATCGAGGACGCCGGCCACATTCCGTGCGTGGAGCAGCCCGATGCGCTGATAGCCGTCATGCGCGCCTTCATCTCGGGGCTGGACGCCGGTGGTACCTAAGCCGGGCGTGACGGCATGGGTGTGAACCAATCGTTTACCATTCCGCAGCGTAATTTCTTCCACCTTTGATCCATCAACTATTTCCTGCGCGTAGGCATGTAGGATGGGATGATCTATCGGTATGCGAGTTCCGATCCCGTCAAACAGGTGTCTGGAGTCTGATGAAAAACGCGTTTACCTCGACAAAGCGCAGGAGTGTTTACGCGGTTACGATCGTCGGGACGCTCTTTTGCATCGCGGCCACGTTTATCGTCGATTATCCGAATCTGAAGGAATTGTCGGGCTGGACGCTGCAACGGACCTTGTTGGTCGATTTTTTCCTGCCGACCTTTCTGGCCGTGCCGATTCTGTATTTCTTCATGTCCAAGATACGCCAGCTGAATTTGGCGCGCCGGGAACTGGAACTCCTGGCATCGACGGACAGCCTGACGCGCATCCTCAATCGTGGCGCATTTACCATGCTGGTTGATGCCTACCTTGAATCCGTCAACACGCACGATCCGATGCCCTCGGGCGCTTTTCTCGTGGTCGATGCGGACCACTTCAAGCTGGTTAATGACCGGCTCGGGCACACCGCGGGCGACGAGGCCCTCAAATCGATCGCCGATACGCTCATGTCCCAATTGCGCGAAAAAGACCTGGTCGGCCGTATTGGGGGAGAGGAGTTCGGGATCTTCCTCCCCAATTCCGAGCCGCATCAGGCGGAGAGCGTCGCCGAGCGCATCAGGCTCGGCGTGCGCGATATCGATTTTCGCCCGGAAGGCGATTCCTATGGCCTGTCCGTGAGTATTGGCGGGGTCACCTATGATCGTGCGACGAGTTACGACGAGTTGTTCCAGGCGGCGGACCAGCGTCTCTATGCCGCCAAGAAAGGCGGACGGGACCGGGTCGATATGGGCCTGCTCTCGGCGTTCCTCGAAAATCGGAACAACATGTCCATCGCGGCGGCGGTCCTGAGCGCCGGCTGACCGGCGCGACCGACAAAGACTGTTACAGTTGAAAAAGGCGCGGCGTCCGATAGACGCCGCGCCTTTTGTTCGTTTCCCGGCAGGATATCAGGCGTCGACGCCGCCCCAGATCTCTTCGGCGGTTTTCACGACCAGTTCCAGCTTGCGGCGCTGGTCGTCCGGCGTGATCGCGTTGCCTTCCTCGGTGGACGCGAAGCCGCATTGCGGAGCAATGCCCAGCTGGTCGATATCGGCGTATTTCGAGGCTTCCTCGAACTTCTTCTTCAGCCAGTCCATGCTTTCCAGATCGGCCGTCTTTGTCGTGATGAAGCCGGGCAGGACGCGCTGCTTGCCCTTCGGCAGCAGTTTCAGCGGTTCCAGGCCGCCAGCGCGGTCGGTGTCGTATTCCATGAAGAAGATGTCGACGCCGGTCGAGAAGATCGCCTCTGCGGCCCGATCGTAAGCGCCTTCGGCGGCATGGGTCGAGCGGAAGTTGCCGCGGCACATATGCATGCCGATCACCATGTCGTCGGGCCGGTCCTTGATCGCTTCGCGCAACATCCAGGCGTAGCGCTCGATCAGCCAGTCCGGATCCTGGCCGGCTTCCACCTTGGCTGCGCGGTGCTTCGGATCGCACAGATAGGCAACAAAGATGTCGTCCATCTGCAGATAGCGGCAGCCCGCGTCATAAAAGGCGCCGACGGCTTTCTTGTAGGTCGCGGCGAGATCGTCGAACAGAACCTGCGGGTCCTTGTATTCGGCCGGATGGATATCCTCGACCGCCGTGCGGAAATGGCAGCAGGAAGGGCCGGGGATCGAAATTTTGGGCGTCACGCTGGTGTTTTGCGCCACGAACTTAAAGTGCTCGATCATCGGGTGATCGGCAGGAAAGTCTAGCTTCTGCGTGATGGTGGGATAGATCGGACGCAGTTTCACGCCGGCGAACTGCACACCTTCGTCGCGTTCGTCGAGATCCAGGCCGGTCAGTGCGCCCATGAAATCGTAGTGCCAGAAGGAGCGGCGCATTTCGCCGTCCGTGACAGCGAGCAGGCCGACTTCCTCCTGCATGGCGATCACGTCCTTGACCGCCTCGTCCTCGACGGCCTTGAGCTCGTCGGCGGTGATCGAATGGTCCTCGTAGAACTTCTTGCGCGCGGCCTTGACCGAGTCCGGGCGTAGCAGGCTGCCGACATGGTCGGCGCGGAAGGGCGGTTTGGCTGCGGTCATCGGATTCTCCCCATGCAAGATTTTGTTCTGATATGCGCGCTTGTTACCACGCTTGCGGCCCCCCGCAACAGCTATTGCGGGATCAGACCGCATGGATCTGTGCTCACGGCCAGTCGGCGAAGCTCGGCGGCGAGAAGTCGCCGCTGTCAGGCGTGACAACGGCCATCATCTTGCGGAAACGGCCGGGGGGCAGGCCGGTCATGCGGCGGAAGAAGTTGGAAAAATGCGCCGGATCGCGAAAGCCGAGCGAATAGCTCAACTGCTTGATGGAGAGCGTGGAGCGTTCGAGACCGAGCGCGGCTTCGCGGGCGAGCCGCTCCGCGATCAGCGATTTCGGTGTCTTGTCAAGCTCGCGCACGCAGATGGCGTGGAGGCGGTCATGGGTGATGCCGAGTTCCTGAGCATAGTGACCGACCGGGTGATGCGCGCGGAAGCCCGCTTCCAGCAACTGGCGAAAGCGTTGCAGGTAATGGGCGTTGTTGCCGTGGGTGAAACTGGCGACCTCGTCGATACCGGATGCCCGAAGGATGGTGACGAGGATGATCCGCAGATGTGCGACGATCATCATGCCCGTTGCCGCCTGCGGCGTGGTCACCTCGTCAAGAATGCTGTCCAGATGCCGGCGGACGGCGTCATGCGCGCCGCGGTCGTCCTCGAAGGAGCGCACCCAGTCGCTGTCGAAAAGCGTGTGCAGGGCGGCCGACTCGAAGAAGTCTCCGATCGAGCGCACGAGCGTTTCCTCCGCTATTTCGGCAATGAAGCCAGCCGAACCGGCCTCCATGACGAGGCGAAAATCTCCGGCGGCCTGTCGCCATGCGATGGACGGGCCGGACAGCGCCGTTTCGGATCCGCGTCCCTCGATCCGGGCGTCGCCGTCTGCCAAAAGGAACAGGATATGCGCCTTTTCACCGACGCCGCGCTTGAGTGTCTCGATGCGCCTCTGAAGGCCGCTTTCGCGGCGGCTGACATAGATCGGCAGCTTGGTGAAATGCGGGAGTTCGCTGGCCATTAACCGCTTTTCCGTTTTCGGATTTCGAAGTCAATCTAGACCAAAAATACGCAATAATCGACCAATAATCCGCATTTCCTTTCGCCGCATCCGCGTTATCTTTTCTTTCAAGCCTGAATTGCGGCGTGTCAGATGAGCGCGCCCACAAAGAACCGGCCGATTTGTCGGACGAAAAAGGCATCAAGGGAGGAGGAATGCTGGAAACGGCGCTCCTGATAGACAGCAACGCGGTCTCTGCGACCGGCGGCGAGACCTTCGAACGTCTCGACCCGGTTTCGCACGAGGTCACCACGCGCGCTTCCGCCGCAAGCACGGATGATGCCGCGCGGGCCGCGAACGCTGCCGCCCGTGCTTACCCCGGATGGTCGCAGACGCCGCCGAGCGAGCGTCGCGACATCCTCTTCAACGCGGCTGATCGGCTGATCGCGCGCACGGACGATTTCGTCGAGGCGGTCATTTCGGAAACCGGCGGGACGGCCGGATGGGCGCAGTTCAATTGCCGCCTGTCGGCCAATATCCTCAAGGAAGCGGCGTCTATGGCGACGCAGGTGACGGGGGAGGTCATACCGGCCGACAAGCCGGGCTCATTTGCCATGGCCGTCCGCCAGCCTTGCGGCGTCGTCTTCTCTATGGCGCCCTGGAACGCCCCGGTCATCCTGTCGACGCGCAGTGTCGCGATGCCGCTCGCCTGCGGAAACACGGTGGTCATGAAGGCCTCCGAGCTTTGTCCTCGCACGCACGGTCTTCTCGGCGAGGTCCTGAACGAGGCGGGGCTGCCGAAGGGCTGCGTTAACGTCATCCACTCGGCGCCCGCCAAGGCGCCGGACATTGTCGAGGCGCTGATCGCGCATCCGGCGGTCCGCCGGGTCAATTTCACGGGGTCGACGCGCGTTGGCCGGATGATCGCTGAGAAAGCAGCGCGCCACCTGAAGCGCTGCCTTCTGGAACTTGGCGGCAAGGCCCCGCTGATCGTGCTCGACGATGCGGATATCGACGCGGCTGTCGATGCGGCAGTGTTCGGCGCGTTCTTTCATCAGGGCCAGATCTGCATGTCGACCGAGCGCGTCGTCATCGACGAGAGCATTGCCGACGAATTCGTGGAGAAATTTCGCGCGCGCGCCGACGCTATCCGCGCCAGTGACCCGCGCAATCCGGACTGCGTGCTGGGCGCCATGATCACCGAACAGGCGGCGCAACGCGTCAAGGGGCTGATCAACGACGCTTCGATGAAAGGCGCCACGCTGGTGACCGGCGGCCGGCAGGAAGGCGTCTTCGTCGATCCGGCCATTCTCGACAATGTCTCGCCCGCTATGCGCGTTTATCACGAGGAAAGCTTCGGACCGATCGCCTCTATCATCCGCGTCAGCGGCGACGAAGAAGCGATCTCAGTCGCGAACGATACAGAATACGGCCTTTCGGCTGCGGTTTTCAGCCGCGATGTCTCGCGGGCGCTCGCGGTCGCACAAAGGCTCGAAACCGGTATTTGCCACATCAACTCCGCGACCATCCATGACGAGCCGCAAATGCCGTTCGGTGGGGTCAAGGCGTCCGGCTACGGCCGTTTCGGCGGCAAGGCCGGGATCGAGGAATTCACGGAACTGCGCTGGATCACGATCCAGAACGGGAGGGCCCAGTATCCGATCTGACCGGATCGGACCGGGTGGAATGAAACCGACGTTCTCAAGGGAGGAACCAATGGAACGCAGAACTCTTATCAAGACCTTCGCGGCATCTCTTCTCGCCGGCGCTGTGCTGGCGGGACCGGCTCTCGCCGAAGGCTCGATCACCATCGGCGCGAGTGCGCCGAAGACCGGGCCGTTGGCGGGCGGATCGGCCGTGACCTACTGGCCGGCCATCCAGCTTTGGGTGCATGACGTCAATGAGCGCGGCGGCATCGATGTTGGCGGCGAAAAGATGAAGGTCGAACTCATCGAGTATGACGACCGCACCTCCAACGAGGAAGCGATCAAGAACATCCAGCGCCTCGCGACGGTGGACAAGGTCGACTTCATCATCCCGCCCTACGGAACCGGCATCAACCTCGCCACCGCGCCGCTGATCGCGAAATACGGCTATCCGCACATTGCGGTGACGGCCGTGACCGATGGCGTGGACGAGTTCGCCGCGCGCTGGCCGAACAGCTTCTGGACGCTGGGCACTTCCGAAGGCATGGCGACCTCGCTGGTCGATGTCATGAAGAAGATGAAGGATGCGGGCCAGATCAACGAGAAGGTCGCGGTCGTCAATGTCGCCGACGCGTTCGGCATCGAACTGGCCAATGCCGGCAAGCCGGCATTCGAAGAAGCCGGTTTCGAGATCGTCTACGAGACGTCCTATCCGCTGCAGCAACAGGACTTCGCGCCGATCATCTCCAGCGCGATGAATGCCGGCCCGGACAGCTTTGTTGCTTTCTCCTATCCGGCCGACACATTCGGCCTGACCAAGCAGGCCGCGATCGCCGAGATGCCGGTGAAGGTCTTCTACACCGGTGTCGCGACCGCGTTCCCGGCATTTGCCGGAGCCAACGGCGCGGCGGCGAACGGCGTCATGGGTGTCGGCGGCGTGAACGCGTCCACCGAAGCCTATCAGGACTTCGCGAAGCGCCAGGAAGAAGTCACGGGCGTCGCGCCTGATTTCTGGGCGAGCCCTGTGCAGTATGCCAGCCTCGAGGCTCTTGAACAGGCGATCACGGCTGCCGGCTCGATCGACAAGGCGGCTGTCATCGAGGCGCTGAACAGCGGCACCTTCGACACGATCATGGGTGAGTGGAAGTTCGACAACAACGTCATCCGCAGCTTCTGGACCGTCGGCCAGTGGCAGGACGGCGCATTCCAGGGCATCGCGTCGAAGGGCGCGGGCGGCGAGGCCGATCCGATCGTCAAGTCGGGCTGGAAGTAAGCATTCCGCTTAACCACAAAACCGGTGCGGCCTTCGCCGCACCGGCGAAAGCGAATAGAATTCTGCGATGGATATTCTGATCACGGGAACGGTGCTGGGAGGCACCTATGCGCTGATAGCGCTCGGGCTGACGCTGCAATACGGCGTCGCCCGGATCATGAATCTCGCCAACGGGGAAAACCTCGTCCTGGCGTGCTTCTGCGCGTTCTGGCTCTACACGGCCGCATCGATCAATCCCGTTATCGGCATCGCCATCATCGCGCCGGCGGCCTTCCTGCTAAACTGGCTGATCTATGTCTACGCGATGAAGCCGCTGGTCGACCGCGCGAAGAACCGAGGCCAACTGGAAGTCGACAGCATCCTCGCGACCTTCGGGCTGATGTTCATCATGCAGGGCGTGATGTTGCTGGTCTTCGGTGGCAGCTATTTCTCCTACAATTTCCTGTCCGAGCCGGTGCGCATCCTTGGCGCTAATTACGGGCTCAACCGCATCGTTGCGCTGGGCGCCGCCGTTGTGATCGCCGCTGGACTCTACCTTTTCCTCTACAGGACGCGTTACGGCACGGCGATCCGCGCAGTCTCGGTCAGCCCGTCCTCCGCGAGCCTTGTCGCCATCAACGTGCCGCGCGCTTCGGCCTTCGCTTTCGCGCTGGGTGGCGCTCTGACGGCCGCCGGTGGCGCGCTGTTGTCGACTTTCTACACCTTCAACTCGTCAATGGGCGTGATCTTCACCATGAAGGCGCTGATCATCGTGATCATGGGCGGTGTGGGCGACGTGCGCGGTGCGGTCCTGGCGGCTTTGCTGCTCGGCCTCGCGGAAACCGCCGTGGCGAGCCTGATCGACCCCGGCCTGACGCTGGCGGCGACTTATACGCTGTTCATCATCGTGCTGCTGATCCGTCCGCAGGGTATCTTCGGAAGGCAGACAGCATGACCCGGTTCAGCGAAAAGGAACAGCGTGTCGCTGCCTTCGCCCTGCTTGGTTTTGGCGCTGCGGCGGCGATTCCGCTCGTCGATGACGGTTATTACCTCTCGCTCTCGGTCAACATCGCCATGTACGCCGTGCTTTGCACCGCCTGGACGCTGTTTTCCGGACCGACGCATTACATTTCGCTGGCCACGGCTGCGTTTTTCGGGATCGGCACCTATACGGTTGGGCTGGGTATTGACAGCCTGCCATTCCCGCTCCTGCTGGCGATCGCGGGCATTGCGGCTGCCATTCTGGCGGGGCTCGTCGGCGTGGCGACGCTGCGCTTGTCCGGCGTGTACTTCGTTATCTTCACGCTTGGCCTTGCGGAACTCGTGCGCCAGGTCGTGACGTGGCTGCAGACCAATTTCACCACGTCGGTCGGTCTCTATGTCTTTACCGACATGACGGAGAAGCACATCTTCTGGATGCTGCTCGCACTGGCCGCGATCGTTTACGCGACCGGATGGCTGATCAACCGTTCGCGGCTGGGTTTCGCCATGCGGATCATCGGCAATGACGAAACGGTTGCACGCCATGTCGGCATCGACGTCGCGCGCTCCAAGGTCATCCTGTTCATGGTCTCCGGCGCGTTCATCGGCATAACCGGCGCGATCCTCGCGCCGCGTTTCGCCTATGTCGAACCGCCATCCGCCTTCAATCCGGTGATCTCGTTCCAGGTGGTGATCATGGCGCTGCTCGGCGGAACCGGCCGGCTTTGGGCGCCGTTGCTCGGGGTAATTCCCTTCACGATCCTGTTCGACAGGATCTCGTCGAGTTTCCCGAACCACACCAGCCTCCTGATCGGCGTCGCCTTCATGGCTATCGTCTACTTCCTGCCGCGCGGCGTGATCGGGCTGATCGAGGATTTTCGCAAGCCTCGTGCCGGCAAGGCAGGCGCGGTGGCGCCAGTGCCGGAGGCGGCGGAATGACGGGCAGGGCGCTTCTTTCGGTCGAGACGGTTCGCAAGGCGTTCGGCGGCCTCGTCGCTGTCAACGATGTCGATTTCACGGTCAAGCAAAGCGAACTGATTGGCCTGATCGGGCCGAACGGCTCCGGCAAGACGACCATGATGAACCTCATCTCCGGCGCGCTGAAACCGACGTCCGGGACAATCCGTCTCGACGGAGAGGCGATATCCGGCTTGCCGGCGCACAAGATTTCGCAGCGCGGCGTTGCGCGGACCTTCCAACTCGTGCGCATCCTGCCGTCGCTGAGCGCGGTGGAGAATGTGATCGCGGGCGCGGTGTTCGGCCATATTCGCGCCTGGGGCGACGATGCCTACCGCGAGGCGGAAGTCCTGCTGGAGCGGGTCGGTCTCGGCGGGCGTGGTTCCGCGCCGACCGGATCGATGACCTATATCGACCAGAAGCGGCTTGAACTGGCGCGGGCGCTGGCATCGAATCCGCGTCTTCTCCTGCTTGACGAATGGCTCGCCGGTCTCAATCCGAGCGAACTCAAGATCGGCATCGAACTGATCCGCGACCTGCGCGAGGACGGGCGTACGATCATCATGGTGGAGCACGTCATGGATGCAATCCGCTCGCTCTGCGACCGCTGCGTCGTGATGTCCAGCGGCGTGAAAATCGCGGACGGTTCGGTGCATGACGTCCTGAACCAGCCCGAGGTCGTCACGGCATATCTGGGAGCCGACGATGCTTGAAGTCCGAGGACTGTCCGTCTCCTACGGCGCGCACCGGGCGCTCGAAAACGTGTCGATCCGCGTCGCGAAGGGGGAAATCTGTGTGATCCTCGGCGCAAACGGCGCGGGCAAGAGTTCGCTTCTGAAAGCGATCGGCGGCCTGGTTGCCGCGAACGGCGGTACGCAAATCCTCGTCGATGGCGAAGAGATCACAAATGCCAAGCCGCACAGGATCGTGGAGGCGGGGCTGGCCCTGGTGCCGGAGGGCCGCGGCATCTTCGGCGAGATGACGGTGGCCGAGAACCTGCAACTCGGCGCATACGGCCCGCAGGCACGCAAGCACGAGGCGAAACGCCGCGAGGAGATCCTGCGACTGTTTCCGCGCCTCGGCGAACGCCGTTCCCAGATCGCGCGGACCATGAGCGGCGGCGAGCAGCAGATGGTCGCCATCGGCCGCGCGCTGATGTCCAACCCGTCGATCCTCATGCTGGACGAGCCGTCGCTCGGCCTGTCGCCTTTGCTGACAAAGGATCTGTTCAAGTCACTGAAGGCGGTGCGCGAAACCGGCGTCGGGATCCTTCTGGTCGAACAGAACGCCAAGCAGAGCCTCGCAATCGCGGACCGTGGCTACCTGATCGAGAACGGGCACATCACGGGCGAGGGTACGGGCGCCGAACTGATCCGCGATCCGGCGGTTCAGGCGGCGTATCTCGGAGGTGCGGCATCCGCACCCACAATGCCGCCAGCGCGCTACGACATCGCCGATATCGGTTTGCTCAATGACGCAGAGGACGACTCCGTTGCGACATTGGTGGAGCGCGCGACACGCATACAGCGCAATCATGTCGTGACGCTTCGCGAGGGCTCGAACGGCCACGCCAACGGGCATGGTCATCCGGTCGCACAACAATTGGAGAGGGGGGGAGAACCGATCATCATGTCCAGCCAGGC
Organism: Oricola indica; assembly: GCF_965227485.1. NCBI lineage: Bacteria > Pseudomonadati > Pseudomonadota > Alphaproteobacteria > Hyphomicrobiales > Ahrensiaceae > Oricola > Oricola indica. The sequence continues at coordinate 2,421,010 of NZ_OZ245747.1, forward strand.
CAGTGAACTCAGCAGGCGGGCGGCGGATTTCGCCGATAAGGCAGTGCGCCGCCAGCGTGCGCATGTCGAAGCCAATCGCGTGGTGATCCAGTCAGTCCCCGATCCGAAGCAGTCTGCTCCGAGGCTATCCGCGCCTTCTGGCGCTGTTCACGTGTCCGCCCCGGTCGCGCCCGACCTTCCGGTTGCCGAATTCGTGAGGCGCGCGGAGGCGATCCACAGGAACCACGTGAGCGCCGTCCGGGATGCCAATCCGATATCCCGGCACGTCAACGGCGATGGCGGGAAGATCAAGCTGAAAGGCAAGCGAAAGAAGCTCGCAAAGAAAGCCGCAAAATTGGCCCGAAAGGCCGAGAAACTCGCCGAAAAGGCGATGCGATAATTATTCGACGAAACCAGGAATGGAGAATGAGATGGCTCGCGTAATGGATGGAATGTATATCGGAGGCGGCTGGACGACCAAGTCGGAGACCTTCCCTGACTACAACCCTTCGGATGGATCGATCTGGGCGAATGTCCCGGATGCTTCGGTCGAGGACACGAGGAAAGCGATCGAGGCGGCGCATGAGGCGTTTCCCGAGTGGGCGGCCATGCCGTTCAACCAGCGTTCGCATCTCCTGATCAAAGCCGGCGAGATCTTCGAGAAACGCCGCCAGGAAATCGCCGAGGCGGTGATGGCCGAGGGCGGCGGCTGGTTCGGCAAGGCGATGTTCGAGACCGGCTACACGGCCGAACTCTTCCCGGCTGCCGCAGCCGCCAATTACGGCTCGATCGGCGATGTCATGCCGTCGGAATACGGAAAGCTGTCCATGGCTGTCCGGCGTCCGATGGGTGTCGTATCCGTGATCAGTCCCTGGAACTTCCCGCTTATCCTGACCGGTCGCGGCATGTTGTTCCCGCTGGTCGCCGGCAACACGATCGTGCTCAAGCCGTCAGAGGACACGCCCTATATCGGCGGCCTGCTCTGGGCGGAGGTTTTCGAGGAAGCCGGTCTGCCGAAGGGCGTGCTCAATGTCGTCACCTGTTCGCGCGAAAGCGTCGCCGCGGTCGGAGACGAGCTGATCGAGAACCCGCTGGTCAAGGGCATATCGTTCACCGGATCGACGGCTGTCGGTCGGCTGGTTTCGGCCAAGGCCGGCGCACATCTGAAGAAGTGCTGCGTGGAGCTTGGCGGCAAGAACTCGATGATCGTGTGCGACGATGCGGACATGGAGCGCGCCGTACAGGCGGCGAATTTCGGTTCGTTCATGCACCAGGGGCAGATCTGCATGTCGATCGAACGCCTGATCGTTCACGAGGATGTCTATGACGACTTCATCGAGAAGTTTATTCCGCGCGTGAAGAAACTGACGGTCGGCGAAACGACGCAGAAGGAAAACATCCTCGGCCCGGTTATCAACGACCGCGCCGCCGAAAGGATCAAGCGCCATTTCGACGACGCCAAGGCCAAGGGTGCGACCGTGCTCGCCGGTGGCGATATCGACGGGCGCTTCATCAGCCCGACCGTGTTCGCCAATGTCACGCCGGACATGCTGATGTACCAGGAAGAAACATTCGGTCCGGTCTGCTCAATCTTCAAGGTCTCGAGCGACGAGGAAGCGGTGCGGCTCGCCAATGACAGCGAATACGGCCTGACGGCCGGCGTGATGTCCGAAGACGAGGGAAGGGCGCTCGCGATCGTCAACGGTCTCGACACGGGGAACTGCCACGTCAACTGCTCGCCCGTGAACGACGAGCCGCATGTCCCGTTCGGTGGCTTCAAGGCATCCGGTTCGGGCAAGCATGGCGGCAGGTGGTCGATGGAGACATTCACCGAAACGCGCTGGATCACGCTCGATCGCGGCGGACGGCCGTTCCCGCCGGTCTTCTAAGGCTGCTGGATCGAATTGAAGAACGCCGGGCCTCGACCCGGCGTTTTTTGTTTGGCTGCCTCAGTCCGGCAGGACACGCACATCGAGTAGCGCTGTGCGCCGGTTTTCACGCACGACCTTCAGCGCCTGTTCCAGAACCTTAGGAAGCTCCGCAGGGTCGGTGACCTTGCGCGCCCATGCGCGGCTGGCTGCAGCCGTGTTGGTGAAGTCGGGCGAGGGTTTCAGGGCCGTCAGCGGCATTTCATTGGCGCGCGAGGCGAAGCCGCTCGGGTACATGCCGGTGACTGAAGCACGCACGGCGCCCCATTCCTCGTTGTTGAGGATGATGATCAGCACTGGCAGTTCGAGCGCCTCGGCGATCTGGTGGCAGGCCGTGGGGTTGGAGAACATGTAAGAGCCGTCGCCCATCGTGGCGACGCAGACGCGGTCCGGATCGGCAAGCTGGGCGCCCAGCGCCGCAGGAAAACTCCATCCGAGGCCGCCGGAATGCGGCTCCTGGAACCAGGAATTGTGGTCGGTGCGTTTCAGTGTGCCAAGCGACGTCCCGAGTTCGGAAAAGACGCTCGACTTGATGCCGTCCAGCGCCTCGCCGAGGCAATGGCTGACATGGGCCTTGGTGATGCCGCGTGCCGTGTCCGATGTCGCCTTTTCGGCGAGCGTTTCGCGATTATGCTGCGAAGCCGCCGCGAGATGTTGGCGGCGGGCGGCGATCGCGCTGTCGTCGCGCCAAAGCTCCGCCATGGCGTCGATCAGTGCCGGAACGGTCAACGAAGTTTCACCCGCAATCGTGAGATCGGAGGGGAAATTGCGGACCGGGAAACGGCTGAAAACGGGATCCGGACCGATATTGATTACTTTTGCACCCTCGTTGAGCTTGTGCTTGTCGGGCCACCAGGGGGCGATGCAGTTGAGCACCACGACGACATCCGCCTTCTCCATCCACGGCCCCGGGTCGGCGCCGACATGGCAGGGATGGTCGGTCGCGATCGCGAGATGCGTCGCCCACCATGAGCAGACGGCGATGCCCCAGTCCTCCGCCCATTTCGCGAAGGCCTTGAAGCTCTTTCGGTCGCCCGCGCCGCGTTGCGCGATGACGAGCGGGTTCTTCGCTTCGGCAAGCCACTTTGCGGCGGTTGCGATATCGGCGGGATTGGCGGCGCCTGTGACCGGCTGGATCGTCGTCGGCCCTTCAAGGCCGTCGCGGGGTGTCGGCTCGCACAATGTTTCGCGCGGCAGCGACAGATAGACCGGACCCTTCGGCGTCGAGTTGGCGATGGAATGCGCGCGGTCCAGCAGGCCGGCGATCTGCTCGGGGAACTTCAGTTCGTAGTCCCACTTGCAGGATTCTCGCACCAGAGCGGTCTGGTCGCGCATTTCCTGCCCCCAGCCGATCGGGACTGTCCGTGCGCCGAAACGGTCCGCCTCCGTCACCGGCGTGCGGCCGGACATCAGCAGCATCGGGATCTGTTCGCAGGCGGCGTTGATGGCACCTGTCGCGCCGTTCGAAAGGCCGACATTGGTGTGCAGCATGACGGCCTGTGCCTTGCCGCTCATCAGGTAGTAGCCATGCGCCATGCCGAGCGCCGCGTGCTCGTGCGGGATAATGAGCGCCTTCGGCAGATCGATATCCTTGGCGGCGGCCTCGGCCAGCCCCTCGATGATCGGTGGAAAATCCGTGCCTGAATTGGCGAAGACGTAGTCGACGCCGAGGGCTTTCAGGCGCGTGAAAATCGCACCGCCAGCCGTAATGTCACCCGAAGCAGTGTGCTTCATCCGTTCAACCTCGGTCCTGTTTCTTCGTTATCCGCTCAGAAGCCGTGGCAACCAGAGCGTTATTGCCGGGAAAGCCAGAAGAATGGCCACCCGGATCATTTCCGCGGCGAAGAATGGCATAACACCCTTAAAAGTTTCACTCATGGGCGTGTCTTTTGCCAAGGCGGAGATAACGAAGACGTTCATACCCACCGGGGGCGTAATAAGCCCCAGTTCGACAACGATGAGTGCGAGGATGCCAAACCATATCTTCAACTCCTCGGAGCTCATTCCAAAGCCCGCGCCTTCCGCGCCCTGGTAGATGCCGCCATTCAACTCCAGCAGCACCGGCCAGAAGAAAGGAATGACGAGAAGAATCATCGAGAGGCTGTCCATCAGGCAGCCGAGCAGGATCAACGCCAGGAGCAAAAGGACGAGCACGAGCATCGGCTCGAAACCGGAATTGACCATCCATTCGGCGGTTGCCTGCGGCAGGCCGATGCGGCTCATGAAAATCTTCATCAGTTCCGCGCCGAGCAGGATCAGATAGATCATGCCAGTCGTGCCGGCCGTCTCCTTGAGGGAGTCCATGAGTTCGCGGATGCCGATCGTACGCGTGAAGATACCATAGATCCAGACCAGCGCCACGCCCACCGCCGCGGCCGGCGTCGGGTTGAAGAAACCCCCATAGATCCCGCCGAGGACAAGACCGAAGATGATCATGACCGGGATCAGGCCGATGGTGGCGTCCCTGAACTCGCCGACATTGACGCCAGTGTGACGTGGTCCGGCGTCCGGCTTGATGGCGACGTAGATCGCAATCGTCAGTATGAACAGGACGACCGCGAGCAGGCCGGGCAGCATTGCCGCAGCGAACATGGTCACGATGTTCGCTTCGACGATCAGCGCATAGATGATCAACACCACCGAAGGCGGGATCAGGATGCCGAGCACGCCGCCGGCGGCCAGCGATCCGGTTGCCAATGCGCCCGAATAGTTGAAGCGCCGCAACTCGGGCAGGGCGACCTTGCCCATCGTGGAAGCGGTAGCCAATGACGAGCCGCAGACCGCGCCAAAGCCCGCACAGCCTGCAATGGCGGCCATTGCCGTGCCGCCGCGCATCCATCCGAGCCATGCATTGGCGCCGCGAAACAGCGCTTGGCTGAGACCGGCGCGCGACGCAAGCGCACCCATCAGCACGAACATGGGGACGACCGAGAGCCCGTAATTGGAGAACACGCCCCAGCCGAGCGTCTTCAACTGGCTCAGGACGAGGAGCGGGCCGTTTATGAGCATGACGCCGACGCCGCCGACAAGGATCATGGCGTAGGCGATCGGAATTCGGATCGCAATCAGCGCGATGAGAACGATGAGGCCCGTGACGCCGAGAGTGATGGGGTCCATCGTGCTAGTCCTTGACCATGGCGTTCAGGGAATTGACCACCGATGCGAAGCTGGCGAGAACCAGCAGGGCAAGCGAGAGCAGGCATGCGCCGTATGCCCACCACAGCGGTATCTGCAATATTGCCGTCGAGGTCTCGTATGTGCGCTGGTCGAGCATGCCGTAATACATGCGCCAGAGCAGCAGCCCTCCGAAACCCAGGGCCACCAGCGCACCGAGCAGCGAGAAGACCGCAAGCCAGAAGCGCGACGCAGCGGCCGTGAAAATGTCGGCGGTGACGTTGAGCCCGGCGATCTGGCAGTAGGGAAGGAAAGCGAATGCGGCGATGGCAACGCCGAGTTCCGTGATTTCGAAGTCGCCCGGCAGCGACTTGTTCATGACCGCAGCGGCGACCACGGATGCGACGTTGAAAACAACGACGGCCAGCAGAACAAATCCTCCGAGGATCGCCCAGCCGGTGGACAAGCGAAGGACGAGGCTGTGAAGCCTCGTCCCGGATTCGACATTGGATGCCATATCGTTCCTATTCGGCGTTCTTGGCGATCAGTTCCTTGGCCTTCGCCACGAGACCGGCGCCGTCGATGCCCTTGCCGTTGACTTCCTCGATCCAGCGTTCCTGCACCGGAACGAGCGTGTCGAGAAACACCTGCGTTTCCTCTTCGGTCAGCATGATGTGGGTCTTGCCCGCATCAGTGGCCATCTTGATGCCGAAGTCGTCGCCGGCGCGCCATGCCTCGGCGACCTTACCCCACCAGTCGCGGCCCGATGCATCGCGGAACGCCTTCTTGATGTCGTCCGGCAGGCCGTCCCAGCGTGCCTGGTTCATGGACACCTGGAAAGTGGTGGTGCCGAAACGCGTCTCGTCATGACCTTCGATGAAGTAGTCGATCTGCTCCTGAGCCTTGATCACCGGGATGATTTCCCAGGGAAGCAGTGTCGCGTCGACGACCTTCTTGGAGAGCGCGCTAGGCACCTCTGGAACAGGCATCGCAAGCGCCGATGCGCCAAGCGCCTCGATCACCCACGCGCCCGTGCGGTTCGGGATACGGATCTTGAGACCCTCGGTGTCAGCGGGAGAACGGATCTCCTTGTCCACCGACATGATCGCCTGGCCAGCATGGACGTGGAGCCACATAACCTCGAGGCCCTTGTAGTCGTCCTTCAGGTTGTCCTCGAACATGTCGTACATGGCGAGGTTGGCTGCCTTGATGTCGTTCAGAAATACGCCCGGCAGTTCGAAGACCTCGGTACGCGGGAACTGGCCCGGCGTGTAGCCGTTGACGGTCCAGATGAGATCGACCACGCCGTCACGCGCCTGCTGTACCAGTTCGGGCGGGGTGCCGCCGAGGGTCATCGCCGGGTAGATCTCGATCTTCACGCGACCGCCGGAGTTTTCCTCGACCTGCTTTACCCAGGGCTCGAGCATGCGGGTCTGTGCCGGCGCCGTGGCCGGGAGCATTTGGTGAAGCTTGAAGGTGAATTCCTGGGCGGATGCCAGGGACGTGCCCGCAAGCGCGATAGCGGCGCCGAGTACGGCAGCACCCGCCAGTTTCAGAGTTTTCATGTGTATCCTCCTCTTATGGGTGTTCTAGTCGGTGATCGATTGCAGGCGCGGCGAGCATGGCGCTGCCGAATCTCAATTCGGATTTGGAAAACACCTCCCAGTCGATCCCGTTAGCCTATTTCAAGCCTTTTTCCGGCCGGATGTCACCAACCGTTTGCCGTCGGATTCCTCAAAAGCCGCGGTCTACGGGTTCTAGCGCAATTCACATTGCAAAAACTTGGGAAAAAATTGCAAAAAAGGCGGGTAATTTTACGCCTGAAACTCGACGGCCATCTCATATTATAAGAAAGTTGAATGGGTTCGCTTGCGAATCCGAGCCCGAAACGCGTATGAAAATGCCGTCATCCGATCATCGGCCTCGCACGCGAGCATATCCGCTTCGCATGCTGCCAGGCCAAGTCAGCCGGAAAGTGAAAAGCCATGTCTGCGCACCATTTCGTCGTCACGCTGACCTGTGAAGATCGACCGGGCATCGTCGCGGCGGTGACCACCGAACTCGCGGCGGCTGGCGCCAACATCGCCGAATCGAACCAGTTCTGGGACAGGACGACAAACCGGTTCTTCCTGCGCATCGCCCTCATGGCGCCGGACGGAGTCGATCGTGCGGCGATAGAGCGCGCCTTGCGGCCGACCTCGCAACGCTTCGACATGAAAGTCTCGGTCTCGGACCTGTCCGAGCGTCCGAAGATCATCGTCATGGTCTCCAAATCCGACCATGCGATGCTGCACATTCTCTACCAGATCCGTGTCGGCTGGCTTCCGGCCGAGGTCGTCGCCATCGTGTCGAACCACGAGGATTCGCGCCAGACCGCCGAGATCGAGGGCATTCCCTATCACTGCTGGAAGGTGACGAAGGAAAACAAGGCCGAGCAGGAAAGCAAGCTGCTCGCACTGGTCAAGGAAACCGGCGCCGAACTGGTCGTTCTGGCGCGCTATATGCAGATCCTGTCGAACGAGACGTCCAATCGTCTTTTCGGATCGGCGATCAATATCCACCATTCCTTCCTGCCGAGCTTCAAGGGCGCGCGGCCCTATCATCAGGCGCATGAGCGCGGCGTAAAGCTGATCGGCGCGACCGCTCACTACGTGACACCGGATCTCGACGAGGGACCGATCATCGAGCAGGAAACCGAACGTGTCACTCATGCCATGACGCCCGACGATTTCGTCGCGACCGGGCGTGACATCGAAAGCCGCGTGCTCGCCCGTGCCGTCAAGCTGCATCTGGAGCGACGGGTGATGCTGAACGGGCACAAGACGGTGGTATTCGCCAAGTAGGTATGCCGTCGCGTACGTTACGTCGCAGGTCGCCTTGAAAACCGCCGGGTTTGGCCCGGTGGGGCGGCGATATTGCGGATATCCCGATTAAGATAATTTTATCGTTTCTGCGGCGTAGTGGGGCGGGCAATTTACGCCACGGCATCCTTCGGGATGTATCGACATGATGTCGTTTCGTCAGCTTGGCGCTACAGGTCGCGGAAACGGCACCCCGCAAATTCCTCTGATCTGCATTTCCGGCGCTCGCATTCACGCAGGGACTTCGTCCCGCCCGCTGCCGAAGACGTCGGTCTGCCTTCATGTGATCGAAGTGTATCAAGAGGAATTCATGAGTTTCCTTTCCCGTTTCGGCCTTGTCCGTATCGTTACCGCATCGACCGGTTTCATCATCGTCCTCTCATTGCTGGCGGTATCGGCCGCCGTCTACATGATCGTCTCGGATCGTATCGCCAGCGAAGCCGTTCACCGGCAGGATGCGAGCCTCCGGGTGGCTGCAACGATCGCCGAACGCGACATTCCGGGGACGACGGTTACCTGGGCGGCGGACGGCAATGTCGACCGCATCGTCATGGAGGAAATCCCGCAATCCTTCGCAACCCATGACATGATCGACAGCGTCGGCCGCATGACCGGCGAAACGGCGACGGTTTTTGCCTGGGACGCGGAAAGCCAAGATTTCTGGCGCCGCACGACCAATATCGTGAAGCCGGACGGCAACCGCGCGGTCGGCACGAAACTCGGCCAGGGCGGCGCGGTCTATCCGGTCGTCACCAGTGGCGAGACCTTCCGCGGCGAGGCGGTCATTCTGGGAACGCCCTATTTCACCATTTATCAGCCGATCTTCTCGCCGTCCGGCGATGTCACGGGCATCCTCTATGCCGGGGTGCAGAAGTCGGTGATCACGGCCCTGGCGGGTGAAATGTCGTCGGCGCTCGCGATTGCATCGCTTGCCGTGCTTGTCGCCGCCATCATCGCAATGGCGTTTCTGTCGCGTGCTATCCTGCGGCCGATCCCGCGTCTGACGGAGACGGCACAGGCGCTGGCCGAGGGCAAACTGGATATCGAAGTCCCGCACACGGAAGCGAAGAACGAAATCGGCGCGATGGCGCGCGCGCTCGAGATCTTCCGCGAGAACGCGCTCGCCAAGCAGCGCGTCGAGCGCGAGGCCGAGGAAAGCCGGTCGATGACCGAGACGGAGCGCCAGCAGAACGACGAGACGCGCCGGGAAGAAGCGGCCCGTGTCGATGAAGTCGTCAGCCGTCTTGGCGAGGGCCTGCAGCGTGTGGCGGAGGGTGACCTCTCCGTGCGCATCGAATCTCCGTTCATCGAAAGCCTCGACACGATTCGGATGGACTTCAACTCGGCCATCGCGAAGCTTCGCGAGACGCTCGAGGACGTGCGCGACAACACCGAGGTTATCGAAAGCGGCGCGGTTGAAATGCGCAGCTCCGTTGACGAGCTGTCGCGGCGCACCGAACAGCAGGCGGCTTCGCTCGAAGAGACGTCCGCCGCTGTCGAGGAAATTGCGGCCACGGTCACCAGCGCGGCCGAGATGGCCCGTGAGGCCAGCGAAAAGGTCGCCTCGACAAAGGCCGAGACGGAGTCCTCCAGCAAGATCGTCGCCGAGGCGGTTTCCGCGATGGGACAGATCGAGCAGGCTTCGGGCGAAATCTCCAACATCATCAACGTGATCGACGAGATCGCCTTCCAGACGAACCTGCTGGCCCTCAACGCCGGTGTCGAGGCCGCGCGGGCGGGCGAGGCGGGCAAGGGCTTTGCCGTTGTCGCGCAGGAAGTGCGTGAACTCGCGCAGCGATCGGCGGGCGCCGCCAAGGAGATCAAGGACCTGATTACAAAGTCGGGCCGGGAGGTTTCCACCGGCGTCGAACTCGTCAACCGCACCGGTGCGGCGCTTTCGGACATTTCCGAGAAGGTGAATGATGTCAACGACCGCATCCAGTCGATCGCCACGGCCGCGAGCGAGCAGTCGACCGGTATCAAGGACATTTCCAACTCGATTAACCAGCTCGATCAGGTGACGCAGAAAAACGCCGCCATGGTCGAGGAAACAAACGCGCTGACCCACAGGCTTTCCGACGAAGCCGGCGACATGAAATCCAAGATCGCCACTTTCCGTCTCGGGGATCAGCCGAAGGTCGCATCCGCCCCGCGGCCTGTGCCTGCCGGGGAAGCGGCACGGACCGTCGCATCGCCTGCGCGGGCGATGGTCGGAAACATCGCGCGGGCGTTCAACGCCAAGTCCAACCTCGCTACCAATCCTGACGAATGGGAAGAATTTTGATGAGAGATAGCAATATGAGCACTTCGGAACCGATCCTGAAGATCATTTCGTTCCGCCTTTCAGACCAGGTTTTCTGCCTTGATATCATGGCGGTAAAGGAAATCCGGGTCTGGCAGAAGGCGACGCCGCTGCCGCATTCTCCGGATTACGTGCTGGGCTTCATCAATCTGCGCGGCAAGGTCATTCCGGTGGTCGACATGGCGCTTCGCCTCGGCCTTCCGGCGATCCAGCCGACCGAGCAGAGCGCCATAATCGTTATCGACGAGGGCGATCGCGGCGTCGGTATCCTGGTCGACAGCGTGTCCGACATGGTCACCGTCAAGCCGGAAGAAATGCAGCCGGTGCCGGACGTGATGAGCGCGGAAGAAAAGGCGCTGACCCGCGGCATCGTGCCGGTCGGAGACGACATGGTCTGCTTCCTTGACCTGAAGACACTGTTCGACACCGTTCAGGAAAACATGGAAGCGGCCTGACGCAGAGTTGTTCGGGCCGCGTCAGCGGTCCGACGTCTGCCAGCGCGGATTGATCCAGGGTTCGGAATTTTCCGGGGGGAGGGGCGTTCGGCCGAGAATGTGGTCCGACGCCTTTTCGCCGACAAGGATCGACGGTGCGTTGAGATTGCCATTGGTGATGCGCGGGAAGATCGAAGAGTCGGCGACCCGCAGGCCCTCGACGCCGATCACCCGGCATTCCGGATCGACCACCGCCATGGGGTCGTCCGCCCGTCCCATCCGCGCCGTCCCGCAGGGGTGGTAGGCGCTTTCCGCGTGCTCGCGGATGAAACCATTCAGTTCCTCGTCCGACCGGAGCGATGCCCCAGGCTGGATTTCCTTGCCGCGATAGGGATCGAACGCCGCCTGACCGAAAACTTCCCTTGTCAGGCGGATGCAGTGACGAAAATCCGACCAGTCCTGTTCATGGCTCATATAGTTGAACACGATTTTCGGCGGCTGCTTGGGGTCCGATGAACGCAACGTGACGCTGCCGCGCGAGGGTGAACGCATCGGCCCGACATGTGCCTGGAAACCGTGGCCTTCTGCCGCCGCCTTGCCATCGTAGCGCACAGCGATCGGCAGGAAGTGATACTGGATGTCGGGATAGTCGACGCCGGGTTTCGAGCGCAGGAAAGCCGCGCTCTCGAACTGGTTGGACGCACCGGGCCCGTCCTTGGTCAGAAGCCACAGCGCCCCGACCCATGCCTTGCCGAACAGGTTCCAGTATTTGTAGAGCGTGATCGGCTGGGTGCTGGCCTGCTGGATATAGAGTTCGAGGTGGTCCTGCAGGTTCTCGCCGACGCCCGGACGATCGGCGACCATGTCGATGCCGTGTTCGGCCAATTGCGCTGCAGGACCGATGCCCGACAGCAGCAGGATTTTCGGCGTATTGATCGAGGAGGCTGCGACTATGACTTCATTGCGCGCGGTGAGGGTCTTGACCTGTCCACCGCGTTCGATCTCGACGCCGGTCACGCGACCGTTCTCGACGACCACCCGCCGCGCGAATGCGCGCACGAGCGTACAGTTCTGACGTTTCAGGGCCGGCTTCAGATAGGCATTGGCGGTGGACCAGCGGCGGCCTTTCCAGACCGTCTGCTCCATCGGGCCGAACCCTTCCTGTTTCTCGCCATTGTAGTCTGGTGTGATCTCGAACCCGGCCTGCTTGCCAGCCTCGACGAATGCGTGGAAGAGGGGATTGTCGCGCTTGCCCCGGGTGACATGCAGAGGGCCGGAATTTCCGCGCCAGGACGGATCTCCGCCATGGCCGCCGTCGTGCCAGTTTTCCAGCCGCTTGAAATAAGGCAGCACGTCGGCATAGGCCCAGCCGGCCGCGCCGCTTTCCGCCCAGTGGTCGTAATCGCGCGCATGGCCGCGCACATAGACCATGCCATTGATCGAGGACGATCCGCCGATGACATGGCCGCGCGGGGTGGCCAGCCTGCGTCCTCCGAGATGCGGTTCCGGTTCAGACTGGTATCCCCAGTCGTACCGCTTCATGTTCATCGGGTAGGAGAGGGCGCCCGGCATCTGGATGAAGGGGCCGGCGTCCGTCCCACCGGCCTCGACGACGATGACGGAATACTTGCCGTCCTCGGTCAGGCGGTACGCCATGGCCGAGCCGGCAGAGCCGGAGCCGATGATGATGTAATCCGCTTCCATGGCATTCCCGTTCCGTCAGTAAGGGCTGTCGACCGGTTCGAGGCCGACATAGACGCTCTTGACCTGGCTGTAGGCGTCGATCGCCGCGGCCGCGTTCTCGCGCCCGAAGCCGGAGGCCTTGACCCCACCGAACGGCATGCCGGCCGGCGTCAGATTGTAGGTGTTGATCCAGCAGGTGCCGGCCTGCAGCCGCGCAACCGCCCTGTGGGCCCGCGTCAGGTCGGCTGTGAAGACGCCTGCGGCAAGGCCGAATTCGGTCGCGTTGGCGCGGGCGATCACTTCGTCATCGTCCTCGAAATCAAGCACGGACATGACCGGCCCGAAGATTTCCTCTTTCGCGATGGTCATGTCGTCCGTGACGCCGGTGAACACCGCCGGTTCGATGAAGTATCCGTTCTCGAAGCCCTGGATGGAGGGAATGCCGCCGCCGATTTCCAGCGTCGCGCCTTCGGTCTTTCCGGTTTCCACATAACCCATCACTTTCTCGCGCTGTGTCGCCGAGACCATCGGTCCCAGCTGCACGGCTTCGTCCATCGGATCGCCGATGACGATCGAGCGGGTGCGTTCGACCAGACGTTCAACGAAGCGGTCGCGGATCGCGCGGTGCACGAAGACGCGGGTCCCGTTCGAGCAGATCTGGCCGGTCGAATAGAAGTTGCCGAGCATTGCGCCGCCGATGGCGTTCTCGATATCGGCGTCCTCGAAGACGATCAGGGGTGACTTGCCGCCAAGCTCCATGGTGACATGACGCAGGCCCTCCGCCGCGCTCGTATAGACCTTGCGGCCGGTGGGCACCGAGCCTGTCAGCGACACCTTGGCGACGCGCGGATCGGTCGTCAGCGCCGCGCCGACATCGCCGTAGCCCTGGACGACGTTGAGCAGGCCGGCGGGCGCGCCTGCGTCGATCAGGATCTCTGCCAGTTTCAGGGCCGACAGCGGCGTCATTTCCGATGGCTTGAAGATCATCGCGTTGCCGCAGGCGAGTGCAGGCGCAGCCTTCCACGACGCGATCTGGATCGGGTAGTTCCACGCACCGATCCCGACGCATACGCCAAGCGGTTCGCGGCGGGTGTAGGCGAAATCACCGCCCAGTTCGACGGTCTCGCCGCCGATGGTCGGCGTAATGCCGCCGAAATATTCCAGCGCGTCCGCACCAGACATGGCGTCGGCGACAAGCGTTTCCTGCAAGGGCTTGCCGGTGTCTTGCGTCTCGATTTCCGAGAGCTCGCGGTTACGGTCGCGCATGATGTCGGCGGCACGGCGCAGGACGCGGCCGCGCTCGGTCGGCGACCGCGCCGCCCATTCGGCCTGCGCCTTCACGGCGCTTTCGAGCGCCTGACTCATGACGGTGTCGGTCGCCGAGTGAATGGTCGCGATCGTTTCGCCGGTCGCGGGATAGATGACGTCAATCTGGCGGCCGGTTTTGTCTTCAACCGGATTGCCGTCGATGAAATGGGAAGCGGAAGGCTGGTATTTCATGAGCTTGGTCTCAGGGATTCGTAGGATACCATGACATGCTGGCGATAAGCCTCTCGTGCCTGAAGGCGCGTATAGTAGGCGTCGAGCGCCGGCGTTTCAGCACGGTCGATCGGCAGGGTGTAGTAGCGATACAAAAGGTGGCCGGTCATCATGTCGGCGAAGGATGGCGCATCGCCGCCAATGAAGGCAGTGCCGGTGAGGCGGTTGTCCAGCATGCGAGCCAGTGGCTTGAGCCCCTCTATACTGGCTGCGATTTGTTGCTCATTGCGCTGTTCGGGTCGCAGGCGGACGAGAGGTCCGAAGACCTGTCCGATCAGCGTCGGATAGAAGGTAGTCTTGGTCCATTCCGCCCACATATCCTGGCTCGCGCGTCGCGCGGGGTCGGCAGGCCAGAATTGCTCGTCGCCGTACCGGGCTGCGAGATAGCGTAGAACTGCCGGGCTCTCCCAGAGCGGAGGCCCGTCTCCGTCGATGACGACCGGCACCAGCCCATTTGGGTTCATTGCGAGGAATTCCGGCGTGTCGTTGCCGCCGAAGGCACCGCCGTAGTCGAGCCTTTCGCAATCGAGGCCGAGTTCGGCAATCGTCCACATGACCGTTTGTACATTGGACGAAGTGGCGCGACCGTAAACCGTCAACATGTCAGTCCCCTCTCGGAAAGCGCTGGCTTTCTTCCAGAACGTTCAGGTCCATGTGATTGCGCATATAGCGTTCGGACGCCTTTTGCAGTGGCTGGTAGTCCCACGGATAATAGGCTCCGTTTCGCAGGGCTTCATAGACGACCCATCGCCGCGCCTGGCTCTGGCGCACCTCCGCGTCGAAGGCCGCCATGTCCCAGAACCGGCCGGCCTTCCGGGCAAATTCGGAGGCCGTTTCGGCATGGTCGGGGTCGTGCGCGAGGTTCGTCAATTCATGTGGATCGGCTTCAAGATCGAAGAGCTGCGGCTCGTCGAGTTCGCAATGGGTGTATTTCCACTTGCCTTCGCGGATGCAGACGAGCGGGGCGTAGGAGCCTTCGGCGGCATATTCGATGCGCACCGGCGTTTCGCGTCTGGTCCCGTTCATCGCGGGCACGAGCGTTTCGCCATCCGTCCATGGCATGATTTCGGCGATGTCGATGCCGGCGAGATCGCAGACGGTCGGCGTGACGTCCATCGTGCTGACAGGCTCGGTGACGCGGGCCGGCGAGACGCCGGGTGCCGCGATCATCAGCGGCACGCGCGACGAGCCCTCGAAGAAGCTCATCTTGAACCAGAGGCCGCGTTCGCCCAGCATGTCGCCATGGTCGGACACGAACAGGATGATCGTGTTGTCGGCCTGGTGCGTGGTTTCCAGCGCCTCCAGGATTTCGCCGATCTTGTCGTCGAGATAGGAAATGTTCGCGAAATAGGCGCGGCGCGAACGGCGGATATTCTCGTCGGTGATGGTGAAGCTGCGCCAGTCATTGGCGTCGAAGATGCGCTTCGAGTGATCGTCCTGTTCCTCGTAGGGGATCGACGAAACGACCGGGTCGAGATGTTCGCAATCCTCGTAGAGGTCCCAATATTTGCGCCGCGCGACATAGGGGTCATGCGGATGGGTGAAGGAGACGGTGAGCATCCATGGCCGCTCGTCACGCCCGCGTGCCAGATCGTAGACCTTGCGCGTTGCGTGATAGGCGACCTCATCGTCATATTCGAGCTGGTTGGTGATCTCCGCGACGCCGGCGCCGGTGACCGAGCCCATGTTGTGATACCACCAGTCGATGCGCTCTCCCGGCTTGCGATAATCCGGTGTCCAGCCGAAGTCGGCCG
Source organism: Oricola indica (assembly GCF_965227485.1). Classification (NCBI taxonomy): domain Bacteria; kingdom Pseudomonadati; phylum Pseudomonadota; class Alphaproteobacteria; order Hyphomicrobiales; family Ahrensiaceae; genus Oricola; species Oricola indica. Next base: position 2,436,604 of record NZ_OZ245747.1, read on the forward strand.
GGTAGACGTCGGTTGTCAGGCGCTCCTCGAAACCATGTAACTGGTCGGGGCCGACGAAGTGCATCTTGCCGGAGAGGCAGGTCTGGTAGCCGGCGCGGCGAAGGTGATGCGCATAGGTCGGAATGTCGGACTGGAATTCCGCGGCATTGTCATAGACGCGGGTGCGGCGCGGCAACTGGCCGGCCATGAAGCTGGCGCGGCCGGGCGCGCAGAGCGGAGAACCGGTATAGGCATTGGCGAAGCGGACAGAACGATCGGCCAGCTTCCGCAGATTGGGCACATGCAGCCAATCGGCGGGACCGTCCGGGAACAAGGTTCCGTTCAACTGGTCGACCATCAGGATCAGGATATTCGGTGCGGAGGTCAACTTCGCGTCTCCCTGTTCAGGCACATCTCGAGATATTCGCAAACGAGGCGCATGGTTCCCATGCGATCGGGCACGTGGTCTTGCAAAGCGTGGCGGATATAGAAGCCGTCGATCATCGACGACAGGCCCTGGGCGATGCGCCGGGCGGTATCCTCATCGACGAGTTTGCGGAGGTTGTAGACGAGATTGGAGTCGAGGCGTCGGGCGTAAATCCTGAGGAGCCGCGCCGCCTCCGGCGATTTCTGCGCCTGGACATAGAAGGCGAGCCAGGCCGCGACGATCTCGCGGTCGAACTGGTCGGGTCCGAAACTGGCGGCAATGATCGCGTGCAGGCGCTGGACCGGATCGCTCTGCGATTTCAACCGGTGCTGCACATCCGAGCCGAAGTCCGACAGGATGCGCCGCATGGCGGCGAGGAAGATCTGTTCCTTGGAGCCGAAGTAGTGGTGGGCGAGGGCGGGCGAGACGCCGGCGCGGCGGGCAATGGCGCTGACCGTCACCTCAAGCGAACCGGATGCCCCGATTTCAGCAATGGTCGCGCTGACCAGCGCGTCCCTGCGAATTGGTTCCATACCGACCTTGGGCACCGCACTCTCCAATCCTCACTTGCCATCCATCCCTAATTGTTTTTTAATTGATCCGTCAATCAATAAAAACCGCCAGTTATAACCAGCTATCAGGAGTAACAGATGAGCATTTTGAAAAGCACATTGACCGGGGCGATCGCGCTCGTCGCGTCCTCCGGGACAGCGCTTGCCGCATGCGATGAGGTCGTGTTCTCGGATGTCGGCTGGACCGACATCACCACCACGACGGCGGCCACCAAGCAGGTTCTCGAAGCGCTCGGCTATGAAGTCGATGTTAAGGTCCTGTCGGTTCCGGTCACCTTCGCATCGCTGGAGAAGGACGATGTGGACGTTTTCCTCGGCAACTGGATTCCGGCCCAGAACGCCGCGATCAAGCCGTATCTCGACAGTGGCGAAATCGAACAGGTCGCCGTCAATCTCGAAGGCACGAAATACACGCTCGCAACGCCGACCTATGCATGGGATGCCGGCCTGAAAAGCTATGCGGACATTCACAAATTCGCCGACGAACTCGACGAAAAGATTTACGGCATCGAACCGGGCAATGAGGGCAATGGCTACCTCGTCAGCCTGACCGAGGAGAACAAGTTCGACCTCAAGGACTTCGAGATCGTCGAAAGCTCGGAGCAGGGCATGCTTGCGCAGGTCGCTCGCGCCTATGACAAGAAAGAACCCGTCGTGTTCCTCGGCTGGGAACCGCACCCGATGAACGCCAATTTCGACCTGAAATATCTGCCGGGCGGTGAAGACTTCTTCGGCGGCGAAGGCGTGGTCTACACCACGACCCGCAAGGGTTACACCGAGGAATGCCCGAATGTCGGCAAGCTCCTGACCAACCTCAAGTTCTCGCTTCCGATGGAAAACGAGATCATGGGTGCGATCCTCGACGAGGGCGAGGATGCCGACGACGCGTCGCTTGCTTGGATGAAGGCAAATCCGGACGTCCTCGACGGCTGGCTCGACGGCGTGACGACCAAGGACGGGGAGCCGGGGCTTCCGGCAGTGAAGTCCGCCTTCGGTCTCTGAAACTGACGGGCCGGGCTTGAAAAAGCCCGGCCTTTTTCATTGCGGGATTCGCGAATCCCGAGACTTCGGATTGATTTCGAACGCTTTGCGTAAAACCATGGCCCCGCGCCCGCCATCTGCGGCTGGCGCGGACCATGATCGCCGCGACGTCGGAGGGGTATTGAATGGAATGGTTGACTGACCACAAGATTCCGGTCGGCAAGACCGCGAAATCCGTGTTTGACTGGCTCCAGCACCATGGCGCCTGGTTTTTCGACGGACTGGCGGAATGGATGGAACGCCTGATCGACGGGATTCTCTGGGTTCTTCAGTCCCCCCATCCGCTGATCATCGTGGCCGTTTTCGTCGGGCTCACCTGGTATCTTCAGCGCAGCTGGAAAATCTGCCTACTTGTCTTTCTCGGCTTCCTGTTCATCATCAACCAGGATTACTGGGAGGAGATGACGGAGAGCCTGACGCTGGTTCTGTCATCCTGCCTCGTCTGCATGGCGATCGGCGTTCCGATCGGGATCGCGGCGGCGCACCGACCCCGGCTCTACCAGTTCCTCCAGCCGTTGCTCGACCTGATGCAGACGCTGCCGACCTTCGTCTACCTGATCCCGGCCATCGTCTTCTTCGGCGTCGGTATGGTGCCGGGCCTTCTCGCAACCGTGATCTTTGTTCTGCCGGCTCCGATCCGCCTGACCTATCTCGGCGTGTCGTCGACGCCGACGCCGCTGCTCGAGGCGGCCGAGGCCTTCGGTGCCAAGGGGTGGCAGAAGCTGGTGAAGGTCGAGTTGCCCTATGCGCTGCCACAGATCATGGCGGGTCTGAACCAGACCATCATGCTGTCGCTGTCGATGGTGGTGATCGCGGCGCTTGTCGGCGCCAACGGTCTCGGTGTGCCGGTGATGCGCGCGCTCGGTCAGGTCAACACCGCGCTCGGTTTCGAGAGCGGCTTCATCATCGTCGTCGTCGCGATCATTCTCGACCGGATGCTGCATCTCGGAAAGGACCGGACATGAGCAAGGCTGTTGTTTTCGACAATGTGAGCATCGTCTTCGGTTCGGACCCGAAATCCGCTTTGCCGATGATGGACGAGGGCAAGGACCGCGCCGAGATCCAGCAGGAAACCGGCCAGGTACTGGGCGTGCATAACTGTTCCATCGAGGTGGAGGAGGGCGAAATCCTCGTGCTGATGGGGCTTTCCGGTTCCGGAAAATCCACGCTTCTTCGGGCGGTCAACGGGCTGAACAAGGTTGTGCGCGGCTCGGTGCTGATCAATGACGGCGAGGGGATGACCAACATCACCGAAGCCAATGCCGCGACACTGCGCGACATGCGGCTTCACCGCGTCGCCATGGTGTTCCAGCAATTCGGCCTGCTGCCGTGGCGCGATGTTCTGGACAATGTCGCTTTCGGTCTCGAACTCGACGGCATGGTAAAGCGCGAACGCGAGGAGAAGGCGCGTGCGCAGCTCGATCTCGTGGGTCTGAGCGACTGGGCCGATCACAAGGTTTCCGAATTGTCGGGCGGCATGCAGCAGCGTGTCGGGCTTGCGCGGGCATTCGCCACGGAAGCGCCGATCCTGCTCATGGACGAGCCATTCTCGGCACTCGATCCGCTGATCCGCACGCGCCTGCAGGATGAACTGCTGGAACTCCAGGCCAATCTGAAGCGCACGATCGTATTCGTCAGCCACGACCTCGACGAGGCGTTCAAGCTGGGCGGGCGGATCGCGATCATGGAAGGCGGACGCATCGTGCAATGCGGCACGCCGCAGGAGATCATCCGGAATCCGGCAAACGAATATGTCGCCGATTTCGTCGCGCACATGAATCCGCTTGGCGTGTTGTGTGCCGAAGACGTGATGATTGACGGCGATCTGCCGGAAGATGCGCGCTCGGTTACCCATGACACGGCCGTCGCGGAGATCATGGACATGTTCCTGTCGAACGACGAACCGCTGCGCGTGACCCGGTCCGGCGCGCGGGCGGGGATCGTCACGCCGAAGAGCTTCATGGCCGGACTTGCCGGCAAGCCCACGGTCTCCTGATCCGCGCCGCGGTTGCGATTTTGATTCAACAACCGCGGCCACCCCATTGGAACGTCATCGCAAATCGCCTATTTGCGAACGAGAGACGCAATCGAAGGGGAAGACTTTGGCTATCAGCAAGGATCACGTTCTGGAGCAACTGCGGCGGGTCAAGGGGCCTGATCTGGACGGCAACGTCGTGGATCTGGGGCTTGTCTCGGAGATCGTCATCGCCGGTTCGAAAGTCTTTTTCTCCATTACCGTTCCCGCCGAAAGGGCCGAAGAACTCGAACCGCTGCGCGAAGCCGCCGAGAAGGCGGTGCTCGGCATCGACGGTGTCGAGAAGGCGGGCGTGGTTTTGACCGCCGCGAAGAAGGCCGGCACACCCAATCCGCAGCCGCAACCTGCGCCTCAGCCGGCGCGTCAGGCCCCGCCGCAGGGCGGGCTGCGCAAGCCAGCCGGCGTTCCGGGCATCCGGTCGATCATCGCGGTCGCTTCCGGGAAGGGCGGGGTCGGCAAGTCGACGACTGCGGTCAATCTTGCCTTGGCATTGAGCGGTCTTGGTCTCAAGATCGGTATCCTCGACGCCGATATCTACGGTCCCTCCATGCCGCGCCTGATGGGAATTTCCGGCAAGCCGACCACCGTTGACGGCCGGACGCTCAAGCCTATGGAGAATTACGGGCTCAAGGTGATGTCCATGGGCTTCCTCGTCGAAGAGGATACGCCTATGATCTGGCGCGGGCCGATGGTGATGTCGGCGCTCAACCAGATGCTGAAGGAAGTCGAGTGGGGCGAACTTGACGTGCTGGTGGTCGACATGCCGCCCGGTACGGGCGATGCGCAACTGACCATGGCGCAAAACGTGCCGCTTGCCGGGGCCGTTATCGTCTCGACCCCGCAGGATCTTGCGCTAATCGACGCCCGCAAGGGTCTCAACATGTTCCGCAAGGTCGAGGTTCCGGTGCTCGGCATCATCGAGAACATGAGCTATTTCATCTGTCCCGACTGCGGATCGCGCCACGACATCTTCAGCCATGGCGGCGCGGGCAAGGAAGCGGAGCGTCTGGGCGTGCCGTTCCTCGGCGAGGTGCCGCTGACGATGGATATCCGCGAGAAATCCGACGCAGGCACGCCCATCGTCGTTTCCGATCCGGAGAGCCCGCATGCGGCGGTCTATCGCGATATCGCCCGCACGGTTCAGGAGCGTATCGGCGCGACGGCGCAGTCCGCCCCGTCGATCGTCTTCGACTAGGCAGGCAATCCGTTCGAGGGAAAATGCTTCAAGCTTGAAACTTCTCGGTTGCTTTTGTGATTTCAATCTTCAAGGATAGGGCCAAGCACAGCCTGTCCGCGCCGGGCCACGTCAGGGGAACGTTCCATGAATTGCGTATTTGTTCAGTTGCGGTGTCGTCCGGGCAAGGCCTACGAGGTCGCCGACAGGGTCTATGAGCGCGAGATCGCGTCAGAGCTCTATTCGACAAGCGGCGACTATGACCTGCTGATGAAGCTGTACATTCCAAGTGACGAGGATGTCGGCAAATATATCAACGACCACATTCTCGATATCGAGGGCATCTCGCGCTCGCTGACGACACTCACATTCAAGGCGTTCTGACGGCGGTCCCCCACGGGCCGCCGTTTCCGCTTCAACTCACAACCGGGAGGCAACACATGAAAATGATAACGAGCACATTGGCCGCAGTCGCGATGCTGGCGGCTACGACGGCCGCCTACGCGGAACCGGTCAAGGTCGGCATGATCACGACCCTTTCAGGCGGCGGCGCGAGCCTCGGAATCGATGCGCGCGACGGTTTCATGCTGGCGATCAAGAATTCCGGCAATTCCGACGTCGAAGTCATCATCGAGGACGACCAGCGCAAGCCGGATGTCGCGGTTCAGCTCGCCGACAAGATGATCCAGTCCGACAAGGTCGATATCCTGACCGGCATCATCTGGTCGAACCTCGCCATGGCCGTGGTTCCGGCCGCTGTGGCACAGGGGAAGTTCTATCTTTCGGTCAACGCCGCGCCGTCGCAGTTGGCGGGGCCCGGCTGCAACGCGCGTTACTTCTCGGTTTCCTATCAGAATGACAATCTGCACGAGGCCGCAGGCGCCTATGCCAAGGAAGCCGGCTACAAGAACATGTTCATCCTCGCGCCGAACTATCCGGCGGGCAAGGACTCACTGTCCGGCTTCAAGCGCTACTATGACGGCGAACTCGCCGGCGAGATCTATACGCAGCTCGGCCAGACCGACTATGCCGCCGAAATCGCGCAGATCCGCGCGTCGGGCGCCGATGGCGTGTTCTTCTTCCTGCCGGGCGGCATGGGCATCGCCTTCATGAAGCAATACGCGCAGTCGGGCGTCGAAACCCCGTTGATCGGGCCGGCTTTCTCGTTCGATCAGGGCATCCTTCAGGCGGTCGGTGACGCGGCGCTCGGCGTCAAGAACACCGCCAACTGGTCGAAGGACATCGACAACGAGGCCAACAAGGCATTCGTGGAAAGCTACCAGGCCGAATATGGCCGGCTGCCTTCGGTCTATTCCTCCTATGGCTACGATACGGCCAACCTGATGCTCTCCGCACTGGACAAGGCGTCCGTCTCCGATGCCGATGCCTTCCAGAAGGCGCTCGAGGAAGCCGATTTCGACTCGGTTCGCGGCAAGTTCTCCTTTGCCTCCAACCACCATCCGATCCAGGACATCTATGTGCGCGAAGTGGTCAAGGAAGGTGACATCCTGACCAACAAGATCGTCGCCACCGCGATGACCGATCGCGACAACGCCTATGTCGGCGACTGCAAGATGTGATTGACATGGCGCGGGCCGCTTCGCCGGCCCGCTACCGCATTCCAGCCCCCGGGACGGCGTCGCCGTGAGCGCAGCCCTTTTAATCGAACAGGCTCTCAACGGGCTGCAATTCGGCGTCATGCTTTTCCTCATGGCGGCGGGATTGACGCTGATCTTCGGCGTCATGGGGCTGATCAATCTCGCCCATGGTTCCCTCTACATGGTCGGCGCCTTTGCCTGCGCGGCGGTTGCGACCGCCACAGGCTCCTTCTGGCTCGGTCTCGTGGCGAGCCTCGTCGCCGCGGCGCTTGCCGGCGCGATCATGGAGATCGTCGTGATCCGGAGGCTCTACCGCCGCGATCACCTCGATCAGGTGCTTGCGACTTTCGCGCTGATCCTGATGTTCTCCGAAGGCACGCGCTGGCTGTTCGGCTCGTTCCCGCTCTATCTCGATGTGCCCGAAATCCTCTCTGGCGCTGTGGCGCTGCCGGGCGGGGTTGAATATCCGCTCTACCGGCTGGCTATCATCGTTGCCGGCGTCGGCGTTGCGATCCTGCTCTTCCTGCTGATTGGCCGGACGCGGCTTGGAATCCAGATCAGGGCGGGCGAGGCGGACCGGGAGATGATTGCCGCGCTGGGCGTCGACATCAAGCTGCTCTACACGGCCGTCTTCGCGCTCGGCGCGGCGCTTGCCGGTTTTGCGGGAGGGCTCGTCGGCACGATCCAGTCGGTGCAAGTCGGCATGGGTGAGCCGGTGCTGATCCTGGCTTTCGTCGTGATCGTCATCGGCGGTATCGGCTCGATCAAGGGCGCCTTCATCGGTGCGCTCCTCGTCGGTATCACGGATACGCTCGGGCGCTTCCTTCTTCCGGTTTTCTCGGAGCTTTCATGAACGCGTCGGATGCGACCGCCGTCGGTTCGGCCTTGGCCTCCATGCTGATCTACATCCTGATGGCGCTTGTGCTGGTGGTGCGCCCTGGCGGGCTCTACGGGGCGGGCACCTGATGTTTCGCGAAACGACGGTCAACACCGCGCTTGTCGCGATCCTCGTCGCAGTGCCGCTGATCGCCCAGGCGGCCGGCGAACCCTTCATCATCACGCTGGCGACGAAGGTGGCGATCTTCGCGATGGCGGGAGTCGGGCTAAACATCGCGCTTGGGTATGGCGGGCTAGTGTCATTCGGCCACGCCGCCTTTTTCGGGATCGGCGGTTATGCGGCCGGCATCCTTGCCAGTCACGCGCAGAACTATACGCCGCTCATGACGTGGCCCTTAGTGATCGATGGCACTCAGCAGATGCTGATCATCTGGCCTGTCGCGCTCGCCGCCTCTGGGATCGCGGCGCTGGTGATCGGCGCGCTCAGCCTGCGCACGAGCGGCGTCTATTTCATCATGATCACGCTCGCTTTCGCGCAAATGGTCTTCTATTTCGCGGTCTCCTGGCCCGCCTATGGCGGTGAGGACGGGTTGCCGATCTATGTCCGCGACAAGTTTCCCGGGCTGAACACGCTCGATCCGCTGCAATTCTTCGCCGTCGCCTTCGTCTGCTTCCTGCTGGCGGTGCTGGTTTCTGTGGTGCTGTCGCGCTCGCGCTTCGGCCTTGCGCTGCAAGGTGCCCGGCAGAATGTCGAGCGAGTCCGCGCCGTCGGGATCGATCCCTATCGCCTGCGTCTCGTGGCATTCGTCATCTCCGGCATGATCACCGGGCTTGCCGGTGCGCTCTATGCTGATCTGAACCGCTTTGTCAGCCCGTCGATGCTGTCCTGGCAGACATCGGGCGAGATCATGGTCTTCGTCATCCTGGGCGGTGTCGGCCGGCATTTCGGACCGCTTGCCGGTGCGGCGCTGTTCATTCTGCTCGAACACGAACTCGGCAGCGTCAGCGAATACTGGCAGTTTCTGCTCGGGCTCCTGTTGCTCCTCGTCGTGCTCTTCGCCCATGGCGGCCTGATCGGCGTCCTGACAAGGAGGCCGCATCGTGACTGATCCGGTCCTCGAAATCCGCAAGCTGACGAAACGGTTCGGTGCTCTCACGGTCAGCGACGGTATCGATTTCGATCTTCGTCCGGGCGAGATTCACGCGTTGATCGGTCCAAACGGGGCCGGGAAGTCGACCCTGATCAAGCAGATATGCGGGGAGTTGCACCCGGAAGCCGGCGCCATTCTGTTTTCCGGCCGCGACCTGGCCGGCGAAGGGCCGGTGGCGCGGGCGCGGCGCGGTCTGGCGCGGACCTTCCAGGTATCCTCCGTCGCGCCGGAATTCACGGCGCTGCAGAATGTCGTCCTCGCGGTTCAGGGCGCGAGCGGCGCGACCTTTCGTTTCCTTCGTCCGGCGCTTGGCGATACGGCGCTGACCGGGCCGGCACGCGCTTTCATGGAGCGCGTGGGCCTTTCGGGCCGGGAGAACGTACCCGCTTCGATCCTGTCGCATGGCGAAAGGCGTCGCCTCGAGCTGGCGATGGCGCTGGCGATGGAGCCTCGCGTCTTCCTGCTCGATGAACCGATGGCGGGGCTCGGGCCGGAGGGGTCGCAGGAGATGACCGCCATTCTTTCCGACCTGCGCCACGAGGCTCCGATCCTGCTCGTGGAACACGACATGGACGCCGTCTTCACGCTGGCCGACCGGATCTCGGTTCTTGTCTACGGGCGCATCATCGCGACCGGCACGGTCGATGAAATCCGCGCGAATGCCGAGGTGCAGAGCGCCTATCTGGGAGATGACGCATGAGCGCGCTCCTGGAATTGTCCCGCGTCACCGCCTTCTACGGCGAATCCCAGGCATTGTTCGGCGTCGATCTTCAGGTCGGCGAAGGCGAGGCGGTTGCGCTGATGGGGCGCAACGGCATGGGCAAGACGACGACCATCCGCACCATCATGCGCATGCTCCGCCATAGCGAAGGCTCGATCCGCTTTTCGGGCAGGGACCTCGGCCCGCTGGCTTCGCACCGCGTCGCCCGCGCGGGGATCGGCCTCGTGCCCGAAGGGCGGCGGTGTTTCGCCCCGCTGAGCGTCGAGGAGAACCTCGTTTCCGCCGCGCGGTCCGGACCATGGGACATCGCCGCGGTGACGCGGCTGTTCCCTCGATTGGGCGAGCGTCTGTCTCAAAAGGCAGGGCTGCTCTCCGGCGGCGAGCAGCAGATGCTTGCGATCGGCCGCGCTTTGATGACCAATCCGCGGCTGTTAATCCTGGACGAGGCGACAGAAGGGCTGGCCCCGGTCGTGCGGCAGGAAATCTGGGCGGCGATCCGCGACCTGAAATCGGCAGGGCTGTCGATCCTCGTCGTCGACAAGTCTATCCGCGAACTCGCTTCCGTCGCCGACCGTTGCGTGGTTCTGGAAAAGGGTGAGAGCGTGTGGACCGGTGCGACCGGTGACCTGACGCACGATGTGACCGCCCGCTATCTCGGGGTGTGAGGAGGCCGTATCGATGACTTTGTTTCGTGTCGAGGATTGGGACAACGCCTACGCCAATGGTTCGAATATCGCCGGTGGTGAACGCTGGCCGGATGCGTGGACCGCGCCGGCGGAGGACTTCCGGCGACTGGTCGCGAAGAAAGCGACCACGGACATCGCCTATGGCGAACACCCGCGCGAAACCATGGACCTGTTCATGCCGGACGAAACGCCCAGGGGACTCTTCGTCTTCGTGCATGGCGGATTCTGGATACGGTTCGACAAGTCGACATGGTCGCATTTTGCAGCGGGCGCGTTGGCGTGCGGCTGGGCGGTGGCCATGCCGTCCTATCCGCTTTGTCCCGAGGTGCATGTTCGCGAGATCGCCCAATCCATTTCGCGCGCTGTCGCCCTGGCATCGGCGCGGATCGACGGTCCGATCCGGCTCGCGGGGCATTCCGCCGGCGGGCAGATCGTCGCCCGGTTGCTGTGCGGCGGAACAGGCCTTTCTGACACTGTGCTGGATCGTATCGACCGGGTCATGCCTATCTCGGGCGTGCATGATCTGAGGCCGATGATGCGGACGCAGTTGAACGACACGATCGGGCTGGATGCGGCGGAGGCGAGGGCAGAAAGCCCGGCGCTGCTCGAACCGGCGGTCGATGTGCCGGTGATTTGCTGGGTCGGCGCGGGCGAGCGGTCGGAGTTCGTGCGCCAGAATGCACTGCTCGCCAATGTATGGCGTGGCCTAGGCCTGGCGACCGAGTGCGTCGAGGAGCCTGACAGGCATCATTTCGACGTGATCGACGGGCTCCGTTCGGGCGCGTCGCCGATGGCGCGGGCATTGTTTGCCTGAAGCGGCCGATATTGCCGAACGCGACCCGCAATATCTGAGGATGGACGCAAAAAAAGCGACGGCCGAGTTACGACGAATGGGAATCTCGAGCTATTGCCTGACACTGGATCCGGAGGCGGATCGATATGTCGCGCGCATATTCGGGTCGAACAACTATACAATCATCCGCCAGGTGGAACGCCTGCCGGACAAACTGCCAAGCCTTTTTGTCCACCTCACCAGGTAGGCAATCCCGATCGGAGGACCTTCGCCATGGCATCCAAAACCATCATCGCACCGTCGGTGCTTTCGTCCGACTTCTCGAAGCTCGGCGACGAGATCGAGGCAGTCGTGCGCGCCGGCGCGGACTGGATTCATCTCGATGTCATGGACGGGCACTATGTTCCCAACATCACCTTCGGTCCGCCGATCATCAAGGCGGTGCGCGACCGGACCGACAAAATCTTCGACTGTCACCTGATGATCGAACCCTGCGATCCGTTTCTCGGCGCGTTCGCCGATGCCGGATGCGACATCATCACCGTCCACGCGGAGGCGACGAAACATCTGGACCGGTCGCTTCAGGCGATCCGCGATCTGGGCAAGAAGGCGGGCGTGTCGCTCAATCCGTCGACGCCGGAAAACGTGATCGAATATGTGCTGGACCGGCTCGATCTCGTCCTGCTGATGACGGTTAACCCGGGTTTTGGCGGGCAGGCCTTCATACCGTCGGTTGTCGAGAAGACCCGGCGGATCAAGGACATGATCGGCGACAGGCCGATCGATATCGAGATCGATGGCGGCGTGACGCCACAGACCGCGCCGCTGGTCGCTGCCGCCGGCGCCAACGTGCTGGTGGCCGGCTCGGCCGTCTTCAAGGGCGGCGAGGAGGCGGCCTATGCCGCGAACATCAAGGCGATCCGCGAAGCTGCGGACGGTGCGGACCGCGCCGCCGTCTGACGGACAAGGAGCGTTTGAATGGCCTCGGTTCCACCGATTTGCGATTTTGGCTGGAAGGCCGTCGATGCGCGGCTGATGAGCACTGAAGGCCGACCCTTCTCGATTTTCGATTGCGCCGGGCCGAACGGGCTGGTGGTCGCCTTCATTTGCAATCACTGTCCCTATGTGAAAGCGGTGATCGACCGTATCGTGCGCGATGCGCGCGATCTCGAGGCGCTCGGTATCGGCTTCGTCGCAATCAATTCCAATGACGCCGAGGCCTATCCGGCCGATTCCTTCGAGCGGATGAAAGACTTTGCCGCCGCGCACGCCTTCTCCTTTCCGTATCTGCATGACGAGGACCAATCCGTTGCGCGGGCCTATGATGCAGTCTGCACGCCGGACTTCTTCGGTTTCAACAGCGATATGGAACTGCAATATCGCGGCCGGCTCGATGCTTCGCGCAAGGAAACGGGCGATACTGCTGTGCGCCGCGACCTTTTCGAGGCAATGCGCGCGGTCGCCGAGACAGGCAAGGGGCCGCGCGAGCAAATCCCGTCCATGGGCTGTTCGATCAAGTGGAAGGAGGCGTCATGAGCTCGCACTTCGCGCAGGGCGGCGACCGATGCGGCTGGCCGCAGGTCGTATTGTTCGATCTCGACGGGACGCTGATCGACTCGGTGCCGGACATCGCGGCGGCGGTCAATGACCTCCTCGCCACAGAGGGCAAGGACGCCCTTTCGGTCGATGAGGTGCGCATGATGATCGGAAACGGCGTGCGCAAACTGGTCGAGAGGGCCTTTGCCGCCCGCGATATCCTCCTCGAAGGCGATACGCTCTCCGCCATGACGGATCGCATGATGGGGATCTATGGCAATCACCTGATAAACGAAACCACGCTGATGCCCGGTGCAGAGATGCTGGTCACGGCCTATGCGCGGGCCGGCGTGAAGATCGGGGTCGTTACCAACAAGCCTGAAGGATTCGCGCGCACGATCGTCGAGCATTTCGGACTCGGCGGTTCGGTCCATGCGATCGTCGGAGGCGATACCGGTCCCGCGCGCAAGCCGGCTCCGGACATGCTGCTGCATGCGCTCGAGTTGCTCGGTTTTGGCGCGCACAGGGCGCTGATGGTCGGTGACAGCCCGGCCGACATCGAGGCGGCGAAAGCGGCTCCGATGGCGTCGATCGCGGTACGTGGCGGCTACACGACCGTGCCCGTCGACGAGCTTGGCGCGGATGTCGTCATCGACGATCTAACGCAGGTTCCACAGGCGATCGAGCGGTTGAAGGAGCCGGTGTGACCCGTCACAATCCGTAGGCGTCGCGCGCAATGGTTTCCAGATGCGGATAGACATTCGCTCCGCCTGCGATCACGACGGTTCCCTCCGTGACGACGGTGGCCGGGTCCGTCGGCATGATCCGGCCGCCAGCCTCCTCGATCATCAGCAGGCCGGCGATGCAGTCCCAGGAATTCATGTGCTGTTCGATATAGCCGAGCAGACGGCCCCCGGCGACATAGGCGAGCATCAGCGCGCCTGACGCATTGCGGAAGAACACGCCACCTTGTGCGAGAAGATCGGTGATCGCCTGGATTGCGGGTGCGGTCTCCTGGCGGACGGCGGCGAAGCCGATCGCCACGGATCCTTCCGAGAGCGAACTGGCGGCGGTCGTGCGTATCGGCTTGCCGTTGACGAACGCGCCCTTGCCGCGTTCCGCCCAGAATGTCTCGCCGGAGCATGGCTCGCAGATCACGCCGATTTCCGTCACACCCTCTTTCGCGCAGGCCAGAACAACGCACCAGGCCGGGATGCCGCGCACGAAATTCGCTGTCCCGTCAATCGGGTCGATCACCCAGACGCGGCCGCTGGTGCCGGCGACCGGCGCATGCTCTTCGCCGACGATCCCGTCTTCGGGATAGGCCTTGGCTATTTCTCCGCGCACGAATGTCTCGACGTCCCTGTCCGCATTGGAAACGAGGTCCTGATGGCCCTTGCTTTCGATGGTCAGGGTGTCGAGTGAGCGGAAATGCGAAAGGCCGAGTTCGGCGGCTCTGCGGGCCAGGTCGATGGCGAAGGCAAGGCGATCGGAGCGGTCGGTCATGGGATCCGTTTCGGGCAGTTGGGACGGCGGAATGATGCGCCCCAGCCCATATCCGGTTTTCGACCGAATGCAAAATGACGGTCGGATCGCACCAGCGGAGCGGCCGCGCGGTGCAGCCTCTCGAATCGGCCGAAGCGCATGAAAGGGTGCGGCGGAAGAAAATACGCCCCATTGATCATCGTCATTTTTTCCAATCCGCCATCCGCCTAGCCTGATCTGAGGAAATTCATTTCAGGCGGTCGAAAAGGCCGGGGAGGACGAAATGAGTGACGACCTCATCCCGAAATCGGACGGCGACGCATCATGCGCCAACATGACGGATTACGCGCTTGAGCGGGCCGCGTTTTCCTGGGAGCGGGCGACGGGCCTCCTCGACGGCCTGCCGGACAGCAAGCTCAACATCGCCTACGAAGCGGTTGACCGCCATGTTTATAACGGCTCAGGAGACAAGACGGCGTTTCGCCTGATCGCCAAGGACGAAAGCGCCACCGATATCAGTTACCGGGAACTGATGCGGCGGACCAACCGCTTCGCCAATGTGCTCCGGTCGCTGGGCGTCGAAAAGGGCGATCGGGTCTATTCGCTTCTCGGCCGCGTGCCGCAGCTCTATGTGTCGGTTCTTGGCACGATGAAGGCCGGTTGCGTGTTCTCGCCGCTCTTCTCGGCCTTCGGGCCCGAACCGGTCAAATCGCGCCTCAAAATCGGTGGCGGCAATGTGCTGGTGACCACAAGGCTGCTCTACAAGAGAAAGGTCGCGCCGATCCGGGACCAGTTGCCGGAGCTGAAGCATGTTCTCCTGATCGACGGTGAGGATGAGGCCGCGGGGCTGTCCGATCTCGGCAAGCTCATGGACGCGGCGTCCGAGGATTTCGATGTCGTGGCGACCGATCCGGAAGATCTTGCACTTCTGCATTTCACGTCGGGGACGACTGGCAAGCCGAAAGGCGCGATGCATGTTCACAAGGCGGTCGTCGCGCATAACTACACGGGCCGGACTGCTCTCGACCTGCATCCCAACGACATTTTCTGGTGCACAGCCGATCCCGGCTGGGTGACTGGCACATCTTACGGGATCATCGCGCCCCTGACCAATGGCGTGACGATGATCATCGACGAGGCCGAATTCGATGCGGAACGCTGGTACCGGATCCTCGCCCATCACAAGGTCACCGTCTGGTATACCGCGCCGACGGCGATCCGCATGCTGATGAAGGCAGGCGCGCATCTCGCGAACAGGGAAGACCTGTCCAATCTGCGCTTCATGGCAAGCGTTGGCGAGCCGCTCAATCCTGAAGCCGTCATGTGGGGCGTCGGGGTGCTCGGCAAACCGTTCCACGACAATTGGTGGCAGACGGAGACTGGTGGCATCATGATCGCCAATTACGCCTGCATGCCCGTCAAGCCCGGCTCTATGGGTAAGCCGATGCCCGGTATCGAGGCCGGCATCGTCGAACGCACGCCCGACGGCGCGCAGGAGATCACCAAGCCGATGGCGCTCGGCGAACTGGCGCTTCGGTCCGGCTGGCCGTCGATGATGCGCGGTTATCTGCACGAGGAGGAACGCTACAAGAAGGCGTTCTCCAACGGCTGGTATCTCTCTGGCGACCTCGCGATGCGTGACAGCGATGGCTATTTTTGGTTCGTCGGCCGCTCTGACGATGTCATCAAGAGCGCCGGCCACCTCATCGGCCCCTTCGAGGTGGAAAGCGCGCTGATCGAGCACGAGGCGGTCGCGGAAGCAGCGGTGATCGGCGTTCCAGACGAGACGGCCGGCGAAATGGTCAAGGCCTTCGTGGCGTTAAAACCCGGCTTTGCCGTGGATGAGGAGCTGAAGCTCTCCATCCAGGGCCATGCCCGCAAGAAGCTCGGTCCGGCCGTCGCGCCGAAGGAGATCGAGTTTCGCGAGAACCTCCCGAAGACTCGTAGCGGAAAGATCATGCGCCGCCTCTTGAAGGCGCGCGAACTCGGCCTTCCGGAAGGCGATATCTCCACGCTGGAAAGTGACGAAAAATGACCACCGACGATCTCAGACCGCATCTCAACCGGGAGCATGTTCTCGACCTTCTGGCTCGCATGATCCGGGTCCGCCGTTTCGAGGACAAATGCGCCGAACTCTATACGCAGCAGAAAATCCGCGGCTTCCTGCATCTCTATGACGGGGAGGAGGCTGTCGCCGCTGGTGTCATCCCGCTGCTCGGAGCCGACGACCGGCTGGTCGCCACCTATCGCGAACACGGGCATGCGCTGGTGCGCGGCGTGCCGATGGACGGCATCATGGCCGAAATGTTCGGCAAGGCGAACGGCTGCGCGGGCGGGCGCGGCGGTTCGATGCACCTTTTCTCGAAAGACCACAATTTCCATGGCGGCAACGCGATCGTCGGCGGTGGGCTGCCGCTTGCCGTCGGGCTTGGTCTCGGTGACAAAATGAATCGGGAAAACCGCGTAACCGCCTGTTTCTTTGGCGATGGCGCGGTGGCCGAGGGCGAGTTCCACGAGAGCCTGAACCTGGCGGCACTTTGGGATCTTCCGGTCCTGTTCGTCTGCGAGAACAATGGATACGCCATGGGCACAGCGCTGAAATACACCGAGGCCGAAACCGACATCCATGCCAAGGCGCAGACCTACAATATCCAGGCCGAGATGGTCGACGGCATGGATGTCATCGCGGTGGAGGCAGCGACGCGGCGGGCCTTGAAATCCATCCGCGAGACCGGAAAGCCCTACTTTCTCGAATGCCGGACCTATCGTTTCCGCGCTCATTCCATGTTCGACGCGCAGCTCTACCGCACAAAGGAGGAGATCGCCGCGTGGCGCGACAAGGGGCCGATCCTTCGGTTCCAGGGCTGGCTGGAATCGAATGGCCTGATCGAGCATGGCGATGTCGAGAGGATTTTGGCGGACGCAGATGCGGAAATCGCCGACGCCGTCGCCTTCGCCGAAGCCGGCGAGTGGGAGCCGGTCGAGGAACTGACCCGGCATGTCATGGCCGAGGAGCGGCCCGCACCGCCGACGTTGCCGGAGCCGTCGGCCGAAACTGAGGAGATCACCTATCGCGAGGCGGTCAAGCGCGGGATCGTCGACGCGATGGAGAAGGACGAACGCGTCTTCCTGATGGGTGAGGATGTCGGCCACTACGGCGGCTGCTACGCCGTCTCGAAGGGCCTGCTGGATCAGTTCGGGCCGGATCGTATCCGCGATACCCCATTGTCGGAATCGGGCTTCACCGGGGCCGGCATCGGCGCCGCTCTGACGGGATTGCGGCCGATCGTCGAGGTGATGACCGTCAACTTTTCGCTTCTGGCGCTCGACCAGATCATGAATACGGCGGCGACCTTCCGGCACATGTCGAATGGCCAGTTCGGCGTGCCCGTGGTGATCCGCATGGCGACGGGGGCGGGCAAGCAACTCGCCGCCCAGCATTCGCACAGCCTTGAAGGCTGGTACGGGCATATTCCCGGGCTCCGGGTGCTGACGCCGGCAACGTTGGAAGATGCGCGCGGCATGTTGCAGACGGCGCTGGACGATCCGGATCCGGTGCTGATCTTCGAGAATGTCATGCTCTACAACATGACGGGAAACCTTCCGGTCAATGCCGGTCCGGTCGACATCGACAAGGCCGTGGTGCGGCGCGAGGGCAGCGACGTATCTCTGATCACCTATGGCGGATCGCTGTTCAAGACGCTGGAAGCGGCAGAGGAACTGGGGAAAGACGGCATCGGCGCGGAAGTGGTCGACCTGCGTACGCTGCGCCCGCTCGACATTGAGACGGTGGTCGCTTCGGTGTCCAAGACGCATCGCGCAGTCTTTGTGGACGAGGGCTGGAAGACCGGATCGATCTCCGCCGAGATCGGAATGCAGCTCGCCGAGAACGCCTTCTTCGAGCTTGACGCGCCGTTCGAGCGGATCTGCAGCGTGGAAGTGCCCATCCCCTATGCCGCGCATCTTGAACAGGCGGCGATTCCTCAGGTGTCGCGCATCGTCGCTGCGGCGAGAAAAGCCTGCAACAGGAGCTGACCGGATGGCCGAATTCCTGATGCCGTCACTCGGTGCCGACATGGAGGCGGGGACGCTCGTCGAATGGCTCAAGAAGCCCGGTGACCCGGTGAGGCGCGGCGAGATCATCGCCGTCGTCGAGACCCAGAAAGGTGCGATCGAGGTGGAATGTTTCGAGGACGGCACTCTCGACGGCTACTTGGTCGAGTTGAACACGAAGGTGCCTGTCGGTACGCCATTGGCGATGATCCGCGGGGACGGCGAGGAACCCGCCGCTACAAGAACCGAGGCAGCTCCGGAGCCGCCGCCGCTTCCGGTCAAGCCGGAACCAGATAAGGTGGATGCCGCGTCGCTTCGGCCTCTGCCGACGGTCGCGACATCCAGAGACCGTCTCCGGATCTCGCCCGCCGCGCGACGGCTCGCCACGGAGAAAGGCGTTGATCCAGCCGCACTTGCGGGAACCGGGCCGGGTGGGGCGATCCAGCTTGCCGATATCGGAGCCGGCGCGGCCAGAGCCGCTCCGGAAGCGGAGCCGCAAAGGACCGGCGGATTCAACATGGATGCGATGCGCGACGCCATCGCGGCAGCGATGGCGCGCTCGAAACGCGAGATCCCGCATTATTACATGTCGCAGACCTGCGATCTGACGAAGGCCGAAGCCTTCATCGCCGAACGCAATGCCGGAAAAGCGCCGGAGGAGCGGGTCCTTGTCGCGGCGCTGTTCGTCAAGGTGGTCGCGAAGGCTTTAGAAAAATACAAGGAATTCAGCGGCCACTACGAGAACGGCGTCTTCGCGCCCGGCGAAACCGTGCATGTCGGGATGGCAATCAATATTCGAGGTGGCGGGCTCGTCGCGCCGGCGATCCACTACGCGCAGTCTCTCGATCTCGACACGGTGATGGACAAGACACGCGATCTGGTAGCGCGGGTGCGCGCCGGGAGATTTCGCGCCAGCGAATTGTCGGACCCGACGATCACGGTCACGAGCCTCGGCGATCGTGGTGTCGAGGCCATGTATCCGATCATCTATCCACCGCAGGTGGCCATTGTCGGCATCGGTACGCCGGTCATCCGGCCATGGGTCGTTGGCGACGAGGTCGTGCCGCGCAGCACCGTGACACTGACGCTCGCTGCCGACCATCGCGTCAGCGATGGCCATCGCGGCGGACTGTTCCTGTCCGCCATCGCTAAAATCCTTCAGGAGCCCGAGAAACTATGAGTGACGACAGACTTGAAAGCGCGCTGCGCCAGGAACTTCACAAAATCGCCCCGGATATAGAGATCGCGGACATCGACCCCGACGACGATATGCGCGAGGAGTTCGACATCGATTCGATGGATTTCCTCAATCTCGTGGCGGCGCTGTCAAAGAGCCTCGACTTGCCGATGCAGGAGGAGGATTACGACCAGATGGGATCCTACAACGCGATGCTCGCCTATCTGCGCGCCCATTCGGGGTGAGTATCGGTGCGTGGGAAGGCCTGTTTTTTCGGCCGGAGATTTCAGTGGTTAAACATGTGCGGGTGACTGTGCTACAAGGCCGGTCCCGCCGTGGAAAATCGAGGAACCAGCCGATGGAAATGAAAGACGAAATCCGGATCGAAGCCCCGCGTGACCGCGTCTATGAGGCATTGAACGATCCGGAGGTACTCAAGGCCTGCATTCCCGGCTGCGAGGAACTCGAGAAGAACGCGGATGACGAACTCGAAGCGAAGGTGACCCTGAAGGTCGGGCCGGTGAAAGCGAAGTTCGGCGGCAAGGTGACACTGGACAAGAGCCAGGCGCCGGAGAGGTTCTCGCTGGCCGGCGAGGGGAGCGGCGGCGTCGCCGGTTTCGCCAAGGGCGGCGCGGATGTCGAACTCGAGGAAGACGGCGACGCGACCATATTGCGCTACACGGCGAAAGCCGATGTCGGCGGCAAGATCGCCCAGCTCGGAAGCCGCCTTATCAGTTCCACAGCCAACAAGCTGGCCGCCCAGTTCTTCACGAGGTTCAAGGAAGAAGTCGAGGGAGACGGCTGAGCCGTGCTTTCGGGCCTGTGCCGACCGACAGTCGCGCAAATGGTCTCAAGTTTCAGGCAACCGCTGGATTGAAGCGACCGGCAGGGTTACCTCGACGATCAGGCCCGGATGGTTGTCCTTGAGCGTGACGCTTCCCCCATGTTTTTCGACAATCGCCTGCACGAGGGCCAGACCCAAACCGCTTCCCGGTTTTGTCCGGCTGGGATCGAGCCGGTGGAAGGGTTCGAAAACGCGCTGCTTCGCGTCATCGGGAATTCCGGGTCCTGTGTCGGCCACCGTGAGCCGAATGTCTCCGTCCGTCCGGCGCAGTTTCGCCTCGATCCTGTTGCCGGCGGCGCCGTGGGTGACCGCGTTCTGTAGAAGGTTTACCACTAACTGCTGCAGCATCTGGGCGTCGCCCGTGACCCCGTAGTCCTGCCCGGCATCTGTCTCGAACGACAAGCTCTGGCCCTCATCCTCCGCAATCAGCGCGAAGGTCTCGGTCAATTCGGCTGTCAGGGCTTTGAGATCGACATGGGCGGTCAGATGTTCTTCCCCGGTTGCTTCGATACGGGACAGTTGCAGGTACGATTCGAAGATGACGCGCATGTTTTCAAGCTCGTCCTGCGTGTCGGCGAGGGCTTCGGATGGATCTTCGTCCCGGTCCACCATCTCCATGGCTTTCCCGAGCGAGAGATAGGCGCGGCCCAGCGGCGATTTCAGATCGTGCGCGGTGGCGGCGGCCGTGTTGCGCGTCGTGGCGATCATCCGCGACAGCCGGTCCAGATGCAGGTTGATCTCGCGTGCGATCCTGTCGATCTGCGTCGTTCCACCGTCATCGGAAATCCGGGCCGCCATGTCCCCGTCGCTGGCTTTCGACAGGGCGGTTTCGATGTCCCTCAATCGCCGCAGGCTCTTGTTGCTGAGAAAATACCCGAACGACAGCATCGTCAGCACGATAAGGAACCCGCTCAATGCCAGGGTTCGGAAGATCAGGACTTTCGTGCGGTCGAGCAGGTCGAGCCGTTGTCCGATGACGAGGACGCCGTCACCCAGCGGGCCGGAAACATAGACATATTCATGGCTGATGTCGTCCGGCGAGGCGAGGGCATGGTCCAAAAGGCCGACCTGCAGGCCCTGGCCCTCCGGCCGTGTCAGAAGGTTTCCGGCGATGACATCGTTTTCCGGCCCGAAGAGGGCCGCGGCGTGATGCCCGTTCGCTGAAACGCGCGCGACCTTCTCGATCGTCGCGGTCACGTGGCTCCTGCCTTCGTTTGCGTGGTCGGTGGCGATGATGTTCCAGCGCTGCTGCACATCATCGCCGAGTTCTGCGATGAGGCTGCGCTCGACATAGACCAGCGCCGCCCAGCCACCCAGCACGAGCACGAAAACGAACGCGAAAGCGGATCGCAGGACCGCCGAAAACGCGGCGCCTGAAAGGACGTCACCTCGGTCCATGCATCGAATACCCTGTATTGCGGATCGTGTGGATCAGCGGTGTGCCGAACGGCTTGTCGATCTTGGCGCGCAATCGGCTCATATGCGTCTCGACGACCGTGGTGTTGGGCTCGAAATTGAAGTTCCACACCCGCTCCAGCAGCAATGTGCGGGTCACGACCCGGCCGGCATTGCGCATGAGGATTTCCAGGATGGTGAATTCCTTGTTGTGCAACTCGATCACAGTACCCTGGCGCATAGCGGTGCGAGACAGAAGATCGAGTGTCAGGTCGTGCACCTTCAGGACTGCATCGGCGGATGTCTCGGTCTTGCGGCGGACGATCGCGTCGATGCGGGCGACAAGTTCGGAGAAGTGGAAGGGTTTGGTGAAGTAGTCGTCGCTGCCAGCAGCGAGACCTTCGACACGGTCATCGACCTGTCCGAGCGCTGTCAGGAAAAGAACCGGGATGGATTTCTTCGAGGCCCTGAGGGCCTTCAGCACCGACAGCCCGTCCATTCCCGGCAGCATGCGGTCGAGGATCGTCAGATCGCAGTCGTTGTAGAGGCAATAGCTGAGCGCGTCCCTTCCGTCGGCGACGTGATCGACGGAATGGCCGTGTTCGGACAGGCCGGCGACGATGTAGTCGGCCATCTTGGCATCGTCTTCGGCGAGAATGATTTTCATCGACGTCCAACTCCTTGCGGCCATCTAACGAAAATCTGTGCCCTTGTGCCAGCGAAACGGCGTTCTTTGCATGGATGTAAGATTCGCGTGAGTTTCGGGCTATGGCGCGCGCGTAGTGCTTTCTCGTGCCCGATGGAACGTTGCGGGCGCAACGGAGAAACACCAATGCAAACTCATCCGAACGATCTGAAAATCGCGTTGCCTCCGGATACCGGTCGGGCAGGCTTCAAACATTTGGGGCTGGTCGGCATCATCCTTGCGGTGCTTGGAGTGCTCGCCATTCTCTTGCCTTCCGTCGCAACCTTCGGGGCAGAGCTTCTGGTGGCGTGGATGCTGACCCTGTGGGGGGCTGTCGGCCTCTGGTTTTCCTGGGCAATTCGGCCCGCGCCGGAATGGCGCTACGGCGCCGCGGCATTTGGACTTCTGTTTGTTCTCGGCGTTGCACTTGTCCTGTTTCCGCTGGCGGGAATCGCTGCGCTAACCGTCCTGATGATGCTGTCTTTCCTGATGGAAGGTGTTCTCTCCATCCTCTTCGGGCTACGCAGCAGCGCGCATGTCTCAAACTGGGGATGGCTCGTGTTCAGCGGCCTGTGTTCCTTCGTCGCCGGCATCGTGATCCTGTTTGGCTGGCCCTGGACAGCAAGCTGGACGCTGGGTCTGATGTTGGGTTTGAACTTTCTCTCGACCGGCCTTTCTCTTGTCATGTTGTCAAAATCGGCATGGGCCGAGAATTGATATGAACGCGAAGACCGGACGGGAATTCTACGGAATTTCCGCGAAAGAAGCGCCCGAGCGATCGACCGTCTCCGAGAAGGCGTCGATGGCCGCCGCCGAGGCGCCGACACGTCTGTCCCGGGTGATCCGCGCGCTCGAACACCCGGCAGTCAAGATTGCGGTTCCCGTCATCATTGGAATCCTTGCAGTGTTCGTGCTGCACAAGCTGGCGAGCCATGTGCGGTGGGTCGACGTGAAAGCCGACATCGCGGCAGCGCAACCGGCTGTGCTTCTTGCCGCGCTAGCCTGCACCGCACTGAGCTTCGTCGGCATCGCAGCCTACGATTTTCTTGCGATGCGCGCCGTCGCTCCGGGCAGGATGCCCGCGCGGGTATCGATGATCGCCGGGGCTGCGGGCTATGCGATATCCGGCTTGCTCGGGGTTTCGTATCTGACGGGTACGGCCGTTCGCTATCGGGTCTATTCCGCGTTCGGGCTGGATCTGGTCAAGATCACCGCGATTGTCGCGATTTCGTGGTCGGGCTTCGTGTCCGCGCTGGTCCTGGGGTTCGGAGCGCTGCTGGCGCTTCACCCTGCCGGGTTGAGCGCGGTCATCAATGTTCCACCTGCGCTCGAGACCTCGCTTGGACTTGTCCTGCTTGCCGGGTTCGGCGGGTATCTGCTCTGGTTGGCCTCGGGCAAAAGGCAGGTGAAATCGGGCGAATACAGTGTCGATCTGCCGGGGGCAGCGCAGGCTGCCGGTCTGACGCTGGCGGGTATCCTCGACGTTTCAGGTGCGGCCCTGACGCTCTATGTGCTGATGCCGCCCGACCTTGTGCCGAATATAGCCGTGTTCGCGACGGTTTTCATTGCTGCGGTCGGGCTCGGGATCCTCAGTCACGCGCCCGGCGGGCTGGGCGCGTTCGAAGCGACCATCATCGCCGGGTTCGGTGCCTCCGGTCGCTCGGATGTTCTGGCCTCGCTGCTGCTCTATCGCCTGATCTACACCGTCCTCCCATTCGCGGTCTCAGCGTTCGGCCTCGCCATCGCTGCTGCACTGGCCAACAGGGGACGGCTTCAGGTCACATCGAGCGTCCTTTGGCGTTCCCTGAAACCCGTGGTGCCGATCCTCGCGTCAGCGCTTGCCATGCTTGCCGGCATCGTCCTGCTTGTGTCCGGAAACTTGCCTGCCGAAGGCAGCCGGCTGGATATCCTGCGCGACGTCGTTCCGCTGGGCGTCATCGAAGCCTCTCATCTTGCCGGAAGCCTCGCGGGCGCTTTGCTCGTCGTCGTGGCGGCGGGGCTCTACCGCAAGCTATACCGCGCGTGGCTGTTTGCCATGGCGCTTATTGGCGTCGGTTTTGTCGCATCATTGGCCAAGGGGCTGGACTGGGTCGAAGCCGTATCCATGGCCGCAACGCTCGTGACATTGGGGCTTCTTCGCCCCGCCTTCTATCGTGCCGAAGGAGTTTCGCTCTTTCGACTGGATCGACGGTGGATTCTCAGCATCCTCGTGCTGGCTGCGGCGATCCTGTGGATCGGGTTCTTCGCCTATGATCATGTCGAGTACCGGAACGCCCTGTGGTGGCAGTTCAGCTGGAACGGCGATGCGTCGCGGTTTTTGCGGGCCAGCCTGGTCATGGCGATCGTCTTGGTCGTGGTGGTGGTCAACTCGCTCATCAACCACCGTCCCGCGGTTCGCCAGACGCGCGAGATCCCCGATGTCGTGAAACGGCTGGTGGCGCAAAGCGAGGACACCGAAGCCAATATTGCCCTGACCGGGGATAAGCAGTTCCTTGTATCCGACGATGAAACCGCCTTCATCGCCTATGCGGACACGGGCACATCGCTGATCGCCAATGGCGATCCCGTTGGCGACAGGAAAGCCGGAGAAGCCCTGATCTGGACGCTGCGGGAACGCGCCTATCGGGCCGGCAAGCGGGTGGCGTTCTACGCGGTATCGCCGGACTACCTTCCGACTTATCTCGATCTGGGGCTATCGATCCTCAAGATCGGCGAGGTCGCGCGGGTCGACCTGCGCGGCTTCACGCTCGAGGGGTCAATACGCAAGGATCTGCGGCAGGCGCGCAATCGTGCCGGGCGCGACGGCTTTGTCTTCGAGGTGGTCCCGCGCGCCGAGCTGGACCCCATCCTGCCGGATTTGCGAGCCATCTCTGATGCCTGGCTCGCGCGCAAACAGGGTGAGGAGAAAGGCTTTTCCCTCGGGGCCTTCACAGAGGACTACATGCGCAATTTCGACGTGGCCGTTTTGCGCGACCCCGAGGGCCGGATCGTCGCCTTTGCCAACCTGTTCCAGGGGGCCAATCGGCACGAACTCTCGCTCGATCTCATGCGTTATCTTCCCGACGCGCCGCATTTCGCCATGGATGCATTGTTTGCCGAAATGATGCTCTGGGGCGCGGCGGCGGGCTTTCGCTGGGCCTCGCTGGGGGCAGCACCCTTCGCAGGCGTCCAGAACCGCAAGCTTGCGCCGCTGTGGAACCGCATCGGCGGCTTCATCTACGAACATGGCGAGCATTTCTACCGGTTCGAGGGGCTGCGGGCCTACAAGGAAAAGTTCGACCCGGTCTGGTCGCCGAACTACCTGGCTTGTCCGGGCGGACTTGCCGCGCCGAGAATCCTCTATGAGGTCAACGTGCTGGTCTCCGGCGGGCTTCGCGGCCTGATGAAGTAGGGAAGTCTGCGGATGAACGTCAAATCCGTTTCCCATGCCTCCCGGACAGGCGCGAAGGTGATCCGACGGCTGCCGTTCACGCTCGCCTTTCTCGCGGTGATGCTCGTGGCCAATGCGCTTGCCGGGACGTTTTCAGGGCAAATCGATCCCAATGCGCTCGCCACATGGGGCATCAGCGTGGACGTCATACGCGGCGGCGATCCGTTGCGATTTGCCACTGCCATTTTCCTGTCGCACGATCTGCCGATGCTGCTGCGCCAGCTTCTTTTCGCGGCCATCGTGATTGGTGCCGCGGAATGGCTGTGGGGCAGTTGGCGCACCGCCGGGCTGTTCTTCGGCATCGACCTCACCGCGACCGTGATCCTGCTGGCCACCGTAGCCCTGATCCCAGGCCTCGCTGCGCTTAAGGGGGTCACGGATGTCGGCATGTCCATGGGAGGATTTGGGTTGATCGGGGTCCTGGTCGCCTCAACGCGCAAAGATGGTGTAGTCGGGCTGATCGCTGTCCTTGGCTTCGTGGCGGCGAAATATGCGATTGCGCCAGATCCGCTTGCGGATGGAGGCCATGCCATCGCTGTGGTCATCGGCTTTGGCATCGGTCTTTGCGGACCGCGGATCCCGGGCCTTGCCAATGAACCGGAAACCGTCCAGCAATTGCCTGTGTTTGGGCGAGCAGGTTGGCACTCCGCCGAACGGCGTTCCGAGAGGTCTGCCGAGGCGAGGCAGCAGGACGAAAAGCGATGAAATTCCGGCACCCATCCAGGATTGTCTTGTTGGCAGGCTGCCTTGCCCTTTCTGCGTGCAGCGGGACGCAGGACACGTTCCTGTTGCCGGGCGGGCCCATTGCGGCGGCGCAACGCGCGGAGCTGATCAAGATCCTCGGCTGGACAATGATCGCGATCCTGCCTGTCTTCATGCTCGTGCCTGTCTTCCTGTGGCGCTACCGGTATAGAAACCGCAACGCGCGCTACACACCGGACTGGGACAGGTCTTGGCTGCTGGAGGTGCTCATGTGGGGTGTGCCGCTGGTCATCGTGGCGGTTCTGTCGACGCAGCTCTATCGCACCACCCACGCGCTCGACCCCTATAAGCCCATCGCGTCCGACAATCCGCCGCTTCGCGTCGAGGTCGTTGGCCTCGACTGGAAATGGCTGTTCATCTATCCCGATCTCGGCATCGCCACGGTCAATGAACTGGCCATTCCGGAAAAGGCGTCCGTCGCGCTCGACCTGACGACCGACACGGTCATGCAGTCCTTCATGATCCCGGCGCTGGCGGGGCAGATTTATGCCATGCCCGGCATGCGCACGAAGCTGCACCTCCTTGCCGACGCGCCCGGGCGCTTCGAGGGCGAGAACACCCAGTTCAACGGCACCGGGTTTCCGGCCCAGAAGTTTCAGGCCATCGCGATGACGCAGGCCGCCTTCGAGGCATGGGTTGCAAAGGTCAGGGCGGGTGGTCAGCCGCTTACGTCCGATAGCTACGCCGTTGTTGCCGAAGCCTCGACCGGGGCCGAGGCGCAGAAGCGGCTTGACGCGGAGACACTGCCCGCGGGCGTCATCCATTTCGCGACGGTCGAGGACGATCTCTTCAAGACCGTCCTGCACCGCTACATGCATGGAACGCCCGTGCCACCGTCCGCTCAGCCCGGCGCGATCGGCTATGACCCGCAAGCCGTGACAGGGGAGCAAGACCGATGAGCAACGCGATCCTGGGTCGTCTCGACCTCTCCTCCCTGTCCATCTGGCGGGCCTTCCAGAACCCGACCGGCAGCGAGTTGATCGGGGCGGGGGCAGCAATGCTGGTGATCGTCGGGGGGCTCGCCGCGGTCATCCTTCTGACCTGGTTCCGCCTCTGGAAGCCGCTCTGGCGCGACTGGCTGACGAGCGTCGATCACAAGCGGATCGGCATCATGTACTGCGCGCTGGCGCTGATCATGCTGGCGCGTGGCGTCATCGAGGGCGCGCTGATGCGAACCCAGCAGGCGTTCGGCCTGCATGGCGGTTTCCTTGCGCCGGATCACTTTGCCGAGCTGTTCAGCACCCACGGCACGATCATGATCTTCTTCGTCGCTATGTCGTTCATCGCCGGAGTGATCAACTACGTCATGCCGCTTCAGATCGGGGCGCGGGACATGGCATTCCCGGTTATGAACCAGATCAGCCTCGGCCTGACGGCGACGGGTGCGGCGCTGGTGATGATCTCCCTGGTGCTGGGCGAATTCTCCACCGGCGGCTGGGCCAATTACCCGCCCTACACAGGCGCGGATTTCCAGCCCGGGCCGGGGCCGGATTACTGGATCTGGGCCATCGTCCTTGCAGGTATCGGTACGACGCTTTCGGGGATCAATTTCGCCGTCACGATTTACAAGGAACGCGCGCCCGGCATGGATTTCCTGCGGATGCCGATCTTCTGCTGGACCGTCATCTGTACCTCGATCATCATGATTTTCGCGCTGCCCCCGTTGACCGTGGCGGCACTGATGCTGGCCGCCGACCGGTATCTCGACTTTCATTTCTTCACGAATGATCTCGGCGGCAACATGATGAATTACGTCAACCTGTTCTGGTTGTTTGGCCACCCCGAGGTCTATCTGCTGGTCATCCCCTGCTACGGCATTTTCTCCGAAGTCATCTCGACCTTTTCGGGCAAGCGGATCTACGGCTACATGTCGATGGTCTATGCCACCATGTCGATCGCTGTGCTCAGCTTCTGCGTCTGGCTGCACCACTTCTTCACCATGGGGCAGAGCGCCAGCATCAACGTCGCCTTCGGCATCGCCTCGATGGCCATTGCGGTGCCCACCGGCATCAAGGTCTACAACTGGATGGCGACCCTCTTTCGCGGACGCGTCCGCATGACGGTGCCGATGATCTACGCGACCGGGTTCTTCTACCTCTTCGTGGTCGGCGGCCTCACCGGCGTCATGCTGGCCAATCCGGTGATCAGCTTTCAGGTGCACAATACGCTGTTCCTCGTGGCGCACTTCCACAATGTGATCATCCCCGGCGTGCTGTTCGGGCTCTTGGCGGGGTATCACTACTGGTTTCCCAAGGCGTTCGGCTTTCGCCTGCACGAAGGCTGGGGCAGGGCCGCCGCGCTGTTATGGATCGTCGGGTTTTCGTTCACCTTCCTGCCGCTCTACTGGCTGGGACTGCAGGGCATGCCGCGCCGGTCGGTGACCTTCAGCGATCCCGCATTCCAGCCCATGATGTGGCTGGCGCTCTTCGGTGCGGCGCTGATCGTGTCGGCGCTCGGCTGCATTGCGGTTCAGCTATGGGTCAGCATCCGCAAACGCGACCAACTGGCGGTACCGCTGGGCGATCCCTGGAACGGGCGGTCGCTGGAGTGGTCCATCCCGGCTCCGCCACCTGCCTATAATTTCGCGGTGCTGCCGCAGGTCTCCGCGCGCGACGACTTTGCCGAGGCCAAGGCGGACGGCCGCGCCTATAGAGCCCCGGGCCAATACGAAGACATCGAGATGCCGGACAACACCGCCATCGGCATGATCGTCTGCGTCTGGTCGACCTTGCTAGGGCTGGCCTTGGTCTTCTGGATCTGGTGGCTGGCGATCGTGTCCTTCGCGGTGATGATAATCGCCCTGATCGGTCGTACCTTCCGCGTCAATGCCGGGCATGTCATCCCCGCCGCCGAAATCGCCGCGGAACATCGCGCCTGGCTCGCACGAATCGAGGCCGCTCCGGCGGTGGACCGGCTCGAAGAAACCAATGAACGCAATTTGGGCCGCGCCGTTCTCGAACGGCCCGAACGTTTGGAGGCTGCGCAATGAGCACCCCGAACCTTCATCCCGGATTGAACCTCGGCACCCGGCACGGCGCCGCGCATGAGGGTGCCGAAACGATCGTCTTCGGGTTCTGGATCTTCCTGATGAGCGATCTGGTGATCTTCGGGCTGGTTTTTGCGTCCTATCTCACGGTCGCCAATTCGATGGGCATGGCGGGCGGCCCCGGTCCGGCCGAAGCCTTCGATCTGCGCAGCGTCTTTATCCAGACAATGATCCTTCTCACCAGCAGCCTGACCTTCGGCTTCGCCACGCTGGCGATGCGGCACGAGCACGGGCGCAGGGCGATCGCGGTCTGGCTTGGCGTGTCGCTGCTCCTGGGGCTTGGATTCCTCGTGATGGAACTGCGCGACTTCGCGCATATGATCGAGGTTGGCGCGGTGCCGCAGCGCAGCGGTTTCTGGTCGGCCTTCTGGGGCCTTGTGCCGCTTCACGGGCTGCATGTGGCCATAGGCTGTCTGTGGATCGTGGTGATGCTGGTGCAGATGGCGCTGCTGGGCCTGATCCCGATCGTCAAGACGCGACTGCTGAGGCTGGGGCTCTTCTGGCACTTCCTCGACCTGATCTGGGTCGCGATCTTCTCCATCGTCTATCTCGGAGGGCTGATGCCATGACCGATCCCGACCATCGCAGCGAAGCGCGGCTTTACCTCGCGGGCTTCGGGCTGGCGCTGACGCTAACGCTCATCCCCTTCGGGCTTGTGCACTGGCGGCTGATGCAGGGCAGGGCGCTGGCGATCACGATTGCGGTTCTCGCCGTGGCGCAGATCGTCGTGCATCTGCGTTTTTTCCTGCACATCAACCTGTCGCGTCAGAAACGCGAAGACCTGCAGCTTATCCTTTTCACCGTGCTGTTGCTGGCGATCATGGCGTTCGGTACGCTGTGGATCATGGGCAACCTCGCCACCCGGATGTAGCCCGCTCCCTCAGTGCGCCATGGCCGGGAGGGCATTCGCGGCCGGCTGTTGCAGGATCAGCACGACGGGCAGCATCAGAAAGGCCGCGATCCCGGTCAGCAGGAAGGCGTCCTGAAACGCCAGAAGGCTAGCCTGCTGCTGAACCTGCCCGGCGATCTGCGCGGCGCCCTCGGCCGAGGACGGGTCGAGGTTCAGCGGCGCAAGCCAGGATCGGGCAGCCGCGTCGAAAGGCGTGATACCCGAGGCCAGTGTCGCGTAGTGGTACTGCATCCGGCTGGCGACCTGCCAGCCGACCAGAGCGATATCGATCGATGAGCCAAGCGAGCGCGTCACCCCGTAGATGCCCGAGGCCTCGTCCTGCCGATCCGGCCCGATGTTCTGGAAGGCTAGGGTCGACATCGGCACGAAGAACAGCCCCATGCCGAGGCCCGAGACGACGCCGGGCCACGCCAGATCCCAGAACCCGGCATTGAGGTTGAGAAGGCCCAGAAGGATATTGCCCGATCCCGTCAGGATTAGCCCCACAAACAGGATTTTTCGTGGATCGAAGCGCGTGACCAGTACCGAACCGGTCAGGACCATGGAAATGCCTCCCGCGATCCCGCGCGGGATGAACAGGAAACCCGCATCCAGAACCGGATAGCCCAGCAGGCCCTGCACAAACAGCGGCAGGATTGCGATGGACCCGAACATCGCCACGCCGAAGCCCATGATCGCCATATTTGCCCCGGCAAAGCTGCGGTCACGGAAGAGCGAGAGGTCAATGATGTTGTCCTTTTTGCCCCACCCCCGCAGAACGAAAGCCGCAGCGCAACCGATCATCGTAACCGCAGCCACCTGGATGAGCCTTGAGGCGAACCAGTCGCGGCTTTCTCCCAGGTCCAGCATCAGTTGAAGGCAGCCTAT
Organism: Oricola indica; assembly: GCF_965227485.1. Lineage (NCBI taxonomy): Bacteria > Pseudomonadati > Pseudomonadota > Alphaproteobacteria > Hyphomicrobiales > Ahrensiaceae > Oricola > Oricola indica. The sequence goes on from NZ_OZ245747.1 coordinate 2,467,808, forward strand.
CGCGCCCACCATCAGCGCCAGCCCGACCCAGTCCACCTTGATCCGCTTCGTGTCCTCTGACTTGAGCTCTCCGGACATCATGGCCAGCGCGAAAGCAGCGATAGGCAGGTTCACGTAAAAGACGGCGCGCCACGAGAAATACTCGGTCAACAGCGCGCCAAGTGTCGGACCCAGCACCGGCGCGACAACGACGCCGAGGCCGAAAAAAGCCATGGCCTGCCCGCGTTTCTCTTTCGGGAAGCTTTCGAAGAGGATCGACTGCGACAGCGGGATCAGGAAGGCGCCGAAGATGCCTTGTCCAAGACGGCAGGCAACCATGATCTCGACGCTCCACGAGAGTCCGCAAAGCGCCGAGAACGCGGCGAAGCCGACGATGGCGGAGATGATCAGCCGCCGCCGTCCGATCATGCGGACAAAAAAGCCGGTGAGCGGCATGACCACCACCGATGCGACGATGTAGCTGGTGAGGATCCAGACCGTCTGGTCGTTGGTGATGCCGAAGGCGGCCTGGATCTGGGGCAGCGCCACGTTGACGATGGTGCTGTCGAGCACTTCGAGCACAGCCGTCAGAACGACGGCCAGCACGATGGTCCAGCGCACCGCGTCCGAGGTTGGATTGCCCGGGGCAGAGGCGTCGCTCATTTTGCGCTGTCCAGGCCGGAAGTGTCGACGGTCGCGCTGGTGCTTGCGCCAATGCGCAACTGCATCGCGGGGTCGTCTGGAAGGCTGTCGAGGCCTATGCGAACCGGAAAGCGCTGCGTGACCTTGACCCAGTTGCCGCTCGCATTCTGCGGCGGCAGCAGCGAAAAGACCGCGCCCGAGCCGGCACCAAGGCTCTCGACCGTGCCGTCGAGCGACAAGCCCGGATACATGTCGATGCCGATCTTCACCGGCTGGCCGGGGCGCAGACGTGCAAGGTCGGTTTCCTTGAAATTGGCGTCGATCCACCAGGTCTCGTCCTCGACCAGCGAAAAGAGGGGTTTGTCGGGAGCGACCACCGTGCCAGGCCTCAGGTCGAGATTGGCGATCCAACCCGACACCGGGGCCGTCACCTTCGCCCGTGCAAGGTTGATCCTCGCGAGGGTCAACTGCGCCTTCGCGGCGCGCACGGCGGGATTGTTGTCGCCGGGCGTCCCGGCGCGTTCGCGCGCCGCCGTGAGCGCGGCTTGTGCGTTGTCTAGCGCAGCCTTCGCCTGATCGCGCGTCGTGGTGGCCTGGTCCAGCGCAGCCTGAGCGACGTCGCCCTTCTTGAACAGCTTCGCCGTCCGGTCATAATTGCTCTGCGCATCGGTGAGGGCGGCCCGTGCGCTATCGACCTTAGCGGAAACCGAGGACAGGTCGGTGATTGCCGCGCCGGTTTGCTGCAGGGCGGTTTCATAACCGGCCTGAGCGGCTTCGACCGATGCCTCCAGATCGTCGGTCTCGATCCGGAACAGCAGATCGCCCGCCTCCACGTGCTGGTTTTCGGACACCGCGACCTTTTCGATCCTGCCGCCGACTTGCGGCGCGATGGTCAGTACATTGGCCTTGAGATAGGCGTCGTCTGTCGAAGGGTGGATGCTTTCGTGCTGCCACCACAGCCACAATCCGCCGCCAACGGCGACGACTGCGACTACGAGAATAATCGGCTTGAGATGTTTCATGACGGGTCCTGATGGAACGGGTGCGGACCCCGATCAGAGGGGTCCGCTGTCAGATGAGTCGGCGCTCAGGCACCAAGGAAATGCGGGAACAGTCCGGCCAATCCGATAAGGATCAGATAGGCGGCGATCACATAGTTGAGGATACTCGGAACGATCAGGATCAGGACACCCGCGATCAGCGCCAGAAGCGGCTGGATGAAGAAGACCGTGGTCATTGCTGTCCCGGCGCGGATGCGACGACCTCGGCCTTGTGCGCGTCGTCGAAGGCCTTTCTCAGATAGTTTTCGGCATCTCTGTCGAGGTTTGTGCGCAGCACCTTGCCGCCGTGTTCGCCCAGCCGCTCGATGACCTTGTCGGACGCATTGGCCCGCACCATCATGAACAGCGCGGCCTGACCCGGTTGCAGGACACCGGCCACGTCCTTCATGAAACCGTCGTTGATCCCGTAATCCGTGAGCGCGCCCGAAAGCGCACCCGCCCCGGCACCCACGGCGACGCCCAGAAGCGGGTTGAAGAAGATCATTCCGATCAGCAAGCCCCAGAATGCTCCACCGGTGGCTCCGGCGGTCCACATGTTGACCATCTGGTTCAGCTTGACGTTGCCTTTTTGGTCGGCCACGGCGACGACCGCGTCGGCCACATCGACCAGGTATTCCCGGGTCATGGTCATCAGTTCGGTGCGGGCCTCTTCGGCCTTTTCGGGTGTTTCGTACCCGATGACGATCAGTTCTGACATGGTATTCTCCTTTTCAAGGTTGTGTGGGTGTCGGGTGGACGGGTCGTGAGAGGTATCGAGGCCGTCCACCCATTGCCGTTCAGGCGGTCAGTTCATGTACCAGCCGTGACTGACGACCAGCGACTGGCCGGTGAGCGCGTTGGTGGGGAAGGCGGCGAAGACATGGGCGACCTCGGCCACGTCCTCGATGGTCGTGAATTCCTGGTCCACGGTCTCGCCCAGCATGATCTTGTTGACGACCTCCTCCTCGGAGATGCCCAGATCGTGTGCCTGCTCGGGGATTTGCTTTTCCACCAGCGGCGTCTTGACGAAGCCGGGGCAGATGACGTTGGCGCGGATGCCGTGCTTCGCGCCTTCCTTCGAGATGACGCGGGCGAGCCCGAGCAGGCCGTGTTTCGCCGTGACATAGGCGGATTTGAGAGGGCTCGCTTCCTTGGAGTGGACAGAGCCCATGAAGATGATCGAGCCCGAGCCGGCCTTCTGCATGTGCGGCATCACGGCCTTCGACGTCAGGAAGGCCCCGTCGAGGTGGATCGCCAGGAGCTTCTTCCACTGGTCGAAAGGAAAGTCCTCCAGCGGGTGCACGATCTGGATCCCGGCGTTGGACACCAGTACGTCGATCTTGCCCCAGTTTTCGACCACCTTGGCGACACCGGCATTGACCTGTGCCTCATCGGTGACATCCATCTCGACGGCCATGGCTTCGCCGGGCCCCTGGGCGGTTAATTCGTCGGCGGCTTTCTGAGCTGCGTCCAGCTTCAGGTCGGCGATGACGACCTTCGCGCCGTCGGCTACATAGCGCTTGGCGATACCGTGTCCGATGCCGCTTGCGGCGCCGGTGATGATGCAGACTTTGTCCTTGAGGTTCATGATCTTGTCTCCTTGTCGATGGTTGAATTGGGGGTCAGGCGAGGTAGTCGTGAACGACTTCGCCGAGGCCGAGGGTCAGATCGGTCAGCAGGTGGACGGCGGATACGACCTCCAGCACCGGCAGGTCGGCGACAGGCGCCAGCGCGTGTTGGTGCAGCTCTAGGCCCGCCGGGCCCTCCCATGCGCCTTTCAGCGTCACGTCCATCGTGTAGTAGCGAACCAACTCGCAAATCCGCGGTGTGCAATCGACATGCGGGATGACCTTGAGCATGAAGTTCGGCGCATCGAAGCCCTTCAGCACCGTGTCGTGGTCAAGCTCGCGGTGCTTGTAGCCCATGGTGCCGGTCGCGACCCGTACCGAGCCCACGTCCAGCGTGCCGACGAGCGTGTCTTTCTCGACCCTCAATGCCGGATCGGCGAGCTTCTTGGGGAAGCCCCAGATTTCGCGGCCGCCGGCGATCGGGGCATCGTCGTTGAGAAACATCGAGTGGACGTAGCCGCCGGCGACGCCATCCAGCGTGACCGGGATCACCTGGCCGCTTTCGGTGTAATCGCCGAAACCGGTGCTGTCGGGCATGCGGATGAATTCGTACTTCACCAGCGGCTCGGTGACCTGCAGCGGTTCGGGCACGACCCGGCGCAGTGCGTCCATGTCGGTGCGGTAGGTGATCGTCAGGAATTCGCGATTGACGAAGCGGTACGGCCCTTTGGGATAGGACGGGCTGGTGACCGGCATTGCGAAGGCGTTGGCGACGAGGTCATGGGCGTTCATTTTGAGACTCCTTGGTCTTCAGGTGTTCCGAGATCGAAGACGTGCAGGCCGTCAGCCCCCACGCGGCGTGATTTCCAGGACTTGTGAGAGAGTGTGCGGGTGACGTCCCTGATCCCTGCGGCCCAGTGGTCGGACTTAGACTGGCGCGAGAACTCGTAGTCCTTGCCGCTGCCCTCGAAGCCTTGCTTGCGGTGGATCAGGTGGACCAGCGTGACCGGGCAGGACGGGCCGGCCCGGCGCAGCAGGGCCAGATCGGGGTCGTCCTTCAGCGCGTCAGGCAGTTTCGCCTCAAGTCGTGCGGCCGCGGCTTGCAGCGCGTGCAACTGGAGGTACCGGTCCGTTGTCAGGCGGGTCCGGCTGGAATAGCGGATGTCCTTTTCGCGCTGCTGTACGCCGATAACATCCTTTGGAAGTTCGCCCCGGGCATTGAAAAGATCGACCTGGAACACACACAGCGGCTGGTCGCCCTCGACCTGTTCCATGACGTATTGCAAAGGGGTGTTCGACACGAGGCCGCCGTCCCAGTAGTAGCGTCCGTCGATCTCCACCGGCGGAAAGCCCGGGGGCAGGGCGCCGCTGGCCATGATGTGGCGGGCGTCGATCCGTGTGGTGCGGCTGTCGAAGTATCTGAAGTTTCCTGTTTCGACGTCTGTAGTGCCGACACACAGGCGCGGTCCGGTGTCATTGAGAAGGTCGAAGTCGACCAGCTCGTTCAGTGTCGTCTCGAGCGGGGCTGTGTCGTAGAAGCTCAAGGCCGGCGTGGAGCCGAACGGCCAGAACGCGGTGGGCAGCCACGGCCTGAAGAAGCCTGGCGCACCCGCGATCGTCACCTCGGCCGCGGCGAGTTCGGAAAAGGCGCGGCGTCCGGCGGGTGTCCAGAAAGGCGCCGATAGCGGCAGGTTCGACGTGATCCTGTCCCAGAAGGTCTCCAGCGCGGCGACGCGGTCTTGTTTGCGGTTTCCGCAGATGAGTGCCGCGTTGATCGCACCGATCGAAATGCCTGCGATCCAGTCGAAGGAAAACCCGGCCTCGTTCAGGGCCGCGAATGCGCCGGACTGATAGGCGCCGAGCGCTCCGCCTCCCTGCAATACCAGCGCGTTCAGTTCTTTCGAGGCCATGTCGGTGGTTCCCTGGATGCTGCAATTCGTGTCGTTGCAAAAACATCTAGGCGCGCTCTCCTGCACCAGCTTTTCGGAAACCTTACATGTGCGACAAGTTCGCCAAGTCCTTCTGTGGAAACGAGAAAACCCGCCATCCAGGATGGCGGGCCCGCAGCATTGATCTTGTCTATGCCTGGATACCGCCAAGCCGTCCCTTCAGCGGACAGGTCTCTGGCGGAGGCCCTGAAGGCCATGTCATGACTCGGTTCTCAAGGACGCACACACCGCACTGGAAGGTTGCGCCTGCTGCTGTAGTGTGTCCGCGGATAAACCCTCATCGCGCAAGGAGAAATGGATGAACCGGGAAATCGTGCAGGGCTGGGCGATGCATCTGCGTCCCGACACTTGGTCGGGCGCCCTGATCATCCTGGCGTTGTTCTGGATCGGCGGTCTGCTGCTGTCACACATTCTCAAACGGATGATCCATGTGATCGTAGAGCGCGACCACGATAATCGCCTCGACCGCATGGCGATTGCGTTCCTGTCGAAAGTCGCGAGCGCCTTCGTCTGGATCCTGATCTTCATGCTTTATGCGCACATGATCCCGGCCCTTGACCGTCTAGCCACCGCGCTGCTGGCGAGCGTTTCGGTTGCTTCAGTGGTTTTCGGCCTGGCCGCGCAATCGACCTTGTCGAATTTCGTGGCGGGCTTCAGTCTGATTTTTTACCGCCCGTTCCGGCTTGGCGACAAATTGCAGATCAACGCGCCGACCGGCGTGGAAACCGGCATCGTGGAGGACGTGTCGCTCGGCTACACGATCCTGAAAACCTACGACAATCGCCGGGTAATCATCTCCAATTCGTCGATATCGAGCGCGACCATGGTCAATCTGTCAGCGCGGGAACTACGGACCATGGCGATGATTCCGATCTCGGTCAGCTACGATTCCGATATCGATACCGCGCGCGCGCTGATCCTGGAGGTTGCATCGGGAATTTCCGATATTGAAGAAGTCGTCAGCTGTCCGGTCACCAATCTGGGCGCCTCGAGCGTCGATTTCAGCCTGCGCGTGTGGTGCGCGGATTCCGGTGTTGCGGCCGGGGTCAGGAATGAAGTGCTCGAAGCCGTGAAGAAACGGTTCGACGCGGAGGGGATCGAGATTCCCTATGCCTATCAGAATGTCCTGATCAAGGAATTGCCGGAGCGCGAAAACGACGCCTCGAGCACGGACATCACAAAAAAGTAAGATTGCAGAAAAACTCAAACAAGGCCGGCCTTGGATCATTTGGCCGACCTTGGCGTTATCGCATTAATTGCAGGACAGGAATAAGCCCCCATGAACAACAGCCTGATGAGCCTTCTCGACATGTCCAAACGGGCGGTGGTGCCGATCGTCGCGGCGGTCCTGGCTGTGGTTTCCCTGGCCCTCGGATGGTTCTGGATCGGTCTGGCAATGGCGCTTGTCGTGGCGCTCGGGCTTTACGATGCGTTTCAGTCGCGCTGGACGATCACCCGCAATTATCCCGTCGCGGGCCGGATCAGGTGGCTGTTCTATGACCTGCGCCCCTATCTTCACAGCTATATCGTCGAGGACGATCTTGGCGGAACGCCCTTTTCCCTTGCCGCTCGGCGACTTGTTCATGCCCGCGCCGAGGGGCAGACCGACACACAGCCTTTCGGGACAGAGCGCAACACAGAAGAAGACACCTATCACTGGGTCGGGCACTCCATCGCGCCCACTAGGAACCCGGTGAAGTCACCACGGGTGGATGTCGGCTCCGATCAATGCAGCAAGCCTTACTCGGCGTCGGTTCTGAACATATCCGCCATGAGCTTTGGGGCTCTTTCGGCCAATGCCGTACGCGCCCTGAACCTGGGCGCCAGAAAGGGCGGATACTATCACGATACGGGGGAAGGAGGGCTCTCTCCCTATCACCTCGAAAACGGCGGCGACATCGTGTGGGAGCTCGGGTCCGGCTATTTCGGAGCACGCGACAAGGACGGCAATTTCGATCCCGGAAAATTCGCCGAAACCGCGCAGCGCGACGAGGTCAAGATGACCGAGATCAAGCTGAGCCAGGGAGCGAAGCCGGGCCATGGGGGCCTTTTGCCAGCCGCCAAGGTGACCGAGGAAATCGCAAATATCCGGCAGGTTCCCGCCCATCAGGATTGCCTTTCGCCGCGCGGTCACTCCGCCTTTTCCACGCCAATCGAGATGCTCGAATTTGCCGCGAAGATGCGCGAGTTGTCCGGAGGCAAGCCCGTAGGACTGAAGCTTTGCATCGGGCAGCCGCACGAACCTTTCGCCATCATGAAGGCAATCATCGAAACGGGAATCCATCCCGATTTCATTGTTGTCGACGGCGGTGAGGGTGGCACGGGCGCGGCGCCGCTCGAACTGTCCGACTGGGTCGGCATGCCTCTGTCCGAAGGGTTGATCCTGATGCGCAACGCACTCGTGGGTGCGGGTGTCAAATCACGGATCAGGCTGGCGGCCAGCGGCAAAGTCTATTCCGGCATGGGGCTGGCACGAAACATCGCGCAGGGCGCCGACTGGTGTAACGCGGCGCGCGCCTTCATGTTTTCGGTCGGCTGCATCCAGGCGCAACGCTGCCACCTCGGCACGTGTCCTACCGGTGTCACCGCGCAGGACCCGGGCCGGCAGCGGGGTCTAGTGCCAGAGGTCCAGGGCGAACGGTCTGCCCGCTTTCACGACAAGACTGTCGATGCCTTGATGGAGATCGTTGCGTCCGCCGGACTGGACCATCCCGGCGAGTTGGAGCCGCACCATCTGATGCATCGCAGTGGGCCCGAAAAGGCCGTGCCGATGGATCAGGTGCATCCCTTCCTCCCGGAAGGTGCGCTCCTCGATGCGCCGGACGACACGATTTACGCCGATTTCTGGCGCGCGGCGCAGGCGGAGAGGTTCCGTCCCGCCATCGACCTTGCCCGAGCACGGTCGAGATAAACAAAGCATTCTGGAAGGACAGACGAGATGACCAAGGTTTCCGATATCGTCGTGGACGCCCTTGTCGAGGCAGGCGCAAAGCGCTGCTGGGGCATCGTGGGCGACACGATCAATCACTTTACCGATGCGGTGCGCCGATCCGACCTTCGCTGGGTGCATGTGCGCCACGAAGAAGCGGGCGGGCTGGCTGCGGGCGGCGAGGCCTATTTCACCGGCGAACTGGCGGTTTGCGCGGGCACCTGCGGACCGGGATCGCTGCACTTCGTCAACGGGCTCTTCGAGAGCCACCGCAACGACGCTCCCGTTGTGCTGATCGCGTCGGACGTGGCCCGCGCCGAAGTGGGGCTGGGCTTCCCGCAAGAAGTGGATCAGCGCAAGGTCTACGAGCAACACAGCGTGTTCTGCGAATATATCTCGCATCCCGATCAGGCGCGCCGCATCACGGTGCAGGCCGCGCAGGCGGCGTTGACCAAGGGCGGCGTCGCGGTCGTCATCGTCAATGGCGACATGTTCGAGGAAGACACAAAGGACGATTTGCCCTGGTCCGTCCATCGCCCCAAATCGCGCCTGCGCCCGGCCGATGAGGAGCTCGACGCGCTGGCCGAAAAGCTGAACGCGGCGGGCGCGGTCACGATTTATGCCGGCATCGGTGCCCGCGACGCCAAACCCCAGCTTGAGGCATTGGCCAAGAAGCTCGCGGCGCCGATCGCCCATACGAGCCGGTCGAAAGAATTCATTGAGCCCGACAACGACTACAATATCGGCATGATCGGCATCCTGGGCAACAAGGCGGGGGTTGAAGCCGTGGACGCGGCCGATGTGATGCTCTGCCTCGGCACCGATTTCGCCTACACGCAGTTTTATCCGGGCCCGGACAAGATCGTCCAGATCGACCGCGACCCGACCCACATCGGGCGACGCGCACCGGTGGGCATGGGCCTTGTCGGCGATGTCGGTCCGACCATCGAGGCGCTGCTCGATCGGCTGGACCAGAAGGATGACACCTCGCATCTGTAAGCCGCGCGCAAGCAATGGACAAAGGACCTCGAAGGCTATGCCGGCGAGGCCGAAGAAAGCGATCCGGAGCTGATCCATCCGCAGTTCGTCACCCGAACGCTCGACCGTCTGGCGGCAAAGGATGCGGTCTTCACCGCCGATGGCGGATCGCCGATGGTGTGGCTCCTGCGCCATCTGACGGCGAATGGTGAGCGGCGTTTCCTGACCAGCCTGCTGCACGGCACGATGGCCAATGCCTATCCGCAGGCCATGGGCGCGGCGGCTGCCTATCCCGGCCGTCAGGTCATTTCGATGAGCGGTGACGGCGGCATGACCATGCTGATGGGCGACCTGCTGACGCTCAAGCAGGAGCAACTGCCGGTCAAGATCCTGATCTACAACAACGGCTCCCTTGGCTTTGTCGAGATGGAGCAGAGGATCGAAGGCTTGCTCGACAGCTTTACCGGGTTGGAAAACCCCGATTTCGCAAAGCTGGCCGAGGTTTGCGGGCTGCAAGGCTGGCGTGTCGAGAATGCAAACGACCTGGAGGCGGCGATGACACAATGGCTCGCCGCAGATGGCCCGGCCATCCTTGATGTCCGCGTGAACCGGATGGAGCTGGTCATGCCTCCCAAGGTGAAGGTCGGTCAAGTCGCCTCGACCACGTTGTTCGGCGTCAAGGCCGTGCTCGATGGCCGTGCGCGCGAGGTCGTCTCGCTTCTGCGCGACAATTTCCTTCGATAGGATCGCGGTCTTGACCAAGGCGCGGGCGAGGGGTGTTGCGACAGCGGCAAACCTTGCCTCGTGGCCGACTTCGCCGTGCATCTCGCGGGCGATGGCGCGGCTCATCTTCGCGGCGCATGTCCATCGATCCTCTCTTGCGCTAGGTATACCGGATCATCCGCCCATGGTGAGCGGGATTGCATTCATGGAGACCGTATGATGGCGACGCTTCTGCTCGCCCTTCACTTGCTGATCATCATCGGTTTCACATTCCGCATCCTGCTGCGGGATGATCTTTCCCCACAGGCGCGACTTGCGTGGTTCGTTGTTCTGGTGGTGCTGCCCTATATCGGCAGCGTCGTCTATTTCCTGTTTGGCGAAATCGACCTTGGGCGCCACGCGGACCAGCGGCACAGGGAAATTTTCGACCAGATTCGCGCTCATGCGTCCCACCTGATGGGTGCGCCGGAGGATACAGATCGACTGATCGATCCGCTCTACAGGCCGGCGTTTCGATATGCGGGATCGATCAACGGATTTCATCCGGTTGCCGGAAGTCGTGCCGAATTGATGGCCGACGCTGCCGAGACAAACGCGCGCCTGATCGCCGATATCGACGCTGCGCAAAGCCATGTTCAGGTGCTCTATTACATCTGGTTGGACGACCGGACCGGAACGGACATCGCGCGCGCTTTGATCCGCGCCGCAGAGCGCGGGGTCACCTGCCGGGCAATGGCGGACGGCCTTGGATCGCGCGCATTGATCAAGTCGCCACTTTGGCAACAAATGAAAGATGCGGGCGTGCAGATGGCTGTGGCCCTGCCGCTGGACAATCCGGTCCGCACGCTGCTGAAAAGTCGCATCGATCTGCGCAATCACCGCAAGATCACGGTCATAGACAGCAAGATCACCTATTGCGGCAGCCGAAATTCCGCCGACCCGGAATTTCTGGTCAAAGCCAGATATGCCCCTTGGGTCGATATCATGCTGCGGTTCGAAGGTGCCATCGTCGCGCAGAACGAATTGCTGTTCATCAGCGACTGGATGCAGGCAACCGGCGACACTCTTGATGATTTCACCGTGAGTGCAAACCCGGTCGAAGACGGGTTTCCCGCGCAGGTGATGGGGGACGGTCCAACCGAGCGCCGGGGTGCCACGCCTCAGCTCTTTGCGGCCCTCATCTCGTGCGCGCAAGATAGTCTGACGCTCTCGACCCCGTATTTCGTGCCGGATGCGACGGTGCTCGAAGCCTTGTGTTCCGCAGCGCATCGCGGGGTAGCGGTCACGCTGATCTTTCCCAAAGTGAACGATAGCTGGATCGTCGCGGCTGCGAGCCGGAGCTATTATCGCAAACTGCTGTCGGCCGGATGCGAGATCCATGAGTTCAAAGGCGGTCTCCTGCACGCCAAAACGCTGACACTGGACGGCAAGGTGTGTCTCATCGGATCATCGAATCTCGATATTCGCAGCTTCGATCTGAACTATGAAAACAACATCCTTCTGCAGGATCATGGCGTGACCTGCGCCGTGCGAGACCGCCAGGAAGACTATATTACCCAATCCGATCCCGTGACCCTTGGTCTGGTCGCCGCATGGCCTGCGTATCGGCGCATCTGGAACAATGTAATCGCCACGATTGGCCCTGTCCTCTAGGTGAAGGCGACGAAATTTCCGTCTGACAGCAATTCGTCGCGAACAGCTGAGCTTGCCCTGACCGGACTTCGGCCTCCATTGGCAGAGCGTCGCTGAGCTGCCCCAATGCTCCCGGCAGAAGACCAAGTTCAAAATGATCTGGCGTACTGGAAATGCGGATGAGCAGGGCTGTTGCTGGCCGAGAAACCCCTTCGGCTCCCTCAACATCGTAGCCCTCACGATTTCGCCTCAGATGATCACATCATCATGAAATCCCAGCACTGCGGATCGTCGGCGCGGAAGTGCCGGAGGGCTCGGACGACTTTCGGCGGTGTCCGTCTGTCCCAAAGGTCCGTCATCCAGAAGATTGACATAAGAGTATACTAGTATAATCATAAGGGGACGCTCTGGACGGATCCGGAGTGTGACATGACGTTGAGATTACTTTGAGGAGGACCGGACTCTCGCTGCGCGCAACGCGGCGAAACTGCATTTATCGACATCGACATAGGAATCGGGAGGAGAATCCATGTTATTGCCTATTTTTCGAAGACAGGGCGCACTGGCGCTCGCGCTTATGCTGGGAGTTGCCGGCGCGGGATCCGCAATTGCCGCCGACGAACCCACCTACGAAATCTTCCTATCGAACAACTTCGTCGGAAACGACTGGCGTCAACAAATGCTGCGCTCGGCCGAAGCCGTCATTGACAAGCCGCCACTCGCTGGCCGGGTGAATTTGCGCATTGAGAACGTCGAGAATGCGGTTCAGACGCAGATCACGTCGTTGAACAACATGATACGGGCGCGGCCGGATGCCATTCTGATCGACTCCGCCTCGGCCGAGGGTTTGAACCCGACCATCCGCAAGGCCTGCGAGGCCGGTATTCTGGTTATCAGCTTCGACCAGGTGGTGACAGAGGATTGCGCTTTTGCGCTCGCCTCCGACTGGGATGTGATCGCCGAGGTGACCGCCGAATGGCTGGCCGAGCAGATTGGCGGCGAAGGGAAGGTGATCGTCGACCGCGGCTTGGCCGGAGCGCCAATCTCCGCGCAATTGCAGGGTGGTTTCGAGAGTGTACTTGAGGGATATCCCGGCATCGAGATTGTCGGCTATTTCAATGGTGATTACGCTCTCGGGCCCGAACAGGCAGGTGTCGCGGCGCTGCTTGCCGCCAATCCGCAGATCGATGGCATCCTGACGCAGGGTTATGGCGCAGGCGCGCTTCAGGCGCTTCAGAACGCCGGGCGGCCATTGGTGCCAATCGTGGGCGGTTCCTACAACACCTCGGCGCTGGCCTGTGCGACGACCGAGGGGGCCAACTGTATCCTGATGTCGAATCCTGCCTATCTTTCGGCGGAGGCTATCAAGCTGGCGGTCGAGATCCTCGATACCGGCGTCCGTCCCGAGGAGCGCGTGATCACCTTCAAGGGGCCGATGCTGACAAACAGCCCGGTGCCCTCGAAGCTGCATCCGGACCAGCCCATGGAGAAGCTGGAAGTCGGCGTTAACGCCTTTCCCGACCAGCCGCCCGGGCTTGGCATGCCGATCTCGCCCGAATGGGTCGAGATCACGGCAGAGGAAGCCGCCGGAACCAACTGAACGGCACCTTGCTTTCCTTCCCGGCGCCCCGTTCGCCGGGAAGGGAGTTTTCACCCACACCCAACAGTGCAGAAGTGCCCATGGACCTCATCGAAGTCAGTGGCCTGACAAAGCGTTATGGCGGCATTGTCGCGCTCGAACAGGCATCCTTTTCGGCAAGGGCGGGTGAAGTGCACGCCCTGATCGGCGAAAACGGAGCCGGCAAGTCGACTTTCATCCAGATTCTGGCCGGTGCTGTGGCGCATGATGGTGGAGACGTGCTGTTCGATGGCGCTCACTACAATCCAGCCAATCCCGACGATGCGGAGACCACCGGAGTCACGGCGGTTTTCCAGGAGTTGTCGTTGATCCCGGACCTGACCGTGGAGGAGAATATCTGGTTTCGCCGTGAACCTCGCCGCTGGTGGGGCGCGGCCGACAGGCGTGAACTCAGGCGCAAGACACGGGACTTGTTCGAGAAGTACGAGTTTCCACCTATTCAGGCCGATCGCGAAGTTCGCCGCCTGACCCTGGCGGAGCAACAAATCGTCGAGATTGCCAAGGGTTTGGCCAAGTCCACGCGTGTTCTCATATTGGACGAAGCAACTTCCGCGCTACCCGCGAAAGAAACGGAGTGGTTGCTGAAACTCACGCGCAAGCTGGCGGAAGAGGGGCTTCTGGTCATTTTCATCTCGCACCGTATGGGCGAGGTGCGTTCGATCGCCGACCGCATGACCATCTTTCGGAACGGATCAACCGTTGCGACCCACGTCACCGACGAGGTCAGCGATGACGAAATCGTGGCGCAAATGATTGGCCGTCAGATGGATCGACTCTATCCCGAGCGCCATGACACGACCACGGGCCGGATCGCGCTGAAGGTCTCGAACCTCGAATGCGGCTCGCGTCTGCGCGGCGTCGATTTCGAGTTGCGCGAAGGAGAGGTCCTGGGCGTCGGAGGTCTGCAGGGCCACGGGCATCGCGAGCTGTTCCAGTCTCTCTTCGGGGCCAGTCGGTCCACCGGCGAGGTCGAACTCTGGGGCCGGGCCGCTCGTTTCAACACGCCCAACCAGGCGCTCTCGGGGAGAGAGGGCATCGCGCTTGTACCCGAGGATCGGGGCGGGCAGGGGCTCCTCAACTCGATGAGCGTTCGCGAAAACCTGACCCTTTCCGTACAGCGCCGCATGACGTGGTGCGGTCTCGTCGATTCGAAACGCGAAGCGGCTCTGGTGCGCGAGATGGTCGATCTCCTTTCGATCAAGGTTGAAACGCCGGAGCAGGAGGCGGGAACGCTCTCGGGCGGGAATCAGCAGAAAGTGGTTTTCGGCAAGATGCTCCTGACCGAAGCGCGGGTTCTCCTGCTTTACGACCCGACCCGGGGTGTCGATGTGGGCACCAAGAGCGAGATCTTTCAGCTGATGCGCGACCTTGCCGCGCAGGGCTACGCCATCCTGTTTCATTCCAGCGACATGCCCGAACTGGTCCATGTCTGCGACCGTGTCATGGTTCTGCGCGCCGGCCATGTCGCGGCACTGCTGGACCGCAGCGCGATATCCGAGGAAGCGATTTTGCGCGCTGCCGTCCTCGAGAAGGATACCTGACATGAGTACCAGCCTGCGCAACTACCTTCTGGACAAGGCGCCGTTCCTGACCGCCTGCGCCATGCTCGTGGCGATTCTGGCGACGTATGCGTCGCTCCAGCGCGGTGTGTTCTCCATAGACGAACTGAACCTTGTGACCGGCTCGGCAATGACACTGATCCTTGTTGCCACCGGACAGACAATCGTGATCCTGCGCGGCGGCATCGACCTTTCTGTCGGCGGCATGGTCAGCCTCGGAACGGTGATCGCGGCCACCCAGTTTGGCACCGATCCCGTCAACATCGTCCTTTGGTCCTCGGCAATCCTGTTACTTGGCTTCCTGATCGGAGCGGCCAATGGCGTCATGATCAACTATCTGCAGCTCCAGCCCTTTCTGGTGACTCTGGCGACATGGTCGGTTCTCAGCGGAGTGGCGATGATCATCCTGCCGACCGATGGCGGATCGGTTCCCGATTGGTGGATCGGATTCGGCTACAGCGAATTTCTGGGCCTTGCCGGGCCGGTCTGGATGATGATCGCCCTGATCGGTTTCTGGTTCTGGTTCAAATCCACCCGGCTGGGTACGACGATCCGGGCCACCGGATCGAGCGAGAAATCGGCATTCCTGTCCGGGGTGTCGATCATGCGGGTGGACATCGCCGCCTACGGGCTTTCCGGATTTTTTGCCGCTGCCGGCGCGCTTTATCTCACGACGCAGACAGGGGGAGGCTCGCCTATCATCGGCAAAGACTACATCCTTCCCTCGGTTGCCGCGGCAGTGATCGGCGGGGTCAGCCTTTTCGGCGGGCGGGGCGGCCTGATGGGCACGGTTGTCGGTGCCTTCATCCTGATCCTGATTGGCAGCCTGGTCTTCGCCTTGCGCATCTCCAGTCATTGGCAGCCGGTGCTCTCGGGCATGATCCTTCTGGTCGCGGTCCTTACCAGTTCGCTGACCGAGAAGACCGCGAAAGGGCAAGCGCAATGAACGGTTTTCTTGTCCGCAATCGCGCTGTCCTGCTGGCTTACGGCGCGGTGGTGCTCCTACTCCTCGTTACAGCGGCTTTCTCACCGGGATTCTTGTCCGCGGCCAATATAAGGGCGACCCTGGTCCTCGCCGCCTTCGTGGGCATTGTGGCGCTGGGACAGACCTTCGTCATCATCGGGGCAGGCATCGATCTGTCGATCCCCTGGGTTCTGAATACGGCCGCGATCCTGATGACCATGCTTTGCGCGTCCGAGAACCTGCCGCTGCTCTGGGTCATGCCGCTGATGCTCGCCCTGGGCGGTGGTATCGGATTGTTCAACGGTGTCGGTGTGGCCTATTTCGGAGTGCCGGCGATCATCATGACCTTGGCAACGAACGTGATGCTGCAAGGGCTGATCCTGGTCTTTACGGGCGGCTCGCCGACACCGCTCGCGCCCGACGCCATCCGGTTCCTCGCGGTCGGGCAACTCGGCCCGATCCCCGTGATCGTCGTGATATGGGCGGTGCTGGGCGTAGCGGCGACGGTGCTCTTGTCCAAGATGTCCTTTGGGCGTCACCTCTACGCTCTCGGCGGCAACGAGACCGTGGCCGAGTTCTCGGGTGTCCCGACACGCCGCACCAAGATCCTGACCTATGTGGGCTCGGGCATGACGGCAGCCTTTGCCGGGATGCTGATGACTGGCTATTCGGGCCAGGCCTATCTCGGCATGGGCGACCCGTACCTCTTCACCTCCGTGGCGGCGGCGGCGATCGGCGGGGCGTCGATCCTCGGTGGAACGGGCCACTACGTCGGCACAGTCGCGGGCGCGTTGGTGCTGACCATCCTCACCGGCCTCCTGCCGGCCCTGAACCTCTCCAGCGGAGCGCTTCAGGTCGTCTATGGCGCCGTGATCCTGATCACCGTGGCGCTAAGCAGCGATGGCGTAAGTGCTACATGGGCGGCTCTGTTCGGCCGCCGCAAAACACAAGGAGCCAAATGATGGTGGAAATCACCTGCATCCACGACGCGGGCGCGCAGTTGGGCGAAGCTACAATCTGGGATCCGGGCGCGGCTGTCCTGTGGTGGATCGACATTTGGGGACGGCGCATTTTTCGCACCAATCCGGCAAGCGGCCGAACCGACAGTTGGGAGACCCCCGAATATCCGGGCTGCATTGGCCTGCGGAAATCCGGCGGGCTTGTGCTTACAATGCGCTCCGGCTTCTATTTCTTCGATCCGGAGACCGCTGAATTCACCGCTGTCGCCGACCCTGAATCCCATCTTCCCGACACAAGGTTCAATGACGGAAAGCCCGACCGGCAGGGGCGTTTTTGGTCTGGTACGATGTTCGAAGCTCCGGGCAAGGAGCTGGAATTCATCGGGTCGCTTTACCGGATGGAAGCCGACTTGAGCGTGCATCGGATGATCGAGGGCGTTGGTTGCTCCAACGGCCTTGCCTGGAGCCCCGATAGCACCCGAATGTATTTCTCGGACAGCCACACGCCGGTTGTGAAGGTCTACGACTTTGACGCCGCCACCGGCGAGATCGAAAACGGGCGGACCTTCATCGAGTTTACCGAACCCGGCGACATCGCGGATGGCGCCACGGTCGACGCGGAAGGGTGTTACTGGGTGACCATTCCGTTCAAAGGCCGGGTCGATCGGTACGATCCCGACGGTGTCCGGATGGCAAGCATCACCATGCCGACCGATCTCCCCACCTGCTGCGAATTCGGCGGGCCGGACCTGGACGTGCTCTATGTCACGACTGCGGTGCTGAAGCGCCCGATGGAGGAACTGGAGGGGCAGACCAGTCCGGGTGGACTGTTCGCGCTGGACGTCGGCGTGAAAGGGTTACCGCTCCCGGCTTTCGAGGGGTAGGTCTACGGATCGGCACATGGCTTCGCCTGAACCTATGCGAGGCACCGGAGCGGACGCCCACGCGGCTGGCGCGACTAAGGTTGCGTGTGAAAACAGCGGCGCTGGTTACACATAAGCCAAGCAAGTATGATAATAGCTGAAGAGATTCAGATATCCGAGCAGGTAAAGAATGGTCTCCGCCGCTTCAATCATCGACCGTTTTCCGCGTAACAAGCTCTCGCGAGAGGACGGGCCACTCTATCAGCAGCTTGCTGATCTGATTCGCGGAATGATCGTCCGGGGCGACATCGAGGTCGGAACCGACCTGCCCAAGGAGGCGGAGATTGAGGCGCATCTCGGCGTGAGTCTTATCACGGTGCGTCGGGCTCTTCGCGAGCTGGAGGACCTCGGTTTGATCCAGAAACGCTCGGCCAAACCGGCAAAGGTGACGGCAAAGAGCCCGACTGTGCGGGCCGGAACGCGGTATGAATCGCTGGAAGATCTCGTGGCATCGACCAGCGGTACGGTTCTGGTTATCAATTCCTACGCGCTGGAGAAAAGTCCGCTGGCAGAGGCGCATTTTGGCCTCGCGCCGGGCGAGGCGGGCTGGTGTCTGCGCGGCCACCTGTCCAAGGACGGCCAGATCAAGACGCTGATCACCACCTTCTTCCCGCCCGACATCGGCGAGAAGATGAAGGTATCGGATTTCACCGACAAACTGGTCTTCCGAAACCTTCAACGTTGCCTGAGCATCCGGATCGAGCGAGTCCTGGTTACGGCTCGCGCCGAGGTGGCAAGCAAAGCGCAGGCGCGTGAGTTGGGTGTCGCTGCCGGTAGTCCGCTGATGTCGACCGAGATGGTCTATCTCACGGACAAGCAGCGCGCGGTGGAGGTGACGATTACCGCCGCGCCGTCGGAACATTTCGTCCTTTCCTACGACATCCCTCTCGAAGAGAGCTGACGGCCCCCCGCGGAGGGGACCTCCGCTCCGTCGCCGCATTCCTCCTTATCCGCTCGGCCGTGTGGACCGAGCGGACTTACGAAGCCGCTGCAACAGCGGCGCTTACGGCGTCAGCTGTTGCGAAACGATGTTTGTTCGCCTCGCATCAGCGGATGAATTGATCGACAAAATCCGCGCCCAATCCAATGGAATCGTAGTGGGCTCGGCACATGTCGATTTTGGTGAAGACATCTTCGTAGCCGATGTTCTTGCCCCAAGGGTCGACGTAATACATGCAGCCGTTCACGTTGAAGAGCGTGATCATCTCCTCGACGTCTTCATCGACGACCAATGTGTGGGTATCGCCCGGTGGCTCGAATACGTAGCCGCCTTCGGTCGCGATCCAGTCATGTTCAAGATAGCGCCAGCTCCCTTTGATCACATAGCCATGAACCGGGGCAGGGTGACGATGGCGGCTGAGCACGCCAGAGCGTCTCACGCGCAACAGGTTCATCCAGTAACCGGCCGACACATTCAGGCAGAGCGGGCGGAACCAGACATTCTCGGATTGTGGCACCCAGACCCTTTCGTCATCGGGAACGGCGGACGGGACGACCAGATCCGGCCGCATCTCGCGCGGCTGGTCGAACTGATAAGGCATGGTCTTCTGCGTAGCCTCGGCGTTCTCGCCGGGGGCTGCTTTGCTCTGGCTCATGGCATCTCCTCGAGCGGATCAAAAACGATCCAATATTGATGTCCAATATGTAGACATGATTATCATAATGTGGATACTAGCCATGATCAATAGGCCCAATTTTGCGAATTGGGCCGGTTCGGCATCCGACAATCACTCAGGACGTTTTGATGGAAAATCGCGCAAGCTATGACTTCTCGGGCCGTGTTGCGGTGATCACGGGTGGGGGCACAGGCATCGGTGCGGCGATCGCTACGCACTTGCGATCGTATGGTGCGACTGTGATTGTCTGGGACCTCGATCCCGGAGGCCTGCCCGAAGAGCAGGCCATTGCTGTCGATGTATCCGACCCCGTGTCCACGGCCAACGCGGCCGCGGAGACCCTGCGGCGCTATCCGAAGATCGACATTCTGGTCAACAATGCCGGTTATGCGGGGCCCACAGCCAGTCTCGAGGAGTACCCTCTCGACGCCTGGCAGCGCATCATGGATGTCAATCTCGGCGGCGTGTTCCATGTGACGCGGAGCCTGTTGCCGGCGCTGAGAAACGGATCCGGCGGGCGCATCGTCAATATCGCCTCACTGGCCGGTAAAGAAGGCACGCCCAATGCCGGGCCCTACAGCGCAAGCAAGGCAGCCGTGCTGGCATTGACCAAATCGTGGGGCAAGGAGCTTGCGGGCAGCGGGATTCTGGTGAACGCGATTGCTCCAGCTGCGGTCAGGACCAGCTTGCTGGAGCAGATGAGCAAGGAGCATGTCGACACGATGATCGCCAAATCGCCGCTTGGCCGTCTGGGGGAACCGGACGAAGTGGCCGAGATGGTGCTGTGGTTGTGTTCCGGCTCCTGTAGCTTCAACACCGGTGCGATGTTCGACCTTTCCGGCGGTCGGGCAACCTATTGAGCGATCGGCTAAAGCCCCAGCTGCCGGCTCATGTCCTGAGCGATACCTGAGACGCAGTTTTCTATGGCGGTTAGCGCGGTTTCCGGGGCGAGCTCGTCGAAACGATAGCGTGGAAGGCTGAGGCTGACACAACCGAGCACTTGGCCCGATCCGACGATCGCCTTCCCGTAGCAGCAGATGTCGAGTTCGCTTTCCTGCAAGTCGAGGGCGTATGAACGTTCGCGCGTCAGCGCGATTTCGGCATCGAGCTTCTGGTGATCGGTAATGGTATGCGGCGTGAAGGACGAAAGCGCGAGGCCGGCGGTCAGTTCGTGTTGCCGGTCCACCGGCTGCGCGGCGAGCCAGGCCTTGCCGACCGCGCTGGCGTGGAGCGATACTCGGGTTCCAAGCCTTGAGGTCATTCGCACCGCCCGGCGGCTTTCCAGCTTGTCCACATAGACCATTTCCGAACCGGCGTTGATCGCGAGATGGACGGTCTCGTCAAGGTGTTGGTTCAGCTTCTCGATGTGGGGTCGCGCTACCCTGCGCAGTTCAAGTTCGTCCCAACTGCGGTAGGCGAGGCTGATGAGCCGTGATCCAAGCGCCAGACCGCGCATGCCGGCCTGTTCCGCCAGCATCCCTTCCTGCAGCAGCGCCGAGACGATGCGATGCGCGGAGGGGCGGGGTATGCCGGTGGCCTGCGCGATATCGGTGACGCTGACCCGGCCGGGGGCATCCGCAACAAACTGCAGAACGCGGACGAATTTTGAGAAGGATGCGGTGCCGCGAATAGGCTGCTGGTCTTCGGTTGGGGGCACGGCGGGCAATCGGGATTGTCGGTGAGCTGTAGACACGCAGTCTAGTGATGGCGCCACCCCAAGACAAGCTGGCTCGGAAGGCGACCATGTGGCCGACATTGCCCCGAGTCCCAGCCGGTTTTCCCAGATCTACCCGGCGGCGAGAATACGCCCGGGATTCAGGATGTTGCCCGGATCGAGCATTCGCTTGATATCGGCCATCAAGGCAATTTCGGTCGGTGATCGGGTGAGATCCAGATAAGGCTGCTTCAGCCTGCCGATCCCGTGCTCGGCCGAAACCGAGCCACCGAAATCCGCCACGACACCATAAACAGTGTCCGAGACGGCCTTCCGTGTCTCCGGTCCGGACTGTTCGGGCATGACATTGACGTGAAGATTGCAGTCGGCCAGATGGCCGAAAACCACCCATGGCACGCCTGGAAAGGTTTCGCCGATTCTGTGTCGAAGGGCTTCGACCGCGGCTTCCATCCGCTCAAGCGGAATCGAGATATCGAAGCCGATCATGGGCGGGAAGTGGCGACCGTGTTCGTAAACCGACTCGCGCAGACTCCAGAAACTCGCACGATCGGCATCTGATTGTGCAATCACGGCGTCGAGAATCAGACCAGTCTCGAGGTTGGCCGATAAGGCATCGATGAAGCCGTCATCGCCGGTGCCGGGCGCTTCGATCAGAAGGAAAACCCCGTCACCGGCGGGGACCGGGGCTGTCAGGCCCATAGTGCCGGTTGCGATGTCATAGAACTCCCGCCACATCGCCTCGAAGACGAGAAGGCCGGCAGGCAACCGTTTGCCCAACTCGCCGAGAAGTTTCAGCGCGGCGGCCGTATCGGCAACTTTGACCAAGGCGGAATCGATCGATTGCGGCAATGGATGCAGGGCAAATGTGACCTGCGTCACGATACCAAGCGTTCCTTCCGATCCGATGAAAAGCTGGGTCCAGTCATAGCCGGTGTTGTTCTTGAGCATCTTTCCGGGCGTGCTGACGATGCGCCCGTCGGCCAGAACCACCTCCAGTCCGCGTACATTGGCGCGCGTCATGCCATAGCGCAGCACCTGATTTCCGCCGGCATTGGTCGCGACCGTGCCGCCGACAGTGCAACTGCCGCGTGCGCCCAGATCGACACCAAGCAGCAGGCCTGCGTCGTTTGCCGCCTCCTGCGCCATCTGCAACGGTGTTCCTGCCAGCGCCGTGATCGTGCCGCCCAGCAAGTCGACTTCCACTATGCCGACCATGCGTTCGAGCGAAATCGCGATCTCACCTTCGAGGGGATGTGCGCCGCCCGCAAGTCCGGTCATGCCGCCCTGTGGAACCACCGGCCGTCCATGGTCATTGCAAAGGGTCAGAGCGGCGGATACCTCGGCGCTGCTGCGCGGAAGAATCAGGGCCGCCGGGGCAGTGGGCGGCAGACCGGCCGCATCAGCCCAGTTTCGCGAGGGAATCATATCTCCGGTTCGTACCGAATCTTTGCCCAGGGTTGCCTGCAATTCGGCGATCAGGGAATCTTCCACATCAAATCTCCCATTGTTGATAATGGTTTACCGTCGCCGTCCAACGCGACCGGGGCTTATCCGGAAAAATGCACAGCGAAATCTCAATAAGCGATTATAATAGTATACTACAATGCCGAAGTGTGCTAACACCCCACAAATTGGAGGACTGTGCTTCGGCGTGGTACGTGCAAAAGGGAGAAGCGGATGGCCGAGGCCGATGGGGCTCTGATGCCGGGCGCACAGAGTTCAGCTTTGCGTAAAATCACGATGCGTCTGGTCACCGGAGGTGAGGTAGGCGTGATCGCGGCGCTGGTCTTGCTGGCCGGCTTTTTCTGGATGATCGAGCCCGCTTTCATGTCGGCTCGCAATGTTCGTGCGATTCTCAATGTGGTCTCGTTCGTTGGCATCATAGCCATCGGGCAGACGGTTCTGATGGTTTCCGGTGAGTTCGACCTTTCTGTCGGCTCGGTAGCGGGCCTTTCCGCAGTGGTGGCAGCCAAGCTGATGACGGCTTTGGCGTTGCCGGTGCCGATCGCGCTCCTGGGCGGCGTCGGCGTGGGACTTCTCCTGGGCCTGGTCAACGGGCTGGTCGTGGTCAAGCTGGGTATCCCGGCTTTCATCCAGACCCTGGGCGTCCTGTTTGTGGGCCAGGGGCTCATTCAGGTCGTAACCGGTGGCTACCCCGTCTATCCGCTCCCGGAAGCGGTTACCGCCATTGGCCGTACCAATCTTGGTTTTGGCCTTGGCTGGAGTTTTGCCTTTTTCATCATGGCTCTGATCGTCGCGGACACGGTGCTGCGCAGAACCGCGGTCGGCCGCAATCTGTATGCGACCGGTGGCAACAAGGAGGTTGCGAGGCTCGTCGGTATCAACACCGACCGCTACAAGATTGCCTCCTTCATGACGGTTGGCGCATTGGCCGCGGTCGCGGGGATGTTTGTCATGGCCGACATGTCAACCGCGACGACAACGGTTGGTTCGGGCTGGGAGCTTGTGGTTATCGCCGGTGTGGTGGTCGGCGGAGTCTCGCTGTTCGGCGGTGCGGGTACCGTGGTTGGCGGGGTTATCGGAATCCTGCTGCTGCGCGTCGTCCAAAGTGGGCTGGTCATTATCGGTGTCGATGCCAATTGGCAGCAGATCGCGGTGGGCGTGATCATGGTGCTGGCGGTTGGGCTGGACATTCTGCGGCGCCGCTATCTGGCGAGCGGTAACGCGGGATAGGCGGCTGACGCCGCTTCCCAAGAAGGAGGCGCAGCCCATTGGGTTTGCGTGGGTACGACCGCTCGAGAAACGGGCGGCGACAATAGAGAGGAGACATCATGTTGAAATTCAAGGGACTGCCCGGTGTGTTCGGTCGAACCGCACTGACCGGAGTACTGTTGGTATCCGGTCTGGGGCTGGTCGCGCCGGCCGTTGCAGATGATACCGTGCGCCTGCTGTGGGTGCAGCCGATGCGCGGCCATCCGGTTCATCGCCTGATGCAGGCCGGATTTCTAGAGAAATGCGCTGAACTGGAATATGAGTGCGAAGTCGTCGGCGACCCGAGCGCAACCAACTGGGACGTCGCAGCGACGATCCCGCTTGCCGAAGCCGCATTGGCGCGGACCGAATACGATGCAGTCGGCGTTTATGGTCCCGACCCGGCAGTCTATTCCTACATGACGGATCTGGCCGGCGAGGGCCTGCCTGTGGTGACGTGGCATGTTCTGCCGGAAGAGGGCTC
The DNA here is from genome assembly GCF_965227485.1 of Oricola indica. Classification (NCBI taxonomy): domain Bacteria; kingdom Pseudomonadati; phylum Pseudomonadota; class Alphaproteobacteria; order Hyphomicrobiales; family Ahrensiaceae; genus Oricola; species Oricola indica. The sequence continues at coordinate 2,491,779 of NZ_OZ245747.1, forward strand.
GGTTCCCGGCCTTGCGGCCGCTATCGGCGAGGATATCTCCAACGCCGGTTACAATGCCGCGATGGCAATCGGCGAACAGCTTGGCGGCAAGGGAACCGTCGCGCTGACCCAAGGCGCATCGAACGATACCGAGAACACGATGTCGGACGCGTTTCGGGCCACGATTGCCGAGCATTTCCCGGACATTGTTGTCCTGCCAACCGAGATGGAAGGCTTCGATCCGTCGGCCGCGGAATCCAAGGCCGTGGCGATGTTGCTTGCGAACCCGGATGTCGCAGCGGCGTTCGGCACGACGGGCAACTCGATCCAGACCTGGGCATCCGCGTCGCGGAAGGCAGACCGGGATCTGGTCATCATCGGCATGGACTACATTCGCCAGAACCTCGATCTGGTGCGCGACGGTGAGGCCTACGGCCTTGTCGCCCAACCGCTCTACGAGGAAAGTGCGCTTGTAGCGGAACTGCTTGGCCGCCTGGCGCAGGGTGAAGAGGTCGACTACCTGAACCCGCTCCCGGCGCCGGTCATCACCGCGGATGACCTGCAGCCCTATTACGAAATGCTGGACCGCGCGGGTCAGTAAGCCGATCTTCCGGGCGGAGTCTCTCCGCCCGGATTGGCCCAAGGAGAATGCCGTGAGTGCCGACTACGCCATCGAAACCCGTGCCATCTGCAAATCCTTCGCTGGAGTCCAGGCTCTGCGCGGCGTGGACCTGAAGGTCCGTCGAGGCGACATTCACGCGCTTCTGGGTCAGAACGGTGCCGGCAAGTCGACGCTGGTCAAGATCATGAACGGTGTCTATCGCGCCGGTGCCTACGAGGGTAAGATTCTGCTTTCCGGCAAGCCCAGCGCCTTTCGCTCGCCCGATGACGCTCGTGGCGCGGGCATTGGCTATGTTCCTCAGGAAATCGAGGTTCTGGATCAGCTGACCGTCGCGGAAAATGTCTTCGCCGGGCATATGGGCGTTGGCGGGATTGGTGTGAACCGTCCTCTCGTGCTCGAGAAAACGCGCGAGATCTTCTCCGAAATGGGCATCGCCATCAATCCGCGCGCCATAGTCGCCTCGCTCACCGGGGCGCAGCGTCATCTGGTGATGATCGCGCGCACCATCTCTGCCAATCCTGACGTGCTTATGCTGGACGAACCGACATCGTCGCTGTCCGGCCAGGAAGTTACCGCGCTGTTCGCGGTCCTTCGCCGGCTCAAGGCCCAGGGCAAGACCATCATTTACATTACTCACCGGCTTCCCGAAGTGCTGGACCTGTGTGACCATGCCACGGTGTTGCGCGATGGGCGGGTCGGTGATGAATTCGACCGTGCCGAGTTCGATCAGGACAAGTTCATCTTCGCGATGTCGGGCCGCCGCTTGCAGCAATTGTTCCCCGAGCGGACCGATGAGCCGACGGAACACAAAATGCTGGAGGTGGAGGGTTTGAACGTACCCGGGCATACCGGCGCCATTTATGGCGCGCGCGATGTCTCCTTCCACGTTGCCGCCGGCGAGATCGTCGGCCTTGCCGGATTGCTCGGTTCGGGGCGTAGCGAAATCCTGCATGGGATTTATGGCCGAGTACCCGCCACTGGCACGATCAAGGTCGATGGCACTCCGGTCCGGATCGCATCGCCACGGGACGCGCGTGCTGCCGGCATCGCTCTCCTGACGGAGGATCGCAAACATGACGGACTTTTGTTCAACCTCCCGGTCGGGATGAATATAACGATCGGCAATCTTTCCGCGGTCTCCTCCAATTTCTTCGTCGATGGCGATCGCGAGATGGCGGAGATCGAGAGGGCGATGCGCGAGCTGTCGGTCAAGGCGCCGTCGGCCACGTCCTCGGTCGCGCAGCTTTCCGGTGGCAATCAACAGAAGCTCCTTTTTGCACGCGTGCTGATGCGGACGCCGCGCATCCTGCTGCTGGACGAGCCGTCCAAGGGAGTCGACGCCGCGACGCGCGCGGAGATCTATAGGCTGATCGTCGAGTTGGCCGGCAAGGGTGTGGCGCTTCTGATCGTATCTTCGGAGCTGGAGGAATTGATCGGGCTGTGCGATCGTTGTCTGACCGTCGCCGATGGCGAAATCGTTGGCGAGTTCCGGCGCGGTGAGGGCGATGAGGAGCGTGTGATGCGCGAAGTGGCCGAGGCGCAGGCCCGAAATCTGGCAATGGCCATGGAGGCTTGAGCCTTGCTGACTGGCAAGCGCGTTCTTGTAACCGGAGGCGCCACCGGTATCGGTGCGGCGACCTGCCGGCATCTGCTTGAAAATGATGCTCAGGTTGCAGCGGTGGGGCTTGACGGGGTCGCCGGCCGTGCGCTGTCGGCCGAGTTGGACAACGGGTCCTTCCTGTTTCACGAAGCCGATCTGACGCGCGACGCGGATGTTCGCGCCGCCGTTGCTGCAGCAACCGATGCCTTCGGCGGGCTTGACGGTGTGGTCAATGCCGCAGGGATATACCCGACCGGAAAGCGGCTCGAGGATCTTTCCGACGCGGAATGGGACAGGACACTCGCCGTGAACCTGACCGCCGTCTTCCGGGTCTGTCGGGCCTCGCTGCCCCTGTTGCGGGCGGCGGGTGGAGGCTCCGTTGTCAACATTGCTTCGGTTCACGCCGAAGCGACCGTGCCCGGCGTGCCGGCCTACGCCGCGACCAAGGGGGCGATTGCCGCGTTGTCGCGACAGATGGCGCTGGACTATGCGTGCGACCGGATACGGGTCAATTCGGTCATTGTCGGCTCGGTTGCCACGCGGATGACTCTTGACGGGTTGGACGAGGCCGGCGGCGCGGAAGCGGTCGGCCTCAGCTTCTCGCACGACAAGATCGGCAGGATCGCGGAACCGTCCGAGATTGCCGCCGTCATCGCCTTCCTGCTTTCCGACGCGTCGAGTTTCGTGACCGGAAGCGCGGTTCGAGCCGACGGCGGACTGCTTGCCAGACTGCTGCCCTGAACGGACCGGTATGGCGCGACCGGGAGGTGGGTCGTGCCTTCAGCCGCTGCGGAGGACAGAGACGGTCAGAAGCTGCGGCCATAGCCGACACTCCATCCGCCATCGACGGGGAGCAATTGTCCGTTCAGATAGCTGTTAAGCGGATCGCACAGGAACAGGACTGCATTACAGATGTCGTCGATTGTTCCCGCACGGCCTATCGGGGTGTGGCCGATCATCACCGTGTCGCCGGCGCAGGCCGGGTCGCCAATGATGCCGGCTCCTATCCCGTTCACAACCACCTCCGGTGCGAGCGACATGGCCAGGCTTCGCAGCGCGGCCAGAACGGCGGCCATCTCGACCGAATAGTCCGGATGCCGCCGCATCGGAATGGCCGCCACGGCCGACATCAGAAAGACGATACGACCGGAACCAAGGGCCTTCATGGCCAGGCCCGTTTCCCGCGCCTGTACATGCAGTTCCGACCAGTCGAACCCGCCATCCGGAATGAGGGGGAGGGCGACGATCAGCATGTCGGGCAGTTCCGTGTGCCCTCGCGTGACCGTCGCGCCGTTCGCCGACAGCGTTTCGCCCAAAGCTTCGGTTACGCGCGTCTCCGCACCCGCCATAGCCACCAGTTTGCCATCAAGCTCGACTCGCATTTCGGTCTTCATATCGGATATCCTGCGGTCCATCCGCCATCGACGGCGAGCGTCTGGCCGTTCACATAGGCGGCAGCCGGAGAAGCAAGGAAAAGCACGGGCTCGGCGATCTCTTCCGGCGTACCGGGACGGCCCATCGGCACCTGGGCCATGAATTCGGCGGTGCGCCCGGCGAAGGATCCGTCCTCGCTGTAAAACAGGGCGCGTGTGCCTTCGGACAGAACAGAGCCGGGCGCGATCGCGTTCACCAAAATGCCTTGCGGCGCCAGTTCCAGCGCCATCGACCGTGTCAGGTGGATGAGCCCGGCTTTCGCTGCCACGAAAGGGCTTTGCAGGCGCATCGCGGCGAGGCCGACCACCGAGGCGATGTTGATAATCCGTCCGCCCGCGCCCCGCGCCAGCATTGGCGCCAGTGCAGCCTTGCTCATCAGATAGGTGCCATCCAGATCGACCCGCAGGATCCGGTCCCATTCCGCGCGCGGGAAGACGTCGATATTGACCCGATGCGCATGGGTGTTGATGCCGGCATTGTTCACCAGAATGTCGATCTGGCCGAAGTGGTCGAGTATGGCGGCAACGCCCGCGGCGACGGACGCCTCATCGGCGATGTCGATGTGGCAGGCCATCGCGCCGGGCAGGGTGGCAGCGAAAGCCTCGGCGCCGGTTAGGTCGATATCGGCGATCACCACGCGCGCGCCATTGCCGGCCAGTCGCCGCGATATCGCGCGGCCTATCGCCCCGGCCGCGCCGGTGACGATCGCGACCTTTCCTTCAAGATCGATCTCCATCGTGCCCTCCCTAGTTCGCCGAATTATTCCGCAGTGACCACTTGCCTTTGTCGACCGAGCCCGTCGATTCCCAGCTCTACGATATCACCCGATTTTAGATAGCGCGGCGGCGTCATTCCAAGGCCGACGCCCGCCGGCGTGCCGGTCGTGATTATGTCCCCGGGATGGAGGGTGAAGAAGGTGCTGAGATAGGAAATCAGGAACCGCACCCCGTAAATCATGTTGCTCGTGCTGCCGTTTTGCATCGTCTCCCCATTGACCGAAAGCCAGAGTGGCAGATCCTGCGGATCGCCAATCTCGTCCGGTGTCACGAGCCAGGGGCCGATCGGGCCAAAGCTGTCGCAACTTTTTCCCTTTGTCCATTGGCCTGCCCGGTCAGACTGATAGCTGCGTTCGGTAACATCGTTGATCAGACAAAACCCGGCGACATGATCGAGCGCCTCCGCTTCGGTGACATATTTTGCCGCGCGTCCGATCACGACTCCGAGTTCGACCTCCCAATCCGTTTTCTCCGAGCCACGCGGCAGGACAATCGGGTCGTCGGGGCCGGAAATGCTCGACGTGGCTTTCATGAACAATACCGGCTCGGGCGGAACCGCCAGATTGCCTTCGGCGGCGTGGTCGGCATAGTTGAGACCGATACACATGAATTTCCCGGTCTCCGCTACGCAGGGCCCGATCCTGGGATTGCCCTCGACCAGCGGAAGGACGGTCGGATCGAGCGATCCGAATCTGTCGAGATTGGCCAACATCGCCCCATCGATGTCGTCGCAATGCTCCGCCAGGTCGCGGATATTGCCCGCAGCGTCCAGTATTGCGGGCCGTTCGCCGCCCTTCGGGCCATAGCGCAGGAACTTCATTGTTTTCTCCCTTGTCGCGGTCTTGTCGTGCCGCCTGTTTCACTCGGTGCCTTCCAGCACCGCCCATTCGCGATCGCCTGACACCATCACCATTTTGCCGAGTTGCGCGGGGTGCCGCGGTCGTCGTCGGTATTGACGACAACGACCGCGGCGGGCGCCGTGTGCCGGATGCCGAACCGGGGATCGGCGGCGACGCGGCGCTGGGAGGTCAGTGATTGCATGCGAGTCACGTCAGCCGCCTGTGCCGGCGCTGAACCCGCGTCTCGCTGAGTTGCATTGGCGAAGGTCGGCAACCTCCGGGCGTTGAACCTCGCCGCAGCCTGTTCGGATGTCATGGAGCTTCCATTCTCGACATTAAATTATAATAGTATATTATCATGAATGGATCGGGCCAGGTCAAGCGATGCTGCGTCCGTTCGCTTCGCCCGTGGAAATTTCCGAATTGCCATTATGCTATTATACTACTATGTGAGTTTCGAAAGATAGGCGAGGCCTGATCGTCGAAGGAGGAAACTTGGACCAGAGTTCACGTGCGGCTCAGTCGCGGAATGGAAGCCAGGCGAATTTGCCGGCTGCATCCACAATGCTTGGTTTGTTTGAGAAGATGGTGCTCTTGCGCAAGTTTGAGACTGTCGCGCAGGCTGCATGCCGCAAGGGCGAAACGCCGGGCTTCCTGCACCTCTATCTTGGGCAAGAGGCCAGTGCGGTCGGCGTTTGCGCGCATCTTCAACACAGTGACTGGGTGACATCCACCCATCGAGGTCATGGGCACGCGCTGGCCAAGGGCGCTGATCCGGCCGGCGTCATGGCGGAGCTTTTCGGCAAGGTCGACGGGATCTGCGGCGGTCGTGGCGGCACGATGCACCTTTACGACCGCAGCGTCGGGCTCTTCGGCACCAACGGTGTCGTCGGGGCCGGGATCGGTCAGGCTGTCGGTATCGGCCTTGGCGCGCGAGCCCTTGGAACAGATGCGATCGGCGTCACCTTTTTCGGCGACGGGGCCAGCAATCACGGTGCCTTCCACGAGGCGCTGAATTTCGCGGCGATCCAACGGGCTCCGACGATCTTCGTTTGCGAAAACAATCTCTACGCGACAGCGACCCCGTTGAGCGAAACAACGTTGAACACCGACATTGCCAGCAAGGCCGCAAGCTATGGCATGCCCGGCGTTGCGGTTGACGGGAACGATGTGTTTGCCGTCTGGACGGTGATGGCAGAGGCGACGCAACGCGCACGCTCGGGCAAGGGGCCCACGCTGATCGAAACGCGTACCTATCGCACGGTCGGTCACCATGAAGGCGATCCCGTTGCCGGCACCTACCGCTCGCAGGAGGAGATCGACGAATGGAAGGCGCGCGATCCCATCGACCGGTTCCGCAAGAAGTTGATCGAGGAATATCGCATCGCGAGCGTGCAGGAACTGACTGATATCGAGACGCGGATCGACGAGATCATCGACGAGGCGCTGGAATTCGCGCGCCGTTCGCCGATGCCGGATCCAGCGTCGGTCCGCCGTCATGTCTTTGCCGATCCGATCAACCCGCCTGTTGCGCTGGCCGCGCCCGCCGCCGGTGCGAGTCGCGTGCAGGGATGGCTGGAAGCTGTGCGTGACGGCATCGCCGAGGAGATGCGCGCCAATGACGCCATTCTCTATTTTGGCGAGGGCACCGGCGAGCGTGGCGGCAGCTTTGCCCACACCAAGAATCTCTGGGCTGAGTTCGGTGCCGAACGCATGATCGATACTCCGATCTCGGAACAGGCCTTTACGGCGGCGGCCATCGGCGCTTCTGCCATCGGTGCGCGGACCGTGTCCGACGTGATGTTTGCCGATTTTGCTTTCGAGGCAGCGGGGCAGATCCTGTTGCAGGGTGCCAAGCTGCGCTACATGTCGAATGGCGGCATGAACGCGCCTTTTGTGTTGCGCGCTGGAGCGGGTGCTTTGCGCAGTTCGGGTCCGCACCACAGCGGTGCTTACCATCCGATCTTCGCACAAATGCCCGGGCTGATCGTGTGCGTGCCCTCGAATCCGGCCGATGCAAAGGGGTTGATGAAGACCGCGCTGCGTGCTTCGGACCCGGTCGTCATGCTGGAGCCCAAGGCGCTTTACGCATCGAAGGGGGAAGTTCCCGAGGGCGAGCACTACGTCCCCTTTGGCGTCGCGCGGATCGCGCGCGCCGGCCATGACATCACCATTGTCGCCAGCGGCCAGCTGGTTGGTCAGGCGATGAAGGCGGCCGAAACGCTGGCCGCCGCAGGGATCGAGGCTGAAATCATCGATCCTCGCACGATCGTGCCCTTCGATATCGATACCGTGGTGGAGAGCGTGCGCAAGACCCACCGCTTGCTTGTCGTGGACGAAGCCTGGGCCATGTGCGGCATGGGCGGCGAGATCGCCCAGGCGATCAACGAACTGGCCTTCGACGAGTTGGACGCGCCGCCGGGACGGCTTCACACGCTGCCGGTGTCGCATCCCTTCGCGCCGGTTCTCGAACAGGCGATGCTGGTCAACGCTGAGCGGATCGTCGAGGCGGCGCAAGGCATAGTCGACGGCCTGCCACCGGTGCCCGATCACTGGATGGGGCAGGGGAGCGGCCGTCCGGTTGCCGCGCCTGCGCCGATCGCTTCGCCCTCGGCTCCCCCGTCGGTGGCTCCGGAGACTCCCGCGCCGGCAAATGCCGGAAAGGACGGAGAGGAAGACATCCTGATGCCGTTTGGAGATCTCACGGTCAGCGAGGGGACGCTGGTCCGTTGGGTCAAGGGGCTTGGCGATACGGTAACCAGTGGAGAACTCGTTGCTGAAATCGAGACCGACAAGGCGGTGGTCGAGATCGAGGCTCCGGTCTCGGGCAAGGTCACTTCAATTGAGGCCGAGGTTGGTCAGGTCATTCCGATGGGTGGTCGAATCGGCGGGATTTCGGCATGATTCCTGCGATTGTGCGGCAGAAAGCCTCGCCCTATGCGCGCAAGCTCGCGAAGGAGCGTTCGCTGGCGCTCGACGCGATCATCGGCACGGGCCCATTCGGCCGGATTGTTGCCGCCGATGTGCTGAACGCGCCCGATGAACCGGCCGTAAGAACCGCTGGGCCCGGGCCTGCGCGTATTCCTTCAGCCTTTGCGGCGCAGATAGATCTCACCTCGCTGCGTCGGTTCATCGATGATGTCGATGCAGCGGGCCTGGCGTTGTCGATCGAGGATATCGCTCTACGCGCGGCGGGGCGGGCGTTGGCCGAACTCGACTTGTCCGACGCCATGGCCAACCGCGATCTGGCGCTTGAATCCGGTGGTCGGCAGATACGCCTTGCAATGTCCCGTGATCACTCTGTCGGGGTTCAGAGGCAGGCACGCCTTGAGGCACTCGACAGCGAGCGAGATGACGCAGAGGCCGAGGCGATTCTGTCGGTCCAGTTCCTTGAGGCTGGTCGGGTCTCGCCCGTGCTCATGCCGTTGTTGCCGGGGCGTGCCCTTCGGCTTCGGCTCAACATAGTCGCGGGCGGTGAAGCGCTTGCGGCGCTCCTCTGTGCCGATCCCGATGTGTTGCCCGACGAAGCCGCAGTGGCCTTTCTCGACAGTTTCACCAATGCCATGGAAGAGCCGTTGAGGCTCTTGGCCTAAGCGGCCTCGGCCATGGCGGTGGCCGTCTTCCACAGGCGCATCGATTTGGATGCCGCTACGGGCCTCCCGAAATAATCGGCAGCAGGCCGGATTTAGAGGCATATCGCGTCCGTGAGAGTCGGGACAAGGATCCCGCTCACCCCGCATTTGAGCGTGGCTTCAAGTGCGCCGGATTGACCGCGCCGGTCTCAGGCATTGGCCGTCGACCGAATCTGGCGTTTTCGGGCAGTACCATCTTGCCGCCGCGCTTTATGACAATCTGTGCAAGCCATGCTACAGACCCGTCTTTGCGAGGTAGCCCATAGCGGCACGACATGTGTTGTATGTTCCAAGCAAGAAGGCACGAAATTAACCGATACGAGGCGTCGGTAAAAATCAGAGATATGGATTGAGTATTGGAAGACGAAAGGAAATCGCCGATTAGCGCATCCCAGCGTCTCGCCATCGCGCCCATGATGGATTGGACGGATCGGCATTGTCGGTATTTTCATCGCCAGCTCACGCGGCGGGCGTTGCTTTATACCGAGATGGTCGTGGCGGATGCGGTGATCCATGGCGTTCGGGAGCGCCTGCTCGGTTATGACGCGGCCGAGCATCCGGTTGCGCTGCAGCTGGGTGGCAGCGATCCGGAGAAGCTGGCGGAAGCGGTGAGGATCGCGGCGGGGTTCGGCTATGACGAGATCAATCTCAATGTCGGCTGTCCGTCGGATCGTGTCCAGTCGGGAACGTTCGGCGCCTGCCTGATGTTGCAGCCGGCGCTTGTCGCGCGCTGTGTCGAGGCGATGAAAGAGGCCGCGCCCGCAGGGCAGCAGGTGACCGTTAAATGCCGTATCGGCGTCGATGAGCAGGACCCGGAAACGTCGTTGTTCGATCTGGCGCGACAGGTCGCCGATGCGGGTACGGATGCGATCTGGGTGCACGCCCGCAAGGCGTGGCTGGAGGGCCTGAGCCCGAAGGAGAACCGGGATATCCCGCCGCTGGACTATAACCTCGTCTATCGCCTGAAGGCCGATTATCCCAGCCTTTTCATCGGGATAAATGGCGGTATTCAGGATTTGAATCAGGCGATCGAGCATCTCCGGCATGTTGACGGCGTCATGCTGGGCCGCGCGGCCTATCACAATCCTGGTCTGCTGATCGACGCGGACACCGCGATTTACGGCGAAGCCGGCGCTTCGGTCGATCTGCACTGCGTCGTGCTGACGATGGCCGACTATATCGACCGGCATGTCGCCAAGGGCGGAAAGGCGAACCATGTGACGCGCCATATGGTCGGACTGTTCCACGGCATGCCCGGCGCGCGAGGCTGGCGCCAGCACCTTTCGACGCAAGCCGTCCTGCCGGGTGCGGACGGTCAGGTTTTGCGCGACGCGCTGGAAAAGATCACCGCGGTTCAACGTGCGGCGGCCTGACGGCGCCGTGGCTTGCCAAGCTCCCTGAAACCGGTCATCTGGCAGTATTCTTGGCCGTATTTCTGGCTGCGGGGGCGAATTCCGGAATGGGTGACGTGACGATCATGGAAGTGGCGGGGCTGCTGCTGGCTCTCGCCGGTGCGGGACTGGTGGCCGGTGTCCTCGCGGGCCTTTTCGGCATTGGAGGCGGTGCTGTTCTGGTGCCGATCTTCTACCAGGCCTTCGGCATTGTCGGTGTCGAGGATTCGCTGCGCATGCATTTGTCGGTCGGCACTTCGCTCGCCATCATCGTTCCAACATCCATCCGATCCTTCCTGTCGCATCGAGCCAAAGGCGCGGTCGATATGGAGCTGCTGAAGAGCTACGTCTTTGCGATTCCGACCGGCGTGCTGCTCGCCACGCTTGTTTTCGCATCGATATCCGGCAGCGGCTTGCGCATCGTCTTTGCGGTCATCTCGATTCTCGTCGGGCTTCGCCTGATCCTGAACCGGCCGGGCTGGCGGATCGGCGACGATCTGCCGAGCGGTGTCGCGCGCTTCGGTATCGGCGCGATCATCGGTTTCCTGTCGACGCTGATGGGCATCGGCGGCGGCGTGCTCAACAACACCTTCATGACGCTTTTCAACCGGCCTATCCACCAGGCGGTGGCGACGTCGGCCGGTGTCGGTGTGCTGATATCCATTCCCGGTTTTATCGGTTCGATCTGGGCCGGATGGGGCGAGGCGGGGCTTCCGTTTCTCTCGACGGGCTTCGTCAACTGGCTCGCCGTCGCGCTGATCATCCCGATCACGCTTCTCGTCGCGCCGCTCGGCGTGCGTCTGGCGCACGGGCTGAAGAAGCGTCAGCTCGAGGTCAGTTTCGGCATCTTCATGTTCGTGGTCGCGGCGCGGTTCTTCTACAGCGTGCTGTAGGTCGGGTCAGTTCCGCAGGATCATGCGGTCGCGCTGGAACTCGAAGGACGACAACGTGTCGAGGAAGTTCATGCCGAGTAGGTTCGAGGCGAGCTGATTGTCACGGGCAACCAACGCGATCATGTTCTGCCGCCCGATCCCGCCAATCACGATCTCCACATCCGAGATGCGCGCCGCCATGGTCACGCCGTTCGCGGTCGAGACGGGGATCCGGAAGTCGAGCGTGTCGGGATCGTAACCGGCCTTGCGCGCGTTCGTTTCCGTCAGCACGACCGTCGAAGCGCCGGTGTCGATCATGAAGGGTTGCCGCTCGCCATTGACGGTGCCGAGAACCTCGAAATGGCGGCCGCTTCTGTTCACGGTGACCGACAGGTCGCCATTGACGTCTTCCATCGTCACAGGTTTTCCCGGCAACAGGCCGGAGGTAACACGGCTTGCCGTTTCCTGCAGTTCGAAGCGGTATTCGTAGCCGACGACCAGCATGACGAGGACAGCGATCCAGATGCCGGCCTGGCGCGCCATGGCACCGAAGCGCTGGCCGGAGGCGAACAGCGCCGCGGCAATCACCGTTCCAAGCAGGCCGAGATAGACCGTGCCGGCGAACTGGTCGTCGGTCATCGGGCCGATCGTGCCGTCATTGCCGTTGAAGACGAGGATCAGCAGCGCGGTGCCGAGAATGCCGAAGATGACGAATGCGAAGGCGTTCATTGCTCAACTTTCTCCGGACGGATTATCCGCGCGTTCGCGGGCAAGCCTCTTGCGGCGTGTTTCGCGGCGCGGCTTGCGTTCCACCGTCTCCAGCCGCCCGGCCAGTTCTGCCATGATATCGCGGCGCTTTTCCGGCGGGTACAGCGTCCACTGGGCGATTTCGTCGCGCGTGCGTCCGCATCCGAAGCAATAGCCGGTTTTCAGATCGATCGAGCAGACCAGTATGCAGGGCGATTCCATGACGCTCCCGGTGGTTTCCGATGTTCTCAGGTGGGGATCGAAACGCCGAGGGCAAGACCTGTCAGCAAGGCGATCTCGACGATTTGCTGGCACGCGCCCAGCGTATCGCCGGTGTGGCCGCCGATCAGGCGCTTGCACAGGCGCGAAAATACCTGAAGGGCCACAAGGGCCAGAAGCAGCGCGGCGGCGGCGTTGACGATGCCCGTCGTCATCGTCGCCAGCACCGCGAAGATGACGAGACCAAGGACCGCCGCGGTGCTCACGGCGCGTTCGTCAGGCGCGCCGGCATCGTGTGCCACTCCGCTTCCGCGCGCGTTCGGCAGGCTTGCCCAGAACCAGACCATCGCGGCGCGCGAGCAGGCCGCGATGGCGATCATCGAGAGGCCTGCGAAAAACGCGCCATGCGCCGCCGTGATCGCCGCCAGGCCGGCCACGCGCAGGAGCAGGCTTCCGGCAATGGCGATCGCGCCATAGGTGCCGATGCGCGAATCCTTCATGATCTCGAGGCGCTCTGCCTTGGCGTGTCCGCCCGCGAAGCCGTCCGCAACATCGGCGAGGCCGTCCTCGTGCAGCGCGCCTGTCACTGCCACAAGCGCGAGCGTTGCATAGGCGGCCGCCATGAAGGCCGTCATTCCAAGCGATCCGAGGAATACCAGCAGCAAGGCGGGCGCGGCCGCGATCAGCGCTCCGGCGAGCGGGAAGGCGCGCGTCTCCTCGCGCATGCCATTGTCGGGCGCATTGTCGAAATAGCGTGCGGAAACCGGAAGACGGCTGAGGAAGGCGACGGCGCGCATGATCTCCCCCACAAGTGCGGTCGCGTGGTCCCGGATGTCCGGCATGGAAAATTCCTTCGCGTTTCGGCGAGCTGGTGTCGCTTGCAGTGCGCCGTCGTGTATAGGGCAAGGGCATTACACGTGCCACAGCAATCCCAACGGAGCATGACGTGACGAGCGGTCTACCTTTCGACGATATTCGCAATCTGATCGAGGCATTGCCCGGCCCGGACGAGGCGGCCGTCGCCGCGGTGCGCGAGCGCGACGTCCAGTTGACCAAGCCGGCCGGCGCGCTCGGCAGGCTGGAGAGTATCGCCGAATGGCTTGCGGCATGGACGGGGCGGCCGCCGGCCGTCACGCGACCGCTTGTTGCGGTGTTTGCCGGCAATCACGGTGTTGTCGAGCAGGGTGTCGCGCCTTATCCGCAGAGCGTGACCATGCAGATGGTGCAGAATTTTGCCGCCGGTGGCGCAGCCGTCAACCAGATCTGCATCGCGCATGATCTCGGGCTCAAGGTTTTCGATCTGGCTCTCGATTATCCGACCGCCGACATCACCCGGGAAGCCGCGATGGACGAAAAAACCTGCGCGGCGACCATGGCCTTCGGCATGGAGGCGATCGCTGGCGGCACGGATCTGCTCTGTATCGGTGAGATGGGGATTGGAAACACCACGATCGCCGCCGCGATGTTTCACGGTCTTTATGGCGGCGAAGCTGCCGACTGGGTGGGACCGGGTACCGGTTCGGCGGGTGATGTCCTGACGCGCAAGATCGACGCGGTCAGCCGCGCTGTCGCGCTGCACAAGGCGCATCTGAAGGACCCGCTGGAAGTGTTGCGCCGTCTTGGCGGTCGCGAAGTCGCCGCCATGGCCGGGGCAATCCTTGCCGCGCGCATGGAACGCATTCCCGTGATCATCGACGGCTATGTCGCCACAGCGGCCGCGGCCGTACTGCATGCTCTCAATCCCAACGCGCTGGATCATTGTCTTGCAGGGCATGTCTCGGCCGAGCCGGCTCACGCCGCCGCGCTCGCGAAGATCGGCAAGGAACCGTTGCTTTCGCTCGGCATGCGGCTGGGTGAGGGGTCGGGCGCGGCGCTTGCCGCCGGGATCGTCAAGTCTGCGGCGCTGTGCCATTCGGGCATGGCGACATTCGATCAGGCGGGTGTCAGCGGCAAGGACGCCGAATAAGCCGCGACTGCCGGATCAGGCGGAGCCGGCAGCGGCCCGGCGTTTTTCGGCCGGCCGCGTGGAACGCGCACGCCGCTCGGCCTTGTCGGAAACCGGAGCGGCGGGCAATTCGTCCATGACGCGCTCCGCAGGGAAGATCGCGAGCGCTTCGGTTCCTTCGCGCAGCTTGGATTTCAGCTTGAACGTGCCGTCATGCATCGCCATCAGAGCCTGCACGATCGGCAGGCCGAGGCCGGTGCCCTGTTCCGCGCTCTTGATCGCGATCGAGCCCTGGCCGAAGGCCGACAGCACGACCGGGATTTCGGACTCAGGAATGCCCGGGCCGTTGTCCTTGACCGACACATACTGACCGCCGGAAGCCGTCCAGCCGGTCTTGACCTGGATGTGGCCGCCTGAGGGCGTGAACTTGACCGCGTTGGAAAGCAGGTTGAGGGCGACCTGTCGGATGGACCGCTCGTCGGCAAGCAGGCGCGGCAGGCCGGGCTCGTATGCGTGTTCGATGCGGATGTTCTTCTGCTTCGACTTCATGCGAACCATGCCGATGCAGTCTTCCATGATCTCGGTCAGGAGCAGCGGCTCCTCGATAAGCTCCTGCTTGCCGGCCTCGATCCGGCTCAGGTCGAGGATCTCGTTGATCAGCTTGAGCAGGTGCTGGCCGGACTGGTTGATGTCGCTGGCGTAGGACCGGTAGTTCTGGTTTTCCATCGGGCCGAGCACTTCTTTGGCCATTACCTCCGAAAAGCCAAGGATGGCGTTCAGCGGCGTGCGCAGCTCGTGGCTCATTGACGCGAGGAAGCGCGACTTGGCGAGGTTCGCATCCTCGGCGCGGCGGCGTGCCTCTTCGGAGATCGACCGGGCCATCTCCAACTCGGCGACCAGCGCGTTGTTCTCGCTTCGAAAACTGAGCGTCGCCAGGCTGGCGCGGCGAAGACGGATGGCGATGAAGGAGAAAAACAGCAGCGCGGCGAGCAATCCTGCCGATGCGGCGATTGCCGTCGGTTCGAAAATGCCGTCATGAGCGATCGCAAAGGCGACGACCGGCATGCCGAACTCGGTGACGACCGACCAGCGCAGATTGTAGTTGATCGTGGCGCTCGCAGCCATCGCGACGAGTATCGCGATCGCCTTGAACATCAGATCTTCGTTGTTCGAGCAGGTGTCGCAGCCGAAAAAGGCGAACCATGACCAACAGGCGCCAAGCAGAAGATGCAGGGCGGCGAAGGCCGCGACCCACTTGCGATGGGTCTCCCTGGCTTGTTTGCGCGAAAGGTACTTTCGACCGAGCAGGCCGAGCCCCACATAGAGCAGCGAGGCGACGACTGACCAGATAAGGATTGCGCCGGAGAAGCCGTAGGTGATGCTGAAGAAGCCGGTCAGTACGATCAGCAAGACGATGGCCAGCGTACCCGACTGAACGGCGCGCGCATAAAGCGTCAGCAAATCGCGTTCGTAATCCGGATCGGAGATGCCTTGTTCGGCCAAACGGTCGCGCGTCTTGCGAACGGCGATGCGAACATCGCTGTTGCGATACGACTTTCGCCGGTCAACAATAATCTTGTCGGGGAGTTCCGACGGCGATTGGCTCATGGTTTCAAATGTTTACGCGTTACACTTCCGTCAGGCGCATCCCGGATCGGTGAATGAAGATTATTTCCAAAACCTTAAAAACTTCCTTCAAAACCGGAATTGTCCATGCGCCTGCGTGCTAGAGAAAGAGGCATGCGCCGCTCGTCTGTGCGGCGCTTTTTCGAGCTCTTGGGCGTCGTTTTGCTGTTTGCCGTGGTTGCACTGGCGGCGGCGATCCTCGACGAGTCGTCGATGCGAACGATCGCGGGGCAGGTGAGAGTGATCGACGGGGACACGCTCCGCATCGCGGGAGAGCGTATCCGGCTCGCCGGTATCGATGCGCCGGAAACCGGGCAGACCTGCCGCATCGAAGGAGTGGTATCCGCGTGCGGTCAGGAGGCAGGGCTCTATCTGGCCGAATTGACGCGTGAGGGGAATGTAACCTGTCGGGGCAATGAAAGAGACCGCTACGGGCGGTTGCTCGCACGGTGTGTTGCGGGGGAGACGGACATCAACTCCGCCATGGTGCGCGCCGGATGGGCTGTTGCCTATGGCGACTATGCCGGCGAACAGAACCTGGCGTCGCGCGAGAAGATCGGCCTGTGGGCCGGGTCGTTCGACATGCCGTCCGACTGGCGTGCCGTTCATGGCGCGATGGCCGATATCGGGCCTGCCAGCTTGGCGATGCGGCTGTATAACAGGCTATTGTCCGGCCTGTTTGATAACTGGGGCGAGGAGACCGAATGACCCAGCATGATTTTTCCGACCACACGCTTTTCGATGGCGGGCGAGCGCCCAATCCACGTCGCGTGCGTATCTATCTCGCCGAGAAGGGGATTTCGGTTCCGCTCGTGCCTGTGGACATGGGCGCACTGGGCCACCGGGATACAGAGGTCGCCTCGCGCAATCCCCTGAAGCGCCTTCCGGTTCTGGAACTTGGCGATGGGCGCGTGCTGACGGAGTCGATCGCGATCTGCCGCTATTTCGAGACTTTGTGTCCCGAGCCGCCGCTGTTCGGAACCGGCGCGTTCGGCCAGGCCGAGGTGGAGATGTGGCAGCGCCGCGTAGAGCTTCATTTCATGTTCCCCGTCGCGCAGGCTTTCCGCCACATCCATCCGGCGATGCGCGAGTGGGAGGTTCCGCAGGTCGCCGAATGGGGCGAGGCGAACAAGCCCAAGGTGCTCGATTTCGCCGAATTTCTCGACGCGGAACTGGCGTCACGCCCTTTCATTGCGGGCGATGCGATTTCGGTCGCCGACATCTCGGCTGTCGTCGCTGCCGATTTCTGTAAACCTGCGCGTATCCGCATTCCGGATGAACTGGAAAATTTCCATCGTTGGTATGCCGCCATGCGCGAGAGGCCAAGCTACGAGGCATGAGCCGAACGCTCGACGCGCTGTTGAAGGAAATCCGGGCCTGCCGGATATGCCGGGACGAACCGGAACGCGGGAAGCGTCTGCCGCATGAGCCGAACCCGGTCTGCGTGCCGTCTTCGCGGGCGCGGATCTGCATTTCCGGCCAGGCGCCCGGTACGCGGGTACACAGTTCAGGCCGGCCGTTTACCGACCCTTCGGGCGTGCGCTTGCGCGACTGGATGGGGATCGGGGAGGACCTGTTCTACGATCACGACCGTGTCGCGATCGTTCCGATGGGTTTCTGTTTTCCCGGTCTCGACGCGAAGGGCGGCGATCTGCCGCCGCGCCGCGAATGCCGCGTCACCTGGCACGACCGGCTTTTCGCGGCCATGCCGCAGGTCGAACTTGTGCTCGCCGTTGGCCGCTACGCGCAGACCTATCACATGGGGGCGCAGGCCGGCGCGACACTCACTGAAACGGTGATGAACTGGCGCGCCGTTTATGACAGTCCAGGCGAGGGGCGGTACCGCATCCTGCCGCTGCCGCACCCGTCCTGGCGGAACAATTCCTGGCTGAAGAAAAACCCGTGGTTCGAGACGGAATTGCTGCCTGTCCTGCGCGGGGAGGTGGCGCGCCTGATCGCGTGAATGTGTCAGGTCGATGCTTGCGGAATATTTTTCTTTATGCGACTGGAATTCGGCAAGTTCACGCAATAATATTCCAAAGAGTGAATGTATGGACAAGATCGACCGGCGCATTCTGCGCCTCCTTCAGGAAGACTCCACCATTGCCGTCGCCGATCTGGCGAAGAAAGTCGGGTTGTCGACGACGCCTTGCTGGCGTCGCATCCAGAAGCTCGAGGAGGACGGTGTTATCCGCAAGCGGGTCGCGCTGCTCAACCCGGAGAAGGTGAATGGACGGGTCACGGTCTTCGTGTCGATCCGCACCAATTCCCATTCGATGGAATGGTTGAAGCGTTTCGCGGAAGTGATCGGCGAATTCCCGGAAGTCGTCGAGTTCTATCGCATGAGCGGCGATATCGATTACCTGTTGCGCGTCGTCGTACCGGATATCGCGGCTTATGACGCCTTCTATCAGAAGCTGATCGCCAAGATCGAGATCCGCGACGTCTCTTCGACCTTCGCCATGGAGCGGATCAAATACACGACCGAACTGCCTCTCGACTACATGGTGCTCGACAAGCCGTGACGCTTTGCGTTTGACCTCCGTCAATGAGCGGGTCCATACATATGGTATTCGACATATATCAACAGGAGGAGCGATCATGCTTAAACAACGGGTACTTTCATTCGGCGCGGCCGCACTGATCGCGGGAGCGCTTGTCGCTCCGTCATGGGCGGCGGGTGACGATGTGGTCACACGTCAGACCGAAGCTGACTTCGGGGATGTCACGCAGGCGGTGCAGGACGGCATCGTCAATCGGGGCTACGCGATCGACTATCATGGCCTTATCGGCGACATGCTGAAACGCACGGCCGGTGACGTCGGTGCGACGAAGGAACTCTACAAGGATGCAGAGTTCTTCACCTTCTGTTCGGCCGTCGTCTCCCGCAAGGTGATGGAAGGCGATATCGGCGACATCGCCTATTGCCCCTATGTCGTCTTCATTTACGAGGATGCGAGCACGGAAGGCACGGTTACCGTCGGGTTCCGTTCTCTGCCGGCAGGCGGTGAACGCGATCAGGTCAACGATCTGCTGACCGAGATCATCGAGGAAGCGGCCGAGTAAGCCAGCCTCTTCTCTTCAGGTTTCGACCGCGCGCCGACCCTGCGGTTGCCGCGCGGTCTTTATTTGTCGAGGAACTTCCAGGGCGTTCGCGAGGCGGGCGCAGTCGCCGGTTCTTGCACATCAGCGTGCCGGACACTTGCGGCGCGGAGCCGGTATCCGGACTCGACACGGACAACGCCGTCGAGAATGAAAAGCTGCGAAATATCATGGGCCTTTCTGAGCCGGCCGGACACGGACACCGGCTCATAGGTGCGCTCGATGCGGATCGGCTTCTCCGGCGTGACCAGCACGACCTGTTCGGGCGGGGGTGGCGGCATGTGAGAACAAGCACCCGCCCAAGGCAACAACATGAACTGGTAGACCTTGTCGCCTTCGTAATCCACGGGAAGAAGAAATCCCGCCAGTTCGATCTCTTCGGCCGCGTCTTGCGGCGCTGTCTTCAGCTGGTCCCATGTGATCGTCGTCGCGCTCGCGCTTGCGCAGCATATCGCAAATGACGCGGCAAACAGTCCGGTTGCGAGGCTTCGGCGATTTGCGGTCATGTCGGTCTTCCCGGGGAGCAGACCTGCCGAGAATGCGCCCGGCCTTCCTTTTCGGCAAGCCGGTCCAGCGTCTTTTGTGCTGTCAGCTCCCTGACCGCATCCTTGCCGATCCAGCGGGCTGTCCTGTCCTCGGAAACCGCGAGCTTTTCCGCCAGAGCCAGTGCGGGCGTGTGGCAGGTGACGGAGCGCTTGCCGATCTGGCGTAACGCCCAGTTGACCGCCTTCTTGACGAAGTTGCGCCCATCTCCCGAATGGGCCTCGATCAGCGGCAGCCAGGCGATGATGTCGTCATAGGGGCGCTTTTTCAGGTGGACCGATCCCCAGGCCATCATCGCGAAGGCCGTCCGGCGGACGAATTCGCGCTCATCCGCCGCGAATTCGGGAATGAGTTCGTCGACCAGTCCCGCGTCGCAGAACAGGTCCGCGGAATGGTCTACGATTTCCCAGGAGGCGAATTCGGCGGCCATGGCGCGCGCCCGGTCGGCGGTCACCTTCTTCGGTTCGTCGGAGAACAGCGCCAGAAGCCGCGCCTCGCGAATTCCCGAGTCCCAAAGTTCAAGCGCGCGTGCGTGATTGCGCTTCAGTTTCCTCGCAAGCGGTCGCAAGACGGCGTTCGAGACGCCGAGCGCATTGGACGTCTCGATCCCGAAGCGGGACATGCCATCCACGTTGTATTGCGAAGCGAGTGTCCGCAGATGGGCGATTGCCTGTTCGGCCGTCCAGTCCGGGGAAGGCTCAGGAGTCGCCATCGATCTTTTGCAGTCGCGCCAACAACGATGACGTGTCCCAACGCCGGCCGCCCATAGACTGGATATCCTTGTAGAACTGGTCGACCAGGGCCGTCACCGGGAGCGCAGCGCCGTTGTTGTTTGCTTCGGAAAGCACGATGGCAAGGTCTTTGCGCATCCAGTCGACCGCAAAGCCATGCTGGTATTCGCCCGCGATCATGGTCTTGTGGCGGTTTTCCATCTGCCACGAGCCGGCTGCGCCCTTGGAGATGACGTCGATGACCTTGTGCATGTCGAGCCCGGCCTTGAGGCCAAAATTGATGCCCTCCGACAGGCCCTGGACCAGGCCTGCGATGCAGATCTGGTTGACCATCTTGGTCAACTGGCCCGCGCCGGTCGGTCCCATGAGGCCGACCATGCGTGCAAAGGCCTCGATCGCCGGCCTGGCGCGCTCGAACACGTCTTCGTCGCCGCCGCACATCACGGTCAGGACGCCGTTGACCGCGCCGGCTTCGCCGCCGGAAACCGGTGCGTCGATGAAGCCGAACCCGCCCTTGTCGGCGGCTGCGCGCAACTCGCGCGCCACGTCGGCGGAAGCGGTGGTGTTGTCGATGAAGATGGCGCCGGGCTTCATGCCTTCGAACGCGCCGTCTTCGCCAATCGTGACCGAGCGCAGGTCGTCGTCATTGCCGACGCAGGAGAAGACGAAATCGGCGTCTTCGGCGGCCGCTTTAGGGGTCGGGGCCATCGAACCGCCGAACTCCTCGACCCATTTCTGCGCCTTCGCCTCGGTGCGGTTGTAGACCGTGACGTCGTGGCCGCCCTTCGTCGCGAGGTGGCCCGCCATGTGATATCCCATCACGCCGAGGCCGATGAACGCCGCTTTTGCCATATCCGGTTCCCTTTCGATCGTTTGCGCGTGACATAGCCTATCAGGCGCGACGATCAAACGGCGAATCCGGTTTCGGGAGAATCGCTTGCCGCTGTTTCTTCGCGGATCGATTCAACCGTTCATGTGGCGGTCGGCCGGCGTCCGCGCGA
This sequence comes from Oricola indica, assembly GCF_965227485.1. Lineage (NCBI taxonomy): Bacteria > Pseudomonadati > Pseudomonadota > Alphaproteobacteria > Hyphomicrobiales > Ahrensiaceae > Oricola > Oricola indica. The sequence continues at coordinate 2,512,838 of NZ_OZ245747.1, forward strand.
GTGCGATAAAGGCAGTGATTGTCTTTCGGCGCGCCTCGTTCGCGATATCGCGTTCCGTTCGTGCCGTCGTTTTTTGGGTATCGACGTTTGGCGTGCGCGCTGCAGTCATCAGGGAGTTTGCGATCAGGTTCAGCATAGGATTTTTCCATATGTCAGTTTTTCATGAGGCCAGATTGACTGAAATTGGCCGATATGCCAGTCATAAATATAAGCAATATGTAAGTCTGGCTTTCATATGGACTGGTGCGGAATTCCATCGCTGAATGGACTGAAGGCTTTTTCGGCCGTTGCCGACACGCTGAACCTGTCGCAAGCGGGGCGGATGCTGAATGTCAGCCACGCCGCGGTCAGCCAGCAGGTCAGGGCGCTGGAGGCGCATCTCGGTGTGTCGCTGGTGGTGCGGCACGGGCGCGGCGTCGCGCTGACACCGGAAGGGCAGGATCTGGCGAAAAGCCTTGAAGAAGCGTTTTCCGCTATTCGCTCGGCCGTCGATGCATTGTCGGAAGCCGGGTCGGGGCGCCCGTTGCAAGTGACGATGACGCCCGCATTTGCGGTCAGCTGGCTGATGCCCCGCATCTCCGACTTCCGCCTGCAGCATCCCGACATCGAATTGATGCTCAATCCGACAGCCGAGCTTGTCGAACTCGCGCCGGGTGGGGTCGATGTGGCCATCCGCTTCGGTGACGGCAACTGGCCCGGTCTCGACGCGGAATTGCTGTTGCCGACCACATTCGCGATCGTCGCTGCCCGCTCGCTGGTCGGGGACCGGCAGTTCACCGATCCCGAGCAACTGGTGGACTATCCATGGATGCAGGAACTGGGCACCAACGAATTGTCGCTCTGGCTGGAGCGGCAGGGCGTGATCGCCACCGGCAAGCTCGATATCACGCATCTGCCCGGCTATCTCGTACTTGACGGTCTGCGGCGCGGCGACGGGATCACCGCGTCGGCGCGCGCGTTCCTTGAGGCCGAGATCGAAGCGGGGAGCCTGCGGTTGCTGTTCGAAGATGCCCGGCCGGGTTCCGGTTATTACATCGTGACTCGTCGCGGCGCGATGCGTCCGTCGCTGAAAGCCTTCGTCTCGTGGCTTCGCCGCCATGCCGAGGCGCGGCAGGGCAGTGGCTAGCGCTTGAGGTGCCGCGTCAGGCGCGCTTCCAGCAAGTTCCAGACATTGCGCAGCGCTTCCACGATGCAGAAATAGAAGACCGCAGCCCAGATATACGCCTGGAAGTCATAGGTGCGCGAGAAGGCGCGCCGGGTCTCGCCCATCAGGTCGAACACGGTGACGAGGGCGACGATGGCGGAACCCTTGATCATGAGGATGATCTCGTTGCCGTATGGGCGCAGGGCGACGATCAGGGCCTGCGGCAGGATGACTTTCCAGAAGGCCTGCAATCGGTTCAGCCCAAGTGCGGCGGCGCCTTCCCATTGGCCGCGCGGCACGCTGTCGATGGCGCCGCGCAGGATTTCCGCCTGGTAGGCCGAGGTGTTCAGGGAAAACGCGAACAGGGCGCAATTCCAGGCGTCGCGGAAGAAAAGCCACAGGCCGACTGCCTCCAGTTGCGGGCGGAAGGAGCCGAGGCCGTAATAGATCAGGAAAAGCTGGGCGATCAGCGGCGTTCCGCGGAACACGTAGACATAGGCGAAGGCAATGCGGCTGATGACGGGGTTTTTCGACACCCGGCTGAGCGCGACGGGCAGGGAAATCACCGCGCCGATCGCGATGGATACGCCGACGAGCGACAGGGTGGTCCAAAGACCGGACAGGAATTTCGGGCCGTAGCGCTCGATCTTGGCGATGTCCCAAGCCGAGTAGAGATAGAAGACAAGCCCGATCGCCGCGGCGACCCAGAACATGACGAGGATCGTTCCGGAGATGCGCGCCGTCGTCCAGCGCTTCGCACGGTCGGGTGGGGCTGGTTGGGCCTTGATCAGCGTGTCGGCGACGCTCATCGGACCTGTTCCCCGCGTTTGCCATAGGCTTCAAGCCTGTTGAGGCCGATAGAGGAGATCAGGGCGAGGACCAGATAGAGCAGGAAGGCGAGGCCGAAGAAAAGGAAGGCCTCCTTGGTTACGCGCGCGGCAACGCCGGTCTGGCGCAGAATGTCGGTGAGGCCGATCGCGGAAACGAGCGCCGTATCCTTGATCAGGATCATCCAGAGATTGCCGAGGCCGGGCAGGGCAATGCGGATCAGTTGCGGCACGATGATGGAGCGCATGACCCTGCCGTGGCGAAGGCCCAGTGCGTAGCCGCCCTCGTACTGGCCTTTCGGAATGGCGCGGAACGCGGACAGGAACACTTCGCTCGCATAGGAGGAGAACACCAGCGCAAGCGCGATGACGCCGGCGAAGAAGGTGTTGATTTCGATCGCGCCGCCGAGGCCGACGGCCTTCAGCAATTGCTGGATGCCGATTTGCAGGCCGAAATAGACCAGGAACAGCGTGAGAAGTTCGGGAAGGCCGCGGAAGATCGTCGTGTAGATGTCGGCGGCTGTGCGGAGCGTCCATTCCTCGCTCTGCTTGGCGACCGCGATCATGAAGCCGATGAACAGGCCGACGGGCAGGGTCGCCAGTGCAAGCGATACCGTGATCAGGACGCCCCAGGCGATCTCGTCGCCCCAGCCCTGGTCGCCGAAGCTGAGCAACGTCAGGTAGTTGTCCATCCGCCCCGCTTGTCTGTCCCGTCCGGCCCCGGGGGAGCCGGGAATGCGACCGGACAGCGCATGCGCCGCCCGGCCGGTTCGTCAGTGGAAATCAGTCGCCGTAGACGTCGACGTCGAAATACTGGTCGTTGATTTCCTTGTAGGTGCCGTTGGCGCGGATCGCATCGATGGCAGCGTTGAACGCCTCGCGAAGCTCGTCCTCGCCCTTGCGAATGGCGATACCGGCGCCTTCGCCGTTGATCACCGGATCGATCGGCAGCGTCGCCAGCAGCTTGCAGCAGTCGCCGTCATCGGACTTGAGCCACTCCGACAGCACGATCACGTCGTCGATCACGGCATCGATGCGGCCGGACGCGATGTCGAGCTTGTATTCGTCCGGGGTCGGGTAAAGCTTCAACTCGGCGGAGGAGAGCTTTTCCTCGGCATAGTTGGAGTGGGTGGTCGAGGATTGCGCGCCGATCATCTTGCCCGCGAGGCCCGCATCGGAGGCTTCGGTGATGTCGCTGTCCTTCGGCACGGCGATCGCCGGCGGGGTGTTGTAGTACTTGTTGGTGAAGTCGACGCTTTCCTTGCGTTCCTCGGTGATCGACATGGAGGCGATGATGGCGTCGAACTTGCCGGCGAGAAGCGCAGGAATGATGCCGTCCCAGTCCTGGGTGACGAATTCGCATTCCGCGTTCATTTCGGCGCAGAGCGCCTTGGCAATGTCGATGTCGAATCCGACCAGCGAGCCGTCGGCCTCAAGATTGTTGAAGGGCGGGTAGGCGCCTTCCGTGCCGATCTTGATCTTCATCATGTCCTGGGCCTGCGCGGCGCCGACTGTCAGCGCCAATGTCGCGGCCGCAGCCATCAAGCCTTTGGTGAAACGCATGTTGTTCTTCCTCTTCAACACGTGGTCCTTGTGCGCGGTTTTCCCGCGCGTGATGCTGGGCCCGGCGGGAATTGCCGGGCATGAGGAAAGATACTCCCACTGTTTTTGCGCGAATTGCAACACTAAAAATTCCCGCAAATCCGGCATCCAAACCGGTTTGTCACTTGCCGTTTTTCGCCGGCCTGAGAATGCGCACCAAGACATTGTCCTTGTCGAAGAAGTGGTGCGTGAGCCCGTCGATGATATGGAATCCCGCGAGCAGCATGCAGGAATGGCCCGCGATGGAATGAATGGTCTCGGCGATCATTGCCGCCTCCGGCATGATCGGGAATGGCACGGTGAAGCTCGTCCAGTCGAAGACCAGATAGGCGTCGCCCCGGAGCATCGGCAACAGCAGGCCGGTCACGGCGAGCGCAAGGACGCAGACCAGTAGCGCGAACATGGTGACGCGGGATGTCACGTTGAAGGCTGCGGACAGGTCCGAGATGCGGGCAAAGCCGCGCTTGAAGCGGCGCGTGACACGCCAGAGAAGAAACGGCGCGGCAATGAGCCCGAGACCGATATGCGTGCTCGCATTGCGTCCGTGGACGACATAGAGCGCGATGACGAAAACCGCCGTCGTCCAGTGCAGGATGATCGTCGTCGGGGCGTAGCCACCGAACGGGTCGCGCGGATTATGGGGCCTGATTGCCATGCCGGTCTTCACCTCCTGTCCAGGCCGGTTTGCCGTTCGATGAAATCGGCGACGTTGGAAACCGCGTCGTGGCCGAAGACCGGCAGGTCGCGGTCCGTTGCGTCCGGATCGTCGCTGACCACCGCGACGATGGTGTCGTCGCCCGATGAGAGCGGCGCGTTATCGGCGGCGCCGGTTCTGCGGATCTCGATCTTTGCATGCGCTTCGCGCTTGTATCCCTCGATCAGCACGATATCGCAGGGGGAGAGGCGGTTCAGCATGTCGGCGAGCTGTGGTTCATCCTCGTTGGCTGCGTTCTCGTGCATCAGCGCCCAGCGACGGCCGGATACGATGGCGACTTCGCGCGCGCCGGATTTGCGGTGGGTCCAGCTGTCGGTTCCCTCGTGGTCGATATCGAAGTCGTGATGCGCGTGCTTGATCGTCGAAACAGCCCAGCCGCGCGAGGACAGTTCGGCGACCAGCGCGGCGACCATCCGGGTCTTTCCGGAGTTCTTCCAGCCGATGATTCCGATGACACGATGCGCGGCCTTCATTGGGCCTTTCCCCTCAAGATCGTCTCCGCCGCGGCGAGATCGTCCGGCGTGTTGACGTTGAAGAACGGGTCGCTTCCATCGCCATATTCCGCAAAGCTGCAATCCACGCATTCATGTCGCCGAGTCCACATGGTGACCTTTAGCGTATCGGTTTCTTTGAGCCAGGATTCAAGGTCCTCCGCGAGGCTCGTCGGCCACAAGGCGAACACCGGGTGACGCCCGCTGCCGGAGATTGCCATGGCAATCGTCTCCCGTCCGGTAGCACACTGTCTGAAACGCGAAACGAGATCGGCGGGAAAGAAGGGCGTGTCTGCGGCTGCGGTAACCACCTGCGTGGCCCGATGGGCCTGTCGCGCCCATCTCATCGCGGTCAGGATTCCGGCAAGGGGCCCCTTGTAGCCTTGTATGGAGTCCTCGATCACCGGGACGCTGAATGGCTTGAAACGGTCGGTATCGCCATTTGCGTTGATTGCGACATCCCCAACCTGCGGCGCGAGGCGCTCCAGAACGTGGCCGATCATCGGCTTTTCGCCGAGGGAGATCAGCGTCTTGTCGGTCCCGCCCATGCGCCGCGACAGGCCGCCCGCGAGGACGACGCCGACGATGGGTTGCGGAGCGGGACCGGACATGGGCGGACTATGCTTGCTTCGATCGATCGCCGCAACGGCCTGGGTCAGCCGCGTGGATTGCTGCGCACGGCGGCCAGCGTAAGGACGATGGCGAGGAACCCACAGGCCAGCAGGAACAGGCAGAGCGGTATCGGCTGCGCGTCGGTTCCCACGATGATCCCGGCGATGACGGACGCGACCGCGCCGACGCCGATCTGCAATGCGCCGAGCAGGCCGGAAGCCGCACCGGCCGATTCCGGCTGCAGGCTGATTGCAGCCGCGGTCGCATTGGGCAGCGTCATGCCGTTGCCGAACCCGACGAGGGCCAATGGCAGGAAAAAGGCGACGGGATGCTCGATTCCGACGGAAAACAGGATGATCGTGATCAACGGGCCAGCGAGAGACACGACCACGCCTTCGACCATCATCCGTTCGAGGCCGTGCCGCTCGGAATAGCGGCCGGTCAGGAAATTGCCGATGGAATAGCCCAATGCGCAAAACGCGAAATAGAGGCCGTAATCCGAGGGGCTGAGGCCGAGATAGACGCTGGACACGGCCGGGCCGCCGCCGAGAAATGCAAAGAACGACGCCGATGTGAAACCTGCGGAGAGAGCGTAGAGCCAAAAGGCGGGAAGGCGTCCAAGCTTGCGATAGCTCTCGACTTGCGCGCGCAGCGACGTGCCGCGATAGCGGTTCGTCTCGGGCAGCGAGATCATGCCGGCGATTATCGCGGCGGCGCCGAAAAGGCCGAGCGCGACGAAAGACATGCGCCAGCCGAACAATTCGTCGATCTGGCCGCCGATTGCAGGGCCGATCATCGGTGCGACGGCCATGCCCATGACCATGTAGCCCATCGCGCTCGCCGCCTTCTCGCGCGGGTAGACATCCCGCACGATCGCCCGCGAGAGCACCATTCCGGTGACGCTCGCCGACTGGATGACCCGGCCTGCGAGAAACACCGTGGCCGATTGCGAAAACACGCAAAGCGCCGTTCCGATCAGGAACAGGACAAGACCGGCATAGATCACCGGTCGCCGGCCATAAATGTCCGAAAGCGGGCCGATCACCAGTTGCAGCATCGCCATCATGATCAGATAGAGCGAAAGACCGAGCTGGACGGTCGCGTATGGCGCGCCCAGATCCTCGGCGATGCTCGGCATCGAGGGTACGAACAGGTTGATCGCCAATGGGCTGACCGCCGCGAGCAGGATCAGCGTCACCAGCGCGGGACGCGGTCCTGTCCATTCTTCATGCTGCATGTCGGAAGGAGCGGGTGTATGGCGATTCATGAAATGCGCGTTCTTCGATGTTTTAAGTATTGTTCGCGGTAGAGCGTGTAGAGGCCGCTTAAAACGATCAGGCCTGTACCGAGGATTGTATACATATCCGGCCTCTCGCCGAAAACAACCATCCCGATCCCGATTGCCATCACGATACGGACATATCGGAACGGCGCGATCAGGGAAACCTCTCCCAGGCGCAGCGCGCTGGTGATGAGATGGATGCCGAAGATGCCGCAAACCGATGCCGACAGGACGAGGCCCGTGACCGGCCATGACATCATCCGCCAGGGCGACATGACCGTTTGCAGCACGATCGCCGCCCCGATGATGACAACACTTGCCACAAGCGCGACCACCTCGGTCGAAATCGAGTGCGGCACGGCGCGTGTTCCCAGATCGCGCATGGTCAATCCGATCACGGCCGCAACCGCAAAAAGCGAAGCGGAATTGAAGCCCTCCATGCCGGGGCGGATGACAAGGAGAACGCCGGCAAAGCCGACGCCGATCGCCGTCCATCGCCGCCAGCCCACGGCCTCGCGCAGGAAGATAGCCGCGCCAAGTGTAACTGCAAGCGGGGCCGCCTGGAGGATGGCGGAGGCATTGCTGATCGGCATCAGGGACAGCGCGATCACGAAGCAGACCGCACCCGTGGCGTCGCCGATGTGGCGCGTGACGATCGCCGGAGAGATCAACGCCGCACGCGAGATGCGATGCCCGCGCCGGCGGGCCAGATAGCCGAAATAGAGTATCGACAGCAGGGCCTGGACCGTCAGGATCTGGCCGACGCCGATATCGGCCGAGGCCAGCTTGATGAACATGTCATCGAGGGCGAACAGCGCCATCGAGACCGACAGGAAAATGACGGCCTTCAAATTGGCCGCATCGATTGCGGCCGAATCGGCGGGCGAGGCGGCTTCGGGTGTCGCCCCGCCGCGTGAGATTTTCGATACCATGAAGCCGGTTCGCCGGAATGAGGGCAGTAGAAGGATGCCCATCCATAGCGCAAGCGGCACAAAGCGTCACGGCGCAACTGGCCGGACCGGTCCCCGCCGATACGGGCGGGGCAAATACCATCAGCGGCGGAAGATCGCGCCGAACATGTTGCGGATGTGGGCATCGCGGTCGCGGCGTGCACGCGCGATGATGGTCTCGAACTCGGTCGGTTCGAACGGCGTTTTCGTGTTCTTTCTCGTGGACATTTTGTCTTCTCTTCTTCTCCGCTTTGCGCGGCTGTTTGTATTTCCCGTCAAACGCATGCTGCGCTGCAGCACGTATATGGTGCCTCAATAGGAGGATTTCCGGGCCTCAGGCATGCGAAGTCGGAAGCACAGATATGCGAAATCGCCGTGGCCGGCCTGGATCAGGTTCCGCGCCCCGGGGGCGGGGAGGCGGCGGAAATGTTGGCGGATGCGGCACGACGCGAGACCACCCGCTCGCGATAAAGCGCGTAAAGCCCGCTCGCGACGATAATGGAACCGCCGAGAAGCGTCAGCGCGTCCGGAATTTCCCCGAAGAAAATTATGCCCAGCAGGATGGCCCAGAGCAGACCGGTGTAGCGGAACGGTGCGACTGTTGCGATTTCTCCGATCCGCATCGCAAGGATGATGCACTGGTAGCCCATGAACAGGAACGTAGCGGATCCCGCCAGTGTCATGACCGCCGAAAGCGACATCGGCCGCCAGCCATCCCCGCCGAACATCATGACCGCACCCATCGTCGACACGGCGACCGTGGTCAGGAGCGAGAAGACAATTGACGGAACATCCGCGGGCAGGCGGCGCGTGGCAAGGTCGCGCATTGTGGCGAACAACACGGTGCCCAGAACCGCGAGGGCGTAGATGTTGAAACCTTCCATGCCGGGCCTGATGATCAGAAGGACGCCGAGGAAGCCGACGACGATCGCCGACAGCCGGCGGATGCCGACCCGTTCACGCAAGAAGAGCGCCGCGCCGAGCGTCACCGCCAGCGGGAGGGCCTGCAGCACTGCCGAGACATTGGCGAAGGGCATGTGGAACAGGGCGTAGAGGAAGAGGACCGTGCCCAGACCCTCCCCCATGGTCCGCAAAGCCATGGCACCGGTCATCGCTTTTTTGAGCGGAACCGGCACGCCCGCCACGCGTATGTAAACCGTCAGAAACAGAAGCATGATCGCGCCGCGCACCAGCATGACCTGGCCGGCGCCATAGGCGCCGCCGAGCGACTTGATCAACGCGTCGTTGAAGGTGAAGCCGGCCATGGACGCGGCCATCAGCAACGATGCGCGTAAGCTTGTCGACATGGCCATGAAAGTGTCCGGACAGCGAATGAGAGTGGCGTGGCGCGCTCAGGGACGCGTCGCTTTGTATACAGTCACCGGATTGATTTCGCCATCATAACTCGCATCGGCCTGATACTCCGTGAGCACGAACCGCCCGTCATGGAATGTCCATGTGCCGGAGGAGGCGGCATCCGCGATCCCGCGCCATTTCGAGAAGCTGGAGATGGTCTGCGTGTCCTCGTCGTACCAGGCGTTGACCAGGGATGACACCGCGGTGAACCCGAGGACTGTGAGGTTTTCGACGACGGCGCTCTCGTCGTCGGCATAGTCGATATCGAGTTCAGGTGTGGCGAAATGCACCGGGCCTAGCCCGTCGATTTCGGTCTCCATGAACCAGATCGAGCTGAAATTGTAGGCCCCGTAAAAGCAGGGAAGCTGGTAGAGCCGCACGGCGCGGTCCGGACCGTCCTCCTCCTCGTAATCATAGCGGAAAGAGATTTCCCACGACCGGATTTCGCCGAGATCTTCCTCGACCCGTTCCCACCAGCAGCTCTCGCCCCGATAGGTCGATTTCGCGAGTTCGATCAATTCCTCAGGAGACAACTCCGGCAGTGTCCCATCCGCGTGCGATGGCGCGGCGAGGCAGGCAAGCAGGGCCGCGCCCGCGCATATGCGCCGCATCCTCATTGCGGACCGTCCAGCGTGTTCGCGATCTGCCCGGTCAACTGGTCGTATAGCGCCGAGGCGAGTCGCGGATATTTCATTTCCATGGAGTGGATGACGCCGTCGGTGAATTCATGGCGCTCGTAGAACGTATTGCCGTTCTCGATGCCGGAAACGACTGCCCAGCCCGCGCCGGAGGCCGAATAGGTGATCGTGCGTCCGCGTTCGGACGCGTTCTCTTTTTCCCGGTCGATGAGAGATTGCGGCGTCAGGTCGAGCGCGTTGAACTGGCCGTAGGCCGCCAGTTCCGCACCGTCGGAGGAGCGGAAACGCCGTCCGTCGCCATTGACCGGCGGCGGGTCTATCGCATCAAAGATATCGACCGGAAAGGTTATCCGCGTTCCGAAGCGGTCGTTCACATAGGTGAGGGAGTCCGCATGCGCGGAAAGCGTGAGCGTGGAGAACAGCGTTGCGATGCACGCCGCGCGTTTCACGGCTCAGCCGCCCGTCACGCTCATGTGGCGAGACACAGCGGGGCGCTTCGTGCCGCGGTCGATGACGAAATCATGTCCCTTTGGCTTGCGCCCGATCGCCTTGTCGATGGCATCCGACAGGAGTTCGTTGCCTTCCGATGCGCGAAGCGGCTCGCGCAAATCCGCCGCATCGTCCTGACCGAGGCACATGTAGAGCGTTCCCGTACAGGTCAGCCGGACACGGTTGCAGCTTTCGCAGAAATTGTGCGTCATCGGCGTGATGAAGCCGAGGCGGCCACCGGTTTCAGCCACTTCGACATAACGCGCCGGGCCGCCGGTCTTGTAGGGGATGTCGGTCAGCGTGAACTGACGCGCAAGATCGGCGCGCAGTTCGGACAACGGCAGATAACGGTCCGTGCGGTCCTCCTCGATCTCGCCCATCGGCATGGTCTCGATCACCGTCATGTCCATATCCTGGCCATGCGCCCAGCGGATCATGTCGGGGATTTCGGTGTCGTTGAAATCCTTCAGCGCGACGGCGTTGAGCTTGATTTGCAGGCCGGCATCCTGTGCAGCCTTGAGCCCGTCGAGAACCCGGGACAGGTCGCCCCAGCGCGTCACCTGCTTGAACTTGCCGGCATCGAGCGTGTCGATCGACACGTTGATGCGGCGCAACCCGTGGCGATACAGATCCTTTGCGTGCTTCGTGAGTTGCGAGCCGTTGGTGGTCAGCGTCAGTTCCTCAAGCGCGCCCGTTTTCAGGTGCCGGCCGAGTTGCTCGACGAGGTGCATGATGTTCTTGCGCACCAGCGGTTCGCCGCCGGTCAGGCGAAGCTTGCGAACGCCCTTCTCGATGAACACGGTGCACAGCCGGTCCAGTTCCTCCAGCGTCAGGAGGTCCTTCTTGGGAAGGAAGGTCATGTGTTCCGACATGCAATAGGTGCAGCGGAAATCGCACCTGTCCGTCACGGAGACGCGCAGATAGGTGATGTCACGCCCGAAGGGGTCGGTCATCGTCGGCAGGGTCGGCAAGGCGATATCGTCTCGCATGGAACAGGCACGCTTTCGGTTGTTTCCAACGTATGTTGATGCCATAGCCGGTCGCGTCAAGATCAGCAACGAACGAAACGGGATTGGCACGATGCCGGATACGACGGTTTGGCCGACTGAATTGCGGGTTTCACGGGACCGCAGGACGCTGAAAGTGACTTTCAATTCAGGCGAAAATTTCGATCTGGACGCGGAAATGCTGCGCGTTCTGTCGCCATCCGCGGAAGTGCAGGGCCATTCGCCCGAGCAACGCGTCACGGTGGGCGGCAAGCAGGATGTGACGATTTCCGAGATGGTTCCGGTCGGAAACTACGCGGTTCGCATCGTCTTCGACGACCGTCATGACAGTGGCATCTACACGTGGTCCTATCTCGCGCGACTCGGCCGCGAAAAGGACGTGCTCTGGGCGGCCTATCTGGCGGAACTCGAGGAAAAGGGAATGACGCGATGAGCGCATACCGCGCGGTGACTTCGATCGAGGAACTGGAGAGCCTCTACGGCGTGCCGGGAGAAGCGTCGTTGCTGAAGGTTTCCGACAGGATTACGCCGCAATACCGGCGCTTCCTTGAGGCATCGCCCTTTTTCGCGCTCGCGTCAGCCGGGCCGGAAGGACTCGATTGTTCGCCGCGCGGCGAACTCGGCGGTCTGTTCCGCATTGTCGATGACAAGACGCTGGTCATCCCGGACCGGCGGGGTAACGATCGCATCGACAGCCTGCGCAATATCGTTCGCGATCCGCGCATCGGCCTTCTTTTTCTGATACCCGGCTCGCATACAACGATCCGGATGAACGGCACGGCGATCGTGACCGCCGATCCGGAGCTTCTCGCAAGCTTCGAAAAGGCCGGCAAGCAGCCGCGCTCCGCCGTCGTCGTGACGGTCAACGAGATCTACACGCAGTGCGGGCGCGCGGTGCTGCGGGCAAAGCTGTGGGACCCGGAGCACCATGTCGATCCCGCCGACATTCCGACGGCGGGCGACATCCTGAAAGAGCGGTCCGAAGGCGCGTTCGACGCCGAAACCTATGATCGGGAATGGGCCGGACGCGCCAAGAAAACCATGTGGTAGCGGCTAGCGCCGCACCACGACACGCGTGCCGACGCCGACCCGATTGTAAAGGTGCTTCACGTCTTCGTTGGCCATGCGAATACAGCCCGACGACATCGCCTGGCCGATGGTCCAGGGCTGGTTCGTGCCGTGGATGCGATAGAGCGTCGAACCGATATAGAGCGCGCGTGCGCCGAGCGGATTGTTGGGGCCGCCGGGCATGTAGGCGGGCAGGATACGCCCCTTGGCCTTTTCGCGGGCACGCATCGAGGCCGGCGGTGTCCATCCGGGCCACTCGGCCTTGCGGGAGATCTGGTTCTTGCCGGTCCATGTGAAACCCTGGCGGCCGACGCCGACGCCATAGGCCATCGCGCGGCCGGGCTTGGTGACGTGGTAAAGCCGCCTGTCCGACGTATCGATGACGATCGTGCCGACGGCGTAACCGTCGAAGTTGATCATCTTGCGCCGGATGGGTGACCTGTCGGACCGCCGATAGGATGTCGGGCGGTTTTCCTGAAGATACTGCTGGCGTTCGGCTTTCGGCTTGAACAGCAATTCGTGCAATTGCACGTCGGCTTTGGCCGGCATGCCGGCGAACGCAACGGCCAATGCGGCCAGTCCCGTGATAATGGCTGATCTCATTCGGTCTCTCCTGCCTGGATTCCGGGTGCCCCTGCAAAAAGGGTGGCCCGTGATACCGCAGGGGTCAAGTAACGAGACCGTCAGCGGCGGCCGGTTCTCTCGGAAAGATTAACGGAATGCGATCTATGCGGCGCGAGGCGACATTGCCGGCTATTTCTTGTGCCAGACGCCGCATTGGACCAGAAGCCCGGACTTGCGCCGGAACGACGACAGGCTGACCTGCCGGTAGCCTTCCTTGAGCGCCTTGCGTTGGGTCGGCTTGAAATCGGATCCGACGGCCCACAGGTAGCGATACCTCTGGCCGCCCGTCTTCATGGTCAGCCGAAACTCCAGATCGCGTATCTTCAGAGTTTTCTTGCCGCTGTCGCGGCACTGGATCGCCATCAGCGTCATGTCGGGGCCCTTGGCATTCTTCCATGTGCGATACGCATCCGTACCGCTCAGCCAACCCGTGGTTTCCGCCTGCGCCACAGACCCAGCGAGGAGCAGGCAAATAATCGACAAAAAGAGCTTCTTCATGAAATTTCTCGCGACATTATTGGCGGTGAGACGGCTCGGCTGACGCCGGACATCTATCCCAGGTTCAATTCCTTGAAGAAATCGTTGCCCTTGTCATCGACGACGATGAAGGCCGGGAAGTTCTCGACCTCGATTTTCCAGATCGCCTCCATGCCGAGTTCCGGATACTCCACCACCTCGACCTTCCTGATACAGTCCTGCGCGAGGCGGGCGGCCGGGCCGCCGATCGAGCCGAGATAGAAGCCGCCATGACGCTCGCAAGCGTCGCGCACCTGACGCGACCGGTTGCCCTTGGCGAGCATCACCATCGATCCGCCGAAGGACTGGAACTGGTCCACATAGGAGTCCATGCGGCCGGCCGTCGTTGGCCCGAAGGAACCGGACGCATAGCCTTCCGGCGTCTTGGCCGGGCCGGCATAGTAGATCGGGTGGTTCTTGAAATAGTCCGGCATGGGTTCGCCGGCTTCGAGGCGGGCGCGGATTTTTGAATGGGCGAGATCGCGCGCGACGATGATCGAGCCGGTGAGCGAAAGACGAGTCTTTACAGGGTGTTTCGACAATTCGCTCAAGATTTGAGTCATCGGCTGGTTCAGGTCGATCTTCACCACATGTGCCGACAGCGCATCCTCGTCGATCTCGGGCATGTACTTCGACGGGTCGGTCTCAAGCTGCTCGATGAAGATACCGTCCTTCGTGATCTTGCCGAGTGCCTGGCGGTCCGCCGAGCATGACACGCCAATGCCGATCGGCAGGGACGCGCCGTGGCGGGGCAGGCGGATGACGCGCACGTCGTGGCAGAAATACTTTCCGCCGAACTGCGCCCCGACACCGGTCGCCTGTGTCGCCTTGTGGATTTCCGCTTCCATTTCGAGATCGCGGAATGCGTGCCCGTCTTCCGACCCTTCGGTCGGCAGCGTGTCGAGATAACGTGTCGAGGCCAGCTTCACCGTCTTCAGGTTCATCTCGGCCGAGGTGCCGCCGATGACGATGGCGAGGTGGTAGGGCGGGCAGGCGGCGGTGCCGAGCGTCAGGATCTTTTCCTTCAGGAACTCGACCATGCGGTCATGCGTCAGGAGCGACGGCGTACCCTGGAAGAGGAACGTCTTATTGGCCGATCCGCCGCCCTTGGCGATGAACAGGAACTTGTAGGCGTCGTCGCCTTCCTCATAGATGTCGATCTGTGCCGGCAGATTGTTCTTGGTGTTCTTCTCCTCGAACATCGACAGCGGCGCGAGCTGCGAGTAGCGCAGGTTCTTCTTTTCATAGGCGTCGAGCACGCCGTTCGACAGCGCATCGCTGTCGGTGCCGTCGGTCCAGACGCGGCGCCCCTTCTTGCCCATGACGATGGCGGTGCCGGTGTCCTGGCACATGGGCAGCACGCCGCCCGCGGCGATATTGGCGTTTTTCAGAAGGTCATAAGCGACGAAACGGTCGTTTTCGGTGGCCTCCGGATCATCGAGGATCGAGGCGAGTTGCTTCAGGTGGCCGGGGCGCAGCAGGTGGTTGATATCGGCGAAAGCGGCCTCCGACAGGAGCCGCATGCCCTCAGGTTCAACCACAAGGACTTCCTCGCCGCGAAACGTATCGACCGAAACATGCTTGTCCGTCAGCTTGCGCCACGGCGTGTCTGTTTCACCCAGCGGAAATAGGCCGTCTGCCATGTTCTTGTCCCTGATTTGATGAACACTTCGGCCCGTCTCATATCGCACTGACGAGTGATGGCAATGCCGCGAAGGCCGAAGTCCGGCGTTTTTGCTGTCAGCTCAGCGCAGCGCGGATGGCGGCGAGACCGTCTTCCGAAAGTTCGAATGCGGCGGCGCGGGCATTGCGCGCGACCTGTTCGGGCGTACTCGCGCCGGCGATCACGCTGGGCACCGCCGGGGATGCGAGAAGATAGGCGAAAGCGAGATCGATCAATTCGCCACCCAACTCTTCCGCAACGGTGGAGAGTTTGCCGGCGATCTCGAGATTTCGGTCGTTGAGGAAGATCCCCGCCAGGCGCGATCCGCCGGACAGCCGGGTGCCATCCGGCACGGCTTTTCCGGGGGCGTATTTGCCCGAAAGGATGCCGCTTGCCAGCGGGAAGAACGGCAACAGGCCGACGCCGTATTTCTCGCAAACGGGGAGAAGGTCCTTTTCAACGTCTCGCTCGATAAGGCTGTATTGGGCCTGCGTCGAAACGAAACGCTCGACACCGAGCTCCCGCGCAACGAATTGGGCTTCGACGATCTGCCACGGCGCAAACTGCGACGAGCCGACATAACGCACCTTGCCCGCGCGGATAAGATCGTCGAGGGCGCGCAGCGTCTCCTCGAGCGGCGTGTCGGGGTCCGGCAGGTGGAACTGATAAAGATCGGTATGGTCGGTGCGCAGACGCTTGAGGCTCGCCTCCACGGAGCGGATGATGCAGTGCCGGGAGCCATCGGTGCCCGGGTCGTAGCCGAATTTCGAGGCGACGACCGCCTCGTGACGACGTCCCTCCAATGCGCGGCCGAGGATTTCCTCGGCACGCCCGTGATTGTTCAGCGGATAGGCGTCGGCATTGTCGAACAGGGTGACCCCATGGTCGAGCGCGGCGTGAATGACCCTCGTCGATGCCGCCTCGTCGAGCCGTCCGCCGAAATTGTTGCAGCCGATGCCGACCGTCGAAACCTTGAGGCCCGACGCGCCAACCGTTCTCGAATCCATAGCCAAATCTCCGTGTCAGTCGCCGATATTGAGACCGATATACCGGTCCAGCGTTGCGTGGTCGGCGAGAAGGTCTTTCGAGGCGGCCTGGTGGACGATCCGGCCACGCTCCAGGATGATCGCCTCGTCGGTCATGCCGAGGGTCACTTCCGCGTGCTGTTCCACCAGCATGAGCGTCATGCCGGCTTCGCGCACCATGCGTCCGATCGCTTCACCGAGTTCCTCCACGATGATCGGTGCGAGTCCCTCCAGCGGCTCATCCAGAAGCAACATGGCCGGATTGGTCATCAGCGTGCGTCCGATGGCGAGCATCTGCTGCTCACCGCCCGAAAGCTGGTTGCCCTTGTTCTCGCGGCGCTCCTTGAGGCGCGGGAAGAGGTCGTACACCTTTTTCACGTCCCAGGGGCCCGGGCGTGCGACGACCGTCAGGTTCTCCTCGACCGTCAGCGAGCGGAAGATGTCGCGTTCCTGCGGCACCCAGCCAAGCCCCATGCGGGCGCGCAGATGCGGCTTGACCGTCTGGATTTCCCGACCGCGCCACAGGATCGAACCGGACAGGAACTGGGTGAAGCCCATGACGGTCTGGATCAGGGTCGACTTTCCGACGCCATTTCGCCCGAGCAGCGCCACGCCGGCATTCTCGGAGACCGAAAACGACACGCCGTCGAGCACCACCGCATCGCCATATCCGGCGCGCACGTCGCGCAGTTCAAGCAGCGCTTCAGCCATGATGCGCGCCTCCAAGATAGACTTCGCGGACCTGCGGATCGTGCGCGATCTGGTCAGGCGGACCTTCCGTCAGGATCGCGCCCTGGACGAGCACGGTGATGGAGGTGGCAAAGGAGAAGACGAGATTCATGTCGTGCTCGATGAACAGGACCGAGATGTCCTCAGGCAGGCCGGCGATCACCTCGAACAGGGCGGCGCTTTCGGATTTCGGAACGCCGGCCGCCGGTTCGTCGAGCAGCAGCACTTTCGGTCTGGAGGCCAGCGCCAGCGCGATTTCGAGCAGGCGCTGCTGGCCATAGGCGAGGTCGCGGGTCGGCTTGGTCGCGGCGTCCGCCAGTCCGACGCGGCCGAGAAGGTCGTAGGCCTCGTCGATGGCCGCGCCATGTTTCGCCAGCGGCGAGAGCCAGTGGCCGGAGAGCGCGTCGCGTTCGCAGATCGCCATGGTCGCGGATTCGAGGGGCGTCAGTTGCGGAAACAGCGTGTTGATCTGGAAGGTGCGTCCGAGCCCTCGCTTGACGCGCGCATCCGGCAACAGGGACGTGATGTCCTCGCCGTTCAATTGCACGCTGCCCGTATCCGGGCGTAGCGCGCCGGTGATGAGGTTGATCAGTGTCGTCTTGCCGGCGCCATTCGGGCCGATCAGTGCATGGCGCGCGCCCTGCGGCAGGGCAAGCGAGACGTTGTCGGCGACCACCAGCTTGCCGAAGGCCTTGTTCAGGTTGCGGGTTTCGAGGCTGTTCATGCGCGCCTCCCCAACCGGGCGAGGCGTTCCAGCCCGCCAAGAATGCCGCGCGGCAGGAACAGGACCACCAGGATCAGGATCAACCCGATCCAGAAGTACCAGTATTGCAGGTAGAAGCCGGAGATCTGGTCACGGGCGATCATGAAGATGATCGCGCCGAGGATCGCGCCGTAAAGCCGTCCGGTGCCGCCAAGGATCAGCATGACCGCGATCTCGGCGGATCGCTGAAAACCGAGCGCCTCCGGCGACACGGTCTCGGAAATCTGTGCGAGCAGGGCGCCCGCCACGCCTGCGAAAGCCGCGGCGATGGTGAAGATCTTCCGCAGATGGGCGTGGTTCGGCGCGCCCAGAGCGGTCGTGCGAACCGGGTTTTCGCGGATCGCTTCCAGCGTCAGCCCGAAGGGCGAATGCACGATGCGACGCGCCAGGAGGAACAACACGAACAGCGTCGCCAGCGCGTAGGCATAGGCCGTGTGGCCCCACAGCGAGAATTTCCAGATGCCGAGGAGCTTCCATGTGTCGATGCCCTGAAGGCCGTCGGAGCCGCCGGTGAACTGGTCAAAGGAGATCGCGAGTTCCGCGAGCAGGAAGGAAAGGCCAAGCGTGATCATCAGCAGCGCGAGATGCTGTACGCGCACGATCATGAAGCTGACGATGTAGCCGACCGCCGCCGTGACCGCTGCGGCCAGCAGGAGGCCCGAGATCGGTTCGCCCCAGCCTCTCGCCGAGAGAATCCCCGCCGTATAGGCGCCGATCCCGAAAAAGGCGGCGTGGCCGAGCGAGATGATGCCGGCATAGCCGAGGATCATGTCCAGCGAGATGCAGAACAGTGCGGTCACGGCGACGGAAGCCGCGAGCGACAGGTAGTTCTCGAAGAAAACGAAAGGAATGACCGCCGCCGCGATCCAGAAAATCGCTTCGTAGGGTGAGATGCGGGCTTTTGCCCTGATCCAGCTTCTCGGGTCCATGGCCTAGCGTCTCGCGAAAAAGCCGTTCGGCCTGAAGAACAGGATAACGACCATGAACAGGTAGATCAGGAAGGGGCCGAAGTCCGGGAACAGGAATTTCCCCGCGACATCGAAGATCCCCAGCGCTGCGGCGGCGAGAAAACTGCCCCAGATCGAGCCGAGGCCGCCGATCGACACGACGATCAGGACCGGCACCAGTATGTGGAAGCCGAAATTCGGGTCGATGAACAGGATGTCGATGGCAAGCGCGCCGCCGAGACCGGCGAGGCCGCTGCCAAGCGCGAAAGTGAGCGCGAAAATTGCGTTGATGTTCAATCCCAGTCCGCCGGCCACCTTGTCGTTGTCGACGGCCGCGCGGACCATCGCGCCGAAACGCGTGAATTCGAGAAACAGGATCAGCCCGGCGGTCACGGCGAGTGCGACGATGACGAGAAAGATACGATAGGCCGGCAGCTTCAGGTCGCCGATCTCGACGAAACCCTTCAGATAGTCCGGCAGGTCGACCGAGTGGTGGACGGTGCCGAAGAAGAATGCCGCGACCGCGTAGGACGCGAAGACGACGCCGATCGTCAGCAGGACCTGGTTGAGTTCGCCCGACTTGTAGATGCGCCGGAACAGCACCGCCTCGAAGACGGCGGCGACGAGTGCGGTTGCAAGGAAAGCCAGGGGCAGGGTTGCCAGAAAGGGCCAGCCGGCGCTTTCGACCAGCGCATAGGTCACATATCCGCCAAGCATGGCGAAGGCGCCGTGCGCGAGATTTGTGAAGTTCATCAGGCCGAGTGTCACCGACAGTCCGACGGACAGAAGGAACAGGAGCATTCCGTAGGAAAAGCCGTCGAACAGGACCGCGATCAGCGTTGACATCTCATTTTCCGGGAAATGACCGGCGCGGAAAGACCGCGCCGGTCCGGTGTCGTGTTGATTACTTGGCGTTTTCGACCTGGTCGATGATGACGTTGGCCGGCTTGCCGTCGACCATCTGGACTTCGCGGATCCAGATCGTCTGCACGACGTCGCCGGTTTCCGCGTCGATGCCGATCGGGCCGCGCGGGCTGTCCCAGGTCATACCCTTGGCTGCGTTGATCAGCGCCTCGCCGGATGCATCGCCGCCGGTTGCCTCGAGTGCCTTGTAGATCGCGGCCATGCCGTCATAAGCGCCGATGGAGTAGATGTCGGGATCGCGACCATCATTGGCTGCGCGGTACGCTTCGACGAACTCGTCATTCATCGCATTGTCGCGGTGGACGTTGTAGTGATAGGCCGTGATGATACCGAGTGCGGTCTCGCCAAGCGCTTCAAGCGCGGCATCGTCGGTCAGTTCGCCTTGGCCGTAGATCTTGGTGTTTTCCGGCGTGATGCCGCGTTCGGCAAGCGCCTTGGCGAGGGCCGGCGGCTGCGTTCCGCCCGGAACCCACACATAAAGCGCTTCCGGATCGGCCTCGGCCACGCGCTGCACGAAGGGCGAGAAGTCCGGATTGACGACCGGGGTGCGGTCCTGGCCAACGATCTCGCCGCCCGCCGCCTTGAAGGCTTCCTCGAAGGCGGTGCCTGAGCCGATGCCCGGGCCGTAGTCGGTCACCATCGTGTAGACCTGCTTGACGCCCTGATTGGCGATCCAGGTGCCGAAATTGCCGTTGATCTGGCTCGCGGTCGCCGAGGTCCGGATCATGTAGGGCGACTTGGTGATGATCACGGGCGTGGTCGCGTTCATGACGACCATGAACTTCTCGGCCTCGGCCGAGACGTCACCCATGGCAAGCGCGTTCGGCGTCAGAAGCGCGCCGGCGAGGATGTCCACCTTGTCGCGCACGATGAGTTCCTCGGCGAGACGCTTGGCGACGTCGGGCGCGATGCCGCCGACATCCTTGCGGATGATCTCGATTTTCTTGCCGGCAACGGTGTCGCCATGCTGCTGCATGTAGAGCGTGATGCCGGCGTCGAGCTGCGCGCCGGGATCGGCGAACTGGCCGGAATAGGCGTTGATGACGCCGATCTTGACGGTTTCCTGGGCGAAGGCCGCTCCGCACAGCAGCGTCGCGGCGGCCGTGAGAAGGGCTGTAACTGTCTTTTTCATGCTTTCCTCCCTGACATGAATGTCGAATTCAGAACTTAGCTTACGCCTTTGTCGCGTCAATTATCCAGATCACGCGACGGGTTGATGACCGGGATCAGGAGCCGGGACGGCCGGCTCTTTCCCATGTGGATATTCTGGCGGCCGGCATTCAGCGTTTCCTCGTGCCGGGCATGGACGCTCGGCTTGGGATAATCGTAGATGTCGGCTCCCTGGACGACCAGCCTCAGGCCTTCGCCTGCGTCGAAATGCGTACCTGAAGGCCAGATCTCGATATCGACCGGTACGATCTCGCCCACTGTCAGCTTCTGCTCGCGCCGATGGGCAAGGACCGGCATGTGCGGTTCGGATTCATCGGGATCGAGTTCGCGATGCGAGACGCGTAGCCAGCCGAGAGCGACCGGCCCGTCCTCGAACTGGGCGTAATAGGCGAAGGGCACGACATTGCCGTCGGCATCGAGTTTCTGGATGGCGACGAAAATGTCCATGTCGTCGCCCGCATCAACCGAGACCCAGAGCCGCAGCGCCATATGGCCGACCAGATCCACCGGTTCGTCGAAGCGATGATCGAAGACGAGGCTTTCGCCGGCGGTCGGGTCGTAGGAGACCGTCGCATCGTCGCCGGGTTCGTTCTGAAGCGCGCCCGGGGCGAGATGGAGGGACCTGTATTGCGTGTCCTCGATAGGCCATTGCCGGGCCGGCAATTCGGCGCCCTGATAGTATTTCTCACGCAGTTCGTAGAGAACCGGCGGCCAGGCGGCGATTTCCGTCTCCTTGCCCTGCAGGAAATGGTCGAAGAAGGCGCGCTGCATCTCGACGCAGCGCGGCTCGTAGTAATGCGCCCATTTCTTGCGGCCGTGGACGTAGAGCCATTTACGGTCCGAGGAGATGCGCCGAAAGCCTTCCAGCGTTCCGCGCGTATGCAGCGCCTGGTCGGTCCAGCTCGCGCAGACGAAAGCCGGAACCTCGATGCGGTCCAGCTTCGCGCGCTTGCTGTCCCAATAGGCGTCGAACAACGGGCGTTCGGCTGTTTCCAGCCTCAGGTCCTCGATCTCTGTGACGGAATGCCCCCAGCGGCCCGGCAGATAGTCCCAGAACGAGGTTTCGGGAATGCCGCCATGGCGAACGACTTCGCGATAGGTATCGCTCCAGCCTTCCCACGGATTGATCGCGGCAAGATGCGGCGGGTTCAGTTCTGCGACACGCCATTGCGACGAGGTCAGATAGGAAACGCCGGACAGGCCGACCTTGCCGTTCGACCATGGCCGTGTGCCGGCCCATTCGATCAGCGCCGCAAAATCGCGTGCCTCCTCGGGCGAGAGGTAGGTCGCCCGGCCTTCGGAATGCCAGGTGCCGCGCGGGTCGGGGTTGATGACCGCATAGCCGTGCCGGGTCCAGTAGACAGGATCGGGGGCCTCGAAGGCCGTGTAGTCCGAAATCAGGTGGTCGTGGACTTCCGCCTTTGGGAAGTTGACGGAATAGCGCGTGTGACCGTGCTTGCCGTATGGCCCCCAGGCGATCAACGGTGCGGCGATGCCCGTTTCGGGCCGAAAGACGTCGACATGGATCGTCACGCCGTCCGGCAGCGTTACCGCGACATCCTTCTCATAGAGCATGCCGTCGATGATCTGGCGCTCGTGCCTTGGCGGTTTTGCGCCGCGCGCGGCCGGCTCGGTGAGCGGAGGCCGAAAACGATATGTGAATGTCGTCATGCCTCCTCCCATAATCTTCGCGTGTAACGAAGTATACAAAATAGCCGCTTCGGCCGTTTCGTATCTCCTCCCAGAGACCCGATGATTCCCTTATCTATCGCGGATTATCAAGCTTTTTCTCTGCTGTCGCCGAATTGACGATCGGCAAGCGAAAGGAGCGCGATGCATACACGAAACGTGAATCATCATGGCTTGGCGGCTGTATTTTCCGCGCCGCCCGACTGCAGGAGGCGCCCGTCAGGCCCGGCGTTTGACCGTGTTTGTCGTTTTGGCAGCTTCGCGCATGAGGGCGCCGATCTCGCCGAGCGATTCCGCCATGGTTCCGTTATCGAAGGCGGGGTCCTCGAGGATCCGCAGGACATTCTCGGGAACCGTGCGCGGCAATTCTGAAATCGGCATCGCGCAAGAGACGAGAAAGCCCTGTATCTCCGTGCAGCCCATCGCCACCAGCCGCTCGAGCTGTTCGATTTTCTCGACACCCTCGGCGACGACCGACATGCCCAGACCCGCCGAAAGCCGCATGATCGTGTCGATGATGTGCAGCGCGTTGGACGCCTCGTTCATCTCGCGAATGAAGGACTGGTCGATCTTGATCGTGTCGAAAGGGAACCGGTTGACGTAGCTGAGCGAGGAATACCCGGAGCCGAAATCGTCCAGCGCGATCAGAACGCCCATTGCCTTCAGCTCCGTCAGAACGGTTACCGCGCGGTCGGCATTGTCGATGAAGAGACCTTCGGTGACTTCCAGTTCGAGTTTCGAGGCTGCAAGTCCCGTGGCGTCGAGGACGCGGCGGACCGTGTCGGAAAATCCCTTGCCCTGGAACTGCCGCGGGCTGACATTCACGCTGACATTGGCTTCGCCAAATTCGGCGGCCGCGGTCTCGCATGCCTTTCTCAGGACGTATTCGCCGAGGCCGACGATGATGTTGGACTGTTCGGCGACTGGAATGAAATCCGCCGGTGATATCCGCCCTTTGACCGGGTGCTCCCAGCGCAACAGCGCTTCGTAGGAGACGATCGATCCGGTTGCGATATCGACGCGCGGTTGGAAGTGGAGTTCGAACTGTTCCTCATCGACCGCGATCTTGAGGTCTTCCTCGAGCTTCTGGCGGTTGCGCAGCTCTTCGCCCATGCCGGGTTCGTAGACCGCATAGGTGTTGCGGCCGTTATTCTTGGCGGCATAGAGGCTGACGTCGCAATGCTGGAACAGCACTTCGGCGTCTTCCGCGTCGCGCGGTGCTATCGCGACACCGACGCTGGCGCCGGGCCGGATCGTGTCTCCGGTCGGCAGCAGGACCGGTTCGGAGATCGCGTGGAGCAGCCGGTGCGCGAGGTCCGCCGCCTGATTGGGGAAATCGATGCTTGCCTGCACGAAGGCGAATTCGTCGCCGCCGAGCCTTGCGACGCAATCGCCGGGTCCGGCCGCAGCGCGCAGTCGTTCGGCGACCGCGACGATGACCGCATCGCCTGACGGATGGCCGTGCAGGTCGTTGATATTCTTGAACTGGTCGAGATCGATCAGCAGCAGCGCCGTCGCCCCGCCGTCGATCGCGATGCGTTCCATGAGCTGGCGCAGACGCTGGTTGAAATGCGCGCGGTTGGGCAGATCGGTCAGCGGATCGTGCATGGCAAGATGATAGATGCGCGCCTCGGCCTTCTTGCGTTCCCGCAGATCGGCGAATGCGAGGACCTGGGTCTGGCGGCCCGAGTAATCGATATTGCGGCAGCGAAATTCGACGGGAACCTTTTCGCCTTCCACCGGCCGAATGTTGGTTTCCGCGGGGCGCTCCGTATCGTCCTCGAGGTGGGCGCGCGCGCCGGGCCAGTCTATGGCGGGAAACAGGCTCTTGACCGAACGCCCACGCAATTCGCCTTCCGCAAGGCCGAACAGCTTGGTGGCGGCCGAATTGGCGTCGATGACCTGATGGTCGCTTGCAAGAATGATCGCCTCGAACGTCGCGTCGGCGAATGCCGCCATGCGGTTCGCTTCCTCTTCGGAGCGGCGGATCTCGGTTTCCTGCTGGCGGCGGCTTTCGGCCTGCTGGAGATTGTCCATCAGATCGTTGAAGACGTCGGCAAGTTCCTTGGCGTCGTCGCCATGGCGCGATTCCAGGCGTACGGAGAGATCGGCGTCGCCGGTGACGAGCGACCGCATCGCTTCCTCGACATGGGCCGTACCGATCAGCGCTTCATGTTCGCCGTAGTTCAGCCCCTGGATTTCCGTTTTCCGATCGACGCGGACGGCGGTGAGTTTGTTCAGGAGCGTCACGAGGACGAACCCGATACCGAAGGCCCAGGCGAAGTTGACCGCGATGCCGAGCAACTGCACGAGGAATTGCGCGCCGCGAGATGCCGCCGGCAAATCGGCTTCGGGCGCCAGAAGCGCCAACGCAAGCGTACCGAAAACCCCGGCAAATCCATGCGCGCCGACCGCGCCGACCGCGTCGTCCACCTTGAAGCGGTTTTCCAGCATCATGTTGGCTCGGCTCGTGATCAACCCGCCGGCAAGGCCGACAAAGACCGCCGACAATGGATCCAGCAGGTGGCAGCCGGCGGTGATCGCGACGAGACCGCCGATCATGCCGTTCGTGGCGCGTTCGGGGAAAGCCGCCCGCTCGACATAGTGAAAATATGCATAGGCGGCGCCCGCGCCGGCGGCGCCCGCAAGAATGGTGTTGAGCACGATGCCGGCGACTTCCGGCGAAGCGGCCAGCGTCGAGCCGCCGTTGAAGCCGATCCAGCCGACGAAGAGCATCAATGTGCCGGCGGCGGAGAGCACCGGGCTGTGACCGGTGAAACGGACCGGATTGCCGTGAGGGTCGAAACGTCCCTCGCGCGGACGGAGAACGAGACACGCCGCCAGGGCGATCCATGCGCCGGTCCCGTGAACCACCGTCGAACCGGCGAAATCGACAAAGCCGAGATTGGCGAGCCACGCCCCGGTGTCGGCGCCCCGCGCGGTGCCCCAGGCCCAGTGCACGAAGACAGGATAGATGATCGCCGCGGTCAGGAAGCTGATGACCACGTAGACGCTCAGCTTCATGCGTTCGGCCACCGCGCCGGCGATGATCGTCGCCGCCGTGCCGCAGAACATCACCTGGAATACGAAGAAAATCGCGTCGTGTGGCGTGATGTTGCGAAGGAACAGCATGTTCGTATCGAAGCCGATCCCAATCACGTGATGCGACGGGCCGAATCCGATCATGAAGCCGACGAAGAAGAACGCGAGGACGGCGAATGCGAGGTCGAGAAGGTTTTTCTGGGCGACGTTGATTGCGTTCTTGGTGCGAACCGCGCCGGCTTCCAGCAGCAGGAAGCCGATCTGCATCAGCAGAACCAGGGCCGCGGCCACCAGAATCCACACCGAATCCAGCCGCGACGCCAATTCGGAAATCGAGAGTTCCGATGCGGCCGCCGTGCCGGTGGTGATGAACAGGAAAACGGATAAAAGAAAAGCGCGGCTCCGAAAGGCCATTCATACAATCCCCAATTGTGACCGGCACTCTGCCGCACAACCGGTGGCGACTTCGTTAAAGTCCGCTGCAGCGCAGCAATTGGCGCGAACCAAGGCTAATGAAGGGTTAGGAGGGATTGGGCCTGCCGGCAGGCAAAAATGCTGCTGCACCGACAATGTCACGATGTTCCGTTAGAATATTTTTTTACTCTTCCGGATATCAAGCCAAGTCTTGGGTCAAAATGGGTTTTCACAATGAAAAGCAATGCAGCCACTTCCGACCGCGTCGGCATGTACTATCGCTCCCTGTCGGAAGCCGAAAACCAGACGATCTACCGGATCAAGGAGCAGGGGCAGGAGTTCTTGGAGTTGATCGACGAACTCGGAGAATCTGATGAAACGCGCCGCGCCAAGGCCCGTATCGAAGAAGCCGTCATGTGGGCGGTCAAGCACATTACGAGGTAGCCCGAACCGCGTGGGCGTTAATCGTTCCATGGCCCTCGGCATCTCCCGAGGCAATGGCCGCTTGTCGTAATAGCAGGAAATTGAAACCAGTCAGATGATGGTGGGCGATGCTGGGATTGAACCAGCGACCCCTGCCGTGTGAAGGCAGTGCTCTCCCGCTGAGCTAATCGCCCTGACCCTGCGTGGAAGCGCGGATATAGTCTCCGGCGTGAAGGAAAGTCAACTGGTCGCGTCGCGCCGGTCGAGAAGGCTTTTGGCGAGCGCCGGATCGAGCTCGCGATAGTGCGAAATCACCGTGTCCGGGCCGAATGCGCTGACATGGCGGTCCGTATATCCGAAGTCCACCGCGACGACCGGGATTCGGGCTGCTTGCGCGGTGCGGATGTCTGTCTCGCTGTCGCCGACCATGAGTGCCCTTGCGGGATCGCCGCCGGCCCTGGCGATCGTACCGGTCAGATGTGCCGGGTCTGGTTTTCGGACGGGGAAAGTGTCCTGTCCGCAGATCGCGGCGAACAGTCCGTCGATTTCCAGCGCCTCGAGAAGGCGCACGGCATTGGCCTCGATCTTGTTGGTGCACACTGCCGCGATATAACCCTCGGCGCGGAAAGCGCCGATCGCGTCGAGCACATGCTCGTAAGGGCGTGACAGGCCCGGCATGGTGTCCTGATAGTAATCGAGGAAATGGCCCATCAGTTCGTCGAGCGTCTCGGGCGCGGGCACCTGGCCGGATGTCTCGTAGGCGCGTTCCAGCATGACGCGGGCACCTTGGCCGACATATTTGCTGAATCCCTCATCGTCGATCGGCCCGAGGCCGACATGCTTCAACGCATGGTTCATGCTGGCAAGCAGGTCGGGCGCGGTATCCACCAGCGTTCCGTCGAGATCGAACACGATGATCGGCGGTTTCATCGATTGCTCCGTTCGGGTTATCCGGCGTCCGGGTTAGTGCGGCAGGACACGCATTGCAACGCCAATGCGCCGGGGAAGGCGGCGATTGCAGGTTGGCGAGGGGGCGGCGGCATGATAACCGGTCCCGGCTCAATCGGGGAAACGCCTGTATATGTCACAGGACCAGCTGAAAATCGCCGCGGCGCAGACCGCATTGTCGCATGTCGAGAACGGCATGAAGCTCGGCATTGGAACGGGCAGCACGGCGGAGGCATTCGTCCATCTCCTGGCCGAAAAGGTCGGCGACGGCTTCAAGGTCACCGGGGTGCCGACATCGGAGCGCACGGCGCGTCTCTGTCTCGAACTCGGCGTTCCGCTGACCACGCTGGACGACACGCCTCGTCTCGACCTGTGCATCGACGGGGCGGACGAAATCGACCCGGGCCTGAACCTGACGAAGGGCGGAGGCGGCGCGCTGCTGCGCGAGAAGATCGTCGCCCACGCGTCGGCAAAATTCATCGTGATCGCGGACGAGAGCAAACTCGTCCCGGCGCTCGGCGCGTTTCCGCTGCCGATCGAGATCAATCCGTTCGGGCTCGAGGCGACGCGCCAGGATATCGCGGAAGCCTATGCTGGCCTTGGCTATTCAGGCCAGTTGCGCTTGCGTGTTCGCGACGGGCAACCCTACGAAACGGACGGCGGACACTTCATCCTGGACGCATCATTCGGCCACATTTCGGACCCAAAGGCTTTGTCCGACGCGTTATTTGCGATCCCGGGCGTCGTGGAGCACGGCATGTTCATCGGCATGACGTCGCTTGCCGTCGTCGCAGGGAAGGACTCTGTACGCACGCTTGAAGCGCCGGCCGATTGACGGCGCGCAATCGCTCGCACAATCATACTGGGGAATTGGAGTAGATCGAGATCATGAAGTTTCTGGCAGTCAAGACTTTCCGCAATGCCGTTGCCGGACTTGCGCTCGCGGTGGCCATGTCGCCCGCGGCGCTGGCGCAGGACATTTCCGAATCGCATTTCGCCGCCGCCCGCGCGGCTGTCGCGGCCGTCGATGCGACCGACGCCTATGACGCGATCCTTCCGGCCGCGGCAGAGCAGCTCAAGGCGCGCCTGATCGCCAGCAATCTCGATCTCGAAGTCGCGATCACCGAGACCGTCGACGAGGAAGCGTTCAAGCTGGCCGCGCGGCGCGCCGACCTCGAAAACGAGGCGGCCCGTATTTATGCCGCTGCCTTCAGCGAAGACGAACTGAACGCGATCACCGAGTTCTACAATTCGGAGGCCGGCAAGAAGCTCTTGCAGAACGGCCCGATCGCGGCGCGCGAAATCAACAATGCGGCGGGCATCTGGAAACGCGGCATCGAGCGCGATCTTCTCGAAAGCGTTTCCAAGTCGCTGAACTCGGCAGGGCTGCGGGCCAACACCGACACCGCCGCGCCGGACACGACGAACGGCGCCACGCAGAACTGATTGCCGTTCGCATGAGTGTTTTGGGCCCGGCCATTGTGCCGGGCCTTTTGTTTTTTCGCCCGATCCTCTAAGCGATGGCCCGTCCGATACGAGGCGAATTCATCTGGAGACGCGGTTCATGACGCAGTACGACTACGACCTCTTTGTTATCGGCGGGGGTTCCGGCGGCGTGCGCGCGGCGCGGCTCGCCGGCGCGATGGGCAAGCGTGTCGGCCTCGCCGAGGAATACCGCATGGGTGGGACCTGCGTGATTCGCGGATGCGTGCCGAAAAAGCTCTTCGTTTACGCGTCCCAGTTCTCCGAGCATTTCGAGGATGCTCCCGGCTATGGCTGGAGCGTTGGCGAGACCGCGTTCGACTGGCCGACACTGATCGCGGCCAAGGATGCGGAAATCACCCGTCTGGAGGGCCTTTATCGCAAGGGGCTGGAAGGAAACGGCGTCGCCATACACGAGACCCGCGCGAAGCTTGTATCGCCGCACGAAGTGCTGCTGGAGGCGACCGGCGAGACTGTGACGGCGGACCAGATTCTTGTCGCGGTCGGCGGGCGCCCGAATCTGCATGATGCGCTGCCCGGTCACGAATACTGCATCTCGTCGAACGGCGCCTTCCATCTGGAGGAATTGCCGAAGGCGGTCATCGTCGAGGGCGGCGGTTACATCGCCGTCGAATTTGCCAACATCTTCCACGGGCTCGGCGTCGATACGACGCTCGTCTATCGCGGCCAGAAGATCCTTGGCGGCTTCGACGAGGATTTGCGCGACCATCTTCAGGAAACGATGATCGCCAAGGGCATCAAGGTCGTCTGTCACCAGATCCTGGAAAAGGTCGAGAAACGGCCGGATGGCCGGCTGGACGCGCGTCTGTCAGGCGGCGAGGCGATCGCTGTCGATCAGATCATGCTGGCGATCGGCCGCGTTCCGAACACCGAGAATCTCGGCATGCGCCATGCGGGTGTCGAACTCGACGTCCGGGGTGCGATCGTCGTCGATAATTACTCGCGCACATCGGTCGAGAACATCTGGGCGGTCGGCGACGTGACGAACCGGATGCAACTGACGCCGGTCGCCATTCACGAGGCAATGTGTTTCCTGGAAACCGCCTTCAAGGACAATCCGACCGTGCCGGACTACGACACCGTCGCGACGGCCGTGTTCTCGCAGCCGGAAATCGGCACGGTAGGCTTGACGGAATCGGCCGCGGCGGAGCGGTATTCGGAACTGGAGGTCTATCGCGCGAGCTTCCGACCGATGCACAACATCCTGGCCGGCCGCGACGAGAAGATGCTGATGAAGCTGATTGTCGATGCTCAAAGCCGCATTGTCGTCGGCGCGCATGTAATCGGACCGGGCGCCGGCGAAATGGCGCAGTTGCTGGGCATCTCGCTCAAGGCGCGCTGCACCAAGGACGATTTCGACGCGACGATGGCGGTGCATCCCACCGCGGCGGAGGAACTGGTGACGATGTATGCGCCGACCTACCGGGTCAGAAACGGCAGCCGCGTCGACTGACACGGTCCCTTGAGCCGGCCCCTTGAACCGGTCGGGGTGAGGGCCTTATGTCTGGGTGAGTGAAACCCCGACCGAACATCATGAGTCCCGAGCAAATCGACAATCTTCACCGGGCTGCCGCCGATGGCGCGGTCTTCGCCTATTTCGGCTATGGCTCGCTGGTCAACCGAGACACCCATCGAACCGCGATTTTCGGCGCGGTGAGGGCTTCGGTTCGCGGCTGGCGCCGGCATTGGCAAGGCCGTCCGGAGCACACCGACGATCCCATCTCGCTTCTGAGCGTCAGGGCGGAGAACGACCCGGAGCATGTCCTGCCGGGCCTTTTGGTCTTCGATAGGCTGGAAAACCTTCCCGCGCTGGATGAGCGCGAATTCAATTATCACCGCCGCGTCGTCGGAATGGACAGGATTACGGTCGCCACCGACATCGCGTTCGACGTGCCTGTCTATATTTACGAGGGCAAGAGGGAGATCGCCGCGGGCACGGGCCATGCCATCCTGCAGAGCTATCTCGACGCGGTCCTGCAAGGCTATCTTTTCGAGTATGGCGCGGATGCCGTGAAGGATTTCATCGCCGACACCCATGCATTCGACGACACGCCGATCATTCGCGATCGCGACATACCGCGTTACATGCGCAGCGTGACGCTGAGCGAAGAACAGCGCGCGCTAATCGACGATGCGCTTGCCGCGCATGGCGTGAAATACCGCGAACCGGCCTGAGCCCCCAAGGACGTTTCCCCGACATACAGGCTGGAATCGCCGATTACTTTCCCGTATAGGGGCGCGACGGCGGAGCAGCCAGATAGTGTGCTGCCGCCGTCGGCAACCCGTTAAATCGAATGCGAGTAAGTAAAATGGCAACGACGTGGACACCTGACAGTTGGAGAGCAAAGCCGATCCTGCAGGTCCCGGCCTATCCGGACGCCAATGTGCTGGAAGAGGTCGAGGCCCGTCTGCGGACCTATCCGCCGCTCGTATTTGCAGGTGAGGCGCGTGCGCTCAAGAGGCAGCTGGCCGAAGTCTGCGAGGGCAGGAGTTTTCTGCTCCAGGGCGGTGACTGCGCCGAGAGCTTCGCCGAACATGGCGCCGACAATATCCGCGATTTCTTCCGGGTATTCCTCCAGATGGCCGTCGTTCTGACCTTCGGCGGCTCGAAGCCGGTGGTCAAGGTCGGCCGTATCGCGGGCCAGTTCGCCAAGCCGCGCTCCTCGGACATCGAGAAGCAGGACGGCGCGGAACTGCCGTCATACCGGGGCGATATCATCAACGGCATCGACTTCACGCCGGAGTCGCGCATTCCCGATCCGAACCGCCAGGAAATGGCGTATCGCCAGTCGGCGGCGACGTTGAACCTGTTGCGCGCTTTCGCGCAGGGCGGTTTCGCCAATCTGGAAAACGTCCATCAGTGGATGATGGGCTTCGTCGGCGACAGCCCGCAGGGTGAACGCTACGAGGCGCTGGCCGATCGCATCTCCGAAACGATGGACTTCATGCGCTCCGTCGGCATTACCTCGGAAAACTACGCCAAGCTGCGCGAGACGGATTTCTACACCAGCCACGAAGCGCTGCTGCTCGGCTACGAGGAAGCGCTGACCCGCGTGGATTCGACGTCGGGCGACTGGTACGCGACTTCCGGCCACATGATCTGGATCGGTGACCGCACCCGTCAGGCCGACCACGCGCATGTCGAGTTCTGCCGCGGCATCAAGAACCCGATCGGGCTGAAATGCGGGCCGTCGCTGCAGGCTGACGACCTGATCAACCTGATCGACATTCTCAATCCGACGAACGAGCCGGGCCGTCTGACGCTGATCGCACGTTTCGGACACGACAAGGTCGAAGAGCACCTGCCGCGCCTGATCCGCGCCGTCGAACGCGAAGGCAAGAAGGTTGTGTGGTCCTGCGATCCGATGCACGGCAACACGATCACGGCCAATCGCTACAAGACGCGTCCGTTCGAGCGGATCCTGTCGGAAGTGGAAAGCTTCTTCGACGTCCACCGCGCCGAGGGCACCTATCCCGGCGGTATCCATGTCGAGATGACCGGCAAGAACGTCACCGAATGCACCGGCGGCGCGCGTGCCGTGTCGGAGGAAGAATTGTCCGACCGCTACCACACCCATTGCGACCCGCGCCTCAACGCCGACCAGGCGCTGGAACTGGCTTTCCTGATCGCGGAAAACCTCAAGCAGGGCCGCAGCAACGGCAATGGTGACAACCGGATCGCGGTCAACGCATAACCTGCGACAACCGCACGTCGCGCGGCGGCAATCGATTTCAGCGGGGACGGTCCATGATCGTCCCCGTTTTCATTCGGGGAGATCGAAATGGAAAAGCGGAGCGGTCGCTGTCACTGTGGGGCGGTGACCTATTCTGTGGACGGCCCGGTCCGCGCTGTTCATTTCTGTCATTGCGAACAATGTCGACGCCAGGCGGGCCATTTCGTCGCCGCCACGGCGTGCGACGACGATCAACTGACCGTCACCGGCTCCGAAAACCTGAGCTGGTACGCCGCTTCGGATACGGCGCGGCGCGGTTTTTGCAAGACCTGCGGGTCTCTCTTGTTCTGGAAGGCCAATGACAGCGACAGGACCGCGATCATGGCGGGTTCGTTCGACAAGCCAACGGGCCTTGTGGCCGGCCATCACATCCATGTCGCCGACAAGGGCGATTATTACGATATCGGCGACGGCCTGCCGCAGTTCCCGCAGCGCTGATCACCTGTTCTCATTTGTTGAACGCAAAGTCGCCGATTGTCCACTCGCATCGCGTGGCGGACCATACTATCTGCATTGCAAAGGAGACTGACGATGTCTGCAATGCCCAGTGTTTTCGTGTCCCATGGCGGACCGAATGTCGTCATTGAACCGTCCGAAGCGCATGATTTCCTGAAATCGCTCGGCTCGCTCGTTCCGAAGCCGAAGGCGATCGTCATGGTGTCGGCGCATTTCGAGACCGATGGACCGGTCGTCGTGACCGATCCCAATCCCGGCATGATCTACGATTTCGGCGGTTTCCAGCAGGAGCTTTACGAAAAGGTCTATCCTGCGCCGGGCGAGCCTGAACTCGGCATGCGGATCGCCCAGATCCTCGCGGATGCGGGCCTCAATCCACGTATCGCGCCTGAGCGCGGCTACGATCATGGTGCCTGGAATCCGCTGATCCTCGCCTGGCCCGATGCCGATATCCCGGTCGTCCAGTTGTCCATCGACCCCAACCGCGACGCTGCCTATCACTATGCGCTCGGCAAGGCGTTGGCGCCTTTGCGCGAGGAGGGGATCCTCCTTCTCGGTTCCGGCCATATCACGCATAATCTGCGGGCGGTTTTCGCGTCGATCCGTTATGGCCGCGATCCCGACCCGGAGCTTCCGGGCAAGATCGAGGCGTTTACCGAATGGTTCGCCGAGCAGTTCGCGAAGGGCGATACGGAGGCGATCCTCGACTGGCGGGCTCGCGCGCCTTTCATTGCCGATAATCACCCGACCGACGAGCATCTTCTGCCATTGTTCTTCGCCTATGGCGCGGCTGGTGATGCGCCGAAGCCGGAACGGGCGCACCACTCGCGGCAATACGGATATTTCGCCTGGGATTCCTGGTTCTTTCACTAATGCCCCTTGAAGCGGCGGCGCGGGCAGGCAAATAGGCGGTCATGAGCGATATCGATCCCCAACTCCTGCTCGGACACCGTTCCGGCCTGCCCGAAGATTTGCGTTATCTCCTGGAGCGTTATCCGCGCGATCAGTGGCAGGCGCACGAGAATCTCGGCGGCATGGCGCAGTTCTGGCTGCAGCGCCACGACATGTTCCGCGAACTGGGCGGCATGCTCACCCAGTCGGTCTCCGACTACAGGGAAGGGCAACTCGAAGCGCAGCCCTTCGCGTCCTTCTTCGTGCCGAGGCTGCAATTCTTCCTGCAGCAGTTGCACGGGCATCACCAGATCGAGGACATGCACTATTTCCCCGTTTTCACGCGTGCTGAATCCGGGTTGATGCGCGGTTTCGATCTGCTGGACAACGACCATCACGTCATCCACGACGCGCTGGAGCGGAACGCGCATGGCGCCAACGGCTTTCTCGGCAAGCTCGGTGAAGGGCGTGACGCGGCGCGCTACGCCGCCGATGCCTATGCGAAGGACACCGAAGACCTCGTCGCGATGCTGCTCAGGCACCTCGAAGACGAGGAAGACCTGATCGTTCCGGTGATTCTGGACCGTGGAGAGGCCAAACTCGGACTGATGTAATCGTCACGCCTCGGCCATGGCGCTTTCGAAGTGCTCGAAAATCAGTCCGTCCAGTTGCTTCAAACCCCAACCGTCGTAAACACGGCCCTCGACCGACTTTTCGTCCATGACGACGATGCCGGAATGGCGATTGTCGGACCGGATGACATCCATCAGCGCGAGAACATCCTCTTTCGCCCCTTCAAGGATCTGGGCGAAACGCTTGCCGTCATAGCCGAGCGCGCCCGTAATTCCGAGCGACGGGTTCTTCATCGACGCGGCGTTTACAAGCGTATCGATATCGAT
This sequence comes from Oricola indica, assembly GCF_965227485.1. NCBI lineage: Bacteria > Pseudomonadati > Pseudomonadota > Alphaproteobacteria > Hyphomicrobiales > Ahrensiaceae > Oricola > Oricola indica. The sequence continues at coordinate 2,547,379 of NZ_OZ245747.1, forward strand.
TGATTGCATGTCCGGACGGGCCGAACTGACATAAAAAAGGCGGTACATTAAAGAATTCCAAAAAAGCAGTCCCTCGCGGCGATTTACGCAATGTTCCAAGGGGCTGTCGATTAAATTTAACACATCGACCAACATAGCTGGCGAGTGTTTTTTTCCGGCATGGCGCAAGTCAGCGCAGGATCGCGAAGCCGGGGAGGCGGGTGCCGTCGTCGGCATTGCCCCCGCTTACGCTTTCGACGCGCGCCGGCCGCACTCGCTTCCGCGCCCTTTCGGTGGTTCGTGTTTTTTTCCGGCAGGCGTGGCATTTCGCGGCAAGCGACGTTATATACGCGTCAACCGGTTCGGCTGAAATGCTGAATCGGATCGTCGCGCCGACATCCGAAAACCTTACAGGTCTCGGGTCGTTTCCGTAAAACGGAACTTTACCGTTTTGCTCACAAGCGCGGTTTAGCGTCATGCGCGCGTCGTCATCAGGCGATTCTCCTGTTGCCAGCCACAGGCCGCTGATCTTGCGGCGAACGGCGGAAACATCTTGGCGTTGCGCTTGTCGCAGTGCCCGAACACGAACCGAATGAGGAAGCCATTGCAAGTTCTCGTTAGAGACAACAACGTCGACCAGGCACTTCGGGTGCTCAAGAAGAAACTGCAGCGCGAAGGCGTTTTCCGCGAGATGAAATCGCGTCGCGCCTATGAAAAGCCGTCCGAGAAGCGTGCGCGCGAAAAAGGCGAAGCTGTTCGCCGCAACCGCAAGGCCGCACGCAAGCTGGCGCAGCGCGAAGGCCTGCTGCCGGGCCGCAAGCGTCCCGCACGCGGCCGCTGATCCAGATTTTTTCGCATGCCCGGGATGATTAAATCCCGGGCGGCGAGCGTCTCGGCTGCATGAGTCGAACGCGATTGCCTCGACCATCTGTGCGCGCTAATGCTCGCGCATGAACACCGCTCCTGACATTCTACGTATCGCTGTCGCGCAGTTGAACCCGACTGTTGGCGATATTGCCGGAAACCTCGCCCTTGCACGCGAGGCTCGCGCCGACGCGGCCCGACACGGCGCCGATCTCGTCTTCTTCACCGAACTGTTTATCGCCGGCTATCCGCCGGAAGATCTCGTCATGAAGCCGGCCTTCCTCGCCGCCTGCGAGAAAGCCGTCGATGACCTTGCCGGCGATACCGCCGATGGCGGGCCGGGCGTCGTCATGGGCGTGCCGCTGGCGCGGGGCGATTTGCGACACAACTCGATCATGGTGCTGGACGGCGGCAAGGTGATCGCCGAACGCCACAAGGTCGACCTGCCCAATTATGGCGAGTTCGACGAGAAACGCGTCTTTCAGGCGGGCCCGATGCCCGGCCCGGTCGACTTTCGCGGGGTGCGGCTCGGCATTCCGGTCTGCGAGGACATCTGGGGCGACCTTGGTGTTTGCGAGACCCTGGCCGAGAGCGGCGCTGAGATCCTCCTCGTGCCGAACGGGTCGCCCTATTACAGGGGCAAGATCGACGTCCGCCATCAGGTCGTTATCAGGCAGGTTATCGAGAGCGATCTCCCGGTCCTCTATGCCAACCAACTCGGCGGGCAGGATGAACTCGTCTTCGACGGCGCAAGTTTCGCCTTCAACGCGGATCGCAAGCTCGCCTTTCAGATGAGCCAGTTCGAGGACCAGGTGACCGTGACGACCTGGCGGCGCGGCGAGGAGAGCTGGTATTGCGACGAGGGTCCGATGTCGCGGATTCCGGAAGGCGAGGAAGCGGACTATCGCGCCTGCATGCTGGGGCTGCGTGATTACGTCAACAAGAACGGTTTCAAGAGCGTCGTACTCGGCCTGTCCGGCGGCATCGACTCCGCGATTTGCGCCGCGCTGGCGGTCGACGCGCTTGGCGAGGAGCGGCTGCACGCGATCATGCTGCCCTATAAATACACTTCGTCGGAGTCGCTTGCCGACGCCGAGATTTGTGCGCAGATGCTCGGGTGCCGCTACGATGTCGTGCCGATCAAGCAGCCGGTCGAAGGTTTCATGAGTTCCCTTTCGGACCTGTTCCACGGCACGAATGAGGGCGTTACCGAGGAAAACCTGCAGAGCCGTACGCGCGGGACGATCCTGATGGCGGTCTCCAACAAGTTCGGCTCTATGGTCGTGACCACCGGTAACAAGTCCGAGATGAGCGTCGGTTACGCGACGCTCTATGGCGACATGAATGGCGGCTTCAACCCGATCAAGGACCTCTACAAGATGCAGGTCTATGCGCTGGCGCGCTGGCGCAATGCGCATACGCCTCCGGGCGCGCTGGGGCCGACCGGCATGGTGATCCCGCAGAACATCATCGACAAGGAGCCGTCTGCCGAGCTGCGCCCCGACCAAACCGACCAGGATTCACTGCCGCCCTATCCGGTGCTCGACGACATTCTCGAATGTCTTGTCGAACATGAGATGGCCGTCGACGACATCGTCGCGCGGGGTCATGATCGCGAGTTGGTGCACCGGATCGAGCATCTGCTCTATATCGCCGAGTACAAGCGTCGGCAGTCCGCGCCGGGCGTGAAGATCACGCGCAAGAATTTCGGCCGGGACCGCCGCTATCCGATCACCAGCCGGTTCCGCGACCGGACATAGGTTTTCGCGCGGGCGAGGGCCGGACGGGAGCGCATATGAAAGCGCTGATAATAACCTATGGATCGCGCGGCGACGTGCAGCCCTATCTGGCGCTCGCGCTGGGTCTGAAGGAGAGCGGACACGAGGTCGTTCTCGCCACGAGCGAGCGGTTCAGGGCGTTCGTCGAGGAGCACGGGTTGCGCTACGGCCATATGAGCGATGATCTGCTCGCCATCATCGACACCGACAAGGGAAAAGACCTGCTCGAGAAGGGCAGCAGCATCGTTCAGGTCGTCAAGAGCAGCATCGAGATGTCGCGGCAGATCGCGCCGATGCAGCGGGCCCTGATGGCGGAAAGCTGGGAGGTCGCACGCGACTTCGGCCCCGATATCATCGTCTATCATTCAAAGGCGGTCGCCGCGCCGCATATCGCCGAGAAACTTGGCATTCCCTGCGTCCACGCAACGCCGATCCCGATGTTCCTGCCGACCCGGGCATTTCGCTTCACCGTCCTTCCGGACTGGAAACTCGGCGGCTGGTACAACAGGGCGAGTTATTGGCCGATCCTGTTCCTTACCAATCGTGTGCTGGGGCGATATACCCGCGACTTCCGCAAGCGTCTGGACCTGCCGCCGGTCCGATCTTTCGACATACGCAGGATGTCGGACGGCTCGGATATCCCGATTCTGCACGGCCACAGCGAGGCGGTGCTGCCGCGCCCCGCCGACTGGCCCGATAGCGCCCATGTCACGGGCTACTGGTTTCTCGATGCCGAAAAGGACTGGACCCCACCCTCGCAACTGACCGCCTTCCTCGAAGCCGGGCCGCCGCCGGTCTATGTCGGCTTCGGTTCGATGGCCGGGCGCGATCCGCAACGCCTCGCGCATATCGTCGTCGATGCCTTGCAGGAAGCGGGCCTTCGCGGGGTCATGGCGAGCGGGTGGGGCGGTCTGAAGACCGGGGAACTGCCGGACACGATCCTCCAGATAGACGAGGCGCCGCATGCGTGGCTTCTGCCGCGCATGGCGGCGGTCGTACATCACGGCGGGGCAGGCACGACGGCGGCGGGGCTTCGCGCCGGCAAGCCGACGGTCATCGTACCGTTTTTCGCCGACCAGCCATTCTGGGGAGGTCTCGTCCACGAGATCGGCGCCGGGCCGAAGCCGCTCGGGCAGAAAAAACTGACAGCCGCAAAGCTGGCCGGTGCGCTTCGCGAAGCGACCGGCTCGCAGGAAATCGCGGAAACCGCCGCGCGGATCGGCGAGGAGATCCGTGCCGAGCATGGCGTGGCCAATGCAGTCGCGCTGATCGAGCGCTATGCGGAAGAGCGTTGAGCCGATGAGACTTCCTGTTTTCCTTCGTGACAATGCCCGCTGGCTTGCCGGCGGATTTCTGCTGACCTTGTTTTCGAGCTACGGCCAGACTTTCTATATCGCGCTGTCGAGCGGCGGTATCCGCGCGGAGCTGGGCCTTTCCCATGGCGATTTCGGCTGGCTCTACATGTGGGCGACGCTGTCCAGCGCGGCGATGATCCCGTTTGCCGGGCGCTTCGTCGATACGATGCGGATCGAGCGTTACGCCGGACTGGTGATCGTCGGCCTTGCCCTCTCGATGGTCGCGCTTGCATTTGCGCATAATCTCGCCGTCCTGTTTCTTGCGCTGACGGGTCTTCGCATGTTCGGGCAGGGGCTTATGGCTCATTCCGCGATGACCGCGATGGGCCGCTGGTTTTCCGCAACAAGGGGAAAAGCGGTCTCGACGGCGGCGCTCGGCCATCAACTGGGCGAGAGCGTCATGCCCGTCAGCTTCGTCGCCATCGCCGCGCTCGTCGGCTGGCGCAGCGGCTGGCTGGTCAATGCTGCGTTCTTTGTCGTCCTGGTGCTTCCGGCGATCTATCTGCTCATGCGTGTGCCGCGCGAGCCGCATGCGGCCGAGCTGCGCGGCGACGACCAGGGTGCGCAATGGACACGCGGACAGGCGATGCGCGATCCGCTCTTCTGGGCGCTGATGCTGGGCCTGCTCGCGCCGCCGGTGATCGGCACCACGGTGTTTTTCCACCAGGTCTATCTGACCGAACTGCGCGGATGGGCGCTCGGTCAGTTCGCCGGTTCCACGCCCGTGCTCTCCGTCTTCGCCATCGCCGCGACCCTGGTGGCGGGTTATGTGATCGACCGGTTCGGATCGGTGGTCTTGCTGCCTGCAATGCTGGTTTTCGTTGCGATCGCAAACCTGACGGTCGGATATGCGGCACCGTCCTGGGCGATCCTGATCTTCATGGCGGGCATGGGGACGGCATTCGGCCTCTATGCCTCGGCCTTTGGCGCGATCTGGCCGGAACTCTATGGCACGCGCCACTTGGGCGCGATCAAATCGGTCGTTACCTCGATCATGGTGTTTTCCACCGCGCTGGGGCCCGGTCTCAGCGGCTGGCTGATCGATCGCGGTATCGGCTTCCCGGGCAAGGTCGCCGCGATGGGGTGGTACGCCATCGCCGCCGCGGTCGCGATGCTGTTCCTGACGCGTGTGGTGAAGGCGCGTGTCGCGGCTCGTATTCCGATTCCGGTTTCTGCCTCAACATCCTGATCAGGCACCCGAAAATTGCGTCAGGCGATCGCCAGATCGCGCAGCATGTAACCGATCAGAAAGGCGGCGGTGGCCGCGCCAAGCCCGATGATCAGGGTCTCCAGTCCGGATGTCCACCAGCGCGTTACGGACCAGCGGCTCTTGATCGATCCAATGGCGAAGAACACGATCGAGGTCATCGTCAGCGCCACCGGCATGGCCTGGTCTATCGGCAGCAGGAGATAGGGCAGAAGGGGCACCGCGCCGCAGGCGAGGAAGGCCAGGAATGTCGAGACAGCCGATTTCATCGGATCGCGCAGCGCGCCACTCTGTCCGTGTTCATCGGCCAGCATCATCGCGATCCAGCGTTCGCGGTCGGATGTGATGGCCTCGACAGCGTGTTCCAGTGTTTCGCCTTCCAGTCCTTTCAAAGCGAGGATCTGGCGAATTTCCTCGCGCTCTCCGTCCGGATCCTCGGCAATATGCCGAATTTCCATCGCGCGAAGCCGATTGCGGTCGTCGATCTCGGTCTTCGTTCCGGAATAATTGCTGGCCGCCATCGACAATCCGTCGGCCAGGAGATTGGCGAGACCGAGGATGATGACTACGTTGGCAGACAGCGACGCGCCGACCACGCCGGCGACGATGGCGAAGGTCGTCACCGCGCCGTCGATGCCGCCATAGATGAAATCGCGCAGATAATTGGGTCTCGTGCCGTCGGCGAGGCGCGCGCGGATTGCCTCCGCGGTGTGTTTGTGTTCAAGCATAAGGGCCGCATTTAAACATTTTAGACTCATTCTAAGGCGGGGTTGCCGGGCGTACAATGACGGCGACGTCCAATCCCGGCTTTTCGATTTCCAGGTTGGACAATGCAGTTTCTGAACTTCCTGATCGGCAACGCCCGCTGGCTCGCGGGCGGATTTCTGCTGACGCTTTTCTCGGCCTTCGGGCAGACCTATTTCATCTCGCTGTCGGCCGGCGAAATCCGGTCCGAATACGACCTGTCGCATGGCGAATTCGGCATGATCTACATGCTCGCGACGCTGGCCAGCGCGTTTTCGCTGACCTGGGTCGGGCGGATGGTCGATCGTTTCTCGCCGATGCAGGTTACCCTGATCATCGTGCCGATGCTGGCGATCGGGTCCGTCGCGATGGCGCTGTCGCAACACCTCGTCGTACTGGTTTGTGTGATCTATTTCCTGCGCCTGTTCGGACAGGGCATGATGACGCAAAACGCCATGACGGCCACCGGGCGCTGGTTTTCTGCCAATCGCGGCCGCGCCATCTCGATCGTCGCGCTGGGCCAAAATGCCGGCGAGGCGGTGTTCCCCTTCATCTTCGTGATCGTCGCCGGAGCGATCGGCTGGCGCATGAGCTGGGTCGCGGGAGCCGGCTTGCTCGTCGTCGTTGCCATGCCGCTGATCGCCTTGCTCTACCGGCAGGAACGCGAACCGCGCTCGTCCGACCCGGAGCCGAAAGTCACGGCCGCACGCGACTGGACGCGTGGCGAGGTGATCCGCGACCGCGCGTTCTGGCTCATGCTGATCGGTATCCTGGCGCCGCCGTTCATCGGCACGACAATCTTCTTTCACCAGGTCTATCTGGTGGAATTGCGCGGCTGGTCGCTCGACACATTCGCCGCGTCCTTCGCCTTCATGTCCTTGATGACGATCATCTTCGCGCTGGTTTGCGGCGCGCTGATCGACCGTTTCTCGGCCGTCTCCCTGCTGCCGAGCTTCCTGCTGCCGCTCAGCGCGGCCTGTCTGGTGCTGGCGGTCTCGCCGGCTGCCTGGGCGCCATTCGTCTTCATGGCGCTTCTCGGCATCTCCTACGGGTTTTCGACCACGCTCATCGGTGCACTTTGGCCCGAGGTCTACGGGACGAAGCATCTCGGCTCCATCCGATCGCTGATCGTCGCCTTCATGGTGTTTGCCACGGCGGTCGGACCGGGGCTCACCGGCGCGCTGATCGACTTCGGCGTTCCCTATCCGGCGCAGATCTTCGCGATGGGTGTATATTGCCTCGCGGCGAGCGTGGTGCTGTTCACCGTATCGCGCCAGCTTCGCGTCCGCAGCGCGGACAACTTGCAATGAGGCGCGCCGAAGGTTAACCGCTGCCTCGAACCCAGACCCGAAAGCCCCGCCGCATGCCTGTCACCGTCCGTTTCGCGCCGTCGCCCACCGGCAATATCCATATCGGCAATGTCCGCACCGCGCTGTTCAACTGGCTGTACGCGTTGCAACACGAAGGGCGCTTCATCCTGCGCTTCGACGACACCGACACGGCGCGCTCCAGGCAGGAATATGCCGACCAGATCTCGGCCGATTTCGAATGGCTGGGCGTTCATCCGCATGTCGTCGCCTATCAGTCGAAACGCGGCACGGCGCATGACGCGGCCGTGGAGACCCTCAAGCAGGCCGGTCTGCTCTATCCCTGCTACGAGACCTCAGAGGAGCTGGAACGGCGTCGCAAGATTCGCCTGTCGCGCAAGCTGCCGCCGGTCTATGGCCGCGAAGCGCTCAAGCTGACCGATGCCGAGAAATCCGCCTTCGAGGCGGAGGGTCGCAAGCCGCACTGGCGCTTCCTGCTGCCGAATTTCGACGGCGATCCGTTTTCGACCCGCCGCACGGAGGTGCATTGGGACGATGTCGTGCGCGGCCGGCAGACGGTCGATCTCGCGTCCATGTCCGACCCGGTGCTGATCCGTGAAGACGGCACCTATCTCTACACGCTGCCCTCCGTCGTCGATGACATCGATCTCGGTGTGACGCATGTCATTCGCGGCGACGACCATGTGACCAATACGGGGGCGCAGATCGCGCTTTTCGAGGCGCTTGGCGCGACCGCGCCGGCCTTCGGCCATCACAATCTGCTGACGACAGCGTCGGGCGAGGGCCTGTCGAAGCGCTCCGGTGCCCTGTCGATCAAGGCTCTGCAGGAGGGTGGCTATGAGCCCATGTCGGTCGCATCGCTCGCGGTCCTGATCGGTACATCGGCCGCGGTAGCCGCCGTGCCTTCGCTGGAGACGATGGCCTCGACCTTCGATCTCGCGAGTTGCTCGAAGTCGGCTGCGAAGTTCGATCCGGCCGAACTCGATGTCCTCAATCGGCAGTTTGTCCATGAATTGCCGTTTTCGGCGGCATCCGAGCGGCTGGCTGCGGTTGGTGTCGATACGGCCGATCCGCGCGCCGAGGCATTCTGGACCGTCGTTCGCGCCAATATCGAGAAGGTGCCGGACGCTGCCGAATGGTGGCGGATCCTGACCGTCGGTCCCGACGATCAGGTGGCACTGGAAGGCGACGATCTCGACTATGCGCGCGCCGCATTCGACCTGCTGCCGGAAGGCGAAATCGATGCCTCGACATGGGGGGCATGGACTGCTGCGGCGAAGGCGCAAAGCGGTCGCAAGGGCAGGGCACTGTTCATGCCTTTGCGCATCGCCCTTACCGGTCGCTCGTCGGGTCCTGAGATTGCGGATCTGTTGCCGCTTCTGGGGCGGGAAGGAATTCTGGCCCGACGACCCTGACGCGTTTGCGCGTGTATGCGGGGTCCTCGACAGTATCGGCGCTCGCTTCCTCGACGGTTTTTCGCTCACCATCCGCCGCGAGGTCAGGTTCTTCTTCAGGTCCGTGGACAGCTGTGTCCGCCGTTTCGGTATCTGTTTCAGGCATCATCTCGGGCTTGTCGAGCGGCGTCGGAATCGCGCTGAGCCGTGTTCCGCCGGAAGCGGGAAGTTCTTCTTCCGGCGTGCGCGCGATCGTTTGCGGCGTGCCACAGGTGCAGGCGGGATCGGCGGTGTCGGTGCGCTGTTCGCGATAGAGAAAGGCGTTGGGCAGCGCCGTGTAAGGCCGCCCCTGCAACGAGATCATCTCTTCGCTTTCCTGGTCCGGCACACGGTGGAAGAACAACTTCGCTTCCGTCGCCGGGCACATCGCCTGACAGGTCTGCGCGTCGCGCTGGAGGAAATCGAAGCCGGTCGAAAACGATACCGGGAAGTAGTAGCCGTCGCAGGTCCGCACGCACAGGGTTCTGAACGTTCCGGGCATGTAGGGCAGGGTAACGGCATTCGGGTCGTCGGGTGCGACCGCCGCCTGGTCTTCCGGCAGGGCCTGCGGCGCAGCTTGCGGATCGTAGAGGCGCTGGCGGCCGATGCCTTCACGCACGATGATCTTGGTCCTGCGGTCATTCCTGTCCATGCTTGGCGGGATGACGGTCACCGTGCCCTCTTGCGGCTCGCGGCTGGCGAGGCGTTGCGGTTCGTCGCAGCGGAAGCGGGCCATGCGTGCCTCGATGGCGCGCACCCGCGATCTGTTGATCCGTCCGGAAAGCCGGTCGCGTTGCCTCTCCAGAGAGTCGAGATTGGCTCGCATCTTCTGGATGGTACGATTGAGCGACTGGCAGGCCGCTCCGGGATCGCGGAAGCAGCCGTTGGAGCGCTGGATTGCGATTGTCTTTTCGATTTCGGCCGATTGGCGGATCGCCGCCTCGGCATAGCGTCGCGCTTGCGCCGAGGTTCCCGGACCGGGCCGGGATGCGTCGCGCAACTGCGCGCGCAAATCCGCGCAGACGTCGGCCGATGCCGGCGTGGCCGTGACCGCCGCGAGACCGGCGAGGCACATGGCAAACAGCCGGACTCGCCCGGAGATGGCGGCAATCCGGCTCGATCTGATTTGTTCCGTCACCCGCGTCCACTCCCCAAAGGAGTCCCTTCGCCGGCCAGCTTACACGTCAAATGTGGCGCAGCCGGTTAAGCCCGCTAGAATTTGCGATACTCCATCGTGGCAGGCTTAACGCGCGGCTAATGCGGAGGTCTGCGACCCGGACACCTCGGAAGTTTCCTTCTGCGCCGCTTCCACCACGGCGATCGCGGTCATGTTTACCACGCCGCGCGACGTGACCGACGGGGTCAGAATGTGGGCTGGCTTGGCGGTCCCGAGCAGGATCGGTCCGACATGCAGCGCGTCGGTCATCGATTTCACGGCGTTGAGTGAGATATTGGCGGAATCCAGATTGGGGAAGACCAGGAGATTCGCTTCGCCGTCGAGAACCGAGTTCGGGTAGACGCGTTCGCGCAACCGGGCGTCGAGCGCGGAATCGGCATGCATCTCGCCATCGACGCAGAGATCCGGCGCCATCTTGTGCAGCAATGCGGTCGCTTCGCGCATCTTCATCGCCGATTGCGAGTCGCGGGATCCGAAATTCGAATGCGACAACAGTGCCGCTTTGGGTTCGATACCGAAACGCGCGATTTCGCGCGCGGCCAGCACCGTCATCTCGGCTAGTTCCTCTGCGCTCGGATCGACGGTCACGTAGGTGTCGGTGAAGAAGGTGACGCCGCGCTGCGAGATCAGCATCGACAGCGCGGAAAGATCCTGCGCGCCCTTTTCCATGCCGACGATCAGGCGAACATGGCGCAGATGCCGGTCGTAGCGGCCTTCCAGCCCGCAGATCATCGCGTCTGCCTCGCCGCGCAGCAGCGCGATGGCCGCGATGACCGTCGAATTGGTGCGCACCAGCGTTCGCGCCGCGTCCGGCGTGACGCCACGGCGGCCGACGGTCTGGACGAGGTGATCCACGTAATCACGATAGCGCGGATCGTTTTCAGGGTTGATTAGCTCAAAATCCCGTCCGGGCCTGATCTTGAGGCCAAAGCGCTTGAGGCGGGTTTCCACCACGTCGGGACGTCCGATCAGGATAGGTTTGGCAATCCGGTCTTCCAGGACGACCTGGGCGGCGCGCAGCACGCGTTCGTCCTCGCCGTCGGCATAGACGACGCGCTTGTCGGCCGCCGACTGGGCGGCGGCGAAGATCGGCTTCATCACGAGGCCGGAAAGAAAGACGAAGCGGTTAAGCCGGTCGATATAGGCGCCCATGTCCTCGATCGGACGCAGCGCGACCCCGCTGTCATGCGCGGCTTTGGCCACTGCTGGCGCGATGCGAAGGATCAGCCGCGGATCGAACGGCGAGGGGATCAGGTAATCCGGCCCGAAGACCGGCGTCTCCCCGGAATAGGCGCGAGCGGCGACATCGGATGGCTCCTCGCGGGCCAATTGGGCGATGGCCTGCACGACAGCGACCTTCATCTCCTCGTTGATGGTGGTCGCGCCGGCATCGAGTGCGCCCCGGAAGATGTAAGGAAAACACAATACGTTGTTGACCTGATTGGGAAAATCGGACCTGCCAGTGCAGATCATCGCATCCGGACGCGCCTCTCGCGCTACATCGGGCATGATTTCCGGCACCGGGTTGGCCAGCGCCATGATCAGCGGCTGATCGGCCATTTCCTTGAGGCATTCCGGCTTCAGGACGCCGGCGGCCGACAGGCCGAGGAACACATCCGCGCCGGGAATGACATCGGTCAGCTTCCGCTTGTCCGTTTTCTGCGCATAGACCGATTTCCACCGGTCCATCAGCGTCTCGCGGCCTTCATAGACGAGGCCCTCGATATCGCAGACCCAGATGTTCTCGCGTTTGGCGCCGAGAGAAACCAGCAGGTTGAGGCATGCGAGGGCGGCTGCGCCCGCGCCCGACGTGACGATCTTTGCCGTTTCGATCGGCTTTCCGGCCAGTTCCAGCCCGTTCATGATCGCGGCGGCGACGATGATGGCGGTTCCGTGCTGGTCGTCGTGGAACACCGGGATGTTCATCTTCTCGCGCAGTTGCGCCTCGACCTCGAAGCATTCCGGCGCCTTGATGTCTTCCAGGTTGATGCCGCCGAAGGTCGGTTCGAGCGCTGCGGTGACCGAAACCATCGTGTCGACGCTGACCGCATCGATTTCGATGTCGAAGACATCGATCCCGGCGAATTTCTTGAACAGGACGGCCTTGCCCTCCATCACCGGCTTGGAGGCGAGGGGGCCGATATTGCCGAGGCCGAGCACGGCGGAGCCATTCGAGACGACCGCGACGAGATTGCTGCGCGCAGTGTAGTCCGCCGCCTTGCCGGGATCGTCGGCAATGGCGAGGCACGGAGCCGCGACGCCCGGCGAATAGGCGAGTGCAAGGTCGCGCTGGTTGCCCAGTGGCTTGGTCGCCTGGATCTCCAGCTTTCCGGGGCGCGGATACTGGTGGTAGAACAGTGCGGCCTCTTCGAGGCTCGCCTTTGCGTCACCGGCCTGATCCGGTGTTGTATCCTGCTGCATGCCGGTCCCTTTCGCCATTCCGATATCGACCGCGCCTAGAATGCGCTGGCGAACAGGCCGCCGTCGAGCTTGATATTCTGGCCGGTGATATATCCGGCATGGGCCGAGCAGAGAAACGCGCAGGTGCGTCCGAATTCCTCCGGTGTGCCGAAGCGTCCCGCGGGTATCGCGTGTTCCTGCCGCTCGCGTTCCGCCTCGATGCTGCTTCCCGACTTCTTGGCGCCGAATTCAAGCCCGGCGCGAATGCGGTCGGTGTCGAACTTGCCGGGAAGGATCGCGTTGATGGTGACGTTCCGGTCGATCGCCGAGCGGGAGATGCTGGCGAGGAACGAAGTGAGCCCGGCACGCGCTCCCGAGGACAGGTCGAGGCCGGCGATCGGCGAGTAGACGGACATCGACGTGATGTTGACGATGCGTCCGAACTTGCGTTCGGCCATGCCGTCGAGAACCTTCTGGATAAGCTCGATCGGGGTGACCATGTTCTGCGTCACGCCGGCGAGGATCGCCTCGCGGTCGAGTTCCCTGAAATCGCGCAGTTTAGGACCGGCGTTGTTGTTGACCAGGATATCCGGTTCCGGGCATGCGGCGAGCAACGCGTCCTGCGTCGCGGGGTCCGACACGTCGCCGAGCACGACCGTGACCTCGACACCGCGCGCGCGCAATTCGTCCGCCGTGGCGTTGGTCGCGTCGGGGTTGCGGCCGTTGATCACAAGATCGACGCCTTCATCGGCCAGCGCGGCGGCGCATCCCTTGCCGAGCCCCCGGCTCGACGCGCAAACGATCGCCTTGCGGCCCTTGAGTCCCATGTCCATGTAGCTATCTCCCGTTCTCGGTTTCTTATAGGGCGCGCGAGAAGCTGCCGAAAGGTCAATCCGGGTCCGAATTCATTGGATTTTCAACCCCACAGTTCGGCACGCGGCGGCGAGACCATGTTTCCCGAATAGGAAAGCGCGGGCATGCGGTCACGGGCGAGGAGAAGCGGGCCGTCGAGGTCGATATAGTCCGCGTCCTGCGCCAGCAGCACGGCCGGCGCCATCGAAAGCGATGTGCCGACCATGCAGCCGACCATCACGCCGAAGCCCAGTTCGCGGGCCCGCTCGCGCATACGCACTGCCTCCGTCAGGCCGCCCGTCTTGTCGAGCTTGATGTTGACCGTGTCGTAGCGGTCTCTCAACGCTTCGAGGTCATCGACGATGTGCGCGCTTTCATCCGCGCAGATCGGGATCGGATGCGGAATCTCGGCGAGCAGTTCGTCTTTGCCGGCAGGAAGCGGTTGCTCGATCAGCGCGATGCGGACGCGCGCGGCCTCGCGCATCAGTTCGGGCAGCGTGTCGGGGGTCCATGCCTCGTTGGCGTCGGCGATGATGCGGCTGCGTGGCGCGGCGGCGGCCACCGCATGCATGATCGCGATATCGTCCTTTCCGCCGAGCTTGATCTTCAGCACCGGGCGGGAGGAGACGCCGCGCGCGACATTGGCCATCGCGTCCGGCGTGTCGAGCGATACGGTGAACGCGGTTTCCACGGGGCGGGGCGGCAGCCGGCAGACGAGCGAATGGACATGGCGTCCGCTGATCTTGGCCTGGAGGTCCCAGAGTGCGCAGTCGAGCGCATTGCGCGCCGCGCCGGGCGGCAGCGCTTCCTGCAGGCGATCATGGCCGATATCGCCACCGAGTTGCTTCGCCGCTTGGTTGATCGCGTCGAGCACCGATTCCGTCGTCTCACCGTAGCGCGGATAGGGAACGCATTCGCCATAGCCCGACCTCTCGTCGGACGATATGCGGCAAACGACCACCTCCGCCTCGGTCTTGCTATTCCTCGAAATGCGGAACTGCCCATCGATCGGGTATCGTTCCGTCCATGCATCGACGCTGCATTTGCTGTTTTGCATCATACACCCGTTTGCCGGCAGCGCCGTTATTATTCCGTTGATGTGGCCCGTACGCCGCAGACTCGGTGCGACGGCAACGATATTAATAGCGTGATGGCGGATACGTTACACAGGGAAATTGGCGAAGGCGGTGCGTCGCCGCAGGTTGCGACTGTCGAAGCGCGGTCGGAAAATGGCCAGACGCGTCTTGTCCTCGCAGGGCAGTGGGCGACGCATACAGTGTCGTTCGTCGATGCGGATATGCGCCGTCACGAAAACCGGTCGTCCGGTGATGTTGCCCTCGATTTGTCCGGCATCACCTATCTGGATACCGCCGGTGCATGGCTGATCTACCGGCTGGCGCTGGCAATTCGGGAAAAAGGCGGGTCTGCGTCGCTCGAGGGTGTTCGTGCGTCGCACGAAGTGCTGCTGGAAGCCGTTCGCACGGCGATGGAAGACCTCTCCGAACCGGACGAGGGCGAGACCCGCGACTCTTGGATAACGCGACTGCTGGTCGGAACCGGGCAGGGCGTGTTCCGGTTTCGCGACGACATGCTGATGGCGCTGCACATGGTCGGCGCTGCGGTACGCGGATCACAAATGAAACTCGGCCACGGCAGCGGCCTGTCGATCGCCGCTGTCGTCAATCAGCTCGACAGGACCGGCGTGCGCGCCATTCCGATCATCGCGCTGATGTCGACCATCATTGGCGCCATCATCGCGCAGCAGGGCGCGTTTCAGCTTCGCTATTTCGGCGCCGAGATCTTCGTCGTCGATCTTGTCGGTATTCTCGTCCTTCGCGAGATCGGCGTGCTCTTGACCGCCATCATGATCGCCGGCCGGTCGGGCAGTGCGATCACGGCCGAGATCGGCTCGATGAAGATGCGCGAGGAAATCGATGCCTTGACGGTCATCGGGCTCAACCCTGTGGGCGTGCTGGTCTTCCCGCGGCTCGTGGCGCTCGGCATCGCGCTGCCGTTGCTGACGGTCATCTCCGATATCGCGGCGTTGGGTGGCGCGATGTTCGTCGCCAAGGCCTATTCGGGGATCTCGCCCGACGCCTTCATCACCCGCGTGCGCGACGCCATCGACCTGTCGACGGTCTTTGCCGGTTTCATCAAGGCGCCCTTCATGGCCTTCATCATCGGAATCATCGCCTCCGTGGAGGGGATGAAGGTGGGGGGCAGCGCCGAATCGCTTGGCGAAAGGGTGACGGCGTCGGTGGTCAAGTCGATCTTCGTTGTCATCGTCGTCGATGGGGCGTTCGCAATCTTCTACGCGGCGATCGATTTCTGATGGTGGACCAGACCCCGATCATCGAGGTGCGCGACATTCACGTCCAGTTCGGGCGGCATGTCGTGCTGCACGAACTCGACCTCGATGTCTATCGTGGGGAAATCCTCGGTTTCGTCGGCGCGTCCGGAACGGGCAAGTCAGTGTTGCTGCGCACGATTCTTGGCCTGAATCGCAAGCAGGATGGCCAGATCACCATCCTGGGCCGTGATCTCGACAAGATCAAAGACGAAGAACGTATCCAGGTGGATATGCGCATGGGCGTGCTTTTCCAGCATGGGGCTCTTTTTTCGTCGCTGACGGTCAAGGAAAACATCCAGGTGCCAATGCGCGAGTATCTCTCATTGCCGAAGGCGCTGATGGACGAACTCGCATTATTGAAGATCGAACTGGTTGGACTGGCGCGCAATGCCGCGGACAAATATCCCTCCGAACTGTCGGGCGGGATGATCAAGCGCGCGGCGCTTGCGAGGGCGCTGGCGCTCGATCCGGACATCGTCTTTCTGGACGAGCCGACGTCGGGGCTCGATCCCGTCGGCGCGGCGGAATTCGACGAATTGATCGCAAAGCTTCGCGACACGCTCGGCCTGACCGTCTATATGGTGACGCACGATCTCGACAGCCTTTTCACGGTCGCTGACCGGATCGCAGTGCTGGGCGGCAAGAAGGTTCTTGTCGTCGGGACCATCGAGGATATGCTGAAAAGCGAAGACCCTTGGGTGAAGTCCTATTTTCGCGGAAAGCGGGCACGGCGCATTGCAACCACCGATAAGAAAGCCGCAGCTGGGGCGGGCGTCTGACACATGGAAACCAAGGCAAATTACGTTACCGTCGGTGCTTTCACGCTTCTCGTCTTCCTGGCGGGTTTCGCGATTGTCTACTGGGTGGCCCGCGTCGATACCGGTGGCGATACGGCCCGGCTCGATGTTGTCATCGAAGGCTCGGTAACGGGTCTGGGCGTCGGCAGCCTGGTGAAGTTCAACGGCATCGATGTTGGCAAGGTAACCGGTTTGAGCTTCGACGAGACCAATCCGCGGCTCGTCATTGCGCGCACCGTGGTTAGCCGCGATCTGCCGATTTCTCGCGCCACCAAGGCGGTTCTCGGCTTCACGGGCCTGACCGGCATCGCCCATATCGAATTCGAGGGCGGAGACCAGTCGGAAACGAGTATCTTCGAACTGGCCGAAGAGCAGGGAAAGGTCGCGACCATCCGGGCCGATCCGTCCGCCGTCAACAATCTGCTCGCGACCGCGCAGGACATTTTCACCCGTACCGATCGCGTTCTCAGCAGCCTCGAGTCGATTGTCGGCGGCGCGCAGAACCCGCTCAACAAGACACTCGAGAATGCGGCCGCCTTCAGTGAAGCGTTGAAGAACAATGCCGACGAGATCGACTCGTTTCTCAAGGGTGTTGGCGGGGTCGGCGAGGCCTTGGCCGATGTCTCGGGCAAGCTGGACGGCACCTTGCAAGGCGTCGAGAACCTGCTTGCGGCGATCGATCCTGACAAGCTGTCGTCGATCGTCGACAATGTCGACGGGTTCACCGAAAACCTGAACGGCGTTTCCGGCCAGTTCCAGGAGGTCGCCGACAAAGTCGCGGCGGTCGCCACAGATCTTGAAGGTGTCGGAGGGCGTATCAGCGGAACGTTCGACAGGCTGGACACGGTGCTGGCAGCGGTGCCGCCCGAAGATATCACATCCGCGCTGCAGAATATGGCCGAGGCCGGAAAGTCGGCGCGCGCCTCGCTTGCCGAGTTCGAGAAAGTGACCGAGGGGATCGGCGACCGCCAGGAAGATATCCAGGCGATCATCTCGAACACGCAGCAAATGGCGGAGCGGCTCAACGCGGCATCGGTGCGCGTGGATGGCATTCTCGCAAAGGCTGACGGTCTGTTGGGGTCCGACGAGGGCGAATCGCTGATGGCCGAGACACGCAAGACGCTTGAAGCGTTCCGCGAGGTCGCGGAGACGCTGAACACACGGGTCAATTCGGTGTCGGCCGGGCTGGAGCGGTTTTCCGGGCAGGGGCTGCGTGACGTGCAGTCGCTGGTCAACGAGACGAGACGCTCGGTCGGCCGGATCGAACGGGCGATCACCGATCTCGAACGCAATCCGCAGCGCCTGATCTTCGGCGGAGACGGTGACGTGAAAACCTATAACGGCCGGACGAGGCGTTGACAGTCGATGACGGAGCGGTATCAAACCAGATGTCGATTGATCGGGCGCCGGGCAGGACCGGGGCGGCGAAACGTGTTGTGTAGGACGACGCCATGAGACTGATGCGCACCGGACATCTGGCCCTGTTGCCCTTCATACTTGGCGGCTGCGCTGCGATTGGCGGCGTCATGCCGAGCGACGACACCTACGAACTCGGCGTCCCGACGATCAGCAAGGCCTCGCCCGTGCGGCGCGGCACGCAGATCCTCGTGGCCGAACCGCAGGCGCTCAAGGCGCTGGATTCCCAGAATATCGTCGTCCAGACCGATCCGCTGACGATCCGCTATCTCGGCCGCTCCCAGTGGAGCGACAGGCTGCCGCGCCTCGTGCAGGTCCGGTTGGCGCAGGCGTTCCAGAATTCGGACCGTTTCAAGGGCGTCGGGCTTCCGGGGCAAGGGCTGGCGATCGACTACCAGATCGTCACGGAAATCCGCTCTTTCGGCATCAATTCCGCCTCGAACACCGCGCATGTCGCCATCGCCGTGAAGATCCTCAACGACCGGAATGGCGTCGTGGCGAGCGAGCGTATTTTCGAGGAGCGGGTCGTCGCTGGTGGATCGGACAACGCGTCCTACATCGCGGCCATCGACCGGGCCTTCGAGAGCGTTACGCGCGACATCGTGGCCTGGGTCACCGCGCGTCTCTGATTTTCTCGCCACCGTTCAAGACCAGATAAAACAAAACCGCCGGGTCAATCTGACCCGGCGGTTTTCTTTTCCAGAGACCGTGACGGCGCTTATTTCAGCTTGCCCGCCGCATGCGCCAGCATGGTGTAGACCTTGCCCGTATCGGAGGACAGGTAGGTCTGCGTCATCATGTTGTCGCGGTCGTTCTTGGCGATGTCGCGCAGCAGCTTCTCGAAATCGCCGACATAGCGGTCGACCGATGCACGGAAGGTGCTGTCGCTTTCGTATTTGCGCTTGATCTCGTCAAAGGTCTGCTGGCCCTTCAGCGTGTAGAGCCGGCGCGTGAAGATGTTGCGCTCTCCACGGCGATAGCGTTCCCACAGTTCGATCGCCGCATCATGGTCGATCGCACGGGCGATATCGACCGAAAGCGAGTTCAGCGATTCGACGGCATGCAGCGGTTCACGCGGCTGGTCCACGCGCTGTGGTGCGCGCGGTGCCGGCTGATCCTCCTTGGAGGCGCGGCGCAGCAGATCGCTCACCCAACCGCCGGACTGTTCGCCCTTGTCCGTGCCCGCCTGTTCATTGCGGGCCGGGGCGCTTTCCGTCGCACCATGGCTGCCGCGCAGCTGCGCGGACTGGGCCGGAGCGGCGGCTTTCGCCGTTGCCGGCTGCTGACGCTGCTGCGGCGCTGCTGCCGGCTGTTGCGGCTTGGCCGGAGCCGGAGCCGTCGCCACGGCAGCGGCCTGGCGAGCCGGAGCAGGGGCGGGCGCCGGAGCGGGAGCCGGTTGCGGAGCCGGGCGCTTTGCCGCCTTTTCCGCACCACCACCACCAC
This sequence comes from Oricola indica, assembly GCF_965227485.1. Classification (NCBI taxonomy): domain Bacteria; kingdom Pseudomonadati; phylum Pseudomonadota; class Alphaproteobacteria; order Hyphomicrobiales; family Ahrensiaceae; genus Oricola; species Oricola indica. The sequence goes on from NZ_OZ245747.1 coordinate 2,566,502, forward strand.
CACCGACATCGAAGGCACGTCCGGAGCTCTCGACGATCCGCGACAGTTCCTTGAGCGCATTGATCTGCTCGGAGACCGCACGGCGCATCGCGCCGGTCGATTCACGCGTTTCCTCGGGCAGTTCGAAGATGCCCTTGCGGACTTCCTCGCGGGTCACGCTGAGGTCCTTGCTCATTTCGCCGGCGACGCGGCGCATGTCCGTTGTCGCCTCCTCGAAGCGCTTGAGCGCGGATTCGACGATTTCGGACACGTTCTCAGATACCGATGCCGCGGAGGAGCGCGCCGTCCCTTCGGCTTCCTGGGCAGCTTCGCGCAGCTTGGCCGTGAGTTCGTCGGCGGATTTGCGTGTCCGCTCCTCGGCCTTGCCGAAGGCTTCGGTCACGACCGATTCGAAGGAGCGCATCAGCTTCTCGATTTCCTCGGACTTGCCGACCAGTCCCGTAGACAATGCTTCGAGCGCTTCGCGGCGTTCTTCCAGCTTGCCGGAGACGCCCGACTGCGCGGTGTTCAGGAGTTCCGAGGCGGAGGCGAGAACCTTGCCATGCTCCTCGAAGCGTGCGGCGATGGAAGCGACTTCTTCCAGTGTCTTGCCGGACACTTCGCCAAGCTTGCCCATGTTGTTGTCGAGAACGTTGACGGAGTTGGCGATGGAATCGGCGGCACGGTTCGCCTTGTCGGCGAAGTCGGTCGTCGTCTCCACGAGCCGGCCGTCGAGCTGGCCGAGATTGTTCGCGGCCTGCGAGATCAGTTCGCCGAGATTCGAGCTCGAAGACGTCAGGCGATTGATCAGGTTGTCGACATTCTCGATCAGGCCGCTCTGGGCCTGTTCGACGGCAGAGACCGTGTCGGCCGTGCGGCGGGCGATCGCGGTGATGAGCGCCGCATTTTCGGCCTTGAGGCGTTCGGTGGCCGCGGTGGTCGCCTGTTCGAGCTGTTCGGCAAGCTTGGACCCGTCGCCGGTGAGGCGTTCGAGCAGCGGCCGTGTCGAGTTCTCGATGAGATCCTCGAGCCCCTTCGTATGAGAGGAGAGCAGCTCCGACATCTCCTGGGTGCGTTCGACGAAGGAGGACAGGGCTTCCTCGGTCGAGCCGCCGATACCCTTGGTGGCGTCGTTGGCGCGGGTCTGGAAGGACTCGAGCATTTCCTCGGCCTGGTTGCGGATCAGTTCCGCCTGGCTGGACAGGCGCTGCTCGTTGGCCGCCAGCTCCTCGGCAATCCTCGCCTGGTTGTCGGCAAGTTGCTTGGCGAGCTGCGAGGAGAAGTCCCGGCCATGGGTGTTGATGTTTTCGCCGACCTTGGCAGCTTCTTCTTCGAGTTCGACACGGGCAACGGCGACACTGTCACGCAGCGTGCGCGCAACGAGGCCGGCGCTGTCTTCCAGCGTCTTGCGGACGTTCTCGATACCGAGCGAGAGCGCCTTGCGCATCGTTTCCGCGCGCTCGTCGACGATGCCGGTGTTCTGTTCGAACAGGGTTTCCAGCGCCTCGGTGCTGCGCGACAGCGCAACGATCGCGGAGTTGGTGCGCTCCTCGACTGCCGCCTGAAGCCCGCCGGCCTTGTCGCTCAGAAGAGCTTCCAGACGCGCATTGCTCTCGTTCATCGCTGTTTCCAGCGCATTGGTCGCGCTTGAGATTTCCGCAACGAGGTCGCTCGAACGCTGGCTCAGCGATTCGGTGAGACGCAGGGTCTTCTCGTCCAGCGAGGTGTCGAGGAACGCGGTCTTCTCCTCCAGGACGGAGGTGAGCTTGCCCGTGTTTTCCGACAGGTGCTCTGCCAGACGGTCGGCCAGAGCGCCAACGCTTTCGCCAAAGACCGCCGATTTGTCCTCGAACATTGCCGTGTGCTGCATCAACCGCTCGGACATGCTCTCGGTCAGCGAACCGATATTCTCGCCGATCTGTGCGGTCTTGTCCTCGAACATTGCCGTGTGCTGCATCAACCGCTCGGACATGTTCTCGGTCAGCGAACCGATGTTCTCGCCGATCTGCGCGGTCTTGTCCTCGAGCAGCGCCGTTTGCTGCATCAGACGCTCGGACATGGTCTCGGTCATCGAGCCGATGTTCTCGCCAATCTGTGCGGTCTTGTCCTCGAACAGCGCCGTGTGCTGCATCAGCCGCTCGGACAGGTTTTCGGTCAGCGAACCGATGTTCTCGCCGATCTGCGCCGTCTTATCCTCGAACAGCGAATTGTGCTGGAGCAGGCGCTCGGACAGGTTCTCGGTCAAGGTGCCGATATTGCGATCGACCTGCTGTGCTGTGGCCTCGAACTGTGCCGTGCCTTCCTGAAGGCGGTTGCCGAGCGTGTCGGTGAGGCCGATGATGTTCTGGTCGAAGCGGGCCGTGTTGGCTTCGAATTCGGCCGCGCGTTCATGCAGCCTTGCCGCGACCGACTCCACCTGTGCCTCGATCGATTCACGGAACGACGAAGCGCTGCTGTTGAGCATCTGCGCCTTCTCGTCCAGAGCCTCGGTCAGCTGCGAGGAGTAGCCGCTGACGCGGTCGATGAGCAGTTCCGCCTGAGCATCGAAGGCCTGGCCGAACTGCGTCGCCGTGCGCGCGAATTCGTCGGAGCGCGAGTCGAGCGTGCCGCTGAATTCCTCGACCTTGCGGCCGAGTTCGTCGGTGAGGGCCTGCGTGCGCGAATCCAGTGTCTCGCCGATGCGGGCCGTTTCCAGATCGACGGCCGCCGAGAGCTTTTCGGTGGTGTGGCCGACGGCGCCGTAGATCGCGGTCGTTTTCTCGTCGAGACGGCCGAGGAAGTCGCCCGTCTTGAGCTCGATCGCATCGGCGGTGCCGGAGGTGATCGCGGTCAGCTTGTCGGCGAATGCGGTCGACTTCTCCTCCAGGATCGCCGACAGCGACGTTTCCATGGACTCGGTCTGCTCGGTGAAGGCCTGGCGCGCCTTGTCGGCGATGACACCGGCCTGCGCATTGCCGTGAGCATAGGTCTCGGCGATGGCGCGGGTGCGCTCCAGAAGCGTCTCGTTGATCTGGCGGGCGCGGGCGTCGAGTGCCGAATTGAGCTTCTCGGTGCCGTGATTGATCGCCTGCACGCGGGTTTCGAAGTCGTCGAGCAGGTGCTTGCCGCGGGAGTTGAAGGTCTCCTCCAGGCTTGCCATGCGCTGGTCGAACTCGTCCGTCATGTTCGTCGCGGTGCTGGAAAGCAGCGTCACGAGGCCTGTTGCGCGCGATTCCAGCGATTCCGCGAGGCGGCTTGAAGCCTCGTCGGTCTGCTCGCTCAGATTGGCGATGCGCATGTCGATCAGGCTGGCGAAGGCCTCGCCGGAATTGGAGATACGGTTGGAAACCTCGTCGAGGCGCGCGGCGATGGTCTCGTTGACCGCCTTGCTGGACTGATCCATGCGGCCGATGAGCGACTGGCCTGCCTCATTGAGGGACATGGTCAGCTGGGTCGAGGCGTTGCGGACATTGTCGCGAATGAAATCCGCCGACCCTGTCAGTTCGTCGCGCAGCTGCTCATGCGCACCGGCGATGGAGGCGCGCAGACGTTCCGCGTGGGTGACGATACCCTCGCGCTCGTCGCCGAGGTCGGTAAGCAGGGAGCGCACGCGCGCTTCGTTGTCGGTATAGGCGCGTTCGAGCTCTGAAACCTCCGACTGCATCAGCGCTTCGAGTTCGCTGGCGCGCGCGATGGTGCGTTCGATGCCTTCGCCCATGGCGGCGACTTCGCGGCGCACAGCCTGTCCAACGGTGACGATCCGTTCCTGCGCAAGCGTCTCGGGTTCGGCAAGGCGCAGGGCGATTTCGCTCATGGAATGGGCGGTGAAGCGCATTTCCTGCGTCCGGCGCACCATAGAGGAAATCGCGAAGAAACCGAGGATCGGCACAACGATCGAGACGAGAAGGGCGACGGCGCCCGGCGAATTGCGCAGGCCGTCCGGCGTGAAGATCGCCGCGACGCCGGAATCGTACATGCTCTGTGCGAGCAGCAGGCCGGCGATCGCCCAGAAGACGCTTACGATGATCGCAGTAAGATGGGGCCGTCCCGACGGGCCATTGCGAAGACGCGACAGGATTGCGGCGTAATCGCGCTGCGTGTCGTCGTCATTGGCGGGGTTGAAGGAAGGTGTCTCGGCACGGCGCTTCGGTGCATCCGTCTTGGCCTTCGGCGCGGGCGCGCGCATCTGCGGAGCGCGGGATTCCGGCTTCGGCGGCGCCGATTTGGCAGGGGGCGCCTTTGCCGCGGGGGATTTGGCCGGAGCCGACTTGGATTGCGCCGGCTTCGATTGTCCCGATTTGGAAGAGGACTGCTTGTTCTCCTCGGCAAGCTCGCTGGCGGCGGCCGCGACCTGATTTTCGAAATCGTCGAGCGACAATTCGTCGTCGAGTGTGATCTCGTCGTCCAGACCCGCTTCCAGAGCCTCCTCAAGCGCCGCTTCCATATCGCGATCGATATTTGCAGCGTTTTTGTTCACAGCCATTCCCGCCTCACTCAAATACTATTTCCGGCGCAATGCCGCCGGGTCCGATCAGAGACCCGTCACTCACACTGAAACAGGGCACAACTGTGGTCACGATGTGTCCTGATGTGAACCCGTATCGTAACGGGACACTTTTCCAATTGGAACTCGCGATTGGCCCAATCCGCAAAAGTTTAAAGATAAAGTTAACGGTGGTCGAAAGGGCCATCGACTGTCCCGCACGTCTTTGTAATCACGGAAGTGGTTAACTCCTCGGCCATCTTTGGGTGACATCATCGTGAAAGGGTCAACAGGGAAAATGAATGGTTATGAACACCGCTCCAATTTTCGCCCCGCCGGACACACCCTGCGAACTGCGCGGGGAACACAGGCCGGTGGATCTCGTTTTTCTCGCGCGCCAGACCGGTGGCGATCGTGCGCTGGAGGAGGAGGTTCTGCGACTTTTCGCCAAGCAGGCCGCGATTCTCGGCAACGATCTGCGCTCCTCGTCCGACTGCGATTTCCGAAAACGCCAGGCGCACACGCTCAAGGGAGCGGCGCGCGCGATCGGCGCTTTCGGGCTTGCGGATCAGGCGATGCTGATCGAAAGCGACCCGGACAATACCGCTCCGGTAACGGCTCTCCTCAGGGAAGTCGAAACCGTTCGCGACTATATCGCCTCGCTGCTGCGTTAATCTGTAATCGCGGCAAATCGACCGCTTGAAGGCATTTCAGGCTCATTCCGGCGCCTGCCGGTTGACTTTGCCGGTCGTCCGGTTAAGTCGCGGCTTTATTACCCCTATCGCCTGTTGGTCCATCCGGAGAGCATGATGCCGAAGTTGACCGTTGTCGCGTTTGACGGCACCCGTTTTGAAATTGATGCCGAGACCGGTTCGACGGTCATGGAAAACGCCGTGAAGAACAGCGTTCCGGGTATCGAGGCCGAGTGCGGCGGTGCCTGTGCCTGTGCGACCTGTCATGTCTATGTGGACGATAGCTGGACCGAGACTGTCGGAAAGCCCGACGTCATGGAAGAGGACATGCTGGATTTCGCCTTCGAGCCGAAGCCGGTTTCGCGTCTTTCCTGCCAGATCAAGATGACGGATGAACTGGACGGCCTCGTCGTCCACGTCCCTGAGCAGCAGGCCTGACCGGGTCCGCGACGACCGGGCAGCCAGTGACTCTTCCCCGAAATGACGTCTTTTTCCCGCACCGGTGGGCGCTCGCGCATGGCCGAGAGCTGACGCTCGGGCCGGCGGGCGTGTTGATGGGCATTCTCAACGTCACGCCCGACAGCTTTTCCGACGGAGGCCGTTTCGAGGGCGTCGGGGATGTCGTGGCGCATGCGGCGGCGATGGCCGAAGGCGGCGCGGCCATTCTCGATATTGGTGGCGAAAGCACGCGGCCTGGCGGTGATCCTGTCGATGGAGAGACCGAACAGGCCCGCGTCTTGCCGGCCATTGCGGCGGTTACCGAGGCCTTGCCGGATGCGGTGCTGTCGATCGACACCTACCGTGCCGAAACCGCGGAAAAGGCCGTCCTCGCAGGCGCGCATATCGTCAATGACGTGTGGGGGCTGCAGCGCGAGCCCGATATCGCCCGTGTCGCGGCGGCGACCGGGGCGGGGCTTTGCATCATGCATACGGGTCGCGAACGCGAAAAGCTGCCGGATGTCGTCGAGGATCAGTTCGCCTTTTTCGAGACCTCGCTGGAGATTGCCGCAAAGGCCGGCATCGACGATGCGCAGATCGTGCTCGATCCCGGCTTCGGTTTCGCGAAGGACCCGGCGGAAAACTTTACATTGATGGCCCGATTCGCGGAGCTGTACGCGCTCGGCTACCCGATCCTGGTTGGCACGAGCCGCAAACGCTTCATCGGCCATGCCACGGGGCGCGACGCGGCGGAGCGCGATGCGGGAACCGCGGCGACGACTGCGTTGCTTCGGGCGGCCGGCGCCGCCGTCTTTCGCGTGCACGATGTCGCGATCAATCACGATGCGCTTGTCATCGCTGATGCTATGCTTGCGCGACGGCCCGCGCGATGAGCGCCTGCAAACGGGAAATTTCCGCGTGATGTACCAGATCAGGATGATGAACTGCGCGTTCTTCGCGCGTCACGGCGTGTTCGAGCAGGAGGAGTTTCTCGGTCAGCGCTTCTATGTCGATGCCGTCCTGACCGTCGATCCCGGCGATGCGCTCGAAAAGGACAGCATCGAAGGGACGGTGGATTATGGCGTCGCCTTCCAGGAGATCGAGAAAATCGTCACGGGCGAACGGCGGTTCCTGATCGAGGCCATCGCACTGGAGATCGCAAAGGCGCTTTGCCGGCGGTTCCCCCAGATCGTCACGGCCGACATTACCGTTCGCAAACCGAACGCGCCGGTTCCTGGCGTTCTCGATCATGTCGAGGTGCGTGTCGTGCATGAAGCCCGGTCCGATGGCTGAGGCAGTCACCGCCTATCTCGGGCTGGGCGGCAATGTCGGCGATGTCGCCCGGTCGATGCGCGATGCGCTCCGGAAGCTCGATGACGATCCCGAATGCCGCGTCACCGCCGTTTCGCGAGTCTACAAGACGCCGCCATGGGGACCTGTCGAGCAGGACTGGTTCCTTAATGCCTGCGCAGCCGTCGAAACAGGGCTTTCGGCTCCTGACCTTCTCGATCTCGTGCTGCGCACCGAGCGTGAGCTTGGTCGCATCAGGATGACCCGCTGGGGACCGCGCACGCTCGACATCGACATATTGCTCTATGGAGACGAGCCGGTTTCGCTCGAAAATCTGACGATCCCACATCCCCGGATGGTTGAACGGGCTTTCGTCATGGTTCCGCTCGCCGACATCGCCGGCGATGTCATGTTAGCCGGCCGGACGATTCGCAATCACGCGAAGACCTTCCGCGACGAAGGGCTGGAAGTGACTGAAATCGAGCTGTGAAACCGGTAGACGGCGCTGCGCCTAGCGGACGGAGCCGACCGCGACCGAATCGATTCGGTCCAGCTTCATTCCGATCACCGGAACGAGCGCTTCTCCGACCGTGACGGAAACGGTGATGTTGAGCTGGTCCTTGGACGCGAGGCGGGCGAGCATCGCGCCGTCCAACTGGTTGCGCTTGAGCGTCAGCACGGCCCGGTCCGGCGTGACGGTGCCTGCGATGACATCGAGACCTTCGCCCCGTGCGCCGTCGAGGAAACTGCCCGTATAGCCACGGCCCTTGCGTTTCACCGTCGCCTTCATCTTCTGGGAGAACAGTCCCACGCGGCAGCCGCCGTCGAGGGTCATGCCAAGCTTGTTGTTCGGCGTCAGCCCGGAAAATTCACAGGTGAACTTGGTGCCCTTGTACTTCCCGGCGACGATTTCGCCCGGTCCGCGCCACTTGCCCTCGATCTGGCGGAAAAACCGTTGCTCGCGCTCGCTCGCATCGGCGGGCGCGTCAAGCGCCGCGAGCGGAAGCATGGCAAGGCAGGAAACGGCCATTGAACGTAGAAGCATGGCAGGCGGCTCTCGTGGTCGGCTTTGCGATCAGCGCATCATTGGCCGGAATGGTTAACACATACTTTGCAAATCGCGCCAGTGCACGACTTGTTTAACTCACGAAGTATTACACCGTGTCGCCGGCCTTGTCGGCACCGCCGTCGCGCGATGCGGTCAGCGTCGCGAGAACCGAGGAGAGCCGTGGCCGATTGACGGCGTGGAAGGGGGCAGGGCGGCTGACCTCCATTGCGGCGAGGCCGACCCGCGCCGTCATCAGTCCGTTCAGCACGCCTTCGCCGAGCCTCGCGGAAAGTCGCGACGCCACGCCGTGGCCGATCACCTGTTGCACGAGGCCGTCGCCGAAGCTTGCGACGCCGGTGACCGCGAGATGGCTGAGGACTTTGCGCAGAAGGCCCAGATTTCCGAATGCGCCGGTGCGGCCGTCATAGAGTTCGCCGAGCCGGCGGACGAGCCGGAAATTCTCGTAAAGGACGTAGAGCACGTCGAGAAACGCACGCGGGCTGACCGCCGTGACGACGGACACGCGCTTTGCGGCACCGTTGACGAGCAGGAAAGCATCGCGATCGAGGCTGCGAAACAACTCGTTCTCGGCGAGCGCATAATAATCCGCAGCGTCGAGTATCTCGCCCTTCTGCTGCGCAAGCACGGACCGTCCGGCCGAACTCTTCGGATTGGAGGCCATGAACTGGACAAGCTGGCGGGTCGCTCGCGAAAGCCGCTTGTCATCGGTTCCGGCGAGCGCCTCTTCCAGTTCCTTGCGCAGGTGGTCAACCGAGCGCAGCCGCCACACGGCCGAGACTTCGCGAATGACGATCCCCGCGACGGCCAGCGCGAGGAGGGTGGCCACGCCCAGAGACAGCCATCCCAGCCATTCGTTGCGTTCGAAAAGCGCCCGGACGACAGAATCGATCCAGAGCCCGGCCGCGAGGCTGGCGAACAGGCCGATTGCGGCGATGGCCAGCGAGGCGAGCGACAATCCGCGCCTTTTCCGGTCAACCTCCTCGGCGACGGACCGGTCGGCCACCATCGCCTCGCGCTCGAAGAAGTCATCGGCCTCCATTTCGAGCGCCGGACCGGGCGCGATGGCACGCGGTCTGCGCGGCGCCGCGGGTTGCGGTTCGGGAGCCGGCGTCTCGGGTTCGACCGCGAAGGCGCGCGGTTTGCGGCGGTTGGTGTCGTCGCTCATGTCACGCGGTCCCCGATCAGGAATTGAAGCGCCTTGTCGAGGCGGATATGCGGCAGCGACAGCGTCAGGCCCTCGGCGTCGCGTTCGAGTTTCGGCGGCAGGAACCGGACGAAGCGATGGAGACCCTGCGCCGACGGCTCCCGTTCCTCGAAGATTGAATCAGGTTCGTCGGGCAAGTCTCCGGGAAATATGGCGGTTTCGGTTTTTCCGTCGAATGTCTCGCCATCGATGGTCTCGCCGGCGATCGGGGTTCCGACAATGACTGGAAGGCGGTCCTTGCCTTCCTTGACGGTTGCCTCCCTTGTGGCGCGGACGGCGGCGAGCGCCAGCGATTCCACGCGCGCGCCCTTCATGCCGGCCTTCGCGATCGAGCGCTGGACGAGGCGGCGCACGATAGCCTCCATTTTCGGGTGGTCTTCGTGGTGAAGATGGTCTGCCTTGGTGGCCGCGACCAGGATCCGGTCGATGTTGCGTTGCCAGAGGCCGGTCAGGAAGTAGTGCCCTCCGGGCCGGAAACAGGACATGATGTCGCCGAGCGCCCGTTCGAGATCATGCACTGCCTCGGCGCCGGCATTCATCGCCTGCATCGCATCGATCAGCACGATTTGCCGGTCCAGCCGCGCGACGTGGTGGCGAAAGAACGGTTTGACGACCAGCGATTTATAGGAATCGAAGCGCCGCTCCATCATTGCCTGGAGCGAGCCCTGAGACGGTTTCGAAACGAGATTCGGCAAAGGCGCGAAGGTGAGGGCGGGCGACCCGTCGAGGTCTCCGGGCATCAGGAAGCGTCCGGGCGGCAGGGTCGACAGCGCCAGATTGTCCTGGCGACTGGCCTGCATGTAGCGCTTGTAGGCTTCGGCGAGGTTTTGCGCGATCGTTTCGTCGGCAGGGCTGTCCGGGTCAAGCGGATCGGCCAGTTCGAAGAACTCACGCGAGAGCGCCGCGCGACTGCCGGACCGTGCGAGGTCGAGCGCCTCGGCAGAGAACTCGGCATAGGATTTGGCGAGCAGCGGCAGGTCCAGCAGCCATTCGCCGGGATAGTCGACGATGTCGATGGTCAGTTTGCCGCCGGGGAACAGACGGTTCCAGCCGCTCGCGGACTCGTATTCCAGCGTCAGCCGCAATTCGGATATCGCGCGGGTGGAATCCGGCCAGATCCTGTTCTCGACAAGATCGTAGACGTGGTTCTCATAGGCAAAACGCGGCACGCCGTCGTCCGGCTGCGGTTCGAGATAGGCGCGCGCCAGCCGATTGGAATGCGCGAGGTTGAAGAGCGGCAGCCGCCCGCCATGGATGAGATTGTGCACGAGCGCGGTGATGAACACCGTCTTTCCGGCCCGCGACAGTCCGGTCACGCCGATCCGGACATTGGGCGCGAATACGCCCGCCGCCCTTTCCGCGATCGTGTCGAGGGCGATAAGCGCTTCATCGCCGAGCGAAACCAGATTTGCCACGTCTTCCCCTTGTCCGGCGTCGTGCCGTCAGAAACCGATATAGGTGCTGACGGTGTCGGTGCAAAAGGGCGCAGTGCTGATCAGGCGTCGGTCGGCGTCAGATAGGTTTCGAGAAATCCGGTTTTCGTCGCGAAATCGAAGGCGTTTCCCTCGAAGCGGATTACCGCGAGCGCTGCGGTGCGAAAGCCCATGTGCAGATCGTCAAGCGCGGCTTCGTCGCCCTCGCGCGACAAGGCGAGAGCGGCATCCTCGAGCATCGGATTGTGCCCGACCAGCATGACGTCTCCGTCGGAGCCGGTCGCCGCGGCGATTTCCAGATATCCGGGTGCATCGGTCGCATAGAGGTTCTGGTCGTAGCGGGTCGCATCGTCGAGATGCAGCGAGGTGCTGAGTGCTTGCAGGGTCTCGACCGCGCGCGCGGCCGTCGAACAGATCACCACGTCCGGTACGAGATGGCGCGCTGCCATCAGGCGCCCCATGGTCGTGGCTTCCTCGATCCCCTGTTCGTCCAGCTTGCGGTCGAAATCGCGCATGCCGGGCTCCGCCCAGGCTGCTTTTCCATGACGAAACAAGAAAAGGCGGCTCAATTCGTAACTCCCAGATGCCACGATGCGATGCGATTACCCTGCGGCGTCGGCAAGCGCAAATCATACGTTCGTGGCAAGGCTGGCCTCCGTGGACAACGCCGTCTCCATGCGCGCTGTTTGCTATCCATTCGCATTCGCAATTCAAGGGATTCCAAGGCGTTTATCACTTCGTTGCGAATTGCGTGAAACGGAACTTGCCGCTAGGGCGCGGTGCGATTATAGAGCGCGCAAAGGTATCATGCTGGGAGTGAATCAGTGGCACCCAAAGAAGTCCCTGCTGACTATATACCGGCCGAAGACGAGCCTTTCATGAATGAAAGGCAGCGCGCCTATTTCCGCAAGAAACTGCTGGCCTGGAAGAACGATATACTGCGCGAAGCGCGTGAAACGCTCGACCACATGCAGACCGAAAACTCCAATCATCCCGACCTTGCGGACCGGGCTTCGTCCGAGACCGATCGCGCCATCGAATTGAGGGCGCGAGACCGTCAGCGAAAACTTATCAACAAGATCGATCTTGCGCTTCAGCGCATCGACGAAGGCACCTACGGCTATTGCGAGGAGACTGGCGAGCCGATCGGCGTCAAGCGCCTGGACGCACGTCCGATCGCCACGCTGTCGCTGGAGGCGCAGGAACGTCATGAGCGCCGCGAAAAGGTCTATCGCGACGACTGACGGATTGCGCATCGCATCCATGATTGACGCATAAAGGGCGGGACCTCGGTCCCGCCCTTTCTCATTTCCCGAAGGTCTTTCCGCGTCAGCTTCTGCGCGTCAGTTGCGCGAGCAGACGGTGCATCTCGTCTTCCAGGGATTCATTGCTCGGGGAGGGCGATGAATCCTCTTCTTTTTCCGCGCCTTCGGCTTTTTCGGCTTCGTCGTCCGATGCCTGAACAGGCTCTTCGGTCTCTTCTGCGGCGACCGGTTCCGGCTCGGGCGCGGATTCGCTCACGGTCTCGACCGGGGGCTCCTCGGAGCGCTCGACATCCGCCGAAAGTGCAAAACGCTGCGGAAAGACGATCGGCGCTTCAGGTTCGGGCGCCGGTTCCGGGGACTCAACCGCTTCCGGTTCGTCGTTTCCGGTTTCCACCGATGCGATCATCGGAGCATTTTCGTCGGTTTCGTCGGCAGGCGCGTCCGATTCCACCTCGTCGAGCGAGGTCAGCACGGAAAGCGGTGGCACAACCGGTACCGCTTCCGATTCGGCAGGCGTCAGGTCTTCAGCCGTCGTCTCCGGGGTTGTCGCCGGTGTGTCGGCCGGTTTTTCCGGTTCAGGGGATGGCATCACCGGCTCTTGCTCCATTGCCGGGCGCATGGTGGCCGCAGCCACCTGCTGTGGAGGCTCGGGCGGCTCGAACGGTTCGGGCGCGGCCGAAGTTTGCGGGGCAGGTGCCTCGACAGGTTCGGGCTCTTCCTGCTTTCGGAATGTGGCGAGTGAAGCGGCGGTTTCCGGCGGGCGAAATGTCGGCTGCACGGTCTCGCGCGGCGCGCTGCTCTCGGCGGCAGGCTCCGGGCGCGGCGCGGGCGGTTGCGGTGCACGTGCCGTGGCAAGTGTTGGCTCGCGTCGCTGATAGGCCGGCGTGGACGCCAGTACGGCGGCCGGGGTCATTTTCGGCGGATTGGCGGGCGGCGCCTCGCGTCTTGGCTGAGGCGGAGTCGCCGGCGGTGCCGGACGGTGAGCGGTTTCGCGTGCGGGCGCTTCACGCGGCGGCTGGCGGCGCGCCGATTGCGCGGCTTCACGCGCGCGGCGCTGTTCCTTTGCCGATAAGGGCTGGCCGGCTTCCGCGGGCACCTTGGCGATATTGGTTTCGATCACGAGATCGTTCTCACCGCCGATCATCACCAGATGCTCGACATCGTCGCGGCGAACCAGGACGATTCGCCTCTGGTTGTCGACGGCGGTCGCATCGACGATACCGAGTCGTGGCCGGCGATTGCGTCCGCCCTCGACGAAAACGCCGCCGGCGACGCGGCGGGTCCAGAACCAGGCCACCCACAGGAGAATGAGAACAGCCAGAGCACCAAGGAAATAGAGCGTGTAGGTCGCTGCTTGCTCGCCGAGCAATTGCGTCAGCCATGCAGTCATTGATTGTCCTCTTCCCTGTCCGGCGCGATTTGGCTGCCTGATACATCGAAGGTGTTAGCAACGACAAACCCGAATGACAAATTTTACGGGCAGGACTTTCGCCCTGTGGATGTTTGTGATTCAAACCAGTCTAATGCGGCGATTCGAGGGATACGGCGCGAGCCGGCAAAACCGCCATGGCAAGTGAATACAGGGCGCTTGGTCAGATGGGACCCCGGCCGAGTGCTGCGGTTCGGCTTCTGATCCTTGGCGTCGCTTCTCTGGGCGCCGCCGCGTTTCTGTTCTTCTACCGCGAGAATCTCAACGAGACTTTTCTTCTCGTCATGCTCGGCCTGCTCGCCATGGTGGGCGTTTTCTACCTTTTCGCGTCCGCCATCGGGTTCGTGGAATTCGCGCAAAACGATAGTGCCGAGGATTTCGGCCGCGCCTATGCCGATTCGATGGCCGATGGGATCTGCATTCTCGATGAGAAGGGCAGCATCCTTTACTCGAATACGGCCTATGAGGAGATGATTGGCGCGTCCGGCGCGGAAGACCTGCAGTCACCGGAGTCGATCCTGTCCCGCCACGACGATGCCGCCAATGCCGTTTATCGGCTCGCGAACAGCCTGATCAGGGGTGTCGAGGCCGATGAGGAGTTCCGCCTGCCGAACGGTCTCGGTGCACGCGACGGCGGCGCGCATTGGTACAGGGTGTCGGTACGGCTGATGGCCCGCAAGGGCCGTGGCGAACCGTTCCGCATCTGGCGGCTCGCCGATATCACGGCCGAACGCGACGATCAGGAACAGACCTTCCTGGAGCTGCAAAAGGCGATCGATTATCTCGACCAGGCCCCGGCGGGCTTCTTTTCCGCAGACGCGCAGGGCCGCATCCAGTATGTCAACGCGACACTGGCCGGCTGGCTGGGTATGGACCTGGCAGCCTTCGCGCCGGGCTCGGTCTCCCTTTCCGATCTCGTCACCGGCGATGGCGTGGCGATGCTCAACGCCGTGCGGGCCGAACCCGGCACGGTGCGTACCTCGACCATCGACATCGAGCTTACGCGGATGGATGGCGTCAGCCTGCCGGTGCAACTTATCCACAGGGTTCACGCCGACCGTGAAGGCGGAACGGGCTCGACGCGCACCATCGTCCTGAACCGTTCGGAACTGGGGGAGGCCGCGGACGATCTGCGGCGCTCGGAAGTCCGGTTCACGCGCTTCTTCAATTCCACGCCGATGGCGATTGCCGCGTTGGACAATGATGGCCGGCTGCTGCGCACAAATGCGCCCTTTATGAACCTGTTCGGCTCCGTCACGGACGCCGATGCGGTCGACGGGCGCATCCGCTTCCGCGAATTGCTGCAGGGCGATTCGGTGGACCGATTCGAGAAGGCGTTCGCCGCTGCTTGCGCGAATCAGGCGAAGATCGAGCCATTCGACACGGTGATCGATCCCGACGCCGACGAGCGCCATTTGCGGGTCTTCGTGAACGCGGTCGCCGGGCATGGTGGCAATGCGGAAGGTCCCGCGACCGAGGAAGCGGCCATCGTCTACGCGATGGACACGACCGAACAGAAGGCGCTCGAGGGCCAGATGGCGCAGAGCCAGAAGATGCAGGCCGTCGGGCAATTGGCGGGCGGCATCGCGCACGATTTCAACAACGTGCTCACCGCCATCATCATGGCCTCCGATCTGCTGCTGACCAGCCACCGGCCCTCCGACCCGTCTTTCCCGGACATCATGAACATCAAGCAGAACGCCAACCGGGCCGCATCGCTGGTGCGTCAGCTCCTGGCGTTTTCGCGCCGGCAGACTTTGCGTCCCGAGGTGCTCGCGCTCACCGACGTGCTTGCGGATCTGCGCATGCTGCTGTCGCGCCTCGTGGGCAATTCTGTGCATCTGCACATCGAACACGGCCGAGACCTGTGGCCGGTGAAGGCCGATCTCGGTCAGTTCGAACAGGTGATCGTCAATCTCGCGGTCAATGCGCGCGATGCGATGCCGGAGGGTGGCGATCTGCATATCCGTACGCGCAATGTCGATACCGCGAATTGCACCGAGTTCGGCTATCGCGGTTTCGAAGCGGGCGACTATGTGCTGATCGAGGTGGCGGATAGCGGTACCGGCATCGCCGCCGACGTGCTGGAAAAGATCTTCGAGCCCTTCTTCACCACCAAGGAGGTCGGCAAGGGCACGGGGCTCGGCCTGTCCATGGTCTACGGGATCATCAAGCAGACCGGCGGTTTCATCTATGCCGATTCCGAGATCGGCGAGGGGACGACGTTCAGGATTTTTCTGCCGCGCCATATTCCCGCCGAGAGCGAGTTACCCGCCCCGAAGGCGGAAACGCCGGAGACGGAGCGCAAGCGCGACCTTTCGGGGACCGCGACCGTGCTTCTCGTCGAGGACGAGGACGCCGTGCGCATGGGCGGCGTCCGTGCGCTTACTTCGCGCGGCTACACCGTGCACGAGGCGTCAAGCGGCGTCGAGGCGCTGGAACTGATGGAAGAACTGGACGGCAAGGTCGACATCGTCGTCTCCGACGTGGTCATGCCGGAAATGGACGGCCCGACGCTTCTCACGGAACTGCGCAAGACGCATCCCGATATCAAGTTCATCTTCGTGTCGGGCTATGCGGAGGATGCGTTCTCGAAGAATCTTCCCGAAGGAGCCAAGTTCGGATTCCTGCCGAAACCGTTCTCGCTCAAGCAGTTGGCGACGACCGTCAAGGAAATGCTCGAGGACGAAGACTGATCTTCGTTGCTGCGAATAGTCTGTGAGATGCGGTTTCAGGCAGCCCTGAGGTCGAGGCTGGCCGCTTCGCCTGATGGGCCGGTTCTGCTCAGGGTCCGCAACTCGGCGGCCCTGTTTTCCATTCCGCAGGCCTGGGCGATCTTGCCGGCCCTGCGCAGCAGGAAGGCTTGTTCCTGGATCGCAAAAGCAATCCGTTCGAGCTTTTGTTGCTGTTCGACCATCATGTCTACTTCTTCATGACATCCCGACACATTTCGGGGGCGAGAAGAAGTAGGCCATATCTTGCTTGCGCGAAACTTGTTACGCGCCGCGACGGAAACCGGGATTTACCGTGTCAGCGACGGCGTCTTGCGCGCACGGGAACCGGCTCGAGCCGCGCGGAGGCGTGGCCGACATGGTTCAGTTCGATCGCGCGGCGCGCCATGGAACGCGCTTCGGCAAACAGGCCCTGGGCCTTGAGAAGCTTGGCCTGCTTGATCATCAGCCGGGCGAGATCGAGCAGCAGGGTGGGGCGACTGGACATGACGGCTATCTCCTTTGCCTGTTGTCCGTTGCGGTGGGAGCATGACGCGAATTTGCATTCCGCGTCATGCGCAGACCCTGAATGAACGCTCCACCTTTCGGACTGCTTTCGCAAGCAACGTTCGTTCACGACTGCGTGACGCCGCCAAGACTAACACCGATTCTTTTTACGCTGCACGCGAAATTCGGATCACCGAACGCTGGTCCTGTAAAGCAAACGGGGCGCCCCGTTTCCGGAGCGCCCCGTCAGGCGTCGATGTTCATGCCGTCTGCTCAGCGGAAGCGGAACAGGCGTGCGGCGAAACCGCGGCGCTTGCGAGGCGCCGGCGAAACCGCGCCGGCTTCGCGCCGGGAGGCGATGTCGAGCATGCCGGAATAGGCGGCAAAGATGCCGTGGTTGTTCATGTTGGAGATCCCGTCTTCATTTTTGGATTGTGATCGCCCGGTACGCCCGAAGGGCGTGTTGCACCAGCGCGATTTCGGCATCCCTGACATTCCTACCGGTCATGGGTCGCGTCGCCAGGTGACATGCGCTGTTTCGTTTGCGACGCGGGTGAAATTCAGCTCACCGGAACGCGACAATCAGGGGGGCGCTTGCCCGAACCGGATCGTACGCCGTTCCAGGAGAAACGGTCCGTCCCGCCGCCACTCATCCAGTAGCCGTCGAAACGCGAGGCGTCATCGGCGAAGGTGAAAACCGCCGGCCCCTCGCCATAGACGTCGCTCCAGATGACCGCGACGGTGTCTGCGGATTGCGGATCTGTCGGTGTGATCGCGCCGGCGATCCGCCGGCCGGTGGATTCGATGAAGACATATTTGCCGGCGAGTCCGTCTACGGTCGCGACGAGCGTCGTTTCGATCGGCACCAGCTCACCGCCGGAAACCGCGCAGCCGAGATAGCGGCCGGCATAGAGGTCGAGCGTGTCGGCTGATGCGGCGAATGCCGGGAGAAGAAGGGAAAGAAGGAAAGCGAAACGGACCATGCGGGCAAACCTGCCACGTCTTGGCCGTTTCGCAAATCGCAAGAGCGCGCCCCGCGCTGGAGGTGCCGCGGGACCGCCCGGTGTCGCGCGGTCAGAAGTTGCGGAACTTGCCGCGGTCGATTTCCTGCATACGGCGTTCCAGATCGTAGATCGATGCGGAGCCTTCAAGGTAGCGCTCTTCTGCTCTCTCGCGGGTCGGCGCGCCGAAGGAATGGGCGAAGCGGCTGAGGGCTTTGGCAAAACGATTCTTGGCCATGGAAATTCTCCTTTCGTTGAGCAGAATATGATGCTGCGGCGCATCATTTTGCAGATGGAGAAGTCGCAATGCAGCCATGCGAAATCGGTATGGCGCATGAAGAAAAGCGCCAGCGGGTTGCGGGAAGGGCGTGCCGGGGTATCCTGCCTTACGTCAGGTGAGGCAATCGGATGAAATGCTATCGCGGTACGGCGCACCAGATTGTGCTCCAGGAAAAAGTCGATGCACTCGCGGACTGGACGCGCAGCACGCCCGGCGCCTGCCAGACCGGGCGTCTCATTGGCACGGATAATCCGGACCGGCTCGGCTGGGAGACGGTCTTCGGCCATCTCGAAGAAGATGGCGTGTTCGGCATGCGAATGATCCCGGCCGCAGACGTTCCGGCAGTCGAAGCCCGGCTCGAAGCGCGGGATTGCCGGTTCGACACGTGGGATGTCTTTCAGGCCGAAGCGCCTGTGATCCGAAGCACGCTGGCACAGCTCGATCTGGCCCTTCCCCCCGGTTTCGTCCCGCTCGATCGTTCGCTCCGGCAGGAAGCCAGAACTATCGGCCGCGTTCAGGATTTCCTGGTCGAGAACGGCATCGCCCCCTTTTCGGGCGCGATGCTTGCCGGGTTGCATGGACGCTCGGCGCTGACTGTCATCCTCACGCCCGACGGGGACATCGCGGCCACGGCTTACGCCTATTTTCCGCATAATCGTCACAGCCCGCATTCAGCCTGTGCCTGGGGTGGTCTTGTCGCCGTCGCCCCATCGCATCGCGGGCGTCGTCTCGGGCTTATCGTCAATGCCATGATGCTGCTGGAGGCTGTGGACGACCTCGGCGCGGCAAGCGTTCATGAACTCGTTTCCACCTCAAACGAGGCATCGCGGCGCATGGTGTGGCGCTGCGGACTTGTTCACCATCCGGAGCTGGTCAGCGGCGTTGCAACACGCGGCTCGGGTCGTTTCACGACCTGAGACCATCACTTCCGGAAATCCAGCGGTCTGACTTCGCCGGTCGCGATCCGGCGGCCGCTGTCGTCGGTCGCCAGAAATCTGGGCGGGGCATCACTTGCCAGCACTGCGCAGGTCAGGTGGCCGGAGCCGAACGCGCCGGTGTCGACCGCTATGCGGTTTCCGTGGACCTCCGGCAGGAAGCTGTCGGTGGGCGTATGTCCGTGGACGACAATCTTTTCCAGCGGTCCCTGAAATTCCAGGAATTCGTGGCGGATCCAGCGGGTCGTCACCGGGTCCTGCCGGTCGAGAGGCAGGGCGGGATCGATGCCGCCATGAACGAAGACATGGCTGTCCGTCTCGATACTCCAGTCAGCGGCACGCAAGGCCGCGACGTGGGTTGAGAACCCGGTAGAGAAGCCCTCCGCGATCGTGTCGATGCCGTCCCGCTCGCTGAAACCGTAAGAGGCGATGGTGGCGATCCCGCCATTGGCGAACCAGTGCCGCGCAACCGTCTCGCGATGCACCACGTCGTCCAGGAAGCGCAGCAGGAATTCCTCGTGATTGCCAAGGACAAGCGCCGATCCCGGATGGGTCTCGATGGTTTCCAGAACGCGCTCCATCGCCTGCCTGCTGTGCGGGCCGCGATCGATCACGTCGCCGAGAAAGACGATGCGCGTGCGCGCGCCGCGCTTGGAAGCATCGACGCGAATCGCCTCCAGCAGCGCGTCGAGAAGGTCGGACCGTCCGTGAATGTCGCCGATGGCGTAGGTGATAAGCATGTGGCCAGATTGGCGAAGTCGATGGCGCAAGTGTGACGGATCGCGAGAGGCTGTGGACAGTTAATGGCCGTCGGGCGCCGTTTCCGGCCCCTCGCTCCAGGCGCGGACGTCTTTCAGCAGGCCGAACACCTCCTTGTCGTCGATGTCCAGCGCCTCGAAATGGTCGGCGAGGTTTTCAAGATATTCCCGGCTGGTGCCGAGCCGGCCGGACCCGCTGGCGATAAAGCGGACCTTGTCCTCGTGCGCAATGTCGGTGCGGATCTGCGGCGTGTCATGATTGGCGACGAAGGCGAGCGCCTCGACTGTGCCGGCTCTGGTTTCGCAGCCGACGAATTCCGGCACGTAGGACCCCATCAGCATTTCGCGCTTGAAAAGGATGCGGCTTTCGGCCTCGACGAGGTCAGCGGCGATGCGGAAGACCAGCCCGTCGCAATGGTCTCCGGTGTCGAGCGCCGCCATCAGGCCCGGCCGCTCCGGCGTTCCGCGGCCGCCGCGGACATCGTAAAGGCAGAAGGAACGGGCGTATCCTTCGATGCGGCCATGGCGCACTTCGGCGAACAGGAAGGCCGGGTTCCACATCAACGATCCGTAGGCGAAGACCCAGATATCCTGGCCCTCGCGTCCGGCCAGCGCCGCCTTGCGAAGCGCCTCGCGGTCCTCATCGCTGTAGCGCCAGTTGTCCGGCATCCCGCGCGCCTTCATTTCAGCGTCGAGGTCCGAGGGTTCGAAGGTGCGGAAGCGGGATTTCTCCGGCTCGATGATCCTGCTGCGCAGGACCGGGTGATGGACGAAGGGATCGGCGGCTTCGGTCATATATCCTATCTGTCGCGGCGGCGGCGGGTTTGCAAGCCGCATCGGCGTCAGGCGGACCGGTTGCGCTCGTAGAGCGACACCAGCGCCTCGACATTGGGCGAGGAGACGCCCTTGCGCCACGCGAGCAGGGTCCGCGCGCGGTCCTTGTCCGAAGGAAGGCTGTGGATCTGCAGCGCGTCGCCCGCCGGAACCGTGGGAATGACCGCCGCCGGTAGCAGCGCGACGCCCATGCCGACGGCCACGCAGCCGAGCATCGCGTGGTAGGAGCCCAGTTCGACGATGCGCTCGGGCATAACGTCGCGCGACGCGAACCAGTCCTCCAACCGCTTGCGGTGGGCGCAGCCATGCTCGAAGGCCAGCATCACGCGCGACGGGCTTCCGGGTGGCCCGTCGAGCGCAATGCCCTTCGCGGTGACGATGGCGAGGTCCTCGACATAGGCGGTAAGCGTGTCGAACGGCCCGTCGGGTAGGGGCTCGCCGGCAAAGGCGGCGTCGATCTCGCCGGCCATCAGGGCGTTGGCCAGTTCCAGCGTGTTGCCGGTGCGCAATTCTATGGTCACGTCGGGAAAGCGGCGTCCGAATTCGGCCAGCGCGGCGGGAAGGCGCACGGCGGCCGCGCTTTCCATCGATCCGAGCCGCAGCGGACCCCGTGGCAGGCGATCGGTGACGGCGGTTTGCGCTTCGGTCGCGAGATCGAGCATGCGGTCCGCATAGGTGAGCAGCGTGATCCCGGCCGGCGATAGCTTCAGTCGCTTGCCCTCGCGCAGGAACAGCTCGACGCCGAGCTTCTCCTCGAATTGGCGAATGCGGGTCGTCACGTTGGACTGGACGCGGTTCAGCTTCTCGGCGGCGCGCGTGATGCCGCCTTCGCGGGCGACGGCGCGGAAGATGCGAAGGTCCGAGAGTTCCATTCTTAAATCTCTAATTGAGAACCATATCATCTCTATTATTCATTTTTTCTGATGATGTCACGCTGATATCACCCGTTGCGACAGGCAACTGGATGATTGGCGATGAAGACGATCCGCAAATATGCCGAGTCGGGTTACGACCTTTCCGCGCTCTCTTCGATGGAGCGAGACAGGCTGATGGACGAGGCGCGGTTGGTGGCCCCCGCCTTGCGCGAGGTCGCGATCCGCAAATTCTTCAGGCGCATCGGGACTTTCTTTCGCCGTCCCGCGCCGGACTATCCGGGCAGTGCCGTCTCCTGCGATCCGTGACGCGCGTTGGCAGGGCTTGCATTGGTGAAGTCGCTCTGGCTTGTGACCGGAGCGGGCGACACTTGGTTGCCTGCTGGCGGAGGAGCAGGCGATGCAGAAGGGATTGGAAGACACGCGTCCGAAGGCCGCCGCCGGGATCGCGCTCATGGTGGCCGGCGTTGCATGCCTTAGTGCCAACGATGCCTTTGCCAAGACGCTGACGGCGGATTACCTGCCGATCCAAATCCTGTTCATCCGTAATCTCATCGCGTTGCCCGTCGCGGCCCTGATCGCCTGGAAAATGGGCGGAACGGCGGCCTTGCGCACCACGCGGCCCGCCGCCCATTTGGTGCGGGGGACGATCTGGATTGCCGCGGCGACGCTGTTCTTCACCAGCCTGTCCTATCTTGGCCTCGCAGAGGCAACCGTGCTGATCTTCGCCGCGCCCGTCTTCATCACGGCGTTGTCGGCGCTGGTGCTGAAGGAACATGTCGGCTGGCGGCGCTGGTCGGCGGTGCTGGTCGGTTTCCTGGGCGTGCTGATCGTCGTCCGGCCGGGCGCATCGACCTTCCAGGCCGCGTCGCTTCTTCCCGTTTTCACGGCGCTTCTCTACGCGGTGCTGATGATCAGCGCCCGCTGGGTCGACCAGCGCGAAACTGTCTGGACGCTGATGTTCTATCTGACGGGCGCGGGGACGCTTCTCAGCGCGCTGGTGATGCCCTTCGTCTGGACACCGCTGCGGCTGGAGGATCTCTGGCTGTTCGTCGGTATCGCGGTGGTTGGAACGGCCGGCATCACCATGATGACCCAGGCTTTCCGGTTTGCCCCGGCGGCGGTCGTCGCGCCGTTCGACTACACCGCCCTGATCTGGGCAACGCTGATGGGCTGGCTGTTCTGGAACGAGATTCCCGACGCGCTGACCTGGGTCGGCGCGGCGGTGATCATCGCCAGCGGTGCGTTCATCGTCTGGCGCGAGAGCCGGGTGGCGAAGGCGGCGTAAGGCCGCGGAAATAAGCCGGGCGGAAATGGCGCCGGGGGTTGCGGTGTCGCCTTTCGAACGCCAGTTGTCTATGTGTGCGCGGGGTCGCCGCGCATTGGGCCGGTTCAGGCCTCATTTCAACAAGGGACGAATTCCATTTGACAAATCAGGTACACAAGAATTTTTCGGATCGCCGCCAGGATGCGGCGGACGCCAAGAAGAAACTTCTGGAGAAATTCAAGGCCGCTCCGGGGCCGGACGATCCGCAAGTGGCCGCAAGGCGTGCCGAACGCGCGGCGATTGCCGAGGCCCGCGAAGAGCGTCGCGCCGAGCGCGAGCGCCTGGCTCTCGAGGAGAAAGAGCGCAAGGAGGACGAAGCCGCAGCCGCGGCGGAAGCCGCTGAACTGGCCGCGAATGCGGACCGGCTTGCGCGCGAGGCCGAGGAAGCGAGCCGCATCGAGCGTGCCGTCGCGGATGCCGCCGCAATGAAGGCGAAGCGCGACGAACGTTATGCGGCGCGCAAGGCCCGGCAGCGCTAGGCAAACCTGCCATCTGTGGCGGCGGGGTGTCCTGCCGCCGAATCTATTTTGTCGCGATCCATATGACATGGCGGGCGCCGCGCTTGCCGCGCGCCCGCGCCGTCACTTCCTCGACCGCATAGCCCGACTGGCGGAGCCGCTTGGTGAAAGCCGGGCTCTTGTGGGACGACCAGACAGCGAGAATGCCCTTCGGAGTGAGTGCACGCCGGGCGAGCGCCAAGCCCTCCAGGCCGTAAAGCGCGTCGTTTTCGTCGCGGGTCAGGCCCTCGGGGCCATTGTCGACGTCGAGCAGGATCGCATCCCATCCGCCCTTCGAGATCGCCTCTGCGACGTCGCCCACATGCACGGTGACGCGCGCGTCGTCGAGGCTGCCCTCGAACAGTCCGGCGAGCGGTCCGCGCGCCCATTCGACGACCGCCGGAACCAGTTCGGCGACAGTGATCCGGGCATCGTTTCCGAACTCCGACAAGGCGGCGCGCAGCGTGAAGCCCATGCCGAGGCCGCCGATCAGGATCTTCGGGGGCGTACGGTCGCCGACCCTTTCCCGGGCAAGCCGTGCCAGCGCCTCCTCGGACCCGAACATGCGGCTGTTCATCAGCGCCGTCGGGCCGGTCATGATCGAGAATTCGTCTCCGCGCCGGATCAGCCGCAGTTTCTGGCCGTCTCCGGGCACGGTCGCGGTGTCGATTTCTATCCATGGCTGCATGCTGCGGATTTCCTTTCCGTTACGCCCTGGCGCGACGCTGCAGCAGCACCAGTCCGGCGGCGACGATGAAGGCGGCGCCGACGATCGTCGCGAGCCCCGGCACCTCGCGGAAGGCGAGATAGCCGATCGTCGCCGTACCGATCAGTTCCACATAGACGAGCGGCGAAAGGGTCGTCGTGTCGGCATAGCGGAAGGCGGTGATCGACAGGATGTGGCTGGCGGCCGAGAACAGGCCCAGCCCGGCAAACAGCAGCAGGTCGCCGACCGCCGGCGTTGACCAGGCGAAGAGTGCCTGGGGCGTCAGCAGCAGCGCGCCGAAGACGCACTGAAAGGCAAGCGTGCGGATCGGATCGCTCTGGCGCGAGGCGAGCCGCGTCGCGATCATGTAGAGCGCGAAGAAGACACCCGCCCCGAACGCCATGAGCAGGCCGGGATCGACCGCGCCGCCGGGTCTCAGCATGATGAGCGCGCCGACGAAGCCGAGGGCAAGGCTCAGACCTTTTCGCCATGTCAGCCGTTCGCCGAAGAAGGCGACGGACAGCACGACGGCGACGATCGGTCCGACGAAGAAGGCGGTGATCGCCGTCGCCAGCTCTATGCGGGCGATGGCGAGGAAGTAGAGCGTCATCGACGAGACCAGGAACAGCGTGCGCAGCGCATGGGCGGGCCGGTCGCGGCGCGGGAAGACCTGCTTTCCGTGCATTGCCACGGCCACGGGCAGCACGGCGAGGCAGGCGACGGCATAGCGCGCCCAGGCGAGAAAGAGCGGCGAATAGTCGGCGCTCAGATATTTGGCGAAGCCATCGACGGCGGGGATCGTCAACATGGCCACCGTCATCAGCGCGATGCCGCGCGGCGTGGAGGAGGGGGACTCGGCGGTATCGGGAGAACTCATGGAGGACGCTGTAGCGCGATGGCGTGGCGTGGGGAAGCGGTTCCGCGCGCTCGCGCGCCGTTTCGGTCGCGCTTTCGGCGATCTCTGGACATTGCGCGGGCGGGGACCAGATGCAAGGGTGAGACGGTCATGAAGCCTGAGGTTTTGCGTTGAGAGCCTTGCAGGAAAAACTCGCATCCATGTGGGAGGCGCTCAACCCGCCGGAACCCACGCCCAAATACCTCGCCACCTTCATGGGCACCGTGATCGTGCTGTTCACGGCGGCCTATCTGATCGGGCAGGCGCTGGCGGCCGCATAGGCTGCGCCCGCCGACCGCGCGACGCGGCGACGTCGTTGCGAACAGCGATATGCCGAACCGTCATGAACTGTTGGGCGACAAGGCGCCCATGGCGAGCCCGTGCAGGTCCGCCAGGACTTCGTCGATCTCGTGGTTCCGTCGCGCGCGACGGCCGGGCGGCGGGCCGACCCGTATGGGCGAACGGCGGACGGCTTTGGCGTTCGTCCGGTCGCGCCGTTGCTGCAGGCGGGCGAGGCGGCGGGCCTCCGCGCCGATATCGCCGAGCGCGCGGCCCATCGACAGGATGCGCCGGCAGAGCGGCCGCGCGTCGATTTCGTCGTTGGGAAACCGGTACCAGCCGGCGGGCACAGGCGTCGGCTCGGACAGGCCGATGACGGTGATGCGCGGAAAGCTTTTCGGCGACCGCGACGGCGGGGCGAAGGAAAACCGCTTCACCGGGTCGGTGAGCGGGAAGGGCGGAACCGGGGTATCGGCGTTGCCGCCGGCTGCCTTGCGGGACGGCTTGCTCCCCGTTTCGCCGCAGCCCAGCCCGTACATGAACACACCGACCGGCGGCGGGATGTCGACGATCCGGCGCGCGGCGATGACGATTAGCCGGCGCAGTGCGGATTCGGCCGCGCGCAGGATGCGCCGTACCGCGCTGTGGCGATGGCGCGGCAGGGTTTCCGGCATCGCGCCGTCCGCCATCTCTGCCATGGCCGCGAGCATGGCGACGATGCGCAGCAGGATCGCGCGGTTGCGGTCGATGGCCAGCGTCCAGTCCATGCGTTCTTTTCCGTTGTTGCGGGCGGAAGCAGGGTAAGGGCGGTTTGCGGGCGGTGGATAAAGTTTCGTGGATGGAAAGGCTTACAGGGGGGCAAGTCCCTGTACTAAAAGATTTTTTCACTGGTCGCTTCGCGACGACCCCCACCCTGTATCCCTCCCCACAAGGGGGAGGGAGGACAAGAAAATCGCGCTTTCACCTACACCATCCAGCCAAGCTCTTCGTGTTGAGCCTGGCTCGATGTGGGAGAACCTGTGCGCGATGCCCACGGATTCCCTCCCCCTTGTGGGGAGGGATGAAGGGTGGGGGTTTTCCAGAAGGCTCGGATCAGTGCATTGAGGGCGCGATAGCCACTTAGGCTTACTTGTTGCCGTGGCCGAAGCCGGAGCGGCCCTTGAGGAATTTGTCCATGTCCTTCTTCTCGAGCGCTTTGTCGCGCGAGATGAGCCAGGCACCGGCGCACAGGCCGATCAGCGCGGCCGCGCCGACGCCGATGGCGATCGTGGTTTCGGTGTTCTGGCGACGTCGGTCGAACAGGCCGAGCGAGGGGAGGCTGGAGCGTGACGGAAGGTAATCGGCGAACGTGTCGCGGTCCGGGAGATGGTCGCGGTACTTGCGGGGCAGGTGCCAGTTCATGGGAAGCCTCCTGGGTTCATGGGTCTCGAACGGAGAATGTTCGGGGAGGCGGAGGGGTTCCCGGGGGGCTATGGATGTTCGTGACTAGCGCTTTACGGTCCCCCCCAACGCGTCATCCTCGGGCTTGACCCGAGGGTCCACGGCAAGGAGGCTCGAAATGTCATGGCGGGCTATGTCTACATCATCACGAACCACAAGAAGGGCACGCTCTATATCGGCGTGACCAGCGACCTCGAAGGACGCATTTACAAGCATCGTGAAGGCCTGACGCCGGGCTTCGCGTCACGCTATGGCTGTACCCGGCTGGTCTGGTACGAACAGCACGACCACATCTCGGACGCGATCCAGCGGGAGAAATCGCTGAAGCGCTGGTACCGCAAGTGGAAAATCGACCTGATCGAGGCGATGAACCCGGGCTGGGATGATCTTTATCTTGATTTGAACAAGTGAGTTTCGCCGCGAGGCGTTGCCAGAGGGTGACGGAGGTGGGGATGGGCACAGTGGCCGAACTCGGACGTTGGCGATTGGCGCTTACGTCCCCCCAAGTTGTCATCCTCGGGCTTGACCCGAGGATCCACGGCCAAGGAAGCGCTGGACGTGATGGCGGGCTGGCTGCGCGTCGTTTGGCTGGATCGCTTTCTTTCCTGCTCGGATAGGAGTGTTCCCCAGCCGTGGATCCTCGGGTCAAGCCCGAGGATGACGGAGGAGTGGATGGGCTTTGAGGCAAGTCTCGGACGACGGCGATTAGCTGCATTGGCTGCGCTGTTTGTCTCAAATGCTGGCGATTAGCGCTTCACGCCCCCAAGTCGTCATCCTCGGGCTCGACCCGAGGATCCACGGTCAGGAGGCGCTGGACGTGATGGCCGGCTGGCTGCGCGTCGCTCGGCTGGATTGCTTTCTTTCCTGCTTCGATATGTGTGTTCCCTATCC
The DNA here is from genome assembly GCF_965227485.1 of Oricola indica. Taxonomy (NCBI): domain Bacteria; kingdom Pseudomonadati; phylum Pseudomonadota; class Alphaproteobacteria; order Hyphomicrobiales; family Ahrensiaceae; genus Oricola; species Oricola indica. The sequence goes on from NZ_OZ245747.1 coordinate 2,593,696, forward strand.
GTGGATCCTCGGGTCAGGCCCGAGGATGACGGAGAATGGGATGGGCATTAAGGCTAGTCTCGGACTTCGGCGATTGGCCGGATTGGCTTCTGCCATTTTCCAGTCGGTCCCGGATATCGGCGATTAGCGCTTTATGTCCCCCCAAGTCGTCATCCTCGGGCTTGACCCGAGGATCCATGGCCAATGAGGCGCCGAACGTGATGGCCGGCTCATTGCGGATTGCCGCGCTGGATCGCTTTCTTTCCTGCTTCGATATGTGAGTCCCCCAGCCATGGATCCTCGGGTCAAGCCCGAGGATGACGGAGCAGGGGGCGGGCCTTGATGCTTGGGAACCCTTATTCGTTCGCGCCGGTCATCGAATCGCCGCAGCTACCTTCTCCCACAACGGGGCAAGGGAGGACGGGGTACCATTTTGTCATTTCGATTCGGCGGTATCCGCCTGATATGGGCGTTTAGGCAATTCACTATAAAACCCGAAAGAGCGTCCCAAACGGCACGTAGGTGCTCAGGAGAAGGAGCGAAATTGGCGGAATGGACATAGCCATTTAGCGTGTCTGCAGAAATGAGTGCGTCGTGTTGCGCAAACTTCTCAAACATAGATAGATCTCTTTTTGAGATTTTGTTCTCAGAATATTGATGACGAGCCGCTTTTTGTACACGCTTTGCAAGCGTGTCTTTCGGTGATTTTTCTAATTTTCTTATTGAAATGTAGTTCTCAGTTGAAATTTCGAGCAAAACGCGAAATAAGACTGATATCGCATTGGGATGCTCGCTAAGCTTTAAATGAAATTGAAGTTCCTCCCAAATTGCTTTGTGGCGTTGTAATCGGCCTGTCCATACAATTTCGAAGTGGGTATTCGGAATTAGAGTGGTTTGTTTCGGTGGTCGATAAGCGGGAACCGAAGGTCGCGTTTTGGTAGGGGGTGGAGTCTGAGAAGGCGTTGATCGGGATGGGCGCGGAGAATGCTGGCCTGTCAAAGAATGTTCAGCTTTCGGTAGAACTCCCTCGTCATCCAGAGTATCAAGATAACTTAATTTACCTTCAGTATCCCATAAATGCCCAAGTACTAAGCGCTTGCTTGCTAGGTCCTGTGTAATGCGTTGCATAGCGCGCAGCACTATCTTTTCCTGGTGCGTATACTCAAATTTCCCTTTTTTAACGGCGAAGCCGACCCGGTTCCGATATTGTTCTGAAGAGAGTAGGCGGTTTAAGTTTGCTCTGGGTATTTTTTGCCTTGGCAGCATGCCAGCCTCTGTTAGGCGCTTCTCAATTTCTTCGGCTACGCTGGCCCCACCTCCTTTTCCCGTACGATTAATGAAGTTTGCCTTCATCCTATCGTCCCACGTGCTTTGACCAACGCCGCTTTGTGAACCGGTGTGTCGACGAAATAGTATTTCGTCTATCCGGTCGCGATCAGTTTCAACCTGACATTGGATTGCATCCGGAAAGTCACCTTTCCATTCTCCTCGCAGCGCCGAAAAGTACTCTTGGAGTTCTATTGTCGGTGCGCGGCGAGGATTATCGAGCAATTTTAGGCAAGTGACTCTACGATTTCCGTCGAACACAATGTAGAGATCTTCATTTGGCACCACGAGCGGTGGTTCATAGAGAATACCGGCATTGACGATATCCTTCGCGAGGTTTCGCATGTGGTTTTCTAACGTGTTGAATAACCACGCTATTGAAGCAGTTTCATTTTCCAGTTCGCCGTGACGATCATTCGCTCGGTTAACTTGCAAATCTCGAATTAGTAAGTTTCGGTATGTCATTTTTTCGACCAAGAAATTATAAACCCTGCGCTTTGTACAAGCGCAGGGTAAATATTATCTCAGTGCATTGCTGAACGACAATTCAGCTTTTAGGCATATCAACTACACCCGCTCGTGCTCCCACACGTGTCGCACTTCAGGCATGTGCCGTTCCGCACCATGGTGAAGTTGGAGCATTCCGGGCACATGTCGCCGGTGTAGCCTTGCATCATCGCCTTCATGCGGCGGTCCGCTTCCAGCTTCTTCGCGTCGATGGTGGCTTCCTTTTCCGCGAGCGGCGAGAGGCCGGTGGCTTCGGCCTTGGCCTGGTCGGCCGCGGCGTCCGCTTCGGTCTCGGTCTGGAAGTCGGCCTGGCGGTCGGCGTAGTCCCGCTTGAAGGCGGAGGCTTCCTCGAAGAGTTCGCCCACCGGCTTGGCGGCGGTCGCCAGCGTGGTCTTGGCCGAGGCGGCCGCCACGGCGGTCACCCGGTTGACGTTCGATGCCTTCGGCGCCGCGGCGCGGGCAGGCGTGCCGCCGGCCGAGCCTGCCGGGGCGTCGGATTTGCCGGAGACGACCGACAGCTTGTGGCCGCGTGTCCAGCCGGTCGAGACGGGCTGCGTCTTGCCTTCGGAAATGCCCCGGCCGAGCGGCGTGGAGTCGAATTCCGACTGGTCGACATGGGCGAGGTCGTGGCGGCCGAGATAGGAGACCGCCAGTTCGCGGAAGACATAGTCGAGGATCGACGTCGCCGACTTGATGGCGTCGTTGCCCTGGACCATGCCGGCCGGCTCGAACTTGGTGAAGACGAAGGCGTCGACATATTCCTCGAGCGGCACGCCATATTGCAGGCCGAGCGAGACCGAGATGGCGAAGTTGTTGATCAGCGCGCGGAGCGTCGAGCCTTCCTTGTTCATGTCGAGGAAGATCTCGCCGAGACGGCCGTCATCATATTCGCCGGTCCGAAGGAACACTGTGTGCCCGCCGATCTTGGCCTTCTGGGTGTAGCCCTTGCGCCGCGTCGGCAGCTTTTCCTGTTCGCGCGACACCTTCTCGATGATCCGCTCGACGATGCGCTCGGACACTTCCGCCGCGCGGGCGGCGGCCGGGGCCTCGATGATCGCCTCGATCAGATCGTCCTCGTCCTCCTCGTCCTCGATCAGCGAGGCGTTGAGCGGCTGCGAGAGCTTGGAACCGTCGCGGTAGAGGGCGTTGGCTTTCAGCGCCAGCTTCCAGGACAGCATGTAGGCCTGCTTGCAGTCGTCCACCGTAGCGTCATTGGGCATGTTGATCGTCTTGGAGATCGCGCCCGAGATGAAGGGCTGGGCGGCGGCCATCATGCGGATGTGGCTGTCGACCGAGAGGTAGCGCTTGCCGATCTTGCCGCACGGATTGGCGCAGTCGAAGACGGCGTAGTCCTCTTCCTTCAGGTGCGGTGCGCCTTCCAGCGTCATCGCGCCGCAGATGTGGATGTTGGCGGCCTCGATGTCGGCCTTGGAGAAGCCGACATGCGTCAGCAGGTCGAAGGCCGGGTCGGAGAGCTTTTCCTCCGGCACCTCGAACTTCGCCATCTGCTCGTCGCCGACCGTCCAGCGGTTGAAGACGAACTTGATGTCGAAGGCGGATTTCAGCGCCTTGTTGATCGTGTCGATCGTCTCTTCGCCGAAGCCCTTGGCCCGCAGCGAGCCGGGGTTGATGGCCGGGGCCTGGTCGAGCGTGCCGTGGCCGACGGCGTAAGCCTCGATCTCGGCGATCTCGTGCTCGGAGTAGCCCAGCGTGCGCAGCGCTTCCGGCACGGCGCGGTTGATGATCTTGAAGTAGCCGCCGCCGGCGAGCTTCTTGAACTTCACAAGCGCGAAGTCGGGCTCGATGCCGGTCGTGTCGCAATCCATGACGAGGCCGATCGTGCCGGTCGGCGCGATGACGGTGGCCTGGGCGTTGCGGTAGCCATTCTTCTCGCCAAGCGCGATGGCCTTGTCCCAGGCGGCCCTGGCATGCGTGATCATCTCCTGGTCCGGGCAGTCCTCGGCCTTGAGCGGCACGGGATTGACCGCCAGCGCTTCATAGCCCTGCGCCTCGCCATAGGCCGCGCGGCGGTGGTTCTTCATCACGCGCAGCATGTTCCTGGCGTTCGGCTTGTAGCCGGGGAAGGGGCCAAGCTCGCCGGCCATTTCGGCCGAGGTCGCATAGGCGACGCCGGTCATGACGGCGGTCAGCGCACCGCAGATGGCGCGGCCCTCGTCCGAGTCGTAGGGGATGCCGGAGGTCATCAGCAGGCCGCCGATATTGGCGTAGCCGAGGCCGAGCGTGCGGTATTTGTAGGAGAGTTCCGCGATGCGCTTGGACGGGAACTGCGCCATCATGACGGACACTTCCAGCACGACTGTCCACAGGCGCACGGTATGCTCGTAGCGGTCGATGTCGAACTTGCCGGTCGCCACGTCGCGGTACTGCAGCAGGTTGATCGAGGCCAGGTTGCAGGCCGTGTCGTCGAGGAACATGTATTCCGAGCACGGGTTGGACGCCCGAATCCGGCCCTCGGCGGGGCAGGTGTGCCAGTCGTTCATCGTCGTGTTGAAATGGATGCCCGGATCGGCGGAGGCCCATGCGGCGTAGCCGACGCGCTCCCACAGTTCCTTCGCCTTGACCGTCTTGGCGACCTTGCCGTCGCGGCGGTTCATCAGGTTCCACTCGCCGTCGGATTCGACCGCGCGCAGGAACTCGTCCTTGACCGAGATGGAGTTGTTGGAGTTCTGGCCGGAGACGGTCAGATAGGCTTCCGAATCCCAGTCCGTGTCGTAGGTCTTGAACTCGATGTCGGTGTAGCCCTGCTTCGCAAACTGAATCACACGCTTGATGTAATTCTCTGGAACCATTGCCTTTTTCGCCGCCTTGATCTCGCGCTTGAGGGCGGTGTTCAGCTTCGGATCGTAGCAGTCGTCATTGTCGGCCTCGCAATTGACGCAGGCTTTCATGACGGCGGTCATGTGTTTGCGGACGGTCTTGGAGCCGGTGACGAGGGCGGCGACCTTCTGCTCTTCATTCACCTTCCAGTCGATATATTGCTCGATATCCGGGTGATCGATGTCGACGACGACCATCTTGGCCGCGCGGCGGGTCGTGCCGCCCGACTTGATGGCGCCGGCGGCGCGGTCGCCGATCTTCAGGAAGGACATCAGGCCCGACGACTTGCCGCCGCCGGAGAGTTTCTCGCCTTCGCCGCGCAGTTCGGAGAAGTTGGAGCCGGTGCCGGAGCCGTATTTGAACAGGCGCGCCTCGCGCACCCACAAATCCATGATGCCGCCGTCATTGACGAGGTCGTCGCCGACCGACTGGATGAAGCAGGCATGCGGCTGCGGATGCTCGTAGGCGGAATCGGACTTTTTCAGCTTGCCGGTGAAGGGATCGACATAGAAATGGCCCTGGCCGGGGCCGTCGATGCCGTAGGCCCAGTGCAGGCCGGTGTTGAACCACTGCGGCGAGTTCGGAGCGACGCGCTGGGTGGCGAGCATGTAGCAAAGCTCGTCGAAGAAGGCGCGGGCGTCTTCCTCGCCGTCGAAATAGCCGCCTTTCCAGCCCCAATAGGTCCAGGTGCCGGCGAGGCGGTCGAAGACCTGCCGCGCATCGGTCTCGGATCCGAAGCGCTCGTCCTCGGGCAGTTCGGCCAGCGCCTTTTCATCGGCAACGGAACGCCACAGCCAGGACGGGACGGAATTTTCCTCGATCTTCTTCAGCCGCGCGGGCACGCCCGCCTTGCGGAAATATTTCTGCGCGAGGATGTCGGCCGCCACCTGGCTGAACTGCGATGGCACGTCGATGTCTTCCAGACGGAAAACGATCGAGCCGTTCGGGTTCTTGATCTCGCTCGTCGCCTTGCGGAAGGCGATTTCGGCGTAGGGTGACTGACCTTCTTTGGTAAACCGGCGTTCTATGCGCATCTCGTTTAACCTTCGTCCCTCTATATATAGTGTGCCTGTCCGTTTGGCCAAAGCCGTGTCCACGGCACACGAATTCCTTTTCGGGCCGCCTGTGACCGCCCGTCCCACTCCGCTGATGCGAACTTCCCGAAAACGCTCGGAAATTCGCTCTCAACACTGACTACTAATGATTGCCACCCGGTTTTTTCGGTATCCCGATTCCGTCTGGAAGGGTCACCTTATGTTGTGTCAAAGTTGGACGCAAACACTAAATATAGCGTTAACTTCCCCTTTGCACATCCTTTCGACCGATTGACCGGACCCCCTGCACGCACGCAATTTCCCTGGCTCGCGGTGAATGTGAAACACCCGCCCGCAAGGCCGAAAACCTGAACAAAACCTGAGATCGCCGGCTGAAAAACAACATTCCGGCATCGCGACTCCTGTCACGCTCCGTTCATAAAAAGCGACTCGGGGGACCCGGTCAAGAGCTAGGATTCCGCAAATGCATTAACGCAATATGTTGTGTGTGGAAGTGTGGAAGCCGGGGATAAGTCAAATACCGGGGTTTCCCCGGACTTCACGACATGTGCAGCCGCGCGATCGCCGGGGCACGCTTCAAAAAAGAATTTTTCTTGCCGCGCGGCGGGTGCCGTTATTGGACGCGATTTCGGGCATATGGGCTGCGGAGGAGGCGTGCGCGAGGCCGAATCGGTTCCCGATGGCGGGGCGCCGGCAAGCCTTGTTGTGGAGAGCATCGGCATCACTGTCGGAATTCGCGCTCTCTATCCCGGCATGTCGCTCTGCGCCTGACTGCCGGCGATCGCGATCGGTCTCGCCGGATCGCCATCGACAGCCTCTGAAACCGTAAATTCGCCGTTGGGCAAAAGGTGGGTAAACATCTAATCGCGACTACCTGATATTTTCCGCAGTCATTTTTACAGGGTCTTAAGTCGGGTGCTGTTTAGTAAGCGGGCACAAACGGTAGAACCGACCCTTGGCATGAGCGCCAAATCCGGCGTGTGCATGTTTCCGGACCGTATTGTCCGGCCGCTCCGCGATATCGCTTCGCGTCGAGCTTGCCGGTACGAAGGGCTTGCAGGTTCATGCTCAACAAACTCAATAACATGTCGCTGACCGCGAAAATCGCCATCTTCATGATTGTCGTGAACCTGTGCGGGATCGCCGCTTTGGCCGGCTACACCTGGACAACGGAAATCCGCACATCCGTGGCGGCCGCTGTCGATAAATGGACCCGCGATACCGAACAGTTCGCGTCGCTCGCCGCCGGCGGCATCAAATGGGGCAAGGCGGAAGTCGTGCAGGACTCCTACGCGCTCTACCGCGACGACCCCTCGCTCAATCTCGTGCAATTCGCCGCCTTCAATCGCGACAACGAGATCGTCGATTCTTGGACCCGTGACGGCGCCGAAGCGCTGCTGAGCAGTGCCGAAATCGCCGTTCTTGCCGAACAGGCCGCTGCCGAAGGCGAGGGGACGAGCGACCATCTCGGAGATGGTGTCGCTGCCGTCACCGTGGTTCTGCCGAAGAACGCTGCCGGCCAACAAAGCGGCGAGGTCGTCACGGTCTGGACCACCGCGCCGATCTACGCGACCGCCGAATGGAACGCGGTCATGCTGTTCGCGATCCAGAGCGTTCTCGTGGTCGCCGCGTTCGGGCTTCTCTTGCTCATCATGCGCCGTCTGATCGCGACGCCGCTCAACGCGATGTCGCACAGCATCGGCCGCATGCAGGAGGGCGATTTCGAATCCGAAGTGCCTTACCAGCACAAGGGCGACGAGATCGGCTTCGTGGCAAGGTCGCTGGAAACGTTCCGCGGCGAATTTATCGCCAAGCAGGAAGAAAGCCGTCTTGCCGACGAGCAGCGCCAGGGCTTCGAGGCCGAGCGCGCGGAGAACTCGAAACGCACCGTCGCCGCAGCGGAAGCGCAGTCGCGCGCCGTGGGCGAAGTCGCCGCCGCGCTCGCAAAGCTGGCCGATGGCGATTTCACGTGCCATCTCGACGATCTCGGCCCGGATTTCGAGACGCTCGTCACCGATTTCAACCGTATGGTCGATTCCGTCTCGGCAACGCTTGCCGATGTGAAGAACGCATCGCGCGAAGTCGATTCAGGCTCGGTCGAACTGGCCAATTCCGCCGACACGCTCGCCAGCCGGACCGAACAGACCGCAGCTTCGCTGGAGGAGACGGCGGCAGCGCTTCACGAGATGACGTCGACGGTCAAGGAATCCTCCGACCGCGCGGCCGAGGCGGGATCGCTTGTCACCAAGACGAAGCAGGACGCCGCCAGCTCCGCGACCGTGGTCCGCGAGGCCATCACCGCCATGGACCGGATCCAGAAATCGTCCTCGCAGATCGGCCAGATCATTTCCGTCATCGACGAAATCGCCTTCCAGACAAACCTCCTGGCGCTGAATGCCGGCGTCGAGGCGGCGCGTGCGGGCGAGGCGGGGCAGGGCTTTGCCGTGGTCGCTCACGAAGTCCGCGAACTGGCCCAGCGGTCCGCCAACGCGGCCAAGGAGATATCGAAGCTCATCGGCGAATCCGGCAAGGAAGTCGAGAGCGGCGTAAAGCTCGTCAACCAGACCGCGGAGTCGCTGCTCGGCATCGAGGGGCAGGTCAACGAGATCACGACACGCATCGAAACGATCATCGGCGGCTACCGCGAACAGTCGACCGGTCTCGACGAGATCAATACCGCCGTCGTCAGCATGGACCAGGCGACCCAGCAGAACGCGGCGATGGTCGAGGAGACCAACGCGGCCTGCCAGGAACTGCGCGCGCAGGGCGCCCGGCTGAACAAGATCATTTCCCGCTTCGCGATCGCCGAAAACCTCGTGGCGCCAGCGCCTCGCGCCGAGCCGGCGCGCGGCCCGCAGGTTGCCAAACCGAGGCGGTCAGCGGCCCCGGCGATTGTCGGCAACACCGCGCTCGCCGCGGCGCCCGGCGACTGGGAAGACTTCTGATCACAGCACCTATCCAAATCATGCAATCGAAAAGTTAGGAGTAAGCATGAAGACCACGATCCTTAAGGCCGCGCTTGCCGCCACCGCCATGACCTTCGCCGTCAATGCCTCGATGGCATCCGGCGAACACATTCCGGCGGTTACAGACTACGCCAACGCCAACATCAAGCCCTGGCTGTCCGACGCGGCTGTCGTCGCTGCGATCAAAGCGCAGAACGAGGCCAACTCCGGCCTGGCACAGGCCGATATCGACTCGCTCGACCAGAAATGGCGCGCCGGCGTTGATGGCGGCGACATGACACTGATCGACACGGTGCTCGCCAATTCCCTGTCGGACTATCTGCGCGAGAAGCAGATGGGCTCGAACGGCGTCATCACCGAAATCTTCGTGATGGATGCGAAAGGCCTCAATGTGGGCCAGTCGGACGTCACCTCCGATTACTGGCAGGGCGACGAAGGAAAATTCCAGAAGACCTACGGGTCGGGCGACGCCGCGGCGATCTTCGTCGATGAAGCCGAGAAGGACGAGTCGACGCAGATGCTGCAGAGCCAAGTGTCGATGACGGTCGCCGACGAAACCGGTCAGCCGATCGGCGCGATCACGGTCGGGATCAACCTGAACACACTCTGACGTTCGAACTCCAGTCGAACGAAAAGGGCCCGCTTGCGGGCCCTTTTTTGTGTCCGGGTTTCAGAACTGTTGCCTTAGCTTCAGGTTCAGCGACACCGAATTCATCCCGCCATCGAAACCGGTTCCGAAGACAATCCGGCTGTCGATGCTCATGTCGTTGCGGAACGTCGCGCGCATTCCCGCGGTGAACGTCGCTCGCGTCGATGCATCCTCGACGACCGTGCTGCCCACTGCCAATGAACTCGCATTGTCGAAATCATGGTGCAGCTTTGCACCGCCAAACGGCGTCCAGCTCCTCAAAGGCCCCTGGAGGGAGAGGAAGGTTCGCTCGATTTCCAGGCCGGCGGAAGCTGTGGCCGTCTCGTTTCGGCTGCCAGGGACTACGCTACTGCTGCTGTCGGTGTATCCGGCTCTCTGGCTCCACGCGTAGCCGAGTTCGGCGGAGGGGCGGATTACGATCCCGCCGGACGCGTTGATTCTTCCAGAGAGGCGAGCCGAGAGTGCGGTCTTTCCCGCGTCATAGCGCCCCGTTGTGCCTGACGATCGCGTTTCAATCCATGCATGATCGTGCGAGATGGAAACGGACGCCTTCAGGCCAGTCCCCATGCGACGTGTCAGCGACACCGATATGCCGGCCGCGGTGTAGTCGTTCTCGCGGTCGATGCCGGTCGTGTCGAGGGAGCCGAACCGCAGCTTGAATACCGAGGAAATCGCGGTTTGAGGCGCGAGGCGATAGGCGAGACCCGTGCCAATGCTTCCTTCCGCGCCCTGGCGCCCGATTGCCGAGCCGTCGTCGAACAGCGTGATACCGCCCGCGATCCAGCTCGACAATCGACGGTTGGAGGATAGCGCGCGATAGGAGTCGATGCCGTTAAAACGCATGGCGAACCGGGCGGACTGATCGCTCCCGTCCATGAAAATGTCCATTGGTGACGTCGGCGCAGTCTCGGGGGCATAGCTCAGCGGTACCTGGCCGTTCACCAGTTCGTCCCTGATCGGATCGACCTGCGGAGCCTGACCGGCGGCGTTACGAAGCTTGTTGAGCAGGAAGTTTTCGTCGATCCGCAGGTTTCTGATGATGTCTTGCAGGGCCTCGTCCTGTTCCTGCAACTGCTTCAGATAGGCTTCGTCTCTCTCTCGTGCAGCATTCGGGTTCAGGTCTGTCTCGGGGACGTCATCGAAGGGCACGCGGGAGATATATGCGTTCCGGTCGATCCTGGATTTCAAGGCTTCGGCGCGTGCACGAATGTACTTGTGCTGGAATTCAAGCCATATCATTCGCTCCCACACGCTATCTTCGATGACGCGCTTCATCTCCTCGATGAGCGCGATGCGCCTGGTCCAAAGCTCGGCACGGATGGATAAAACCGTGTCGCCGGCAAGCAGATCGTCAATCCTGGTGATTTCCTGAAGCAGCGAGGCAGCGCGTATTCTGGCGTCCGGTATCAGTATGCCGAGGTCGATCTTTTCCGTCCGGCCATCGGGACGCGCCACGGTCCCTACGGATGGCGCGCGCTCATCGATGGGAACGGACAGACTGCCTGGCCCGCGATCTTGTCCACCATCCGGCAGAACTTCATCGACAGCATCGCGATCGAAGCTGGAATACAGGTCGGAGGTCGTCTTTTCCTTCGAGAGCAGGATGTCGGCGATCGCGTCAGCCTCGCGTGCCGCCCGTTCCTCGGAACTCGTCCCGCCACCATCTCCGCCGCCTGTTCCGCCTCCGGTTCCATCGCCGCTGCCGTCTCCGGATCCGTCGCCGCTTCCGTCACCACCCCCGCCCCCGGACGCCTCGGTGCAGGTGACGGTTACTGTGGAATCGGGAAACCCGCCGGATGAATCATAGGTCTGAAAAAACTGGTAGAAATCGTGATAGCCGTCCTGCGCGATCGTATATTCGGCGCTTGCGGGGACACTGCCGGGACTGGCGTTGAGGATCGAGCCGTTCGCGGCCGGGTTGCTGCCGCTGTCGAAGCTGTTGAAGGATATCTGCCAGGAATAAAGCGGATGGCCGGACTGGGTGAAGGTAACCGTTTCGCCCGTCTCGAACGTACCGGTGACGGAAAACACATAGCCGCCGATCGAGGTGCTGGCGGTTTCCGTGCGCGTGTCGGGTAATGCGGCGCAACCGGTAGACAGCGCAACCGCGTCGACTGTCGTTCCCGCCCACGAAAAGGCACAAGCGGCAAGCGCCATCAAAGGGATGGCAATCGGTCTGCGATGCATGCGGTCCCCCGACCCAAAACTGCACTGCGATGACTATACGTAAGCTTCGCAGCCCGCGGGGAGCCAAAATTGCCCCTTTTGGGCAGTTGGTCAGGGGATTTCGGGGAAAAATGTTGCCGTCTGGCAACAGTCCTTGGCTAGCCCTTGTGGCCTTCGGCGATCGGCTCCTGGTAGGTGAAGCCGAGATCCCAGGGGAAGTAGATCCAGGTGTCCTGGCTGACTTCGGTGACGAAGGTGTCGACCAGTGGACGGCCTTTCGGTTTGGCGTAGACCGTTGCGAAATGCGCCTTGGGGAGCATGGCGCGCACGAGGCCGGCCGTCTTGCCGGTGTCGGTCAGGTCGTCGACGATCAGGATGCCTTCGCCGTCATTGACGAGCAGGTTGGCGTCGACTTCCTTGAGGACCTCGATGTCACCCTGTGTCGTGTAGTCGTGATAGGAAGCGACGCAGACCGTTTCGATGATGCGGATGCCCAGTTCGCGGGCGATGATCGCCGCCGGGACGAGGCCGCCGCGTGTGATGCAGACGATCGCTTTCCAGCCATTGCCGGTGCCGGCGATGCGCCAGGCGAGCGCGCGCGCGTCGCGGTGAAACTGATCCCAGGAGACGGGGAAGGCTTTTTCGGGCAGGGACATGCCGGTGGTCCGATCGTGTCGTTTGGAATGTGGAAACCGGATTTAGCCGGATTGGGAATGCACGGCAAGTTCGCCGCCTGTCGCGGCGGGGCATGAAGTTGTGGAGAGCGTGATTTCCGGACGGGCGCAACGCGCCGCCATGCCCGATGACGCGGTCAGGCGCTCAATTCCGCAACCAGCGCTGCGACCGTAGCTTCGGCTTCCTCGAGGCGCGCTTCGTCGCCGCCGCGCAGCACGATCTCGGTCCAGAAGCGGCCTGAATCGTGTTTCGGATAGGAGCCGATCGCGATGTCGGGATAGTCGTCCTGGATCCGGGCGAGCGGTTCGCCGATCGTTCCCTCGCCGAACGGGCAGTGGACGGAGCGCGAGAGCAGAACGCGGCCGGTGCGCAGGGTCGGCACGACATTGTCCAGCATGGCCTGGAAGACGGCCGGGACGCCGGCCATGACATGCACGTTGCCGATAACGAAGCCAGGCGCGACAGAGACCGGATTGTCGATATGGCCCGCGCCCTCGGGCATGCGGGCCATGCGCTTGCGCGCGTCGGTGAACTCGATGTTTCGCCCGGCGTAGAACTCGCCAAGCAGTTGCATCGCGGCCGCATCGTGATCGCAGGGCAGGCCGAAGGCCTTGGAGATGGCGTCGGCGGTGATGTCGTCATGGGTCGGGCCGATGCCGCCGGAGGTGAAGACATAGGTAAAGCGTTCGCGTAGCGCATTGACCGCCGCGATGATCGCGGCTTCGTCGTCGCCTACGATCCGGATCTCCTTCAGGTCGATGCCGATGGCGGTCATGACAGCGGCAAGGTGCCCGGAATTCTTCTCGCGAATGCGGCCGGACAGAATCTCGTCGCCGATCACGACCATGCCGGCGGTGACGATGGAAAGGCCGGTTTTTTCTTTTGATTCGGTTGGCATGCGCGCGCTCCGGTGTTGCGGGTGTTTTAGGCGGCGGAGCGGGCGTTGTGAAGCGGGATTGAACGGCCAGTGCTCGCGGCCTCCACAGCCTTTGCGCTTGATCGTCCCGCCGCGCTCGGCTAGCGCTTGTCGCGGGCCCCCTTGGCGGAACTGGTAGACGCAAGGGACTTAAAATCCCTCGGCCTTTGGCCGTGCCGGTTCGAGTCCGGCAGGGGGCACCACTTTCCGTTTTGAGGTTATCCTACCAAGTCCGCGAGAGTGATCGAAATTTATGGGATTCCTGGATTTTCGTCTATTTGATAGTCCGGGATCGCCCAGCTACGTCCGTTGGCATCCAGCGATTTTGTTGGTATCTTCGTGGGCATGATAGCCAAATACCAACGGCCCGCTGGCTGCGATACCAACATATGCCGCTGACAGATACCAAGCTTCGCGGTCTCAAGCCGACCGAGAAGCCTACGAAACATAGCGATGGCGGCGGGCTGTTTCTGCTCGTAACACCGCAGGGCTCGAAACTTTGGCGCCTGGCCTATCGCTTCGGGGGTAAGCAGAAGACGCTTGCGTTCGGCAGCTATCCGATCGTTACGCTCGCAGAAGCGCGGGAGAAACGGGATAACGCCAAACGACTACTGGCAGAGAAAATCGATCCATCGCAGCAGGCCAAGCTGGAAAAGCTAAAGAGGCAGGTTTCCAGCGCCAACTCGTTCAATGCGGTTGCTGACGAACTAATCGCCAAGGCCGAACGAGAGGGGAAGGCGGAATCGACCCTGATCAAAAAGCGGTGGCTGTTGGGCTTCGCACGTCGGCATTTCGGCGAAAAGCCAATCACAGAGATCACTGCGCTGGAAATCCTCGTTCCGCTTCGCGAGGTCGAGAGCGATGGCAACTACGAAACGGCACGGAGACTTCGCGCGACCATCGGACAGGTATTCCGATACGCCATTTCGACGGCTCGTGCCGAAAACGATCCGACGTTCGGTCTGCGCGGCGCACTGATCACTCCGACCGTGACCCACCGTGCGGCAATCACGGACAGGGAGAAATTCGCCGGCCTTGTGCGAGCCATCTGGGGGTATGATGGCGCACCGGAGACCTGTGCAGCACTGAAACTGATGTGTCTGCTCTATCCACGCCCTGGCGAAATGCGCCAGGCGGTATGGGATGAGTTCGACTTCGACAACGCGATCTGGTCCATTCCGGCACATCGCGCCAAAATGCGCCGCGAACACCGCAAGCCGCTTTCAAGAATAGCCATCGAGATCCTGCTCGGCCTCAGACGCCTGACAGGTAATCGCGCGCTCGTTTTCCCGTCCATTCGCTCTCCGCAGAGACCAATCAGCGAGAATACGCTGAACGGTGCGCTTCGTCGGCTTGGTTACACTCAAGGCGAGGCAACTTCGCATGGATTTCGCGCTTCGGCATCCAGTCTGCTGAACGAAAGCGGCAAGTGGCATCCAGATGCAATCGAAGCTGAACTCGGTCACCTCGGAGTCGACCAGGTCCGCCGCGCCTATCATCGCGCAGCTTACTGGGAAGAAAGGGTCAAGATGACAGAATGGTGGTCAGCCGAGATCCGATCTATGCTTAAAACAGCCTAGTGCAACATCCGACTTCGACTCACATAGCGCGCTCAAGCAGCATGTCCGGATTCCATCCAGAAGCAGACATATCATCGCCCGATTCTGAGACGGCCGCTTTGTGCCATGCAACGCCAACGCGCGCGGACACTGCTATGAAACTGAAGCTCATCGAGACGGCTCGGTCTGTTCCCAATCTCGCTTGACCTGGGATTCAATCTCCGCCCGTCCGACCCTCATCTCGTCGGAACCTCTACCGATTAGCACCACGTCCTCCTCATCGACAAAGGCTGACATGAAGCCATACTGGTCCCGCTTGGCGTAATTGTTGGCCGATGTATTCAGTGCGCGTGTAACTGCAGATCGGCGTGGAATATCCTTCCCCATAAATCGAAATGCCGTGCGACTTGGCCCGGAACGAGGAGATGAAAAGGGGAGTGTGCCGCTGTTCTTGCTTGCGGCGGCATACGGAGTGTCAATCGATCAGCGCGGCAACCTGTTTGACATGATACGCCAGCTTCTCCCGGTCGCCCAGCGTTTCGACATTTAGGCGCAACAGAGGTTCGGTGTTCGAGGCCCGCAGGTTGAAGCGCCAGTCGGGGAATGTCAGCGACAGACCGTCCGTGAGGCCTTCCGCGTCGGCTTTGTGCTTCAGGGCGTTCGAGACGCGTTGGATGGCATTGGCCGGGTTCACGACACGGAAGTTGATTTCACCCGAAGACGGAAAGGCCGTCCGCGCTTCCGCGACCAGTTCAGCCAGCGGCTTTCCGGTGCTGCTCAAGAGCTCGGCGACCATCAGCCACGGGATCATGCCGCTGTCGCAGCACATGAAATCGCGGAAATAGTGATGGGCCGACATCTCGCCGCCATAGATCGCGCCGGTGTCACGCATGGCCTGTTTGAGGAAAGCGTGTCCGGTGCGGGCTGCATGTGCCCGGCCGCCGCCGCGCGCGATCTCGGACTGGGTGTTCCAGACGACCCGGGGGTCGTGCACGACGGTGGCACCGGGTTCCTTGGCGAGAAATGCCCGCGCCAGCAAGCCGACCACATATTCGCCGGGAATGAACTGGCCGGTATGGTCGAAAAGGAAACAGCGATCGAAATCGCCATCCCAGGCGACACCAAAATCGGCTCGACGTCGCCGAACGTGACCCGGCAGACGAAGTCATGAAATGCCGATTGCCCCTCGATCCGCTTCAGCAAGGCATCCCGATCCTCAGGACAAAGGAGGTCCTTGAACTTCAGTTCCAGCAGCCTGGATTTCGACATGCGTGTGACCGCGCTCATGCGCGGCGAACAACTGACGATTTTCAGGCTCTCGTCCAGTTCGTATAGCCAGTCTGATCCGTTTTCCTGGAATTCGCGAAGCAGCAGCTCGATGACTTCTCCGCGTTCCCGGGTCGCTTCCTCGGCGACGGTTCTTTCGATGAAGAATTGCGCCAGTCGGTGAACGGTGTAGAGGATGATTATCGAGTACAGTCCCAGCAAGAAGGCAACGGGCCACAAATGCGCGATATCCGTGCGGAATACTCCGATATACGCACCAGTTGCCATCGGGACGACATAGGTGAAAGCCGCCAGCGGGAGACTTGAAAGGGAAAACGCGCCGGCTCCGATCATTCCCGTTATGACCGTTGCGATCAGGAGTTCCTGCTCATGTCCCGCCGTTGGAAACCAGATCGCAGGCATGAGCCCCCAGACCGTTCCCAGAAACAGCGAATTGGCGATCGCGGAAACGATCGTGCCCTTCCGGCTCGAATCGGCCTGCCAGTGTCTGCGGATCTTCGGCACTTTCCAGAGAACGCGCAGGGCATATGCGGTCACCAGTCCGCCCCAGACGAGCAGAGCCGTATCATGTGTGTTCCGCCAAAGCGCTGCCACGACAATGATCACATTGATGATATTGACGAGCATGTTGCCGATCATGAAGCGCAGCGCCGATTGGATCTGGCTCGCGCGGATTCGGCCGTCTATTCGGGGGTGACCTGTCGGTTCGAGTTGGCTGTCGAACCAACTGCGCAGGTAAATCGTCCAGCTCGGCGCGTACATGGCTTTCATTCGGCTTGACCGAACTCGGATTCCTTCATCGATGGAGAGCTATCTCACGCAGGTGAAAATTCCCTGAATCGTGCCGGCGTTTCTATTCGTTGCGCGGGGCTGGCAATTGGGCCATTTCACGGGCAATGTCGTCATGCTCGCCCGGAGACAGCCATGCCCTCGACCAAACCGATCTTCGCCCCGCCCAAGCCGTGGACCGAATGCGCCCGCGACCTCGTCAATGTCGCGATGGGGCGCAAGATGGCCGACCTTGTCGTGCGCAACGGCAAATGGCTGAATGTCCATTCCGGCGAGGTGATCCCGGCCACCGATCTTGCCATTGTCGACGGACGGTTCGCCTATTGCGGGCCCGATGCCTCGCACTGCATCGGCGAGGGCACCAAGGTGGTCGATGCGCGGGGCCGCTATCTCGTTCCGGGTCTTTGCGACGCGCATATGCATATCGAAAGCGGCATGGTGACGGTGACGGAGTTCACGCGCGCTGTCGTGCCGCACGGTACGACCTCCATGTTCGTCGATCCGCACGAGATCGCGAATGTCCTGGGCCTGCCGGGTGTCAGGATGATGCATGACGAGGCCGAAGCGATGCCGGTCAATGTCTTCGTCCAGATGCCGTCCTGCGTGCCCTCCGCGCCGGGTCTGGAGCATGCCGGCGCGTCGCTTGGACCGCACGAGATCGGCGAGGCGATGGCGTGGCCGAATATCATCGGCCTTGGCGAGGTGATGAACTTCCCGGGCGTCGCCGCGAACGAGCAGACCATGGTCGGGGCCATCGAGGCGACGGTGACGGCGGGCAAGACCGTCGGCGGGCACTATGCGTCGCCCGACCTCGGCCTGCCATTCCACGGCTATGTCGCGGGCGGGCCGGAAGACGACCATGAAGGTACGCGCGCCGAAGATGCCATCGCCCGGGTGCGGCAGGGCATGAAGGCGATGCTGCGCCTCGGCTCCGCATGGTACGACGTCGCCGAGCAGATCAAGGCGGTTACCGAACAGGGGATCGACCCGCGCAACTTCATCCTGTGCACCGACGACAGCCATTCCGGCACGCTGGTGCGGGACGGGCATATGGACCGTGTCGTGCGCCATGCCATCGCGCAGGGGCTCGCGCCGGTCACGGCCATCCAGATGGCGACCGTCAACACCGCCCAGCATTTCAAGCTTGAGCGCGAACTTGGATCGATCGCGCCTGGCCGGCGCGCGGATTTCCTGATCGTCTCCAACCTCGCCGAGCTGTCGATCGACGAGGTCTACGGACGTGGCGCGCAACTCGCCAAGGACGGCAAGCTGACCGTCGAGATTCCGCCCTATGATTATCCGGCGGAGGCAAAGGGCACGGTGAAGCTCGGCAAGACGCTCGCGGCCGACGATTTCCTGATCCGCGCGCCGAAGCCGTCCGGTGATGTCGATGTGCGCGTCATCGGCGTGATCGAGAACCAGGCGCCGACACGGGCGCTGGAGGCAAGGCTTTCCGTCGAGGACGGTATCGTCCAGATGGACCGCCCGAACGATGTCTGCCAGATCGCGCTTGTCGAACGTCATCGAGCCACCGGCACGGTCGCCAATGCCTTCGTTTCGGGTTTCGGCTACACGCAGGATTGCGCCATGGCCTCGACCGTGGCGCATGACTCGCATCACATGATCGTCGTCGGCACCAATCGCGAGGACATGGCGATCGCCGCCAACCGCCTCGGCGAGGTCGGCGGCGGAGTGGTGATGATCTCGAAGGGCGAGGAACTGGCGCTTGTCGAAATGCCGATCGCGGGCCTGATGTCCGACGAGCGCGCCGAGATCGTCGCCGCCAAGACGGACATCCTCGGCGCCGCGATGCGCGAAATGGGCTGCACCCTCAACAATGCCTATATGCAGCACTCGCTGCTTGCGCTTGTGGTGATCCCGGAACTGCGCATTTCCGATGTCGGGCTGGTCGATGTGCGGACGTTCGAACAGGTGGACGTGTTCGTGTAGCGACGGATTGGTTTGTTGACGAAGCTGTTTGCGTACTAAAGCCCTCGCGTTTCATGCGCGCCATACGTTTTCCAGTCGAGCAGGGGCAGTGTCGGGCTCAGTTAATCTAGGCTTGGACATTATCGACAAACGCCTGAAGAATGCGGCTATGACCCCGAAACCTTCCGTTGGAGACGCCGAGGGTTGGACCAGGCGTTTTCTGAAGTACCAGGCTCTTCAAGTCGCGGCGCAGCGCCGAGGCGATATTCCTGCTGCCAATCGGCATGGTGAAAAAGTGACCGAAGCGCTGGATGTTCTGGCGAAGACCGGCTTGGAGGGAAGAATGGCCCTCGAAAGGCTGATGAATGATACCGATCCGTCCACGCGGGGCAGAGCTGCGCGTCGTGTGATGGAGTGGGATCCGGATCGAGCGATTCCGGTTCTCGCCCGTCTCCTTTACGAGCAGTCAGATCCACAGAGTGTTTCAGTCGAGGCTGTCCTCATTGTCAGAGAGGCCAGATTCGCGCTTCAGAAGTATTTCGGACTGGACTTATTCGATCCCACGGAATTGCCCGATCGCCTTGCCGCGATGGGGATCACGCTTCCGGAAAAGACATCCCGCGGATTGCGCCGCGAGAATTAGCCCAGAGTTGGTCCGGGATGCCCGTAACTTCGAGGAAGTGGACGTGTTCGTGTAGCGACGTATTCGATCATTTGACGAAGCTGTTATTTCGCCGGTGACGTTCGCGTTTGTTGATTAGTCGTGACTTCTTCGGCACCGGCTCATTTTTGCCGCCGATGCTCCGAAACTTGATCGAGATCAATTGCGTCTCCGAGCGTGCACTCTTAATATGACAAAAATAGTCAAGATAGGAGGCGCGGTCATGCGGCGTGCGGCAGCAGCGATCGGTTTTACAGCGGCGATGGCGGCGGTTTTCGCCGTTGCGGTATCGGGCCAGTCGCGGGCGACGCCTCCGGTCACGCTGGAGGCGTTGGGCGAGGCGCTGTTCTTCGACATCAATCTCTCGGCCAACCGCACCCAGGCCTGCGCGTCGTGCCACGATCCGAATTTCGGCTTCGCCGATCCACGCGGAATGGCCTCGCCCGGCGATGACGGCGTCTCGCTCGGCGACCGCAACGCGCCGACGGCCGCCTATGCGTCCTTCTCGCCGGAGTTTCACAGGAACGCCGATGGCGAATGGATCGGCGGGCAGTTCCTCGACGGGCGCGCCGCGACGCTGGAGGAGCAGGCCGGCGGGCCGCCGCTCAATCCGATGGAGATGGGCATGCCCGACGAGGCTTCGGTGGTCGAAAGGCTGCGCGAGAACCCCGACTATGACGCCGCATTTTCCGCGCTGTTCGGCGAGGGCACGCTGGCGGATACCGACAAGGCCTACGATGCCATGACCCGCGCCATCGCGGCCTTCGAACGGACCGACACTTTCGCGCCCTTCGATTCCAGATATGACCGCTTCCTGCGAGGCGAGGAAAAGCTGACCGACAAGGAAGAGCTGGGCCGGCTGCTGTTCTTCTCGCAGCAATTCACCAACTGCAACCAGTGCCACCAGCTGGCGAAAAGCGCCATCGATCCGCGCGAGACCTTTTCCGACTACAAGTTCCACAATATCGGCACGCCGGAGAACACCGCCTTGCGCGCGATGAACGGTTCGGAGCCGGGCACGATCGATGAAGGCCTGCTCGCCAATCCGGCGGTCGACGACCCCGCCATGCGCGGCCGGTTCCGCACACCGACATTGCGCAATGTCGCGGTCACCGGGCCCTATATGCACAATGGCGTATTCGAGGATCTGCGCTCGGTCGTCGTGTTCTACAACAAGTACAACACCAAGAACCCGGAGCGGCTGATCAACCCGGAAACGCGCGAACCCTTCGCCGCGCCGGAGGTGCCGGAAAACCTGTCGGAGAAGGAACTGACGCACGGCCCGGCGCTCGACGACCAGCGTATCGATGCGCTGGTGGCCTTCCTCAAGACGCTGACCGACAAGCGCTACGAGCACCTTCTGGAGGAATGATCCGCAGAGGCCGTCAGCGGTCGTGCATGCCCTTGCCGGCGAGGATCTTCGCCGCGGCCTTGTCGATGCGCGAGACGCGGGTCTTCGATTGCTTCGGCTGCGAGAAATGCAGCACCCAGCCGCGCTGGCGGCCGGGCGTCAGCGCTTCGAAAGCCGCGCGGAACTCCGGGTCGCCGTCGAGTCGGTCGACCAGTTCTTCGGGATAGTCGAGATCGTCCTTCGGCAGGTCGACCTTCAGCCCTGCCTTTTCGTTGGCGATCGCCTCGGCGACATAGGCGCGGATGACAGCATCCTGTTCGGCGATCTCATCGACGCCATGAAACTTCATAACGCGGGCTGAGCGCGAATTTTCGCCCTGCTGGACGAGGATGCCTTCGGGGTCCTTCATGAGCGCGCCCTTGAAGAAGCCGAGGCCGCAATAGTCCTTGAATCCCCAGACGATGGCGACATTGCCGCCATGGGCGGTGTAGACCGGCGAGTACCACTTGAATTCCTCGCTCAGCGGCATCTCGCGCAGGATCGCCCTTAGCGCCAGCAATTCCTCGCGCCACGCTCCGTCCTTCGCGTAGAAGGCCTCCACCTTCGCGCTGTCTTCGCTCACGGTCTCCTCCGTCCGTCAGTTCACCACGCGGGCGGAAACGATCGCGGCCGGGATGGCAACGCGCCAGGGCGCCGTCTCTCCACAGGCCTCGATGACCCGTTTGCCGACGAACTCCCGGATCGCCTTTCTGTTCGTCTCCGGCTGCGGCCGCAACAGGGCCGAGCCGCGAACCGTTCCCTCGATGAAATAGTCATAAGGCGCGCAGGGGTCGTCCACCATCCAGTGGCTATCGACCGTTTCCAGTTTCACATCGCCGAACCCCGCCTCGTGAAGCGCCGGGCCGGCGACGTCGGGATCGGCGTAGTCATGGGCGCCGGGTGCGGGTGGCAGAGACACAGACGGGTCGCCATGCGCGGCGACGGCGGCGAAGACGAAGCCGAAGGCCTGCGATGCGGGCGGTGCCTGCCACACAGAAAACGCGATGCGGCCGCCGGGGCGCAGCACGCGGCGCGCCTCGGCGAAACAATGCGGCGGATGCGGCAGGTGCGGCACGCCGAAACCGATGGTGATCACGTCGAAGGAGGCGTCATCGAAGGGCAGGGCGGTGGCATCCGCCTTCCGGAACGTGCCTTCGGGCACGGATTTGCGCGCCAGCTCCAGCATGGCGGGGGAGAAGTCGATGCCGGTGACGGTGGCGCCCGCATCGGCGAGGCCGCGCGCCACGATGCCGTGTCCGCAGCACAGATCGAGCGCTTGGTCGCCGGGGCTGGCGCGGACCGCGGCCACCATGGCGGGCACGCATTGAAGCGCAGCGTCGGCGAAGGCGCTCGCATAGGCCGAGGCGGTGGCGTCGTCAGACCAGCCCTGCTGCTCGAGTGCGCTGAATGCGCCGAAATCGTCCATGAGCCGCCTCCTACTATCTTCCCTTGCGGAATGATAGATCGGAAGCCGGTGCGCGACAATCGCGGTGCGGACGTTCGAGAAGGTGGACGTTTTCGTGTGAGGTGGCGGCTGTTGGTCCGCCGTAGCTCCAAGGCACCTATGGGGCCTGACTTGCCGAGGGAAACAGCTCGCGGGTCGCGGTGGGAAGTCTCAAGTCGCTGAAGTCGGATGTCCTAGCGGCCGTACCAGCCCGTGGCGTGGAATAGCCGGGGCGGCTCTGACTTTGCGCGGGACATTTTGCGGCGAAGACGTGCGGTGTCGGCAATCGGTCCTGCGGTTGCGCGGTCTTCTAGATAAGCAATCCGAAGTGACAATTCCGTGACATTTATATTTCCGTTTTGTGAAGACTTACTTTTCTGTTTCTTAACTGCAACAGATTGATTTGGCTTTGTCCAGCGACGCAAAAATCCGTTGCTAGACGCCGCGCCGCCTCCTACGAAATTCCCAGGTACTTGAGTGCGAAATATCGCTTTATATCAATTACCTAAAGGAACCTCCTCAACTATCTGAGTGAGGCATCATCAGTGAAAGGGGCAGTCGCTGAGAACCATGAGAGTCACTGACAAGCATTAGCGGTGCGGGTTTTTCCCGTCCCATCCAGCGCCCTGACGCACCGTTCGGGCGGACGGGAGCGGCTTGTCTGAAAGTAAAAATACGGCATCGGCATGAATTCATATGAATTTCTTGTCGTCGAATGCGCGAAACGGGTTCGTTTTGCGCAAACAGATCTGTTTTCTTTTGAGAAGGGCAAATACATGTCAATAAGACTGAAAAAGAACGGACTTTCACTTTCCGTTTCGAGTCTCGCACTGCTGACTGTCATGTCAGCGTCGGAGGCGATGGCCGATTGCGTCGGCACGCCGGCGGATAACGCGACGATCGCTTGCACGAGCGACGACGCTGACGGGCTGGACGCCACCGGCTTCACCAACCAGACGATCACCACGGCAGGCGGCACATCCGGCGACCGGCTGTCGATCAACGGCATGGTTGTCGATAATGGCAACACGCTGCTGATCGACCGCTACACGGAGCTCGACGCGGACGGAACCGGCGCTTCGGCGAATGGTCTCAACATTGGCGACGGTAACACCGTCGACGCCAATACCGACTCCAATAGCAGCAACTTTTACGTCACGATCAATTCGGACACGGCAACGGGCTTCGTTCTCGGAAACAACAACCAGGTCGACATCGATAACTATTCGTCGATCTCCGGCTCGGACTACGGGATCGATGCCGGCAACGGCAACACCTTCGACTTCGGGTCCTATGTCGATCTCGCCGGCGGCGACGCAGGCGCGCGCTTTGGCGACAGCAACGACATCACGTTTTCAAATGTCGCCATCGACGCCGATACGGGCGTGATCATCGGCGACGGCAACACCGCGTTCCTCGCCACGTATCAAGGCACCGCGATCGACTCGCTCTTCCTCGATGCGGGCGACAACAACGATATCGAGATACAGACGTACAGGTCGCTGGTGGTGAATGATGGCGACATCGTCCATGCCGGCAACGGCAACACCATCCGGCTCGGTCGCAGTTACCAGGCCCTGAACGGCAGCCTTGTCGTCGCCGGCGATGACACGACCATCGAAGCGAGCGGCCCGAGCGGGTCTTTCGGCGACGTCATTTTCAAGCTGGGCGATAGAGCCACGATAAATGGCGGTTTCATCATAAGCGACGAAGTCGTTGGCGGTGTTTTGGCGAAAGACGATCTCAAGTTCAACGCGACCGCCCGTTTCACCGCGTCTGGCAAGGGCATCGAGGCGGGCGACCGCGCCACGATCGCGATGACTTCCGATACGGACATCGAAGCGGACGATTCGGCTGTTTTCGTCGGGGACGATCTCGAACTGGTTCTCGCCGGCAGACTCCGGTCGAACAACGAACCGACCATCGAGGCCAACGACCGCGCGAAAATCTCCAACTACGGATCGATCTACGGCGGCGACGTTGCCGTCAGCGCGCATGACTATCTCGAATATCACAATTACGGCCTGACGGCCTCGACCATCCAAGCCAACAGCTTCGCCGACATCACGGTCCACGAAGGTTCTCTCGTCTACTCGACGCACGGCTATGCCGGAATCGAGGTCGAGGACGACTCCGTGATCACGGTGAATGGCGTCATCGACGATGGGTACGACCCGGACAATGTCGCCATCAACCCGGTCACCGGCGAAGAAATGACGCTCAACGGGTCGGACGCGAAAGGCGTCGAGGGTGACGACCGGAACACCGTGCGTGTCTCCGGGACGATCAGAACCGGCGACGCTGCGATCGATCTGGACGACGAAAACACGGTCGAGATCCTCGAGACCGGCATGATCTTCTCGAGCAGCACCGCGGTCGATACCGGCGACGACATGATGGTCACCAATTACGGCACGATCGAAGCCGACAACCACGGCATCAAGGCGAAGAAGAACAGCACGGTCTACAACTACGGCGACATTCGCACTGCGGTCGGCGATGGGTTGAAACTCGATAGCACCGGAACGACGGCCTACAACTACGGTACCATCAATTCCGGCGACGAAGGCATCGAGGGCAAGTCCGACTTCGTGCTGGAAAACTACGGCACCGTCATCGCGATCGATGACGCCGTGCAGGCCGACGACAACATGTATGTCCTCAACTACGGCACGCTGGAATCGACCGGCGTGAACACGGAGGAGGATCCGGACATCGCTGGCGACGGCATCGATATCGACTACGGCATTGTCGACAACTACGGCATCATCCGCGCGGCCGGTATCGACCAGGGCGGCATCGACTTCGACGAGCACAAGAATGCCGAGGAATCCACCACGATCTACAACCGCCAGGGCGCGCTCATCCAGGGTGGCTATGGCATCTTTCTCGACCCCGAGGATCGCCGCGACGACGTCAGCCCGAAGACGATCCACAACTGGGGCACGATTGTCGGCACCAGCGGTTCGGCGATCGAACTCGGCGCTGGCGATGACACGCTGATCGTCTATCAGGGCTCGCGCATCTCCGGCACGATCGATCTCGGCGAGACGGCTGTCTATGACTCCGACCTCGGCGCATGGACGGTGATCGAGAGCGAGACGGACAACGACACGTTCAGCTATCAGGCCAGCGGTCCCGCGATCTACGTGTTCGAGAACGCGCTTCCCGAGACGATCATCTCAGCATCGACGCCTTATGTCGTGTCCGGCTATTCCGTGATCTTCATGGACGCGGGGGAAACTGTTGTCGCGGACCAGGCCATGGTCAACGTGATCGGCGACATCGGCTCGACCCTGTCGAGCCGCATGGAAGAGCGTTTCGGCAATCGCGCGCAAGGCGACGCCGAGGCCAGCATCCCGCCCATGTGGCTGGCAGCGCTGGGCGGATACTCGCATGCCGACCGCTCCAGCGGGACGGCCGCTCACAACCATGCCTATGGCGGCGTCATCGGCGGTGTCGACGGCTTTGAAGTCGGCGGGTTCCAGGGGGGCGTCACCTTCGGCGCGACCCATGGCGCGCTCGATTTCGGGTCCTCGATGCGTGTCAATGCCACCACCGTATTCGGTGGATTGTACGGTGCGAACCAGCTCGGCGAAATCGGGCGGCTCGAACTGTCGATGCTCGGCGGTGTCGGTTTCAACAACAGCACACGCGACTTCGCGACCAACCTGGCGGAAAACGGCGCGACGCGGCTGACAGCCGACTACACGACCAGCTTTGTCAGCCCGGAGGTGGCGATCACCGTCGATCTGGCGGAGATGGACGATACGATCGTCACGGCGCGTCCGTCGGTGCGCTATATCGGACTGTTCTCGAGCGCCATCGAGGAAGCCGGGCAGGGCGCGGTCTGGTCGACGGGCGCACGGTCCACGCATATCGTTGAAGGGCGCCTGGCGCTGAGCGGCGAGAGGACTTTCGCCGCGGATGACGGAGCGATCATGAAAATCGGCGCATCGGGCGGCGTCGTCGCGCAGTCTGCGAGCGGCGACGACACCGACCTGTCCTTCTCGATGTTCAACCAGAGCGGATCGACGACGCTTGCCAATGCGGGCGAAACGCGCGTCGGTGGCTTCGGGGGCGTCAAGATGAGCCGCGAGCTTGCCGGCGGCGGCCGGATGTTCGGCGAAGTCGAGGGAACGATGTTTGACGGAAGCGACTACAGCGTCTCCGGCAAGGTCGGCCTGGAAATGGGCTTCTAACGGTCCCGACAAAAGAACGGGTCCCGGCGCCGAGCCGGGATCCACCTTTTCCTACCGGCTGTTGCAGCATTTGCCCTCGAATATCTTCTCAGACGGTCTCCGCCTTCATCTCGTAACGCGCCTGCGCCTCGGCCACCTTGTCCTCGTTTTCCACCGCCCAGACGCCCAGCGCGTGGATCGGTTCGAGCAGCGATTCGCCAAGTTCGGTCAGCTGGTAGTCGACGCGCGGCGGGATCGATGGGGTCACGGTGCGGTTGACGATGCCGTTGCGTTCAAGATCCCGCAACACACTGGTCAACACTTTCTGGCTTATCGTACCGATTTCGCGCTTCAGTTCGGAGAAGCGCTTGGGGCGTTCCGACAGGCGGATAAGTACCAAAACCACCCATTTTGAGCCAATTGAGGCCAATAACTCGCCCACCGGCCGGCAGACAGAGCCGATTTCATTAATGTGACTTGGTTTCTTCATGGTGACCCGGTTGCGAAAAGGTGCCGTCTTGTGCGGCGCGGTATGGGGTTTACATAAGGCCCCGGTATCAAAAAGCTACGGCGGTATCAAATCAATACCCGGTATCTTTTTCCTACCTTTACGTCATCTACGGATGCAGCACCGCGACGGAACCGGGCCCCTAAGTGTCCGTTGCCGAAATGGGAGCGCTTCGTCCGGCGGTGGCCGAACAGAGATTCACCGATGGCGCCACGTCAGGATGCGACGCCAGTAAAGCAATATTCAGGAGACAGAAAATGTCACTCAAGCTCAACGTGATCGTCACCTCCATCCGCCCCGGCCGCATCGGGCCCAAGATCGGCAAATGGATGGCTGATTTCGCCAAGGAAAATTCGGATTTCGAGGTCGAGCTGGTCGATCTCGCCAATTTCGAACTGCCGCTGTTCGACGAGCCGAAGCATCCGATGATGCAGGATTACGCCCATGAGCACACCAAGCGCTGGAGCGAAGTGAACGCCAAGGCCGACGCCTTCGTCTTCGTCTCGCCGGAATACGACTATTTCCCGGCCGCCTCGACCGTCAACGCGATCCAGACGCTGCACAAGGAATGGAACAAGAAGCCGGCCGGCCTCGTCGGTTACGGCGGCGTTTCGGGTGGCACGCGCGCCATGCAGTCCACCAAGATCCTGATGAACACCGTGCAGCTGATGCCGCTGCCGCAGGAAGTGCCGATCCCGTTCGTCTTCAACTTCATCGGCGAGGACGGCACCTTCGCCCCGGCGCCGGAAGTGGTGCAGGGCGCGACCGGCATGCTCGCCGAGCTGAAGGTCTGGGCGGAAACGCTGAAGCCGGCCCGGGAAGAAGCCCTGAAGAAGGCCGCCTGACGGGTCTAGACTCTAGGCTTTGAATGTGAGCGCTCCGCTCCTCGGGAACGAGGGGCGGGGCGTTTTTTGGTGGCGGATCAATAGTCTGAAACGGCCCATAAAAGTGCTGTCTTTGTTCCCTAAATGCGCCGAGTCATTTTTTTGAGCGGCTGCACAATCCTCTTCGCCAGCTAAGTTGTTCATTCATAGTACTTTTCTTTAAAACAAAAGGCGAACGCGATAGGGTGTACTTTAGTGACCACCAGCCTGAGAGGACAAAACTACGTTTAGCGAAACCCAAGTATCCGCAATTGCAGGCGTTCTTACCGATACGATCAAGATTGAGCATTTGACTAGTAGTCGATTTGATCGACAAACAGATGCGGTCAAAATCGCATTTGCTGTTGCACAAATGGAAGCGCAGCAAGATAGCGTCGTGGTGCTAGTCGATGGGTTAATCTCCACCAAGCTCCAGACTGAGGCGTATTCCTATCCAACGGGGCCAAAGGCATACTTTTCGCAACGTTGCCATGATCAGCAACTTAAGTGTCGTCGAATCATTTTCTTAGATGCGAAATCGACACGAGTGATGAGTTCGAAAGCTACCGGCGAGGGTGTTCTGCACTTCCACGGAATGTTTCTGCTTGGCCGAAATCAGTCCGAAAAGTGGCTTCGGCAGCGACTGACAGCGGTATTCGGCCACGCCATTCACGCACGAACATTCCAATTCAAGTTAACGACATCTGATAATAAGAAATCGCATGGGTATGCGGGTATGATTTGTACTGGGGCCACGGGTAAGTTGGCCTACATGCTCAGTCATGTCGGTACTACCTACGCCAGTTTAGGACTAAATGATGACGGAAAGCGCAGCAGGAGAGCGCCGAGCGCTCGCGGTCGAGTTAATCGGAAAGCCACTGGATTTGCGCCGGGCATCCCAAGCAATTTCGTTTCAAAGGCTGTGATTTGGGATACCGAGACAAGAAAAATCGCACGCCAAGCCTTTGATGCTTGGTACAGCGCGAATGCGATTGAAGGGCAAGAAAAGAAGGCCGAATCTGCGCCGCTTAGCCGAACAGTCATGCGTATCGCATGAGCCCCGCTCACCGCAACCGCATCGGCCTCCACACCACGATGTCCGGTCGCCGGTCCCGGTCATATTCGCTGGCCTTTACCGAACAGTCCTTCAGCCCGCATTCGCCGCAGCTGAAGGGCAGGGCCTCGATCTCCCGCACGGGATTGACGAACTGCACCACGTCGCTTGCCAAGAAACGCGCGACATGGCCGCAGCCCCGGCAAGTGACGGCCAGGATCATCCCGTGACGGGCGGCTTGTCGGATCGTGCGAATGGGGCCTGCCATGGCCTTGTTTATCGAACATAACGTGAACAATCGCAATGGGTCGTAGCGCCCGGAATTGGTCGCGCCCGAAACCGGCATCGAACCGAAACCTGGCGGCTCCCGATTTTGCTGGAACCCTCCGCCGCCTTGTGCATTTACGTTAGGTAAGTTTGTATTTACGCAAGGGAACTATGGGGGTGTTTAGTGGAACTGATTGAGATCGCAGCGCTGTCCGCCGCGAAAATGAAACCGTTCGGGTTGAGCCCGGACGCGTATCTGGAATTTCCGCCGAAGATCGTCACGGCAGAAGAATTGCCGCAAGCCTATATCGAGACGCCCGTGCGCCATGTCGAGGTTCTGGCGGAGTGCGCCGGATGCTCGCGACCCGTCATCTGCATCGCGATGGTGATCGACAACACGATCCGGCTGCATGACGAGGGCGAACACCTGCCGCCGTACAAGGTGGATTGCGTCAGGTCGGCGCCGCTCAAGATGTCCGTCTTTCGCAAGCTCGTTTTCCGTGGGGTGGAAACGCGCGCGAATTAGCGCAATTCAGGTTTGAGTTGAAACAGCTGCATCGCAAAGCGCGTTCGAGCCAAAGGCGAGAGGCAGCGCATTTCGATTGCGTTGCAGGTTGAAATGCATTGAAGGGGACAGCCCGGTTCCATGCGGCGGCGATGGCGCGCGGTTACTCGCGCCAGAACGCGGGTGCGGCGAGCACCAGCACGGTGAAGATTTCGAGGCGGCCGAGCAGCATGGCGAAGGACAGGATCCATTTCGCCGAGTCGGAGAGCGGAGCGAAATTGCCGGCGGGGCCGATCACCTCGCCGAGGCCCGGACCGACATTGGCGAGCGCCGTCAGGATGCCCGACAGCGCGGTCAGGAAATCCGTGCCCGTCAGCGTCAGCGCGACGGTCAACAGGCTCCACATCAGGATGAAGGCGGTGAAATAGAGCAGCACGACTTCCAGCGTGTCCTCGCCGACGACGTCCTTGCCGGAATGGACGCTCTGGACAGCATGCGGATAGATGAAGCGGTCGAGGGCGCGGCGCATGATTCCGTAGAGCGCGATCCAGCGATAGGTCTTCACGCCGCCCGCCGTCGACCCCGAACAGCCGCCCAGAAAGGTCGCCATGAAGACCAGCGCGATGGCAAAAGGCCCCCATTGCAGGTAGTCGGCATTGGCATAGCCGGTCGTCGTCACCAGCGAGACGATGTTGAAGATCGCATGCTCGATGCCGAGGCCCAGTTCCTCTGTGTGGGTGACGTCGAGATAGATGGCGAGTACGATGCCGAGGCCGAGCGTGTAGCACAGCATGACGATGACCTGATTGTCGCGGAACATGTCGATGCGCCCGCGCAGCATCAGCACCACCAGCGCGGTGAACGGCGTCGCGCCGATCAGCATGAAGACGATCGCCACCCATTGGGTGGACAGGTTCTCGAAATAACCGAACGAGGCGTCGTGGGTGGAATAGCCGCCGGTGGAGACGGTGGTCATGGCGTGGTTGATCGCGTCGAAGCCGGTCATGCCGGTCATCGCGTAGAGCGTCGCGCAGATGAATGTCGATGCCATGTAGATGCCGATGATCGAGACCGCGAAGGTCGTCATGCGCGAGAATGGCCGGTCGTAGCGGTCGGAGCTTTCCAGCTTGAAGACGGAGCTTCCGCCGATCTTCAGATAGGGCAGGATGAACAGGCCGAGGCCGATCACGCCAAGCCCGCCGACCCATTGCAGCATCGAGCGCCACAGCAAAAGACCGGGCGGCAAGCCGTCGAGCCCCGTAATGACGGTGGAGCCGGTCGTCGTGATGCCCGACATCGATTCGAAGAAGGCGTCGGCCAGCGAGAGTTGCAGCGACGATTCCACGAAGGGCACCGCGCCGGCTACCGCGAAGGTCAGCCACAGAAGGTTGACCAGCAGGAAGGCGAAGCGGGTCGAATAGGTCGGACGGATGCCGCGCGTCGCCGCCGCGACGATGGTCGCCAGCGCCGCGATCACCGCGCAGGAGATCGCGAAGACGATCCAGTCGGGATTGCCGTAATAGAGATCGACCAGCGCCGGAATCAGCATCAGCGCGGCGAGCCAGGTCGCGAATACGGCGCTGACATGCATTGCCGCGCGCAGATTTCTGCCTTTCATGGCGTCTCCCGCCGTCTTGCCCGTTACGGACGCACTGGCCAAACCGGCAGCGGGCCTATAGACCGGCTGTCGATCGAGCGCCACCTGAATATCGCAGGACGTGCAAGTTGGAATAGCCCCCATGAGCGAGTTTACTGCCGCCGTCGCCGAGGCCGCACGGGCCATGCGCGACCTCTTTCCCGAAACGCCGCTGCAGGAAAACGTCTTCCTGTCGCAGAAATATGGCTGCCGGGTCTTCCTCAAGCGCGAGGACCTGTCGCCGGTGCGGTCCTACAAGATCCGCGGCGCGTTCAACTTCATCCGCAAGCGTCTCGCCGAAGGGACGGAGGGGCCGTTCGTCTGTGCGTCGGCCGGCAATCACGCGCAGGGGCTGGCCTTCGTTTGCCGTCACTTCGGCAAGCAGGGCGTGATCTTCATGCCGGTCACCACGCCGCAGCAGAAGATCGCCAAGACGCGGGCCTTCGGCGGCGACAATATCGAGATCAGGCTCGTCGGAGACTATTTCGACGACTGCAACCGCGCGGCGCTGGACTATGCGCAGGCCGAGGGCGCGGTGATGGTGCCGCCTTTCGACGACGACGACATCATCGAGGGACAGGCCTCGGTCGCCCTCGAGGCGCTGGAGCAGGCGCCGCAAGGTGTCGTCTTCGACCGCGTGATGGCCGCAGTCGGCGGCGGCGGACTGTCGAGCGGGCTGACGCGCTATTTCGACGATATGGGCGAAAAGGCGGAGTTCACGCTGGTCGAGCCGGCCGGCGCACCGAGCCTGCGCAAGAGCCTGGAAAAGGGCGAGCGCGTGAAGCTGCAGGGCTTCGACAATTTCGTCGATGGCGCGGCGGTGGGGCAGGTCGGCGCGCGGCCCTTCGAGGTCCTCAAGCGTTATCGTGCGAACCAGGTGACGCTGGTTCCCGAAGACCGGCTCTGTACGACCATCATCGAGATGCTGAATGTCGAGGGCGTCGTGCTGGAACCGGCCGGCGCGCTGACCGTCGATGCGCTCAAGGATATTCCGGAACGCGAACGGGCCGGCAAGACGATCCTATGCATCGCGTCGGGCGGCAATTTCGATTTCGAGCGGCTGGCCGAGGTCAAGGAGCGGGCGCTGCGCGCCGAGGGGCTGAAGAAATACTTCGTCGTGCGCATGCCGCAGCGACCCGGCGCGTTGAAGGATTTTCTCGACCTGCTTGGCCCGGACGACGACATCACCCGGTTCGAGTATCTGAAGAAATCCGCGCGCAATTTCGGCTCGGTGCTGATCGGCATCGAGACGCGCAACCCCGCCAACTTCGCCGGGTTGATGGCGCGCATGACCGATTCCGGCATGACCTGGCAGGATATCGGCGAGAGCGACCTGATGGGCGGATTGCTGGTCTGACGGTCAGGCCGCGTCGTCGGCTGTTTCCGCCGCATCCGCGGCTTCGGCTTCATCGAGCGACGGAATGAGCTGCGCTCGTCGTCGCCCGCCGGAATTGACCGACATGTGGCGTTGAGGCGGTATCTTGCCGGAGCGCGACAGCAGGATGGCGACCGGGCGCGTGCCCTCGAATTCGGAGAAGATGATGACGAGGATGGCCGTGACCGGGACCGCGAGCAGTGCGCCGGAGATGCCCCAGACCGAACCCCAGGCGGTGACGGAAATCAGGATGACGAAGGGGCTGAGATTGAGCGAGCGGCCCATCAGAGTCGGCTCCAGGAAACTGCCGACAAAAATCTGGCAGACGGTCAGGCCGAGGAAACAGGTCGCGATCATCGACCAGTCGCCCTCGAACTGGACGATGGCGATCGCGGTCGGGGCCAGCACGCCGGCCATGGAGCCGATATAGGGGATATAGTTCAGGAGCGCGATCAGCACGCCCCAGAATGCCGCGAAGTCCAGCCCGATCAGGATCATCACGAGATAGGAGATCAGGCCGAGTACGAGGTTCACGAATGTCTTGGCGGCGAGATAGTCGCCGATGCGGTCGTTTATCGTGTCGACGATCTGGCCGATCAGGGCGCTGTCGTCGGGATCGGAGGCCAGGCGCGAGAGCTTGCGCGCGAAGATGCGGCGCTCGGCCAGTGCGAAGCCGGTATAGACCGTGATGACGAAGACCGATCCGAGAAGCACGGAGATGGAGGTCACCGTCGAGCCGATCAGCGATTGCAGGCGGATTTCGCCGAAGACGTCGCGACGGATCGTGGCCCATGTCGGCTCGGTCTCGAAACCGAACTGCACCGCAAGCCCCTGGATGATGCGCAGCAGTGATGCCTGGTATTGCGGCACCAGCGCGATAACCTGGTTGATGTTCTGGATGATCAGCAGGACGAAGCCGGTAATGATGAAGCCGATCGCCACGAGCGAGATGATGAACCGCACAGGGCCGGGCATCAATTTGCCGATTACCGGGAGAAATTCCATCCGGCGTGCGAGCGCGACGACGATGTAGGTCAGTATCACGCTGGCGATAACGGGAACGAAAACGTTCTGGCCAATATACAGGATCCAGCCGATCATGATCGCCAGCGCCATGCCGTAGACGAGGTTCCGGAAGCGATCGTGGGCCTGCATAGTGCTCCGCTTTTCGATTAGCCGATTGCCATTGTGGTGATTGCGGCGAACTTTTCAACCGCATTGCACGCGATCATGTTGCGGTGCACCGCGCTTCAAAGCGACCGCGCGAACTCCACGATCGCCGTGGCGACGGTCTCATTGTTGGATGGCGAGAGAATATCGCCGGCGACCACATGATTGTAGGGGTCGTCGGTCGTCTCCAGTTCCAGGACCGTCACAGGGCCGCCCCAGCGATCGGCGATTTCGGCAGTTACCGTCTCGTCGACCACGCCGTCATCCGGATGGTAGACGAAGAGCGCCGGCATCGTGAATTGCTCGAAGGGCAGGGCGCCGGCGCGGTTGACCATCGCTGCCATCGGCATCAGCGCGCTCGTTGGATAGCGCGTCGTCCAGTTTCGGCCATGCTCTTCGTTTTGGGCGTCGAAGCCGCGCTCCGCGCCGATAACGATGCCGGCGATCGCGTCGCCGAAGGGCCATGTGAGCAATCCAGAGCCGGCGGCGCGGATTTTGAAATTGGGCGAGACCAGAACGAACCCGGCGATGCGGTTTTCGAATTCCGGCAGGTTCGCCGCCAGGACGGCAAGCGACGCGCCTGTCGATGTGGCGACGATGACGACCTTTTCGCCGATCCTCTCGCCGATGGCGACGGCCTCGGCCAAATCCTGGATCCAGTCGTTGACGGAGGGCTCGGCCATGGCGTCGCCGTCGCGACCGTGGCCGGCGAGGCGGGCGTAATAGAGGTTCGCGCCGAGTTCCGCTGCGGCCATGTCCGGAACGGGCCGCAACTCGCCCTTTGCGGCGGAGAAGCCGTGCAGATAGACGATCGATACGGGCGTCTTGGCCCGCGATTCAGGATAGGCCCAGACGATCTCTTTTGTCGCATTTTCGCGCAGATTGGGAACTTTGCCTTCCTCTTCGGCAAGCCATGTATCGACATCGCTTCCGATCGTCGCCGGATCGAAACGAACGGAAAGGTCGACCGGCGTGCGTGGCCCGAAAACCCATGCCATCGCGAAGGCGACGAGGATGAGAAGGAGGATGGTAAGCACGGTTCTGATCCGCGAGCGGCCCTTCCGGGGTTTGTCTTCGGCCATGTGTTTCCGCCCATGATACGGGCGCGTTCGAACTTGCCCGTCGATTTTTGACGTATTCGTAAAGGTCAACCGAGGCGTTGGCAATTGGCGAAAAGAATGGGCCGCCGGTTGAAACCGGCGGCCCAAAGACCGTTCGAACCGTGATGGGGATCGGACCTCAGAGCGTGATGCGGAATTTCGCGAAGCCGCCTTCGCCATCGCCGGCGGGCTCGATTTTCACGCCCCTCACGTCTCCGGCATATTGCGCGCCTTTCGGCCCGGTTTCGAAAATCACCGTGGCGTCTTCGACCGGGGCAAAGGTCCAGTTGGCGTCCGCCGATGGATTGATGGTGCCCTGATCGACGATGTAGCGGACGATGACGTCGCGGTTGGTGTCCGGTGCGGACAGGATGACCACGTCGTTGTTGATGTCCGGGAAATTGCCGCCACCACCGGCGCGGTAGTTGTTGGTCGCAACGACGAACTTCTGCGCCGGATCGATCGGCTTGCCGTCGAACATCAGGTCGACGATACGGCTGGATTCGGCATTGGCGATCTCGCCCTTGGAGGTGTATTTCGCCGGTTTCGACAGGTCGATCTTGTAGGTGACGCCGTCGATCACGTCGAAATTGTAGGACGGGAAGTCCGGGTTCATCAGCGGCTGGTCGGCCTTGCCCGGCTCGACCTGATTGAAGATGCCGGCCGACATTTCCAGCCATTCCTTCACCGTGGCGCCGTCGATAGCGACTGCACGCACGGTGTTCGGATAGAGGTAGAGGTCGGCGACATTCTTGATGGCAACGGAACCGGCCGGCACGTCCGTGTAGTATTCCGGTCCGCCGCGTCCGCCGGCCTTGAAGGGCGCAGCTGCCGAGAGCACCGGCAGATCGCCATATTCGCCGTCCTTGAGCAGGTCAGAAACGTACCAGATCTGCGCCTGGCTGACGATCTGGACCGACGGGTCATCGGCAACGAGCGCGAAATAGGAATAGAGCGGCGCGGAGGTTTCGCCGACCGGTGTGCGCACATAGGCGAGCGTGCTTTCATGCTCGTCGATGACCGCTGCCTCGACCGCCGGCAGGTTTTCGACCAGCGCGGTGACGGACCGATCCTCGTTGCGTTTGGAGATCGGCCGCGTCTCGACGGTGGAGTCGATCACCTTCCAAGAGTTGCCGTCGCGCTCGATCATCAGGTCGATCAGGCCCATATGGGAGCCCCAGAAGCCGCCTTGCACGGCGGGCTTGCCCATCAGTGTGCCCTTGACGTTGTCAACGCCCTCTATTCCGTCGAAATCGCCCGGGAAGACGCGGTGCTGGTGACCGGTGAAGACGGCGTCGATGCCATCGACACCCGCGAGAAAGAGCGAGGCGTTTTCCATCATCTCGGTCTGAACGCCGTCGATGCCGGAGTGGGAGAGGGCGATCACGATATCGGCACCGTCCTCCTTCATCTGCGGAACCCATGCCTTCGCCGTCTCGACGATGTCGCGGGTCATGACATTGCCGACGAGATGGCGCGAATCCCACGTCATGATCTGCGGCGGGACGAAACCTATGAAGCCGACGCGCACAGTCTGCTCCTCGCCGGCGCCGTCGGTCACGGTCTTGTCGAGGATTACATAGGGTTTCATGTAGAGCTTGTCGTCGCGCGGATTGGCGGCGAGTTCGGTGCCGTTGACCAGATTGGCGCAGACGATCGGGTAGTTGGCGCCGGAATTGACCTTGTCCATAAAGGACAGGCCGTAATTGAATTCGTGGTTGCCGAGCGTGCCGCAATCATAGCCGAGAACGTTCATCGCCTCGATGACCGGATGGACCACGTCGCCATCCATGCCGCGTTCATAGGCGATCCAGTCGCCCATCGGGTTGCCCTGCAGATAGTCGCCATTGTCGATGAGCATCGTGTTGGTCGCTTCCTTGCGGAAACCGTCGATGATCGAGGCTGTGCGGGCGAGGCCCATCGTGTCGTTGGGGCGATCGGCATAGTAGTCGTAGGGCAGGACCGCGACGTGGATATCCGTCGTTTCCATGATGCGCAGATGCGCCTGGTTGGCCTGGGCACGCGCCGCAAACGGATGGAGGGCGATCAGCGCGCCGGTTGCCGCCGTTCCGGCGAGCAGGGACCTGCGCGTAATCGGATGCAGTGCAGACATGGGATTAATATGGGACATCATCGTTCTCCACCTGTAGGAACAAACCGCGGGCACCCAACCCGTACTTGATTGCAGTCTCATTGCAGATCGGTGTCAAGCGCGTGACATGGGCGACAATTGACAGGCCGGACGGGGCGACCCATGGTTAAGTCATCAGGAGGTACGAAATGGCGGGATTTCTGAAACGGTTGTTCGGCGCGCCGGCCAATGAGAACTCGCCGCCATCCGGCGATCCGGACGAGGTCTACAAGGACGTCGAGCTCTTCGCGCAGCCGGTCAAGGAAGGCGGCCAGTGGCGCGTTGCCGGCACTCTGCGCAAGCAGGTCGGCGACCAGAAGGTCGAACGGAAGTTCGTGCGGGCCGACCTGTTGCCCGACGAGGATTCAGCGAAGACCGCCGCACTCGGCAAGGCGAAGCTGATCGTCGATCAGAACGGCGACAGCCTTTGGAGCGGCGAAGACCGAATGGTCTAGGCCCACAGGGCACTCCGCCGACTTGACGGGGTGCGGGCGGAGCCGTAGTCAGATTTTCACATTGAAAACCATCCGGATACAGTAAGCCATGCCGGTAAACCGATATCTCGCGGCCCCGGCGCTGACGATCGTTCCTCCCGAGCGTGCGCTCGCAGGGGCGGTGACTCCGCCCGGTTCGAAATCGATCACGAACCGCGCCTTGCTCCTTGCCGCCCTCGCCAAGGGTCAGAGCCGGATCACCGGTGCGCTGAAAAGCGACGACACGATATTGATGGCGAAGGCATTGCGCGCCATGGGCGTTTCCGTCGAGGAGCCGGACGCGACGAGTTTCGTGATCGACAGCAAGGCCAGCCTGAGCGCGCCGGACGCGCCGCTGTTCCTCGGCAATGCCGGGACGGCCACGCGGTTCCTGACCGCCGCCGCCGCCGCCGTCGAGGGAACCGTTGTCGTCGATGGCGACAAGCATATGCGCAAGCGTCCGATCGGCCCGCTTGTCGTGGCGCTGCGGTCCATGGGCATCGACGCGGAATCCATCGGGGGATACCCGCCGGTAACGGTGCGTGGCCATGGCGGTTTTGCCGGTGGACGCGTTGAAATCGATGGCGGGCTTTCGAGCCAGTACGTGTCGGCGGTGCTGATGGTCGCCCCGTTGGCGGAAGGTCCGGTCGAGATCGCGCTGACCGGGCCGCAGATCGGCGCGCGGGGCTATGTCGACCTTACGCTCGCGACGATGAGGGCATTCGGCGCTTCGGTCACGCAGCGCGGCGCCGCAGAGTGGCAGGTCGAACCAGGCGCCTACCGGCCGATCGATTACCGCATCGAGCCGGACGCCTCCGCGGCCACCTATTTATGGGCGATCGAAGTTCTCACCGATGGCGAGATCGATCTCGGCGTCGCCGCCGGAGATTTCACCCAGCCGGACGCCCATGCGCGCGAGATTATCGCCCGGTTTCCGAAAATGCCTGCCGTGATCGAAGGGTCGCAGATGCAGGACGCCGTGCCGACACTGGCCGTGCTGGCCGCTTTCAACGATGGTCCCGTCCGGTTCACCGGCATCGCAAATCTCCGGGTCAAGGAATGCGACCGGATCGCGGCGCTTCGCCAGGGGCTCAACCGGATCCGCCCGGGGTTGGCGTCGGAAGAGGAAGACGATCTGATCGTCTACGGCAATCCGAAGCTCGCCGGGATGACCGTTGATGCGCGGATCGACAGCCATGCCGATCACCGGATCGCCATGAGCTTCGCACTGGCCGGCCTCAAGACCGCGGGTATCACCATTCTGGACCCGGGTTGCGTGTCGAAGACATTCCCGGACTATTGGGACGTGCTGGAAGGGCTCGGTGTGGAGATGAGGGAAGTTGATCTAAACAATGGCCGGGTCGATGCCGACATTCGGCCGGTCGATGATCTCCCTCAGGGCGAATGACGAATTGATCTTGACCACATGCGGCAGGGCGGACAGCCAGTCGCGGTGGATGCGCTCGTAGTCGGCGAGATCCTTTGCCGCGACGCGCAGGACATAGTCGTATTCGCCGCTCATCAGGTAGCACACGAGGACGTTCGGGCAGCGCTTGATCGCCTCCTCGAACTCGCGCAGCGTCTTCTGGAACTGACCGGACAGCGATATATGCACGATCACGGTCAGGCTGTAGCCGAGCGCGCGGTTGGAAACGCGGGCATGATAGCCGCGGATCGTTCCGGATTTTTCCAGATTGTCGAGCCGGCGCGAGCATGCGGAAGGCGACAGGCCGACCCTCTCGGCAAGCGCGGCGTTGGACATGCGCCCATCGGCCTGCAGGGCCGACAGGATCGCGAGATCAATCGAATCGTGTTCCATGTGTGCAATGTTTCATCGTTTTTTGGGTCGTGTGCGCAAGAATACACGAAAATCAGGCCTGGGACACCTGCAGATTGCAAGGACATTCGAGACCTTTTCGGTAATTCTTTTCCCTGAGGAATTCTCGAACCATCAGGGAGATTGCAATGCGCGTGGGATGCCCGAAAGAAATCAAAAACCATGAGTACCGCGTCGGCCTCACTCCGGGGTCGGCGCGCGAATACGTCGCCAACGGCCACGACGTTATCGTCGAAAGCGGTGCGGGCCTTGGTATCGACGCAGATGATGCGTCCTATGTTGCCGCCGGAGCCAAGGTCGTAAAGACCGCCAAGGAAGTCTTCGACCAGTCCGACATGATCGTGAAGGTCAAGGAACCGCAGCCCTCGGAATGGGCGATGCTCCGCGAAGACCAGATTCTCTATACATATCTCCATCTCGCACCCGATCCCGAGCAGACCAGGGGTCTCCTTGCGAGCGGCTGCACCGCGATCGCCTACGAGACCGTCACAGACGAGCGCGGCGGCCTGCCGCTGCTTGCGCCGATGTCGGAAGTGGCGGGCCGGTTGGCGATCCAGGCGTCGGCCACCGCGCTCCAGAAGGCGCATGGCGGTCACGGTATCCTGCTTGGCGGCGTGCCGGGCGTGCTGCCGGCCAAGGTCGTCGTGATCGGTGGTGGGGTCGTCGGGCTGAACTCGGCCAAGATGGCAGTCGGCCTCGGCGCGGATGTCACGATCATCGACCGTTCCATCCCGCGGCTGCGCGAACTCGACAACATCTTCAACGGCCGCGTCCACACCCGTTACTCGACGGTCGAAGCGATGGAGGAAGAAGTCTTCTCCGCCGACGCGGTGATCGGTGCCGTGCTGATCCCCGGTGCGGCGGCGCCGAAACTGGTCAGCCGCGAAATGCTCGGCGGCATGAAGCAGGGTGCTGTGCTCTGCGACGTCGCGATCGACCAGGGCGGCTGCTTCGAGACCTCCAGGGCGACCACGCATTCCGATCCGACCTACGAGATCGACGGGGTTATTCACTATTGCGTCGCCAACATGCCTGGCGCTGTGCCGGTGACCTCGGCGAAGGCGCTCAACAATGCGACGCTCCAATACGGTCTCATGTTGGCGAACAAGGGGCTGAAGGCGCTGATCGACGAACCGCATCTGCGCAATGGCCTGAACGTGCATCGCGGCCGTATCACAAACAAGGCGGTCGCCGACGCTCTGGGCTACGAGATGGCGCCCCCGCAGGAAGCGCTGAAGGTCGCCTGACAAACCGGAAGCGCTATACGGCCGGTCGTTAAAGGTAACGACCGGCCGTATTCTTTTCAGGCAACCCATTGCCTGACATCATTTCCGCAATCTCACCCACGCTCTATACGCGCCTGATAGCAATTGTTCGTCGCCGAGCGGACATGGACATAGGCTATCGCTGGATTCTGGAAGAGCTCGTGTGCATAGGCCTCGATTTCAGGCTGTGGCACGATCTGTCCCGAACCGTAGACGATCCGGTCGTCGCTGCCATAGCCGCGGAGCAGATAGCGCGGCGATTGGTGCAGGATCTCGGGGACTTGCTGTCCGGGTTCCATGGCCTCGCATTCGCGGGCATGGAGGAAGATCGGCCCCGTTTCAGCGAAAGGCTGATGGCTCGCGAAGGGGCGCCAGGCGAGAATGAGGTAGTTCTCGCCGGCTTCGATGTTTTTCATGCAATGCCGGCAGGGCATGCCGTCACCATCGGAAATGGCTCTGACCGGTAGCTGACCGTAGGCGTCCGGCCCGCCGCGCTGAATGGCGCGCGTGGCTTCCGTGTCGATTGCGAAAAAGGTGAGGCGGTCCATCCTGGGCTCCATCATTTGTGTCGATGGGCGGATGGAATATCGGGCGGCGGTTGTCCGCCACCCGATTTATGCGGGATCGTTGCGGCGCGATCAGCGGGTCACGAAGTCGGTGACGCGGCGCAGGGTGACGCGGCGATTGCGCCATTCCGCGTTGGGCGTGGGCACTAGCAGATAGTCCTCGCCGTAGCCCGCGGGTTCCAGCGCCCGGCGCGCGATGCCGAAACGGCGGTTGAGCAGTCGGGCGACTTCATAAGCGCGCGCCTGGGACAATGCATAGTTGCTGGAACGCGAGCCGACCGCATCCGTGTGGCCCTCGATCATGAAAACCTCATGCGGGTTGCGGCGGATGATGCGACGCATCGCGATGGCGATCTGTTCGACCTTCCAGCGTTCCGCAGGGGGGATATGCGACGAACCGAAGGCGAAGTTGATCGACTGGATGTCAATCGACGGCGCCATGTTGCGCAGACGCGGATTGCGCTTGATCTGGTCGATGGTAACGCGCGCCGAGCGTTTGATCTTGTGGCGCGGCCGGCGATCCAGCATGCGCTCGATCGTGGCGGCGGCGGGCGACGAGGCTTCCGCCGCAAAAGCGGGGACGGTTGGGACGAGAGCTGCCGCGCCGGCGGCGGCGAGCGATTTGATGAAGTTACGGCGGTTCATGGCACACTCCCTGGTGCAGGTTGATGTGCCTCCGGTGTAGCGATCGGTGCCTGAACCGCTTCTGAACGGTCCGTTCAGCCTTGCACGATGCCTTTTTCGGCCAGGCGGTGCAGGTCCGTCTTCGACAGCGGCCGCAGTGTGCTGTCCTCGCGCCTCACTGGCTGAAAGCCGAGCTTCTGGTAGAGGGGCAGGGCTGCCGGATGATCAAGCGTGCAGGTGTTGACGGTGATCCGCTCCGGCTCGCTGGCCCAGCACGCCTCGATGGCGCGAGACAGGAGCCAGCGTCCAAGGCCGCGACCCGCTGCATGCGGCATCATACCGAAATAGGCGAGATCGATCGAAGCCGGATCGGCGCGGTTGATCTCGTAGAAGCCGGCGGGCGCGCCATCGAGATAAAGGACATAGATTTCCGTCGTGTCGGCGTGGATGACCGACGCCAGCGTCTCGTCGTCCATGCGCAGCCTGTATTCCCATTTCCAGGGGTATCCGACCTGGAACTGAAGGAACCGGTAGAAAGCGAGTTGCGGCTTTTCGGCATGCAGAATCGCCGCATTGACGCCGAGCGGAAGCGGATAGCGCTTCACCTGCGGCACGGTCATTTCCAGAAAAGTGATCGTGGTATCAAGCGTTTGGGGTTCGGCGCTCATAATCCGATTCAACCCTTTGCCGGTCCGGTCTCGACCGGGGTGTCGTCTTGTGATCCCCATTCCGACCATGAGCCGTCATAAAGCTTGTGATCGTCGCTACCGAGCGATTCCAGCGCGAGCGAGATCACGGCTGCCGTGACGCCCGATCCGCAGGTGGTGACGACCGGCCGCGATGGATCGATGCCGCTATCGGTGAAGGTCTGGCGGAGGCCGTCAATATCCTTCAGGTAACCGTTTTCCGAGAGCGACAGCGCCGGGACGCTGCGCGCGCCTGGCATGTGGCCGGAGCGCATGCCCGCACGCGGCTCCGGCTCCTCCCCGGTGAAGCGGCCCGCGGGACGCGCATCCGCGATCTGCGACGACCGTTCCGAGACGATTTGCCGGAGGTCTTCGAGCGACGCGATTTTCGACGCGTCGAATTTCGGCAGGAATGCGTTCGACGCGATCTTGGTCGGGGTTGCGGTGACGATGTGGCCGTCCTTTTTCCAGTTGTCGAATCCGCCGTCGAGCAGGAAGACCTTCTCCGCGCCCATGATGCGGAACAGCCACCAGACGCGCGGCGCGGTGAACATGCCGAGCCCATCATAGACGACAATGGTGTCGTCGCGCGAAATGCCCATGGCGCTGGCGTGGCGTTCGAAAACGGACGGCGAGGGGATGGTGTGCGGCAGGTCGCTGTCCGGATCGACCACCGCGTCCTGGTCGAAGAAGACCGCGCCGGGAATGTGGGCCGCGTCATATTCGGCGCGCGCGTCGCGGTTTTGCGCGGGCAGATACCAGGAACCGTCGACAATCGACAGGCCAGGATCCTTGAGGTGCTTGACGAGCCACTGGGGCGAAACGACGAAGGGACTTTTCTCGCTCACGGTCGGTTCTCTCACTTTCGAGGGCGTTTTGCGGGCTCAGCTATACAGGACGACGGCGAGTCGTCGCTAGGGTCAATGACCGCACGACGTGTCGAGACAAGCGGGAACGGCGGCAGGACCATCATTGGCGATCATTGCATCGCCCGCCGTGCAGGAGCCTGCGCTTGCGAATAGGGAGCCGGATGGAAATTGCGTGGGGAGGCGGCTACCATAAGCGATGAGGATCGGAGGACCTGGAATGAACAGTCGAATGCTCGCTATCGGCATCCTGGCGGCATTGCTGTCCGCGATGCCTGCCAGTGCCCAGGAAAAGGTCTTTGTCATCCGGCATGCGGACAAGGAAACCGGGAAACCCGATCCGGCACTGACCGATGCGGGGCGGGAACGGGCGTCGAATTGGGCCGAATTTCTGATCAACGC
The DNA here is from genome assembly GCF_965227485.1 of Oricola indica. NCBI lineage: Bacteria > Pseudomonadati > Pseudomonadota > Alphaproteobacteria > Hyphomicrobiales > Ahrensiaceae > Oricola > Oricola indica. The sequence goes on from NZ_OZ245747.1 coordinate 2,637,341, forward strand.
GGGAATCGACGTCGTGATCAACACTGACGCCAGGCGTTCCCGGGAAACCGGAGAGATCATTGCGCAGTCGCTTGATGCCGAGCGCGACGAGGTTCCGGTTACGGATCTGGCTGCCCTGATGGATCTGATGACTTTCGACTATTCCGAACAGACAGTTCTCGTCGTGGCGCACACGGAGACTATCCCCGGCATTCTCGGGAACATGGGCGTATCCGAGACGATTGAATTAGCCGAGGACGACTACGCCAACCTGTTCCTTGTGGCGAAACCCGGCGGGAACGATGTCACCTTCGTGCATCTTCGCATGCCGTGAAGACCGGTCTTATGCCTGTTCACTGAGCCGGAGCAGGCCCGAAACGGATGCGGAAACGCCGATTTTCGCGGCCCTTCTTCTCGATCTTGCCGATGTGGATTTCACCGACTTCCCCGGTTTCGGTGACATGGGTGCCGCCGCAGGGCTGGCTATCGACGGAGGCGTCCTTGCCGATGCAGACGAGGCGGATCGAGCCTGATCCCGTTGGCGGACGGACATTCTTGGATTTCACCAGTCCGGGATTGGCCGCAAGATCCGCGTCGCTGATCGTTTCGGTATAGATCGGGTGGTTTCCCTCGACCAATTGCATGAGGCCCGCGCTGATCGACGCCTTGTCGCCATCGAGTTCCGGGATATCGAAATCGACGCGGCTTTCCTCCTCGCCGACGGACGCGCCGGTGATCGGGTAGGGGCAAACGACCGTGAGCAGGTGGCAGGCTGTGTGCATGCGCATCAGCTTGTAACGGCGATCCCAGTCAATATGCAGGGTCAATGCCTCGCCGATTTCGGGAACCGGCTGGTCCGGGGCGGGCACATGGATGATCTCGTCCTTCGTCTCGCCGCAGACGGTCGCGGCAATCGCTATGCGCGAGCCGTCGGCGCGTTCGAGAAACCCGGTGTCTCCCGGTTGGCCGCCGGAGGTGGCGTAGAAACAGGTCTGGTCGAGAATGATCCCGCCGCGGTCGTTGATGGCGATAACCTTGCCTTCGGCGACCGAAAGATAGGCGTCGTCGCGAAAGAGCGCCTTGACGGTATGGGGCATCAGTCCACGTCCTCGAACGGTATCTCGATCTCCGACTTCTGCTCCATCCATGCGGGCACAGGCAAGTCCTTGCCGCGCAGGAATTCAGGGTTGAAGAGCTTGGACTGATAGCGGCTGCCATAGTCGCACAGAATGGTCACGATGGTGTGGCCGGGGCCCATCTCCTTTGCCATGCGGATCGCGCCGGCGACATTGATGCCGGTGGAGCCGCCCATCACGAGGCCTTCTTCTTCGGCGAGCGCGAAAACGACGTTCAGCGCTTCCTCGTCGGGTATCCGGTAGCAAAGATCGGGTGTGAAGCCTTCGAGGTTGGCGGTGACACGGCCCTGGCCGATGCCTTCGGTGATCGAGGATCCCTCCGACTTGAACTCGCCGGTCGTGTAATAGGAATAAAGCGCGGCGCCCATCGGGTCGGCGAGGCCGATCTTGATCTCCGGGCGTTTTTCGCGAAGGCCCTCTGCAACCCCGGCGAGCGTGCCGCCGGACCCGACGGCACAGATGAAGCCGTCGACCATGCCGCCGGTATCGCGCCAGATCTCGGGCGCCGTGGTCGCCACGTGAGCCTGCCGGTTGACGACATTGTCGAACTGGTTTGCCCAGATTGCGCCGTTCGGTTCGCTTTGCGCCATCTGTTCGGCCAACCTGCCGGAGACGCGGACATAGTTATTAGGATTGCGATACGGCGCGGCCGGCACTTCCACGAGTTCGGCGCCGAAGAGGCGCAGCGCGTCCTTCTTTTCCTGCGACTGGGTTTCCGGGATGACGATGACCGACCGGTAGCCAAGCGCGCGGGCAACCATCGAAAGACCGATGCCGGTGTTGCCGGCGGTGCCTTCCACGATGACGCCGCCCGGCTTCAGGAGACCTTTTTCCTCGGCATCGCGAATGATGAACAGCGCCGCGCGATCCTTGACCGACTGGCCGGGGTTGAGAAACTCGGCCTTGCCAAGAATTGTGCATCCGGTTTCGTTCGATGCACGCTGAAGCTTGATGAGCGGCGTGTTGCCGATGGCGTCGAGCACCGAGTTGTACATGGCTGGTCCCTTTTTTCGTTTTCGGGACAGTATGTTCTCGAAATCGGAGCTTCAAGACACAAGTCGTGCCGAGCGGGACATGCTGCCGAAATGGGTTTCCAGAAAAAACCTTCCGCGTGGCAGAATCGGGGGTGATCCGGATTGCGGCATGTTGCGTAACAATGGCATTCAGACACACAGGTGACTTCCGAACCGCAGAAAACCGGGATGATCGAAAACAAGATTGAAAGCATGGATGTCTTGCTGGCGCGCTTTGTCGCCGGAACGCTGCCGAAACCGGTCGCGGTCCTGGTGGCTGCGCATCTTGAACTTTCCCCTGACAGCCGGATGCTGGTGCGTGCGCTCGAAGCGAGCGCAGGGGACCTTCTGGAAGCAGAAGAGCCGCTGCCGCTGACGGCGCACAAGGCGATGCTCGATGCCGTCCTGGCATCGTCCAGCGTCGGGGCGGGGCCGGATGAGGCTGAAAAACAGTCTTGCGCGGTGATGCCGCGCGTTCTCCGGGATTTCGTCGGATACACGGCCGACACGATACCCTGGAAGACGAAAATGCCCGGATATCGCGAATATGATATCGGCGACGTCGATGGATGCCATGTCTCGATGATGTGGATCAAGCCGGGCCGCAAGATGCCGGCGCACACCCATGACGGCATGGAACTGACGCTGGTACTCGACGGCGCATTCAGCGATACGAAGGGACGGTTCGGTCGCGGCGACATCTCCATCGCCGACGACAGTGTCGATCACAGGCCGATGGCCGAAAACGACCGCGCGTGCATCGCTTTCGCCGTCACCGACGCCCCCCTGCGGATGACCGGTCCGTTGCACCAGCGCATCGCGGATATTTTCGGCGCGACATAATAATTCCCAGTCGCCGAAACCGGATTGGGTTTCCAAACGTAGTACTCGCAGAAGCACTTCTCGAGAGAAGGGACCATGGCACTTTTTCGCACGACCGCCGGTGACGGCGTTGCCTGGATCACCGGGGCAAGCACCGGGATCGGACGCGAACTCGCGCTTCGGTTGGCGGCCCTCGGCCATGTCGTGGTGGCGACAGCGCGCAATTCCGACGATCTGGATGATCTGGCACGCGAGAGCGAGGGCATGCGAGGCACTATCCGTGCGTTTCCCGGCGACGTGACCGACCGGGCTGCGATGGCGTCGATGGTCAAGACGATCGGCGAATCAGCCGGGCCGATCCGGCTGGCGGTGTTCAATGCGGGTGTCTATATCCCGACGCCGGGCGAGGCGCTTTCGCTCGACGACTTCGACACGATGATCGGCGTCAATCTGCTTGGTGTCCTCAATGGCCTTGTGCCGGTTGTGGAGACGATGAAGGCGGCCGGGTGCGGTCAGGTGGTTCTGGTCGGTTCCGTGAGCGGTTATTCCGGCCTGCCGTCCGCATCGGCCTACGGTGCGACCAAGGCGGCGTTGAACAATATGGCGGAATCGCTCTCCTTCGACTTCGAGAAGATGAATATCCGCATTCAGGTGGCCAATCCGGGTTTCGTCGATACGCCCGCGACGCGCGAAAACGATTTCGAGATGCCGGCCCTGATGCCCGTGGACAAAGCGGCTCAGGCCTTGGTCGAAGGGATCGCAGAGGGCGGTTTCGAGATAACCTTTCCGCGTCGCTTCACCTATGTGCTCAAGCTGCTGCGGATGCTGCCGCACCCGCTCTATTTCGCTATCATGCGGCGAGCGACGGGCTGGGGGACGCGCGAACTGGATTTTCGCGACACGACGCCATCCACCTACTCCCAGGGGTGAAGGTCAGGCGCGCTCGTAGACGAGTTGACGCACGTCGATGAATTCTTCCTGGAATCCTGCCTCGCAGTAATGGAGGTAGAACTCCCACATGCGCTTGAAGCGGTCGTCAAAGCCCATCGGGCGAATGTCGTCCCATGCCTCGCGGAACCGTTCGCGCCAGATGGCCAGCGTTCGCGCGTAGTCCTTTGCAAACATACGGTCCCCGACCTTGGAAAGGTCGTGCCGTTCAGCGAGTTCATCGAGGATGGGCGGTGTCGGCAGCATGCCTCCGGGAAAAATGTAGCGCTGGATGAAGTCGGGATTGGCCCTGTATTCCGGATAGGCGCGTTCGTTGATCGTGATGATCTGCAGTCCGGCGCGGCCTCCGGGTCTGAGAACGTCGCGCAATTTTGAGAAATAGACGGGCCAGTATTGCTCACCGACCGCCTCGAACATCTCGATCGAGACCACCCGGTCGTAGACCGACTGTTCGTCGCGATAATCCTGGAACTTCAGCGTCACACGGTCGTCCAGCCCGGCACGGCTGATACGCTCGCGGGCAAATTCGAGCTGTTCGCGGCTGATCGTCAGGCCCGTGACACGACAGCCGATCTCGCGGGCGGCAAATTCCGCAAAACCGCCCCAGCCGCATCCGATCTCGAGCACGTGGTCGTCAGGGCCGATGCCGGCGGCGTTTGCGAGCGCGCGATATTTCGCGGCCTGAGCGGATTCGAGGTCGTTGGCGCCGTCGGCGAACAATGCCGAAGAATAGGTCATGCTCGGGTCGAGCCAGCGTTTGTAGAATGAATTCCCGAGATCGTAGTGAGCCGAGATGTTGCGTTTCGCGCGGAGCCGTGTGTTGCGGTTCAGCCAGTGGCGGAACGCGTTGAAGGCCCGGAACAGGTGGTTGGCCTTGACGATCTGGTATCCGAGCGTCTCGTTCACAACGAACAGTTCGAGGAAGGCTGTGACGTCGGGGCTGTCCCAGTCGCCGTCCATATAGCTTTCGCCGACGCCGATGGTTGCCTCGGAAATCGCGCGTCGCGGCAAGTTCCAGTTGTGCAACACCAGTACGGCGTCCGGGCCGGGATTGTTGCCGCCGACCTTGATCACACGCTTGTCAGGCAGGTGGATCGTCAGCGAGCCATACGGCAATTGTGTTGCCGCGCGAAGGGTGAGCTTCGCCTTCAGCGGGATGCCCTGGAGGGTGCGCCGGAGGTTTTGCGGCGTCAGGTGAATCGCTTCCCGATTCGAGATGTCCGACATCCCACCGGACGAGCCAGTGCCACCCGTCATATCGTAGTTCGCGTCCATACCGGCAAGTTAGCGGTATTATTCGGCGGGTTCCAGACCGTTTCGTGCATCGCGGTAACTCACTGGTTCGGGCGGGGTGGGGCGTTTGTGGAATTTCGCGCCCTTGAGCCAAAGCTTGAGGGCCTCCCAGTGAATTCCGGCAACGACTTTCGCCGTCATGAAAGGGTGCCGGAACGACAGCGACAGGATCGAGGCGGAGGTCAACGGCTTCGCGTCACCGGAGAAACTCGCGGACAGGAGCGGTTCGCCGGATTCGGTCTCCAGGATTCGCATGCGCACCGTGTCGGCCGGCGGGAGCATGCGAAAGTGATAGCGTGCGCCGAGATCGATAAAGGGCGAGACATAGAAAATCTTGGTGCGCTCCTGACGCAGTCCGGCCGCTGAGAGCTGGCCGTCTTCGACCGGACAGACATAGCTGTGTCGTTCGCCAAAGGTGTTGCGGACCTCATAGATCATGGCCGACAGGCCGCCATCGGCACCATGGCAGTAATAAACCGCCAGCGGATTGAAGACGAAGCCGAGGATGCGTGGATAGGCGAGGAGCTGGATGCGCGCCGGTCGTGGCAAGCCGGCGTTTTCAACGAGTTCGTCCGCCCGTGCCCGCAGATCGCCCTTGTTGGTCGACAGAGGGAGATGGTCCTTCTCGTGAAAGGAGACGAGATTCGCGCGGTTGACCGAGAAGAAGGGCGACAGGCGGCCGGCCTCGTCCAGCCGGTCGAGATCGACCAGCAGCGTGAAGACGCGATAGACGAAGCGATGCCCGAACGGCTTCAGCCGCGCATGCATCACCTTCCCATCGTATAGCCGTGCGGCCTCATCGACGGGGCCGAACGGCGCCTGGCCCGGCTGCTGTCTCGTTTTGGGCATCATGATCTGCCTTTCGAATCGGATACGCCGCTCGCGGCCGCATGGATCACGCAATCGCTGATTCCGACGCAAGGGAAGGTCGTAAGGCCTTGCTTCTCAAGAAATTTTTCTGCGCTAGGAAAATTACCAGTCGCACGCGAAAAAATACGCGAAAAACAATCATTTGAGATGCGCTTTTTCTCGAACAATTTTAATATATCCAATTTTATTAGAATCCAACGAAGGTCGATGACGAACGCTTAATAGGGGTGAGCGAGCCTTTTTACATTGCGGATACTTCGCAAAATGAGTGCCAGTTCCCTGTTCGTCCAACTTCGGAGTAAGAGAATGCATAATACTACCCTGCGCAAGTTCATTTCGCTTCCCGCCGCGGCCGTGCTGTGCCTCGCGGCCGTGCCGGCTTCCGCAATCGATCTCGGCGTGTCGCTCGGCGGCACGAGCGTCGGCGCTTCTGTCGGCGGAAACGACAGCGGGGGTGTGGGCGCGAGCGTTAGTGTCGGTGGCGGAAGCGGCGGCGGCGCGGGCGTCTCGGTCGGTACCAGTGGCAGCGATACAACCGCCAGCGTCTCTCTTGGCGGAACCAGCACCGACGCGAATGTCTCGCTTGGCGGTGGCAGCGGAACGACCGCAAGCGTATCGCTTGGCGGAAGCGGTGGCGGCGGCGCGGGTGTCGATCTGTCGCTCGGCGGCGGTGGCGGTGTCGATCTTGGCCTCGGTCTCGGCGGTGGTGGCAGCGCCGGTGGGGGTGGCGGCGGCGGTGCGGGTGTCGTTCAAACGGTCCGCGCTTTCAACTCCATGTCCGGTGGCGGCCAGGCCCGCGTCATCAGAACGTGTCGTCAGGCTCTTGGTGCCGGTGGGCGCGGCTATGATCGGGAACTCGTCTCCTTCTGCAAGTTCCTGAGCAAATACTGGTAGGATGTTCCTCCTCGGGGCGACCGGCGGTCGCCCTGAACAGTCTCATTCCGCCGCTTGCAGGATCGGCGGAAACTCTTCTCCGCCGATCGGCTCGGCGACGGGCGCTCGCCACGGAACATAGCCCCCCAAATCCGTGGCGACGTCCAGTCCCGATCGCAGGCCGTCCTCGTGAAAGCCGTATCCTGTCCAGGCTCCTGCATACCAGATACCGTGACGCCCCTGGATGCGGCCAAGACGAGACTGCGCGTCGAAGGCTGCTGCATCGTATTGGGGATGGTCGAACGTCCATTCGCCGAAAACCGATCCTTTTGCCGGTTCGCGCATGGGGTTGAGGGTGACGAACAAAGGATGATGCGGATCGAGGTTTTGCAGCCGGTTCATCCAATAGGTGACACAGATGCCCCCTTCCTCCGATCCGGCGGTTTCCCGCAGATAGTTCCAGGCCGCCCAAGCGGCCTTTCGTTTCGGCATGAAACTCTCGTCGCTGTGCAGGACGACCCGATTCGGCTTATAGGGAATGGCTTCCAGAACAGACCGTTCGTCGCCGTCCGCGTCGTCTCCGCGCATCGCAAGGCTCTGGTCCGTATGCGCCGCGAGTACGACGTCGTCATAGAGTTCCATACGGCCTTTCGCGTCGGTTACGGCCACACCGCCCGGCACTCTGGTCACGGCGCGAACCGGTGTGTCGGTCAGGAGGCGGCCTTCGAATTCTGCAAGGATCCGGTCGAGATAATTGCGCGATCCACCAGACACCGTCTGCCAGACCGGCGGCACCACCTCCAACAGGCGGTGATTTTCGAAGAAATTGACGAAAGAGCGGGCGGGGAAGTCGAGCATCCGCACGCGCGGCGTCGACCAGATCGCCGCGGCCATCGGGATCAGGTAGTCGTCGCGGAACCGCGCTGAAAACCCTTTCCGGATAAGGTAGTCGCCGATCGTGACCCGGTCCAGAAGGCCGGACTGGCGATCCGCGAGGCATTGGCGGTTGAACCGCAGGATTTCCTTGAGCATCCACCAGAAGGATGGCGACAGCAGATTGCGCTTCTGCGCAAACAGCGTGAGCAGGTTCTGTCCGCACCATTCGCGCCAGCCGCCGTCAAGCGAGAGCGCGAAGCTCATGTTCGACTGTTCGCTTTTCACGTCGAGATGCCGGAAGAGGGCGGTCAGGTTCGGATAGTTGCGTTCGTTGAACACGATGAAGCCGACATCGACCGACATCGGCTTGCCGTTGTGATCGATATCCACCGTGCAGGTGTGGCCGCCCGGGCGGTGCTCTGCCTCGTACAGCGTGACGTCATGGCGCTTCGACAGCGCCCACGCGGCAGATACGCCCGATACGCCGCTGCCGATAACGGCTATTCTTTTGGCGCCATGCGCCCTTGGATTTATGGCAGGCGGGACGACATTCACGGTCACGCGGCTTTTCCTTTCATTTCCTTGTAGGCGGCCATGGCGCGGTCGCGCGCACCCTGGTGTTCAACCATGGGACGGGGATAAGTGTCTCCGAGTTTCACCCCGGCTTGATCGAGGGCGGATTTCGACGCTTCCCACGGCTTGTGTATGTGGCTGTCGGGCATATCGGCGAGTTCCGGCACGAACTGACGCACATAGCTGCCGTCGGTATCGAACTTTTCGCCCTGAAGGATCGGGTTGAAGATGCGGAAATAGGGCGCCGCGTCTGCTCCCGAACCGGCGATCCATTGCCAGTTGGCCGTGTTGGAAGCGGGGTCGGCATCGACCAGCGTATCGCGGAACCATGCTTCTCCGTGCCGCCAGTGAATGAGCAGATGCTTGACGAGGAACGAACCGACGATCATGCGCACGCGATTGTGCATCCAGCCGGTCTGCCAAAGCTGGCGCATGCCCGCATCGACGATTGGGTAGCCGGTCATGCCTTGTTGCCACCGTGTCAGATCTTCGCCCGAATCGCGCCAGGGGAAGGCGTCGAAGTCGCCATTGAAATTCTTCGTCCCGAGATCGGGAAACGCGACCAGCAGGTGCCAGCAGAATTCCCGCCAGACGAGTTCTTTTCTGAAGGTGGTGAAATCGCGCGAAGGCACCTCGTCGCAATGAGGCTCCATCGCGTGCCAGATCTGGAAGGGTGAAATCTCACCGAAAGCGAGGTAGGGCGACAACCGCGATGTCAGGCTCCTGGCCGGAAAGTCGCGTCCCTCGCCATAGTCGGCGAGCGCCCCTGACAGGAATTGGTCGAGACTGTCATGCGCGCCGACTTCGCCCGGTGTCCATTCTTCGCCGAATGCTTTCGCCCAGTTCGGCTTGCCTGGCAGGAGGTCCCAGTCGGAGAGATTGTCGGAGGCGATCGACTGGTCGCAGGCCTTGATCTCTTTCGGCGCGGGAGCCGGTGCCCGCGGGTCGATCGACTGGGAGAGGGCCTTCCAGAACGGCGTATAGACGCGGTAGGCGCCCCCCGAACCCGTCTTTAGGCGCGTCGGTTCGTGCAGAAGCTGACCGTCGAAGCTCTCGACGGTCAGGTCGCGCGCGCGCAGTTCTTCCTTTATCGCGCTGTCGTGTTCGATCTGCGCGGGAGCGTAGCGGCGGTTCCACAGGACGGAGCCGGCGCCGGTTTCTTCGATGATGTCCAGCAGGATGTCCGATGCCGCGCCACGGCGCATGACGAGTGGCACGTCGAGCGTCTTCAGCTTGTCGGAAAGAGAAGCGAGAGAGTGGTGCAGCCACCAACGCTGCGCGCCGCCGAGCGGAAGCGTGTCGTCCGCTTCTTCCAGGATATAAACCGGAATGACCGGTTGTCCCGAGTTGGCGGCCGCCGTCAGGGCAAGGTTGTCGTGCAACCTGAGGTCATTGCGAAACCATACGATGACGGGCGCGGTCGGGAGGTCTGGACTGGACGTGTTCATAAACAAATAGAAATATCAATTGGTCAGTGTGTCGTTACGCACTGCGCGCGCAATCGGATCATCTACGAATGAGCGCATGCGGTTTTTATCAGGGCACACTCGATGCCAGGCGCATTTGCTGCCGATTTGGGAGGAGATTTCGCGATGACCGGAAAACAGCGATCGGCGATGGATCGCGACCTTGCCTGCGAAGCATTTCTCGAGGCCGGCTATGAAGGTCTTGTCGCCTCGGCGCGCGCGGAAGGCTGGTCGGATGACGAGATCGCCAATGCGATGCTGAGCCTCGCACAGCAGCGCGTGCAGACGGCGCGCGCCGATGCGTGGATCGGCGGAGAGCCGCGTGAGGGCGGCATGGGTAACTAGCAGGAAATCAGGCTATCAGTGCCGGGTTGTTCCAGCGGGCGGGATCAGCTCGATGAATGCGTCGGCCCGCGAGTCGGCGACGAGATTCTGGGTCAGGCTCAGCAGGGCGTTTGCGATTTCATCGGAGCTCCAGCCGTCTCTACGCGCATTGGCGAGAAGGTTGCGGAAGAAGGGCTCCAGGCTCGCTTCGCAGGCGAGATCGCGATCGAGTGAGGAAAGCCCGCTGTCCATTTCCATGTTCCTTGCAACCCTTGACTGGCGCCGTCTTGATCGTCCGCGTCGCCGCGGGCGTTCGGCTCGTTTCGAACCCGCTCAGGATGGTTCGGCATGGTTAAGAAAAGTTGAAGGAACCGGGCTGTCGCACGATCGGCCGAAAGCAGGTGTTTTCCTTTGCGCGAGTGACGACGAAGGCTTGCAATCTTGCGTTGTCTGGCCGTTAATGGAGAACCGTTTTCAAAGTGACATCGTATGGGGCGACGATGAGCACGCAAATACCGAAGATCGAACAGTCGAGGATGTCGGGCTATCTGAAGCGCGACGGCGTGCGCCTCGACGTGAAGATCTACCGGATCGCCGGTCCCGACCATCGCTGGAACATGGAGGTGGTCGCGGAAAATGGCCGCCCCGTCATATGGGATTGCCAGTTCGCGACGGATCGCGATGCCTATTACGAATTCCAGCGGGCGGTGAAGGAAGACGGCATTTCGGCCCTGCAGACGGACAAGGCGCTGTTCCGCCAAAAGGGACGCATCGGGCAGGGGTCTTAGCTGCCGCTGCGAATTTACGCCCTTACACCGGCTTTGAAAAAGAAAAGAGCCCGCAACCATCTCGATTACGGGCTCTTGACTGAATAGGTGGCTCCCCGGGCCGGATTCGAACCAGCGACCAACCGGTTAACAGCCGGTTGCTCTACCACTGAGCTACCGGGGAACAGCGCTCAAGCTGATCGGAGCGTATATCAAAGGTCGTTCCGATTTGCCAAGGCAGGAAACAAACTTTTTTGACCGCCGGTTCTCCCCGGCCGGCGGGGGCATGTCTCGCGGCTGGAAAAGGCCGGTGCACGGGTATATCTGCGGGTGACAGCACGGCGAGATCATGGCGCAGAAAGATGACAGCAGCGGCGGGAGCGGCCGTCCGACACGCAACACCATCAAGGTGCTGAACCGCCGGTTCCCGGTGCCGGCAACGCGAGCCGGGCGTATCACGCTCGGTTCGGCACTCGTGGTGGGGGGCGCGTTGGGTTTCCTTCCGGTCGTCGGATTCTGGATGTTGCCGCTCGGGCTGCTCATCCTTGCCCAGGATATTCCGCGCGTGCGCCGGTGGCGGCGCAAGCTGATTCTGCGCTGGTCGCGCCGAAAGGACCGTTCGCGACAGAAGCCCGTTCGAGGCGGCCGGTCGGATTAGCGGCAACGCAGACGGCCATTTCTTATCCTTCACGGGATGGGGGAGGAGCGGTCATTCTGATTGATGCCGCGAACTGTTCAGAATGACGCTTGACCCTCATTCCGAAAATCCCTATCGCATCAACGGCACAGCCATGGCATGGCCTCGTGGCGGAGTGGTTACGCAGAGGACTGCAAATCCTTGCACCCCGGTTCGATTCCGGGCGAGGCCTCCATTGACCGTTGGCAGTGCCGCCTTCGCGGCGCGGGAAAAAGGAAGCGGATCGAACCATGGGGCTCAACTTCGAAGAACTGCGCCAGGCAATGGTCGACAGCCAGGTTCGTCCGACGGACGTGACCGACCTGCGGCTGCTGGAAGCTCTCCTTTCCGTCCCGCGCGAAGCGTTCGTTCCGGACCAGCGCAGGGCTTTCGCCTATATCGATGACGATATCGAGGTTACCAACGGCGCATCCGAGACGCGCCGTTTCCTGATGGAGCCTTCGCCGTTCGCAAAGCTGGTGCAACTCGCCGATGTGCGCCCGGGCGACCTCGTTCTCGATATCGGCTGCGGCACGGGCTACTCGTCGGCCGTTTTCTCTCTTATCGGCAATGCGGTGATCGCGCTGGAAAGCGACAGCGATCTGAGCGACCGCGCAAGTGAAATCCTGCTCGAAAACGGCTTCGACAATGTCGCCGTGGTGACCGGGCCGCTTGAAGCGGGCTACGCTGGTGAAGGTCCGTATGACGTGATCTTCGTCGGAGGCGCCGTGGACACTGTTCCCGAATCGCTGTTCGACCAGTTGAAGGACGGCGGGCGTCTCGTTGCTGTTGAAGGACACGGACTGGGCGGTTTTGCCACACTCTATGTCAAGGACGGGCAGTTCGTTTCCGGACGCCAGGCGTTTAATCTCGCCGTCAAGGCTTTGCCGGGTTTCGAGCGTGTTCCCGAATTCTCCTTCTAGGCACTGGGGATGGTTGCCGCTTGGCAACACATGTTAATAAGTTCCCGGTTCGGTATTGCCGATATACAACGCGGTAAATAGAACTAAACCGGGCCAGCGACTGGTTTGGCCATAGTCAATCAGGATCGTTCGGATGCGTCATTCCCTACTTGCAGCGGCTATCACCGTTTCCGTCGCCATCGCACCGCAGGCAGTCAGCGCGGAAACGATTTTCGGGGCACTCGCCAAAGCCTATGAAAACAACTCGCAGTTGAACTCCGCGCGTGCCGGCGTGCGAGTGCAGAACGAGAATGTCGCGCTCGCCAAGTCGGGCTACAGGCCAAGAATTCAGGGCACGGGCGGCATCACCAATTCCTGGCGGGATGCACCCGGCGGCAGCCGGGGCGTGACCAACGCCAGCTTCGGCATCGAAATCAACCAGTCGCTGTTCGATGGTTTCCAGACCGCGAACAATGTGCGTGCGGCACGGGCCGGTGTGTTGGCTGAGCGCGAGAACTTGCGCAACACCGAGCAGAACGTTCTCTTCGACACGGCGCAAGCCTATATGGACGTGGTGCAGAACCGTCAGATCGCCGCGCTTCGTCAGCGCAACCTCGCGTTTCTCGACGAACAGGTCCGCGCAGCGTCGGCGCGCTTCGATGTCGGCGAGGGGACCCGGACCGACGTGGAACAGGCTCGTGCGAGCCGTGGCGCCGCGCAGGCACAGCTTGAGGCCGCGCGCGCGGCGGCTGCTTCCAGTGCCGCGATCTACCGGCAGTTGACGGGATCTGATCCCAGCAATCTTTCCGCGGCTTCCGCGCTGAGCAAGGGCATGCCGCGTTCGCTCGATTCCGCACGATCGATCGCGTTCAAAGAGCACCCGGCCATTCTGGTCAGGCATCATCTGGTCGATGCCGGCCTCTATAATGTGAAGTCCGCCGAAGGTAAGTTCCTTCCGCAGGTGGGGCTGTCGGCCTCGGTAGAGCGCAGCTACACCAGCTTTAATCAGTCGGCTGGTGGCGCCTATACCGGCAATTCGGCTTCGATCGGCGCACAGGTGACCGTGCCGATCTATCAGGGCGGCTCGGCAAGCGCCTCCGTTCGCCAGAGCAAGGAACAGCTCGGTCAGGCCCGTATCAACACCGATGTCGCGCGCGACCAGGTGCGTGCCGCGGTGACTTCGGCATGGACCCAGTTGCAGGCGTCGCGCGCCGCCGTCGCGGCCAATAGCGAAACGCTGCGGGCTTCGCGGCTTGCGCTCGATGGCGTTGTGCAGGAACGCGATGTCGGCCAGCGCACGACGCTCGACGTGCTCAACGCCCAGGCCGATGCGCTGACCGCGCAAATCTCGCTGGTCCAGGCGCAACGCGATGTTGTGGTCTCCAGCTACGCCCTCAAATCGGCCATCGGCCGGCTGACCGCCGAAAATCTCGGACTGCGCGTCGCGCTCCACAATCCGAAGGAGCATTTCGACGCGGTCAAGGACAAGTGGTACGGGCTGCGTACGCCGGACGGCCGTTAACCTAACACCCAATTCATTCCTGTGGGCTGGCCGAGCTGCCTCGGCTGGCCGAATTTTCTTCGGCCGGATCATCCGCTAACCTTGGGAAGTGATTCGCCGGATGGACCCGCGAATCCAGGGCGATGGTAAGACTGATGTCACAGAGCAGCGCGTTACGCGAACAACCCTCGATGGACGAGATCCTGGCGTCGATCAGGAAGATTATCGACGCTGGCGAGACACAGTCCAAACCGCCCGAGGAACTGAAGGTCGAGGCGGTTGCGCCGAAGCCGGCGGAACCGACTGTCACCGTGCCGCCCGCGCCGGCCAACGACGCGGAAGCCGTTCGTCCGCGCGCACCGCAGGCGATGTCGCCGCAGCAGCCCCGGACGCCACTTTCGCAGGTGAGGGAAGAGCCGAGGACGGATGCGCCGAAGCAGGATGCACCGAAGCTGGCGATGCCAAAGCCGGCGGCCGACGCCCCGGTTAAAAGCCCGGAACCAGTCAGAAGCCCGGAAGACGACATCGCCGCCGCGGTGACCGCCTATCTTGCGCAGGAAATCGAAGCGTCAAAGCCCGCGCCTTCTGACGAAGCGGTTACGCCCGAAGCTGTGGATGATGTGACGGCATTCCCGGAGACCGTTCAAGATGACGATGCTGTCAGGACGCCGGCGGAAAGCGCTGCGACGCCGGACATTTCCGAGGCCGAGGCGGAACTGACAGTTGAATTCTCCGAGATCGACCGCGATCTCCTGGCCGAGCGGCGGGCCAAGTACGATTCCCGGTTCACCGAGGCCGACGACGGCGCGTTCCGGGAAGTCGGTAATCTCCTGCGGGGCACGGTCGAAGCCGAAACGCCACATCCCTCGGCCGTTGGCCGCACGTCAGCGCTGGTGTCCGACGCGGTTTCTCAAACCGTATCGCAATCGCTTTCCAGCCTGTCCGGCCTTGCACCGCGGCGCGAAGTCCCGGATCTGGACGCCATGGCCGAGGACATGCTGCGGCCAATGCTGCAGGAATGGCTCGACAACAACCTTCCGTCGCTGGTCGAAAGGCTCGTGCGCGCCGAGATCGAACGCATCGCTCGCGGCGAGCCCCGCACCGCCTGACGCCTTCCCGCTTTGTTGACAGGCGCGCGGGCTTCGGATTTACACGGGCGCTGAACCACCGACTTCGCTCGCGGACATTTCCACATGCTCGACAAGACCTTTGACGCAGCCAGCGTCGAACCGAGAATTGCCAAAATCTGGGAGGATGCCGACGCCTTTGTCGCCGGCGCCGGTGCCAAGGAAGGCGCCGACCCCTTCTGCATCGTGATTCCGCCGCCGAACGTCACCGGTTCGCTGCATATGGGCCATGCGCTCAACAATACGCTGCAGGACATCATGATCCGCTACCAGCGGATGAACGGCCGTAACGTGCTTTGGCAGCCGGGCATGGACCATGCCGGCATCGCAACGCAGATGGTCGTGGAGCGGCAACTGGCCGAGAGCGGCGAGAAGATGAGCCGCAGGCAAATGGGCCGCGAAAAGTTCATCGAGCGCGTCTGGCAGTGGAAGAACGAATCCGGCGGCATGATTTTCAACCAGCTGAAACGTCTCGGCGCGTCCTGCGATTGGTCGCGCGAACGTTTCACCATGGATGACGGGCTTTCCGAGGCCGTTCTGGAGGTGTTTGTCAGGCTCTACAAGGAAGGGCTGATCTACAAGGACAAGCGGCTGGTCAACTGGGACCCGAAGCTGCACACGGCGATTTCCGATCTCGAGGTGGAGCAGAAGGAAATCGACGGCAATCTGTGGCACTTCCGCTATCCGCTGGCGGACGGCGCGACCTACGAGCACCCGTACAATCTTGACGAGGAAGGCAATCGCACGGCGTGGAAGCCGTCCGATGGGGAGCCCGCCGGCTACGAAACGCGCGACTATCTTGTTGTGGCGACCACGCGTCCGGAGACCATGCTGGGCGATACCGGCGTCGCCGTGCACCCGGACGACCCGCGCTACAAGGATCTCGTCGGCAAGCATGTCGTGCTGCCGCTCGTCGGCCGGCGCATCCCGATCGTCGCAGACGAATATCCGGACCCGGAGGCCGGTACGGGCGCGGTGAAGATGACGCCCGCGCATGACTTCAACGATTTCGAGGTCGGCAAACGGCAGGATCTTCCCGCAATCAACATTCTGACGATCGACGGCGCGGTGACGCTGACAGGCAATGCGGATTTCCTCGACGGTTTGACGCCGACCGACACGCAGCGTGGCGTCTGGGACCAGCTCGACGGCATGGACCGGTTTGCGGCGCGCGATCTGGTGGTCAGGCTCATGGAAGAAGGCGGGCTGCTCGCCGCCGTGGAGCCGCACAAGCACCAGGTGCCGCATGGCGACCGGGGCGGCGTGCCGATCGAGCCTTACCTGACCGACCAGTGGTATGTCGACGCGGCGACACTGGCGAAACCGGCGATCGCCTCGGTGCGTGAAGGCCGCACGCAGTTCGTGCCGAAGAGCTGGGAAAACACCTATTTCAACTGGATGGAGAACATCCAGCCGTGGTGCGTCTCGCGCCAGCTCTGGTGGGGGCACCAGATTCCGGCGTGGTACGGCCCGGATGGGACGGTATTCGTCGAAAAGAGCGAGGCCGAAGCCTCCGCCGCCGCGAAGGCGCATTATGGCGAGGATGTCGAACTCGTCCGCGACGAGGACGTGCTCGACACGTGGTTCTCCTCGGCCCTGTGGCCCTTTTCGACGCTTGGCTGGCCGGAACAGACAGAAGCGCTGAAGACCTGGTATCCGACCAATGTGCTGGTGACCGGCTTCGACATCATCTTCTTCTGGGTCGCCCGCATGATGATGATGGGCCTTCATTTCATGAAGGATGACGAGGGCACACCCGTCGAGCCGTTCGACACTGTCTATGTCCATGCGCTGGTCCGCGACAAGTTCGGCGCCAAGATGTCGAAGTCGAAGGGCAACGTCATCGATCCGCTGGAACTGATCGAGGAATACGGTGCGGACGCGCTGCGTTTCACGCTGGCGATCATGGCGGCGCAGGGCAGGGACGTGAAGCTCGATCCGGCGCGCATCGCCGGCTACCGCAATTTCGGCACCAAGCTGTGGAACGCGACGCGCTTTGCCGAGATGAACGGCGTCGTGCATGCCCCGGATTTCCGCCCGGAAGACGCGAAGCTGCAGATCAACCGCTGGATCCTGACAGAACTGTCCAGGGCATCGCGGGATGTGTCGGCGGGAATCGACCAGTACCGGTTCAACGAGGCGGCCGGCGCGGCCTACCGTTTCGTCTGGAACACGTTCTGCGACTGGTACCTGGAACTGCTCAAGCCGATCTTCAACGGCGACGACGAGGACGCCAAGAAGGAAGCGCAGGCCTGCGCGGGCTATGTGCTCGACGAGGTCTATAAGCTGCTCCACCCGTTCATGCCGTTCATGACGGAGGAATTGTGGGCGCTGACTGCCGAGGACCGGCAGGCGCTGATCTGCCACGCCGAATGGCCGCATTCCGAATTCGAGGACGATGATGCGGCCGGCGAGATCAACTGGCTGATCGACCTCGTCACCGGTATCCGGTCCGTTCGCTCCGAAATGAACGTGCCGGCTTCGGCGACCGCACCGCTGGTTATGGTCGATGCTGCAGAGGAGACCCGCGCAAGGCTGCTGCGCCACGAACCGGCGATCAAGCGCCTGGCGCGTGTCGAGGACATCGTTGTGGAAAGCGCGGTGCCGCGTGCCTCCGCGCAGATCGTCGTCGGCGAAGCGACGGCCTGCCTGCCGCTGGGCGGCCTGATCGATGTCGATGCGGAACGCGCGCGTCTCACCAAGGCGATCGGCAAGATCGAAGGCGATATCAAGAAGCTCGAAGGCAAGCTGGCGAACGAAAAATTCGTCGCCAACGCCAAGCCAGAGGTCGTCGCTGGAGAGCGCGAGAAACTGGCCGAGGCCGTGCCGGAGCGTGATTCGCTCAAGGCCGCGCTGGCGCGAATCGAGCAGATCGGCTGATCCGCGACGGCATTTTCCCGCCGCGATCGCAACCTCGGCGGGAAAAAACAATGCGATGTGACGGTTTTGCAACAATAGCCGATTTGCAGAGTCTTCTGACCTTTTTGGGCTCCATGATCGCAAAAACCGGGCATTTTCGTCGAATTTCGAGCCCGGCATCCCGTTGACGTAAACGTAAGGTCCGGACTTTGCGAATATCGCAGATTTTCGCATTCGAGGCGGAGCCCGAATGTGGCGTCACGTTGGCCAGAATGTGCTTGAAAAATGCGCAAGAGCTCCTGCAATTAAGTAACTACATGGTTTGGAGGAACATATGACCAGGGGCATAAGAACAATCACAATCGGTCTTGGTTTCGCGACTGCGCTGACAAGTGTCGCGATGGCGGGAGGATTCAGCCGCGGCACGGCCGACACCGACATCCTTTATGAAGAAGGTGGCGTGGTCACTCGGATGGGCGTTTCCTACGTAATGCCGCAACGCGGCTACGATTCGATTACGTCTCCCTTTCTGAATGGAGGTCTCGCTTTTTCGCCGACGGACGACGATTACTCGGATGCGTATGCCGTTCCTTCCTTCGCCGGGAAGTTTGATCTCACTGATGATTTCCGGTGCGCTGGCACGATGACCGATGCGTATGGTGCGGGCGCATCGTATGGACCTCAGGCGATCGCCGCAGGTATGGCAGACGGGACGGGTACCGAATCGCAGAAATTCACGTCAACCGAAATCGGTGCGACATGCGGCTTCAAGTTTGATCTTGCGAAAGGGCGCGCGTGGATAATCGGTGGCGTGTTTGGTGAGGATTTCAAATTTTCACAGACCGTCAGGCTTCTGAGTGACGCCAATTTGGACGGAGCGCCGGGAGGTCCGCATCCGTTCGGTGTGCTTGACTTGGGTGGTCCTGTTGACGGCGCAAATTCGGGTACGCTTTCATTCGATGGCCGGTACGAGCTGGGATATCGAATTGGTTTGGCCTACGAAATTCCGGAGATCGCACTTCGTGCGCAGTTGCTGTACCGTTCCGCGGTTAAACACAATCCGTCCGGCAGCTTCGATTTTGTCGATTTCAGCGGCGCAGATCTCGCTTCGTATTCAACGATGGGATACGGGACGCTTCCGCAATCGCTTGAGTTGAAGGTTCAATCCGGTATCGCACCGGGATGGCTGGCGTTCGGGTCGGTGAAGTGGACGGATTGGAGCGTGGTACAGACGCTTGACTACACAATCGACACTTCGGCTACCGTTTTGGGTACGGCTATTCCCACCGAGCTGGAGTATTTCTGGCAGGATGGTTGGACTGTGAGCGGAGGTGTCGGCCATGCGTTCAATGATATGGTATCCGGGTCGATGAGCCTGACATGGGATAAAGGCGTCTCCACAACCGAAGACGTTTTCACGGATACCTGGACGCTGGGCGGTGGCTTGGCGATTGCCGCAAACAGCAATACCAAGCTCAGCGTTGGCGGCGCGATCAGCTATCTGACAGCGGGTTCGGTCGCTGCGGAAGCTGTTCCGGGCGGTGGTGGACCGGGCGACACATTTGCCTATTCAGTCGGGAACGACTGGTCATATGCGGTCGGCGGAAACCTCCTGATCAATTTCTGATCATCCACCGAATTCAACACTTCGAACCCCGTCGCATTGCGGCGGGGTTTTCGTTTGTGGCTTGAGTGCCGTGTCCGGCGCGTGAATGCGCGGATGCGCAGATCTTGTGACGAATTGGCAACACTATTGCGCTAAGAAACCGATTAGAAAGCCTGCCGGGCATTGTGCCCATTTGCCGCCATAAACCGGGCGCATCGCAACGGTGTTTCGCGACGGGTCAAGCGATCTGGCGGGAACAAGGGACAGGAATATATGGACGCCGAAGTCGTTTCGAAGGCCGGTCTGTCACGTCGCCGCAAGGCCGACATCGCGCAGAAGAGCCACGCAGACACACCGGTCTCCGGGAAGTAACGAGTATCATGACCACGATGCGGTCTGAGAAAAGCAACACTCATCGCGCCTTCGGCGCTTCGTTCGTGGCAATGTGCGGCCTGGCCCTCGGTCTTGCCACCGCGCAGACCGTGCCGAGTTACGCGCAATCCTCCGACGGCGACCAGAAGGGGCCGTGGGCGATGTTCAAGTTCGGCTTCTCCGCCTACAAGAGCGGTCGCAAGGACGAGGCTCTCAAAGCCTATCGCGATGCCGCCGAGCACGGCCATGCCGGCGCGCGCTGGAAGCTGGCGACAATGTATGCCTCCGGCGACGGCGTGAAGGAAGACGACTACGAGGCGTTCCGGCTCTATGAAGGGCTCGTCAACGAAGGCGCGGCGCCAGGTACACGCGACGAGACATTCATCGCGCATTCGCTCATGTCGCTTGCGAGTTACCTGCGTCGCGGCATTCCCAACTCACCGATCAGTGCCGATCCCTTGCGCGCGCGCCAGCTTTACCTGCAGGCGGCGAGCCAGTTCGGCGATGCGGATGCTCAGTTCGAACTGGGCCGCATGTATTTGAGCGGTGAGGGCGGGACGACCGACTCGGTCCAGGCGGCGCGCTGGTTCAATCTGGCCGCCAACAAGGGCCATGTCGGCGCTGAGGCGATGCTTGGAAAGATCCTGTTCGACTCTGGCAAGACCGTGCGCGGCCTCTCTTTCATGACGAGGGCGCTCGGCAAGGCGCGCGATCCGGAAGTGCACTGGATCCGCGCGCTGCAGGAAGAAGCCTTCGCGATCTCCTCCGAAGCAGACCGCCGCACGGCGATCGCGCTGGCGGCGCAATCTTCGGGCAATTGATCCGTTTCGGGCAGGCTGCCCGCGTACCAAATACGATCAGCTGTTGATGGCGGCCGGCCACGCCGATTGGCGCGGCAGTCGGGCAACCGGGCATTCCTCGCCAAGCATTTTCCAGGACGTGTTGTTCAGCACGCGCTCACAGCGCGCGAGCTTGTTACCGGACGCGGTTTTCAGGCAGACAGTCTGACCTTCCGGAATATTCTGACCGTTCCCGCGGCATGTGCAGTCAGGCGCGGACAGCGCCGGCTGCGCGGCGATGGACGCCGCGGCGAGAGTAAGGGAAAGAAGCGCAGAACGAAGCATCATGGCCTGTTCCTCCTGAGCGGAGGGTATCACGCATCAAGTGATCGGCAAAGACGCAGCTATTCAGGCGGCGTAGTCGATCACCACGGGCACATGGTCTGACGGTTTTTCCCAGGCGCGCACATGCTTTTCGATGTCTGCCGCGCGCAGCCGGTTGGCGGCCTCCGGCGACAGGAGCAAATGGTCGATGCGAATGCCGTTGTTCTTCTGCCAGGCGCCGCCCTGGTAATCCCAGAAGGTGTAGACGCCCGGGTCGTCGGTGACGCTGCGCACGGCTTCCGTCAGTCCCAGCCCGACGAGCCGGCGGAAAGCCGAGCGGCTTTCCGGGCGGAACAGCGCGTCGCCCTCCCACACTTTCGGGTCGCGGCAGTCTTCCGGTTGCGGGATCACGTTGTAGTCGCCGGCCAGGATAAAGGGTTCCTCCAGGGCCAGGCGCGCCTCGGCCCATTGATGCAACCGCTCCATCCAGGAAAGCTTGTAGGGAAACTTCTCGCTGTCGACCGGATTGCCGTTGGGCAGATAGAGCGAGACGACGCGCACCACGCCGCTCTCTGTCGAGAAAACGCCTTCGATGAAGCGGGCCTGTTCGTCCGAATCGTCGCCGGGCAGGCCGCGATTGACCTCGTCGAAGGGTAGTTTGGACAGGATGGCGACGCCGTTGAAACTTTTCTGGCCATGCGTCTCGACATGGTAGCCGAGCGCCTCGAAAGCCTCGCGCGGGAAGTTCTCGTCGACCGACTTGATCTCCTGCAGGCAGGCAATGTCGGGTTGAGACTGTTCCAGCCAGCTTATGATCGTGTCGATCCGCGCCTTGACGCCGTTGATGTTCCAGGTCGCGATTTTCACGGTGACGCTCCGGTTTCCGCACAATTCCGTCCGTCCGTAGGTATCCCCGCATGGCGGACGCGTAAAGCCGTTTCCCGAGCCCGAACAACCGGATTGGCATGATTAATGCTCAGCTTTTCCTTGGGCGGAGTTTCGTGACGAAGGGGACGCGATAATGAGCATAGGTGGTCAAAATGGCGAATAATCAGGCAAAAACGGATGGATCTCTCGTCTATACACTGACGGATACGCCGCCGCCGGGTCCGGCTTTTCTCGCTGCCGCGCAACATATACTGGCCAGCATTGTCGGTATCGTGACGCCGACGCTGGTGATCGGCGGCGTTCTCGGCCTCGGCGAACATGTTCCATACCTGATCGCGATGTCTCTTTTCGTTTCCGGTGTCGCGACCTTCATACAGTGTCGCCGTGTCGGGCCGGTCGGCTCGGGGCTTCTCAGCCTTCAGGGGACGAGCTTTGCATTCCTCGGCGCGATCCTTGCCGCGGGTTTCGCGGTCAAAGGTCGGGGCGGAACGCCGGAAGACATCCTCGCCATGATTTTCGGCCTGTGTCTTGTCGGTTGCCTGGTTGAAGTCATCCTCAGCCAGTTCATCGACAAGATGGACCGCATCATCACGCCGACCGTGACCGGTATCGTGATCACGGTGATCGGTCTCAGTCTCGTCAAGGTCGGTTTCACCGACTTCGCGGGTGGCGTGGGAGCAGGCGAGAGCTTCGGCAGCCCGATCAACCTTATGCTCGGATTGCTGGTGGTGGTCGTTATCCTGGCGATGACGTTCCAGCAGAACCCGATGATCCGGATTTCGGCGATCATGATCGGCCTTGTGGCCGGCTTCATCGTCGCCGCGATTCTCGGTCAGGTGAACTTCTCCAGCTTCGGATCGCAACCGTTCTTCGCGATCCCGATACCGTTCAAGTTCGGTTTCTCGTTCGATTTCGCGCTCTTTATCCCGATCGCTTTCGTCTACCTGATCACGGCAATCGAGACGACGGGCGACCTGACGGCCAACTCGGTGATCTCCGGCGAACCGGTGGAGGGCGAGGTCTACATGAAACGGATCAAGGGCGGTGTCCTCGCTGACGGTGTGAACTCCGGGATCGCCGCGATCTTCAACACGTTTCCGAACACGACCTTCAGCCAGAACAACGGCGTCATCCAGATGACGGGCGTGGCCAGCCGGCATGTCGGATATTACATCGCGGGCATTCTGGTGGTGCTCGGGTTCTTCCCGATCATCGGCGGCATCTTCCTGCTCGTCCCGAAATCGGTTCTGGGCGGCGCGACACTGGTGCTTTTCGGGTCCATCGCTGTGGCGGGTATCCGAATTCTCGCGTCTCAGGAAATCGACAGGCGCAAGATCTACATCATGGCGGTGTCGTTCGGTCTCGGCCTCGGCGTGACCCTTGTGCCGGATGCGATCAAGCAATTGCCGGATATCGTGCAGCGTGTGTTTGCAACGCCGATCACGCTCAGCGGCCTGACCGCGATCATCTTGTCGCTGATCATTCCCGACAGTTCACGCGTGTCGGCCGTGGAGCAGCCTGAACCTGCGGAGTAGGTCTCTGCGTGGAATAAATGGTGGTTCGCCGTTTGGCGGACCGCCTCAGATCGAAAAGGACGTGCCGCAGCCGCAATTGGCGACCGCGTTCGGATTGCGGATCTGGAAAGACTGGCCGATCAGGTCATCGACGAAATCGATCTCGGAACCGGCCATGTAGACCATGGACAGCGAGTCGATGAGAACGGTCGCGCCGTTCTTCTCGATGACGATGTCATCTTCCTCGCGCGAGGGGACCAGATCGAACTTGTAGGAGAAGCCCGAGCAGCCGCCGCCTTCGACGGAGATCCTAAGCGCGTTGTTATCCGGTTCGCCAGCAAGGATCTTGCTGACGCGCGCGGCGCAGGCATCCGTCACGGTGACGTTCTTTTCTGCCATTTTCGGATGCGCGGTCATCGTGTCATATCCCCGGACGTTTCGGTTCGTATTGTGTTCAACACGCTTCACCATAGGTATGAAGAGGCACGGTCCGCGTCAATACGGGGCAGAAGCGGCGGGCAAGGGGAGCAATCACATTCATGCAACCGGTTTCGGATGAAACGCTGCAAGGTATCGGTTTCGGTCTTGGCGAGCGGGCGGTCTTCGCGACCGATCCGGCCAAGAGCCGCGGGCGCTTCACGGAGGAAGCGCGCAGTCGCACCCGCACCGAGTTCCAGCGCGATCGCGACCGCATCGTCCATTCGACGGCGTTTCGCCGCCTCAAGCACAAGACGCAGGTGTTCTTCAGCCATGAGGGCGACCATTACCGCACGCGGTTGACCCATACGATCGAGGTTGGGCAGATCGCCCGCGCGCTGGCCCGCGCCTTCCGGCTCGACGAAGACCTCGCCGAAGCGATCGCGCTTGTACACGATTTCGGTCATACGCCGTTTGGCCATACCGGCGAGGACGTTCTGAATGAGTGCATGGCCGATTTCGGCGGCTTCGATCACAACGCCCAGGCGCTGCGCGTGGTCACAAGGCTGGAACGGCGCTACGCCGAGTTCGACGGGCTCAACCTGACCTGGGAAACACTGGAAGGGCTGGTCAAGCACAACGGGCCATTGCGCGATCCCGTTACCGGCGCGGACACGCAGGGGCCGGTTCCGGCGACGATCCTCAATTACTGCGAATTGCACGATCTCGAAATTGGCCGGTACGCGGGGCTGGAAGCTCAGATGGCGGCGATTTCCGACGATATCGCCTACAACACGCACGATATCGATGACGGCTTGCGTGCCGGATTGCTGACCTTCGACATGCTGCGCGAGGTCGGCTTGCCGCGCGATATTCTCGACGAGGTCGACAGCCGCTATCCGGGTCTGGACGACAGTCGACGCGGGCATGAGACGACGCGACGGCTGATCACCCGCATGGTCGAGGACGTGATCGCGGAAACGAAGAAGGGGCTTCTGCGGCTCAAGCCGGGCTCCTCCGCCGATGTCCACGAAGCGGGAGAGACGATCGTTCGGTTCTCGCCGGAAATGGCCGCGCTGGAGAAGGAACTGAAAGAATTCATGTTCGCGAACATGTACCGGCATCCCGATGTCATGCGGGTGCGGGCACAGGCCGAGGACATCGTGCGCGACCTTTTTTTGGCGTTCATGGCGGAGCCGGAGAAGATGGGGGGCGTTTGGTCGGCGCATCTCTCGCAACTGGAAGAACCGGCGCTCGCCCGACGCGTCGCCGACTATCTTGCCGGCATGACGGATACTTTCGCGCAATCGGAACACCGGCGTTTGTTTGACCGCACACCGGATTTGCGTTAGCCACGCGCCGACGAACCGTCAGCCGGTTCGGAGAAATCACCCAGGACACTGACCATGAACATCTTCACCGAGTTTCGGCATCGGGTCGTCAAGGCCGTGGATGCGTTAGGCATCGAGGCGAAGGACGGCGGAACGCTCGATCTCGCCAAGCTCGGGATCGAGCCGCCGCGCGATCCGCTTCATGGCGATATCGCGACCAATGCCGCGCTTGTCCTGGCAAAGCAGGCAGGCGCCAACCCGCGCGAACTCGCAGAGAAGATTGCGGCCAAGCTGGGCGAGGATGGCGATGTCGAAACGGCCGGGATCGCCGGTCCCGGCTTCGTCAATCTGAAGTTGTCAGACAGCTTTTGGCGCAAGCAGCTCACGACGATCCTGTCGGAAGCGGAGGATTACGGCCGGTCCACCCTCGGTGGCGGTGCAAAGATCAACGTGGAATATGTCTCTGCCAATCCGACCGGGCCAATGCATGTCGGCCACTGCCGCGGTGCCGTGGTCGGCGATACGCTCGCGAACCTGCTGGGTTTCGCCGGTTTCGACGTGACCAAGGAATACTACATCAACGATGCTGGCGTTCAGATCGACGTGCTGGCGCGGTCGGTGCTGCTGCGCTACCGCGAGGCGCTGGGCGAAGACATCGGCGAAATCCCTGAAGGTTTGTACCCGGGCGACTATCTCGTTCCGGTCGGCGAAACGCTGGCGGAGGAATACGGACGCGACCTGTTGCAGATGCCGGAAGACGAGGCGCTGGCCATCGTCAAGGACCGGGCAATCGATGCGATGATGGCGATGATCCGCGAGGATCTCGCGGCGCTGAACATTCATCACGATGTCTTCTTCTCCGAACGGGACCTGCATGCCGACGGGGAAAAGCGCATTCGTACCGCGATCAACGATCTGACGATGAAGGGGCATGTCTACAAGGGCACGCTGCCGCCGCCGAAGGGCCAGGTGCCGGACGACTGGGAAGATCGTGAGCAGACGTTGTTCCGCTCTACCGCCGTCGGGGATGATATCGACAGGCCGCTGGTCAAGTCGGACGGGTCCTACACCTATTTCGCGGCCGACGTTGCGTACTTCATGGACAAGTACAAGCGTGGCTTCGAAGAGATGATCTACGTGCTGGGCGCGGACCATGGCGGCTATGTGAAGCGCCTCGAAGCGCTGGCGCGGGCTGTTTCGGGCGGCGAGGTCAAGCTGACGGTGTTGCTCTGCCAACTCGTCAAGCTGTTCCGCGACGGCGAGCCGGTACGCATGTCGAAGCGGGCAGGGCAGTTCGTCACGCTGCGCGACGTGGTCGACGAAGTCGGACGCGACCCCGTGCGCTTCATGATGATCTATCGGAAGAATCTCGAGCCGCTCGATTTCGATTTCGCCAAGGTGACGGAGCAGTCCAAGGACAATCCGGTCTTCTACGTGCAATATGCCAGCGCGCGCTGCCACTCGGTGTTCCGCCAGGCTGCCGAACAGTTCGGGGCGCCGGTGGAGGCCGATCCGTCGTCGCTCGATCTCCTCACGGACGAGGCCGAAATCGCGGTGATCCGCAAACTCGCCGAGTATCCTCGGGTGATCGAGGCCGCGGCGCAGGCGCATGAGCCGCACCGCATCGCGTTCTATCTCCACGACCTCGCCAGCACCTTCCACGGGCACTGGAACCGGGGCACGGATGATGACTCCTTACGCTTTGTTAAGGTTAACGATCCACTATTGACCGGTGCCAGATTGGGTCTGGTGCAGGGCGTTCTCAATGTGCTGCGGTCCGGGCTGGCGCTCGTCGGGGCTGATTCACCCGCTGAAATGCGGTAAAACCCTGTCACCTTTTGCCCATAATGCGCTGGCAAGGAGCGTGATCGGGGCTTTACGTCCCGGGGTAAGGTGTACGGGGTAATGGCATGACGGACGCAACCAATCGCAAGTTGGACGTCAAAAATTCCGGAGACGGCGACATCGCGCGGGATGACCCGCTTTACGAGCTGTCGCAGATCATCGGGTTTTCGCGCCCGGCGGAAACGTCGGAAGAGCAGGCTGTTTCGGACGAGCAGATCGATCTGGAGCAGGAGATGCTGCGCGAGTTCGAAAACTATCCGAAGTCCTACAGTCGCGAAAGCCAAGAGCCTGAATCGGAAGAGTATTTTTCCGAAGCGCCCGATCCCGTGATTGCGGACAGGCCTGCGGTCACGAACGAACCGGAGAATTTCGAAGCCGAGTTCGAGCGGGATTTCGGTGGCATGTTCGATCCGCCGGCACCGGCGGCGCCCGAACCCGATGCCGTTGCGCAGGACATTGAGCCAGACGCGATGGAAGCGGAACTGTTTCAGATCGATCCGGAGCCTCGCATGGAGGCTCCGCAGCCGACACCCGCGCCGGAACC
This sequence comes from Oricola indica, assembly GCF_965227485.1. NCBI lineage: Bacteria > Pseudomonadati > Pseudomonadota > Alphaproteobacteria > Hyphomicrobiales > Ahrensiaceae > Oricola > Oricola indica. The sequence continues at coordinate 2,664,966 of NZ_OZ245747.1, forward strand.
ATATTTTTCGGCTGCGCCCGAACCTGCGCCTCAGCAGGATCCCGATTCGCTGGAAGACGAATTGCTCGACCTTCTTGGCAGCCTCGGCGGCAAGGCGAACGCCGATTGGGAGCCCGAAAAAACGCCAGATCCGCAATTATTTGTGGACGAAACTTCACAGGACGAGCCGCAGGCATTCGAAGAATTCGTGGAACGCGCGGAATTCGACAGCCCGGCGGTCGAGCCGGAGCCCGACTTCGAAGACTGGGCGCCGGCGCCGACGGACGCAACCGCGGATGTTCCGGCGTCGGCACCGAAGCCGTTCTGGTTCGATGACAACGAATTTGAACCTGCAGCCGAGCCCGCGCCCGTGGAGAATGATGCGGACTCCGCGCTTCTCGACGCCTTCGAGAGTGAATTGAGCGAAGGCCTTTCGATCTCGCTCGACGAGATGTCGCAGGAACAGGTGGAGGATGGCGGCGACGTCGAAACCGGATTGTCGATCGAGGACGAACTCGATCTCGACCGTGCCTATGAAGCCTCCGCCACCGATGAGGAAGCGGCACTCGAAGATATCGAATCCGCTGCCGAGGAAATCGCCGCTGCGGCTCGTCCCGCGATGCCGCCGATGCTCGACACCGCCGAAATGCCCGCCGCGGACATCGAGGCCATGCAGCCGCTCGACCTGCCGGAAATTCCGGCCGAAGAGCCGCGGCGCATGCCGTCCGTCGATATCGAGACCGAATTGAACGCGGCGCTGTCGGGCTATGCCCAATATAGCGAAGCCGAGGCCGAAGCGCCTTATGGTGAACCGGAAGCCGAGCCGGAACCCGACTTCGATATCGGCGAGCTCGAGGACGATCTCGCGCGGGACATGGAATATGTGGCCCATGATCTCGACGCGCATGACGATGAAGGCCCGTATGAGGACTACGACGACGAACTCGATGTGCCAGCCGCGGCCCCGTTGCCGCCGGAAGGAGCGCGTTCCAGTCGCGGGATGATGATCGCCGCCGTTGTTGGCGGTGTCGCGGTTCTCGGCGCTGTGGGCGCTTTCATGCTGTCCGGTGGCGATGTCACGGACGATGGCGGCCCCGTGCTGGTCCGCGCCGACTCCGAGCCGACCAAGATCGTGCCGGAGGACCCGGGCGGCAAGCAGGTGCCGAACCAGGACCGCGCCGTCTACGGAGAAGTCGATGGCAATGGTGAAACAGCGCCGACCCAGGAGACGCTCGTATCGACATCCGAGGAGCCGATCGACCTGTCGGCCGGCAATGCGCCGCTGCCGAGCGGTGTGATCGAAACCGCGAAGGTCGAGGACCGGCTGATGCCGGACGCCGGCGAGCAGGCCGCAGCAGCGCAGGATAGCGGGCAGGCGCTTTTGTCGCCGCGCCGCGTGCGCACGGTGATTGTGAAGCCGGACGGCACATTCGTTCCGACCCCGCAGCCCGAACCGGCAGCGGCTGAAGCGCAGCCCGCGCCGCGAACCGTGGAAACGCAACCCGCGCCACAGGTCGCCGAGACGGCCAGCGATCCGCAGGCGGCAGCCGAGCAACCGGCTCAGGCGGTGAGCGCGGATGAAAGCGAAGCATTGCAGGAGATGGCCGCGGCTGGCGAGACCGCGCCGGCACCGGCACAGGACACGCAAACGTCGTCGCGCAGCCTGCCCACTCCGGCTTCCATTCCCGAACGCCCGGCCGAGCAGCCGACGCAGACCGCGTCTGCGCAGCCCGCACCGCAACCGGCTCCCCAGGTGCAGCCGGCGACCACCGCGACGTCGAGCGGTTACACCGTGCAGATCTCGTCACAGCCGTCCGCCGCGCTTGCGCAGCAGTCGGCGACGGAATTGTCGCGGCGTTTCGGCAATCTATTCGGTGGCCGCGCCATCACCATTCAGCAGGCCGATATCGAAGGCCGGGGCACATTCCATCGCGTTCGTGTCGCCGCGTCGGACCGCCAGGACGCGGTCGCGCTCTGCGAGGCGCTCAAGCGTGCCGGGGGCAGTTGCTTCGTGGCGCGCTGATCCCAGTAAAACGGACAGGGCGGCGTGAAGCCGCCCTTTTTCGTTTGCGGACAATGTGGCTATGATTCGCCATGACCGAATCAAAAGCCATGATCGTCGGCTGTGTCGGAACGGCGTTTTCCGACGACGAGATCGACTTCATCTCCCGCGAGCGGCCCTGGGGCCTGATCCTGTTTGCCCGCAATATCGGGACGGCTGAGGAAATCCGCGCGCTGACGGCGCAATTCCGTTCCGTCGTCGAACGGGAGGACGCGCCGGTCTTCATAGATCAGGAAGGCGGACGCGTGCAGCGCATCCGCGAGCCGATCACGCGCCATCGCTACCCGTCGGGCGCGGAGGTCGGGGCGCTTTATCGCGCGGACAGGGAAACAGGAATGCGCGCGGCGCGGACGATGTCGCGCCTGCATGCCGCGGACCTGCGGCCTCTCGGGATCACTGCCGATTGCCTGCCGGTGCTGGATGTACCGGTCGAAGGCGCGCATGATGTCATTGGCGACCGTGCTTACGGGCACGATCCGGACACTGTTGCGACGCTGGGCCGCGAGGCGGCAGAGGGCTTGCTGGAAGGCGGTGTCCTGCCGGTGATCAAGCATATCCCGGGTCATGGACGCGCATTTTCCGACAGTCACAAGGCGCTGCCTGTGGTCGAGACGCCGCTTGCGGCGTTGCGCGCGCATGATTTCCCGCCATTCGCCGCGCTGGCCGGCATGCCGATGGCGATGACCGCCCATGTCGTCTATGCGGCCATCGATCCGGAGCGCCCCGCGACCACCTCACCGACGGTTGTGCGCGACATCATTCGCGGCGAAATCGGTTTCGACGGGCTCCTGATGAGCGACGATGTATCCATGCACGCACTTTCTGGGGATTTCGGGCAACGCACCGAAAGCATCTTTGGCGCGGGCTGCGATGTTGTCCTACATTGCAATGGCGTCATGGACGAGATGAAGGCGGTCGCCGCGCAAACGCCGGTTTTGCAAGGCAAGGCGATGGAGCGGGCGCAAGCGGCGCTTTCACGCCTCGCGGACCATGACGGACGGCTCGACGATACGGCTCATGTCGCCGGCTTGCGGGACGAACTGGACGGATTTTTCACGGCGGTGGCCTGATCGGGGCGCGGCCGGCGGCGCGGAGTACGCGCCTGAACGGGAGCAATGCCCTTGAACGCGACGGAGCAACAGGCGGAAGGCGGAAAAGGCGCGGCAGCCAAGCCGACGCCGATGGACGCCGTCTGGCAGGACAACGGGCCCGACCGGTCGTCGTCCGAGCCGTCGCTGGTCGTTGATGTCGAAGGGTTTGAAGGACCGCTCGATCTTCTCCTGCATCTCGCGCGGCATCAGAAGGTCGATCTCACGCAGATCTCGGTTCTCGAACTGGCGCGCCAGTATCTCACGTTTATCGAAAAGGCGCGCGCGTTGCGGCTAGAATTGGCGGCCGACTATCTTGTGATGGCTGCGTGGCTCGCCTTCCTCAAGTCGAAGCTGCTGATCCCCGAACCCAAAGTGGAGGGGGAGCAGACCGGCGAGGAAATGGCGGCGATCCTGCAATTCAGGCTCAAACGGCTGGAGGCGATGCGCGATGCGGCGGCGCGGCTGATCAACCGCAACCGGCTTGGACGCGATGTCTTCGCCCGCGGCATGCCGGAAACGGTGATCGTCGAGAAGACGTCCGAATATCATGCATCGCTTTATGACCTGCTGACCGCTTATGCGCAGCAGCGCCAGCGCGTCGCCATCGATCATGTCGAGATCGCCAAGCGGGCGGTGTGGTCGCTGACGGAGGCGCGCGAAATCCTGCGCAAGCTCGTCGGCGAGATGAGCGACTGGACGGCACTGGACAGCTATATCGCCGCGTATGCGCCGACGCCGGAATTGCGGCGAACAGCCGTGGCGAGCGCGTTTGCGGCGAGCCTTGAACTTGTGCGCGAGAGGGTGGTGGAAATCCGCCAGGACGCGCCATTCGCGACACTCTACATGCGGGACATGGCCCGACCGGGGACGGAACAATGACCGACACGATCGACGAAACGGGCGGCGCGGAAGCGCTCGGCGGATATTTCGAAGAGCCGGCGGGAGCCGATGACAGTGCGCCCGTCGATATCACGGCCGATAATCCAGCCGCACGGCTGATGGAGGCCGAGGCCATGCGCATGGCCGAAGCGGTCGTCTTCGCCTCGAGCGAACCCGTCACGGAGAAAGCGCTTTCCCAGCGCCTGCCGGATGGTGTCGACGTTCGCGCGCTGATGGAGGAACTTCGGGAGTTTTACGACAAGCGCGGCGTCAATCTCGTACGTATCGACAATGCCTGGGCGTTTCGCACGGCCGGCGATCTCGGCTTCCTCATGCAGCGCGAGGAAGTGCAGCAGCGCAAGCTGTCGCGTGCGGCGCTCGAAGTGCTGTCGATCATCGCCTACCATCAGCCGATCACGCGGGCCGAGATGGAGGAAATCCGCGGGGTGGAGACCTCGAAGGGCACGCTGGACGTGCTGATGGAGACCAACTGGGTCAAGATGCGCGGCCGGCGCAAGACGCCTGGACGCCCGGTAACCTACGGGACGACGACCGACTTCCTCGATCATTTCGGCCTGGCGGAAATCCGCGACCTGCCCGGAATGGAGGAATTGAAGGGCGCGGGGCTGCTGTCCTCGCGCATGCCCGCCAACTTCTCCGTGCCGATGCCTTCGCTCGATCCCGACGAGCTTACTGAGGAAGAAGAGGAACTGACGGACATCGACCTCGAGGAACTCGGTCTGTTGACACCCGGTGGCGGCGATGATTGAGACGGGGCGGGCGCACGACGTCCACCCGTATCAACCCGGTCGCATCGATGGTCCACAGTCCGACTTCCACGTTTCAGCGCACCGGTGTCACCTTTGCGGCCGAGCTGGCCTTCAGAGACATCCATCTCCACTACGGTGACGTTCACACGCTGAAGGGCATCTCGCTGGTTGCCAGTCCCGGAGAGATCCTGTGCCTTCTGGGGCCTTCAGGCTCCGGCAAGACGTCGTTGTTGCGCCTTGCTGCGGGGCTGGAGGCGCAAAGCAGCGGCAGCGTCCTCATGAACGGCCGCGAGATTGCTGGCGACACGGTCTTCATGCCGCCGGAGAAGCGCTCCGTGGGGCTGATGTTCCAGGATTTCGCGCTGTTTCCGCATATGACGATCTTCGACAATGTGCGCTTCGGTTTGCGCGACTTGAGTTCCGCGGACACGAACCGCGAGGCGCTTGCGGCGATCCGTCGCGTCGGCCTGGAACATCACATTTCGTCCTATCCGCACGTGCTCTCCGGCGGCGAGCAGCAACGGGTCGCGCTGGCCCGCGCGCTGGCGCCCCGACCGTCCGTGATCCTGATGGACGAGCCGTTTTCGGGCCTCGACACGCGCCTCAAGGACAGCGTCCGCGCCGAGACGTTGGCGATCCTGCGAGAAACCCGCGCCACTGCGATTGTCGTGACCCACGACGCGGAGGAAGCAATGCGGATGGGTGACCGGATCGCGCTGCTCGACCAGGGAGAAATCGTGCAGGCGGGGGCGGCGCAGGAAATCTATCACAACCCGCGCAATCTCTTCGTGGCCGGGTTCTTTTCGGAGTTGAACGTCTTTTCGACCGTCAATCGCGGCGGGAAGGCGGCAACGCCGCTTGGCACGTTCGACTGCGCGCGCGGTGCGGAAGGCGATGCCGTGATGGTGGCGGTGCGAACTGTCGGGCTGGAAGTCAGCGCCGGTGGCGGCAACGGTGCGCCGGGCGGCGTTCCCGGCCGCATCGTCAGTCGGCGCTTTCTCGGTTCGACGGAATCGCTGGTGCTGGCTGTCCCCGGCTCCGATGAACAGGTGCGCGCGCGCATACGGGCGGACGAACTGCCGGCCGGCATCCGGGATGTGACCATTTATGTACGTCCCGGGGACATAATGCTGTTTGAATCTGAAAACGAAAACGCCTAAGTGTCACAAGACAACAGAGGTTCGAGGAGTTCATTCTCATGGGTGTGTTTGGATGGTGGCAGTGGCTCATCGTACTGGTAATTGTGTTGCTGCTGTTCGGGCGCGGCAAAATTCCAGATTTGATGGGTGACGTCGCCAAGGGCATTAAGAATTTCCGCAGCGGGCTCGCAGACGATCCCGACGAGAAGGCGGACAAGGCGAAGACTGTCGAGCACAAGTCCGAAGAGTCTGTCGACGCGACGACCGCCGAGAAGACCAAAAGCTGATCAGCCTTTAAGCGCCATGTGCCCGGCCGTTTCGAACGGCTGCGCCATGGCGCGGATGGATAGCCGCCATGTTGCCGGATTTCGGCTGGACTGAACTTCTTGTCATCGCCATCGTGCTGATCGTTATCGTCGGCCCGAAGGACCTTCCGAAAATGCTGCGCACTTTCGGACGGACGACGAGCAGTTTGCGCAAGATGGCCGGTGATTTCCGGCGCCAGTTCGATGACGCGCTCAAGGAAGCCGAACTCGACGATGTGCGCAACATCGCGAACGACCTGAAGAGTCTCGACCCGCGCGGGAAGATCAAGGACACGCTGAAACCTCTCGGCAAGGTCGGCGAGGACATCAGCAGCGAATTGAAGAAGGCGACCTCGGAAGCCGAACAGTCGGTCAAACCAAAGACCGCCGCGTCCTCGGACAACACCGCTGCGGCGAAGACCACAGAGCCCGCCAAGGTCGAACCGGCCAAGACCGCATCGGCGAAGAAGCCGGCCGCCACGGGCAAGGCCAAGGCGGCGACCTCGAAACCGGCGGCCGCCAAAACGGCTACGAAATCGCGGGCGTCGTCGTCGGCGAGTTCGACGAAGAAGGCCGGAGCGGCCAAGCCTGCATCGACCAAGACGGCATCGACCAGGACGGCATCGGCCAAACCCGCGACCGGCAAGACCACGACCGCCAGCAAGGCGGGCACGTCGAAAGCGAAATCCCCGGCAGCCAAGACCGCGACGTCATCGAGAACCACGAAACCGAAAACCGCATCGAAAGCGGGCAAGACAGCCGGCAAGGACCAGTCGTGAGCAAGGCCGACGAAGAAGCGCAAATGGAGGCATCGGCGGCGCCGCTGATGTCGCATCTCATTGAGTTGCGCGGCCGCCTCATGTGGAGCGTCGGCGCGTTTTTCATCGCGTTCATCCTCTGCTACGCGGTGTCGGCGCAGATCTTCAACTTGCTGGTCATTCCCTTCCAGTGGGCCGTGGACTGGCTGGAGCTCGGCCATGACGAAGTGCGGTTCATTTACACCGCACCCCAGGAGTTCTTCTTCACGCGGATCAAGATCGCCGCTTTCGGCGGCCTGGTCCTGGCGTTTCCGGTGATCTCCGGGCAGCTTTACGCGTTCATCGCGCCCGGCCTCTACAGGAACGAGCGACAGGCGTTTTTCCCGTATCTGATCGCGACGCCGATCCTGTTCCTGCTCGGCGCGGCGCTTGTCTACTTCATGGTCATTCCCATGGCGATGTGGTTCTTCCTGTCGATGGAGCAGACCGGCGGCGAGGGCATCGCGACGATCCAGCATCTGCCCAAGGTGTCGGAATATCTCAGCCTGATCATGACGCTGATTTTCGCGTTCGGGCTTGTGTTCCAGTTGCCGGTGGCGATCACGCTGCTGGCGCGCGCCGGCATCGTCTCGACCGAGGGGCTTGCCGACAAGCGCAAATACGCCATCGTTTTCGCCTTCGTGGCGGCGGCGATCCTGACACCTCCCGACCCGCTGACCCAGATCGGTCTCGCCCTGCCGACGATCCTTCTCTACGAAGTGTCGATCCTTTCGGCGCGCTATATCGAAAAACAGCGCAAGCAGAGGGAGCAGGCAGCCGACGGCGAAGGCGAATCGGAAGACGACGACGAATCCAAGTCGTCCTGAGGGCGGCGCGGCGCGCGCTGCCCTTGACCGTCGCCGCCTTTCGGGCGACATCCCACCCGATTTCCAGATTCTTTATTTTGACAGGACTTGAGCCATGCTCGACATCCGTTGGATCCGCGACAATGCAGAGGCGCTGGACGAAGCGCTGAAGAAGCGCGGCGCGGCGCCTGAAGCCGCAACCCTGATCGAACTCGACGAAAAGCGCCGTGCGCATGTCACCAAGCTGCAGGAGGCGCAGTCGCGCCGCAACGCCGCCTCCAAGGAGATCGGCGCGGCCATGGCGGCCAAGGACCCGGAAAAGGCGGAGGCGCTGAAAGCCGAGGTCGCCGAGATCAAGTCCTTCATTCAGGCCGGCGAGGAGACCGAACGCGCGCTCACAGCGGAGTTGAACAACGCGCTGTCGCGTATTCCGAACCTGCCGCTCGACGACGTGCCGGTCGGGGCGGACGAGAACGACAATGTCGAAATCCGCATGAGCGGCCAGAAGCCGGACTTCGACTTCGCGCCGAAAGAGCATTTCGAGCTGGGCGAAGGGCTCGGCCAGATGGATTTCGAGACCGCGGCCAAGCTCTCGGGCTCGCGCTTCACGGTCATTCAGGGCGGTCTGGCGCGGCTGGAACGCGCGCTCGGACAATACATGCTCGACATGCACACGCAGGAGCACGGCTATACGGAAGTGAACCCGCCGCTGCTCGTGCGCGATGACGCCATGTATGGCACCGGCCAGTTGCCGAAGTTTTCCGAGGATCTTTTTCAGACGCGGGAAGGTTTCTGGCTGATCCCGACGGCGGAAGTCTCGCTGACCAATCTCGTGCGCGACGAAATCGTCGATGCTTCCACGCTGCCCCGGCGCTACACCGCGCTGACGCCCTGTTTCCGCTCGGAGGCGGGGTCTGCCGGGCGCGACACGCGTGGCTATTTGCGCCAGCACCAGTTTTATAAAGTTGAGATGGTCTCGATCACCGACGCGGACAGTTCGATCGACGAGCATGAGCGTATGACCCAGTGCGCGGAGGCGATCCTTGCGGGGCTGGGGCTGCATTTCCGCACCGTGGTGTTGTGCACGGGCGATATGGGTTTCGGCGCGCGCAAGACCTACGACATCGAGGTCTGGCTTCCGGGGCAGGAGGCCTATCGCGAGATCTCGTCTTGCTCGGTCTGCGGCGATTTCCAGGCGCGTCGCATGAATGCGCGCTACCGTGCCGAGGGCGAGAAGGAGACACGGTTCGTCCACACGCTCAACGGTTCGGGTGTGGCGATGGGTCGTGCCCTCATCGCCGTCATGGAAAACTATCAGAATACCGACGGGACGATTCGCGTCCCGGACGCGCTGAAGCCCTATATGGGCGGCGTGGAGATCATCGGCGGCTAAAAGCGGGGCATCATGCGTATCCTGATCACCAATGACGACGGTATTCACGCCGAGGGGCTCGCTTCCCTCGAGCGCATCGCGGCAACGATTTCCGACGATGTGTGGGTGGTTGCGCCGGAGACGGACCAGAGCGGGCTGGCGCATTCGCTGACGATCAACGATCCGCTGCGGCTGCGCGAGATTTCCGAACGGCGCTTCGCGCTGCGCGGAACGCCGACGGATTGCGTCATCATGGCCGTGACCCATGTCATGCCGGGCAAGCCCGATCTCGTGCTTTCCGGCGTGAACTCCGGCGCGAACCTCGCCGACGACGTGACCTATTCCGGCACGGTGGCGGGCGCGATGGAGGGCACTTTGCTGGGCATCCGGTCGATCGCTCTCTCGCAGGCCTATAATTTCGACAATCGCCACCGCGTTGTGCCGTGGGAGTTGGTCGAGCATCATGCGCCGGATCTGCTCCGGAAACTCGTGGAAGTGGACATGGATCCCGGCACGTTCCTGAATGTGAATTTCCCCAATTGCGGTATCGACGAAATCGAGGGTGTCGATGTCACGCGGCAGGGCAAGCTGGTGCACGGTCTCTCCGTCGAGGAACGCGCCGATGGCCGCGGGTTGCCGTATTTCTGGATCCGTTTCGGACGAGATTACTCGAGCGCGCACGACCAGAGCGACGTGATGGCGCTCACGCGCAATCGCATTTCGGTGACGCCGCTGAAGCTCGATCTGACGGCGCATGAGGTTTCCGCCCGTCTCGCGGAGGCGCTTGCATGAATGCGAAGCGTCCCGTCAGCGAGGCCGAGCGGGAGGGTTTCGCCGCCTTCCTGCTGCGCATGCGCGCCTCAGGACTGGACGACAAGCCATTGATGGCGGCCATCGAATCGGTGCCGCGCCGGGATTTCGTCGATGCGGCCTACGCGTCTATCGCGATGGGGACGGGGACGATCCCGATCGCCTGCGGGGAAACGATCGAGGGTATCGATCTTCAGGCGCGCATCATCCACCAGATGGGGCTGGACGGGACGCAGCGGGTGCTGGAGATCGGCACGGGATCCGGCTACACCGCGTCGGTGCTGTCGCGGCTGGCAAAGCGCGTCTACACGGTGGAACGCTACAAGACGCTGCATGCCGACGCGGTCCATCGGATGCGTCACCTCGGGCTTACCAATGTGATTGCGACTCACGCCGACGGTTCGTCCGGGAGCGGCGAGGGGCCTTTCGAGAGGATCGTCTGCTGGGCTGCCTTCGATTCGATTCCGCGAAGCTTCGTCGAGCAACTTGTTTCGGGCGGATCGATGATTTGCGCGATCGGCAGCGCAGAGCAGGCGCAGTCCCTGGTGCGCATGACCAAGGTCGGCAGCCGGTTCGAGCGGGAGGATATCGGCACGGTGCGCTTCCAGCCATTGATGTCCGGATTGCCCGCAATACTGTGACGCAGAGCGTGAATCGCGAGACGGACTCGAAATCGCAAACATGCGCTTAACCGTGCAGTAACATTAACGCGCTTTAATCATGCTGTGATCCGAATGGATGTGAGTGGCGTGATGCGTAAGAAATTCACCAGTTCAGCGATGCCGGGCCTTTTGAAGGCGGCAACGATTCTCTCCATCGGCGGCCTTGTCGCCGGATGCAGTTCGAACGTGGTCCGTTTCAATGACGGCTTCTACACCGGCGCGATTCCGACCCAGTCGGAAGTCGCTTCCTCGCAAGGCAATTACGGTCAGCCGAGCTACAGCCCTGGTGTGGATCCGTCGTCCACCGGCAGCATTGCGCCGGGACAGGTCGGTCGCGCCGGACTTCCGAGACCGTCCGACGGGCGCACTTCGCCGCCGCAGCCCGTTGGTGCAGTGGGAGGGCAGGCACCGCTCTATTCTCAGCAGCAACAGCAGCCGGCCGCGCCGACCTATCAGGCGCCGAGCTACAATGCGCCGACCTACAACGCACCGAACAACGTTTCTGAGATGACGACAGCGTCGGTTGCGCCGCAGTCCAAGCCGCTTCCGGCACCGTCGTCGGGCGCCGGTGGCTGGTCGTCCAATGGCGCGACCCAGGTGACGCTGCGCGAGGGCGAAACGATCTACAATCTGTCGCGGCGCTATGGCGTGCCTGCCGATGAGATCATGAAGGCCAACGGCATCTCCGACGCCAAATCGGTGCATGTCGGCCAGCAGATTCGCATTCCGACCTATGTCTATTCGCGTGATGCCGGCGTTTCGGCTCCGGACAAGAACCCGAAGGTCGCCAAGGCACGGTCGACCGTCGGGACAGTGGGCGACGCCGCGCCGCGGCCGCAGAGCCGTCCGGGAACGCAGGTCGCTTCGCTCGGAAAGATCGACAATCCCGCTCCGGCGCCGGCACCGGCGCGCAGGGCGGTCATGGGTGATGGCGGGCTCTACACGGTCGTCGCGGGCGACACGCTTTCTGCAATCTCGCGCCGTACCGGGGCGAGCGTCGCGGCAATCAAGCAGGTTAACAGCATGTCCACCGATACGGTGCGTATCGGGCAGAAGCTGATCATTCCGGGCCTGTCCGCCGAGAAGAGCACCGTCGCTTCGGCCAAATCGCTCGATCCGGTCAAGACCAGCACGGTCAAGTCGGCTCCGGCCAAGAAGATCGCCGAATACACGCCTCCGACCAAGTCGGCGAAGCCCGATAAAGGCTCCATCCGCAAGATCGAGACCACCGAAACGGCGAAAGCTCCGGATTCAACGGGCGTCAAGACCATGCGCTGGCCGGTGCAGGGGCGCGTCGTAAGCGCCTTTGGCTCGAATAGCGGCGGCCGGGCCAATGACGGTATCGATATCTCCGTACCGAACGGCACGCCCGTCAAGGCGGCGGAGAATGGCGTCGTGATCTATGCGGCTGACGGGCTCAAGGAACTGGGCAAGACCATTCTCGTGCGTCACAGCGACGGCGTGGTGACGGTCTACGGTCATGTCTCGGACATCGACGTCAAGCACGGCCAGCAGGTCAAGCGTGGCCAGCAGATCGCCTCGTCCGGCATGTCCGGTGCGGCCAAGCAGCCGCAGCTTCACTTCGAAGTGCGCAAGAACTCCGCGCCGGTCAATCCGATGACCTATCTGCAGTAGGTCCTAAGAGCCCGCTTCCAGGCGCTGGCCGAGACGGCCGGCCAGATCGTTCACATACTGCCAGGCGACGCGTCCGGACCGGCTTCCGCGCGTCGTCGCCCATTCCAGGCTGTCGCGGCGCAACTCCTCCGGATCGATTTCCAGCCCGAAATGGCGCACATAGCCTTCGACCATCGCCAGATAGTCGTCCTGGCTGCATTTGTGGAACCCGAGCCACAGGCCGAAACGGTCGGACAGCGAAACCTTCTCTTCCACTGCCTCCGACGGGTTGATCGCCGTCGAGCGCTCGTTTTCGATCATGTCGCGCGGCAGCAGGTGACGGCGGTTCGAGGTGGCGTAGAAAATGACGTTGTCAGGCCGCCCTTCGACGCCACCGTCGAGCGCGGCCTTCAGTGATTTGTACGACGTATCGTCCTGGTCGAAGGAGAGGTCGTCGCAGAAGACGATGAAGCGCGCGTCCGCCGATTTCAGGATGTGCATCAGGCGCGGCAGTGCGTCGATATCCTCGCGGTGGATTTCGATAAGCTTGAGCGGCGTGCCCGTTTCCGTCGCCACGGTGGCGTGCGAGGCCTTGACCAGCGACGATTTGCCCATGCCGCGCGCACCCCAGAGCAGAACATTGTTTGCAGGCAGTCCTTCCGCGAACCGGCGGGTGTTGTCGAGAAGGATGTCGCGGACCCGGTCGACACCTCGGATGAGGGCGATTTCCACACGATTGACCACCGGCACAGGTGCCAGAGCGCCAAGGTTTGCATCCCAGACAAAGCACTCCGCGGCGGCGAAGTCGGGCGCCTGCGGTTCAGGTGGCGCCATGCGTTCCATCGCGGCGACGAGCCGGTCGAGTTTCGCATTCAGCGCGGCGATGGCGTCGGTCATGGCGGTTTCCTCCTGCGAACAGTGCCTTGCGGGTCACGGACAGTCCGCTTGTGGTTGCATTGGGGCATTTGCTGACTATATTCGCGACAAATTTTCAAGCCGTGCTTCGGCACGGGTCCACGGAGTATTTCATGTTCGTAACACCCGCCTATGCGCAGGCGGCCGGTGGTTCAGCCGGCGGCGCAGACATCATCATGAGCATCCTGCCTTTCCTGCTGATTTTCGTGGTGATGTATTTCCTCATCATCCGGCCGCAGCGCACGCAGATGAAGAAGCGCGAGGAAATGCTCAAGGCGGTTCGCCGCAACGACACTGTCGTGACCGGTGGCGGGATTATCGGCAAGGTGACCAAGGTCGTCGACGACACGGAAGTCGAAGTCGAGATCGCCCAGAACGTGAAGATCCGGGTTATTCGCTCGATGATCGCGGATGTCCGCGTAAAGGGCGAACCGGTCGCGGCGAACGACGCGGCGAAAAAATAACAAGGGCCGCGGCCCCTGCGCCTTAAACATGGCGCATTACGCACGGCAGGTGCGGCAGCGGACGCGACGGCGTCCGCTTCGACCGCGTCATTGAAGGCGAGACTGTAGCGACATGCTCTATTTTTCACCCTGGAAAACCGTGCTGATCTGGTTGGCGGTTGTCGTCGGGATCCTGTTCGCGATCCCGAACCTCTTCGCACCGACCACGCTGCAGTCCTTTCCGGGGTTCCTGCCGCAAAGCCGATTGGCGCTGGGTCTCGATCTTCAGGGCGGCGTCCATCTGCAATTGAAGCTTGATCGCCAGGAACTTGTTGAAAACCGCCTTGAAACGGTGCGCGACGACGTGCGGCGGCTGCTGCGCGCGGACAGCATCGGCTATACCGGCCTGAGCGGTCGGGGGCAGACGGTGACCGTGCGCATTCGCGACGAAGCGGACATCGAGAGAGCCAAGTCGGCCCTCGCTTCGCTCACCGAACCCGTTTCCGGCGGGCTTCTGTCCGGCGGCATCCTGCAGGAAGTGGCGCGGGACGAGCCCGAACTGGGCCTTTTCCAGTTCAATATCACCGACCAGGGCATCGATTACCGCATGGCGCAGGCGGTGACGCAGACCGTTGAAGTCATTCGAGGCCGTATCGACGAACTCGGCACGACCGAACCGGTCATCCAGCGCCAAGGCACGGATCGGATCATCGTGCAGGTGCCGGGTCTCGACGACCCGCAGCGCCTCAAGGACCTGATCGGAACGACCGCGCGCCTGACCTTCCAGATGGTCGATGTCACGACGCCGGTCGAAGACGCGATCAACACGCGGCCGCCGGCGGGTACGGAAGTGCTCTATTCGACCGACGATCCGCCCATTCCCTACCTCATCGAGACGCGCGAGATCGTCACTGGCGAGAATCTCGAGGATGCACAGGCCGGTTTCGACCAGCGCACCAACGAGCCGATCGTCACGTTCCGCTTCGACGGCACGGGCGCGCAGCGTTTCGGACGCGCGACACAGGAAAATGTCGGGCGGCCCTTCGCCATCGTCCTCGATAACCAGGTTGTGTCCGCGCCGGTGATCAACGAGCCGATCCTTGGCGGTTCGGGGCAGATTTCCGGCAATTTCTCGGTCGAAGGCGCCAACGACCTTGCCATTCTCCTGCGCGCCGGCGCGCTGCCATTGACGCCGACATTCGTCGAGGAACGGACGGTTGGTCCGAGCCTTGGCGCCGACTCTGTCGCGGCGGGCGAGATCGCCGGCATCATCGGCTCGATCCTGGTCGTGGCCTTCATGTTCCTGGCCTACGGGTTCTTCGGACTGGTCGCGAATGTCGCGCTCATCGTGAACGTCATACTGGTCGTTGCCGCGCTTTCCGGCCTCGGGGCGACTCTGACGTTACCCGGCATCGCCGGTATCGTCCTGACCGTCGGCATGGCGGTCGATTCGAACGTTCTGATTTTCGAGCGAATACGCGAGGAACGCGCGGCAGGCCGATCCGTCATCCAGGCGATCGATACCGGCTTCCAGAAAGCGCTCGCGACGATCGTCGACGCCAACCTGACCACGCTGATCGCCGCGGTGATCCTGTTCTATCTCGGGTCCGGCCCGATCAGGGGCTTCGCGGTGACGCTGGCCATCGGTATCGTGACGACGGTCTTCACCGCATTCGTTCTGACGCGCTGGATGATCGCCTTCTGGGTACGCCGACAGAAGCCGAAGGAACTGCCGCGCGGTCCCGTCACTTTCGTACCGGAAGGTACACGCATCGCCTTCATGTGGCTTCGCCGTATCACCTTTTCCGGATCGGCGGTCCTCGTGATCGCATCCATGGTGCTGTTCGCGACCGTCAACATGAACCTCGGCATCGACTTCAAGGGCGGCTCGCTGATCGAGGTCCAGTCGAAGTCGGAGCAGGCAGATATCGGCGACATTCGCGCG
This sequence comes from Oricola indica, assembly GCF_965227485.1. Lineage (NCBI taxonomy): Bacteria > Pseudomonadati > Pseudomonadota > Alphaproteobacteria > Hyphomicrobiales > Ahrensiaceae > Oricola > Oricola indica. Next base: position 2,680,555 of record NZ_OZ245747.1, read on the forward strand.
CGGCTGAACAACCTCAATCTCGGCGACGTGCAGGTTCAGGGCTTCGGGACGGAGCGAGACGTGCTTATCCGCATCGAAGCGCAGGGCGGCGGCGAGAATGCCGAGCAGACCGTCATCACCAATGTGCGCTCCGAACTGGAATCGGATTACGATTTCCGCCGCGTCGAAGTCGTCGGTCCGACCGTTTCCGGCGAACTGGCGCGCGCAGGCACGATAGCTGTCGTCTCGGCGCTTCTGGCTATCCTGGTCTATATCTGGCTGCGTTTCGAGTGGCAGTTCGCCGTCGGCGCGATCATCGCGACAACGCACGACGTGCTGTTGACCATCGGCATGTTCGTGGTGACGGGCCTGGAGTTCAACCTGTCGAGTATCGCGGCCATTCTGACGATTGTCGGTTATTCGCTGAACGACACGGTGGTGGTCTATGACCGCGTGCGCGAGAATCTGCGACGATACAAGAAGATGCAGCTCCCAGAACTGCTCGATTTGTCGATGAACCAGACACTGCCGCGCACGATCCAGACCTCGCTGACGACCTTGCTGGCGTTGATGGCGCTGTTCTTCTTCGGTGGCGAGGTGCTGCAGTCCTTCGTCGCGGCGATGATCTTCGGCGTCGTGGTGGGCACCTATTCGTCGATCTTCATCGCTGCACCGCTGCTGATCCTGTTCAAGTTGCGGCCGGGTGCGCTCGACCGCGACGACAAGGAAAAGGACGCGACGGCGACCACGCAGCCGGTCGACTTCGGGACATCCTGATCGCCGATGGCGAAAGGTATCGAGATACGCGATGCGCATTACCCCGGCAGGCCGCCCATCGATGCCTATGGCGCGGGCGGTTTCCGGTTCGCGGACATGTCGCATCGCGGCTCGATCCTGTGCCTGCCATCCGGCGTGCATGGATGGGACGTGACCGCACCGGACGGTATCTCTGAAGCCAACCTGTCGGCCGTGCTCGACGAGGCGGGCGAAATCGAAGTGCTTCTGGTGGGCATGGGCACCGAGTTCCGGCGCATGCCGAAGGAATTGCAGGCGTTGCTGCGCGAGCGCGGTGTCGTCACCGACGCGATGAGCACCGGGTCTGCGGTGCGGACATACAATGTCCTGCTGTCGGAGGATCGCGCGGTCGCGGCCGCGCTGATCGCCGTCGAAAATCCGTGACGGACGCGCCATGGCCGAACATTTCGATCATTGTCTCGGCCTTCTGCGCGAAGGCGACAGCGAGCGTTATCTGACGGTTCTGTTCGCGCCCGCCGAAAAGCGACCTGCATTGGCGGCCCTCTTTGCCTTCGATCTTGAAATATCGCGTATTCGCGACCTCGTCTCCGAGCCCATGCCCGGCGAAATCCGTCTGCAATGGTGGCGCGACGCCGTCTCGGGCGAACGGGATGGAGAAGCGCGCCAGCACCCGGTTGGCGCTGCGATGCTGGACGCTATCGAACACTACAAGCTTCCGCGCGGAGCGTTCGAGAACCTTCTCGAGGCGCGGACCTTCGATCTTTATCACGACCCGATGCCGGACCGGACGGCGCTGGAGGGCTATCTCGGCGAGACGGTCTCGGCCGTATTCCAGATGTCTGCGCAGATTCTCGCGGACGGAAACGATCCGAAGACCGCCGACGCGGCCGGGCACGCCGGGGTCGCCTATGGCATCTCGCGGCTGATACGGCGATTGCCTCATGATCGCCAGCAGGGAAGGGTGCTGATCCCGGCGGACATTCTCGCCGCTGCCGGCACGGATTCCGGCGCCTGGCTTTCGGGAAGCAACCGGGATGCCGCCGGACGCGCGGTTTCGATTCTTGCGGAGCTTGGGCGCGATCATCTTTCAAGGGCGGAAGAGCATGTCGCCGGGCATGCCAAAACGCTGCGCGTGGCCTTTTTGCCGCTGGCAGTGGTCTTACCGGTCCTCGAACGGGCGATAAAAGCCGGCGCGGACGCGGCCGAAACGCCGGTTTCGCTCACACCGCTGCGGACCCAGTGGCGTTTCATGCGCCGGGCGATTTCCTGACGTTGACGTTAAAGTCAAAACGGCTAGGATCGCGCGAGGGGAAGCATGGGAGGAGTGCGCTTGCCGCTACCGGTACTCGTGGCCGTCGTCACCTGTGGAATCGCGCTGATCGTGCTTGTTGTGCATCTGACGGGCGGATCACGCCCGGCCGAGCTCGGCAGCGAGCAGGATGCGCTTGAGCGTTTTGCGATCGACTATCCCGAGGTGGCGATATCGCGCTGCATCCTGTCTACCGATCGGCGCGACGCCGTGCTGGAGACCGATGACGGTCATGTCGGGCTCGTTCACGCGATCGGTAGCAAGTATCTGACGCGGTTCGTCAATCGCGGAGAGATCGCGGCGTCGCCGAGCGCGGTAAAGGCCGGCGCGGTCGATCTCGATACCGGCGACATCACATGGCCGCGCGCCGAGCTTCATTTCGACGACGACGAAACGGCGAAGATCGTCGCCGGCCTGTTTTCTTCGACACTCGACCGATCCGCAAACCAGCGAGCGGCATGATGGATCTGAGCCAGCTAATTCCGAATTATCCCGATGTGACCCAGATCGCGATTCCCTTCTTCATCATCGCGATCCTGGCCGAACTCGCCTATCTGAAACTCACCCATGCGGAGCGCAAGGCCGGGTTCGAGACGCGCGACACGCTGACCTCCCTTCTGATGGGAACGGGTAATGTCGTTTCCGGCCTGTTGCTCGGCTTCGTCGCCTTTAGCGTTTTGATGTGGGTCTGGCAGTTCCGGGTCTATGATTTCGGCTTTTCCTGGTGGGCGGTGGCGCTTTGCTTCCTGCTCGATGACCTTCGCTACTACTGGTACCACCGTATCGCGCATCGCTCGCGCTGGGTGTGGGCCGAGCATGTCAATCATCATTCCTCGCAGCACTACAACCTGTCGACGGCGCTGCGCCAAAGTTGGACGAGCACCTTTACCGGCATGTTCGTGCTGCGGATCCCGCTAGTGCTGATCGGGTTTCATCCGCTGATGATCGCCTTCGTCGGCGGTCTCAACCTCGTCTACCAGTTCTGGATCCACACCGAAGCGATAGGCAAGATGTGGAAGCCTATCGAACTGATTTTCAATACACCGTCGCATCACCGGGTCCATCACGCGACCAATCCGCGTTACCTCGATTCGAACTATGCCGGTACGCTGATCATCTGGGACCGCATGTTCGGCTCCTTCGTCGAGGAACTGGACGAGGACATGCCGCGCTATGGCATCGTCAAGAACATCGGCACGTTCAACCCGTTCAAAGTGGCGTTCCACGAATGGGTCAACATGTTGCGCGACGCGTTTCAGCCCGGCCTGACAATGCGCCAGCGGCTCGGCTATCTGTTCATGCCGCCGGGCTGGAGCCATGACGGCAGCCGGAAGGGCTCGGAAGACCTGAAGGCGGACTATGTGCGTCTGCATCCCGACCAGGCCGGTATGCCGGGTTTGCCGGGCGCAGAGGCGCTGGAACCAAGCAAGGACGCGCTTGTCCCGGGCGAATAGGCCTTACGCGTTGATAATTTCCGAAATCAGGGAAGGCAGGGCGGACAGGGCACTGGCCTTGCGATAGCGGGGATGACCGGCGGGTTCCTCGGCATGTTCCAGCGCCCAGGTCAGTTCGTGCGGCACATGCACCGCCCAGCTTCCGGCCTCCAGCGCCGGCAGGACATCAGATTTCAGCGAGTTGCCAACCATCATCGCGCGTTGCGGACCGTGGCCGTGCCGGTCGAAGACGCGACGATAGGTGTCCGGCGTCTTGTCGGAGACGATCTCGACATGGGCGAAATGGTCGGCAAGGCCGGATTGCACCAACTTGCGCTCCTGGTCGAACAGGTCGCCCTTGGTGACGACCAGCAGGGTGTAATCGTCTCCGAGACGCCGAAGCGCATCGACCACGCCGGGCAGCAATTCGACCGGGTGTTCCAGCATCGCCTTGCCGAGATCGAGGATCTCGCGGATGACCGACGGGGGCAGGTCGTCTCCGGCCAGCGTCGTCGCCGTTTCCAGCATCGAGAGCGTGAAACCCTTCACGCCGAAACCGTAGAAGCCGACATTGCGCCGTTCGGCCGAAATCAGTTCGGCTTCGACCATTGCTTCGTCGGCGAAGGCGCTCAGGAGCTCCGCGAACCGCCGCTGGCTATCCTGAAAGAAGCGCTCGTTATGCCAGAGCGTGTCGTCGGCGTCGAAGGCGATCGTGGTGAGGGTGCGCATGAATGGCGATATAGCCGCCCTAGAAGGCCGCATCCAGCAAAAGGAAGATCACGGCGGACAACAAGGCTGCGGCCGGCACGGTGATGACCCAGGCCGCCACGATGGTCGTGAAATGAGCCCGGCGTACCAGCATGCGCCGGCGTGCTTCCTCGGGCTGCGAGACGGAGGTGGGGCGCGGACGCGGCTCTCCGTTCGGCCGGACATTACCGAGCTTGCGGGACATGTAGGCGCGCCGGCGCTTCGACTTGGAGGTGTACCATTCGCGGAAGAAGCCGACGCCGAAGACCGCACCGACCGCGATGTGGGTAGAGGAGACCGGAAGACCGAGCCAGGACGCGATGATGACCGTGACGGCCGCGGACAGCGCGACGCAATAGGCGCGCATCGGGTTGAGCTTGGTGATCTGTTCGCCGACCATGCGGATCAGCTTCGGCCCGAACAGCACGAGGCCGATCGAAATGCCCATCGCGCCGATCAGCATGACCCACCACGGAATGGAGACTTTGGCCAACACTTCGCCGGCCTCGGCGGTGTGGACAACCGCGGCGAGGGGGCCGACGGCGTTGGCGACGTCATTGGCGCCATGGGCGAAGGACAGCAGTGCTGCTGAGCAGATCAACGGAATGGAGAACAGGTGGCGCACCGACTGGTTGCGATTTTCCATGCCTTCTGACTGGCGGCGGATCACCGGCTTGGTCAGCGCGTAGGTCGCGATGCCGAAGCCCACGCCGATCGCAATGATGACGAAACCGTCGAGGTGGATGATCTTCTTCAGGCCCTTCATGGCGAGATAGGCCGAGAAGGCGGCGGCCATGACGCCGAGGAGAACCGGAACCCAGCGCCGCGATGCAGCGATCTTGTCGTCCTGGTAGATGATCTTGATCTTGATAAAGGCGAGGAAGGCCGCGCCTATGACCCCACCAAGGACCGGCGAGATCACCCAGCTTGCGGCGATCGCGCCCATGGTCGGCCAGTTGACGGCGGAAAAACCTGCCGCCGCGATCCCCGCGCCCATGACGCCGCCGACGACGGAATGCGTCGTGGAGACGGGGGCGCCGAGAACGGTTGCCAGATTGACCCAGAGCGCCGAGGAGATCAGGGCGGCCATCATGGCCCAGATGAATGTTCCGGTGTCGGAGACCGTGGCCGGATCGACGATGCCCTTGGAAATCGTGCCAACGACATCACCGCCGGCGATCAGGGCGCCCGCGCTCTCGAAGACGGCCGCGATCGCAAGCGCGCCGACCATCGACAGGGCGCGCGATCCCACCGCGGGGCCGACATTGTTGGCGACATCGTTGGCACCAATGTTGAGCGCCATGTAGCCGCCGAGCATGGCGGCGATAATGATGATGACGCTGTTATGCTCGCCGGAGACATAGACGGCGGCAAACAGCGCCGCTGCCGCGATGAAAAGGAGGCTGAGACCGGGGCCGGCCAATCCGCGCGAGACATGACCGGCGGCTTCCTCGAATCGGACGATCTTGTCGAGATCCTTGTCGAGGGTTTCTTTCTTGCGCAGACGAGATCGGACAGACATGCAAAGGCCTTTCGGGAGCCTCGATGTAACAGTTCGATGACGGTTTCCACAATCGGCGAACGGGCAAAGCTCCGCCAGGATTGCTGATCACGGCCAGAAAATCGTGGATTACATCAGGAATAGGGGAGCGGAGGCAGAAAGGAGAGGATCAGGTCGCGCAGTTGCGGCTCCGCGACCGAATGCGCCGCCTCGTCGCGGGCGAACCATTTCAGGTCGCGTTGCTTCTTTTCCGGCCAGTCGTCGAGGTTTTCGCGAACCTCCAGCGCGTGAACATAGACGATACAATCGACCGCGCTGCCCTCGTCGCGGATCTTCTCGTAGTGATAGGAGCCGACCGGTTCGGCCGTGATCGGACCCTTGATGCCGGCCTCCTCCCAGGCTTCCTGCGCGGCCGACTGTGCCGATGACAGCGCGTCGTGCGGCCAGCCTTTCGGGATAACCCAGCGGCCGGTGCCGCGGCTCGTCAGGAGCAGGACCTCCAGCGTTCCATCACGCATGCGCCACGGCAGCGCGCCATACTGGACGCGCGGCGGTATCGCCATGAGCGCCGGAATGTTCAGCACTTCGGTGGCGCGCCTGAGAATGGATCGCTTTTTCGATTCTTCCTGCATACCGTCCGGGGATTCGTTTGGGAGTGAACACGACGTGTAGTCGCTTCGCGCGGTCTGCGGCAAGAGCGTTCGGGATTACGGCGTGAAGTTCAGGATGACGTCGCGCAGTTCAGGTTCGTCGACGAGATCGGCAGCCTCGGGGCGCAGAAACCAGCGCCGCGTGCGCTGGTTCTTTTCGGGCCAGCTGGAAAGCTCTTCCTCGACCTCAAGCGCGTGAACGTGGACGATGCAGTCGATCGCGTCGGAGTCGCCCATGAACTTCAGGTAGTGAAACCGTCCGATCGTCTTCTTTGTGATTGCGCCGGTTATGCCGGCTTCCTCGAAGGCTTCCTGTGCGGCGGACCGGGCAGACGACATGCCGTCATGCGGCCAGCCCTTGGGGATGACCCAGCGACCGGTATCCCGGCTCGTGACCAGCATGACTTCGATTGTGCCGTCGACGTATCGCCATGGCAGGGCGCCGTGCTGCACCTTCGGTGCCGAGCTCAGCGCTCTCATGATCTGGAAATGCTGGCGTTGCCGTCGACGGATGCGGGGTCCGTCGTTGTTGCTCATGGGGAAGTATAGGAACGGGGGCCGCCAAAACGGAACCCCGAAAACCCCGAAGAAACAGGAAAAGTGAGTTTTTTACTCTGCGGCTTCGCGCGGCCGGAAATCTTCCAGCCATTGCGCGGCATCGCGCTTTGCGCGCTCGGTGATGGCGCGTTTCTTCGCCAGTGCCTTGTCCTTGCCGCGCCAACGTCCCTCATGGCCTTCGGGCTTCTTCATCGCGCCCGCGTCCGGCGGCGGAAACAGCCCGAAATTCACGTTCATGGGCTGGAAGGAGCGCTTCTTCTCGTCGTCGGAAACGATGTGACCGCCGGTGATGTGGTTGAGGAGCGCGCCGAAAGCGGTGGTTGCGGGCGGCGGGAGAACGGGTTCGCCCAGCCTGTCCGCGGCTGCGAAACGCCCGGCAAGAAGGCCAATGGCGGCCGATTCCACATACCCCTCGCAACCGGTGATCTGGCCGGCAAAGCGCAAGCCCTTGCGGCTCTTCAGCTGCAGGTCTCCGGCCAACAGTACCGGGGAGTTGAGGTAGGTGTTTCGGTGCAGGCCGCCGAGACGGGCGAATTCGGCGTTTTCCAGCGCCGGAATCATCCGGAGTATCTCGGATTGCGCGCCGTAGCGGAGCTTGGTTTGAAACCCGACCATATTGTAGAGCGTGCCGAGCGCGTTGTCCTGGCGAAGCTGCACGACGGCATAAGGCTTTTCGTCTGGTTTGTGCGCGTTGGTCAGGCCCATCGGCTTCATCGGCCCATGGCGCAGCGTCTCGCGTCCGCGCTCGGCCATGATCTCGATCGGCAGGCAACCGTCGAAATAGGGCGTGCCTTCCCATTCGCGGAATTCGGTCTTGTCGCCGGCGATCAGCGCATCGATGAAGGCTTCGTATTGATCGCGATCCATCGGGCAGTTGATGTAGTCCTTACCTGTACCGCCCGGGCCGACCTTGTCGTAGCGCGACTGGAACCAGGCCGTGTCCATGTCGATGGAATCGAAATAGACGATCGGCGCGATCGCATCGAAGAAGGCGAGGGCATCCGAATCGGTTTCGGCTGCGATGGCATCGGCAAGGCCGGGCGCCGTCAGCGGTCCGGTGGCGATGATGGCGAGATCCCAGTCGGCAGGCGGGAGGCCGGTGATCTCCTCGCGCACGACCGTAATCAGCGGGTTTGCCGCGATGGCCGCGGTTACCGCATCCGAGAACCCGTCCCGATCGACAGCGAGCGCGCTGCCGGCCGGCACCTGATTGGCATCGGCGCAACGCATGATGAGGGAATTCGCCATGCGCATCTCGGCATGGATCAGGCCGACGGCATTGTATTCGGAATCGTCGGAGCGAAAGGAGTTGGAGCAGACCAGTTCGGCGAGGCCGTCTGTCTTGTGCGCCTCGGTGCCGCGCACGCCACGCATCTCGTGGAGGATGACCGGAATGCCGCGCGCGGCAATCTGCCAGGCGGCTTCGGAGCCGGCGAGACCGCCGCCGACGATATGAATGGGACGCATTGTCATGGCGAGGAGATAACGCGTCGCGGATGACGCTTCAAGAAATGAAAAACACCCGCCGCGGGAGGAGGTGCGGCGGGTGTCTTACTTTCGGAGCAACAATCCTGGGAGGAGGATAGGATTGCGCTCCTTTAACCGACAAGGTCTGGGAGGAGGATAGACCCTGACGGAAACTGTTTTCGTCTTAGGCGCGGGCTGCGCGGCGGGCGACGCTGGCGATATCGCCGCGGGCGAAACCGATGTCCTCCAGCTCGCGGCCGGAGAGGCGTTTCAATTCAAGGCTGGTCTCGCGGTAGCGGCGCCATTCGTTGAAAGAGCGTACGAGGTTCATTTTCTTATCCACTTCGTGGGCTTGGGGTCGTTCGTGTTTTTGTTTTTGTTGTTGTGACCCCAAGATAGTCATTCTAACCGATTTGATAAGCGTCGATGCTGCAACGCAGCTATGCATATTGTGCAATGCACAAAGCATGGCGAATGGACCATTCTGCGCGGCCCGCTTCGCACCGTCAAAAAAACACCCGCCGCCGGTAACCGGCAGCGGGTGGCTTTTATTCGGAGCGGCGACCCCTGGAGGGAGGAGATCGGGTCGCGCGTCCTGCGCCGTCATGGCCCGGGAGAAAGAAGGCCTGACGGAATTCGGTGGTATGCCTCAGGCGCGGGTGACTTTGCGCGCGACGAACGGGATATCGCCACGGTTGATGCCGAGGTCGTTCAGTTCGCGGGCCGTCAGCTTGTTGAGCTCGGTGCAGGTTGCACGGTAGCGGCGCCATTCGGAGAAAGAGCGTACGAAGTTCATGGTCTTGTCCTTGTCGTGATGATCTGTTCTTGTTCTTGCAATGGCGCGTAGATAGGCACTTCGTGCTGAAAAAATAAGCGATGAAATTGCATAGCACCCATGCGTTTTGTGCATTGCATGAAATAGCTGTGTTTCGGGGTGCTTGGTAAAACGTCACCATGGTGATAAACATCTGAAAAACAGGACTTTTCGTGCTGTGGCGACGCTGATCGAAAGACAGATCGAGGACTGGGAAAAGCGTGGCGTGGTCGATGCCGAGACCGCGACGCGACTTCGCGACGACATTGGCGCCGGAATGGCGCGTGTGCGGGGCTCGCACGCCACCAGATCGGCGCGGCGTTTCTCATTCTTCCAGGTCGTCGCGTTCTTTGCCGCGATCTCCATCGCGGCCGCGGTGCTGATTTTTGTTGCAGCGAACTGGGAATACGTTCCGAGGCTCGTCCGGGTGTCCGGCGTGATGGCGATCGTCGCGTTCGGATATCTCGGCGGAGCGTTCGTCCGGCAGCGTTTCGGTCTGCGCCGGATGCTCGTCGAGGAAGCGTTTTACCTGGTTGGCGGCGCGGCATTCATCGGCGGCGTGGCGCTTGTCGGGCAGATGTACCACATTTCGGGAGACACACGGGATGCCGCCCTGCTTTACGCGGCGGGGCTGGGCTTGTCGGGCTTCGCGGTCCGGTCGCGCGCGCTGGTCGCGGTTGCCGCGGGCTGGATCACCTATTGGCATCTCGAAGGTCCGCAAGCGGGCAACCTGTTGTCCCTGCAATTCCTGGTCTTCGCCGTATCCATCGGGGCGGGCATCGCCTTCGCGATGTTGACAAAGGCACGTTGGCTCAGACGCGTCCTCTATCTCGCGGGACTTGTCGGACTGGTGCCATTTGCCTGGGAAGTGCTGAAATTTGTCGCCGATCTCTACGATTCGATCCCGCCTGAAATCCGCATCGCGGTCTGGGTGGCGATCTACGTGTTGTCGCTGGTCGCGATCCTCGCCGGTCGGTTCCTGCCCGAGGTGGCGAACCGAATACCGCCTCTTTCCACGAAGCGCGCGGGCGGGCAATTCGCCGTCGGGCTGCTTTCCATCGCCTTCCTGCACGGAGAACTGGACACGGATGCCGGGCTGATCGTGGTTTCGTGCCTGGCCGTCATCTTCGTTCTCGCTGCGCTTTATGCGTATGGCCGGGACAGGCGGGTCATTCGCTACATTTCCTATGTGGTCTTCGTCGGCGAGGTGTTCATCGTCTATGGGGAGACCGTCTATTCGATGCTCGGGACGTCCGGCTTCTTCCTGGCGCTCGGTCTCGTTCTCGCGGTGATCGCCTTCGTGGTTTACCGGCTGGAGCGGTTGTGGAAGGCGCGAAAGTCGAAGGAGGCGACCAATGCATAGGAAGCCCTTTCTTCTCGCGTCCGCGCTGGCATCCGTTGTCGCGTTGTGCGGCGTTCTCGGCTGGATGATTGCCGATCGCGCGGCGATCCTGCGCGACGGGCACGAAATCGTTCTCAAGACGGAACCGATCGACCCTCGCGATCTGCTGCGCGGTCGCTATGTGCGCCTCAACTACTCGATTTCGAGCATCCCGCCGCTGCTCTACAAGGACCAGGCTATCGACTATTTCGATTCCGGCACGACCATCTTCGTTCGTGTGGAGGAGGACGATGACGGTTTCTGGACCGCGAAGGAGGCTGTCGTCGGAAGTCTGCCGGACGACCGTGCGGATGGCGACGTCTGGATTCGTGGTGAAACCCGTTTCCGCATGGCGTCGACCAATACGCCGGCATTCGTCCTGTACGGCATCGAGCGGTTCTACACGCCGGAACACGTTGCGCCCGAAATCGAGGAGAGAATGCGCGACCGCGCGGTGACCGAAATCGTCGTGGCGGTCGCCGATGACGGCAGGGCGCAGATCAAGGCGCTCCGGCAGGACGGAGAAACCATCTTCACGGAACGTCTTTTTTAGGCGTTGCGGACGCTGCGGTGGCGCGAATCCGGGCATTTTTTCATTGATCGGCGCGCGAGCGGTGCTATAGACGCCCGATCAAGCGGCATGCTCGTCATGTCCACGAACACTGCGGATATGGCGGAACTGGTAGACGCACTGGATTTAGGTTCCAGCGCCGCAAGGCGTGGGGGTTCGACTCCCTCTATCCGCACCACCATCCCGTCGGGGAAGGCAACCAGGCCATGCGATCCGCGCACGCGGATGCAGGCGGCAAGAAAATGAAGGTTGAACAATGCAGGTAAGCGAAACCCTCAATGAAGGGCTGAAACGCGAAATCAAGGTCGTCATCCCGAAGGAAGACCTTCAGTCCAAGCTGGGCGAGCGCCTGGAAGACGCCAAGGGCAAGGTGCAGCTCAAGGGATTCCGGCCCGGAAAGGTGCCGGTCGGCCATCTGCGCAAGATGTACGGCAAGTCCTTCATGGCGGAGATCGTCAACGAAATCCTGAACGAGACGCCTCGCTCCCTGCTTTCCGAACGTGGTGAGAAATCCGCCACGCAGCCGGAAATCGACATGACCGAGGATGAGAAGGAAGCCGAAAAGGTCCTGACCGGCGACGCCGATTTCGAATTCTCGATGAAGTACGAAATCATCCCGCCGATCGAGGTCAAGGATTTCTCCTCCATCAAGGTCACTCGTGAAGTGGTCGACATTCCGGACGAGGAAGTCGAGGAGCAGGTCAAGCGCATCGCCCAGTCGGCGGTCGAATACACCTCCAAGAAGGGCAAGGCCGAGAACGGCGACCGCGTGACGATGGACTATGTCGGCAAGGTCGACGGCGAGGCCTTCGAGGGCGGCACCGACACGGACGCCAATCTCGTGCTCGGCTCGGGCCAGTTCATTCCGGGCTTCGAAGAGCAGCTCGTCGGCAAGAAGGCCGGCGACGAGACGCAGGTCAAGGTGACGTTCCCCGAGGATTACGGTGCGGCGCACCTGGCCGGCAAGGAAGCCACCTTCGACGTGACCATCAAGGATGTGGCGAGCGCCGGCGAGATCGTCATCGACGACGAACTGGCCACAAAGCTTGGCATCGAGAGCGCGGAACGCCTTCGCGAGGTCGTTCGCGAGCAGATCGAGAGCCAGTACGGTTCGATGACCCGCCAGAAGGTCAAGCGCCAGCTTCTCGACGCGCTGGACGAAGAGTACAAGTTCGACTCGCCGTCCAAGCTGGTCGATGCGGAGTTCAACAACATCTGGGCGCAGATCTCCAACGATCTGCAGGAAGCCGGCAAGACCTTCGAGGATGAGGACACGACCGAGGACGAGGCGCGCGAGGAATATATGCGTCTCGCCGAACGCCGCGTGCGTCTCGGTCTCGTCCTGTCCGAGATCGGCGAGCAGGCCGGCGTGACCGTCAGCGAGCAGGAACTGCAGCAGGCTGTCATGAACCAGGTCCGCCAGTATCCGGGCCAGGAACAGCAGGTCTTCGAATTCTTCAAGAAGAACCCGGACGCGGTCGCCAATCTGCGCGCGCCGATCTTCGAGGAGAAAACCGTCGATCACCTGCTCGAGCAGGTTTCCGTCACCGACAAGACCGTCAGCAAAGAAGAGCTGATGGCCGATGACGAGGAAGAGACCGCCGAGGCCAAGCCGGCGAAGAAGAAGGCGGCGCCGAAGAAAGCCGCCGCCAAGAAGGACGACGCCGCGACCGACGCGGAAAAGCCCGCCAAGAAGGCCGCGCCGAAAAAGAAAAAGGCTGAAGAAGCCAGCGAATAAGCTGAGTTTCAGCCGATCGATAAACCGCCGGAAAGCAGACGCTTCCGGCGGTTTTTTCATGCGTTTCGTGAACCGGCGCATGCCCCTTGCCGTAGAGCCCGGTGAAAGGGGTTCTCGATGGGAAAGACGCTTCGGTTCGTTCTTGGCGACCAGTTGTCCCGCGATCTCTCATGCCTGAAGGGGCTTGAGAAAGACGATATCGTCCTGATGTGCGAGGTCGCCGAGGAGGCGACCTATGTGCGTCACCACAAAAAGAAAATCGCGTTCCTCTTTTCGGCCATGCGCCATTTCGCGGAGGGATTGCGCGGCGATGGTTACGAGGTCGAATACCGCCACTTCGGCGCGGATGACGATGTCCGGTCGCTGACCGACGCGCTGCGGCAGGCGATCCGGAAGCACGATATCTCGACCGTCATCGCCACCGAGGGCGCCGAATACCGTGTCCTCGAAATGCAGCGCGCATGGGCCGGCGAATCGGGCATCGAACTGGATCTCAGGCCGGACGAGCGCTTTATCGCGACGGCGTCAGAGTTCGCCGACTGGGCCAAGGGGCGCAAGGAATTGCGCATGGAGTATTTCTATCGGGAGATGCGTCGAAAGACCGGCTACCTGATGGACGCCAATGGCGGCCCCGAAGGCGGGCAGTGGAACTACGACAAGGACAATCGCGAGCCGCTGCCGGAGGATGCGACCATTCCCGAACGTCCGCATTACGCGGTCGACGATACCACGCGGGATGTCCTGGACCTGGTGGACGGATCGTTCGGCGATCACATCGGCAGGCTCGAGCCGTTCAACTATCCCGTGACCCGCCGGCAGGCGATGCATTACCTGAACTGGTTTGTCACGGAGGCGCTTCCTGAATTCGGGCGCTATCAGGACGCGATGAAGCAGGGCGAGCCGCTGCTCTACCATTCACATCTATCGGCCCTGATCAATTGCGGGCTTCTCGACCCGCGCGAATGTTGCGAGAAGGCGATCTCCGCCTGGAATGACGGTGATGCGCCACTGAATGCGGTCGAGGGCTTTGTCCGGCAGATTATCGGGTGGCGGGAGTACATTCGGGGCATCTACTGGCTGAAGATGCCGGAGTATGGGCAGGAGAATGCCCTCGACGCGAAACGCGACCTGCCGGAGTTCTTCTGGTCCGGCGAGACGCAGATGAACTGCATGCGCCAGGCAATCACCGAGACGCTGGACAACGCCTATGCGCATCATATCCAGCGGCTGATGGTGATCGGCAATTTCGCGCTTCTCGCCGGCCTCGACCCCAAACAGGTTCAGGAATGGTATCTGGCCATCTATCACGACGCCTATGAGTGGGTGGAGATGCCGAACGTCGTCGGCATGATCCTGCATGCCGATGGCGGGTTGGTTGCTTCCAAGCCCTATGCCGCGTCAGGAGCCTATATCGACCGGATGTCGGATTATTGCGGCAAATGCCGCTACTCGGTCAAACGCAAGAACGGCGAAAAGGCGTGCCCGTTCAACTACCTTTACTGGAATTTCCTGATCGGGAACCGCCCACGTTTCCGAAACAATCATCGCATGCGGATGATCTACACATCGCTCGACAAGATGGGCGAAGACAGGATTGACGCCATCGGTGAGGATAGCCGGCGTTTCTTTCGTGCGCTCAGCCGGTGCGAGGTTTGATACGGTTTTCCGGCAGGAACTGGTCCGGCAGAAAGTCGGGTGTCTTGCCGCAAGCCTGCATCAGGACGGCCCTGGCCATCAGATGTGCGATGGCGAAGCTGATCTTGAAACCGCCGGTCGCGACAAGGAGGTCGTCATGGCCGGGCAGGGGGCCGACCAGCGGCTCCCGCCCGTCGGCGCGTGGGCGGATGCCCGCCCAGCGTTCGATGATCTCGGCGTCTTCGAGAGCGGGACAGATCTCCATGGCATGCGCGATGACAGCCTCCAGCTTTTCATCGGTCGAGGCGGGATCGTCGAACTCGTTTTCCGAGGTCGAACCGATGGCAACAAGACCGTTTTCATGCGCGATGACATAGGTGCCGTTGTCGTAAAGGATCGGCGCCGACGGATCCACGGGCCGGGCTGGGCAAAGCAGCGCCGCCTGTCCCTTCACACCCCGACCGGACAAGGAATCGATCAGGTCGAAACTCTCCCAGCCGGCCGTCAAGATGGCGCGCCCTGCCGCGAGAACAGAGCCGTCTGTCAGGGTAACCGCGCGGTTCTCGACCGAACTGACTTCGGTATTCTCCAGCATCTCGATACCAGACTGGGTAACGGCCTCATGGAGCGCCGCGATGAGCGCGCGTGGATCGACTCGGGCCGACAGGCTGTCGATATTGGCGCCGTGTTGCATCTGATCTTGCGGCAGCCAGCCCGGATCGGGTGTTTCGTCCGTCACCTGCCATCGAAATGGCGCGGGCCAGCTTTCCTGCGATGCTCGCGCCCATTGCTCGCTTAGCCGGCGTTTTTCCGCGTGGCGGATCGGCATCAGACGGCCACAGCGCCTATACCCGGCCCGCAAACCGGTCAGGCTTTCGATATCCTCGATTTCCGCTTCGAGCGAAAGCAGACCCTCGAGCTGGAATTGCTTCTTGGCGTTCCAGCCGGTCGGTTGATGCGGCATCAGCGCGCCAAGCAGGCCACCGCTGGCGCCCGCGCCGATGGTTCGTTTCTCCAGCAGGGTGACCGAAAGCCCTTGCCGCGCGGCGAGGAATGCAGTCCAAAGGCCGACGATTCCGCCGCCTATGACGGCGATGTCGCGGGAACTGGCAATCGAGACGGACGGCATGGCTGATCTGAAACGGGACGATGTGACTTGGCTCGACGGCGATATGCCGTATTCGCAGCAGTTTGGCGACCATTTCTATTCGCGCGCCGACGGCCGCGCGGAGTGCCATCATGTTTTCATGGGCGGCAACGGGTTGCCGGAGCGGTGGAATGGCGCTGCCGATTTCACCATCGGAGAGCTGGGATTCGGCACCGGGCTCAACTTTCTCGAGACATGGCGAAGCTGGAAGGAGTGCCGTGTGCCGGGGCAGGCGCTTCACTACGTTTCCTTCGAGGCGTTCCCGATGACGTCCGGACAGATCGAGCGCGCGCTTTCCCCTTGGCCCGTGCTGACCCCGCTTGCCGGGGAAATGCTCGGTCGGTGGTCCGAACTGACGGAAGCGCCGGCGACCTGGCGTCTCGACGCGCAGACGAGCCTGACGGTGGTGGTCGGCGCGGCGCTGGACGGCGTGCAGGCATGGGGCGGGATCGCCGATGCCTGGTATCTCGACGGTTTCGCACCGTCGAAGAACCCGGAGATGTGGTCTGAAGACCTCATACAGGCGGTCGGCGATCACACGCGAGCGGGCGGAACCTTCGCCAGCTATACCGCGGCCGGATGGGTGCGGCGTAATCTGCAGGCTGCCGGTTTCATCGTCGAAAAGCGGCCAGGCCATGCGGGCAAGCGCGAGATGATCCGCGGTTACAAGCCGGACTGATCTTTCCAGGCGACGACGAGCCAGCCCGGTATCGGCGCACCCTGTTCGCTGCGCACGGTGATCGGCTCGAAGCTGGTGATCCGGGAAAATCCGGATTTATCGAGGAGCGATTTCAGATAGTCCGCGCTGTGCGCGAAACGCTGGTTGGGTGTCACGCGCCAGGGTTTTCCGGCCATCGCCGCGTCATCCATGGTTTCGGCGGAGAAGGCAAAGCAGGCACCGGGGCGCGTGTTCGATGCGACACCGGCAAAGAACGGTTCGAGCGCGCCGATATAGGGCAAGACGTCCGTGGCGACGATCAGGTCGAACGGCGCGTAGTCGTCCGTCTCTTCCGTCTTGCGCGCCTTTTCCCACTCTTCAAGGAAATGCACGGCCTCGTTGACGAACAGCGCGTCATAGACGGCGCGCTCGTCGGCCATGTCGATCATCTTTTCCGACAGGTCGACGCCGGTCGCGTGATCGCATATCTCGCCCAGCATCATGCCGGACAGGCCCGTTCCGCAGCCGAGATCGAGCATGCGGGAAAAATGCAGATCGGGATCGCCGCCGAGAATATCGGCCAGTTGCATCGGTACCGCGTAGCCGAGATCGCCGGTGAGGATGTCGTCGAAGACCTCGGCGTGCTGGTCGAACAGCGTCGATACATAGGCGTCCGGGGCCTTGTCCGGCGCATCGCCAAGGCCGAGAGACGCAAGCCGTACGGACGCGCCGCATGTATCAGCCGGGTCGATTTCCAGACACTTGCGGTAAAGCTCCGCCGCTTCGTCCGGCCTGCCGGATTTTTCCAGTTCGAGCGCCTTGTTGTAGGCGTCTGCAAGCCGGTCGAACGTGCTGCCGGATACCATTTGCCGGGTTCTTTCTTAACCAAGTGACGGAAGCGCTGCTTAACCATGGCGTTTAGCCAAATGTCAAAGCCGCAACGCTATTGTGTGTCCGATTGGGGTCTCACTCGAACCTGCGGGGACGGACTATGGACAATTTCGAACATGCACGGCCGATCGCCGAACTGATCGAACGCAAGGCCGTGACGGATGCCGACGTTCTGCGCCTGCGCCGTGAAGTCTACCGCAATGGTGTCGTCAATCGCGAGGAAGCGCGCGATATCTTTGCGCTCGATCATCTCGTGACCGACAAGCCGGAGAGCTGGCGCGAATTCTTTGTCGAGGCGATTGTCGATTACGTCGTCGAGCAGGAAGCGCCGCGTGGATACATTTCCAACGCCAACGCGGAATGGCTGGTCGATTCGATCTCGCATGACGGCGTGGTCGATTACCGGACCGAATTCGAACTGCTGATCAAGGTGATCGAACGGGCGCATCATGTGCCGGCCCATCTGGCGGCCTTTGCGCTCGACCAGGTGGCAATCGCGGTCATAGAGGGCAAGGGCTCGGTCGCACGCGGCCGTACGCTGACGCCCGGTGTGATCGGCGAACACGAAGTCGAAATCCTGCGGCGCATTCTCTATGCGTCCGGCGGGCACGGCAATGTGGCGATCACCCGCGAAGAGGCCGAGGTGCTGTTCCATATCAACGACAGCACCCGCGAAGCCGACAATCATCTCTCGTGGACGGAACTCTTCACCAAGGCCGTGGCCTGCTCGCTCATGGCCGCATCCGGTTACACACCGCCCAACCGCGACGAGGCTTTGCGCCGCGAAGAGTGGCTCGGCGACACGTCGGTCAATCTCGGTCGGTTCTTCTCGAAGATGTTCGCCGGCAGCCTGGATGCCCATATCGAGGCGGTGAAGCTGGAGACCGGTTCGGAAAGCTACTGGGGCGAACGCAACGCCCGTATGGACACAGCGAGCGGCTCAAGTGAGAAGATCGACGCGCCGGAAGCCGAATGGCTCGTCGAGCGTATCGGGCGCGACGGCGTTCTGCACGAAAACGAGAAGGAACTCCTCGGGTTCCTGAAGCGGGAGTCGCCGCATATCCACCCCGCGCTGCATCCGCTGCTCGAAAAGGTTGCCTAAGCGCAGCTCGACGATGCAGGCCTAGAGTTCGCGCCGCCGCTGCAGGCGCAGCAGTTCGTCTTCGATACGGCTGAGTGTCGCGCCGGTTTCCTCGTGAAGCCGGCGGACTTTTTCGAACTGTCCGCGCAGGATGTTGATCGCGTCGTTGCGCGGATCGTCCGTCGGCGCTTCACCGACACCGTGCAGCAGCCAGGGCATGCTGACATTGAGGAGGCCGGCGATCATCGACAGCCGGTTGGCGCGGGGTTCAGAGCGGTCGCTTTCCCAGGCCTGAACGGTCGCCGTCTTGACGCCAAGGCGGCGCGCAAACTGGGCGGCGGACATGCCGCTCGCATCCCTGGCGCGCGAAAGCCGCCCGCCGAGCGTGTCGGCATCGGGTGTGGAACTGAAGATCGTTGTTTCGGTCATTTTTTTCCCGTCATGTAATTTGCGCGCCGAGCCGCTTGGCATGCCAGCGCAGGTGATCCTCCATGAATGTGGAGATGAAATTATAGGAATGGTCGTAGCCGGGCTGCATGCGAAGCGTCAGTGCAATACCCGATTTGCGGCATGCATCCTCGAAGAGCCATGGCCGCAGGCCGTCGTCAAGGAACTGGTCGGCATCGCCCTGATCGATGAGAAACTCGTCGAAGCGCTTGCCGTCCTCGACCAGCGCACAGGCGTCATAGGCCCGCCAGGCGCTCTGGTCGCCGCCGAGATAGGTGGCAAATGCGTTGCTCGCCCAGTCGGCGGTGGAGGGCGAGACAATCGGCGCGAAGGCCGAACAGGATCGGAAGCGGTCCGGATTGTTCAGGGCGATGGTCAACGCGCCGTGTCCGCCCATCGAATGGCCGAAAATCGCCTGTCGGTCCATGTCGACCGGGAACTTGCCGGCCACGAGCTTGGGAAGCTCGTCCGTGATGTAGGAATACATGCGGTAGTTCGCCGCCCAGGGTTCCTCGATCGCGTCAACATAGAACCCCGCGCCGGTACCGATCTTCCAGTCATCCTTTTCGTCCGCAATGTCCTCGCCACGCGGGCTGGTGTCGGGGCAGACGATGACGAGGCCCAGTTCGGCGGCGGCGCGGCGGTATTCGCCCTTGTCCATCACGTTCTGATGCGTGCAGGTGAGGCCGGAGAGATACCAGAGGACCGGGCAGGGCGCAGAAGCGGCCTGAGGGGGCACGAAGACCGCGAAGGTCATGTCGCAGCGCGTTTCAGACGATTCGTGGCTGTAAACGCCCTGGATGCCGCCATGGACCTTCGATTCGGAGACTGTCTTCATTTCCACTTCCTGACTTCGTTCTGTTATCCGTGCATGGCACGACGACACATGCGGTCAAGCGCCTGAAGAAAGGCCGACCGGTCCTCGCGCGTAAACGCCCGGTTGTATCCGCCATCTTCGCCGGTTTCGCGAAGATGCTGCTTGAGATCGCGCATCGCCACCGCCATGCCGATCGTTTCCGGCGTATGCTCGCGGCCGCTGTTTCCCAGGACGAGAGCACCCTTTTCGACGCAACGCGCGGCGAGCGGAATGTCCTGGGTGACGACGATGTCCCCCGGTTTCGTTTCCGCCGCGATCCAGTCGTCTGCGGCGTCGGCGGATTTCGGAACCACGACGTGTCGTATCATGGGATCGCGCGAAGGTCTAAGCCCGCCATTCGAAACGAAGGTGACAACGAGGTCGTGACGTTCACCGACACGGATGATTTCCTCTTTCACGGGACAGGCGTCGGCATCCACATAGATGACCGGTTTATCGGTATCCGACATGCTGCATTTGCTCCGGTTTCGGCGTTATCCGTGGCGGGCGCGGGCAAGCGCGGCTCCCGCGCCGAGCGCATGGAGTTTCGCCGCCGCAACATCGCGCGACAGCGGCGCCATGCCACAATTGGTGCAGGGATAGATGCGTTCCGCGTCGGCGTGTTTCAGCGCCTCGTCGATGACGCCGGCCACTGTTTCGGGGGTCTCGATTTCGGTTGACGCTACGTCGATGCAGCCAATGAGAAGATCCTTGTCCGGCAGCAGGCTGATCAGCGAAATCGGCACGCGGGAGTTGGCGCATTCGAGCGAGACCTGACGGATCGCCGAGGCGTTGATCGCCGGGAAAATCGCCTCGTATTGCCTCCATTCTGAGCCCAGCGTTTCCTTCCACTTGATATTCGCGTCGATGCCGTAGCCGTAGCAGATGTGAACGGCCGTCGTGCATTTGAGGCCGCGTGCGGCGCGTTCGAGCGCCTCGATACCCCATTCATTGACGTCGTCCATGAAGACGTTGAAGGCGGGTTCGTCGAACTGGATCGTGTCGACGCCGGCGGCTTCGAGTTCCCGGGCTTCCTCGTTGAGGATGTCGGCGAACGCCATCGCCATGTCGGCGCGTTTGCCGTAGTGGCCGTCGGCGAGCGTATCGCAGATCGTCATCGGGCCGGGAAGAGTCCATTTCAGGCCCTTTTTCGTGTGCTCCCTGCAATAGGCGGCTTCGTCGCGGTGGACCGGCCGGCTTCGTTTCAGCGGGCCGGTGACGGTGGGGACATCCACGATGTAGCGGTTGTTGCGGATACCCATTTTGGTTTTCAGGTCCCAGTCGATGCCCTCGACCGTTTCCAGAAAGCCGTGCACGAAATGGGTTCGGAACTGTTCGCCATCCGAGACGATCTCGATGCCGGCATCCTCCTGGAGCTTGATCCAGATGAGGGCCGCGTCGCGTTTCGCCTGGTCGAGATCGGGCCCTTCCAGCTTCCATTTCGGCCAGAGTTTCTCCGTCTCCGCCAGCCAGCCGGGTTTCGGCAGGCTGCCGGCGATCGTGGGCCTGAAGAGCATCAGAACTCCACGACCGCGCGGATCGACTTGCCCTCATGCATCAGATCGAAGCCCTTGTTGATCTCGTCGAGCGTGAGCTTGTGCGTGATCATCGGGTCGATTTCGATCTTGCCGTCGACATACCAATCGACGATTTTCGGAACGTCGGTGCGCCCGCGCGCGCCGCCGAACGCCGTGCCTTTCCAGGACCGGCCGGTGACCAGCTGGAACGGGCGGGTAGAGATTTCCTGGCCGGCGCCCGCGACACCGATGACGATCGATTCGCCCCAGCCGCGGTGCGAGCACTCCAGCGCCTGGCGCATGACCGTCGTGTTGCCGGTGCAGTCGAAGGTGTAGTCCGCGCCGCCGATCTGGTCGGCTCCGCGCTTGGTCAGATTGACGATCTCCGCGACAACGTCATCGACTTCCTTCGGATTGACGAAGTGAGTCATTCCGAAGCGCTCACCCCATTCCTTCTTGGAATTGTTGATATCGACGCCGATGATCATGTCCGCGCCGGCGAGCTTCAGGCCCTGAATCACGTTGAGGCCGATACCGCCGAGGCCGAAGACCGCGGCTGTCGCGCCGATCTCCACCTTCGCCGTGTTGATGACCGCGCCGATGCCTGTCGTCACACCGCAGCCGATATAGCAGATCGTGTCGAAGGGGGCGTCGGGATTGACCTTGGCGACAGCGATTTCGGGCAGGACCGTGAAATTGGAGAAGGTCGAGCAGCCCATATAATGATGGATCGGTTTGCCATCGAGCGAGAAGCGGGACGTGCCGTCGGGCATCAGGCCCTGACCCTGCGTTGCGCGAATGGCCGTGCAGAGATTCGTCTTGCGCGACAGGCAGGAAGGGCATTCGCGGCATTCCGGCGTGTAGAGCGGAATGACGTGATCGCCTTTCTTGACGGTTGAGACACCGGGACCGACATCGACCACAACGCCGGCGCCTTCGTGCCCCAGAATCGCCGGGAAAAGCCCCTCCGGGTCAGCGCCCGACAGGGTGAATTCATCGGTGTGGCAGATGCCCGTCGCCTTGATCTCCACCAGGACTTCGCCCGCTTTCGGGCCTTCGAGATCGACTTCAACGATTTCAAGTGGTTTTCCCGCCTCGAATGCGACGGCTGCGCGCGTTTTCATGGATGACCCTCACGATTGACGGTTGGACATTTTCAGGATTTGGCGGCGGTTTCAACCCGCCGGCATCGCGTCCCGGGCGCTTTCCCGCGTGTAGGTGAGTATTGTTTTTCTGCGCGGATTTCGTCGCCGCGAAGGTGATTTACACATAGGCAACCCTGTTTGGTAATTTCCCGGACGCGGAAAGGCTTCGCCAAATCGTTGCGGCTAGAGTGATGTCCGATCGCATCGGAACCCTTCATGTCACCCGTCTTCGCGCTTCTCATCGGCACGTGTTTTCTGCTCTGGCTCGTCTTGTCCGCGCCGGTCGGCACGCGCACCGTAAGCCGGCGGGTGGTCGCCAGAACGTCCATCACCCGCCTTTGGGCCGCGTTGCATCCTTTCGGCGACGACTTCGGCTGGAACGGCGCGGTGACGCGGGTCATCCGCACGGGTGAGGGGACGGGATGCATGGTCACCTCGCATATGGGCCGCGACGGCAAGCCGATCGAAAGGTGTTTCGAACTTGTCGACGAGGTGCCCGGCGAGCGTTTCACGATGCGCTACACCGACGATACCTCCCTGGCGCAGAGCTTCTGGGAGGATCACGAGATGCGCGTTTCGATCTCGGAAGGCGCGCCGGGACGCGTCGTCGCCGAGATCGCCGAGACCGACCGATATCGCGGGATCGCATTCCTTGTGTTTCGCCACTTCGCGCTGCGCCGGCTGGCGATCAAGCTGAAGCGTTGGGCGGAGACCGGGGAATTCAAGCCGGGCGGCATCTTTGAGCATCCGCTGACGCAACTGGGTATGGGCGGACTGTCGGCCATGTTGCTTTGGCCGTTTTTCGGGCTGCATGCGAACGGGCTTTTTCTCGCCGTTACGTTGACGGTGGTCGTCGCGCTGCACGAACTGGGGCACATGGCGGCTTTTCGCATGATGGGCCATACATCGGCGCGCATGATTTTCCTGCCATTGCTCGGCGGCATCGCGCTGGGCGGACGGCCTTATGATAGGCATTTCGAAATAGGCTTCTCCGCCCTGATGGGAGCCGGATTTTCAGCCTTCGGGGTGGCGATTCTCATCTGGTGGCAGATGGCGATGGGACAAAACGCGCCCGACAATTTCGCCGAGATCATCGTCATCGCCGCGCTGTTCAACCTCGGCAATCTGATGCCGGTCTGGAAATTCGATGGCGGTCAGGTGCTGCGGCAGGTGTTTCGTGGCGGCGCAAGCCAGGCGGCCGCTGCCTTTCTGATGCTGGGCATCATGGTGGCGACCGGCGTTGCGGTCGGGTTTTCGGCCCGCATCATGATGGTCTGCGGCGCGATTCTGGCCATTCTCAGCCTGATTACCACGCAGACCGGCGTGAAGCCCAAAACGGCGCTGGTGCCGATGAATTCGCGCGAGAGATACGCACTCGTCGCGGCGCTTGTCTCCGTCACCGCGATCCATGCGCTTGCGGTTGTCTGGAGCGTGAGGCTGATTTTCTACTGAGTTTCGGGCGCAGCCGCACCGAACACCTCGCGGAACGCCTCGAGCAGGGCGAGATCGAGGTCATGCATGGTGACCGGCAGCCCGAGATCGACAAGGCTGGTGACGCCGTGGTCGGTGACGCCGCAAGGCACGATCCCGCCGAAATGGGAGAGATCCGGTTCTTGGTTGATGGCGATGCCGTGAAACGAGACCCACTTGCGCAGCCGGATGCCTATGGCGGCGATCTTGTCCTCCGCGGGCTGGCCGGGCACGGATGACGGTTTCTCGGGGCGAACGACCCAGACGCCGACTCGATCCTCGCGGCGCTCGCCCTTGACGTTGAAGCTGTCGAGCGTGCGGATAATCCATTCCTCTAGTGCGGCAACAAATGCGCGCACATCTTCACGGCGGCGTTTCAGGTCGAGCATGACATAGGCCACGCGCTGACCCGGGCCGTGATAGGTGTATTCTCCGCCGCGCCCGGTCTGGAAGACGGGAAAACGGTCAGGCGCGATCAGGTCTTTCGGGTCGGCACTGGTGCCGGCCGTGTAAAGGGGAGGATGCTCAACCAGCCAGACGAGCTCATGCGCCGTTCCCTCCCGGATGGCTGCCGCACGGGCTTCCATGGTCGCAACCGCATCTTCGTAGTCGATCAGCTCGTCGGCGATTCGCCATTCGACGGGAGCAGAGTCATTCGACGGAAAAAAGAGGTTCGACGCGGCAATCGCGTCGCGGTCGCTGACTTGGATACGGAGGTCGGACATGGGCGAGATTTGGGCTTTTCGGCGCGTCGTTGCAAGCTTTTCGAACGACGCGCGGCCAGACCTCGCCAACGAAGCCCGAATACATCTGCTTTTCGAGAAGAAATGGTGCGGTCGAGAAGACTCGAACTTCCACGGGTTGCCCCACAGCGACCTCAACGCTGCGCGTCTACCAATTCCGCCACGACCGCAAGCCAAAGACGAATACCGGTAAAACCGGCTCGGCGCACTTAGCAAATAGCCTATGGCCGCACAAGCCTGCGCGATCGCTTTTTTAGCGATATCGCGTTCGTTGCACCCGGTTCCTCTTTCCGGTATCGCCTGTGCCTGACCATGGAAATATCCGGAACCACGAAACGGAAGGATTTGCCTTCCGCTCCCGAACACCTGAACTGGATCGTCGACGGTCTGAATCTCACCGCCATGGCGTGGGGACCGACGGACGGGTTTCCCGTGATTGCCTTGCATGGCTGGCTGGACAACGCCGCGAGTTTCGCAGTCCTTGCGCCGCTCCTGAGCGGATGCCGTGTCGTCGCGATCGACCTGACCGGTCATGGACACAGTGATCATCGCTCGGACGACGCGGCCTATCTGATTTGGGACGACATTCCGCAGATCCTGAAAGTCATCGAACGGCAGGGCTGGAAGGATTGCACGATCCTCGGCCATTCGCGCGGCGCTATGATCGGCACGCTTCTCGCTGCCGCGATGCCGGAGCACGTGCGGGCGCTTGTCACGCTGGACGGGTTGATGCCCGAGCCGCACGACGACGGGGAGTTCGTTCACCAGTTACGGGACGGTCTCCGGTATGCGGCGCGAATCGCGACACGGGCGCAGCGGCATTTTTCGTCGGTCGAGGATTATGTCGAACGCCGTCAGCGCTATGGCGTCAGTCGCGAGATTGCGGCGTTGCTCGCCACGCGGGCGCTGGAGGAAACCGCGGACGGATATCGTCTGCGTAACGATCAACGCCTGCAGAGCCCGTCAGCCGTCAAACTGAATGCGCAACAGATCGAAGTCGTGTTGCGGTCGCTTTCTGTGCCGGTTCTCAATGTGTGGGCAACCGAAGGGCTCGTGAAGCGCGAGTGGGTCGCCGATCTGGTCGATGCGTCGGAAGCGCTGATCGGTGATTTGACCCGCGCAACGGTCGAAGGTCATCACCATTTCCACATGGAGCGCGAGCCGGCGGCCGAGATCGCCGGCCATGTGCTCGACTTCATTGCCGGCCTGGAAACAAACCGAAACGGCGCCGGATAGCCCGGCGCCGGAGTATCGTGTTCGTGGAGGCGATTGCGATTAGCGCACCATCACGAGGACGAGATCGCCGGCGCTGTTGCGCAAGGTCAGGCGATTGCCGCTCAGCGCGATGCGCACAGCATCTTGCGCGGCCTTTGTGAAGGAGCGCTCGACGGCCGCCGCTGCGCGGTCCCGGCAGAGTATCTTCGTGGACATGAAGCTCCCGCCGTTCCAGGACGCGCCATTCTGCGAGACCGTCGCGTTCATGCGATTGCAGCCGACCATCGCGTTCAGGTTGCCGCCCGACTGGATTTCGACGCGCGAGGCCGCGAAGAGATGCGGTGCGAGGTCGTTCAGGTATCCGGTCTGGTGTGCGGCGACCTGTTTCACTTTCCATACGCCGGTGATTGCGTGCGAAACGCCGGGTCGGCGGTTGCCGGATTGACCGGAAGCGGAGGCGGGAATGATTTCGAAGCGTTCCCAGGCTTGCGGCTTCCCGACGGAAACAGCCGCCAGCAGCGAACCACGGCCGACGCCGGCACGCACCAGCTTGCCGTTTAGGGCCGATCGTATCGCGTAGGTGCCGCCAGGCAGGCGCGACAGGTAGAACGTCTCGCTTGTGCGCACATTCTGGCTTGCGCTCTCGAGGAATGCGCCGTCTCCGGCCCGGACGTAACGGCCGCCATTGACCGAGCGGAATGCGATCCGCTGCGAATCCATGTCGAGGATGTCGAAGGCTGCGGCGCGATCGGCGGAGACATTGGCCGCCAGCCGGCCATTGCTCGTGCCGACAAAGAGCCCGGAATGGGCCGATTTGAGATAAACCGTCTCCGCCGAAGACTGAGAGGGGAACGAAACAGCGGCGGCGATCATCGCGGCTGCAAGGACAATCATGCGTTTCATGCGGTATTCCTTTCCAGATGGCGTCTGTCCCCTGGACCGGGATCCGACGATTATGGTGGAGAGGTAGGCCAGATCGATCCGCGCCGGTGTGCATCCGGTCACACGGCGCTACCGGGCGTGAAATCCGCCGCGGTCATCCCCATATCGGGCGCGAAGACCGGATTTCTTGGAAGGACCGATGCGCGGAAAGGAAACACCCTGGAAGCTCGACAGGCCGTATGACCCGGATGAGCGGGCTGCCGACCTCAGGCGGCGCTTTTCGCGGTATCGGACGCGCACCGGCGCGAGCGGTGCGCCCCGGCGCCTGCGTTTCCTGCCATTGTGGTTGCTGGTCGTCGCCGCTATCGGCGCGTTGATCGTATTCGCGATCTGACGGCGGCTTTACTTGCGGATGGGCTTTGCCTATGACGCGCGCATTGTTCACCACCCGCGTTCGTTGGCGGGACTGGAAAAGGAGACCAGACCATGGCTGCGGCCGTTTCCCTTACATTTCCCGATGGATCCGTGAAAGCGTTCGATGCCGGTACGACCGGCCGGGACGTCGCGGAATCAATCTCAAAATCGCTCGCCAAGAAAGCTGTCGCGATCGCGCTTGACGGCGATTTGCGCGACCTTTCCGATCCGGTCACCGACGGCGCCATCGAAATCGTGACGCGCGACGATCCGCGTGCGCTCGAACTGATCCGCCACGATGCCGCCCATGTGATGGCCGAGGCCGTGCAGGAACTGTGGCCCGGAACGCAGGTCACGATCGGCCCCGTCATCGAGAACGGCTTCTATTACGACTTCAAGCGCGTCCACCCGGATACCCGCGAGGACTGGCCGTTCACGCCGGACGATTTGCCGGTGATCGAGAAGAAGATGCGCGAGATCATCCAGCGCAATGCCCCCTTCACGAAAGAGCTCTGGGATCGCCAGCGCACGAAGGACGTCTTTGCCGACATGGGCGAGGCCTACAAGGTGGAGCTTGTCGACGCGATTCCGGAAGACCAGGAAATCCGCATCTACAAGCAGGGCGACTGGTTCGATCTCTGCCGCGGTCCGCATATGGATGCCACCGGCCGTATCGGCACCGCCTTCAAGCTCATGAAGGTCGCGGGCGCCTATTGGCGTGGCGACTCCACCAAGCCGATGCTGACGCGCATCTACGGCACCGCATGGGCCAACCAGAGCGAGCTCGACGCTTACCTGCACATGCTGGAGGAAGCGGAGAAACGCGACCATCGCCGGCTCGGACGGGAAATGGACCTGTTCCACTTCCAGGAAGAGGGACCTGGCGTCGTGTTCTGGCACGCCAAGGGCTGGCGCATGTTCCAGAATCTGCTCTCCTATATGCGCCGCCAGATCGCGGACGATTATGACGAGGTGAATGCGCCGCAGGTGCTCGACAACGCTTTGTGGCAAACGTCCGGGCACTGGGGCTGGTACCGCGAGAACATGTTCGCGGTGACCTGCGCCGACGAGGAGGCGGAGGACAGCCGCGTCTTCGCGCTCAAGCCGATGAACTGCCCCGGCCATGTGCAACTGTTCAAGCACGGGCTGAAATCCTACCGCGAACTGCCGATTAGGCTCGCCGAATTCGGCGCCGTGCACCGCTATGAACCGTCGGGCGCGCTGCATGGGTTGATGCGCGTTCGCGGCTTCACGCAGGATGACGCGCATGTCTTCTGCACCGCGGAGCAGCTCGAGGCGGAGATCCTGAAGATCAACGATCTCATGATGTCGGTCTACAAGGATTTCGGTTTCGACGAGGTTCTGGTCAAGCTTGCCACACGCCCGGAAAAGCGCGTCGGCAGCGATGAGTCCTGGGATCATGCGGAAGGCATCCTCAAGAACTCGCTGGAACGCATGGCGCGGGAAGACAACCGGATCAAGACCGGTATCAACGAGGGCGAGGGCACGTTCTACGGGCCGAAGTTCGAGTACACGCTCAAGGATGCGATCGGACGCGAGTGGCAATGCGGCACGACGCAGGTCGATTTCAACCTGCCGGAACGCTTCGGTGCGTTCTACATCGACAAGGATTCCGAGAAAAAACAGCCGGTGATGATTCACCGCGCCATCGTGGGGTCGCTGGAACGGTTCCTCGGTATCCTGATCGAAAGCCACGCGGGACATTTCCCGCTGTGGTTCGCGCCGGTTCAGGTTGTCATCGCGACGATCACCCAGGACGCCGATGGCTACGCTCTCGAAGTAGCCAAGCGGCTGAAGGATGCGGGCCTGCATGTCGAAACCGATCTGCGCAACGAGAAGATCAATTACAAGGTGCGCGAACATTCGGTCGCTAAGGTTCCGGTCATCCTGGTTTGCGGCCGCCGCGAGGCGGAGGAGGGGACGGTCAATGTTCGCCGTCTCGGTTCGCGGGACCAGGAATCGAAAACGGTCGACGAGATCCTGGTGTCGCTGACGGACGAGGCGACCCCGCCCGACATCCGGCGCAAGCGCGGTATGTGACAGATCGATGAATTCCGGCGGCCATGGCCGCCGGTTTTTCCTGTGTAACTCGACTTCAACCAGACGTGACGTTAAGATCGGTCGAGGGTGGAGAAGACTCGCGGATGATGATCAGAACCGTCCGTTTTTCGGAATTGTCTTACGCACGTCCGGATGATCCGCCTTTCAAGCGGTGGATGATACGTACGATCGAGAACCTGTCCGGTCGCGAACGTCTCGCAGACCTCTACGACTATTGGCGCCATGAGATTTTCGGGAAGAGCGACAGCGTCTTCACCGAGATGCTGAATCTGATCGAGGTCCGGCTGCAGGCGGACGGGCAATGGCCGCCGGCCGATCTGCCCGACACTCCGCTCGTGATGGTCGCCAATCATCCCTACGGGATCGGCGACGGTATCGCGTTCCTTTCCCTGGCCGAAAAACTGGGCCGGCCGTTTCGCGTCATCATCAACAATGACCTGCTGAAAGTGCCGGAAATCCGGCCCTATTCGCTGCCGATCTCCTTCGAGGAGACAAAGGAGGCAGTCGCGCTCAATCTCCAGACGCGCAAGGAAGCGGTACGGCTGCTCAAGGAGGGCGTGACAATCATCATCTTCCCCGCGGGCGGTGTCGCAACAGCGCGCAAGGGGCTTGGCCGGGCCGAGGATCTGCCCTGGAAGATGTTTACCGCACGGCTGATCCAGTCGGCGCACGCATCGGTGATCCCGGTCTATTTCGACGGTCAGAACGGCCGGCTCTTCCACCTCGTCAGCCAGTTCTCGCTGACGCTGCGCACTTCGCTTCTGATCCGGGAGTTCCAGCGGCTCTATGGCAAGCAGATCAGGGCGTGGATCGGCACGACCATGACATGGGACCAACTGTCCCGGATCGAGGATCGGAAACTATTGCTCGATCGCGTCCACGATACCGTGTTCTCGCTCGACCCGTCGCCTCGGCGACGCCGCGTGCCGACCACCGTGACGAACCGCTACTGATTGATCTGTTCTGCGGTCTCGGTATCGACCTTGATCACGATATCGCGGCCCGGCTGGATGGTAAGGTCGCGCTGGTAGACGCGGTTCTTGTTCTTCGCGATGACCGTGTAATCGCCGGCAGCGAGGATCATCGTCGGGAAGGCGCCGACGTTCTCCGCGATGATATCGCCGGAAGCGCCAAGGACGGACCAGGCGGTATCGGCGAGCGGGAAGCCGTTCTTGCCGCGTACGAGGTTGAGCGTGACCTGTGCCGCGCGGTGTTCGACCTGCGCGGTGGTCGTCTTGCCGGCCTCGACCTGGATGTCGGCACGGATGGTGGCGTTCACCGCCCCGTAGTTGGAAACGACGTGATAGGTGCCCGCATTCAGCCTGACGGTGCGCCCCGGCCTGACATTGGGCAGGATCAGGCGGCGTTCGCCTTCCTCTGCGTCGCCCGCCTCATAGATGTTGAAGCGCAGTTTCTGGTCGCGCATCGGAATGCCGTCTGGAAGGACGCCTTCGAGTTTCAGGCCTCCGGCGTTGAGCACCATCGTCTCATGCCGTGCCTCGTCGCCGAGCGCGATCCGCGTGGTGGCGCCGGCGCGACCGAACGCTGCGTGAACCAGATAGCTGCCGGGAGGGAGCTGCAGCCGAGTCGAACCGCCTTTCGCCGATGCCAGAAGCGGTAGCTGGCCGTCGATGTCCGGTTCGGAGCCGAAAATTCGCCATACGAGGCCGGTCTTGATCGCTTCGGACTCTTCGGTCAGCAGGGCATCGAGGAAGAGATCGACCGCAGGGCCTTCGCCTGAAATCCCGGTTTGCAGGGTTGCCGGCGCGTAGTTGATGACGCCCGGCAAATCGAGATCGCCGAGGAACGGCGTATCCTGCGCCTGTGCGCCCGTCGCGAAAACAGCCACGATGGCGAATGTCAGGCTTCTTGTTCGATCAATTACGGAGCGCATCTGTGAACTGTGTGTTTCTTTCCCGGCGATGAACCCCAAGACGCTGGCAATTACAAGTCTCGCACGTCATATCCGATTTCGACAACACTGTAGAATTCGAGCATTTTCATGACCATGAACAATCCCGTAGTCGAATACCTGAAAACGCGCAGGTCCGTGCCGCTGACGATGATGTCCGGGCCGGGACCGGACAGGGACGTCTTGCGCTCTCTCCTCGAGATCGCCGCCCGATCGCCCGATCACGGGCGGCTCGAGCCCTGGCGGTTCATCGTTTACGGCGAGGACGCCGGACGGGAAATCGGAGAGAAGCTCGCGGCGAGGGCCGTCGAACGGAACGGCCCGATGGCGGAAGAGCAGATGCAGCGCGAGCGCAACCGGCTGCTGCGCGCGCCGGTTGCCATCGGTGTCGTCTTCGTCCCGCGCGAACATGAAACCATCCCTGAATGGGAGCAGTTCCTGGCCGCCGGCGCTGTCGCCATGAATCTCGTCCATGCGGTTCATGCGCACGGCTTCCGCGCGAACTGGGTCACCGGATGGTACAGCGACGACGAAAGGGGCCGTGCCATCCTCGGTCTCGCGCCGCATGAGCGCATGGCCGGCGTTGTCCATATCGGTTCCTGCGACCGCGAAGTGCCGGATCGCCCGCGGCCGGATATCGATGCGATGATCTCTGACTATGCGGGCGAGCACGGGGGCTGAGCGGCGTGTTTTACGAACCGGCGAACGGGCACGGGCTGCCCCACAATCCGTTCAAGGCCATCGTCGCGCCGCGTCCGATCGGCTGGATTTCGACGCGGTCCGCCGAGGGTATCGCCAACCTCGCTCCCTATTCGTTTTTCAACGCCGTTTCCGACACGCCGCCGATCGTCATGTTCTCATCGAGCGGGCGAAAGGACAGCTTGCACAATGCCGAGGAAACGGGAGAGTTCGTCTGCAATCATGTGAGCGAGGCGCAATTCAAGGCGATGAGCCAGACCTCCTACGCTTACGAATCGGGCGTTTCCGAGTTCGCCGCCTCCGGGCTCGAAGAGGCGGATTGCCGGGTTGTTCGGGCGCCGCGCGTGGCCGGTGCGCCGGCGGCGCTGGAATGTGTCGTCACCGAGATCATTCGGCCGCGTGATCGCGAAGGGCGGCATTGCGACAATTGGGTTGTCTTCGGTGAGGTCGTGGGCGTGCATATCGACGACGCGATGCTGACGGATGAGGGCCGTTTCGACTTCGAGAAGGCAAAGCCGGTCACGCGGCTCGGCTATCTCGACTACGGCATGACGCCGCCGGTGGTCACGCTCGCGCGCCCGAAATAGGGCCGGGGCTGTTTGTCCTAACAAACATGGTGAACGGAACGTAAACCATTTCCCAATAGCGTGAGTCCCCGAAAGCCGAGTCGGGAGCAACGCGTTATGATCGTTCAGCATTTCCTGAAATGGAGCCAGTCCGCGGATGTCTCCAAGCGTGCAGCGGCGGCGTCCGCGCTCGCCCGGGCCTACCTGCTGTCCGACATGAGTTTCGAGGAACGCTGCGGCGCGGATGCGGCGATGACGCTGCTGCTCGACGATCCTTCGCCGAAAGTCCGCTACGCATTGGCCGAAGCCGTCGCGTGGAGTTGTCACGCTCCGCCGCAGATCGTCGCCGCGCTGGCGGGCGACCAGTACGAGATCGCCAGTCTCGTCATCGCGCGGTCGCCGTTGTTGCGCGAGAGCGACCTTGTCACACGGGTGGCCATCGCCGAACCGCGGCTGCAGACCCTGATCGCCAGTCGGCCGGAAGTTCCGAACGCGCTGGCGCATGCTGTCGTCGAACACGGGCATCCCGGCGCCATTTTGGCGCTGCTCGACAATCCGAATGCGGCGGTTGACGATGCCGTGCGCGAGCGAATCGTCGAAACGCATCTGGCCAACGCGGATGTGCGCGGTGCCTTGCTGAATGACCCGAAACTGTCGCCTGTCCATCGCTACAAGGTGCTTGAAGCGTCGCGTCAGGCGATTGCATCCTCCACTTTCGTGACGCGCATTCTGGGTGAGGCGAGCGCGAAGCGCGTCAGCGGCGACGCGGCTGCCAACGCGCTGGTTCTTCTGGCGTCGGGCCGGATCGATGATGGCGTGCATGACCTGATCGGAGAACTGCGCGAAACCGGCGCCCTGAACACGCGGCTTCTGATCCGCGAGGTCTGCGCCGGCAAGATCGATTTCGTTGCGCGCGTCCTGTCCGACCTTTCAGGGCAGACCTATGCGCGGGTTACGGCCATTCTGGTCGGAGAGCGGGAAACCCAGCTTCGCGCTCTCCTCGATGCGGCGGGCCTGGCGCGCAGCGTGCACGCGCTTTTCTCCACCGCAATCCGGATCTGGCGCGATGTCGCCAATGGACGCCTGTCTATCGGCGCCCAGGAAGTCACCCGTATCGTGATGGAGGATTTCGAGGCTGAAAACGACGCCCGGCCGCATCACGACAATGACGACATTCTCGCACTTTTGCGGACGATCTATCTCGACATGATCCGCCAGAACGCCCGGCGTCACGCGGCTGATCTCGCCGCTGCCTAGGCGAAAACACTAGATATCGAGATCTTTCGCGAAGGCCGCGTTCTCCTGGATGAAACGGAACCGGGTCTCCGCCTTCGTGCCCATCAGGTCCTCGATGGCGGTCTTCGTCGCCTCGACTCGGTCCTCCAGGGTCTCGACGCGCAGCAGCGTGCGCACGGAGGGATCCATGGTGGTTTCCTTGAGCTGGTTCGCCGACATTTCGCCGAGGCCCTTGAACCGGCTGATCTCGATCTTGCCGCGCCCGGTGAATTCCGAGGCGATAAGTTCGTCCTTGTGGGCGT
This sequence comes from Oricola indica, assembly GCF_965227485.1. Taxonomy (NCBI): domain Bacteria; kingdom Pseudomonadati; phylum Pseudomonadota; class Alphaproteobacteria; order Hyphomicrobiales; family Ahrensiaceae; genus Oricola; species Oricola indica. The sequence goes on from NZ_OZ245747.1 coordinate 2,714,357, forward strand.
CGTCGCGCGCATAAAGCGTCTTGCCGCCCTGGGTCAGCTTGTAAAGCGGCGGAACGGCCAGGAAGAGATGTTCGTTGCGGATCAGTTCCGGCATCTCCTGATAGAAGAAGGTGATCAGCAGCGATGCGATATGAGCGCCATCGACATCGGCGTCGGTCATGATGATGACGCGCTCGTAGCGCAGGTCGTTCTCGCGGTATTTCGACCGTGTGCCGCTGCCCAGCGCCTGGACGAGATCGGAAATCTGCTGGTTTGCGACCAGCTTGTCGCGACCGGCGCTGGCGACGTTGAGGATCTTGCCGCGCAGCGGAAGGATCGCCTGGGTCTTGCGGTCGCGCGCCTGTTTGGCTGATCCGCCGGCGGAGTCACCCTCCACGATGAACAGTTCCGCGCCTGCGGCTGAGTTCTGGCTGCAATCGGCGAGCTTGCCGGGCAGGCGCAGCTTGCGCACCGCCGTCTTGCGGTTGACTTCCCGTTCCTGGCGACGCTTCAGCCGTTCGTCCGCGCGATCGACCACCCATTCGAGGAGTGCGTTCGCTTCCTGCGGTGAGGCGGCGAGCCAGTGGTCGAATGCATCGCGCAAAGCCTGCTCGACGATACGCTGCGCTTCCGTGGTCGCGAGCTTGTCCTTGGTCTGGCCGACGAATTCCGGTTCGCGCACGAAGACCGACAGCATGGCCGCGGCCGAGATCATGACGTCGTCGGTGGTGATGACGGAGCCGCGCTTGTTGCCGACGAGTTCCGCATAGGCCTTCAGGCCGCGCGTCAGGACGATTCGCAGGCCGGCCTCGTGCGTGCCGCCCTCCGGTGTCGGGATCGTGTTGCAGTAGGAGTGCACGAATCCGTCGCCGCCATGCCAGGTGATGGCCCACTCGACCGACCCGTGGCCGCCGGGGCGTTCGCTCTTGCCGGAGAAAATGTTGGCGGTGACCTTCTGTTCGCTGCCGAGGCTCGCTTCCAGATAGTCCTTCAGCCCGCCGGGGAAGTGGAACACCGCCTTGGGCGGTGTCTGGTCCTTCTCACCCAGCAACTCGGGCGCGCATTGCCAGCGGATTTCGACGCCACCGAACAGATAGGCCTTGGAACGCGCCATCTTGTAGAGGCGCGCAGGCTCGAACTTCGCGGATTTGCCGAAAATCTCCGGGTCCGGGTGGAAGCGCGTCCTGGTGCCGCGCCGGTTCTGCACTTCGCCGAGATCCTCCAGCCCGGTGACAGGCTGGCCGCGTGAAAAGCGCTGGCGGTAGAGTTTGCGATTGCGGGCGACCTCAACCTCGAGATCGTCGGAAAGCGCGTTCACGACCGAAACGCCGACGCCGTGCAGGCCGCCGGACGTCTCGTAGACCTTGGAGTCGAACTTGCCGCCGGCATGCAGCGTGGTCATGATGACTTCGAGCGCCGACTTGTCCTTGTGCTTGGGATGCGGATCGACGGGAATGCCGCGGCCGTTGTCGGTGACGGTGATGTAGCCCTCGGTGTCGAGAGCGACCTCGATGAAGGTGGCGTGGCCGGCAACGGCCTCGTCCATCGAGTTGTCGATCACTTCCGCGAAGAGATGGTGAAGCGCCTTGTCGTCGGTACCGCCGATATACATGCCGGGCCTGCGGCGCACCGGTTCAAGGCCTTCGAGGATCTCGATGGCCGATGCGTCGTAATCGCCCGACGTGTCGGGGACCTGCTTGGCGCGCTTCGCGGCGCGTTCCGGCGGCGCCGATCGCGAGCGGTTCGCGTCGGGTGCGTCCTGAACAGTGGAGAAGAGATCGCTGTTGTCGTCCATGGCCATCCGTCAATCGTTTCGGTCGGAAAACCGAATCACTTCCAATAATGCATCCGCTTTCACCAAACGCGAACAGGCACGCCATGCCATGCCCTGTGTTTACGGCGATTTAACCACATCGGGGAAAGCCGAGAGTTTGAAAAGCCATGTTACGTGAATGTTCACGCTTGAGCGTCATCGTCAGCCAATAAAACCGGGGAAAACGGGCATCCGCATGGCGGATTGAGGCTGGGCAAAGGTGAACAAGAAATTCCTGATAATGGGCGGTATCGCCATTGTCTTCGGCGGACTGTCGATCGTCGCTGCGGACTTCTGGCTGAAGAACAACGTCCAGACGGTCGTCGAGACTGTCGAGGTGCCTGCCGGAGGCGCGCCTTTGGCGGAGTTTTCGACCATCGTCGTCGCGGCGGAGCCGATGCGTTACGGGGCGCTGATCGACGCCGGCATGCTCAAGGAACTGCCGTGGCCGAAAGATGATCTGCCCACGGGCGCCTTTCGGACAACCGAGGAATTGCTGGAGGGCGGCGAACGGGTTGCACTGGCGGCAATCGACGCGAACGAACCGGTGCTTGTTTCCAAGGTTACCGATCCCGACGAACAGGCGACGCTTTCGCGCCGGATCGAGGACGGCATGCGCGCGGTCACGATCCGCGTCGACGACATCACCGGTGTGGCGGGCTTCGTGGTTCCGGGCGACCGGGTCGATATCGCGCTGACACGGACTTTCACGATCGGAAAGAAGGGCGGCGAGGGCAAGGAAGACATCGCGCCCATCGAAACCTCGCCCGCCGGCGACAGGACGTTTACCGGCGAACCGGACAGCTTTGTCGCCACCACCGTTGTGCTGGCGAATGTGAAAGTGCTTTCGATCGACCAGATCGCCGACGAACGCCAGTCCGATCCCGTGATCGTGCGCGCGGTGACGCTTGAGGTCAATGCGCCGGGCGCGAAGGCGCTCGCCACCGCGCAATCGGCAGGCAGCCTGTCGCTGCAATTGCGCCGTGCCGGCGATGTCGCGACAGGCGAATTCAACATGCCGCCGCACGGCATCGACCAAGAAATGACATCGGCCTTTGAACCTAGCGAGGTTATCCCGGCAGCCTCCGCGCTGGCGAAGGTCACTGTGCGCCGCAGGACCGAGGTCGAGACCTACGATGTCCGCGACGAAGGAGCGAACTGATGACCAATCGCGGCCGCAATTTCATACTTGCCTGCGCCCTTGCCGTGCCGACCCTTGGTGGGCTCCCGTATCACGCTGCGCACGCGCAGCCGAACGTGCTCAACATCTCGACGTCGCGCACGCACCTGATCACGGTCGAGAAGGGCAAGCCGAAAACGCTTCGGACGCAGAGCTCCTTCTACGAAATCGTCGTCGGCGATCCGGAGATCGCCAATGTGCAGCCGCTGACCAATCGGTCCTTCTACGTTCTCGGCATAACGGCGGGAACGACAGGCATCGCACTGTTCGACGAGAACAAGCGGCTGATCGGCTCCGTCGATGTCGAGGTTTCGGTCGACACGACACGCCTGAAGACGGCGATCCGCGAGAATGTTCCAGATGCGGATATCAAGGTCACGACGACGAATGGTCAGGTCGTGCTTTCCGGATCGGCGCCGGATCAGGTTTCGGCCGACCGCGCCAAGAAGATCGCCTCGAAATTCGCGGGCGAGGATGAAGACATCATCAACTCGGTCGATGTGACCTCCTCGCAGCAGGTCCAGCTCAATGTTCGCTTCGTGGAGGTGAACAGGAATGCCGGGCAGGAACTGGGCGTCAAGATCAACGACCTGAGCTACAACAGCAACCGTAACAGTCCGGATTCCGGCTCGGCCGGCTATTCATCTGTCGGCAATTTCGTCGGTCGCCTCGTTTCGGGCGGCCTGAACGTCGATGTCGCAATCAAGGCGATGGAAGACCGTGGCGTGGCCAGGCGGCTTGCCGAGCCGAACCTGATTGCCCGGTCTGGTGAAACCGCGAGTTTTCTTGCCGGTGGAGAATTTCCCATTTCGGTCGTCGGCAAGGATGGCGACGTTTCAGTCCAGTACAAGAAATTCGGCGTTGGTCTCGAATTCACACCGAAGGTCCTGAAGGACGGTCTGATCTCGCTGGAGATTGAGCCGGAAGTATCCAGCTTGGACCGGACGCTTTCCAATGGCTTTCCGGTCCTGTCCGTCCGTCGAGCAAAGACATCGGTCGACCTCAAAAGCGGCCAGAGCTTCATGATGGCAGGGCTTTATCAGGCCAATAACGACAAATCGAATGCGACTGTTCCAGGCGCGCGCAAATTACCCGTCATTGGCGCTCTCTTCGCCAGCAGGGAATTCCAGCGGCGCGAAACGGACCTTGTGATGATCGTTACGCCGCATCTGGTTCGGCCGATTCAGCCGGGAACGCCGACTGCGACCCCCCTGGACGCCTCGCGGCCTGCGACCACACAGGAAGCCGTCGTCCTCGGCGTCGATGAAATGCGGACATCCGCGATGGGTTCAGGGGCAGGGATGCCCCGACGGACCTCCGGCCACATCCTGACGCTCGACATAGGGGGCTGAGAATGCGCGTTACCACAACCCTTCTGGCTCTTGGAGCGGGCCTGGCCTCGCTCACGGGATGCATGCTTTCCGACGATCCGTCGCTTGAGGGCATCGCGCTCGAAGGCGGAAATGCCGTTGCCCACAACTCCGCGCTGCAGATCATCGACCCATGGCCGCCCGGCGTGCAGGACAATGACCTCGTCGTGCCGGCGGATCGAGATGGCGACAAGGCGGAAGATGGCGTCGCCGTCGCCGCGCCAACGATCTAGGCCTCACTTCAACAAATCCGTTCAACCGACTGTATCGATGTAAAAATGTCCGACGAAAAGGAACAGAACAACAAGATCGTGCTGGTGTCGACCGACAAGGAATTCCTTGCCACGACACGCACGGCGTTTTCGGTGTCCGACGCGATCAAGCTGATCACCATCGAAAAGGCGGTGACGGAACTGCATGGCGATATCCAGGAAGCCGAGGCCGGCGCGGTGATCATCGATCTCGACGACGCGGACCTCGAACGGCTCGAAGCCTTGCAGCGTGTTACGCGGCGTCTGACCGAGCGTGTGCCCGTGATCGTCGTGACCAAGGGTTGTGATGCGGCGATGGTGCGCATCATCGTGCAGCTTCACGTCGCCGATTTTCTGGTCAAGCCGGTGACGACGGCGGATCTGGTGCGCTCGTGTATCCGCGCGCTGAAGGGCGTGGAGAAGAACGATACCGGCGAGGCCTATATCAGCGCCTTCATGCCGGCGGCCGGCGGCGTGGGCAACACGACGCTGGCGCTGCAATCGGCCTTTCTCTTGCATCGCTCCGCGACGCGTGCGGCCTCGACCTGCGTGGTCGATCTGAACTTCCAGAATGGATCCTGCGCCGAATATCTCGATCTCGAACCGCGCTTCGACATTACCGAGGTGGAACACCAGGTCGAGCGCCTGGACCGGCAATTGCTCGATGCGCTGCTGTCGAAGCACTCGTCGGGGCTGGCGGTACTGGCTGCGCCGAACATGCCGACGGAAATGCGATCCTTCGACACGGATGTCGTCGTTCGGGTTCTCGATCTCGTTTCCGCCTATTTCGACAACGTCGTCATCGATCTTCCGCGGACGTGGTTCCCATGGACCGAAACGGTTCTGCGTGGGTCGAACCATGTCTATCTGACGGCGGAACTGACGGTTCCGTGTCTGCGTCATGCGCAGCGACTGATCAACGCGATCGAAACCGATGTGGGCAAGGAGGTGAAACCGCGTGTGATCATCAACCGCTATTCGCCCAAGGGCCAGGATGGCGGGATCAAGTCCAGCGATGTCGAGAACCTGCTTGGCGAGCGCTTCGCCGGTGGCATCTCCAACAATTACAAGCTGGTGCGCGAAGCGGTCGACCGGGGCGTGCCGCTGCACGAGATCGATCCGAACGCCAATGTCATCCGCGATCTGAAGCGCATCATTCTGCCCGAGGAGATGCAGCTGGAAGTCGGGCGGAAACGCGGCCTTTTCGGCCTTGGGAAGGGCCTGATCCAGAAAGCAGGCTGAAAACGGCACGCGGAACGAGAACCGGCGAAGAACCGGACACGACAGGGAAATCGGTGCGACAATGACGAACAGCAGGTTCACGCAACTTTCGGCACGCGACGCGACCGCCAAGGCGGCGCCGATTCCCGCTCATGAAGAAAAGCCGATCGTCATTCCCAACAAGCGCTCGTCCAAGCCGATGCAGGCGAGGGCGGCGCCGAAGTCGCAGGAACGCACGCTCGACGCACGCGTGAAGCTGCATCGCAAGCTGATCGAGGAAATCAACCTCGTCGCGCTGGAGGCCCTTCCGCCGGACCGGATGCGTCAGGAGGTTCAGAGCTTCGTATCGGACTATGTCCGCACCGAACGCCTTGCGCTCAACGTGGCGGAGGTGGAAGCCCTGATCGACGATCTCGTTGACGAGATGGTCGGTCTCGGTCCGCTGGAGCCGCTTCTCAAGGATCCGACCGTCAGCGACATCCTGATCAACGGACACGAGAACTGCTTCGTGGAACGGGCGGGAAAGCTGGTCCAGGAGACGATCCCGTTCAAGGACGAGGCGCATCTGCTTCGCGTGATCAACAAGATCGTCGCGGCGGTCGGCCGGCGCATCGACGAATCCCAGCCGATGTGCGACGCGCGCATGCTCGACGGGTCGCGTTTCAACGCGGCGATCCGGCCGATCGGGGTGGACGGCCCGCTCGTCTCGATCCGAAAATTCTCCAAGAACAAGCTCGGCCTGCACAAGCTCGTCGAGTTCGGCGCATTGACGCAACCCATGGCGGAAGTGCTGGCGGCTGCGGTGTTCGCGCGGGTGACGACAATCATTTCGGGCGGCACGGGCACCGGCAAGACCACAATGCTGAACGCGCTGTCGGCGTTCATTTCCGAAGACGAGCGCCTGATTACCATCGAGGACGCGGCGGAACTGCAGTTGCAGCAGCCGCATGTCGCGCGCATGGAGACGCGGCCTGCCAACTCGGAAGGCGTCGGCGAGGTCCGACAGCGCGACCTCGTCAAGAACGCACTGCGCATGCGTCCCGACCGGGTGATCCTCGGCGAGTGTCGCGGCGAGGAAGCCTTCGACATGCTGCAGGCGATGAACACCGGCCACGAAGGGTCGATGGCGACCATCCACGCCAACACGCCGCGCGACGCGATTTCGCGCCTGGAACAGATGCTCGGCATGACCGGCATGCCGATGACGGTCGCCTCGATCCGCAGCCAGATCTCCAGCGCCATCGGGTTGATCGTCCAGTTGACGCGCCTCTCGGACGGCAAGCGCAAGGTGACCAGCGTCGCCGAGGTGACCGGCATGGAGGGCGACGTCATCCAGATGCAGGAGATCTTCACATTCCGGCGCACCGGAAAGACGGCCGAGGGCGATATTATCGGCCATTTCGAGGCGACTGGCATCCGTCCGCGCTTCCTTGAGGAACTGCACGCAATGGGCGTCGAGTTTCCGGGCGACTATTTCGATCCGTCGAACAAGCAGGCCGGCTGATGCAACTCGACGACGTCACGATCTACATCGTCTACGCCTTTGCGGGCGGCGCGGGCATCATGCTCGCGGAGGCGGCCTATATGCTGCTTTCCAGCGGCGCCGAGTCCCGCAAGGCGGTCAACCGGCGCATGCGGTTGCAGCAGCATAACGTCAACCAGAAGGAAGTGCTCGTCCAGTTGCGCAAGGAGCGCGGGCTCGACGGGGAGAATAGCCGCTTTTCGCCGATGGCGGCCCTGCGCGACTTGCGTATCCAGTCCGGCATGGTGATGCCGCTGGCGACGTTTCTGATGGTCACCACGGCGATCGCGGTTTCGATCGGCATCGGACTGGGATTTTATGTCAATCGGCTGCAATTCGGAATTCTGCTCGCCATTGCGCTGGCCCCGGCCTTGCCGTTCATGTCCTTGAAATGGCTGCGCAAGAAGCGCCACAAGCGCTTCGGCATGCAGCTTCCCGAGGCGCTCGACCTGATCACACGCGGCCTGAAGGCCGGTCATCCGGTGCCCGTGGCGGTCTCGATGGTCTCGCGCGAAATGTCCGACCCGATCGGCACGGAATTCGGCATCGTTTCCGACGAGATCACCTACGGGTCGGACATGGTGTCCGCGCTGCGCAATCTCTACGAACGCGTCGGCCACGAGGATTTGCCGCTCTTCGTGACGGCGGTGTCGATCCAGTCGACGACCGGCGGCAACTTGCGGGAAATCCTGGAGGGCTTGTCAGGCGTTATTCGCGAGCGCGGCAAATTGCGGCGCAAGGTCAAGGCGATTTCGGTGGAGGGTCGCATGTCGGCCTATATCCTGACGGCCGTGCCGGTGCTGCTGGTGGCGGCTGTCATGGTCCTGATGCCGACCTATTACGGCGATGTCGTTGCGGAAAGCCTGACTTGGTATCTCGTCGGCGGAGCCTTCTTTTGGCTGGTGCTCGGTAATGCCATCATGTTCAAGATGGCATCGTTCAGGTTCTGAGGGGAAACGTCATGGACCTGTCCTCTCTTTTGCTGCCCGCGGGCGTCTTCATCGTTTTGCTCGGTATCGGCGGGGTGATTTACTCGCTTTCGCAGGACAAGCGGCGTCAGACGCATTTGCGAAGCCGACTTCACTTGAGCTTCGAGGAACCGGGGGGCGGGGTTTCCGTCGTCGAGGATGACAAAAAGCGCCGGGATGCGGAATTGGCCGACAAGGCCGCGCGCCGTGCCGCGGAGTTCTATGCATCCGCCGATCCTGAAAACGTCGTGCGCCTTCGCCAGACCCTCATGCGCGCGGGCTATCTCGGGCCTGATGCCGTCGGAAAATTCTTCCTTGTGCGTTTCGTGGCGATGGGCGCGGGGCTACTTCTCGCGGTCGCCGTGATCCTGCTGATGCATATCGCGCCGCTGTCGCAACGCGGGATCATCTGTCTCGCCGGTTTCGCGGTCGGGGGCTATTTCGCGCCGGCTTTCGTCCTGAAGCAGAAGGTCAACCAGCGGGTTCTGGAATACCGCAACGGGTTTCCCGATTTCATGGACCTGATGATCGTCTGCGCCGATGCGGGCATGAGCCTGGAGGCATCGATCGAACGCGTTTCCAAGGAAATCCGCGTGACCTATCCGATGCTGAGCCAGAACCTCGTTCTGGTTTCGCTGGAACTGCGTGCCGGGCGCAGTATCAACGAAGCCCTGAAGGCGCTGGCCGACCGGCTGGGGGTCGATGAAGTGCGCGCTTTCGCGACGCTGCTCCAGCAGTCGAAGGAACTGGGCACGAGCCTTTCGGGCGCGCTCAGGGTCTTCAGTGACGAAATGCGCCACAAGCGCATGTCGGTGGCCGAGGAAAAGGCGCATGCATTGCCGGCCAAAATGTCCATTCCGGTGACGCTCTGCATTCTTCCCGTCGTGGTGATGATCGCCATTATCCCGATCATCGTACGGTTCAACATGTAGCGTTCGGCTTCGGGCTTTCTTAACCGAGGCCGTTTGCCGATCATTAGCCCCGTTTGCCGACCGCATCTTTACGGTTATCGGCTAGGCTGACCTCAACAGACCCGGAAAACCGGGCGTTACTTGGGGACAGCGTCATGAAAGACCGGATCTTTCGTTTCATCGCAATCGGCCTTGTCGCCGGCGGGCTCGCCGGTTGCCAGAGCGCGTCCACGATCGACACGGCCCTGACATCGGCTTTCCAGACGAACGGGCAGGGCAGTCTCGCGGAACGCAAGATCGTTGCCGGGCAAAAACAGTTCGCCGCCGGGAATTACGGTCTGGCGGAAAAGAACTTCCGTCTGGCGGTCGAGGCGACACCGGCGAACGGCACGGCGTGGCTGGGGCTTGCGGCGGCCTACGATCAGCTTGGACGCTTCGATCTTGCGGACCGCGCCTATACACAGCTCCTGAAACTGGAAGGGCCGAAGGCGTCCGTCCTGAACAATCAGGGTTTTTCCTACATTCTTCGCGGCGACATGAAGAAGGCGCGCAAGGTGCTGGCCGACGCGCGCGCATTGGCGCCCGACAACGCCATCATCGAAGGTAACTGGAAGCTCGCTGCCGGCTGAGCGCGAAGCCCCCCGCCTTGCATTGGCCCGAATGACATGGTCTATCCGGCGCGACTGAAACGAGCCGGACGAGCCATCCCGTGCGTGACATCCTTTCATTTTCCGACCCCGCCGAGGGCGAAAAGCGCGATCCCATGGAAAGCGCGCAGGCAAACATGCGCCGCCAGTTGCCGAAACGCTTCTACAAGAGCGTGGAAACGGGTGAGCGCGACGGTCTGCATCATATCCTGCTCGACGGCCGGGCCGTCAAGACGCCTGGACAGACGCCGCTTGCACTATCGACGGCCGCTGCCGCTTCGCTGATTGCCGACGAATTCGACGTACAGGGCGAAGAAATCAACCCGGCGACGATGCCGTGCTACCGGCTCGCCAATACCGCGCTGGACGGCGTGGCGGCCGACATGCAGGCCGTTCTCGAAGACATCTTGCGCTATTGCGGCACCGATCTTCTTTTCTATCGCGCCGACGGACCTCCGGGCCTGACCGACCGGCAGCGCGAAGCCTGGGACCCGGTGGTCGACTGGGCCGAACGGGTGGCCGGCGCGCGCTTTACGCTCGCCGAGGGCGTCATGCACGTCGCGCAGCCGCGCGAGGCGATTGCCGGCCTCGGTATTCACCTGAACACCGTCACCGATCCGGTGATCCTTGCGGCGCTGCATTCGATGACCTCGCTGACCGGTTCGGGACTGCTGGCGCTGGCCGTCTGGAAACGCGAGATCGACGCCGCGCAGGCCTGGGAGGCGGCGCATGTCGACGAGGACTGGAACATCGCGCAATGGGGCGAGGACGCCGAGGCCAAGGCACGGCGCACCGCGCGCCGCGCCGAGATGGACGCCGCCGACAGGCTGATCAAGGCGCTGGGAGACTAGTCGTTACATCTCCGGCTATGGCGTGTCGAACTCGCGCGCGGAGCGTGCGGCTGTGGCACGCCCTATGCACATCTGCAATCACGGCGTCCGGGTGTTTGCGATGGCCGGTCGTGTGGTCAAGGCGTGCGGTGACATCGGCGCCGATCTCCAATATTCATCGTGATGGCCCGGGAGAGATCCTCGGGCGTCGTGTAAGGAGGAGGACGGTGTGGCGCAGGATACGTTTCTAAGGCCGGAATTCCTGGTCGCGGACGAAGAAGAGTTGCGGTCGCTGTTTCCCGCGACGCATGCCGTAGCCGTCGAGAAGTGCCTGGACCGGCTCGACACGCATGCACGGGATTTCCTGAAACGGTCGCCGTTCCTGTGCATGGGTACGCAAGCGCCGGACGGGTCCGCGGATGTCAGCCCGCGTGGCGATCCGCGCGGGTTCGTGAAGGTCCTCGACGATAAGACACTGCTGATCCCCGACCGGCCGGGCAACAACCGGCTGGACACGCAATCGAACATCCTTGCCAATCCTGCGGTCGGTCTCTTGTTCATGATTCCGGGGTTCGACGAGACCTTGCGGATCAATGGAACGGCGAAGATCACCCGCGACCCGGACCTGCTGGCGATGCTGCAAGTCAGAGACCGCGCGCCGCGGGTCGCCATCGTCGTCTTCGTCGACGAAGTGTTCCTGCATTGCGCCAAGGCGTTCCGGCGCTCGAATCTGTGGGACCCGGCCGCGCTTCAGGACCGCAGCGAAATGCCGTCGCTTCTCAACATGATCATGGACCAGACGTCCGGCGCGCCGGACGATCCCGAGGAGATGAAAAAGATCGACGCGGATCTCGAGGACGAATACCGCAAATCGATGTATTAGAGCCTTAGAAAAGCCCCAGCCCCTTCAAACTCACATGGCCGGTCTTGCCGATGATGACGTGGTCGTGGACGGCGATGTTCAGGGTTTTGCCGGTCTCGGCGATCTTGTGGGTCATCTCGATGTCGGCGCGCGAGGGCGTGGGGTCGCCCGACGGGTGGTTGTGGACCAGGATGAGCGCGGTTGCCGACAGTTCGAGCGCGCGGCGCATCACCTCACGTGGATAGACCGGCGTGTGGTCGACGGTGCCGATTTGCTGCACCTCGTCGGCGATCAGGACGTTTTTCTTGTCGAGGAAGAGAATGCGGAATTGTTCGCGGCTCTCATGCGCCATGGCGGCGTTGCAGTAGTCGATGACGGCGTTCCAGGAGGACAGGACCTCGCGCGCTGCGATTTCGCCCTTGAGCATGCGCTGCGCGGCGGCGGCGACGGCCTTCAGGTCGGCCGCGACGGCATCCTTGACGCCGGGAACCTCCGCCAGGCGCTTCGGGTCTGCGCCGAGGACTGCGCCGAACGAACCGAAACGGGCGATCAGCGCCTTGGCGAGGGGCTTGGTGTCGCGGCGGGGGATGGAACGGAACAGCAGCAATTCGAGCAGTTCGTAATCCGCAAGCGCATCTGGGCCGGCGTCGGCAAGACGTGCGCGCAACCGGTCGCGGTGGCCGGCGTGGGGCGAGGGCGCTTTTTCGGTAACGGTGCGCTTTTTCGAGGGATTCGGAGTCAGGTTGGCAGGTTGCGGGAACTCCGCGAGAAATACCTGCCTTTCGTCCGGCTCGTCGGCCATGGTCGCCCCCATTCGGGTGCGAGATTAGCCGGCAAGGCCGGGCCGGTCGAGCCCCTTGGGCGAGAGGGTGAAGATCTCGCAGCCATCGTCGGTGACGCCGATCGTATGCTCATATTGTGCCGAAAGGCTGCGATCGCGTGTGACCGCCGTCCATCCGTCGGACAGCACCTTCACATGCGGTCGGCCGAGATTGATCATCGGCTCGATGGTGAAAATCATGCCCTTGCGCATCTCGGCGCCCTCGTCGGCGCGACCGTAATGCAGCACGTTCGGCGCGTCATGGAAGAGCCGGCCGACGCCGTGGCCGCAGAAATCGCGCACGACCGAGCAGCGCTCGGCTTCCGCGTGTTTCTGGATTGCCTCGCCGATCGCGCCCATCCGAGCGCCGGGCTTCACCGCGGCGATGCCGAGCATCAGGCATTCGTGGGTGACTTCCAGCAGGCGCTCGGCGGCGCGCTTGATTTCGCCGACCGGATACATGCGCGACGAGTCGCCATGCCATCCGTCGAGCACATAGGTGATGTCGATATTAACGACTTCGCCTTCGCGCAGCGGCTTGTCGTTCGGAATGCCGTGACAGACGACGTGGTTGATCGAGGTACAGGAGGATTTCGTGTAGCCGCGATAGTTGAGCGTCGCCGGTATGGCGCCGTGATCCATGCCGAATTCGAAGACGAACTTGTCGATCTCGTTGGTGGTGGTTCCCGGCTTGACGATATCGACCATTTCGTCGAGCGCCATGGCGGTCAGGCGTGACGCGCGGCGCATGCCCTCGAAGCCTTCCTCGCCATGCAGGCGGATCTGGCCGGTGTTCTTGAGCGGTGCCGTTTCGGCTACGAGATAGGTGACCATGGCTTGGCTCCGGTCCGCGATACCGGTCATTCCAAAATGCGGATTGTCCGGACGGGTGTGATTTCTTCCGGCGAGATTTGGCATTGAACGGCGAAAGCTTCAACCCCGCAGGCTGTCGCACGGTCGAAGGCGGCGCAATAGGCGGGGTCCATATCGTGGCAGAGCGAGAATGTTTCGCAGTCGCCGCGCTGGACGACATAGACCATGACGGCGCGATGTCCGGCGCGCACCATGTCGGCCATTTCGTCGAGATGGCGGGCCCCGCGGGCGGTCACGGTGTCGGGGAACTCGGCGAGTCCCGGCGTGCGCATGAAGTGCACGTTCTTCACCTCGACATAGGCCAACCCCCTTTCAGGGTCGCCGAGCAGGATGTCGATGCGAGACTTTTGGCCGTATTTCTGTTCGCGCTTCAGGTCCGCGTAATCGGCGAGATCGCCGATCATTCTGGCGCGGATCGCTTCCTCGGCGAGCTTGTTCGGAAGGCCGGTATTGACGCCGACGAGCCCGCCATCAGCCTCGACGATTTCCAGCGTGTGGCGGTATTTGCGTTTCGGGTTGTCGGAGGTGGACAGCCACACGCGCGAGTCCGGGTCGGTCAGGCCCATCATGGAGCCGGTGTTGGGCACAGCGCAGGTGATCGCCTCGCCACTGTCGAGGACGACGTCAGCGAGAAACCGTTTGTAGCGCCTGACGAGACGCCCGGAGATAAGGGCAGGCGAGAATTTCACACGCGTTCGCGAACGAAGGTACCGGGGGCGTCGTCAAGCGGCTTGAGCTTTCCACCGCCGAGTTTCTTGCGAGCGGGGACGCGGGAGCCGTCGAGCTTCTCGATCCAGGCCTGCCAGTGCGGCCACCACGATCCTTCGGTGACCTTTGCCTTTTCGACCCATTTGTTGAATTCGCCGGCCACTTTCGGACCGGACCAGAACTGATATTTCTTCTTGGCTGGCGGGTTGATGACCCCGGCGATATGCCCCGATCCGCCCATTACGTAGGTGACCTTGCCGCCGAAACATTTCGAGCCCTCGAAAACCGATATGGCGGGCGCGATATGGTCCTCCTTGGCGGCGAGGTTGTAGATCGGGATCTTGACGTCCGCGAGCGACACCGGCGCGCCCTTCAGCTCCATCTTGGCGTGGGCGAGCTTGTTTTCGTGGTAGCAATTGCGAAGGTAGAACAAGTGGTTGGCCGCCGGCATGCGAGTCGAATCCGCATTCCAGTACAGCAGGTCGAAGGGCATCGGTTCCTTGCCCTTCATGTAGTTGTTGACGACATAGGGCCAGATCAGGTCGCCTGACCGCAGCAGGTTGAAGGCCGTCGCCATCTTCGAGCCGTCGAGGTAGCCTTGCTGGCGGATCTGCTTCTCCAGCGTCTCCAGCTGATCGTCATCCACGAACACCTTCAGGTCTCCGGCATTGACGAAATCGACCTGGGTCGTGAACAGCGTCGCCGAGGCGATACGATCGTTTCCTTCGCGTGCGAACAGCGCCAGTGCAGCCGACAGAAGCGTGCCGCCAACGCAATATCCAATCGCATTGACCTGCTTTTCGCCGGTCGCCTTCTCGACGGCATCGAGTGCAAACGAGATGCCCTGGTCGATGTAGTCGTTCCAATCGAGCTTGGCGTGGCGCTCGTCCGGGTTGACCCAGGAGATCACGAAAACCGTGTGACCCTGCTCGACAGCCCAGCGCACGAAGGACTTATCCGGATTGAGATCGAGGATGTAGAACTTGTTGATCCATGGCGGGCAGATCAGCAACGGCCGTTTCAGGACATCTTCCGTCTCCGGCGCATACTGGATGATTTCGACCAGTTCGTTGCGCGCGATGACCTTGCCGGGTGTGACCGCGATGTTTTCGCCGAGCTTGAACTTGGAATAGTCGGCCTGGCGTACCTTCAGGTCGCCGTGTCCGGCCTCTATGTCTTCGGCAAGCATCTTCATGCCTGCGACAAGGTTCGCGCCGTTGGAGGCGATCGTCTCCTTGAAGATCTCGGGATTGGAGATCATGAAGTTCGTCGGTGAGACGGCATTGCTGAGTTGCTTGACGTAGAAGCTCGCCTTGTGGCGGGTGTGCTCGTCGAGCGTCTCGGCGTTTTCGACGAGATCGGCAGCCCATTTCGACGTGACGAGATAGGTCTGTTTCAGGAAGGAGAAAAATGCGTTCTCTTTCCAGTCGACGTCCGAGAATCGCCGGTCGCCGCGGTCGGGCTCGACGGCTTCCGCCAGATCCGTGTCGCCGAGGCGGCGGATCGAGTTGGACCAGATGTCCATATAGGCGGAAAACAGCCGGGTTTGCGCCTCGATCGCGCGCTGGGGCTCCGAGAGCCAGTATTCGGACACTTTGGAAAACGTCTTGACAACATCCGTCATCGGTTCGGCGACGCTGTCGGTGTGTTCACCGGACTCGCGCGGGCCGATCCATGCCGAAGCGGCGTGGCCCGCTGCCTCGATAACCTGGGCAAGATTGCGCGCGAATGCCTCGGGATCCTTGATGACATAGGCGTCGATCGAGGTCCGGTCCACCGCCTTGCCGGCGTTGGCTTCCTTCTTCTCAGCCATTGCTTTTCCGCTCTGCGGGTGTTCTTTGCGACGTCATTCTCGGCGTTCTTTGTGCTGCCATATTATTGAGCGTTGATGACACAGGACAAGGCGCATGTCATTGACCCATTGGTTGCGATCGGCGCACCGACTTCGTCAATCGATGGCGGCACCACCGCTGCCTCAAGGTAACATGAATAGACTTGGCATTGCGTTACTGATCTTCAATTTCGTGCTCCTTGCCGGATGCGCGGGTGGCAACGCGATCGATCAGGGCGTGCCGCAGGCAGCCTTCGATACGGCCGGTCCGCCGTTGCCGCCGGCGGAAAAGCCAGACGAATCAGCTAGTTCTGAGACTGTATCGCAGACGGCGGTGCAGGCTTCCGGACGAGTTTCGACCACTATTCGGATACCAGAACCTGCGCCTCGGCGCGTGAAATCCGCTGCCCAAACCGGGTCTCGCGACCCGATGACCGCGGGGTCCGGGCAGGCTTCGGTAACCGGAACCTATCCAAACATAAATGACGAGCCGGCCAGGTCCTTGCAGCAGATGAGCGACGCCCAGCGCGATGCCTTGCTGGCCCAAATGCAGGCCCTGGCGCAAGCTCATTCGCGCGGACAGGTCTCGACAGCGGAATACAATCGGCGGCTTGCGCTCCTGCGCCGTCTCGCGGCAACGCACTCCAATGAAGCGATCAGGAAGATCGAGGAATAGCGTTGGTTCGCAGTTTGTCTCGATTTCCAGTCACGAACGCGCTATAGCGCGCGCATATCCCGAGGAAATGCCATGGAAGAATTCCACAAAGTCCGCCGTCTACCCCCTTACGTTTTCGAACAGGTCAATCGCCTGAAGGCGAGCGCGCGAGCGGAAGGCCGGGACATCATCGACCTCGGCATGGGCAATCCGGACCTGCCGACCCCGAAGGCGATCGTCGACAAGCTGGTCGAGACCGTTCGCGATCCGCGCACGCACCGATATTCGTCGTCGAAGGGCATTCCCGGGCTGCGCAAGGCGCAAGCGGCTTATTACGCGCTCCGTTTCGGCGTGAAGCTCGATCCGGAACGCCAGGTGATCGCGACGCTTGGTTCGAAGGAAGGCTTCGCCAATATGGCGCAGGCGATCACCGCACCCGGCGACGTGGTGCTGTGCCCCGATCCGACCTATCCGATCCATGCCTTCGGCTTCATCATGTCGGGCGGCGTCATCCGGTCGATGCCGGTGGCGCCCGATGACGGCTTCATCCCGGCGCTTGAGCGGGCGGTGAAGCATTCCATCCCGAAGCCGCTGGCGCTGATCCTGAACTATCCTTCGAATCCGACGGCCTTCGTGGCGACGCTCGATTTCTACAAGGACGTGATTGCCTATGCCCGCAAGCACGACATCATCGTGCTGTCGGATCTCGCCTATTCCGAGATCTATTTCGGCGACACGCCGCCGCCGTCCGTCCTGGAAGTGCCGGGCGCAATGGATGTCTGCGTAGAGTTCACCTCGATGTCCAAGACCTTCTCCATGCCCGGCTGGCGCATGGGTTTCGCGGTCGGAAACGAACGCCTGATCGCCGCGCTGGCGCGGGTGAAGTCCTATCTCGATTATGGCGCCTTCACGCCGATCCAGGTGGCGGCGACCGCTGCGCTCAACGGCGACGGTTCCGACATCACCGAGGTTCGCGATGTCTATCGCAAGCGGCGCGATGTGCTGGTCGACAGCTTTCACCAGGCCGGGTTCGACGTGCCGGCGCCGGAGGCGACGATGTTCGCCTGGGCGGCAGTCCCCGAGCCGTTTCGCGATATGGGGTCGCTGGAATTCTCCAAGCTGCTGATCGAGAAGGCGGATGTCGCCGTCGCGCCGGGCGTCGGTTTCGGCGAACATGGCGACGATCACGTGAGGATCGCGCTCGTGGAGAACGAGCACCGCATTCGCCAGGCGGCGCGGAACATCAAACGCTTCCTTGCATCGACGCGTGGAAATCTGCACAACGTCGTCGCACTCAACGCCCGCCGCTGACGGCGGGCAATCAACCGATAACACCTCGTTTCGAAAGGTGGACTCATGAACGAGCCGCTGCGCATCGGCATCGCGGGTCTGGGCACGGTCGGCGCGTCCGTTGCCCGTATTCTCAAATCCAAATCGAATTCGCTCACCCACAGATGCGGGCGGCCCATCGAGGTGACCGGGGTCACGGCGCGTGACCGGACGAAGGATCGCGGCGTCGATCTTGCCGGCATCGAGTGGTTCGATACGCCCGAGGCGCTCGCGGCTTCTTCGGATATCGATGTTTTTGTCGAGCTGGTCGGCGGCGACAGCGGAGCCGCGCTCGACAGCATCCGCACGGCACTCCGTTCCGGCCATCATGTCGTGACCGCCAACAAGGCGCTGCTGGCCAAGCATGGCGTGGAACTGGCGCTGCTGGCCGAGGAAAAGGGCCTTATCCTCAACTACGAGGCGGCCGTGGCGGGCGGTATTCCCGTCATCAAGACGATGCGCGAGTCGCTTGCCGCCAACGATGTGAGCCGTGTCTACGGCATCCTAAACGGCACCGCGAACTACATTCTGACGCGGATGGAGCGCGACGAGATTTCGTTCGAGGACTGCCTCGCCGACGCCCAGCGCCTCGGTTATGCCGAGGCCGACCCGACCTTCGACGTGGAGGGTTTCGATACCGCGCACAAGCTCGCCATCCTCACCAGCATCGCGTTCGGCACCCGGGTCGCCGCCGAAGAAATCTATGTCGAGGGAATCAGCAACATCACGCTGGCGGATATCCATGCCGCGCGTGAGCTCGGCTACCGGATCAAGCTTCTGGGCGTTGCGCTTCGCACGGCTACCGGGATCGAGCAGCGTGTCCATCCGACGATGGTGCCGCTCGGCTCGATGATCGGGCAGGTCGACAGCGTGACGAATGCGGTGGGCATCGAGGCGGACACGGTCGGTTCGCTCCTCTTGTCGGGACCTGGCGCGGGCGGAGACGCGACGGCCTCGGCCGTGATCGGCGATGTCGCCGATATCGCCAAATCGCTGCCCGGTCATCAGGAAGCGCCCGTGTTCGGTCGTCCGGCAAAAGAGCTGGAACCGTATCAGCAGGCCGAGATTGCCGCTCATGCCGGCGGTTATTTCATTCGCCTGACGGTGCATGACCGTATCGGCGTTTTTGCCTCTCTCGCCGGGCACATGGCCCGCAACGATATTTCGCTCGCGTCGATCGTTCAGCATGGCGGCGTCAAGGGTGGCGAAGATACCCAAAAGACGGTGGTGCTCGTCACGCACGAGACGACCGAAGCGGATATTCGCACCGCCCTGGAGGCCGTGCTTGCCGATGGTCATCTCGTTTCAAAGCCGCAGGTTATCCGCATAGAACCGGCTGGCTGACGAAGCTTCTGTCATCAAAATCGATTAGATCGCATTTGGTCCCCCGAAACCTTGCCGTACCGGTGTTGCGCGGGTGGCGAGACTGCGTCTAAACCGATCCGCAAAGCACAAAGCGAGGACAACCGCATGAATTCGATGGCAAAATCCGGCGACGAGCAAGTCGGCCTGACAAGGGAATTGTCGCTGGAACTGGCGCGTGTAACCGAGAGAGCGGCGGTGGCCGCAGCCCGGCTGCGCGGGCGCGGCGACGAGAAAGCCGCCGACCAGGCCGCTGTCGATGCGATGCGTTCCGAACTGAACCGGCTCGCCATTCGCGGCACTGTCGTCATCGGCGAGGGTGAGCGCGATGAAGCGCCGATGCTCTATATCGGCGAGAAGGTCGGTAGCGGCAAAGGGCCGGAAGTGGATATCGCGCTCGATCCCCTCGAAGGCACGACGCTGTGCGCGAAGAACCTGCCCAACTCGCTGGCCGTCATTTCCATCGCCGAAAAGGGCGCGCTGCTGTTCGCGCCGGACGTCTACATGGAAAAGATCGCCGTCGGACCGGGCTATCCTGATGGGCTGATCGATATCGATGCGTCGCCGGAAGACAACATCCATGCGCTTGCCAAGGCCAAGGGCGTCCCGGTGACGGAGATCGCCGCCTGTATCCTCGACCGCCCGCGCCACGCTTCGCTGATCGAGGCGGTGCGCAAGACGGGGGCAGCAATCCGGCTGATCGGTGATGGCGACGTGGCCGGCGTGATCGACACGACGGCGCCAGAAGAGACGGGCATCGATATCTATATCGGTAGTGGCGGCGCGCCCGAGGGCGTGCTGGCGGCGTCCGCGCTGCGCTGTGTTGGCGGACAGATGCAGGGCCGCCTGATCCTCGATACCGAGGAAAAGATCGCCCGGGCGGCGAAGATGGGTGTTTCCGATCCGAAGAAGATCTATTCCCACATGGAAATGGCGCATGGCGAGGTGATCTTCGCCGCGACGGGTGTGACCGACGGCAACATGCTGGGCGGCGTTCGTTTCATGAAGAACTATCTTCAGACGGAAACGATCGTCATGCGCTCTTCGTCGAAGACCGTTCGCGAGATCAAGGCGCGCCATCAGGACATGGACAAGTTCTGACCCGTTTGGCCGGCCCGCTTGACGGGGCCGGCACGCGGGGCGACAAACCGGCATGGTCCAAACCTCGTCCTTTCTGGGAATCGATCGCTCCGTCAAAGGACGGAAGTGGATCGACAGGATGTCGCCCGCGCAAACGCAGGTGGCGCTTGATATCGCGCAGCGCCACGGCATTCCCGACATCCTCGCACGGGTGCTTGCCGGGCGTGGCGTGAGCGCGGACCAGGCGGCCGGTTTCCTCGATCCGACCCTCAAGGCACTGATGCCTGACCCGCGCTCGATCACCGATCTCGAGGCAGCGGCAAAGCGCATCGCGGATGCCGTTCGAAACCGCGAAAAGGTCGCGATTTTCGGCGACTATGACGTGGATGGCGCTTCGTCATCCGCGCTTCTGGCGCGTTACCTGCGCTTTTTCGGAATCGAGGCGCGGATCTATATCCCCGATCGTATTTTCGAAGGATACGGGCCCAATCCCGCGGCGATGCGGGAGCTCTCGGCGCAGGCGTCGCTGATCGTGACTGTCGATTGCGGAACGAACAGCGCCGAAGCGTTCGATGCGGTGCGGGAAAACGGCTCCGATATCGTGGTGCTCGATCATCACCAGGTCGGCGGAGCGCTCCCCGACGTGCGTGCCGTGGTCAATCCAAACCGCGATGACGACTTGTCCGGGCTTGGCTATCTTTGCGCGGTAGGCGTGGTGTTCATGACCCTCGTCGATGTGTCGCGGCAATTGCGCGCCCATGGGATCAACAGGTTGCCGGACCTTCTCTCGATGCTCGATCTGGTGGCGCTCGGAACGGTCTGCGATGTCGTGCCGCTTGTCGGGCTAAACCGTGCCTTTGTCACCAAGGGCCTTGTCGCCGCCCACCACCTTGGCAATCCGGGCCTTAGCGCACTTGCCCGGGTGTCCTCCATCGGTGAGCCGCTCAATCCGTTTCACCTTGGCTTTCTGATCGGACCGCGGATCAATGCGGGCGGGCGGATCGGCAATGCGGCGCTGGGTTCCATGGCGCTTGTCGAGGAAGACGCTAATCGCGCCGGTGAGATAGCCGCGGAGCTCGACCGGCTGAACAAGGAACGCCAGGCAATCGAGACCGAGATGGTCGCCCAGGCGCGCGCGGAGGCGGATCGGGATATGGCGACAGGCACGCCGCCAGCGGTTGTGCTGACATCAAGCACGGAATGGCATCCGGGCATTGTCGGCCTGATCGCGGCGCGCCTGAAGGAACATACCCGCAGGCCGGCCTTCGCGGTGGCGCTCGACGGGTCGGGGAAGGGCACCGGATCGGGCCGCTCCATACCCGGCTTCGATCTCGGCAAACTCGTCAGGGCGGCGGTGGAAGAAGGGCTCCTGGTCAAGGGTGGCGGTCACGCCATGGCGGCGGGAATCACCGTTGAACGCGCGAAACTTGGCGACCTGCGCGATTTCTTCGAGGAAAAGGCGGCTTCGGCCGTTTCGTCGATTATCGAAAACGAGACCCAAAAGATCGACGGCGCGCTATCGGCGCGCGGCGCGAACCTCATGTTGATTTCGGAAATCGAGAAGGCAGGGCCTTTCGGCACCGGCAATTCCGAACCGGTCTTCGTGTTGCCGAACCACCGTGTCGCATCGAGCGCGGTCGTCGGCAATGGGCATCTGAAGGTGAGGCTGCAGGCGGAAGACCGATCGCAAATCGACGCCATCGCGTTTCGCGCGGCAGACAGCGAACTCGGTCAATTCCTGTCGGGCAGGGCGGGGCGGCCGGTCCATGTGGCCGGGACGCTGTCGGTCAATCACTGGAACGGCCGGCAGACGCCGCAATTGCGCATTATCGATGCGGCCGAGCCCGTCTGAGCGACGTGCCTAGAGATATTTGCCGAGGCGCTTGCCGGCGGAGATGTAGCTCATCGGATTGACGGCCTTGCCGTTCTGGCGGACCTCGTAGTGCAGATGCGGCCCGGTGGAGCGGCCCGTGCTGCCCGACTTGCCGATCACGGCGCCGGGCGTGACCTTCTGGCCCTTGCTGACCAGAACCCGGCTGAGATGGGCGTAGCGGGTCGTCAAGCCGTTTGCGTGGCGTACCTCGACCATGCGGCCGTAGCCGCCGTTGCGACCCGCGTGAATGACCGTGCCGGCACCGGTGGCGCGGATTGGCGTGCCGGTCGTGACCGCGAAATCAATGCCCGAATGAAAGGCCGAGCGCTTGATGATCGGGTCGCGCCTGTTGCCGAAACGGCTGCTTATCCGGCGGCCCGGAGCCGGATTGGCGATCGGGAAGCTGCGGATCGTACCGCGCACCTTGTCCAGCGCCTCGAGCTCGCGATTGAGAGCGTCGATTTCGTTCTCGAAAGCATCGTCCGCCACTTCGGGATTCGCCGGAATGAAGGGGCCGCCCGTGCCGGTATCTTCAAGCTGGGGCGCTTTGAGCGGAAGTCCCGCATTGCGGGCGTCGGCGACCATTTGTTCGCGCATATCGCGCGCGGAATCGACAAGAGCGCTGACATGGCTGATCTGGTCGATTTCCAGATGGTTGAGCGAGTTGCCGAGGCGAGAGAGCGTGACGATCGGCATCGCATCCATATCGCCCTTCAGGTCTTCGGTCTTTGCGAAGGCTTCCTGCAGCCCTGCTCGAAGCGGTTGCTGGACCTCGAACAGAACGCGCGTCGTTTGCTTGCCGCCCGACCGGCTGGCCGGAACCGGTACCTCTTCGGCGTCCAGCCGTTTCGCTGCCGGCGTGATGCCGTTGAGTTCGGCTCTTTGGAGGAGTGGCGCGAGGCGGCCGCTGCGGCTGGCCAGGACGGTCTGACGATCCAGCAGTTCGGCGACCTTTGTCTCCATGATCTGCTGGTCGAGGAGGCGATAGGACGTGATCCTGTCGACCTGGGAGCGCAACGCGGCGATCCGGTCCTCATAGGCGTGCTGCATGCGCGCTTGCCGCGCGATCGCCGCGTTCAGAATATCGTCGCGCAGCATCAGGTAGCTGGTGGCGAGAAGATATCCGACGGCGACGGCGGCCAATACGGACGCACCGAGTGCGGCCATCCAGGGCCGGACCGTGAAATGGGAGATGCGATCGCCCTTCGCGATAATGATCGTGTGGGGCTCTTTGCGTTTTCCGAAGACCGCTGTGTTACTCAAGGCAATCCACCGTAACGATAAAACTTGGCGTGGTGGAATTACACTTCATTAGGGTTAATAAAGCCCTTAGCGCATCGTGCAGCTTTGATCAGCGGGACATCGATGCGGAAGACAGGGCGCGATAGAACAGCGGCGTGAGGCCGGCGGCGGACCGTGCGCGGTCATTGAATGGCGGTTTGACCTGGCCGTGGAAATGCTTGCGGACAAGCACCCGGAAACGGTCGGCGGCATGCACCCCTTCGCGGGCGCAGAAGAACCGGAACCACTTCGCGCCGACCGCCACATGGGTCTTCTCGTCATTGTAGATCACGTCGAGAATGGCGGCGGTCTGCGTGTCGCCGAGATCGCGGAGCGTTGTGGCGAGGCCGGGCGTTACGTCGAGGCCGCGCGCCTCGAGGACGAGCGGCACGATGGCGAGCCGCGCCGTCAAATCCCCGCTGGTATCGGTGGCAGCCTGCCAGAGGCCGTCATGGGCGGGCAGGTCGCCATAATCGGCGCCCATTTCGCGCAGACGGTCGCGCAGAAGCGTGAAATGCCGCGCCTCGTCGTCGGCCACTTGCATCCAGTTGTCGAAGAAACTGAGCGGGATGTTCTGCGCGGCGAATCGGGCGACGATGTCGAGCGCGAGATCGATGGCGTTCAGTTCGATATGGGCGAGCGCGTGGATGAGCGCGATTCGGCCGCTTTCGCTGTTCAGATTGCGCTTCTTGAGCAGGCGTGGCGCAACAAGGTCCGGTTTTTCCGGCCGGCCGGGCCGTGTCGGCGTTACCGGATCGGTCGGCGCCCGCAGCGACAGGGTTCGGGCTCGCCATGCGCCGGCAGCCGACCGGGTGACCAGAACCTTGCGGTCGAGATCGGCTGCCGAAAGGGCGTCGATGGCGGCGGCGCGCAGCGAATCGGGCATTGCTTCAACCGTCGCTCAGGCAAGTTCGCGGGCGGCTTCCAGCACGTCTTCGGCGTGGCCCTTGACCTTCACCTTGCGCCAGATGCGCGCGATCTTCCCCGTTGAATCAATCAGGAATGTGGAGCGTTCCACGCCCATGTATTTGCGGCCATACATGCTCTTTTCGACCCACACGCCATATGCTTCCAGCGCGTTCCTGTCCTCATCGGCAACCAGCGTTACCGCGAGGTCGTGCTTGGCCTTGAACTTGTCGTGCTTTGCGGCGCTGTCGGGCGACATGCCGATGACGGTAGCGTCGATCGCTTCGAACTCCGGGAGGAGGCGCGTGAAATCGATCGCTTCCGTCGTGCAGCCGCTCGTGTCGTCCTTCGGGTAGAAGTAGAGCACCACAATCTTGCCTTTCAATTGTGAAAGCTTGATCGAAACTCCGCCATCGGCAGGCAATTCGAAATCCGGTGCGATTGATCCTTCGGCGGGTTGGCTCATTGTTGGTTTCCTTCGTTTTTAGGGCGCTTGAAGCGACATCCTGCGGTATATGGTGCATTGTGAATCTGTCCAAGCCGCAGAGGCGCGATTATAAGCGAATCTGCGCGGCGGGAGGCTGACGACAAGTTTGAGAATACAACGCGGAGAAAAGGTGAAGTTCGGCTCTGGCGCGCAGCGACTGCTGCATGACATGCCGTCGAACGCCGAACGGCCGGTTCCGCCGGCATCGGATCCGGCTGCGCCGCGTCCGCGCAGGAAACTGCGCCGCCGCATTCTCATCGTTCTGCTCATGATCCTGTCGTTGCCGCTGCTGCTGGCCGCGTTCGTCAAATCGGGCCTGATTTCACCGCTCATCGAGGACGAAGCCGTGGCCGCGCTCAGCGGCGCGTTGCCGGAGAGTCTGTCCGTGGATATCGGTGACGCCGACGTCATCGTGGAAGGCCTGCAGGGCGTCGGCGTATCGCTCGGCCAGTTCGTCATGAAGGACAGGGCCACCGGCAAGGACGTGCTGGAGGTCGATCGAACGCGGATCGGCGTGACGACCCTGAGCGCTCTTCGAGGCAAGCCGCAACTGCAGAATATCGAAGTGTCAGGCATACGGCTGAACCTGGCCAATGCCCGAAGCGGATCGGGCGAACTCCCGGCAATCGCGGCGGTTGAGACCGGTCTGGACCGGCTGCTCGATTTCTCCGACATGCTGATCGAAGGCAGTTCGGTGAATGGCTCGGCGATAGACATCAAGATCGGTGACATGACGGTGACCGGCCACGGTTCCGATATTTTCGTCAGGAACGCGGTGGTGATCGCGAGTCCGGGGCAGAGAGCGATCGAGGCCGAAATCGAGATCGACGGACGAACGAGCCAGCTGTCCGGGATGGTGCGCAGGAGTATTGGCGGTGCGCTGATCGCCCGGTTTCGTCTCGACGACATAGCGCTGCCGTTCGCACGCGTGCGCACCCTGTTTTCCGATAATCCCGAAGATCATCTCCCGGGCGCGACACACGAACCCGTGCGAGCCAATGTCGTTTTTACAGCGCGCAGAACACGCGGCGACGCGCCGGACCAGTTAACCGTGAGCGTCGAACCGACCGATTTCGCCTTCAAGCTCGATGACGGCGATCTCGTTCCGGTGACGGGGCGTTTCAATCTCGCATGGACACCGGAGACCAAGGTTTTCTCCCTGCGCGAATCGCGGATCCGATATGGCCGATCGTCGGCTGTCCTGACCGGCGGCGTTCGCGATGCCCCCGGTGCGGACGGATCGGCGCGGGAGCGCGCCTATCAGTTCGAACTGATCGCCAATAACGGAGTGAGCAATCCGATCGATTCGCCTGAACGCGCAGTCCAGTTCGCGGCACGTGCGATCGGCACCTGGACGCCGCGCGACGGTGTCGCCGACATCTCGCATATCGAACTCGAATCCGAAGCGGGGTCGATGGAGGGGGCGGGAACGTTCGATTTTTCGTCCGCTACGCCGACGGCGATCTTCGCGATCTCCGTTGAGGATTTCGCATTGGCCGGCGTCAAGCAGTTCTGGCCTGCGCCGGTCGCGCGGGGCGCGCGCCGATGGGTGCTTTCCAATCTCGCGGGCGGCCGGGTTACCGAAGGCGAGTTTCTGATCGCGGAGCCGCTGCGCCGGCGCATTCCGGGCACCGACAAGACGTTGCAGGGCGACACTGAGCTGTCGTTGCAGGTCGAGGGTGTCCGCTTCGACGTTACCGGTGGCATTCCGCCGGTTCGCGATGCGATCGGCCGGATCGACGTCAAGGGTGGCGACACGGTGATCACGCTCGAAAGCGGCACGACCTACATGCCGAGCGGCCGCACGGCGGAGGCGTCATCGGGCGTGTTGATCATCCACCAGGTCGATGAAAACGGCGTCATCTATGCCGATCTCGATGTCGATGTTTCCGGGACCGCCGACGCGCTCGGCGAGCTCATTTCCTTCCGGCCGATCAACGCGCAACGGTTCAGACCCTACAAGCCGGAGGAACTGTCCGGCGAGGCCGACGCGCGGGTGATCATGCGTTTTGCGCTCAATCCGCAAGAGTCGGCTCCGCCTCCGAAATGGGAGGTGGAACTGGACATTCAGGACGCGGCCATCTCGACACCGTTCGACGGGCGTATGCTGGCGGACATGACCGGCCGGATAAACATCAATCAGCTGCGCGCCCAGATCGATGTCACGGGCGAGATCGACGGCGTGCCGGCGAATATCTCGATGACCCAGCCTTTCGGCGGCAAAGCCGCCCGCTCGTCACGGGACATTATTCTGAACCTCAACGATGCCGATCGCACGCGTATCGCGCCCGGTCTCGAAACGCTCGTCGATGGGATCACCTCGGTCAACGTGAAGACGGCCGACGAAGAGGAATCCATGGAGGTTGAGGCCGACCTCTCGCAAGCCAAGCTGTCCTTGCCCTGGATCGGTTGGGCCAAGGGGACCGGAATACCCGCCAAAACCGTCTTCGATCTCGTTCTTGCCGACAAGGAAACCCGGATCAGCAATTTTCAGCTGGATGGCGGCTCCTTCTTCGCGAATGGCGATATCACCGTGTCCGACGACGGGTTGCAGAGTGCGCGTTTCGGAAAGGTGAGACTGAACGAGACCGACGACATTTCCGTCGATGTGACGGCGAAAGGAAAAGGATTTGCCGTTTCCATTACCGGTAAATCCTTCGATGCGCGCTCGCTCATCCGGCATGTCCGCGAACAGTTGAAAGCCAAGACCTCGGAGGAAGGCGTCCCCGTCGACGTGACGGCCTCCATCGCCAAGGTGACCGGGTTCGGCGACGAGTATGTGCGCAATCTCAGGCTGGAGATGCGCTATGACGGGAAGGACGTGGTGTCGGTCGTCGCCAATTGCCTGACCGCCAGCGGATTTCCCATATCCGCAACGCTCAAGGGCGCCGCTGCGAAGCGGACGATCCAGTTCGAGTCACTCGATGCAGGCGAGGCGCTTCGCTTCCTCGATATCTACGGTCAGGTGCGCGGCGGGATCATGACGGGCGCACTCAAGGCGACCGGCGAGAAAGTGCTGAGCGGCTCCGCGGAAGTCACGGATTTCCGCATTTTCAACGAACCGCGGCTGAATGCACTGGTTTCGTCTAAATCAGGAGGGTCGGAGAGCCTCAAGGAGGCGATCAAGCAGGATATCGACACGAGAGAGATCAAGTTCGATCGCGCCGAGGCGACCGTCATCATCTCGCCCAACTCACTTCAGATCCGCCAGGGCGTCATCCGCGGCCCGCTGGTCGGATCGACCTTCCGGGGCACGTTGTACGACAAGAACGATCGGATGCGGATTACGGGAACCTTCATGCCGGCCTATGCGGTCAACAGCCTGCTGGCCGGCATCCCCATCGTCGGCCTGGTTCTCGGCAACGGGCGCGACCGCGGATTGATCGGCGTCACCTACATGCTGGAAGGTGACATGAAGAAGCCGAAGATCACCGTCAATCCGCTGTCGGTTATCGCCCCGGGCGTCTTCCGCCAGATTTTCGAGTTTCGCTGAGCGTTCAGACGGGCTTGACGAGAACGTGTTTCTTCTTGCCGAGCGAAAGCTTGATGACGCCGTCCCGCAGCGTTGTTTCGTCCAGTGTCATGCGCTCGTCCGAGACCTGCTCGTCGTTCACGCGCACGGCTCCGCCTTTGACGTGACGGCGCATTTCGCCGTTGGACGCGGCCAACCCCGCCTGCACGAATGCCGAGAGTACCCCGATACCGGCACCGAGATCCGACTCAGGGACCTCGATAGTCGGCAGGTTCTCCGAGAGGGCGCCTTCCTCGAATGTCTTGCGCGCTGTTTCGGCCGCCTGCTCGGCCGCCTGTCTGCCGTGCAGGATGGCGGTCACCTCGGTGGCGAGGACCTTCTTGACCTCGTTGATCTCGGACCCGCCCAGCGCCGACAGGCGTGCGATCTCGTCCATGGGCAGGATCGTGTAGAGCTTGAGGAAGCGTGCGACGTCGGCGTCCTCCGTATTGCGCCAGTACTGCCAGAAATCATAGGCCGGCAGCATTTCCGGATTGAGCCAGATCGCACCCGTCGCCGACTTGCCCATCTTGGCGCCGGATGAGGTCGTGAGGAGGGGCGAGGTGAGGGCATAGAGCTGCGGCGTGCCCAGCCTGTGGCCGAGATCGATCCCGTTGACGATATTGCCCCACTGGTCGGACCCGCCCATCTGAAGTCGGCAGTCATAGCGTTCGTTCAGCACGACGAAGTCGTAGGCCTGGAGGATCATGTAATTGAATTCCAGGAAGGACAGCGACTGCTCCCGGTCGAGGCGCATCTTCACGCTGTCGAAGGACAGCATGCGGTTGACCGAGAAGTGGCGGCCGACATCGCGCAGGAATTCGAGATAATTGATCGAACGCAGCCAGTCGGCATTGTTGATCATCAGCGCGGCGTTCTCGCCGGCATCGTAGTCGAGATAATTCGAGAAAACGCGCTTCAGCGACGCGATGTTGTCCTCGATCTTCTCCACCGTCATCAGCTGGCGCGCCTCGTCCTTGAAGGACGGATCGCCGACCATGCCGGTACCGCCGCCCATAAGGGAGATCGCGCGGTGTCCGGTTTGCTGGAACCAGTGCAGCATCATGATCTGGATGAGCGAGCCGGCGTGCAGGCTGGCTGCGGTCGGGTCGAAGCCGATATAGGCGGTGACCGTTTCCTTGCAGAGGAGTTCGTCGAGCCCCGATTCATCAGAAAGCTGATGAATGAAGCCGCGCTCGTTCAGAGTGCGAAGGAAATCGGACTTGTAACCGGACATAATGCTTGCCTGCGTGGATGGGAAACGGCACCCGTGGTGTTCGGGGCCGCGCGGCTTTAACACTATTCAGCCGGAATGGACAAGAAGAGGGCGGTGATGGAGGTCATGCGGGCGATCGGATTTATGAGCGGAACGTCGATGGACGGCATCGACATCGCGCTCGTCGAGACCGACGGCATTCGCGTCGTTTCGCGGGGGCCGTCCATGGCGATCGCCTATGATCCTGCATTCAGACGCGACCTTGCAGCGGGGCTGGAGGATGCGCGGACAATAGACGAGCGTTCGCAAAGGCCCGGTCGCCTGAAAGATCTCGAAACCGAGCTCACCATGCGTCACGCCAAGGCTGTAAAGGCTTTTCTCGCCGAGAACGGTATCGCGCGCGAGCATGTCGATGTGATCGGGTTTCACGGCCAGACCGTGCTGCATCGTCCCGAGCGCGCCCTGACGGTGCAGATCGGCGACGGCGGCCTTCTTGCACGGGAGACAGGTATAGCGACCGTCTTCGACATGCGCGCCCGTGACATGGAACATGGCGGGCAGGGCGCGCCACTTGTGCCTGCTTACCATGCGGCGCTGGCATCTCAGCTCCCTTCCGCATTGGAGCCGGGGTTCGGTGCGGTCGCATTCGTCAATATCGGCGGTATTTCCAACGTCACCTTCGTGGCGCCGGGCCAGCCGCCAACCGCCTTCGACAGCGGGCCGGGCAATGCGCTGATCGACCAGTGGGTCGAGCGACATGCCGGCATCCCCTATGACGATGGCGGACGCATCGCCGGCGAAGGGGCGGCGGACATGGCGGTTGTGGAGCGCTATCTGGCTAATCCGTTCTTCGCCCGAGGAGGCGCGAAATCGCTCGACCGGAACGACTTCACGCTGGACCATGTCGATGGCATGGAGCTTTCCGATGGCGCGGCCACGCTTGCCGCTCTTTCCGCGGCCGCCATTCACAAGGCTGCCGAAAGGCTCTCCGTGCCTCCGTCGCTTTGGATCGTCTCAGGCGGCGGTGCGCGCAACAACGCCATCATCGGGCGGCTGCAGGAATTGGCGGGCGGAGCGGCGCGGATCGCGACTGCTCAGGAGGCCGAATTCGACGCCGACATGATGGAGGCGGAGGCCTGGGCCTATCTCGCCGTGCGGTCCCGCAAGGGACTGGCGCTGACTTTCCCGACGACTACAGGATGCCGCGAGCCGGCGACGGGCGGCGTTCTCGCCTTGCCGTAAAGGCCACTAGGTCGCCTTGCTACGCGATTTGGTTTCCTTCGCGGTAATCGCGCCGGTTTCGTGTTTCTCGGCTATGATGTAGGGCGGCCGCCGTTTCGCCTCAGTATAGATGCGTCCGACATACTCGCCGATGATGCCGATCCCAAGGAGTTGGATTCCGCCCAGGAAAAGCATCCCGACGAGCAGCGACGCATAGCCCGGTACATCGATGCCGAAGACGAGCGTGCGGATGACGATATAGGCGGCGTAGGCGATCGAAGTGGCGGAAATGAATGCCCCGATATAGCTCCACATGACGAGCGGCGCGTTCGAAAACGAGGTGATCCCGTCGATCGCAAAGCTCCAGAGTTTCCATGCCGAGAAGCGGCTTTCGCCGACGGCGCGTTTGCGGCGCTTGTATTCGACGGTTTCCGTTGGAAAGCCGACCCAGGCAAACAAGCCCTTCATGAAGCGGCCGTTTTCCTTCAATTCGTTCAGGGCATCGATGACGGCGCGATCGATCAAGCGGAAATCGCCGACATCGGTCGGGATCTTCACGTTGGAAATCGAGTTGTGAAGGCCGTAGAACCAACGCGCTGTCAACCGTTTGGCGAGCGTGTCTTCTCTGCGATCGACGCGCTTTCCAACGACGACCTTCGCGCCGGCGACCCAGCGGTCGACCATTTCGGAGATCACCTCAGGCGGATCCTGCAGGTCGACATCGATGATAATGGCGCAATCCGCGTTGGCTTCGGCGAGCCCGGCCGTGATCGCTGCTTCCTTGCCGAAATTTCGCGACAGCGTGAGCACCTGCGTCGGTACGGTACGCCCGGCGGAATTAAGGATCGCATCGACAGTCCTGTCGCGGCTACCGTCATTGATGAAAAGGAATTCGAACCGCAGACCGGAATAGCGGTCCGTGACTGCCGCGATCGTCGGCGCAATGCCGCGGAAGAACGTGTCGATCGACCCTTCCTCGTTAAACACCGGGACCAGGATCTGGATCAACCGGTGCACTTCTTTGGTGTCAGCGCCCATCGGTCACGTGCACAATTTGTACCTGGCTTCGTCTGCCGCCGCCGTTGATATCGAAAAATTCCTGCTGAGACACGATTTTTGCGCGATTGCCGATTTGTTCGGGGTGGAGTTTCTTTGATGCGCGCTGGATGACGAGGACGACCGCTTCCTCCCCACGGGCGGCGAGTTCGACAATCCCGGCCTGCGGGTCGGCGATTTTCTTGGCGGCCTCGAAAGCCGGCGGATCTACGGCGAGGATCACCGAAGGCTCGATCCTGCCGGAAACATAGACCGGTAGCTCTCCGAGCTGACGTGCGGCGATCGCGGCCTCGACGGCCGGCATCGGCTTGACGAATGTCTCGATTTGCGGCGCGACACCCCAATAGATAATAGCGAGGAATGCCGCCATGCTGGCGGCCGCGACGTGATGCGCGCGCTCGAACTTGCCATTGGCGCGCAAGCGCAGGAAGAAATAGAGGCTACCCATGATCAGGACGGCCGCGGTTGCGCTTGCAAGTTTAGCCGCGATGGTCGGCAGGAAAAACGCGAGGGCAACAAGTGCTATTGCGGTGCCGGTCTGCATTGCAACCAAGGTTGCCGCTGTCGCCTTGCTCCAGAAGCCAGCGGAAAATTGGCTATGCGGCGGTGCCTTGGAGCGGCTGACATGCAGCGCGGCGAGCAGGATCGCAATCGGCGGGAACATTGGCAGGATGTAGTGCGGCAGCTTGGTAGCAACCAGCGTGAACAAGATGAATGTCGAGCCCGCCCATCCGAATAGTACAGCGCGAGCGAAGCGGCGGTCGCGTGCCGGCTTGTCTGTGGCTGTGCTTGTGCCCGATGCCAGCACGCCGGGCAAATCGATCGCCCAGGGTATGAAGCCGATGAACAGCACCGGCAGATAGACCGGTAAGGTGGCAAGATAACCGATAACGCCACTGCCGCCGTGGCCTTCCATGGGCGTGAATGCGCGTCCGAGAATATGAATGCCGACGCCCTTGTCCAGCATTTCGCCGCCGCTTGCGGCATTGGCCGGGATGGCCCAGACGAGAAACAGCGCGATGCCGGCTACCGCGGCCGCGACGAGACCCGTGAACTCGGTCAGCGACGGGCGCGCCGGTGCAGGACCGAAAATCCAGGCGCAGAGGATGGTTACGCTGAGTATCGCCGGCCCGACAGGTCCCTTGGCAAGCAACATCAGACCCACTGCAAGAGCAAGAAGCGCTGTCCAGACAAGAGCAGTTCCGCGGCCGGAGGCCTCCCGCAAGGCGAGCCAGCACCAGATCGACATGGCGATAGTGGCGAGCAGCAGCGAATCGATCTGCGCCGAGGCCGCGAGATAAGCCGGCATCAGTGCGGTCGCCAGAATGATCATCGACCAGTGCCCGACCCGCGCGGAGAAAAGGCGGCGCCCGATCAAAAATGTAAAGAGCAGCGTCAACGTCTGCCCCAGAACAGACGGCAGGCGATAGGCAAACTCGTTTTCGCCAAAAATTGATACGGATTCCGCGATAAACCAGAACATCAGCGGCGGCTTGTGGGCGAAGACCGTGCCGTTGAATCGCGGCAGCAGCCAGTCTCCGGTTCGCAGCATTTCCAGCGCAGTGCGCGCGTAATAAGTTTCGTCGCGGTCCCACAACTGCATGGCGGGCGTCAGCGCGGCAAAAAAGAGAAACGCCGCAGCGGCGATCAGGATAGCCGTGCCCAGGCCCGATTTCGAAACTGGCACGGTGCCGGTCGATGTCATGCTTGGCGTTGCCCCTGCCTGCGCGCGGATCGTCCGCGCGGCGTCACTTGATCCGCTTGACGGTCTCGGGAACCAATTCGCCGCGCAGGCGCGCATCAAGATAGTCGGAGCATTCCGCCATCAGCGTTTCCATGTGGTCCCCGAAGAAATGGTTCGCGCCTTCCAGGGTCTTCTGGGTGATCAGGATTCCCTTTTGCGTGTGCAGCTTGTCGACCAGTCCCTGAACATCTTTCGGCGGGGCGACCTTGTCTTCGGAGCCGTGGATGATCAGCCCGGAAGACGGGCAGGGCGCCAGGAACGAGAAGTCGTAGGTGTTCGGCTGCGGGGCAACCGAAATGAAACCCTCGATCTCCGGGCGACGCATCAGCAGTTGCATGCCGATCCATGCGCCAAAGGAGTAGCCGGCGATCCAGCACGACTTGGAATCCGGATGCAGCGACTGCACCCAGTCGAGCGCGGCGGCGGCATCGGACAACTCACCCGCGCCGTGATCGAACTCGCCCTGGCTGCGGCCGATGCTGCGGAAATTGAAGCGCAGGGTCGTGAACCCGCGCTTCTGGAACATGTAGAACAGATTGTAGATGATCTGGTTGTTCATCGTGCCGCCGAATTGCGGATGCGGATGAAGAACCATCGCGATGGGGGCGTTTTTTTCCTGCGAAGGCTGGTAACGGCCTTCGAGCCGGCCGGCAGGGCCTGTGAAAA
Source organism: Oricola indica (assembly GCF_965227485.1). Classification (NCBI taxonomy): domain Bacteria; kingdom Pseudomonadati; phylum Pseudomonadota; class Alphaproteobacteria; order Hyphomicrobiales; family Ahrensiaceae; genus Oricola; species Oricola indica. Next base: position 2,748,530 of record NZ_OZ245747.1, read on the forward strand.
TAACTTCTGGCATCAGTACTCCATGACAGTGCGGACCGCGCGCCGCCGGCTGCGCATTCGCGCTTTTTCCGGTCTGTTGACGGTTGGAGGCGGCATCACTATGACAATATTAGAAACGTTCCAATCTATCGGCGTTGGTTCGCGCGAAGCCGCTGTCATACGGCTTTTGGAACACGAAATTCAAGGAAATTGATCGTTTCTTCGGGCCATGGCTATGGGAAAGCAGGCGATTTATCTCGACTACAATGCGTCGGCGCCGCTTCTGCCTCAGGCGCGCGACGCGATGCTTGCCGCGCTTGAGATCGACGCCAACCCGTCATCGGTCCATTCTGCCGGCCGCGCAGCGAAGGCGATTGTCCAGAAAGCGCGACGCAGCGTGGCCGCGTTGGTGAACGCCAAGCCGGACCATGTCGTCTTTACTTCCGGTGCGACCGAGGCGGCGTCGACCGTGCTGACGCCACGCTTTTCTTTCGGCCGCTCCCCGCTCAAATTCTCGAAGCTCTTTGTCTGCGCGGCGGATCACCCTTGCGTTCTCGCAGGCGGACAGTTTGCACCGGAGGACATTGTCCAACTTCCTGTCCAGCCCTCCGGTTTGATGGAACTGGATGCCTTGGAGCGCATGCTGGCCGGCCACGACAAGGCAACGGGGCTGCCGCTCGTGGCTGTTCACTGGGCGAATAACGAGACAGGTGTGATCCAGCCGGTGCGGGAAATCGCGGTCATGGTCAAGGCGAATGGCGGGGTTCTGGTCGTTGATGCCGTGCAGGCACTTGGCCGGCTTCCGATCGATATTGCCGATGCTTGCGGTGACTTCCTCATCCTGTCTTCGCACAAGATCGGCGGGCCCAAGGGCGCCGGCGCGCTTGTCGCGCAGTCCGACCTGATGATGCCGATGCCGCTGATTTCCGGTGGCGGGCAGGAGCGCGGTCATCGTGGCGGCACCGAGGCGGTCGCCAATATCGCGGGTTTCGGCGCAGCCGCCGATGTCGCGATGGCCGGCCAGGACCGGTTTGCGTCATGCATGGCCGTCCGCGATGCATTCGAGGCGGCAATCCTCGAAATCGCACCTGACGCCGTCATCCACGGCGGCACCGTGAAGAGGCTACCCAACACAGTGTTTTTCTCGGTTCCGGGACTAAAGGCCGAAACGGTCCAGATCGCGCTCGATCTTGCAAAGATCGCCGTCTCGGCGGGCTCGGCCTGCTCTTCCGGCAAGGTGGGACGCAGCCATGTGCTGACGGCCATGGGCGTCGAATCCGATGTCGGCGCTATCCGCATTTCCTTTGCGCCGGAAACGGGCGAGGACGCGGTCACGCGCATCGCCGGGGAACTCGGTAAAATCGTCGAACGCGCAAGGCCGGAAAAGCGACTCGCGAGGGCTTGAGATTCCGAGTCGGCTAAAACATATACGGAAGAGTCATATTTTCCACTTTAGAACTTTTCAAAAGTGGCTTATCACCTAGTTTGAGTGATAGACGACGCAGCCGGGTTCGGCCCGGAACTGGAATGAATGAACGGAGACGGCAATGCCCGCGGTACAGGAAACGATTGATCAGGTCCGAAAGATTGACGTCGACCAGTACAAATACGGCTTCGAGACTCTGATCGAAAGCGACAAGGCTCCGAAGGGTCTCAGCGAAGATATCATCCGGTTTATCTCGGCAAAGAAGCAGGAGCCGGACTGGATGCTGGAATGGCGTCTCGACGCCTATAGCCGCTGGCTGACCATGGAAGAGCCGACCTGGGCGCGCGTCGAGTATCCGAAGATTGATTTCAACGATCTCTATTACTATTCCGCGCCGAAGAGCATGTCCGGCCCGAAGACCCTCGACGAGGTCGACCCGGAACTTTTGAAGACCTATGAGAAGCTCGGCATCCCGCTGGCGGAGCAGGAAATTCTCGCCGGCGTTCAGGAGCGCAGGGTCGCGGTCGATGCGGTGTTCGATTCCGTCTCGGTCGTGACCACCTTCAAAAAGGAACTGTCCAAGGCCGGCGTGATCTTCATGTCGATCTCGGAAGCGATCCGCGAGTATCCCGACCTTGTGAAGAAATACCTCGCCTCGGTCGTGCCGGTCTCCGACAATTATTACGCCGCGCTCAATTCGGCGGTCTTTACCGACGGCTCCTTCGTCTATGTGCCGAAGGGCGTGCGCTGCCCGATGGAGCTTTCCACTTATTTCCGTATCAACGAGAAGAATACCGGCCAGTTCGAACGGACACTGATCATCGCTGAGGAAGGCGCATACGTCTCCTATCTGGAAGGCTGCACCGCGCCGCAGCGCGACGAAAACCAGTTGCATGCCGCCGTGGTCGAACTGGTCGCCATGGATGATGCAGAGATCAAATATTCGACCGTGCAGAACTGGTATCCGGGCGATGCCGAGGGCAAGGGCGGCATCTACAATTTCGTCACCAAGCGCGGTGACTGCCGGGGCAAGAACTCCAAGATCTCCTGGACGCAGGTCGAGACCGGTTCCGCGATCACCTGGAAGTACCCTTCCTGCATCCTGCGCGGCGACAATTCGCGCGGCGAGTTCTACTCGATTGCCGTATCTAACGGCGCGCAGCAGATCGACAGCGGGACCAAGATGATCCATCTCGGCAAGAACACGTCGAGCCGGATCATTTCCAAGGGCATTTCCGCCGGCAAGTCGAACAACACCTATCGCGGCCGCGTCTCTGCGCACCGCAAGGCCGAAAACGCGCGCAACTTCACGCAGTGCGACAGCTTGCTGATCGGAAATGAATGCGGCGCCCATACCGTGCCTTACATCGAAGCGAACAACGCGACGGCGCAGTTCGAGCACGAGGCGACGACGTCGAAGATTTCCGAGGACCAGCTGTTCTATTGCATGCAGCGCGGCATTCCCGAAGAGGAGGCCATCGCGCTGATCGTCAACGGCTTCGTCAAGGAAGTCATCCAGGAATTGCCGATGGAGTTCGCTGTCGAGGCGCAGAAGCTGATCGGAATCAGCCTCGAGGGTTCTGTTGGCTGACACTTTGCTCGCGATCGCCCGGATCGCGTTCGGAGTTTTTTTTGTCGGTTCGGCCATTCTGAAGATGGCGGAGACCGATTACATGGTCGGGATGCTGGCGGAAGCCGGTTTCAGCGCACCGCTGCCATTCGTCTACATCGCGATGGCGGCGCAGATAGCCGGGGGCGGGGCTCTCATCCTCGGCAAGCTGGTCGTTCCGGCTGCATTTGGATTAATCGCCTATGTGGCGGTCGTGAACTGGTATTTGCACCCGTTCTGGGTGCTGAGCGGTGAAGAGGCTGCGATTCAATTCCAGCTCTTTACCAAGAACTTGGGAATAATGGCCGGCTTGTTGTCGGTCGCGGGCGCTGACGCCTCGGGACGAAGGAGGGCGGTCTGATGTTGGCTGATCCGGTTGGTCTGGTTTTCTACGGGCTTGTCTGCGGCGCACTCGCCGCATTCGCGCCCCTGTTGGGTACACGCCCCCGCCGCGCGCTGATCGGCGCTGTCGTGGGGATTGTGGCCGCGATATTACTGCCGGTCCTGCGATCGGCGACGGGACTATGAGTGAGAGAAGACATGCTTGAGATCAAGAACCTGCACGCACGCATCGCCGAGGACGGCACCGAGATCATCCGCGGCCTGAACCTGTCCGTGAAGGCCGGTGAAGTTGCCGCGATCATGGGCCCGAACGGCTCCGGAAAGTCGACGCTTTCCTACATCCTTGCAGGGCGCGAGGATTACGAGGTGACCGAAGGCGAGATCCTCTACAACGGCGAGAGCATTCTCGAAATGGATCCGGCCGAACGCGCCGCCGCCGGCATCTTCCTTGCGTTCCAGTATCCGATGGAAATCCCGGGCGTGGCGACCATGCAGTTCCTGAAGGTCGCTATGAACGAGCAGCGCAAGGCCCGCGGCGAAGGCGAACTGACGACGCCGGACTTCATTCGTGTGGTCAAGGAAGCCGCCGGCAGCCTGGACATCTCGATGGAGATGCTGAAGCGCCCGCTCAATGTCGGCTTTTCGGGCGGCGAGAAGAAGCGCGCGGAAATCCTGCAGATGAAGCTGCTGGAGCCGAAGCTCTGCGTGCTCGACGAGACCGATTCCGGCCTCGACATCGATGCGCTGAAGATCGTCTCCGACGGCGTGAACTCGCTTCGCTCGCCGGATCGCGCCACCATCGTGATCACGCACTATCAGCGCCTGCTCGACTATATCGTTCCGGATACGGTGCATGTCCTGTTGAAGGGGCGCATCGTCAAGACCGGCGACAAGTCACTGGCGCACGAACTCGAGGCCAATGGCTACGCCGACATCATCAACGAAGCGGCCTGAGGCAGGCGGAAGGAGACGACGGAATGAATGTCCAGTCGAAACTGCCGCTTACCGCGGCCGAGACTGCGCTCGTGGAGCAGTTCGGCACACTTGTCGGGTCGCTTCCCGGCAATGCCGAAATGGTGCAGTTGCGTGACCGCGCGATCCAGTCGATCAAGGAAAGCGGATTGCCGACCCGACGGGTGGAAGCGTGGCACTATACCGACCTTCGCCGCCTGCTGACCCGTCTGCCGACCAATAACGCAGCCGGAGACGTCGCCGATCTCGAGAGTCTCGTCATGGGATCGTGGCGTCAGGTCATCAAGAACCGGAGCATCGACACGATCGCGGCTCCGGAAGGCGTGTCGATCAGCGCCATGGCCGACGCGCTGCGCGCGGATGTTTCCGGTGTGACGATTGCCGATCACGGCGTTCATGATGCGATCGGCCTTATCAACTCGGCCTTCGTCACCGACGGGTTCGTGGTCAAGGTCGATGACGGCGCGGAAATTGCCGAGCCGATTGAATTTCAAACGCTGCATGATGGCGGCCAGCTTCACGTGCGCAATTCCGTCACCGTCGGCGAGGGCGCGACCGCGACCTTCCATGACCGCCAAGCCGGTTCGGACGCCGAAGCCCTTGGCACCGTGGTAACGGATCTGAAGCTCGGAAAGGGCGCAAAAGCGACCTGGGTCACGGTTCAGGAAACCGGCGATGCGTCGGACCACCTTGCACAGCTCAACATCACGCTGGAGGAAGACGCCCGGCTGACACTCTTCATCGTCAATCTTTCCGGCAAACTCGTCCGTCAGGAAATCAATGCCGATGTGCTGGGCGAGGGCGCCGACCTTCAGTTCCGGGCCGTCAACCTGCTGGGCGATTCCCAGCATTGCGACATCACGCTGTCGCTCGGCCATCTGGTGCCGAACACGACATCGACCGAGACGGTGCGCAGCGTTGTCACCGGCAAGGCGCAGGGCGTTTTCCAGGGCCAGATCCGTGTCGATCAGATCGCCCAGAAGACCGATGCGCAGATGGCGTGCAACACGCTGCTGCTGTCCGATGAGGCCGGGTTCTCCACCAAGCCGGAACTGGAGATCTTCGCGGACGACGTGATTTGCGCGCATGGCGCGACCGTCGCCGAGATCGATCACAAGCACCTGTTCTACCTGATGGCGCGCGGCATCCCGGAGAAGATCGCGCAGGGTCTGCTGATCAAGGCCTTCGTCGCCGAGATCATCGAGGAACTGGGCGACGAGCGGTTGATCGGGGTGCTGGAGACGCGGCTCGACCACTGGTTGGAGATGAACGGTTGACGATGGACGCCACAACGGACACCGGGGCGCTGGCCTTTGACGTCGAGGCGATCCGCGCGGATTTTCCAATCCTCGCGCGGCAGGTGCACGGCAAGCCTCTTGTCTATCTGGACAATGGCGCTTCCGCTCAAAAGCCGAGGCAGGTGATCGACGCGGTCACGCACGCTTACGAGAACGAGTATTCCAACGTCCATCGCGGGCTGCATTTCCTGTCGAATGCGACGACGGACGCCTATGAGGGCGCGCGCACCAAGGTCAAGACCTTCCTGAACGCGTCATCGGCCGACGAGATCGTCTTCACCAAGTCGGCCACCGAGGCGATCAATACGGTTGCCTATGGCTGGGGTGTACCGAATATCGGAGAAGGCGACGAGATCGTCATCTCGATCATGGAGCATCACTCCAACATCGTTCCATGGCACTTCCTGCGCGAACGGCAGGGCGCCAAGCTGGTTTTCGCGCCGGTCGATGACGAGGGCGTATTCGATCTTGAACGGTTCGAGGCGTGTCTGACGGACCGCACCAAGCTGGTCGCAATCACGCATATGTCGAATGTTCTCGGCACTGTCGTTCCGGTCAAGGACGTATGCCGGATCGCCCATGCGCGTGGCATCCCGGTTCTTATCGATGGAAGTCAGGGCGCGGTGCACATGCCCGTCGACGTACAGGATATCGATTGCGACTGGTACGTCTTCACCGGCCACAAGGTCTACGGGCCGTCCGGTATCGGCGTTCTCTACGGCAAAAAGGATCGGCTCTCCGCCATGCAACCCTTCCAGGGCGGCGGCGAGATGATCGGCGAAGTCACCGTCGATACGATCACTTACAACGATCCGCCGCACCGTTTCGAGGCAGGCACGCCGCCGATCGTCCAGGCGATCGGGCTCGGCCATGCGCTCGACTACATGGAAACGATCGGCCGCGAGGCGATCGCGGCGCATGAGGCCGAATTGCGCGCCTATGCGCATGAGAGGCTCGGCCGTATCAATTCGCTGCGGATCATCGGCAACGCGCCCGGCAAGGGAGCCATCGTGTCTTTCGAGATGGAAGGCATCCATGCCCACGACGTTTCGATGCTGATCGACCGTTCGGGGGTCGCCGTTCGGGCCGGCACACATTGCGCGCAGCCGCTGTTGCAGCGCTTCGGTGCGACATCGACCTGCCGCGCATCGTTCGGCATGTATAATACAAAGGCTGAAATCGACATCCTGGCTGAGGCGCTTGAAAAGGCGCGCTCATTCTTCGGCTGACGAGGTAGTGATGAGCGAAGAGCACAAAACAGACGAAACATCGATCACCGATGCGGATGCACCGGAGGAGGCCGGAGAGAAGGCCTCCACGCTTCCGCGCGAGGAATTGGCGCGGATGACCGACGACATCGTCTCGGCGCTGAAAACCGTCTACGATCCGGAAATTCCGGCCGACATCTATGAACTCGGCCTGATCTACAAGGTCGATATCGAGGACGACCGGACGGTCAAGATCGACATGACCCTGACCGCGCCAGGTTGCCCGGTCGCCGGCGAGATGCCGGGCTGGGTCGAAAACGCCGTGCGCACGGTGGAAGGCGTGATGGATGTCGAGGTCGACATGGTGTTCGACCCGCCCTGGACGCCGGATCGCATGTCGGAAGAGGCGCAAATCGCGGTCGGATGGTACTGAACCGGTCCGTGCTTGCGAGGTACGGACTTCATGCCTAGATTCGTATGGAACGCAGACCCGGGAATGAAAACATGCCATTTGCCATCATGACAATGACCGATGCGGCGGCTGACCGCGTGAAGGAAATCGTCTCGGCGCGCGCCGGCGACGACGCGAAGGGCGTACGCGTGGGAATCAAGAAGGGCGGCTGCGCGGGTATGGAATACACCGTCGATCTCGTGACGGAGCCCGATTCCAGAGATGACCATATCGAACATGGCGGCGCGCATCTTTGGGTCGATCCGGCGGCGATGCTCTATTTGCTGGGCACCGAGATGGATTTCGAGGTGACCAAGCTGCGCACCGGTTTCGTCTTCAAGAATCCGAACGAATCGTCAGCGTGCGGGTGCGGTGAATCGGTCGAACTGAAGCCTGCCGATCTGAAGCAGCTGGCCGAAGCGCGCGGCGCGGTCTGACCCGAACGGCATCCTGAATCAAAAACGCCCGGTCGATGCCGGGCGTTTTTCGTTTCATGTCAAAAAACTATTGGCCGTTCATCATGAAGGCCGGGATTTCCTCGCCGAAGCCGACCGGCACCGGGCCGTCATTGTCACGGCGCTTGCGATCCTTGCGCTCGGGACGCGAGTCGGGCTTGTTTTCCGATCTGGACTTTCGCGTTTCCTGCTCTTTCGGAGCCTCTGGTTCCGCCTCAACCTGGGTTTCGACGGTTTCCGCTGCCGCTTCGACCGGCGTTTCGCGCTTTTCGCCACGATCGCGCTTGCCGCGCTTCGAACCGCGTTCCTTGCGGCCGCGACGCCCGTCCTTCTCGTCTTCCTCCGATCCGGCTTCCGGAATCGGCGAGAGCCATTCGATCTGGGTCGAAATCAGCTTCTCGATCGCGTCCAGATGCTTCATTTCGGGCTTGGAGACCAGCGTGTAGGCGGCGCCAGAACGGCCGGCACGGCCGGTCCGTCCGATGCGGTGGACATAGTCTTCGGCGTGGATTGGCACGTCGAAGTTGAAAACATGGCTGACGTCTGGGATGTCGAGACCGCGAGCGGCGACATCCGAAGCCACCAGCAGCTGGATCTTGTTGTCCTTGAAGCCCTTCAGCATGGCCATGCGCGAACGCTGGTCCATGTCGCCATGAAGGGCGCCGACGGAGAAGCCGTGCCGGTCAAGCGAACGGAACAGTTCCGAGACGTCGCGCTTGCGATTACAGAAGATGATGCCGTTCTTCAGATCCGCCTGGTTGCGAATCAGGTCGCGGAGAGAAGCGCGCTTCTCGTAGTCCTTTTTCGATACGCCCAGCAGTTTCTGCTTCACCGTGGTGGCCGTGGACGCCGCGCGGGATACCTCCACGCGAACCGGCGAATGCAGGAACTGGTCCGCGAGGCGGGTGATCTCCGGCGGCATGGTCGCCGAGAAGAACAGCGTCTGGCGGGTGAAGGGAATCAGCTTCACGATGCGCTCGATATCCGGGATGAAGCCCATGTCGAGCATGCGGTCGGCCTCGTCGATCACGAGGATCTCGACGCCGGTCAGAAGCAGCTTGCCGCGTTCGAAGTGGTCGAGCATCCGACCGGGGGTCGCGATCAGAACGTCGGCGCCGCGCTGCAGCTTCCGGTCCTGTTCATCGAAGGAGACGCCGCCGATGAGAAGCGACACGTTCAGCTTGTGGTTGACGCCGTATTTGTTGAAGTTCTCCTCGACCTGTGCCGCGAGTTCGCGGGTCGGTTCGAGGATCAGCGTGCGCGGCATGCGGGCGCGTGCACGTCCGCGCTCGAGGCGCGTGATCATCGGAAGAACAAAAGAGGCGGTCTTGCCGGTGCCCGTCTGCGCGATGCCCAGCACGTCCTTGCCTTCCATCGCATGCGGAATGGCTTGCGCCTGAATCGGCGTCGGTTCCGTGTAGCCAGCGGCTTCCACGGCATTGAGGACCTTTTGCGAAAGTCCAAGTTCAGAGAATGATGTCAAAGGATATCCACGCTTCGTCGTCGAAAACGGATTAGAGGGCGGCACATGCCGCGTTCCGGCTCGCAACTAGGCGTTTGTGGCCTCAGAGTCAACCGAAAGCCCGGAATTCCCGCGTTTTGCGAGCCCAAAAGGGCCTGATCGTGCTCTTCTCGCGCCGACCCTTGCGTCAGTAGCGGAACTGCTCGGCAAGGATTCGTTCGTCCCAGGAGTGGCTCTCGTCGAACAGAAGCGTCGCCGTCGCGTCGCGCGCTTCCTCTATGCGAACGCTGCGCACCGACTTGACCTCCGAATGGTCTGCCACGGCGTTGACCGGTCGCTTTTCCGCCTCCAGCACGGTGAAGGTGACCGAAACCTGGTTGGGGAGGAGCGCTCCGCGCCAGCGCCGCGGACGGAACGGGCTGACCGGCGTCAGCGCGAGAAGCGGTGCGTCGATGGGGATAATGGGGCCTTGCGCCGACAGGTTGTAGGCCGTCGACCCGGCCGGTGTCGCGAGCATCACGCCGTCGCAGATCAGTTCCGCGAGCCGTTCCTTGCCATCGACGTGGATGGCGATCTTGGCGGCCTGGTAGGATTGGCGAAACAGCGAAACCTCGTTGATGGCGAAGGCCTCGGTCTTTTCTCCATCCATGTTTTCGGTGCGCATCCGCAGTGGCCTGATCGATTCCGGAATGGCGGCGGCGATGCGTTCGCGAAGCCCGTCCTCGCGGAAATCGTTCATCAGGAAGCCGACCGACCCGCGGTTCATGCCGTAGATCCGCTTGCCGGTGTTGATGAACTGGTGAAGCGTCTGCAGCATGAAACCGTCGCCGCCGAGCGCGACGATCGTCTCGGCTTCCTCGATCGATTCCTGACCGTAGAGCGCGGATAGCAACTTGGCCGATTCGCGCGACTCCGGCGTATCCGACGACAGGAAGGCGATGGACTCATTGTTCATGAGGGCAGGGCTCGCAATCACATTAACCCGGTGCGCTTAGCACACAGCTTGGAAATAGTCTCTTTACAGCTTTCGTGTATATGCTATCGGCAACGCGTGCCCTTGTAGCTCAGTTGGTAGAGCATCTGATTTGTAATCAGAGGGTCGGGAGTTCGAGTCTCTCCGGGGGCACCAGCAATTTTTAGTGCCACATATTCGCGTTCCCGTGGCTCCGGCCCTCAGGGGCAGGCCAACACTGGACGCTTTCCGGGAGCCGGCGCCCCTGCTTAAGCGCTTTGCGGAAAGCGGCGGTTCTTTTGCTGGGCTCTAGGCGCTATCGCACGACCGAAACATAATGCGCATTGCGCGTATTGCATCGCGAGACGCGGATTTCGCTGGGTGTGTTTTCCAGGTCGTAGCCGATGCGCTCGATCTGGATGAGCGGGTCTCCCAGCGCACAACCGAGAAGCTCGGCGTCGTTCTTTTCCGCGGCGACCGCCTTCAGTTTTTCGGAGGCTGCCGAGATAGTGACGCCCCATCGTTCCGCGTAAAGGCCATAGATATTGTTTGGCAGGTCGTTGACCTCGTCGAAACCGGGAAACCGCGCCGCCGGCAAGATGATGGTTTCGACCAGAAGCGGTTCGTCGCCGAGAAACCGGACGCGCTCGACGGTCCAGAGCTGGCTGTCTGGTGGCACTTTCAGCATCTTGGCTTCCATTGCGGACGCTTTCGCCGAGCGACGGCGCACGACCTCCGATTCCGGAAGCACGCGGCTTCCGTCGTCGGGCAGGAGCCGGAAAAACTTGAACTGCTGCGGACCTTCCTCGGGTACGGCGACATAGGTGCCGCGCCCCTGCCTGCGCACGAGCAGGTTTTCCGAGGCCATAACGTCCAGCGCCTTTCTGACGGTTCCCTGGCTCACGCCGAGTTGGCGGGCGAGTTCCATCTCGCTGGGAATCAGCATGCCGGGCGTCCATTGGCCATCGACGAGGCGGCCGACAAGGCGGTCACGGATGCGGGCATAAAGCGGTTTGTAGTCCAGTGCTTCGTGTTCTGCGGACAACGGGCCGGCGCTCCTTCGCAATTTCGGTGCCTGATAATAGTGCATCGCGCTTGACAGTTCCACTATTATGTATCGTATATCTTATATAAGAGTTAGCTGAGTAGGGAAGGAGCACTGAATGACCGCACCACAATTGCTAGTCCATGAACATGCCGACAATGTCGGCGTGGTCGTGGTGGAGAATCTCGAGGCCGGAACCGACATGCTGTGCGTCGTCACGGCCGACAATTCCAGTTTCAATCTGGGGGTCGGAGACGACGTGCCGATCGGGCACAAGGTGGCTTTGCGCGACCTGAAGGCGGGCGAGACCGCAATCAAATATGGCGAGGACATCGGGAAATTCACCGCCGATGTGAAAAAAGGCGGCCACGTCCACGTCCACAATCTGAAAACCAAGCGCTGGTAGCCGGGGAGGGCTGTCGAATGGCATCGCAATATTCAAATCTTACCATCATGGCGTATCGCCGCGACAACGGTCGCGTCGGCGTGCGCAACCATGTGGTAATCCTTCCCGTCGACGACATTTCCAATGCGGCATGCGAGGCGGTGGCCAACAATATCAAGGGCACACTCGCGCTTCCGCACGCTTATGGGCGTCTTCAGTTCGGCGAGGATCTCGATCTGCATTTCCGCACCATGATCGGCACGGGCGCGAACCCGAATGTCGCCGCTGTGGTCGTGATCGGTATCGAGCCTGGCTGGACACAGAAGATCGCGGACGGGATTGCCGAAACCGGCAAGCCGGTGGCGGCCTTCTCCATCGAGCAGAACGGTGATCTCAAGACCATCATGGATGCTTCGCGCGCGGCCAAGGGCTTCGTGCATTATGCGTCCGAATTGCAGCGCGTCGAATGCCCGATCTCGGACCTGTGGGTCTCCACCAAATGCGGCGAGAGCGATACGACGACCGGACTGGGATCCTGCCCGACCGTCGGCAACATGTATGACAAGCTGCTGCCGGAAGGCATCTATGGCTGTTTCGGAGAAACCTCCGAGATCACCGGCGCCGAGCACATCTGCAAGGCGCGTGCGATCAACGAGGAAGTCGGCGAGCGCTGGTACAAGATGTGGAAGGCCTACCAGGATGACGTGATCTTCGCGCACCAGACGGACGATCTGTCGGAAAGCCAGCCCACGAAGGGCAATATCGAGGGTGGCCTGACCACAATCGAGGAGAAGGCGCTCGGTAATCTCGAGAAGATCGGCCGCGAATCGCGCTATATCGATATCCTCGAGCCGGCGGAGGCGCCGACTGCCGGAAAAGGTCTCTACTTCATGGACACGTCGTCGGCCGCGGCCGAATGCGTGACGCTCATGGCGGCCGCCGGATATGTGGTACACACATTCCCGACGGGACAGGGCAATGTCATCGGCAACCCGATCGTGCCCGTGATCAAGATATCGGCCAATCCCCGGACGATCCGGACAATGGGCGAGCATGTCGATGTCGATGTTTCGGGCATCCTGCGACGAGAGATGACGATCGACGAGGCGGGCGATTCCCTGATCGATATGATCGTCCGCACGTCGAATGGGCGAAGCACGGCAGCCGAGGCGCTCGGTCACCGCGAGTTCGTCATGACGAAACTCTACCGGAGCGCCTGATCAGGCCCTGCCAATTCCGGACCCGGCATCATCGCCGGGTCCGTTTCATTTCAAGCCATCGGACAGGCAAACGCCATGCATGACATTGTCATAAGCGAGTTCATGGAGGAGGCTGCCGTCGATACGCTGCGCCAGGATTTCTCGGTACTCTTCGATCCGACGCTGGTCGATCGTCCGGAGGAACTGTTGGCGTCGCTCGGCGCTGCGAAGGCGATCCTCGTGCGCAATCGCACGCAGGTGCGAGGCGATCTTCTGGCAGCCGCACCGGCGCTTCAATGCGTCGGGCGTCTCGGAGTCGGGCTCGACAACATCGACGTCGACGCTTGCAAGGCGAGGGGCGTCGCGGTTTACCCGGCGAACGGCGCAAACGATCTTTCGGTGGCGGAATATGTCATCACAACGGCGCTGATGCTGCTGCGCGGCGCCTACCTTTCGACCGTCTCAGTTGCCGCAGGCGAATGGCCGCGACAGGCGCTTATCGGCCGCGAAATATCGGGCAAGACGATGGGGCTCGTCGGCTTCGGCTCGATCGCGCGCGAGGTCGCGCGCCGGGCCGCCGCGCTCGGCATGTCGGTGGTCGCGAGCGATCCTTTCGTTGCGGTGGACGATCCGGCCTGGAAACATGTGGGGCGCGTATCACTCGACGAACTGCTATCCATTTCGGATGTCGTGAGCCTTCATATACCGCTTACGACTCAAACGCGGCACATCATCGAAACGGAAGCCTTCGCGAGAATGAAGAAGGGTGCGGTCCTGATCAACGCCGCGCGCGGCGGGACGGTCGACGAATTCGCGCTTCAGGCGGCGCTGACGTCCGGCAAGATCTCCGGCGCGGCGCTTGACGTGTTCGAAGAGGAGCCGCTGACCGAAGAGCGTGGCGCGATGTTCGCCGGCCTGTCGAATGTCATTCTGACGCCGCATATCGCGGGCGTCACGGACGAATCGAATGTGCGGGTGAGCCGTCTGACCGCGGACACTGTCGCAAAACATCTGAAGGAAAGCGCGTCGTGAAACTGCTTGGGGTCGCCGAAGCGACAACACTCATCGTCGAGACGCTCGCTCGGTGCGGTGCGTCCGAAGCGAATGCCGGGTCGGTCGCACGCGCCCTGATCGCCGCCGAACTGGCCGGTCAGTCCGGTCACGGGCTACGCCGGATGCCGTCCTACTGCGCGCAGGCGCTTTCCGGTAAGGTCGATGCGAAAGCCACTCCGACGATCGAAAGGAAGCGGCCGGGCGCGTTCGCGGTGGATGCGGCAAACGGCTTCGCCTATCCGGCGATCGACCTTGCCCTGGAGAACCTGCCCGAGGCGGCCACGCTGCAGGGAATCGCCATGGCGGGCATTCGCCGGTCGCATCATTGCGGTGTCGCCGGCACGATCGTCGAGCGATTGGCGGAGAAGAACCTTGTCGGAATTCTGTTCGCCAATGCGCCGAGCGCGATGGCGCCCTGGGGCGGCAAGACACCGCTTTACGGTACGGACCCGATCGCATTCGCGGCTCCCGCCGGCGAGGACGGACCCGTGGTGGTCGATATCTCGCTGTCCAAGGTGGCGCGCGGGAAAATCATGGCGGCCAAACAGCAAGGCAACGCGATACCGGAGGGGTGGGCGCTCGATCGCGAGGGCAACCCGACGACCGACGCGCAGGCTGCCCTCGACGGCACGATGGTGCCCATGGGCGATGCGAAGGGCACAGCGCTCGCGCTCATGGTCGAGATGCTGTGTGCGGGCCTGACTGGCGCCAATTACGGCTATGAAGCGACTTCCTTCTTCGACGGAGAGGGAGCGGCGCCGGGTACCGGACAATTGATCATCGCGATCGATCCCGAAGTTTTCGGAGGCAGTGCGGTGAGCCGATTCGCGGTGTTGGCCGGGCTCATCGACGCGATGCCCGGCGCGCGCGTTCCGGGCCGCAGGCGTCAGTCACTGAAGGCCGAGATCATGCAGAAAGGCATTTCGGTCGACGACGATCTGCTGGCGCAGATTTCCGCGCTCGGCCAGTGATTTCGTTCTTCATTCCGCGTTTCGCAAAGCCGGTTACAGGGGCGGTAGGCAGTTGACACACATTCAGAGGCAAATTAGTATGTCTTATATAAGATGCATTATCTGATGCATCGAATGCCGAACGGACTGCCGAAGAACTCATGTGGGCGTCGGAGAAGGCTTCGCTCATGTTACCGGTCTTCGGTTCGCTCTTTCGGTCTTTACCGGACAGGCGATGAGCGTCTGGCTCGGTGAGTTTTCAAAGGGAGGAAAACGCATGCTGAACTACTTACGGAAACTGAACCGTCCGATGCTGATGGCGGCGGTTGGCGCGATTGCCGGACTGTCGGTCGCCGCCACGCCCTCGCAGGCTGACGATTTCCCGACCAAGCCGATCCAGATCAATGTGCCATTCGGTGCGAACAGCTCCACGAATGTGGCGACGCAGGCGCTCATTCCGTTCTACCAGGAAGAACTCGGCGTTTCGCTCGTGCCGAACTATACGAGCGGCGGTGGCGGTACGATCGGTACGGCCTGGATGGTGTCGCAGCGTCCTGATGGCTATGTGCTCGGGATGGTGCCGGCAGGTCCCGTCCTTCCGAAGCCGATCCTTCAGGATCTGCCGTATGCTGTGGGCGATCTCGCGCCGGTTGGTCATGTGGGTACGTTCTTCACCGCACTTGTCGTGCCGGAGGATTCTCCGTGGCAGACCTTCGATGATTTTCTCGAGGCTGCAAAAGCTTCCGACGGATCGATCACCTATGCGACCAGCGGTGAGAACAGCGTCGCCCACCTGACGATGAAGGGAATTTCCGATCAGGCCGGGTTTGAAATCCGCCATGTGCCGATGGGCGGTTCGGGCAATGTGATTGCGGCCCTTCACGGCAACCAGGTTCAGCTTGCGGGTACGGAAGTACGCGGCGATCTCGGTGCTGACGGCAAAACCCGTCTTCTGGTCGTCGATAATGCCGAACGTCTCGAGAAGTTTCCGGACGTGCCGACCTTCAGCGAAGTCGGATTTTCGGGCCTGAGCCCCTGGTATGCGGTGTACGCTCCTGTCGGCGTGCCGGAAGAGCGCATGGAAACGCTTGAGAACGCGCTTGAGAAGGTCGTGAAAAACCCGGAATTCCAGGAACGCATGGGCGCAATTGGCGTCTCTGTGCAGTGGATGTCCCGCGAAGACACCCAAGCGCGCGTCGATCGCGAATTCGAGATGTATTCCAAGCTGCTCGGCGCTTCGGAATAAGCAAGACATCGCGTCCGCTCTTCCGGGCGGACGCGATCCAAAGACCCCGTGATGGCGGCATGGCCGCTCGGCGGGCGAGTTGAAGCCAATCAAAGTCTGCGAGGGAAGCGTGCCCTTTTTGGGGTATCGTCAGCTTGTCTCGTGTTCCGCGAAAAACAGGTTTTTCATGTTTTCCAAGAACCCCCTCAAAGGCTATCTCGATCTGATCATAGCGATCGTCGCGATCCCGTTGGCGCTCTGGCTCTTCATCATCGCCCCGCAGGAAGCGCCCGGCCTTTACGATGACGGAATTCAGCCGTGGCTGTTCCCCCGCGTCGTACTCCTGTTCTCGATGATCCTTTGCGTGCTCCTTGCGGCCTTCTGGCTCAAGCGGCGCATCAGCGGGGACGAGATCCACGAGTTTCCGGTCGCAGAAGACGATGAAGCTCCTACGCAAAGGGATGCGCTGCTCAATGCGATCGTCCCGATCGCGCTGATCGTGCTTTATGTGATCGGAACAATCTGGATCGGCTACATCTACGCAACCGCGATCGTGGCCGTCCTGTACATGCTTTATCTCGGCGCGTCCGTATGGATGACCTTTCTGGTCACGGCCGGGCTGACGGCGGTTCTCTATTTCGTGTTCGGCGACATGCTGAACATCCCTTTGCCGCTCGGTCGGCTGTTCCAGTAGGGCTCTCGAGATGTACGCGCAATTCCTTGAAGGTCTGGCTCTTTTCGCGCAGTGGCAGAACCTGCTCTACATTCTGGCGGGTGTCTTCGTCGGAACGCTTGTCGGCGCGATACCCGGATTGAGTGGTGCACTGACTGTCGCCATCCTCATTCCCTTTACATTCTATCTGTCGCCGGTTGCGGCCATCGTCTTCCTGGTCGGCATCTACAAGGGCGCCGTGTTCGGCGCGTCGATCTCGGCAATCCTGATCAACGTGCCGGGGACAGCATCCTCCACCGCGACGCTGCTTGACGGTTATCCGATGACGAAGCGCGGCGAGGCGAACCGGGCGCTGTCGCTTGCGCATACGGCCTCGGTGTTCGGCGATACGTTCAGCGATATCGTGATGATCCTCGTCATGGCTCCGCTCGCCGCTATCGCGGTGAAGTTCGGTCCGCCCGAAATGTTTGCCGTTACGCTCTTCGCGCTGACCGTGATCGCCACGGTTTCCACCGGCAACATGGTCAAGGGCCTGATGTCGGGCGCGATGGGCATGCTGCTCGCAGTGATCGGTCCGGATGTCATTCTTGGAACGCCGCGCTTCTGGTTCGACACATTCCAGCTTCAGGGCGGCATCTCCTTTATCCCGATGCTGATCGGCCTGTTCGGTATCTCGGAAGTGCTGGATCAGGGCGTGCGAAAGATCGGGCCGAAGATCGCGAAGACGGCTGCTGGATCGAATTACCACATCAGCTACCCGTCGATGGCGATGTTCAAGAAGCATTTTCGGACATTGCTGCGCTCCAGCATCATCGGAACGATCGTCGGGATCGTGCCCGGCGTCGGTCAGTCGCTGGCGGCGTTCCTCGCCTATTCGGAGGCGAAGCACAAATCCGACACACCCGAGATATTCGGTACGGGCTGCGAGGAAGGTATCGTTGCGCCCGAAGCCGCGAACAACGCCGTCAACGGCGCCAGCTTCGTGCCGCTCCTGACGCTCGGCATTCCCGGCGACGTGATCTCCAGCATCATCGCAGGCGCCTTCCTGTTGCACGGCATGGTGCCGGGACCGACCCTGTTCCAGCACAGCGGACCCACGGTCTACGCGATCCTGATCGGCATGCTCGTGGCAAACGGGATCATGTTCCTGCTCGGGCACTACCTGATCCGCCTGTTCGCCATGGTGGTCCTGGTGCCGACGCGGTTCCTGTTCCCGATCATCCTGACGCTGTGCGTGGTCGGCGCTTTCAGCATCAACAACAACATCTTCGATATTTACGTCATGGTCGGAGCAGGGCTGCTGGGCCTCTTCATGAAGCGTACCGGCTTCCCGCTCGCTCCGCTCATCATCGCCTTTCTCGTCGGACCCATGGTCGAGAACGCGATGCGCCAGTCGCTCCTGCTCTCGGGCGGAGACTGGACGATCTTCTTCACGCGCCCGATCGCGCTCGGTTTCTTCGCGCTGACACTACTAGTCACGGTCCGGCTGCATCGCCGGATCCTGAAGACGCGCAGGATCGACAGCGAGGGTGCGGCGGGGAAAACCGCGCAGGCAAGCGTGGACGAATGAATGCAACAACAGACCAGGGAATATTGACGTGGCAAGCCAGCATAGCAGTCAAGGGATAGCGATCGCCGGTGTGGCGGAGTCCGATCTGGGCTCGGTCCCGGGCAAGACGATCTTCCAGCTCCAGATGGAGGCCGCCAAGGCAGCCATCGAGGACGCGGGGCTGGAGAAGAGCGACATCGACGGCGTTCTGACCGCGGCGCCGTTCAACTCGATGCACATGCCGTCCATGGCGCTGAGCGAGTATCTGGGCATCCAGCCAAGCTACTCGGACTCGACCATCACCGGCGGATCATCCTTCGAGACCCATGTCGGTCACGCGATGGCCGCCATTCAAGCCGGTCTCTGCACAACGTGCCTGATCACCTATGGCAGCACGCAGAAATCAGACCGCAGCCGCAATCCGCAGGGAACATATGGCAACCCCGAGCCACCATGGCAGTTCGAGGCGCCCTATGGCCCGCCGCTGCCGCTAGCGGCTTACGCGATGGCCGCGCGCCGGCACATGTACGAGTTCGGAACGACATCGGAGCAGCTTGCCGAGATCGCGGTAGCGACGCGCAAGTGGGCCGCGCTCAATCCGAAGGCCTATACGCGTGATCCACTGAGCATCGACGACGTCATGAACTCGCCGATCGTGACCGATCCGCTGCATCGTTACGATTGCTGTCTTGTGACCGACGGCGGTGGCGCGGTGATCGTGACCAGCCTCGAACGGGCGCGCGACCTGAAAAAGCGTCCGGTCGCCGTGCTCGGTTTCGCGGATACCCATTCGCATATGGGCATTTCGCAGATGCCGGATCTCGTGCGGACAGCGGCTGGCATAACCGGGCCGAAAGCGTTCGGAATGGCCGGCGTGAAGCCGTCCGACATCGACGTGACGCAGATCTACGACTCGTTCACGATCACGGTCATGCTTTGCCTCGAAGACCTCGGCTTCTGCGCCAAGGGCGAGGCGGGAGCCTTCGTTTCCGGTCAGAGAACGGCGCCCGGTGGAGAGTTCGCGCTGAACACGAGTGGTGGCGGGCTCTCTTACTGTCATCCGGGCATGTTCGGCATTTTCCTGATCATCGAGGCGGTGCGGCAATTGCGCGGCGAATGCGGCGATCGGCAGATCCCGTCCGCCAATCTCACCTTGGCCCATGGCGTCGGCGGCGTGTTGTCGTCGCACGCAACACTGATCCTGGGAGGAGAGTAATTATGAGTGAATCGCCCAACGTCCTGCCGACCTATTCCGGCGAGGCCGAGCCGTACTGGCAGGGACTTCGCGAAGGCGAGGTTCGCCTGCAGTACTGCAAATCCTGCGAGACCTATCAGTTCTATCCCCGTCCGATCTGTGCGGGGTGCTGGTCCGACGACATCGAGTGGCGCGCCGTCGAGGCGTCCGGAACCGTATACTCCTTTTCGGTTCCCGGTTTCGCGCCGCATCCGAGCTTCAAGGCGCGGATGCCTTATGTCGTGGCACTCGTCGATCTCGATGTCGGGGTCCGCATCATGGGTAATATCGTCGATTGCGATCCGGACACGGTGTCGATCGGCATGCGGGTCGATTCGGTTATCTCGGAAATCGAGGAAGGCCATTCGCTACTGAACTTCAAGCCTCAGCAGGGAGCGCAAGCGTGAAGATGGAAAACAGAGTGGCGATCGTCACGGGCGCCGGACAGGGTATCGGCGCGTCGATCGCAAGCGGGCTGGCGAAGGACGGCGCTTTCGTCGTCATCGCCGACGTCAATGAGGACAATGCGCGCGGCATGGAGGAGCAGATCCGTTCCGAAGGTGGCCGGGCTGCCGCATTGAAGGCGGACGCGACCAGCAAGGAACAGGTGGACGCGATGGTCGAGTCGATCCTCGCCGAGCACGGCAAGATCGACATCCTCGTCAACAATGTCGGCATCATTCGCGACAACTTCCTGGTCAAGATGCCGGAAGAGGACTGGGACCTTGTGCTGGACATCAACCTGAAGTCCTACTTCCTGTGTTCGCAGGCGGTGGTGCGCGACGCGATGATCCCGGCCAAGTACGGGCGGATCGTCAACATCTCCTCGCGTGCCTATCAGGGCAATGTGGGGCAGGCGAACTACTCGGCCGCCAAGGGCGGCGTGGTCAGCCTGACGCGGACGATGGCGCGGGAACTCGGGCGCTACAACATCACCAGCAACTGCATCGCTCCCGGCGTCATAAACACGCCGATGTATCAGGGGCTGCGCGAGGACGTGCAGGAAAACCTGCGCAAGACTCAGCCGATCCGGGACATCGGGTCGCCGGATGACGTTGCCTACGCAACGCGGTTCTTCGCGTCGGACGATGCCTGGTACATTACAGGCCAGGTTCTCTACGTCTGTGGCGGAAAGAGCGTCGGCGGTTACTAGGCGCCGATTTCGACCGCAAGCATGAATGTCCGGCCGCTGCGAGGCCGGCCGGACACACAGGCCGCCGGCAACGCTCGGCGGCGCGCCTCGCGCTTGTTCAAACAGGAGGACCGGACGTTGGCGGGACTGTATTTCGAGGATTTCGAGGAGGGAACCTTCTACGACACGGTTCCCCGCACGATTACCGAGGCGGACGTGATGGCATTCGCGGGTACCTCGGGCGATTTCAACCGGCTGCATACCGACAGGACTTTCGCGGCCGAGACCGCGTTCAAGGAGCCGATCGCCCACGGTCTGCTGGTTCTGTCGGTCGTGACCGGGCTGAAGCAGCGTCTTGGCATTTTCGAGGGGACCGTGATCGCCTTTCTGGGGCTGACCTGGAACTTCAAGGCTCCGGTCTTCTTCGGCGATACGATCTGGGCGCGCATCCACATCGAGAAGATGAAGGAAACCAGCAAGCCGGACCGCGGCATCACCTACCAGAAGGTCGAGGTCTTCAACCAGGATGGAACGCTCGTCCAGGACGGTGAGCATGTCCTGATGATGAAGCGCAGGAACGCGGATCAGGCAGAGGGCTGAACGGCATCAGTGCCGCAGGAGAGGAGAACGGGAAGGTGAACAAGATGCATGACAACTACCGGCCGGACACGGAGGTTCTGAACGCGATCGACGCCGTTTTCGCGCCGAAATCGATCGTCGTCATCGGCGCTTCCGAAAACGAGTCGAAGTTCGGCGGCCGCGTCATGCGCAATCTCACGCGTTACGGTTATGACGGAACGATCTATCCGGTGAACCGGCGCGGCGATGCCATTCTCGGCATCCCGGGATATGCCTCTCTCGACGACGTGCCGGGGCCGGTGGACCTTGCCATCATCGTCGTGCCGAAGTCCTCTGCGCTGGAGGCCCTCGAAGGGTGCGGGCGGCTGGGCGTCAAGGCGGCTATCGTCATCACCTCGGGCTATGCGGAACAGGGCGGCGAAGGTGTCGGCGAACAGGAGGACCTGGTTGCCTCCGCCCGGCGTCTCGGCATTCGCATCCTCGGCCCGAATTCGCTCGGCGCCTATCACGCGGGCAACAAGCTGGCCGCTACCGGCAACCAGGCCTTCGATCGGCAGTTCGAGCCGGGCAATGTCGCGCTGATCTCGCAGAGCGGTGCGCTGGGAGGTTCGTTTCTCGATGCCGGCATGAACCAGGGCCTGCGGTTTTCCAGCTTCCTGTCGATCGGCAATTCGGCGGATCTCGAAATTCCCGACGTGCTCCTTCACCAGATCCACGACCCGAGCACCCGGGTGGTGCTTCTCTACATCGAGGGGCTGCGGGATCTCGACAAGCTGGACCATGCGCTTTCCGAAGCGCGCCGGCTCGGCAAGACGGTAATCGTCCTTCGCGCCGGCTGGTCGGAGCAGGGCGCCAGCGCGATCCAGTCGCATACGGGTTCGCTGGCCGGATCGTCGGCTGCCTACAAGGCCATTTTCAGGCGTCACGGCGTCATCGAGGTGGATGACGTGCAGGACGCGCTCGAAGCGGCGCTCGCCGCCTCGGCATATGATATCGACGGACGGCGCGTCGGCTTCATCAGCGTGTCGGGCGGCATGGGCAGCCTTGCCGCGGACCGGAGCGAAGCGGTCGGCCTGGAAATGGGCGCGTTTTCGGAGGAAACCCGGCGCAAGCTCCGCGACGTGCTTCCCGACTTTGCGCCCGAGAACAACCCGCTGGACGTGACCGGCGCCGTCACGTCGAGCCCCGGAATGATGCAGATGGCCCTCGAAATCGTCGCTGCGGATGAAGGGATCGACGTGATCGTCATGCTGATCACGGTCGTTTACGGGTCTGAACGGATCGCCGACGAGGTTGTCGCGGCGAGTGCCACCATCGGCAAGCCGATCATGGCCGTGGTTTGCGGCGGAGAATGCGTCGCGGAATCCGCCACGCGATTCCGCGCGGGCAATATCCCGGTCTTCGAACAGCTTCACGGCGCCTTGCAGGCGATTTCCCGTGTCGGCAGCGCCAGGGCGAGTGCGTCCGGCGAGACCGGACAGGCACCGGAACTCGATGCCGAGACACGCGAAGCGATCGACAGCGCGGTGCGCACCGGCAGCGCTTCGCTTCTCACCGAACACCAGTCCAAGGCCATTCTGCGCCTCGCCGGCGTGCCTGTTTGCGACGAGGCGATCGTACAGACGGCCGAAGAAGCCGGCGCCAACGCACGGGCTTTCGGGTTTCCCGTCGTTCTCAAGGGCGTAACCACGCAGATCGCCCACAAGATGAAGGCCGGCCTGGTCAAGCTGAATGTCTGCGACGAGGCCGGTGCGGCGCGCGCCTTCGACGAAATCCATGCGGCCGCGAAAAAGGCCGGCGGTGAACTGGAAGGTGTCTCCGTGCAGCCGATGGTGGCGCCTGGCGTCGAATTGCTGATCGGCGGAATGCGCGATCCGCAAGCCGGGCCTTTGATCGCGTTCGGCCTTGGCGGTGTCTACACGGAAGCTCTACGCCAGGTGACGTTCCGTCCCGCACCGGTCGGTCGCGCCGAAGCGATGGACATGATCGGCGAGATTCCGTCTGCGCGCGGGTTGCTGGGCGAGGACAATGAGCGTCTCGCGCCGCTGGCCGATGCGATTGTCGGTGCGTCCCTGCTGATGGCCGGCGCCGACAACGTCGCGGAGCTCGATATCAATCCATTCATCTACTACCCGGGCGAGGGGCGCGGCATCGCCGTCGACGGCCTCATTCGCCGGGACGACGAATAGGTAAGACCGGAGGGAGGGTCGCCATGGAAGATGCCATATTTTTCGAGGATATCGAGGAAGGCTCGGTATTCTACTCGCGCGGCCGTACGGTCACGGAAGCTGACAATGTGATTTTCACCGGCCTCTCCGGCAATTACCACAGCATCCATACAGACGAGGAATTCGCGAAGAAAACCCAGTTCGGCCAGCGCGTCGTCCACGGTGTACTCGGTCTTTCGATTGCGACCGGCATGCAGAACCAGACGGCGCAGGGAACGTGGAAGAACGCGATCTTCATGGAACTGGTCAACTGGAAGTTCCTGAAGCCGATCTTCATCGGCGACACGATCAAGCTTGAAACGCGCATCGCCAGCAAGCGCCAGACCAGCAAGCCGCAATGGGGAATCGTCCAGACCGAGAGAACGCTGATCAACCAGCGCGACGAGCGGGTTCAGACAGGCTTCTCCAACGTGATGGTCTGGACCCGCAATGGCGGCGATCCGTCCTGACCTCAACCCGATAATACCCTTCATAGACAAGCAACGCCCGGAGTAACGCATCATGGCCGTCGATAAGGAAACCCTCGATCAACTGCTCGCCGTCGTCAGGCGGTTCGTGGACGAGCGCCTGATCCCCGCCGAACGCAAGGTCGAGGAACTCAACGACATTCCAGAAGACATCCTTTCGGAGATGAAGGAACTCGGCCTGTTCGGGCTGACGATCCCGGAGACCTATGGCGGCATGGGGCTCGGCATGGAAGACGAGGCGCGGGTGATCTATGAGATCGGGCGCGCGCACGGCTCGTACCGCTCGGCCTTCGCGACGACGATCGGCATCGGTTCGCAGGGCATCGTCATCGACGGCACGGACGCACAGAAGGATCGTTACCTGCCGCTGATGGCGACCGGTGAGATGATCGGTTCGTTCGCGCTTACCGAGCCGGGCTCTGGTTCCGATGCGGCTGCCCTGCGCACCAACGCCGTCAAGGATGGCGATCACTACGTGCTCAACGGTTCCAAGCGCTTCATCACGAATGCGCCGCGCGCCGGCGTCTTTACCGTGATGGCGCGCACGGACCCGGACAACAAGGGCGCCGGCGGCATCACCGCTTTCGCCGTCGATGCGGATCTGGAAGGGCTGAGCGTCGGCAAGCCGGACAGCAAGCTCGGGCATCACGGAACGCTGACGGCGGATGTCAATTTCGACAATGTCAGGGTGCCGGCCGAAGCGATTATCGGTGGGGTGCCTGGCATGGGGTTCAAAACGGCCATGAAGGTCCTCGACCGCGGGCGCCTTCACATCGCGGCTGCCGCCTGCGGTGCCGCCGATCGCTTGATCGAGGAATGCCTTCGCTACGCGATGGAGCGCGAACAGTTCGGCAAGCCTATCGCAGAGTTCCAGCTCGTACAGGCGATGCTCGCCGATTCGCGCACCGAGGCCTATGCGGCCTGGTGCATGGTGCTCGATGCGGCGAAGCGGCGTGATGCCGGCGAACGCGTGACCGTGGAATCCTCATGCGCGAAATATTTCGCCACGGAAATGGTCGGGCGTGTGGCCGACCGCGCGGTGCAGATTTTCGGCGGTGCCGGCTATATCGTGGACTACCCGATCGAACGCTTCTATCGAGACGTCCGCCTTTACCGGATCTACGAGGGTACATCGCAGATCCAGCAGCTCATCATTGCCCGCGACATGATCAAGAACGCCAGCTGACGGCGCCAAACTGCCTGATTGGAAAATCAATGCCCTTCGGTTCGGCCGGAGGGCATCGTCTTTCCACGGACTAATTGTCGCGATTCCATCGTCATGAAGTCCTACAGCTTGCCATAATGCGCTCTCGCGGCGAATGTGCTACGCTAAAAATATGACAATATAGACTGCGTACCGTAAAACCGCATGCCAAAACCCATATCGGAAGTCCGTAAGCCGGAGATCGTCGAGGCGGCTTTCAACGCGATCCTGAAAAACGGCCTGCCGCATATTTCCTACGATTTGATCGCGCAGGAAGCGGACATGTCGCGTCAGTTGATCCGGCATTACTTCCCGGATCCGATCGAGCTCATGGTCGCGGTTTGCGATCGGCTTGCGGCGGCTTATCGCGATTGCCTGATGCGCGGCATCCTGAACGCCCAGACGCCGCAACGGCTGAAGACCTTCCTCGATTTCTATTTCGACTTCCTGTCGGACCGCGATCTGGAGAAGCCGCGCGACGACAGTGTCTACGATGCGATGTTCTCGCTTGCCGCGGCTCACCCGAAGATCAGGGAGAACCTGCATGCGCAGTACAATCTGCTGCAATACACGATCGCCCACGAGGTCCAGGTCAGCTATCCGCAGCTCAACCAGAAGGCCTGCCTGGAACTCGGCTATTTGTTCATCTCGCTGATGTACGGCCACTGGAAGATGGTCGCGACGCTCGGTTTCTCCACTTCGAACAACAAGGTCACTCGCGCGGCGGTCGATCGGCTCATCGAGTCCTACGTCGCCCGCTACGACGATCCCGATCTCGAGCCTGTCGATGAGAGCGAGATCGGCACTGACGACGCGGGGAAGTGATTTTCCTGCTGCCGTGATCGGACTGCACACACATACCCGGTTCCCGGCTTTGCGGGCATGGCGTTACGCATTGCAACTCAATAGAGACGACGGCGAAACGCGCTGATTGCCTTTCCTAGGCTCGCCTTTAGAGTTGGCGCGTGGAGGCGGGCCTATGAAAAGCATTCTGTCTGTTTTCGATATCGTGACCGGATCGGTGGAAACCGTTCTCGAATTCGATGGTCACATGGAGGCTCCGAACTGGAGCCGCGACGGAAATGCGTTGGTTGTGAATGGTTCCGGCCGGCTTTTCGAGGTCGATCTTGCCGCTCCGGCTCTTCGGGAAATCGATACGGGGTTTGCCGTTCGCCTCAACAACGATCACGGGCTGTCGCCCGACGGAAGCACGCTTGCGATCAGCGATTCGTCCGAATTCGGTGAAAGCTGCATCTACACGCTGCCGGCTGGCGGAGGCGTACCTGCGCGGGTGACCGAGCGCGTACCGTCCTACTGGCACGGCTGGTCTCCCGACGGGGAGAGGCTCGCCTATGTCGCCCGGCGCGGTGAGACGTTCCAAGTCTATACGTGCCCGGTCGGTGGCGGTGAGGAATTCCAGGTGACGCGGGGTTTCGATCATTGCGACGGACCGGACTATGCGCCGGATGGCGAGTGGATTTGGTTCAATGGCGAAATGGGCGGTTCCGTTCAACTCTGGCGGGTTCGGCCCGACGGCAGCGATCCGCAGATGATGACGGATGACGAGCGGGTCAACTGGTTCCCGCACCCGTCGCCCGATGGGAAAAGTATCGTCTATCTCGCCTATGAGGGCGGTACGCGGGGCCACCCCGCCGGTCGCGATGTCCAGTTGCGGCTAATGCCCTCCGAGGGTGGTACGCCCGAAATCCTGCTCGATCTCCATGGCGGGCAGGGAACTATCAATGTCCCGTCCTGGGCGCCGGATTCACAGCGATTCGCCTTCATGCGCTACGTGCCCTGAGCCCCCGGCGCGCCATTTTCGGAAAGGGCGATACCCTTGGCGCGCAATATTTTATATTTGAAACTTTTAGGATTGAAATTAAACTTCCCTTGGTTATTCTGATGGTGCGCAACCGGTTTGGACCGGACGCGAAAAAGGGAGGCGCCGGACGTGAGGATCGTTTGTCTTGGAGGCGGACCTGCGGGTCTGTATTTCGCGATCTCGATGAAGCTGCGCGATCCGTCGCACGAAGTGACGGTGGTGGAGCGCAACAAGGCCGACGACACCTTTGGCTGGGGCGTCGTGCTTTCCGATGACGCCCTGGATAACCTCGCCGAAAACGATCCGGACAGTGCCGCGAAAATTCGCGCCAACTTCGCCTATTGGGATGACATAGCGGTCATCCATCGTGGCACGCGTACGGTTTCCGGCGGTCATGGCTTTGCCGGAATCGGTCGGATGAAGCTGCTGTTGATCCTGCAGGCGCGGGCGCGCGAACTTGGCGTCGATCTGCAATTCCAGAGCGAATTCAAAACAGCGGAAGACTACCGCCGCGATTATGATCTCGTGGTCGCCGCGGACGGGATCAATTCACTCGTGCGCCGCGAATATGCGGAGGTTTTCAGGCCGGACATCGATGTTCGGCTGTGCAAGTTCATCTGGCTCGGCACGCACCAGAAATTCGACGACGCCTTCACCTTCATCTTCGAGGAAACCGAGCATGGCTGGATGTGGATCCATGCCTATCAGTTCGACGCCGACACGGCGACGGTGATCGTCGAGTGCACGCAGCAGACCTGGGACAAATGGGGCTTCGAGCACATGTCGAAGGAGGAGGCGGTCGCCACGTGCGAGCGGATCTTCGAAAAGCATCTGGGCGGACACCGCCTCATGTCCAACGCCAGCCATCTGCGCGGCTCGGCGGTATGGATGAATTTCCCGCGGGTGATCTGCGAGAAATGGCACCACGAAAATGTGGTGCTGATGGGCGACGCCGCGGCCACCGGGCATTTCTCGATCGGCTCGGGCTCGCGGCTCGCTTTCGATAGCGCCATCGCCCTGGCGGAATATCTTCATTCCGAGACGACGATGGAAAAGGCGTTCGAGCGGTACCAGGAGGAGCGACGTACGGAAGTGCTCCGGCTCCAGTCCGCGGCGCGCAACAGCCTTGAATGGTTCGAGGAAGTGGAGCGTTATCTCGACCTCGATCCGGTCCAGTTCAATTACTCCCTCCTGACACGTTCCCAGCGGATCAGCCACGAGAACCTGCGGCTGCGCGATGCCAACTGGCTCGAAAGCGCTGAGCGCTGGTTCCAGGTCCAGGCGGGCATGCCCGAGGACGCGCCGGTCCGGCGGCCGATGTTCGCGCCGTTCGCGCTTCGGTCCCTCAAGCTGAAGAACCGCGTCGTCGTCTCGCCGATGGCGCAGTACAAGGCCGTCAATGGTTGCCCGACGGATTGGCATCTCGTCCACTATGGCGAGCGTGCGAAGGGCGGAGCCGGGCTGGTGGTGACGGAAATGACCTGCGTGTCGCCGGAAGGGCGCATCACGCCGGGGTGCACGGGCCTGTACGCGCCGGAGCATGAAGACGCCTGGAAGCGGATCGTCGATTTCGTCCATCGCGAAACCGAGGCGAAGATCTGCGTGCAACTCGGCCACGCGGGGGCGAAGGGATCGACCCAGCTTGGCTGGCAGGATGCCGATGCGCCGCTCGAGACCGGGAACTGGCCGGTCATGGCCGCGTCGGACGTCTCGTGGTCACCGCATAATGCGGTGCCGCGGCCGATGAGCCGCGCTGACATGGACATGGTGCGCACGCAATTTGTCGCTTCCGCCGAGATGGCCGCGCGCGCCGGCTTCGACATGCTCGAACTGCATATGGCGCATGGCTATCTCCTGTCGTCCTTCATCACGCCGCTGACCAATCTGCGAACCGACGAATATGGAGGTTCACTGGAGAACCGAATGCGGTTCCCGCTGGAAATCTTCCATGCCGTGCGGGCGGCTTGGCCGTCGGAGAAACCGATTTCCGTCCGGATTTCGGCCAATGACTGGGTAGGCGACGAGGGTGTCACGCCCGCCGAAGCGGTGGCCATAGCGGCCATGCTCAAAGAGGCCGGCGTCGACATTTGCGACGTGTCGGCCGGGCAGACGTCCGTCCGCGCTAGGCCGGTTTATGGCCGCATGTTCCAGACACCGTTCTCGGACCAGATCCGCAACGAGGCGGATATGGCAACGATGGCGGTCGGGAACATCTACGAGCCGGACCATGTCAATTCGATCCTGATGGCGGGACGGGCGGACCTCGTCTGCCTCGCGCGGCCGCATCTCGCCGATCCATACTGGACACTGCATGCCGCCAGCGCGCTTGGCGATCGCGACGAACGCTGGCCCGATCCTTATCTGCCGGGCCGCGACCAGATGTGGCGACTGGCCGAGCGGGCCGAAACGATGACGGGAAAGGTGTGAGCATGGAAGATCTGTTCGGCCGGCATGCAATCGTCACCGGCGCCGGCAGCGGCGTGGGCGAGGCGATCGCGCTCGAACTGGCCGCAAAGGGTGCCCGCGTCACAGTCATGGGCCGGCGTCTCGAACCGCTGGAAGCCGTTGCCGCGAAGAACGATCGTATCGTCGCCGTATCGGCGGATGTGACGGATGGCGACGGCATGATGCGGTCCGTCGAAGCAGCATGCGCAAAGAATGGCGCGGTCGATATCGTGGTGGCCAATGCGGGAGTTGCCGAAAGCGCGCCGCTGAAGACCCTGACCGAGGACAAGTTCCGCGATATCGTCGATGTCAATTTGACTGGTGTTTTCAATACTTTCCGCGCGGGATTTGAGTATTTGAATCAGGGTCCGAACGGTCGCCTGATCGCTATCGCGTCCATCGCGGGATTGCGCGGTTACCCCTATATCTCGGCCTATTGCGCTTCGAAGCATGGCGTCATCGGGCTGGTCAAATCGCTGGCCGTCGAACTCGCGACGACAGGCGTGACAGTGAATGCGATCTGTCCCGGCTACACCGATACGCCGATGCTGACGCGCACCATCGACACGATCATGGACAAGACCGGACGGAGCCGCGATCAGGCGGAGGAGTCCCTTCTCAAAATGAACCCGCAGCGCCGTTTTATCCAGCCGTCGGAAATCGCGGCGACGACGCTCTGGATGTGCGGACCGGGCGGCGCGTCCGTCACCGGGCAGGCCATCGCATTGTCAGGAGGCGAGACATGAACACGGTAAAACCGCTTGTCGGGCAGTCCGGAATGGACAGCGAGGCCGATGCCTCGAAGGATCGCCTGAGACTCTGGCTACGCATTCTGAAGGTGTCGAAATTCATCGAGAGCGAGTTGCGCGAGAAGCTGCGGTCCGAGTTCGATACGACGCTGCCGCGGTTCGATGTGCTGGCGGCGTTGTACCGGAACGAGGAGGGGCTCAAGATGAGCGACCTATCGACCGAATTGCGCGTTTCGAACGGCAATGTAACGGGTATCGTCGACCGCCTCGTGGCCGATGGCGAGGTCGTGCGGGTACCTGTCGACAATGACCGCCGCGCCATCACGGTGCGGCTGACGCCGGTCGGGCGAACGCGTTTCGAAACCATGGCCGGCGATCACGAAGGCTGGATCGATGGAATGCTGTCCGGTCTCAGCGGTGCGGATTCGCGCATGCTGACCGCTGCCCTCGATGGCATCGCGCCTTCGGGCAGAGCCGTGCGCCGGCGTGGGGAGTGATCCGATGCAAGCTGCCACCCCCGAGCATTTCATGTTGACCATGGACAATGGCGTCGCGTCGGTTTCGTTGAACCGGCCGGAGCGCAAGAATCCACTGACATTCGAATCCTATGCCGAACTGCGTGACTGGTTTCTGGCGCTACGCAGCGACGACACGGTCAAGGCGGTCATCTTCGGGCCGAATGGCGGGAATTTCTGCTCGGGCGGCGATGTGTTCGAGATTATCGGGCCGCTACTCGATCGCGACATGAAAGGTCTTCTCGAGTTCACCCGCATGACCGGCGATCTGGTGCGCGCGATGGTCGAGTGCGGAAAGCCGATTATCTCTGCGGTGGACGGTATCTGTGTCGGCGCCGGGGCGATCATCGCCATGGCCAGCGATCTGCGCCTTGCCACGCCGGAAGCGAAGACGGCGTTCCTGTTCAACCGGGTCGGGCTTGCCGGGTGCGACATGGGTGCCTGCGCCGTGTTGCCGCGTATCGTCGGCCAGGGACGCGCCGCCGAGTTGCTGTACACTGGACGCACCATGAGCGCGGAGGAGGGCGAGCGCTGGGGCTTCTATTCGCGTCTCGTCGAGGCCGGGTCCCTCATGGATGAGGCGAAGGCGCTCGCGGCGCGTATCGCGGACGGACCGAATTTCGCGAACATGATGACCAAGACGATGCTCGCCCAGGAATGGAACATGAGCATCGCCCAGGCCATCGAGGCCGAGGCTCAGGCGCAGGCGATATGCATGCAGACCGCCGATTTCCGACGCGCCTATGAGGCTTTTGCTGCGAAGCGGAAACCGGTTTTCGAGGGCGATTGATGAGCGACCGGAGCTATCTCGATTGGCCGTTTTTTGAGCCGCACCACGGCGACTTGGCTGTGCGCGTGGACGAATGGGCGTCCGAGATGCTCGCGGTGGTGGATGACGAGGACACCGACTGTACCTGCCGCGCGCTCGTCGGCGTGCTCGGCGGAGCCGGCTGGCTCAATCTCACGGCTGTCGCGCCGGACAAGGATGATGCCGTTCTCGATGTGCGCAGCCTTTGCATCATGCGAGAGACATTGGCGCGTCATAGCGGACTGGCCGATTTCGCGTTCGCCATGCAGGGGCTCGGAACCGGTGCGATATCCCTGTTCGGCACGGAGGCCCAGAAGGACGAATGGCTTCCGCGCACGCGCGCTGGCAAGGCAATTGCCGCTTTTGCGCTGACCGAACCGAAATCCGGCTCCGATGTCGCCAATATTGAACTGGCCGCGCGCCGGGACGGCGATCTCTATGTCCTTGATGGTGAGAAGACCTGGATATCCAATGGCGGCATCGCCGATGTCTACACCGTCTTCGCGCGGACCGGCGAAGCTCCCGGCGCAAAAGGGCTGTCGGCTTTCATCGTTCCTGCCGAGACGCCGGGGCTGGAAATCGCCGAGAGACTTGAGACGGTCGCGCCGCATCCCCTGGCGCGGCTCGCCTTCGAGGAATGCAGGGTTCCCGCCTCCGCGATGATCGGCAAGCCGGGCGAAGGTTTCCGGATCGCCATGTCCGTGCTTGACGTGTTCCGCCCGACCGTCGCCGCTGCCGCGCTCGGCTTCGCCCGTCGCGCGTTGGACGAGACGGTTTCGCGCGTACAGGCGCGTCGATTGTTCGATGCGCCCTTGTTCGACCTCCAGATGGTTCAGGGCCATGTCGCCGACATGGCGCTCGATATCGATGCGGCCGCGCTCCTTGTCTATCGGGCGGCTTGGCTGAAGGACAGCGGCGCCGCGCGCATCAGCCGCGAGGCGGCAATGGCCAAGCTTTTTTCCACCGATCGCGCGCAGCAGGTCATCGACAAGGCCGTGCAATTGCATGGCGGCGACGGGGTTCGGCGGGGGCATGTCATGGAGAGCCTGTACAGGGAAATCCGTGCCTTGCGGATCTATGAAGGCGCGTCCGATGTCCAGAAGGTCATCATCGCGCGGCAGACGCTCGCAAACGCGGCGCAGGGAGGTTGAGATGCTTGGACCCAGCGGACATGCCGACAGCTTCACCCGAGACAACCTGCCACCGTCCGATCAGTGGCCGGAGTTCCTGCTGGACGGGTTCGATTATCCGGAATGGATGAATGCCGGCTACGAACTTACGGACGGCATGGTGGCGCGCGGTTTCGGGGATCATACCGCGTTGATCGGGAATGGCCGTCAACGCACCTACAAGGAGCTGACCGACTGGACCAACCGCATCGCCCATGTGCTGGTCGAGGATTATGGTATCCAGCCCGGCAATCGCATCCTGGTGCGTTCGGCCAACAATCCGGCCATG
Source organism: Oricola indica (assembly GCF_965227485.1). Classification (NCBI taxonomy): domain Bacteria; kingdom Pseudomonadati; phylum Pseudomonadota; class Alphaproteobacteria; order Hyphomicrobiales; family Ahrensiaceae; genus Oricola; species Oricola indica. The sequence continues at coordinate 2,781,404 of NZ_OZ245747.1, forward strand.
GTCGCCGCGTGGCTTGCCGCCACGAAGGCTGGTGCCGTGGTCGTCAACACGATGCCGATGCTGCGCGCGGGCGAGCTCTCGAAAATCGTCGACAAGGCGGAAATATCGCTGGCGCTGTGCGACACGCGGCTGATGGACGAACTGGTCGCCTGTGCGAAGACCAGCGACTACCTCGACAAGGTGGTCGGATTCGACGGCACGGCCAATCATGACGCGGAACTCGACCGCCTTGCGCTGCGGAAATCCGTTCTCTTCGAGAGCGTGAAGACAGGACGTGACGATGTCGCCCTGCTGGGCTTTACCTCGGGCACGACCGGTGAGCCCAAGGCGACGATGCACTTCCACCGTGATCTTCTGATCATCGCCGACGGATATGCCAGGGAGGTGCTTGGCGTCACGCCGGACGATGTATTCGTCGGTTCCCCGCCGCTTGCCTTCACATTCGGCCTCGGCGGGCTCGCGGTCTTTCCATTGCGTTTCGGGGCTGCTGCGACGCTCCTCGAAAGCGCCACGCCGCCCAACATGGTCGAAATCATCCAGACCTATGGCGCAACCGTGTGCTTCACCGCTCCCACCGCATACCGCGCCATGCTGACGGCGATGGAGGAGGGGGCGGATCTTTCCTCCCTGCGCGCCGCCGTTTCGGCGGGCGAGACGCTGCCGGGTCCGGTTTATGAGCAATGGATGGAGAAGACCGGCAAGCCGATGCTCGACGGCATCGGCGCGACGGAGATGCTGCATATCTTCATCTCGAACCGTTTCGGTGATTCCCGCCCTGCCTGTACGGGAAAGCCGGTCGGTGGATACGAGGCGAAGATCGTTGATGAAGCGATGAACGAAGCGCCGCGCGGCACAGTCGGAAAGCTCGCCGTGAAAGGCCCGACCGGGTGCCGGTATCTCGCCGATACGCGTCAATCCGACTATGTCCGCGACGGCTGGAACCTGACGGGCGACTCGTTCTGGCAGGACGAGGAAGGGTATTTCCACTTCGCCGCGCGCAATGACGACATGATCGTCTCGGCCGGATACAACATTGCCGGCCCCGAGGTCGAGGCCGCCTTGCTTGCCCATCCGGACGTCGTCGAATGCGCGGTTGTCGGTGTGCCGGACGAGGATCGCGGCCAGATTGTCGAAGCACATGTGGTGATCGTCGATGGCGTGGCGCGCGATGCGGCGACGGTGCTGCGGCTTCAGCAACACGTCAAGGATACGATCGCGCCTTATAAATATCCGCGATCGGTGGTGTTCACCGATGCCCTGCCGAAAACCCAGACTGGCAAGATCCAGCGTTTCCGCCTGCGCGCTGACGCCTGACCCTTATACTATCTGATTGGAAAGCGAACATGATCGAGACCGTCAATCCTACCGAGTGGGTTCAGCCGAAGGGCTATGCCAATGGCATGCTCGTGGACGGATCGCGCCTTTATGTCGGTGGGCAGATCGGCTGGAATGGCGACCAGGTCTTCGAAACGCATGATTTCGTCGGGCAGACCGAGCAGGCTCTGGCCAATATCGCGGCGGTCGTGCGCCGGGCGGGCGGTGAGGTCGCCGACATCGTCCGTTTGACCTGGTACGTGACTGACAAGAAGGAATATGTCGCGCGCCAACGCGAAGTCGGCGAGGCGTACCGGCGCGTGATGGGACGGCATTTTCCGGCCATGACGTTGATCGTTGTGGCCGCTCTTCTGGAGGATGAGGCTTTGGTGGAAATCGAGGCAACGGCCGAAATCGGCAAATCCGGAGCGGCGTCATGACCGACTTCGCTGCGACGCGTGATTTCTTCGATCTGCCGGACGGTGTCATCTACCTCGACGGCAATTCGCTCGGGCCCTTGCCCGGAAACGCGGTCTCGCGCGCAAATCGGACGATGACCGATGAATGGGGCGGGATGCTGATCGGCGGCTGGAACAAGGCGCGCTGGATGGAGATGCCCATCCGGCTCGGTGATCGGATCGGCCGGCTGGTTTGTGCGCAACCGGGCAGCGTCGTTATCGGCGATACGCTGTCCATAAAGGTCTACCAGGCGCTCGCCGCAGCGCTCGAACTGCGGCCTGAACGGAAGGTCGTCCTTTCCGACAGCGGGAATTTCCCGACCGATCTCTATATGGCGGATGGCCTCCTGCGCTCTCTCGGCAAGGGACATGAATTGCGGATCGTCGCGCCGGAAGAGGTTTCTGGCGCGATCGACGAGACGATCGCCGCGGTCATGCTGACCCATGTCGATTACGGGACCGGCCGCATGCACGACATGGCCGGCATCACGCGGCTGACGCATGAGGCGGGCGCGATTTCGATCTGGGATCTGGCCCATTCGGCGGGCGCCGTTCCGGTCGATCTTGCCGGTTGCGGCGTCGATATGGCGACCGGTTGCACCTACAAATATCTCAATGGTGGGCCGGGTGCACCGGCGTTTATCTACGTGAAGCCAGACCTGCAAGATGTTGTAATGCCTGCGCTTTCGGGCTGGCTTGGTCATGATGCGCCATTCGCCTTCGATCTCGATTATCGCCCGGCGCCGGGCATCGCGCGGATGCGGGTCGGGACACCGCCCGTGATCCAGATGGCGGTGCTCGATGCGGCGCTCGATGTCTGGGACGAGATTGACATGGAGGATATCCGCGCGCGGTCGATCGAACTCAGCGAGCTTTTCATAAGCCTGGTTGAATCCGGGACGACGCAGGTTTCACTTGCCAGTCCGCGCGATCCGGCGGAGCGCGGATCCCAGGTCTCTTTCCGATTTCGCGAAGGATACGCGGCGATGCAGGCTTTGATCGCGCGCGGCGTGATCGGAGATTTTCGGGCGCCGGACCGGATGCGTTTCGGCTTCTGTCCGCTCTACAACACCGAAGACGAGGTGCGACGCGCCGCGGCGACGTTGTGCGAGATCGTGGAGAGAGGCGAGTGGGACAGACCGGAATTCCTGAAGCGCGAGGCGGTCACATGACGATCGGCGACGATTACGATCCGTCCCGCGAAGGCGCGACGATGCAGTTCGACGGGCGCATGTCCTATGGCGACTACCTTCATCTCGACGCCATTCTCGGCGCGCAGGAGCCGCTGAGCGACGCGCATGACGAGATGCTCTTCATCGTTCAGCACCAAACCTCCGAACTCTGGATGCGGCTGGCGATCCATGAACTCATTGCCGCTAGAAAAGCGATATCCGAGGACCGCTTGCAGCCGGCGATGAAGATGCTGGCGCGCGTTTCCCGGATCTTCGAGCAGTTGAACTCCGCCTGGGACGTTCTGCGCACGATGACGCCTAGCGACTATACGCGCTTTCGCGATGCGCTGGATAAATCCTCGGGCTTCCAGTCGTGGCAGTACCGGTTGATCGAATATGTCCTCGGGAATCGCAATCACGCCATGCTGCGCCCGCATGCGCATCGCGCCGATATCGTGTCGCTTCTCGAGGAAGAACTGACGCGGCCGAGCCTCTATGACGAGGTCCTGCGGCTTGCCGCCCGCAAGGGCGTCGAGATACCGACCGGTGTATTGGACCGAGATGTCTCGCGGACTCACGCGGCCGACGATGGCGTCATGGATGCGTGGCGGGTCGTATACGAAGAGCCGGAGACGCATTGGGAGCTCTATGAGCTCGCCGAGAAGCTGGTGGATTTCGAGGACTATTTCCGACGCTGGCGTTTCAACCACGTGACCACGGTCGAACGGGTGATCGGCTTCAAGCGCGGAACCGGCGGAACCGGAGGGGTGAGCTATCTCAAGCGGATGCTGGAGGTCGAGCTGTTCCCCGAACTCTGGCATGTGCGCACTGTGCTCTGACGCCATTCACGCATGGAACGCGCCCTGCGCTTCGACGCGCATGCGGAATTCGCGCGGCGACATGCCGGTGGCCTGGCTGAAGACCCGGCTGAAATAGGCTGGATCGTTGTATCCGAGCGCATAGGCGATCTTCGAGACGGGCAGGTTGGTGTAGACCAGGTTGCGCCGCGCTTCGCGGATCATGCGCTCTTCGATCAATCTCGTGGCTGGCTGGCCAATCGCGGCGCGCGTCATGCGGCTCAGATGTGTCGGCGTGATCGAGAGCGCCTTTGCATAGTCGGCCACCGACCAGTGCTCTATCAGGTGCTCCTCCAGAAGCGCCTCGAAGCGCCGGAAGATCGTATTGTCCGTCGTTTTCGGTCTGGCGGGTTCGTCGGTGGAAAGTCTGCGGGCGACCTCGCCGAGAAGAACGCCTGACAATGAGCGCAGAATTTGCGCACGGGCAAAGCGTCGCCCGGCATGCTCGTCGAATATCTGCCGCATGATCATGGATGCCGTGGTTCCCGCCGACAGTACCGCTGGACGCGCGAGAACGGGGCGCAGTCCCTCCGATGGATCGAGAATTTCGTCGATGACTTCGGCCGCGAGCGTGACCACCCAGCCTTGTGTGTCCGGAACGAAGGTGAAGGCATGCACCGATCCCATCGGCACATTGATCAGCGTTTGCGGTGCGAGCGCCAATCCGTGACCTTCCATCGTCGCGCGCCCACCACCGCTCTCGATCAACAGGACCTGGTGCAATCTTGCGTGCCGGTGCGGTGTAAGCTCCCAGCCATGCAGCTTGGAGCGCACTTCAATCGTCTCGCAATGAACGACGTCGGGCAGGTCGCCGGCTTCGCCGAACAGGTTGCAGCTCAGGACGGGCAGGGCAGTCGGAACGTTATCCATGTTCGATTTGTACAAGTATTCTGGACTGTCGTCCATTCCGGTCAATGTGTTCGGTGATATTTTCGTCCATGTGGAGGATTTTTTATGAAAACACAGGTTTGTATTATCGGTGGTGGCCCGTCGGGGTTGATGCTCTCGCAGCTTCTTCATCTTCGGGGAATCGATACGGTCGTGCTGGAAAAGCACAGCCGTGAATATGTGCTGAGCCGTATCCGTGCCGGTGTTCTGGAACATGGCTTTGCCGAGTTGATGCGTGAAGCGCAATGTGGCGAGCGCATGGACAACGAAGGCGAAACGCATGAAGGCTTCTACATCTCGCATGATGGCAAGCTGGACCGCGTCGATCTGCACAAATATTCCGGCGGTTCGTCGGTTGTCGTCTACGGCCAGACGGAACTGACGCGCGATCTTTACGATGCGCGCGACAAGATGGACGGGGTCGTCATCCACAATGCGGAGGACGTGAAGCCGCACGACCTGAAGTCCGACACTCCCTATGTCACCTACCGCAAGGGAGACGAGATCGTTCGCATCGACTGCGATTTCGTCATTGGCGCGGATGGCTTCCACGGAGTCAGCCGCAAATCGATCCCGAGCGACGTTTTGACCGAGTATGAGAAGGTCTATCCGTTTGGCTGGCTCGGCGTGCTTTCGCGCACGACGCCGGTCTCCCCGGAACTGATCTATGCCCGGCACGAGCGCGGTTTTGCGCTGTGTTCCCTTCGGTCGCGGGTGCTGAGCCGCTACTATATCCAGGTGCCGCTGTCTGACAGCGTCGAGGATTGGTCGGACGACGATTTCTGGGCCGAGTTGAAGCGGCGGCTGCCCGAGGATGTCGCCGGCCGCATGGAGACCGGACCTTCGATCGAAAAGTCGATCGCGCCGCTGCGATCGTTCGTTGCCGAGCCGATGCGATATGGAAACCTGTTCCTCGCGGGCGATGCGGCGCATATCGTGCCGCCGACCGGCGCACGCGGTCTGAACAGCGCGGCTTCGGATATCTACTATCTCTATCACGCGATGGTGGATCACTATAAGAACGGCGACGATTCCGGGCTCGATGCCTATTCCGCGAAGGCCTTGGCTCGTGTCTGGAAAGCGCAGCGTTTTTCCTGGTGGATGACGACGCTTCTTCACACCTTCCCGGACAGTATTCCCTACGACCAGAAGCTGCAGCAGACGGATCTCGAGTATCTGTTCTCGTCCGAGGCGGCGCTTGGCTCGCTGGCCGAGAACTACGTCGGACTGCCTTTCTAAGTTACTCCGAGACAAACGGAAAAGCCCGGGCAACCAACGACGGTTGTCCGGGCTTTTTTTGTCGCCGGTGCCTCATTTCATCAGGGATGGCAGGTAGAGCACGATCTGCGGCAGCGCGATCACGATCGCGACGACCAGCAGATCGACCAGCAGGAACGGAATCACGCCTTTGAATATCTGCACGACCGTGGCGTATTGGCTCGCCACGTTTCGTATGACGAAGACGTTGAGCCCGACCGGCGGCGTGATCATGCCGATCTCAAGCAGTTTGACGCAGAGGACGCCGAACCAGACCAGGTCGATGCCCTGTGTCTTGAAGATCGGCAGCAGGACCGGAAGCGTCACGAGCATCGCGCCGAACGGCTCCATGAACATGCCGAGCACGAGATAAAGCATGACCACGATGAACATCAGCTCGACATAACCGAGGTCGGCGCCGTTCACCGTGGCCGAGATGAATCCGGTCAGTCCGGTCAGCCCGAGGAAGCGGGTGAACATGGATGCGCCCACGCCGATGATGAACAGCGACGACGAGGTCATCAGTGTTTCGATCATCGAGGTCTTGAAGACGTCCCAGGTCAGCCGGCGGGTTGCCACCGATATGAGGATCGAGCCGATGGCGCCGACCGCGCCTGCTTCGGTCGCCGTGAAGACGCCGGAGAACAGGCCGCCGAAGACGATGACCATGAGCAGCAGCACGGGCCAGATGTTCAGGATCGCGGTCCTGGTGTCGATTCCTTCGGCATCGAGCGGTTTCGGCGGGGCGATGTCCGGCCGCAACCAGCATGTCAGCAGAACGACGATCGAATAGGCGATCGCAGTCAGAATTCCGATCGTGATGCCGCCGAGGAAAACCTGTGTCACCGACGTCTCGGCAAAGACGCCGTAGACGATCATCAGGATCGAAGGCGGGATCAGCGCGCCGATCGTTCCGCCCGCCGCGATCGAGCCGGCAGCGAAGCTCGGCGCATAGCCCGACTTCACCATTTCGGGGATCGCGATCCGCCCCATCGCAGCAGCCGTCGCCAGCGACGAGCCGCAGACAGCCGCAAAGCCGGAACAGGCGAAAATCGACGATATGGCGAGGGCGCCGGGAATGCGGCGCAGAACGGCTTTCGCCGCGTCGAACAGGCCGCCGGTCAGGCCGGTGTGGAAGGCGATGAAGCCCATCAGCAGGAACATCGGCACAGCCGACAACGTCCAGTTGGCCACGAAGGAAAACGGCGTAGACGACAGGATGCCGATCGCCGGCGCCCAGCCAATCAACCAGGCGATGCCGGCGACGGGGACGGCGATGAGCGCCAGCGCGACCGGGACACGCAGCGCCAACAGAACGAAAAGCAGGAAAACACCCGCAAAGCCGGTGGCGACGCTCATTGCTCGACCTCACGTGTCGGTTGGAACATGCGGATCGCCGTTGTCAGGGCGGCGAGGAAGAAGCCGAGCGGCAGAAGGAAATAGGCTGGCCAGGTGGCGACCGGAATGTTCTGGGCCATCACGAAGACGCCCGTATCGAAATTCTTGAGTGCGGTGAGCCAGGTAAACCACGCCAGCGCGCCGTAGATCACTGTGGAAATCAGGGCCACGAGCCGGTCGGACCAGGAAAGCGCACGAGGTCCCAGAAAAGGTTCGATCACCTCGACCTGCACCATGCCGCCACCGCGTTCCACCCAGGCAAGCGGGATGAAGGCGAGGGAGATCATGTAGTAATGGGTTACGATTTCATATGTCGCCGGAATAGGCGTGTTGGTCAGGTTGCGCATCGCGACGTCCGTGACGACATGCAGCATCAGCGCGATGACGGCGAGCGCGCCGATCAGCGCAAGCAGCGCCAAGAGACCGTCCTGCACGCGGGAAAGCAGGCGCATGGGTTTCCTCGAAAGAACCGGTTTCAGTGCAACTGTGCCGCCGGGAGCCTGAGCTCCCGGCGATCTGTCGTGCTTTACTGGCCGTAAGTGGCGTAATCGACCTTGGACCAGACCTCGTCATAGACGCGCTTGGACATGGCGACCGGGTCGTCGTTTTCTTCTTCCGCGATTGCTGTCCACTTCTCGACGAGCGCGAGGAACTGCTGGATCTGATCCGGCGCATCTTCGATGCCGAACTGCTCCTGCGAATAGGTTCCGGCAGTCTCGATGTCATCCTGGATGAACTGCTCGATCTCTTCGACGAACTCGGGATCGGCCTCGATGAACTCGACGCCGGCTTCCCGCGATGCGGCTTCGGCCTCGCCAGGCATCGTGGATCCCCAGCGATTGGTGAAGTCCGCGTTTGCGCGGTTCGCCGCGCGCACCATGGCCGCGCGATCCTCTGTCGAAAGCTCGTCCCAGGTTGCCTTGGAGACGGTGAAGTTCGACGTCGAGAAGTAGAGACCGAGCGGAGCGTAAGTGACGTATTTGGCCACTTCGACGAGGCGGAAGGACAGCATGTCGGCGATGGAGGCCATCGTGCCGTCGATCGTGCCGGAGTTCATCGCCTCGAACTGGTCGAAGACCGACATCTGAACCGGCGTCGCACCGAAATGCTCCGCAAAACGCGCCCATGGCGCGCCGCCGGACCGAAGGCGAAGGCCTTTGAGATCCTCGGCGTTGTGGATGGGCTTGGTGGTCAGGAACTCGTAGACGTCCGAAGCGCCCGAGCCGAGAAAGACGAAGTTCAGGCTCTTCATCTCTTCCTGGCAGGGGGTGCAGTTGACCACGAATTCGGTCAGTGCCGCGCCCATCGCTTGCGAGTTGGTGCCGGTCAGCGATAACTGGCCGGTGACCGACATCATCGGCAGATCGGCCGGGAAGTAGAGCGGCAACAGGTTGCCGACTTCCGCGATCTGCGACTGCAGGGCGTCCTTCATCTGGCCAAGGTTGACCACTTCCGGTCCGAGCATGGTCGCGGTGAGGCGGCCGTCGGATTCCTCCGGAAGGTATTTCGCGAAATTGGTGTACATGACACCGTTCGCCGGATGCGGCGGCGGCGCGGCAGGCGCGATACGCAGTTCGCGTGCGTCCGCCATGCCGGTGCCGCCGAGCGCGATGGCCGAAGCGGCCAGGAATGCTGCGAGCAGTTTCTTCATCGATTCCTCCCTTGATGCGTGGAAACTCAGAGCGCGAGCAATTTCCTCGCGTTCTCTTTCAGAATCAGGGGACGCACCTCATCCCTGATCCCGATCTTTTCGAAATCGCTGAGCCAGCGATCTGGCGTGATAGCAGGCCAGTCCGAACCGAAGAGCATCTTCTTCTTAAGGATCGTATTGGCATAGTGAACGAAAATCGGCGGAAAGTATTTCGGCGACCAGCCGGACATGTCGAAATAGACATTCGGCTTGTGCTGGGCGACGGCGAGCCCTTCCTCTGTCCACGGAAAGGACGGGTGAGCCAGAATGATCGGAGTGTCCGGGAAATCCACCGCGACGTCGTCGATATACATCGGGTTGGAGAATTTCAGCCGCATTCCCATGCCGCCGCGCATGCCGGAACCAACACCTGTCTGGCCGGTGTGGAAAAGCATGATCGCGCCTTCCTCGGCAATGGCCTCGTAGAGCGGATAGGCCCAGCGCTCACTGGGATAGAAGCCCTGCATGGTCGGATGGAATTTGAAGCCGCGCACGCCAAAGTCGCGCACGAGTCGCCGCGCTTCCCGGGCGCCGGCTTTTCCCTTGGCCGGATCGATCGACGCGAAGGGGATCATGATATCCGAATTCTCGGCGGCAATCCCGGCGACTTCCTCGTTCGAATAGCGGCGGAACCCGGTCTCGCGCTCGGCGTCCACGGGAAAGATCACGCAGCCAATATTGCGTTCGCGATAATATGCGGCGGTGTCCTGCACGCTCGGCAGCATGCCATCGCGGCCGGCCGGGTTCTTGAAGTAGGAGGCCATGCCGGACTGGAACTCATCGTAGCCATCGTCACGCGGGCCGCAGCACGGCTCCTCGGCATGTGTGTGGATGTCGAATGCCTTGAGTGCGTCGAAATTCACGCCGTTTCCTCCCCGTCGAAATCGACATATTTGCGTAGAAGCCGTTTGAGCGAGCGTAGTTCGTCCGGCGTCAGGGCTTTGTTCAGTCTCGTCTCGTGCCGGGCGAAGGACAAACGGTGCTCATCGACGAACTGACGGCCCGTCTGCGTCAGGGTCAACTCGACCGACCTGCGGTCGTGATCGGGTATCGTCCGGTCCACGAGTCCGCGATCCTCGAGGGCGCGGATCAGCTTGGTCATGTGTGCCGGTTTGATTCGCAGCTTCTGGGCGACCATGCCCTGCCGGATGCCCGGATTGCGGCCGATCAGGAGGACAGTGGAATATTCCCCGGGCCGCAATCCGTGTGCGCCGAGGTCCTCGAAGAAGGTCTCGTATGTCTTCACCTGTGCAAGGCGGGTGAGGAAGCCGATCGAATCACCAAGATCCCGCATATCGACCTCGTCTTCGCTGATCTGCTGGTTCAAGGCCAAGGGCGCCATGTCACTGGCTTCCCGGAATGTTCAGCCGCTTGGCGCGTTTTTCGAGAAAGGCACGCAACCGCTCCTCGGCTTCCGGACTGGTCGCCGTAAAAGATGCCATCAGCGACTCGACGAACAAGCCGTCCTCCTTGGCCATGTCCTGGATACGGGGCAGGGCGTGAATGACGGCGAAATTGGACAGCTCCGCGTTCCCGGCGGCCGAATGCGCCAGTTCGAGCGCCTTGGCCTTGGCGTCACCGCGCCCGACGCGATACTGGACAAGGTTCCAGCGTTCGGCCTCCTCTGCGCTTGCAACCCGGCCGGTCAGCATCATGTCGGTCATGCGGGCGGCGCCCATCAGGCGCGCGGCGCGAACCGAACCGCCGCCACCGACAAAGATGCCGCGCTGGCCTTCGGGAAGGGCGAAGAATGCGCTTTCGTCAGCGACGCGGATATGGGTCGATGAGGCGAGCTCCAGGCCGCCGCCAACCACCGCGCCGTGCAGTGCCGCGACCCACGGAATGGCGCCGTGCTCGATCATGCCGAAGACCGCGTGCCAGCGGCGTGAGCCGCGCACACCTTCCACCGGAGATTTCTTGACGTGTTCGGCGAGGTCCAGGCCGGCACAGAAATGATCGCCATGGCCGTAAATGACGCCCGCCTTGGCTTCATCTTCGGCCCGCATGACGACATCGGCGATAGCTTCGACGAAGGAGTCGCTGATCGCATTGCGCTTATTGGGCCTGTTCAGGCCGATAAGTGCGACATCGCCGTCGAGCTCGTAGGTGACGAAACCGTCTTGAACCGCCTTTTCCATTAGTCCTCCCGCCACGGCCATTCGGCCTTATTGGTTATATGTGCACTTGAAATTGTTTACTAGGATAATGTTTTGAAATATACGAACATCGACCATTGCGTCAATGGCCGTCCGCGGTCAAGCTGAATTCATGGGCATTTTGGGAGGAACTAATGTCCGCTGCTCCATTGCGAGAAATCGCTGTCTGGTCCCCGGAAATCGTTACCGAGAAGCGCGACGATGGAACCTGGATCGTCAGCCGAAAGGATGAGCTCGGACAATATCCGGATCGGGTAACGGAACGCCTGGTCTATTGGGCGGAGACCGCGCCTGACCGTGTTTGGATGGCCGAGCGCGACGGGGCCGGGGACTGGCGCAAGGTCACCTATGGCGAGGCGCTTAAAAAGGTGCGGGCGATTTCCGCATTCCTTCTCGAAAACAAGCTTTCCGCGGAAAACCCGTTGCTGATCCTGTCTCACAACTCGATCGAGCACGCGCTGATGGCGCTTGGCGCGCAGCATGTGGGCATTCCCTCCGCTGCCGTCTCGACCGCCTACTCTCTCATCTCGGAAGACTGCGCCAAGCTGCGCGACATCGCCGGCCAGCTGACGCCGGGAATGGTCTTCGCGCAGGACGGGTCGGCGTATCATCGCGCCATCGACATGGTGTTCGGGCCGGAAGTCGAGGCGGTCGTCGTCACCGAGCCGATCGGCGGACGCGACTGCTTCCTGTTCGATGATGTTCTGGAGACAATGCCCGGACCGGAAGTGGATCAGGCTCACGCCACGGTCGGGCCGGATACGGTCGCGAAATTTCTCTTCACCTCAGGCACGACCGGTTCGCCCAAGGCGGTCATCACCACCCATCGTATGCTGTGCTCGAACATTGCGATGGTGACCGACTGCTACGCCTTTATGCAAGAAGAGCCGCCGGTGGTCGTCGATTGGGCGCCGTGGAGCCATGTCGCCAGCGGCAACAAGGTCTTCAACTTGATGATCTTCACTGGCGGGACTTTCTATATCGATCACGGCAAGCCCTCGCGCGAAGGCATGAAAATCACGATCCGCAACCTGCGGGAAGTCTCGCCGACATGGTATTTCAATGTACCGGCCGGATACGAATTGCTCGTCAATGCGATGGAAAAGGACGATGTCCTTCGCGAGAGCTTCTTCAAGAAGCTGCGCATGATGATGTATGCCGCTGCCGCGATGGGACAGCACACGTGGGATCGCCTGAACGATCTTGCGGCTCAGACGACCGGCCATCGCGTATTCCTGGGTACCGGACTTGGCGCGACGGAGACGGCGCCCTTTGCACTGATGTGTATGGAAGAGCAGGAAATCGCCGGTAATGTCGGCGTTCCGTCGCAGGGTGTCGTCCTGAAACTGCTTCCGCATGACGACAAGCTCGAAGTTCGCATCAAGGGACCGAATGTGACGCCCGGCTACTGGCGCAACCCGAAACTGACCGCCGAGGCGTTCGACGAAGAGGGCTTCTACCAGCTTGGAGATGCCCTGCGCTTCGCCGTCCCGGGCGATGCATCGAAGGGCTTCTACTTTGATGGTCGAATCACCGAGAATTTCAAACTGCGAACGGGCACGTGGGTTGCCGTTGGCGCCTTGCGCGCCAAGCTGGTGGACCAGTTCGGCGGGCTTGTTCGCGATGTCGTGCTTGTCGGTGAGAACCGTGACGAACTCGGCGCGATTCTGATTCCCTTCATGCCGAAACTTCGGGCCTTGGTGCCAGGTGGCGATGAAATGACCGACACCAGGGTCCTCGCGCACGAGAACGTTCATAAGCGCATGGAGGAACTGCTCGATGCCCATGCGGCAAAGTCCACCGGTTCGGCGACGCGTGTCGTGCGCGCGATATTCCTCGACGATGAATTGTCTTTCGACGCCGGCGAGGTGACCGACAAGGGATCGCTCAACCAGCGCGCGGTTCTGCGCAATCGCGATGACCTGGCCGAGGCGCTTTACAACAATCACGACAGGCGGGTCATGCTGATCCGTAAACTCAGGGAGGCGGTATGAAGCTGGAAGGTGCAGGCGCAATCGTAACGGGTGGGGCGTCCGGTCTGGGACGCGCCGTGGCAGGAATGCTCGCCGAGTCTGGCGCCAAGGTGGTGGTGTTCGACCGCAATGCCGACGCCGCTTCGAAAGCAGCCGCCGAAATTGGCGGTATTGCCGTCGCCGGTGACGTTACGAGCGAGCAAGACGCCGACAGGGCGGTCGATGCCGCCGTGGAGACCGCCGGCAATCTTCGGATTCTCGTCAACTGTGCCGGGATCGGAACCGCCGGGCGTGTCGTCGGGCGCGAAGGGCCGCAACCGCTCGGCGAGTTCGAGAGCGCCATCCGGGTCAACCTGATCGGCACGTTCAACATGCTTCGCGTCGCGGCTGCCCGCATGTCCGTGCAGGAGCCGCTGGACGACAATGAGCGTGGCATCATCGTCAACACCGCCTCTGTGGCAGCATTCGACGGCCAGATCGGGCAGGCGGCCTACTCGGCCTCGAAGGGTGGTATCGTTTCGATGGCGCTGCCGATCGCGCGCGAGCTTGCCCGCTTCGGGGTCCGCGTCAACACGATCGCGCCGGGTATCTTCCTGACACCGCTTCTGCAGGGCATGCCCGAAGAGATCCAGCAGAGCCTCGGCGCATCGATTCCCTATCCTTCGCGCCTCGGAAAGCCGGAGGAATTTGCCAGTCTCGTCCGGTTTGCAATCGAGAACCCTTATCTGAATGGCGAGGTTATCCGTCTCGACGGAGCGATCCGTATGGCCCCGAAATAAGGGCGCCAGAGGTAACAGCGAAATGGGACAGGTGCGGGTGGCGCGTCATCGCCGATTAGCTTAACACGTTCAGGAAAATGCGCCGGCCGGTGCAGGTTCATGGATGGGAGGCATGGGCATTCGTTTCTTCTCCGACCGGGATCGCCCGGTCCATATGGGTCCGTATCCGCTTGAGCGCCTCGCCCGGGCGGACCGGACGCCCGATGCGGCCTCCATCCCCGCGATGGCGCGGCTTTCCTTCGAGAGACCGGACAAGCCGGAAAGCCTCGTCAACGCCATGGGCGAATACCAGGCGATGATGGACGCCATTCGCGACGGTCTGGTCAACAAGGCGCGGGCGGAGATCCCGGCGGATCCCGTCGAGCGGGCCAATCATCTGAAAGGTTTCGGCTATTTCTCCGATGCGTCGATGATCGGCGCTTGCGCGCTGTCGCGCTCCGACCTGCTGGACAAACCGATCCGCAATCCGGCCATCGACCGGCTGAAGCACGACCTGAGAACGCGGCAGACCAAGACGCTCGCCTCCGGCATCGACATGATCATGGCCGATCTGAAGGAATCGATGGAGGCGCCGCCCACGACGATCAACGGGCACAGCCATGCCATCGTATTCCTCTATGAATATCCGCGCGATCCGAAGCCGGACGAGCCGGGCGCGGACTGGATCATGGATGCGCAGGCGGAGCGCGCCTGCCTGAGGGCGTCGGAAACGGCGGTCGTTATCGCCAACTATATCCGTCTGTTAGGTTTCGACGCAAAGGCGCATACGGGCACATCCTCGGATGTCGATCTCAACAGGCTGGCCGTGGCGGCTGGGCTCGCAAGTGTCGAAGACGGAGAACTGGCGAATCCGTACGTTGGCAGCCGCTTCGGCGTCGCTGCCATTACCACGGAAATGGAAATCGCCGCGGACCTGCCACTCGCGCCATTGGCCGAACAGCCCTGGTTTCGCACCAAGGGGCCGGCATGGTGGACGGGCAAGGGCTTCGCCAAGAACGCACTGAACCGCGAGCCATTCGCCGACCGGCGCTTCGTCGACGGTTTGCATCCCTTCGAGAAGCTGAAGCGGGTCGACGAACCGACGACCTATATCGACGAGGACCGCGTGGCGCGGGTGCCGAAACGCACCGACATGTTCGCGCGCGCCCAGTTCGGAGACATGGGCAAGGCCTGCCAGGACGGGGCGAAAGGCGGCCATTATGCGCGCAAGGCCGCGCCCTCGATGGGCCAGCGCCGGGTGCTGGGCGCATTCGTGCTGCTTCAGGATGGCGAGCCAGCGGCGGAGATCGCCGCGTCGACGCAAGATGCACAGCGCAATGCCGAGAATATCAAGGCGGCGACCTATTTCCTCGGCGTCGATGCGGTCGGCCTTTCGCGCTGTCCGGACTGGACCTGGTATTCCCATGACGCGACCGGAGCGGAACTGACGCCGCCGCATGACCAGGCGGTCTCGATGATCATCGATCAGGGTTACGAGACCATGGAGGGCGCGTCGGGCGACGACTGGATCTCTGTGGCGCAGTCCATGCGCGCCTATCTGCGCTTCTCGCTGCTCGGCGGGGTGATCGCCAAGCAGATCCGCAATCTCGGCTATTCGGCCAAGGCGCATACGGTGATGGACGGCGAGGTGCTGCAACCGCCGCTGCTCCTGCTGTCGGGGCTCGGTGAGGTTAGCCGGATCGGCGAGGTGATTCTCAATCCCTATCTTGGGCCGCGGCTGAAGTCAGGCGTCGTCACCACGACCATGCCGGTAGCGCATGACAAGCCGATCGATTTCGGCCTGCAGACTTTTTGCGAAAGCTGCAACAAATGCGCCCGCGAATGCCCGTCCGGCGCGATCACGGCGGGCCCGAAACTGATGTTCAACGGCTACGAGATCTGGAAGTCGGACAGCCAGAAATGCGCGACCTACCGTATCACGACCGAGGGCGGCGCGATGTGCGGGCGTTGCATGAAGACCTGCCCGTGGAACCTCGAAGGCCTGTTCGCCGAAGCGCCGTTCCGCTGGATGGCGTCGAATATTCCGTCAGCCGCGCCTTACTTGGCGAAGCTCGACGATGCGGTGGGCAATGGCGGGCTGAACGACGTCAAGAAATGGTGGTGGGACATCGAGCTGGAGGATGACGGTGCGTACCGGCCGACGAGACATCCCATAAATCGTAGAGACTTGCAGCGCGATCTTGACCTGAAATACGAGGATCAGACGCTCGCCGTCTATCCCGCCGACCTCGCGCCGCATCCCTGGCCCTATCCGTTCCCGATGGATCGGGAAAAGGGCATCGAGGCCTATCAGGCGATGATCACGGCGGAGGAATATCGCGCGCGGTTAGCCAGAGGCGACGAGAGCCATGTCCATCGCTACACCGCCGCCGGGGAGAGCCCGGTGCTGCGGGTTGTCGTGTCCAAGGCCGAAAAGATGAGCGGCGACGTGACGAAATACGAGTTCCGCTCGCTCGACGGCTCAGACTTGCCGGCATGGGAGGCGGGCGCGCATCTCGACATCGTCGTCGCGCCGGAATTCCTGCGGCAATATTCGATGTCGGGCGATCCGGCGGACCGGTCGAAATACCAGATCGGCGTGCTGCGCGAGGACGAGGGGCGCGGCGGCTCGAAACTAATGCACCGGATCTTCTCGGAGGGTCGCAAGATCTTCATCTCGCGACCGATCAACCATTTCCCGCTCGACGAGACGGCAAAGCGCACCTTCCTGATGGGGGGCGGTATCGGTATTACGCCGATGATCGCCATGGCGCATCGCCTGCATGCGATCGGCGCGGATTTTGCCATGCATTACTCGATCAAATCGCGCGAGCTAGCGGGCTATCTGGACGATCTGGCTCACGTGCCCTGGCACGACAAGGTCTATGTCCATGTGACCGCCGAGGGGACACGCGCCAATCTCGATCACCTGCTCGCCGGCTATGAGGATGGTTGGCATGTCTATACATGCGGGCCGGACCGCTACATGCAGGGCGTCGTCGAGGCGGCGGAGCGACAGGGCTTTCCCGATGAGGCGCGGCATCTCGAATATTTCTCGGTGCCGGAACTGCCGGAATGGGAGAACCATCCCTTCACTCTGAAACTGGCGCAGTCAGGCCGCGAGTTTCTCGTGCCGGAAGACAAGACCGCGACGGACGTGCTGGCCGAGAACGGCATCCATATCGACGTGAAATGCTCCGACGGCATTTGCGGCGTCTGCAAATGCGGGCTTGTTTCGGGCGAGGTGGAGCATCGCGACTTCGTCTTGTCGAAGAAACAGCGCGAGACCGCCATCATCCTTTGCCAGTCGCGCGCGGCGGAAGACGGCGGTACAATCGAGATCGATCTTTAAGTAGCAGTTTCAAACCAGAGACGAGACATCATGCATATTGCCTTCATCGGATTCGGCGAGGCGGCACGGGCCTTCACGGCCAGCTTGAAGGAGTGCGGCGTCGAGACCTTTTCCGCCTATGACATCAAGCAGGGCACGCCGGCCGGGGGCGATGTGGAAAAGGCAGCGGCTGACCTTGGCGTGACGCTTGCGGACTGGCCGGTCGCGGCGATTGCCGGCGCGGACTGGATCATCGCGGCGGTAACGGCGGCGTCGAGCCTCGAAGCGGTACAGTCGGTCGAGGGCGGGCTGACCGGAGAGCAGGTCTATCTCGACATTAACTCGGTCTCCGCGAAGCGCAAGCAGGATACGGCGGCGCTGGTGCGGGGCAAGGGGGCGCGCTACGTCGACATGGCGGTGATGGCGCCAGTGCATCCGCGCGGCCACAAAACGCCGGTTCTGATCGCCGGTGACCAGCAGGACGATATTACCAAGGTGCTGACGGATTTTACTTTCGCATGGCGCAGCGTCGGTGCGGAGGAGGGGGCGGCCACTTCCATCAAGATGATCCGCTCGCTTTTCGTGAAGGGGCTGGAGGCGATCACCGTGCAGGCGATCTCTGCAGCGAGAGAGGCGGGCTGTTACGACGAGGTCTACAAGTCGCTGTCGGGCTCCTACGACATGCTCGGCTGGCCGGACTTCGGCGAATACGAGTTCGAGCGGATCATGCGGCATGGGGTGCGGCGCGCGGCCGAGATGCGCGAGTCGGCCAATTCGATGCGCGAACTGGGTTTCGCCAATGGCGGCGCGCTGGCCGATGCGATCGCGGCGCTGCATGACGAGATCGGCGAGCTTGGCTGCGCGGTGCCGGAAGGCGGTGGGCTGGCGGATATCGCCGACACGGTTCTCAAGGCCCGGAAGAAGGGCGCCTGACGGGCGGCGCGCAATGACGCGGGATCGCGGTCTCTACGCAAAACTTATCGGGCGAGCCGTCCTCGAATTGGCCGGAATCGCGGGATCGCGCTAAGAGTTGCAGGCTGTTCGCAGAGCGAGCGGAGGAGCACGCGCGTCCCGACGCGGCGTGGCAGTGAAAACAGCGTCAGATATGATTGGCGGGACATGACCGAACCTTGTTACGACGTCGCCCATCTCGGGCATGTGGAAGTGTTCACGGACAAGTTCGAGGAGAGCCTCGATTTCTTCACCCGCGTCTATGGTTTGAAGGAAAGCGGTCGCGACGATACGTCTGCTTATCTGCGCGCCTGGGACGATTATGAATTCCATTCCATGAAGCTGACCAAGTCGGACACGACGGGTATCGGCCATGTCGCTTACCGCGTCTCGTCGCCGGAAGCGCTGGAACGCCGGGTCGCGGCGATCGACGCAAGCCCCTACAAGACGATCGGATGGGTCGATGGCGATCTCGGCCATGGCGGCAAGGCCTACCGGTTCGAAGATCCGTTCGGCCATGTGTTCGAACTCTATTGGGACACGAAGAAATATGTCGCGCCACCGGAGGATGCATCGGCGCTGAAGAACCTGTCGAGCCGCTTCCATGCGCAGGGCGTCAGCCCGCGCCGCATCGACCATGTGAACCTGCTTGGCGAGGATGCACGGGCTTTCGCAGAGTTCATGAAGACCTGCCTCGGCAACCGGATGACCGAATATATCCAGCTCGATAATGGTCGGCTCGGCGGTGTCTGGTTCTCCTGCAACAACAAGACCTACGACACGGTTTGCTCGGAAGAGCGCGGCGGCGGAACCGGGCGGCTCCATCACGTCACCTATGCGACCGACCAGCGCGAGGATATCCTGCGCGCTGCCGACATCTTCCTTGAGAACGGCGTGCATATCGAGACCGGGCCGCACAAACATGCGATCCAGGGGTCGTTCTTCCTCTATGTCTGGGAGCCGGCGGGCAACCGCATCGAACTGGCCAATGCCGGCGCGCGGCTTATCCTCGATCCCGAATGGGAACCGGTCTGCTGGACAGAGACCGACCGAAAGAAGGGTCAGGCCTGGGGCCTCAAGACCATCGAGACATTCCACACCCACGGAACGCCACCCGTTCCGGGTAAACACTAAGAAACGGGAGCCCAATATGGCAAACAAGACAGCATTGGTGATCAGCGCGCATTCCGCCGACTTCGTCTGGCGCTGCGGCGGCGCGATCGCACTCCACCAGAAACGCGGCTACGACGTCACCGTCGTCTGCCTGTCCTATGGCGAGCGCGGCGAAAGCGCCAAGCTCTGGAAAAAGGAAGGCATGACGCTCGAGACAGTCAAGACCGAGCGCCGCAAGGAAGCCGAGAACGCCGCCAAGGCGCTCGACGTTCACGACATCCAGTTCTTCGATGTCGGCGACTATCCGCTCGATCTCGGCCGCGAAACGCAGGACCGCATGGTCGATGTCATCCGCGCCGTGCAGCCGGCCTTCATGATGAGCCATTCCAAGTGGGATCCGTACAATACGGACCACATGTACACGACCGATTTCGCACTGACCTGCCGCATGATCGCGCAGGCCTGGGGCCACAATCCGGGCCAGAAGGTGCTTGGCGCGCCGCAGCTCTATCTGTTCGAGCCACACCAGACCGAGCAGATGGAATGGAAGCCCGACGTCTTTCTCGACATCACCGAGGTCTGGGACAAGAAATGGGCCGCGATCCAGTGCATGCAGGGTCAGGAACACCTGTGGCATTTCTACGAAAATGTCGCCGAGAACCGCGCCAACCATTTCAAGCGCAATTCCGGCGGTCAGGCCGGCGGACGCGACTGTAAATACGCCGAAGGCTTCCAGTCGATCTTCCCGCGCACCGTGGACGAACTCTGATGGCGGGCTCGACAGTTGGAGAGGGCGTCGTCGTCCAGAATATCGAGCGTGCCGACCAGGCTGTCATCGACGGTCTTGGCGAATGTGGCGTGGCGACGGTCCACGAGGCGCAAGGCCGCAAGGGCCTGCTCGCCGCCTATATGCGGCCGATCTATTCCGGCGCGCGCCTTGCGGCCTCGGCGGTGACGATCTCCGCGCCGCCTTGCGACAACTGGATGATCCATGTCGCCATCGAGCAGATCAAGGCGGGCGACATCCTCGTCCTCGCGCCGACATCGCCGTCGGACGCCGGCTATTTCGGCGATCTCCTGGCGACTTCGGCGAAGGTGCGCGGCTGCAAGGGCCTGATCATCGATGCCGGCGTGCGTGACACGCGCGACCTGACCGAGATGGAATTCCCGGTCTGGTCGAAGGCGGTTTTCGCGCAGGGCACGATCAAGGAGACGCTGGGCTCGGTCAACGTGCCGGTGGTCTGCGCGGGCGAACTGGTCAATCCGGGTGACGTGATCGTCGCTGACGATGACGGCGTCTGCGTGGTCCGCCGTGAGGAAGCCGCCGACGTCTTGAAGAAGGCGCAGGCGCGCGAGGCGAACGAAGCCGAGAAGCGCGCACTTTTCGAGGCGGGCGAACTCGGCCTCGACATCTACAAGATGCGCGAGCGCCTCAAGGAAAAAGGCCTGAAATATGTCTGACGGAACGCGCTGCATGTGGATGCGGGGAGGAACCTCGAAGGGAGGCTACTTCCTTGCCGAGGATCTGCCCGCCGACACGGCGGCGCGAGACGCCTTTCTGCTGCGGGTGATGGGTTCGCCCGATCCGCGGCAGATCGACGGCATGGGCGGGGCCGACCCGCTGACATCGAAAGTCGCGGTCGTGAACAAATCCGAGCGGGAAGAGGCCGATGTCGACTATCTGTTCCTGCAGGTCTTCGTCGATCAGGCGATCGTTTCGGATTCGCAGAATTGCGGCAACATCCTCGCCGGTGTCGGCCCCTTCGCCATAGAGCGCGGTCTGGTCGAGGCCGAGGACGGCACGACGGATGTTCGCATCTTCATGGTCAACACCGAGCAACTGGCCATCGCCACGGTTTCGACGCCGGGTGGCGCGGTGAGTTACGAAGGTGACGCCAGCATTGACGGCGTGCCCGGCACGTCCGCGCCGCAGCCGATCATCTTCGAGGACACGGCCGGCTCGACCTGCGGCGCGCTGCTGCCGACGGGCAATGAAAGTGACATGGTCGAGGGCGTCGAGGTGACGATGATCGACAATGGCATGCCCTGCGTCGTCATGTCGGCGGAAGACATGGGCATTACCGGCGACGAGACGCCCGAAGAGCTGGAAGGCAACGAGTCGTTGCGCGAGAAGCTGGAGGCGATCCGGCTTGCCTGCGGGCCGATGATGAATCTCGGCGACGTCAAGGAAAAGTCGGTTCCGAAGATGACGATGGTTAGCCCCGCGAAGAATGGCGGCTGCGTTTCGACACGCACCTTCATTCCGCATCGCTGCCACAAGGCAATCGGCGTTCTCGGCGCGGTCAGCGTCGGCACGGCCTGCATGCTGAAATCGGGGCCGGCCGCGAAGATCGCGACTATTCCCGACGGCAACCCGAAGACGCTCTCGGTGGAACACCCGACCGGCGAGTTCTCGGTTGTCGCGACGCTGGACGACAAGGGCGAACTGGTTTCGGCGGGCGTGTTGCGCACGGCACGCAAATTGATGGACGGGGTCGTCTTTTAGCCGAGGCGGCCGGCTTCATCCGACACATATTTGCCTCTTGTCCCGACCGTCGAACCGGATAGTCTCCGGTTCGACAGATACGAGGTCGTGTGATGTGGTTTTCCCGTTTTCTCGCCGAGCTGCTCGAAACGCTCAATCCGGCGCTGGCCGCAATTATCGTCCTGGCGTGCGGCTATGGCGGATATCGATGGGCCGATGGAGTTGGTGAGAACCTGACCTTCGGCGTCGGCCTCGGTATCGTTGTCGGCCTCGTTGTCGCGGCGCTGGTCTGCGGGCTGATCGCCAACCTTTCGCTGATCGAGCAGCATCTGGCGTTGATCGCCGACGATATCGAGGAGATGCGGGCGCGGGATGCCGGGGAACTGGACGAAGAGAAATGAAAAAAGGCGACCCAAGGGCCGCCTTTTTCGAACTTCGATGAAAGTCCCGATCAGGTGAGCGGAACGATCTGGATTTCGACGCGGCGGTTCTGCGCGCGGCCGGTTTCCGAAGAGTTGTCCGCCACCGGCCGGCTTTCGCCGTAACCCGTTGCGATCATGCGCTGCTGGCTGACACCGCGTGTGGCCAGGTAATTGGCGACCGAATTCGCACGACGCTGCGACAGCGCCTGGTTGTAGTCGTCAGATCCGGTGGAATCGGTGTGACCGAACACGTTGATCAGCGTCTGGTTGTATTTCTTGAGGACAAGCGCGACCGAATCGAGCGTCGCGTAGAAAGCCGGAACCACCTGATCCTGGTCAGTCGCGAACGTGATGTTCGACGGCATGTTGAGGATGATGTTGTTGCCGACGCGCGTCACGGAGACGCCCGTGGAGGCGAGCTGTGCGCGAAGTTCGGCTTCCTGGCGGTCCATGAAGTTGCCGACCGCACCGCCCGCGAGCGCGCCGATACCGGCGCCGATCAGCGCGTTGCGGCGGTCGTCGCCGCCTGCAGCCAGGCCCGCGAGTGCGCCGACGCCGGCACCGATCGCGGCTCCGCCGGCCGTGTTGGAAACTTTCTGCTGACCCGTGAACGGATCAATTGTCGTACAGGCCGTGGTGAAAGCGAGGATCCCCGCCAGTGCCGCCATCGCCGCCTTGTTCATGATGAATACCTTTCCATCGGAAAATCGTGTTTGTTTTGCCCCTCAGGCGTCCGGCGCGACCTTTGTGGCACAAATCAGGCCAAATTGGGTCGGCTTGCTCAGCTTTCGACCATAGCGTGCCGGGCGACGTAAAGCGACAGGACGGCCGCATTCGACACGTTGAGCGATTTGATCGCTCCCGGCATATCGAGGCGGGCGAGAGCGTCTACCGTTTCGCGCGTCTTCTGGCGCAGCCCCTTTCCCTCTGCGCCGAGCACGAGGGCAATCTTTGCGCCGGATACGGTCTGTTCGAGAATGTCCGGACCTTCCGAATCGAGGCCGACGGTCTGGAACCCGGATTGCGACAAGGTCTCCAGTGCCTCCGCGAGGTTGCGGACCTCGATATGGTCGATGTGCTCCAGAGCGCCTGACGCAGCCTTTGCGAGTACGCCTGATTCGACTGGACTGTGGCGCGCGGTCGTTACCAGCGCGCCCGCGCCGAAGGCTACCGCCGAGCGCAGGATTGCGCCGACATTGTGCGGATCGGTCACCTGGTCGAGCACGAGAACGAGGTCGGTGTCGCCCAGAGCGGTCAACGGTTTCGGTTTCAGGGGCAGGGTTTCGAGTGCGATGCCCTGGTGCACGGCTCCGTCACCGGTCAGGCGGTCGATTGCCTTCGGTTCCACGATTTCGACCGGACATCTTCGGAGCGTGTCGTCGGCGAGTTCGAGGCGGGCGAGGGCGTTTCGCGTCGCGAGCAGTTGCAACGGTTTTCGATCTGGATTGAGAATCGCCGCTCTGACGGTGTGGAGACCGTAGAGGACGACATTGTCGGAGGAGGGGAGCGGATTGGCTTCGCGGTGGGCGCGGCGCAACCGGGCATAGTGCCCGTCCTTGCCGCCGCCGCTGGTTTTTTTGTCATTCATGCGACCCGCCTTAGCGAATTTGCTGTCGCAAATCGATTGCCTATCTCAAACAGTGACATCTGGGCACTAAAAACCGGCGCGGCGTGTTGACAGTCAAAACCGGTCCCGCCATAAGGCGCCTCGCGGTCTCGCGACCGTTGTGCTCCGGCGCCAGTTCTGGAGGAGTGCGTGAGTGGTTAAAACGGACGGACTGTAAATCCGTTGCCTATGGCTACGTTGGTTCGAATCCAACCTCCTCCACCACTGGCCCGGCACAACCAACCCGCGGGCGGGTATAGCTCAATGGTAGAGCAGCAGCCTTCCAAGCTGAATATGCGGGTTCGATTCCCGCTACCCGCTCCAGGCAAGTCCCCGAAAATCCCTCCTACGCGATCCGTTCCATCGTCTTGACGCCGGCTATTCCGCCAATGACGATCGCGGCGAAGGTAATCGCCGAGCCGATCGCAAGCGTCGAGAATCCGGTCAGTGCCTGACCGACGGTGCAGCCGAGCGCAAGAACGCCGCCGATTCCCATCAGTGCGGCGCCGAACATGTTGCGCACCGAATCCGCAGGGTCGGCAAAACTCGTCAGGCCGAGGCGACCCGATACGGTCGCGCCGAGAAATCCGCCCATCAACGCGCCGGCGGTCGTCACGATACCGAATCCTGGCGGTCCGAGCGCGGTGTAGCGCATGAGATAGTCGATGCTGTCGCCGGCGGGCCGCACGTAGGATAGCGAGATCAGCTGCACCGGGATGTCGGCGAATTCGTCGGCTGCGAGACCGGTGAGAAACCAGCCGGCGACGATGCACAGGCCGATGCCGAATCCGGCGACGAGATCGCGGCCCGAAGACCTGAAATCCCTGTCCTTGAAGCAATAGATCAGGAATGCACCCGCGATGACGATGACACTCGCCAGTTTCGCGGTTTCCAACGGAATGCCCGACATGACCGAGACCGCTTCTCCGATGCGTTGGGTTTCCATGCCGGATTGCGCGAGATCGACAGTCGCGGGATCGAACAGCGCGACGCGCAGCGGACCGATAATGCCGCCGATCGTCATGAAGGCGAAGATGCCGGTAATCATCAGCACGACGATCGACCGCAGGTCGCCGCCGCCGGCCCGGACGAGGTTTCGGCTGATGCAGCCGCCGGCAAACACCATGCCGAATCCGAACAGGAGCCCGCCGACGACATTCGCCAGCCAGGCGAGGTTCGTCGTCTGATACATCGAATCGGCAGTATCGGCGACGCCCAGTGCCTCGATTCCCGCGACCCCGAGGATTGCGACGGCGCAGGCCAGCAGCCAGGCGCGGAACCGGTTGTAACTGCCGAAGGACAGGATGTCCGAGATGGAACCCATCGTGCAGAAATTGGTCACATAGACGAGGTAACCGAACACGATGCCGATGAGCAGCCCGCCCCATCCGACATAGAATGCCGCGGATTCCACCACGGCTTCCCGCCAGGTCTCGATCATTGCCTTCCTCCCGTATGCGGATCCGGACAGTTTCACCCGTCGGGTTGGCGCAAAGAGTGTTTTCCCTGCCAGGATTGAATCATTTCAATCCGTGCTGTCGAACGCGGGCGCCGCCTGATCGCAAATTGCAGTTGTCAAATCGGCGCGAAGCCGGATATCAGTATCGTCGCGGCGGGTGTAGCTCAATGGCAGAGCAGAAGCTTCCCAAGCTTACGACGAGGGTTCGATTCCCTTCACCCGCTCCAGTCCTTGCGGATGATTGCCATCGCCGCCACGCCATCCGGCGATTTGGCCTTGCGAATAACGGTTTTAAGCCTTATGTCCCCCGCCCAAACATGGGCTCCCATGTTAAGCCACCCAGTTATACAGGAAAAGGTACATGGCGAAGGGTAAGTTTGAGCGCACGAAGCCTCACGTGAACATCGGCACGATTGGTCACGTTGACCACGGCAAGACGTCTTTGACGGCAGCGATCACGAAGTATTTCGGTGACTTCAAGGCGTATGACCAGATCGACGCTGCGCCGGAAGAGAAGGCGCGCGGCATCACGATCTCGACGGCGCATGTCGAGTACGAGACGGATGCACGCCACTACGCCCATGTCGACTGCCCGGGCCACGCCGACTATGTGAAGAACATGATCACGGGCGCCGCGCAGATGGACGGCGCGATCCTGGTGTGCTCGGCCGCCGACGGCCCGATGCCGCAGACGCGCGAGCACATCCTGCTGGCCCGCCAGGTCGGTGTTCCGGCTGTCGTGGTGTTCCTCAACAAGGTCGACCAGGTCGATGACGAGGAGCTGCTCGAGCTGGTCGAGATGGAAGTGCGCGAACTGCTTTCCTCCTACGAGTTCCCGGGCGACGACATTCCGGTGATCAAGGGTTCGGCGCTTGCCGCTCTCGAAGACAGCGACAAGAAGATCGGCGAAGACGCGATCCGCGAGCTGATGGCCGCCGTCGACGAATACATCCCGACGCCCGAGCGTCCGGTCGACCAGCCGTTCCTGATGCCGATCGAGGACGTGTTCTCGATCTCGGGCCGCGGCACGGTTGTGACGGGTCGTGTCGAGCGCGGCGTGATCAATGTCGGTGAGGAAGTCGAGATCGTCGGCATCCGCGACACGAAGAAGACGACGGTGACCGGCGTCGAGATGTTCCGCAAGCTTCTGGACCAGGGCCAGGCGGGCGACAACATCGGCGCGCTGATCCGCGGTATCGACCGTGAGGGCGTTGAGCGCGGCCAGGTGCTGTGCAAGCCGGGTTCGGTGACGCCGCACACGAAGTTCGTCGCGGAAGCCTACATCCTGACGAAGGAAGAGGGTGGCCGTCATACGCCGTTCTTCAACAAGTACCGTCCGCAGTTCTACTTCCGCACGACGGACGTGACGGGTGAGGTGACGCTTCCGGAAGGCACCGAGATGGTGATGCCGGGCGACAATGCCGAGATGAATGTCGAGCTGATCGTGCCGATCGCGATGGAAGACCGCCTGCGCTTCGCTATCCGCGAAGGCGGCCGCACCGTCGGTGCCGGCATCGTCGCGAAGATCATCGAGTAATCGATCTCGTTGATCGCATGATTAGAAGGCGGGCTTCGGCCCGCCTTTTTCGTTTCGTCCGGGATTGCCTTGCTCGCGCTGGCGAGGCCTTGTGTTCGGTGGTAGGCAACTTCGGGAACCTGAGGTGAGGGAGGAAGCCGCCATGAAAGTCTGGCTGCATCACGTCAATTACGTGACGGACGACGTCGACCGGCTGCGCCGCTTCTATGCGGATGTCATGGGGTTGGGTGAGCAGGCGGACGATCTTCCGGTGCGTGAAATGCAGCGCGGTTACAGTGGCGACGTCGCGTTTCTCGGTGACGGCGACATGCAGATGCATCTGGCCCAGAAGGATCTCGGTCTCGGGTTCAGGACCGGTAACGTGGTCAACCCGGTGGAGCGCGGCCATCTGGCGTTTCGTACGGACGATATCGCGGCCTTCAAGAAGCACCTGGAAGCGCAGGGGATTCCCTATAGCGACTATGCCGGTGTCGCCACGGCGAGCTGGCACCAGATCTTCTTTCTCGATCCGGAAGGCAATGTGGTCGAGGTCCATCAGGTGATGGAGACGGAATAATCCGACTGCTCTTTCACGGGCAGGCAAGCTCCCGTGAAGAAATCAGTCGTCCTTTGTCTCGAATGGCTGGACAAGGCGGTTGGGCCGTAATATGAGACCCGCCGTCCTGTCCATCAGGACGTCGGCCTTAGGGGTATAGCTCAGTTGGTAGAGCGACGGTCTCCAAAACCGTAGGTCGCGGGTTCAAATCCTGCTGCCCCTGCCAGTCCCACTTCAAGCCTAAAAATTCGGCACGTTTTTCCGGATGCCTCCGCAGGGCTGCGGATTCGCGTGCGTTTTCAATATGGCGCGCGACTTGCTTGGCTATGTCTGTCCGTTTTTGATCGGGCGAGTCTGGTCGGAGCGAGGCGATGGATCACGGGGAAGGGGCGGTATTTCTGGAGGACGCGCTTGTCTTCCTGTTTGCTGCCGGCATCATCGTGCCCCTGTTCCGCAGGTTGCATCTGCCGATCATCGTCGGTTTCGTGCTGGCCGGTGCGGCGCTCGGACCGCACGGCTTCGGGGCGTTCGCCGAGGATTGGCCGCTGCTCGGACACTTCACGATCACGGAGCCGGAAGCGACGGAGCAGTTCGCCGAACTCGGCGTCCTGTTCCTGCTCTTCATGCTCGGGCTGGAGTTTTCCTTTGAGAAATTGTGGGGTCTGCGCCATCTCGTTTTCGGCGCGGGCAGTTTGCAGGTCGGGCTGAGCGCGGTTCCGCTTACGCTGCTGGCCTACTTTGCGGGGGCTGGCGGCGCTGGAGCGCTGACGGCCGGTCTCGCGCTCGCCCTGTCCTCGACGGCGATCGTATCGCAGCTTCTTATCGATCAGCATCGAATTGCCGCGCCGGTCGGCCGGGCGACGATCGGCGTTCTTCTCTTCCAGGATCTTCTCGTCGCGCCGATCCTGATCTTCGTCGGCTTTGCGGGCGGTGACTCCGGCGGCAGCGTCACCACTGTCATCCTGACCGCACTGATTCAGGGCACGGTCGCGATATTGTCGATTTATCTGATCGGTCGCTTCCTTTTGCGGCGGATTTTCCATGGCGCCGCGGCGGCCGGCGGACGCGATCTCCTGATGGCGCTGACCCTGCTCACCGTGATCGGCGCGGCCGCGATTACCGCTGGCGCCGGCCTGTCGCTGGCGCTCGGCGCCTTTCTTGCTGGTCTGATGGTCGGCGAGACGGAGTTCAAGCATCAGATCGAGGTCGATCTGGAGCCATTCAAGGGGCTTTTCCTAGGCCTCTTTTTCATGACGGTTGGCATGGGGCTCAACCCGTCCATCATTCTAGCAAATCTCCCTGTCGTTATCGGCGGAATTGTCATTCTTCTCGCGGTAAAGAGTGCGGCGGCGGCGCTCGCGATCCAGGTCGTCACGAAAAACCGTGCAAAGGCGTATGAGGTGGCCGGGCTGCTCGCGCCGGCCGGCGAGTTCGCATTCGTCGTGCTCGGTGTGGCAACCGCGACGCGCGTGGTCGATCCCGCGCATGGTGTCGTGATCGCGGCGATTGCGGGTCTATCGATGGTGCTGACGCCCCTGACCGGGCGTCTCGGCGAGGTGTTGGGTCAGAGGGCGGCAAAGCCGCTGCCAGACGCACCAACCGTATCGGACTATTCCGACCTCGAAGGCCACGTCATCGTGGCGGGTTTTGGCCGGGTCGGTCATGCGATTGCCAGCATTCTCGACAGCGAGGATGTCGATCTTGTTGCGCTCGACAGTCACGCGACGCTTGTCTCGGAGCGCAGGCGTGACGGGCGCAAGGTTTATTACGGTGATGCGGCGCGGGCGGAGATCCTGGAGCGCGCCGGTGCGCGTGGCGCGGCGATGCTTGTCGTTACCGTGGACGATCGCGCAAGTGCCAGCGCGATGGTGCGGGAATTTCGCAAGCTCACGCCGGGCACGCCGATCTTCGCGCGCGCCCGCGACCGGGTGCATGCGCAGGAGCTCATGCAGGCGGGCGCGGATTTCGTCATTCCGGAAGCAGTCGAGGCCGGCTTGCAGCTCGCGGGCAGGGCCCTTGAAGAGTTCGGTTATGATGGCGACAGCGTCCGCACGCGACTTGCGCTTGAGCGCGACAGTGAATACATGCGTGCAACGGATGACTGATATTTCGTGGATTGCGTCCCGTGATTTCTTGTCACTGGGGGGATTTTCTCAGGAGGACCCCTTGATTTTGACGGGAATCGGCTGTAGGTGGCGCAGTGCGCTGGTATTGTCCCGGGCGGACGGGTGCGCACTCATGGAAAGTTGACGATGGTGCGAGAGGCGTGTTTCGCTTCGAGCGCCCTTTTTTGCCTCTCGTCAGTCGCCGTGAAACAAACGAACGCCGCGCGGTCTCTTGCCGCGCACTGGAATGGACGCCATGGCAATGACCAACCCTTTCACCTTTCTGCAGCAAGTTCGCTCAGAAACGGCTAAAGTCACGTGGCCCTCGCGCCGCGAAACCATGATCTCGACGATCATGGTGCTGGCGATGGTCATGCTTGCCTCAATTTTCTTTTTCACCGTCGACCAGATTTATGGATGGGGTTTCGACTTCGTCTTCGGGTCGGTGGGCTAATCAGTTTTACGGACCAAACGTTACATGCCTGCTCGCTGGTATATTGTTCACGCATATTCGAACTTCGAAAAGAAGGTCGCTGAATCCATTGAGGAAGCGGCCAAGGCGAAGGGGCTTTGGGATCGTTTCGAGCAAATACTCGTGCCGACCGAGAAGGTTATCGAGGTTCGTCGCGGGCGCAAGGTGGATGCCGAGCGCAAGTTCTTCCCGGGCTACGTGATGGTACGGGCCAACCTGACCGACGATGTGTTCCACCTGATCAAGAACACGCCGAAAGTGACCGGCTTCCTCGGTTCCGACAACAAGCCGGTTCCGATCACGGACCGTGAAGCCGACCAGATTCTCGGCCAGATCCAGGAAGGCGTCGAGCGGCCGAAGCCCTCCGTCTCCTTCGAGGTCGGCGAGCAGGTTCGTGTTTCCGACGGTCCGTTCGCGTCGTTCAACGGCACTGTGCAGGAAGTCGACGAGGAGCGCTCGCGCCTCAAGGTCGAAGTTTCGATTTTCGGCCGGGCAACCCCGGTCGAGCTGGAATTCGGTCAGGTCGAAAAGGGCTGATCGAGGCGGCGCAAGCCGCATGAGCGGTGGGAGAAAGGGCATCTTAGCCGGATGCCGGATCGCACCACCAACTCTTTGAACCGCCGGTTCGCCGGCACGATGAAACAAGAGAGTAGACAATGGCTAAGAAGATTGCAGGCCAGCTGAAGCTCCAGGTCCCGGCAGGGTCGGCCACGCCGTCGCCGCCGATCGGTCCTGCGCTCGGTCAGCGCGGCATCAACATCATGGAATTCTGCAAGGCGTTCAATGCCGCCACGCAGGAAATGGAAAAGGGATCCCCGATCCCGACGACGATTACCTATTACCAGGACAAGTCGTTCACCTTCAAAACCAAGACGCCGCCGGCATCCTACCTTCTCAAGAAGGCAGCGAAGCTGAAATCCGGCTCCAAGGAGCCCGGCAAGTCGGTTTGCGGCAAGATCGGCCGCGACAAGGTTCGCGAGATCGCCGAAATGAAGATGAAGGACATGAATGCTGCCGATGTCGATGCGGCTGTGCGCATGATCGAAGGCTCCGCCCGCGCGATGGGCCTGGAAGTGGAGGGCTGAGTCGATGGCTAAGATTGGCAAGCGCACCCAGCAGGTTCGCGACGGTATCGATCGCAACAAGCTTTATGACCTGAGCGAGGCTGTCGGCCTCGTCAAGGATCGCGCCAAGGCGAAATTCGACGAGACCGTCGAAGTGGCCATGAATCTCGGCGTTGACCCCCGCCATGCGGACCAGATGGTTCGCGGTGTGGTCAACCTGCCGAATGGCACCGGCCGTTCGGTCCGCGTCGCGGTTTTCGCGCGTGGCGACAAGGCTGAAGAAGCCAAGGCTGCCGGCGCGGATATCGTTGGCGCAGAGGATCTCGTTGAGATCGTCCAGGGCGGCACGATCGATTTCGATCGCTGCATCGCCACGCCGGACATGATGCCGCTGGTCGGTCGTCTGGGCAAGGTACTCGGCCCGCGCGGCATGATGCCGAACCCGAAGGTCGGTACGGTGACCCCTGATGTCACGGCAGCGGTCCAGGCTTCCAAGGGCGGTGCTGTCGAGTTCCGCGTCGAGAAGGCGGGCATCGTGCATGCCGGCGTCGGCAAGGCTTCCTTCGACGCCAAGGCGCTCGAGGAAAACATCCGCGCCTTCACCGATGCGGTCAACAAGGCCAAGCCGTCGGGCGCCAAGGGCACCTATCTGAAGCGCGTCGCCGTTTCCTCGACGATGGGTCCCGGTGTGAAGGTCGATCCGTCGACGTTGTCCGTCGAAGCGTGATCTGAAGTTTCGGGACATCGCTTCACGCGATTGTCCCGCAAAGATTTCCCGCCCGGTTCGCCGGTCGGGAAAGCCGGGCCACAAGCCCGGTCCCTGTCCGAGATTGCAGGTGGCTCGCCTTAATTCCCACGAGCCTGCATGAGACGCGAAGGGCCCAAAGGATTTTTGGCCGAAAGGCCGCGGTTCGCGGGTTCGAACGTATTGCCTTGTGCCGTGATCGCAAGACCGGCGTAAGGGGGCAGGATCCTCGAACGTCGTCGGGTGGTCCCAAAAGGTCTCCTGGCGGCAAAGGCAACAGCGGGCAATATCTCCGGATATCGTCTGCAAATTGGAGAGACGCAGTGGATAGAGCGGAAAAACGCGAATTCGTCACGCAGCTGAATACCGTCTTCAATGAAGCCGGCTCGGTTGTCGTGGCCCACTACACGGGTCTTACCGTTGCGCAGATGGGCGAACTTCGCTCCAAGATGCGTGAAGCGGGCGGAACCGTGAAAGTCGCGAAGAACCGTCTTGCCAAAATCGCTCTCAAGGGCACGGAAGCCGAAGGAATGTCCGACCTGTTCACAGGTCAGACGGTGATCGCTTATGCGAGTGATCCGGTCACGGCTCCCAAAATCGCGAGTGAATTCGCCAAGTCGAACGACAAGCTCGTTCTGCTCGGCGGTACGCTCGGAGCGACTGTTCTGGATGCTAACGGTGTGAAGGCTCTTGCCGACCTGCCGTCGCTGGATGAACTGCGCGCCAAGATTGTCGGCATGATCTCCACGCCGGCGACGCGCATCGCTCAGGTTGTCAACGCACCGGCAGGTAATCTTGCCCGCGTTTTCAACGCATATGCCCAGAAGGACGAGGCGGCATAGGCTGTCTTCATCACTCAACCCAATCTTAGTTCGAACCTGATCAAACCAAGGAAAACGTAAAATGGCTGATCTCGCAAAAATCGTCGAAGACCTGTCGAGCCTGACCGTGCTCGAGGCTGCTGAGCTGTCGAAGATGCTCGAAGAAAAATGGGGCGTTTCCGCCGCTGCTCCGGTCGCGGTTGCTGCCGCTGCCGGTGGTGCCGGTGAAGCTGCCGCTGCTGAGGAAAAGACCGAATTCGACGTCATCCTCGAAGAAGCCGGCGCTCAGAAGATCAACGTGATCAAGGAAGTCCGCGGCATCACCGGTCTCGGCCTCAAGGAAGCCAAGGACCTGGTCGAAGGCGCTCCGAAGGCCGTGAAGGAAGCGATCTCCAAGGGCGAAGCCGAAGAGATCGTCAAGAAGCTGACGGAAGCCGGCGCGAAAGCGTCGATGAAGTAAGTATCGACTGCGGCGGGCGGACCAGCTCCGTCCGCCGCATCGTTGTTGCGTGAACCCTTTTCCCGAGGCCGCCGCGAGCGGTTTCCGGAAACGGGTTTTTACCGTTTCAAGAGCTGGAAGGCCGGGCGCATGGGTCTTCGCTCTTTCTACAAGGTCCTCCGCGACGGCGGAGCTTTATTCGGCAGGCCCGGCAGGGCAGACAATGAGGAGCGGCAATGGCTCAGTCCAGTACCTTCAACGGACGCAGACGAGTAAGAAAGTTTTTCGGACACATCCCGGATGTTGCCGAAATGCCGAACCTGATCGAGGTTCAGAAAGCATCCTATGACCAGTTTCTGATGGTCGACGAACCGGCCGGTGGCCGGGCCGACGAAGGCCTGCAGGCCGCCTTCAAGTCGGTTTTCCCGATTTCGGACTTTTCCGGCGCCTCCATGCTGGAATTCGTTCGCTATGAATTCGAAGCGCCGAAATTCGACGTGGAAGAATGCCGCCAGCGCGACCTGACCTATTCGGCGCCGCTCAAGGTGACGCTGCGCCTGATCGTGTTCGATATCGACGAAGACACCGATGCGAAGTCGATCAAGGACATCAAGGAGCAGGACGTCTACATGGGCGATATGCCGCTCATGACCGACAACGGCACCTTCATCGTCAACGGCACCGAGCGCGTGATCGTTTCGCAGATGCACCGGTCTCCGGGCGTCTTCTTCGATCATGACAAGGGCAAGACGCATGCCTCCGGCAAGCTTCTCTTCGCCGCCCGCGTGATCCCTTATCGCGGTTCCTGGCTCGACATCGAATTCGACGCCAAGGATCTCGTTTACGCGCGTATCGACCGCCGCCGCAAGATTCCGGTCACGTCGCTTTTGATGGCGCTTGGCCTGGATGCCGAGGAAATTCTCGACACCTATTACAACGCCGTCGAATACAAGCGCGACGGCGATGGCTGGCGTGTGCCGTTTTCCGCGGACCGCATGAAAGGCATGAAGGTCACCCGTGACCTGATCGACGCCGACAGCGGCGAAGTCGTGCTGGAGTCCGGCAAGAAGCTCACCGCCCGTCAGGCCCGTCAGATTGCAGAAAAGGGCGTGACTGCTCTTCGCGCAACCGACGAAGAGATGTACGGCATGTATCTTGCTGAGGATGTCGTCAATTTCGAAACCGGCGAGATCTATCTGGAAGCCGGCGACGAGATCGATGAAAAGACCATCCAGGTTCTGCTGGAGTCGGGTCACGAGTCGTTCAGTATCCTCGACATCGACCACGTGAATGTCGGCGCCTATATCCGCAACACGCTGGCCGCCGACAAGAATGAGAGCCAGCAGGATGCGCTGTTCGACATCTATCGCGTAATGCGTCCGGGCGAGCCGCCGACGATGGAAACGGCGGAAGCCATGTTCCAGTCGCTGTTCTTCGATTCCGAGCGCTACGACCTCTCCTCGGTCGGCCGCGTGAAGATGAACATGCGTCTTGGGCTCGACGTCGAGGACACCGTGCGCGTTCTGCGCAAGGAAGACATCATGGAGGTCCTGCGCACGCTGCTCGATCTGCGTGACGGCAAGGGCGAAATCGACGACATCGACAACCTCGGCAACCGCCGGGTGCGTTCGGTCGGCGAGCTGATGGAAAACCAGTACCGCGTCGGCCTGCTTCGTATGGAGCGGGCGATCAAGGAACGTATGTCCTCGATCGAGATCGACACGGTCATGCCGCAGGATCTGATCAACGCGAAGCCGGCGGCCGCCGCCGTTCGCGAGTTCTTCGGTTCCTCGCAGCTTTCGCAGTTCATGGACCAGACCAATCCGCTTTCCGAGATCACCCACAAGCGTCGCCTGTCGGCGCTTGGACCGGGCGGTCTGACGCGTGAGCGTGCGGGCTTCGAGGTTCGCGACGTCCACCCGACCCACTATGGCCGTATCTGCCCGATTGAAACGCCGGAAGGCCCGAACATCGGTCTGATCAACTCGCTGGCCACCTTTGCGCGCGTCAACAAGTACGGCTTCATCGAAAGCCCGTATCGCCGTATCGTCGATGGCAAGGTGACCGACGAGGTCGTCTATCTGTCGGCCATGGAAGAAGCGAAGCACCACGTCGCTCAGGCCAATGCCGAGATCGGCGATGATGGCGCTTTCGTTTCCGAGTTCGTCATCTGCCGTCATGCCGGCGACGTCATGCTCACACCGCGTGAGCAGGTCGATCTGATGGACGTGTCTCCGAAGCAGCTCGTTTCGGTCGCTGCGGCGCTCATTCCGTTCCTGGAAAACGATGACGCCAACCGCGCCCTCATGGGTTCGAACATGCAACGTCAGGCCGTGCCGCTGGTGCGCGCCGAGGCACCGTTTGTCGGCACCGGCATGGAGCCGATCGTGGCCCGCGACTCCGGCGCCGCCATCGGCGCGCGCCGCGCCGGCATCGTCGACCAGGTCGACGCGATGCGTATCGTCATCCGCGCCACGGAAGATCTCGATGCCTCCAAATCGGGTGTCGACATCTACCGTCTGCAGAAGTTCCAGCGCTCCAACCAGTCGACCTGCATCAACCAGCGTCCGCTGGTGCGTGTTGGCGACGTGATCAGCAAGGGCGATATCATCGCCGACGGTCCGTCGACCGATCTGGGCGATCTGGCGCTTGGCCGGAACGTGCTCGTCGCGTTCATGCCCTGGAACGGCTACAACTACGAGGACTCGATCCTTCTGTCCGAGAAGATCGTCCGTGACGACGTGTTCACCTCCATCCACCTCGAGGAATTCGAGGTGAGCGCGCGTGACACGAAGCTCGGACCGGAAGAGATCACGCGCGACATTCCGAACGTTTCGGAAGAAGCGCTGAAGAACCTCGATGAAGCCGGTATCGTCTACATCGGTGCCGAAGTCGGCCCGGGAGACATTCTGGTCGGCAAGATCACGCCGAAGGGCGAAAGCCCGATGACGCCGGAGGAAAAGCTCCTGCGCGCCATCTTCGGCGAAAAGGCATCGGATGTGCGTGACACCTCCATGCGTATGCCGCCCGGCGCTTTCGGCACGGTCGTCGAAGTGCGCGTCTTCAATCGTCACGGCGTCGAGAAAGACGAGCGTGCGATGGCGATCGAGCGCGAGGAAATCGAACGTCTGGCGAAGGACCGCGACGACGAACAGGCGATCCTCGATCGCAACACGTTCGGCCGTCTTGCGGAAATGCTGGAAGGCCAGGAGACCATCGCCGGTCCGAAGGGCTTCAAGAAAGGCGCTACGCTGAATGCCGAGGTTCTGGACAACTATCCGCGTTCGCAGTGGTGGCAGTTCGCCGTCACCGACGAGAAGCGCCAGGACAATCTCGAGCAGCTTCGCAACCAGTACGACGATTCCAAGAAGCGTCTTGAACAGCGCTTCATGGACAAGGTCGAGAAGGTGCAGCGCGGCGACGAGATGCCGCCCGGCGTGATGAAGATGGTCAAGGTCTTCGTCGCGGTGAAGCGCAAGATCCAGCCGGGCGACAAAATGGCCGGCCGTCACGGCAACAAGGGTGTCGTATCGCGGATCCTGCCGATCGAGGACATGCCGTTCCTGGAAGACGGGACGCATGCCGATATCGTGCTCAATCCGCTCGGCGTTCCGAGCCGCATGAATGTCGGTCAGATTCTTGAAACGCACCTCGGCTGGGCCTGTGCGGGCATGGGTCGCAAGATCGGCGAGATGATGGAAGCCTATCGCGAGAACGGCAATGTGACGCCGATCCGCGAGACACTGACGGACCTGATCCCGGCGAACGATCGCAACGAACCGGTGGCCAAGCTCGACGACAACGGCGTTCTCGAGATCGCCAAGCAGTTCGAGCGCGGCGTTTCCATCGCGACGCCTGTCTTCGACGGAGCGGTCGAGGCCGACATCAACAAGATGCTGGCCGATGCCGGGCTGAAGGAATCGGCACAGTCGACGCTCTATGACGGGCGTACCGGCGAACCGTTCGACCGTCAGGTCACCGTCGGCTACATCTACATGCTGAAGCTGCACCATCTTGTCGATGACAAGATCCACGCACGCTCGATCGGCCCGTACTCTCTGGTTACCCAGCAGCCGCTGGGCGGCAAGGCGCAGTTCGGCGGTCAGCGCTTCGGCGAGATGGAGGTCTGGGCACTGGAAGCATACGGCGCAGCCTACACGCTGCAGGAGATGCTGACAGTGAAGTCGGACGACGTGGCCGGCCGCACGAAAGTCTACGAGGCGATCGTACGCGGAGACGACACGTTCGAGGCCGGTATCCCGGAGAGCTTCAACGTGCTCGTCAAGGAGATGCGGTCTCTCGGTCTCAACGTGGAACTGGATTCCACGCGTGTCGCCAACCAGGACGACGAGATGCAGGCGCTTCCGGACGCCGCGGAGTAATTGCAGGGCCGCCGGGCATGAAATGTCCGGCGGTCACCATAGCGCGTGGGCCAGCGTCGATCATCGTTTGGCCGGTATTTGAGATTACACAGCGGACAAGCCAGTCCGCGCATAGGAACCGGGGTCGACCCCCAAGGAGAACGGCATGAACCAAGAGGTTGCAAATCTTTTCAATCCTCAGGCTCCCGTCCAGAATTTTGATGCCATCCGGATATCGATAGCGAGCCCGGAGAAGATCCTTTCCTGGTCGTTCGGCGAGATCAAGAAGCCCGAAACGATCAACTACCGTACGTTCAAGCCGGAACGCGACGGTCTTTTCTGCGCGCGCATCTTCGGTCCGATCAAGGACTACGAGTGCCTGTGCGGCAAATACAAGCGGATGAAGTACAAGGGCATCATCTGCGAAAAATGCGGTGTCGAGGTCACGCTTTCGCGCGTGCGCCGCGAGCGCATGGGCCATATCGAGCTGGCCGCTCCGGTCGCCCACATCTGGTTCCTGAAGTCGCTTCCGTCGCGCATCGGCACGCTGCTCGACATGACGCTGAAGGATATCGAGCGCGTCCTCTATTTCGAGAACTACATCGTCACCGAACCGGGCCTGACCACGCTGAAGGAGTTCCAGCTCCTCTCCGAGGAAGAATACATGATGGCCGTCGACGAGTTCGGCGAGGACCAGTTCACGGCGATGATCGGCGCCGAGGCGATCCAGGAAATCCTGGGCGCCATGGATCTGCCGAAGATCGCCAACGAACTGCGCGAGGAGCTGGAGACCACGACCTCCGACCTCAAGCAGAAGAAGCTCATGAAGCGTCTGAAGGTCGTCGAGAACTTTATCGACTCGCAGAACCGTCCCGAGTGGATGATCATGAAGGTCATCCCGGTGATCCCGCCGGACCTGCGTCCGCTGGTTCCGCTCGATGGCGGCCGGTTCGCGACGTCGGACCTGAACGACCTTTACCGCCGCGTTATCAACCGTAACAACCGCCTGAAGCGGCTTATGGAACTGCGCGCGCCGGGGATCATCATCCGCAACGAGAAGCGCATGCTGCAGGAGGCCGTCGACGCATTGTTCGACAATGGCCGCCGTGGCCGCGTCATCACGGGCGCCAACAAGCGTCCGCTGAAGTCGCTGTCCGACATGCTCAAGGGCAAGCAGGGCCGCTTCCGCCAGAACCTGCTCGGCAAGCGTGTCGACTATTCCGGCCGTTCGGTCATCGTGACCGGTCCGGAACTGAAACTGCACCAGTGCGGCCTTCCGAAGAAGATGGCGCTCGAACTGTTCAAGCCGTTCATCTACGCGCGCCTCGACGCCAAGGGCTATTCGTCCACGGTCAAGCAGGCGAAGAAGCTGGTCGAGAAGGAAAAGCCGGAGGTCTGGGATATCCTGGACGAGGTCATCCGCGAGCATCCGGTGCTTCTGAACCGCGCTCCGACGCTGCACCGTCTCGGCATCCAGGCTTTCGAGCCTGTGCTGATCGAGGGCAAGGCGATCCAGCTTCACCCGCTGGTCTGCACCGCGTTCAACGCCGACTTCGACGGCGACCAGATGGCCGTGCACGTTCCGCTGTCGCTGGAAGCGCAGCTGGAAGCGCGCGTCCTGATGATGTCGACCAACAACATCCTGCATCCCGCGAACGGCCAGCCGATCATCGTGCCGTCGCAGGACATGGTTCTTGGCCTCTATTACTTGTCGATCGTGGCGGAGAACGAGCCGGGGCAGGGGATGGTCTTCTCCGACATGGGCGAACTGCACCATGCGCTGGAGACGAAGGTCGTCACGCTGCACACCAAGATCAAGGGCCGCTTCAAGACGGTCGATGAGGACGGCAA
Source organism: Oricola indica (assembly GCF_965227485.1). Taxonomy (NCBI): domain Bacteria; kingdom Pseudomonadati; phylum Pseudomonadota; class Alphaproteobacteria; order Hyphomicrobiales; family Ahrensiaceae; genus Oricola; species Oricola indica. Next base: position 2,820,622 of record NZ_OZ245747.1, read on the forward strand.
TCCGGTCTCGAAGATCTACGAAACGACTCCGGGCCGCATGATCATCGGCGAATTGCTGCCGCGTCAGGCCAAGGTGCCGTTCGAAACCTGCAACACGGAAATGACGAAGAAGAACATCTCCAAGATGCTCGACGTCGTTTACCGTCACTGCGGCCAGAAAGAGACCGTGATCTTCGCGGACCGCATCATGGCGCTCGGCTTCGGCCATGCCTGCCGTGCGGGCATCTCGTTCGGCAAGGACGACATGGTCATCCCGGAATCCAAGACCGGTATCGTCGCGGAAACCGACAAGATCGCGAAGGAATACGAGCAGCAGTACAATGACGGCCTGATCACCTTCGGCGAGAAATACAACAAGGTGGTCGATGCCTGGGCGCGTTGCGACGACAAGCTGACCGAAGAAATGATGGCCGGAATTCAGGCTGTTCAGTTCGAGGAAGACGGTCGCCAGAAGCAGATGAACTCCATCTACATGATGGCTCGGTCCGGTGCGCGTGGTTCAACCCGGCAGATGAAGCAGCTTGCCGGCATGCGCGGCCTTATGGCCAAGCCGGACGGCTCCATCATCGAGACGCCGATCATCTCGAACTTCAAGGAAGGCCTGTCGGTGAACGAGTACTTCAACTCCACCCACGGCGCCCGCAAGGGCCTCGCGGATACGGCGTTGAAGACGGCAAACTCCGGTTACCTGACCCGTCGCCTCGTCGACGTGGCGCAGGACTGCATCATCACGCAGCAGGATTGCGGCACCGACAAGGGGCTCACCATGTCCCCGATCGTCGATGCGGGTCAGATCGTTGCCTCGATCGGTCAGCGTATCCTTGGCCGTACCGTCCTGGAGGACATCGTCCACCCGGGTACGGAAGAGGTGATCGTTCCGGCTGGTCGCATGGTCGAGGAGAAGGATGTCGATCTCATCGAGGAAGCCGGCATCCAGACCGTGAAGATCCGCTCGGCGCTGACTTGCGAATTGCAGTCCGGTGTCTGCGGCGTCTGCTACGGACGCGACCTGGCGCGCGGTACGCCCGTCAATATGGGCGAAGCGGTCGGTGTTATCGCGGCCCAGTCGATCGGCGAGCCGGGCACGCAGCTCACCATGCGTACCTTCCACATGGGCGGCACGGCGCAGGTCGTCGACCAGTCCTTCCTGGAAGCGTCCTATGAGGGCACGATCGAGATCCGCAACCGCAACGTTGTGCGCAACTCGGACGGCGCTAACATCGCGATGGGCCGTAACATGGCTATCATCATTCGCGACGAGAAGGGCGAGGAACGTTCGACGCAGCGCGTGACCTACGGCTCGAAGATCATGGTCGACGACGGCGATAAGGTGAAGCGCGGTCAGCGTATGGCCGAGTGGGATCCCTATACCCGCCCGATCATGACGGAAGTCGAAGGTACGGTGCAGTTCGAGGACATGGTCGACGGTCTGTCGGTTCAGGAGTCCGCGGACGAATCCACCGGCATCACCAAGCGTATGGTCATCGACTGGCGTTCGACGCCGCGTGGCGCCGATCTCAAGCCGGCGATCACCGTGCTCGACAAGAACGGCAAGGTGGCGAAGCTCATGAGGGGCGGCGATGCGCGCTTCATGCTCTCGGTCGATGCGATTCTTTCCGTCGAACCGGGTTCGCAGGTGAAGCCGGGCGACGTGATCGCGCGTGTTCCGATGGAAAGCGCCAAGACCAAGGACATCACCGGTGGTCTGCCGCGTGTGGCCGAGCTGTTCGAGGCGCGTCGTCCGAAGGATCACGCAGTCATCGCGGAAATCGACGGCACGATCCGTTACGGTCGCGACTACAAGAACAAGCGCCGCATCATCATCGAGCCGCATGACGAGACGCAGGAGCCGGCGGAATACCTCATTCCGAAGGGGCGTCCGTTCCACCTGCAGGACGGCGACACGATCGAACAGGGCGAATATGTGCTCGACGGCAATCCGGCGCCGCACGATATCCTGGCGGTCAAGGGCGTGGAGGCGCTTGCCTCCTATCTTGTCGACGAAGTACAGGAGGTCTACCGGCTTCAGGGCGTGTTGATCAACGACAAGCACATCGAGGTGATTGTTCGCCAGATGCTGCAGAAGGTGGAGATCACGCATTCGGGTGACACCCAGTATATCGCGGGTGACAATGTCGACCGGATCGAACTGGAAGAGGTCAATGCGCGCCTGATCGAGGAAGGCAAGGATCCCGCAACCGGGGAACCGGTCCTGCTCGGCATCACCAAGGCGTCGTTGCAGACCCCGTCCTTCATCTCGGCGGCCTCCTTCCAGGAGACGACCAAGGTGCTGACCGAAGCATCCGTCGCCGGCAAGATCGACACGCTTCAGGGTCTCAAGGAAAACGTCATCGTCGGCCGTCTGATCCCGGCCGGTACCGGCGGCACGATGAACCAGATCCGCCGCATTGCGACCGCACGCGACGATCTCATCCTCGATGAACGCCGCAAGGCTTCGAATGCGGCGAGCGCAGATGCGATGCTTCTCGACATGTCGCAGTCGGGCGAAGCAGCCGAGTAATCCGGCAGTCCGCAAAACCAAGAAAAACGCCGGGCCAATCGCCCGGCGTTTTCATTTGTAGGGCAGGAAGGCCGGAAAGGTCAGTCGCCCGGTTTCCAATCCTTGAGCACGGAGAAGGGATCGTAGTCATCGTCGTCGATGGCGGAAGGCCGGCGCGTATCGGTCTCTACCTCAAGGCCTTCGTCGAATGTGACAATCGCGACCTCGCCCTCGAGTGCGCCCTGGAAGGCGGAGGCATGCGGCTCTTCGTCTGGCGGTTCCACGATACTCCCGATCTGGTCGAATTCCGCTTCCTCGTAGCCACGCTCGGCGAGCGCATTGAGCGCGGTGCGCACGGCCGAATCATCGTCAGGTGCGACGAGCAGAATATGGATCGGAATCTCGGTGCCGTCTTTTACCGGCCAGACTCGGCCAATAATGATGAAGACGCCGCGTTCGACATCCGATTCGATATCCGTCATGAATTAGCTCCCGTTTGGCCGGTCGAATTGAGCGCAATTGAACATGATTCCCGGCCGGATGCGACGGGAGAGGGGGCTTCACTCCCTATTTCGCGGAAAATTGCTAAAAGGCGCGCGCTGACGCAACAAGATTTCGTCCGGTTCGGATGGGGCTCGGCGCATGACCCGCATGCGCAAAAAGTGCCCGATTTGTCTTGACGGGCCAGAGGCTTGAGTATAGAAGCCGGCCATCAAGCCGATGTGAGATTGAATTTTCGGTGGCGCCGAGCCCTGAAGCTTGTCTCAAACAAGGCTGACCAGCGTAGCTGAAACATTGCAAAATTCATGAAACGGCTTGCCGTTTCCTCTGGTTTTTTGGGGCAGGGCCTGCAGCGGCCGCATGCCCCGCTGTTGCATGTCGATGCGAAACAGATTTTGCGCGCACGCGCCCGTATGAACGAAGGATTGCTTGATGCCTACAGTTAACCAGTTGGTCCGTAAGCCTCGTCAGGCTCCGGTCAAACGCAACAAGGTGCCGGCCCTGCAGGCCAACCCGCAGAAGCGCGGCGTTTGCACTCGTGTTTATACCACGACGCCGAAGAAGCCGAACTCGGCTCTCCGTAAGGTTGCCAAGGTTCGCCTGACAAACGGCTTCGAGGTGATCGGCTACATTCCGGGTGAAGGTCACAACCTTCAGGAGCACTCCGTGGTCATGATCCGCGGCGGTCGCGTGAAGGACCTTCCCGGTGTCCGCTACCACATCCTGCGCGGCGTGCTCGACACGCAGGGCGTCAAGAACCGCAAGCAGCGCCGTTCGAAATATGGCGCCAAGCGTCCGAAGTAATGAATTTTCGGCGCGCCGGGTTGGCCGCCGCCAGAAGTGAGAAGCAGATATGTCGCGTCGCCACAGAGCAGAAAAACGTGAGATCAACCCGGATCCGAAATTCGGGGATATGGTGATCACGAAATTCATGAACGCCATCATGTTCGACGGAAAGAAGTCGGTCGCCGAGAGCATTGTCTACGGCGCGTTCGACGTCATCCAGGACAAGACCAAGCAGGAGCCGGTGGAGCTGTTCCATCAGGCTCTCGAAAACGTTGCCCCGCACGTCGAAGTGCGCTCGCGGCGCGTTGGTGGTGCCACCTACCAGGTGCCGGTCGATGTTCGTCCGGAGCGTCGTCAGGCGCTGGCCATTCGCTGGATGATCTCCGCTGCGCGCAAGCGCAACGAGACGACCATGATCGATCGCCTGTCGGGTGAGCTGATGGATGCTGCGAACAACCGGGGTTCCGCCGTCAAGAAGCGTGAAGACACGCACAAGATGGCTGACGCCAACCGCGCATTCTCGCACTACCGCTGGTAACAGAACGAACCTTTCTAGAGAGGCCTCCTCCCATGGCTCGCGACTACAAGCTGGAAGACTACCGCAACTTCGGCATCATGGCCCACATTGATGCCGGCAAGACGACGACGACCGAGCGTATCCTTTTCTACACCGGCAAGAGCCACAAGATCGGCGAAGTGCATGATGGCGCTGCGACGATGGACTGGATGGAGCAGGAGCAGGAGCGCGGCATCACGATCACCTCGGCTGCCACGACCACGTTCTGGGAAGGCCGCGACGGCAAGAAGCGCCGCTTCAACATCATCGACACGCCCGGCCACGTCGACTTCACCATTGAGGTCGAGCGTTCGCTGCGCGTTCTTGACGGCGCGATCGCGCTGCTTGATGCCAATGCGGGTGTCGAGCCGCAGACCGAGACCGTCTGGCGCCAGGCCAACAAGTATCACGTTCCGCGGATGATCTTCGTCAACAAGATGGACAAGATTGGTGCCGACTTCTTCCGTTGTGTGGAGATGATCGAAAGCCGTCTGGGCGCGAAGCCGCTGGTCATGCAACTGCCGATTGGCGCTGAGAACGATTTCGCCGGCTGCGTCGACCTCATCGAGATGAAGGCCCTGGTCTGGAAGTCCGAGAACCTCGGCGCCGAATGGGACATCCTCGATATCCCTGCCGATCTTCAAGCGCAGGCCGAAGAGTGGCGCGAGAAGCTGATCGAAGCTGCTGTCGAACTCGACGAAGCCGCGATGGAAGCCTATCTCGAAGGCGAAATGCCGGACAACGAAACGCTGCGCAAGCTGGTTCGCAAGGGCACCTGCGACGTCGAGTTCTTCCCGGTCTATTGTGGCTCCGCCTTCAAGAACAAGGGTGTGCAGCCGCTGCTGGACGGTGTCGTGGACTTCCTGCCGGCTCCGGTGGACGTTCCGGCCATCCGCGGTATCGATCCGAAGACCGAAGAAGAGGTCAAGCGCCTGTCGTCCGACGAAGAGCCGCTTTCGCTTCTCGCCTTCAAGATCATGAACGACCCGTTCGTCGGCTCGCTGACCTTCTGCCGTATCTATTCCGGCAAGCTGGAAACCGGCACCTCGCTGATGAACACGGTGAAGGAAAAGCGTGAGCGCATCGGCCGTATGCTGCAGATGCACTCCAACAGCCGTGAAGATATCAAGGAAGCCTTCGCCGGCGACATCGTCGCCATCGCGGGCCTCAAGGAAACGACCACGGGCGATACGCTTTGCGATCCGCTGAAGCCGGTCATCCTCGAGCGCATGGAATTCCCGGATCCGGTTATCTCCATTGCTGTCGAGCCGAAGTCGAAGGCCGACCAGGAAAAGATGGGCCTCGCCCTCAACCGCCTGGCCGCCGAAGACCCCTCTTTCCGCGTGCGTTCGGACGAAGAATCCGGCCAGACCATCATCTCGGGCATGGGCGAATTGCACCTCGACATTCTCGTCGATCGCATGAAGCGCGAGTTCAAGGTCGAAGCCAATATCGGTGCTCCGCAGGTTGCCTACCGTGAGACGATCACGCGGGCAGCGGATATCGACTACACGCACAAGAAGCAGTCCGGTGGTTCCGGTCAGTTCGCGCGCGTCAAGATCACCTTCGAGCCGAACCCCGAGGGCGAGGATTTCGTTTTCGAAAGCACCGTCGTCGGCGGCAACGTGCCGAAGGAATACATCCCGGGCGTCGAGAAGGGCATCCAGTCGGTCATGGACTCCGGTCCGCTCGCCGGCTTCCCGATGCTGGGCGTGAAAGCAACGCTCACCGATGGCGCCTACCACGACGTCGACTCCTCGGTTCTGGCATTCGAGATCGCGGCTCGCGCCGCTTTCCGCGAAGGTGCGCAGAAAGCTGGTGCACAGCTGCTTGAGCCCGTGATGAAGGTGGAAGTGGTTACGCCGGAAGACTACATGGGCGACATCATCGGTGACCTGAACTCGCGTCGCGGTCAGATCGCCGGTACCGAAAGCCGCAACATCGACCAGGTGATCACGGCCATGGTGCCGCTGGCAAACATGTTCGGTTACGTGAACACGCTGCGCTCCATGAGCCAGGGTCGCGCCCAGTACACGATGATCTTCGATCACTATGAGGCGGTGCCGCAGGCGGTCGCTCAGGAGATCCAGAAGAAATACGCTTAAGGCGGGGATCGGCCGGCGTCCGCCAGGCGGGGCCGGCCAAGAACAACATCTTGTCCACGAGACAAAGAAGAACGGAGAATAAAGATGGCGAAGGGTAAGTTTGAGCGCACGAAGCCTCACGTGAACATCGGCACGATTGGTCACGTTGACCACGGCAAGACGTCTTTGACGGCAGCGATCACGAAGTATTTCGGTGACTTCAAGGCGTATGACCAGATCGACGCTGCGCCGGAAGAAAAGGCGCGCGGCATCACGATCTCGACGGCGCATGTCGAGTACGAGACGGATGCACGCCACTACGCCCACGTCGACTGCCCGGGCCACGCCGACTATGTGAAGAACATGATCACGGGCGCCGCGCAGATGGACGGCGCGATCCTGGTGTGCTCGGCCGCCGACGGCCCGATGCCGCAGACGCGCGAGCACATCCTGCTGGCCCGCCAGGTCGGTGTTCCGGCTGTCGTGGTGTTCCTCAACAAGGTCGACCAGGTCGATGACGAGGAGCTGCTCGAGCTGGTCGAGATGGAAGTGCGCGAACTGCTTTCGTCCTACGAGTTCCCGGGCGACGACATTCCGGTGATCAAGGGTTCGGCGCTTGCCGCTCTCGAAGACAGCGACAAGAAGATCGGCGAAGACGCGATCCGCGAGCTGATGGCCGCCGTCGACGAATACATCCCGACGCCCGAGCGTCCGGTCGACCAGCCGTTCCTGATGCCGATCGAGGACGTGTTCTCGATCTCGGGCCGCGGCACGGTTGTGACGGGTCGCGTCGAGCGCGGCGTGATCAATGTCGGTGAGGAAGTCGAGATCGTCGGTATCCGCGACACGAAGAAGACGACGGTGACCGGCGTCGAGATGTTCCGCAAGCTTCTGGACCAGGGCCAGGCGGGCGACAACATCGGCGCGCTGATCCGCGGTATCGACCGTGAAGGTGTTGAGCGTGGCCAGGTGCTGTGCAAGCCGGGTTCGGTGACGCCACACACGAAGTTCGTCGCGGAAGCCTACATCCTGACGAAGGAAGAGGGTGGCCGTCATACGCCGTTCTTCAACAAGTACCGTCCGCAGTTCTACTTCCGCACGACGGACGTGACGGGTGAGGTGACGCTTCCGGAAGGCACCGAGATGGTGATGCCGGGCGACAATGCCGAGATGAATGTCGAGCTGATCGTGCCGATCGCGATGGAAGACCGCCTGCGCTTCGCTATCCGCGAAGGCGGCCGCACCGTCGGTGCCGGTATCGTCGCGAAGATCATCGAATAGGCGAGCAAAAGTGTTTTGAGGGAGCGCGGCACGAGCTGCCGCGCTTTCCTTCTTGAATAAGGAACAGTCGTAATGAACGGCCAGAACATCCGCATCCGCCTGAAGGCGTTCGACCACCGGGTCCTCGATGCATCGACGCGTGAAATCGTGTCGACCGCTAAGCGGACCGGTGCGAGCGTACGCGGGCCGGTGCCGTTGCCGACACGGATCGAGAAATTCACCGTGAACCGGTCTCCGCACATCGATAAGAAAAGCCGCGAGCAGTTCGAGATGCGCACACATAAGCGCCTTTTGGATATCGTTGATCCGACACCGCAGACCGTGGACGCGCTGATGAAGCTCGATCTTGCGGCCGGCGTTGATGTCGAGATCAAGCTCTGAGCGGGCCGGATTGGGGAAGGATGAACCAATGCGTTCAGGAGTAATCGCACAGAAGCTGGGCATGACCCGCGTCTACAATGACGACGGCGAGCAGCTGCCGGTGACCGTTCTTCGCATGGAGAACTGCCAGGTGGTGGCCCAGCGTACAGAAGACAAGAACGGCTACACCGCGGTGCAGCTCGGTTCGGGCTTTGCGAAGGTGAAGAACACCTCCAAGGCGATGCGCGGGCATTTCGCCAAGGCGTCCGTCGAGCCGAAGCGCAAGTTGGCCGAGTTCCGCGTTTCGCCGGACAACATGATCGATGTCGGCGCCGAGCTGACGGTCGAGCATTTCGTTCCGGGCCAGAAGGTCGACGTGACCGGCACGACGCAGGGCAAGGGCTTCCAGGGTGTCATGAAGCGCCACAACTTCGGTGGTGGCCGCGCGACGCACGGTAACTCGCTGTCGCACCGTTCACATGGTTCGACCGGCATGTGCCAGGATCCCGGCAAGGTGTTCAAGGGCAAGAAGATGGCCGGTCACATGGGCGCGACCCGGGTGACGACGCAGAACCTCGAGATCGTCTCGACCGATGCCGACCGTGGCCTGATCCTCGTTCGTGGCGCCGTCCCCGGCTCCAAGGGTGCCTGGATCCTCGTCCGCGACGCCTTGAAATCGAGCCTGCCGGACAATGCACCGAAGCCGGCCGCATTGCGCGCGGGTGCAGAAGCTCCGGCTTCTCAGAGCGCTGAAGGGGCAGAATGATGGAACTCAAAGTGACGACACTTGCCGGCAAGTCCGCCGGTTCCGTATCGGTCTCCGACGAGGTTTTCGGCCTCGATCCGCGTGTCGACCTGATGCAGCGCGTTGTGCTTTGGCAGCTTGCCAAGAAGCAGCAGGGCACGCATCAGGCCAAGGGCCGTGCGGACATCTCCCGCACTGGTGCGAAGATGTTCCGCCAGAAGGGTACGGGCCGCGCCCGTCACTCCTCCGCGCGCGCTCCGCAGTTCCGCGGCGGCGGCAAGGCACACGGGCCGGTAGCTCGCAGCCACGAGACAGTGCTTCCGAAGAAGGTTCGCGCGCTCGGTCTGCGTCATGCGCTGTCGGCCAAGGCCAAGTCATCCGACCTGATCATCATCGATGATCTGAAGGCGGGCGACGCGAAGACCAAGACGCTGCTCGGTCAGCTTTCCGGCCTCGGCCTGGAGAATGCACTGGTTATCGGCGGTGCCGAGCTGGACGGTAATTTCAAGAATGCGGCATCCAACATTCCGCAGATCGACGTGCTGCCGGTGCAGGGGATCAATGTCTACGACATCCTTCGCCGCAACAAGCTGGTTCTGTCGAAGGCTGCTGTCGAGGCTCTCGAGGAGCGGTTCAAATGACGGATATTCGCCACTATGACGTGATCGTCTCTCCGGTGATCACCGAGAAATCGACGCTCGTGTCGGAACACAACCAGGTCGTCTTCAATGTCGCCCGCGATGCTTCGAAGCCTGAGATCAAGGCAGCTGTCGAAGCGCTGTTCGGCGTCAAGGTGAAGTCAGTCAACACGCTGCTTCGCAAGGGCAAGGTGAAGCGGTTCCGCGGCATCACCGGCAAGCAGAGCGACGTTAAAAAGGCGGTCGTGACCCTCGTCGATGGTCAGTCCATCGACGTCGCGACCGGGCTCTAACCGGTCGGCCGAGAGGTAATTTGTTATGGCAATGAAAACATTCAAACCGACGTCTCCGGGCCAGCGCCAGCTGGTGACGGTCGATCGTTCCGGCCTTCACAAGGGCGGTCCGGTCAAGGCGTTGACCGAAGGCCTGACGAAGTCGGGCGGCCGCAACAATGCGGGCCGCATGACTTCGCGCAACAAGGGCGGCGGTCACAAGCGTACGTATCGCATCATCGACTTCAAGCGCCGCAAGACCGGCGTCGAAGCGACGGTGGAGCGCATCGAATACGATCCGAACCGGACCGCGTTCATCGCTCTCCTGAAATATGATGACGGCGAACTGTCCTACATTCTCGCGCCGCAACGCCTGCAGGCGGGCGACCGCGTGGTGTCGGGCGAATATGTCGACGTGAAGCCGGGCAACGCGATGGAACTTGGCCGCATGCCGGTTGGCACCATCGTGCACAACGTGGAAATGAAGCCGGGCAAGGGCGGTCAGATCGCCCGTTCGGCTGGTTCCTACGCACAGCTCGTCGGCCGCGACCAGGGCATGGCCATTCTGCGCCTCAACTCTGGTGAACAGCGCCTGGTTTCCGGCCGCTGCTTCGCCACGGTCGGTGCGGTGTCCAACCCGGATCACGGCAACATCAATCTGGGCAAGGCGGGTCGTTCTCGCTGGCTCGGTCGTCGCCCGCATGTCCGCGGCGTTGTCATGAACCCGGTCGACCACCCGCATGGCGGTGGTGAAGGCCGTACGTCCGGCGGTCGTCATCCGGTGACGCCGTGGGGCAAGCCCACCAAGGGCAAGCGTACCCGTTCGAACAAGTCGACAGACAAGTTCATCATGCGCTCGCGTCACCAGCGCAAGAAGTAACCGAGAGAGGAAAAGCCTAATGGCTCGTTCAGTATGGAAAGGCCCGTTCGTCGACGGCTATCTTCTCAAGAAGGCTGACAAGGCCCGTGAGAGCGGTCGTCACGACGTTATCAAGATCTGGAGCCGCCGTTCCACGATCATGCCGCAGTTCGTCGGCCTGACCTTCGGCGTCTACAATGGTTCGAAACACATCCCGGTGGCGGTCAACGAAGACATGGTCGGCCACAAATTCGGTGAATTCGCTCCGTCCCGGACCTATTACGGTCACGGCGCGGACAAGAAGGCAAAGAGGAAGTAACCATGGGCAAGCCCAAGGCACCGCGCCGGCTGGCCGACAACGAAGCGCGTGCGGTAACCCGCACCATCCGTGTCAGCCCGCAGAAGCTCAACCTGGTTGCGGCCATGATCCGCGGCAAGAAGGTCGATTCGGCGCTCGCTGACCTGACCTTCTCGCGCAAGCGCATCGCCTCGACCGTCAAGAAGACGCTCGAATCCGCGATCGCCAATGCCGAGAACAATCATGACCTCGATGTCGACGCTCTTGTTGTCGCCGAGGCCTATGTCGGCAAGTCGATCGTGATGAAGCGCTTCATGGCGCGAGGCCGTGGCCGCGCAAGCCGCATTCAGAAACCGTTCTCTCACCTCACCATCGTCGTGCGTGAGCAAGAGGAAGCAGGGGAGGCCGCGTAATGGGTCAGAAAATCAATCCGGTCGGCCTTCGCCTCGGCATCAACCGTACCTGGGATTCGCGTTGGTACGCGAACACCGGCGAATATGGTGAGCTGCTGCACGAGGATCTGAAGATCCGCGAGTACCTGATGAAGGAACTCAAGCAGGCCGCCGTGTCGAAGATCGTGATCGAGCGTCCGCACAAGAAGTGCCGCGTGACGATTCACTCGGCGCGTCCGGGCATCATCATCGGCAAGAAGGGTGCGGACATCGAAAAGCTGCGCCGCAAACTGTCGGAGTTCACGTCTGCGGAAACGCACCTCAACATCGTTGAAGTGCGCAAGCCGGAAATCGACGCGAACCTCGTGGCCCAGTCGATCGCACAGCAGCTGGAGCGCCGCGTTGCGTTCCGCCGCGCCATGAAGCGCGCCGTTCAGTCGGCGATGCGTCTCGGCGCCGAAGGCATCCGCATCAACTGCGCGGGTCGTCTCGGCGGCGCGGAAATCGCACGGACCGAATGGTACCGCGAGGGTCGCGTTCCGCTGCACACGCTGCGCGCCGATGTGGACTACGGAACCGCCGAAGCCGAGACGGCTTACGGCATCTGCGGGATCAAGGTCTGGATCTTCAAGGGCGAGATCCTCGAGCACGATCCCATGGCGTCGGAGCGTCGGGCGACCGAATCCGACAACCAGGGCTCTGGCCGCCGTCGCGAAAACGCATAAGCGGACAGTTTGGAGTAGAATTCGATGTTGCAACCAAAACGGACAAAGTACCGCAAACAGTTCAAGGGCAAGATCCATGGCGATGCCAAGGGTGGAACCGCTCTGAACTTCGGTGAATATGGCCTGAAGTCGCTCGAACCGAACCGCGTCAACGCCCGCGAGATCGAGGCGGCCCGCCGCGCGATCACCCGTCACATGAAACGTGCCGGCCGCGTGTGGATCCGCATCTTCCCGGATGTGCCGGTTACGTCGAAGCCGACCGAGGTTCGCATGGGTAAGGGCAAGGGTTCCGTCGATTATTGGGCGGCCAAGGTCAAGCCGGGCCGCGTGATGTTTGAAATCGACGGCGTTCCGGAAGATATCGCGCGTGAGGCCCTGCGTCTCGGCGCCGCGAAGCTTTCGGTCAAGACGCGCTTTATCCAGCGCATCGCCGAGTAGGAGTGGAGCCGATGAAAGCCTCTGATGTTAAGGCCATGAGCGCCGACCAACTCGCCGACGAGTTGGCCAAGCTCAAGAAGGAACAGTTCAACCTGCGCTTCCAGAAAGCGACTGGTCAGCTGGAGAAAACCTCGCGCGTACGCGAAGTGCGTCGCGACATTGCCCGTATCAAGACGATTGCCGCGGAAAACGCGGCCAAAGGGAAGTAAGATGCCAAAACGCGTTCTGCAGGGCACCGTTGTCAGCGACAAGAACGACAAGACCGTTGTGGTCAGGGTCGAGCGCCGCTTCACGCACCCGCTGTTCAAGAAGACCGTACGCCGTTCGAAGAAGTACAAGGCGCACGACGAAAACAACCAGTTCAAGACCGGTGACACCGTTTTCATCCAGGAAAGCGCGCCGATCTCGAAGGACAAGTGCTGGGTGGTCGTCACCGACCAGCCTGCGTCCTGAACCTAAACCGCAATACATGCGGCTTCCCAGGAAGCCAGCTGGACACATTTTAAAAGGCAGCCAGTCATGATTCAGATGCAAACAAACCTCGATGTCGCCGACAATTCCGGCGCCCGTCGTGTTCAGTGCATCAAGGTGCTGGGCGGCTCGAAGCGCAAATATGCTTCCGTGGGCGACGTGATTGTCGTTTCGGTCAAGGAAGCCATTCCGCGCGGCCGCGTCAAAAAGGGCGACGTCATGAAAGCCGTCGTCGTCCGCACCGCGAGCGATATTCGCCGTGCCGACGGTAGCGTGATCCGCTTCGACAAGAATGCGGCCGTGATCGTCGACAACAAGAAAGATCCGGTCGGCACGCGTATCTTCGGCCCCGTTCCGCGCGAACTTCGCGCCAAGGCGCACATGAAGATCATCTCGCTGGCGCCGGAAGTTCTGTAAGGAGAGACACGATGCAGAAGATCCGCAAGGGCGACGAAGTCGTCGTGCTCACCGGCAAGGACAAGGGCCGCAAGGGTTCGGTCCTCCAGGTCATGCCGAAAGACAACCGCGCGGTTGTTTCCGGCGTCAATGTCGTCAAGCGCCACCAGCGCCAGACGGCCGGCAGCGAAGGCGGCATTATCTCGAAAGAGGCCCCGATCGACCTGTCGAACCTGGCCTTGCTCGACCCGAAAGACTCCAAGCCGACCCGCGTCGGCTTCCGCATGGAAGGCGAACGCAAGGTTCGTTTTTCCAAACGTTCCGGAGAAGTGATCGATGGCTGACGCTAAGTACCAACCACGGCTCAAGAAGCTCTACGGCGATACCGTTCGCAAGCAGATGCTCGAAGAGTTCGGCTACAAGAACGAGATGGAAATCCCGCGCGTGACGAAGATCGTCGTCAATATGGGCGTCGGCGAAGCGACTGCGGATTCCAAGAAGCCGACATCGGCCGCTGAGGATCTTTCCCTCATCACCGGCCAGAAGGCTGTCATCACGCGTGCCCGCAATTCGATTGCCGGCTTCAAGGTGCGTGAAGACATGCCGATCGGCACGAAAGTGACACTGCGCGGAGAGCGCATGTACGAGTTCATGGATCGCCTGGTCAACATCGCGCTGCCGCGCGTTCGCGACTTCCGCGGCCTGAACCCGAAGAGCTTCGACGGACGTGGCAACTTCGCCATGGGCCTGAAGGAGCACATCGTGTTCCCCGAGATCAATTACGACAAGGTCGACCAGATCTGGGGAATGGACGTCATCGTTTGTACGACGGCGAAAACGGACGACGAGGCCCGGGCTCTGCTCAAGGCTTTCAACTTCCCGTTCCGTCAGTAACGGCAAGCGTTAAAAGGATAAGTTCGCATGGCAAAAGTCAGCGCAGTCGAAAAGAACAACCGCCGCCGCAAGTTGGTGGATCAGTATGCCGCGAGGCGCTCGGCGCTGAAGGCGATCGTGATGGATCGCTCGAAGCCGATCGAGGAGCGTTTCCGCGCGACCATGAAACTCGCAGAATTGCCGCGCAATTCCGCCAAGGTGCGCGTGCGCAACCGTTGCGAGGTTTCCGGGCGTCCGCGCGGTTACTACCGCAAGCTCAAGATGTCTCGTATCGCATTGCGCGAACTCGGTTCGCTCGGTCGTGTACCGGGCGTCGTGAAATCCAGCTGGTAAGGGGAATTCAAGATGTCCATGTCAGATCCTCTTGGCGATATGCTGACCCGCATCCGTAACGGGATGCACCGTTCCAAGGACCGTATCTCGACGCCGGCTTCGAAGCTGCGCGGGAACGTGCTCGAAGTGCTGAAATCCGAAGGCTACATCCGCGATTATTCGCAGGTGGAGTATTCCTCGGGCAAGGCCGAGTACGAAATCGAGCTGAAGTACTTCGACGGTACGCCGGTCATCCGGAAAATCGAGCGCGTGTCCAAGCCGGGCCGCCGCGTCTATGTCGGGGTCAAGTCGATCCCGCACGTCGCGAACGGCCTTGGCATTTCGATCCTGTCGACGCCGCAGGGCGTGATGGCGGATCACGAAGCACGTGAAAAGAATGTTGGCGGGGAGCTGCTTTGCCGCATCTTCTGATGCGTCTTGCAAGCCAGAAACCCAGTAAACGGACAGGTTGAAAAATGTCGCGTATTGGAAAAAGGCCGGTAGCTATTCCGGACGGTGTCACGGCGAGCGTTGACGGTCAGACCGTGACGGCAAAGGGCCCGAAGGGCGAACTGAAGTTCGTCGTCAACGACGAAGTTCTGGTTTCGTTGGAAGAAGGCGCGGTCGCCGTTCAGCCGAAGGACCAGTCGAAGGTCGCGCGCTCCAAGTGGGGCATGTCGCGCACCATGATCTCCAACATCATGGAAGGCGTGAAAAACGGCTTCGAGCGCAAGCTCGAGATCAACGGCGTTGGTTATCGTGCGGCCATGCAGGGCAAGAACATCCAGCTTTCGCTGGGTTTCAGCCACGAGGTCGTCTACCAGGTTCCGGTAGGCATCTCGGCCGCAACGCCGAAGCCGACTGAAATCGTGCTGACTGGCATCGACAAGCAGCAGCTTGGCCAGGTCGCCGCCGAGATCCGCGGGTATCGGTCACCGGAGCCCTACAAGGGCAAGGGCGTCAAATATGCGGAAGAGACCATCATCCGCAAAGAAGGCAAGAAGAAGTAGGGATTGCGCGCCATGGCTAGCAGAAAAGAAACGATCTCGCGCCGCGCGCAGCGCGTACGCCGCCAGATCAAGAAGGTTGCCAACGGTCGTCCGCGCCTGTCGGTTCACCGTTCGTCGAAGAACATCTATGCACAGGTTATCGATGATGCCGCCGGCCGTACGCTGGCTGCCGCTTCGACGCTCGAAGGCGACCTCAAGGGCTCGCTGAAGACCGGTGCCGACGCGGCTGCTGCGGCGGCTGTCGGCAAACTGATCGCCGAGCGCGCCGTCGAGGCTGGCGTCAAGGACGTCGTCTTCGATCGCGGTGCATACATCTATCACGGCCGCGTCAAGGCGCTCGCCGATGCCGCCCGCGAGGGCGGGCTGAACTTCTAAATTTCAACCCCGTGCTTCCGGAAAAGAAAAAGGACTAGGATATGGCACAAAACGATCGTGGAGGTCGCGGACGCGACCGTGGTCCACGCGATGAGGTTGAGAGCGAGTTCGTAGACAAACTCGTTCACATCAACCGCGTTGCAAAAGTCGTGAAGGGTGGCCGCCGTTTCGGTTTCGCCGCACTCGTCGTCGTTGGCGACCAGAAGGGCCGCGTTGGTTTCGGTCATGGCAAGGCGCGCGAAGTGCCGGAAGCCATCCGCAAGGCGACCGAATCCGCCAAGCGCGACATGATTTTCGTGCCGCTGCGTTCCGGCCGTACGTTGCATCATGACGTCGAAGGCCGTCATGGCGCCGGCAAGGTTCTGCTGCGCGCGGCAACGCCCGGTACCGGGATCATCGCGGGTGGCCCGATGCGCGCCGTCTTCGAGACGCTCGGCGTCCAGGACGTCGTTGCCAAGTCGCTCGGCACGTCGAACCCGTACAACATGGTTCGCGCCACGTTTGATGCCCTCAAGCGCCAGATGCATCCGAAGGACATCGCGGCACAGCGCGGCCTCAAATATTCCACGCTTCAGTCTCGCCGCCGCGAGCTGATCGGCGCCGAAGAATAGATCGATCGTGCTCCTGGCTTTCGGCAACGAGGGCAGGGGTCATTGGAAGGAAACTGACTGATGGCTGACACCAACAAGGGCACGATCACGGTCGAACAGATCGGCAGCCCGATCCGCCGGCCGGCCGACCAGCAGAAAACGCTGATCGGTCTCGGCCTTAACAAGATGCACCGTCGCCGTACGCTGGAAGACACTCCGGCCGTGCGCGGCATGATCCGCAAAGTCCAGCACCTCGTCCGCGTTGTGGACGAGGCCTGATAGCGGGGAGACGAACAATGGATTTGAACGAACTGCGCGACAATGAAGGCGCACGCACCTCCCGCAAGCGGGTGGGACGCGGTATCGGTTCCGGCAAGGGAAAGACCGGTGGACGCGGCGTGAAGGGTCAGAAGTCCCGTTCCGGCGTTGCCATCAAGGGCTATGAAGGCGGTCAGATGCCGATCTACCGGCGTCTTCCGAAACGCGGCTTCAACAACATCTTCGCCAAGGACCTCAACATCGTTTCGGTTGGCCGCATTCAGGCCGCGATCGATGCTGGCAAGCTTGACGCCAAGAAGACAGTCGATGCCGCGGCCCTGGCCGAAGCCGGCGTGATCCGCCGCGTCAAGGACGGCGTGCGCGTGCTGGCCGATGGCGAGCTGAAGGCCAAAGTGACCTTCGAGGTCGCTGGTGCTTCGAAGTCTGCGGTCGAGAAGATCGAAAAGGCCGGTGGCTCCGTCACGGTCCTGGCAGCCGCGAAACAGGCAGCCGAGTAATACCGGAGGGCGGCGGAGATATCCGCCGCCCTTTCTTCACATGTTTCTTTACTTGCGTCTCCCCGGCATGGCGCTTATCTCCGCACTGACGTGCGTTGGCCCGGCCGGCCGCATTTCCGGCGATTGACCGGCCCACGCCGAACCGGAGAATTCTTCAATGGCATCTGCAGCAGAACAGCTGGCATCCAACCTGAACTTCGGCGCCTTCGCCAAGGCCGAAGAGCTGAAAAAGCGTATCTGGTTTACGCTCGGCGCACTCCTCGTCTACAGGCTGGGTACTTACATCCCGCTCCCCGGACTCGACATGAATGCCTTTGCGCAGGCGTTCGACAACCAGTCCGGCGGTATCCTGGGGATGTTCAACATGTTCTCCGGCGGCGCCGTCCAGCGCATGGCGATCTTCGCGCTCGGCATCATGCCCTATATCTCGGCCTCGATTGCCATCCAGCTCATGACCTCGGTCATTCCGACGCTGGAGCAGTTGAAGAAAGAGGGCGAACAGGGCCGCAAGGTCATCAACCAGTACACGCGTTACGCAACGGTTCTGCTCGCGACGCTGCAGGCCTACGGCATCGCCGTCGGTCTCGAAAGCGGCAGCGGCATCGTCGCGGATCCGGGCTGGTTCTTCCGTATTTCCACGGTGATCACGCTTGTCGGCGGCACCATGTTCCTGATGTGGCTCGGTGAGCAAATCACCGCACGCGGTATCGGTAACGGCATCTCGCTGATCATCTTCTCCGGCATCGTCGCCGGTCTCCCGAGCGCCATCGCCGGTACGCTGGAACTCGGCCGCACGGGCGCGCTTGCGACCGGTGTGATCCTTGCGATCATCGTTGTGGCGATCGTTGTAATCGGCGCGATCGTGTTCGTGGAACGCGCGCAGCGCCGCCTTCTGATCCAGTATCCGAAGCGGCAGGTCGGCAACCGGATGTTCCAGGGCGACACGTCGCACCTGCCGTTGAAGCTGAACACCGCAGGCGTCATCCCGCCGATCTTCGCATCGTCGCTTCTGTTGCTGCCTGCGACGCTGGCCGGTTTCTCGGATTCCTCGACATTGCCTGAATGGGCGACCGCGATTCTGGCCGCGCTCGGGCACGGACAGCCGCTCTACATGCTGTTCTACGCCTCGATGATCGTGTTTTTCGCGTTCTTCTACACGGCGATCGTCTTCAATCCGGAGGATACCGCTGACAATCTGAAGAAGCATTCGGGCTTCATTCCGGGCATTCGTCCGGGTGCGCGCACGGCGGAATATATCGACTACGTGCTGACGCGTATCACGGTGGTCGGCGCGATCTATCTCGTGCTGGTCTGCATG
Organism: Oricola indica; assembly: GCF_965227485.1. Classification (NCBI taxonomy): domain Bacteria; kingdom Pseudomonadati; phylum Pseudomonadota; class Alphaproteobacteria; order Hyphomicrobiales; family Ahrensiaceae; genus Oricola; species Oricola indica. The sequence continues at coordinate 2,839,199 of NZ_OZ245747.1, forward strand.
TTACCCGAATTTCTAATAGCGTCGACGGGAGTGCCGTTCTATCTCGGCGGTACGTCGCTGCTGATTGTTGTGAGCGTTACCCTTGATACCGTTGCACAGGTCCAGGGGCATTTGATCGCCCATCAGTATGAAGGCCTGATCAAGAAGTCGAAACTGCGCGGGGGAAAACGCGGACGATGAAACTTATACTTCTGGGACCGCCCGGCGCGGGCAAGGGAACTCAGGCGCAGCGCCTGGTCGAGAAATACTCCATTCCGCAGCTATCAACCGGCGACATGCTGCGTGCTGCGGTGAAGGCGGAGACTGAGGTCGGTCTTCGCGCCAAGGCAGTCATGGAAGCGGGGGAACTGGTTTCGGACGAGATCGTGAATGCGATCGTTTCCGACCGGATCGACGAGGCAGATTGCGCCAACGGTTTCATCCTTGACGGATATCCGCGCACGCTCGCCCAGGCCGATGCGGTCGAGGCGATGCTTGCCGCGAAAGGCACGCATCTCGATGCAGTCATCGAACTCGTTGTCGACGACAAGGCGCTGGTAGGCCGGATCATGAAGCGGGCCGAAGAGGCGAAAGCCGCCGGTCAGCCGGTCCGCAAGGATGACACGCCGGAGGTGTTCGACGAGCGGCTTCGCGAATACTACAAAAAGACGGCTCCGCTCACGGGCTACTACCATGCCAAGGGCATGCTGAAGAACGTCGATGGCATGGACACGATCGAGGGCGTAACCGCTCAGATCGAAAAGGTTCTGGCTTCGCTCTGACGCGCCTTTAACAGATTGTAAAAACGGGGTTGACGGAATCGCCAGCCCGTGCAATAGCGTCGCATCCTCCCTGCAAGATAGGACATTGAGTGCCTTCGTGGCGCGATGCCGTTTGGTTGGGAAACCCGCAAGGGCCGGCCTCCACCGGACGCGGGGCAACAATAAACGCCGGTTCACCCGGCATACATGGAGAACAAAATGGCACGTATAGCCGGTGTTAACATACCGACCGGAAAGCGCGTTGTGATCGCGCTTCAGTATATTCACGGTATCGGTGCGACTTTCGCCCAGGAAATCGTCGAGAAGAACAACATCCCCGCAGAGCGCCGGGTGCATGAACTGACCGACGCCGAAGTCATGGGCATTCGTGAAACCATCGACCGCGACTATCAGGTCGAAGGCGATCTTCGTCGCGAAGTCTCGATGAACATCAAGCGTCTGATGGACCTCGGCTGCTATCGCGGCCTGCGCCATCGCCGCAACCTGCCGGTGCATGGTCAGCGCACGCACACCAATGCCCGTACCCGCAAGGGTCCGGCAAAGGCGATCGCCGGCAAGAAGAAGTAATTGGGCGAATAGCGAAGCCGCGGTTGGCGAACAGGACTTTCTGCTCGCCGGTTCGCTGCTCACTGTTTGCTCTCCAGGTGTAGCCGCTGGAACTACGGCGGTGCAGAGATCGAAAGGACTACCATGGCAAAGGATGCCGGACGCGTTCGCCGCCGCGAGCGTAAAAACATTTCGTCGGGCGTGGCGCACGTCAACTCGACTTTCAACAACACGATGATCACCATTACCGACGCGCAGGGCAATACGATTGCCTGGTCTTCGGCCGGCATGCAGGGCTTCAAGGGCTCGCGCAAGTCGACGCCGTTCGCCGCGCAGGTTGCGGCCGAGGACTGCGCCAAGAAGGCCCAGGATCACGGCATGCGTTCGCTGGAAGTCGAAGTCTGCGGCCCGGGATCCGGCCGTGAGTCGGCTCTGCGCGCCCTTCAGGCGGCCGGGTTCACCATCACGTCCATCCGCGACGTGACGCCGATCCCGCACAATGGCTGCCGTCCGCGCAAGAAGCGCCGGGTGTAAGTACAAGAAGGGCGACGCCGATCCTGCGTCGCCCGTTTTCAGGTCTGTTGCCACGAATGGATGGTGGCAAGGAAGCTGAGGGAAACTGCCGTGATACACAAGAACTGGCAAGAACTGATCAAGCCGAAGAAGGTCGAGTTCAAGAGCGGAGGCACCAACAAGGTCACGCTCATCGCCGAGCCGCTGGAACGCGGGTTCGGTCTGACGCTCGGCAACGCGCTTCGCCGCGTGCTTCTTTCGTCGTTGCGCGGCGCGGCTGTAACCGCGGTGCAGATCGACGGCGTGCTGCATGAATTCTCCTCGATCGCCGGCGTGCGCGAGGACGTGACGGACATCGTCCTGAACATCAAGGAAATCGCCATCCGCATGGAAGGCGACGGTCCGAAGCGCATGGTCGTGCGCAAGCAGGGCCCGGGCGTCGTTACCGCCGGCGATATCCAGACGGTAGGCGATGTCGAGATCCTCAATCCGGATCACGTCATCTGCACCCTCGACGAGGGCGCGGAGATCCGCATGGAGTTCACCGTCGACAACGGCAAGGGCTACGTGCCGGCCGAGCGCAACCGCGCCGAGGACGCGCCGATCGGCCTGATCCCGGTCGACAGCCTGTATTCGCCGATCCGCAAGGTCTCCTACAAGGTGGAAAACACCCGTGAAGGCCAGGTTCTCGATTACGACAAACTGTCGATGACGATCGAGACCAACGGCGCGGTCACGGCCGAGGACGCTGTCGCGTTTGCGGCACGCATCCTGCAGGATCAGCTCGGCGTCTTCGTCAATTTCGAAGAGCCGCAGAAGGAAGTCCAGGAAGAACAGGTCCAGGAACTGGCGTTCAACCCGGCTCTCCTCAAGAAAGTCGACGAACTCGAATTGTCGGTACGTTCGGCGAACTGCCTGAAGAACGACAATATCGTCTATATCGGCGATCTGATCCAGAAGACGGAAGGCGAGATGCTTCGCACGCCGAATTTCGGCCGCAAGTCGCTGAACGAAATCAAGGAAGTGCTGGCGTCCATGGGGCTCCATCTCGGTATGGAAGTCCCGGCTTGGCCGCCGGAAAACATCGAAGACCTCGCGAAACGCTACGAGGATCATTACTGATCGCCGGCAACACCGGCCTAACACGCAAGGAGAAGGCTCATGCGCCACGGAAAATCGGGCCGCAAGCTGAACCGCACTGCCAGCCACCGCAAGGCGATGTTTGCCAACATGGCGGCTTCGCTTATCGAGCATGAGCAGATTGTGACGACGCTGCCCAAAGCCAAGGAAATTCGTCCGATCGTCGAGAAGCTGGTTACGCTCGGCAAGCGCGGCGATCTACATGCCCGCCGCCAGGCGATCGCCGCGATCCGCGACGAAACCCAGGTGCGCAAGCTGTTCGATGCGATCGCGACGCGTTACGCCGATCGTAATGGCGGCTATCTGCGGATCATGAAGGCGGGCTTCCGCCATGGCGACAATGCGCCGATGGCCGTCATCGAGTTCGTCGACCGCGATGTCGACGCGAAGGGAGCGGGCGACCGCGCCCGGGTCGAGGCAGAAGAGCAGGCTGCCGAAGAAGCAGCCTGACAATAGTCCCGAGGGACTGTCTGAAAATGGGGCCTTTTATGGCCCCTTTTTTTCGTTATGTTGGCGCGAATCTCAGGCGGTCAGGGAGCTTTTCATGTCATCGATGCGTATTTCGCGCGTGGTGCTCGCAGTGGCATTGGTTCTGGGAACAGCGTTCGCGCCGGTCCATGCCCAAAGCATAGAAGAGGGCGTCAACAACCTGCTCGAAGATCTCTTCGGGGGCGGTAATTCGCGCCAGAAGCCACCGCGTCCCGGAAATCCCGCCGATGCCGATGCACCGCGTCGCGTCCCAGCCAGTCAAGGCGAGATTCAGCTTTCCTTCGCGCCGCTAGTGAAGCGGACGGCGCCCGCCGTCGTCAACGTCTATGCGGCCCGCATCGTGCAGCAGCGCTCGTCGCCATTTCAGGGCGATCCGTTTTTCGAACATTTTTTTGGTCGGAATTTCGGTGGCCCGGCCAAGCCGCGCATGGAGCAGTCGCTCGGGTCCGGCGTCATCGTCGATCCGTCCGGCCTGATCGTCACGAATAACCACGTCATCGGCAATGCGGACGAGATCAAGGTTGCCCTGTCGGATGGCGAGGAATTCGAGAGTACAGTCGTGTTGCGCGACGAACGTTCCGACCTTGCGGTGTTGCGGATCGATGCGGGTCGGCAGCTGGATTATATCGAACTGGACGATTCCGACGCGGTCGAGACGGGTGACCTCGTTCTCGCGATCGGCAATCCGTTCGGTGTCGGGCAGACCGTCACCTCGGGCATTGTATCGGCACTTGCGCGGACCCGGATCGGCGTCTCGGATTTCGGATTTTTCATCCAGACCGATGCGTCCATCAATCCCGGAAATTCCGGCGGTGCGCTGATCGCCATGTCGGGCCGGCTGATCGGTATCAACTCTGCCATCTTCTCTCGGTCGGGCGGCTCCAACGGTATCGGTTTTGCTATCCCGTCCAACATGGTGCGTGCGGTGCTTGATCAGGTTCGCGGCGGTGCGGACGCCTTCGAGCGGCCTTATCTTGGGGCCGAATTCTCGACGGTGACCGCCGAGATCGCCGAGAGCCTCGGCATGCGGCGGCCGGTGGGCGCGATCGTGCGCAGTATCGACCCGGGCAGTCCCGCGGACCGGGCCGGCCTGAGTGTCGGTGACGTGGTCTTGAGCGTCGACCGGCATACGATCGAACATCCGGACGCCATCTTCTATCGCCTGGCGACTGCCGGGCCCGGGCGCACGGTGACGTTCGCCCTGTTATCTCGGGGGAAACGCCTCGCACTCGATATCCGGCTCGAGAAAGCGCCGGAATCCGTTCCTGCGAACGAGACGACGATTACCGGTTCCAATCCGCTCGCCGGCGCAAGCGTTGCGAATATTTCACCGCGCATTCTGAATCGGATGAATATCCGTTTCCGGGGAGACGGCGTGATCGTCACGGACATCGGGCGTGGCTCGCCCGCGATGAAGTTCGGCTTCCGTCCCGGTGACATACTGGTGAAGATCAATGGCACGACCATCAGGGACGTCGGTGATGTTGCCGAGACCGTCGAGGACGGAAAGCGGTCCTGGAGCTTCGAGGTCAATCGCGGCGGCCGCCTGATCCGCCAGTATTTCCGCGGCTAGCATGAGCGATTTGTTTGCAACGCCGGAAACCGGTCCGACTGTCTCGGCGCCGCGCCCGCTTGCGGACCGGCTGCGGCCGGAGCGGCTCGACGACGTCGTGGGACAGGATCATCTGACCGGGCCGGACGGTGCACTGACCAGGATGATCGCATCCGGCGGTCTGGGCAATGTCATCTTCTGGGGGCCTCCAGGCACCGGCAAGACAACCATCGCGCGATTGCTCGCGGGCGCGACCGGACTGCATTTCGAGCAGATATCCGCAATCTTCAGTGGCGTCGCCGACCTGAAGAAGGTCTTCGAGGCGGCGCGGCTGCGATTGCGCAATGGCAAGCAGACATTGCTGTTCGTCGACGAGATACATCGCTTCAACCGCGCGCAGCAGGACAGCTTCCTCCCGGTCATGGAGGACGGCACGATCCTTCTCGTTGGTGCTACGACCGAGAATCCGTCCTTTGAACTGAACGCCGCCTTGCTTTCGCGCGCGCGTGTCCTGACGCTTAAACGGCTTGAAGAGGATCATCTGGCGCGCCTCTTGCAGCGCGCGGAGGCGCTGACGAGAACGCCGTTGCCGGTTACTCCCGAGGCGCGCATCCTGCTCACCGGCATGGCCGACGGCGATGGCCGTGCCGTTCTGACGTTGGCCGAGGAAATTCTTCGTGCGGCAAAGCCCGACGAGACACTTGATGAGGATGGCGTGCGGCGCATTCTGCAGCGGCGCGCGCCAATCTACGACAAGGGACAGGACGGCCACTACAACCTGATCTCCGCGCTGCACAAATCGGTTCGCGGATCCGATCCGGATGCGGCGCTTTATTATCTCGCCCGCATGTTCGACGCTGGCGAAGACCCGCTTTTCATCGGCCGGCGGCTCGTTCGCATGGCGAGCGAGGATATTGGTCTCGCTGATCCGCAGGCCTTGTCGATCGCATTGTCCGCCAAGGAAGCTTACGACTATCTGGGATCGCCCGAGGGCGAACTCGCGCTGGCGCAAGCCTGCATCTATCTCGCAACCGCGCCGAAATCGAACGCGGCCTATGTCGCGTTCAAGGCGTCGATGCGGGCGGCGAAGGAGAACGGTTCGCTGTTGCCGCCGATGCATATCCTCAATGCGCCGACCAAGTTGATGTCGAAGGAGGGGTATGGCGACGGCTATCGCTATGACCATGACGAACCAGACGCTTTCTCCGGGCAGGACTATTTCCCGGAAGCATTGGGACGTCAGAATTTCTACGAACCGGTCGAGCGCGGATTCGAACGCGAGATTCGCAAACGACTGGACTACTGGGCGCAACTGCGGAACAAGAAAAACTCCTGAACGCCGGGTTTGATCGTTATCAAGGCAATGCCGGGCGGCGGGTGGCACTTGGTTCGCCGAATGGAGGAAAGCATGCGTATCCTGCTCGTTTATGCGACCGTTGAGGGTCAGACACGCAAGATTGCCGACCATGTGGCCGAGAGGCTTTCGGGCGGTGGAAACGACGTAACGCAGATCGACGCCACCGATGTACATAAAGCGCCCGACGCGAGCGCGTTCGACGTCGCGATCGTGGCCGCGCCGGTCCATATCGGTACGTTTCCGGCGCCGTTGCGCCGTTTCGTAGAAAAGAACAGTGCCACGCTGATGGCCCGGCCGGGCGCATTCGTTTCGGTTTCTCTCACTGCGGCATCGGCGGATGAGAGCGAGATCGCCGAACTCGATCAGATCGTCGAGAAGTTCAGCCAGGAAACCGGCTGGTGGCCTGTATCGATCCACAACGCCGCCGGCGCGCTCAAATACACCGAGTACGACTTCTTCCGCCGCTGGATGCTGAAGCGTATTGCCCGGAAAGAGGGCGGGCCGACCGACACCAACCGTGATCACGAGTTCACCGACTGGGTGGCGCTGGACAAGTTCGTCGATGAATTTGTCGCACAGGCTCCGCACCTCGCCGGAAAGATCTGAAGCCGACGCGCCAGGGCTTTCGCGCCGGCGGGCCATGGAGTAGGACGACTCCATGTCTCATCTTCTACTCGTGGCCCTTGGCGGCGGTCTTGGCGCATCCGCCCGTTACCTGACCAATCTTGCCGCGCTCCGGATCGCCGGGCCGCATTTCCCTTGGGGCACGATGATCGTCAACATCGTCGGGTCCTTCGCCATGGGTGTTCTCGTGGCTTGGCTCGCGCGGCGGACCGGAACCAGTATGGAATTGCGCAGCTTCATCGCCACGGGTTTCCTCGGCGGCTTCACCACGTTCTCGGCGTTCTCGCTCGATTTCGCGCTGATGTGGGAGAGGGGCAACCAGTGGCCGGGTGCGATCTATCTTGCCGCCAGCGTGGCGCTGTCGATCCTTGCCTTGTTCGCCGGGCTGACGCTCGTGCGCAGTGTAGCCTGACGGCGGAGAACCAAAGATGGCGAACGTCGAGCAGAAGACGGTGGAGGACGACGAGGCGGGAATGCGTCTCGATCGCTGGTTCAAGGTCCATTATCCGGACCTTGCTTTCGGTGCATTGCAGAAACTGCTGAGAACCGGCCAGGTCAGGGTCGATGGTGGTCGCGCCAAGTCGGAAACGCGGCTCGAAGCGGGGCAGACTGTGCGCATTCCTCCAATGGCTGCGGCAAGTGTGCTCGAAAAGGGGCCGATGACCGCCCGCACGATTCGCAACCAAAGCGACGAAGAAGCCCTGAAGCGGATGATCCTCTTCGAGGACAAGAAAGTTCTTGTTCTCAACAAACCGGCGGGTCTCGCGGTTCAGGGCGGTTCGGGCCTCAACAGGCATATCGACGGCATGCTCGAGGCGCTGCGCAACGCCAAAGGCGAGAAGCCGCGCCTGGTGCACCGTATCGACCGCGATACGTCGGGTATCCTTGTCGTGGCGCGGACACGCGGCGCGGCGCAGAAACTGACCGGTTCATTCCGGACACGCGACACGCAGAAGACCTACTGGGCATTGGTCAAGGGCGTCCCGAAGAAGCGGGAAGGGCGCATCTCGACCTGGCTGCTCAAGGAGCAGACGCCCGACGGCGACAAGATGCGCGTGTGCAAACATGGCGAACCCGACGCTGACCATGCCGTTTCGGATTACCGCGTCATACAAGTCGCCGGCCATCAATTGTCATGGCTGGAGATGGAGCCGGTCACCGGGCGCACGCACCAGTTGCGCGTTCACGCCGCGCATATGGGCAATCCGATCCTTGGCGACCCGAAATATTTCGAGGACGACCCGAATTGGGAGTTTCCGGGCGGGATGCAGAAAAAGCTGCACCTGCATGCGCGGCGCATCGTGATTCCTCATCCCGACGGCGGCGTCATCAACGTGACCGCGTCCTTGCCTCCGCACATGGTGCAGAGCTGGAATCTGCTCGGGTTCAAGGAGTCCGACGCCGACACTGAGGAGTGAAGGCATGCCTGACTTCTGCTCCGTCTGCGGACCCGTAGCCTTTCCGACTAAAGCGCCTTGCTCAGGCCGGCGATGATCTCCCGGCGTTCTTCGTCGTTCTTGGCGTCTTGCAGGCGCCGTGTGAGGGTGACGAGGAACGCGGCATAATCGTTGTTCCAATCGGTCAGCAATTCCGCCTGCGGCACGCGCTGTGGCAGGCGCCCCTTGGATTTGGCGTCACCGGCCACGAGCTCGAACGATTCGTCCATTTGCGGCAGGACGATATGTTCCGGGTCGAACCCACGCGTTGCCAGCAGCCGCGCCATTTCCTCGCGCGCATCGTCATCGCCATGGTTGAGAAACAGGCGTCCGACCACGGGGCCGCGCTCCTCGACCCAGTCGAGCAATTCCGACTGGTCGGCATGGGCGGAATAGTTGCCGAGCTGGCGGATTTCCGCCTTCACCATGAACTCCTTGCCGTGAATGCGAACGACCGGCTCGCCGCTGGTGATGAAATATCCCAGCGTTCCGGGGGCCTGGTAACCGGCAAAGAGGATCGTGGCGTTCGGGCGCCAGATATTGTTCTTGATGTGATGCTGGATCCGTCCCGCATCGGCCATCCCGCTGGCCGAGATGATGATCGCGCCGCCGGTGATTCGGTTGATCGCCTTGCTCTCCTCGACATCCTGGACGAGGCGGAAGCGCGGATCGCGAAAGAGGGCGGCTTCGTCGAGTTCGACGTCGTCAAGCGTGCCCGCGTGTTTGATGAAGACTTCCGTCACGGCCTTGGCAAGCGGTGAATCGAGAAAGACCGTCGTTTCCGGCAGTTCGCCGTTCGCGAGCAGGACACCGATATCGTGCAGGAGTTCCTGGCTGCGTTCGACCGCGAAGGCCGGGATCACCACATTGCCGCCGGCCGACAATCCGCGCACCAGTTCCTTGCGGAGCATTTCGCGGCGGACTTCCAGCGTGTAGTCGTCGCGCTCGCGGTCGCCATAGGTGCTCTCGCAGATGACATAGTCGAAGCCACGCTCTGCTTCAGGCTCGGGATGGAAAACCTTCTCCTCGGGGCCGATGTCGCCCGAGAACAGCATGCGCATCGTGTTGCCGCCGTTATCGTCCTCGATCTTCAATTCGGCGGAGGCCGAGCCCAGGATGTGGCCGGCGTTCCAGAAACGGACATGGATGCCCGGCTTCGGCTCGAACCATGAGTCGTAATCCTTGGTGCGAAGCAGTTCCAGCGTCGCGCGCGCGTCTTCCTCGGAGTAGATCGGCTCAAGCGGTTCCTCGCCCTTGCGCTGGCGCCTTCGATTGTAGCGCTCGGTATTGGACCGCTGGATCTTGGCCGAATCCAGCAGCATGAAGCTCAGCAGATCGGCGGTCGGGGGCGTGCAGTAGATGGGGCCGGAAAAGCCATGCTTGACCAGTTTGGGCAGGAGGCCCGAATGGTCGATATGGGCATGGGTGAGAATCAGGAAATCGGCGCCGGGGTCGAACGGGAACGGCTGATCGTTGAGCGCCCGTATCGTCTTGTTGCCCTGGAACATGCCGCAATCGACGAGAAAGCGGGCATTGGCTGCCTGCACCATCGAGCAGGAACCGGTTACTGTCCCCGCCGCGCCGTAGAAAGAAAGCGTTGCCATGAAATTATCTCCCGGTTCCTCTGAGAACCGGTGTGACAAATCCGGCCCTTGCGGGCAAGGGGCGCGAAGCCGATGCCTCGCACCCCGTCATGTATGCTAGCTGACCGCTACCAGTTCCACGTCAAAAACCAGATCGCGTCCGGCAAGGGGATGGTTGGCGTCAAGCGTCACGGTGGCGTCGTCCGCCGCAACCACCGTCAGATTGATGACATTGCCGTCCTGGGCGGACGCCTGCAGGCGTGAACCGAGATCGGTATCGACATTCGGGGGAAGGGATTCGCGTTCGACCACGTGGACGCCTTCCGGATGGTGCGGGCCATAGGCCTCGTCAGAGGGGATGGTGACAGTCTTCGACTGACCGACTTCCATGCCGCGCATGGCCTTGTCCAGACCGGGAATCACCTGTCCGGCGCCGAGTTCGAACTCGAGGGGTTCGCGTCCGTCGGAACTGTCGAAGACGGTGCCGTCCGTCAGTTTTCCTGTGTAGTGAATATGCACCTTGCTGCCGTGCTGGGCTTCGCTCATATGGCTTCTCGTTTTGGATAATGGAGTTCTGGGCAAATCGTTCGCGCTGCCCAATGGTCGTCCGCATGCGTGTCGCGCGCGGGATTTGCAACAGCATACAAATGTGAGGTGAGGTGTAAACCCTGTCACCCCTTCCCATTTCCATGCCGGACCGGCGGTTCAATGGCATGAAAAAACCGGCGGCGCTTGCGCGCCGCCGGCTTGTAGCCCCGTCCCCTTCGCTCTGGAATCAGAGCGAGTAGTACATGTCGTATTCGACCGGGTGCGGCGTGTGCTCGTAACGGATGTTTTCCTCTTCCTTGAGCTCGAGATAGGCCTCGATCTGGTCGTCGTCGAAGACGCCGCCGGCTTTCAGGAAGTCGTTATCCTCACGGACTGCCGCGATGGCTTCACGCAGCGATCCGCAAACGGTCGGGATACCGGCCAGTTCTTCGGCCGGCAGGTCGTAGAGGTCCTTGTCCATCGGATCGCCCGGATGGATCTTGTTCTTGATGCCATCGAGGCCGGCCATCAGCATTGCGGCGAAGGCGAGATAGGGGTTCGCCATCGGATCCGGGAAGCGGATTTCGACGCGCTTGCCCTTCGGCGAGCCGGAATGCGGAATACGGCAGGACGCCGAACGGTTACGCGCCGAATAGGCGAGCAGAACCGGTGCCTCGAAGCCCGGGACGAGACGCTTGTAGGAGTTCGTCGACGGGTTGGTGAAGGCATTCAGCGCCTTGGCGTGCTTGATGATACCGCCGATGTAGTAAAGGCAGGTATCGGACAGGCCGGCATAGCCGTCGCCGGCCATCAGCGGCTTGCCGTCGCCCCAGATCGACTGGTGGACGTGCATGCCGGTGCCGTTGTCGCCATAAACCGGCTTCGGCATGAAGGTGACCGTCTTGCCATAGGCGTGGGCGACGTTGTGGCAGACATATTTGTAAAGCTGCACTTCGTCGGCCTTGAAGGTCAGCGTGTTGAACAGCATCGACAGTTCGTGCTGAGCGGCCGCCACTTCGTGGTGGTGCTTTTCGATCTTCACGCCCATTTCGCCCATGACCGTCAGCATCTCGGAACGGATGTCCTGTGCGGAGTCGATCGGGTTGACCGGGAAGTAGCCGCCCTTGATGCGCGGACGGTGACCGAGGTTGCCGGTCTCGTAGTCGGCGTCTGTGTTGGTCGGCAGTTCGACGGAATCGACCTCGAAGCCGGTCTTGTACATGTCGGTCGAGAACTTCACGTCGTCGAACAGGAAGAATTCCGGTTCCGGGCCGAAATAGGCCGTGTCGCCGAATCCGCCGGACTTGATGTAGGCCTCGGCCTTCTTCGCGGTCATGCGCGGATCGCGGTTGTAGGCTTCACCGGACATCGGCTCCAGGATGTCGCAGAAGATCGCCATCGTGGACTGCGCGTAGAACGGGTCCATGTGCGCGGTCTCGGTGTCGGGCATCAGCACCATGTCGGAGTCGTTGATGGCCTTCCAGCCGGCAATCGAGGAACCGTCGAACATGACGCCGTCGGCGAACATGTCTTCGTCGACGACCGAGGTTTCCATCGTGACGTGCTGCAACTTGCCGCGCGGGTCGGTGAAGCGCAGGTCGACGAACTTGACCTCGTTGTCCTTGATGTTCTTCAGAATGTCATTTGCACTCATTTGTCTTCCCTTTGGTTGAACTGCAAATTTTGGGGAAATGGTTTCTCGAGGAACCGTGTCGTCAGATCGCGTCCGCGCCGGTCTCGCCGGTACGGATACGGATGACTTCCTCGATATTGGAGACGAAGATCTTCCCGTCGCCGATGCGCCCGGTCTGGGCTGCATTCCTGATCGCTTCCATGGCCGCTTCGACGGTATCGTCCGCGACCACGACCTCGACCTTCACTTTCGGGAGAAAGTCCACGACATATTCGGCGCCCCGGTAGAGTTCGGTATGACCCTTCTGGCGGCCGAACCCTTTTGCTTCCGTAACGGTAATGCCCTGGAGGCCCACCTCCTGCAAAGCTTCTTTCACTTCATCGAGTTTGAACGGTTTAATGATCGCTTCGATCTTTTTCATGTACAGGCAAGCCTCCACGGTAAAGTCTGGCGCTACACAAGCAGATGGCGTGCCAATTTTGAACTGCGTCGTTTTGCCATGGACAAGTTCGCCGAAGCCCAACAATCTCGGCTTTGCCATCTGCGGTGCGCGCCGTGTTTCGCGCCTAGCTACATATGGAATGCACAACCAATAGGCAAATTGCATAATTTGTAATCACATAAGAGGTTCGAAATGGAGTCCGCGACGGACGCCCGTCATGAGAATGCGATCCTGACTTGCGCGCGGATGGCGCGTGCGGATGCCTTCTCAATTCGCAATGCCTACGCATCGGGCATCACCCTGATGCGCAATGCCGGGGCGGCGGTTGCCGACTGCGTGCTTGCCGGTTTCGGAGATGCGCAACGCGCGCTGGTTCTTTGCGGGCCTGGGAACAATGGCGGCGACGGCTATGTCGTCGCACAACGGCTCGCGCAAGCAGGTGTCGCAGTCAGATTATTCGCCTTGGGCGAGCCGCGCCCGGGTTCGGACGCGGAGATTGCACGGTCGGAATGCGCGGTGCCAGTGCTGCCGCTCGATCGGTTCGATCCCGGTCGCGACGACGTGGTCATCGATGCGCTGTTCGGCGCCGGTCTTGCGCGGGGGATTACCGGCGCTGCGCTAACCGCGCTGGACAGGACGCGCGAGAGCGGCTGCCGCGTCGTCGCTGTCGACCTGCCAAGCGGCGTCAATGGCGACAGCGGCCGCGATCTCGGCGGAGCGGTGCCAGCCGATGCGACGGTCACGTTCTTTCGCAAGAAGCCGGGGCACCTTCTTTATCCGGGCAGGGCCCTTTGCGGAACGCTGGTCGTTGCGGATATCGGCGTCCGGCCCGAGGTCTTTCGGGACGACCCGCCGGATGTGTTCGAAAACGAACCGGGCCTTTGGCGAAGCAGATTGTCGCGTGCCGATGAACGGTCTCATAAATATGCGCGCGGGCATGCGGCGGTGTTTTCCGGCGGGCGGCACGCGACCGGCGCGGCGAGATTGTCGGCTATGGCGGCGCAACGCGCCGGCGCCGGTGCGGTGACCATTCTCGCACAGCCCGATGCGCTCGATATTCACGCCGCCCATCTGACCTCCATCATGCTTCGCCCCTGCGCGCCGGACGATGCATATGACAGGCTGAGCGATCTGAAGGGGTGCCGCGCCTGCGTGCTGGGGCCGGGATTCGGCGATCTGGCCAGTGCGCGGCCCATCGCGCGGCTGACGCTTGAGGGCGCAAATGAGAGCGGCCTGCATCTCGTGCTGGACGCGGACGGGATCACCGCGTTCGCGCAGGACCGAAAGACGCTCTTCGATGCTGCGGCTTCATGTGCGGAGCCGGCTTTGGTGCTGACACCGCATGAAGGCGAATTCGGCCGGCTGTTTCCCGACCTCGCGGAAGACGGCACCATGTCGAAACTCGACAAGGCGCTGGAGGCGTCCCGGCGGGCGAATGCGGTTCTGCTCTACAAGGGGCCGGACACGGTGATCGCCGCTCCGGATGGACGCGCGGCGATCAATTCCAATGGGACAGCGGCGCTTGCGACCGCAGGCTCCGGCGACGTGCTGGCGGGTGTCATCGGCGGACTGATCGCGCAGGGAATGGGTCCGTTCGAAGCGGCATGCGCGGCAGCATGGCTGCATGGCGAAGCGGGAAGGGCGGCCGGACCATTGACAATCGCTGAAGATATCGTTTCGCAAATCGCTCCGGCTCTCGAGCCGTTGCTCTGACGACAAGCCTCAGCCGGCCTTTTCAACACGGTTCAGGAAATCGATAGCCGCGTGCGGTGCGCGGATCTTTCCCTCGTGGATGAAGTAGAGGAACACGTCGCGCGGTTTTTGCTCCGGTCGGCGGTCCGGTGCGGCAAGCGGCAGACCGTCAGGGACGCCACCTTCAGCCCAGGTGATCGCACGTTTCGCCCAGGCGTCCATGGCGTCCGGCGAATAGGCCGTCGGGATTGAATCGTCGCCTGTCTGCAGGCGCGCATAGATGAAATCGGCGGTGACGTCGGCGATGGCCGGATAGGCGAAATGGTCGGCATAGACGATGGCCGCGCCATACGCGGCGGCCAGTTCGACGAATGCGGGATCGATGAAGCTCTCGTGACGAACCTCCAGCGCGTGCCGAAGCCGGACGCCGTTTTCCTCGGCCGGTAGAAGTTTCAGGAATTCCTCGAAGTCGTCGGCCTCGAATTTCTTTGTCGGTGCGAACTGCCACAGGATCGGACCGAGCTTGGGGCCAAGACCGGAAAGCTGCTGGGCGAAGAACTTGCTCAGCGAGTCCGCGGCGCTGCCAAGCACCTTCTTGTTGGTGACGAAGCGATTGCCCTTGATGGAAAAGACAAAACCGTCAGGCGCTTCGGCACCCCAGCCGGCGACCGTTTCGGGCTTCTGGCCCCGATAATAGGTGGCGTTGACCTCGATCGTGGTGACCTGGCGGGTCGCGTATTCGAGCTGTCGTTTCTTCGGCAGGTCTTCCGGATAGAAGACGCCTTGCCATGGCTCGAAATTCCAGCCGCCCATGCCCGATCGAATGATACCGCGATTTGCCATGGCGCATGCTTGGCGCATGTCGCGGGCGGCGGCAACCCGAAAGCAGAAAACCGGCCGGGAAGACCGGCCGGCTCCTGACACATACTGCTATTTCCCGCTGCTACTTCTCGATAGCGATCTTGCGCGCGGCGGAGACGGACTCCGCCTTTTTCGGCATGACGACCTTCAAGACGCCCTTGTCGAACTTCGCGCTGATCTTGTCGGCATCGACGCGGTCCGGCACCGGCATGGTCCGCTGGAACGACCCGTAGGACCGTTCGGTGACATGGACATTATCCTTGTCCTCGTCGCGCTCATGCTTCTTCTCGCCTTTCAGCGTCAGGACGCCATCGCGCACTGTCAGATCGACATCTTCCTCAGCGAGACCGGGAAGTTCCGCGGTCAGCGTGATGGACTCGTCATTCTCGGTGACGTCGATGGCGGGATTGACCAGGCCGGTGGGCATATCCGCCCAAGCCTTGGACGGCGTCGGCCAGCCGCGCCGACCGCTGAAGAAGCTGGAGATCGCATCATCCATTTCCTTGCGGAAGTCGTCGAACATTCCGCCGGACCACATGGAAGGAACATTGCTCTTTTTGTTTTCAGCCATGAATACCTCCTTTGCGTGCCCCGTCCTCGCGGGGTGTCGGGAAGGTAGGAATTCGATTGTGAAAATTCCTTGACGGCTATCAATGGCACGGTAGCCGAGCTGCCCTTGGGAGGTCGCTATTCCGCCGCTTCGACCCGCTTCTGCGGCCGTCGTTCCAGCAGTTCGCGCAGGAACTGGCCGGTGTAGGAGCGCGGTTCCCCGACCACGTCTTCCGGCGTGCCGGTCGCGACGATCTCGCCGCCGCCGTCGCCGCCCTCAGGGCCGAGATCGATAATCCAGTCCGCTGTCTTGATGACTTCGAGATTGTGCTCGATCACGACGACCGTGTTGCCGGTCTCCACCAGTTCATGCAGCACGTCGAGCAGCTTGGCGACATCGTGGAAGTGCAGGCCGGTGGTCGGTTCGTCGAGGATGTACAGCGTGCGCCCGGTGGCGCGGCGCGACAACTCCTTGGCAAGCTTGACGCGCTGTGCCTCGCCGCCGGACAGCGTCGTCGCCTGCTGGCCGATCTTGATATAGCCGAGGCCGACGCGCTTCAGCGTTTCCAGCTTGTCGCGCACGGCCGGAACCGCGGCGAAGAAATCGACGCCTTCCTCCACCGTCATTTCCAGCACATCGGCGATCGACTTGCCTTTGAAATGCACGTCCAGCGTCTCGCGATTGTAGCGGTGGCCGTCGCAGACGTCGCAGGTGACGTAGACGTCGGGCAGGAAGTGCATCTCGATCTTGATGACGCCGTCACCCTGGCAGGCCTCGCAGCGGCCGCCCTTGACGTTGAAGGAGAACCGCCCCGGCGCATAGCCGCGCGCCTTGGCTTCCGGCAGGCCGGCGAACCAGTCGCGGATCGGCGTGAACGCGCCGGTATAGGTGGCTGGGTTGGAGCGCGGGGTGCGGCCGATCGGCGACTGGTCGATGTCGATCACCTTGTCGAGCAGTTCCAGGCCGTCGATCCGGTCGTATTCCGCCGGGTTCTCGCGCGCGCCGTTGATGCGCCGCGCGGCCGCCTTGTAGAGCGTCTCGATCAGGAATGTGGATTTGCCGCCGCCTGACACGCCGGTGACAGCGGTGAACAGGCCGAGTGGGATTTCCGCCGAGACATCCTTCAGGTTGTTGCCGCGCGCGCCGGATACCTTGATGGCCCGGTTCTTCTTGCGTTTGCGCCGTTCGGCCGGCACCGGGATCGCCTTGTCGCCCGAAAGATACTGGCCGGTGAGCGAAGCGGGGTTCGACATGATCTCGCCGGGCGTTCCCGAGGCGATGATCCGCCCGCCGTGAATGCCCGCCGCCGGGCCGATATCGACGACATGGTCGGCGGTCAGGATCGCGTCCTCGTCATGCTCCACGACGATGACCGTGTTGCCGAGATCGCGCAGGTGGCGCAACGTGTCGAGCAGGCGGGCATTGTCGCGCTGGTGCAGGCCAATGGACGGCTCGTCCAGGACATAGAGCACGCCGGTCAACCCCGAGCCGATCTGCGAGGCGAGCCGGATGCGCTGGCTCTCGCCGCCGGAAAGCGTGCCGGAATTGCGCGACAGGGTCAGGTAGTCGAGACCGACATCATTGAGGAAGCGCAGGCGTTCACGGATTTCCTTGAGGATCCGATAGGCGATCTCGCGATGTTTCTCGGAGAACGTCTCCTCGACCTCGTCGAACCATTTCACCGCGTTGCGGATCGAGAATTCGGTGACCTCGGAAATGTGCTTGCCGCCGATCTTCACGGCCAGCGCTTCCGGCTTGAGCCGGTAGCCGTTACAGGCAGCGCAGGGCGTTGCCGACATATAGCGCTCGATCTCCTCGCGCACCCAGGACGAATCGGTTTCCTTCCAGCGGCGTTCGAGGTTGGGGATCACGCCCTCGAAGGTTTTCGAGGTCTTGTAGGAGCGCAGCCCGTCATCATAGACGAAGTCGATCTTGCGGCTGCCGGTCCCTTGCAGCACGGCGTGACGCGCCTCATCCGAGATCTCCGACCATTTCTGGGTGATCTTGAAGCCATAGGCCTTGCCCAGCGCATCGAGGGTCTGCCGGTAATAGGGCGAGGAGGATTTCGACCACGGCGCGATCGCGTCGGTCATCCTGACCTCGCGTTCCGGCACGACGAGGCCGGCGTCGATCGTGCTCTGCGTGCCCAATCCGTCGCAGGACGGACAGGCGCCGAACGGGTTGTTGAACGAGAACAACCGGGGCTCGATCTCGGGAATGGTGAAGCCGGAAACCGGGCAGGCGAATTTTTCGGAAAAGACGGCGCGCTCATGCGTGTCGTTCTTCGACTTGTTGACCGCGTCGGCGCCGGTATCTTCCGGCGGCAGCGGCCGGTCGGCGAATTCCGCGACAGCAAGGCCATCCGCGAGGCTGAGGCAGGTCTCGAGGCTGTCGGCAAGCCGCGCGGCGATGTCGTCGCGCACGACGACGCGGTCGACCACCACGTCAATATCGTGCTTGTACTTCTTGTCGAGGGCAGGGACATCGGCGATTTCGTAGAATTCGCCATCGACCTTCACGCGCTGGAAGCCCTTCTTCATCAAGTCGGCGAATTCCTTGCGGTACTCGCCTTTTCGTCCGCGCACGATGGGCGCGAGGATATAGAGCCGCGTGCCGTCCTCATATGCCATGATGCGGTCGACCATCTGGCTGACGGTCTGGCTTTCGATCGGCAATCCCGTGGCCGGAGAGATCGGCACGCCGACGCGCGCGAACAGCAGGCGCATGTAGTCGTAGATTTCGGTGACCGTTCCGACAGTTGAGCGGGGATTGCGCGAGGTCGTCTTCTGCTCGATGGAGATGGCCGGCGACAGGCCGTCGATCTGGTCGACGTCCGGCTTCTGCATCATCTCGAGGAACTGCCGCGCGTAGGCCGACAGGCTTTCGACATAGCGGCGCTGCCCCTCGGCATATATGGTGTCGAAGGCAAGCGAGGACTTGCCCGAGCCCGACATGCCGGTCATCACGATCAGCTTGTCGCGTGGCAGGTCGAGGTCGACATTTTTCAGATTGTGTTCGCGGGCCCCGCGAATGGTGATGTGTTTCTGATCGGTCATGAAAGGTGCCTGTCGCGGAGGTCCGCCTGCTTCCATCATTTAAGCATGCGGCGTCTGATGTCGAGGGATCGGGGCAATCTCTGCCGACAATCCCCGACTCGCCGCATGCGCCTTGACAGAGGCATTGCGCAAACACTAGAACATTACAAGAACAAAAAGACCCTGTGGACAGCGTCAGCCGGTGTGGAGCCCGCTATCGCGCTTGAGTAGGGTAAAATCACGTATCGAACAATCAGACGGGAGTGTTGGCGTCATGGCTGGCAGTGTGAACAAGGTTATCCTCGTCGGGAATCTGGGCGCCGATCCCGAAATCCGGCGAATGAACTCGGGCGATCCGGTGGTCAATCTGTCGGTGGCGACATCGGAGACATGGCGGGACAAGGGCTCCGGCGACCGGCGCGAGCGCACCGAGTGGCATCGCGTCGTCATCTTCAACGAGAACCTCGCCAAGGTGGCCGAAAACTACCTGAAGAAGGGCGCGAAGGTCTATATCGAGGGCCAGTTGCAGACCCGCAAGTGGCAGGACCAGAACGGCCAGGACAAATACACGACCGAGATCGTGCTGCAGCGCTTCCGGGGTGACCTGCAGATGCTGGACAGCCGCGGTGAGGGCGAGGGCTCCTATGGTGGTGGCGGCGGCGGTCAGCAGCGGGTTGGCGGAGGTGGCGGCGGCTACGGCAATGATCGTGGTGGCCAGGCGCCTTCCGGCGGCGACGATTTCGTCCGCGACATGGACGACGAGATTCCGTTCTGAGGAATGAACCATGAATGCCCGGCGCGGGACGAGGTCTGACGCGACGGCGCTGTCGATTGCGCTCGTCACCATCGCGGCGATCCTGTTGTCCCTGACGCAGGTCTTCGCCAGCGAGGCGGATGTCGTCGCGGTCGACGCAACAGCCGAGAGCGGCGGAACGTGGCGCTTCGACGTGACGGTTCGCCATGCCGACGAGGGCTGGGAGCACTACGCCGACAAGTGGGTCGTCCAGGGGCCGGATGGTACGGTCTATGGGGAGCGGGTTCTGCTGCACCCGCACGAGACAGAACAGCCTTTCACGCGATCACAGACCGGCATCGCAATTCCCGATGCCGTATCTTCGGTGATCGTGAAGGCGCATGACAGCGTTCACGCATTCGGCGGACAGGAGATGACCGTCGATCTCGACGCGTTGCGCTAACGCCGGCCGGTCAGGCGGCGATCAGCGCCTTGACGCCGTCGGCAACGAATTGCACCGCCAGCGCCGACAGGATGACGCCGAGCAGGCGCGTCAGTACCGTGCGGCCCGTCGCGCCCAGCAAACCCTCGACGCGCTCGGCCAGCAGAAAGATACCATAGGTCAGCAGCACGATCGCGAGCACGATGCCGATCAGCGCGGTGCGATCAAGCGCGTTTGAAAAATCGCCGGACAGCAGGATGACCGCTGAAATCGCGCCGGGGCCCGCCATGAGCGGGATAGCCAGCGGAAAGACGGCGACACCGTGGATGTCATCCTGGGTGATCGCGCGTTCGGCGGCTTTTTCGTGGCGTTCCTGGCGGCGCTCGAACACCATTTCGAAGGCGATCCAGAACAGCAGCAATCCGCCGGCCACGCGAAATGCGGGCAAGGTTATACCGAACAGTTTCAGGATCAACGTTCCGGCCAGCGCGAAGACCAGGAAGACCGCGAATGCGATCACGCTCGCGCGCAGCGCAACCTGCTTGCGTTCCGCCCGATTCATTCCGGTGGTGACCGCCAGGAAAAGCGGTGCGAGGCCGGGCGGATCGATGGTCACGAAAAGCGTGACGATCGAATTGATGAGGAGGTCCATGCTCATGGTTTTGCGTAGCAGGATAGCGGCTTGGCGGGCAAGAGAGGCGTGCGATCATTCTCCGGTGGAGAAACTCACCCTATATATAGGGAAAGATGGCCGGATTGTTCGCTTTTTGCAGCCGTATCCGCTAATCTCAACACAATGATTCTGAACAGAAAAGCATAAACTCCTTGAGCGACGAAACACCAATCGGCGGGCCCGGCGGAAGCGACGGTATCGAGCCCGTCTCCATTCTGGAGGAAATGCAGCGTTCCTATCTCGATTACGCGATGAGCGTGATCGTGAGCCGGGCGCTGCCGGACGTGCGTGACGGCCTCAAACCCGTCCATCGCCGCATCCTCTATGCAATGCATGAGGGCGGGTTCCACTGGAACCGCAAATACGTCAAGTCGTCCCGCATCGTCGGTGACGTCATGGGTAAATATCACCCGCATGGCGACGCCGCGATCTACGACGCCATGGTGCGCATGGCCCAGGACTGGTCGCTGCGCGTGCCGCTGGTCGATGGCCAGGGCAATTTCGGCTCCATCGACGGCGACCCGCCGGCGGCGATGCGCTACACGGAATCCCGGCTCGAGAAAGTCGCGCACGAGCTTCTGGAGGACATCGACAAGGAAACAGTCGATTTCCAGGAGAACTATGACGGCTCGGAAAACGAGCCGACGGTGCTGCCCGCGCGGTTCCCGAACCTTCTCGTCAACGGTTCGGGCGGCATCGCGGTCGGCATGGCGACCAATATCCCGCCGCACAACCTCTCGGAGGTTGTCGATGGCTGCATGGCGCTGATCGACAATCCCGCGATCACGCTGCCGGAGATGATGGAGTTCATTCCCGGACCGGATTTCCCGACAGGTGCGATCGTGCTTGGACGTTCGGGCATCAAGTCGGCCTATGAGACGGGCCGCGGTTCCATCGTCATGCGCGGCAAGGTCGATATCGAGCAGCGTGCCGGCGACCGCGAGTCCATTGTCATCACCGAGGTGCCCTACCAGGTCAACAAGGCGGGCATGATCGAGAAGATGGCCGAACTTGTGCGCGAAAAGCGCATAGAGGGCATCTCCGACATACGCGACGAATCCGACCGGCAGGGCTACCGCGTGGTGGTCGAGCTGAAGCGTGACGCGGTCGCTGACGTCGTTCTCAACCAGCTCTACCGCTACACGCCGCTGCAGACATCGTTCGGCGCCAATATGGTCGCGCTCAATGGCGGCAAACCCGAGCAGATGACTCTGCTCGACATGCTGCGCGCGTTCGTCTCGTTCCGCGAGCACGTCATCAGCCGGCGCACGAAATACCTTCTGCGCAAGGCGCGTGAACGCGCGCATGTGCTGGTCGGTCTCGCCATTGCGGTCGCCAATATCGACGAGGTGATCCAGCTGATCCGGAGCGCGCCGGACCCGGCGACGGCCCGCGAACAGTTGATGTCGCGGCGCTGGCCGGCGAAGGACGTGGCGCCGCTGATCGCGCTGATCGACGATCCGCGCCACGGCATCGATCCGGAAGACAACACCTACATGCTGTCGGAGGAACAGGCGCGCGCCATCCTCGATCTGCGCTTGCAGCGCCTGACCGCGCTGGGTCGTGACGAGATCGCTGACGAACTGAACAAGATCGGCGCGGAAATCCGCGATTACCTCGAAATTCTGTCGTCGCGCGCGCGCATCCAGCAGATCGTCAAGGACGAGCTGATCGCCGTGCGTGAGGAGTTCGGAACGCCGCGGCGCACCGAACTTGCCGAGGGCGGTCCGGACATGGACGACGAGGACCTGATTGCCCGCGAGGACATGGTCGTCACGTTCAGCCACCAGGGCTACATCAAGCGCGTTCCGCTGCAGACCTACCGCGCCCAGAGGCGCGGCGGGAAGGGGCGTTCGGGCATGGCGACCAAGGAGGAGGATTTCGTCACTCGCCTCTTCGTCGCCAATACGCATACGCCGATCCTGTTCTTCTCGTCTCGGGGCATCGTCTACAAGGAGAAGGTCTGGCGGCTGCCGATCGGTACGCCACAGTCGCGCGGCAAGTTCCTGCGCAACATGCTGCCGCTGCAGGACGAGGAACGCATCACGACGATCATGCCGTTGCCGGAGGACGAGGATAGCTGGGGCGAACTCGACGTCATGTTCGCGACGACCAACGGCACGGTCCGGCGCAACAAGCTGTCCGACTTCGTGCAGGTCAATCGCAACGGCAAGATCGCGATGAAGCTCGAGGATGACGGCTCGGAGATCCTGAATGTCGCGACCTGTTCGGAGAACGACGATGTGGTCCTGACGACCGCGATCGGTCAGTGTATCCGGTTCCCGGTGACCGACATCCGTGTCTTCGCCGGCAGGAATTCCGTCGGCGTGCGCGGCATCTCCCTGGGCGATGGCGACAACCTGATTTCGATGTCGATCCTGCGGCACAGCGATGCGACGCCCGCCGAGCGGAATGCCTATCTGAAGCAGGCGTCGGCGCTGCGCAGGCATTCGGAAGAAGAAGATGCCGAGGATGTGGCGCTCACCAATGAGGAAACCGAGGCCAGTGGCGACACCTTTGTCCTGACCGACGAGCAGTTCGAGCAGATGGCTGCGGTGGAGGAGTTCGTGCTCACCATCAGCGAATTCGGCTATGGCAAGCGCTCGTCCTCCTATGATTTCCGGGTCTCCGGGCGTGGCGGCAAAGGCATTCGGGCAACCGATACGTCGAAAACCGGTGAGATCGGTCCGCTGGTTGCGGCGTTCCCGGTCGATGACGGCGACCAGATCATGCTTGTCACCAATTCGGGCAAGGTGATCCGCGTTCCGGTCGAGGGTATTCGTTTCGCCTCGCGCGCCACCAAGGGTGTGACGATCTTCAAGACCGCGGAAGGCGAGCATGTCGTTTCGGTGGAGCGTATTCGCGAACCGGAGGAAAGCGCTGAAGAGGCGGAAGAGGCCTTGGATGTGCCCGAATCCGGGGATCAGACGCCTCCGGAAGACGAGGCGTGACACGGGCCTGAGGCTGTGGCTTAGTCGACCAGACAGCCACAGCCCGGGATCAGCCTAATCGTGATAGACCTGAATGCCTTGCTGGCTTTTGCAATTGCCAGTTTTCTGATCGTCGTGGTCCCCGGGCCGACGGTGACAGTCATCATCGCCAACTCATTGCGCGCCGGCTCGAAGGCGGGTCTGCTCAATGTGGCGGGTACGCAATTCGGCATCCTGTCGATGATCACGATCCTCGCGGTCGGCCTGAATACCGTGGTGGCGATCGTCGGCGAGGCTTTCATCGTACTGAAGGTCGTAGGCGCGCTCTACCTGATATGGCTGGGCGTCAAGCTTTGGCGGGCGGACGGATCGCTTGGCGAGGCGGACCCGAACCTGGCGAGGCGGTCGTCATGGGGATATTTCTGGCAGGGATTCGTCGTTATCTGGTCGAACCCGAAAGCGCTGTTCCTGTTCGGCGCCTTCATACCGCAATTCGTCTCGACTTCGGGAAATCCCGCCATGCAAACGGTGCTTCTTGGCGCGACCTTTGTGGTCGTGGCGACTGTCTGCGACAGCGTTTACGCGTTTGCGGCGGGAAGGACGGGCGGGTGGCTGAACCGGCGTAACATTCGACTGGTCGAACGCGTGTCCGGAACGTGTCTGATCGGCGGCGGCCTGTGGATGCTGGCTGCCCGGCGCGCCGCCTGATCGACAATTAGTGCGCGGCCTTCTTCGGCATCAGAGCCGGAACTGCGAAGGCTGCGGTAACGAGCATCATGGACATTGCGAAAAAAGCGATCATGTCGGTGTCTCCTTTGTTGAGACGGATTAAATCTTATTCTTCACGCGGAGGATGTGCATTCGCGCACATCGTGGCAGTATGGTTCCGGGGTGGCACTGGAGGTCGCCATGTTTAAGTCCCGATATGCACTAAACGCCGCAATCACGATTTTGGTTGCAGTTGCCTTGCATGCGCGGCCCGCGCATGCGTCCGGAGACATCATCTGCGAGGCAACCGACGGATCCGGTGCGTCCATTTCGATAGGCATTGGACATCTCCCTGTTCTGCACGTGTTGAGCGCCTTTGCCACCGACGGGGTGGACACCTGGTCGACCAATGCGAGCGGAGACGAACGGCCATTCATTTTCGGGCAGGGATACGCGGACAACACGCGCGTCATCGTCGATTTCACCGATCCCAATGTCGAACGCATCGTCGTTTCGCTGCGGCTGTTCCAGGCCTCCGGTGACAAGACCTATGCCGAGGCGGGCGTGCTTTCCTTCGAGGGAGTGGCTGTTTTTCCGGTTCAATGCATAAACGGGTGATCCGGTTTAAACCGCCGGGTCCCTTTCCCGCGCGTCGATTCTGGGCTAGAGGCTCTCGCCATGACAGAGCATGTCGCAATATATGGCGGGTCCTTCGACCCCATCACAAACGGCCACATCGATGTGTTGCGGGCCACTTTGGCGGTATTCGACCGGGCGGTGATCGCTATCGGTACGCATCCCGGCAAAAAAGGGCTTTTTAACTTCGATGAGCGTGTGAGCTTGATCAAGCAAGTTATTGAAAGTGAAAATCTTTCACCGGATCGAGTGACGATCGTCAGTTTTGATGGATTGATCGTGAACGCGGCCCGAGACTATGGCGCGAAGGCGCTTGTTCGCGGGCTTAGAGACGGGACGGATCTCGATTACGAAATGCAGATGGCCGGCATGAACGAGATGATGGCGCCCGATCTTCAGACCGTGTTCTTTCCGGCGAGCCCATCGGTTCGCACGATTACCGCCACATTGGTGCGCCAGATCGCGTCGATGGGCGGTGACACCAGCCCGTTCGTTCCCGCGGCCGTCGATACGGCGCTGCGCGCGAAATTCAACTGAACGCTTCACTCTCGAGGAACTCACAAATGAACCTGACGAAACGCGTCTTCATGGCCGCCTGCGCGGCGACTTTCGGTCTCGCGCTGGCCGGGCCAGCCGCTGTCGCACAGGAAACGACCGATCCGGAAAACACGATGATCATCAAGCTCGAAGATGGCGATGTGGTCGTCCGTCTGCGTCCGGACCTTGCGCCGAAACATGTCGCGCAGATCAAGACGCTGGTGCGCAACGGCGAATATGACAATGTCGCGTTTCACCGCGTGATCCCGGGTTTCATGGCGCAGACCGGCGATGTCCAGTATGGCGACATGGAGAACGGCTTCCAGCCGGGTCGTGCCGGTACCGGCGCTTCGAACCTGTCGGACATTCCGGCCGAGTTCACCAATGAACCCTTCGTGCGCGGCACGGTCGGCATGGCGCGGGCGCAAAACCCGAATTCCGCCAACTCGCAGTTCTTCATCATGTTCGACAAGGGAAGCTTCCTGAACGGCCAGTACACGGTGTTCGGCGAGGTGGTCAGCGGCATGGAATTCGTCGACAAGATCAAGAAAGGGACTCAGGCCAACAATGGCGCGGTCTCCGATCCCGACCGGATGATCAAGGTTGTCATCGCGGCGGACGCACAATAAGTCACGGTAAATCCGAAAAACCGAAGAAAGGCGCCACATGGCCTACAAGGACCCCGAAAACACGCTGCTCATGGAAACGACCGTCGGTCCCGTCGTCATCGAGTTGCGGCCCGATCTCGCGCCGAACCATGTCGCCCGGATCAAGGAACTGGCTCGTGCTGGTGACTATGACGGCGTGGTTTTCCATCGTGTCATCGACGGTTTCATGGCACAGACCGGCGACGTGCGTTTCGGCAACAAGAACTCCGACAATTTCGATCCGTCGCGCGCGGGCATGGGCGGTTCGTCGAAGCCGGATCTTGCCGCCGAGTTCAACGACGCCAACCATACGCGCGGCGTGTGTTCCATGGCGCGGGCGCAGAATCCGAACTCCGCCAATTCGCAGTTCTTTATCGTCTTCGAGGACGCATCCTTCCTCGATCGCCAATACACCGTCTGGGGTCAGGTGGTTGAAGGCATGGACAATGTGGACAAGATCAAGCGCGGCGAACCCGTGCGCGATCCCGATTCGATCGTCTCCATGAAGATCGCTGCGGACCAGTAATCCGTTAAGGCCGGCAGGCGGAACCCATGCGTGTAGACGCCTTCGATTTCGACCTGCCGGACGACCGGATCGCCATCCGGCCGGCTTCGCCGCGTGACAGCGCGCGCCTGCTCGTCGTCAAGCCCGGCGAGGACCTGTCCGATACGACGGTGAACCGACTTCCCGGCCTTTTGCGGCCGGGAGACGTGCTCGTCTTCAACGATACCAAAGTCATTCCGGCTCAACTGGAAGGCGTCCGCGTTCGCGCGGATGGCGCGACGGCGCATGTCGGTGCGACCCTGCACATGCGTGTCGGGCCGGATCGCTGGAAGGCGTTCATACGCGGCGCAAAGAAGCTCAAGCCCGGCGACAGGGTCGATTTCGGTGCCAATGGTCACGATCTTGCAGCCGAAGTCCTGTCGAAGGGCGACGAGGGCGAGGCCGAGTTGCGGTTCGACCGCGCCGGCGGGGAACTGGACGCCGCTCTGGCGCTGGTCGGTCATGTTCCCTTGCCGCCCTACATCGCTTCCAAACGGGCGGAGGATGCGCAGGATCGGCGCGACTACCAGACGATCTATGCCCGCGAAAAAGGGGCCGTCGCGGCTCCGACTGCCGGGCTGCACTTTACGGACGACCTGTTCGCGGCACTCGATGAAGCCGGCATACGTCGCGCCTTCGTGACACTGCATGTCGGGGCGGGCACGTTTCTTCCGGTGAAAGCCGAGGATACGACCGCGCACAAGATGCATGCTGAGATCGGCCACGTGGATGCGCAAACGGCAGCGATGCTGAACGAAGCGCGAGCGAATGGCGGCCGTGTGGTTGCGGTCGGTACAACCTCATTACGGCTTCTCGAAAGCGCCGCATCGGAAAGCGGCCAAATAGAGCCGTGGGCGGGCGCGACCGATATATTCATCACGCCTGGGTACAGGTTCCGGGCAGTCGATGTGCTGATGACCAACTTTCATCTGCCGCGTTCGACGCTTTTCATGCTGGTTTCGGCCTTTAGCGGCCTCGATACGATGCGGGCGGCGTATGCCCATGCGATCGAAACCGGCTATCGTTTCTACTCCTACGGGGATGCCTGTCTGCTGTTCCCGCAAAAGGCCGCCTGATGACGACTCCATTTACCTTCGAACTGCTGGCGACCGACGGCGCGGCGCGGACCGGGTTCGTCAAGACCGCGCGCGGCGATATCCGTACGCCGGCCTTCATGCCTGTGGGCACGGTCGGCACGGTCAAGGCGATGTATCTCGATCAGGTGCGTGACGCCGGTGCCGATATCATTCTGGGCAACACCTACCATCTGATGTTGCGTCCCGGCGCCGAACGGGTGGCGCGACTCGGCGGGCTGCACGAGTTCATCCGCTGGCCCTATCCGATCCTGACGGATTCCGGCGGATTCCAGGTCATGTCGCTTGCCGGTCTGAGAAAGATGAGCGAGCAGGGCGTCGTCTTCCAGTCGCATATCGATGGAAAGCGCCACGAGATGAGCCCGGAACGGTCCATCGAGATCCAGGGCCTACTCGGGTCGGATATCCAGATGCAACTCGATGAATGCGTGGCCCTGCCGGCGGAACCGGACGTCATCCGCAAGGCCATGGAGCTCTCGCTTCGTTGGGCCGAACGCTGCAAGACCGCATTCGGTGAGCAGCCCGAGAGGGCGATGTTCGGAATCGTCCAGGGCGGCGATGACGAGAAGCTGCGCGAGGAATCCGCGAAGGCGCTCACCGGGCTCGACCTGAAGGGCTATGCGATCGGAGGCCTTGCGGTCGGCGAACCGCAGGATGTCATGCTTGCCATGCTGGATGTCACCTGTCCGATCCTGCCGTCAGACCGGCCGCGATATCTGATGGGTGTCGGAACGCCTCAGGATATCCTGCGCTCGGTCGCGCATGGTGTCGACATGTTCGATTGCGTGATGCCCACGCGCTCCGGGCGCCATGGATTGGCCTTCACGCGGCGCGGACGCGTGAATCTCAGGAATGCGCGTCATGCCGAGGATCATCGGCCGCTCGACGAGGAGTCGACCTGTCCGGCAGCGCGGGACTATTCACGCGCCTATCTGCATCATCTGATCCGCTCGGGCGAGGCGCTCGGCGCGATGCTGCTGTCATGGAACAACATCCACTACTACCAGCAATTGATGCAGGGCATCCGGGATGCAATCGCGTCGCGGAACTACGCCGCGTTCAGCGCGCAAACCGAAGCGGCATGGGAACGCGGCGATATCGACCCGCTCTAGGTCATGCCGGCCGCGCCCCTGCGCATCGTGACGGCATCGACCTTCCACGATCCGTCGGGCTGCATTTCCATGAAATAGGCAGCGGTGTAGTCGGATCCATCGGGGCCATTGATCATGACCTCCCAGACGAGTCGCCCGTCGGCAAGGCGTTCGACGCGGCCGAAGGCGTAGTTGCCTGGCCGCAGCACCGGCAGATAACCAGTCTGAACCATCGCCATGAAACGGTCGAGCGTCGGAAAAATCGTCCGGATATCCGGAGACGCGTAGGAATATGCCTGTTCGAAATCGCCGGACAGGAACGCTTCCAGTTGTCGCGTCACCACATCCTGCGCCAGTTGTTCATCCGCCGATTGCGCCTTGGCTGGGTAAGAACTGATTGCCAGCGCCGCCATGAGCGCCAGCGCGAACCCCGATCGCGATTGCATCGCCACCTCCATTTTCACCGTCCCCGCTGCCTGTTGCATCTAGGACAGACATGCGCGGTGGCAATGAAGCGCTTGAACGCCCCCGGTAAATGATGCAAATCACGCCAATGTCGAAAGCGATCAAAAAGCCGCGCAAGGCGCGCATCCTCGACCACGCGGTCCTGCCGGTGGAAAGCCTCGAAATGGCGCGCGCGCGGTTTTCCGCACTGGGGTTCACGGTCGCGCCGGACGGCGTGCATCCGTTCGGCACCGAAAACGCCTGCATCTTCTTTGCCGACGGGACGTTTCTGGAGCCATTGGGTATCGCGCAACGCGAAGATTGCGAGGCGACAGCGCGCAAGGGCAATGTCTTCACCGCGCGCGATCAGGCGTTTCGCTTCCGTAACGGCGATAACGGCTTTTCCGCAATCGCTTTTCTGACCGATGACGCGAAGGCCGATCACAAGGCGTTCCGCAAGACCGGCTTTTCCGCCGGCAAGAAGCTTTCGTTTTCGCGCAAGTTCGTCAATGCCCAGGGTGAGAAGGACAAGGCGGAATTCCTGCTGGCGTTCGCGGCGGACCTGCGGTCTCCCGATTCCTTCTTCTTCACCTGCGAACGGGTCGCCCAACCCAAGGTCGATCGCAGTGCGCTCGAGGTTCACGAAAACGGCGTGTCCGGCATCGTCGAGATCGTGCTCAGCGAAGCGAACCCGACCGACTTCCAGTATCTCCTGCAAGAGGTGGTCAACAACCGGGACGACGAGGCGCACTCGTTCGGACTGGAAATCGCCGCGGAAAACGCGCTCGTCAATGTGATGACCCCGGAAGGCCTGTCCGCCTATTTCGGCGTCAAGCGCTCGGTGGCCGGTCGGGGTTTGCGGCTGGAGGGGATCATCCTCTCGGTTCGCTCGCTTGCAGCTGTGCGCCGGACGCTCGAACATCACGCGACAGCGTTTCGCGAGATGCACAATCGTGTCGTCGTCGACGCCTCTGCGGGGCAGGGCTGCTTCATCGCGTTTCAGGAACAGGCGTCGGCATGACCCCCAACAGCTCCGTTACGGCCGGCAACGTCGCGTTCGGCAATGATGCGCCGCTATCGCTGATCGCCGGTCCATGCCAGATGGAAAGCCGGGACCATGCTTTCGACATGGCGGGCGCGCTGAAGGAAATATGCGAAAAGGCGGGTATCGGTCTCGTTTACAAATCGTCTTTCGACAAGGCCAACCGCACGTCGCTCTCGGGCCGACGCGGATTGGGCATCGACAAGTCCCTGCCGGTCTTCGCAGACCTGAAAGCCGAGCTCGGTTTTCCGGTGCTGACCGACATTCATACCGAGGCGCAATGCGCCGACGTGGCCGAGGTGGTCGATATCCTGCAGATTCCGGCCTTCCTTTGCCGGCAGACGGACCTGCTGCTTGCGGCGGCCCGCACGGGACGCGTCATCAACGTGAAGAAGGGGCAGTTCCTCGCGCCTTGGGACATGACAAACGTGCTCGCCAAGGTGGTCGAGGGCGGCAATCCGAATGTTCTCTTGACGGAACGCGGGGTTTCCTTCGGTTACAACACGCTCGTTTCCGACATGCGCTCACTGCCAATCATGGCCGAGACCGGTGCGCCGGTGATTTTCGACGCCACGCATTCCGTTCAGCAGCCGGGCGGGCAGGGCGGCTCTTCCGGTGGAGAAAGGCGCTTCGTGGAAACGCTGGCGCGGGCGGCGGTCGCCGTCGGTGTCGCCGGCGTCTTTGTCGAGACGCATCAGGATCCGGACAATGCGCCGTCCGATGGTCCCAACATGGTGCCGCTTGCCGACATGCCGCGCCTGATCGAGACGCTGATGGAATTCGACAGGATCGCGAAATCCCGCTGATCAGTCTCCGGCGACGATTACCAGTTCCTCGGTGCCGACCGTGTTCTGCGGCGTATTGCCTGACGTCAGCAAGCCAAGCGTGATGAAGGCGAAAGTCAGTGCTCCTGCGATCCGTGTCATGGTGTCCTCCACGGGTTGCGCCCCCAAAGCAAATGCGAGGCTGGACGCCGATTCGGGCCTGACAATGATTTTCGGGATGAATTTGTTCGCCGCTCCTGTTTTACTTTGTGAGTGGCTCGGCTAAGGCACAGCCGAGATTGTTACCAGGCAAAGGGACCTTTGGCATGAGCGCTATCGTGGATATTATCGGCCGGCAGATTTTCGACAGCCGGGGAAATCCCACCGTGGAGGTCGATGTCGTGCTGGAAGACGGCACGCTCGGTCGAGCCGCCGTGCCTTCCGGCGCGTCGACCGGTGCGCATGAAGCGGTCGAACTGCGTGACGGCGGCGAACGCTACAAGGGCAAGGGGGTCACCAAGGCGGTTGGCGCGGTGAACGGTCCGATCTTCGACGCGATCGGCGGCATGGACGCGACGCAGCAGGCCAAGATCGACGCGACCATGATCGAGCTCGACGGCACAGCGAACAAGGGCAAGCTCGGCGCCAATGCGATCCTCGGTGTTTCGCTCGCTGTCGCAAAGGCAGCCGCGATCTATTCCGGCATGCCGCTGTATCGTTACGTTGGCGGCACCAATGCGCATATTCTTCCGGTTCCGATGATGAACATCATCAATGGCGGTGCGCATGCCGACAACCCGATCGACATCCAGGAATTCATGATCATGCCGGTCGGTGCGGAAAGCATCGCCGACGCGGTCCGGATGGGGACGGAAATCTTCCACACGCTGAAATCGGCGCTCAACAAGGCCGGGCACAATACGAGCGTCGGCGACGAGGGCGGTTTTGCGCCGAACCTTCGCTCGACGGCCGAAGCGCTCGACTTCATCATGTCGGCGGTCTCGTCGGCTGGCTACACGCCCGGCGAGGATGTCCGTCTCGCGCTCGATTGCGCGGCGTCCGAATACTACAAGGACGGAAAGTACGAACTGGCGGGCGAGGGCAAGTCGCTGACGTCGGAGGAAAATGCGGCCTATCTGGACAATCTCGTGTCGAATTATCCGATCATCTCGATCGAGGACGGCATGCACGAGGATGACTGGGACGGCTGGAAGGTGATGACGGAAATGATGGGCGACAAGTGCCAGCTCGTCGGCGACGACCTTTTCGTCACCAACACGATCCGGCTGCGTGACGGCATCAAGATGGGCGTCGCCAATTCCATTCTCGTCAAGGTCAACCAGATCGGCTCGCTCACCGAGACGCTGGATGCGGTCGAGACCGCGCACAAGGCCGGTTACACAGCGGTCATGTCGCATCGCTCCGGCGAAACCGAGGATGCGACCATCGCCGATCTGGCGGTGGCGACGAATTGCGGGCAGATCAAGACCGGCTCTCTCGCGCGCTCGGACCGGCTGGCGAAGTACAATCAGTTGATCCGCATCGAGGAAGAACTCGGTGCACAGGCGGTCTATGCGGGTACGTCTATCCTGAAGGCCTAGCCAGCTTCGCGCTGTCCAGTACGTTTCATATCGCCGCCGGCCAAAGCCGGCGGCGTTTTAGTTCCTGCTCGATGAAATCCGCGCGTTCGGTGACGCTGATCTTTGGAAGGATGACCGGGAGATAGCCATGGCGGGGATAGGCCTCAGCGAGGCGCTCATATTCCCCGGCGGCGGCTTCAAAGTCGTGCTGTCGTTCGCGATCGGAGAGGAAAAGTTCCTCCCAGGGCGGGGCAAGAAAGACGATCGGTGCGTAGCGGCAGCGATCGATTGCCCGGTAGCAGCATGACGGGACCGGCGATTTGGTCGTTTCGAAAGCCGCAACGGCATCGATCATCGAACGGTCGAAGAATACCGGGCCCGCATTGGGTTGCGCCAATGTGTGGAAGTGAATGGCGCGAATGACGCACTGTTCCAGAAATCCGGCCATGTCGTCCCATGGCACGAAGGTGCCGCCGATCAGTTGCTGTTCGCGCACGATCTGGCGGCCCGGTTCCGCGAATGTCGCGTAGCCGCGTTGCGCAAGTTCGGCCATCAGCGTGGATTTTCCGCCGCCGGAGCAGCCCGAAATGACGATCATCCGGTCTGTGTCGGGTCCGGATTTCGAGCCGGGGCGGTAGTCGTCTTCGATCATATGAACGCTCTCCGTTTAGCGCCGCTTAACCAAAAGCGCGTAGTGTCAAAGGTCCGATCCAGGGCTTTTGTA
Organism: Oricola indica; assembly: GCF_965227485.1. NCBI lineage: Bacteria > Pseudomonadati > Pseudomonadota > Alphaproteobacteria > Hyphomicrobiales > Ahrensiaceae > Oricola > Oricola indica. The sequence continues at coordinate 2,872,530 of NZ_OZ245747.1, forward strand.
TTATGTGGACCCGTCATCGTCGCCGTTCTCCTCTCCGTCATCTCGTGTTGCCGATCTTCGCGACCGGGGTTCTGGCCTATTTCGGCCACCACGCAATCAACGGCTCATTGGGGCTGACGTCCGGGCAGCAATATGAAGAGCGCATCGCTAAGCTCAAGGCCGAGTTGCAGAGCCTCGAGACACGTCGTGCGGCGCTCGACAAGAAGACGGCGATGCTGCGCGACGGTTCGCTGGAACGGGACATGATCGACGAGCAAGCGCGGCGGCTTTTGGGTCTCACACGGTCGAATGAAATTGTAATTCTGCAATAGCGCCCAATTAACCGAATTCCGGTTAATTCGCATTTTATCCTGCGATTTGAGCTGCTTATCGTATGACAGCCATGCGGATTTAGGCATTGCCTTCCGGCATTCTTACGCTACTCTATTTCCCAACAAAAAGCTAGGGAGTGAGTGCATGGCAACGCGTGCCAAGAAGACCCCCGCCGCATCGGCGAGGGGCAAAACCTCATCAACAATCAAAGCCCCCAAGCCAGCCGAATTCAGCAAGGACGATGAACTTCTCGCCTATCGCGAGATGCTGATGATTCGCCGTTTCGAGGAAAAGGCCGGTCAGCTCTACGGTATGGGATTCATCGGCGGGTTCTGTCACCTCTATATCGGCCAGGAAGCTGTCGTCACCGGGATGCAGATGGCGGCAAAAGAGGGTGACCAGGTCATCACCGGTTACCGCGATCACGGCCACATGCTCGCCGCCGGAATGGAATCGCGCGGCGTGATGGCCGAACTGACCGGACGACAGGGCGGCTATTCCAAGGGCAAGGGCGGCTCGATGCACATGTTCTCCAAGGAGAAGAACTTCTACGGAGGCCACGGCATCGTTGGCGCACAGGTGTCCTTGGGAACCGGTATCGCTTTCGGCAACAAGTATCGCGAGAATGGTGCCGTCACGATGACCTATTTCGGCGACGGCGCCGCCAACCAGGGCCAGGTCTATGAGAGCTTCAACATGGCTTCGCTGTGGAAGTTGCCGGTCGTCTATGTGATCGAGAACAACCGCTACGCGATGGGCACCTCCGTCAGTCGCGCTTCGGCCGAAACCGACTTCTCGCATCGCGGCACGTCTTTCCTTATCCCCGGCTTCCAGGTCGACGGGATGGATGTCCGCGCGGTGAAGGCCGCCGGCGAATTCGCGCTCGAACATGCCCGTTCCGGCAAGGGTCCGATCATCGTCGAGATGCAGACCTACCGGTATCGCGGCCACTCCATGTCCGACCCGGCGAAATACCGCTCCAAGGACGAAGTGCAGAAGATGCGCTCCGAGCACGATCCGATCGAGCAGGTGAAAGCCCGTATTCTCGAGAAGGGTTATGCCGACGAGGCGGAACTCAAGGCGATCGACAAGGAGGTGCGCGACATCGTCAGCGACGCTGCCGAGTTCGCGCAGACCGATCCGGAGCCGGATGCATCCGAGCTCTACACGGACATTCTGCACTAGGCGGTCCGGGTCGATGCAGGCTTCGCCGGATATCTGGGTCTATGTGTTGGGGGCGGGTGTTGTCGTCCTCTTCGGGCTGTTTTTCTGGCATGTCTTCAATTCGTTCATCGGCGCCGGCCGGAAGGTCGCTGACTATCTCGACAACTCTTCGGCGCGCCGGCGTGCGGCGCTGGAACGCGAAATCAGGTTCGGTCCGGATCCGCTTTGGCTGCGCGCCATTCGTTTCATGTTCATCGCGGCGGCAGTTTGCCTCGCAGCGGTGCTGTTCTGGAAAAAATTCCGGCTCCAATAGGGCCGGCAAGAAAACACAGGTGAGGAAACCATGCCCGTTGATATTCTGATGCCTGCGCTCTCCCCGACGATGGAAGAGGGCAATCTGGCCAAATGGCTGGTCAAGGAGGGTGACAACGTCTCGTCAGGTGACGTGATCGCCGAAATCGAAACCGACAAGGCGACGATGGAAGTCGAAGCTGTCGATGAAGGTGTGATCGGAAAGATCCTCATCGACGAAGGCGCCGAAGGCGTGAAGGTCAACACGCCGATCGCGGTTCTGCTTCAGGAAGGCGAAAGCGCCGACGACATCGGCAAGTCCGCGCCGCCCTCCGGCGATCCGCATGGCGAGCGAAGCGCCGATGGCGCGGCCGGCGAGGGTACCGCGACCGATGGCAATGCCGTCGAGGACATGGATGCGCGCCGGGTGCCTGCCGAAGGCAAGGTCCATCCCGAACCGTCGGCGCCGGATGTCGGTTCCGACCCGGACATTCCCGATGGAACCGAAATGGTCCCGACGACGGTCCGCGAAGCACTGCGCGACGCGATGGCCGAGGAGATGCGCGCCGACGAGACCGTCTTCGTGATGGGCGAGGAAGTCGCCGAATACCAGGGCGCCTACAAGGTCACGCAGGGCCTCCTCGACGAGTTCGGTCCGAAGCGTGTCGTCGATACGCCGATCACCGAACACGGCTTCGCCGGTGTCGGTGTTGGCGCGGCAATGTCCGGGTTGCGGCCGATCGTCGAGTTCATGACGTTCAACTTCGCCATGCAGGCGATCGACCAGATCATCAACTCCGCGGCCAAGACGCTTTATATGTCCGGCGGCCAGATGGGCGCGCCGATGGTCTTCCGCGGCGCCAGCGGCGCGGCGGCCCGTGTGGCGGCCCAGCACAGCCAGGATTATGCGGCGTGGTACAGCCACGTGCCCGGCCTCAAGGTCGTCATGCCCTACACCGCGGCGGACGCGAAAGGCCTCTTGAAGGCTGCCATCCGCGATCCCAACCCGGTGATCTTCCTCGAAAACGAAATTCTCTACGGACAGACTTTCGACGTTCCGAAACTCGACGATTTCGTGCTGCCGATCGGCAAGGCGCGCATCCATCGCTCCGGGTCTGACTGCACGATCGTGTCTTTCGGGATCGGCATGACCTATGCCATCAAGGCGGCCGAGGAACTGGCGGGAGCCGGTATCGAATGCGAGGTGATCGACCTGCGCACGATCCGTCCCATGGACTTGCCGACAGTGATCGAAAGCGTGAAGAAGACCGGTCGTCTCGTAACCGTCGAAGAGGGTTTCCCGCAGAGTTCGGTCGGCGACTTCATCGCCAACCGCGTGCAGCGCGAGGCGTTCGACTATCTCGACGCGCCGGTCGTCACCATTGCCGGCAAGGATGTCCCGATGCCTTACGCGGCCAATCTGGAAAAACTGGCGCTGCCGAATGTCGGCGAAGTGGTCGACGCGGTCAAAACCGTCACCTACGCGTCCTGAGGGGGAGGAGCACTATGCCCATCAATATCACAATGCCTGCGCTCTCCCCGACGATGGAAGAGGGCAATCTCGCCAAGTGGCTGGTCAAGGAAGGCGACACCGTTTCCGCCGGCGACGTGATCGCCGAGATCGAAACGGACAAGGCCACGATGGAAGTCGAGGCTGTTGATGAGGGAACGGTCGCCAAGATCGTCGTTCCCGATGGCAGCGAAGGCGTCAAGGTCAACGCCGTCATCGCCATTCTCGCCGCCGAAGGCGAGGATGTGAGCGAGGCGGCGTCCTCCGGCGGTGCGTCGCCGGCACCGGCCAAGGAAGAGCCGAAAGCCGAGGCCGCGCCGGCCAAAGAGGAACCGAAGCCGGCCGCTACGCCGGCTCCGGGCCCTGCCAAGGCGGCGCAAACGCAATCAATCCCGGATAACGTCAAGGCCGGACCTGTGCCGGTCAAGGACGGCGAAAGGGTTTTCGCCTCGCCGCTGGCGCGTCGCATTGCCAAGTCCGAAGGCGTCGATATCACGGCGGTTTCGGGCACCGGGCCGCATGGCCGTATCGTCAAGCGCGACGTGGAAGCCGCGATCGCCGGTGGTGCGAAGGCTCCCGCCGCTGCCGACAAGTCTCCGGTCACGCCGGCGCCTGCAATGGCGACCGGACCGTCCACCGATGCAGTGCTCAAGCTGTTCGAGGAAGGGTCCTACGAACTCGTCAAGCATGACGGCATGCGCAAGACCATCGCGAAGCGGCTGCAGGAATCGAAGCAGACGATCCCGCATTTCTACGTCTCGGTCGATTGCGAGCTGGATGCGCTCCTGAAGCTACGTTCCGAGTTGAACGCCGCCGCACCGCGCAAGGACGATCGTCCGGCCTACAAGCTGTCCGTCAACGACATGGTCATCAAGTCGCTCGCGCTTGCGCTGCGAGACGTGCCGGACGCCAATGTCTCGTGGACGGACGAGGCGATGGTCAAGCACAAGCATGCCGATGTCGGCGTAGCGGTTTCCATTCCGGGCGGGCTGATCACGCCGATCGTTCGCCAGGCGGAAATGAAGTCGCTTTCGGTCATCTCCAACGAGATGAAGGATCTCGGCAAGCGCGCCAAGGAACGCAAGTTGCAGCCGCAGGAATACCAGGGCGGTACGACGGCGGTCTCCAACATGGGCATGATGGGCGTGAAGGACTTCGCCGCTGTCGTGAACCCGCCGCATGCGACGATCCTTGCGGTCGGCGCGGGCGAAAAGCGCGCGGTGGTCAAGGACGACGCGATCGCCATAGCACAGGTGATGACGGTGACACTGTCGACCGATCACCGCTGTGTCGATGGCGCGCTCGGCGCGGAACTCCTCGCGGCCTTCAAGGGCTACATCGAAAATCCGATGTCGATGCTGGTCTAGGGCCGATCGCGCGATGAAAACCGTTCTTGCCTTCGGCGATTCGCTGACCTGGGGCTACGATCCGGAAAGCGGACGACGCCACCTGAGCGAAAATCGCTGGCCGGTGGCGCTCGCCGATGCACTTGGCGGGCGCGTCGAGGTGATTGGCGAAGGACTGAACGGCCGGACGACAGCGTTCGACGATCATCTCGGTGGAAGTGACCGAAATGGCGCGCGGACGCTGCCGATGGTGCTCGATACGCACAAGCCTATCGATCTCGTCGTCATCATGCTGGGCACGAACGACCTGAAGCCGTCGGTTCACGGCCTCGCCTTCACCGCGCGGCAGGGGATCGAGAAACTGGTCAGCCTCGTGCGCAATCACGACTGGTCGTTCGAGATGGAGACGCCCGCGGTCCTGATCGTCGCGCCGCCGCCATTCTGCGAGACCGCAAATCCGGATTACGCGGCGATGTTTGCGGGCAAGATATCGGAATCGCGGATGCTCGGGTCGATGTATGCGGATGTCGCGGACGATCTGGAGTGCGGTTTCTTCGACGCATCGACGGTTGCATGGACGTCGCCTGTCGACGGGATTCATCTCGACGCAGAGAATACGAGAGCCATCGGAAAGGCGCTTGCGCCGGTCGTTTCGCTGATGCTCGGATTATAAATTGATACGGATCAAGGAGGGACTGGCAACAGGGGTTAGGGTCGGATACACGACGGATAAACTGGAGGTATCCCAATGTCCCATGTCCCGCATGAACTGGCCGACGAATTCCCGGAACTGGTCGCCGAAATCCACCACTTGCGTGAGAAGGATGGCCATTTTCACCGGATCTCGAACGAGTATCACGAGCTGAACCGGGCCATTCATCGCGCAGAGACCGATATTGAACCTTGCGATGATGCGCGTCTGGTCGAGATGCGCAAAAAGCGCATGGCACTGAAAGACGAAATCTACGGGATGCTGGTCAAGCCGGAACCCACCGCAGAAGACCCTGCATAAGGGGCGGCAAAAGGCTTCCACTCCCGCAACCGGTCCCCGGCGTCTCGCGCCGTCGGGCCGATATAACAAGGAGTGGAAGCGCCCATGTCGAACGCATACGACATCATCATCATCGGTTCCGGCCCCGGCGGCTATGTCGCCGCAATCCGGGCCGCGCAGCTTGGCCTCAAGACCGCCATCGTGGAGCGTGAGCATCTCGGTGGCATCTGTCTCAACTGGGGCTGCATCCCGACCAAGGCGCTGCTTCGGTCGGCTGAAGTCATGGACTTCGCCAGCCACGCCAAGAACTACGGCCTGAAAATCGACGGCACGGTGAGCGCGGACGTGAAGGCCGTGGTCGACCGGTCGCGCGGTGTGTCCGGGCGTCTCAATGGCGGCGTCGGCATGCTGATGAAGAAGAACAAGATCGACGTGATCTGGGGCGAGGCGAAACTCGCCGGCAAGGGCAAGATCACTGTCGGCAAGCCTTCCAAGAAACCGATGGAGCCGCAGCACCCGGTGCCCAAGGGCGTCAAGGGCGAGGGCGACTACACGGCGAAGAACATCATCGTCGCAACCGGCGCGCGGCCCCGCGCTCTTCCGGGCATCGAGCCGGACGGCAAGCTGATCTGGACCTATTTCGAGGCGATGGTGCCGCAGGAAATGCCAAAAAAGCTCGTCGTCATGGGCTCGGGCGCGATCGGCATCGAATTCGCCAGCTTCTACAATTCCATGGGTGTCGACGTGACGGTCGTCGAACTGATGCCGCAGGTCATGCCGGTCGAAGACGAGGAAATCTCCAAGATCGCCCGCAAGCAACTGGAGAAGCACGGCCTGAAGATCATCACCGAAGCGAAGGTATCGAAGGTCGAGAAAAAGTCGAACTCCGTCGTTGCCCATGTCGAGAAAAAGGACGGAAAGACCGAGGCCATCGAGGCCGACCGGCTGATCTCCGCCGTCGGCGTGCAGGGCAATATCGAGAATCTCGGTCTTGAGAGCCTCGGCGTGAAGACCGATCGCGGCTGCATTGTCATCGATGGGTATGGCAAGACCAATGTCGAGGGCATCTACGCCATCGGCGATGTCGCCGGGCCGCCGATGCTGGCGCACAAGGCCGAGCATGAAGGTGTCATCTGCGTCGAGAAGATCGCCGGCGTGCCGGGCGTGCATCCGATGGACAAGTCGATGATCCCCGGCTGCACCTACTGTCATCCCCAGGTCGCATCCGTCGGTCTGACGGAAGCCAAGGCGAAAGAGGCCGGCCACGAAATCCGCGTCGGGCGTTTCCCGTTCGTCGCCAACGGCAAGGCGATCGCGCTTGGCGAGGATCAGGGCCTGATCAAGACGATCTTCGACAAGAAGACCGGGCAGCTTCTCGGTGCACACATGGTGGGCGCGGAAGTGACCGAACTGATCCAGGGCTTCGTCGTCGCGATGAACCTCGAGACGACGGAGGAAGAACTGATGCACACGGTCTTCCCGCATCCGACCCTCTCGGAGATGATGAAGGAAAGCGTGCTGGACGCCTATGGGCGTGTCTTGAACGCGTGACCCGGGTCGTCCGCAAGGCCGGTATCGGCCTTGCAATCCCGACCCCGCAAACGCATCTGTGAATTAGCAAAAGGAGCAGGACAAATGGGCTTCATCATCTGGATCATCATCGGCGGCCTTGCCGGCTGGCTTGCCGGCATCGTCATGAAAAACCAGTCGGGCCTGCTGATGAACATCGTCATCGGCATCATTGGCGCTTTCGTTGGCGGCTGGCTGTTCGGTGTCCTCGGCATCATGCCGAGCGGTGGTTTCGTCGGCTCGCTCATTACGGCCACGGTCGGTGCCATCGTGTTGTTGTTCGTGGCGGGGCTCGTCACCGGCAAGCGTCGCTAAAAGACAGAGAAGCAGAAAGTCATGGTCACAGTGCTCGATACGACCGCGCCCGCACAAAGGGTGCGCCATCCCGAAAAAGCGCACCGGCCGGACCAGCCCGTCCAGGCGCGCAAGCCGGACTGGATCCGCGTGAAGGCGCCGACATCGGCCGGCTTCCGGGAGACGCACGGCATCGTGAAATCGCACAATCTCGTGACGGTTTGCGAGGAAGCGGGCTGCCCGAATATCGGCGAGTGCTGGGACAAGAAGCACGCCAGCTTCATGATCATGGGCGAGATCTGCACCCGCGCTTGCGCCTTCTGCAACGTCTCGACCGGCCGGCCTGCGCCACTCGATTCGAAGGAGCCGGAAAACATCGCCCATGCCGTCAAGACGATGGGTCTGACGCATGTCGTCATCACCTCCGTCGACCGCGACGATCTCGACGATGGCGGCGCGCAGCATTTCGTCGAGGTCATACAGGCAATCCGCGAGGAAGCGCCGGACACGACGGTCGAGATCCTGACGCCTGACTTCCTGCGCAAGGAAAAGGCAGTGGAGAAGGTCGTCGCCGCCAAGCCGGATGTCTTCAACCACAATCTGGAAACGGTGCCGTCCAACTACCTCACGGTGCGGCCGGGTGCCCGTTACTTCCATTCGATCCGGCTTCTCCAGCAGGTCAAGGAGATCGACCCGACCATGTTCACGAAGTCAGGCATCATGGTCGGGCTTGGCGAAGAGCGGAACGAAATCCTTCAGCTTATGGACGACCTGCGCACCGCCAATGTCGATTTCCTGACGATCGGGCAATATCTGCAGCCGACCAAAAAGCACCATCCGGTCATCCGGTTCGTTCCGCCGGACGAGTTCAAGTCGCTGGAGACCATCGCGTATTCCAAAGGCTTCCTGATGGTATCCGCGAGCCCGCTGACGCGGTCTTCGCACCACGCCGGAGACGATTTCGCGCGCCTGAGGGAAAACCGGGCAAAGAGACTGGCGGCAGCCGGGTAGGCCAGGCGGGCCTTGCGAGGGCTCGCCGACCTTCTATCTCCGTTTGCCGCGCACGGAACTCGTCTTTTGGATGCGGCCATCGCGGCATGTCTCGCTTTTCGGTGTTATCTGGCGGCGGCATTCCCGTATGCATATTGAAATCCTTAGCGGATGCGGATCGCCTACTTGCCATGTGCGAGCGTGATCCTTAGCTGTCCGGCATGCCGAAGTTTCAGGACATAACGACCGTTCCGCACAGCGCGGCGCAGATGTTCGATCTGGTTGCAGATGTCGAGCGATATCCAGAGTTCCTGCCGATGTGCGAGGCATTGCGTGTTCGCGAGCGGCGCGAACGCGAAGATGCCACCATGCTCGTTGCCGACATGACTGTCGGCTACAAGATGATCCGCGAGACCTTCACGTCACGCGTGGTGCTCAAGCCCGGGCAAAACGCAATCGACGTTTCCTATCTCGAGGGTCCGTTCCGCTATCTCGACAATCGCTGGCGCTTCGAAGAGCGGCCGGATGGCGGCTGCGACGTGCATTTCGCCATCGACTACGAGTTCAAGAGCCGGACGCTCGGCATGGTGATGGGCGCCATGTTCGACAGGGCGTTCCGCATGTTCTCGGAGGCATTCCAGAAACGTGCATTCGCGGTCTATGGCGATCCGCGACGTGATGACGCCACCGCCTAGTCTTCGGCTTCAACCTCGGGCTCCGCTTGGCGGTCCGGAGCGAGCTTCGCCGTTTCCGTCAGGATCTCGATAGCCGTCATTACCGTTGCCTGTCGGATGAAGGCGCGGCCGTGATCCGGAAAGACTGTCTTGTGCACGAATGTCGGCGCCCAACTCGCCGCGCATCCGAACCAGACGAGACCGACCGGCTTGAGATCGGTGCCGCCATCGGGACCGGCGACACCGGTGACCGCGATCGTGATATCGGCGTCGGCGCGGGCGAGGGCGCCCTCCGCCATCGCGCCCGCCACTTCGCTGGACACCGCTCCGTTGCGCTCGATCATGTCTGCGGGAACGCCGAGCAGGTCGGATTTTGCGCCGTTCGAATAGGTGACGAAGCCGCGGTCGACCACGGCGGACGAGCCTGGGACTTCCGTCAGGGTGGCCGCAATCAGGCCGCCGGTGCAGGATTCTGCCGTCGCGATCATGATGTTCTTCTGTTTGCAGAGATCGAGCAGGGCGCCGATACGTTCTGCAACCTCGTCCTGCACTTCGCTGTTGTCATTCATCGCATTACTCTCCTTCCATCGGAAAGACCGCTGTCGCGGTTGCCAGCGCGACGATGCCTTCTTCACGGCCGATGAAGCCGATTTTCTCGTTTGTCGTCGCCTTGACCGAAACCCGGTTCACGCCGATTCCGATGACATCGGCAATCGACTCGCGCATGGCTTCGCGATGCGGGCCGATCTTCGGTCGTTCACATAAAAGCGTCACGTCGCAATGTGTCACGCGGCCGCCTGCATCCTGAACCAGCGTCGCCGCGTGTTTCAGGAAGACATGGGACGCCTGGCCTTTCCACTGGGGATCGCTCGGCGGAAAATGGCTGCCGATGTCGCCCGCACCGATTGTCGCCAGAAGGGCGTCGGTCAATGCATGGAAACCGACATCGGCATCGGAGTGCCCGGAGAGCATGCGGTCATGGGCGATCTCGACGCCGCACAGGACGATCCGGTCTCCGCGGACGAGTTGGTGCGTGTCATATCCATGGCCGACGCGAACATCTGGCAGGACGGGAGCGGTCTCGTCTTTCAGCATGCGTTCTGCTTCCTCGAAATCCTGCGGCCATGTCAGCTTGATATTGCGGGAATCGCCGGCAACGACACGCACCGGCAGATTGGCCCACTCGTAAAGTGCCGCGTCGTCGGTGAACTCCTCGGCCGCCGTTTCCGCCGCCTGCCTGTGAACATCCAGTATGGAGGCCAGCGGGAACGCCTGAGGTGTTTGCGCCCGGTACAGCCCCGACCGGGGCACTGTCGCGTGTATCCTGCCGGTGTCGTCCGTGGCCTTCAATGTCTCCGAGACCGCAAGGGCGGGAATGACACCGCTCTCTGGGTCATCGGCCAGAGACTCCGCGATCGTGTCGAGAACGGCTGATGTAATGAAAGGGCGCGCGGCATCGTGGATCAGCGCGAATTGCGGCGCGGGATCCATTGCTGCGAGTGCTTCCAGGCCGCGCAGGACGGATGCCTGCCGCGTCGTGCCGCCGGTGACCACCGTAATCCCGTCGAGATCACCGGAAAGCGCTTCGCGCAGCAGGGCTTCGTCATCGGCGTGGCGGACGATCACCACCGGGCATTCCGGATTCCATTCCCGGAAAGCTCCCAGTGTTCTCGCGATCACGGACTTCGCGCCGAGACGTCTGTATTGCTTGGGACCATTGCCCGCGCCGGCGGCTCTTTCGCCGCGCCCCGCCGCGACAATGACCACTCCGTAACGCTGCCCGGTTTGCATTTTCGACTTTTCTTTCGGCACTTATGCAGGCAAAAGCGCCATGTTCCTGAAAAAACGCCTATCGGGCTCGCTTTAACACACCGCGCCGATTGCACAAGGCACGCATAGTGTCTAGTAAATAGGCATAGTGTGTATATGCCCATTATTCAGTCAAAGGCATTCATGACCGATATCCACGCACCTCTGAAGATCGGATCTGTCGAGTTGCGCAACCGGGTCTTCCTCGCTCCGATGTCAGGCGTGAGCGACTGGCCGTTTCGCCAGCGCGCATTCCGTCACGGCGCGGGGCTTGTCGTGTCGGAGATGATCGCGAGCGAAGAATACTGCCGTGCCCGCAAGGAAAGCCGGGTGCGTGCGCAGGCGGACGGGTTGCCGGTGCGCATGCTGCAACTGGCCGGGCGCGAGGCGCGCTGGATGGCAGAGGCGGCACGGATCGCGCAGGGCGAGGGCGCCGATATCCTGGATATCAATATGGGATGCCCCGCGAAGAAGGTGACGGGCGGATACTCCGGTTCGGCCCTTATGCGCGATCTCGATCATGCGCTCACCCTGATCGAGGCGACCGTGAGTGCGGTCGATATTCCCGTCACGCTCAAGATACGGCTCGGCTGGGACGAGCACAGCATCAATGCTCCCGAACTCGCGAAACGCGCGGAGGATGCGGGTGTGCGGATGATAACGGTTCACGGCCGGACACGCGAACAACTCTACAATGGCCATGCCGACTGGCGTCGCGTGCGCGATGTGAAAGAGGCGATTTCCATCCCGCTGGTCGTCAATGGCGATATTGCCCGGTTGCAGGACGCGCGTGCTGCGCTGTCGGCCTCCGGGGCCGATGCGGTGATGGTCGGACGTGCAAGCTATGGTGCGCCGTGGCTGCCGGGAGAAATGGCGCGGGAGGCAGGCTTCGACGAGGCCGGAACGGTCGCCGCGCCGTCGGCGCGCGAATTGCCGGATTATGTCGCCGGACATTACCAGGACATGCTGTCTCACTACGGGCGCGAGACCGGCGTCCGCCATGCCCGCAAGCATCTTGGCTGGTATCTCGATCGGCATGGTGAGCAGGCTGAGCACATGGCGCTCCGCCGCCGGGTCATGACCAGCAACGATCCGGACGAGGTCATGCGCATGACAGGCGAGATCATCTCAAATTCCGATTTCAGGGCGGAGGCTGCATAGTGGCGTTTACATTGCGCAAGAAACAGTCCGCACCGGATCCGATGCGCGCATTGAAGGTTCTCGATACACTGCGCGACCCGGTGGTGCTCCTGGATGCAGAGGATACGATAGCCTTCGCCAACCTCGAGGCGGAGTACTTCTTCTCTTCATCGCAGAGCCAACTCGCCAAGTCCAAGATTCAGGATTTCGTCGCATTTTCAAGCCCTTTACTCGCGCTTGTTCAACAGGTGCGTGAGCATGAATCCCCGGTCAACGAGTATCGGGTCGATTTGTCGTCGCCAAGGCTCGGTGCCGATCGGATCGTCGATGTCCATGTTACGCCGGTGTCTGACGAACCCGGCTCGATGGTCATCGTCTTCCGGGAGCGTTCGATGGCCGAGAAATTCGACCGGCAGATGACCCATCGCGGGGCGGCTCGATCGGTCACCGGCCTGGCGTCGATGCTCGGTCACGAGATCAAGAATCCGCTGTCTGGCATTCGCGGCGCGGCGCAACTGCTCGAGGCGGCGGTCAGCGACGAAGATCGCGCACTGACCGGTCTTATCCGCGAGGAGACCGACCGGATCGTATCGCTGGTCGACCGGATGGAGGTTTTCTCCGACGAACGGCCGATCGAACGCGAACCGGTCAATATCCATGTCGTGCTCGACCGGGTGCATCAGATCGCGATGTCCGGTTTCGGACGGGACATCAGTTTCGTGAAGCAGTACGACCCGTCGCTTCCGATGGTCCTCGGAAACAAGGATCAGCTGATCCAGGTTTTCCTGAACCTCGTGAAGAATGCCTGCGAGGCCTGCGAAAACAACGAGCACGCCCAGATCAAACTGCGTACCGCGTTCCGACCGGGTATCCGCTTGTCCATTCCGGGAGCCAATGAGCGCGTCGCATTGCCGCTGGAATTCTGCGTCGAGGACAACGGCTCGGGTGTTCCCGAAGACATACAGATGCACATGTTCGACCCCTTCATCACAACCAAGCAGAACGGATCGGGCCTCGGCCTGGCGCTGGTCGCCAAGATCGTCGGCGATCATGGCGGTGTGATCGAGTGCGACTCGCAGTCGAGCAAGACGGTGTTTCGCATTCTGATGCCGGCCGCGCCGGCAACGCCGATCGAATTGATACAGCCCGCTAGCGGAGACAACGAACAATGAAAGGCACCGTTCTCGTCGCTGACGACGACGCCGCCATCCGGACAGTGGTCAGCCAGGCGCTTTCGCGCGCCGGTTACGACGTCCGGCTGACCTCCAACGCATCGACGCTCTGGCGCTGGGTGACCGCCGGGGACGGCGATGTTGTCGTCAGCGATGTCGTCATGCCGGACGACAATCTGTTCGATCTCCTGCCGCGCATGCGCAAGGTCCGTCCGGAACTGCCGATCATCGTGATGAGTGCGCAAAACACCTTCATGACCGCGATCCGCGCCTCCGAAAAAGGCGCTTACGAGTATCTGCCGAAGCCCTTCGACCTGGTCGAACTGACCGGAATCGTGGGCCGCGCGCTGGCGGAATCGCGCCGCAAGAACGGAGACGATCAAGCCTCCAAGGCAGCCGCACAGAAAGACCACGAGGGCATGCCGCTGGTCGGACGGTCCGCGGCGATGCAGGACATCTATCGTGTGCTCGCGCGCATGATGCAGTCGGATCTGACAGTGCTGATTAACGGCGAGTCGGGTACCGGCAAGGAACTTGTCGCAAGCGCGCTGCACGAATACGGCAAGCGGAAGAACGGCCCATTCGTCGCCATCAACATGGCGGCTATTCCGCGCGACCTGATCGAGTCGGAGTTGTTCGGCCACGAGAAGGGGGCCTTCACCGGGGCACAGGCGCGCTCCAGCGGTCGGTTCGAGCAGGCCGAGAACGGAACGCTGTTTCTCGACGAGATCGGCGATATGCCGATGGACGCCCAGACGCGGCTTCTTCGCGTGCTTCAGCAGGGCGAATACATGACGGTCGGTGGGCGCACGCCCATCAAGACCAATGTCCGCATCGTCGCGGCGACCAACAAGGATCTTCGTTCGCTGATCAATCAGGGCCTGTTCCGCGAAGACCTCTATTACCGTCTCAATGTCGTGCCGTTGCGCATGCCGCCGCTGCGGGAGAGGCTCGAGGATATTGGCGACCTCGTGAACCACTTCCTGACCAAGGTTCAGGGCGAGGGGCTCGAGGCAAAGCGGATTCTGCCGGAAGCGCTGCAACTGATGAGCCGCTATCACTGGCCGGGCAATGTGCGTGAGCTTGAAAACCTGATCCGGCGGCTGAGCGCTCTGTATCCGCAGGAGGAAATCACGCCGGAAATCGTCGCGGCCGAACTGGATGCCGGCGAGGGGGGCGAACAGTCCCCGTCGGGTCTCCTGGCCGGCGACGTGACGATCTCGCAGGCGGTCGAGCACAACATGCAGGACTACTTCCGTTCCTTTGGGGAGAACCTGCCGCCTCCGGGCCTTTATCAGCGTGTTTTGGCCGAACTGGAACAGCCGCTGATTCTCGCCACTCTGGCGGCGACACGCGGCAATCAGATCCGAGCGGCCGAGGTGCTTGGCCTCAACCGGAACACGCTGCGCAAGAAAATCAAGGAACACGGCCTGAGCGTCTTCAAGGGCGGGGCATAAATCGTTGGGGAGGGTGGCGACATGTTGTAAAGTCGCCACATTCTGTTGCATATTCAGCACTCCGATCCGTCGGATATCAGCGATTTACTCATGCCATTTCTCCAGAGCGCCAAGGTCGCACTCGATTTCGGTATCCACGACCGGTCGAGCGCTCGCAGGGCGCAGTATCGCGGCATAGCCGTCATCATCGGCGCTCTCCTGACGGCGGGCGTTTCTTTTGCCATCCTGATCGGGCTGACGCCGATCCAGCCTGACAATACCGTCACGCTGTCGGCCATCGTCATCAACGGTTTTTTCGTCTTCGCGCTGCTGTGGCTGATCGGTGTGGAGCTGCGGCGCATATATGTGGCACGCAAGGCCGGGAAGGCCGCGTCGCGACTGCATGTGCGCATCGTCAGTCTGTTCACGATCATTGCCGTCATTCCGGCTATCGCGATCGCCGTCGTCGCCAGCATCACGCTCGATCTCGGGCTGGATCGCTGGTTCGAGATTCGTACGAAGACAATCGTCGATTCTTCGCTGCAGGTGGCGGAATCCTATATCAACGAGAACGCCATCAACCTGCGCGACGCGACGATCAACATGGCGTTCGCCCTGGACAGCCAGCGTCGGCTCTACAACCTCGACCGCGCCGGCTTCAGCCGCTACCTGACGCAGCAGGCGCGTGGGCGCGGCATGCTGGGCGCATTCGTCATTCGTCCGGACGGCAGTGCGATCCACAGTGCGGACATCGAGGTCGAGCGCGCATTGCCGCAGCCGCCGTTGGACGCTCTCAAAACGGCAGCCGACGGAAGACCTGTCATTATCCCGCCGGGCGTGACCAATCTGGTCGGGGCGATCATCAAGTTGCGCGAAATTCCGAACGCGTATGTCTATACGATCCGGACCGTTGACGCAGATGTCCTGGAAGCGGTTCAGCTGATGCAGCAGAACCGGGCCGAATATGTCGGCCTGGAACGCAACAGGACGAATGTGCAACTCGCATTCGCAATCCTCTATTTCGGCCTCACCCTGATCATGGTCCTGTCGGCGATCTGGACCGGTATCGCGGTCGCCAACAGGCTGGTTCGCCCGATCCGGCAGTTGATCGGCGCGGCTGAGGAAGTGTCCGGCGGCAATCTGGATGTTCGCGTTCCGGTCCGCGCTTCGGATGGCGACGTCGGTTATCTCGGCGAGACGTTCAATGGAATGCTCGGTCAGTTGAAGGAACAGCGCGACGAAATCCTCCATGCGACCGACCTCATTGACCAGCGCCGCCGCTTTTCGGAAGCCGTCCTTTCCGGGGTTTCGGCGGGTGTCATGGGGGTCGACGACAATGGTGTGATCACGGTCGCGAACCGATCCGCCGCTCTCATTCTCGGGACGGGAGAAACAATCGAGCCGGGGACACAGTTGTCCGATCTCTCGTCGCATGTCGCCGAAGCACTGGACGAGGTTCGTCGAAGCGAACGCGAAGACGCGCGAAAGCAGGTGAATTTTCTGGATCGCAATGGGCGCGAACGTGTTCTCAACGTTCAGGTCACGGTCGACCGCGAAGTGGGCGGCATCCATGAGCATGCGAGCGACGAAGCCGAGGATGCGCCTGCCGAGCATACGCACGTGGTCACGATCGACGATATCTCCGACCTCGTCGAAGCGCAGCGCTCGACGGCCTGGGCGGACGTCGCGCGCCGCATTGCCCATGAGATCAAGAACCCCCTGACGCCGATCCAGCTTTCCGCCGAACGGCTCAAGCGCCGCTACGGAAAGATGGTTGGCGAAGACAGTGCGGTGTTCGACCAGTGCACGGATACGATCATTCGGCAGGTCGGCGACATCGGGCGCATGGTCGATGAATTCTCGTCTTTTGCGCGCATGCCGAAACCGGTCATGGAGAAGAAGGATCTGCGAGAGACGCTGCGCGAGGCGACATTCCTGGTGGAGGTCAGCCGGAGCAATATCAGTTTCGAACGCGATTTCGATGATGAGGAACTCGTCTGCATGTTCGATGACAGGCTTGTCGGGCAAGCTATCGGAAACATTATAAAAAATGCGTCGGAAGCTGTGGAGGCCCGGCAAGCCGCCGAGGCGGAAGGCCGCGGGGACGGGCGCATCAAGGTACGCGCCTACAGGCAGGGATCGGAGGAGATCGCGGTCGATGTGATCGACAACGGAAAAGGGCTCCCGCGCGCGAACAGGGCCAAGCTTCTCGAACCGTATATGACGACCCGCGAGAAGGGGACGGGCCTCGGCCTCGCCATCGTCAAGAAGATCATGGAAGACCATGGCGGGCGGCTCGAACTGCACGACGCGCCGGATGATTTCGACGATGGACGCGGAGCGCTGGTGCGCCTGGTGTTTCCCGTCGCCGTCGGAGTGGAGATAGAGGAAGTGGGGCAGAATGAGATAACGGACGACATGCGTCCGTTAGCCGAGAGGACAGTATGAAAGCGGACATTCTGATTGTTGACGATGAACAGGATATTCGGGAGATCGTCGCCGGCATTCTGGAAGATGAGGGCCATGAGACACGCATGGCGCATGACAGCGACAGCGCGCTCGCGGCAATCTCGGATCGCGCGCCGCGACTGGTGTTTCTCGATATCTGGCTTCAGGGCAGCAAGCTGGACGGCTTGGCATTGCTGGACGAGATTCAGACGATCCACCCCGGCATGCCTGTCGTCATGATTTCCGGCCATGGCAATATCGAGACTGCAGTCTCGGCCATCAAGCGTGGCGCCTACGACTATATCGAGAAGCCGTTCAAGGCAGACAGGCTCGTCCTCGTCGCGGAGAGGGCGCTCGAAACATCCTCGCTCAAGATGCAGGTGAAGGATCTCAAGCGGCGCTCGACCGAGACGACGGAACTGATCGGCAATTCGGCTGCAATCAATTCCCTGCGTCAGACGATAACGAGGGTCGCGCCGACCAACAGCCGTATTCTGATCTCGGGTCCGTCGGGATCCGGAAAGGAACTCGTCGCACGTTCCATCCACATGCAGTCCGGGCGGGCAGGCGGACCGTTCGTCGTCATCAACGCGGCTGCCATCACGCCGAGCCGTATGGAGACGGAGCTGTTCGGAACAGAGCCGAATGGTGGCGAGCGCAAGGTCGGCGCGCTGGAGCAAGCCCATGGGGGCATTCTCTATATCGATGAGGTCGCCGACATGCCGCTGGAGACGCAGACGAAGATTCTGCGCGTTCTGGTGGAGCAGGAGTTCGAGCGTGTGGGCGGTGTGCGCCGGGTCAAGGTGGACGTGCGGATCATCTCATCGACGGCTTTCAATCTGGAAGCCTTGATCGAGGCGAAGACGTTCCGGCGCGACTTGATGAATCGTCTTTCGGTCGTCCCGATCGACGTTCCCCCGCTGGCCGAACGGCGAGAGGACATTCCGCTTCTGGTTCAGACATTCATGACCCAGATCAGCGAGCATACGGGTATCCGTCCCAAATTCATCGGCGACGATGCGATGGCCGTGCTGCAAACTCATGACTGGCCGGGGAACATTCGCCAGTTGCGCAACAATATCGAGCGCCTGATGATCCTGACGCGCGACGAGCCGGAAGACACGGTGATCGGCGTGGACATGCTGCCGTCGGAGATCGGAGAGAACCTGCCACGCGCGCCGACATCGGATGATGCGCACATCATGGCTTTGCCGCTGCGCGAGGCGCGCGAGCGGTTCGAGCGCGACTATCTGCTGGCGCAGATATCGCGTTTCGGCGGAAACATCTCGCGTACGGCGGAATTCGTTGGTATGGAGCGATCCGCATTGCACCGGAAGCTCAAGTCGCTCGGTGTCTGAGGCAAACGAAACCGGACGGGGAAGCGAATGCGGGTCATAATATGCGGCGCCGGCCAGGTGGGGTACGGCATCGCCGAGCGCCTCGCAGCCGAAGCCAACGACGTCTCCGTGATCGACATGTCGGCGACGCTCGTTCAGAGGATCCGCGACACGCTCGACGTGCGCGGGTTTGTCGGTCATGGCAGCCATCCCGATGTCCTTGCCGCCGCTGGCGCGGACCAGGCGGACATGATCATCGCCGTCACGCTTTACGACGAAGTCAACATGACCGCGTGCCAGGTGGCGCATTCGCTGTTCGACGTACCGACCAAGATCGCCCGCATTCGCTCGCAAAGCTACTTGCAGGCGCATTACAACAATCTGTTCTCGCGCGATCATCTCCCAATTGACGTGATCATTTCCCCGGAGCGGGAAGTGGGCGATGTGGTGTTGCGGCGGATTGCTTCGCCGGGCGCCAATGACATCGTGCAGTTCGCCGAGGGCAAGGTCACGATGATGGCGATCGAATGCCGCGAGGACTGCCCGGTCATCAACACGCCGCTCAGCCAGCTCACGGAACTCTTTCCGGACCTCTCCGCAACGGTGGTTGGCGTCTGGCGCGACGAGCGGCTTTTCGTCCCCCACTCGGCCGACCAGTTGCTGGCCCGCGACCTCGTCTATGTCATTTCGAACCGGAAGCAGGTCAAGCGCACGCTGAGCCTGTTCGGTCACGACGAGGCCGAAGCGCGCAGGATCATCATTGCGGGTGGCGGCAATATCGGGCTCTACGTCGCGGCCCAAATGGAGGCGCGGGACTCGCGCACCAAGGTCAAGATCATCGAGGCTGAACACGCGCGCGCGGTGCATGTCGCCGACCAGTTGCGGCGTACCGTCGTCCTGCACGGCAGCGCGCTCGATCAGCAGGTGCTGGTCGAAGCCGATATCGAGGATAGCGAATTGATGGTGTCGCTGACCAATGACGACCAGGTCAATATCCTGTCGTCGGTGATGGCCAAGCGGCTCGGATGCCAGTCGACACTCGCGCTGATCAACGATCCGGCCTACCAGGGGTTCACCGACACGTTGGGGATCGATGCGCATATCAATCCGCGTGCGGTGACGATTTCCCGGGTTCTCCAACATGTTCGCAGAGGACGCATTCGCCAGGTCCATAGCGTGCAGAAGGGGTCGGCCGAGGTGATCGAGGCCGAGGCGCTGGAGACCTCTCCGCTGGTTGGTGCGCCGCTGAAGGAACTGGATCTGCCCGAAAACATTCGTATCGGCGCGATCTACCGCGACGGCGAAGTGATCAAGCCGGACGGGACGACCAGGATCAAGGCGAAGGACCGTGTCGTCATCTTTGCCGAGTCCGGCGCGGTTCGCCGTGTCGAGCAGATGTTCCGCGTCAGCCTCGAATTCTTCTGATGAAGTTGCCGGTTCCCGACAGGACGGTTCGGGGGACGTCGTGCGGACCGTAGTCTTTCTCCTTGCCTTTGCGAGCGCCTTGTTCTTCGTCTCGATGGCGGCGCCGATCCTCGTCGGTTTCGCGCATGACGAGACAGAGGAGGTGTTGCGGCTTTCCGTCCTGGCATCGACGGGCGCGTTCGTTTCGATCCTGACCATGATCGCCTCGCTCGGCAGCCGTCATGTCGTGACGCCCAATCGTCTGATCCTGTCGATGGTCTTCGTCTGGGCGGCCCTGTCCCTGCTCGGCACGCTGCCCTTCATGCTTGCCGACGATACGCCCTTCGAGCGCGCGCTGTTCGAAAGTGTCTCCGGTCTCACCACGACCGGCGCGTCAACCTTCACGGCACGCGAGGCAATGCCGCGCTCCATCATCTTCTGGCGGCTTCAGCTTGAATGGATCGGCGGCTTCCTGACGCTGGCGTCTCTGTTTCTCGTCCTTTCTCCGCTTGCGATCGGCGGTCTGCCCAAGCGAGCGATGGCGCCGGAATGGAATATCGAAACAGGTGGCGAGCGCGACGCGGGCGCCCAGCATCTGCGGCGATACATGCCACTGCTCGCCTATTATGTCGCCGCGTCGGTGATTGCGTTCTTTCTCTTCATCGCCAGCGGCACAGACAGTCTCGGGGCGGCGCACCTGACGATGACGAGCCTGTCGACCGGGGGCTTCAACCCCTATGACACTGAACTGGAAGCACATCATGGCGTGCCGACCCTCGCGATCATGGCAACGGTTCTGACGATATCGGCCACCAGTCTGTTCTGGCAGCGCTATGACCTCTCCAATCCTTTCCGCGTCATCTGGCGCAACCGGGAAGCGTGGTGGGTCATGTTTCTGGTCGCGGTCATGACCATTCTCTATCTCGTGGCATTTCTGGAGATCGGCGCGGTGACGGGCCGGGGCGATGCAGTGCCGGTACTGGTCGAGAGCTTTTTTGCCGCCGCGTCGATCGTGGCGACGTCGGGACATGAACCTCGGCCCGGCGTGATCGCGCTCTTGCCGGAGATTTTCGTTTTCGCCATCGCGTTCATCGGTGCGGCCGTCTTCTCGACCTCGTCCGGCCTGAAAATCCACCGTCTCGGCGCGATGCTGGTTCAGTCGTTCCGGGAACTCAACCTTCTGATCTATCCGAGTTCTGTCATTCCGACGCGGATCGCACGTGCGGATTATGACGAGCGTTCCATCGTCGAAACCTGGCCGGTCATGGTGCTGCTTCTTGCGGTGGTCGCGTTCGCCATGTTCACGCTGGCAGGCGGGCAGGGCAATTTCGAAGCCTCGATGCTGGCGGCAATGGCGCTTCTCGTAAATGCCGGGCCGCTCTATGACGCTTACATTCCCGTCGCCGCGACGCCCGATATGTGGCCCGAATACCGCGACTTCGGAAGCCTAGAACGTCTGATCGGTTGCGTGGTCATGCTTCTCGGCCGATTGGAATTCGTCGCCGTCTTTGCAATTCTGAATTTGAGATACTGGCTGAGTCGCTGAAAATCGGAGAATCGAGTGTCGCGCATTACCTATGTCAACGGCCGATATTCGCGCCACCGGGACGCCGTGGTTCATGTCGAGGATCGCGGCTACCAATTCGCCGACGGCGTCTACGAAGTTTGCGAGATCGCGCGCGGCTATATCATCGACATGACCCGGCATCTGGACCGGTTGGCGCGGTCCCTGAGTGAGTTGCAGATCGCATGGCCTGTCGATCGCGATGCTCTCGTTGCGATCCTGCGGGAAGTGGCGCGGCGAAACCGGGTGCGCGACGGCATGATCTATATACAGGTCACGCGCGGCGTTGCCCGGCGCGACCACGTTTTTCCTTCCGACGCCACGCGCCCGTCTCTGGTCGTTACCGCGCGAAGCAGCGATCCGCAGACCGCGCGAGCGAAGGCGGGCGAGGGCGTTGCCGTCCTGACCGTTCCGGAAAGCCGCTGGGAGCGCGTCGATATCAAGACTGTCGGCCTTTTGCCGAATGTCCTCGCGCGTCAGAAGGCGAAGGAAACGGGAGCCGCCGAGGCCTGGTTCGTCGATGCCGACGGTATCGTAAAGGAAGGCGCGGCGACGAATGCCTGGATCGTGACCGCCGACGGCACGCTGGTCACACGGCCTGCGGATTTCGGTATACTGCGCGGGATCACGCGCGCTACGGTGATGGACATCGCCGCCGGGCAGGGGCTCAAGGTTGAGGAGCGCGGGTTTACCGTCGAGGAGGCAAAGCAGGCGCGAGAAGCTTTCATTACGGCGGCCACAACACTGGTGATGCCTGTCGTGCGTATCGACGAGACATCAGTCGCCAATGGACACCCCGGATCAGTTTCGCTTGCGCTAAGAGACGCATTCTTTGAAACAGCGGAGAAAACACCCATTTGATCACGAAAGAGTGAGACGAAAGCCCAATTAGTTTCCGCATTGAAAAAATCACTAGGAATTTTACGTTACTCGCATTGCGGCAAAACCATATCGCGACTAATTCATTGATACCTGTACAGACGGAAAAAACATGGCTGAACGCTCCCAAAATCTGCAAGATCAGTTTCTGAATGCAGTTCGCAAACAAAAAATTCCGCTGACGATCTTCCTCGTCAATGGGGTGAAGCTTACGGGCGTCGTCACTTCGTTCGACAATTTTTGTGTTTTGCTGCGGCGCGACGGACATGCGCAACTGGTCTATAAACACGCGATATCGACGATCATGCCCGGCCAGCCGGTCAGTTTGTATGAAAACGACGACGCGACGTCCAAACCCGATTGACGAAACACTCTGAAAATCAGCACGACCCCGTCCGTGCGCGAAAGCGCAAGGGTCAGGATCATGCGCCGGTGCCCACGGTCGCCGTGGTTGTCGAGCCGGACCTGCGCCAACAGGGGCAGGGAACGGACAGCACACCATTGCGCGCTGCCGCCGAGCGGCTGATCGAGGCGGAAGGCCTCGCGCGCGCCATCGATCTCGATATCGCGCACAGCATGATCGTTCCGGTCTCCAAGCCGCAGCCCGCGACACTGCTTGGCACGGGCAAGGTCGAGGAGATCAGGGGCATCATAGAGGCATGTCATGCCGGGCTCGTCATCGTCGACCATTCCTTGACGCCGGTTCAGCAGCGCAACCTCGAGAAAGAGTGGAACGCCAAGGTTCTCGACCGGACGGGCCTGATTCTCGAAATCTTCGGCGAGCGTGCGCAGACCAAGGAAGGCTCCCTGCAGGTCGAGCTGGCGCATCTGAACTATCAGAAGGGCCGGCTGGTCAGAAGCTGGACCCACCTCGAACGCCAGCGCGGCGGCGCGGGCTTCCTCGGCGGACCGGGCGAGACCCAGATCGAGGCGGACCGGCGTATTCTCCAGGACAAGATCAAGAAGCTGGAGCGCGAACTCGAAGGCGTGCGCCGGACCCGCACGCTGCACCGCTCCAAGCGCAAGAAGGTTCCGCTGCCGATCGTTTCTCTTGTGGGCTACACCAATGCCGGCAAGTCGACCCTGTTCAACCGGCTGACCGGCGCCGAGGTGATGGCCGAGAACATGTTGTTCGCGACGCTCGATCCGACCTTGCGGCGGGTGCGATTGCCGGGCGGCACATGGATTATCCTTTCGGACACGGTCGGGTTCATCTCCGATCTGCCGACCCATCTGGTCGCCGCCTTCCGGGCGACGCTGGAAGAGGTGCAGGAGGCCGATGTCGTGCTGCATGTGCGCGATATGTCCGGCGCGGCCAGCAAGGAAGAGGCCGCAGACGTGGCTGAGATTCTGCGCGATCTCGATATCGACCCCGACGATGAGGAGCACGTCATCGAGGTCTGGAACAAGATCGACGCGATCGCGCCTGAAGAACGGGCCGAACTGATCACGCGGGCCGAGCGTTCTGCGACGGGCCCGTCCATTGCTGCCGTGTCGGCGATAACCGGCGAGGGGGTCGACCGGCTTCTGGCCGAGATCGAGACGCGGATTGCCGGCAAGCTCGTCGCGCGGCGGTTTTCCATTCCGCCGGAGCGCGGGGCCGATCTCGCCTGGCTCTACGACCATGGTCAGGTACGCCACCGCGAGACCGCGGAGGACGGTACGGTGACGGTCGATATCGAGATGACAAGCGACAACGCCGCCGCGTTCGAGCGTCGTTGAATTTTTCCAATCGCCGATCTATCGCTGCCCCGGCGGCTTATTCGCCCAGCCGACCAGCCCCTGGCATTCGCGCAGAACGCTGTCGACCTCGTGAATGGGCCGGCCCCTGCGATAGCCGGGCGGGAAGCCGGGTCGCAGCGATGACAGTCTGCGCGGGCGCCGCCGTGTGAGCCGCCACCGGGCAAGACGCTTGGCCTGTGCCGGCAGATCGTCGAGTGCGTCGATCAGCGCCCGGACGCGGCGGCCGAGCGATTTCGCGTCGCGCGGTTCGTCTGGCCGAAAGTCGGCAGAGCCGGGAAGGGCGTCAGACACGTCCTCGTGCTTGTCTCCCTCCGTGATCCACGGATTGTCCGGCAGCGGCTTGAACGGGTCGAAAAGCTGGAATGCGGGGTCCGCTTTCGGCTTGCTACGCGAGCCGGATTGAGTCTTTGCGCGGGTGGTTCCGTTGTCGGGGGGCTTTCGGGGGATCCCCGGCTCATCATCGAGCCCGATCGCTTCCAGAACAATGAGACGGCGCACCGCGGATTCAGCGGGACGCAGGATGCGCAGGACACGGAAATAGATTGCGGCCGGTAGACTGTCCTTCATACCGCCGCCGGGCAGGCGGAGGACGGCGACGAGTTGCGCCGCGATCCGCAGAAGCGCGTCGCAGTTCAGCTCGATTGCCCTGGCCAGCCATGCCCTGTCGTCCATATCGTCTCGCTGCTTTGCGCTACTACATCCATCTCAGCCGGATACGGCTGATCAGGTTGTAGAAATATACAGTGACGGTTTTCAGAGGGGCTTTCTGATGAATGAAAATTCTCCATCTATATGTATTCGCGATCTAAAATTTCTGATCGACCGAAACTTTATCCACCGCAAGCTGTAATATTCATCTCAAGATAAGGCTGTTCGTTAAGGGTAAATATTCAGAAATGTTGCGTCGCAGCTTGTCCGGTGACTGTGTTTTTCAGGTTTTTCAGGGAGAGCGACCATGAAGATTTTATCTTCGGCACTTGCAGTTATGCTATTGCTATCGACAACCACGGCTTATGCGCATGGCGGCGGTTGCCGGAAGGATTCTCCTCCCGGCCAATGTTGCCATATGGACCGGAAAGCTGGCACCTCGCACTGTCACTAGGTGACCGCTTGGCGCCATCTCGCCGAGAGTAATTTCGGCGACGTCAGGCCTTTTTCAGAAACTCGGTGCGCAGGACGAGGCCCTTGATCTTCTCGACCCGGCATTCGACTTCGTCCGGATTGCCGGTGAGGCGGATGCCCTTGACCAGCGTGCCGCGCTTTATGGTCGAGGACGTGCCCTTGACCTTCAGATCCTTGATGACCGTAACGTTGTCGCCATCGGCCAGGATCGTGCCGTTTGTGTCGCGGGTTTCATCGCTCATGGAAGCAGCCTTTCGTGGATTTGCCAAACGGCAGTAGCGGCCAGCGGGCGAAATGGAAAGAGGCCGCTAACGCGTCTCCGTGTCGCGCAGCTATTTCGCTGTCTTCGCTTCCTGCCAGAGGGCTTCCATCTCGTCGAGCGTGGCGTCGGCGGGATTGCGGTCCTGTTCGCCAAGACGGCGTTCTATGTGGCGGAAACGGGTGAAGAATTTATGGTTGGCGGCTTCGAGCGCGGCCTCGGGTTCGACATCGAGGTGGCGGCCGAGATTGACCAGCGCGAAGAGCAGGTCACCATATTCCTCGCGGACCTTGTCCTCCTGTCCAGACGCCATGACCTCGCGCAGCTCGCCGATTTCCTCCTCGATCTTGTCGAGGATTGGCGGGGCGGTGTCCCAGTCGAAACCGACGCGGGCAGCCTTGCGCTGCAGCTTGATCGCGCGGATGAGGGCGGGAAGGGCGCGCGGCACATCGTCCAGAAGCGACAGGTGCTCGACCTGCTCCACGCCGGCGGCTTTCTGCGTTTCCGCGTGTCTTGCGGCTTTCTCGGCCTTTTCCTCCGCCTTGATCTTTTCCCACATGCCCTTGGCGAGCTTCTTGCCGCGCACGGAGTCGTCGCCGAAGACATGTGGATGGCGGCGGATCATTTTCCTGGTGATCGCTTCGACCACATCGCCGAAATCGAACTGGCCGGCTTCCTCGGCCATGCGGGAATGGAAGACGACCTGAAGCAGGAGGTCGCCCAATTCGTCGGGCAGATCGACCATGTCTTTCCGCTCGATTGCGTCGGCAACCTCGTAGGCTTCCTCGATCGTATAGGGCACGATCGTCTCGAAGCTCTGCTCGACATCCCACGGGCAGCCGGTCTCGGGATCGCGCAGCGCCGCCATGATTTCGAGAAGCCGGGAAATGTCGCGGGAAGGGGTCATGCCGGCATACTATGCATAAGCGTGACGGGACGAATGTGCATCGTTGCTGCGTCCACAGAAACTGCGTTGTCAGCGTCCTGCGCGAGCGAGACCATGCTCGATCAGGCGATCCAGCAGTTCCTCGTAGGGGATGCCGGATGCGGCCATGGCCTTGGCATACATGGATATGTCGGTGAAGCCGGGGATCGTGTTGATCTCGTTGACGAGGCATTTCATGTCGGGCGTGACGAAGAAATCGACGCGCGCCATGGCGTCACAGCCAGCGGCGCGAAAGGCGTCGGCGGCCAAGGTGCGCATTCGTGTCTCGATGTCTTCCGGCAGTTCTGCCGGGATTGTCAGGGCCGCGCCATCGGCGTCGACATATTTCGCATCATAGCTGTAAAATCCGTGGCTCCCGGATGGCGCGATTTCGCCGGGGCGAGACACGATCAGGGTACCGTCCGGTTCCTCCAGCACGGCGAATTCGATTTCGCGGCCATCGACAAATTCCTCGGCCAGAAGCCGGCTGTCATGCCGGAAGCCTTCGGTGAGCGCCGTGTCGTAGTCGTCGGCGTTTGAGACCTTCGTGACGCCGACCGACGAGCCCTGGCGTGCCGGCTTGACGAAGACGGGCAGCCCAAGTTCCTTTTCGAGTTCTGCGAGCGTCGGAATATCGTCCTTGCGGATGACGACCGAACGGGCCACAGGCACGCCGGCATCGCGTAGCAGGCGCTTGGTCATGTCCTTGTCGATCGATGCCGCCGAGCCGAGAATGCCGCAACCGACCAGCGCCACGCAGGCGACTTCGGCCAGTCCCTGGACCGCGCCGTCTTCGCCGTGCAGGCCATGCAACACCGGAAAAAGCAGATCAGCCGGCGGAAGCTCTTCCATACGGTCCGAGCCGGCGGCAAGCATGCGGCCGTGGCCGCCGGGAACGAGCGCAACTTCGACGCCGCTCTTGGGCCTTGTCAGTTCGCGATCTTCGAAGGCGGCCAGCAACCAGCGGCCGTCGCGCGTGACGTAGACGGGTACGACATCATACGTCTCGGGATCGAGCGCGCGCACGACATTTGTCGCCGACATGAGCGAGACATCGTGCTCGGCGGAGCGTCCGCCATAGAGGACGAGGATACGGAGACGTTGGGAGGAGGCGTTCATCGATTCTCCAATTCAGGCATATCCGCGACACTCCATCTGATTGTCGCATAAGATGGATTATGGAACTGCGATTAGCCCGATACCGCGATGAGCTGTGGCTTTACGGCGTCGACCAGAGCCCTTGGATCGACGCTGAAGACGCTGTCCGGCCGCCCTGCGGCAGCCCAGACCGTCTCATAGTCCAGCAGGCTTTCGTCCAGCCATGTTGCGACTGGCGCCTTGTGGCCGATCGGTGCGACGCCGCCGATGGCGAAGCCTGTCTCGTCGCGCACGCGGCGGCCGTCACACCGCTTGAGGTTTAATCCGTATCTGCTTGATATGTATTCGAGATCGGCGTTGTGCGAACCGGATACCAGCAGCAGCGCGAGCGCACCAGTATCGGCATTCTCGAAGACCAGAGACTTGACGATCTGACCGACGGTACAGCCGCAGGCCTCGGCCGCGTCTTCGGCCGTGCGCGTCGACTGATCCATCACGCGCAGTTCGATTTGCAGTCCGAGCCGCTCGGCGTCCTGAGCGACGCGCTCCATGCTCGATCCGGGTTTCGGGACGACGGGATTGCTCATGGCGTCAGGCTCCGGTTTCGATGACAAGGCCGTCATAGGCCGGCTCGACGTGATCGGGCGTCTCGCGCTTCACGGTTTCATAGTCGAGCGGAGTATGCATGTGGGTCAGAAATGCGCGTTTCGGCGCCAGTTCCATAATCACGGCAAGTGCCTGTTCCAGCGAAAAATGGCTCATATGCTCGCGATACTGCAGCGCGTCGATCACGAGGACATCGAGATCCCGGAGCTTGTCGAGCGTGGCGGCTGGATAGGCGCTGACGTCCGAACAATATGCGAAATCGCCGATGCGAAAGCCAAGCGAATGGATTGCGCCATGCGTCTGGAGTAGCGGCTCAAAGCGGATCGGACCGCCCGGCCCGTTCACCTCGAATGGCGATCCGATCTCGATCGGATGGCGTCGAAGGATCGGCGGATAACCGCTGCCCGGCGGCGTCTGGAAGCAGTAGCCGAATGCATCGTTCAATCGTTCGAATGTTGAGTTGTCCGCCCAAACGTCCATGAGCCGTTTCTGCCAGAGGACAAAAGTCCGAAGGTCGTCGATGCCGTGGATGTGGTCGGCATGCGGATGCGTGTAGACCACGCCGTCGAGTTGGCGGACCTGCGCGGCGAGCATCTGCTGGCGAAAATCCGGTCCGGTGTCGATAACGACGCAGGTCCGCTCGCCGTCGGGCGCGAAGCGTTCCACCAGCAAGGACGCACGCAGGCGGCGGTTTTTCGGATTATGCGGGTCGCAATTGCCCCAGTCGCCGTTCAGGCGCGGCGTGCCGGGTGATGAACCGCAGCCCAGCACGGTGAACTTCATGGCGGCCGCTTGCCCGTCAGCCATCGTGCCGCGTCACCCTGGAAAACAGGCGGTAGAAGTTCTCCGTCGTCGCCGTTCCGATTTCGTCCAGCGAAACGCCGCGCGTATCGGCCAGCACCTGTGCTGTGTTCTTTACATAAGACGGTTCGTTGCGCTTTCCGCGATGCGGCGGCGGCGCGAGATACGGCGCATCGGTTTCCACCAGGATACGGTCCGCCGGCATGTCTTTCGCGATGGCGCGGATGTCTTCGGATTTCTTGAAGGTCAGAATGCCCGAAAAGGAAACATAACCGCCGAGCGATATCCCGGTTTCGGCGAGCGCGCGACCGGATGAAAAACAGTGCAGGACGAAGGGGAAGGCCCCCTTCCCTTCGGTTTCCTCCGTCAGGATCCGCGCCATGTCCTCATCGGCGTCGCGGGCGTGGATCACCAGCGGCAGTCCCGTGCGTCGCGCGGCGTCGATATGGCGGCGAAATCCTTCCGCCTGCGCCTCGCGCGGCGCCTTGTCGTAGAAGTAATCCAGACCGGCTTCGCCGATCGCAACGACCTTGTCGCCTTCGGCCAGCCGGACGAGATCATCCGCCGTGATGTCGAGTTCCTGATCGGCATTGTGCGGATGCGTGCCGACCGAACAGAAGACATCATCATAGGTGTCGGCGATGGCGCGGATCGTGTCGAACTTCCTGACATGCGTCGAGATCGTGACCATGCGCACGAGCCCGGCCTCTCGGGCGCGCGCGACGATATCGTCGCGTTCGACTTCGAAGTCGGGGAAATCCAGATGGCAGTGGCTGTCGACGAGTACGGTCATGAGCCCGCGATCAATCTTCCTTGTCCACATATCGCGGGAAAACGCCGGATGGCGCGGGCAGTTCCGTTCCGGGAACCAGCATCGCGTCGAGGCTGTCGAAATCGCGGGCGTCGGCCGGCGCGGCGACGAGATCGAGCAGTTTTCCCGTTGCGTCCGGCATGTAGGGCTGCGCGAGGATGGCGATGCGGCGCACCGTCTCGGCAACGACATAGAGAACCGTTTTCATGCGATCCGGATCGGTCTTGCGCAGCGCCCAGGGGGCCTGTGCATCGATGTAGCGGTCCGCGGCGGCCGCGATATCGAAGGTGGCCTCGATCGCCTTGTGGATCGCCTGTTTGTCCATTGCGTCCCGCGCCGCAGCAAGCGCCGGTGCGCTTTCGGCCAGAAGCGCCTCGTCTTCCGGCGTGAAAGCGCCATGGTCCGGTACCTTGCCTTCGCAATGCTTGGCGATCATCGACAGCGAGCGTTGCGCCAGATTGCCGAGACCGTTGGCGAGATCGGCGTTTATCCGGTTGACGATCGCCTCGTGGCTGTAGGAACCGTCATTGCCGAACGGCACTTCGCGCATGAAGAAGTAGCGCACCTGGTCGAGTCCGTAGGCATCGATCAGCGCGAAGGGATCGACGACGTTGCCGACCGATTTCGACATCTTCTCGCCCTTGTTGAACAGGAAGCCATGCGCGTAAACGCGTTTCGGCAGCTCGACGCCGGCGCTCATCAGGAAGGCCGGCCAGTAGACCGCGTGAAACCGCACGATGTCCTTGCCGATGATGTGCATCGCCGGCCAGTAATTCGCGCGCGGCGCATTTTCATCGGGGAAACCGGTCGCCGTGAGATAGTTGGTCAGCGCGTCGACCCAGACATACATCACATGCTTGTCGTTACCCGGAACCGGCACACCCCAGTCGAAGGTGGTGCGGGAAATGGAGAGGTCCTTCAGTCCCGATTTCACGAAGCTCGCGACCTCGTTGCGGCGTTCCGCCGGCAGCACGAAGTCCGGATTGTCCGCGTAGAGCTTCAGAAGCTTGTCGCCATAGGCCGACAGCCGGAAATAGTAGCTTTCCTCCTCGACCCATTCGACTTCGGACCCAAGCGGCTCGCGGCGGACACCGTCTTCGCCGAGCGTCGTCTCGCTTTCGTCGAAATAGGCTTCCTGGCGCACGGAGTACCAGCCGCCATACTTGCCGAGATAGATGTCGCCATTGGCTTCCATCCGCTTCCAGAGTTCCTGGACGGCGATGCGGTGGCGCTCCTCCGTCGTGCGGATGAAGTCGTCGTTGGAACAGCCGACGGTTTCGACCATGCGGCGGAAAACGGCGGAATTCCTGTCGGCGAGCTCGATCGGCGCGATGCCTTCCTGCTCGGCGGTGCGCTGCATCTTCTGGCCGTGCTCGTCGGTCCCAGTCAGGAAGAACACGTCCTTGCCGTCGTGGCGGGCGAAGCGGGCGAGCACGTCGGTCGCGATCGCCGTATAGGCGTGGCCGATATGGGGAACGCCGTTCGGATAGAAAATCGGCGTGGTGATATAGAAACGGTCTTTGGCGGACATGTCGGCCTGTCTGGAATGATTGCGCGAGGTGCCCTGCTCTATCCGATTTCAATCGCTCAAGGAAAGCCGGGTTGCCGGAAAAATCACGCGTTTGCCGTCGCGCCCAGCAATTCATGCACGTCTCCGAGCAGGGACAGGAAGTCCTGCTTTCGATCGAGATTGAAGGCGTCCGACATCCGCATGCGATCCTGCAGCGCCATGTCGGCGGTCGCAATGCGTTCCGCAGCGCGCAATTGTCCGGATCGCGCGGCCTGCGTCGCACGGTCGCGAAGCCGGTCGAGAACCAGTTCGCGCAGGATGTCGCGATGGATCTCGTTCTTGCGCGCGCCGGCGATCTCCGCAAGCTTGTGAGCCTGCGCAACGTCCGGTCTCGGCCCGGACAGATACGCATCGAGTGCTTCCTTCAGCTCCAGGCCGCCGAATTGCGCAAACAACAGGGCGCGGCGCGCGCTGCCGCCGCCAAGGGCTGCGATACGCGCGATTTCCGTGTCATCCGCGCCGCCGCCCTGCTCGCGGATGATCTGCTCGATTTCATCGTCGGCCAGAGGCGAGAACTTCAGGATCTGGCAGCGTGAGCGGATCGTCGGCAGCAATCCGCCGATGCCGTGGCCAATCAGGATAAAAACGGCGCGCGCGGGCGGCTCCTCGAGCAGCTTCAAAAGGGCGTTCGCCGCGTTGCGGTTGAGGTCGTTGACGGGATCGATGATCACGACCCGGTAGCTATCCGCGCCCGCCGCCGTCATTGCGAAGAACCGTTGCAGGCGGCGGATTTCATCTACCGTGATCGCGGATTTGAAACCGGTGCCCTGATCGTTTTTCGGTCGCGTCAGATAGAGCAAGCCGGGATGTGCGCCCTGTGCGATCTGCCGGAAAGTGCCGGATTCCGGATCGGGCACATGCGCGGATTGGCGGTCGAGGAGCCGGTTGGCGAGATGGAATGCCGCCGTTGCCTTGCCGATGCCGCGCTCGCCCTCGAAAATCATCGCATGGTGCAGCTTGCCGCTCGCGACTGCAGCGGAGAGAAATTCCTGCTCGCGAGGGTGACCGTGCAACGTCGTGGTGAGTTGCGGCGGATTGATGCCTTCGAGCGTGTCATGGGTTTCCGGGACCTCGATCATGTCGTCAGGCGCTGTCCTGTTTTCCGTCCGCGCCGATCTTGGCAATGCCGGACTTTCGTATCGCGCGTGAAACGACATTGAGAATTTGTTCGGCCACGTCATCCGCAGAACCGGACGCATCGATCACGCGGCATCGTTCCGGTTCGTTCTCCGCGATGTCGAGAAATGCCGCGCGCCTGATCTCGTGCGCCGCGATGTCTTCCTTCTCGAACCGGTCGACCGGCGTGTCGGCCTCACGGCGCGCGTGGGCACGGCGCAGCCCCTCCTCCGGCGGCAGGTCGAGGATAAGGGTCAGGTCCGGGACGACATTGGCGATCGCCACGCGTTCGAGCGACTTCACGAAGCCGCTGTCGAGATTTTCGGTTGCGCCCTGGTAGACACGCGTCGAATCCATGAACCGGTCAACAAGCACGATCTCGCCGCGCTCGAGTGCGGGGCGGATCTTTTGCTCGACATGGTCGTTTCGGGCTGCGGCGAAAAGCATGGCCTCCAGATACGGGCCGAAGGGCTCGGCAGCACTGGTGTCGAGAACGACATGCCGGACAGCCTCGGCGCCCGGGGTGCCACCCGGCTCGCGCGATTCCATAACCGCGTATCCGCGTTTGCGAAGGGTTTCCGCAAGCCGGTGTATCTGCGTCGATTTCCCCGCGCCGTCTCCACCCTCGAAAGTAATGAAGAGGCCACGACCGCGCGAACCTTTCGTTCGCGCCAAATCAGATCCAGCCAAGTACGAGCTCCGTCAACGCATCCAGCGCCCTGCGGTGAATCGGCCCGAGCGGCACGGATTGCGCGGCGTAGAGCGGCTTTTCCTGGGAAAGGTTGTCGCCGATCCAGACCTTCAACGTGGCGATTTCCTGGCCGGCTTCCACGGGAGCCATCACCGGGCCGGTATAGACCACCCGCGCCTTCATGCGGTCTCTTTCGGTTATCGGCAGCAGGATGATCAGGTCTTTCAGGACGGTAACCGGAACGGTCAGTTGGGCGCCGCCATAAAGCCGCACATTGCCGATTTCCTCGTCCTTCTTGAAGATTTCGTAGGGCTGGAATGCGCGCAGGCCCCATTCGAGAAGCTTGCGGGCTTCCTCGCCGCGCGAACGCTGATCGGGAAGTCCGCTCATCGCGACGATAAGCCTGCGTCCATCCCGATCGATCGAGCCGACGATGGCGTAACCGGATTCCTCGGTGTAGCCGGTCTTCATGCCGTCGGCGCCGATATCCATCGCAAGAAGCGGATTGCGGTTGCGCTGGAGGATCTTGTTCCAGGTGAAATCGCGCTGGGCGTAATATTTGTAGTATTCGGGGTACTCGCTCTGGATATGAACGGCGAGCTTGACGAGGTCGCGCATCGTCACCTTTTGCTGCGGATCCGGCAGGCCGGTCGAATTCATGAAGGTGGAATTTTCCAGGCCGATCTTGCGGGCGCGTTCGTTCATCATCTGCGCGAAGATCGCTTCGGAACCAGCCATGCCCTCCGCGATGATGATGCATCCGTCATTGGCCGACTGGACGATGACGCCCTGAATCAGGTCTTCGAGCCGTATCGAGGAATTCAGTTCCGCGAACATTGTCGATCCGCCCGAAACCGCCCCGCCAGTTCGCCATGCGTTTTCGCTGACGAGAAACTCGTCGTCCATGGACAGCCGGCCGGCCTTCAGAGCGTTGAAGACAACCTCCATGGTCATCAGTTTCGCGAGCGACGCCGGCGGCACCGGCTCATCCGCGTTTTTCGAAAAGAGAACGGTCCCCGAATTGACGTCGAGCAAGACCGCCTGCCCTGCCCTCGTCTCGAAAAGCTGCGCGGCGGCCGGCAGGACGAGACTGGCAAGCAGGCTCAACGCAAGAACGATGATGGAAACTGGATTTCGCATGGCGCTAGACTACACGTCGTTATCCGAAGGTACAGAGGCCCGAGGATTCAATTACCAAATCCCTTCGCCTTCAGGCAACTTCGCGGTGCGTTCTGTCTAGCGTGATTTCCAGTCGGAAGATTTCAATCCGGAAAACGGATTGTCGGCGAAAGCCGAAGCCACCCGCCGATCGGCATAGGCCGAGGAGGCCGCCGGCTCCATCCGGTCTGCCACCTGAGCGACATCCCGACGCGGTGTCGGAAGTCCGAATGCGGAAGACAACACGCCCATCAGGCCGCGTTTCTGTACCGGACGACGCTCGGGCGTCTGCCCGTTCATGGCAACCATGACGCCGGAGCTTGGCTGGATATAGCGGCCATCGGGCGCATTTCCCGGGACACCCTGGACGGAAGCGAGCAGGAACGCGTCGTCTTGTCCGTCAAGCGGTGCACGGCCGGCATACTCGACCTTCACCTTCGCGACGCCGCTGTTCGTATAGTCGAGGAGATCGGCGGCTCGCTTGGAAAGGTCGATGACGCGATCATGCGCGAAAGGCCCCCGATCGTTCACGCGGACCAGCAGCGAACGGCCGTTTTCCAGATTGGTCACGCGCGCATAGCTGGGCAGCGGGAACGTTTTGTGGGCCGCTGTCAGGTGCGCCATGTCGTAGATTTCGCCATTGGCGGTCTTGCGGCCATGAAATGCCGCCCCGTACCACGACGCCAATCCGACTTCTGCCCCTTTGGGGTTTTCGGTCGGATAGTAGGTCTTGCCTGCCACCGTGTAAGGCTTGCCCACCTTCGAGGTTCCGCCGCCGCGCGGCATGACGGCACCGGTCGCCACCCGGGGGCTCGCCGAGACACCGACCGATGCGACCGAAAAATACTCTGCGCCGGACGTCTTGCCGTTCGCCGCATAGACACCCTCGGTCTGCGAATAACCGAATTTCGGCTGAGACGTCGAACACCCCGCAAGGACCAGGCCGAGAACGGCGATCGCGGAGGCGGTTTTGACGGATGTTTTGGGCATCTGAGAACGCATAACGGGAACCGGGATACACAAATTTGGTTAAAAGGCCAATCCCGAACGGGTGTGACACATCGCACTTCGCGCCCGCTCGCTTGGTTTGGTTAATGAAGCCATGTCTAAGCGCCAACCGCCCTCTCCGCGTTTACAGATTCACAGTTGCGCGGTTTCGGGGTTTCATGCCAATACGACGCCTCCGGAGAGGTGGCCGAGCGGTTTAAGGCACCGGTCTTGAAAACCGGCGTGCGGGCGACCGTACCGTGGGTTCGAATCCCACCCTCTCCGCCACTTCCCCTCGCGAAAGCGTTCTCCCCATCCGGCTGCGGCCGGATTTTTTCGTTGTATTCGAGGGTTATGCGGGAGGGGCTGAGCACTGGCCGCCTAGCCAGAAGGCCTGGAAGCGCTCTCTCGGGGCCAGTATTCTCCTGACCTCATGACTGCGCGGGTTTGGTGGATTCTTCACAAACCATTGAAATCACGACGGTTAATCCCCTGCCTGCTGAACACTTCGATTTCAGGGTCGCGCGTCGAGAAGGAACCGAAATCGAACAATATCCATGTCGGTAAGGCGGTGGGGTGAGGGTTCAGCAGCCGCATCCCTAATCCGTAGCGACGATCCCGCTTTGCAGTGTATCGCTTTCACCGATCTCCATGCCGACCGTCCCCGCGAGCAGCCAGGCCGCGAGACGATCAGTTGTGGCGCTAACCTTATCCGGCTTCCGCAGGGCGCACTCCCATACCGTCGCCACGCGCCACCCGTCTTCGAGGAGTTTTTTGCGAACGGCGCTGTCTCGAGCGACGTTCGCGTCGAACTTTGTCTGCCAGAACTCGGGACGGGTCGAGGGGCTGGTGGTGTAGCGGCACCCCTCGTGTCGGTGCCAGAAGCAGCCGTGCACGAAGACCACGGCGCGGTGCTTCGGAAGGACAAGGTCCGGTCGACCGTGGACCTTGCCGGAATGAAGCCGGAAGCGGAAACCGCGCGCGTGCAATGCCCGCCTGAGAGCCAGCTCGGGCTTGGTGTTCTTTCCCCTGATCCCCGACATCATCCGGGAACGGGTCTGCTGGTCCACGATATCGGTCACATCCGCCCTGGTTTTCGTCCTTAAACCTGGTATACACCGGCTGAATGAAATTCGTCAGGAGCCTGATTTGCCTTCCACTTTCGGCATTGTCGATCTGTTTGCCGGCCCGGGCGGACTTGGCGAGGGGTTCGCGTCCCTCGTTGAGGACGGCCAAGCGCCGTTCCGGATCGGCATCTCGGTAGAGAAGGAGGCGTCGGCCCATCGGACCCTGACGCTGCGCGCGTTCCTCCGCGAATACCGTGCGCGTCACGGCGTCTTGCCGAAAGAGTTCATCGATTTCCATGCCGGGCTGGCATCCGAACCGGACTGGTCAGCAGTCGACGCCGAAGCGTGGCAGCACGCCATCGACGAAGCCCGCGCGCTTGAGCTCGGCACCGAGGCTGCGGCGACCGCCATAGATGGCGCCATCGCGACGCTGAAACGAAAGTACGACGACACGATCCTGATCGGCGGCCCGCCCTGTCAGGCCTATTCCCTCGTGGGGCGCGTCCGCTCCAGGGGCAAGGCCGGCTATGTCCCGGAGGAGGATGCGCGGCACTACCTCTTTCGCGAGTACATCCGGGTTCTCGACAAGCTTCGCCCTGCCGCCTTCGTGATGGAAAACGTCAAGGGCATGCTTTCGTCCACAGTCGAGAGCCGGCTTGTCTTCGAGATGCTGATGGAGGATCTGTCCTCGCTTGGCATGGGTCACGCCCATCACTACGAACTTCGTGCCGTCCGGGTCGAGGATGGCAAGGCCAGTCTGCAGGAGGCGTCACAGCCCTCGGATTTCATCGTGCGCGCCGAGGCGTTCGGGGTCCCGCAGCGTCGCCACAGGGTGATCATCGTCGGCATCCGTTCGGACCTCGCAGGACGGGCTGCCGATGCGGAGATCGCTGTATCGGGGATGGCGCGGACCGTCCGCAATGTCGTCGAAACGTTGCCCGCCTTGCGAAGCGGCATCAGCCGCGGGCTCGACGACGCGGCCGCCTGGCGAGGAGAAGTCCTTGACGCCGCGAACATGCTGGCTGGCCTTTCCAGGGGGAAGGACGACCGGCCGCTCCGTGAGGCGTTCCTGGCCGTTTCGGAGCGAGTGAAGGAAAACTCGCCTACCGTTCGGGCCGCGTCACGGTTGCCAGACGGCTACGGCACTTCGAACGATGAGTTGCTGCAGTGGATCGAACGACCGGAACTTCGCGCGATCGCCCAGCACGAGACGCGCGGGCACATGGCGTCGGATCTGGGCCGCTACCTGTTTGCTGCCGTGTTCGGAACCGTCCGTGGCTACAGCCCGAAAGCCGCAGATTTCCCTCTGGTGCTCAGCCCCGATCACCGCAACTGGCACACCGGTGTCTTCAACGACCGCTTCCGGGTTCAGCTGGCGGACGAGGCATCGACCACGGTTACGAGCCACATCTCGAAGGACGGACACTACTTTATTCATCCCGATCCGATCCAGTGCCGCAGCCTGACGGTGCGCGAGGCGGCCCGGCTGCAGACCTTTCCCGACGACTACCTGTTTCTCGGCAACCGCACACAGCAGTATGTCCAGGTCGGAAACGCCGTGCCGCCGTTTCTGGCCCGCCAGATCGCCGAACTGGTCTTGTTGAGTGTTGCAGGGTGAAAAAGATTGCTGCGGCTCACACTATCTCCAAGCAATATGTTGAAGATGATCGACTTGCGGTGGCGACTGGAACGTCGCCGCAGGTTTTCGAAAGAACTATCTCGAGGCGACGTCTGTATTCCAGTGGCATCCTCTCGCCCACAACGACCTGCTTGATGGCTTCAAAGGGGTATTTACGCAGGATCGGCAATTCGTCCTTACGGCCAGACTGCACCAATAAACGTCGTTCGCGTTCGTAGCTCCATTCGGAAGGTTTGGTGCCAAAGGCGTGCCGCCAGATATCATGCATCATCCTGACTGCTTCAGCGCCAGCTTCTTCGTACATCGGGATTTCCGCCTTCAATTCCTTCCTGCCTTGGTATTCGATCGCCGTCGTCGTCTCATCGATAGCGGTCTGGCTGAACCAGTCTTGATCCCAAGCTATCCCGTAAACTAAGCTGTCTACAGTGGGCGGCGCCTGAAGATAGGCCACATCGAGCAAGTAGCCTTCGGGGTCAGCATTCGCGATCAAGGTTTCGTCGAACACGAGGCAGAATCCGCGAAGACCGTCACCATAGTGGGACCACATCAGCAAATTGTCCTGTTCGGAGCCGAAGCAGGCAATGCGAACACCTTGTCGCATTGCTCCAAATGGCGGCGCATAGTGTTGGCACTCGTCAAAGTAATCTTCCATGTTCTCAGAGAACGCTCGATCAGCCATCAGCTCGTCGACTGAATTCGCCGGAAACCCCCACACCGATGCAGCAGCGAGAAATCTTTCTGGTTCGACCTTTGGATCGGGAATGCCCTCGTAGATGTTGCTCCAGAATTCGAATGGATCATTGTAAGCCGAGTAGTGCTGACAAAAAATCACCCCATTCTCCAAGTTCTGGAGAGCGTACTCGGTTGGACCACTGAACTTGTACAGCTTTCTTTTTGCGTCAGGTTGCATCGGCGTCCACGTCAGTTGAAAAGCCTTCACCCTGAAGCTTTCTGAGCGCACTCATGGCAATCGCACACTGCTTGTCCGAAGGCATCTTGCCTGGGATCGCGGCGCAGGTTTCCAGAACCCCATTTTCTCTCGGAGACAGAAGCCCACGCTCCCGTGCCCAGTTTCGTGCTTCTGCCCAGAACGTGGCGCCGAGCCTGTGCACCTTGAGTTCTGCCTCGACGCTGGTCTCGACAGCCTTGTCCGACCTGGCCTCTCTCGCCTGTTCATTGGCGAGGTCCGGGGAGATAAGAACACAGTCGAATTCCTCCGGATAGCTCAAGTCGCGATCTTCCAGCCCCTTCCAGCAAGCCTGTTTCTTGGCCCATTCGCTGAAGTTGCGCACGCCCTCGGGCGGGTGTGTGATCACGTCCTGTGCTTCTGCCGCTGCCACCAACAAGGCCGCCTTCAAGTCTGGAGAGACATCCTGGTATCTCCAGACGGTGTCCAGATCGACGACCATATCCCGTTCCTCTGCATCATGAACGAGCTTGGCAATCGCGTAGGTCACGATGTTGGCGCGGTAGCCGCCTTCGTACCATTCCGCGCCCGAAACCAGCTTCTCCGTGGCCCGGAAGATGATTGCCTTTGCGATCATGCGCTTGAACCAGAGCTCATCGAACGCCGCTCCTTCGGAACCCCATCGCTTGCCGATGTGCTTGGCGAATTCCGCGAAGTTCTTCTGCGCTCCGAGGCTCACGATATGCGGCATGCAGGCCCAAGTGTTCTCGAACTTGGCAAGGTCGGTCTTCGTGAGGAACTGAGATCGAGGGAATTCGGCATCGAACCTCTTGCGCTCCGCAATTGTCCTGCGTCCGCGTTCATCGGCATATTGCCCCCGTGCGCGCTCGTAGAACCATTTGGTGTCCCGATACCCGTCTTCTCCCCGCGCCAGGACCTTGCGCGATAGCTCTTCTGTCCGGATGTGGAAAGGATGGTTGGCGAAGAAGTCCGCGGCGTTCACCTTGTTCTGGCTGTTTGCGTATTCCGAGATGCGCGGGACCACGAGTTCGGATTGTTCGCGCGGCACGATGGTCAGCTTCATCTGGACGTGGACCCGATCCAACTGCTCGGCAAACGCCTTTCGCGCCGCGTGCAGTGAGGCAGTTGTCTGACCGCCGTTGACGATCTGCAGATTATCCGCCCGCACCAGCTGGAGGCCCTGATCGGTCTGTTCCATCTCGATCGCGTCGGCCGTCGCACTGAGGCCGTTGTTGTAGGAGAAGAACATGTGCGGCTCATCGCGGATCGTGTTGCGAATGCCTTGGTTCACCTTGCCGCGTGCCTGCAGAAAGCTTCTGACGTTGGCCTCGAGCAGGCGCGGTCCCCACTTGTCGTAGATGGCCGCCAACTGTATTCCGGGAATGACCGCGAGATAGCTTTCGAGCGAACTGTCGCTTCCGGAGGCCGCAAGAAGGGGGACGCCCCCGCCGAAATCCTTCTCGAAATCGATGATCAGGTTCGCCCGCGCCTGCCCCTGCTCCATGTATTGCTTGAGGCGCTTCAGGTCCCAGACGCTGAGGGTGACCGGTGTGCCATCAAGGTCTTTCGCGTTCGCCGCATCGGC
This sequence comes from Oricola indica, assembly GCF_965227485.1. Lineage (NCBI taxonomy): Bacteria > Pseudomonadati > Pseudomonadota > Alphaproteobacteria > Hyphomicrobiales > Ahrensiaceae > Oricola > Oricola indica. The sequence goes on from NZ_OZ245747.1 coordinate 2,912,966, forward strand.
GCGAGCGCGGAAGTCTGCGTTGGTAACGATGATGAGCTTGACCTTCTCGACGTGCTTCCAAGTCGTGGCGATGAGGTCGGCCACGCCGAACCCGGCACTGGTTTCTTCCAATTGCTCGCGGAAATCGGCCTTGAGACTGGAAACAACGAACCTGTAAAGGCGCTGCAGAAGGCGCTGAATCTGATCTTTGTTCTGTACTCGCACCTCGTCGGAAAGCTCGAAGTCGCACAACACGAGGCTCAGAACGCCATCGCCATCCCTTGGATCTCCGCCGTAGCCGTCGATCCGCATGGGATTGTTGGCGCCGCCTCCCTCGAAATACGCCCTGTTGGCGCCATCCAATTCCCCCGCTTCGGTGAGCAGATCTCCGACCTTCTCGAAGAACGCCTCGACCGTAACAAGTCCTAGGACGTCGGCATCGCCCTGGATGTCCGCGATGAGCTCATGATGAAATTCTTCGAGATCACTCATGCTCAAGTCCTTTCCGGATCTCGTCGATCAGATCACCTTCCAGTTTGAATGGTTCGCAGGCATCGAGAGCGATCGCGTATCGGACGTTTTCTACGCCTGGCGCAAGAGGTGCGGAAATCCGGGGAAAACCCTCCGTCACCTCGTAATCGGTCGTGGCGCCAAGAAGCCATCGTCGGTCATCGTAGTCGTTCTCGGGATCATATCCTGTCGAATACAGTGTCTCTTCCCACGCCTCGAAAGCCGCGCCGTCCTCTTCGAACATCTCCGCCGTCATTCGGACGTGATCGTGCAGGCTCTGACCTTCTGGTAGGATGGCCGAAGCCACATTGAGCACACGCAGGCACAGACGGCTCCCCTCGACATCGGCCAGTTGGTCTTCGGATGAAATGGCCACGAATGGCTTCGCGGCCACCCGCCTTGCCTTTACTTCTACGCAGCTTCCGATCAGCTCGAAATCCTTGGCCGAGCCGGTCGGGCCGGTCCAGGCCTCTATAGCAGTCTCTGGACCGAAGGCGGACACAAGCCCTCGAAGGAAGGCCAACTCGCCAACAAGCCCCCGCTGCTCTTCAACGGACATACTGATCGCGGACAAGCACCCAGCCCTCGGACCGCTGGCTGGCGATATACGCCTCGCAGGCCTCTCGCTGGGCGTGGAGCGAGTTGAACTCCTGCTCCAGCCCTTCCTCGGAGGATTTCCGGGTGTAGATGGAACACCGCAGCTTGCGGACGACCTTCGATTTCTCGGGCGGCTTAGTCATGTCTCCCGGCCCCTCGCTTGCGCTCCGGGCGTTCGCGGTTGCGAACGATCCACCGGATCGTCCGCTCGCCTCCGGCGACCGCCGCTCACCCCCCTGTGATTCTTGAGGCCGAAGAAGACCCAGCCGTTCCAGCGCGTGCCGGTGATGGCGCGCGCGATGGCCGACAGCGACTTGTAGGGGCGCCCCTGCCATTCGAACCCGTCGGCGGTGACGGTGACAATCTGTTCGACGCCCTGCCACTCGCGCAGGAGGCGCGTCCCGGTGATCGGGCGGTCGCGGTCGGCGCGGATGCCGCGCTTCCTCTTGTCGCCGCCGTCCAGTTCCTCGCCCAGCCGCTCCAGCCGCCGGATCGTCTCGGGCTTCAGCCCGCCATAGGCCAGTTCCTGGATGCGATAGGCGATGCGGCTTTCGAGGTAGCGCCGGTTGAACGGCGGCGGCTCGCTGTCGAACAGGTCGCGCCACTGTTGCTTCAAGTCGGGCGTCGGCGTCGTTTTGAGCGCGGCCAGGCGCGCGGGGATGGGATCGGGCTTGTTCATGCATTTCTCCGGTGAGTTGGAGTTGCATGACGGCATTGGTCGGGCGGATAGTGTAGGCAACGTTCTCCGGTCGCGTCAGATACTTCGCCCCCATCCCGCATCCGCAACCGAACCAGCCCGAGCGCCAGCAGACCGCACAGCTCGGCGCGGCGCTCTGCGGGCGTCATCTGGTCGGGCGGTAGCGGATTCGGGCGTTTCATGTCTCGGTGGCCATGTTCGGTGGTACTTACCGATCAAAAGCCACTCGACAGTCAGGACCCGCCCGGGCTGAGACGAGTGCATCACCCGCCGTGACGCGGTGGCGAACGCACTGCTGCACCGCTACAGCCCAACGCTGTTCCAGCTCGAGGACGCCGCGCGCCAGTATCGCGGCATGACGCTGCTGGAGCTCGCCCGCGAAAGCCTCGGCAATGCCGGGGTCAACACGCGCGGCCTGTCGCGTGACGAGGTGGCGACGCGCGCGCTGCACTCGACCTCGGACTTCCCCGAGATCCTGTCGGCCGTCACCAACAAGACGCTGCGGCAGGCCTACGAGGCCTATCCCCGCACCTTCATGCTGTTCTGTCGCCAGGTGCTGGCGACCGACTTCAAGGCGATGCATCGCGTCCAGCTCGGCGAAGCCCCGCAGCTGCTCGAGGTCGGCGAAAGCGGCGAGTTCAAGCGCGGCACGCTGGGCGAGAGCAAGGAGAGCTACAAGGTCAAGACCTATGACCGGGTGGTCGCCATCACCCGTCAGACGCTGATCAACGACGATCTCGACGCCTTCACCCGCATCCCGGCGATGTACGGCAACTCCATCGCCCAGCTGGAGTCGGACGTGGTCTGGGGCATCATCACCGCCAACCCGGCGATGGCCGACGGCAATGCGCTCTTCCACACCACCCACAAGAACCTGGCAGGCACCGGCGCGGCGCTCGATGTCAGCAGCGTCGGAGCGGCGCGCGCGGCGATGGCCAAGCAGACCGGCCTCGACAAGAAGACGGTGCTGAACGTCCGGCCTGCCTTCCTGATCGTGCCGGCCTCACTGGAACTGAAAGCCGAACAGCTGGTGGCCCAGAACCTCGTGCCCGCCGCGACGTCCAGCGTGGTGCCGCAGTCGATCAGGACGCTGGCGCCGATCAGCGAGCCCCGGCTCGACGCCGCCAGCGAGACCGCCTGGTATCTGGCGGCCAGCCCGAACCAGATCGACACCATCGAGTACGCCTATCTCGAGGGCCAGCAGGGCGCCTATATCGAGACGCGCAACGGCTTCGACGTCGACGGGGTCGAGATCAAGTGCCGCCTCGACTTCGGAGCCAAGGCCATCGACTGGCGCGGCCTCTACAAGAACCCGGGCGCGTAAGGCGCGCTTCCTGAACCCTGACACACGGGCGGTCCTGACGGGCCGCCCTTCGTCTTTCCACGAGGATCCCCATCATGAAAACCTACGTCCAGCCCGGCAACACCATCACCCTGACCGCGCCCTATGCCGTCGCCTCCGGCGATGGCCTGCTCGTCGGCTCCATCTTCGGCATCGCCGCGGGTGCCGCCGCCATTGGCGAGCCCGTCGAGACCGCGCTCGTCGGCGTGTTCGACATCACCAAGGTCGGCTCCCAGGCGTGGACGGTTGGCGCCAAGGTCTATTGGGACGACACCAACAAGCGCACCACGACCGTCGCGACCGACAACACCCTCATCGGCGCGGCCGTCGAGGCGGTGGCGAGCGGCGCCGGCGACACCATCGGCCGGGTGCGCCTGAACGCGACGTTCTGATGTCGGCCTTCGCCGCCGCCATCGGCGCGCTCTTCGCCGATCCGAACATCGGCCGGGACGCGGTCTACATCGCCGACGGCGGTACACCCGTGCTGGTGCGTGCCGTCGCCCGTCGCGCCGACGCGGTCACCGACTTCGGCGACGCGCGGCTCTGGTCCGAAACCACCCGGATCGACCTGCGCGTGGCCGAGGTGGCGAACCCGCGTCCCGGCGACCGCATCGAGATCGACGGCGACGCCTTCCTCATACAGGGCGAGCCGGTCCGCGACCGCGAGCGGCTGGTCTGGACCGTCGACCTGAGGCCCGCGTGAAACTGAAGCTCGACATCGATCCCGACATCGTCGCGATGATGGCGGCCGAGGTCGCGGCGGGTGAACGGGCCGTCACCGCCGCCATTCGCGAGGCCGGGACTGGGCTGAAGACGGCGTGGCGGTTGCAGATCACCGGCGCGGGGCTTGGTACACGGCTCGCCAACTCGATCCGGAGCCAGAACTTCCCGAGGTCGGGCGAGAGCCTTGAGGCTGCGGCGCTGGTCTGGTCGAAGGCGCCGGTAATCGTCGGTGCGCATGACACCGGGCCGCTGATCCGATCGAAGAACGGGTTCTGGCTGGCGATCCCGCTGCCCGCGGCGGGCAAATCCCTGCGCGGCGGCCGGATCACCCCCGGTGAATGGGAGCGGCGACGCGGCCTCCGCCTGCGTTTCGTCTATCGCCGGACGGGCCCCAGCCTGCTGGTCGCCGAGGGGCGGCTGAACACGAAAGGCCAGGCGGTGGTGTCGCGGTCGAAGACCGGGCGCGGAAAGGTCACTGCGCCGATCTTCCTGCTGGTGCCGCAGGTCAAGCTGCCGAAGCGGCTGGATCTGGCGCGGGATGCAGACCGGGCGTTGGACAGCGTGCCGGGGCTGATCGTGGCGAACTGGGTGGGGGGTAGGTTGTGATCGCATCGATGCGCAATCTTGCTCGGCAGCCACGAAACCGACGGCTCGGGTTACCCCGCGCAGCACGACAGCTTCGCGACATCCTTGTCGAAGGTCTGCGCGGCGAGCTTCAGCCCCTCTACCGTGGTCAGATAGGGGAAGATCGTCTCGCCGAGCGCCTTTGTCGTCATGCCGAACTTGAGCGCCATGGCGAGCGTCTGGACACTGTCGGCTCCCTCCGGCGCCATGATCACGCCGCCCAGGAGGCGGTCGGTCGCCCGGTCCGCGACGAGCTTGATCAGGCCGCGCGTGTCGCGGGCGGCGAGCGCGCGGGGCACGTTGTCGAGCGTCAGCACACTGGTCTTGACGTCATGACCCGCGGCGCGCGCCTGCGCCTCGGTCAGCCCGACGCCGGCGACCTGCGGATCGGTGAACACCACCCACGGCATCGCGGCGTTGTCGTAGCGCTCCGCCCCGCCCAGAACGGCGTTGCGGGACGCGAGCTTGGCGCCATAGGCGGCCATGTAGACGAACTGGTCGCGGTCGGTCACATCGCCCGCCGCGAAGATGCCGGCCTTCGTGGTCTGCATGTCGTCGCCCACCCGGATCGCGCCACGCGCGTCGGTCTCGACGCCCATCTCCGCGAGGCCCAGCCCCTCGGTGTTGGCTGCGCGTCCCGTCGTCAGGACGAGGCGGTCGGCCGTCAGATCGCGGTCTGCGCCGTCCACCGTCACCGTCAGGACCGCACGGGCCCCGTCGCGCCGTGCGGCGTCGTAGGTCGCGCCATCGACAACCGCGACGCCCTCGGCGCGCAGCGTCTCCGTCAGCGCCCGGGACACCTCCGGCTCTGTGCGCGGCAGCAGGCGCGAGCGGCAGACAATGGTGACGCGGGTGCCCATCCGCGCCATCATCTGCGCCAGCTCCACGCCGATGTAGCCGCCGCCGAGGAAGATCAGGCTTTCGGGCAACCGGTCCAGCTCCAGCAGCGACGTGCTGTCGAGCGTTGGTGCGTCCTGGATCCCAGGGATGTCGGGCACGGCGGGTCGGCCACCGGTCGCGACGATCACCTTGGGAGCCGTGATCCTGCGCCCGCCGACCTCGACCCCGCCGAGGACGAGACGCGCCGGACCCTCGTCGAGATAGGTCACACCGCCGTAGCCCGGCAGCAGATCGGCGTACTTCTTCTGGCGCAGTGTCGCGACAAGATCGTCCTTGGCCGCAATCAGCGCCGACCAGTCGGCGACCTGCGCCTCGCTGTTCAGGCCCGGGAACCGATGTGCTGTCTGCGCACCGTGCAGGGCTTCCGCGGCCCGGATCATCGTCTTGGAGGGCACACAGCCCACGTTCACGCAGGTCCCGCCGATGGTGCCATGGCCGATCAGCGCGACGCGCTTGCCTCCCTCGGCGGCGGTGATCGCGGCCGAGAACCCGGCCGATCCGGCGCCGATCACGGCAAGGTCGAAATCGCCCTTGGGCGCGCAGCAATCGTCTTTCATCAAGTCATCCATCCGTTCGAGTGGTCTGGCGCCGCTGCCGTCTCCAGACCGCGTACACGGTCAGCGCGACGAAAAAGGCGAGCGCGGGCAGCAGAACGTAGTCGAGCCAACCCAGCCAGGCCGACAGGCCCACGGCACCCAGAAGCACCACCAGCACCGGAGTGAAGCAGCAGAGCGCCGCGATGACGGTGCCGACGATCCCTGTCGCGATCAGCTTGCGGTCGGACTGCTCGGTCATCTCGTCAGCCCGCGACACGCGCCGGGTAGCCTGCATTGGCCGACGCGGTCGCGATGGCGTCGGCGCTCGTCGCGGCGGTGTCGAAGATCACCGTGGCGGTGCGGGCATCGAAGTCGATCTCGACGGCGCGCACGCCCGCGACGCCCTCCATCGCACGCTTCACGGTGACTGGGCAGAGCGCGCAGGTCATGTTGTCCACCGCGAAGGTGACGGTCTGCTCGGCGGCGACGGTCTGCGCGGCAACAGGGATGGCGGTGATCGGCACAACGGCGGTCAGGCCGAACAAGGCGAGTGCAAGGATCTTCTTCATGTGGATGTCCTTTCGGGGTCAGTAGAGAAGCGGGGCCCACCAGTCGATGGTGAGGGCTGCGAGAACGAGGATCAGGGAGGCCCAGAGAGCCGACTTGGTGATGCGCGCCGATGCTGGCCTTGCGCAGTAGGAACCGGGTTCGCAGACGGTTGGCTTGCGGAAATAGACCTGCCAGAAACCCGCCGCGATGAAGCCGAGCGCGATCACGGCGAAGATCGGCTTGTAAGGCTCCAGAGCCGTCAGGTTGCCGATCCAGGCGCCCGAGATGCCGAGAGTCAGAAGCACCAGCGGCCCGATGCAGCAGGCCGAGGCGAGAAAGGCGCCCACCACACCGCCCGCCGCGAGCCAGCCCTTTCGGGCGGGGCGATCCGCGCCCGTGCTGTCCGTTCTGTCGTCTGTCAGCGCCATGTCGCGCACCTCTCGTCTGTGATTGACGATGGGTGTAGGGTCTGTAGCAACTACAGGCTCAAGAGGAAACTTGCCCATGACCGATCACGAGCGCGAGAGCGGCTTCACACGCGGCGACCTGGCCCGGGCGACCGGCTGCAACATCGAGACGATCCGCTATTACGAGAAGACCGGCCTGCTGCCCGACCCGCCCCGCACGGACGCCGGCTACCGGGTCTATTCCGCCGCACACGCCACACGCCTCCGCTTCATCCTGCGCGCCCGCGAACTCGGGTTCTCGATGGAGGACATCCGCGGGCTGATGGGGCTCGGCGACGGCGCCGCGCCGACCTGCGCCGAGGTCAAGGAACGGACGGAGCGGCACCTTGCCGATGTCCGCGCGAGGATCGCGGATCTTCGGCGTATCGAATCCGTCCTCGCTACAACTGCATCCAGGTGTTCGGGCGCCGAAGTCCCCGATTGTCCGGTGCTCGACGCGATTTCCAACTCGGCCGACCCATGACACCTCGCGAAACCATCCTCGTCGCGCTGCACGCGCGGCTCTCGGCGCTGCCCGCCACCGCTCTGCGCGGGGACGTGCTGCCCGAGCGCATGCCGGTCGAGGGCCTGATGATCCTGCGCGATGGCGAACCAGGTGCGCCCGAAGTCACGCTGTCGCCGCTGCGCTATCACTACCAGCACCGAGCCGAGATCGAGGCGGTCGTTCAGGGTGCCGATCGCGACGCCGCCTTTGACACGCTGACCGCCAGCATCGGCGCAGCGCTCGCCGCCGACCGGACGCTGGGCGGGTTCTGCGACTGGGTCGAGGCCGAAGCCCCGCGCCCGGTCGATCTGCCGGTCGAGGGCGCGGCGAGTCTGAAGGCCGCCGTTATCCCGGTCGTGCTGCACTATTCCACGGCCGACCCGCTGGCCTGACCCAACCGACCACAGGAGACGAACATGGCACGAGCCCAAGGGGCGCGAGCGCTGATGGCGCTTGCGTTCGAGACGACCTATGGAACGCCGCCCGTCAGCGGCTTCACCCGCATGCCCTTCGCCAGCACGTCGCTCGGCGCGGAGCAGCCGCTGCTGAATTCGGAGCTTCTCGGCTACGGCCGCGATCCGCTAGCGCCGATCAAGGACGCCGTGACGGCCGACGGCGACGTCGTCGTGCCGCTGGACGCCGAGGCGTTCGGCTTCTGGCTGAAGGCAGCCTTCGGCGCGCCCACGACCACGGGCGCGGAGGCCCCGTACAGCCACGAATTTCAGTCGGGGTCCTGGACGTTGCCCTCGATGTCGATCGAGACCGGCATGCCCGAGGTGCCCCGCTATGCGATGTACTCGGGCTGCGTGCTCGACCAGATCACCTGGCAGATGCAGCGCTCGGGCCTGCTCACCGCGACCGCGCGGCTGGTGGCGCAGGGCGAGACGGTCGGCACCACGACCAGTGCCGGAACGCCCGCCGCACTGGAGTTGAAGCGCTTCGGCCATTTCAACGGGGCGATCACCCGGAACGGCACCGCCCTCGGCAATGTGGTCTCGGCCGAGATCACCTACGCCAACAACCTCGACCGGATCGAGACCATCCGCTCGGACGGCCGCATCGATGGCGCGGATCCATCCATTGCCGCGCTGACGGGCCGGATCGAGGTGCGCTTCGCCGACCAGACGCTGGTGACGCAGGCGATCAACGGCGAGGCCTGCGAGATAGAATTCGCCTACGTCCTGCCCTCGGGCGAAAGCTTCACCTTCACCGTGCACGCCGTCTACCTGCCGCGCCCGCGGATCGAGATCTCCGGACCGCAGGGCGTGCAGGCGACCTTCGACTGGCAGGCCGCGCGCGACAGCGTGGTCGGCCGGATGTGCACAGCAACTCTCGTGAACGATGTGGAGACTTACTGATGCTCATGCTCGACCTGACCAGCACCCCGCGCTGGCACGACCTCGCACCCGGCGTGCGGGTGCAGCTGCGCCCGCTGACCACCGCGCTGATGGTAGCCACGCGCAGCGATCCCGCCGTGGAAGGCGTGCCCGAGGAGGCGTCAGACGAGGAACGCGCGGTGGCCTTCGCGAAAGCGCTGGCCCGCCGCGCGGTGCTCGCCTGGGAGGGCATCGGCGATGCCGACGGCAACCGCATCGACCCCAGCCCGGAGGCCATCGACGCGCTGCTCGACGTCTGGCCGATCTTCGAGGCGTTCCAGCTGACCTACGTCTCCAAGGGTCTGCTGCTGGAACAGGAAAAAAACGCCTCCGCGCTCTCGCCGAATGGTCCTTCGGCGGGGGCGAGCGATACTGCCAAGCCTGCGCACCCTACGAGGGCCGCGAGCAAGCCTGCCCGGACTGCCCGGCGCGGCTGAACCGTCCGGAAACGCCGGAGGGTTGGCAGGTCTGGGACCTTGTCGGCCGCCTCGGCGGCCAGCTGCGTGTCCTGCCCGGCGCGGTGATTGGCTGGGACCTGTCGGCGGCGCTGGCGCTCGGTGACGCGCTTGGCGTGCCGCCGCTCGCCATGGCCGAACTGCTGCCCGTCATCGAAGCGGTGATGGTCACCAAACTCAACGAACAGATGGATCACTCCCATGGCTGAGAAGAGGGTCAGCGTCCGCCTCGCGGCCGTGGGCGGACGGCAAGTGCGCGCCGAGCTGGAAGGTGTCGGCGAAGCCGGGTCGCGCGGCTTCGGACGGCTGAGCCGCGAAATGGAAGCGGCGAACGCCCGGCTTGCGGCCTTCTCGCGGCGGGTGCGGGTCGCGGCTGCCGCTGCCGTGGCCGCCGCAGCCGCTGCTGGCGTGGCGATGATCCGGTCCAGCCTGCAGACGGTCGATGCGCAGGCGAAGCTGGCGCAGTCGCTCGGCACCACCGTCGCCTCGATCCAGACGCTGGAGCGCGCGGGCGATCTGGCGGGCGTCTCCATGTCCGGCATCGAGCAGGCCACCAAGGATCTGACGCGCCGTCTCAGTCAGGCGGCCGCCGGGACCGGCCCTGCTGCCGACGCGCTCGACCGGCTGGGGCTTTCAGCAAATGAGCTGATCGCCTTGCCGCTGGACCAGCGCGTGGGCGCGATCAACGCGGCGATCGAGAGCTTCGTGCCTGCCGCCGAGCGCGCGGCGGTCGCGGGCCAGCTCTTCGGCGAGGAAGGCTCCATCGCGATGAGCCGGATCGACACCGCGACGCTGCGCCAGGCGACAGAGGACGTCCTCGCCTTCGGGGTTGTCGTCTCCGAGCAGGACGCCGACCAGATCGAGCGGACGAACGACGCCATCTCGCGGCTCGGGTTGGTCTGGCGCGGGCTCTCGAACCAGTTGGCGGTCGCAGCGGCACCTGCGCTGGAAGCCGTCGCCGATGCCATGGCGGCGGTGGCCAGCCGCACCGGGCCGCTCGGCATCGCGATCCGCGGTCTCTTGGACAACATCGGCCGCCTGACCACCTATGCCGCCACCTTCGCGGCGTTCCTCGCGGGACGTTGGGTCGCCGGCATGGCGGCTGCGGCGCTCTCGGTCCGGGGCCTCGCCACGGCGCTCGTTGTCCTGCGCGGGGCGCTGATCCGCACCGGCATCGGCGCGCTGATCGTCGGCGCGGGCGAGCTCGTCTACCAGTTCACCCGGCTCGTCTCCGGCGCCGGCGGTTTCGGAGAAGCGATGTCGCTCCTGAAGGACCTCGCGGTCGAGGTCTGGGAACGCATCAGTATGGGCGCGGCGGCGGCGGGCGCGGCCGCCACGGCGATGTTCTTCGACCTGAAGGCGGATGCCGCATCGGGCATGCAGAGCGCCATCGAGAGCGTGGTGGGCTTCGGCAACACGGCCGCGAACACCTTCGAAGGCGCCTACGAGGCGATCAAGGCGATCTGGGGCCTGCTGCCCGCCGCCATCGGCGATCTCGCGTTCCAGGCGGCCAACAGCCTGGTCGATGGCGTCGAGGCGATGCTGAACGGGGTGGTCTCGCGGATCAACGGCTTTATCGGGGGGATCAACCAGGGGCTGGAAGCCCTCGGGTCCGAGCGGCGCATCTCGCTGGTTCCGGACCTCGACCTCGGCGAGATCGAGAACCGTTTCGAGGGTGCAGCCAGTGCCGCCACGACAGCGGCGCAGGCGGCGTTTGACCGGGCCTTCGAGGACAATCCGCTCACCGCGCCCGATCTCAGCCTGACCGAGGCGGCGAACCGGGCGCTCGAGTCCGCGAATGTCTACCGGGGCGCCGCGCGCGATCTGGCCGAAGGGGCCCGCGCGCCACTCGAAAGCTGGCAGGCGCTGCGGGATGCCGTGCGCGGCACCGACGAGGATGGCGCCGATGCGCTGGCCGAGGCCACGGCCGCTGCGGAGCGCTTCGAGACCGCGCTCGACGGCGCCGGACAGGCCGCGACCGATGCCGGCGCTGCCGCAGGTGCTGCGGCGGCTGCGACCGAACCCAACGTCGAAACGGCGGTCACTGGCTGGCAGGCGGTTACGGCCGCGCTCTCCGACTACGCCAGCAAGGCGCGCGACATCGGCGGCGATATCGGCCAGAGCCTCGTCGGCGCCTTCCAGTCGGCGGAGAGCGCGGTCGGCCAGTTCGTGAAGACCGGCAAGCTGAACTTCCGCGATCTGGTGACGTCGCTGCTGGCCGATCTCGCCCAACTGGCGGCGCGGCGGTTCATCCTCGGGCCGATCGCCAATGCGCTCTCCGGCGTCTTCTCCGGGGCGGGCGGCATCTTCGCCAACGTCCTGCATGCGGGCGGGATGGTCGGATCGGCTGGACCCTCGCGGATGGTCCCGGCCATGGCCTTCGCCGCCGCGCCGCGGATGCATGGTGGCGGCATGGCCGGGCTTCGTCACGACGAGGTGCCCGCGATCCTGCAGCGCGGGGAACGCGTGCTGTCGCGGCGGGAGGCACAGAGCTACGGCGCGGGCGGCGGGGTCAACGTGACCATCATGGCCCGCGACGCCGAAAGCTTCCGGCAATCGCGAACGCAGGTCGCGGCGGACATCGCCCGCGCTGTCTCGCTCGGGCGGAGGGGCATGTGATGGCGTTTCACGAGGTGCGGTTTCCCGACAACATCAGCCGCGGCGCGCGGGGCGGGCCGGAGCGGCGCACCCAGATCGTCGAGCTCGCCTCGGGCGACGAGGAGCGCAACGCCAGCTGGGCAAACTCGCGCCGCCGCTACGATGTGGCCTACGGCATCCGCCGCGCCGACGATCTGGCGGCGGTCGTCGCGTTCTTCGAGGCACGGAACGGGCGGCTGCACGGTTTCCGCTTCAAGGACTGGGGCGACCACAAGTCCTGCCTGCCTTCGGGCACGCCGTCGCCGGCCAACCAGGCGATCGGCACCGGCGACGGTGCGACGACCGCCTTCCAGCTGGTGAAGCGCTATGCCTCGGGCGCGCAATCCTGGACGCGCGCCATCGTCAAGCCAGTGACCGGAACCGTGCGCATCGCGCTCGGCGGGGTCGAGCAGCTCTCCGGCTGGTCGGTCGACACCACGATCGGCGTCGTCACCTTCAGCACCGCGCCGGGTTCCGGCGTCGCGATCACCGCAGGCTTCGAGTTCGACGTGCCGGTCCGCTTCGACACCGATGCGCTCGACGTGACGCTCGACCTCGAGCGGCTCGGCTCGATCACCTCCATTCCGCTTCTGGAACTGCGCCGATGAAGACCCTCGACCCCGACCTGCAGACCCATCTCGACGAGGGCACGACGACGCTCGCCTGGTGCTGGCGGATCGCCCGCGCCGACGGCGTCACGTTCGGCTTCACCGACCATGACCGGACGCTCGGCTTCGACGGGACGGATTTCGAGCCCGAGAGCGGGCTCACGGCGTCCGAGGTGCGCTCGGGGTCAGACCTGTCGGTCGATGCACAGGATGCCGAGGGCGTGCTGACCTCCGACCGGATCACCGAGACCGACATCCTGGACGGCCGCTGGGACAACGCGGCGGTCGAGGTCTGGCGGGTGAACTGGGCCGATACCGGCCAGCGCATGCTGATGCGCCGCGGCGCCATCGGCCAGATCCGCCGCGGGCGGCTGGCCTTCGTCGCCGAGGTCCGCTCGCTCGCGCATGTGCTGGGCCAGACGGTCGGGCGAACCTTTCAGGCGACCTGCGATGCCGCTCTCGGCGATGCGCGCTGCGGCGTCGATCTCGAGAACCCGGCGTTCAAAGGAACCGGCGCAGTCATCGATCTGCTGCGCGACCGGGCCTTCACCGCTTCGGGGCTCGGCGGCTTCGATTTCGGATGGTTCACCTTCGGCACCATCGAATGGACGAGCGGCGCGAACGCCGGGCGGCGCACCGAGGTTTTGGGCCATGACGTGACGGACGGCGTGGCGATCCTGACTCTGCTCGAAGCGCCGGTGCGCGCGATCGCCGGGGACGACGCCTTCACCATCCGTGCGGGCTGCGACAAGCGCATGGAGACCTGTGGGGCCAAGTTCGCAAACACCGCCAACTTCCGCGGCTTCCCGCATATCCCCGGCCAGGACGCCGTGCTGCGCTACGCCACGAAGGACGGTGGTCACGAAGGGTCCGTGCTGTGACCAACGTCGTTTTCAGCGAAAACGACGGGCGGCAGTGCATCGCATCGCGATGCACGAGAGCCACCGCCGATCCAACCCGCGTCATCGCCATTGCACGCTCCTGGCTCGGCACGCCGTATCACGACCAGGCCAGCCTGCGCGGCGTCGGCTGCGACTGCCTCGGGTTGGCACGGGGCATCTGGCGCGAGATGGTGGGGCCGGAACCCTTCCCGATCCCGGCCTACAGCCGCGACTGGGGCGAGACAGGCCCGCGCGAAGTTCTGGCCGAGGGCGCGCGGCGCATGATGATCGAGGTGCCGATCGCCGAGGCCGGTCCCGGCGCGCTGGTCCTCTTCCGCATGAAGCCGCGCGCCATTGCCAAGCATGTCGGGATCCTGACCGCTCCCGGCTCCTTCCTCCACGCCTATGAGCGGCTCGGCGTGATCGAGGAGCCGCTCACCCATAGCTGGCGGCGGCGCATCGCCTTCGCTTTCAAGTTCCCGCAACGCTGAGACCCCGACATGGCCACCCTCGTTCTCGGTGCCGCTGGTGCCGCCATTGGCGGTTCGATCGGCGGCGCGATCCTCGGCGTCAGCGCCGCCACCATCGGCGGTTTCATCGGCTCCACCATCGGCTCGGTCGTCGACAGCTGGATCATCTCGTCGCTGGCGCCCACCCAGCGCATCGAGGGCGCGCGGCTCGACACGCTGCGCATCACCTCCGCCACAGAGGGCGCGGTCATCCCGCGGCTCTACGGCCGGATGCGCATGGGCGGCAACATCATCTGGGCGACGGATTTCCGCGAGGAGACGAAGACCACCACGCAGGGCGGCGGCAAGGGCGGCGGAGGCGGCAAGGTCAAGACGACCGAGTACCTCTACTACGCCTCCTTCGCCGTGGCGCTTTGCGAGGGACCGATCACCGGGATCGGGCGCATCTGGGCCGACGGCAAGCCGATGGACCTCTCCGGCGTCACCTGGCGCTGGTATCCGGGCGACGAGGCGCAGACGGCGGACCCGTTCATCGCCGCGAAGATGGGCGCGGCCAGCACGCCCGCCTATCGCGGCACGGCCTATGTGGTCTTCGAGGAACTGGCGCTCTCGACATACGGCAACCGCCTGCCGCAACTGTCGTTCGAGGTGTTCCGCCCGCTCGCCGATCCCGACACTGCCGAGGGGCTGACCCGCGCCGTCACCATGATCCCGGCCTCGGGCGAGTTCACCTATGCGACGCAGGCGATCCGCAAGACCGATGGCGGCGCGACGGTGCCCGAGAACCTGAACGCGCTGGCCGACTCCACCGACATGGTCGAGGCGCTCGACCGCCTGCAGGCGATGGCGCCTGCGGTCGAGAGCGTCAGCCTCGTGGTCGCCTGGTTCGGCGACGATCTGCGCGCGGGATCGTGCAAGGTCCGGCCCGGCGTCGAGGTGTCGGCCAAATCGACCACGCCCGCCAGCTGGTCGGTCAACGGCGTCAGCCGCGCCAATGCCTTCCTCGTCAGCCGGGATGCAGAGGATCGCCCGGTTTATGGTGGCACGCCGTCTGACTTCGCCGTGGTGCAGGCGATCCAGGAGATGAAGGCGCGCGGGCTGCGCGTCACCTTCTATCCCTTCATCCTGATGGACGTGCCACCCGGCAACACGCTGCCGAACCCCTATTCCGACAACGCCGCCGAGACCGGCCAGCCCGCATTCCCGTGGCGGGGGCGGATCACCTGCTCGCCTGCAGCGGGGTTCGCTGGGACCGTGGACAAGACCGCCACGGCCGCCACGCAGGTGGCGGTGCTGTTCGGCGCGGCCACGCCCGCCAGCTTCAGCGTTTCGGGTCAGTCGGTATCGTGGACCGGGCCGTCCGGTGACTGGGGCCTGCGGCGCATGGTGCTGCATTACGCCCATCTCTGCGCGGCGGCGGGTGGGGTGGACGCCTTCCTGATCGGCACCGAGATGCCGGGGCTGACGACGATCCGCTCGGGCGCCAGCACCTATCCGGCGGTGCAGGCCTACCGGGATCTGCTCGCTGATGTGCGCTCGATCCTCGGGTCGGGGACCAAGATCGGATACGCAGCTGACTGGTCGGAATACTTCGGGCACCAGCCGGGCGACGGCTCGGGCGACGTGTACTTCCATCTCGACCCGCTCTGGACCGATCCGGAGATCGATTTCGTCGGGATCGACAATTACATGCCGCTCTCCGACTGGCGGGACGGCTTCGAGCATGCCGACACGGCCGAGGGCTGGCCCGCGATCTACGACCGGGCCTACCTGCAGGGGAACATCGCGGGCGGCGAAGGCTTCGACTGGTTCTATGCCAGCGCCGCGGATCGGTCGGCACAGGTCCGGACGCCGATCACCGATGGCTCGGCGGGCAAGCCATGGGTCTTCCGCTACAAGGATCTGCGCGCCTGGTGGTCGAACCCGCACTACGACCGCCCGGGCGGGGTGGAGAGTGGGACGCCGACGGCGTGGGTGCCGCAATCCAAGCCGATCTGGTTCACCGAACTCGGCTGCCCGGCCATCGACCGGGGCACCAACCAGCCGAACGTCTTCTTCGACCCGAAGTCCTCGGAAAGCTTCACGCCGCATTTCTCGCGGGGCTGGCGCGATGACGCGATCCAGCGCGCCTATCTGGAGGCGACGTATCTCTGGTGGGGCGATGCCGCGAACAACCCGCTGTCCTCGGTCTACGGCGGCCGGATGGTGCATGTGCCGGAATGCGCCGCCTGGACCTGGGACGCGCGGCCCTATCCGTTCTTCCCGGCGCTGACCGACGTCTGGACGGATGGGGCGAACTGGCGGCTGGGGCACTGGCTGACTGGGCGGCTGGGAGCGGTGTCGCTGGCCGCGCTCGTTCGCCACCTCTGCCTGCGCGCCGGACTGCCGGAGGATCGCATCGACGTCACCGGCCTCTGGGGCGCGGTCGAGGGCTACGCCATCACGGCGCTGGAGAGCCCGCGCGCCTCCATCACCACGCTCTCCCGGCATTTCGGCTTCGACGCGGTCGAGACCGAGGGCGTGATCCGGTTCGTCATGCGCGGCCGGGCCTCCGTCGCCACCCTCGCGCCCGACGATCTGGTGGCCGCCCGCGAAGGCGATGTGCTGGAACTGACCCGCGGCCAGGAGACCGAACTGCCGCAGGCGCTGAAATGGCAGGTCGCCCGCGCCGACGAGGATTACGACGCGGCCCTCGTCGAGGCCCGGCGCATCACCGTCGACACGACGCGAATTGCGTCCGAAAGCTTCCCCATGGCGGTGCCGCCCGAGGAAGCCGAGCGCCGCTGCCGCCGCGCGCTGATGGAGGCGTGGGTGGGGCGCGAGACGGCGGCGTTCCGTCTGCCGCCCTCGCGGCTCGCGCTCGATCCGGCCGACGCGATCCGACTGGAGCATGACGGTCGGCTGGTCGATCTGCGGTTCGTCTCCATCGCCGACGCCGAGGCGCGCGGCATCGAGGCGGTCCGCCAGGACAGGGCGACCTACGATCTGCCACCCGGCGATCCGCGCGCGGCGTCTCTGACGCGGGCCGTGGTGTTCGGCGCGCCGGACGCGGTGCTGATGGACCTGCCGCAGCTGACCGAGGACCAGCCCGCGCATCGACCGTTTGTGGCGGCGCACGCTCTTCCTTGGCCGGGCGAGATGGCGGTGTTCCGCAGCCCTTCGACCGATGGCTTCGAGCTGCTGACAACGTTCGGCAGTCGCGCCCGGATCGGAGCGCTGGTCTCGGACTTCTATCCGGGCCCCACCTCACGCTTCGACCACGGCAATGCGCTTGTGGTCGATCTGCTCACCGGCACGCTGGAGAGCGTCACCGACCTGACGCTGTTGGGCGGCGCCAATGCGCTGGCTATCGAGAGCGCGCCCGGCACCTGGGAGATCGTGCAGGCGGGCGCGGCCGAGCTGCTGGCGCCGGGTCGATACCGGCTGACCCGGCTCCTGCGCGGCCAGCGCGGCACCGAGGGCGCGATGGGCAATCCGGCGCCCGCTGGCGCTCTTGTCGTGGTGCTGGACGCGTCGCTGGCGTCCCTGCCGATTGCCGAGGCCGATCTCGGATTGCCGTGGAACTGGCGCATCGGTCCGGCGAGCCGCCCCGTCAGCGACGAGACCTATGTGGCGCAATCCTTCACGCCCGCGGGCGTCGGGCTGCGGCCGTTCTCCGGCGCCCATGTCGAGCAGCCGTGGCGCAGGCCGCGCACGCCCGGCGATCTGACGATCCGCTGGACGCGCCGGTCCCGAGCTCTCGCGGCCGACAGCTGGGGCGGGCTAGAAGTGCCGCTCGGAGAAGAGCTCGAAGCCTACGAGGTCGAGATCCTTGATGGCGCGACCGTTAAGCGGGTGCTGAGCACCGCCACCACCAGCGCGGTCTACACCGCCGCAGACCAGACCGCCGATTGGGGCGCGCCGCTCGGCCCCGGTGACACGCTCGACAGCCGCATCTACCAGCTCTCCGCCCTCGTCGGGCGGGGCGCGCCCAAGACCCTCACGCTGATACTCTGAAGGCCATCCCATGTCCGACGCCACGACCCATCTCCTGCTGCCCTACATCCTGGCGGCGCAGGCCCAGAAGCACGTCACCCACAACGAGGCGCTGCGGCTGCTCGACGGGCTCGTGCAGCTCTCCGTGCTCGACCGCGATCTGACAGCGCCGCCCGGCAGTCCCGCCGATGGCGATCGCTACATCGTCGCCTCGGGCGCGACGGGCGAATGGTCCGGATGGGACCTGAACGTCGCGCTCTGGACCGATGGCGCCTGGCTGCGACTTCCCCCGCGGATCGGCTGGCGCGCATGGGTCGAGGACGAGGGCCTGCTGCTGGTCTACGATGGCGCGGGCTGGCTCGGGACCACACCGGCGGCGCTGCAGAACATGGCGCTCCTCGGGGTTGGCACCACGGCGGATGCATCGAACCCGTTCTCGGCCAAGCTCAACGCCGCGCTCTGGACGGCGAGGACCGTGGCCGAGGGCGGCACCGGCGACCTGTTCTACACCATGAACAAGGAGGCGGCCGGCGACGATCTCGGTTTGACCCTCCAGACCGGCTTCGTGACCAAGGCGCTGGTGGGGCTGTTCGGGTCGGACCGCTTCCGGCTCGCGGTCTCCGCCGACGGCAGCACCTTCTTCGACGGGCTGAGCGTCGACAACGCCACCGGCATTGTCGATCAGCCCCGGCTGCCGCGGTTCAAGGCTTACACGAACTACGACAACTACGTCGGCGTCGGCACCTGGACCAAGATCGGCCTTAACAACACCGACTACAACGATCAGGGCGCGTTCGACGCCGTGAACAACCACTTCGTCGCCCCCGTGGACGGCACCTACCTCTTCGGCGCGACTCTGCTGTACAAGATCAACGCCAGCGCCACCGCCCGCATGCGCGGGCGGCTCGTCCTGAACGGCACGACCGAAATCCGCGGCTCCCTCGGCGAAATCTCCGCCACGCACGTCTCACTCGCCACCGCGATCTGGCTGCAGACGATGGTCCCGCTGACTGCCGGCGATACCGTCGAGCTGCAGGGGTATTTCCGGGTCGCGGACGGCTACTTCGCCGCCGATCACACGTCCTTCTGGGGCTGCAAGGTCGGCTGAGCGGCGCAAGGAGGATCCGATGACACCACCCAGATCCGAAGGCTTCGTGCGCATGCCCGACGCCGAGTTCGAGGCGATCCTGACGCGAGCGGCCGAGGAAGGCGCGAAGCGCGCGCTGGCCGATGTCGGCCTCGACGGCGACGAGGCCGCGCTCGACATCCGCGATCTGCGCTCGCTCGTCGACTGCATCCGGCTCGTTCGCCGCACCGCCATGCAGACCGCCGTCCGCATGATCACCACCGGCGTCATGCTGGCGCTGCTCGCGGGCATCGCCATAAAGCTGAAGATCTTCGGCGGCGGCCCGTAGCCGCTCACCATTCCCCATTCATCAGCCCGCAATGACCCGCCCTCGAGGCGGGTTTTTCGTTTTGGAGGACCCACATGACCACGACCTTCTACGACCATTGGCGGGAGGCGCCCGAGGCCACCTGGCGCTGGCCCAACTTCTCGCCCGCAGAAATCGCCTGCCGGGGCACCGGCAAGTTGCTGATCAACGAACCGGCGCTCGACAGGCTGCAGGCGCTGCGCGACCGGCTCGGCAAGCCGCTGATCGTGCGCTCCGCCTATCGCAGCCCCCAACACAACCGTGCGGTCGGCGGCGCCACCCGGTCGAAGCATCTCGACGGCGCCGCCTTCGACATCGCCATGGCGAACCACGACCCGGTCGCGTTCGAGGCCGCGGCGCGCGAGGTCGGGTTCCTCGGCTTCGGCTTCTACCCGCGCTCGGGGTTCATGCATGTCGACCTCGGGCCCGCACGTCAGTGGGGCGAGCGGTTCCCGGTCCGGGCGACTGCCTTCGCCGAAGAAACGCCACCAGCGCGCGAGGTCTTGGCCGACAGCCGCACCATGAAGGGTGGAGGGGCTGCTGGTGTGGCGACGCTGGGCGCGGCTGGCGTCGAGGTGGCGCAGAGCGTTCTGGCCGAGACCCAGACCGCGATCCTGCCGCTCGTTCCCTATCTCGACACGTTGCGTTGGGTGTTCATCGCCGTGGCGCTCAGCGGGATCGCGGTCACGATCTACGCTCGGCTCGATGACTGGCGCCGGGGCCGGCGATGATTGGTGAGCTCGTCGCCACGTTCGCCGGATCGGCATGGGCGCGCGCGGCGCTTCGCCACGGCGTCACCGCCATCGCGATCCTTCTGTTCCTGCTGACCTTGCGTCGGTCCGGCGAGCGAGCGGGACGCCTCGCCGAACGCCTTGAGACCACGGAGAAGGCCAATGATGTCCAACGCCAGATGCTGGAAGCTGCGGCTCGCCGCCCTCGCGATCGGGACGAGCTTGCTGAGCGGCTGCGCGACGGTCGGTTCTGACGGGCGCGGGCCAGGGGCGTGTCCACCTGTCGTCGGGTACAGCAATGAGTTTCAGGCGCGGGCGGCTGAGCAATTGGCCTTGCTGCCCGAGAGATCGGCGGTCGAGGAGATGCTGAGCGACTATGCCGTGATGCGGGAGCAGGCGCGCCTGTGTTCTCGTCCCTGATCAGACGCGGAATCGCAGCTTCAAGGTCACGTGGCAGCGTAGCTGGTGAAGACTTCGGTCGATCCATCGGCTCGGATGAGGAACACCTCGTATGCCTCGCGCTCGCTTTCCGGCCCCATCCCGGGCGAGCCGTAGGGCATGCCAGGCACTGCGAGGCCGACCGCGTCGGGGCTTTCCACCAGCAGACGGCGAATGTCGGCAACAGGTACGTGGCCCTCGATCATATAGCCATTCACGCGACCCGTATGGCAGGAGACCATCTCCTGCGGGATGCCGTTGTCGAGCTTGTAGCGCATCAGAAGCGTTCCGGCGCTCGCCTCCGTCGTGACGACGAAGCCGTCGTTTTCGAGGATCTCGATCCAAGCCGAGCAGCAGCCGCAGTTGGGGTCCTTCATCACGTGGACCACCGGTCCGGCGCCTTGCGCCAGAGCCCTCAGGGGCGACGCAGCCACCAGCGCAGCTGCGCCGACCAGAAGCGTGCGGCGGGAAAAAGTGTCTTGGTTCATCTCATCTTCCTTTCGAGATTGCATGGGTGGACTGACAGGTCAGAGATCGACCCGCCTGAGCCGTAGGGCGTTGGTGATCACCGAGACCGACGACAGGCTCATGGCCGCCGCCGCGATCATCGGCGAGAGCAGAAGTCCGGTCACGGGGTAGAGCAGTCCTGCTGCGATGGGGACGCCAAGCGCGTTGTAGGCGAAGGCGAAGAACAGGTTCTGCTTGATGTTGCGCAAGGTAGCGCGGGCAAGCTTGCGCGCCCGGACGATGCCCATCAGGTCACCGCCCAGCAGCGTGATCCCGGCGCTTTCCATCGCCACATCGGCCCCCGTGCCCATGGCGATACCGACATCGGCGGCGGCCAGTGCGGGCGCGTCGTTCACCCCATCACCCGCCATCGCAATCTTGTGGCCTTTTCGACGCAACTGGTCGATCAGGTCCTTCTTTGCCTCGGGCAGGATTCCCGCGCGCACCTCGTCGATGCCGAGCTTTCCCGCCACCGCCTGCGCCGTGCGTTCGTTGTCGCCCGTCGCCATGATCACCCGCAGCCCCTGGGCATGGAGTTCCCTGATGGCCTGTGCGGTGCTCTCCTTGATCGGGTCGGCGACCGCCACGATGCCGACGAGCGCGCCGTCGAGTGCGATGAACATCGCCGTCTTGCCCTCGGCGCGAAGGGTGTCGGCCTTTGCCTCGGCCTGCGTGGAGTCGAGCCCCATCTCCTTCATCATCGCCGCATTGCCGAGCGCCACCGCGCGCCCGCCGACGCGGCCCTGCACGCCCTTGCCAGTCACGGCTTCGAAGTCCGTGGCAGCCCGGCGCGCGGCGCCCCGTGTCTCGGCTCCCTCGACGATGGCCTCGGCCAGCGGGTGTTCCGAGCCGCGCTCCAGCGCCGCAGCCAGCGACAGCAAGTCGGCTTCGGAAACGTCCCCCAGCGCCACGGTGTCGGTCAGCTTCGGTTTGCCCATGGTCAGGGTGCCGGTCTTGTCCACGATGAGCGTGTCGACAGCGGCCATGCGTTCCAGCGCCTCTGCGTCCTTGATCAGCACGCCCGCCTGCGCGCCGCGCCCCGCCGCCGTGGTGATAGAGATCGGTGTCGCCAGCCCCAGCGCGCAGGGGCAGGCGATGATGAGGACCGACACTGCCGAGGCGATGGCGAAGACCAGCGCGGGCTCGGGCCCGAAGATCGTCCAGACGATGAAAGCGACGATGGCGATGAACACGACCGTCGGCACGAATACCGCCGACACCCGGTCAGCCAGACCCTGGATCGGCGCGCGGGACCGGCGCGCGTTCGACACCATTGCCACGATCTGCGCGAGGACGGTGTCGGAGCCGACCTTGCCCGCCTCCATCACCAAGGAACCGTTCTTGTTGATCGTTGCACCGGTCACCGCATCGTCCGGGCCCTTTTCGACAGGCATCGACTCGCCGGTCAGCATGCTTTCGTCCAGGGACGATCGGCCCTCGATCACGACACCATCGACCGGAACCGCGTCGCCGGGGCGCACGCGCAGCCGGTCGCCCTCCATGATGTTTTCGAGCGGCGCATCGTATTCGGTGCCGTCCGGCAGGATGCGCCGCGCCGTCTTGGGCGCGAGATCGAGGAGTGCGCGGATCGCGTCACCGGTCCGTTCGCGCGCCCGCAACTCCAGGACCTGGCCAACGAAGATCAGCGCGACGATCACCACCGCCGCCTCGAAGTAGGTACCGACGCCGTGGCCCATCCGGTACTGTTCCGGAAACACACCCGGCAGGAACGTCGCGACGATCGAGTAAAGGTAGGCCGCCGCCACGCCGATGCTGATCAGCGTCCACATGTTGGGGCTGCGGTTCACGATCGACTCCCAGCCGCGCCGGAAGAAGGGCAAGGCTGCCCAGAGGATGATTGGCGTGGCCAGCGCGAATTCGACATAGCTTGCGGTCTGATGCCCGATCCAGTCGCGCACCGGCAGCGCCACCAGTTCGCCCATGGTCAGGATGATGAGCGGCACCGCAGCCGCCGCCGAGATCCACATCCGTCGGGTGAAGTCGGTCAATTCCTCGCTGGGCTCGTCCGAGGGCACCATCGGTTCCAGCGCCATGCCGCAGATCGGGCAGGATCCCGGCGCATCCCGGACGATCTCGGGGTGCATCGGACAGGTGTACTGGACGTTGGCCGGAGCAGCCTTCTTCTGCCCGGCAGCCCTGCCGGAGGCGTAGAACCACGGATCCGCCTCGAACTTCGTCTGGCATTTCTCCGAGCAGAAATGAAAGGTCTCGCCCTGGAACGCGGCGTGACGCCCGTCCGGCTTGACCGCGACCGTCATCCCGCAGACCGGGTCTTTCGCCGTCTCAGTTCCCGCCGGAATTTCGGGTGCCGCGTGATGGTGATCGTGCTCCATGGTCTGTCAGCCTTTCGGTATCTCGTTTCAGCTTGCGGCCTCCAGCCGTTGGAAGCTCAAGCCCTTTTCAATGGTGGTCGTGAGCATCTTCCGAGGCGGGATTGCGTGCGAGGAAGATCCCAACGAACAGGAACACCAGCGCCATGCCGATCGCACCCAGGACGACGATCAAGGGGTCGGACTGCCACTTCATCCCGGAAAAGGCGGCCAGGACCACGGAATCGAAGGCGATTGCCGTCAGCAACACCCAGCCCCGAGCGCCGATTTCCTCGCGCAGATGCCGGAACACGCCGAAGTGGATGATCATGTCCATCACCAGATAGAAGAAGGCCCCGAGCGAAGCGATGCGGCTGAGGTCGAAGAAAATTGTCAGGAATCCTGCGATCACGACGGTGTAGACGAGCGTGTGGTCCTTGATTGCGCCCGGCATCCCGAAATGACTGTGCGGGATCATCTTCATGTCGGTCAGCATCGCCAGCATCCGCGAGACCGCGAACACGCTGGCGATCAGACCAGACGCCGTGGCCACCAGCGCCAGCGCCACGGTCAGGTAAAAGCCGGTCTGACCGAGAGAGGGCTGGGCCGCTTCGGCCAGCGCATAGTCCTTCGCCGCCACGATGCGGTCGAGCGGCAGGCTGGAGCCGACCGCGAAGGCCACCAGCAGATAGACGACGACGCAGATGGCAATCGACCAGATGATGGCCCGGCCCACATTGCGGTGCGGGTCGGTGACCTCTGCGCCGCTGTTGGTGATGGTCGTGAAGCCCTTGAAGGCCAGGATCGACAGCGCTACCGACGCCACGAAGCCAGTGGCGCCCATGTCTCCACCCGTCGCCTCGAACGAGATGCCGCTCGCCCAGAGGCCGGCTGTCCCGAACAGCGCGATGCCGCCCACCTTAAGTACGGCCATGACGATGGAGAACAGCCCGACGGACCGGTTGCCAGAGACGTTCACGAGCCAGGCGAAGACGATCAGCCCCACGCCGAGGACCGGCACGAGAACGCTGTCCGGATCGCCGCCGAAGGCTCGCAGGGTGTAGGTTCCGAAGGTGCGCGCGACGAGGCTTTCGTTGATGACCATCGATAGCGCCATCAGGAGAGCGGCGCCCGCCGCGACCGTCGTCGGTCCGTAGGCTTTCTTCAGGATCATCCCGATGCCGCCCGCAGACGGGTATGCGTTCGACATCTTGATGTAGGTGTAGGCGCTGAAGGCTGTCACGATGGCGCCGACGACAAACGAGAGCGGGAAGAGAGGCCCGGCCAATTCGGCGATCTGCCCGGTCAGCGCGAAGATGCCCGCGCCGATCATCACGCCGGTGCCCATGGCGACCGCGCCAGGCAGGGTGATGCTGTTCTTCTGGTACTCGCTTCCCGTCATGGATTTCCCTTCTCAGGCCTCTTCCTCATGGCCACCCAGAGCAGCGGCAGACCCGTCACTAGGCCGAGGCCAAGTACTGCCCATGTCGCCCGGCCCAGATCTCCGCTGACCGCCTCGCCGCCGAAATGCGCCAGCAGGAAGCTTGCCGGGACGATGCCGGCCAGTGTTGCAAGCGCGAAACGCCAGGCATGCAGTCGGCTGAGCCCAGCGGCGTAGCTGATCATGTCGAAGGAGACGAAGGGCATCAGCCGGCTGGCAAAGACCATCGCCGTCAACGCGGTTTGCGAGCCGAGGAGGCCGGCATCGACGCGACTGCCGAACACCCGCCGCAGGACGTCATGCCCCAGAACCCGCGCGAGGCCGAATGCGATCAGCGCCCCGAGCTCCGCGCCGATCACGACCTGCACCGTACCCCAGAGATGTCCGTAGGCCGCTCCCGCCGCCAGCGCGATGGGTGCGCTCGGGATCGGGCTGGCCACTACCGCGACGGTCATGAGCGTGACGATCAGGACCGGGCCCCAGAGACCCGCACGCGCCACCAGCGTTTCCAGACGTTCGCCGTCCAGAAGTCCGCGAGCCTCGGCGAACACCGAGGGCGCGACCAACCAGACGCCGAGCAGGACGATCCCGAAGATCGCAAGGCCCGCGAGAATGGCGACGCGCAGGCTCATCTCAGATCGCCTCGACGGCCTTCGCCAGAAGGTCGCGGACATCGCCCGCCACGGTCGTCAGTTCAGCGTTCTCGATCGCTTGCATCGACGCCACCGGATCGATGGCGCTGACCTCTACGCCGCCCTCGATCTCGCGCAGAATGACATTGCAGGGCAGCATCGCGCCCACCCGCGGCTCGATCCCGATGGCCTGATACGCCATCTTTGGGTTGCAGGCCCCGAGGATGCGATAGGCCGGCATCTCGACATCCAACTTCTTTTTCATCGTCGCCTTGACGTCGATCTCGGTCAGGACGCCAAAGCCATTATCAGCAAGCGCCTTGCGCGCCCGAGCGTCGACGTCGTCGATACCCGCGTCGGGGATAATTCGATTGATCGTGTAGGCCATTGCGAACTCCTTTCTTTTATTTACGAAGATATTTTATCAGCGCTGCTATGATCAAAACAATGAGCGCCAAGCAAAGCAGACCGAACAGCCAGCCAAACCCCATCCCGAAACCCATTCCGGGGCCCATATCATTCCAGTTCATCATCTCATCCTCCTTGTTTCCTGCTGAGTGGTGCGCCCTGCAACCGGCCCTTGCGACAACATCGCGCAGAACAACACGGCACGGAGCCAGTGTCCGGGCGCTCCATCCGAACGCCCCGCCCCAATCAAACCGACGCTGTGACCGCGAGTTCCGTCATCATGCCGGTCGCCAAATGCGGCATGTGGTGGCAATGCAGCATCCAGCGCGCGGCCTCGCCGGCGTCGAGCGCGATATCGACCATCGACATCGGCGGCACGTACACCGTGTCGCGCAGCGCGCCCCGGACCGCGCGTCCGTTCAACCCGACGACTTGGAACACATGTCCGTGCAGATGCATCGGGTGGCCCAACATCGACATGTTGTGGAAGGACAGCACGACCCGCTCGCCGCTGCGTGCGGCAAGCGCGCGATGCTGGCCCCAGACGGCACCGTTGATCGTCCACACATAGGGCTGCATCGAACCGCCCAGCATCACAATGTGGCTGCGGTCCACGGGTCGATCCGGCAAGGTGTCGACGGCGGTCAGTCGCGACTCCTGCGCAAGGTCGGTGTCGAAGGCGGGTGCTTCGCTTTCCGCCACGCCATCAATGCGCCGGATTTCGGCGCCCTGCGTGGCAAGAATCAGGCCGGTGCGCTCGCGCGCGCCCTCTCGCAGCGCGAGGATCGGCCAAGCGCCGCCCTCCTGCGGCAGGTCGATCTCGAGATCGAGTCGCTGGCCCATAGCCAGACCGAACCGCGTTTCGGATAGTGGTGCGACGGCATGACCATCAACCGCCACCAATCGCGCTGGCGCGGCCCCGGTGTCGATCCAGAACACCGTCGCGGCGGCGGCGTTAATCACCCGCAGCCGGATGCGCCCGCCGCGCTCGACCTGCACCACCTCGGGATCCGAAAGCGTGCGGTCGTTGGCAAGATAGGCGTCCCAGTCATAGTCGTTGAGGTCCATCGCCATGCCGTCCATGGCCCCCATCCCCATCATGCCGCCCATGGCGCCGTGATCCATGCCAGCCATCGGCATGTTTCCCATCGCGCCATGGTCCATGTCTGCCATGCCGCCCATGCTCGCGCCTTGATCGCCTCCGTGCCCACCCGCGGCCCCGTGGCCGGCCGTGATCTCGGCCATCACCTCCTCGGGCGCCTTGAACGAGAAATCGTGCAGGAACAGCACCACCTCCTGCCGGTCAGCGGCGACATCCTCGGCGCTGCGCACGATCAGCGGTGCCGCCAGGAGGCGCATCTCGTGCAGCGGCACATGCGCGTGCATCCAATAGGTGCCGGGAAGCGGCGCGAAGTCATAGGCGCGTGTCTCGCCGGGGGTGAGCATCGGCAGAGGCATGTCGGGCACGCCATCCTGTGCGTTGGGGGGGATCTGGCCGTGCCAGTGGATCAGCGTGTCGACATCGAGATCGTTACGCAGATCCACCCGGAACCGCGCGCCTGGGTCGAGTGTCAGGCCCTGTCCGGCCGGCCCGGCAAGACCCCAGACGGTGGCGGCGCGACCATCGATGTCCAGCGTCCGGCTGGCGGCGTGCAGAGACAGCGGGGCGGCGTCCTGTGCTGCCGCGATCCGGGGCAGATGCGCATAGGCCAGCATGGCTGCGCCAGCGGCAAGAAAGCCGCGTCGTGAAAGGGTATTCATGGTGGTCTCCCCGGGACATCCAGTCCCGTTCATCAAAACCGATAGGGCGCCGCGGGCCTCAGCCCGGACGCGATCAGAGGAGACGGAGCTTGGGAGGGCGTTCGTTCAGTCCAGGTGCCCGACTGGCGACGATTGCACCGGACGGCAGTTCATGGCTGGCAGGCAAGTAACCGTGCCCAGAGCCCTCGATCGGCGAGGTCACGAAGACCGAAAGCCTTGCGCAAAGCAACTCACACGCTTCCGCATCGGTCGATCCGCAGTGCAGTTCGTCGTCACAGGGAAGCTCGCTGCCGGCCGTAGCGTGCATTATCTCGCCGACATGCACGGAGTGATCCGGCTCAGCGCTCATGCGCGCCGCATGCGCGAAAGTCACCGTCGTCATGACGGTGATTGCAAGTACGGCAAGCATGGTGACGAGGCGCGCGAACATGCTAGAAAGATAGGCGCCGGTCACGGGAATGTCCATAGCCTCTGGTGTCGGGCCTCCGGCAGGAAACTCATGCCTCGGCATGTAACCAATTGAAATTCCTCGCCATCGATTATGCAACTCACGCGAAAAGAACTCCGTAATAGTCTGTGGCAGGGGTTGTTCCTCGGAGGCGTGGCCCTGGCGGTCTTCGCTGGTTGGCATTATGCCCGCACCGCATCCCCCGCCGCCGCGTCTGCAGAACTCATCGAACAGGGTCGGCAAATCTATGCTGACCAGTGTGCGGCCTGCCATGGTCCGCAGCTCGAGGGGCAGCCGGACTGGAAGCTTCCCCTTCCGTCCGGCCGTCTGCCGGCGCCACCGCACGATGCCAGCGGACATACGTGGCACCATTCCGACGATGTCTTGTTCCGCATCGTCAAGGAAGGCACGGCCGAGATCGTCGGCGGCGGATACGAGAGCGACATGCCCGGTTTCGGGGACGTGCTGAGCGATGCGGAAATTCGGACCGTTCTTGCTTACATCAAGAGCACTTGGCCGGAGCGTGAACGGAGCTACCAGGGGAGCGTGTCGCATCCACGTTGAGCGCTGATGGCGCCTTCGGGATGTGGAACTTCGCTGCAGCCCCGTGCGACCGGCAGCTCAGCTTTCCGAGGCCCGCCCGGCGGCAGTTGAGGCCGCCGGACAGAAGCGGCATATTTGGATCGGCATGATGGGAAACTTTTGGGAGCGGTGTTCGTGGGATTATTCATGGCTTACCTCGCGTTTGAAGCGCGCCTGATCTTGGCGCAGCCTCGGGTTTTCCCTCGATGAACAATCCGGGATCCAGTTCATCGGATCGAGTTCAGGACCGCACGGACCGGCTCAACAAGAACTGCTTCTGCGTTACACTGGATGTTCCGTCTTTGCGCGAAGCGATGGAGCAGGAAGCCGAAGAGCCGGCGTTCTTCGAGACGTTCATCCGCCCCAAGGCCCACCTGTTCTCACATGTGCCAGTGTTCCTTTCGGCCACCACCGTGGACGAGATGCGCGCGATCGCAGTGGCTGTGGAGACCACCGCCCAACTCGCGGTATACAAAGCCGCGGTCCTCTCCTGGGCGCCGGAAATCGCGCGGGCGGATCACGGTCCACTCGGGGCCTTGATGGGCTACGACTTTCATCTTGGCGAAGACTGCCCCCGGTTGATCGAAATCAATACCAACGCCGGCGGCGCGTTTCTCAATGCCTTCCTTGCAAGGGCGCAGCGCGCGTGCTGCGCCGAAATGGATATCCCCGCTACGTCACAAAGCTTTGAGGATGCGGTCATTGGCATGTTCCAAGAGGAATGGCTTCGGCAGCGGGGAACGGGCGCGCCAAAGTGCATCGCCATCGTCGATGACGGCCCGCTGGAACAGTACCTTTATCCCGAGTTCGTGCTCGCGCGGCAAGTTATGGCGGCACGAGGCATCGACGCGGTCATCGCCGACGCCGGTCACCTTCGCTACGACGATGGTCATCTCAGCGTCGGTGGAAAGCAAATCGATCTCGTTTACAACCGGGTCACCGATTTCGCCTTCAAACAGCCCGAGCACAAGGCGTTGCAGGAAGCCTACCGGGATGGCGCGGTTGTCGTGACGCCGAATCCGCACAACCACGCACTCCTTGCCGACAAGCGCAACCTTTCGCTTCTTTCGAATTCCGCGACGCTTGAGGCATGGGGTGTCGATCCCGAGATTCGGGCCGGACTTGCAGCCGTTCCACGCACCGTCCTTGTCAATCCAGACAACGCTGATGCACTTTGGAAATCCCGCAAGGACCTGTTCTTCAAGCCGACCGGGGGTCATGGCGGTAAGGCTGTATATCGTGGCGACAAGCTGACGAAAGGCGTCTGGGCGGAAATCGCGGGAGGCGGATACATTGCTCAGACGCTGGTCCGCCCCAGCGAGCGCATGATCAAGATCGACGAGACACCCCAGACGCGCAAAATGGACGTGCGATTGTATACGTATGATGGAGAGGTGCTTCTGGTGGCTGCGCGTCTCTATCAAGGTCAGACCACGAACTTCAGGACACCTGGGGGCGGTTTTGCGCCGGTGTTCATGATCTGAAGCGTGAACTGGCGGACACGTCAGCCCGCCTCGCACCCGTAGAAGCCGCGGTAGCCCACGCTCAGCCCCTCATCGAGTTCGAACACGAGCTCCGCGTTCTGGCGCCAATCGGCCTCGTCGCCGAGCGGCTGCACCGTGATCGTGGTGCCGGGCGCCGAGTACGTCGTCGCACCCTCCTGCGAACCTCCCTCCGCCTCCAGAGAGATCAGGACGCCGTTCAGCTTCACCGCAGCCCCGCCGCCTTCGCTCGCCCAGAGGATCGGATCGGATTCGGGGCTGCGGTTGAACGTGCAGGGAGCAGGCGCCCCGAGCACCCGGTCGGCCTCGGCTTCCGGCATCGGCGCGAGGTCGAGCCCGCTGATGAGGGTGTTCGAAAGCGCGTCCTCGACGCTGCCCGGCTCGGCCGGCGGGTCCTGATAGATGCTCTCCACCACGTTCCCGGCGGACACCTCGGCGATCAGGTAGCGCATCTCCGCGATCTCGCGGCGCTGCGCCTCGATGATTTCGTCGGCGAGGTGGCGAACGCGCGGATCGCGGATTTGCGCCCGCTCAGAGGTCATGATCGCGATCGAGTGGTGCGGGATCATTGCCCGCATGTAGCTCGGACCCGAGACCGTGACCTGGCTGCGCACCAGCCAGAGCGACAGGGCAAAGACGATGATCGCGCCGACGAAGATCGCGATGTTCAGGCCCTTGTTCGAGTACATCCCGAGCATGTAGGCGAGCATGATGACGGCCATCGTCGCCCCCATCATGATCGCCATATAGGTACGTGTCTCCGAGAAGAAGACGTGTTCCCAAGCGTAGGTGTTGAGGTACATCAGGATGAACATCACCACTGTGGAAGTGAGGATCATCAGGCCGAAACGGATATAGGACATGTCGCGACTTCCTGCTCGTTCTGCAATCTGCTTGAGGGCAACTGGGCAGTCGCATCTGCCAACGCAGAACTCGGCGGGCGTCCGGAGACGCAGCCCAATACCCCAAGGGGGTATGATTCAACACGCGATGGCCTGTGAGGTTCCGAGGAACCCTTCCGCACAAAGCTCGGTTCCCCCGTATCGTAGCAAGAGACCAGCCCGCCATGAAGGATCGAAAGCAAGCAGCCATCCAACGACTGGCGCGCCTCGAAGGGCAGGTACGCGGGGTTGCGCGCATGATCGAAGAAGATCGCTACTGCATCGACATTCTCAATCAATCCCTGGCGATCCGATCGGCACTTTCGCAGGTCGAAATTCTAATCCTGCAGGATCACGCGGATGACTGCGTGGACAATGCGATCCTCTCACAAGATCCCGACGTGCAGCGTCGCAAGTTCAAGGAGCTTGTGGAAGTGTTCGAGAAAGTTTGCCGGTAGCCGGGAAGGGTGCAAAAAAAATACACATTTACAGTAACTTAGAGTGGAGAAGGTTGGATGTCAGGCCCATCCCCTCCGCCACTTGCCCCTGCGAATGCGTTCTCCCGATCTTGCCCGCGCCGGTACAGGTATGACCTTTCTGGCGGCCTGGGTGCAGACGAGCCGAGACATCTTATTACCGAGCCGCAGGGGTGGTGCGTGCACTCAACATGCGCCTGAACAGGACCGATAGGAGACTTGCTATAACGGCAAGTATGGCAGCGGTCGTCAGAGCCGATTTCAAGATCGTCGCTGTGCTTGCGGCCTTTACCAGCGCAAGGTCTGGCTCTGATCCAGTCAGCAGCATGAGGCTTATGCCCAGGTTTTCCAGATAGTCGAAAGTTGCGGCCAGGATAGCCAAGGCTCCGCCTATCCTGGTCATCAGCGTCGGCCCGAACCTGAAGGAGCGCCATCGAAGTGCCGAAATCAGGGTCAGCGCCAGCAAAGCGGGGTAGAGCGTATCCAGAGGGATCTGCCGCGTGAGATAATAGTGGCGCCCGGTCCCACCGAGTGCTTCCAGCAGACCTACGGCGTCAGCCGGTGAGTACCCTGAGGGCCGCAGATCGAATGGCAGCGCGCCTGCAAGATCGTTCAGATAGCTGAGCGTGCCCAGTACCATGACAAGATAGATGATCGCGGCGCCCAGCCCGAACAGGATTGTGGCCTTGCCGCTGTGATCGATTTTCATGAGAAGAACTCCTTTCGCATTTGAAGTATGCCTAGCTGGCAGGAGCGCCTTGCTTGCGAGGCATTGTCTTTTGTTAACGGGACGCGAGAAATGCAGATCGCAAGCAGCTTTGAACGGGACCGACGGATTTTCGGTGATCTGACCGCCGCCGATGCACGCGCCTTGGCCGGGGCGTTCGAGGCGAAACGACTTCCGAAAACCTACTTCCTCGCCCGGCAGGGTGAGCCAGATGCGATGGAATACATTCTGTTGTCAGGGAAGGTGGTCAGTCTGATTGGTGACGCCGATGGGCGCGAAGTGTGCGTTGGCTTTTTTGTTGGGCCGTGTGTAATCACGCCCAATCTGGCGCGCGCCGCCGACGGCAAGTCCCTTGTCAGCTTGAGACTGGAGTCAGATGGGCAGGCCGCTTCGGTATCGGCCGCGGCCCTTCTGGAACTGATGCGCGGTTCGTCAGCGATCGAGGAGTGGGCAAATGCAGTCCTGCGTGCCGAACTTGAGCGAAAGACAAGCCGGGAATGGAGCCTCGCCGCGCTCAAAGCCAGGGACCGGCTGGAGTGGTTTCGTCGCCACTATCCTGATCATGAAGCCCTGTTTGCTCACAGTCAGATTTCGTCGTTCCTGGGAATGACGCCCGTGACGCTGAGCCGACTGCGAAATCCGAGCAGATAGACGCAGCCTCTCTTCAGAGGCGTGCAGGTTTGTGTGCTTTCGAAAGCCCTGC
The DNA here is from genome assembly GCF_965227485.1 of Oricola indica. Taxonomy (NCBI): domain Bacteria; kingdom Pseudomonadati; phylum Pseudomonadota; class Alphaproteobacteria; order Hyphomicrobiales; family Ahrensiaceae; genus Oricola; species Oricola indica. The sequence goes on from NZ_OZ245747.1 coordinate 2,945,776, forward strand.
AAATCCGCCGCGAGACGTCATCTTGTCCCCAGGGCTTCGTCCACATCGCGGATCGAGTCGTCGAGCAGGACTTCCATGCGCTGGCGGGCGAGGTCCGGTTCCTGCCGGGCGATCGCGTCCAGAACATCGCCATGCTGTTCGAGGCGCGCCTGCTTGATGACCGCGACGGCGGCGCCCCGCCAGCTCAGGCGAAAGGTGCTGATCATCGCCGCGTGGATGAGCGCGCTGAATGCTCCGATGAAGTGATTGTGGGTGGCGAAGAGGATTTCGAGGTGAAAGCGCAGGTCGGCCTGCACCAGTTCCGCCTCGTCGTGGGCCTTGATGGCCATGTCCCGGTAGGCACTCTCGATTTTCGCCAGTTCGTCCTCACTCCGGATCTTGGCGGCGAGCGCCGCTGCGGGCGGCTCGACCATGCGGCGCAAGGCATAGAGATCCATGGCGATCTCGTTCGGCGACTTGGTCTGCAAATGCCAACCCAGGACCTCGGGATCGAGCATGTTCCAGAATGCGGGCGGGCGAACGCTGGTGCCAACCTTCGGGCGTGCGACAATCATGCCCTTGGCGGAGAGCTTGCTGTAGGCTTCGCGCAGCGCCGTCCGCGACACGGCGTAGCGCTTGAGCATCGACGCCTCGTCCGGCAGACGCGTTTCAGGCGGGAAGGTTCCGCTGACGATTTCGCGGCCCAATCGATCGAGAACGCCCAGTCCCGCGCCGCCGTTTGGATCGGAGAGCACATAAGCGCGATCGGAGATGGCTGTATCCAAGTTCTTTTCCGAATTTAGAGTGCGTGTCCTCGCCGAGATGGAGGCACAGATTATGCCGTAGCGGAATCAGGATGTCCCCCGCAAGTCGAACGAGCTGACGAGGAACCGGTGGAGGACAATGAAGGCGAACAGAAGGACGCCACTCGATATCAGAATCCAGGCGCTGTTCAGCGAACCGTGGAAGATGATCAATGTGGAGATCAGTCCGAGGATCATGCCGCCGAACAGCGTGCCCGCGACCATGCCGACGCCGCCGGTCAACAATGTTCCGCCCAAGACGACCGCGGCGATGGCCGAGAGCTCCAGCGTGGACCCGGCAAGCGGATAGCCGGATGATGTGTAGAGCGCGTAGACGACCCCTGCGAGCGCCGAATAGAAACCACCGATCGCGTAGATACCGATCGTCGTGCGACGGATATTGACACCCATCAGCCTGGCGGATTCCTTGTCCCCGCCGATCGCGTAGACGCTGTTTCCGAAGCGGGTGAAATGGGCGATGAAGATCGCGAGCGCGAGGCTTGCCAGCATCACGATCGCCGAACTTCGCAGGACGCCGCGTCCCGGCAGCGGGATTTTCGCCGACGCGTAGAGATCCACGAAGTCGTGGCGGATCGGAACGGACTCGAGCGTCACCATGAAACAGAGCCCGCGCAACAGGAACAGACCCGCCAGCGTGACGATGAAGGGCTGAATATCGCAGAAGTCGATGATGAACCCCTGCAGCGCGCCATAGAGGATACCGAAACAGATCATCAGGGCGGCCGCGGCGAGCGGATGCCAGCCCATGCGGTCGAGAACGGCCATGCACACGCCGACCAGCCCAATCATCGAGCCGATCGACAGATCGATGCCGCCCGAGAGAATGACGAAGGTCGCGCCTATCGCGGCGATGATGATGAAGGCGTTGTCGGCGAGGATGTTGCCGAGAACCAGCGTCGACAGGAAGTTGTTGTACATCGCGCCGCCGGTCACGAAGAGCGCGACGAAGACGGCGATGGTGGCGGCGAGTGGCAGATACTTCTTGTTCATGACGGCTTCCTCGAGACCAGGCCGCGAATGGCGTTTCGAGCATTGGCGGACTGGAGGAACAGGACGCTCAGCACGACGAGCGCCTTGATGATCAGGTTGTATTCCGGCGGCAATCCGGAGATCAGTGTCGCTGTCGTCAGCGCCTGGATCACCAGCGCTCCGATAACGGTCATGCCGAGATAGATGCGCCCGCCGGCGAGCGACCCGCCGCCGATGACAACGGCCAGGATCGCGTCAAGCTCGATGTAAAGCGCCACGGATACCGGGTCCGACGTGTGGGTGTCGGCCGTCATGATGATCCCTGCCCAGGCGGAAAGAAGTCCGCACAGGACATAGGCGACGAACACGATGACCCGCGCATTGACGCCGGCGAGATTGGATGCCGCCGCGTTGCCGCCGACGGACTCGACGAAGAGGCCGAGCGCGGTGCGGCGGATCAAAAGCCACAGAGCGAGAAATATGCCGGCGGCGAGGACCAGCCGGGTCGGGATCAACCAGATGCTTCCGGTCGACAATCCCTGCAGGAACGCGCTCTCGAAGCTCGGATCGGTCCCGCCGTAGAGGAGATTGATCAACATGCCGATGCCGCGCCCCGACACCATCAGGATCAGCGTGGCGATGATCGGCTGAATTCCCAGCGCGGCGACGAGGAAGCCGTTCCACATGCCGCACAGAATACCGGCGGCAAGCGCGGTGAAGAGGATCGTGACATGCGGATCGCCCATCTTGATGCGCCACACGATCACAGCGCCCACAATGGCAATGATCGATCCGACGGACAGGTCGATGCCCCGCGTCCCGATCACGACGGCCATGCCCAGCGCGACAAGCGCCGTCGGCACGGCTCTGTACAGGATGTCGATCAGATTTCCGAAAAGCCGACCCTCGACGATGCGAATCTCGTAGAAGTTCGGCGATATGAACCCGGCGACGATCAGGATGAGCGCCAGCGCGAGCAGCGGCCATATGGCCCGGCTCTGCGCCATCGCCTTGATCCGACCGGGCGCGGAATGCTCCGCCGTGCTGTCAGTGCTGGCCACCGTCTTCCCCCGCTATCATCCGGATGATGTTGTCTCGCTTGATATCCTCGCCGGCGATTTCCCCGATCTTGCGACGGTCGCGCATGACCGCGACGCGATCGGACGCTGCGACGATCTCATCCAGTTCCGAAGACGCGACGAGGAGCGCCATGCCGTCCTCGCAGAGCCTGCGGATCAACATGATGATTTCGGCATGCGCGCCCACATCGATGCCGCGTGTCGGCTCGTCGAGGAGGAGTATCTCGGGTTTCGAGGCGAGCGCTCGCGCCAGCACGACCTTTTGCTGATTGCCGCCGGAGAGTTGCCGAACCGGCTTCTCCGCATCCGGCGTGGCGATGGCCAAAGCGTCGATCATCTCGCTGGCGAGCCGTTCCTGCTGCTTGCGCGGGACCCGGCGCAGCCATCCGTTCTTGGCCTGCATCGACAGCATGATGTTTTCGCGGATGCTCAGATCGCCGACAAGGCCCTCGGCCTTGCGATCTTCGGGACAGAACGCGATGCCGGATTCAAGCGACTGCCGGGGCGTGTTGCGTCCGACATCCTTGCCGCCGACCTCGAGCGTCCCGCTGTCGGCGCGGATGGCGCCGAGAACGAGTTTCGTCAGTTCAGTGCGCCCGGAGCCCAGGAGCCCCGCCAGGCCGACCACCTCGCCGGCGTGCAGCATGAGATCGAAGGGCTCCAGCGTGCGCTTGCGGCCGATGCCGCGCGCGACGAGCTTTTCGGTGCCCTTCTCTTCGGACGCCTTGTGGGCGAATGTCGCCTCGACCTCTCCCAATTCGCGCCCGATCATCATCGAGATCAGCTCCTGGCGGGTAATGTCCGACGCCAATCCAGTTCCCACGAGGCCGCCGTTTCGAAGGACAGAGATGCGGTCGGAGATCTCGTAGACCTGGTCGAGGAAGTGGGTGATGAAGACGATCGCCATGCCGCGCGATTTCAGGTCGCGAAGAATCGAAAAGAGCGTCGCGGTTTCCTGCGCATCGAGGCTCGCGGTCGGCTCATCGAGAACGAGAACGCTCGTGTCGTCGTCGAGCGCATGCGCGATGGCCACGAGTTGCTGTACGGCGACCGAAAACGTGCCGACGGGCTGCTCGATATCGATATCCAGGTTGAGTCGCGCGAGTTTCTGACGCGCGGCCGCGCGGGTCTTGCGCCACGAAATGATTCCGAACGCGCCTTCCGAGGGACCGAGTGCGAGGTTCTTCGTCACCGACATTGCCGGGATCAGGTTGACCTCCTGATACACGGTGGAGATGCCGCTCGTCTGGGCTTCGCCGGTGGACCGGAAATCGACCGATTTTCCATCGAGGCGGATTTCGCCGGCGTCGCGATCCAACGCACCGGTCAGGATCTTGATGAGGGTGGATTTGCCGGCGCCGTTTTCGCCAAGCAAGGCGTGGATTTCGCCCGGATAGAGCGTGAGATCGACACCGGATAGCGCGCGGACGCCCGGAAAAGATTTGCCTATCGCGCGCATCTCGACACGCGCAGCGGGACCAGCGGAAGCGTTCATTGGTTCAGTCACCTTTGCACAAGGTCGGTACGGCAGCCGCAAGATGCGGCGTGCAGCGGCGCCCCGCGAACGGGGCGCCGACCTTCATGGATTCAGCGGCAATGCCGAAACCTAGTCAGCGGTGTGCAGGTCACCGGGGATGACGATCCACTTGTCGAGTTCGGTCGGGTTCTTCAGGTAGTCGAGGACCACCGGATAGATGAACTCGCCGACCGCCGAGCGCAGTTCGACCGAGGCATTGGCCTCGCCGGCGTCAAGCGCGTCCTTGATCGCGGGGACGTAGTCGACGGAAACCATCAGCACATCCTCGCCGGGCTTGAGGCCAGCTTCCTTCATTGCCTGGATCGCGCCAAGCTGCATGTTGTCGTTATGCGCGAAGGAAGCGCAAATGCCTTCGAGGTTGTTGGTCGACTTGATGAAGGCTTCCATCACCTTCTTGCCGCCATCCGTCGTGAAGTCGCCAGACTGGCTTGCGACGATTTCCATCGCCGGGAACTGGTCGAGAACGGCCTCGAAGCCACCCTTGCGCTCGATGGCGGGTGCGGAACCGGTCGTGCCCTGGAGCTCGACCACCTTGCAATCGCCGAGCGATTCGGCCGCGAGCCATGCGCCGGCCAGCTTGCCCTCGAGGTTGAAGTCCGCGGAAATGCGCGTGACATAGAGCGACTTGTCCTCGACATCGACGTCACGGTCTACGAGGAAGACCGGAATTTCCGCTTCCTTGGCTTCGCGCAGCACCTGATCCCACCCGGTCACGACGACCGGCGCGATGATGATGGCGTCAACGCCCTGGGCGATAAAGGCGCGAACGGCCCGAAGCTGCTCTTCCTGCTTGCCCTGTGCGTTGGCGAATTTGAGATCGACGCCGTATTCCTTGGCGCTCTCCTGCATGTTTGCCGAGAATGCGGGGCGCCAGTCGCCTTCCGAGCCGACCTGCGAGAAGCCGATCGTCTGCGCCAAGGCGGTGCCTGACATGAAGGTGGTTGCGGCCAGCGCTGCGCCGGCAAGTGCGAATTTGCGTATCATAATATTTCCTCCCATGGATTCCGCCGGGAACCTCCTCCGAGGACAAGCCGGCGATGCATAATAATCGTATAGTAATATTATTAGATCGCCAACCGGGAATCGCCTTTCCGGGCGAAAAATCTTTCCAAATAACGTAATGAAATCAGTATATTGTTGGGAGATCGGTCGCGCATGAAAACGCTTCAAACCCGCGCGAAAAATCCTTTCGCGCGGTTTGTTGAGCAGATTTCAGCGGACGCCGCCGGAGGCGGCGCCCTATGGTCTGTCTTGCCTACTTCAGGTCGTCCGGCAGCAGTGCGTCCGGGATGTTCTGGAAACAGACGGGGCGCAGGAAGCGCCGAATGGACAGCGTGCCGACCGAGGTAGCTCCGAAATTGGTCGAGGCAGGATACGGGCCGCCATGCACCATGGAGTCGCAGACCTCGACGCCGGTCGGAAAACCGTTTGCGAGCAGACGGCCCGCCTTGCGTTCGAGGATCGGCATCAGCGTCTGGCTATCTGCGGTGTCCGCCGCGTCCATATGGATCGTGCAGGTGAGCTGGCCCTGCAGCGAACGGGCGATCGCCTGCATTTCGTCCAGATCCTTGACCGTGACGATCAGTCCGAGCGGACCGAAGACCTCTTCGCCGAGGGCATGATTGGCCAGCCAGTCCGCGCCGGACACGCGGTAAAGGTAAGGCGTCGCGTTGCGCAGGTCGCAGGTCGAGGTGAGCAGATCCTGCACGCCCGCGCTTGCGGCCACCCGGTCGCGGCCCGCGCGGTAGGCACCGGCGATGCCGTCGGTGAGCATGGTCTGCGCGCCGACCGGTTCCAACGCTTCAGTCACCGCGTTGCCAAATGCGTCGGCCTCCGGTCCGTCGATGATGACGGCGATGCCGGGATTGGTGCAGAACTGGCCCGCGCCCATGGTCAGCGATCCGGCCCAACCCTTGGCGATCTCCCCGCCCCGGGCCTTTACGGCATTGGACATCAGGAACATCGGATTGACGGAACCCAGTTCGCCGAAGAAAGGAATCGGCTCAGGGCGCGAGGCGCAGAGATCGAACAGCGCCCGCCCGCCGGCGAGCGAACCGGTGAAGCCGACGGCCCGGATCAACGGATGGGTCACCAGCGCCTGGCCGGTCTCGCGCGTGCCGCCCTGGACCAGCGAGAAGACGCCCGGATGAAGGCCGCATTTCTTGATCGCAGCATCAATCGCCTGCGCGACGATCTCGCCAGTGCCCGGATGGGCGGAATGGCCCTTGACCACGACCGGACATCCCGCTGCGAGCGCGGCCGCGGTATCTCCGCCGGCCGTCGAGAAAGCGAGCGGGAAGTTGGACGCACCGAAAACGGCAACCGGGCCGATCGGACGCTGGATCATGCGCAGATCGGGGCGCGGCAGCGGCTGACGGTCGGGCAGCGCTTCGTCATGCCGGCGGTCGAGGTAATCGCCCTTTAGAATGTGGCTTGCAAACAAGCGAAGCTGACCGGTCGTCCGTCCGCGCTCGCCTTCGAGCCTAGCCTCCGGCAAGCCGGTTTCGCTTGTGCCGATCGCGGTGATTTCCGCGCCACGTGCTTCGATCTCGTCGGCGATCGCGTTGAGGAACGCGGCCCGATCTTCCCGGCTGGAGTAGCCATAAGACACGAATGCGTCCTCGGCTGCCTTAACCGCCGCATCGACATGCGCCGGCGTACCAACCGCGAATTCATGTGCGTCGCCATGTGCCGGTTCCGACGAGAACGTCGCGTCGCCTGATTTCCATTCGCCTGCAATGAGGTGTTTGCCTGAAAGCATGTCCTATCCTTTAATTCTTCGAGTCACGTGGCTGTCGAGAGCCGGAACTGCGGCTCCGGTCGCCCCTTGAAGCCGCCATCGATCACGTAGGTGAAGCCCGAACCGGGGTCCGATGCGCGTGCGGCCTCGTCGTATCCTTCCCATGCGGTGGTCACAAGAAGCCGGTCGAGCCCCGGGCCGACGAATGCCGGGCAACTGGTCTGCGCCGCCGGAAGCTCGTAGGTGCGAACGGGCTGGCCATTTGGCGTGTAGCCGGAGACCGACCCACCACCCCATGCGGCATTCCACAATACACCATCGGCATCTGTGACCGAACCGTCGAAATGGCCACCGAGGGGAAGGTCCTTCTCGTGGAGAAACGGTTCCGGCTCGCCGGAGGGCAGACCCGTTCGGGCGTCGACCCCTACCCGCCATATGGTATTGACTGCCGTATCCGCAAAATAGGCGGTCCGCCCGTCCGGAGCAAAGCAGATGGAGTTCGGAATCGTGATCTTGCGAAAGAGCGGGCGCAGATCGGCGCCATCGAACCAGTAGATCGCGCCGGCCTGCCATTCGGCCCTCTTTCCCATCGTGCCGATCCACAGATTTCCCGACGGGTGTACGCGTCCATCATTGGAGCGCGTGGCGGAATTGTCCGCTTCCAGTGGCGCCAGAAGCGACAATGCGCCGTCCGCGAGATCGCGAAGGTAGAGCCCATCTTCCATGGCGAGCAATTGCCGGCCGTCATCCGTCCCCGCGACGACCGAAGCCATGCGCGGAAGCGCATGTTCGCTTGTCTCGCCTGCGGAAAAGCGATGTTCGAACAGCGTCTTGCCGACGATATCGAACCACCACGCGGTATCCGCCTGCGGATCGTAATACGGGCCTTCACCGAGTTCGCAGCGACCGGCGGGAAGCTTCTGGGTTGTTGCCATGGTGATCGTCACGATCCCGGAACCCCTCTACTTGCCCCATTTCAGCGCGAGCACATCGAGATCGCGCGCAAGGGACAGAAGACGATCGCGCGTGCGTTGCGACATCGGCTTGAGGGGATGGCGCACATAATCGCTGGCAATCACGCCGCCCTCCATGAACACGGTCTTGGCGGCGCGAAGGCCGCATTGGCGGTTCTCGTGGTTGATCAGCGGCAGGCACAGTTTCCAGTGCTCCAGCGCCGCCTCGTTGTTGCCCGCGAGGTATTCGGTGACGATTGGGCCGATCTTTTCCGGGAACATGGCGGAGGTCATCGTTCCGGTTGCGCCCGCATCGAGGTCCGCGAGAAGCGTGACCGCCTCCTCGCCGTCGAAGGGGCCGTCAATGTGATCGCCGGCGGCGTCGATCAGCGCGGCCAGCTTGTCGGCGGCGAAGGGACACTCGATCTTGAAATAGGAAACGTTCTCCAGTTCGCGCGCCATGCGTGCCAGCAGATCGATTGTCAGGTTCACGCCCGACAATGGTGCGTCCTGCACCATGATCGGTATCGAGATCGCGTCGTTGACCGCCTGGAAATGCTCGAAGATACCCTGCGGGGCAGCCTGCAATGCCGCGCCGTGATAGGGCGGCATCATCATGACCATGGCCGCGCCCATGCTTTCGGCATCCTTTGCGCGGCGTACGACAAGATCGGTCCAGAAGTGACTGATGGTCACGATGATCGGCACGCGACCGGCGGCGTGTTCGAGGCTGAGGCGCATGAGGAGCGCGCGTTCCTCATCCGAAAGAAGAAACTGTTCGGAATAGTTGGCGAGGATGCAGATCGCATCGACCCCCTGATCGATCATGCAATCGATGACGCGGCGCATGCCGTCCTCATCGACCTTGCCGTCGGCGTGAAATGGCGTTGGCGCCACCGGGAGGATGCCGGAAAGGGCCTTTTTCAATTCAATTCTCCTGCAGTTCCGTTTGGTGCATCGGCGATGCCGAAAGATTCAAGCCGGGCGGTATCGATGCGGTCGGGTGTCGGCGTTTCCATGCTCACTGTCCCGTCACCAGTCGAAAGGCTCGACAGCGACGCGGTGCCCCAACAGGAAAGCGTCGGCGACATGGATCATCGGAGCGAGATCCATATCCGTCCCGCCGGTTCGCACAAGCTCCGCCATCCTGGCGTAGAGGCGCGGATATTCTCCGTGCAGAGGATTGCCGTCCGTGTCTTTGCCCGCATGGATTTCACCATCGATCGAAAGCGTCGCGCCGCCTTCGGAAAGCACGAGCGTGCCTTCGTCGGTCTCCGCTTCAATAGTCCAGATCTGGTCTCCGTCCTGTCTCCAGTCGAACACCGCGGACATTTCCGCGCCGTGCGGATGCGCGAAGTCGAGCGATGCGGCGATCGGCGTGCCGCGATTTTCGGGAAATTCGAGAACGGCTTTGGTCAGGTGAACCGGGTCCGGCAGGATTTCCGTGACGATGGACAAGGCATTGATGCCCGGATCGAAGATGCCGAGGCCACCGGGATCCCAAATCCATTCCTGGCCCGGATGCCAGCGGCGTACATCCTCTTTCCAGACCACCTTGAGCGACCGGAGACGCTTGTTCTTCAGCCATTCCTTCGCCGCGCCGACCCGCGCAGCCTCGCGGGAATGCCAGGTCGAGTAGATGGAAACCCCTGCCCGTTTCGCCATAGCGCCGAGCGTATGGCATTCGGCGAGTGTCGCGCCCGGCGGCTTTTCCAGCATGACATGCCGGCCGGCCTTCAGCGCCGATGACGCATAGGCGAAGCGCGGTACAGGCGGCAGACACAGCGAGATGACCTCGATGTCGCGGCGCGCATCGAGGAGCGTGTCCATGTCCGTGAAGGCTTCGACACCATCCACCGTTCCATGGCGGGACACCGTCGCCGCGAGTTCCCAGTCGGGCGACGCTTCAATCGAGGGAACGTGCTGATCGCGCGCGATCTTGCCGATTCCGACCAGAGCTATCTTCGTGCTCATCAGTGCGAGTCCCTTCCGACGGGCGCGCCGCGGCACCCTCTCAGGAAGTCGAGGTCCGCGCCCGTATCCGCGCCCTGCACATGGGTCTGGTGCAGCCACTCATATCCGGATGTCGGACGGTCGGCGGGTTCGGACCACTGCGCCAGGCGCGCCGCGAGCTCTTCGTCGGAGATGTCGAGGCGAATATGCCGGCCCGGAACATCGATTTCGATCATGTCGCCATTGCGAACAACAGCCAGCGGGCCGCCGGTCGCCGCTTCCGGCGAGGTATGCAATATCACCGTTCCGTAGGCCGTGCCTGACATGCGCGCATCGGAGATGCGGACCATGTCGGTGATCCCCTTTTTCAGGATCTTCGGTGGCAGCCCCATATTGCCGACCTCGGCCATCCCCGGATAGCCCTTCGGGCCGCAGTTCTTCAGGACGAGAATGCAGGTCTCGTCGACATCGAGCGCGTCGTCGTTGATGCGGGCCTTGTAGTCGTCGATATCCTCGAAGACGACGGCGCGACCGCGGTGCTGCAGGAGATGCGGCGACGCGGCGGATGGCTTGATGACGGCCCCTTTCGGCGCGAGATTGCCCTTGAGGACGGCGATGCCGCCCTGTTGCGTCAGGGCTTTTTCCACCGGGAGGATGACGTCCTCATTGTGGTTCACGACATCCTTCACCTGATCCCACATCGTCTCCCCGGAGACTGTGAGCGCGTCCTTGTGCAGCAGCCCGGCCTCGCCGAGGCGCTTCAGCACGACAGGCAGGCCGCCGGCATAGAAGAACTCCTCCATCAGGTATTTGCCCGACGGCATGAGGTTGACGATGGTCGCGACATCACGGCCGCAACGGTCCCAATCGTCCAGCGAAAGGTCGATGCCGACACGCCCGGCAATCGCCAGCAGGTGGATGACCGCGTTGGTGGACCCGCCGATTGCGCCGTTGGTGCGGATCGCATTCTCGAACGCGTTTTTCGTCATGACGTCGGAAGGTTTGAGGTCGTCCTTGACCATTTGCACGATGCGCCGGCCGGACAGTTGCGCCATGACCCGGCGCCGGCTGTCGACGGCCGGGATCGCGGCGTTTCCGGACAGCGCCATGCCGAGCGCCTCGGACATGGAGGCCATCGAGGACGCCGTGCCCATCGTGTTGCACGAGCCGGGCGACCGCGACATCGAGGCTTCCGCCTCGAGAAAATCCTCGGCCGTCATTTCTCCGGCTTTCACCGCCTCGGAGAATTTCCAGAGATGCGTTCCCGATCCGACCCGCTCGCCCCGGAAATAGCCATTCAGCATCGGGCCGCCGGTCACCACGATGGAGGGCATGTCGGTTGACGCTGCGCCCATCAAAAGGCTCGGGGTGGTCTTGTCGCAGCCGACGAGCAAGACGGCGCCGTCCATCGGCTGGCCGCGCATCGCCTCCTCGACCGCGAGGGCCGCAAGGTTGCGGAACATCATCGCCGTCGGACGAAACGAACTCTCCGCTGCCGAGAAGACGGGGACTTCAACCGGGAAGCCGCCGGCCTCGTAGATGCCGTTCTTCACGCGCTCTGCGAGATCGCGCAGATGTGCGTTGCACGGCGTCAGTTCGGACCATGTGTTCAGGATGCCGATCACCGGACGCCCGTCGAACATGTCGTGCGGGAAACCCTGGTTCTTCATCCAGCCGCGATGATAAATCTGGTCGCGTCCCGTGCCGCCGAACCATTCCTGCGAACGAAGCCTGCGGGGCCATTGGGCGGGTTTGAAACTCATACTCATCAACCCTGCTTCTGTTTGTTGTAAACATCGAAGACGACCGCCGCGAGCAACACGAGGCCCTTGATCATCTGTTGATAGTCGATGCCGATACCCATGATCGACATGCCGTTGTTGAGGACTCCCATCAGGAACGCGCCGACGACCGCGCCGACGATCGTGCCCACGCCGCCGGACATCGAGGCGCCGCCGATAAAGACCGCTGCGATAACGTCGAGTTCCAGCGCGAAGCCGGCTTTCGGCGTCGCCGTGTTCAGCCGTGCGGCGAAGACAAGGCCCGCCGCCGCGGCGAGAATGCCCATATTGACGAAGGCGAGAAATGTCAGGCGTTCCGTCTTGATGCCGGAGAGCTTGGCGGCCTTGGCGTTACCGCCCAGCGCATAGATCCTGCGGCCGATCACGGTGTTCTGGGTCAGGAATGCGTAGATGATCGTCAGCACGCCCATTGTCAGAAGCACATTGGGCAATCCCCGGAAGGTCGAGAGCTTGTAGGTTATGAAGATGATCGCGGCCGCGACGATGGCGTTGCGCGCGACAAAGAAGCTGCGCGGCTCGTCGACAATGCCGTAGGAGCGGTTCCGCGCGCGCTGGCGCAGCCCGATCCAGACCAATGCGGCCGCCGCCAGGATGCCGAAGCCGAGCGCCAGCACATTCAGCCTGCGCACATCGAACACGCCGGCCAATGCTTCACCCATGCCGGTGGGGAAAATGTCGGCGACGAAGCCGTTTGCGATCACCTGGAACTCTCTCGGGAACGGCCCGACCGATTGACCTTCGAGCAGCCAGAGCGACAGTCCGCGAAAGACGAGCATGCCCGCCAGCGTGACGATGAAGGACGGTATCTTCCAGTAGGCGATCCAGTAGCCCTGGGCGGCGCCGATAAGGCCGCCGGCGATGAGGCAGACGATGATTGTCAGGAAGACCGACTGGTCCCAGTTCACGATCATCACGGCCGCGAGCGCGCCGATGAAGCCCATCACCGAGCCGACCGAAAGGTCGATGTTACCCGACACGATGACCACGAGCATGCCCAGCGCCATGATGACGATGTAGCTGTTCTGGAGCAGCAGGTTGGTGACGTTGACCGCGCGCAACAGGGTCCCGTCGGTCACGATCTGGAAGAACGCCATGATGGCGATCAATGCGAAAAGGAGCCCGTATTCGCGCAAATGCGAAGAGAGGTAATCGCGAACGCTCCTGCCCGACTCCGCCTTTTCGGCGCGTTCGCTGCTTTGAACCGCAGTCACGTCTTTCTCCCTACTCGTTGACAATGAGCGACATGATGCGCTCCTGGCTCGCTTCCGCAGCGGTGAGTTCGCCGACCAGCGCGCCTTCGTTCATCACATAGATCCGGTCACACATTCCGATGAGTTCCGGCATTTCGGACGAGATCATCACGACGCCTTTTCCTTCGGCGGCGAGTTCGTTGATGATCGTGTAGATCTCGTATTTCGCGCCGACATCGATGCCGCGCGTCGGTTCGTCGAGGATCAGCACGTCCGGCCTCGTGTTCAGCCATTTGGCGAGCACGACCTTCTGCTGGTTTCCGCCGGAGAGGTTGACCGCTTTCTGGAAGACCGTCGGTGTGCGTATCGCCAACGCGTCGCGGTACTTTTCCGCGACCCGGGTTTCCTCGTTGCGATTGAGGACGCCACCCGAGGAGACACTCTCGAGATTGGCGAGCGTTGTGTTGAACCGCACGGTTTCGTCCAGCACGAGGCCCAGCGATTTGCGGTCTTCCGTAACATAGGAAATGCCGGCGTCGATGGCGCGTGGGACTGTGCCGACATCGACCGGATTGCCGCGCAGCCTTATCTCGCCCGTTATGTTGCGGCCGTAGCTGCGGCCGAAGATCGACATGGCCAATTCCGTGCGGCCGGACCCCATGAGACCGGCGATGCCGACGACCTCACCGGAGCGCACGGTGAAGCACGCATCCTTGATGACGCGCCGGTCGGCGTGCTCCGGATGCCAGACGCTCCAGTTTTCGACTTCGAGCAGCACTTCGCCGGGCGAGCGCGCATGTTCGGGAAAGCGGTGCGTCATGTCGCGCCCGACCATGTCACGGACGATCCGGTCCTCGCCGAGACCATCCGCTGCATCGAGCGTCGAAATGGTGGTTCCGTCCCGGATCACGGTCACGGTGTCGGCGACATAACCGACTTCGCCGAGCTTGTGGGAAATGATGATGCAGGTGACGCCTTGCGCTTTCAGTTCCAGCATCAGGTCGAGCAGCTTGCGGCTGTCGTTTTCCTGCAAGGCGGCTGTCGGCTCGTCCAGGATCAGCAGCTTGACGTCCTTGGAGAGCGCCTTTGCGATCTCGACAAGCTGCTGCTTGCCGACGCCGATGCTGTCGACCTTGGAGGTTGGTGGTTCGTTCAGGCCGACCTTGGCGAGAAGCTCTTCCGTTCGCCGGTTCGTCTCGCGCCAGTCGATCACGCCACGAACGGCGCGCTCGTTGCCCAGGAAGATGTTCTCGGCGATCGACAGTTGCGGCACGAGTGCCAGTTCCTGGTGAATGATGATGATGCCGCGCGCTTCGCTGTCCCGAATATCGCGAAACGCGACAGGTTCGCCTTCGAAGACGATCTCGCCTTCGTAGCTGCCGGCGGGATAGACGCCGGACAGGACCTTCATCAGCGTCGATTTGCCGGCGCCGTTTTCGCCGCAGATCGCGTGGATCTCGCCCTGCCGAACGGCGATGCTCACCCGGTCGAGCGCCCGGACGCCCGGAAACTCCTTGGTGATCTCGCGCATTTCAAGAAGTGTGCTCATGGCGCACGAAAACTCGGGATGGTCGTTGGTTTTGTTTGCTCCTCCCCGCCGCTCTGGACGGCGAGGAGGAGCATGCTCGTTCAGGAAGAGATTACTTGATCTGATCCATCGTGTAGTAACCGCTTCCGATCAGGATTTCTTCCCAGTTGGATGCGTCGACAGACACCGGCTCGAGCAGGTAGGACGGCACCACCTTGACCCCGTTGTCATAGGTCTTGGTGTCGTTGATTTCCGGCTCGCCGCCTTCGAGAAGCGCATTGACCATGCCCACGGTGACACGGGCGAGTTCGCGCGTGTCCTTGAACACCGTCGAGTACTGTTCGCCGGCAAGGATCGACTTGACCGACGGCACTTCCGCGTCCTGACCGGTCACGATCGGCATCTGCTGGTCTCCCGAGCCGTAGCCGACGCCCTTGAGCGAAGACAGGATGCCGATGGACAGACCGTCATAAGGCGACAGGACACCATGCAACTGCGTGTCGGTGTAATGGGCCGAGAGAAGGTTATCCATGCGGGCCTGCGCCACCGCGCCGTCCCAGCGCAGCGTGCCAACCGTATCCATGCCCATCTGGCCGGATACGATGTTGATCTTGCCGTCGTCGATCAGCGGCTGGAGGACGCTCATCGCGCCGTCGTAGAAGAAGTATGCGTTGTTGTCGTCGGGCGAGCCGCCGAACAGCTCCACATTCCAGGCTTCGGCGTCCGGATAGCGTTCTTCCAGACCCTGGACCAGCGAATTGGCCTGCTGCACGCCGACCTTGAAGTTGTCGAACGTCGCGTAATAATTGACATCCGGGCTATCGCGGATCAGGCGGTCATAAGCGATGACCGGAATACCGAGCGCGGCGGCGTTTGCAAGGGCGTTGGAAAGCGTCGTGCCGTCGATGGCGGCGATCACGAGAGCATCGACCTCTTTCGTGATCATGTTCTCGATCTGCGCGAGCTGGTTCGGAATGTCATCCTCGGCATATTGCAGGTCGGCGCTGTAGCCGGCCGCCTCGAACTGCTCGACCATCGAGTTTCCATCCGAGATCCAGCGTGCGGACGATTTGGTCGGCATCGCGATGCCGATCGTGCCCTTGTCCTGCGCAATTGCCGGTGCGGCAAGCAGACCAGCGCCAAAGGCAAGCGCGGTCATTGCGGAAAGCAGTTTCCTCATGAAATCCTCCCAGGGAATAAGTGGCCGCCGGCAGATCCTCCTCGCAGGCGACGCTGTTTCGGGTGTCGAGTAACACCCGGCGCAAACGCTAATGCATCGCGAACTTGCGTATCAATTAATTAGATTGACAATCTGCATACCAACTTTGATATGCAAACTATGCAAAACTTGGCAAACCGCCTCCAGATACGCGATTTTCGTCTCGTCCAAGCCATCGCAAGCACCGGCCAGCTGGTGCTTGCCGCGGAACGGCTGGCGATCACGCAGCCCGCCGCATCGCGCATGCTGGCCAGTCTGGAAAAGCTGATCGGCGTTCCACTCTTCGTCCGTCACCCGAAGGGCATGACGCCGACACCGACCGGAGAGACGCTGGCCCGCAATGCGAATTCACTTCTCCACGGCCTGGATCTGACGCTTCAGGAAACCGAGGCGGCAATCTCCGGGCGCGCGGGGTCGGTGCGGGTCGGATCGGTGACCGGTGGCGCGGTTGGCTTCGTCGTCCCCGCCATTCAGCAGCTGAAGCGGATGGCCGAGGGCGCGGACATTCATGTCGATGTCGCGCCGAGCGATGTCCTGATCGGCGGATTGCTGAGCGGGGACTATGATTTCGTTCTGTCGCGCATCCCGCCGGGAACGGATGCGCGGCAATTCGCGGTGAAGCGCGGACGGGTAGAGATCATTCGGTTCCTGGTTCGCCGCGACCATCCGCTCACCCGCAGGGAAAAACTCACGATCGCGGATATGGAAGGATGGGAATGGGTTATCCAGGCGCCGCATACGCCGATGCGCCAGGCTGTCGAGGAGGTCTTCTTCTCGTCCGGCACCCCCCTGCCCTCCGAGATCGTGAACACGACGTCGCTGCTGGTCATGATCGGCTATCTCGATTCCACGGATGCCGTCGCACCGATCACCCGGGAGGTGGCGGAGCTCGTCGCGCCAAAGGGCGCACAGGGCCGCTTCGTCGCACTTGATCTCGACGAGCCGATCGTCATTCATCCGTATCATATGATATCGTTGAAGAGCCACACGTTGAGCCCGTTGGCGACACGGCTTCGCGACCTGATCCTGGATGGATTGTCGCTCTCAGGATAGGCGAAACGCGTTTCAGGCGCCCGCTCGTCACAGAAGGGTCGCGAGGCGCGGTTTGACAGACGTCAAGGCTTTTCGTGTTGTCCGCGGTCATGCTGCGGGACACCCATGAATCGGTGGTGGATGGGAGGCAGATACAGGCTCCGGCTCTCGCCACCGTTCAAGAAAGGCTGAAAGACATGGTTCCGAAAACACTTTTCATCGTGATGGATAGCGGGCAACCGACCGACAGCGTCGCGCGTGCGATTTCGCTCTGCCAGCAGAACGGCAGCCATCTTGCCGTGCTCGTCGTCGGGATTGCGCTTCCCGCCAGTGCGACCGCCTATGGTGCCGTGCCGGCGGATACATGGTCCGAGGAGCGCGAAAAGGGCCGTGCCGTTGCGGTGGCGAAAGCGTCCGACATCGAAGCGTTGATGGCCGAGGCCGGCGTCTCCGGCGATGTCTCGACCTATTACTGCGACGAAGGCCAGATAGCCGACATTGTCGGCATGCGCGCCCGCTATACGGATCTCGGTCTCTTCATGCCGACTTCCGATCAAGACAAGCGCCTCTCCGACAAGGCGCTGGAAGGTTTCGTCTATCAGAGCGCGCGCCCGTTCCTCGTCGCTCCTTCCGGTTGCGACCTGACCCTGAAGCCGAAACGGGTGATGATCGCGTGGAACGCGACACGCGAGGCCGCCAGGGCCGTCCACGATTGCATGGACATGCTCGGAAGTGCCGAGACGGTCCATGTGGCTCTTGTCGATCCGGTGGCGTCCGAATTCGACCAGGGCGAAGAACCCGGCAGCGATATCGCGGCGTATCTCGCCCGTCATGGTGCGAATGTCACCGTCGATGTCCTCGCATCGGCGGGTCGGAGCGTTGCGGATGCTCTCGTTCAGCATGCGACCGATCTCGATGTCGATCTGATTGTCGCGGGCGCCTATGGGCATTCGCGCCTGCGCGAATTCTTCTTCGGTGGTGCGACACGCGACTTGCTTGCCAATGAGCGCTTCACGGTGCTGATGGCGCATTGACGATCCGCCCTCTATGAAAGCGCACTTGCGCCGCTCCTGTGCGGCGCGAGTCTTCGTCGCATCAGGAAGAACCCGGAGTGATCCCGGCCCCCGTTCATGACCATCGCCTCTTCGAACATAGACGAGCCATCGCGAAATGACGGTGCCGTGCCGGAAGCGCCGTATGCCGTGGCAATTGCGGATATTTTCGAGGTTCTGGAAGTCGATCCGGAACGCGGCCTGTCCGGCGACGAAGCTGCGGCGCGGCTCGAACGGTTCGGACCGAACGCGCTTCGGAAGAAGGCGCGCCAGAATGTCCTGATCATTCTGCTGAACCAGTTTCGAAGCCCCATCGTCTACCTGCTGGTCGCTGCCGCCGCCTTGGCGCTGCTGTTCGGCGAGACCGTGGAGTTCGTCGCCATCGTGGCCGTCTTGCTCATCAATGCGGCGATCGGGTTTATCACGGAGATACAGGCTGTCCGTTCGATGGAGGCGCTGCGCGAACTGACCAGCCGGAACACGCTGGTCCGGCGTGACGGGACGATCGTTTCGATATCCGCCGAAAAGCTGGTGCCCGGCGATGTCGCGATCATCGACGCCGGCGATGTCATCGCGGCGGATATGCGCGTCGTGTCATCCGCCAATCTCTCGGCCGATGAATCGGCGTTGACCGGGGAATCCATGCCGGTCTCGAAGTCGGTAGACCCCGTGGCCGCGGAGACTGTCCTCGCCGACCGGACCTGCATGTTGTTCAAGGGCTGTGCGATCACGGGCGGAACCGGTGAGGCAGTCGTCACGGCCACCGGGATGAACACCGAACTCGGCCGGATCACCCGGCTCGTGGAGGAAGCGGAGCCCGAGCGGTCGCCACTCGAACGACAACTTGCGCTTCTCAGTCGACATCTCATCTGGCTCACGCTCGTGGTCACGGCCATCGTCGCGATCAGCGGCGTTATCGCCGGTCAGGATCTGGTGCTGATGGTGGAATCCGCGGTCGCGCTTGCCGTGGCCGCCATTCCCGAGGGATTGCCGATCGTCGCCACGCTCGCACTTGCGCGCGGTATGTTGCGGATGGCCCGTCACAACGCCCTGATCGAGCAATTGTCGGCCGTGGAAACGCTCGGCGCGACCACAGTGATCCTGACAGACAAGACAGGCACGCTGACCGAAAACCGGATGCATGCCGACCGCATCGTCACTGCGAGCGGGGAGAGGACGTTCGACCGGCACACCGGGTCTTTTCTCCTCGACGGGCGTCCGATCCATCCACAGCCGAACCAGGATACCGGTCTGGTGCTGCGTAACGCGGCCCTCTGCAACAATGCGTCGCTTGGGCGGGACGGTGCGGCATCGACCGGTGACCCGATGGAAATCGCGCTGCTGGAAGCTGCCTCTGCCGGCGGCTTCGATCGCGACCGCCTCCTGGCGTCATGTCCCGAAACCGCCGAGCACGCATTCGACACGCATACGCGCATGATGGCGACGCTGCATGAATGCGACGGACGGCAACTGGTTGCCGTGAAGGGCGCGCCGGAGGCTGTCCTCGACCATGTTGTCGATGTCGCCAATGGCGACGGCACCCGCCCGTTCGACCGCGATCAGCGACGACACTGGGCAACGGTCTGCGAGGTGCTTGCCCTGCAGGGGCTGCGCCTGCTCGCTATTGCAGGCAAGACGACGGATGATGGGACCGCGCCGGTTTACGAGGGGCTTACGCTCTACGGCATTGTCGGGTTCCAGGACCCGCCCCGGTCGGACATTTCCGGCGCGATTTCCGATGCGCGGCGCGCGGGGATATCGGTGGTGATGGTGACGGGCGATCACGCGGCAACTGCGACCCACATCGCGGAGGCCGTCGGGCTGGCCGACGGCGACGATGGTGTCGTCGAAGGGCGCGATCTCAAACCCTATGAGGAGATGACCGCGGAGGACCGCGACCGTGCTCGTGCGGCGCGCGTTTTCGCGCGGGTCGACCCGGAACAGAAACTCGCGCTCATCAGGCTGCATCAGGAAGCCGGTGAAGTCGTCGCCATGACGGGCGACGGCGTCAATGACGCGCCGGCGCTGCGGAAGGCGGATATCGGCGTTGCGATGGGGCTGCGGGGAACCCAGGTCGCGCGCGAAGCCGCGGATCTCGTTTTGCGCGACGACGCATTTTCGACGATCATCCACGCAGTCCGAGAAGGCCGGCTGATCTACACGAACATCAGGCGCTTCACGACCTATCTGCTGTCCTGCAATCTCAGCGAGATCCTGATCGTCGGCATAGCGGTCATGAGCGGGTTGCCGCTCCCTCTCCTGCCTTTGCAGATCCTGTTTCTGAACCTGGTCACCGACGTCTTTCCCGCGTTCGCGCTGGGAACGGTCGAGGCCGACCGCAATGTGCTGGCGCGCCCGCCGCGTCCGCCATCCGAACCGATCCTGGCGCGGGGTCAGTGGATCGCAATCGTGGCGCATGGCTGTGTGATTTCCGCTGTCACGCTCAGCGCGCTGGGAATTGCCGTCTATCTGTTCGGGATGGAGGGCGATGCGGTGACGACGATGAGCTTCTACACGCTCGCCCTCGCCCAGCTCTGGCACGTGTTCAACATGCGCAATTGGCGCGACAGGCTGCTGACCAGTCAGGTCACGCGCAACAGCTATGTCTGGCTGGCGATCGCGCTGTGCCTTGCGATTCTCGCCGTCGCCGATTTGCAACCGATGATCGCCGAAGCCCTGCGCCTGGCCGAATTGCCGACCCGCGCATGGTTCGTGGTGATCGGTCTGAGTGTCGTGCCCGTTATTCTGCGCGAAATGGCTGCGATCGTCGTCAGGCTGAGGCGCCACCGCTAACCGTCGAAACGGCCCTCACGCCTTGAGTTTTCCGGTGCCGTACATGGATTCGAGATCCTCGCGCATCTCCCCGGTCAGTTCGACGAGCTCGGACGCGTTGACCAGTTCGAAGTGGTTCGTGTCGATCGGACGGAGGATTTCCTTGCGCACCAGCGTCTGCAAATTCCGGCTGAGCGTTTCCGGCGTCGTCCCGAGATAGGCCGCAATATCGCGACGGCCGATCGGAAGCGCGATAATGACATGAGGGATCTTGTCGCCGCTGTGGCAGAACCGGTTGTCCGAGCGTTGCGACAGGATGAAGAGAAATGTCGCGACGCGCTGCATGGTCGTATGACACGAGGTCATCGCCGCCCATTCGCGCGCGGCATCCAGTTCATCGAGCGTGTTCAGCAACAGGGCATGTTCGACTTCTGGATGCCTGGCGATGAAACCCTCGAAAGCCTGCCTGCCGAGGCTGCACAATGTCACGTCGGTCGCCGCCTCGTAGGAAAACCGGGATGTTTCCGCATAGGCGCGCCCGAAAAAGTCGGAGGGGAACAGGAGACCGACAATGTTCTGCTGGCCCGACATGGACATGTTGGTCAGTTTCACCACGCCGCTGACGACATTGCCGACAATGTCCGCCTCATCGCCCTGGGCGACAATCACCGTGCCCTTCTCGAAGCTGCGAGTGTGCGAAAGTCTGGACAGTTCCTGCATTGCCTCGGCGGACGCGGCGCGACAGATCGACCGATGATGCACGGGGCACTGTTCGCACTTCCCGCAAGAGCCGAGTTTCATAAGTGTTTCGTTCATCGTCGCATCGATCCGTCCGCAGCCGCACCAAACCACCAGTCGCAGCTGTCAAAGTCAATTGAATGAACGTTGCCGTCGCATTTGCGCTTCAACGAACGGCCGATTGATCGCGATCAATGCCCCGCACGGCAGCCGGGCGCGAGATGCGGTCTTGAGGTCGGAGCAATCGCGAGAGGCCGAAGTGTCCTACCAGAACATCCTTGCCCATCTTGAATTCGATGGCCGGTCGGACAACCGCCTCAACTACGCGACGGATCTCGCCGGCGAACTTGATTCCTATCTCATCGGTTTCACGGCAACAGCGCTCAGGCCGGTCCATGTCAGCGACATGGAGGTTGCCGCCGATCGGGTCTACCGAGACGAGGCGGATGGCCTGAACGCGCGACGGTTCAACGACCTCCGGCAGCAATTCATGAACGTCGCGGGCGACGGGCAGAACTCCGGCTGGCGGCAATCGCAAGACCTGCCGACAAAAGCGCTGCTTCTGCATGCCCGCGCCGCGGATCTTGTCGTTTCCGGCACGCCTCAAGGCGCATCGCCCGGCGACAGCTACCGGTCCGTCGACCCCGGCGAACTGGTCTGCAATGCCGGGCGGCCCGTCCTGTTCGTCGGTGAACGATCCGAGTTTCGTCACCCGTCGCTGACGATCATCGGCTGGAAGGACACGCCGCAGGCCCGCCGGGCGGTCTCTTCCGCCCTGCCCTTTCTGCATCTCTCGGACACAGTCATGGTTCTCTCGATCGTCGAAGATCACGGCGATGTCGATGATTCCGGAGCACGGGACGTTGTCCGCTACCTGCTGCGTCACGGGATCGCCGCGGAGGCGCAGGCGATCACGGCAAGAAACGCGTCGGAAGCGTTTATCGACGCGGCGCATGCGAGGCATGCGGATCTCGTCGTCGCCGGCGCCTTCGGCCACAGCCGGCTTCGCGAACGGGTTTTCGGCGGATTCACCTATGCCTTGCTGATGCAATCCGACCTCAACCGCCTCATGGTCGGGTAGCCATTGGCTGCTCAACGCGGTTATTACTCACCGGGGCGCAGGTTTTGGCGTGCCGTTGCCCGCGCTCTTGGGGCAATCCGCTCCATTGATGCCGGTCAAGGCGTCGTCCGGTCGATTTACGTTACCGATGGATCACCACGGTTCGTGCAGAGACCTGGGATGGATGATCAGAGATTGGCGGGCGGCCATGCCTGCAATTGAACGTGCCGCACGGACCGAATGAAGCAGGAGGACCGCAACTGATGCAAGCCAGCAAGCGCAAAGCAATCATCGGCGACATCGGCGGCACGCATGCCCGTTTCGCGATTTGCGATATCGACGAATTGTCGGTCGAGCATTTCGCGGTGTTTCGCACCGACATGTTCTCTTCCCTACCCGACGCCGTTGTGCATTACCTTGAATCCATTCCGGACAATCCGGATATCGCCGGATTTTCCATAGCTGATCCGGTGGCGGGCGGGCGTATGGGCGTCGAGAACACCCCGTGGAGCTTCACGCCGGAAGATCTTCAGGCGGCCTGCGGCGCCAAGAAGGTCCATTTCGTCAACAATTTCGAAGCGCTCGCGCTCGTCCTGCCCTATCTCAATGCGCATGACCGTTGTCAGATCAACGCCGGAACCGCCATCGACGGCGCACCGAAGGTCGTGCTCGGCATCGGCGGAGAATTCGGCACCGCATCGCTGATCGAAGCGTCCGGCAAGCATATCCCGATTTCAGGCAACGCCGGTCATTCCGCCTTTGCCGCGACGAATGAACGGGAGATGGCGGTCCTGTCGAAAGTCGCCGGGAATTACGGCTACGCGCCGCTTCAATCGGTGCTGTCAGGACGCGGTCTCGAAGCGATCCATGCAACCCTTGCCGACATCGAAGGACTGCCGGAGCCGGTGGCGTCGGCATCCGAGATCATCGATCTGGCCCTGGAGGACGATGACGCGCTTGCGATCGATACGCTGGATTGTTTCGTTTCGATCCTCGCCCGCGTGACCGGTGACATGGCGCTGCTGCATGACGCACGCGGCGGCGTATACATCGGTAGAGGTATTACGCCGAAGATATTGAAATTGCTTGATAGTGACCGCTTCCGCGAAATCTATCTCGACAAGGGGGCGATGTCCGCCCAGCTCGCGTCGATCCCGGTTTACGCGGTTCTCGCGAATGATGCGGGATTGCGCGGGGCGGCGATTTCGACGTCCGACGCATTCCCAATGTAGGCCAGTCGCGCTTCGGGGAAATTTCCCGCCGTCAGCCGTGCACGCGGGTCACGCCGTGCTCATAGAGCATCATGACATCCTGCTTGCGGCACAGTTCCGTGCCGGGCGTCATCACGGCGGCCGAGCCGGCAGCAATGCCGAAGCGGAAGGCCTCGTGCATCGTATGTCCCTGCGACAGCCACCAGACCATGCCGGCGACGAAACTGTCGCCCGCGCCGACGGCCGAGGCTTCGCGGACATGGATTGAGCGCATCCGCACGACCCCGTCTGCATTGGCCAGGAACGCGCCGCCCTTGCCCATCGAAACCGCAATGTTCTCCGCAGCGCCGCGCGAAACGAGTTCGACGGCGGCATCGGATGCGCTTGACTCGTCAAGCCGCTCGCCGATCAGTTTCTCCAACTCGCTCATCGACGGCTTCAGCAAGAAGATCCTGGCATGATCGACCGTCTGGCGCAGCGCTTCGCCGGACGTATCGAGGATGAAACGAATGCCCTTTTCATGCGCGACGGCGGCCATGCGCCGATAGGTATCGTCCGGCGCTCCGTTCGGAAGGCTGCCGCTGGCGACGATATAATCGCCATCGAATGCCTCGATGAATTCATGTACCGGCTCTATTTCGGCCGGATCGACGGTCGGGCCTTCCGGTACGAAGCGGTATTCGAAATTGGTGGTCAGCTCGTGCACCATCAGCGCAATACGATTGTCGCCCTGCATCGGAATGCGATGGCGGGCGATGTCGTATTGGGCGAGAAGTCCGTCATAAAGCGGGCCGGTCGTGCCGCCGGACAGATAGAGAAGTTCGGCGCGTCCGCCGAGCTCCGCGATGACCCGGGCGACATTGGCCCCGCCGCCGCCGGCATAGTGCTTCTGGTTCTCGGTGCGGGTCTTCAGCGTCGGACGCACATGCTCCGCGTCGCAACTGACGTCGATGGCGGGATTGAGGGCTATTGTGAGAATTCGTTCCATGGCCGCTGCCGTTTCCTAGCGTGAAACATTACGGGCCGGAGAACCGGCCCGTTTCGCAGATATGTATCAGACGGAAAGCATCGGGGACACCCGCTGAGTCCGTCAGGCGCCACCCTTCTTGCGGGCCGCCTCGGCCTCGGCCACCTGCTTCTTGACGGCGATGAAGCTGTCCGGCGTCACGGAAATCGTATCGATCCCGCAATCGACAAGGAACTGCGCGAATTCGGGGTGATCGCTTGGCGCCTGGCCGCACAAGCCGACCTTTGCGCCGGCCGCGTGGGCTTCGCGGATGACGCTCGAGATCATCCATTTGACCGCCTCGTCCTGTTCGTCGAACAGCCCCGACAAGCGGTCGGAATCGCGATCCACACCCAGTGTCAGCTGGGTGAGGTCGTTAGAGCCGATGGAGAAGCCATCGAACCGGGTCGCGAACTCCTTGGCAAGTATGACGTTGGACGGGATCTCGCACATCACATAGACGAGAAGCCCGTTCTCGCCGCGTTTGAGGCCGTTTTCGGCCATCACTTCCAGCACCTTGTCGGCTTCGCCGACGGACCGACAGAACGGGATCATCATGACCACGTTGTCGAAGCCCATCTCGTTGCGCAACCGGGCCATGGCCTGGCATTCCAGCGCGAAGCCGGGCCGATAGGCCTCCGAATAGTAACGGGACGCGCCGCGGAACCCGATCATCGGGTTTTCCTCTTTCGGTTCGAAACCCGCACCGCCGAGAAGACCGGCATATTCGTTCGTCTTGAAGTCGCTCATCCGCACGATGACGGGTTTCGGATAGACCGTCGCGGCGATGCGGGCGAGCCCGCGCGCGAGCTTGTCGACGAAATATTCCGACTTGTCGTCATAGTCGCGCGTCAGGACTTCGATCTTCTCGCGCGTTTCCTCGTCGGTGATCTGATCGAAATGGATCAGCGCCATCGGGTGAACCTGGATCTGGTTGTTGATGACGAATTCCATGCGTGCAAGGCCCACGCCCTCCGACGGAATCTGCCACCAGCGGAAGGCCGATCCCGGATTGGCGAGGTTGAGCATGACGCGGGTTTCGGTCTGGGGAATGTCGGAGAGCGACTCGGTCTTTTCCTCGTATTCCGCATAGCCCTCGTAGACGAAGCCTTCGTCACCCTCGGCGCAGGAGAGCGTCACTTCCTGTTCGGAATGCAGGACATGCGTCGCCTCACCGGTTCCGACGACCGCCGGAACACCGAGTTCACGGCTGACAATGGCCGCATGCGAGGTCCGTCCGCCGTGATCGGTGATGATCCCCGCGGCACGCTTCATGATCGGCACCCAGTCCGGATCGGTCGTGCCGGTCACCAGGATGGAGCCGTCGACGAACTTGTCGATATCGGCCACGTCCTCGATCAGGCAGAGCCGTCCGGCGATGACGGAGCCGCCGATGGACAGGCCCTTGGTGAGGACCTTGCCCTTTTTCTTGATCTCGTAGGACTTGAAGGATGACTGGTCGCGTTGCGCCTGAACGGTTTCGGGACGGGCCTGGACGATGAAGAGCTCGCCCGTCTCGCCGTCCTTTGCCCATTCCATGTCCATCGGGCAGCCATAATGGGTCTCGATGATCGAGGCCCAGCGGGCGAGCGTCAGGATCTCGTCGTCGTCGATCACATAGGCGGCGCGCTCGGCCTTGGAGGTCGGAACGTTGCGCGTCTTCTCGGCGCCCTCCGAGTAGATCATCTTGATCCCCTTGGCGCCGACCTTCTTTTCCACGATCGGCTTGAATTTACCGCCCTCGAGGAGAGGTTTGAAGATGACGAACTCGTCCGGATCGACCGCGCCCTGCACGACGTTTTCGCCGAGACCCCAGGCCGCGTTGATGACGACGACCTTGTCGAAACCGGTCTCGGTATCGATAGAGAACATCACGCCGGAGCCACCCTTGTCGGATCGCACCATCTGTTGCACGCCGATGGAAAGCGCGACCTGGAGGTGGTCGAAGCCCTTGACCTGCCGGTAGCTGATCGCGCGGTCGGTGAACAGCGACGCGAAGCAGCGCTTGCAGGAATCGAGCAACTCGCGCTCGCCCTTGACGTTGAGATAGGTTTCCTGCTGGCCGGCGAAACTGGCGTCGGGCAAATCCTCCGCGGTCGCACTGGACCGCACGGCAACATCGACCTCGTCGCGGCCGGCTTTTTTCGACATGTTGGCGTAAAATTCGCCAATCTCCGCCGCCAGTGCCTCGGGCCATTTGCCGCGCAGGATCATCTTTCGGACAGCGGCACCCGTTTCGGCGAGTGTGGCGTGACCTTCCTCGTAGTCCCGCATGGCGTCGGCGATGCCTGACTTGAGATCGTTGGCCTCCAGGAACTGCCAATATGCTTCCGACGTGGTTGCAAAACCGGTCGGAACGGCGATGCCCTTCGATCCGAGCTGGTTGAGCATCTCGCCAAGCGATGCGTTCTTGCCGCCAACACGCGGTACGTCCTTGCGGCTGGCGTCTTCGAGCCAGATTACAGTCTCGGAATCGGTCATTGGTGGGGTCCCTCCGCTAAAAACAAGATTGCCCAAATACAATCAGCAGGCGAAGCGGTCTGCATTGACTGACATCAAGGCCATGCCGCGCCATTCGTCATTGGGCGGAGCAATAACCGGCTTGGTCAGCGTTGCTCTTCTTGCAGTGCCATAAGCCACGCGACGACATCCGCTTTCTCGTTGTCGAAAAGCCGGTATGTCGTCATCGGAAAGTGGTCCTCGTTCAGGAACTGCGTGAAATACGCCTCATCGTGTCCCTGGCGGCGGACGATGTCCTCGAAACGCGGCGCCATCACCGGATCGGGCGTGTCCGAGGCGCGCAGATGACACAAACGGCACCATTGTTCGACCACGGCCTCTCCGCGCGTCACCGCATCGTCGGCCTTGGCGGGCGATATAAGGGCAATTCCGGCAAGCAGGACGGTCATGTGCCGAATCATGGATTCCTCCCTTTGGATGCAGGATTCCGGATTTAATCGTCATGCACCCCATTCGGCGATGACAATCGTCAAGTCGCAATTCCCATTTGGCTTCAAGCAGTTCGCGGAGAATCACCGGCACACAGGGAACGTTTTTCGGCCCAAGCGGTTGATATTATTGATGAGCAAGTTATGTCTAAGGGTATGAGTGTGCACTGCACAATTTCATTTGGCTATCACCCGACCCCAACCGGTCCGGGGCTTTCCGGCGAAATACCCGCGCCGCGCCCGCCCGGCAAATTACTCTGATACAGCCGCGCGATCAGGGCCGAAATCGAATTGTCCGCCCTGTCTATTCGAACCCGATCCGAACGGAACAACATGACCATACCTCTGGACGACAGACAGTCCGTCATCGACGAAACACGCCCCTATCACACCATCGCCGTCATCGGCGGCGGCGCGTGGGGCACTGCGCTTGCGGCGGTCGCAAAGCGTGCGGGCCGCAACGTGACGATCTGGGCGCGTGATGCCGATCTCTGCACCACGATCAACGACACTGCCCTCAACGAAAAGTACTTGCCGAACATCGCGCTTCCCGAAGGCATCCGTGCGACGACGGAGATGGGAGAGGCGCTGGCAGATGCCGACGCCGTGATGATCGTGACGCCGTCACGCACGATCCGCCGCATCTGCCGCACCATGGCACCGCATCTCAAGGATGGTGTTCCGGTCGCGCTATGCGCAAAGGGCATCGAAACCGGTACCGGACGGTTGCTCGCCGACGTCGCGGCGGAAGAATTGCCGCGGCACCCGGTCGGAGCGATTTCCGGACCGACATTCGCGCACGAAACCGCCATGGCTTACCCGACGGCGGTGACGGTGGCGTTTCCCTTCTCGCATGAAGACAGGATCAGCCCGCGCGACAGCACGGCTGCGCGCTTCGCCGTTTCGCTGACCTCCGAAGCCTTCCGCCCCTACATCTCCGACGACCTGATCGGCGTCGAAATCGGCGGCGCGGTCAAGAATGTCATCGCGATTGCGTGTGGCATGATGACCGGCGCGGGCTTTGCCGAGAACACGCGTGCGGCGCTGATCGCGCGCGGCATGGACGAGATGAAGACGCTCGCGGAAGCATTGGGCGGTCGTCGCGAGACCGTGACCGGACTTTCGGGCGCGGGCGATCTTACCCTGACCTGTTCGAGCCAGACATCGCGAAACATGTCGCTCGGCATTCAGCTTGGCCAGGGCATAGAGCGCGAGGATTGTTTCGAGGGGCGTCCGGTTGTCGTCGAGGGCGAAATCAATTCCGTATCGGTGATGGACCTTGCACGCCGCATCGGCGTGTCCATGCCGATCTGCGAGGCCGTTCACCGGGTGCTGCATGAAGGCGCCGGGCTTCGCGAGACATTCGCGGATCTCTGGGCGCAACCGATCATGGCCGAGCCCAAGGCTCTGGAAATCACCATCGATCACCCGCTTCAGCCCAGTTCCGTCGGACGTTTCAAGGAGCCTGCGGCATGACCAGACATGAACGTATCGAGTTGCCGGACCTGTCCGAGAGGGAGTTCGTCCTGGCGACCGATCTCGACGGCACCTTTCTCGGCGGAAGCGAGGAAGACCGGCGATCGCTCTATGACCTGATCGAAGAAAACCGGCCGACATTCGGCCTGATTTTCGTGACCGGACGCGATCCCGAATTCATTGCGGAGCTCTGCGACGAACGCGGTGTGCCGTGGCCGGACTACGTGATCGGCGATGTCGGAACCACGATCGCGGAAGTCACACCCGCCCGTGGTATTTCGCCGATCAAGCCTCTGGAGGAGGACATCGCAAGCCGTTGGAACGACAGCGGGGACAAGGTTCGCGAGATCCTCAAGGATCATCCGGGGCTGCAATTGCAGCCGACGTCGTTTCGATACCGGGTCAGCTACGACCTCGATGCCGAGAACTACGACTCGCTCGCCGAGGCGCTGGTCGCCGCGTTGAATCTCGATCACCTCATCTCCGACAACCGCTATTTCGACGTGTTGCCGAAAGGGGTCAGCAAGGGCCCTTCCCTGCGCCGGCTGATCAACCATCTCGATATCGGCGAAAAACGGGTCCTGGCCGCGGGCGATACGTTGAACGACCTGTCGATGCTTTCCTGCGGGCTTCCCGCTGTCGCTGTCGGCGGCGCGGAAGATGCGCTGCTCGCCAAGGTCTCCGACCTTGATCACGTCTACACAGCATCCGCCATCGGCGCAGGCGGAATACTCGAAGCCATTGAGGCGCTCGATTTCCACCCGATACCGAAAGGACAAGAATAATGGCCTCTGATCTCGTCATCGTTTACCACCGCCAGCCCTATGAGGAGGCGGTAGAGGACGGAAAAACGGTGTTCCGCGAAAACAAGAGCCCCAACGGTATCGTTCCGACGCTGAAGAGCTTCTTCGGATATGTCGACAAGGGGGCGTGGATCGCCTGGAAGGAAGCGGAGGACCCCGCCAATCCTGAATTCGAGCGCACGATCGAAATCAGCGACAGCTTCGGAGACTACACCGTTTCCAGGCTTCCGTTGACGGCGCAGCAGGTGTCGAGCTTCTATCACGTCACGTCGAAAGAGGCGTTCTGGCCGATCCTTCACTCCTTCAAGGAGAAGTACAATTACGATCCGGTCGACTGGCCGACGTTCAGGGAAGTGAACTGGGCGTTCGCGGAGGCGGCGGCGGCCGAAGCCAATCCGGGCGCTGTGGTCTGGATCCACGACTACAATCTGTGGCTGGTGCCGGGTTACCTGCGCCAGTTGCGGCCCGATGTGCGCATCTCGTTCTTCCACCACACGCCCTTCCCGGCCCCGGACATCTTCAACGTGCTGCCGTGGCGCAAGGAAATCGTCGGCAGCCTGCTGTCGTGCGATGTCGTCGGCTTCCATATTCCGCGCTACTCGTCGAACTTCGTGCAGGTCGCCCGGTCGCTTTTCGAAGTGGACGTCACGAAGCGCGAGCACGTGCCGGACGAACTGATTTCTGACGGAACGGCGCTGGTCGAACGCTCGGTTCCGACCGAAATCTCCCATAACGGCCGGAAGCTGCTCGTCAGCGCCTGCCCTGTCGGGGTCGATGTGGATTATATCGGCGAACAGGCCGAACGCCGCGAAACGGACAAGAAGGTCGAGCGCATCCGCCGCGAGATCGGCGACACCAAGCTGATCGTTTCGGTATCGCGCACCGACTACACCAAAGGCGGGATCGAACAGCTCGAGACCTACGAACGTCTTCTGGAACGGCGCCCCGAATTGCGGGGCAAGGTCCGGCTGATGCATGTCTCGGTCAGCGCCAACCGCGCAATGACCGCCTATGGCGAAATCCAGGGCGAGATCGAGCAGATTGCCGGCCGCATCAACGGCCGCTTCGGATCGCTGGAGTGGCAGCCGCTGGCGCTTATCTCCACGGCCATTCCGTTCAAGCACCTGACAGCCTACTACCGGGCGGCGGATATCGCCTGGATCACGCCCCTTGCCGACGGCATGAACATCGTGGCCAAGGAGTTCGTGGCTGCGCGCACCGATGAGGACGGCGTGCTCGTCCTGTCGGAATTCGCGGGTGCGGCGGTCGAAATGGCGGCTGCGGTCGTCACCAATCCGTTCTCGCACAAGTCGATGGACTCGGCGATCGACCAGGCCCTGTCGATGTCGGAAACCGAGAAGCGGCAGCGCATGCAGGCATTGCGCAAGACGATCCGCAAATACGACATCAAGGCCTGGGCGGATGAGCAGAGACGGCTTTTCGAAGCCTCGAAGACACTGAACGGCGAGCCGAGCCCGTCCGGGCACGTGCTTTCGGCGGCCTGAGAGGGTTAACCTCGCTTAAAACACGGCAGACTAGAATTGCGCGCCATGGAACGGAGCGAACATGGCGCGCATTCTTGACAGCTTACGCTCGGGCGACTGGCTGCAGCAGGACCGGCTTCGGGTTTATCCGCTGGTAATCGTCAGCGTCTCGATTGTCGCGACCGCTTATGTCCTGTTTTCCCATGGCGGTGTTCTGCCCAATGGCTCTCCATTCGGCTCGGATTTCGTCAGCTTCTGGGTCGCCGCGCGAGAAGCGCTGTCAGGTCGTCCGGAGGTTCCGTATCTGGCCGCCGATTTTGCGCTGGCACAGGATGCGATATTCGGCGACGGAAATTTCTACGCCTTCTTCTATCCGCCGCATTACCTAGCCTATGTCCTGCCATTCGGTCTGCTGCCCTATTACGCGGCGCTGGCGGCGTGGTCGGGTTTGGGGTTGCTCGCCGCGGTGTGGGTCATCACGGCGATTGCCGGGCGACGGGCGGAGGTCGTGCTTCTCGTCCTGGCCTTTCCGGCAACATTTCTGACAGTCGCGCACGGCCAGAATGCCTTTCTGTCCGCAGCCCTGTTCGGCGGCGCGCTGCTGATACTCGACCGACGCCCCATCATCGCCGGAATCCTGTTCGGCCTTTTGACCTTCAAGCCGCAGCTGGGACTTCTGATCCCGCTTGCGCTTCTTGCCGGCGGCTATTGGCGTACGATCTTTTCGGCGGTCGCAACGACACTCGCCGTCGCCGCTTTTTCCGCACTGCTGTTCGGCGTGAACACATGGGCGTTGTTTATCGCCCAGGGCGCAGACGCGATGGCGACGCTAAGCAATGGATATGTCGAGTGGAGCAAGATGATCTCCACCTATGCGATGCTTCGCGTCGGCAGTTTGGCGCATGTGCCGGCGATGACGGTTCAGGCGTGCGTATCGGTCGCGGTCGCTTGCGTGGTTGTCTGGGCGTGGCGGCCGCGTAACGCCGTGGGGTTCGCGTTTCGCGCGGCCCTTCTCCTGACAGGCGCGTTGCTGGCGACCCCGTTCGGCCTCAACTATGACCTGTTCGTTCTTGCGCCGGCCATCGCATTTGCGGCGGCCCACGGCATGCGCAACGGTTTCGCGCCGTGGCAGAAATCCCTGCTGGCTTTCGCTTATCTCTCGCCTGTCGTGATGCTCTGGCTGACCTCGCTCAAGATCGCTGTCGCGCCATTCGTCCTTGCGGCTCTTTTCGTCCATTTCGCGGTTCTGGCCTTCGCGGGAACCACGCGCGGCGAGACCGCGCTCCCGGCCGCGGCCGAATGAAAAAGGCGCCCGAAGGCGCCTTTCCCGATGCGTTTGAAAGAACCGCTTACTGCGGCAGCTGGTCGTCGACACCGGCAACGTAGAAGTTGAGGCCGAGAAGCGTGCCGATATCGGCCTGTTCGCCTTCGGCCAGCCATTCCGAGCCGTCCTGCTTGGTGATCGGACCGGTGAAGGGCTCCAGTTCGCCACTGGTGATCGCGGCTTCGGTCTCTTCGGCCATCGCCTTCACATCATCGGGCATGTTGGCATAGGGCGCCATGACGACGTTGCCGTCCGCCATGCCGTGCCAGACATCGACCGACTCGTAGGTGCCGTCCAGAAGCGCCTCGACGCGTTCGATATAGTACGGACCCCAATCGTCGACGATCGCCGTCAACTGGGTTTCAGGACCGAAATTGATCATGTCGGACGCCTGGCCGAAGGCCTTGATGCCGCGCTCGGCCGCGACCTGCATCGGTGCCGTGGAGTCGGTGTGCTGGGTGATGATATCAACGCCCTGGTCGATTAGCGCCTTGGCGGCGTCAGCTTCCTTGCCTGGATCGAACCAGGTGTTGGCCCAGACCACCTTCACGGCGAAGTCCGGATTGACCGACTGTGCGCCGAGCATGAAGGAGTTGATGCCGCGCACGACTTCGGGGATCGGGAAAGACCCGATGTAACCCGCCACGCCGGCTTCCGACATCTTCGCGGCGATTTGCCCCTGAACATAACGACCCTGGTAGAACTTGGAGTTATAGGTCGAGACATTCGGCGTCTCGCGCTTGTAGCCAGTGGCGTGTTCGAACTTCACGTCCGGGAACTTGGCCGCGACCTTGTTGGTCGCGTCCATGTAGCCGAAGGACGTCGTGAAGATGATGTTGCAGCCGGAACGGGCAAAACGCTCGATCGCACGTTCTGCGTCAGCGCCTTCCGGCACGCTTTCGAGATAGGCGGTTTCGACCTTGTCGCCGAGCGCTTCCTCGAGCTCAAGCCTGCCCTGGTCGTGCTGGTATGACCAGCCGAAGTCGCCGATCGGGCCGACATAGATGAAACATGCCTTCACATCGGCCGCCTGGGCCTGCGCGGCCATGCCAAAAGAGGTGACGGCGGCGAGCATGAGTTTGGTTGTGTTACGCATAGAGATGCCTTCCTGTTTACGCGTGGAATGAATCGGTACGGTTCTGGTGCCGTGTTTATCCCGCCTGAATTCCTACCGTTCGGGCACGAACGGCTTGCCGAGCGATGCCGGCGTGTTGCGCATCGTCATCCGCCTGTTGGAGGAAATCAAGACAAGAACGACGATGGTCGCGAGATAGGGCAGTGCCGAGAGGAACTGCGAGGGAATGGCGATTCCCTGCGCCTGGGCGTGGAACTGGGCGATGGTGACCGCGCCGAAGAGATAGGCACCGGCAACGACCCGCCATGGCAACCATGACGCGAAGACGACGAGAGCCAGCGCAATCCAGCCGCGCCCCGCAGTCATGTTCTCGACCCATTGCGGCGTGTAGACCAGCGATAGCTGGCCTCCGGCGAGGCCGGCGCATGCGCCGCCGAACAGCACGGCAAGATATCGGATGCGAATGACGCGAATGCCGAGCGCGTGCGCGGAACCATGGCTGTCGCCGACTGCGCGCAAGGTCAGCCCTGCTCGCGTCCGGAATATGAACCACCAGACGCATATCGTCAGCAGGATCGATATGTAGAAGATCGGATCCTGCGCGAACAGGAATTTGCCGACAAGCGGTATCTCCGAAAGTCCCGGAATCACCCAAGACTGAAGCTTCAGGCCCGGCGTTCCGATGAAGGATTCTCCGATCATGCCGGACAGGCCGAGTCCGAGAATGGTCAGCGACAGGCCGGTCGCGACCTGATTGGTCGCAAGGCTCAGCGTCAGAAACGCGAACAGCATCGAGAATATCGCGCCCGCCATGATCGCGGCCAGGACGCCGATCCACGGCGAGCCGGACAGCTGCGCGGCGGCGAAGCCGGTCACGGCGCCCATGACCATCATGCCCTCGACACCGAGATTGAGCACGCCGGAGCGTTCGACGACGAGTTCACCAAGCGCGGCAATCAACAGCGGGGTCGCTGCGGTCGCGATGGTCAGGAGGATCGCTTCGGCCATTTCAAACGACATGATCGCCCTTCCCTATTCCGCCCTTGCCGGTCCGGCGATGCGGATCCGGTAGTGGATCAGCGTGTCGCAGGCCAGCACGCTGAACAGCAGGATGCCCTGGAACACGTTCGACACCTTGTTGGAAACGCCGAGCGTGATCTGCGCCGCCTCGCCGCCGAGATAGGACAGGGCGAGAACGAGACCAGCCGCCACGATGCCCAGCGGATTGAGCCGGCCGAGAAACGCGACGATGATCGCGGTGAAGCCGTATCCGGGCGAAATCACCGGTCGCAGCTGACCGATCGCGCCCGAGACCTCGCTGATACCGGCGAGACCCGCGAGTGCGCCGGCGATCAGGAATGTCGTGATCACCGTCGTGGTATAGGAAAAGCCTGCGAAACGACCGGCGCGCGGGCTCTGCCCCAGAACACGAATCTCGAAGCCCTTCAGTGTCCGGTTGAGCGTGAACCACACGACGAGCGCGGCGATGATCGCGAAAACGAAGCCGTAATGCGCGCGCCCCGACGACGACATGATTTCCGGCAGGATGGCATCGGCGTGGAAATTCCGGCTCTCCGGGAAGTTGAAGCCTTCCGGGTTGCGCCATGGGCCGCGCACCAGCCAGTCGAGAAAAAGCTGCGCCACGTAAACGAGCATCAGGCTCGACAGGATTTCGTTGGTGTTGAAACGGGCCTTGAGCACGGCCGGGATCGCCGCATAGGCCATGCCGCCGAGCATGCCCATGATCAGCATTGCCGGCAGGACCAGCGGGCCCTGAAAATCCGGCGCCAGGATCGGCAATGCCGACCCGGCGATTGCGCCCATGATAAACTGACCTTCCGCGCCGATGTTCCAGTTGTTCGACAGGAAGCAAACCGACAGGCCTACCGCGATCAGGATCAGAGGCGCGGCTTTGATCAGCAATTCGTGGATCGACCACACCTCGGTCAGGGGCTCGATGAAATAGGAATAGAGCGCCAGATGCGGCGCCTTGCCCAGAAGCGCGAACATGACCGCGCCGAGCGCGGCGGTGAACGCCAGCGCCAAAAGCGGCGACAGGGCGCTGTAGAGTGCCGAGGGATTGGGGCGTCGCACGAGT
Source organism: Oricola indica (assembly GCF_965227485.1). Classification (NCBI taxonomy): domain Bacteria; kingdom Pseudomonadati; phylum Pseudomonadota; class Alphaproteobacteria; order Hyphomicrobiales; family Ahrensiaceae; genus Oricola; species Oricola indica. The sequence goes on from NZ_OZ245747.1 coordinate 2,981,628, forward strand.
TCGATACGCATCACTCTTGCCCCGCCTCCATCGTCGCGACCCGTTCCTCGTGATGCTTCTCGGGTGTCGCCCCGCCCATCATCAGCCCCAGCGTTTCACGCGTGACCGTCTCCGCGGGTACGGTTTCCGACAATTCGCCATCGGACATCACGGCGATGCGGTCGGCAATTTCGAGCAATTCGTCGAGGTCCTGGCTGATCACCAGAACGCCGGCCCCATTGCGCGCGAGGTCGATGATTTCCTGGCGAATGCGCGCCGCGGCGCCCGCATCGACGCCCCACGTTGGCTGGTTTGCGATCAGCAAGGCCGGGGACCGGTCGAATTCCCGCCCGAGGATGACCTTCTGCAGATTGCCGCCAGACAATGAACTGGCCGCCGGGTCATAGCCGGATTTTCGCACATCGAGCGCTTTGACGATGCGTTCCAGCGTCTTGGTCAGCGCACCGCGGCGGATTGTGCCAAGCGCACCGATATAGGCCTTCCGGTCGGATGCGTGCCGGCTGAGCAGCAGGTTTTCCGAGAGCGAGAAGCTGGGGACGGCACCGTGGCCAAGACGTTCTTCCGGCGAGAATGCCGCGCCGATCCGGCGACGGCCGCTCGGGCCCAGTCGTCCGGCTTCATTGCCGCGGATCATGACACGGCTGCCCTTGTCCTGCAGCCTTTCCCCGCTGATCGCCTCGAAGAATTCGGATTGGCCGTTCCCGGCGATACCGGCAATGCCGACGACTTCGCCCGGCCGGACCGACAGCGTGATACCGGACAGAGGAACGGAAAATGGACTGCTTGCCGGCTGGCTCAGCCCGTCGATCACCATGACCGGCTCTTCACTGCTCGGGCCTGCCGAGATTTCGCTCCGCTCGATACTGTGAATGTCCTCGCCGACCATCATCGCGGCAAGGCTCTTGGCGGTCTCGTCTCGCGGATTGCAGTGCCCGACCACCTTGCCGTGGCGCAGGACGGTGGCGCGGTCGCAGATGCGCTGCACCTCCTCGAGACGGTGCGAGATGTAGAGGATCGACTTGCCTTCCGCGCGCAGCTTGTCGAGCGTCGCGAACAGTTTCTCGGCTTCCTGGGGCGTGAGCACGGAGGTCGGTTCGTCGAGGATAATCAGTTCGGGCTGCTGCAGGAGGCAGCGCACGATCTCGATCCGCTGGCGTTCGCCGACCGACAATTCGCCAACCAGCCTGTCGGGATGGATCGGAAGCCCGTATTCGTGCGAGACACGCGTCGCTTCCGCCGCGATTTTGGACAAGGTGACGTCACCGCCCAGAGACAGCGCGATGTTCTCGGCGGCGCTCAGGGATTCGAACAGCGAGAAATGCTGGAACACCATGCCGATGCCGAGCGCCCTCGCCTGCATCGGGTTGGTGATGGAAACCGCGCTGTCGCGCCAGTAGATCGTGCCGCCGTCGGGCTGCAGGGACCCGAACAGCATCTTGACCAGCGTCGATTTGCCGGCCCCGTTTTCTCCGAGCAAAGCGTGGATTTCACCGGGCACGATATCGAAATCGACGCCGTCATTGGCCTTGAGCGTACCGAAAATCTTGGTGATACCCTCCACTTTCAGGAGAGTTTCCGACGCGACCTTCTTGCCCCCGGCATCCGTCAATACATTTTACCCGCTGATAAAATCTTGCAATTCGAAACTAAGCGCATTCCGGCGAAGCAAGCAAATGCGAAAAGATCGAATCCCGTTGTTTTTCCGGGATTTCCATAATTTGAATTCGGTTCGTGCGTGCGGTGCATCAATTGGTCTCGGGCGAAATCGCGCTTGACACTGGACACACGCGCAGACCTCCGCCACATGACTCTCATCTGTATACCCGAAAGGAAAAGCCCATGATCGAGTGCGATATCGTTGTCGTCGGTGGCGGACCGGCAGGCATGGCGGCTGCTTTGCAGTCCGCGAAGTTCGGATATTCGGTCATTCTCGTTGCGCCTTCAGGCACGTTCATCGAGAGCGACGATCGCACGACCGCGCTGATGATGCCGGGCATCGATCTTCTGAAAGACATGGGCGCCTGGCCAAATCTGGAACATGACGCCACGCCGATGAAGACGATGCGCATTCTCGATGGATCGCATCGCCTCGTGCGTGCGCCGACCGTGACTTTCCGGGCGCATGAAATCGACGAGACGGCATTCGGATACAATATCGTCAATCGCGCGCTGAACGCGGCGCTTTCGGCCGTTATCGAGGATGTGCCGGCGATTCGGCAGATCGATTCCATGGCGAGTTCGGCGGCCTACGGGCCGGATGGGGCGACCGTTTCGCTCGCAAACGGCGAGACGGTGAACGCGAAGCTGGTCGTTGCCGCCGATGGCGTGAATTCCATCCTGCGCGAAAGCGCATCCATCGGCACGCGCAAGTGGAGCTATCCGCAAACGGCCGTTGTCCTGACATTCGCGCACACACGCGATCACGGCTTCACGTCGAGTGAATTCCATACGGAAACCGGGCCGTTCGCGCAGGTGCCGATGTCGGGCAAGCGTTCCAGCCTTGTCTGGGTGGTGCCGCCCGACGAGGCGGAGCGCCTCGCCTCGCTCGATGGCGATATACTCGCCGGGATGATCGAGACGCGCATGCAGTCGATGCTCGGCAAGGTCAGCGATGTCTCGAAGCCGCAGTGCTGGCCTCTGTCCGGCATGATCGCACATCGCTTCGGCGCGGAACGGCTCGTTCTCGTCGGCCAGACGGCGCACATCTTTCCGCCGATCGGCGCACAGGGCCTCAATCTCTCGCTGCGGGACATCGACGATCTCGGCAAATGCCTCCAAAGCGCCGGGGTCGATCCGGGTTCGTCCGGCGTCACGGGACGCTACGACCGGATGCGGCGTGCTGACGTGACGACGCGGACCGGCACGGTCGATCTTCTCAACCGATCCCTCCTGACCGGTTTCCTCCCGGTGCAGTTGGCGCGCGCCGTCGGACTTGGCGCGATCGCGGCGATCCCGCCCCTGCGCAACATCGTCATGCGCGAAGGCATGGCGCCGGGCTACGGTTTGCGCAGCCTATTCGAGCGGGGCAAACGTCTCAGGGAAAGAGATCGGGCGGAAGCCAGCCATTCGTCATAGCGAACAGCAGCGCCGTCACGGTCGCGACCGAGGCGGTGGTGGTGATAAGGACCGAGGCGGAAGCGCGCTCGACCCACACGCCGTATTGCTGCGCGATCACGAAGACATTCGTGGCCGTCGGCAGGGCGGCGAGCAACACGCCGGAATAGACCCAGATCGGCGGGAAGTTACCGATCCAGCTCAGCAGCAGGTAGACGATCACCGGATGGACCGCGAGCTTGATCGCGACGATGAAGACCATGTCCGAAGGCACGCGCCGCAACGGCCGTAGCGCCAGGGTCACGCCCATCGCGAAAAGCGCGCAGGGCGCGGCGGCATTGGCGAGATAGTTCAGCAGCGTCTGTATAGCGGCCGGAGGCTGGAACGAGACGACCGCCGCGCCGACACCGACAATCGTCGACAGAATGAAAGGGTGAGTGAACACGCGCTTCACCACGCCGAACGCCAGTTGCAGCGGCGATTGATGCGTCGCGTCGCGGCCGGACAGGGCCATCATCAGCGGCGCCATCACGAAATGCAGGGTGTTGTCGAAACAGAACACCAGCGCCACCGGAACGACCGCGTCCTCACCGAAGGCAAGAAGGGCCAATCCGGGTCCCATATAGCCGATATTGCCGTAGGCGGCCGCGAGCGCCTTGACCGTGCTTTCGGCGACATCGCCGCCGGAGCGCAGCACCGCGATCACGAACATCAGCGAGAAGACGATATAGGTCCCGAAGGTCGCGCCGAGCACGAAACGCCATTGTGCCAGTTGCTCGACGGGCGTGCGCGACAGAAGGTTGAAGAACAATGCGGGAAGCGCGACATAGATGATGAACGTGTTCATCCATCCGAGCGCGTCGAGGGGCTGACGGGTGATCCGCGCGGTGACGAATCCCAGAAGGATCAGGCCGAAAAACGGCAGTACCAGGCCGATGACGTTAGCCAATGTCCCCTTCCCCGCGCGGCGTCGAACCTTTGCACCTATTGGCGCATTTCCCCTTGGTCAAGCCATGCGATCCGGATTTCAAACCCTTGAATTTTCGGGCAATACAGCACAAATCATAGTCATGGAAAAACATTCTGCAAAAACGGTCACTGCGCGCTATGCGATCGGGGAGCTCGTGCGTCACCGCATGTACCCCTTTCGGGGCGTGATTTTCGATGTCGATCCCGAATTCGCCAATACCGAGGAATGGTATGAATCCATTCCGGAGGAATTGCGCCCGCGCAAGGACCAGCCGTTCTATCACCTGTTCGCCGAGAACGCGGACACGGAATATGTCGCCTATGTTTCGGAGCAGAACCTGCTTCCGGACGAATCCGGCGAGCCCGTTCGTCACCCTCAGGTGCCGGAGGTGTTCGACTGGCTTTCCGATGACCGGCGTTATGCGATCCGCGCCGGGCTGGAACATTGAAGACTAACCGGCGGCCGGCTCTGTTTCGGCCGCCAGTTGCCGGATGGCGTCAGCGATGGTGTTCGAATCCTGGGCGCCCATGATCGCGTATTTGTTCTGCAAAATGAAGCAAGGCACGCCCGTGACGCCCATCTGCTGGGCGAGCGCTATTTCACGCGTCACGGCCTCCCTGTCGGAATCCGACGCCAGCAGCGTTTCCACAATCGGGGTATCCATGCCGCATTCGCGCGCGACCTCGATCAGGACGGCATGATTGCCGATATTCGCGCCTTCGAGAAAATACAGTTCGAACAGTCTTTCCACGACGCGGCCCTGCACGCCGTCGCCCGCAGTCTGCGCCCAGCGGATCAGCCGATGGGCGTCCAATGTGTTCGGCGATACCGCGATGGAGTCGAACCGGAAAGGAATCCCCACGCCCTGCCCGGCCTGTTCGATATTGCCATAGAGTTGGCGGGCACGCTCGATCCCGCCGAACTTTTCCGCGAGATAGGTGTCCCGATCCTTGCCCTCGGGCGGTAGTGTCGGATCGAGTTGGAACGGCCGCCACGTGACATCGACCTCGATATCGGGATCAAGCGTTTCGAGAGCATGTTCGAACCGTTTCTTTCCGATATAGCACCATGGGCACATTACGTCGGAAACGATATCGATCGCGATGCGAGTCACTTCTCCGACCACCAGACCGGAAGTTGGTATCCGTAGAGCGGCGTTTTCTCCGGGTATTTGATGTGCGCCCAATGGGCGACCCAGGATTCGCGAATATGATAGAGCGGGATCACGTAGTGACCGGAAATGAGTATCCGGTCCAAAGCCCTCACGGCGGCTGCGAAATCCTCGCGTTCGCGGGCGTTGACCAGCGCATCGATCATCGCGTCGATTGCCGGATCGGATGCGCCGGCATAATTGAACGTTCCCTCGACATCGCGTGACCGCGACCCCCAGCGCCAGATCTGTTCCGCGCCCGGCGAAAGCGACGACGACAGCGAGGCGGCGGTCATGTCGTAGTCGTAGGTCTGGCGGCGTTTCTGGAACTGTGCGTCATCGACGGTTCTCACCGAAACATCGATTCCGAGCGTATCGGCGGTACGCTTGTAGGCGAGCGCCATTTTCTCCTCGTCAAGATTCGACGTCATGATCTCGAAGGAAAGCTGTTTGCCGTCCTTCATCAATTTGCCGTCGGATATGGCGTATCCGGCCTCGCCCAGTTTCTCGAGCGCCGCGCGCATGACGGAGCGGTCGCGGCCGGACCCGTCGGTTTCGACCGGCGTATAGGTTCCGTCCATGACTTCGGGCAACACAGCGTCGGGATAGGGTTCGAGCAGCGCCTTTTCGCGTTCGTCGGCTGGACGGCCGAGCGCGGACAATTCATCGGAATTCTGCCAGTAGGAACCGGTTCTCGTGTAACGATCGCCGAAGAGGTTCTTGTTCACCCACTCGAAGTCGAACAGCATCGCCAGCGCTTCGCGGACCTTGGGATCGGCGAACTGATCGCGGCGCGTGTTGAAGAAGAAACCGAGCATGGATTCCGGCCGGTTCGACACGAAGGACGCCTTCTTGATCCGTCCGTCCTCGACAGCCGGGAAGTCATAGGCTGTTTCCCATTTTACCGGATCGCTTTCGGGGTAGATGTCGAAGACGCCCTTCTTGAAGGCCTCGAACAGCGCCGTCTGGTCGCGGAAATATTCCACCGTGACACTGTCGTAATTGTCGAAGCCGCGCTTCGACGGGATGTCCTTTGCCCAGTAGTCGGGATTGCGCTTGTAGGTAATGCGCGTTCCCGGCTCGATACTGTCGACCAGATAAGGGCCGCTGCCCACCGGCGGCGTCAGCGTCGATTGTTCGAACGTCTCGACATTCGTCGCGTGCTTGGGAAGCACGGGCGTCAGCATGACAAGCAGAGGAAATTCGCGGTCGGCGTTCTCGTTGAAGGTGAATTTGACCTTGAGGTCGCCGGTTTTCTCGATCTTGTCGATATTGTTCATCCTGCGATTGTAGGGAGGACGTCCCTTCTCGGTCAGGATTTCATAGGTAAAGATCACGTCTTCGGGCGTTATCGGAACGCCGTCCGACCACTTGGCGTCGGGGTTGATCGAGAACTCGGCCCATGTGCGTTCCTCGTCCATATCGACCTTTTCCGCGATCAGGCCGTACATGGTGAAGGGCTCGTCACGCGAACGCAGCATCAATGATTCGAAAACCAGATTGCCGAATTCGGGATCCCAGATGCCGCGTGCGGTCGTCCGCATGCTTGAAAGGACGAAGGGGTTGAGACTGTCGAATGTGCCGCGAACGCCGTATTTGACCGAGCCGCCCTTCGGCGCGTCGGGATTGGCATAAGGGAAATGCGTGTAATCGGATGGCAGAGCGGGTTCGCCGTGCATAGCGACGCCGTGGGAGGGCTCGGCCTGCGCGCCCGTTGCAAAGGAAAGCGCGAGCGCTACGGCCGCGCCGATGCTCTTCCTGATATGAAACCGCATTCAATGTCCTCCATCGTGTGCCGATCGCAGAATCGAAACCTATCACGGGCTCGTCGCAAATTCAGCATAAGCAGGGAAATTGAAAGGAAATGCGGCGCGGGGCTGGAATTGCCGCCGGTGCGTGTGTATCACACCGCGAAATCGGGCACGTCATGGTGTAGCCGCAATTGAATACCACCGGTTCGCCCTATCGAATTATGCACCGCAAAGAGGACGCAGCTTCATGCGCACCAGTTTCAGCAAATCCATTGCCATCCTGATCTCCGCTGGCATTGCCGCCGCAGGTTTCGTTTCCAGCGCTTCGGCACAGCAGCAGGCCCCTCAGGGCTGGTTCAAGGTCTGCAGCAAGCAGGAAGACAACGATATCTGCAACGTGCAGAACATCCGCACGGCCAATACCGGCCAGTTGCTTACCGCCGTGAACCTGATCCAGATCACCGGCAAGGTGAACCGCGCCATCTTCCAGATCGCCGTGCCCACCGGCCGCATCATCCCGGCTGGCATCGGCATGCAGATCGACGGCGGCCAGGCCCAGAAGATCGACTATGCGATGTGCCTGCCCGATCGTTGCATCGCCGAGGCTCCCCTCACCGAGGCGCTGGTCGCTTCGCTGAAGAAGGGCGGCGAGATGTCGCTGACTTCGATCAACTTCCGCAACCAGCCGAACCCGATCAAGATTTCGCTTAGCGGTTTCACCAACGCTTTCGACGGCGAGCCACTGAAGCAGTCGGAAGTCGAAAGCCGCCAGCAGCAGTTGCAGGAAGCGATCGAAAAGCGCCGGGAAGACTTCCAGAAGCGCCTTCTCGAAGAGCAGGAAAAGGCCAAGCAGGGCAACTGATCCTGTCGCCAAGATCCGAGATGCATGACGGGGCCGCGAGGCCCCGTTTTCTTTTGCGCTGAATATTTACGCCGCCTTGGCGTTTGCCGCATCGGCGAGCTTGGCCAGCTTGGTCGCGAGCACGGCGCAGCCTGTCAGGCGTTTCGCCGGCGTCGGCCAATCCCGTGTGAACAGGAGCGACTGGTCGGGCCGTATCTTCGCAAGCGAGCCTTGTTCGCCGATATAGCCGATGAGGCCCGCCGGATCGGCAAACTCCTTGTTGCGGAACTGGATTACAGCGCCCTTCGGTCCGGCGTCGAGCTTCTCGATATTCGCCTTGCGGCACAGCGCCTTGATGTAGACGACCTTGAGCAGGTGCTCGACTTCCTCCGGCAGCGGGCCGAAACGGTCGGCCAGTTCCGCGCCGAATGAATCGATGTCGGATACTTCTTCCAGTTCCCCGAGCCGGCGATAGAGCGACAGGCGCAGTTGCAGGTCGCCGACATAGCTCTCCGGGATCATGACGGAGGTGCCAACCGCGATCTGCGGCGACCACTGGCCATGGTCGTCAACGGCCTCGCCCTTCATCTCGAGCACGGCTTCCTCCAGCATCTGCTGGTAGAGTTCGAAGCCGACCTCCTTGATATGACCGGACTGCTCCTCGCCGAGGAGGTTTCCGCCGCCGCGAATGTCCAGATCGTGACTGGCGAGCTGGAAGCCTGCGCCGAGCGAATCGAGCGATTGCAGCACCTTCAGCCGGCGCTCGGCCGTCTTGGTGAGCATCTTGTTTGCGGGCAAGGTAAGCAGCGCATAGGCGCGCAGCTTGGACCGGCCGACACGGCCGCGTATCTGGTAGAGCTGGGCAAGACCGAACATGTCGGCGCGGTGGACAACCATGGTGTTGGCGGTCGGGATGTCGAGCCCGGATTCGACGATGGTGGTCGACAGCAGCACGTCATAACTGCCGTCGTAGAAGGCGTTCATCGTGTCGTCGAGCTCACCCGGCGCCATCTGGCCGTGCGCGACGGCGACCTTCAGTTCCGGCACGTGTTCGTCAAGGAACGCCTTCACCTCGGCAAGGTCCGATATTCGAGGACAGACATAAAAGCTCTGTCCGCCGCGGTAGCGCTCGCGCAGCAGGGTTTCGCGGATCACCAGCGGATCGAAAGGCGAAATAAAAGTCCGCACCGCGAGGCGGTCGACGGGCGGCGTGGAAATGAGCGACAATTCGCGAACGCCGGTCAGCGCCAGTTGCAGCGTGCGCGGGATCGGTGTCGCGGTCAGGGTCAGCACGTGCACGTCGGATTTCAGCTCCTTGAGCCGTTCCTTGTGCTTGACGCCGAAATGCTGCTCCTCGTCGATGATCAGCAGTCCGAGATTCTTGAACCCGATGCTCTGGCTCAGCAGCGCATGCGTTCCGACGACGATATCGACGCTGCCATCCGCGATACCCTTCTTCGCCTCGTTCAGGGCCTTCGGGCCGGCAAGGCGCGACGCATGCGCGATATTGATCGGCAGGCCGCGGAACCGCTCGGAGAAGGAGCGGAAATGCTGGCGGGCCAGCAAAGTGGTCGGGACCACGACAGCGACCTGCAACCCGTTCAGCGCGGCGATGAAGGCCGCTCGGATGGCAACCTCCGTCTTGCCGAAGCCGACATCGCCACACACGAGCCGATCCATCGGCCGCCCGGCGACAAGATCGCCCACGACGGCGTCGATCGCCGAAAGCTGGTCCTCGGTCTCGTCATAGGGGAAACGCGCCGCGAACTCGTCATAGAGCCCTTCCGGCGGGCGCAGGGCGGGTGCGGTTCGCGTCTCGCGCGCGGCAGCGATCTTGATCAGTTGGTCCGCCATGTCGAGCAGACGCTTCTTGAGCTTCGCCTTGCGCGCCTGCCATGCGCCGCCACCCAGCCGGTCGAGCACGGCCCCGCTCGCGTCCGAGCCGTAACGCGACAGCAGTTCGATATTCTCGACCGGGAGGAACAGCCGGCCCTCGTCCGCATAGACGATTTCCAGGCAGTCATGCGGCGCGCCGACGGCCTCGATGGTCCGCAGTCCGACGAACTTGCCAATTCCATGGTCGACATGGACCACGATATCGCCGGCGGCCAACGCCGATGCCTCGGAGATGAAGTCGGATGCCTTGCGCTTGCGGCGATGGCGGACCAGGCGATCGCCGAGAATGTCCTGTTCCGCGACAAGCGCGAAATCGGCTGTCTGGAACCCGTGTTCGATGGACAGCACCGCAGCCGGTATCTTCGTCCGGTTGAGCGCCATCGCAACGCCCGCGCCGCTGACGGTTTCGATCCCGCCGAGCGAGTGTTCCTCGAGAATCTGGATCAGGCGGGCCAGCGATCCTTCGCTCCAGCCGGCGAGAAACACCTTCTTCTTGTCGGCGCGCAGCCCGGCGATATGGCGCGCGGCCATCTCGAAGACGTTGGTATCCTTCTCGGCACGTTCCAGAGAGAAATTGCGTCCGGCGGCAATGCCCAGATCGAAGACCGCGACATCCGACGTTTCGGGTACGCCGAATGGCGACAGATCGACCGTCAGGCGCGTTCGCGCGCGTTCGAGGACTTCGTCGGGCGTCAGGTAGAGCGCGTCCGGCGGAAGCGGCTTGTAGGGAACGCCGTCACCGCCCAGCACGCCCTCGGATTGCCCCATGCGCGCATCGTAATGATCCTCGATCATGGTGCGACGCTCGGACAACGCTTCCCGCGTCAGGTGCTCCATGAGAACCGGCGCATCCGGCAGGCACTCGAAGATTGTCGTCAATTCCTTGTGAAAGAGCGGCAACCAGTGCTCCATGCCCGCGAAACGCTGCTGGCTGCTGATCGAGGCATAGAGCGCGTCGTCCCGGGTCGGTGCGCCGAATGTCGAGAGATAGCCCTGCCGGAAGCGGGCGACGCTGTCTGCCGTCAGCGAAATCTCGCTGGCCGGCTGCAACACGAACTCGTTTCTCTGTTCCGTGGTCCGTTGCGTTGCCGGATCGAAGGCGCGGACGCTTTCCAGCGTGTCGCCGAAAAAGTCCAGCCGGATGGCTTCCGGCGTTCCCGGCGCGAAGATATCGAGTATCCCGCCGCGCACCGCATATTCGCCGACCTCGCGAACGGTCGGAACACGCTCGAACCCCGCCGACGCCAGCGTCGCGGAAATGGCGTCCATGCGAATGTTCTGGCCGGGTTTCGCGATGATCGTCTGGGCCGAAATATCCTCTGCGCGCGGCATGCGCTGTAGGACGGCATTGACCGTGGTCAGAACAACGGCCGGCGCCGGGTTCCGCCGTAACGCGGCAAGTCGGTTCATTGCCGCAAGCCTGCGCGCGGAGACATCCGATCCGGGCGACACACGGTCATATGGCAGGCAGTCCCAGGCGGGAAAGTCGATGATCTCGATGTCCGGCGCTATGAATGCGAAGACCTGCGCCCAGTCGGCGAGCCCGGAGCCGTCGCGTGCAACATAGATCAGCGGTCCGCCCTGCGCCGCCGCCTTGCCGGCGAGCGCGTTGACGACGAACGGTTCCGCTCCCGCGGCAACACCGGAGAACACGACACGCCCGGCATCGGCCGGGATATCGGGTACGCCGATCCAGGATTTGCCCGCTTTGCCGCTCATGCCCGCGTGATCCCGTGATGGGCGCAGATCGCGCGAAACAACGGCGTATCCTGCTCGGCGGGAACGGGCCCCTCGCCCGTGAACCATTTGAAGAGATCGCGATCGAGCACTTCGAGTAGCGATTCGAACGTGTCGAGGTCATCCGCGCCCATCGTGGCGACATGCGCATCGGCATACTGGCCGAGCAGCAGATCCATTTCCTTCATGCCGCGGTGCCAGGCCCGAAATTTGGCGCGGCGGCGGCGGGAATCGAGTTGGGAGTTGGCATCCTGCGTGGACAAGGGCATGGCCGGACTTTTCGGGGTAAAGGAACGCGGGCCGGTATAACGCCGGTCACTCGCCTTGTCAGCCTTGATCGCCCCATCGGCGGCATTAAAGATGCGCGACATGCGTCCGCCGGTTCTCGATCCTCTTTTTGCGCCTGTCAGCGTTGTCGACGGGATTGGCCCGCGTATCGCGAAACTGCTCGGCAATCTCTTGCCCGTTCCCGATGCGATGGACGAGCCGCGCGTGCTCGGCCTCGCCTTCCATCTGCCCCATTCTATCATCGATCGGCGCAAGCAGCCCGGTATCGCGTTCGCGCCGGAAGGGGCGATCGTTACGCTGAAGGTTCGCATCGACCGGCATCAGCCCTCACCGCGGGGCCGCTCGAACGTACCGTACCGTGTCTTCGCTCATGACGAGACCGGCGAGATCGCGCTTGTGTTCTTTCACGCCAAGGCCGCATGGCTCGAGAAGTCGCTGCCGGTGGGCGAAACGATGCTGGTGTCGGGGCGCGTCGAATGGTTCAACGGCCGACCGAACATGGTGCATCCCGATCACATGGTTTCGGAGGCAAATGCCGCCGACCTTCCCCTGGTCGAGCCGGTTTATCCGCTGACTGCCGGGGTAACGCCGAAGGTGTTGCGCAAGGCCGTGCTCTCCGCGCTGGAGCGGGTGCCCGATCTGGCCGAGTGGGACGATCCGCATCTGGCGAAACGGCAGGGGTTCGAGCGGTTTCGCGCCAGCCTCGTGAATTTGCATGCGCCGCGCGACGAGGCCGATGTCGATCTGCAAAATCCCTTCCGCAGACGACTGGCCTATGACGAATTGCTGGCGGGCCAGCTCGCTCTCGGCATGGTGCGGCGGAAGATGAAGAAATCCGCCGGTCGCGTCTTCAAGGGAGACGGCGCCATCGCCGACCGGATTCGCGAGGCCTTCGGCCACGACCTCACGGAAGCGCAGGAGCGGTCGCTTCTCGAAATTGGGGCCGACCAGGAAAAGCCGGAGCGGATGCTGCGGCTGCTGCAAGGCGATGTCGGCTCGGGAAAGACGATCGTCGCGCTGCTCGCGATGGCAAGCGTGATCGAGACCGGCGCGCAGGCGGCGATGATGGCGCCGACGGAAATCCTCGCGCGTCAGCATTTTACCTCCATCGGGCCGCTCGCCGAAGCGGCGGGGCTTCGGATTCGCATCCTGACGGGACGCGAGAAGGGCAAAGCCCGCGAGGACACCCTCGCCGCACTGAGTGCGGGCGAGATCGACATACTGGTCGGCACGCATGCCCTGTTCCAGGACAGCGTACAATTCCGCGATCTCGGCCTTGCGGTCGTGGACGAGCAGCATCGCTTCGGTGTCCATCAACGGCTGCTCCTGTCCGCCAAGGGACAGCACTCAGACATGCTCGTCATGACCGCGACGCCTATTCCGCGCACGCTGGTGCTCACCGCCTATGGCGACATGGATGTCTCGAAACTCGACACCAAGCCGCCCGGCCGCAAACCGGTGCATACCGTCACGGTGCCTCTCGGGCGTCTCGACGAGGTGGTGGAGCGGGCAAGAAACGCTGTCGCCGCCGGTCAGAAAATCTACTGGATCTGCCCCTTGGTCGAGGAGAACGAGGATCTGAAAGTGGCATCCGCCGAAGAGCGGTTCGATGCGTTGAAGAAGGTCATCAACGCGCCGATCGGCCTGGTGCACGGGCGCATGAAGGGCGACGAGAAGGACGCGGTCATGCGGGCCTTCAAGCAGGGCGACCTTCGCCTTCTCGTCGCGACGACCGTGATCGAGGTCGGCGTCGATGTCCCGGATGCCACGATCATGGTGATCGAGCACGCCGAGCGCTTCGGCCTCGCCCAATTGCACCAGCTGCGCGGCCGTGTCGGACGTGGCAGCGATCACTCCAGCTGCCTGCTGCTCTACAAGGAGCCGCTCGGCGAGATCGCCCATGCCCGCCTCGCCATCATGCGCGAAACGGAGGACGGCTTCCGGATCGCCGAGGAAGATCTTCGCCTGCGGGGCGAAGGCGAGATATTGGGAACCCGCCAGTCTGGCGCGGCGAACTACCGGCTTGCCTCGCTCGCCGACCATGCCGACCTGCTGGAAATCGCCCGCGATGACGCGCGGCTCATCATCGAGATAGATCCGGACCTGCAATCCGAACGCGGCAAGGCGCTGCGCACCCTGCTCTATCTGTTCGAGCGTGACGAGGCTATCCGGCTGCTTCGGGCAGGTTAGCCTTTCTTCGCGGCTTCCTTGGCGGCCTTGAATCGGGCGCGGAGTTTCGGTGCGAGACCGTCCTTGTTGACCTGGTGGGCCCGCCCGAAGGCGACGGCGTCGTCCGGGACGGCTTCGGTGACCACGGACCCGGAGGCGACATAGGCGTTGTCGCCGATCCTCACCGGGGCGACGAGCGCGGAATTCGATCCGATGAAGGCACCCTGCCCGATTTCGGTGAGATGCTTGCCGTAGCCGTCATAGTTGCAGGTGATGGTGCCCGCGCCGATATTCGCGCCCGCGCCGATCACCGCATCGCCGACATAGGTCAGGTGGTTGACCTTGGCGCCTGCGCCGATTTCCGCCTTCTTCACCTCGCAGAAATTTCCAACCTTGGCCTTGTCGGCAAGATCGGCGCCCGGCCGTAACCGCGCAAACGGGCCGACCTCGGCATGCGCGCCGACGGTCGCACCTTCCAGATGGGAGAACGACCGGATTCGCGCCCCGCCCGCCACACGCACGCCCGGGCCGAAAACGACGTTCGGTTCGATGACGGTATCCGGCTCCACCGCCGTATCGTGATGGAAGAAAACCGTGTCGGGCGCGGTCATCGAAACGCCGTCATCCAGCATCCGCTCGCGAGTGCGGCGCTGCCAGATCGCCTCGACGGCGGCAAGGTCGCGCCGCGTGTTGACGCCGACGACATCCTCGACCGGCGCCTCGATGGCGACGACTTTTTCACCGCGCGCCCGGGCGATCTCGACCGCATCGGTCATGTAGTATTCGCCCTTGGCGTTGTCGTTTCCGATGGCATCCAACAGGTCGAGTATCAATCGACCAGAAAACGCCATTATTCCACCATTACAATAATTTATGGATCGCTCCTCATCCGTTGCATCACGATGCTCGCGGATTGCGACCAACGCGTCGTCGATCTCGATCAAACGGCCATAGCCGGTCGGATCCTCCGGGCGGAACCCGACGACCACGACCGAAGCGCCTTCGTCCAGCCGGGTCCGGGCCTCCTGCATCACCTCGGGGCGGACCAGCGGCGTATCGCCGAACATGACGAGGACATCGTCATAGCCTTTCGCGATGGCGTCTCGCGCCGCGAGCACGGCGTGGGCCGTGCCCAACTGATCTGTCTGCTCGTGGAATGTCGCGTTACCAAGCATCCCGGAAAGCGCTTCGCGTACGGCGTCGCCGCCGTGGCCAACGACGATCGCGGTCGCGTCGCTGCCGGCGGCATTGGCCGTCGCCACGACATGCGCTGCCATCGGCAAGCCGGCGACCGGATGCAGCACCTTGGGCAGCGCGGACTTCATGCGCGTGCCCTGGCCCGCGGCGAGAATGATGGTGAGGCATGTACGCGCCATGGGAAATGCTCCGAACGGCTGTGAGTTCACGTCACGAAGCGCATAGCGGGATTCCCGCGCCAATGCCACACATGGCCGGCAGGTCGCTAGCCGAGCGTGCCGAGGACGGGGAATCGTTCAAGCAGCCAGAACGACATCGATTGCATGCCGCCTGTCAGGAACAACACGCCAGCCAGAACCAGCAGGCCGCCAATCACCTTCTCCACCGTACCCAGATGGGTGCGGAAGGACTGCATGAAGCGCATGAAGGCGCCCGAAAAGACGGCTGCGAGCAGGAACGGGATTCCGAGACCCGCCGAATAGACCGCCAGCAACGCCGCCCCCTCGCCCACGCTGTCACGCGCACCGGCCAAAGTCAGGATCGGACCGAGCACCGGGCCGATGCAAGGCGTCCAGCCGAATGCGAAGGCAAGCCCCATCACATAGGCCGCGAACGGATTGGCCGGGGTGCCTTGCGCCTGGAAACGCGCCTCGCGCGAGAACAGTGCGATTCGGAAAACGCCGAGGAAGTTCAGCCCCATCAGGATGATAACCACACCGGCGGCCATCGCCAGCCAATCCTGATAGGCGCGCAACACGCCGCCGATGGTCGAAGCCCCCGCGCCGAGCGACACGAAAACCGTGGAGAAACCGGCCACGAAGGCCAGTGACGCGATCAGCAAAGGCAGTCGTACGGGCGCGGCGGCGACGGCTGCGCCGCCCTGCTGCGGCTCACCGCGGAACTGGTCGATGGATACGCCCGCCATGTAGCACAGATAAGGCGGCACGAGTGGCAGCACGCAGGGCGACAGGAACGAGATCGCGCCTGCCCCCAGCGCGCTCAAATAGGAAATGTCGACGGCCATGTATGCTCCGCTCGAATGCAATTCGTCGTCCGGCGGCGATGCCTGGACGCGCGTGTCATAGGACATATGAACTTCACGGCAAAATCACCAATTCGCGTGGCGGCGAATTGCCACGTTTTTCAGGCTTCAGGCGGTAAATAGCGGTTGACCGTATCGGACGCCGTCCCTATGAACGACCCGTCTTGACGGCAGGCCACCTGCCGCTCGGGAGCGCGTAGCTCAGCTGGTAGAGCAACTGACTTTTAATCAGTAGGTCCAGGGTTCGAACCCCTGCGCGCTCACCAACAAAATCAAAAACTTAGCCATTCTTAAATCGGTGCTTAGTATTGCTAGTAAGCGAATAGCAAGCACATTGCTCCGATTTGCAGGCTCACCAAGCCGATAGCGCGAGCCCCGCGGGAGCTTTGTCCTGGCGGGGTTTTGCATGCACAGCGTTGGGTATATCATCCGACATGATCAAATCTCCTCGGCATGATGGCGACTGGCCCGATTGCGCCCTTGAATGCGAGGAAGCGATGGAGGACGCCTTCATTGCCGTTGCTGACAGATTGCAAGCTGGCGGCATGTCGCCGGAACAGGTGGCAACCGAATTGATCAATGCCGCGGCAGACGCGCACCATCCCTTCGCAACGGATATTCGTCATCTGGCCGCATGGGCAATGGCGACTGGCTGACGAAAGCATGAAGTCGCGCGTGGTATAGTCAGCCTTGCCGAGAATTACAAACTCGCCGTAGATGCAAACCGCGAGACGGAGCGCGAAATCAAGCGTGCTTGGCAGTAGCCTAACGAAGGCCGGTGAGTAGAAGAACGATAGCGATATATACTGATTCGCGCATATGTTCTTTGCCCGATTCCCATGCGTTCGCCGGAAGGGAAAAACTCCCCTATACAAATTACTTAGGGGAACTTACAGGCGTATAACGACGGCGCTATCCCTTTCGCAGAACAGAATTGAGGCGTAATATACGGTCGCCGTTTTCCTCCCACTGAGGCGGCCGATGCCGGTGTGCATGGGGTGGACCAGCCCCATGTGCATCGGATCTTCAAATAGCCGCGCATTTCCTGCGATTTCTTCATCCGGTACTTTTAAGCGCCTCATAGATCTCCCGCACTCGCCTCATCGCTTCGTCGCGTAACGGAGCGGCACCCTCGCACTTGATGGCGCTTCTATCGCCGATATCCGCCGTACATGACCAGAACCACTCGCCTTGCTGCGGACCGTGCTCATAGCGATAGACGCGACCGATGCCGGGGACTGCCCAGTCATCCTCGCCGATTCGCCGCCATGTGCGCTTCGGTGAATTGTCTTCACCTGAATCGATCTTGCTGCGGACGTATCGATGCACCATCAGCTCAAAGTTCCATCCCGACTAGCCGGGCCATCATATAGGCCAATCCGGCATCCCACTGCGCTTCAAGACGCTCACCGCGTTCTCTCAGCTTGTTATAGGTCTGCCAGTGCATGCCCTTTGGTTTTTCAGGATATGGCTCCTCTAGGTCCGCAACCCCACCCAACTTGGTACGAATCTTTTCGGCCTTTCGGCGAAGCCGATCCAATCCATCTTCATTCTGACTCGCATAGGACAAGCGATAGCATTTGCGGCAGCGAAAATATGCGCCGCCATAGAGTACCATGCAGCTCCGGAAGCATCGCGGGCATAGAAAGAACCGTCGAAATCCTCCGAGCGGCTGCTCCTGCCTTATAAGCTGCACATGCTCATTGACGGATTTCCATTCGTCATCGCCGTATTCGCGGGTCTTATAGTCGAGCTCCAAGCTCCATTCGTGTGTTCGGTAACTGATTGATCCCGTCTTCTCCCTGCCGCGAGACCATGAGAGTGTTCCGAACGCACGCGGCGTCAGGCCGCCGCTCTTCCGTAGATAGCGAATGTCGATGCGCTTGTGGTGCTCGCAGACGCCGTGAGATGCGCTCTGCCAACGATTTCCTGAACCTGGACCGCCCATTTCTTGCCTCGGATTTTGCCGAAATCTTGTGGCAAATCTATCATCTGGCTGCGGCCTCAAAAAGGCATATATTCCTATTTTGGCGCTTGTACCTTACCCTTTTTCGGCCCCTCCCCGCGTGACATTTCCAACTATCGCCTGGCCGTTGGCGCGCGTACACGCGCGACGAGCTCTTGCAGCGGGACAAGGCCAGCCTCGACGTGTTCTGGCTTAGGGACGCGTCGATGACGGACCTGGAAAACCTTCCGGGACCGGAAATCCTTGCGGACGAAATCTTGGAAAACCTCCGGGCAGCGTTAGCCAGTTTCGAGGCGGTCGCGGCTGAAGTCGTGTCGCCACCAACGCAGCAATCCTGACCGTTCAAACACGCGAGCCGGCGATTTTGAAGGTATCCCGGCGCCCAACGCGCACTCTCCAGACGCCCTGTCCCACGTGTGCGCCGAAATTCTTTGTAGAGCCCACAAATCGTGCTTTTTGGACCCTTGAGAGCGACACATACCGGGAGCCCCCCAGTATCTCCACACTCCCTTCTCTCCATATGTAAGTCGTTTTGGCATTATGTCTCTGATCGCACGAGGAAAAATGTGTCATTCAACGCGACACGCGTAGCGCTTCATATCCGGCCTCATAGGCAATCCGTAACATCGCCTCCTCAAGGCGGTCGGCCTCTGACTCCTGAACGAGAAAACTGTCATGAACCGGGAGGACGATCACGCCGGCCCGCTGCATGAAGAGCATGACGGCCTCGGCGAGTTCGCTGTCGATAAGCATCAACTCCGCGCCCTTATCCGAATGAAACGCGCCCGTAATTCTATAGTGGAAGCGCTTGATATCACCGATCAGCTCGCTTGCGGCCTTATACGCTTCCTTCGATCCAGGAATTGCTATCGCGGCCATCGGCTCCCGGCTGGCAATGGCCAATCGCGCCTTTGTTGGATCTTTCGCGTTCAGTAGGATCAGCATGGCAACTTTTACAAGTTCGCGCGGCCAACTACCGATTGTGTAGCAATCTTCAGGCAGCGGTGCTCCATACTGCGCATATATGATTGCGGGGTGTAGGGTCTTGAAGTCGAGTTCGACCACCGGCTCACCATTGATTTGTATCTGCTTACGCAGAATCTTACTCATCGATTGCCAACCTCCTCCGATGCAATAGAAACGGCCACCGCGCTTGAATGAACGATTGAAAATCCTGACTAGCGCACACGGCATCGCGCCGCTGATCCGCGTGTAACGAAGCTGCTCGTTGATCGTCTGAAGCTTGCGACGCATCCGCCATGTTAAAGTAGTATCCCGGTAGTCGATCGGCATTTTCCCCGCATCGCGGAGAATGATTGATTCCGGCGGAGATTTCGGTCGCAGTAGCGGCCCATTCTTCAAGATTGATGAAACGCCATCAATCAGCTGAGGTCGCGCCAACATCGTGCTTTGAAAACCGCGTCGGCCAACGGGAGCCTTGTCATGCAAAATGAGACCATCACCAGCGAGCCGATCGGCCGCGGAAGTGACATTTGCATAGGTGTATAGTTTGCAGCGATACCGCTTCGGCGAATTGTAGTGGTTCTTGTTTCGAGAATAAGAAACTGGTTTGCCTGCCAGAGCCACGTCTAGGATCATTGCAGCACCCGTTTCCGTGCAGTCGAATTGTTTCTGTAAAGCTGGCCAGTGAGCCTTGTGATCCCAGCGCAACGACAGAGGCATGTCTCGTGCACTGGTTTCGGCACCAGACGGGGAGACAGGGCAACATCCAGTGTCGCCACAGTCGCTATTTTGGAATGCGTCAGAAAGCACGCTTGGCTTCGTATTCTGCTGTCGAGTTGAAGCTTTGGGTTTCTATCCAGTCCTGTAAATCCGACTGGCGATATGCGACACGTCGCCCTAACTTGATGTATTTCGGCGATCTTCCGCTCAACCTCATCTTCGCCAGCGTCGATTTGCTTAGGCTGAGTATCTCGGCGGCCTGTGCCGGATTGAGTAGTTTTTCCATGCGAACCTCGCGACATCTTTAGAGCACATCGGGAAACCGATGCCATGTCGCTGATTCTACTTCATGCATGTGGCAGGGCTAGACGCACAAAGCACCCTGCCCCAGCTTTTTTCCGTTATCCACAACCTGTGTTGTTCTGGTTATGTACCGTGCGTATTCACTGACAGTTTTGCTATCTTCCTGAGAAGATCATCGCTCTAATTGAATAGCCCCTAGATTCGTAGACGCCTTCTTCCCTAATTTTGAGGCAAGGAGGCCATGATGGGCAAAGCCAATTTCAGCGACGATTTCAAACGGGACGCGGTGGCGCAGATCACTGAGCGGGGCTATCCGGTAGCGGAGGTGTCGAAGCGGCTGGGCGTTAGTCCGCACTCGCTCTACGCGTGGAAGAAGAAGTTTTCACAGCCTTCTGATGACGATGACAAGGATGCAGAGATCCGGCGCTTGAAGAGAGAGCTTACGCGCGTCACCGAGGAGCGCGACATTCTAAAAAAAGCCACCGCGTATTTCGCCAAGGATGCAAATTGAGATACGCGTTCGTCGCCGATCATCGCCCGCTGTTTTCGGTGCGGGCAATGTGTCGTTGCCTGTGCATCCAACCCAGCGGCTTCTACGCCTGGCTCAAGAATCCGTTGAGCAAGCGCGCCCGCGAAGACGCGCGCCAGACCGAACTCATCCGGACAGCATGGAAGGACAGCGGCAAGGTGTATGGCTATCGGAAGCTGCACGACGATCTGCTGGATCAGGGCGAGACGTGCTGCCCGAACCGCGTTGCACGTCTGGCCAAACTGGCGGGCATCAAGGCCCAGATCGGCTACAAGCGTCGGCCGGGCAGCCATGGCGGCAAGCCGTCATTGGTCGTCGACAACACGTTGGACCGACAGTTCGATGTGGATGCGCCGGACCGGATCTGGGTCACCGACATCACCTACAGTGCGCCTCGACCCGGATAGTCTGGGGTGCATGTGTCTGGAATGCTTGGAGAAAGGAGGAAACCGAAATGCCTTGTCCCTTGCTGTGAAGGGGCATGAGCCCAAGCGGCGGTGGCCTGCCGTCAACTGGCAGGGTGACGTAGCCCGTGGGAAAAGGGGATTGAGGTGAAGTCGTTACGCCGAGATGGTCTCCATGGCTGGCCATGGGCCAAGCTTGAATGGAGAGCCGTATGCGCTGAAAGGTGCACGTACGGTTCGGGGAGGAGAAGCGCGAAAGCGCTTCTTACTCCATTCAGAACACTGGAAGGCTTCGCCTATCTGGCCGTCATCATCGATCTCTATTCCCGGCGCGTCGTCGGCTGGTCGATGCAGAGCCGTCAGACGACGGACGTAGTCCTGCAGGCATTGCTGATGGCGGTGTGGAGACGGAAGCCGAAGAGCCGGGTGCTGATCCATTCGGACCAGGGTTCCCAGTTCACCAGCATGGACTGGGCCTCATTCCTCAGGGCTCACAATCTGGAACACTCGATGAGCCGGCGCGGAAACTGCCATGATAACGCGGTTGCCGAGAGCTTCTTCAATCTGCTCAAGCGAGAGCGGATACGGCGCCGGACCTACAAGACCAGAGCCGAAGCCCGGCAGGACGTGTTCGAATATATCGAGATGTTCTACAACCCGAAACGCCAGCACGTGAGGAACGGGATGCTGTCGCCCGTTGAGTTCGAACGGCAGCAGGAAATGAGCACCGAGGGCGTCTAGAAAACTCGGGGCTATTCAAATCGGCGTAGGGGGCGGTCGATTGGGATCGAGAAAGCTCCGGAAGAGCGCTTATTTACGGCAATGACATGCCGTTGCGACCGGAGCGGAGGAATACTGATGTCGTAATGCCCTTTTCATTTAGAGCGTCAGCCGCATCAGTTCGATGCATGCTCCGAAACCAAGCTCGCTTCGGATTACGCTGATAACCTCACGGCACTTGTATTTTTTCACTTTCGATATCTCGCAGCGATATCAGTGAAGCGGCTTACGTTGCGTGCAGGCGCTGTAGGCTCCCGCTCGAGACCCGTTTGAGATCGATGAACGTCGATCCGCTTCCCGTTCACATGCTCATGGGTCAGGGTCGGATGATCGCGATACCCGAACATTTCTAACATCGCCAGACGGCCTTGGATGGCCGTCTTGTAGTCACCGGCTTCGGACGCCTTCTGACAGGTTCGCTCCAACCGCTCGAACTGCTGGCGTGCATCGAACGAGATCTCGTTGACGACTTGGTCCTTTGCCTCGTTACGGATCTCGACACGCAATTCCTCGACTCGGTCGCGAATCTTATCATCTGCTATCAAGCGCGAGGCATTGGCTGAAGCGGAAGACAGGGCGCTCTTGGGGTAGAGCTGCTTGTAGGCGTCTGCCTGCGACAGTTTTCCCTCGGCTATCAAGAGCGCGAACCGCTCGTGCCGGTTATTGTCGAGCGCCGCCAATTCTCACACCTCTGGCCGTTTGTCGCACACGGGAAAATCTCTGCTTGTTTATGGGAATAATAACCTATCACATCCCGGAATAGAATCGACCAGCCGACTCGTTGCGGACGACCGGCATCCATTGTTGTGATGTGACAGCCGCTTTCCGCTGATACCCGGCACGACCGAATTACCACTCAAAGCGGACATCATTTCATCGGCCGAAACCGGCGGGTTTTGACCCGAAGCAGTCATCTGAATGCGGAGGATACGGGCAATGTCTGGATCTCCAGCGGCCGTGGTTGTCAGATAGAGCTTATATGGACGATAGAAGACGGGGCAGAACTTGACCCGCCGTTTCAATTCGCCGAGAAGCGAGCAGATTCGTGGAGCACTAGTTGATGACGCAAGCATCCAGGAACGGGATTTCCCCAGCAACAAGGCTAGTAATCTCGTTGAAAGCAACATTGAAATCCATGGGCGAGAACGAAGGCGGTGTGCTCCTGAAACTCGATTCCGGGGAATTGTTTACCGTCAACGACACGACTGTCGCTTTCCTGAACGAACTGGATGGTAACAAGAGCCTGGCGGAAATCGTCAATCGGCTGTCCGACATTTATGATGTCGATGTATCGCTTCTCGAAGCCGACCTAATCGAGATAGCAGATGACCTGATGGATCAGAATCTTCTGCGAGCGGTGTGAGCTTGTCTTTGGGTATAGCCAGTGCCTGAACATGTACTACATCTCGATTTCTTCGGATCCGGCATTCAGGTAACAGCCAACACCGGCACGTGGATCGACGGGATGGCCCGCGCCTTTCCCGAATTCGTGACAACTGCATCCAGGCAGGGGGGCAACTCGTTCCGCGTTCGGATCCGGGAGACGGACCGCCTTCCTGATGCGCCGGACTTTCCGATGACCTGGGAAGGGATCATGTCCGACGGATTCGCCGGGCGGATCTACGAAAGCGACGATGCGGCCTTTCTGATCGTGGAAGACAAGGTAGCGGCCCTGCTGGCACATGCCGAGGGACGGGCCGAGGTCTATACGAAACCAGGCAGCGAACGCGAGTTCTTCGTTTCGGCATCGATCCCGATCGTGGATTCGGCGCTGGCAATTGAAAACCAGCATCTGGTCCATGCGGGCTGTCTCGTCGGGGAGCGATCGGGAAAGGCAATACTGATCTGCGCGCATTCAGGCGCCGGCAAGACCACGACATCGATTGCGCTGGCGCGGCGCGGCTTCGCGCTGATGACCGATGATGCCAGCGTGATCGTGCCGGGCAACGGCCAGCCACGCGTCTGGGCCTTGCCCCGCGACCTCAAGGTTCACCGGAAAACAGCCGAACTGCTGCCATGGATCGGGCCGCTGGCGGACGTCTGGGACGCGAATGGCGAACAAGGTATTCCGGTGGCGGCACTCCGCGACCGCATGGCGGTGATCGATCCGGAACCCGTTGAACTGGGCGCGATCGTCCTCCTCGGAACGCGATCGGCGGCCGGGCATTCGCTGTCGCCAATGTCGAAGCCGGAGATGCTGGTCGCACTGGCCCATGACAATGTCGCGCAGCGAACGGCCGGCATGACGGCCAAGGCGCGGCACCAATTCGACGTGCTTGCCGATGTCGTCTCGCGCGTGCCGGGCTTCATGCTCAATGCGGGCGAGGAACTGGACACCTTGCCGGAGTTAATGCAGCAGGTTCTGCACGGGCGCGCGGCATCGGAGTGCGCGGAATGAAGATATCCTCGGCGGGTGGCTGGCTCGCGCGGCTTTCGGACCCCGCCGGCCCGAACGGCAATCACCGGCCGCCGCCCTTGCCGGCGAGCGATTCCCGCCGCCTGGAGGCGCTTGTCGATCTCGCATTCCGCCATAACGTCCGCCCGATCGTGGTGCGCAATCTCAAGCGCCAGCTTGGCGACGATCCCGCCGCTATGCTGGCGGGCGAGCCGCCCATCCGCGACCGTGCTTCCGAAGCGCTGCTCGACTATGCGGAAGACCACTGGCTGTCCGACATCGCGCGCGCCGCGCTGCTGGCCGACACAGCTACCGAGATCGTTGGGCGAATTACCGCCCGGGGCATACCGGCGCTGCCGGTGAAGGGACCCGACTTCGCGATCGCCGTCTATGGCGGCATTCACGCCCGGACATTCTCGGACATCGACCTGCTGGTGCGCGCCGACGCGGAGGATGATCTCGGCGCTGTTCTTCGCGAACTTGGTTTCAGCGCGGTTACACCTTCGGTCAGGCGGGCATCCCATGCGGAGCGTGGCTGGATTCGGGCCGATGACTATGGCGGCACCACGCTGGTGGAGGTACATACGGACCTCGTGCACGCGCCGGAGCTGCGCGCCGCCCAGACGCTGACCTACGATCTCTTTGCCGATCCGGCCAATGGCGGCGTGACGCCGGCGGCCCGGCTTGTGCTTGCCGCCCTCCATGGCGCCACGTCGCACCTGTTCGGTCGCCTACAATATGTGGTCGATGGATTGATGATCGCGCGCATGGGCGTGGACGGCGACGAGCTTGCCGAACGCGTCGGACGCTCGGGCGCCATCCTGGCGGCGGCAACCATGTTGCGCCTCGCATCCGAAATCTACGGATGCCCGGAGAGCCGAGAGCTCCAGGAAAAGCTCGGGCCGATACCGTGGGGCAGCCTTGAACGCAGGCTGATCACGGGAGGGATGGTGATCGCGGCAAAAGACAAGCACCGCTGGCGGTTTTTGCCGCAGCGCCGCATCTACCGCCGGCTTCTCTCCACGAATAGCCGCACGGCATGACAGCGAGAACGGCGCTCTTCCTTGTCAGCCCTGTTCCGGAAGCGGCTGGCTCCATCAGCGGCTGGCTCGAGGCGGGCAACTGCATTTCGGAGATCTGGTACAGCCGCCCGCGAAATCGCGGGATGATCCATCGGGATGCCCGACTGGCAGTGCTGGCGCCACACTGGTCGGTCAGCCGGCTGGCGCGCAAGCACGGAATCGCGATGCGCGAAGTCCCGCCGCTTTCCAACTGGGCGGGTGCAGTGGAGACCGCGCGTTCCACTGGTTCCGACGCGATGATCAGTTGCATGTTCTCGTTCCGCATCCCGCAGGAGATGCTGGCGCTCTTCGGCGCGCGCGCGGTCAACCTTCATCCCGCACCTCTCCCGCAATACCGCGGCCCGCACACGACCTATGCAATGATCCTCGACGGCAGTATCACCACCGAGGCCTGCGTTACCTTGCATGTCATGGCGCCGGAATTCGATACCGGCGACGTCATCGCCGTCGAGCCGTTCGATTTTCCCGAGACCGGATCAATGATGCAGTTCTTCCTGCATTGCGGGCGTGCCGGATACCGGCTAACAGCCACGGCGGTGCCACGCTATCTTGACGGCGAACTGCCTGCGGTGCCGCAGGACAAGTCGCGGGCCGGGTATCCCCGTCTCGACCCTGGGGATCTTGCAATCGGACCGCATGTCGATCTGAAAGCAGTCAGGCGCATGTTCGCGACGCTCGGCAGTCTCGAGGCGCTGCGCGTCGCCGGCGTTCACGGCATAAAGGCTGCGAAATTGTCGGCGGTCCTCGGTTCCCCAAGCGGCGAGCCACCGGCGGTTCGCCAGAGGGCCATCGACTGCGACATCGCCGATGCGCGGATCCGGATGAGACGGAGTCTGCCCTGGAGCAGTGCTGCCGGAAAGCTGGTGCGGCTATTGAGCGTCATGACCGCAGCGCGACCGCGTGACTGACCGACAGGAGCAGGCACCGCATCAGGTTGTGGCGGACCTGCAACGGCGCCAGTACACGTTACCCGCCAAATCTTGCTTATGCGGTACTTATGGTCTAACGAAAGCCTTATCCAAGACGCCTGGGGCATTGCGTGAAGCGCGCGGGTGTGGAGGAACGGAACGCGAGCATCGCAATGGAGGCGAATTTGACAAAGAAGCGTTATGAAAAACCGACCATGAAGAAATCCCGCCTCACGCTGCAGGCCGTAACGGCTCTAAAGCCGGTCACCGGTACCAACGGCACCGGGAATTAATCCGGTATCAGATTAGACTGATCGAATTTCGGATAACCCGGGACGTCTCGAATGGAGGCGTGCCGGGCGTTTTTGTTTCAGGACAAACGGCCCGGGCTGCGTTTGGCGTTCTTCCTGCCAGCTTCCCGGCATTTCAGGCGATGACGATATCGTCGATTACAAGCTGCCAGTAATGTCGCGTGGATACGCGAATGCGCGTGACCGCGGGCAGCATCGGCATGTGACGAACCGGGGTCAGGGACGAAACAGCGACCTCATCGGACCGCAGCAGCGTTTCGCCGTTCCAGCATTCGACGAGGGCCGTTTCCCCTTCACTTTGCGCCCATGCCGCAGTCAGCATCATCGAGAACAGGCTAAACGGCTCGTCGCGCGATATCTCGGCCGGATGACCGCTGCTGGTATAGACCGCGTAATCGCCGGACGTCGTGCCGTTCGAATATCCGAAGCTGTTCGACGTGAACTCGCGCGACATGGCGTTCAGATTAAACCAGTCCAGCCCGGCGTAACCGTTCGGAACCTTCTTCAATCCGCTTGCGGTCAGGTCGTCGAAGCCGATGGTCCGCAAATCGCTGGTGTCGGACAAAACCGATTGCTCCGGTGCGATCGTGCCCAGTTCCACCGGACAGGCTCCGGGCGCGAAGGTGACGCTGGCACCTTCTCTGAAAAGCCTGACGCAATCGGTTTCTTCCGGCAATTCGAAACGGAACCGGCTGCCGGACGCAGGCGTCTGGCTCGCAAGAACCTCCCCATTGGCTAGTGCCTCGATGGAAATCCCGTCTTTGTTCACCATCCCACCGATCCAGCGGAGTGGCGCCAGTCCGACGGGGCGCAGCATGGCCTCGGCACCGATGCCCGCGGGCGATCCAGGCATGGCGGAAAACTGCGCCGTCTGGATGTCGTTTCTGCTCGTGACGCGCCAGCCGGGCGGCACCGAGACCTCGAATCGATAGGCCCCCGGCTTGCGAATTGGGGCGCGGCGCAGCGTGGTCGAGGAAAGGAAGTTGGCGAAGCCGTTGATGTTAGACACCGAGCGGCGAAGATGCGTTTCGTCATTATAAAGGCGAACATGGATACCCGTGATCGGGCGGTCAGCAAGCCCGTAACGACCGTCGCGATCCACATCGTAGAATACGAAGGAGGAGTAGTTGACCTTGGCGCTGCTCTTCGACCAGTCCTGCCGCACGGGATAGTCGTGTGTCTTGTCACCCGGCCGTCTCACGTTGCGCGCCATCCGGTACTTGCGTCTGAGCTTTATGGCGAGCCAGATCGCGGCACCCAGGCCAGCAAGAATGACGAAATAGTCCAGCCAGTTCATGAATTTCGGCTCCGGTTCCGATCCGGCCCTACTGCCACAGGAAAACACTGCTGCCTATGCAACTACCACGTCTTTTTGCGTGGGCAGTTGCGAGGCGCTTGCTTTTCCGGGGGCATGACGCCTAGCTTGACGGGCAATTCAGCAGCCGTGCCACCATGCCTGATCGCTCCAAAGATGTCGTCATTGTAGGCGCGGGAATAGCCGGCCTCTACTGCGCTTGGCGACTGCTTCGTTCCGGGATGCCTGCGGAGCATATCGCCATTTTCGAGACATCCACCCGTCAAGGTGGGCGCATCCATACTG
Organism: Oricola indica; assembly: GCF_965227485.1. Classification (NCBI taxonomy): domain Bacteria; kingdom Pseudomonadati; phylum Pseudomonadota; class Alphaproteobacteria; order Hyphomicrobiales; family Ahrensiaceae; genus Oricola; species Oricola indica. Next base: position 3,009,684 of record NZ_OZ245747.1, read on the forward strand.
CGGCGTGGCCGCAGGATCCCTCGATCCGCTTCGAAACCGGCGCGCACTACATCAACGGCGCGCACACGCTCGCTAACACGCTTGCGCGGAGTCTTGGCCTATCATTGCTGAATGCGCTTTTCGGCGAGTTGGAAACATTGGTCAGCCTGCGTGGCAAATGCCTGAGCCAACGAGAAATCCGGCGCAGCCGTTTCCGAAAGCCATTCCCCTACGACATCGGTGGCCGATGGCAGCGGCGCAGTCCGCGGCGTCTGCTGGAGCAAATTGCGGTCCGCGGTTCGGGTTCCGCTTTTTCCGGTCCAATTGAGAGCCTTCCGGGCCGAGCTCCGGAAGCGATGGCGCTCAACACGCTGTTGGAGGACAGGCTGGGCGCGGACGGACTGCAGTTCATTTGCGACCGCGTCGGTTAGGCGCCGCGGGGTCTTCCACGACCGTTGACTGGGATAACGGCTGGTTGCGCTCAGCATGAGCCGAAAACAGATCAAGAAATCGCTCTCATGACCGCTTGGCGGGCGACTGGCAGGCGCCGACTGATCCGCTGATCTGTACCTAAAACCGCGCGCGTGGATTTTTCACATATGCGTGAATTGCACGCTTGGATCTACGCAATTTTGTAATCCTGCCGAAACGAGCCAGCCAAACATCTGGAATCAATGCGCAATTTTTACCGTTTCGAATTGTCGCAACATGGCACGGTCTTTGCATTCCCGATACTATCCGGCGTCGCAGTACGAAAATTCGCGGAGTTGCCGGGCGCTCGACCAAAGGGAGATGACACCATGACCAGACTTAAACGAGCCCTCATAGCATCAGCCGCGGCAATGTGCGTCGCTTTGCCGGCCGCCCATGCTTCGGAGATCAGGGTTGGATTTTCTGCCGACGCCAACACGCTCGATCCTGCAAATCATCGTAACCGCGAAACCGAAACCATCATCCGAAACATGTATGACGGGCTGCTGACACGCGACGCGGCCATGAACGTCGTGCCGGAAATCGCGGAATCCTTCACCCAGGTTTCGCCGACCGCCTACGAGTTCAAGATCCGCGATGGCGTCAAGTTCCACGACGGCTCCGATCTCACGGTCGAAGACATCAAGTTCACCTTCGACAGGCTGATCCAGGAAGGCGGCATGGGCAATGACCAGACCAGCCCTCGCAAGAGCCTTCTCGGACCGCTGCAGTCCGTCGATATCGTCGACGACTCGACGGTACGCTTCAATCTGGAATCGCCGTGGCCGCTGCTGCCCGCCATGCTTCCCTTCCAGGAAATGACGTCCAAGGCCTTCGTCGAGAAAGTCGGCACCGAGGGCATGGCGACCCAGGTCAACGGAACCGGCCCCTTCAAGCTGGTGGAATGGCGCACGGGCGATTCCGTCATCATGGAGCGGTTCGACGACTATTACGGCGGCGCGGCGGACATAGCGCCGGTCGGCAAGGCCTGCGTCGACCGCGCGATCTTCAAGATTATTCCGGAATCGGCCTCTCGCGTCGCGGCCCTGCTCGCAGGCGATGTCGACATCATCAACGAACTGCCGCCGTTCTCTATCGCACAGGTGAAGAACAACGAGAACACGGACGTCATGACCGTGAACGGCACGCGCTCCTTCTTCATCGCGATGAATATGGAAGGCGAATATTTCGATGATCTGAAGGTCCGCCAGGCGGTCGCGCACGCGATCGACAAGAACCTGATCATCGACAAGATCCTCGGCGGCAACGCGGCGTCGATTTCCGGCATCCTGAGCCCCGACGCCTTCGGCAAGAACAAAGGTATCGAGGGCATCGATTATGATCCGGAAAAGGCAAAGGCGCTCTTGGCCGAAGCCGGTTATCCGGACGGCATCGACGTAACAATGGACACCACCGGCGCCTACAAGGACACCGCCGAGGCCGTTGCCTCGCTGATGACCAAGGCCGGCATCCGTACCACGGTTTCCGTCGGTGAAAGCGGACAACTTACCAGCAAATGGCGCACCAAGGGCGAGCCGAAATCCGGCGACATGTACTTCACGTCCTGGGGCAACGGTTCGCTCGATCCCTACGGCATCTTCAACCCGACGCACCGCACCAATGACCGCGGTAACTCGGCCGGCTATGCAAATTCAGATCTCGACGCCCTGCTCGACGCGGCCGTTACCGAGACGGATCGCGCCAAGCGCGCCGAGATTTACCGCGAAGCCGAGGCGATGGCGGCGGCCGATGTGCCGTATGTCTATCTCTGGGTGCCGCAGGACATCTACGGTGTCTCCAAGCGCCTGAAGGGCTGGCAGCCGAGCGCCGACAGCCGCATCAACCTGCACGACGCCTGCGTCGAGTAACAGCCAGAAGCCCGCCGGGAGAGACCGAAATGTCATTGGGCAAACTTGTCGAGAGGTTCATGCATCTCGTTCCCGTCCTGCTCGGCGTGAGTGTCATCGTCTTCCTGATGATGACGCTCACCCCGGGCGACCCGGTGGACATAATGATCGGTGACCAGAACATCACCGAAGAGGGCGAAGCGCAGTTGCGCCACGATCTCGGCCTCGACAAACCGATCGTCCAGCGATTCTTCATCTTCATTGGCAATGCCGTGCAAGGCGATTTCGGCCTGAGCTTCTATCACCGCCGTCCGGTGATCGACGTGATCGCCGAGCGCCTGCCCGCGACGATCGAACTGAGCCTGGTGGCGCTGATCATCGCGCTCGTCACCGCCATCCCCCTCGGCGTGCTGGCCGCGGTCCGGAAGAACTCCATCTTCGACAAGATCGCCACGGTCGGCTCGCTGCTCGGGGTGTCCCTGCCTGGCTTCTGGTTCGGCATCCTCCTCTTGATGCTGTTCGCGGTGCATCTGCACATATTGCCGGTATCCGGACGGATCGGCTTCGACAGCGAGGTGGAGCCGATCACCCACCTGTTGCTGATCGACAGCCTGCTGCGTGGTCGGTTCGACGCCTTTCTCGACGCGCTCTCGCACATCATCCTGCCAGCGATCACGCTCGGCCTGCCGATGACGGCGATCCTGATGCGCGTCACCCGCACCTCGATGCTCGAAGTGCTTCGCCAGGATTATATCACCTTCGCGGAAGCCAAGGGGCTCAGCCGCAACAAGATCCTGTTCCGCCATGCGCTCAAGAACGCTCTGATCCCGACCGTGTCGGTGGCGGCGATCGAGACCGGTTCGCTGCTCGGCGGAAACATGATCGTCGAGACCGTGTTCGGCTGGCCGGGGCTTGGCCGTCTCGTCGTCGAGAGCATCTTCCTGCGCAACTATCCGCTCGTGCAGGCCGCCGTGCTGTTTTACGCGGTGACCTATGTGCTGCTGAACTTCGTCGCCGACATTCTCTACACCGTGCTCAATCCGAGGGTGAAGCTGTGACCGCCGTTCATCCCGACACCGTGGCGCCGCCCGCCAATCGCCAGGCCGAAGATTCGCTCTTGCGGCGCAATCTGAAGAGCTTCGCCGACAACAGGCTCGCCATGGCGAGCGCGGGAGTCGTGTTCGTCTTCGTGGTGATGGCGATCTTCGCCCCGCTGATCGCTCCCCACGATCCCTACGAGACCGACCTGTTCCGCCGGCTGCAGCCGCCGGCATGGCAGACGGGCGGCGAGTGGAGCTTCCTGCTCGGCTGCGACGCGCTCGGCCGCGACATCCTCTCGCGCATCATCTACGGCGCGCGCATCTCGATCTTCATCGGCGCCGCAGTCATCCTCGTCGCGACGACCACCGGCATCGTCGCCGGGCTTTCAGCCGGTTATTTCCGCGGCTGGGTCGATGCCGTGATCTCGCGCATCGTCGATATCCTGCTCGGCTTTCCTTACCTGATCTTCGCCATCGGGCTGATGGCGATGATGGGACCCGGCCTGATCAACGTCATCCTGGCGCTTGCCTACAAGGAATGGGTCATCCCGTGCCGCGTCGTGCGCGGCGAGACGCTTGCGGTGCGCGAACTGGAATATGTCGAGGCCGCCCGCGCCATCGGCGCCTCGCCCGCCCATATCATGGGCAGGGAGATCCTGCCCAACATCCTGTCGCCGGTGATCGTCGTCTCGACCATCCGGATGGCCCACGTCATCATCCTGGAGGCCAGCCTCTCCTTCCTCGGTCTGGGCGTGCAACCTCCGACCGCCTCCTGGGGCTCGATGGTGTCCGACGGGCGCGCCTTCATCCTCGATGCCTGGTGGGTCTCCACCTTCCCCGGTGTCGCCATCCTGCTCCTGGTGCTGGCCATCAATGTCGCCAGCCAGGGCCTGCGCGACGCCTTCGATCCGAGGTTCCACGAATGATCGCCGCCAACGACACCCTCCTCGAAGTCACCGGGCTGCGCACCGTCTTCGACACGCGTGACGGATCGGTATGCGCCGTCGCTGGCGTCGACGTCACCGTGCGGCGCGGCGAATGCCTCGGCGTCGTCGGCGAGTCCGGCTCCGGCAAGAGCGTCACCTTTTCCTCGGTCATGGGGCTGGTGCGTTCGCCCGGCCGCATAGACGGCGGCTCGATACGCTTCGACGGGCGCGACCTGCGCGCGCTGACGCCCAAGCAGATGCGAGCCATCCGCGGCCGCGACATCGCGATGACGATGCAGGACGCATTGACCGCGCTCAATCCCGCGCTGACCGTCGGCGAACAAATCGCCGAGATGCTGATCGCCCATGACGAGACGCTTCCCGCCGCGCGCGGCGCACGGAAGACGGCGATCCGCGAGAAATCGGTCGAGATGCTCGGACTTGTCGGCATCCCGTCGGCAGCCGACCGGCTGTCGCAATACCCGCACGAGTTCTCCGGCGGCATGCGCCAGCGCATCATGATCGCCATTGCGCTTGCGTCGCGACCGAAGCTGCTTGTCGCCGACGAGCCGACCACGGCGCTCGACGTGACGATCCAGGCGCAGGTGCTCGAACTGATCACCGACATTCGCGCCAAGCTCGGCATGAGCGTCGTGCTGATTACGCACGATCTCGGTGTCGTGGCCGAGCATTGCGACCGGGTCATGGTGATGTATGCGGGACAGGTGGTCGAGGAGGGTCCGACGGATCGGGTAATCCGCGACCCGAAGCACCCTTACACGAAGGGCCTGCTTGGCTCCATCCCGAGGCTTTCCATGCGTGGCCAGCCGATCAAGCCGATCGAGGGCCAGGTGCCCGACCTGATCGGCTTACCGCCGCAATGCCGGTTCTATTCGCGCTGCCCCGAACGCGTCGAAGCCTGCCTGCAACCCATCGCGATGCATGACGCCGGCGAGAACCGGCACGCGCGCTGCATCAAGCTTGCCGGGGAGACCGTGGCATGACGCACGACACCGCACCGCTCCTGCGCGTCGAGAACCTGTCGAAGAACTACCTCGGCCGGCGCACGCTGGGCGACCGGATTGCCGGAACCGAACCGCTGACGGTGCGGGCCGTCAACAATGTCTCGCTGGAAATCGAACGCGGAGAAATCCTCGGCCTGATCGGCGAGAGCGGCTGCGGAAAGTCGACGCTTGGACGCGCGATCCTGCGCCTGCACGAGCCGTCCGCCGGGAAAGTATGGTTCGGCGGAACCGACGTCACCGCACTCGGCGCGGAAGAGCTGAAGGCGCTGCGCCGGCGCATGCAGATCATTTTCCAGGATCCCTATGCCTCGCTCAATCCGCGGCGCACCGTGGCGGAAATCGTCGGCCTTCCGCTTTTCCTGCACGGGCTGGCGAAGACAAAGGCCGAGGCGCGCGACATCGTCGCGCAGATTCTCGAAAAGGTCGGGCTGAAGGCCAACCAGATCGACCGCTATCCGCACCAGTTCTCCGGCGGACAGCGTCAGCGCATCGGCATTGCCCGAGCGCTGGTGAGCCATCCGGAGTTCATCGTCTGCGACGAGCCGGTCTCGGCGCTCGACGTGTCGATCCAGGCGCAGATCATCCAGCTCCTGATGGACCTCAAGCGCGACATGGGCCTGACCTATTTGTTCATCTCGCACGACATCTCGGTGATCGGCTATCTGTCGAACCGCGTGGCGGTGATGTATCTCGGCGAGATCGTCGAGATGGGACCGGTCGACAGCGTCCTGTCGCGGCCGCGCCATCCCTATACGCAGAGCCTGATGTCGGCGGTGCCGGAAGTCGACGAACCCGGCAGGCATCAGCGGGTAAGACTGACCGGCGACCTGCCTTCGCCGCTCAATCCGCCAAGCGGCTGCAAGTTCCACACGCGCTGTCCGCTCGCCATCGACCGCTGCAAGAGCGAGGCGCCGAAGACCGAAATGCTGGAGCCCGGTCACCAGGTCGCCTGCCATCGCGCGCATGAAGGCGTCACCGTGCTGGAGCAGGCATGACATGAGCGTGCTCGGCGTTGGAGAAGGCAGCTCCCTCTTCATGCACGGCGATGCCTGGCTGCGCGGCGCGAAACAGGCGGCCGAAAAGGGCGTCAGCCGCGACCAGATCCTTGCGGCGACGGTAGGCCGCGTCGAGCGCGCCCGCGCCGACGGGCTGATCGGCGTGGAGGAACAGGCCTATCTGATTGCGCAGAAAGCCTACGCCGAGGAAAACGATCCCCATTCAATGGCTGAGCTTGCCGGCATAGCCGACGGATTCGGCATCGCGTTCGACGACCTCTTCACGCATCTGCATCTCGGCACGCTGGGCGATCTCGCCAAGGGCGCGTCGCGCGATGTCGACGGTTGCAGCGCGCTTGCCGCGGGCAATACCGAGGATGGCCCGCTGGTCGCCAAGAACCGCGACTATTCCGGCTTGCATCTGGGCGTCCAGAAGGTGTTCCGGCACACCGGCCCAGATATCTCGACCGGCACGATGATCGCGATCGGCAGCCTCGGCAGCCCATGTGCCTATTCCAGCGGAATGAACGCGGCCGGCCTGCTACTTGCCGATACCCAGGTCGGGGTGCGCGCGCATCGGGTCGGCTGGCTGCGCTATTTCCTGATGAACCGGATACTCGCCACCTGCGCCACCGTCGACGAGGCCATCGCCTTCGTCCGCAAGGTGCCCCATGCGGGCGGCGGCACGCTGGTGCTTGCCGACCGCACCGGTGCGGCGGCGGCGATCGAACTCGGCGCGCATGCGGTCGCGGTCGAGCGCGGCGGCATCGCGCGGCGCACCAACCACTATGTCACCAGCGAACTGGCCGCCGAAACGCTCGATCCCGGCGACGACCGGATCGCCGCCAATTCGCGCAGGCGGCTCGACTATCTCGACCATGTTCTGCCGCGCATCGCCTGGACGGTGGCCGACCTGATGCAAGTGATGGCCCGCCACGAGGAGGATGGGCCGCAATCCGCGCCGGTCTGCCAGCATGCGCGCGACGGCGGCGCGCAGACGATTTCGTCGGCGGTTTATTCCTGGCGCGATCGGTGTCTATATTTCCACGAAGGCAATCCGTGCCTCGGCAACTGGAAGCGTTACGCCCTGTGAGTTCCGCCCGTTCGTCCGATGCCGAAAGCCGTCCGGGACAAGGCATGGCGGGCTACCAGAACGACCTCATCGGGGACCACCCCAGCATGATCGCGTTGCGCGCCCTGATCGAGCGTGTCGCCAGAAGTCCGGCGCAGACCGTGCTGGTCTACGGGCCGACCGGCACCGGCAAGGGCATGGTCGCGCGCATGCTGCACCGGCTGTCGCAGCGCGCCTCCAAGCAGTTCGTCGACATCAACTGCGCCGCCATTCCGTCCAGCCTGCTGGAATCGGAGCTGTTCGGACACGAGAAGGGCGCGTTCACCGGCGCGACCGACCGCAAGACCGGCCTGGTGGAGGCGGCCAATCACGGCACGATCTTTCTCGACGAGATCCGCGAGATGGAGCCGATGCTGCAGGCCAAGCTCCTGAGCCTCCTCGACACGCACGAGTTCCGGCGCGTCGGCGCGGTCAAGACGACCTCGGTCGATGTCCGCGTCGTCGCGGCGACCAACAAGGTGCTGCTGTCGGAGGTGCTGGCCGGCAATTTCCGCGAGGACCTCTATTACCGGCTGCAGGTCGTCGCCATCAACATTCCGGCGCTGAAGGATCGCGGCCGCGACGTGCTGACCCTGTCGGACTATTTCGTCGCCAAGTACAACGCCCGCTACGGCCGGAAAATAATGGGCCTGTCCGACGAGGTGGCGGAAATCTTCCTGAAGTACCCGTGGCCTGGCAATGTGCGCGAACTGGAGAACCTGCTGGAGCGGATATTCATCCTCGAGGATGACGACGTCATCCTGCCGCGCCATCTGCCAGACCGCATTATCCGCACCGTGCGCGCCGGCAGCACCACCGTGCCGCCGGCGCCAACTGACGAAGGATCGGACGGCGCGCTGCAACTCGGATTCCACGCCGCCACCGAGGCCTATCAGAAGGAACTGATCGAGAACGCCCTGGCAGCGTCTCGCAACAATCTCAAGGATACCGCCGCCCTCCTGAAGATCAGCCGGCACGCGCTTCGTCACCAGATGATCAAGCTCGGCATGATCAGTGCGTGAATTGCGCGCACGGCGGCGCGCAGACGACGCGTCGCCTTGTGCGGGAAAAGGGCTGGTCATAATTTACCCAGTGAATTCAGAAGGTTGGGCTGATCGATAATATTGGCATGCGCCATGCATCAAAGGGGCACAACCTTTGACAGATCGGAGAAACACATGAAATCGCTCAAAGTCATTTGCCCGAACGGGCATCTTGGCTTCGCGCCCCTGAAGACCGAAAGCTTCCGGATTGGCGTCGATGCCGGACCGGATTACATCGCCGCCGACTCGGGCAGCGACGACATCGGTCCGGTGCCGCTTGGCAGCAACACCTGCGCCAGCCCGCGGGCATGGCAGGAACGCGATCTCGAAGTCATGCTGTTGGCTTCGCGCCGCACCGGCAAGCCGATGATCATCGGTTCGGCCGGCGATACCGGCTCCAACAGCCGCGTCGACATGTATGTCCAGATCATCCGCGACCTGGCCAGGAAACACGACCTGCCGCCCTTCAGGATCGGCTGGTTCTATTCCGAGGTCGACAAGAAGACGATCCTGTCGAAGATGCGATCCGGTTCTCCGATTCTCGGCCTCGACGGCCGTCCGGAACTCGACGAGGCGGAACTCGACGCCACGGAGCGCGTCGTCGCCATGGCCGGCGTGCATCCGTTTCGCAAGCTCCTCGAGGAAGGCTGCGACGTGATCATCGGCGGGCGCTCCTCCGATAGCGCCGTCTTCGCGTCGGCCGCTTTGCACGAGGGCTATCCGGAAGCCGAGGCCTACTATCTCGGCAAGGTTCTCGAATGCGCCTCCTTCTGCGCCGAACCCTATGGTGCCAAGGAAACCGTGATGGGCGAGATTACCGAGGATTTCGTCGAGGTGACTGCAATGAACCCGGCGCAGCGCTGCACTATCGCCTCGGTGGCGGGCCACGCCATGTATGAGCGTTCCAACCCGTTCCATGAATATGTCGCCGGCGGTTTGCTCGACATGACCGACTGCCACTACGAACAGGTCGCCGAGAAGACCACCCGCGTCACCGGCATGAAATTCGTTCCCGCCGAGGATTTCCGCGTCAAGCTGGAAGGGTCCGGCAAGCTCGGCGAGCGCTTCGTCGGGATGGCCGGCATTCGCGATCCCTACACCATCGCCCATGTCGACGAGGTGATCGAATGGGCGCGCGAACAGGTGATCGAGCGCTTCGGCGAAACCGGCTGGGAACTGCACTACAACGTCTTCGGCCGCAACGGCATCATGGGCGAGATGGAGCCGCTGAAGGACAAGCCGGCGCACGAGGTGCTGATCGTCGTCCAGGGCGTCGCGCCCACCCGCGAGATGGCCGAGGAACTCACCATCACCGGCACGCGGCAACTCTTCTATGCCCGCCTGCCCGAGGTGAAAGGCACCGCCGGCGGCGTTTCCTTCGTCTTCGACGAGGTGATGCCGGCAAGCCCCGGCTATCGCTGGACGCTGAACCACACGATGGCGGTCGACGATCCGCTCGAACTCTTCCCAACGCACAGCGACGTCGTCGGCGCCCCGGTCACGGAGAACGCATGATGGCCACGAAAAAACTCTCCGAACTCGCCAAGACGATCCGCTCGAAGAACGCCGGCACCGACAAGATCACCTTCGACATCATCTTCCGGGAGCGCGATGTCTACGAGATGGTGAAGCGCTCGAAGGCGCTGACGCGCGAGAAGATGGCGGCGCTTTACAAGATCTCTGGCAACCGGATCACCGATTTCGTCGAATACGATCCGGCCAACGCGATCAAGTTCACCATCCTGCGCGAGCGGCCGAGCGGGAGCCCCGGCGATCCGGACATTTTCGGTGCGCAGCAATATGCTCCGCTTCTCGATGTCGAGGTGACTGTCGATGCTTGACAGCACTGGCGCTCCAGCCGCCCACGCCGCGTCGTCGCCCTCGGGCGGCGGTGTCTTCGCCTGGGACGATCCGTTCCTGCTCGACGAGCAACTCTCCGAAGACGAGCGGATGATCATGGAGACGGCGCGCGCCTATGCGCAGGAAAAGCTGCAGCCGCGCGTTCTCGACGCCTACCGTGAAGAAAAAACCGACCGCGCCATTTTCGACGAGATGGGCGAACTGGGTCTGCTCGGCATCACGCTGCCGGAGGACTACGGATGCGCCAACGCTTCCTACGTCGCCTACGGTCTGGTCGCGCGCGAGGTCGAGCGGGTCGACAGTGGCTACCGGTCGATGAATTCCGTGCAGTCCTCGCTCGTCATGTATCCGATTTACGCCTACGGCTCCGAGGACCAGCGCAAGACATACCTGCCGAAGCTGGCGAGCGGCGAATGGGTCGGCTGTTTCGGCCTGACCGAACCCGACGCCGGGTCCGATCCGGGCTCCATGCGCACCCGCGCCGTCAGGGCCGATGGCGGTTACGTGCTGAAGGGCTCCAAGATGTGGATCTCCAATGCACCGATCGCGGACATTTTCGTCGTCTGGGCGAAATCGGAGGCGCATGACGGCGCGATCCGCGGCTTCGTGCTCGAAAAGGGCATGAAGGGGCTTACCGCGCCGAAGATCGGCGGCAAGCTTTCCCTGCGCGCATCGATCACCGGCGAGATCGTCATGGACAATGTCGAGGTCGGCGAGAAACACCTGCTGCCCGACGTTTCCGGCCTGAAAGGCCCCTTCGGCTGCCTCAACCGGGCGCGCTACGGCATCTCCTGGGGCGCGCTGGGTGCGGCGGAGGATTGCTGGCATCGCGGCCGCGCCTATGGTCTCGACCGCAAGCAGTTCGGCCGTCCGCTGGCGCAAACGCAGCTTTTCCAGAAGAAGCTCGCCGACATGCAGACCGAGATCGCGCTCGGTCTGCAGGGGGCGCTGCGCGTCGGCCGCCTGCTCGATGCCGGCAAGGCCGCGCCCGAGATGATCAGCCTCGTCAAGCGCAACAATTGCGGCAAGGCGCTGGACATCGCGCGCATGGCGCGCGACATGCATGGCGGCAACGGCATCCAAGAAGAATACCACGTCATGCGCCATGCGCAGAACCTCGAGACGGTGAACACCTACGAAGGCACGCATGACGTGCATGCGCTGATCCTCGGCCGCGCGCAGACGGGGCTGCAGGCGTTCTTCTGATGGGCGACGCGCCGCTGAATGGCCTGCGCGTCATCGAGTTGGCGCGCATCCTGGCCGGTCCGTGGATCGGCCAGACGCTCGCCGATCTCGGCGCCGACGTGATCAAGGTCGAAAGCCCGGAGGGCGACGACACGCGCCAGTGGGGCCCGCCCTTCATCGAGTGCGATGGCGAGAAGGCCGCCGCCTATTTCCACGCCTGCAACCGCGGCAAGCGTTCGGTGACGGCCGATTTCCGCGATGACGACGACCTCGACTTCGTGCGTGGGCTGGCGGCCGGGGCCGATGTGGTCATCGAGAACTTCAAGGTCGGCGGGCTCGAGAAATTCGGCCTCGACTACGGCACTCTGTCGGCGGCCAACCCGCGCCTCGTCTACTGCTCGGTCACCGGTTTCGGCCAGGATGGACCCTATGCGTCTCGGGCCGGCTACGACTTCCTGATCCAGGGCATGAGCGGAATCATGGACCTGACCGGCGACGCGGCGGGAGAACCGCAGAAGATCGGCGTCGCCTTCGCCGACATCTTCACAGGGCTCTACGGCGTCATCGCCATCCAGGCCGCGCTCGCCGGGCGCGAGAGGACAGGGCAGGGAAGCCACATCGACATGGCGCTGCTCGACTGCATGACCGGCGTGCTCGCCAACCAGGCGATGAACTATCTCGCCTCCGGCGTGGCGCCGCACCGGCTCGGCAACGCCCATCCCAACATCGCGCCCTACCAGACCTTCGGGACCGCCGACGGCTTTGCCATCATCGCGGTCGGCAATGACGGCCAGTTCGCCCGCCTTTGCGCCGTGCTCGGCGTCGACGGCGCGGCGGCCGACCGGCGCTTCGCCACCAATGCGGCGCGCGTGGAAAACCGCGACGCGCTGACGGACTTGCTGGCGGAGAAGACGAAGGCATGGACCCGCGACGATCTCCTGGCCGCGCTGGAGAAAGCCGTTGTCCCCGCGGGGCCGATCAACACGGTGGAGGACGTGCTCGCCGACCCGCAGATCGTCCATCGCGGCATGCAGATCGCGCCGGGCGGCGTCCCGGGCCTGCGCACGCCGATCTCATTTGCAGGCGCGCCCGCGCCCGTTTCCGACCGTCCTTCGCCCAAATGCGGCGAACACACCGATGAAATCCGCGAAAAGGGCTGGACGGCTGGAACCCGGCGCTGAGAGCATGAATGGCGTCTCGTCCGATGGAGCACATCTTGTCGAACACATCCGAATTGATACTGCTGACAAACCCGCTGGCTCGGCGCGAAGCGCCGTGGACCGCCGCGCAGGACGCCATCCTCAACGATGCCGGATTCGCCCGCGCGAAAGCCACCATCACCGCGTGGCCCGGATATGCACCGACGCCGTTGGCGTCGCTTGGCGGCATCGCGGCGGTATCCGGTATCGGCGCGCTCTACTACAAGGACGAGGCGTCGCGCTTCGGCCTCGGCAGTTTCAAGGCGCTCGGCGGAGCCTATGCGGTCTGGCGGGTCCTGTGCGACACGGCTGCGGAGAAGGGGATCTCCCCGGACGATCGTGAGGCCTTTACCGCCCATGCCCGCACACTCACCGTGACCTGCGCCACCGACGGAAATCACGGGCGTTCGGTTGCCTGGGGCGCGCAGACTTTCGGCTGCAACTGCGTGATCTTCATCCATGCGACGGTCAGCGAAGGCCGCAAACGCGAGATCGAGCGCTATGGCGCGCGCATTGTCCGCAGCGCCGGAAACTATGACGACAGCGTGCACGAGGCCCAGGTGACGGCGGACCGCGAGGGCTGGATCGTTGTCTCCGACACGTCCTACGAAGGGTATACGGACATCCCCAAGGACGTGATGCAGGGCTACGAATTGATGGCCGCCGAGGCGATCGGGCAATGGCCGGAGGCGGGGCCGCCGACCCATATCTTCCTGCAAACGGGCGTCGGAGGCCTGGCGGCGGCAGTCGCCGCGCAATACTGGCGGCGATACGGCGCCGATCGTCCGATGATCGTGTTGGTCGACCCGCTGCAATCGGCCTGTTGGCTGGAATCCATCCGGGCCGGACAACCCACGGCTGTCAAGGGAGATCTCGACACGCTCATGGCCGGGCTTGCCTGCGGCGAGATTTCGGCCCTGGCCTGGGAAATCCTGCGGCATTGCGCCGATGCCGTCGTCGGGCTTTCCGACGACGCGGCGGTCGATGGTATGCGCATGCTGGCGGAAGGCCGTCATGGCGATGCACCGCTTGTTGCCGGGGAATCCGCGGTCGCAGGTTTGATGGCATTGGTCGCGGCAGCGGCCGATCCGGAGGCACGCGTCACGCTGCAACTTGATATTGGTTCTCGCGTCCTCGTCTTCGGTACCGAAGGAGCGACGGACCCGGGACTCTATCGTGAAATCGTGGGTCGTAGCCCCGAGGCTATTCGGGAGCGTCTCGCTTGATGGACATGTCCGATTGCAGCGTATGCAAGCCAGTTTCGGTTTCACAGATCCGACTCAAAGAGCGCTCTTTCGATACGGTAGCCGCTCTCTTTTCAAGCCAGGAGGCTATTTGGATCGATGGTTTCGCCAAACAGCTGTGCTTATCGAAACTTTAATTTGCGGAAACGACCGGATATGGAACATAACGGCCGCATTTCATTGGTGCACAGGATGGCCGAACCGCATCGCAAAGCGGACAATCGGGAATAGTGCGTCTGCTAGGTTTCCCCTGAGGCTTTGCGATGGCTGCTAATCACGCGCATTCGTTCACCAATCGCTGTAGATGCCTTCCGTATCGGATCATCACTCAAATGGGCATATCTAGCCGTCGTCTGTGGCTGCGAGTGGCCAAGAAGCGCGCCGATCAATGGTAGTGACATCCCGCTCGCGACAGCAACAGATGCAAACGAATGCCGTAGGTCATGGAGGCGAACATCATTGAGTCCCGCCTTGGACCGGATTGCGGTCCAGGGCTTCTGCAAATTGACCAGCCGCCCCCCCTGCTTCTGGCCGCAGATGACATGCGGATTGTCTTCGAGATGCGGCAACCGCGATAGAACATCGAGGGCCGGCGCATTCAAATAGATAGTCTTCGCGCCGGTTTTCGAGTCCGGCAGCCTTAGACACGCATCCTTGAAATCCACCCACTGCCAGCGCAACGAAAGTATTTCGTTCAGCCGCGCGCCGGTCAGAACCAGCAGCCGGACTGCGCCGATAATAAACGGGCTATGCGCGTCTTCGGCCTCGAGTTCACCAAGAACAGCTCCGAGCCGCGCCAGCTCTGCTTCGGAAAGGAAACGTTCGCGCCGATTCTCCTTAAACTTTTCGATATGATGTGCCGGATTTGTGTGGTCTGGTCTGTATCCATTCTTTTCGCACCAGTTGAAAAACTTCCGCAGCACGGCAAGCAGCCTGTTCGCTTGGTACGGCGTCTTCGCCAAAGAATGATGAAGCGCGGCGACATCGCGACGAGTTATCTCTGTAATAGGCATTTGTCGAAAGCGCTTGGGAAAAAGCTTGTCCAACAGGCGCCGATATTCCATCCGCGAGCGTTCTTTTAGCTTTGCGTCGGCGTGGCTCGAAAGAAACCGCTCCAGAAGCTCGCCAACTCGCTGTTCTTCCCGCTTCTGGTCCTTCTCAAACATGGGATCTTCGCCGCGCGCAATGCGACGCAGCGCAGATTGCGCATCCGTTCTCGCCTGCTCCGCAGTGATATTCCCGAAACGGCCGAGCGTCATTCGCCGCGACCTACCGCCGATCCGATATTGCAGGACGAAGACCTTGCGGCCTTTCGGCGTTACCTTGAGCCCGTAGCCCGGAAGGTCATCGTCCCATAAGAAGATATCTTTTTCGTCGGCCGAAGCCTCGGATACCGTGCGCTTGGTCAGCTTTGCCATTTCACACCGCTTTGCTTACTGGAATTGATCTAGCAAGCAGATAGTAAGCGAACAGAGCGGAACCAACAAGAATCACGGGGAACCGAAATGCCCCTATCCCATTGTTTTATTATGATTCAATTTCACTTTTCGGAAACAAGGGCAACCTTGAGAATCGTTAGACTTTCAAACTTTTAATCAGTAGGTCCAGGGTTCGAACCCCTGCGCGCTCACCAACAATTTATCTGAAAAATACTATTTCTGGGTCGAATAACATCGCGATTCGATCAGCCGAAACCGGATGCGATGATAAAGTGCGGCCCAAAGGTAGAACGCACCCGCAATGGCCATCAGAAAGGAGATGCCCCCTTCGGGCTTCCCGCTCAGCGCCTCGCGTCAATCAGCGCCCAATTCGGGTGCCACGGGTTTGTCGATGCCGAGAATTGGCGCGATCCGTTCGAAATGGTCGATGATGGCCAGGGTTTCGGCGCGCAGTGTTTCTCCGTCGGCGTTCTCGGTCCAGTATTCGCGCGATTGGCCGAAATCGAGATATTCGTAATCGCCGATCACGCGCGGACCCTCGGGGGTGGCGACCAGCGAGAAGGTTTCGCCATCGCTTCGCACGGTCATCGGGATTGGCCTTGAGACTCGCGCATCGCCGAAGATCGCCGCATGACCGAAAATCTTTGCCGTCCCGAGAACGCGGGCGTTTCCGTAGATCGCGGCGTTGCCGTAGATTTCGGCACTGCCCGACACCTGCGCGTTTTGCGAGATATGGGCGTAATCATGGATACGGGCATGTCCCCGGACCAGCGCGCTGCCATGCGCCCAGGCGTGGTGATAAAGTTGCGCATCGCCCGACACGCGCGCCTTCTCCGTGACCTTGGCCTTTCCGGAAATCCGCGCGTTTTGCGAGATCACCACGTCGCCATACACCTTGGCATTACCGCCAACCTCGGCGTGATCGCAAATTCGCGCGTTGCGATAGATTTCGGCCTCTTCGCCGATACGGGTATTGCCGCAAATGCGCGCGGCGCCGTGAACGCGGGCGCTACCGTAGACGGTCGCCGCATCCGATATCAATGCATTCTCGGAGACGACGGCATTCATGAACACTTTCGCCTCGTCGGCGATCCATGCCTCGCCGTCCTGCGAGAGATTGTTTTCCGCCTGTACGAAGCCGCCTTGATCGCCTTTCTTCACCTTTCCGAAATCAGTGGTCGCACGGATCCGGCGAAGCGTGTGGCCAAGATGGGAAACGGTCTCGGCGGTCAGCTCGTATTTCGCCATTCTCGCCCTGCCTCCTGCCGTCGCGGTGTCTCGTCAGAGGATGATCAGGTAGTGGTTCCCTTTGGAATCGCGAGCGATCCCGGAGCCGTTCGATGTTCCCCTGCGGGTCACGAAATCCATTTCCACGGATGTGCCATAATCGCAATGAAGCGATGCCTGTCCGTTGCGCGAACTCGAAACGCCGCCGGCAATCGCGACATCGCGCTCGACGCTCTCGCCACCGGCCTGCAGAAGCGAATTCGACCCGATGCCGGCAAACCGGCGCTTTGTCGTGGACCATCTGCCGAAGCAGGGTTCGCCATCCGGAAGGATCAGCGAGATCTTTCCGCTTTCGCCCCAGATGTTCGACAGCGTCGCTTCGACCGGCGCCGAGGCTGCTTTCGGGCTATCTGCCGGATAAACGGCGAGTTTCTTGCTCACGCAGGCGGCGAGCAGGAGAGAGGCCGAGACAAGCACGGCACAGCGCAGGACGGCCGATGAAGCCGATGCAATGGATTTCCCCGTGGATCCGGCTGTGGCGAAAACTCTCATGACACCACAGGTAATCGCGTATTCTTGCGCGAAGGCTTCCAAGTCGCCCGCAAACCCGCATGCCTTGCGCTCGTGTGCGTGCGTACTAGATAATGCGGGAAATCCAACGCCATTTGGGACATGTGACACCAATGGGTACCGCTATCGATGAGAAAGCCGCCGACGATCAGGCCTTGTCGGGCCAGATGCTCGAAAACGCGACGGTCACCACACAGTTTCTGAAATCCCTGGCCCATCCCGCACGGCTCGTCATTTTGTGCAGGCTCGCCGAGGGAAGCATCAATGTCGGCGAACTGGAATCGATGCTCGGCCTTCCGCAAGCGGCCGTTTCGAAACAGTTGGCGCGTTTGCGTGAGGACGGTCTGGTCGATTGCCGCCGCGAAGGCCGCTCGATGGTCTACACGCTGGCGGATGAGAGAACGCGCAGAATCATACGCGCGCTCTATGACGAATTCTGTGCCTGACGACGTCTGTTCGGGCCCTGTCAGCCCGCTTTTCTGATCAGGTAGATATAGGTGTTGCCGTCCTGGCGGGATTCCAGCAACTCGTTGCCGGTCGAGCGGCAGAATGCCTCGAAATCCTTCACCGAACCGGGATCCGTCGCCTGAACTTCCAGCGTGTTGCCGGCCGCCATCCCCTTCAGCGCCTTTTTCGCGCGAAGGATCGGCATCGGGCAATTGAGCCCCTTCGCGTCGACGGTTTCATCGGCCATTTGTCGTGCTCCTTGGCGGGCTGCGTCCGTTCAATCCTTAGATATCAATAGTTTCTCGTCCGCCCGTGTCCAGAGCGCGACGTCGACTTTTCGGCCAACTTCGCGGTCCTTCACGCTCCGTCGACCGAAAGCGCGGTTTACCCCACGATATTGCGGCTATGAAAGATCAGAGACCGAGAGATCTGGAAAAGGAGATCAGGCTGCGCACGGCGGATTCAGTCATGGCTCCGCCATTCTGGGTGAAGTCCCAGACGAGCAATATCGCAATCGCAATTACTGCAAGCATAAGTTTCATCGCCATAGGCTAGCACGTATTGGCCGACATATGAATTCGGACGAACAGGCTCTGCCGGTTATCGTAAAGCCCGGTGTGCCGCTCTTCGTCGACTTTTAGCGATCCATGGATCGCGCAAGCTTATTGGAATGCGCGCCGAACGCGATATGGCCAGCCGAGCTCGACCGATTTACGGTGCTTCGGTACCGGTTCATCAGATTGCTTCCGATTCATGCGTATCGCGACTTTCAACGTTCAGAACATGCGCCTTCGCCGCACGGATGACGGCGTCCATCTGACGGGCGCGCGCGACATGGACGAACCCGCAACCGAAGGCCCGGCCGCGCGGGCGGTCGACATGATCGACCGCCGCCTCACGGCGGAAATCCTGGCCGAGGCCGATGCCGATGTTGTCGGGCTGCAGGAGGTTTTCGATCGCGAGACGCTCGATTACTTTCACGACCGTTATCTCCTGCCGGCCGGCGCCGCACCCTACCCCCATCGCGACTGCCTGCCCGGCAATGACGGGCGCGGTTTCGATGTCGCGCTCATGTCGCGGATCGCCCCAAAGGCGGTTGAAAGCCACGCGACGTTGACGCCGTCCCTGCTTGGCCTCGACAATCCGTCGGGACGCAATCCTGACGAGCCGGTGTTCCGTCGGGACTGCCTGAGTGCCGATGTCGGGCCCGTCACGCTCTACATTTGCCATTTCAAGGCGCCCTACCCGGATCCCGATGTCGCCTGGCGGGCAAGGCGGCTGGAGGCGCTGGCAGTCCGGGAGCTGATAGAGAAGCGCTTTGCCGGTCGTGATGACGCCTATTGGCTGATCCTCGGCGATCTCAATGAACCGGGCCGGGAGGAACGGTCCGAACGCGCCATCGCCCCCCTGCTCGGCGGGTTTTCCGTCGATCTTGTCGCGCGCATGCCGGAAGCCCGGCAATGGTCGTACCATCTCGAGGAGGCCGATCTCTATTCGCGACCGGACGCGATGCTTGCCTCTCCGGCGCTGGCTTCGGACTTCCCCGACACAAAGCCGCGCTTTCTGCGCAGGGGGCTCGGTCATGACACAGCGCGCTTTGACGGAGAGAGACTTGAGGGCGTTGGCTACCACCGCCCGCATGCCAGCGATCACGCTGCCTTGGTGATCGAATTCGAGGGATTGTGACGCCGCCTATGCCGCGGGACCGCGATATTTGACGGTCAGTTCCGGATCGACCTCGTCGCCATCATAGAGACCGAGCAGCACGCCCTTGCGCCGCGAGCGGCCGCGCATCGCGTTGATCGTATCGTCCGAGATCGCGGTGCGCTGCGCCATGCGGCGCGCCCAGCGCGCCAACCGCTCATACATCATGTCGATGATTTCGGCATGGTCGGGGCTGTCGCCGAGATCGAGATATTCCTCGGGATCGTTTTCGAGATCGAACAGCATCGGCCGCAGGCCGCCCTCGGCATGCATCAGCTTCCAGCGCTTGTCGGTAATCATGAAGAGACGTGCGTCGCGCGGCTCCATGCCCAGTTTCACCGCCATCGGCGTTGCCGAGTAATCATACTCGCTGACCGCGAAATCGCGCCAATTTTCGGGCGCTTCGCCATGCAGGAATGGCCGCAGCGAACGACCCTCGACCACATGAGCTGGCACCTTGCCGCCGGCGGCCTCGATGAATGTCGCGGCGAGATCGATGCTTTCGATCAGTTCGTCACACACTGTACCGCGTGTCGCATCGGCTTCCGGCGACGGATCGTAGACGATCAGCGGAACCTTGACCGACTGTTCGTGGAACAAATCCTTCTCGCCCAGCCAGTGATCGCCGAGATAATCGCCATGGTCGGAGGTGAGAACGATCATGGTGTCGTCGAGACGCCCGGTTTCTTGCAGATGCGCCATCAGGCGGCCGAGTTCGTCATCGCATTGCTTGATCAGGCCCATATAGGCGGGGATCACCTTTTCGCGGACCTCATCACGCGAGAACGCCTGTCCAATCGCGTTGGCCTGAAACGCGCCATAGACCGGGTGCGGATCGTCGCGTTCGCCAGGATGCTTCCTCGCGGGCAAGATCTGATTGCGGCCATACATCTCGTGATATGGCGCCGGCACGATGTAGGGCCAATGCGGCTTGATGTAGGACAGGTGACAGAGCCACGGAGCGTCTTCGCCTTCGCGGTCGGCGAGGAAATCGATCATGCGCGACGTCAGCCATGGCGTCTCGGAATCAGAATTGTCGATGTTGGCCGGCTTGTCGGCGTGTTTCATGAACCAGCCCGACGCCATCTCGCCATCTTCGGTGACACCGGAATTGGCGAAGTCGTGCCAGGGATTGTCGCCGGGGTATCCCCTGGTCTTGAGATACTCGTTGTAGGGAGAACGCCGGGAGTCGTAGAAGCCGTCCGGTCCTTCGCTCCACAAACCGTCGTCGCGGAGATACACGTCGAACCCGCATTCGGAGACCCGCGCGCCGACAATGCTGTCGCGGGCCAGTCCGAGGCGCTCCATCCCCTCCTCGTCGACCTTCATGTGGGTTTTGCCGATCAGCCAGGATTGCATGCCGAGCTTCCGCAGGTGATCGCCGATGGTCTGTTCGCCCACCTTGAGCGGAAAGTTGTTCCACGCCGCGCCGTGGCTGTGGACGTAGCGGCCGGTGTAATAACTCATCCGCGAAGCGCCGCAGACGGGCGATTGAACGTAACAGCGAGAGAACCGCACGCCGCGCGCGGCCAGCGCATCCATGTGCGGGGTTTCCAGCCATGGATGGCCGGCACAGCTCAGATAGTCGAAGCGGAGCTGGTCGTACATGATGAAGAGGATGTTGCGGATCTTGCGGGACATATGTGGCCGGTTTCAAATCTGGTTCATGTGAACGGGGCCGGCTGAACCGGCCCCGCGATTTCAAGTCATTGCATTTCGTCGGGAATTTCGAGGCCGATTTCCTTGTAATATCTGATCGCGCCGGGATGGAGCGGCATGGCGCTGGACTTCTTCAGTCCATCAAGCGTGACCTTGCGCATGAAGGGAGTCATTTCCTGCACTTCCGGCAGGTTTTCCCAGAAGACCTTGGTGATCTCGTAGACCGTGTCTTCGGGCATATCCATGCGCACGCCCACGCCGACCGTCGAACCGACTTCGTAGACGTCTTCGCTGTTGACGACGCCATCGCCGTAAATGCCGGCCGGAATCACGTCGAGCGTCCGGCCCGGACCGCGTGACGGGGCGAGCATTTCGTCGGTCGCGGCATCCACCTCGGCCTTGGTCGGGCCGAGAATGCGCAGTTTCGACGTCAACGCCAACTGCTCGATCTGCGGATAAGGCGGGATACCGCCATTGATGTAGACGTCGATCTGGCGGTCCTGGAAGGCCTGCAGCGCGGCACCCCAGGACGCCTTGACGTTTTCGTAGTCCTCGCCCGCCTTGTAGCCGGTCATCGACTCGATCCAGGCGTTGGCCGTGTTCCATGCGCCGCCGCCCGGAGGCCCGAGGAAGACCTTTTTCCCCTTGATGTCCTTGAGCGACATCATGCCGGAATCGGCGTAGGTGACCACGTGATAGGCGCCATAGGGGAACCAGTAGATCAGGCCGAGATTCTTCGACAGTTCCGGCGCCTTTTCCAGCTTGGAATACATCGCCTTGCCGTTCTTCATGAACTGATAGACGGTCGGCGAGACCATGCAGAGATCGATCTTTCCGGACGCGACCTCGACCATGTGTTTCGTCGCCGCGCCGGTGGCGTCGACGGTGATTTCGTAATCGCTCTGCTTGTCGTTGACGATATTGGCCATGGTGGTCATCACCAGATAGGCCGAAGAGCCCGGATCGATGGTCGCCATCTTGAGCTTCTCGGCGGCGAATGCTCCGGTCGACAAGGCGACCGTCGCAAGGCCCGCCAATGCGGCACGGGTCAGATGTTTCATGTTTTCCTCCCTTGGGTTGTGGTTTCCGGAAGCGCCTCCACGCTCCGGGATCTGATGTAATGCAGGACGATCAGCAGCACCGCGAGCGTGCCGCCTGCGAGGCTCGACAGGATGTCCGGGGTCAGCACGGCGACCGCAGCAGCGAGTCGAACGGCGCTTTCCCATAGCGGAAGCCCCGACTTGTCGAATCCTGCGAGAGCCGTGCCGATCATCCAGGTCGCCAGCATGAAACAGGCGAGCGACCAGACGAGGCCTGTGACAGTGAAGCCGTCGATGATCAGGATGTCCGGGTGATAGACGAAGATGAACGGAATGATGAAACCGGCGATTGCCAGGCGAACCGCCTCGACGCCTGTCTCCATCGGCTTGGCACCAGCGATCGGCGCGGCGGCAAAGGCGGCAAGCGCGACCGGTGGTGTGATCACCGAGAGCACTCCGAAATAGAGCATGAACATGTGTGCGGCGATTTTCGAGATACCGAGGCCTTCCAGCGCCGGTCCCATGACGAGCGCCAGGATCAGATAGGCCGTCACGGAAGGCACGCCCATTCCCATGACGATGCAGCCGGCCATGACGAGGATCAGCGCGATAAACAGGCTGCCGCCGGACGCGGCGCGGATCGCATCGGCGAATTCAAGGCCGATCCCGCTCATGTTGACGATGCCGATCACGACGCCGACCGAGGTGACGATGATCATCAAATTTGCGCCCGTCTTGCCCGCGCTGACGAGCGCCTGCCACCAGGCGGACGGATGCCGGAACCGGGGAAACAGGATCAGGCAAAGGACCGAGGCGACGCAGAGCGCGTAGAAGCCGGCATTCTGAGGCGTGCGACCAGTCAGCAGGACCGCGATGATGACACCGAGCGGGATCCAGAAGGCGAGACTCGCGATCCAGTCCTGGCGTGTCAGCGTTTCGCGTATTTCGGGCGGTGTCGCGCCGATCCCCTGCTTTCTCGACTCGATGAGGACGACGATAAACAGGCTCGCATAATAGAGGATCGCGGGAATGAGCGCCGCGACGACGATCTTCAGATAGGGAATTCCCGTCACGTCGGCCATGATGAAGGCCACTACGCCCATGACCGGCGGCATGATCTGCCCGCCCGTCGACGCAGCAGCCTCGACCGCGCCCGCGAATTTGGCCTTGAAACCGGCGCGCTTGATGATCGGAATCGTGAAGATGCCGGTCGAAACGACATTGGCGATGGCTGCGCCCGACATGGTGCCGAACATCGCGGAGCCGACAATGGCGGCATGCGCCGGACCGCCGGCGAAGCGACCGGTGGCGGCGAATGCGATCTTGAGAAGCACATCGCCCGCGCCCGACGCCTGCAACACCGCTCCATAGACGATGAAGATCAGGACCGTGGTGGCAACGACCTGAAGCGGCCTGCCGAACACGCCATCGGTGGTAAACCACTGCCGGTCGGCGACGCTGGACCAGTCGAGATCGGCGCCGCCAAGGCCATCGGGAAGGACGGCGTAAAGAAGCATTCCGAAGAACACGATCGCCATCGGGATGCCAAACAGGCGCCAGGTCAAATAGCCGATGATCGCAAAGGCGATCCAGGACGCCATCAGGTCGGTGCGGGAGATATCGACGAAGAACTCTTCCTGCTCCAGCATGATCCCCATCCAGCGCAGGACGAGGAATGCGAAGACCGCGAGGAGAATGAAATGCGCCACGCTGACGAACGGAATGGCGGTGCTGACGGGGTCGCTTCCGACAGGCGCATCGACAACCTCGCGCTCGCCTGAATCGAGGAGCAGAATGGCGATCACCACTCCGGCCAGTGCAACGCCGCCGAAGACAATGATCGTGTCGAAAATCCCGAACCCGGCGATATAGACCGCGAATGCCGCCAGCGCGGCGGCCAGAACCTCCGCAATCCGCGTTTTCAGTTTGCGCACGATGGCTCCTCCCAGACGCGCTTCACATCCGATCATGCGGAAAACGCTTCCCGGCACAATCAAACCTTGAAGAGCGTGCCACTCAGTGGCACGCTTTCGCTTCGGAGGGTCACGTGAATGACAGAACTGGCGAACCGGTCTCTTGACCGCGGGATCACCATTCTGGAATCGCTCGCCCGCAATGGCGCGAGTTCGCTGGCGGACCTGCATCGCGATTGCGATATCGCCAAGTCGACCATCAGGCGGCTGCTCGGAACGCTGATCGAACATCGCCTCGTGCGCCGCTCGGTGTCCGACGGTCTTTATCGCGTGACGATCGCGCTTCCGGCCGGCGCAAACGAACCCATCCCGCAGGAAATGGCGAGCCTGACCGATGTCGCCATGCCGCGCGCGGTGGAACTCACAAAAGAGGTGGAATGGCCGTCCGATGTCCATGTGCTCGACGGGCTTTGCATGCGCATCGTCGATTCCACACGTCCGCTCAGCCCGTTTCACATGTATCGCGGCATCATCAATCGCAGGATAAACATGTTCGGATCGGCAACCGGAATGGCTTGTCTTGCCGTTCGCACCGATTCCGAAATCGCCGAGTACGACCGTCTGACGGCCGGCAACATGTCAATTGGCCTGTCGCGTTTCGGCTATACGCTGAAACAGTTCATGCCGGAGATCGAAAAGGCTCGCGCGCGCGGTTATGGCATACGCCTCGGGGTTTATCGCGGCGAAACAATGCTGGATGACGGACTGGCCGCGATTGCCGTGCCGATCAATGTCTATGGACAGCCCAACGCCGCGATCAGCATGATCTGGCCGCGGGCATTCCAGGAGCCGGAAGAGTTCGCGAAACGGCATCTGAAGCCCCTCGAGGAGGCTGCCCGGCGCATCGCCGAGGATCTTGTGACACTGTTTCCGCAGGACGCGGAACCCGCGCGCCGCACTTGACGATCACACGAGGCGGCTCTGTTCCAGCGCGGCCTCGATGAAGCTTGAGAACAGCGGATGCGGTTCGAAGGGGCGCGACTTTAGCTCGGGGTGATACTGCACGCCGATAAACCACGGATGATCCGGATACTCGATGGTCTCCGGCAGAACGCCGTCGGGTGAAAGGCCCGAGAATACGAGGCCGCATTCCTCCAGACGTTCCCGGTAGTCGATATTGACCTCGTAGCGGTGGCGATGACGCTCCGATATGTCGGTCTTGCCGTAAATGTCGGCGATACGCGTCCCTTCCCGCAACGACGCCTTGTAGGCACCCAGACGCATTGTCCCGCCCAGATCACCGGCCTGGGTGCGCTTTTCGAGCATGTTGCCTTTCAGCCATTCGGTCATCAGGCCGACCACGGGTTCCTTGGCCGGGCCGAATTCGGTGGAGGACGCATGCTCGATACCCGCCAGCGACCGCGCTGCCTCGATGCATGCCATCTGCATGCCGAAGCAGATGCCGAAATAGGGAACCTTGCGCTCGCGCGCGAAGGTCGCGGCGGAGATCTTGCCCTCGGAACCGCGTTCGCCGAAGCCGCCGGGAACGAGGATGCCGTGGACGTGTTCGAGATAGGTCGCCGGGTCTTCGCTTTCGAACACCTCGGATTCGATCCATTCGAGCTTCACCTTGACCCGATTGGCCATGCCGCCATGATGCAGCGCCTCGATCAGCGATTTGTAGGCATCCTTGAGGCCGGTATATTTGCCGACGATGGCAATCGTGACCTCGCCCTCGGGATTGTGCACCCTGTCGGATACGTCGTCCCAGACGGCCATGCGCGGCTGCGGGGCCGGCTCGATACCGAAGGCGGCGAGCACCTCCTCGTCGAGCCCCTCATCGTGATAAGCCTTCGGTACGTCGTAGATCGAGGCGACGTCGAGCGCCTGGATCACGGCGGATTCCCGAACGTTACAGAACAGCGAGAGCTTCTTGCGCTCCGAATCCGGAATCGGACGGTCGGCACGCACCAGCAGGACATCCGGAGCGATACCGATCGAGCGCAGTTCCTTGACCGAGTGCTGCGTCGGCTTCGTCTTCAATTCGCCGGCAGCTGGGATATAGGGCATCAGGGTCAGATGCACGTAGACGGCGTTGCCGCGCGGCAGATCGTTGCCGAGCTGGCGGATCGCCTCCATGAACGGCATCGCCTCGATGTCGCCGACGGTGCCGCCGATCTCGCAGAGAACGAAATCGTATCCGTCATTGCCGTCGAGGACGAAATTCTTGATCTCGTCGGTGACGTGCGGGATCACCTGCACCGTCGCGCCCAGATAATCGCCGCGCCGTTCCTTGGCGATGATGTTCTGGTAGATGCGCCCGGTCGTGATGTTGTCGTTCTGGTTGGCCGACCGTCCCGTGAAGCGCTCGTAGTGGCCGAGATCGAGATCCGTTTCCGCGCCGTCGTCGGTCACGAAGACCTCGCCGTGCTGGTAGGGCGACATCGTGCCCGGATCGACGTTGAGATAAGGGTCGAGTTTCTTCAGTCGAACGCTGTAACCGCGTGCCTGCAGAACCGCGCCGAGAGCTGCGGAAGCGATGCCTTTTCCGAGGGAAGAAACCACGCCACCAGTTATGAATACATACCGTGCCATGGGCTTTGACCGATATCCCCTCGAATACGATTACGCAAAGAAAAAAACGCCTCGAATGGACTTACCCACACGAGGCGCTTGATGGATTGGGTTGGCGTTAGTTGTTCGGGACGGACGGTTCGGACGGCGTTTCCGTCGTTTCGGCCGGCGCCTCGTCGGGCGCACCGAGCATGTCGAGAACGCCATTCTGCGTGGGAACCGGCGTCGTTCCGTCTTGCTCCTGCTGGATTTGCGCAGGCACCCTATCGAGAATGTCGGTCGGGTTTTCGCCGTAACGCGCGAGCAGGCCGAGCGCGATCGAGGTCGCAAAGAACGCGGCCGCGAGGATCGACGTCGTCCGCGTGAGCGTGTCGGCCGCGCCGCGCGCCGACATGAAACCGCCATTGCCGCCGCCGCCCATGCCGAGCGCACCGCCTTCGGAGCGCTGAAGCAGTACGACGCCCACCAGGGCGACCACGATCATGAGGTGGATAACAATCAGAACGGTTTGCATATGACGGTCTTGGTTATTTCGTTGGACGGGCGCGTCTCTACACCCTCATCGGCGCGACTGGAAGGCCGAATCGGACTTTCAGCCGCCTATTCCGTCACAGATGGCGAGAAAGTCGGCCGCTTTCAAGCTCGCGCCGCCGATAAGCCCGCCATCGACATTGGGAATCGCGAAGATTTCAGCCGCGTTGCCCGGTTTTACCGAGCCGCCATAAAGAATGCGGATCGCAGCCCCCTCGTCGCCGAAGCGCTCGGAAACCGTCTTGCGAATGAAGGCATGCATTGCGGCGATGTCCTCCGAAGACGGAACGAGACCGGTGCCGATGGCCCAGACCGGCTCGTAGGCGATCACCGTCGTCGCCGCGGTCATCGCGTCCGGTATCGATCCGGCCAGTTGCGTGCCGACGACGCTCTCCGCATCGCCCGCTTCCCGTTCCTCACGCGTTTCGCCGACACAGATGATCGCCGTCAGTCCCGCGCGCCATGCGGCTTCGGCCTTCGCCGCGACCTCGCCGTCGGTCTCGCCGTGATCGGTGCGCCTTTCGGAATGTCCGACGATGACCGCCGATGCGCCTGCATCGGCCAGCATCTCCGCCGAGACGTCGCCGGTATGCGCGCCGCTTTCATTGGCATGGCAGTCTTCACCGCCGATCATCAGCGCCGATCCATCGGCTTTTCGTGCGGCACGTTCGACGAGTGTCGCCGGGACGCAAAGCAGCGTTTCGAACGTCGCCGCCGCGGGCGCGGCGCACACGGCTTCGACTTCGGCGAGCGATGCCGCGGTCCCATTCATCTTCCAGTTGCCTGCTACAAGTGGTTTCACGCCCGGCGTCATCGCTCTCCCTTTCCTGAAATTGCAGTTCCTGTTAACGCCAAGGGGCGCAAAGGAAAAGCCCGGCGCGCGCTTGCGTCGCCCTTCAAGCACTCCTAAAAAGCGCGGAAATCGAAATCGGAACTCTCCTTCATGCTTGATAGTCTTCGCAAATCGTCCAAGTCGTGGGTGGCAAAGGGACTGCTGCTCCTGCTGCTCGTCAGCTTCGGCGTCTGGGGCGTATCCGGTCAAATGCTCAGCGGAAGCGCCGGTCAGGCCGTTGTGACCGCCGGCCAAACCGAGGTGTCGGCGCTCGATTACCGCCTCGCCTACGACCGGCAGATGGCCGTCTTCTCGCGCCAGCTCGGCGAGCGCATCTCGCGTGAACAAGCACGTCTGTTCGGCATCGACCAGGCGGTTCTCGGCCAGATGGTCGCGGGCGCCGTGCTGGACGAACAGTCCCGTCTCATGAATCTGGGCCTTTCGAAGGACCGCCTCGCCGCCCTGGTTGCGGAAGATCCGGCCTTCCGGGGCGTCAACGGCCAGTTCAGCCGCGACAGCTTCCGGCAAGTGCTTCGCAGCGTTGGAATGAGCGAGGACGACTACATCCGCAATCGTCAGGAGGTCGCCATCCGCCAGCAGATCGTCGAGGCCGTCTCCGACGGGATCGATGTCCCGCAGGTCATGCTCGAAGCTTTCGCGCAACACAGCGGCGAAACGCGCGATGTCGAGTATTTCTCGGTCGGCCAGGGTGCGATCGAGACCGTCACCGCACCTGACGATGCGACGCTCGAAGAGTATTTCGACGCCAACAAGAACGCCTACCGTGCCCCGGAATATCGCGGCATCCAATATGTGCGACTCACGCCGGACGCCATCGTGGATCTCGATTCCGTTTCCGAGGACGACGTGCGCGCCGACTACGAAGCACGGATCGACCGCTATTCGACTCCGGAGACGCGGACGGTCGAACAGCTTGTTTTCAGCGACGCGGCAAGCGCCGCCGCCGCCCATGAGCGCATCCTTGCCGGTCAGGCGTTCGAAGACGCCGTGACCGATGCGGGAAAGACCATGGATGATGCGCAACTCGGTACGCTTGCGAAGTCAGACCTTCCGGATCCGGCGGTTGCCGAAGCGGCGTTCGACCTTGCCCGTGCCGGTGACGTCTCCGGCGTCATCGACGGCGCATTCGGCCCCGTGATCGTGCGTGTCACGGCCATCACGCCGGAAACGGTCAAGCCTTTCGAGGAGGTCAGCGATGATATCCGGCGCGAACTGGCGCTGGTGACCGCCAATGATACGCTCCTCGATATCCACGACGCCTATGAAGATGCCCGTGCGGGTGGAGCGACCATGAAGGAAGCCGCGACCCGTCAGAAGCTCGAAATGCAAACGATCGAGGCAACCGATTCCCAGGGCCGCACACCATCCGGCGAGACACTGTCGACGATCCCCGAACAGGCCGATCTCATCGCAGCGGCCTTCGATTCCGAGGAAGGCGCCGAGAACCCGCCGATCAACGCGGCCGATTCCGGTTTTCTCTGGTACGAGGTGACAAAAGTGGAACCGTCCCGCGACAGGACATTCGACGAGGTCCGCGAGCGCGTGACGTCCGACTGGATTGCCGAGGAAACTGATCGGCGTATCGAGGAAAAGGCGAATGCGTTGGCCGAGCGGCTCGACGGCGGAGAGACCCTGTCCGAAATCGCTGAAGCCGAGGGTTTCACGGTTGAGTACAAATATGGCCTGCAGCGCGGCAAGAACGATGCCGAATTCGGTGCGAGCGGGATAGCGGAAGTCTTCGACGGCGGTCCCGACCACAAGGGATCGGTCGCATCGCCTTCGGGCAATGCACGCTACGTTTTCCGCGTCACCGGCGTTTCCCAGCCGGTGGGCGGAATCGAGACGCTCGGCGAAGGCGTGGCAGCCAACATCAAGTCCTCGATCGCCGATGACCTGCTTGACCAGATGGTGACCAAGCTGCAGACGGTTTTCACGGTTCAGGTGAACCAGAACGCGATTGCTCGCGCGCTGAGCACGCAATAGCGGAGCGCTTCATGGACAATCTGAAACCCTTCATCGCCAAGGTCGCCGACGGACAAGCGCTCTCGGCACAGGAGGCGCGCGACGCCTTCGGCGTGATGATGTCCGGAAATGCGACGCCGTCCCAGATCGGCGGGTTTCTCATGGCGCTGCGCGTGCGTGGCGAGACTGTCGACGAAATCACCGGTGCTGTCACCGTCATGCGCGAAAAGATGACCCGTGTCGCCGCCCCGAAAGGCGCGATCGACATCGTCGGCACAGGCGGCGACAATTCGGGCAGCTACAATGTCTCGACCTGTGCGGCGTTCATCGCCTGCGGCGCGGGCGCGACGATCGCGAAGCACGGCAATCGTTCGCTCTCCTCGAAGTCGGGCTCGGCGGAAGCACTTGGCGAACTTGGCTTCGATCTCGACGCCACGCCGCAAACCATCGGACGGTGTATCAGCGAGGGCGGCCTCGGCTTCATGTTCGCGCCGATGCACCATGCGGCCATGCGTCATGTCGGGCCGAGCCGCGTGGAGCTTGGGACGCGCACCATTTTCAACCTGCTTGGGCCGCTCTCCAATCCGGCCGGTGTCGAACGGCAGGTGGTGGGCGTCTTCGCGCCGCAATGGGTCGAACCGCTGGCGGAAGTCCTCAAGGCGCTTGGATCCAGCCATGTCTGGGTGGTTCACGGTGACGGGCTCGACGAGCTGACAACTGCCGGCACCACAAAAGTCTCGGAATTGAAGGATGGCGCCATATCGACCTTTGCGCTGACGCCGGAGGAACTGGGCCTGCCGCGTGTTTCGATCGACGATCTGAAGGGCGGAGATCCGAAGCACAATGCGGCGGCCTTGCGCGCCGTTCTGGAAGGCGAGAAAAATGCCTATCGGGACATCGCCTGCCTCAACGCCGCCGCCGGCCTCGTGGTCGCCGATCTTGCCACCGATCTTGCCGACGGCCTGTTGAAGGCGGCAGAGTCGATCGACAGCGGAAAGGCGCACTCCGTGATGGAACGCGCGGCTGCGATCTCCCGTGGCGAAACGGTTTAGGACAGTAGAACAAGTGTCTGATATCCTGCAGAAAATCGAAGCCTATAAGCGCGAGGAAATCGCTGCGGCGAAAGCGGCCTGCCCGTTGAACGAGGTCAAGTCGCGCCTGGCGGACATCGCGCCGCCTCGCGGGTTCCTCGCTGCCCTTCAAGCCCGCAAGGCCGCCGGCGAATTCGGCCTGATTGCCGAGATCAAGAAGGCGAGCCCTTCGAAAGGGCTGATCCGTCCCGACTTCGACCCGCCCGCATTGGCGACGGCTTACGAGCATGGCGGCGCGGCGTGCCTCTCGGTTCTGACGGACACCCCCTCTTTCCGGGGCGCGCCGGAATATCTGACGGCCGCGCGTGACGCGTGTTCGCTCCCGGCCCTTCGCAAGGACTTCATGTTCGAGCCATATCAGGTCTATGAGGCGAGGAGTTGGGGCGCCGACGCGATCCTCATCATCATGGCCTCGCTCTCCGACGACGAAGCGCGCGCACTCGAGGATACCGCTTTCGAACTCGGCATGGATGCACTCATCGAAGTCCATGACGAGGCCGAAACGGAACGGGCATTGAAGCTTTCCTCGAAGCTGCTCGGCGTCAACAACCGCAATCTGCGGACCTTTGAAGTCGATCTGGCGAACAGCGAGCGGCTCGCCTCCATGGTCACCGGGGACAGGCTGCTCGTCGGCGAAAGCGGCATTGTCACGCATGAGGATTGCCTGCGCCTTGAGCGATCAGGCATCTCGGCCTTCCTGGTCGGCGAAAGCCTCATGCGCCAGGACGACGTCACCGCCGCGACACGGCTCCTGCTGACCGGCGAAGCCTGCGCTAAACGGAAATCAGCCTGAGATGGCCGAAAGGGAAGCCGGCTCGCTGACTCATCTGGGCGCTGACGGTGCGGCCAACATGGTCGATGTCGCCAGCAAGGACGACACGGTGCGCGAAGCCGTCGCCGAAGGCCATGTCAGCATGACCGCCGAGACACTGGATGCGATTCTTTCGGGCAACGCCAAGAAGGGCGATGTCGTCTCGGTGGCGCGGATCGCGGGGATCATGGCGGCCAAGAAGACGCATGAACTCATCCCGCTTTGCCACCCCCTCATGCTGTCCAAGGTTTCGGTCGAGATAGAACCGGACCCCGCCCTGCCCGGATTTCGCGTCGAGGCGCTGGCGCGGCTGACCGGCAAGACCGGCGTCGAGATGGAAGCACTGACCGCGGTCTCCGTCGCCTGCCTGACGATCTACGACATGGCGAAAGCCATCGACAAGGGCATGGAGATCGGACCTGTCCGGCTGGTCTCCAAGACCGGGGGCAAGTCGGGCGAATGGACCCGGAGCGCACCTTGAGTGGACCCTTGATTCCCGTCGCGGAGGCTCGTGAACGGCTGCTGGCGGATGCCGCGCCGCTCGGTAGCGAGACTGTCGCGCTGAACGACGCCCACGGGCGCGTTCTTGCGGCCGACATCACGGCGCGTCGCACCCAGCCGCCGCAGGCCGTTTCCGCCATGGATGGCTATGCGGTGCGCGCTTCCGATATCGCGAATTCACCTGCCGATCTCGACCTGATCGGCGAAGCGGCTGCAGGTCATCCCTTTGAAGGCAAGGTCGGTGCGGGCCAGACCGTGCGGATCTTCACCGGAAGCGTCGTGCCCGGCGGCGCCGACACGGTGATGTTGCAGGAAAACGCGACCGTTCTCGCCGATGGCCGTATCCGCTCGAACCAGAGCGAACCGGCAGGACGCCATATTCGCGCCGCCGGCCTCGACTTCAAGCAGGGGCAATCCGTGCTTCCGGCCGGAAAGATGATCGATACCGGGGCGCTTTGCCTCGCGGCGGCGGCCAATCATCCTGAATTGCCTGTCATTCGAAAACCGCGCGTTGGCATTCTCGCGACCGGCGATGAATTGCTGCTGCCCGGCTCAGTGCCCGGTCCGGGCCAGATCATCGCATCGAACTCATACGGCGTCGCGGCGCTTGCGCGCGAAGCCGGCGGCGATGCCATCGATCTCGGCATCGTCGCGGATCGGGAAGCGGATCTTGCCGACAGGCTGGACCGCGCGGTCGCCGATGAGCTCGATATACTGGTGACCCTTGGCGGCGCATCTGTCGGCGATCATGACCTCGTCCAGAAGGTATTCGTCGCACGCGGGATGGAACTCGACTTCTGGCGGATCGCCATGCGCCCGGGCAAGCCGCTGATGTTCGGCCGTCTCGGTGACATGCGCATTCTCGGCCTGCCGGGCAATCCTGTCTCGGCAATGGTCTGCGCCATCCTGTTTCTCCGGCCGCTTCTCGAAAAGCTCGGAGGGCGGAATTTCGCGCAACGGCGCGTGCCGGCGGTTCTCGATGCGCCGATGCGCGAGAACGACCGCCGCGAGGATTATGTGCGCGCGGCGACATACCGCGCCGAATCAGGTGAACTCCACGTCACCCCCTTCCCCGTTCAGGATTCCTCGATGATCAGCACTTTTGCGCGCTCCGACGCGCTGATCATACGACCGCCGCACGCGGCTTCGGCGGCCATTGGCGACACGGTGGAAATATTGGAGCTTAAATAGCCCGGCGCTTAAACGATTGTTAAACGCTTGCAGAACACATATGGAACAGATAATGTCCGTTCTGTGTTTGTTTATATTTGATTCTGCGAGGGCGCGATGCTGACACGCAAACAACTCGATCTCCTGATGTTCATCAATGAGCGTCTGAAGGAGTCCGGCGTGCCGCCATCCTTCGACGAAATGAAGGAAGCGCTGAACCTCGCCTCGAAGTCCGGAATTCACCGCCTGATCACCGCGCTGGAAGAGCGCGGGTTTATTCGCAGGCTTCCGAATCGCGCTCGTGCTCTGGAGGTAATCCGGCTGCCCGACAGCCTGACGCCCGGCGCGGGTCAACGGCGTGGTTTTTCGCCCAGTGTCATCCAGGGAAGTCTTGGGAGACCAGCGCCGGAACCGAAGCCGGCTCCGCGACCCGTCAAAGCAAATGATGCGGACGGCCCGATCCCGATCCCCGTCATGGGCAAGATCGCGGCCGGCGTGCCGATTTCCGCCATCGAACACCAGACGCGCTCGATTTCGCTTCCGCCGGACATGATTGGCGCAGGCGAGCATTACGCGCTTGAGGTCGAGGGCGATTCGATGATCGAGGCCGGTATCTTCAGCGGCGATACGGCGATCATCAAGAAGAGCGATACCGCCAATGCGGGCGACATAATCGTGGCACTCGTGGACGACGAGGAAGCGACGCTGAAACGTTTCCGCCGCAAGGGCGCCTCGATCGCGCTCGAAGCGGCGAATCCGGCCTACGAGACCCGTATCTTCGGACCCGACCGCGTTCGCGTGCAGGGTCGGCTCGTCGGTCTCATTCGCCGCTACTGACGCTATCGCCGATCGGCAAGGTCGCGTGCGGCACGCGAATAGCGGCGGTGATCCAGCCATGGCCTGACGGGTCCTGGAAGCGCATGCGTGATCTTGACTTGGCCACCGGGCGCGAGACGGATTTCAGCCGTTCCATTCAAGGCCAGCGTTTGCGCGGAAAGAACGGGCGTGCCGTCGGCGCAGGTTTTTGGCGACGGCGCCTTGGCGAAGATCACCAGATCGTATTCGCGGCATAGCGTTTCGAGGCTCGAACCGGACATCCTCAAGTCTTCGAAGGCCGCCGATACATAGCCAATTCGCGCGGGCGCACGCGCATTGCCGGCCTGTGCGCTGCAGATCGTCTTATCGCATGTCATGACCGCAGACTCGTCGGGTTTGATGAAATCGGTCGCCCGATAGGCCTGCTGCCACAACTCCATCGTGAAAGCGTTCGGACGTTCCCGATTGGTATGCAGGCGGACGGCATCTGCCTGCGCCTGGATCAACGCAAACTGGCGACCGTCTTCGGACATGACAGCGACCGGAGGCGACGTAGCGGACCAGACGATGAACCCTGCCCCGAAGAACGGCAGCGACAGCCATCGCAGGCGGGTCGTCAGCAGGCACAGTATCACAAGTCCCAATGACAGCAGTCCAAGCGCCGCGGCCGGCATCTGTCCGGTCGCAAGCGGCGGATGCATAGCCGCGACACGTTCGGCGATGGCGATTACCAGCCCCACCGCCCATGCCATCGCCTTGAAGAGGTAGACATGCAGGCCGAACGGCATGACGACCATGGCGGCGACCGCAAGCGGCATGACCAGGATTGTCACGACGGGCATGGCGGCCAGATTTGCGAGCAAGCCATAGGGCGCGACCCGCCCGAAATGATAGGATGCGAACAGTCCAGTCGCGGCCCCGGCGACCAGCGATGTCACGGCTATTCCGAACGCATAGCGCGACAGGGTGACAAGACCGGCGATGAACGGTCCCCTCTCCGTTCGTTCCGTTTGCCGCCTCTCGCGCCTGTTGGTCCAATCCTGCCAGCCGCCATAGACAGCAATCAGCGCTGCGGTTGCGGCAAACGACATCTGGAACCCGGGACCCGTCACCTCATGCGGTGCGATTGCCATGACAAGCAGGCCCGCCAGTGCCAGATTGCGCATGGTCACGGCGTTCCGGTCGAATGTCAGCGCCAACAGCATGATGGCGAGCATTGCGAAAGAGCGTTGGGTGGCGACGCCGGCGCCTGCGAGGAACAGGTAGAACCCCGTAGCGGCAAGCGCACCGGCTGCCGCATATTTCTTCACGGGGCGGCGTGCCGACCACTCGGGAGCGAAGGCGAACCCGAGCCGCAGCGTCGCCATCACCGTTGCCGCGACAAGCGCCATGTGGAGGCCGGAAATCGACAGGATGTGAGCCAGCCCGGAGACGCGGAGCGCTTCGGTCACGCTTTCCGGAATACCGGACTTGTTTCCCGTCACAAGAGCCGCGGCGACGGCGCCTTCCCGTCCCGGTGCGGATCGCTGGATCTCCCGGCTGATCGCAAGGCGCGCACGCTCGACAGCCGTTGCGAGGCTTTTCATGCCCCATGATTGCGCCGGTATTTCAATCGGATCAGGATGGCCGAGAAAGAAGCCGTTGGCGCCGAGGCCGTCGTAAAAGGCATGGAAACCGAAATCGTAGCCACCAGGATGGAAAGGGCCGGAGGGCGACGTCAGTCGGACGAGCCCTTTTATCCCGCCTCCCACCTCGAAACCCTCGGCCGATCCCGGTGCGGTCACACGAACGCGATCCGGCGCATAATAGAGGGCCGGTCGCTCGGTTTTCAGCACGTCGATCGTGAACCGGGTCCGCCCGTTTGCGCGCTCCTCCATCGCCGTTATGCGACCGGTCAGGCGCGTCGAGACATCCGAGCCAAGCATTGGGGTCGCCGTCCACCATGTTTGCGCTTGTGCCAGCGACATTCCGGCGACGATGACGAAGCCGATCACCGCCACTATCCGCACCGGCCCGGTCTGGCCTCTCAGCGCAAACAAAATGAGCGCGAGCGTTACGAGCCCGACCGGCAGGTTCCAGGGCTGCGGTTCGACCGGAAGGCGAAAATATAAAACGATACCCGCGAGCAGTCCGACGGGAAGAAACAGGAAAGGCGTACCGACGGCTCGTTCGCGCTCTGTGGCGCTCCGCCATGCGCGTTGCAGGCTGCGACGGGTCGGCACAGGCAGCCGGGGCAGATGTGGGCGCGGGAACGGCGTTGCGGCGTCGGGCAATGCCTCTTCGACGACCGGAATGACCGTTTGCCCGGCCTCTTCGCCGGCTGGGCGAAAGAACAGCCTCTCATCGGTCGTGGTCCGCGTGTCGTGCCTGGATTCCCCGGTCATCGCGGATGAGCGCTCCGGGCGCCACAGGCCTTGTTTGCGCTGGGCGCGGCGTGTGTTAGACGTGCACCGAATTCCGCACCCGGCCGCCTTGACGGCCCGCTAATCAAAACAATCGGAGCACAGCATGACTGGCGAGGTCGTCACCCGTTTCGCCCCCTCCCCGACCGGTTTCCTGCACATTGGCGGCGCACGCACCGCACTGTTCAACTGGCTCTACGCCCGACACACCGGCGGCAAAATGTATCTGAGGATCGAAGATACCGACCGCGAACGTTCGTCGCAAGCAGCGGTTGAGGCGATTCTGGACGGGTTGCATTGGCTCGGACTGGATTGGGACGGCGAGCCCATATCCCAGTACGAACGGGCCGTCAGACATCGCGCCGTTGCGCTCGAGCTGGTCGAAAAAGGCTTGGCCTATCACTGCTATGCATCCGCCGAGGAACTGACGGAGATGCGCGAGAAAGCCCGCGCGGAAGGCCGTCCGCCCCGCTATGACGGCCGCTGGCGTGACCGCGACCCCTCGGAGGCCCCTGAAGGCGTGTCGCCAGTGGTTCGCATCAAGGCGCCACGCGAGGGCGAAACGGTCGTACGCGACATGGTCCAGGGCGATGTGCGGTTCCCGAACAAGGATCTGGACGATTTCATCATCCTGCGATCGGACGGCAATCCGACCTACATGCTTGCGGTCGTAGTCGACGATCACGACATGGGCGTCACGCATGTCATTCGCGGCGACGATCATTTGACCAATGCGGCGCGCCAGACGATCATTTTCCAGTCGATGGGTTGGGACGTCCCGAACATGGCCCATATTCCGCTGATCCACGGCCCCGACGGTGCGAAGCTCTCCAAGCGCCATGGCGCGCTTGGCGTCGAAGCCTACAGGGCAATGGGTTATCTGCCCGAGGCATTGAGGAACTACCTCTCCCGTCTTGGCTGGAGCCATGGCGACGACGAGATCATGTCGACGGAGCAGATGATCGAGTGGTTCGACGTTACCGACGTCAACAAGGGCGCGGCGCGGTTCGACTTCGCCAAACTGGAAGCCACCAACGGGCTCTATATCCGCGGCGCCGACGATGCCTATCTTGTCGAACGAATCGAGGCCCTTCTGCCGGAACTCGAAAACACGGAAGCCATACGCGAAAAGCTCTCGGCTGCAGACATGCGCGCAAAGCTGCTCGAAGCGATGCCGGGCCTCAAGGAACGCGCCAAGACGCTGACCGAACTGATCGACAGCGCTGGCTATCTTTTCGCCGACCGTCCTTTGAACTTCGATGAAAAGGCGTCCGGTATCCTGTCCGACGAAGCGCGGCAGGTTCTGGGCCGCCTGCGACCGCAACTCGAGGCGATTGGCGAATGGTCCGTCGAGGCGCTGGACGCAGCTGTACGTGCCTTTGCGGAAACCGAGGAACTCAAGCTCGGCAAGGTTGCGCAGCCGCTCAGAGCGGCGCTGACCGGCCGCGCGACGTCGCCAGGCGTTTTCGATGTCCTTGCCGTACTCGGTCGGGAGGAATCGCTGGCGCGCATTCGTGATTGCGAGTCTTAAAAGGCTTTCTCACAGCCGCTCCGAGCCTTATAATGCATTGCAGCATTAAGCCCTTAGGCTGGCTTGGCAGCGCGTCGCGGATACGGTAGCAACCAGCGCGGGACCATTCATACAGGAATATGCTGCATTGCAATAATTCACGTCTTTTCCGTGAAAAGTTTTGTTTGAGAAGGAGACATTATGTCTGAGGAAACTGCGAAACTGTCATTCTCGGGTAAGGAGCATGACTTCTCCGTACGCAAAGGTTCTATCGGGCCGGACGTCATCGACATATCCAGCCTCTACAAGGAAACCGGCGCGTTTACCTACGACCCGGGTTTCACCTCCACCGCGTCTTGCGATTCGGAAATCACCTTCATCGACGGCGATGAGGGCACATTGCTTCACCGCGGTTATCCGATCGAGCAACTGGCCGAGCACGGCGACTTCCTGGAAGTCTGCTACCTGCTGCTCTATGGCGAATTGCCGACGAAGACCCAGAAGTCCGATTTCGACTACCGCGTGACGCGCCACACCATGGTGCATGAACAGATGAACCGGTTCTTCACCGGCTTCCGTCGCGATGCACACCCAATGGCTGTCATGTGCGGCACTGTTGGCGCGCTTTCGGCCTTCTATCACGACTCGACCGATATCTCCGATCCGCATCAGCGCATGGTCGCCTCGATGCGCATGATCGCGAAGATGCCGACGATCGCGGCCATGGCCTACAAATATCACATCGGCCAGCCGTTCGTTTATCCGCAGAACGATCTCGACTACGCATCGAACTTCCTGCGCATGTGTTTCGCGGTCCCCTGCGAGGAGTATGAGGTGAATCCGGTTCTGGCCCGCGCCATGGACCGTATCTTCATCCTGCATGCCGATCACGAGCAGAACGCCTCCACCTCCACCGTGCGGCTTGCCGGCTCTTCCGGCGCAAATCCGTTTGCCTGCATCGCGGCCGGCATCGCCTGCCTGTGGGGTCCGGCGCATGGCGGTGCCAACGAAGCGGCGCTCAACATGCTGGCCGAGATTGGCAGCGTGGACCGGATTCCTGAATATATCGAGCGCGCGAAGGACAAGAACGATCCGTTCCGCCTGATGGGGTTCGGTCACCGGGTCTACAAGAACTACGACCCGCGCGCGAAGATCATGCAGAAGACGACGCATGAGGTCCTTGGCGAACTCGGCATCAAGGACGACCCGATGCTGGAAGTCGCCATGGAGCTGGAAAAGATCGCGCTTCACGACGATTATTTCGTCGAGAAGAAGCTGTATCCGAATATCGACTTCTATTCGGGCATCACGCTGCGCGCGCTCGGCTTCCCGACCAACATGTTCACGGTGCTGTTCTCCGTCGCCCGCACGGTTGGCTGGATCGCCCAGTGGAAGGAAATGATCGAGGATCCGAACCAGCGCATCGGACGGCCCCGCCAGCTCTATACCGGCGCGCCGAAACGCGACTACGTGCCGATGAACAAGCGCAGCTGACACAGTCCTGCATGACGTTCTGGGCCGGCTGTCCGAAAGGATGGCCGGCCTTTTCTATTGCTGCGAC
The DNA here is from genome assembly GCF_965227485.1 of Oricola indica. Taxonomy (NCBI): domain Bacteria; kingdom Pseudomonadati; phylum Pseudomonadota; class Alphaproteobacteria; order Hyphomicrobiales; family Ahrensiaceae; genus Oricola; species Oricola indica. Next base: position 3,049,390 of record NZ_OZ245747.1, read on the forward strand.
AGGGTTTTGGTCTTTAATTCCGCCAGCACGACGCCGGCAGCCGAAATGCCCGGGCGCTCAGGTGTCGCCATCAGTTCCCGCATATCCCGAAATGCGGCGAGCTGGCGCTTCGCGGCAAGGCTTTCCGGCGCGACAAACTCCTCGATCCAGCGCGCAAGCATGCCGGGCCTGATCGTCGTGTCCAGGAACTCCGGAACGACCGGTCGGTCGCATATGAGGTTCGGGAGCGCTGCGGTCCAGATCTTGATCATCGGCAGGAACGGCTTCATGAAGGCGTCCGTTCGATAGCAACTGATCGCGGGCACCCCGGCGAGCGCGAGTTCGAGGATCACGGTCCCGGACGCCGCCAGCGCCGCGTCCGCGCGCCGAAAGGCATCCAGCTTTTGAGAATGGTCCACGGTGATCGTCGGCTTGACCGGCCAGTTTGCAGTCTCGCTTTCCAGGAACCCGACAAGTTTCGGCAGCGTCGGCATGTGAATGCGGAACGTTCGTCCGCGCCGGTTCAACTCCGCTACGGCAGCCCCGAAATCGCCGATCAGTGACTTGACCTCGCCGACCCGCGACCCGGGAAGGAGAAGCAGGTCGAATGCCTCGTTCCCGTTCGGTTGGGAACGGCTCTCCCGCTTGGTCCAGATATCCGCCAGTTCAGTGTCGGATGCCAGAGGATGCCCGACATAGTGCGTTGGCGGTCCGCCGAGGCGTTGCATGACCTCGGGCTCGAATGGAAGGATCGCAAGGACGTGGTCGATATGTCCGGCCATCTTGCGCGCACGGTCCGGCCGCCAGGCCCAAACGGACGGCGCGACATACTTCACGATCGGCGTATCCGGAAGGGCGCGTTTCACGCGTCGTGCCACCCGGTGAGAAAAGTCCGGGCTATCGATCAGCACGATCGCGTCTGGCCGGGCCGCGATCAGGGCATCCGCCGTCTGTCGAATGCGCAGAAACAGGCGCGGCAGACTGGCGAGCACTCCGGAAACGCCTGTTATGGCGATCTCAGACGCATCGAACACGCTGTCGAGCCCCCTCTCCCGAAGCCGGTCGCCGCCAACGCCGACAAGCGAGATGTTCCGTCCGGACCGTGTCTTGATCGAGTCCAGAAGATCGATGGCAAGATTCTCGCCGGATTGTTCTCCGGCGACGATACCGAGTACCAATGTATCACTGACCGTCATTGGCGCCCGGTTCCTCCGGCGGTGGTTTCCGGGTGGATCCCGTGCAGGAAAATGCCGAGTTCCTCCGCCTTGGCGCAGGTCGCGTCATGATCGGAAATGAGGGCGCGGCCGGCATGCACGCAAATGCCCTTCAGCTTCGCGGCGTGGGCGTTCTGCACCGTAACGAGCCCTATTGTGGGCAGGTCGGCACGGATTTCCTGGCCGGGTTTTGCCAGTTTGACGAGGACGCCGCCCCGGCGATCCGGGATACGGCCTTCCTCTCGCAGCTCGGAGACGCGCAGGAGCATCTGGTCGGTTCCCTCTGCCCCTTCGAGTGCGACGATTCGCCGGCCGATCGCAACACAAGCCTGACCGGCGTCAAGCCGGCCGAGAGCGAGTGCTCCATTGACCGCGGTCGCGATGCTCTCCCCGTCCGCAGCTGTCGGAGCCGGTCCGGCGATATGTCCTTCGGACGCGAGCAACTCGGGTACGAGCTCGTGCACGCCCCGCACGCGAAATCCGGCCTCTTCGATCATCTCGACGACGCCGCGCAACAGAGAATCGTCACCAGATTTGAGCTTGGGAAGGAATTTCGCAGCCAGCCGGAACGTCGTCCAGTCCGGCCTTATGCGCCAGAGGCTTGGACGCTGTTTCGCGCTGCCCACCATGACCACGTCCGCCGGCCGGATCCGCTCCAGTATGGAGAGCAATACGCCTATGTGGGACGTATGAATGTATTCGTGCTCGAAACGCGACACGGCCGGATCGGCCTCGCCCTCGAGCGCAACGATGAAGGGGTTGCGGCCCTGCTCGGCGAGCGTTTCGGCAACGAAGAGAGGAATGTTTCCGCCGCCGGCGATGATAACGACACGTCCGTCACTGGCGGAGGCGACGGCTGGCATCGGTCACTCGCCGTCGGCCATGCGCGCCCGAAAGTCACTCAACGGCGTCATGTATTTGTGATTGCCGGGCGCCAGAATGAACTCCGCAATATCGCGTACGGAATCGAGGTCCTTGTGCTCTTCGAGCAATCGGGACGCGTTCTCGCGCATCGAACCGAGTTCGTATGCAAACAGGCTCTTATAGGCGCGGCGCAAGACATTGATCTCAGACCTGTCCATGCCGGAGCGCTTCAATCCGACAAGGTTCGGACCTGCCAGGAACGCACGATTGCCCATGACCAAGGCATAGGGAATGACATCCTTCGTAACCGCAGCGAGACCACCGATAAAGGAATGGTGTCCGACGCGGCAAAACTGGTGAACGCCCGCACCCCCACCGATAATGACACGGTCTCCGATGACCGCGTGGCCGCCGATCATCACATTGTTTGCAAAGGTGACATTGTCACCCAAAACGCAATCATGGGCGATATGTGAATAGGCTAGGAACATGCAGTTGTCGCCAACGGTCGTGATCCCCCGCGACGACCCCGTCCCGGTGTGCATGGTGACCCCTTCGCGGATCGTCGCATTGCGCCCGATCACCAGCTTTGTGCGCTCGCCCTTGTAGGCCGTATTCTGCGGCTCCGCGCCGAGAATGGCATGCGGAAAGACGCGGCAATTCTCTCCAATCGTCGTATCGCCCATCACGACGACATGGCTCATCAGTTCCACGTTGTCGCCGATAACGGCAAGCGGTCCGATATGACAGAACGGTCCGATGCGGACGCCGGACCCGAGTTCGGCGCCCGGTTCGACAATCGCCGTCGGGTGAATCGAGGGAGACTGGCTCATTTCCACGATCAGTCCTCTCCGTAATCGAAGGACAGTTTCGCGGTTAGTTCCGCTTCAGCGACCTTTTCACCGCCGACCTTGGCCACGCACGCATAACGGCACACCGTGCCCCGCTTCTTCATCAGGGATACGTGGTATTCGAGCACGTCCCCCGGAACGACCGGTCGGCGAAATTTCGCATTGTCGATCGTCATGAAGAACACGAGCGCCGATTTCTCGGACTTGCGCGCGCGAACGCCGATTGCGGCGGCGGTTTGCGCCATGCCCTCGATCATGAGAACACCCGGCATGATCGGCAGATTGGGAAAATGGCCCTGGAAGTGCGGCTCGCTCGCCGTGACGTTCTTGATGCCCACCGCTGACTGCTCGCCGTCGATATCGACGATCTTGTCGATCAGCAAAAACGGGTAGCGATGCGGCAACAGCTGCATGATCTCCTGAATGTCGGCTGCCTCCAGGATCGCGGCCTGTCCTTCGGATTCGGTCATCAACTGTCCTGCTGTTTCTTGTTTTTCGGCTTCTTATCGGCGGCCGCAAGTTTACGCAACGCCGCAGACTGGCGAAAAAACTCCTTGTAAGGACGCGCCGGAGTGCCGGCCCAGCGTTCGCCATCGGGAATATCATGCATCACGCCGGACGACGCAGCAATCTGTACGCCCGAACCAATCGTCACGTGATCGGCGATCCCGACGGCACCTCCAAGAAGGCATCCATCGCCGATAACGACGCTTCCCGAAAGTCCGGTATGGGCCGCGATCGCACAATGCCGTCCGATCCTGACGTTGTGCGCGATCTGGACAAGATTGTCTATTTTTGTGCCTTCGCCAATCACCGTATCGTCAAGCGCGCCACGATCGACCGTCGCGTTGGCGCCAATCTCTACACGGTCCTGGAGGATGACGCGACCGAGCTGCGGCACCTTCTGGAGACCTTCCGGACCCGGGACATAGCCGAAGCCGTCCTGTCCGATACGCGCCCCGCCGTGAAGGATCACGCCGTTTCCGATCAACGCATACTGGATATCCGCAAGCGGACCGATCCGGCATTCGCGGCCGATCTGGCAATGATCGGCTATGACCGCGTTCGAACCGATGATCGTGTTGCGGCCAATAGCGACATGATCGCCGATGACCGCGCCGGCACCGATGACGACACCGTCCTCGATTTGCGCGAGCCGGGAAACGTATGCATCGGGATAGTCCGTCTTATACCCGTCGCTGGCATTCGCCCGGCCCGGCCCAAGACTGTCAGGGAACAGATGGCAGCCGATCGCGGCGAATGCCGCATGCGGTGACGATACGACTATCTTGACGGGACCACCGGGAAGAGCGGCAAGTCCCTTCTCGTTGCACAGTACGGCTGCGACTTTCGAGAGCGCCGCGAGTTTCTCGGCGCTTGTCGATGACTGTACGAAAACGAGAGAACCGTTGCGCGGATCATCCAGCGACGACAGACCGGAAATCCGGGTCGATCCGTTCAAACCATCTGCGACACGTCCGCCGCACAGTTCCGCGACGGCGGCGACGCTCAGTTCCGCAATGGGCTTATGGAAATTGGGCTGTGATTCAAGCACGAGAAAAAAGGCCCGGCTTCTTGCCGGGCCGTTCTATCAGAATGCGGTCGAGATGGAGAAGTTGAAATTCTGCACCTTGTCCGTCGGCTCTTTCATGAGCGGCCAGGCATAATCGAACCGCAACGGCGCGAACGGAGAGTCCCATATCAGGCCGATACCCGCAGATGCACGCCATTCCATGGCGGTGTTTGCCGCATTCGCCCCATCGTCATGACCGAATAGCGTCGCCGCATCCGCAAAGACGGAACCTTTAAGACCCAAGTCCCTTGGGAAAGCCGGCAGCGGGAACTGCGCCTCAGCCGACGCATTGAAATAGGTTTTTCCGCCGATGTGGTCACCTGTCGAAATATCGGTCGGTCCGATTCCGTTGTTTTCGAAGCCGCGAATAAACTTCGTACCCAGTTGGAAGTGATCGACCGAACGCACATCTTGCCCAAGGCCAGTGATGTTACCCGCTCCAAACCTGAGCACACCTACGAGGTCTGCTTCGTCCGACAAGGTCTTGTAATAAGAACCGGCGACCGTCGATTTCACATGCCGCGCATCGCCGCCAACGCCCGCGAATTCCTGTCCGAAACGGAGATACAATCCTTCATGCGGATCCTGAGGGCTATCGACCGTGTTGTAGGTCAGCCCATAGAAAATCGTCGATTCGGTCCAAGTGTTTCCGTAGGTGCTGATGTCATCAAGAATCGATTGCGGGGTCGAGCCCACGCCATCTACGTTTGAAAACTCATCCTGCTGGAACTTGTAGCCGATATTTGCGCTCAGATCATGCGTGATCGGCAATCCGAAGCTGATGCTGCCGCCGGTCGACGCAAGATCGTAGGTGTTATAGTCTTTCGTCTTGCGATAAGCCGCGCCGGTTAGCGCAAGCCGGTAACCGAGGAAATACGGCTCGGTGAACGAGATGTTGTAGGTCCGGTTATCGACGCCGCCGCCGGCGCTGATGCGAATCGTTTGCCCGCGGCCAAGGAAGTTGCGCTCGACAACGCTAGCTTCGACCGAGACGCCACCCGAAGACCCTGCGCCAGCCGTTGTGTAGCCTGCGCCGATACCGAATTCACCGGTCGATTTGTCGACAGCATTGACGACGATAATAACCCGATCGGGAGCCGATCCAGGACGCGTCGTAATATCGACCCGCTCGAAATAATCGAGCCTTTCGAGTCGACGCTGCGCGCGGCGAAGCAGAGTCTGGTTGAACGCATCGCCCTCAGCGAGATCGAACTCGCGGCGGATGACATAGTCGCGGGTACGCGCATTGCCCATGATCTCGATACGCTCGACAAAGGCGCGCTGGCCCTGGTCGATCACGTAGGAGACATCAATGGTGCGGGTCTCGAAATTGCGGTTTCCGACCGGCGTCACTTCTGCGAATGGGAAGCCTTCGGTGGCAAGCCGCTCCGACATCGCGATCAGCGTGTCTTCCACGTCTTCCGCGCTGTAGATCGCGCCATCGCGAGTCGAAACCGTCGAGCGGAGTTCCTCCGACCCGACACCGCTCACGGTGCTGTCGATATCGACCATGCCGAATTTGTAGCGCTCGCCTTCATCAACCTCGATCGTGACGACGACATTTCCGGTATTCGGATCGATATCGCCCGACGACGACAGGATACGGAAATCCGCATATCCGCGATTGAAGTAGAAGCGGCGAAGCTGCTCTTCATCCGCGGCCAGACGCTGGTCGTCGTAGATGTCGGAGCGGGTCAGCCAGGAAAGCGGATTGCTTTTCTTGGTCGAAATCACGCCCTGCAGACGACGGTCGCTGAACGCGTTGTTGCCGATGATATTGATCTGCGTGATCTTCGTGCGGCCGCCCTCGTCGATCTGGAAGACGACATTGACGCGGTTGTCGCCGAGATCGACGACTTCCGGATATACGCTCACATCGTTACGGCCGATTGCGCCATAGGCGCCACGAATCGCTTCCACGTCCGCGTCGAGTGTCGCCTGATCGAAGGTCCCGCGCGGCGCAAGCCTGACGACGCCGCGCAGACGATCGTCCTTCTGCTTGCGGTTGCCGCGGAAGACCACCTGATTGACGATGGAGAGTTCAGAGACGACGACGACCAGTGTGCCGCCGGAGACCGAAACATCCACATCGGAAAACAGTCCGGTTGCGAAGAGCTTCTTCACGGCGTCATCGATATCGGCCGCAGAGTAGTTCGCGCCGGCCCGGAAGCCGATAAGGTCCGCTACGGTGCCGTTTGCGACGCGCTGATTTCCGCGAACGGAGATCGCGCGGGCTACAGCCGCTTCGGCAGCAGAGACCGAACCAAGTGTGAGTGCAATTCCGCCGCCAACTGCGGGCGTCAGCGCCAGAGCAATCGCCGAAACGGCGCTTAACATCCGTGGTGCTGTCTTCATTGGGTTCTTTCCCCTCTTCCCGCGTCCGTCCCCAGATCGGGTAGCACAAACATAAATCATTGAATTCACCGTATTACAGGCTTTGATTTCACACGCAAGGGTTTGCGTTAAAATGCGTTTACGAACCTGACCTGCGTGGCAAAATCGTCACGCGAGATCTTCTGCGATGGTAAACAATTCGCATAAAATCCGAACTAGCTTCCTCCCAACAGCGACGAAACATCATTCCAGGTCGCAAACACCATCAGTCCCAGTATCAAACCGAAACCGATTCGGTAACCGTACTCCTGCGTCCGTTCTGGCACTGGACGTCCCCGCAGCGCCTCGAAAAAGTAGAATACGAGATGTCCGCCGTCCAGAACAGGCACCGGCAATAAATTCAACAATCCGATCGAAATGGAAAGGATTGCCGCCAGATTGAACAGAGCGACGAATCCGAGCGTCGCGACCTGTCCGGACATCTGTGCGACACGAATTGGCCCGCCGATCTGGTCCGGCTTTTCGCGTCCGGAGAATATGCCCGCGATATAGCCACCCGTGCGCTGGATCACGAAGGCGGTCTCCTTGACCGCCATGACGAACGATTCGCCGACGCCATAGCGCTCGACACGGTGTCCGCCGGTCTGCCGATCGTTGAGGACACCGATGATGCCCTGCTCCATCTTGTTACCGAACCGGTCCTCGATCTCGAGGCGTTCCGGCGTGACTTCGAAGGTCAGCAACTCGCCGTCGCGCTCCATGACCATTTCGATGGGTTCGCCCCAGCGCACAGCGACATAGCGCTGGACATCGGAGAATTGCTTCACCGCAATACCGTCCACGCTGACGAATCTGTCGCCCGGCATGATGCCGACCTGTTCGGCAACGCTGTCGGGCCGAACTTCCGAAACCACCGGGTCCGCGACGCCGCGGCCATAGACGGAGAATATCGTGGTAAAGATGACGACCGCGAAGACGAAGTTTGCGAAAGGTCCGGCAAACACGGTCGCGGCGCGGCGGCCGACCGACTTGTTCTGGAATGCCTGCGCTTCTTCTTCCGGCGTCAGCGAGTCGTCATGCCCTTCCGGGACGGATGCCGCATTCATGTCGCCGACGAATTTCACGTAGCCGCCAAGCGGTATCCAGGAAAGGCGCCACCGCGTTCCGCGCCGGTCGTTGAATCCGACCAGTTCCGGACCGAAACCGACCGAGAAGACCTTGGCTCCGATGCCGCACCAGAGGCCAACGAGATAATGGCCCAGTTCGTGGACGAAAACGACGATCAGAAGAACGAAGAGAAACGGAACGAGAGTTCCGAGGATGAAGCCGTTTGTCGAAAACAAGCCCGTCACAAATTCCAGCATCACCAAACCCTGTCCAAACCCTGCATCGATTACACATTCAAATCCGGCGGGAGCATGGCGCGAATGCGCGGTCAGCCACCGAAAAACGCCGATGACGGACGCTCGAAGCCCCCGCCGGCGAGAGACATCGCCCACAGGACGATTGCCGCGAAGACGAGACCATCGACACGATCCATGAAACCGCCATGACCGGGGATATTCCGGCTGGAGTCCTTCACGCTGGCGCGCCGCTTGATCCATGATTCGAAGAAATCACCGATCTGCGACACCACGGACAGGACGACCGCGAGGATCACGGCCAGCCCCGGAGACCCGACCCCGGCAACCGCAAGCACCACGATGCCCGCGAAAATCGCTGAGATCACGCCGCCAATTCCGCCCGACCACGTCTTCTTGGGGGAGACGACGGGCAAGATTTTCGGGCCACCAATCGCGCGCCCGGCAAAATACGCGCCGATATCGGTTGCCCAGACAACCGCATAAAGGAAAAGGATCGCGATGAGGCCCGAAGCGGCATCGCCCGATTCGCGCAGCATGATCAGGGCGACGAGCGTCAGGCCGGAGTAGAGAAAGCCGGCAACGGACCATTTTTCTCCTGAGAAGCCCATTGCGGCCAGCACGAATGCCGCCGTCGCGACCGCCCATGCGAGTGCCATCCCGCTATTTGGAAGAAACAGCGCCCCGACGAACAGCAATCCCAGCAGAACGACGCCAAGCAATCGAATGCGGTCGTCGCAGCCCGGGCATGCCATATCGAGCCATTCGGCCCAAACGATCACGGCGATCATTGTGGCGACGGCCGCAAAAAGCCAGCCGCCTGCCAAGGTCGCCGTCAAAACGACAGCGGCGAGGACAAGGGCGGAGACGATCCGCGCCTTCAGTTCGCTCATAGCGCGACGTCCTTCGCGCCGTGCACTCCGCCATAACGGCGGGTCCGCGACGAATACTCGTCGATCGCCTGCACCAGCCAGGACTTGTCGAAATCGGGCCACATGCAGGGCAGGAAGACGAATTCCGAATAGGCGGCCTGCCAGAGCATGAAATTCGACAGCCGCATTTCGCCGCTCGTGCGGATGAGGAGATCCGGGTCGGGCTGCGCGCCGGTATCGAGCGCGGCTCCGATATCGGCTTCGCTGATCGAAGCGGGATCGAGCCCCTGCTCGACGACCTGCGCAGCCAGTTTCACGAAGGCACGGCGGATCTCGTCGCGTCCGCCATAATTGAAAGCGATGTTCAGATTGAGTTTCGAATTGTCCCGGGAGCGGATTTCCGCGGTCTCGACCAGGCCAAGGATATCGGCGGAAAGGCCCTGGCGATCTCCGATGACGCGGATGCGTACGCCGTTGGCGCACAATTCGGCGAGGTCGCGGGTGATGAAAAGCTTCATCAACCCGAGCAGGTCGCGAACTTCCTGCGCCGGCCGCGCCCAGTTCTCGGAGGAAAAAGCATAGAGCGTGACGTGTTGAATGCCGAGCTCGGCGGCGGCGCGTACCGTTTTGCGAACCGCATCCACGCCGGCCTTGTGCCCGAAGCCGCGTGGCATGCCACGCGCGGCCGCCCACCGTCCATTACCATCCATGATGATACCGACATGGCTGGGTACGGGGCAGTTCCGGTCTTCGTTGTCACCGGTCAAGGCGATGGGTTTCACTCCACTTCATTAGCCGCAAGAACGGCTCATACATGCATGATTTCTTTTTCTTTATCCGCCAGAAGCGTGTCGATTTCCGCAATCGTCTGGTCGGTCTGCTTCTGGACCTCGTCGGACTTCTGACGGTTCTCGTCCTGGCTGATCTCGCCGTCTTTTTCCAGACGCTTCAACGTTTCCATGCCGTCGCGGCGTACATGCCGGGCGGCGATGCGTGCGTTCTCGGCATATTGATGGGCAATCTTCACCAGTTCGCGCCGACGTTCCTCGTTCAATTCGGGAAGCGGCACGCGCACCGTGGTGCCATCCGTCATCGGATTGAGACCGAGCGTCGACTCGCGGATCGCCTTTTCAACGGCGCTGACCATCGATTTGTCCCACACGGAAACGGACAGCATGCGCGGTTCCGGCACGGTCACGTTCGCCACCTGGTTGATCGGCATCTGGGATCCGTAGGCCTCGATCGTGATCGGATCGAGGAGCGACGCGGAAGCTCGTCCGGTCCGCAATCCTCCCAAATCGCCCTTGAATGCCGTTATGGCGCCTTCCATGCGGCGTTTCAGATCGGCGAAATCGAAGTTCTGGCTCATTTTTCTTGTCCTTTTCCTGCCCTAAGACGCCTGTTTCTCGTTGACCAGCGTCGAGCGGCCCCCTCCCCGCAATATCTGCGAGAAACCGCCGCCTTCATGAATCGAGAACACGACAATGGGAATGTGATTTTCGCGGGTCAAGGCGATCGCGGCGACGTCCATGACGGACAGTCCGCGGGCGAGCACCTCGTCATGCGTGATCGTTGCGAATCGTTCGGCATCGGGAACCTTCTTGGGATCCGCGGAGTAAATTCCGTCGACCTGGGTACCCTTGAACAGGGCATCGGCGCCGATCTCGGCGGCGCGCAACGCCGCGGCCGAGTCCGTCGTGAAATAGGGATTTCCCGTACCGCCCGCAAAGATCACCACACGCCCCTGCTCGATGTAGTTCATCGCTTTTCGCTGCGAGAATCCCTCGCATAATTGCGGCATTGCGATGGCGGACAGCACGACGGCGTCGACGTTCTTCTTGACCAGCGACGTGCGCAGCGCCAGCGAATTGATGACGGTCGCCAGCATGCCCATGTGGTCGCCGGTCACCCGGTCGCCGCCCCTGGAGGCAACGGCCACGCCGCGGAAGATGTTGCCGCCGCCGATGACCACCGCGACCTGCACGCCCATATCGACCGCATCCTTGATGTCGCCGGCAATTCTGTCGGCGACCTCGACGTCGATTCCGAAACCCTGATTGCCCATCAGGGCCTCGCCCGAGACCTTGAGAAGTACGCGTTTGAAAATGGGAGAAGCAGACATGAAACTACTTTGAAGGAACCGCTTGAATGGTGACCTCCCGATACATGAAGGGCACCGCGTTGTCACGCAGTGCCCTTTTCGCTTTTGCGCTATCCAGAGGATTGCGCAAGCATGTCGGATCAGCCCTTGGCAGCAGCCGCCACTTCGGCGGCAAAATCCGATTCTTCCTTCTCGACGCCTTCACCCAGCGCGAAGCGGACGTAGCCGGTCACCTTGGCAGGCGCACCGATTTCCTTTTCGGCCTCGGCGAGCGCCTTTTCGACCGTCAGGTCGGGATTGATCACGAAGGCCTGCTTCATGAGGCAGACTTCCTCGTAGAACTTGCGCAGCCGGCCCTCGACCATCTTCTCGATGATGTTGTCCGGCTTGCCGGAGGCGCGCGCCTGATCGGCGAAAATCGCACGCTCGCGATCGACCGCAGCCTGATCGAGATCGGCGACGTCGAGCGCCATCGGGTTTGTCGCGGCCACATGCATGGCGATCTGGCGGGCGATGGCGCGCGCAGCGTCCTTGTCGCCATCGGTTTCCACCGCGACGAGCACACCGAGCTTGCCGAGTCCGTCGGAAACGGCGTTGTGAACATAGGTCGCCACGGTGCCGTCGAGACGGGCCGAACGACGCAGGTTCATGTTTTCGCCGATCGTCGCGATCGCGTCCTTGATGGTGTCGGCATTCGACTTGGAACCGCCCGGATAATCGGCGGCTGCGACCGCATCGACGGAACCGTCGGTGCCGAGAGCGGACGATGCGACATTGCGGACGAGATCCTGGAAGGCCTCGTTGCGGGCAACGAAGTCTGTTTCCGAGTTGACCTCGACAACGACCGCGCCGTTGTCGTCGGAAGCGACGCCGACCAGGCCTTCAGCCGCGGTGCGGCCGGACTTCTTGTCCGCCTTGGCGATGCCCTTCTTGCGCAGCCAGTCAACGGCGGCATCAATGTCGCCATTGGCTTCGGTCAGGGCTGTCTTGCAGTCCATCATGCCCGCGCCGGTCATGTCGCGGAGTTGTTTTACGAGAGATGCTGAGATGCTCATCGGTTCGCCTCTTTGTGTCGAACGATATCGGGCGACGCCCGAAATGAGGCGCATGCCGGATTTATCCAGCCATGCGCCGATTCATGTAACGGTTTGATGACCGCGCCCGTGAAACCGGGCGCGGCGCCAGCCATCAGGCCTGAGCTTCGGTCTGCTCGGCCGGTGCGGCCTGCGGTTCCGCAGCTTCGGTGGCTTCCGCCGGTGCTTCGACGATGGCTTGCTCGACCGGAGCTTCGGCAGAAGCACCAACGTCGACGCCGGACGCGCCCTGCTGGCGCGCAATGCCGTCGATTGCCGCGCGGGCGATCAGGTCGCAGTAAAGCGCAATCGCGCGGGCCGCGTCGTCATTGCCCGGGATAGGGTAGTCGATCGGGTCGGGATCGCAGTTCGAATCGACGATCGCGACGACCGGGATACCGAGACGCTTGGCTTCCTGGATCGCGATCGCTTCCTTGTTGGTGTCGATCACGAACATCAGATCCGGCGTGCCGCCCATGTCCTTGATGCCGCCGAGCGCGCGATCCAGTTTGTCGCGTTCACGCTCGAGGTTCAGGCGCTCCTTCTTGGTGAAGCCCTGTGCGTCGGACGACAGGATTTCCTCGACCTTGCGCAGGCGCTGGATCGAGTTCGAGATCGTCTTCCAGTTGGTCATCATGCCGCCGAGCCAGCGGGCATTGACGTAATACTGCGCGCTGCGGCTTGCCGCGTCGGCAACGATTTCCGAAGCCTGGCGCTTGGTGCCGACGAAAAGCACGCGGCCGCCACCGGCAACGGTGTCGGAGACAACCTTCAAAGCCTGGTGCAGGAGCGGCACCGACTGCGACAGATCGAGAATGTGAATATTGTTACGGGCACCGAAGATGTATCGGGCCATTTTCGGGTTCCAGCGGTGAGTCTGGTGACCGAAGTGAACACCAGCTTCAAGCAGCTGGCGCATGCTGTAATCAGGCAACGCCATCGTTTTTCCTTTCCGGTTTAACCTCCACGAAGCGTAAAAGCGGTTTCCCGCCACCGGTGGTCAGGCCGGATTTCTCCCGGCACAAACCGAACTTCGTGTGTGGAATGCGCCGCGCGATAGCCTATTGGCGCGGCAATTGCAAGCGCGGCGCCTCAGAGCGCCGCACAGATCGGCCGATCAGGCGGGGCTCAATCGCACTCCTGGCGCGGGAGCATTTCCAGCCTGTTGAGCTTCCCGGAGAGCGCGAAGTCCCCGTAATCCATGACAAGATCGCGCGTTACGCCATTTTCATAGAGCTTGAAGGCGATCTGGTATTCGGGAAGCGACTCACCCGAATGATCTTCCGACGATGCGTCGAAATAGGAAATCGACACATTTCGGTAGGGATCGTCCTTGAGCGCTTCGGCAGCTTCGGCGTCACCTTCCTGCTCCGTCTTCTCCTGGCCGATAATGACCGTTGTGGTCATCACGCGGTCGGCGTCTTCGGAGCCGTCGAAAATATCCGCTTCGTAGATCGTCTCGCCCTTTTGCGCCCGGTCGATCAGATCGAGGATGTGCTGGCTCGGAAACATCGCAGGCCCGAGGACGATTTCCTCGTTTTGCGGCTTTCTCAGCGTCACGATGATACTGCCGTCCTCATGGATGGCGGTGCCGGACAATTCCCGGTCGAGTTTCTCGTTGACGAACGACTTGGTCAGGAAGCGAAACATCTCGCCCTTGCCGTCCTCGTAAGTGGAGGTCTGCTGGTCAGTCAGGCGATTGCCGCTTGCCGACCGGATTCGCGTAACGAACCGGAAATTCGACGTGTAACCATCGCATGCCGATCCCTGGAACTCGTAGACGATCCTGCCATTCATCCCGCTGATGCCGGACCGGTCCGACGCGTCCATCAGGGCGACGTCATAGACGGCGCGATGCGGTGCCAGAGACTGCGCCGATGCGGGCGTCGAAGCGGCTGAAACCAAGGGGAGAAGAAGTGTTGCGAGCGCAACGGATCTGGCATTACCAAACGGCATCATGAAGTCCTGTCATTTTCGACGACTATAGGTTTTCTCGTGGCGGAAGCGAGGCAAAAATTGCAAGACATCGTAAACGCCGCACCGAGTCGAAAAGGGAGACCAGAATGCCGGAGACTATCGCCGACCGACTGACCGCACTGGGAATTTCGCTGCCGGAAGCCGCCGCACCCGCTGCAAACTACCTGCCCGCTGTGACCGCCGGAAACATTCTCTACACCTCCGGCCAGCTTCCTCTTCGCGACGGCGCATTGATCGCGACGGGCCTGCTCGGCCGCGACCTCGACGTCGAGGCGGGCCAGGAAGCCGCCAGGGCCTGTGCGATCAACATTCTGGCCCAGGCGAAGTCGCTTCTCGGAGACCTCGAGCGGATCGAGCATATCGTGAAGATTTCCGTATTCGTCGCCTCCACCCCGGATTTCACCCAGCAGCATCTGGTCGCCAACGGTGCATCGGACTTGCTCGTCGAGATACTTGGCGATGCCGGACGCCACGCCCGCTCCGCGGTCGGCATGGCCTCCCTGCCGCTCAATGCCCCGGTGGAGATCGAGGCGATCATCCGGTATTCGGATGCTTCTGCATGAGTTCGACGGAGTTCCTGACGCGCCGCCCCATCGCGCATCGCGGACTGCATGACGAACGCGCCAGACGGATGGAAAACTCGCCGTCGGCTTTCGAGGCGGCCTGCCTGCGCGACTTCGCCATCGAACTCGACGTGCAATTATCCGCCGACAACATGGCCATCGTTTTCCATGACGAGACGCTGGATCGATTGACCGATCAGACCGGACCGCTTGCCGGAAGGACGGCGGCGGAACTCGGCAGGGTCAAACTGGGCGATACGAGCGACCTCATCCCGACGCTGGCCGAGACATTTGCGCTGATCGATGGCCGTGTTCCGGTCGTGGTCGAGATGAAGGATAACGGGCCGCGCAACATTGCTCTCGCCGGCGCGGTCGCCGCGGATCTGGCAGGTTATGCCGGCCCGGCCGCGGTCATGTCGTTTGCTCACGATCTCCTCTCGGCCTTCCGGGATACCGACTCAGCGGTGCCGCTCGGCTTGACTGCGGAAGGGATCGGTACGCCTGCCTTTGTGGAGCACGAGAAGGCTCTCGCCCAGAGCATCTCCTTCGTGTCCTATCACGTGAAAGCGCTACCGAATCCGTTCGTGGCGCGCGTGCGTGAAGAGCTTGGCCTTCCCGTGATCACATGGACGGTCAGGACGCCGGAGGACGTCGCGGCCACGCGCGACTATGCCGACCAGATGACGTTCGAAGGTTTTGACCCGGATATCTAGCGCCTCTCTTGTTTGCAGTGCGGTATGCGATAAATCTTGGGTATGACCCAATCCAGCGACGCCCCCGGAACCGATCACGAAGACGATTCCTTTGTCATTCGTGTTCGCGACCGTTTTGCCGAGATCAGCGAAGCCGACTGGTCGCGTCTATCCGGCACGGCTCCCGGCGAAGGGGTGGCACCGTATAATCCCTTCATTTCGCACGCCTTTCTCGGCGCATTGGAGGACTCGGGAAGCGCGACGGCGCAGACCGGCTGGCTCGGCCAGCATCTGGCGCTGGAAGATGCGGACGGGACCCTTATCGCCGCCCTGCCCTGTTATCTGAAGTCTCACAGCCAGGGCGAGTATGTGTTCGACCACGCCTGGGCCGACGCCTATCGCCGTGCCGGCGGCGAGTACTATCCGAAGCTCCAGAGTTCCGTTCCCTTCACGCCCGCGACCGGGCCGCGTTTGCTCGTCTCGGACGCGATCGATGCATCCTCAGCGCGGCAGGCCCTCGCGCAAGGATTGATGGCGCTGACCAACAGGCTCGGCGTCTCCTCCGCGCACGTCACCTTCGCCACGCAAACGG
Source organism: Oricola indica (assembly GCF_965227485.1). NCBI lineage: Bacteria > Pseudomonadati > Pseudomonadota > Alphaproteobacteria > Hyphomicrobiales > Ahrensiaceae > Oricola > Oricola indica. The sequence goes on from NZ_OZ245747.1 coordinate 3,065,436, forward strand.
ACATTCAGGCGCTCGAAACCGCGGGTTATCTTCATCGCACGGACCAGCAGTTCCATTTTCACAATGCCGGATATGGCGATTTCGACGCCTTCCTGGAAACGCTCTCGTCGCGCAAGCGCAAGAACATCCGCAAGGAACGCGCGACCGCGTTGGAGAATGGAATCACGGTCGAATGGCTGACGGGAGGCGATATCACCGAGAGCGCCATGGATGCGTTCTTCGCGTTTTATTCGGATACCGGCAGCCGCAAGTGGGGACGGCCCTATCTCAACCGAACCTTCTATTCGCTGATCGCCGAACGCATGCCCGACGACATCCTGCTCGTCATGGCGAAGCGAAACGGGCGCTACGTGGCCGGGGCGATCAATTTTATCGGCGGCAATACGCTGTTCGGCCGCCACTGGGGGTGCATCGAGCACCACGCCTGCCTGCATTTCGAGATCTGCTACTATCAGGCCATCGAATACGCCATCGCGAACAAGCTGGAATTCGTCGAGGCGGGCGCGCAGGGCGAACACAAGCTCGCGCGCGGCTACATGCCGGTGATAACGCATTCGGCGCATTACCTGCCGCATGAGGGCTTTCGCAACGCGGTCGCCGACTACCTGGAACACGAACGCGAGGATGTCGCGCAGTTCTCGCGCGTGCTGTCGGAACACAGCCCTTTCAAAAAAGAGAACTGAGACCGCCCGACTGCATTGAAGGCGGACACTCTCCGGTCTAGGAAAACCGCATCGAAGGGGAAACGCCATGACTGCCGAGTACGATCCGGACAACATCTTCGCCAAGATCCTGCGCGGGGAAATCCCGAGCCACAAGGTCTACGAGGACGATCACTGCATTGCGATCATGGATGTCATGCCGGAATCAGACGGCCATGCGCTGGTGATTCCAAAGGCGCCGTCGCGCAACCTGATCGACGCCGATCCCGACGAACTGGCCAAGGTCATCGCCGTGGTCCAGAAGGTCGCAAAAGCCGTCATCCCGGCCTTCAACGCCGATGGCGCGGTGATCCGGCAATTCAACGAAGCGGCCAGCGGGCAGACCGTGTTCCACCTGCATTTCCATGTCATTCCGTGCGTCGAAGGCGTCAGGCTTCGCAAGCATGTCGACAAGATGGAAGATCAGGACATCCTCGCCGCCAATGCGAAGAAACTGATCGGCGCGCTGGAAGCGCTCTAGAGCATTTCAGGTTGCAGCAGAATCAAGAAGCGCTGCCTCTCGACTTCGTCTCGAACGCGCATCTTGATGCAGATGTTTCGATCTAAACCTGAATTGCACTAGAAGCCGAGCAGCATACCCGTAACGAGGATCGCGAGCCCGACGCCTATCCCCACCGCCATCTTCTGGCCGGCAAGCAGAAACGCGGCAAAACCGACGATTGCGGCACCGAGGCGAAGCGGCAAGGCGGTATCGGCCAACGCACCCGACGGAAAGATCACGAGGCGGGCGATAACGGCGGCGACCAGCGCGGTCGCGATCGACCGCACCAGCATGAACGCCGCCGAGGTCTCGTCGAGCTTCCGACCGAGAAGCACGCCGGCATAGCGCCAGATGTTTGTCGCGAGCCATCCCGCGATCAGGATGAAGAGATAGGGCCACCACCAGGCGTCGATCGCGGTGAAACTCATGTCGCGCTCCCCTGCGTGTCGCCGGGAAATTTCCGGTCATACAGGAATGCGGCCACGCCGCCGAACAGTCCGGCGAGCAGCAGATCGAATTCCGGCGCGACGAGATGGAACAGCGGCCCGAGAACCAGGCCTGCAATCATGGCGATCTTGACGAGGCGATGCCGCGCGGTCGCCCAGAGCGAGGTCAGGAAATAGATCGGCGTCAGGAAGAACAGCGCGCCGAGGACCGTGACGGGAATGCCGGTCGCGAACACATAGACCAGGACGACGATTGCGATGTTCAGCGATGTCAGCGTGACGGCAAACCCGGCGAAATAGGTGGTGCGGAATTGCCTCGGCGCACGATGGATCCGCTCCGACGCCATCACCCATGACGTCACCGCGATGAAATGCGACAGAAAGAGCAGCGTTATGGTGCGGGTCTTTTCGGAGCGGATTTCCGCGATCAGCGTCGTGACCATCGGCATCAGCCGGACAGACGACAATGCGACGGATACGAACACCGCAGCGAGTGTCGTTCCGCCCGTGATACCCGCGATAAGCACCACCTGCGCCGGCAACGCCCAGATCGTCGCCGTCATGAAAGCCGCATGGGCGAGTTCGATACCGCTCTCGCGCGCGAAGCCGGCAAAGCCGACAAAGGCGCTCATCAGGATGAAGGCCGGCAGCGAGATTATGTTGCGCATTCCGCGTGCGTACCAGAGCAAATGGGTGCCCTGGCTTGCCGCAGGCTCGGGGGGCTTCTGCATGATGCCGCGCTAGCACGCCGATGGCGGGTTGGCGAGATAGTACGGACGAAAAAACGGGCGGATCGCTCCGCCCGTCATGGCTCTTTCGCTACCGGTAGCGTGTCCCTATTTGCGCGGCACTTTCGGCACGGATGGTTTCGACTTCGGCGCGGCGTCCGCTCCGCTGTCTTCGGTCGGCGCCTTCGCGGCCTTGGCCGTTGCCGCCTTTTTCGCGGCCGGCTTGCGGGTCTGCTTCTTCGGCTTCGGCCGCGGTTCGTCCGCGATCGACTCGAGCTTCAGCTTGGCCTCGCCCATCTCGTCCTTTTCGACCGTCACCTTCACGGTGCCGCCCTTCTTCAGCTTGCCGAACAGGACTTCCTCCGCCAGGGGCTTCTTGATGTGCTCCTGGATGACGCGGCCGAGCGGGCGTGCGCCCATTTTCTCGTCATAGCCGCGTTCGGCGAGCCAGCCGATCGCTTCCTTCGAGAGGTCGAAGATGACGCCGCGGTCGGAAAGCTGGGCTTCCAGCTGCATGACGAATTTCTCAACCACGCGATGGATGACCGGCACCGGAAGCGGCCCGAAGGGCACGATCGCGTCCATCCGGTTGCGGAACTCCGGCGAGAACAGGCGGTTGATCGCCTCGACGTCGTCGCCCTCGCGCTTCACACTGCCGAAGCCGATGGCGTTCTTCGCCATCTCCGACGCGCCCGCATTGGTCGTCATGATGATGATCGTGTTGCGGAAATCGACCTGCTTGCCGTTGTTGTCGGTCAGCTTCCCGTGATCCATCACCTGCAACAGGATGTTGAACAGGTCCGGATGCGCCTTTTCGATCTCGTCGAGCAGCAACACGCAATGCGGATGCTGGTCCACGCCGTCGGTCAGCAGGCCGCCCTGGTCGAAACCGACATAGCCGGGCGGCGCGCCGATGAGACGCGAGACCGTGTGGCGCTCCATGTATTCCGACATGTCGAAACGCAGCAGTTCGACGCCGAGCGACATCGCCAGTTGCCGGGCGACCTCGGTCTTGCCGACGCCGGTCGGGCCGGAGAACAGGTAGGAGCCGATCGGCTTCTCCGGTTCGCGCAGGCCCGCGCGCGCCAGTTTGATGGCGGACGCCAGCGATTCGATGGCCAGATCCTGGCCGTAAACGACCCGCTTGAGTTCCTTTTCGAGGTTGGAGAGAACTTCCTCGTCGTCCTTCGAAACGGTCTTCGGCGGAATGCGCGCCATGGTCGCGATCGTCGCCTCGATCTCCTTCACGCCGATGGACTTGCGGCGCTTGTTCTCCGGAAGAAGCATCTGGCTCGCACCGGTTTCATCGACGACGTCGATGGCCTTGTCCGGCAGCTTGCGGTCGTTGATGTAGCGTGCCGACAGTTCCACGGCCGATTTGATCGCATCGTCCGTGTACTTGATTTTGTGGAAGTCCTCGAAATAGGGCTTCAGCCCCTTCATGATCTCGATGGCATCCTCAAGCGACGGCTCGTTGACGTCGATCTTCTGGAACCGGCGAACCAGCGCGCGGTCCTTTTCGAAGAACTGGCGGTATTCCTTGTAGGTGGTCGAACCGATGCATCGGATCGCGCCGGAGGAAAGCGCCGGTTTCAACAGGTTGGACGCGTCCATCGCGCCGCCCGACGTTGCGCCCGCGCCGATGACCGTATGGATCTCGTCGATGAACAGGACCGCATGCGGCGTCTCTTCCAGTTCCTTGACGACCTGCTTCAGCCGCTCCTCGAAATCCCCGCGATAGCGCGTGCCGGCGAGCAGCGCGCCCATGTCGAGCGAGAAGATCGTCGATTCCGCCAATACTTCCGGCACGTCGCCATCGACGATGCGCTTGGCGAGACCTTCCGCGATCGCCGTCTTTCCGACGCCGGGGTCGCCGACATAGAGCGGGTTGTTCTTGGACCGGCGGCACAGGATCTGGATCGTGCGGTTGACCTCGGCGGTCCGGCCGATCAGCGGATCGATCTTGCCGTTCTGCGCCTTTTCGTTGAGGTTCACGCAATAGGCGCTCAATGCGTCTTGCTGCTTCTTCTTGCCATCCTCGCCTTCGGTCGCCGCGCCATCCGTACTGGCCTGGTCCTCGGCGCCATCCGGAGGCCGGGTCACCGACGCGCCCGGACGCTTTGCGATGCCGTGCGCGATATAGTTGACCGCATCGTAGCGGGTCATGTCCTGCTCCTGCAGGAAATAGGCGGCATGGCTTTCGCGCTCGGCGAAAATCGCGACGAGCACGTTGGCCCCGGTTACCTCTTCGCGACCCGACGACTGGACATGGATCACGGCGCGCTGGATGACGCGCTGGAAACCCGCCGTCGGCTTGGCGTCCTCGTCATATCCGGTGACGAGGTTTTCCAGTTCGTGGTCGACATAGTCGAGGACGGTCTTGCGCAGCGCTTCGGTATCGACCGAACATGCATCCATCACGGACTTGGCGTCCTGATCGTCGATCAGCGCAAGCAGAAGATGTTCGAGCGTCGCGTATTCATGCTCGCGCTCATTGGCGTAGGTCAGCGCCTGGTGAAGCGACTTTTCGAGGCTGGCGGTGAATGTCGGCATTACTTCTTCTCCATCACGCATTGCAACGGATGCTGGTTCTGCCGGGCAAAATCCATCACCTGCGTCACTTTGGTTTCGGCCACCTCGTATGTGTACACCCCACACTCACCAACACCGTGATTGTGGACATGCAACATGATCCGCGTGGCTTGTTCGCGGTTTTTCTGGAAGAACCTCTCCAGCACGTGAACGACGAATTCCATCGGCGTGTAATCGTCGTTCAGCAGGAGTACGCGGTATAAACTCGGTTTCTTGACCTTCGGCTTGGTGCGCGTGATGACGGCGGTTCCCCGCCCGACGCCCTCGCCGTCCTTGCCCTTGTCGGCCTGCATTCTCTGCGGCGTATTTCTCATTCTAGCCCTGCGGTTTCACAGCTCCGGGACCGGCTGCCCGGACTCGATACTTAGGGATTCATGTGACGATTTTAAGCCCCCTCCGGAGCCGCGCAAGCCGACAAATAGCAACACACAAAACAAACAGGCCCACGTGATCGCTCACGCGGGCCCTGCATTCGCCATTTTGGCGAAGTGAATGCATCGCTTACTTGGAAGCCGAAGCCATCGCCGTTTCGAACGGCTTGTAAGCTTCCTTGGCGAGATCGGCGTAGAGGTCGCCCATCTTGGTCGCCTCGGCGACGAAGGACTCATAGGACGACTTCATGTAGTCGGTCTGCACTTCCATCGCCTTTTCGAGCGACTTGGCGCCGGCCAGTTTCTCGAACACGGCAACGCCGTCCTCGTAGGACTTCTTGGAGTAGTCGGCGGCTTCGGTTGCGATGGCCTGCATGCCCTTGGTCATGGCAGCGTAGCCCTTCAGGGAGTTGTCCATCATTTCCTTGCCAACCTTGCTGGCGTCTTCAAACGAATTCATCATGGCGAACCTCAATTGGATTGCGATTGGATTTCGGATCAGTTTCGGGCCTCATCCGGGCTTGCCAACAAGATAGTGTGCACTGCACAATTTTTCAACGGGCAAGTTTGCAGCGCACAAATTTTATTTTGGGACATTTGAAAAAAACTCGACGGACGGCAGTAACTTTCTAGTCACCATAAACGACTTGGTAACGCTGTTCCGGCTACGGTTGCATGAGTTCCGGCTCGTTAGCAGGGCCGCCCCATGTAGCGTAACCACGGGTGTCTCAAGTGTTTTTCAGTAAGTCGCTGTCCCTCCAGAACATGGCGCAAGCGATATCTGCGCTGTTCGTGGCCACTTTCCTCGTCGTGGCGTTCGGCGCCAATGCGCAGGCGAACCCCAAATACGCCTCCTTCGTCATCGACGCGAACACCGGCAAGACACTTCATTCGCGTTACGCCGATTCGCCGCGCTATCCGGCATCCCTGACGAAGATGATGACGCTCTACATGGTTTTCGAAGCCATGGAACAGGGCAAGATCAACAAGAACACGCGCGTCACCTTTTCGCGTCACGCCGCCTCGATGCAGCCGACGAAGCTCGGCGTTCCGGCAGGCAAAAGCGTCTCCGTGGAAGATGTGATCCTCTCCCTGGTGACGAAGTCCGCCAACGATGCCGCCGCCGCCATTGCCGAGCATCTTGGTGGAACCGAAAGCCATTTCGCGGAAATGATGACGGCCAAGGCGCGCGCGCTCGGGATGTCCAAGACGACGTTCCGCAACGCATCGGGTCTTCCCAATTCCCGCCAGGTCACGACGGCGCGCGACATGGCGACGCTCGGCATCGCGTTGCAGGAGCACTTCCCCCGGCAGTTCAAATATTTCTCCGTCCAGAGCTTCAAGTTCGGCCGCACCACCATGCGCAACCATAACCGGCTCCTTGGCCGCGTCAGCGGTGTCGACGGCATCAAGACCGGCTACACCCGCGCTTCCGGCTTCAATCTCGTTACCTCGGTGCACAAGAACGGGCGCAGCATCGTCGCCGTGGTGATGGGCGGACGGACCGGCGCGTCGCGCAATGCGCATATGCAGGAATTGCTGGCAGCCAATGTGAACAAGGGCTCCAAGCGCAAGCGCGGCATGCTCGTCGCCCGCAGCGGCGGCACGAATTTCGGAAATGCGGCCGTCACCGTCGCACAGCTCGACGCCGACGATATTCCGCTTCCCGTGAACCCGCTTCGCCCAAGCGATATCGGCACTCCTGTCGCCGCATCCACGGTGACCGCCTATGCCGCCGAGCCCGCCGCGCCGCGCCCTGCTCCGGCCGCCGCGCCGCTCGACACGATCAAGACCGCAACCACGGCGCCGCGCAGCGGCTGGGTGATCCAGATTGCTTCACTTCCCAGCCAGGGCGAAGCCGTCGATTACCTGCGGACTGCACAGGAACGTGCCGGTTCGGTTCTCGAAGGCCTCTCGCCTTTCGTGGAGGAATTCGAGAAGAGCGGCATTCTGTATCACCGCGCCCGCTTCTCCGGCTTCAGCTCGAAGTCGGCTGCCTGGTCCGCATGCAGCGCTCTCAAGAAGTACAAGTATTCCTGCCTCGCCTTCGACAATTCGTAAGGCGCGGCCGGGCCGTCTGAAACCGTTTGAATGTGTATCGAGTATCGAAGGGTTCAATCAGTATGATCACGCAAAAGAACGTCGCGCGCTTCGTTAACCCGCTGCGCCAGAAAAGCATTGCCTCCGAGGTCGGGGTGAACGCGCTGCATCAGGCTTCGATGCGCCTTTCGGACCTCAACAGCGGACGCGCCCGGTTCAAGGCCAAGGATCTTGTAGGCCTCCTCATGTGTCATGGGGCCCGAGCCATGCGGGCTTCCATGCCCCGCACCAACATCCGGATCAGCGTCGTCACGCCAGCCCGGCATTCGGCGGTCAAGATACGCCTCCAGTAATTCGGCGCTTTCGCGGTCGTCCCTGAGGTCGGCCGCGAGATCCATCAGGTCCGCGTCGCTCATCTCGTAGAGCCTGCGGCCCTCGAAACGGCCAACGAGAACCAGTCCGTCCATATCGCCGCTGTCGTGGTCCAGCTCCATTTCGAGCCAGGCCGATCGTACCGTCGATTTTTGTCCCCCGGTCCTCTGCTGACCGATGCGGCGCCGCTGCCGGCCGTACCAGGCGACAGCCATCATCACCAAAGGCGCACCGACGCTGATGCGCCCTGCGACACTCAGGATGCCCCCGAGTATGGCCAGCGCCGCCGGCCCGGCGAGGTGCAGGGTACGCGCCACCTGAGCCGGCGATGCCGATGCGAAGAAGTACAGGCCGAGGATCGTGAAGGCGGCAATGCCGACCAAAAGAATCAGTATGGTCATCTCTTGCCTCCATCGCTCGACATCTGTGCGAGCAACAACCTGTCCTCCCGCGACCCTCGACTTTCGAGCGCCTTGAGACCGCCGGTCGCATAGACCGCGATTGCCGACAGGAGTTTCGACAGAACGGATGCGGCGGAGCGGTCGAATCGGAACCAGCCGCCGCGCGTCACCCGGGCGATTTCCCGAAAGGCGTATTCCGCGGACGGATCATGACCTTCCTGAAAGATGAACACCGGAATGCCATGCAGGCCGAGTTCGCCGGCAGCCTGAACGAGGTCATCGACATTTTCTTCCATCGCATCGCCAATATAGACGAGCGCGTTGATCCGGTTGCGGGATTGTTCCTTCGCCGTATGCTTCAGTACTTTCAGGATCTGCGTGTGCCCGCCGCGGCATTCGATCCGCGACATCATCGAGGCGAGCGTCTTGCCGTCCTCGGCCCATTTCGAGGCGCGGCACTCGCCGAGCCCGCGGAAATAGACAAGCTGCATCAGAAGGCTACCGACATCCGAAACGCTCTCGAACATCTCCGCCTGGATCGAGCAGGCGAGATCCCATGTCGGCTGACGGCTCATCGTTGCGTCGAGCGCAAGGACGATCCGTCCGTTTCCCGTTGCGGATGTTCCGGCGGTCTTCGCCGCCTTGAGGAATGCGGCGATGTCGCCTCGCGATGATTTCGCTTCGGCGATTTTACTGCTTCGCGTTTTCGATACCGACTTGGCCATGGGCGAAATGTGGCACTTTCCCGTCGGGTTGCAAGGCAAATGAGATACGTGCGCGATCAGATCAGGCCGAGATCGGCGAGTTCGTTGCGCATGTCCGCCGGCAAGGTTTCCATGCCTTCGTCGTCGCCGTTGATATCGGCCGGCACGTCCTCTGCCTTGTAGTAACGCCATCCCTGGAACGGTCGCTTGGGTTGGGGGCGGGTCAGCACGACCTCGGGATCGAGGACGATCCGGCACCGCGATATCCCCTCGCCATCGACGAAAGGCCGGATATCGGTGATGCGCTGGCGGCACTGAACGCGCCCCTTGATCACCCAGTACAGCGACCCCTCGCCGATGATTTCGTCGCCGCGCTTGGGCACCATGCGAGTTGTATGGATGCTTTCGGCCGGCTCGCCCGCCGCGCGTTTTTCGGCGAGGCGAAAATCGATCCAGGCGCGCAGATCGTCAACGCTGTCTGCTCCGACACAAAGCTTGATCAGGTTCAGGGCCATGGCGCATGGTTTATTGCGCGCGCGCCGCCGGTCAAGCTTGGCAGTGATACGTCCACAGGCCAGCAGCCCGCCGGGAGCAAGTCGTTCAGCACTCCACCACGTTGACGGCGAGGCCGCCCTGGCTCGTTTCCTTGTATTTCTCGTTCATGTCGAGGCCGGTCTGCCGCATGGTCTCGACACAGGCATCGAGCGGGACGAAATGCGTGCCATCGCCCTTCAGGGCCAGCGACGCCGCCGTGACGGCTTTCACCGCGGCAAGGGCATTGCGCTCGATGCACGGCACCTGGACGAGCCCCGCAACCGGATCGCAAGTCATCCCAAGATGATGTTCGAGCGCGATCTCGGCAGCGTTTTCCACTTGTTCTGGCGTACCGCCGAGGACTTCGGCGAGCCCCGCCGCCGCCATCGCGGCCGCACTGCCAACCTCACCCTGGCACCCGACCTCCGCTCCGGAGATCGATGCGTTGTGCTTGATCAGCCCGCCTATCGCGGCCGAGGTGAGCAGGAAATTGCGGACGTCATCCGGGCTGGTCAGTTCATGGAACTTGACCATGTACTTCAGAACCGCCGGCACCACGCCCGCCGCACCGTTGGTCGGCGCGGTGACGACGCGGCCGCCGGACGCATTCTCCTCGTTCACCGCCATGGCGAAAGCGCCGAGCCAGTCATTGGCGAGCATCGGATTCGGCCGGTTGGACAGCCAGTCGGCCTCGAGTTTCTCGTGAATCTGGCGCGCGCGCCGCTTGACCTTCAAGCCTCCGGGCAGGATGCCCTCGCCGCGCAAACCGCGCTCGATACAGCCGTCCATCGCGCCCCAGACGGCATCGAGCTCTGCGTCGAGCTCGGCGCGGCTGCGCCCGGTTTCCTCGTTGGCGCGTTTCATCGCCGAAATGGACAATCCGCTCTTCTTCGCCATCTTCAGCATCTCGTCGGCAGACGCGAAGGGATAGGGCACGTCGCCTTTGCGCGGCTTGCCGGCTTCCGCCTTGACGCGCGCGAGTTCGTCTTCGCTGACGATGAAGCCGCCGCCGATCGAGTAGTAGACCCGGCGCAGCAGCATGGTGCCGTCGGCGTCACGGGCGGAAAACGCCATGCCGTTGGCGTGCCCCGGCAGTGGTTCCTTCCTGTCGAAGACGAGATCCTCGTTCGGATCGAAGCGGTAAGTCGGATGCCCCGGCGGCGACACCGACTTCCCGGCCTTCACCATCTCCAGGATGTCGTCCATCGCATCGGGGTCGATCGCGTCTGGCTGATAGCCTGCAAGACCGAGGATCACCGCGCGGTCGGTGGCATGGCCGACACCGGTAAAGGCGAGCGAGCCATGCAGCGACACCGAAAGCCCGGCGACTTCCGCGCCAGCCGGCCGCGGCCATTCGCCAAGCCGTATCTCGTCGAGAAAACGCACGGCGGCCGACATCGGCCCCATCGTGTGCGAGGAGGAAGGCCCGATACCGATTTTGTAGAGTTCGAAGACCGAAAGGAACATCTGCGATTCTGCTGTTGACGGCAGGAAGCTAGCAGACTGTGACGGCGGCGCGAACCGGGTTCCGACGCGCCTTGGCCGCGTTACGACACAGCCAAGGCGCTTTTTCGAATCCGTGTTCGGATCAAGCCGGTTGCCGCGGGAAGGAAGCGGCTACCTCGGCGACATCATTCATCCCGATCAGGTACACGATGACCATGAAGCAGGCGAAACCAGCAACTGCCCAGGCCGTGGTGCCCCAGCAGGACTTCTGGACGTTTTCATCCATCACTGTTGTCCCCATTTTTGTTCGGCGCGGCGTGCCCGCGCTCTCTCTTGGAGGCGGCCGTCTACACCCGTCCCACCGTCTTCGCAATCGCAAAAAACCAAGGATCAGCCATGCGTCATCCGGAAGGCGAAAGGGGCGATCTCGAATTCCGTCGAGATTTCAATTCGCTGATCGAGCGTGCTAACGCGCTTCCACTTTCGTCTGATATCCTCCCGAAAGCGGGTGATTTCGCCCGGACCGTGTGGGATTCAACGCGGGAAGAAATCGCTGATTCGCCCCGTTGCCGCGTAGACCGCGAGGCCGATCCACTCGCGGATGGCGAGGTTAGTTTCGACAAGCGCCTCGGTCGGGTCGTCACGGCCGACCGCAAAACTTTCCGTGCCGGCCGTCTTGTAGTCGACCGGCCATGGCACCGGTTCGATACCCTGCACGCGGAATGCGCCGACGGAGCGCGGCATGTGAAATGCGCTCGTGACCAACAGCCAGTCGCCCTCACCATATCGCTCCATGACGGCTTTCGACAGCACCGCGTTCTCGTGGGTGTTGAGGGACTTGTCCTCGAGGACAACGCGCTCCGCCGCGATACCGAACGAAGCAAAAAATCGTGACGCGATCGATGCGTCGCCTTCCGTCTGGCCGATCAACGATGCCTCACCGCCAGAAACGATCACCGGTTTATCCGGGTAGAGCCGCGCGAGACGCAGGGCCTCGACCATCCGGTCTCCGGAAGCGCCGAGTTCGAACCCGCCGCGGATGCGCGTCACGTAACCGTCGAAAGCGCCGCCGAGAACCACGATTCCCGCGATCTCGTCCGAAGCGGGCGGAGTATCCGGCCGTGCAAACCGGTTCTCCAGTGGCTGCAGGAGCAAACGTCCGGCATTGGTTTGCGTCGCGACAAGGGCGAAGCAGAGGCCGAGAAAGGCGAGCCACGCGGCGATGCGGATCCGCTTGAACAAAAGAAGGAGGAGAATGCCCGCGAAGATCAGACAGATCAGTCCGACCGGCTGGATCAGGAGCCACAGGGTCTTCGACAGGTAATAGAACATAGTCACATCTTCGATTGGCCGAGCCGGTCTCCGCCATACACGCCTTTCGTGCACCATGCACCGCTTTGCAGCGCGGATTTCTCATGCGATATCTGGTGGCATGACGAACGGTATTGCCCCGATCCGAAAATGACCGATACAGGCACCCGCCCTTCCCGTCGGATCGAATGGATCGACCTCGCGCGCGGCGTCGCGCTCGTTGCGATGGCGATCTACCACTTCAGCTGGGATCTCGAATTTTTCGGCTATCTAGACCCCGGCACGGCTGGCACCGGGCCGCTCAAGTGGTTCGCGCGCAGCATCGCCTCGAGCTTCCTGATCCTTGTCGGCGTGAGTCTCGTCCTCGCGCATGGCAAGGGCATTCGCTGGCGGGGATACGGCAAGAGGCTGGCGATGGTGGCCGCCGCGGCGCTTGCGATTACCGTCGCGACGAGGATCGCGACACCCGGCGCCTATGTTTTCTTCGGCATCCTGCACCAGATCGCGGTCGCGAGCGTTCTGGGCCTGCTGTTCCTGCGCTTGCCGGCAATCGCACTCTTTCTGATCGCCGCTGCATGGATATCCGTTCCGTTCTGGGGGAAGACCGAGTTGTTCTCGCATCCCCTGCTTCTCTGGATCGGTCTTTCGCCTTTCCCGCCGCGATCGAACGACTTCGTGCCGGTCTTTCCGTGGTTTGGCGCCGTGTTGACGGGCATGGCGATCGGGCGCCTGCTGATCGGCACGGGAGCGACAACATATCTTGCCGACCATCCCCCGCATGAAAACATCGTCACGAGAGCCCTTCGGTTCATCGGCAGGCACAGCCTCGTCACCTATCTCGTCCACCAGCCGGTGCTGATCGCCTGCGTCTATCTGTTTTCCCTCGTCAGCCCGCCTGCGGAGGTCGAACCCGAGGCGGCATTCATCCGCTCCTGCACGCAGACCTGTGTCGAACAGTATTCCGAACAGACCTGCCGGGCGTTTTGCGAATGCGCGGTCGCCGGCCTGAAGGAAGAAGGCTTGTTCGAACGCGTGTTTACGGGTGAAATCAACCAGACGACGGACCCGCGTGTCGCCGACGTCTCGGACCGTTGCTCGCTGGAGGCAAACACCGATGGCAACTGACAACAAAGCCTTTTACGAACGGCCGAACACGATTCCCTGGCCGCCGATCATCTATGCGATTGCCCTGGTGGCCGGGTGGCTGTTCGGGCGGGCGCTTCCCCTGCCCTGGTTCGGAGGCAATGCGGGCGAGATGCTGTTTGCGGGCGGCGTATTCATGATACTGGCCGCATTGGCGATCGACTTCGCGGCTATGCGCACGATGTATCGCGCGCGCACCACGATCCTGCCCAATCGCAAGTCGGATCACCTGATGACGAAGGGAATCTTCGCGGTGACGCGCAATCCGATCTATGTAGCCAACACGATGCTGGTGATCGGCGCGGGCCTCATATCAGGCATTGGCTGGTATTTTCCGCTGGCCTTTGTCGCGGCTTACGCGACCCAGAAACTGGCGATCGAGCGCGAGGAAAAACACCTGGAGAGCCATTTCGGCAAGGCGTACCGGGATTACAAAAAACGCGTCAAACGCTGGTTTTGACGGTCGTCAGGACGCGACCCGCAATTCGGCAAGGCGCCCGAGACAGGCCTCTTCGACCTGTTCGAGTTCGGCCAGCGTGTCCTCGATATCCTTGCGCTTCTGGCGCAGTTCCTCACGCTTTTCGGCCGCCTTGTTGATGATCGTGCGCAACTGGCCGACTTCGCCCGGCGGTGCCTTGTACATCTGGATGATCTCGCGGATCTCGGCGATGGAGAATCCGAGCCGCTTGCCGCGCAGGATCTGCTTGACGAGCAGACGGTCGGCCGGCCTGAACAGCCTCGTCCGTCCGCGGCGCACCGGGTGGATCAGCCCCTCGTCCTCGTAGAAGCGAAGGGTCCGTGTCGAAATGCCGAACTCGCGAGTAAGTTCGGTTATGGTGTAATAGTCCCTCATCCACCGAATCCTTCGGGATCAATGACTTAGCCAGCGCCATCATTGATGCGCCCTTACGTAAAAGTCAAATATCTGCCCGTTCCGCGAGGCACTGCCCGGGCGCTCAAATCCCGAACCACCAGGCGGCCAGCCCCAAAAAGGCAAAGAAACCAACGATGTCCGTCACCGTCGTCACGAACACGCTCGACGCGATCGCCGGGTCCGCACCGAACCGGTTCAACAGCAGTGGAATGAGAATGCCGGCCAGCGCCGCGCAGACCATGTTGACCACCATCGCCACCGCAATCACCCCGCCGAGCGACAGGCTCGAGAACCATACCGCCGAGACCAACCCGATCAGGGCTGCGAAGACCACGCCATTGATGAAACCGACGGTCAGCTCGCGCCGGATGATGCGAGACGCGTTGTAAATGTCGATGTCGCGCGTCGCGAGCGCGCGCACGGCAACAGTCATGGTCTGCGTTCCGGCATTGCCACCCATTGAGGCGACGATCGGCATCAGGACGGCGAGCGCCACCATTTCCGAAATCGTCGCGTCGAAAAGGCCGATCACCGCCGAAGCGAGGACGGCGGTGCCGAGATTGATCAACAGCCACAGAAAGCGCGACTTCGTCGTCTCGATCACGGTGTCGGACAGTTCCTCGTCACCGACACCGCCGAGGCGTTTCAAATCCTCTTCGGCTTCTTCCTGGATCACGTCGACGACGTCGTCGATCGTCAGGATACCGACGAGACGCTCGTTCTCGTCAACGACGGCCGCGGAGAGAAGGTCGTATTGCTCGAAGATCTGCGCCGCTTCCTCCTGGTCCATCTCGGCCGGGATCGCGTGACGCGTCTCATGCATGATCTCCTCGACCTTGTTCGGTCGCGGCGTGCGCAGGATCCGGTCCAGATCGATCGCTCCGACGAGATGAAAGGTCGGATCGATGACGAATATCTGCGCGAAGGAATGCGGAAGGTCTTCGCTGTCGCGCAGATAGTCGATTGTCTGCCCGACGGACCAGTACGGCGGCACCGCGACGAACTCCGTCTGCATGCGCCGGCCTGCGCTGTCTTCCGGATAATCGAGCGAGCGACGAAGCCTTATGCGCTCCGTGAACGGCAGCTGGGCGAGGATTTCGGCCTGATCCTCCTCCTCCAGATCCTCCAGGATGTAGACCGCATCATCGGAATCAAGGGTTTGCAGAGCGACGGCGATCTGCTCGTTGGGCAGCGCGTCGATGACATCGAGGCGCACCGCCTCGTCGACCTCGGTAAGTGCGGAGAAATCGAAGCGATCACCGAGCAGGGTCGCGAAGCGGCGACGGGAATCGCTTTCCAGCGTCTCGATCAGGTCACCGAGTTCGGATTCGTGCAGCCCGGAAACGTCGTCGGCGAGCGCCTCGACATCGGATGCCTGCACATGCGCATCGATGCGATCGAGGAAATCCGCGCGGATCGAGCCGTCTTCGCTGTAGATGTCAGCGGAGTAGGACTCGCCGGCCTGCTCGTTCTGTGACGTGTGGGTCTCGGTCACCGATGTGCTCCATCGTGCGGGTGCGCATGACCACAACTAAACGGCTGTTATGAAAATACAATTGCCGCAGGGGCAAACGGAAGGAATTTTCCGGCGATTGCCGGACGGCGGCAGGGTGTCAGAGTTTTTCCGGCACGTTGTCGATGCCGCATGTGCCGCCAGGCCCGCAGCGCGCGACCCGCTTCAAGGTCAGCCAGCCCCCGGCCAACAGGCCGTGGCGGGCGATCGCTTCGTATCCGTATTCGGAACAGGTCGGCATGTGGCGGCAATTGTTGCCGATGAAGCCGGACAGCGTCAGCTGGTAAAGCCTGATCAGCGACGTCCCGAGGACGCGGCCCGGCGTCTTGCGCCACGGGCCTTGCCAGTTGCGGCTCCGGCGCTTTCGCGGCGCGACGTGATCTGTTTCGTGGGCGCACATGATGTCAGGCCGCGCTCGCCCGTTTCTGTTCGATCTGGTCGAGGGCGTCCACGACAGCATCGAAGACCAGCAGTGTTGATGCGTGGCGAGCCTTGTAGTCCTTCACCGGCATCAGATATTGCAGGTCTGTGAACCGTCCGGTCGGGGCGGGCCCATCCTGCTTGAGCATGGCGATCATCTGCTCGCGAGCGTCCCGCAATTCCTTCGCGCTCGCACCGATGATGCAACGCGCCATGATCGAGGATGACGCCTGTCCGAGCGCGCAGGCTTTCACCTCCTGCCCATAATCCGACACGACGTCGCCATCCATCTTGAGATCGATCGTCACCGTGGACCCGCACAGCTTCGAGTGCGCCTTTGCCGATGCATCCGGATCGGTCAGCCGCTCGGTGTGTCCGATATTCCCGGCATAATCCAGTATCTTGGCGTTGTAGATATCGTCGATCACGATCCGCTCCGGGGTTTTTCTCCGCGGTGGCGCCATGACCGCCGCGGGGGCTGTTTTCGCGCCTCATGAAGCATATATATTTTACAAGGCCGCGTGAACAAGGCATACGCCGCGTGCCGTTGACCAAGCGACGGCAAATCCGAATGATCGGAAGTCAGTGGTCCGTTCAACTCGTTCCGGCGTAATTAGACCGGAGCTACGGGAGACACATTTCATGGATGCGATCGTGAACGCCGTTCCGAAAGGCACCGAAGAAGAACAGCGGGACGAAACCCGCCGGCGCCCGACGCAGGAGGAAGCCGAAGCGGCGGTCCGCACGCTGCTGCTCTGGACCGGCGACGATCCCGATCGCGAGGGCCTGCGCGAAACACCTCGCCGGGTCGTCAATGCCTATCGCGAGATGTTCGCAGGCTACAAGATGGACCCGAATGAGGTTCTCGGCCGGACGTTCGAGGAGGTCGCGGGTTACGACGACATGGTCCTCGTCAAGGACATTTCGTTCCACTCGCATTGCGAGCATCACATGGTTCCGATCATCGGCAAGGCGCATGTCGCCTACCTGCCCGACGGTCGGGTTCTCGGCCTTTCTAAGATCGCCCGCGTCGTGGAAATCTTCGCGCAAAGATTGCAGACCCAGGAAGCCATGACGGCCCAGATCGCATCCGCGATCAACGATGCGCTGGCACCACGCGGCCTGGCGATCATGATCGAGGCGGAGCATATGTGCATGGCCATGCGCGGCATCCGCAAGCAGGGTTCGACGACCCTCACGACAACGTTTACTGGCACCTTCCGCGACGATCCGCAGGAGCAGGTCCGGTTCATTTCGATGGTTCGCGGCGGCGATCGCGCTTGATCGCGGGGTCATCGCAACGTAGAGGCGTTGCATGACCCAGGATCGAGACAACATCTTTGCGCCGCCCGGCTCCAAGGCCGAGCTTGAATCGGGCGAACGCCTTTCTCCCCGCTTTTCCTCCGACGGTTTGATCACGGCCGTCACGGTGGATGCCGCCGACGGCACCGTGCTGATGGTCGCGCATATGAATGCCGAGGCGTTGCAACTGACGCTCGAAACGGGAATCGCCCATTATTGGTCGCGCTCGCGCCAATCCATCTGGAAGAAGGGCGAGACATCCGGCAACATGCAGACCGTCAGGCAAATCCGGATCGATTGCGATCAGGATTGCGTGTTGCTGAAGGTCGAGACCGCCGGCGATGGCGCGAATTGCCACACCGGCCGGAAAAGCTGCTTCTATCGGACCGTCGAGATGTCGGACGGTGGCAAACCACGGCTTGTCCTGGATGAATCGGACGCGCCCCGATTCGACCCCGGGACTGTCTATGGCAGCAAATAGATACCCCTTTATTCTTCACCGATTTGACACCAATTCGCCGCACAATCCCGGCATCGTTGCTCGAAATATCGAAGTCACGTCATGCAGCTAGCGAACTTTTCCAGGCGCAAGAACGGTGAGGACACCCCAGTCCCGGAAGCTGATCCGCCGAAACCCGAGCGGAAGCAGCACGGTATCGCGCTTGCGCTGGGCGGTGGAGCCGCCCGCGGCTGGGCGCATATCGGCGTTCTTCATGCCCTGGACGAGGTCGGCATCAAGATCGACATGATCGCCGGCACGTCGATCGGCGCGCTGGTCGGCGGCTGCTATCTCGCCGGAAAACTCGACGAACTCGAAAAATTCGCGCGTTCGCTCTCGCGCCGCCGCATGCTTGGCCTTCTCGACATCCAGTTCGCCGGCAGTGGATTGTTCGGCGGAATGCGCCTCAACCGCGAAATGGAGTCGCATATGCGCGACATCCAGATCGAGGATCTGCCGAAGCCTTTCGTCGCGGTCGCAACCGAAATCGCTACCGGCCACGAGATATGGCTGACCCATGGCGACCTGATCGTCGCGATGCGCGCTTCCTATTCCCTGCCCGGCATTTTCGAGCCGGTCGAATGCAACGGGAAGGTCCTTGTCGACGGCGCGCTGGTCAATCCGGTGCCGGTCTCGGTCTGCCGCGCGCATGAGCAGCCGCGCGTGGTGGCGGTCAATCTGAACTATGACATCTTCGGCAGGTCCGGCGTCGTCAAACACGGCGTTCCGCGCGCCGAGATGAATGTGCGCGCGACGGAGGATACACCGAGGACATCGCACAAGAAATTACCCGCTCAAACTGTCCGGCTTGGAATATCGGGCGTGATGGTGGAATCCTACAACATCATCCAGGACCGGATATCGCGAGCCCGTCTTGCCGGAGACCCTCCGGACTACGCGCTGCATCCTAGGCTTTCGGAGATTGGAATGGCCGACTTCCATCGTGCCTCGGAAGCCATCGACCAAGGCTACGAGGCAACGATATCGCGGCTGCACGACCTGAGGCGGCTGGCCGAAATGGCCTGATCAGGCCGAGGCGATATAGGAACGGATATCGTCGGCCTCGCGCTGGATATCCTCGATCCGGCGCTTGACGATGTCGCCGATGGATATCACGCCGATCAGCTTGCCGGAACGTTCAACGGGCATGTGCCTGAAGCGGCCTTCCGTCATCAGTTCCATCAATTCGGGGACCGTCGAATCCTCGGTGCATGTCTGCACGCTCGCGGTCATCAGTTCGCTCACCGGCTGTTCCAGCGCGGAAACGCCGTTGCTGCGAATGGCGCGTACGATATCGCGCTCCGAAAGAATGCCCAGGATCGCCATCTCCTCCGATGCGACTACCAGCGCGCCCACATTGTACTTGGCAAGCGCATTGACCGCATCCATGCCGGTGGACGCCAGCGGCAGCGTGAAGACCTCGGACCCTTTTTCGGCAAGTATGTTCCTGACCATCATCGCGAACACTCCTTCTCATCCCGCAAACAGAATGCGATGACGTTGCGGTTTTTGCAAGGAAGAGTCCCGTCGGGTCAGCTTCGCCGGTCGAAGAGCGGAACGAGCAGGAATCCGGCCACAAGCCCGCCGATATGCGCTTGCCAGGCGATTCCGGCGCCATCCTGCGCGCCGAACGGATCGACGCCGACGAATATGTTCACGACGACCCAGATCAGCAGGAACGGCAGAACGCCGGGGGTGCGGAGTGTCTGTCGGATGGTCAGCAACGGGCCATCGGATCCGCGGCGCGGCTCGCGCCTGTTGGCCCGCAAACCGAACCGTGCGGCGGCGCCCATGAAACCGGACACCGCGCCCGAAGCGCCGATGACCGGAATGGCCTCGTTGAAATAGATCACGAGATGCGTCGCCGCAGCAGCCGCGGCGGTCACCACCCAGAACAGTATGCTGCGCCGCCAGCCGATCCTGTAGGCCAGCGGCGATCCGAAAATCGAAAGCCAGACAACGTTGACGCCCAGATGCACCCAGTCGCCGTGCAGGAACGCATAGGTCACGGGCGAAATCAGCGTCGGCAGATCGAAAGTCAGGACTTCAGGCGAATAGCGCAGCGGGAAAAACGCCGTCTTCACCAGAAGCCAGGTGTTCTCGTCATCCGACAACACCATCGTGCGTATGAAATGCACCGCGATGCAGACGGCCGCCAACAGCACGATAGAGCCGTGCAGGTTGAATGCCGGCACCGATCCCCCGGTCCGGTCCGTCGCTTTCGCGCTGCTGGTTTCGTTTGGGGTGGCGTCGGTCTGGGCCGGATCGTTCATGAGCTGCTTTCGCGT
Organism: Oricola indica; assembly: GCF_965227485.1. Lineage (NCBI taxonomy): Bacteria > Pseudomonadati > Pseudomonadota > Alphaproteobacteria > Hyphomicrobiales > Ahrensiaceae > Oricola > Oricola indica. The sequence continues at coordinate 3,085,623 of NZ_OZ245747.1, forward strand.
TCGTCAGCCCTGATATCGCGTAAAAAGAAAGCCATTCAAGCCCTTGGCTTGAATGGCCCGGTGGAGTCCCCTACCCCAATCCGAAAAGTGTGTGCTGTGGAACCGGCGGCTCCGATACGATCATGTTCGCAAAACGCGCACGCCGCCGCAATCGAAAGACTTCATTAACCCTAACAGCGACCCCGAATCCCGGTTGGTCCGGAAATTGCGCCTTTCCCACCGGGACAATGGATGCGGGCTCGCCTGTGCCACAATGGCACATCGGCGGCCTTCGAATACGGGGACGGTCGGCAATGCGACACAGGGATACGATCGAACTGTACAATTATTGGAACGAAGTGCGGGACGGTCAGCCTGCCCCGCACCGTTCCGCGATCGCGCCGGCCGGCCTCGGAAGGCTCCTGCCTTCCGTGATGCTGCTGCAGACGGATGAGAGCGGCGTTCCGGTTTTCCGGCTCGCCGGTTCGCGTCTCTGCACGTTGCGATGCGCGGAACTGAAGGACACGCCCTTCGCACAGCTCTTCGCGCCGGACGATGCAAAGCAGATCGAAAAGGGCCTGAATACGGTCCTGCGGAACGGGTCTCTTGTCGTGTTCGATGTGCAGGCGCTGCGTTCGGCGGGCGCCGGCGTGGCGATGGAGATCGCGCTTCTTCCGATCGACCATGAACGGACTCGCATTCTCGGCATCGCGAGTCTCTTCACCCAGCCCGAATGGCTCGGCATCGTCCCGGCGCGATTCGAGTTGCGCGGAGTCCGCTACATGGATCCCCTCGCCGGCCTTTCGCTGCTGCGAAATCGCCCCGCTGTTCCGGTTCCGCGCCGCCGCGTCAGCGACGTCAAGGAGTCCGCGCACAATCTTCAAGTCATTGCCGGTAAAGGTGAAATCGGGCCAAGGCGAGCGCTTCGGGCGTTTCGTGTGGTCGATGGTGGAAAGAAGTAATGGCGCGGGGGGAAACAGTTTAACGCAAGCGCTCAAATCCGCGCTCCAATAACCTGCCGTTAACCAGAAGAACCGTATTCTCTGGTCGTCCTCGCTATCGAACTGGACCAATCGAAGAATGCTCGGCGCACAGCAACCCGCATCCGACCAAGACCGCCGCCAATACCAACGCGTAAAGGTGATGCTGCATGGCCGTTTGATGCTGTCCGACCGGACGGAGCATCGTTGCCAGGTCGTGGACATGTCTCCCGGCAGCGCTTTCTTCGCGACCGACGCGACCGCAAAGACCGGCGAGCGCGTCATTGCCTATATCGATCATATCGGACGGCTCGAGGGAACTGTTGCGCGCGTTCGCGACGACGGTTTCGCACTGGAACTCAATACGACGCCGCGCAAGAAAGCCAAGCTCGCCGCACAGCTGACATGGCTTGCCAACAAGCACGAACTGGACCTCCCGGAGGATCGCCGTCACGAGCGTATCCTGCCACGCAATCCGTCCGGTATTCTCTCCCTCGAAGACGGCCGGCAGTATCGCTGCCGCATTATCGATCTTTCCGTTTCGGGCGCCGCCGTTGAAATCAATGTCCGCCCGGCGCTTGGTACGCAGGTCACGCTCGGCAACATGCGTGGCCAGGTCGTGCGCCATTTCGAGGACGGTATCGCCATAGAGTTCGCCGTCATCCAGCGCCGCGAAACCCTCCAGCAGTATCTCAGCTAAATTCCGTCTCCTTCGATTTTCGACATGACGCACCCGTTTCCGGCTGCGTTTCAGCGGCAGGCGCCAAGATCGGTCGCTATCGGGAAAATTGAATTTAATTTGAGATAAATGCCGCTCAAGTTTAAATCTCCTTTATTCGGTTTTCTATTCAATTATAGCATTTCCTTTCATCAAATCGCCCCGTTGTTCTTGGCGATAACTAAAATAGTTCCTGCCATTGTGCCTTCCATTGGGGAGACGATGGTATGCACAAATTCTGGAACAGCGGGGTTGGACTGGGTGGCGCGGTCACTTCCCTCGTTATCATCACCGGCATATCGGTAGCGACTGCTGCACCGATGAAGACCGGCCGCATCACGAGCCAACCAATCGGCCATTACGAGTTCTGCCTACAGGTACCGGGCGAATGTCGGGCGACCGGCAACGTGGCGCCGGATCGGCTTACGAAGGCCGCCTGGTCAACGATGATCAAGATCAATTCGCGTATCAACACGACGATCGCTCCGCGCACCGACTACGAGATGTGGGGCAAGGAAGAGATTTGGTCCTATCCGGTCAAGTATGGCGACTGCGAGGATTACGTCCTGCTCAAGCGGCATGAACTGATCCGCGCCGGCTTTCACCCGTCGAACCTGCTGATCACGGTAGTGCTTCAGCCAAACGGAGACGGCCACGCGGTGCTGACCGTTCGCACGGATCGCGGCGATTTCATCCTCGACAATCTGGTTACGAAGGTCCTCGACTGGCGTGACACGCGATACCAGTACCTGAAACGCCAATCCACGGCGAACGCGGGCAAGTGGGTCGATATCATCGATACGCGCCGCAACGTCGCGCAGAACTTCTAGTCAGGAACGAATTCAGAGGTCCCCGGTCGGGTCCCCAAACCATCCCATCCCCAACGACCGGGTCAGGAGCCGGCCATCCTTGATGGTCGGCTCTTTTTTATATGTCTTCAGAAGCCTGCCGGCTCAGACCGGACGCGAATCGCCTGGCGTTTTCGACATAGTGATCCGCGGAGTCACGCAGCCGCGCCACGGCATCATCGTCGAGGGTGCGAACGGCCCGGGCGGGCGAACCGATAATCAGACTGTTGTCCGGAAACTCCTTGCCCTCGGTAACCAGTGCGCCTGCGCCGACGAGGCTGTTCTTGCCGATCCGCGCGCCGTTGAGCACGATCGCGCCAATACCGATCAGGCTGTTTTCACCGATCGTGCAACCGTGCAGCATCGCGCGATGGCCAATCGTGCACCCTTCCCCGATATCGAGCGGGAAGCCCATGTCGGTATGCATGACGGTGTGCTCCTGGACATTGGACCGCGCACCGACCGTAATCCGCTCATTGTCGCCGCGCAGGACACATCCGAACCAGACGCTTGAATCCTCGCCCAGTGTGACCTTGCCGATGACCGCCGCGTCTTCGGCGATAAATGCCGCGCCGTTTCCCTGTTGATCGGGAACCGTACCGTCGAGATCGTAAGTTGCCATCACGTGTCCTGTCGTACCGTTTCGAAACATCCTGGAGGCGCCACCCGGGCGCCAGACGCATCGGATTACAAGAACACTCGCGCGCTTTCCACCGCCACGACGCCCAGCGCGCCGGTCCACAGCAGGATCAGACACGTCAGAAAAGTGATATTCAGCGTTGTGTGCAGCGTGCTCGGACGTTCCGCAGATCCGAGCGCACGCACCAGCAGGACAGGCCCGGCGCCGCAAAACACGGCAAACGAGGTCGCCATTCCGTTACGTGCCAGCGTGTCCCTGTCGAAACCGGGCATGAAGCCGCCAAAGCCCCGCGCGAGATAAAAGAACGCCAGCGACACTGCCGCCCCCGTGACGAACACCATGAACGCAACCATCGACACCACCCCGGTTTACCAGATGTTTACCATAACGATGTCGAGTGATGCATGATCGATGCCAGAAAAGTTGTGCCAATTCGGGCCACACGGGAAGTGCGATGTCAGCGATAACGGTAAGCGACGATGAACAATACGATATCCGCAAGGGCCTGCCGGTCCTCGCCTTTCGCCTGTTTGTCGCCTTCGGCATTCTGGCGCTTCTTTCCGTCGCCATCCTGATCGCGGGCAAGCTTTACGGCCGGTCCCTCGTTCATGCCGGCCACACGCTCTCGACCCAGCGTTTCGAGGTCGTCATCGGCAACGACGCGATCTCGGTTCCCGCCAATATGATTCGCATCCGGGACCAGCGCCGAGCCGGGCTGGCAAAACGACTCGATCTTTACATTCACTGGCCGACGATGTCGGGCTTCAATGACGGGCTTGCCAGGGCGTTCAACGACATCGATCCGGAAACCAACTCGATCGTGTTCGTTTCGCTGACCCCGCGCATAACAAGCACGGACATGGCCGGCCGGTTCGATACGGTCTACCGGAATGTCATGGACGGGCCGGTGACGGATTTGGGCAACGGCCTGAAACGCGCATTGCTGGCGCGCGAGCACGGCTATATCGAAGAGTTTATCGTCTTTTCCGAAGCCGACCCGGAAACGGGCCGCCGATTCGTCGCGCGTTGCCAGAAGGCGGACGCGACCGCGCAAACGATCGTCGCGCCCTGCGATACCGATATCCAGATTGGTGAAACGCTCAATGCGGAATTGCGTTTTCCGATGCGGCTGCTCGACGACTGGAGCAGGATGAATGCCGCGCTTCCGGAATTCCTGGCTGGCCTGCTGAAGGCCGCCCGCAGCTAGAAATCAGTCTTCAAGATCGAAATCGAGAATCGACATGGAGAGGTCGTAGGAAACCTCGCCCTCGTCTTCGATACGCGTCACGATCCCGAGAAACTCGTCCCCCACATAAAGCTCCGCAGAATCGGCGATGCGCGGACGCGGCTTCACTGCAAGCTGTTCGTTTCCGAGGGTCTTGCGGAAAAAACGCGTGAGTTTCGTAAGTTCTTCGGATGTCACGTGTGAGCTCCTGGCTGGTTGTCGCGCTGCGAGGCGCTGGCGGCAACGCAAAACACGAATTGGGGTGCAGGCGCAAGTCTCGCGCCCGCTCATTCACCGACCATAGTTGCGATGCGCGATCGTTAGTCTGACTCGAGGAGCTGATCCATCGCGCGGGACGGTTCGCTGCAACCCGCATCGCCGACGACCCGCGCCGGAACGCCGGCAACGGTCTTGCATGGCGGGACATCCTTCAAGACGACCGACCCAGCGGCAACCTTGCTGTTGTTGCCAACCTTGATATTGCCGAGGATCTTCGATCCCGCGCCGATCAGGACGCCGTCGCCGATCTTGGGATGCCTGTCGCTGCCCTCCTTGCCGGTGCCGCCCAGCGTCACCGAGTGGAGAATCGAGACATTGTCCCCGATGGCTGCCGTTTCGCCGACGACAAGCCCTGTCGCGTGGTCGAGGAAGATCCCCTTCCCGACCCGCGCAACCGGATTGATGTCGGTCTGGAAAACCGCCGAGGAGCGGCTTTGAAGGTAGAGCGCGAAATCGAGGCGGCCCTGCTTGTAGAGCCAATGCGCCAGCCGGTGCGTCTGGAGTGCGTGGAAGCCCTTGAAATAAAGCAGCGGCTCCAGGAAACGCGTGCATGCCGGATCGCGGTCATAGACAGCCTGCATGTCGACGCGAAGAACCTCGCTCCAGGACGGGTCGTACGCCAGCATGTCGCGGAAGGACTGGCGCAGGAGATCGGCGCTGATGTCGGCATGATCCAGCCGCTCGGAGATACGGTGAATCACCGCTTCCTCCAGGGATGGCTGGTTGAGCACCGTCGACAGCATGAACGCGCCAAGCGCCCGGTCGTTGGCGATGGCGGCCTCGGCGTCCTGGCGCACGGCGAACCAAATCGGATCGACAGCCTGAAGCTGCGCCGGAGAGGTCGATTTTCTTTGCTGCGGCATGAGGGCCTCCGTCAGCTTTCCTTTGAGGGTGGAAGATAGCGTATCGGCTACGTGAGTTAAACGAATTCGGTTCAACTCTTCGTCAATGAAACTGAAGCGCGGTTAATGGGCACCGAAAAAGTCCAGGGTCGCCTGCTTGTAGACGCGGTCTCCGACAGCCAGCATATGATCGCGTCCCGGAATATCGACAACCGTCGCATCAGGCAGCAAATCGGCGAGTTCGCTCGCGGAGCCCGCAATATCATCCTTCGTTCCGACCGCGATCAGCGCCGGCGTGGTGATCTCGCGGACCTGTTCCGGCGTCAGTTTCTTTCGTGAACTCTCGATACAGGCCGCGAGCGCGATACGGTCGCTTCCGGTCTGGTCTGCAAAGGTGCGGAAGGCGCGCCCGCGTTCCTGGGTCACCTCGTCTATCGACGGCGCGAGCAAGGCTTCGGCGATGCCCTCCCATCCACCAACCCCGTGGACCATGCCAATTCCGAGGCCGCCGAATACGACCGAACGGACCCTTTCAGGCGCGGCAAGCGACATGAACGCACCGATGCGCGCGCCCATGGAATATCCCATCACATGAGCCTTGCCGATTTCGAGGTGATCGAGAAGCGCGATGGCGTCCGCCGCCATCTTTTCCGGGACATAGGCCTCTGTCTCATGCGGCTTGTCGCTTTCGCCGTGGCCACGATTGTCGATCGCAATGACCCTGTAACCGGCCCCGCCGAGCGTTTTCACCCAGCCCGGACCGATCCAGTTCACGGTCTTGTTCGACGCGAATCCATGGATAAGGAGCACAGGATCGCCGGACGGTTCGCCTTCATCGAAATAAGCGAAGTCCAATTGGTCATGGCGAAAGCGAGGCATGTCAGTTTCCGGTTTTCAGTTGAAATGGCGGGTATTTTGCAGAGGGACTGGCTACCAATTCCATCTTCGAGACGCTAGTGTGCACTGCGACAACGGCAATACAGATAGTCACGGATTACAGGACTTACCATGGCAGGTCACGCAACGCCCCATTTCCAGAACGACGCCGGACACGCCAAGATCGAAATCGGCGTCAAGGAGTTCATGTGCGTCGGCGCCAAGCCGCCTTTCGACCATCCGCATGTCTTTCTCGACATGGGCGATGAAAGCGAGAAGGTTTGCCCCTATTGCTCGACGCTTTATATCCACAACCCGTCGCTCGGCGCCGAGGAGACAGTTCCTGCCGGTTGCGCCTACGAGACACGAGACGCCGCCTGATCATTATCACCCGGCAGAAGCCAGCTTTCCCAATTGACTGAAGAAAGCCATATCCTGATCGCCGGGGCCGGCATTGCCGGCCTCACGGCTGCGTTGACCCTTGCGCGGCATGGACTCGAAGTAACAATCGCCGAGGCGTTCGACCGGCCTTCGGAAGTGGGTGCCGGCCTCCAGGTCGCGCCGAATGCCACCCGCATTCTCCGAACTCTCGGCGTTCTTGATGCCCTTGAGGCAAAGGCGATCGCTCCGGCTTCGATTCGTCTCGGCGATGCATCGAGCGGGCGGGTCCTGCTGGACATGCCAATCACTAAGTCGTGGTTGGCGCGTATGGGGGCGCCCTATCTCACCGCGCATCGCGCGCTACTGCATGGTGTGCTTTACGACGCGGCCCGAGCGCATCCGTCGGTGACCCTGTTGACCGGCCATTCCGTCAAGGATGTGCGCGAAGGCGGAGAACGTGTCACGACCACGTTTTCGACGGCTGACGGCGAGACCGTCATCGAATCGCGGATCCTGATCGGCGCCGACGGCATCTGGTCGAAGGTTCGTGACAGCCTGATTGGTGCGGGCCGTCCCAAGCCGACCGGGCGCATCGCCTGGCGTGCGATTGGCCCTGGCAGATCCGGCAAGGCCCAGGTCACGGCATGGATGGCGCCAGACAGCCATATCGTCACCTATCCGGTGCGCAACGAAGACACACTCAACTTCGTCGCCATCACCAAAGGCCGTTCGGAACCGGGCCAATGGGCGCAGGAAGCCGACCAGGAGAGTTTTGACCGGCTCATGAAGAGCGCGCGCGAAATCGAAGGCTTCGACGCGATCGAAAAAGCCAAGTGGACGGTCTGGCCTCTCAATTCGGTCGATCCGGATCGGGTCTGGCATGGCGGACGCGTGCTGCTCATCGGCGATGCGGCGCATGGCCTCGAGCCCTTCGCGGCGCAGGGCGCTGCGATGGCGATCGAGGACGGTTACACCGCGGGCCGCTGCATCGCGCAGGACGCCAACAATCCGCGCGCGGCGTTGCCGCGCTACACGGCCCTGAGGCGTGAGCGCGTGCGCGAGGTCGCAAAGCGTACCGCGTTCAACCGCTGGGTCTATCACCAGAGCGGTCCCGGTCGCCTCGCCCGGAATCTGTATTTTTCCATGCGGCCGGCGGCATCCTTCATCACCGATCTCGAATGGCTGTACGGCTACCGCATTCCGGAATGAAAAAGGCCGGCTTGACGCCGGCCTCTTCACAGAACATCCAAAATCCGCCTAGTGCAGGATCTGGCTGAGGAACAGCTTGGTCCGCTCGTGCTGCGGGTTGTCGAAGAACTCGTCCGGGCTGTTCTGCTCGACGATCTGGCCCTGATCCATGAAGATCACGCGGTTGGCGACCTGGCGCGCGAAGCCCATTTCGTGCGTAACGCAGAGCATGGTCATGCCTTCCTCGGCGAGGCCGACCATCGTGTCGAGCACTTCCTTGATCATCTCCGGGTCGAGCGCGGACGTCGGCTCGTCGAACAGCATGATGCGCGGGTTCATGCAGAGCGAACGGGCGATGGCCACGCGCTGCTGCTGACCGCCGGAAAGCTGGCCGGGATACTTGTTCGCCTGTTCGGGAATTTTGACGCGCTCGAGGAAGTGCATGGCGCGCTCATCGGCTTCCTTCTTCGGCATCTTGCGCACCCAGATCGGCGCCAGGGTGCAGTTTTCCAGAATCGTCAGATGCGGGAACAGGTTGAAGTGCTGGAACACCATGCCGACCTCGCGGCGCACCTCGTCGATCTTCTTGAGATCGTTGGTCAGTTCGTTGCCATCGACGATAATCTGGCCCTTCTGGTGCTCTTCCAGCCGGTTGATGCAGCGGATCATCGTCGACTTGCCGGAGCCCGACGGGCCGGCGATGACGATGCGTTCGCCACGCATGACCTTGAGGTTGATATCGCGCAGGACGTGGAAATCACCGTACCACTTGTGCATATCGATGATCTCGACCGCAACATCGGTTTCCGAGACCGTCATCTTGGAGCGGTCGGCTGCCCGGATTTCCTCTGCAGTTGCGTTTTCGGCTGTCATGGCGTGAGTTCCTTACCGTTTGTGGCCCGTGTCGAGCTTTCGTTCCATGAACATGGAGTATCGGGACATGCTGAAACAGAAGATCCAGTACATGATCGCCGCGAAGGCGTACCCCGTCATCGCCTGGACCGGCGAGGCCCATGTCGGGTCGGAGTAGGATGACTGGATCTGTCCGAGGAAGTCGAAGAGGCCGATGATCAGAACGAGCGTCGTGTCCTTGAACAGGCCGATGAAAGTGTTGACGATCCCCGGAATGACGAGCTTGAGCGCCTGCGGCAGGATGATCATGCGCATCATCTGGCCCCAGTTCAGGCCCAGCGCCATCGCGCCCTCATATTGCCCCTTGGGCAATGCCTGCAGGCCGCCACGCACGACCTCCGCCATATAGGCCGAGGAGAACAGCGCCACGCCGATCAAGGCACGCAGCAGCTTGTCGAAGCTGACGCCCTCGGGAAGGAACAGCGGCAGCATGACCGAGGACATGAACAGAACCGTGATCAGCGGCACGCCGCGCCAGAACTCGATGAAGACGATGGAAAAGAAGCGCACGATCGGAAGCGCGGAACGCCGCCCGAGCGCCAGCGCGATGCCGACCGGCAACGAGGCGGCGATACCGGTCACCGCGATGACCAGCGTCACAAGCAAGCCGCCCCACATTTCCGTCTCGACATGCATGAGGCCGAAGTCGAAGCCCAGGATGAAGAGCAGCACGAACAGCCCGATGAACAGCGCCGCGACATTTTTCAGGCCGGGCAGCGGGTCCGAATCCGAGAGCTTGGCGAACGCATAGGTCACGACAAGTGCGAGAACCGCGAGAACGGCAAGCGGGATATAGAGCCCGTCGACAGCGATATCGCCACCGGTCAGAAGGATAAGGGCCGCAATCGGAAACACGATCGAAAGGAAGATGATGTTTTCGCGCTTGTAAGGCACCGAAGGGATCAGCAGGCCGGCGAGTCCGCCGAAGAAGAGAACGCCGACGATGTTGACGCGCCATTGCTCGACATTGGGATAGCGCCCGTAAATGAACTGGTTGGCATAATCGCCGACATAGGCCCAGCAGGCGCCGAACCATCCATTTGGCTGGATGCCGCCCTGCGCCTCGGTGGCGCAGACGGCGCGGTCTGTCCCGGTCCAGACCGCACTTCCAATCAGGAAGCTCAGGATTGGCGGGACGATAACCCAGAGAAGGTACAGGCAGAAAAGCGTCAGGATCGTGTAGGGTATCGACGAAAAGAGGCTTTCGCGAAACCATGCGACCACGCCTCTGGAGCTCCCGGGCGCTTCCTGCTCCGGAAGCATTTCCCGGCGTACATAGGCGATGTCGGCGGCGGAGTGAATTTCGGCCATCGTCTTATCTCTCCACCAGCGCGACGCGATTGTTGTACCAGTTCATGAAGAGCGAGGTCACAAGCGAGATGGTCAGATAGGTGAGCATCGTCAGCGAGATGATCTCGACCGCCTGGCCGGTCTGATTCAGGGCGGTTCCGGCAAAGACGGATGTCAGTTCCGGATAGGCAATCGCCACCGCCAGGGACGAGTTCTTCGTCAGGTTCAGATACTGGCTTGTCAGCGGCGGGATGATGATGCGCAACGCCTGGGGAATGATGACCAGCCGCAGCGTTGGTCCGTTCCGAAGGCCAAGAGCACTGGCCGCCTCGGTTTGCCCGCGGTTGACCGCCAGGATTCCGGCGCGGACGATCTCCGCGATGAAGGACGCCGTGTAGGTCGAAAGCGCGACCAGCATGGCGATGTACTCCGGAATGATCGTCATGCCGCCGCTCGGACGGAAACCGCCCATTTCCGGAATGTCCCAGGTCAACGGCGCGCCAAGCGCGAGGAATGTCGCGAGGGGCAGCAGGACGATTACGCCAAGCCCAAAGAGGAAAGACGGGAATATCTGACCCGTTGCCATTTGCCGCTTATGCGCCCAGCGACCCACGGCCCATGCAATGACGCAGGCTGCGATGAATGCGTAGACGATGAAGATCCCGCCCTCGCCCCAAACCGGCTTCGGTGCGAAATAGCCGCGATTGTTAAGCAAGCCCAGCGGCCCGAAATCGAAACCCTGGCGCGGTTGCGGCAAGAGCCGCAGGACGCCGAAATACCAGATGAAGATCTGCAGCAACAGCGGGATGTTGCGGAGGGTCTCCACATAGACAGTCGCAAGCCGACTGACGAGCCAGTTCTTGGACAGACGCGCCACGCCGACGATGAAGCCGATGATCGTGGCGAAGATGATGCCGACAAAGGCGACTGCGAGGGTATTCAGCAGCCCGACGATGTAGACGCGACCGTAGGTCGAGGATGCCTGGCTGTACTCGATCAGCGACTGGCTGATCGCGAAGCCCGCATTCGTACCCAGGAAACCCCAACCCGATGCGATGCCCGCGGCACGCAGGTTGGCGTTCATGTTCGCCCATCCGGTATAGGCCAGATAGGCAACCAGAATTGCCAGTATGATCTGGAAGACCCAGCCCCTGATTTCCGGATTGTTGAGAAGAGCGACCTTCGGCGCGCTCTCGCCGGAGCCATTCCCTGTTGCGTCGGTAACAGCCATTTCGCTTATTCACCCGCTATGGTGACGGACATGTCATGGCAGCCAACGAGAAGTCGGTCCGCTTTCCGCGCCATCTGAAATGGCATGTCCCCACCGTAAAGAAAATCACCCGGCCGCTTGGCGGCCGGGTGAGGCTGATTTCGTTTAGCGGATCGGCGGGCCGTACATCAGGCCACCCTTGGTCCAGAGCGCGTTCACGCCACGCGCAATGCCAAGCGGCGTATCGGGGCCGACGTTACGGTCAAAGATTTCGCCGTAATTGCCGACAGCCTTGATCACCTTGGCCGCCCAGTCATTGTCGAGGCCGATGGCAGCACCGAACTCGCCCTCGGAACCGAGGAGGCGCTTCACCGACGGATTGTCGCCAGCCATCATCTCGTCGACATTGTCCATGGTGATGCCGAGTTCCTCGGCGTTCACGGTCGCGATGTGGACCCACTTGACGATGTTGAACCACTGGTCGTCACCCTGACGAACCACCGGACCAAGCGGCTCCTTGGAGATGATTTCCGGCAGGACCTTGTGCTCGCCCGGATCGGTGAGCTTGAGGCGCTGCGCGTAAAGGCCCGACGCATCCGTCGTGTAGACGTCGCAACGGCCCGCGTCGTAAGCGGCCACGACCTCATCGGCCTTTTCAAAGGCAACGAGTTCGTAGTCCATGTTGTTGGCACGGAAGTAGTCCGCGACGTTCAGCTCGGTCGTCGTGCCGGTGTTGGTGCAGATCGACGCGCCGGACAGTTCCAGAGCGGAGTTGATCTCCATCGAAGTCCGGATCATGAAGCCCTGGCCGTCATAGTAGTTGACGCCAGCGAAGTTCAGGCCGAGCTGCGTGTCGCGGCTCATGGTCCAGGTGGTGTTGCGGGAAAGAACGTCGATTTCACCGGACTGCAGCGCGGTGAAACGCTCCTTGGCCGAAAGCGGGGTGAACTTCACGGCATCGCCGTCGCCAAAGATCGCTGCGGCAATACCGCGACAAAGGTCAACGTCGAGGCCACTCCAGTTGCCGTCCGCATCGGGATTGGAGAATCCGGGCAGGCCCTGGCTCACGCCGCACTGCACGAATCCTTTCGCCTTCACGTCGTCCAGCGTCGCCGCAGATGCAGCAGCACCCGTAACTACAAGGGCCGCCGCGCCAAGCGCACTGGTCAGCATCAGTTTTTTCATTGAGTTCAACCTCTCGTTGCTCACGTTACATAAGTTGGGCACGAGCACCGGTTTTCGCCGAGATGAATATAACCCCAGCGTGGCGACGATTTCACAAGAAACCGTCACCGATGCCTCCCTCCACACGGCAAGACAAAGGCAATTTTCCAGCACCGTCAAGGAAAAATAAAGATTTTGTGTCGCCGCGTTAGCTGGAACCACAGCGCTTTGGAGCGCGCTGAAAAGCGTCAGGCTTTCAATACGGGGAACAGGCTGTCGTCGCCGAATTGGAAAACGGCGCGTCTGCGTGCCAGCCATCGCGCCAAGACGAGCGTCAGTATTGCGGCAAAGGAAAAGCCGGCAATGACATCGGATGGATAATGAGCGCCGGCCGGTATGCGCGCGCATGCGAGCAGGAACAGCAGCCCGAACGCCGGCCACCGCGCGCGCGGATGCCAAAGCATCAAGATCATCGCAAGCGATCCCGCCGTCGCCGCATGGCCGGACGGAAACCCTTGGTAAACATGGTCGAACTCGAACGGCGCGAGTGCGTAGACACCCACTTCGTCAGCGATCCTCGGACGAGCGCGCCCGACGAATTGCTTGATGACATTCACGAGGATACCGGGTCCTGCCACGGAAACGAGGATAAATGCCGCCTGGCCATAGGCGGTCATGAGCGAGCGCCGTGTCGCGTGGCGGATATCACGCCAGTTCAGCATGCCGATGATCGCGACCACGATGACAGCGGAGACAATATAGACGCCGGATTTCGCGACATCGGTGATCCCGCGCAGGAATGCGAGAACGAAATTGTGCGGCGGGCCAGCAAACGGGACGAAATAGGGATCGAAGATGGCAGCGACGACCATGGCATAGATGGCCGCGAACGCGATCCAGGTCAGGCGCGGTGTCCAGACAGGAGGCATGTCCCGCGAAACCGGGCGCGAAAGCCGGGCACGCACGCGACGGCTCGTCGCCACGCCGCGGCCGAACACGGAAAGCAACGACCGCGCGGTTTCCCTTGCGGCAGTATTGTTTTTCGATTTCGGCGCTTGCTGCAAACCCATGGATGAATTTTCTGGATGATCTTCAGTCGCGAGTAACGCCTTCCTTGTTTTCGCGCAAGAAATGCGTATCGCATCAGGCCAAACAAATACGGAGAACAGTCAGAATGAGCGACGGGAACAGCAAGAGCCAGGGGATCAACACAAAGCTTGCGCATGCGGGCTACGCGCCGCGCGACTTCCACGGCTTCGTCAATCCTCCGGTCGTCCACGCTTCGACCGTCCTCTTTCCCGACGCGCAGACCATGCGGACACGCAACCTGCGCTACACCTATGGCACACGCGGCACGCCGACTTCGGAAGCGCTCTGCATCGCGATCGACAGCCTGGAAGGCAGCGCCGGCACGATCGCCGTTCCGTCGGGCCTGGCCGCCGTCACGGTTCCGCTGCTCGCCTTCCTGTCTGCGGGCGATCACATTCTGCTCGTCGATACGATCTATTTCCCGACGCGCCGTTTCGCCGACACGATGTTGAAGCGGCTCGGTGTCGAGGTTGAATATTACGAGCCGGAAATCGGCGCCGACATCGCGAAGCTCGTCAAGCCGAACACACGCGTCATCTTCACCGAATCGCCGGGATCGAACACCTATGAAATTCAGGACATCCCGGCGATTACCGCTGTCGCGCGTGAACACGGCATTATCACCATGCTCGACAACACCTGGGCGACGCCGCTCTTCTTCAAGCCGCTCGATCACGGGGTCGATATCTCGATCCATGCGGCCACGAAATATCCCGGCGGCCACTCGGATATCCTGCTCGGCACGGTGTCGGCGAACGAGAAATGCTGGGAGCAGCTATACAATACCTATCTCACACTTGGCACATGCGCCGGTCCGGACGACGTCTATCAGGGGCTGAGAGGCCTGCGCACCATGGGCCTGCGACTGAAACACCACGAGGCTTCGGCGCTGGAGATCGCGCGCTGGCTGGAAGGGCGTCCGGGCGTGGTGAAGGTTCTTCATCCTGGCCTCGAGAGCCATCCGGGTCATGCGATCTTCAAGCGCAATTTCAGCGGTTCGAGCGGCACGTTCTCCTTCGTTCTGGAAGGCGGCGAGGCGCAAGCCGATGCATTCCTTGATGCGCTGCGCATCTTCGGGCTCGGCTACTCCTGGGGCGGTTATGACAGCCTTGCTGTCAATGCCAGCCTCGCGGACAGAACGGTCGCGTCGCGCGATTACGGCGGCGCGATCATGCGTTTGCATATCGGCGTTGAAGATGTCGCCGATTTGATGAGCGACATCGAGGGAGCGTTGGCGGCGGCATTGGCCGCCTGACGCCGGTCGACCCGGCTCCCGTCTTCACGATCATGATCCATTCATGACTGCCGGGATCAACGAATATCCAAAGCAATTTCGGGGCTCGCGGTTTCGGCTGCGGATGCAACCTCGGGCGCGCGCATGCGTTTCTTGAACAGAAACAACAAAAGGAGTCCGTCATGAGCACGCAGGATTACGCCATCGCAGAACAGGACAACGGCTGGATCTACGTCATCGAAGGCCGTTCCTCGGCCGTTTTCGCTTCGCGTGAAGAAGCCGAAGAGGCCGCTCAGTCCGCCGTGAAGAACAGGGCGGAACGCGACGATGAACTCGAGCAAGGGCTGGAGGAAACGTTTCCGGCCAGCGATCCGGTCTCGGTCACCCACCCAAACAGCAATTGACGGAAACCGGGTCACGTTTTGCAGCGGAGCGCCAGGTTAATTGACCGTTACGGCGCCCGATAAACTCTGCGGGAAGGTGTTAAGCCTCCCGCAGCTTCCCTAAGGTTAGTTGGTATCGATTCGACTCATCCGAAAGGGAACCTGATGCCAGCCGCCAAAACCAAGAAGACCGTCGCGCTTTTCGCCACAACCGCCCTCGCATTTTCCGCGGTTGGCGGCGTGCATTTCGACAAGGGCGGCGTCGATTTCGTCGCGAAGGCCGAGGCCAAGAGCAGCAATGCGGGCGGCAACGGAAATGGTGGCGGAAATAGCGGCAGCAACGGCAACTCCGGCGGTAACAGCGGCAAGAGCAGCAATGCTGGCGGAAACGGCAAAAGCGCGTCCGCGTCGGGTAAGACCAAGGGCAACGCAGCGTCATCGAACGGCAGCGGTTCCGGGAACGGAAAGGGCCTCGGCAATCTTTTCAGCAACATCTTCGGAAAGAACAAGGTCGACACCAACAAAACCGCTGCCATTCCGTCCAACTCCGGCAAGAAATCGGTTGCGGCAACGAAAAAGAAGGCCGTCGTCGCAAAGGCGAAGAAGCCCCAGACCCGGAAGATCACCAATCTTGCAGAACTTCCCGTCCCGGCGGCTCGCCCGAACCTCGCCAAGGAGAAGAATTTCAACGCGAAGCTCGCCGGCCTCAACTCGCTGAAGCGCAATTATCACGCATATCTGAACGCCGCCGATCCGCGCATGACGGGCATCCGGACCTATGTCCTTGCCTATGTGGATTACGAGAACGCGGTCGACGATCTCGCATTGGCCGAACAGCGCCTGACGGCCGCCGAAACAGCCTTGGCCACGCTGCTGACCGACACCTTCTCGTCCATCACGCCCTATGAAACAACGGCCGGCACGGCGTTCACCTATGACGGTATCAGCCTTGACGGCCTGGCGACCCGGCGCAGCGAACTCCAGACGGTGCTGGACGGGCTTTCGGACCCGGCGAGCCAGGAAACGCTTGATCTCCAGGCGGAGATCGCCGCGATCGATTCGCTGATCGGAAGCGCGGACGCCACGGTCGCGCCGAGCGCCGAGGTTGTCGAACTGGAAGCCGCTCTCGGCGACGTCACGACCCTGAATACGCAGATCGCGGGTCTCGAAGGCCAGATCACGGATGAGGAGCTGATCGCCGCCCTCCTCGCCGCCGCCAACGACAACCGTGTCGCCGAATATGGCGAAGACGCCTATGTCGACGAGGAACTTCTCGCCTGGGCCAAGACGCTACTGGGTGTCGATGTCATCGGCGAGGACGGCACCGTCGAGGAGGATGTGATCGGCAAGATCGACGAGATACGCGATTATCTCGCCGCGCAGGCGCAAGCCGTGGATCCGGCAACCGACGAACCGATCATCGTCCCCGACGAAAGCTGATTTCCCCAAGGGCGGTGTTCAGCGCCGCCCTGCCCTCTTTAAACAGATATGAACTGGCGACCCCGGCAGGATTCGAACCTGCGACCATCGGCTTAGAAGGCCGGTGCTCTATCCAGCTGAGCTACGGGGCCGTTGTTGCGCTGATGATTTGCCACCATGCACATCGCCGTCAAGCGCGCGGCCAGCCGATGCAAATCGGTTATGTCGAGAGCTTCAACGGACGGATGCGGGACAGTTCCTGAATGAAAGCCTGTTCTTCGGCATCGATCTTGCGCGCAGCGCCATCGCTGAATGGAGAGAGGGTTTCAACACCGCGAGGCCACGCTCCTCCCTCGGTTACCAGACTCCGGCCGAGGCCCTAATCGCCGCTGGATGAAAATTCAGTGGCAGGTCAAATGAATACAAAGAGCATTTTCATGTATTCTTAATGTACAGAAAGTTCACACCTAGCGCGTCCTTATAGATTGCGCTGTAGCCGAGATGAGTAAGGTGGTCGTGCGTTTCCCGCACGCGCCGTGCTGCAAGACGATTGGGTTTGAGGAGTTCGTCATATTCAACACAGATTTGCAGCGGCAGTGCGTCTTTCTCTGACAATGAGTTCAGCACCTCGACCTCTGCTCCCTCAATATCGAGCTTTAAAAGTGACACTTCATCAATGTCAAATTCATCGAATAAGTCATTGTAAGAAAGGGCCTTAACTTCAATAAATTCGCCCTTCTGGCTGTATTCATTCTGAAAGTCTAAAGCAGAGTGGGAAACGTGGTCTGGGTTCTTGGGCAGAAATAACTTCAAATTGCATCGCTCCGACCAAAGCGCCCTTTCCAGCAAGAGCAACTTACTTGGGTCCGCTTTGGAGAAATCCTTGATGCCGTAAAGCTCCAATGAACCAAGCGTGCCTTGTCGCGCAGATTCGGTTATTAGCGCTATTATTTCTTTGACATGTTTAACCGCGCGCGGTGTTGGATCAACAATGATGACCTTGGCCCCGTACTTCGCAGAAAAAAGGACATCGAAAGATATATCTTCACCAGCCCCGCAGCTTACTATCGTTCCTCCTGTAAGATTTGGCTCGTCTGAAAATGTCCATCCGCCATACTCTGTTCCAAGCGTAAGGAGCGATTTAGAAGTACCCTCGACAGGAATTCTCGGGCGCTTTCCAGAAGTCTCATTGATAAAGTTGCGCACGCTGTGCTTGATAAACCTGAGGGCACGGAAAATTGCGGTAGACCGAAAATTACTCATTTCCCGACCCTATACATAAAATATGGCGACCCCGGCAGGATTCGAACCTGCGACCATCGGCTTAGAAGGCCGGTGCTCTATCCAGCTGAGCTACGGGGCCGTTGTTGCGCTGATCATTTGCCACCATGCGCATCGCCGTCAAGCGCGTGGCGAATCAATGCGTCCAAGGGGCCTTGCGGTCGAATTTGAAATTGTCAGAATAGGCCATGACCCGCCGTTTCGTCTGATTGGGCTCGTCCAGGCGATAGGCAATTCCATGCTTTTCGGCATAGGCGACCGCGTCATCGCGGCTCGAAAATTTCAGCCTTATCTGGGCCAGCGGATCGGCCGACGACGTGTAGCCCATCAGGGGATCGATGGTGCGCGCGGTTTCGCGGTCGAATTCGAGGATCCAAAGTCCGGTCTTGGCCTTGCCTGACTGCATGGCCGTTTTCGACGGGCTGTAAATACGGGCTGACACGGGCACCCTCCTTGTCACCTGACCTCACCATCCGAAACCGCTGGTCGGAGCGGCAGGATTCGAACCTGCGACCCTCTGGTCCCAAACCAGATGCGCTACCAGGCTGCGCTACGCTCCGACACACCGCGTTTCGGCGGAAGCCGTCGCATACAACGGCCAACCGACGACGGCAACCATTACTGTCGTTCACCAGCCGAAATTGTCGGATGCACGAACAGATCTCCCGGTTTCAGGCCGTACCGCGCGCTCAACCCGGCATTGATTTCAAGAACGTAGCGCACTGCTTCCTTCGACGGAACGCCCTCGACGGAAAACGGCGTCGTGTCCGCCGCGATCGAACTCAATTCGCCGTCCGGCAGGATAAACAGCATGTCCAGAGGACGCGGCGTGTTCTGCATCCAAAAGGCCACGGGGCGTGTCTTTTCGAAGACAAACAGCATGGCGCGGTCATCGGGGAAAACATCGCGGAACATCAGTCCGCGCGACCGTTCCGTCGGGCTGTCGGCCACCTCGATATCGAAAGTGGCAATCACCTTGCCGTCGCGCTCCACCGTCAGCGGAGTTTCGTCGACAGGCAGCAGCATCGGCGAACCGGTCGCCGCACCCTGCGCGCGAACAATTGCCGCCGGCGCTGCAACAAGCATTGCGCCCAGCATCAGGGCGCGAAGAATGAAGTGAAATCGTTTCATGATACCCGGTCCGTTCAACCGGCGCTATTCATCAATGCGGAGATGGCAATTGTGTGCCGAGATCAGGATAAATCTCCGCCGCCATGAGCCCCTTGTCGCCATTGCCGAACCGGACGATGACCACCTGTCCGGCGCGCAATTCTGTAAGACCGAAGCGGCGCAGGGTTTCCATGTGGACGAAGATGTCCTCGGTGCCCTCGCCGCGCGTGACGAAGCCAAACCCCTTGGTGCGGTTGAACCACTTCACGATCACGCGCTCGAGCCCGCTCGTCGGCGTCACGTGCACATGGGTCTTCTGTTCGGACTCGCCCGGATGCACGGCGGTGGAATTGTCCATCGACACGACATGGAAGGCCTGCAGGCCCCGGTCGCCGACGCGCGCCTCGCAGACGATGCGCGCACCTTCGAGAGCAGTCTGATACCCGTCGCGGCGCAGGCAGGTCACATGCAGCATAACATCTCCCAGACCTTCCTGATCCGGGACGATGAAGCCGAAACCCTTGGCGACGTCGAACCACTTGATGGCGCCGGAAATCTCGAAAACGTCCGGGCTTTCGGATTGTGCGGCGACACGTCCGAGGCTAGCTGCCGATGATCCTTTTTCCCCCATGAGTAGCGCTTTTGTCCCGATAACCGACACTGATTCTCTTTTTGGAGGATAGCATCGGCAGGTCCGATCACCACAAGGCAGAAACTTGGTTTTTCACACATCGTTACGTTTTTTCGGTTCCGTCCGCGCGAACCGGGCACTTCCTCCCCTTGCGCCGAGCGATACGGACACTACAAAACCGGACGGAAAACGGAGACAAACACAATGCGCTATCTGCACACCATGGTTCGCGTGCGCGACATCGACGATTCGCTGGACTTCTATTGCAACAAGCTCGGCCTTGTCGAAGTGCGCCGCATCGAAAACGAGGGCGGACGGTTCACGCTGATCTTTCTCGCCGCGCCCGACGACAGGCAGGCTGCAGAAACCTCGGGGGCCCCGATGGTGGAGTTGACCTACAATTGGGACCCGGAAGACTACGAGGGCGGGCGCAATTTCGGCCACCTCGCCTATGCCGTCGACAACATTTACGAGACTTGCGAGAAACTCGCCAAGGGCGGCGTCACCATCAATCGTCCGCCGCGCGATGGCCACATGGCCTTCGTCCGCTCGCCCGACGGCATCTCGATCGAGCTGCTGCAGAAGGGCGATGCGCTGGAGAAGGCAGAGCCCTGGGCATCGATGGAAAACACCGGATCCTGGTAGGTTTCGACCGGATTTTCGCGACAAATCACGTTTTGGCCCGATTTGCCGTCTAGCGGCAGATGGCGGGCTAAGGCGTGCATTTGTAGAATCATGCAGTATTCGGGTAACCTTCCATTTACCGCGATGGTGGCTTACAAGCTACATCGCACGCGTTTTGGGGACACAAGGCGGGACATTGACCGGCAACACAGCTTACAGCCTTACCGGCAGGCGCCTTCGTTGGCTGGCCATTCTGGTTGCGGCCACGATCCTCAGCGGGTGCATGGCATCGGCGCTCGACCCGTCGGCGATCAGCACATCCCAGGCCGGCCAGGGATTCTCCTTCACCGACGAAGCGGCATTTTCGGGCATGGATGCCGAGGGTGCACTGGCGGCTACCCCGCCGGCAGCACTTGGCGATGAAGAGGCCGCGCCGGTTGCGGCTTATGCCGGTGACGAGCCGCTGACGACGGGATCGACGACCGCGGTTCCCGCGACGGCAAGCAACGAATTTCCCGCCGCGCCCGGCGGAAGCGACGACAATCTGGATGCCGCGACGGCGCGGATTTATTCCGCTGCCGGACCGCAGATCGACACGACACCACGGCCACCGGTATCCGGCATAGCCAAGCGCACCGGCGCCCTCCTCTCGCTATTTTCCAATCGCAACGGCAGCGCCCGCAAAGCGGTCGTGCCGCCTGCGCCGGTTTCACAGAACGGCGCCACCGCGGAACTCTGGAGCGCTCCGGACAAGAAAGCCCGCCCGCTCATTGCGAGCGCCAGCGCCGGAGCATTGCCCGGCGTCGACCGTGACCGCGCGCTCGGCCTCAACAATTCTGCGAGCGCATCCGCCGACAAGAACGACAAGCCAATTCGCGTCGCATCGGCCGCCGGCCTGGCGCGTCTCGCTCCGAATGGCTTGCGTGTCCAGCACGACAAGGTGGATATCAGTTGCCTGAAGCCTGCCCTCGTCAGAGTGCTCAAGCAGGTCGAAGGCCATTACGGCCGCAGCGTCGTGGTCACTTCGGGCTTCCGCTCACCGTCACGCAACAAGAAAGCCAGCGGCGCATCGAACTCGTTGCACATGTACTGCTCGGCCGCCGATATCCAGATCGAAGGCGTGAGCAAGACCGAGTTGGCGTCCTATCTTCGCGACATGCCGGGGCGCGGCGGCGTGGGCACCTATTGCCACACGCAATCCGTTCATATCGATATCGGCCCGAAGCGCGACTGGAACTGGCGCTGCGGTCGCCGCAAGTAACCGCAACTCCCTGATTTCCTAAATTTTTCCACACGTCCTCGCTTGGCATGCGGCGCGGGAAAACCGCCATGAGACGCGCAAAATCAGACCTTCATCCGCTTGTGGCAAAAAATCATGAAAAGGCGCGGCAATCGGGCTTGCGGACCGCGAAGAATGTTTCTATAGACCCGTGACCTGATCCGCGCCCATCGTCTAGCGGTCTAGGACGCCGCCCTTTCACGGCGGAAACACGGGTTCGAGTCCCGTTGGGCGTGCCAGTTTTCTCAACAGATTTCTGAATTGGCTTTTTCGCTGTCCGGTCTTTATCCGGCACCGAATAAAGCGCCCCTATTTTTTTGATTCGGATATTTGTCAGCCGCAGCTCGACTCCGGGTTTCCCGGCCAAGGGCACACAACCCGGCCCCGAATCCGCCCTTGAATCCCGAAAAGTCAGTCCCCGAATTCGGGAGTGACAGTTTGCAAAGACCACATCGGCAAAGCATCGCCGAACCGCGAAGCTCACATGGACATTCATGTCGTGAAGAATGAGTGCTCTCAGCGCTTGGCGACGATGCGACGCTGGGCCTGCCAATCAGACAGCAGTGGATTCTGGCCGAGCCACTTGGCGGTCTTTGCCGCCATTCGCCGTTAAGGCTTCCGCGCATGGAGCGAGTGGCGGCTCACGCCAAGCCGCATCGAAACCTCCGCGACTGAATAGCGGCGCTCAGTTGTCTGCGCCACTGCATCGCGGCTCAAGCCGTCACCGAAATTGCCGGGCCCCATCACGGCCTCCTTGCCTCAAAACAAGGGAAGAAGGCGTTTACTTCGACTTAAGCCCCATCAGCGCCGCAATCAGATTACGCAAGGTCTCCGATGTCCCCGCAGCGATCGTAGCACTGCGCGCGTCGCGATAATGGCGCTCCATGGCGTATTCGCGGCTCAGCCCGTAGGCGCCCATCAGTTGCACCCCTTCGGCCGCCACTTTCACATAGGTTTCAGAGGCAAAAAGCTTGGCCTCCGATATCTCGCGCAACGCGTTCGCCCCGGAGCCCGACAACCAGATCGCCCGCAACGTCAACATCCTGGCGGCATCGACCTGCGTTTGCATATCCGCGATACGGTGGGCGATCGCCTGGAATGTGCCGATCGGTCGGCCGAACTGCACCCGTTCTTTCACATAGGCGGTGACGAGATCGACCACGCCTTGCGCTCCGCCGCAACTCGATGCCGCCGAAACCGCGCGTTCGTATTGCAGGCCCGACATCAGGCATTGCCAGCCATGCCCCTCGCCGCCGATCAGATTTTCGGCAGGCACCAGCGCGTCGGTGAAGAAGACCTCGTAGGTACCGCTGCACCGGCGCCCGAGCATGTCGAGCTTGCGCAGCCTGACGCCCGGCGCCTTGCTGTCGATCAGGAAAAGCGAAACTCCCTCCCGGTGCGAAACCGTTCGGTCGGTTTTCAGATAGACGCTGAGCATAGCGTCCTTCAGGCCTGCTCCGGTGACCCAGAGCTTCTGTCCGTTAATGCGGTAGTGGTCGCCCTCGCGAACGGCGTGGGTGGTCATAGCCGTCGCGTCCGATCCCGCGCCGGGCTCGGAAATGCCGATCAGCATCTTCTGCTCCCCGCTCAGAATCTTCGGCAACCAGTGTTGTTTCTGCGCCTCGGTTCCGTTGCGCAGGATGTTCAGGCCACAGAAGATCGCGCTCGAGTACGGCATGCAGAGATCGCTGCTGTGCTTCGAGATTTCCTCGACGAGCAGAGCCACGTCGGAGGCATCGCCGCCAAGCCCGCCATACTCTTCGGGAAAGGGCAACTGGATCAGACCCGCTTCGGCCCATTTACTGTAGAGGTCCTCGGGATAGCTGCGTTCCGCATCCCAATGTCCGATTTCCTCGGCGGACGCATGGCGCTGCATGATCGTGGCCACCGTCTCGACGAGCATCTTCTGTTCGTCGGAAATCGCAAAATCCATTGTATTCTTTCCCTATTCCACGCGAACAAGCGCATCGAGAGCGCGCGTTCCCTCGCCCGCGCCATAGACCAGGAGCGGGTTGATCTCGACTTCGGCCACCCGCGGATATCGCGCGACGAAGTCTCCCAATCCGCAGACGGTTTGCGCGACCGCTTCCAGGTCGCATACGGCACTGCCGCGATAGCCTTGCAGAAGCTGTGCGCCCTTCAACCGGCCTAGCGCTTCAATCACTTGCGCCTTCGTGCTGGTGGCCGGCAACAACTTCAGATCCTTGAATAGTTCCGTGTAAACGCCGCCCAGACCGACGAGAACGACCGGGCCCCATTGCGCGTCGTTACGCGCTCCAACGATGAGTTCCACGCCTTTTTTCGCCATTTTCTCGACGAGAACGCCCTCGACCGGAGCATCGGGTGCGTTGCGCGCCAGATTGTCCATCATGCGTTGCCAGCCAGCGCGCAGCGCCGCCTCGTCGGCAAGTCCGAGAACCACCCCGCCGACATCGCTCTTGTGCGGCAGATGCGCGGAATGCACCTTGATGACGACGGGATAGCCGAGCGCCTCCGCGGCGAGGACAGCCTCGTCGGCGGTCTGCGCTATGCGGAACTCGGGAACGGAAAGGCCGGCGCCACGCAGCAATTCCTTCGACTCCGCCTCGGACAACATGCCCTGCCTGACGCCAAAATCCGGCGCGGGCGACGGCAGTGCGCGCTCATCGCGCTGCGGCTCTGCAGCCAACAGCACCGAAATGGCGCGCACTGCCCGCTCGGGAGAACGGTAGAACGGAATGCCGAGCGTCCTGAGTTCGGCGATGTAATCGCTGCCGATATCGGCATCGTCGCCGACCATCGAAAAGATAATTGGCTTCGATCGCTCGTGGCGGCGCAGGATATCGATGAGCGGGGGCATCTTGCGCTCCGCCATCGCCCGGCTCGTCAGGCTGATCGCAAGCATTGCCACGCCGACCCGCTCGTCGGCGCCGATGGCGTCGAGCGACTGGCGGTAGATGTCGGGATTGGTCATCGCCTGCGCGGTCAGGTCCAGCGGATTGACCGGCTGTATGAAGCCCGGAGCCATGGCGGCCAACCGCTCGGCGACCCCCCCTTCGGGGGACGGCAAGGGAACGCCCTGCTCCTCGCAATAGTCCAGTAGATGCGCACTGAGCGCACCGGACTCGCCGATCACGCTCAGGCCCGCCCCGGACGGAAAACCGAAGCGCTGAACGAACTCGGCGACGTCGATAAGCTGTTCAAGCGTGTCGACGACGGTCACGCCCTTGCCGCGCGCCATCGCGCGCATGACCTCGTTGTCGCCTGCCATCGCGCCGGTATGGGTTTTCGCGGCTTCGCGGGCCGCGACAGACTTGCCCGGGTGAAGAAGAATGATCGGCTTGCCGATTTCGCGCGCCCGGCCGGCGAGTTCGAGAAAACGCCGCGCGTCGCGCAACTGTTCGCCGATCATCGCAATCACGCGGGTGCTTGCGTCATCGAGCAGGAATTCGAGGAAGTCCTCGATCCCGTTGGCGGCCTCGTTTCCGGTCGAAATCGCATAGCTGACGGCCAGGTTGCGGCCGTGAAAGGCGCCGCGCACGACCACGGCCATCGCCCCGCTCTGCGAGACGATACTAATACCAGGCGCCGTAACCGGAATGAGGTCGGTCGCGCTGAAGGTGAGCGGAATGCCATCGACGAAATTCATCATGCCGAGGCAGTTCGGCCCCTCGACCGCCATGTTCGCATCGCGGGCGATACTGCGGATCTCGTCCTGTGCGGCGCGCCCTTCCTCGCCCAGTTCCGCGAAGCCCGCGGAAAAAACGATGACGCCGCCGACCTTGCGCGCCGCGCAATCACGCACAGCCTGCAGCACGGCGGCAGCCGGAATCGCGAGCACGACGCAATCGACGTTCTCGGGCAGCTCGGCCAATGACGGTACCGCCTTCCGTCCTTCGATTTCGGATGCCTTCGGATGAACGACGTGGACCGCACCAGCAAACTTTGCGCGTGCCAGATTGTCGAGAACGCTGTTCGCCAACGCCTTCCGGGTCGCCGACGCGCCAACGACCGCAACGGATCGCGGCCTGAGCAGCCGCTCGATTGGGGCTCGTCTATCCATGAGCTTTCTCCCTGAATCCGACCTCTGAGGGCAAATCACCCGACCGCCAAGCCCCGCTAAACCTGCGGGGCCCGGCCACCCGGATCACGAACGCGAATACGCGCCCAGGCCGGGTTTGTAGGTCTTGTCATCGAGGAACTGCTTGATGCCCTCGGTGCGGCCCTTCTCCGGATCCATAAAGGTCGTCTGGTCGCCCTTGGCCATCAGATATTCGCCCGCTTCCTCCCACGACATCTCCTGGATGTAGCGATAGGACAGCTTGGTGTTGCGCAGCACCAGCGGATTCTTGCCCAAAAGCACCTTGGCCAACTCTCTGGTCCGCTCCGTCAGCTGGTCGGCCGGAACGGCTTCGTTCACAAGCCCGAGTTCCGCAGCCTTGGCGCCTTTGAATGTCTCGCCGGTCATCATGTAGTAGAGCGCCTGACGGTCGTTCACCAGCGTCTGCACCGCTTTCGGCACCACGCCACCCGGGATGATGCCCCAGTTGACCTCGGAGAGACCGAAAACCGCGTCTTCGGACGCGATGGCGAGATCGCAGCAGATCAGCGGCGTGAACGCTCCGCCGAAACACCACCCATTGACCATGGCGATGGTCGGCTTTCCGTACATCATCAGCCGCCGCCACTGCCAGTCGCGGTTCACGCGGTAGGCCCGCTTGCGATGAAGATCCGACATGCCGTCGGTTTCACGGAAGAACCCCTTCAAATCCATGCCAGCGGAGAAAGCTTCGCCCTCGCCGGTCAGGACAAAGACGCCGCAGCGCTCGTCC
This sequence comes from Oricola indica, assembly GCF_965227485.1. Lineage (NCBI taxonomy): Bacteria > Pseudomonadati > Pseudomonadota > Alphaproteobacteria > Hyphomicrobiales > Ahrensiaceae > Oricola > Oricola indica. The sequence goes on from NZ_OZ245747.1 coordinate 3,112,016, forward strand.
AGCTCCAGCGCGTCCATGACCTCGTTCATCTCATAGCCGAGTTCCAGGCTCATCGCGTTGCGCTTTTCGGGTCGGTTCAGCCGGACCCACGCGATACCATCCTCGAATTCCACCGTGACGTTCTTGCCGCCCGGAACACCTTCCGCAGTCTTTGCCATGCGTCTCTCCCTATGGGTGATATAATCAGATTTGCTGCTATTTACTCAGTTTAGCTGATAATATGCATAATGCCGCGCCACCCTGCGTGTCAAGCGCGGCTGTGAAATTCGAATGAACGCACGGAATGCGGCGTTTCTTATTGGAATTGAACGATTATTTCCAATGGAACGGCTTCCCTATCCATCCCAATGTGCGATGGGATCAATCTCCATTCCATCTATTTTTACGATGCGCTCCGCCTCCTAATCTCTCGCAACCGTGCGAGCCGATGGTTTGCCTACACATGCAAGGAGACAGGACAGACATGAAAATTGCGCGATTTGACGGAGGCAGGATCGGAATTGTCACCGAGGCCGGGATTACCGACGTGACCGACTTGGCCGGCGTAGAGTCCGGAGAATGGCCGCCAGTTGGACCGCTTCGCATGATTGCGGAATTCGATCGCCTGCGCGGCCCCCTCGAGGCGGCGGTCGCGAGCCGCCCGGCCAAGTCACTGGACGAGGTCAGGCTGGAGACACCGGTCCCCTGGCCCAACAAGCTGATCGCCTATCCGGTCAATTATCACGATCACGCCCGAGAGATGACCTCAACCGGGCTCGCCAATATCCAGGGTTTCTTCCTGAAGGCAAATTCCTCGATCATCGGTCCGGCCGATGCCATCGAAACGCCCAACATCGATGGGCGCGAATTCCACCATGAATGCGAGATCGGTCTGGTCATCGGCAAGGAATGCCGAGGTATTCCGGTCGAGGAAGCGATGGATCACGTCTTCGGCTTCGCCTGCCTGATGGACATCACCGTTCGCGGCAAGGAGGAGCGCGTAATGCGCAAGTCCTACGACACGTTCACGCCGATCGGCCCGTGGATTGTGACCCGCGACGAGATCGCCGATCCGTCCGACATCGAGATGCGGCTGTGGGTGAACGACGAATTGCGCCAGCACGCCAACAGCCGCGACCTGATCGTCGACATGCCAAACATGGTGGCGATCGCCGCTTCCGCCATGACGCTGTATCCCGGCGACATCATCGCCACCGGTACGCCCGCAGGCGTCGGGCCGATCAATCCCGGCGACACGGTGACCATCGATGTGGCCGGTGTCGGTCGGATGTCGCTGCCCGTGATTGCAGGCAGGTACGGCGCGAACGTGGTTTTCGACAAGCCTTACGAATTCAAGCGCGGCGCCTGAGCTCAAACAATACGGAGAGACACGATGAACACGACCGAGAAAATCAACGCCGCCAAGGGACTGGATGACCTCTACCCGGTCTTCGATGAGGCACGATACACCGCCGGCTGGCACAAGAAGCGCCGCTCGCTGTGGAAAGAGCCTGCAACGGAGTTCACGCCACGGCACTGGTCCTATGCCGAAGCCTATGCGGCACTGGAGAAGGCCAGCCAGTGGATCGACACCGAGCTTGCCGAACGCCGCAACCTGCTGATGTTCAATCCGGTGGGCGACAACGACTACGACACGGTTCGCACCCTGGTCAGCGCCTACCAGATGATCAAGCCGAACGAACATGCCCGCGCGCACCGTCATACGCCGAATGCGCTCCGGCTGGTGCTGGATGCCGGCCCCGGCCTCTTTACGGTCGTCAACGGCGTCAAAATTCCGATGATCCCCGGCGACGTGCTGCTGACGCCCGGCGGCTGCTGGCACAGCCATTACAACGAAGGCGCCGATACCGCCTGCTGGATCGACTTCCTCGACGTGCCGCTGGTGCACCGGCTTGAGCCGATGTTCTACGATGAGCATCCCGACGTTTATCAAACGGTCGCAGAAGAGCCCGTGGCCCACCCCTACTGGTTCAAGCGCGCAGATATCGACGCTGCCCTGGACAAGGCGGCCCCGGATGAGAACGGCGTGTGCCGCCAACTGCTCGCTTCGGCCGAACACATGCTGACCATGGATCTGACCTGCATCCGCATGCCGGCGGGCGCACGGATCGGGCCGCAGCGCGACACCGCCAGCCGGATCTTCGCGGTCACCAAGGGGGCCGGCACTTTCAGCAGCGGCGACCAGAGCTTCGCTTTCAAGCGTGGCGACGTCTTCGCGGCGCCCGGCTGGGCACGCCACGAGATTACGGCCGCCGAAGAATGCGACCTTTTCGAAGTCAACGACCGGCCGGCGCTCGACAAGCTCGGCTTCTACATCCGCGAAGCCTGGGAGGGCTGAATGAACAGCAAGACGAAAGTCATCATCGCCGGCGGCGGAATCGGCGGCGCGGCTGCCGCTCTTTCGCTTCTCAATCGGGGATTCGACGTCGAGGTCTATGAACAGGCGCCCGAGCTCGGAGAGGTTGGAGCCGGCGTGCAAATCAGCCCCAACGGCAATCGCGCGCTCGACCATCTCGGCGTCTTCAACGATCTGGCCCGGTTGTCGTCGGATGCCGACGACAAGGTAATCCGGCTGTGGGATGCCGGCACGACCTGGGAAATGTTCGACCTCGGCACCGAGGCGCTACACCGGTATGGCTACCCCTATCTAACCGTCTACCGGCCCGACCTGCTGCAGGTTCTGATCGATGCGGTGCGCCGCAAGAAACCAGACGCGATCCACCTCGACAAAAAATGTGTCGGATTCACCCAGGATGCGGAATCTGTAACGCTGAACTTCGCTGACGGGAGCAGCGCCAGCGGCGACATCCTGATCGGCGCCGACGGCGTTCATTCCGTCATTCGCAACGGCCTTTTCGGCAGCGAGCCGGCGAAATTCTCGGGCATGCTGGCCTGGCGCGGCGTTATCCCGCTCGACCGGTTGCCAGAAGAAATGAGCCGGCCGCGCGCCACTGTCTGGGTCGGCCCGAACGGCCATGTGGTGCACTATCCCCTTCGCGGCGGCAAGCTGATGAACGTCGTCGCCACCGCAGAGCGCGATGACTGGCAGGTCGAATCCTGGACTACGGAAGGATCGAAAGAAGAATTCCGCAACGACTTCGCCGGATGGCATCCGGATGTTCAAAAGCTGATCGAGGCGGCGCCTTCCCAATTCAAATGGGCCTTGATGGTCAGGCCGCCGCTCCAGACCTGGGCCGAAGGCCGCGTGGCCCTGTTGGGCGACGCCTGTCATCCGACCCTGCCGCTGCTCGCCCAGGGCGCAGTCATGGCGGTGGAGGATTCGGTGATCCTCGGCCGGTGCCTGGAAAAATACGCCGATGATCCCGTGAAGGCATTGAGCCAGTACGAGAAGACCCGGAGTCCGATCGCCAACCGCAAGGTACAAGGCGCAAACGACAACATCCGGCGTTTCCACAATGCCGCATTCAAGACAGGCGAAACGGCGAAGCAATTCATCGACAGCGAATGGAGCCGTGAAGCGATCATCGCGCGCTACGACTGGATATTTCGCGACGACGTCACCACGACGGAAATCTGATTCTGCCGGCGGGTACGAGGGATCAGGAGGGTTTCGAAACCAGAAACCTTCCCTTCCAGTATCCGCCGTCCATCAGCGCATGCAGCTGTTCAAGCACAAGATTCCTTACCACCCTCACCGCCCGGTTGGCATCGTGATGCCTTGCCTCTCCAAGCGCCAGCGTCCAGGTCAGCCGCGGCGTGGTTTCGAACACTTCGAGCGTCCCGTCCGCCAGTTCCTCATACACTCCGGCATAGCTGAAAAGCGTGCACCCCAGCCCGGCCGCGACCATCGCCTTCGTGGCACGGATGCCGTCCACCTCGAACGCCAGATCGAGCTTCAGCCGCCGCTCGATCGCCTTGCGCTCGATCAGGCTGCGAATGCTGTGACTCTTGGTCGGCAGGATGAGCGGGATTTTCGGCAGGTCAGAAAACCTTACTGGCGAACCTTCCTTCAGAATAGGAAACGCCTCGCGCATTCTTTGGGAAGCGATGAGGTAGATCGGTTCCCGTACAAGCGGCGTGACGCGAATGTCGGAGCGCTCTTCCGGCTCGTAGAGCAAGGCGATATCGACCTCGCCCGATACCACCCATTTGTGGATCGCTCCGCTGAATCCCTCCCACATGCGCAACCTTACCTGCGGGTAGCGTTCGCTCAACGCCTTGGCGATCAGCGGAGCGAGGACCTGAGCGGTCGTCGGCGGCAATGCCAGCGTCACCTCGCCGCGAGGTTCGTCAGAGTGCTCGAACATCTCCGTTCTGACCGCATCAATCTCGGCAAAGATGCGCGACGAACGTTCCTGCAGCAGCACCCCGTGCTCGGTCAGCCGCACGCCGCGTCCGTCGCGACGAACCAGTTCCGTGCCGAGATCGGATTCCAGCCGCGCCACGCGGCGGCTCAATGCCGATTGCGCGACCCTGTGTTCGGTCGAAGCTCGGGAAAACCCGCCCGCTTCGGCCACCCAGACAAATGCTCTGAGGTCTTCGATGTTCATGGTCGGCGCCCGTTTCCCGGTCGTTGATCGGATTTGCAGACAAAGGAAAGAAGGAAGAGTTTCATGTCAAATGACTACCCGGCACCCGGCCTGTTCATTGCCGGCGAATGGATTCGTTCCGGTCGGCCAGAAGCGCTCCCGGTTCTCAATCCGGCGACCGAGGAGCAGATCGGGTTGCTGCCCGTCGCGACGACCGACGATCTTTCGCGCGCCGTTGCCTCGACCCGACGCGGTTTTGAGGCGTGGTCGCGCGTTTCGGGCTTCGACAGGGGGCAAGTCCTGAGAAAAGCGGCCGCGCTGATGCGCGAGCGCGCGGAATCGATCGCGCGCGCCATGACGCTGGAGCATGGCAAGCCGCTGACGGAAGCCCGGCAGGAAGCCAATGCCGCAGCCGACATCATCGAATGGTTCGCCGAGGAAGCCCGCCGCACCTATGGACGACAAATTCCCGCGCGTCTCCCCGGCGTTATGCAGGTCGTGTTCAAGCAGCCGATCGGCCCGGTCGCGGCTTTCTCGCCATGGAACTTCCCGATCAACCAGGCGACCCGCAAGATCGCCGCGGCTGTCGCCGCCGGCTGTTCGATCATACTGAAGGGACCGGAAGAAACACCGGCAAGCTGCTGCGGGCTTGTCGCCGCCTTCATCGACGCCGGATTGCCGCCGGATGTCGTCAACCTCGTGTTCGGCCACCCCGCCGAGATCTCGGAATACCTGATCGCCCACCCGGTAATCCGCAAGATTTCGTTCACCGGCTCCACCGCCGTGGGGCGCCGGTTGTCGGAAATCGCAGGCCGCCACCTGAAACGCACGACAATGGAACTCGGCGGCCACGCCCCGGTGCTTATCTTCGCCGATGCCGATCTCGAACGCGCCGTGCAGGTTCTCGTCGCGGCGAAGTACCGCAATGCGGGGCAGATCTGCATTTCCCCGACCCGCTTCCTCGTTGCGGCAGAGGTGATGGAGGAATTCACCGCACGCTTCGTCGCAGGGGTGAAGGCGCTGAAGGTCGGGGACGGGCTGGACGAGGGAACGCAAGTCGGACCGCTTGCCCATGACCGCCGCGTAACGGCGCTCGAAGCGCTGATTGCGGATGCTGCGCAGAAGGGTGCGCGTGTCGAGTGCGGCGGCAACCGGCTCGGCAATCGCGGTTTTTTCTTCGCGCCGACCGTCCTGAGCGGCGTAACGCCCGCCATGCGGATCATGAACGAGGAGCCTTTCGGTCCGGTCGCTCTGCTCGCGTCCTTCAACACGGAGGAAGAGGCGCTGGCGGAGGCGAACCGTCTGGATGTCGGCCTCGGCGCCTATGCCTTCACGCGATCGTCGCGCAACGCCTCGCGGGCGATCAACGGCATCGAGAGCGGCATGGTATCGGTCAACCACCAGGGCCTCGTCTTTCCCGAACTGCCATTCGGTGGGATTGGCGATTCCGGGGACGGCAAGGAAGGCGGCACCGAGGCGATGGAGCCCTACCTGATCACGCGGTTCTCTACGCATCTGACGGAATGACCCGAATCCGCGCGCCGGACCTCAAGGTCCCGGCCGCTCCATCAAGGACTTCGCCACGCGGCGGAAGGCTTCCAAGTCTTCCGCCGGAGCGTCCCGGAACAGCTGTCGCTCATAGGCGTCGATGAGCGTGTCGCAACGCGCCAGCCGCTCCCGCCCTTTCTCGCTGAGGACCGCGACCAGCGCCTTCTTGTTCTCCCAGCCCGCGGCGCGCTCTATCAGACCCGCCGCTTCCAGGTCGCGCACGGTCTTGTGCATCGATTGCGGCTTGACCCGGTAGCGGCGCGCGAGCTGCGCCGACGACAGCCCGTCACTGCCTCTGATGAGGCTGAGGACCGTGTACTGGACCGAGGTGATCTCCTCCTTCGCCAACTCGGCATCCATCTGTTCGCGGACCAGATAGTAGAGACGGGCGATCAGATACACCGTGCGCGATTTTTCCGTCATGTTTTCCCGATATCCTGCCATTCGATCTGCTCTAGCATTCGCCATCCGGCGCAAGCCGGCCCGCATCGCCAGCCTTCCCTCGCCAATCTAATCCTAAGATAGATAATTTCGCAAAAACTATGCCGTTTTGCGATAGGCACTATCTCCGGCGCATCTGTTTTTCCGGAGAGAACGTTAAGGTAACAGTTTCATGTCGATCGGGAGGGCGCCAGGGTTTTCATACCCGCGAGAGGTTTGCGCCGCCGGGTCTCCGACCTTTAGCAAGATTACAGAACCCAGGGAGGAATATGAGAATGTCCATTTCAAAACTGCGCGCCATCGCGCTCGGAGCTGTCGCCGCGCTGGCGGCAACGGTGGCGTTCGCCGAGGACTATCCGTCGCACCCGATCACTCTCGTCGTGCCGTTCCAGGCCGGCGGACCGACGGATGCGGCAGGGCGCCTGATCGGCGATGCGATCTCGAGCCGGATCGGCCAGCCGGTCGTGGTGCAGAACGTCGCCGGGGCGGGCTCGACCATCGGCGCGGCGCGCGTCGCAGAGGCGGAGCCGGACGGCTACACGCTGCTTATGGCGACCTCCACCGCGATGGTCGTCGCGCCGCATATCTACAACAATCTCGGCTTCGACGGATATCGCTCCTTCGACCCGATTGGTCTCGTCACCCAGGCGCCATTCGTCCTGCTGGTGAGTTCCGACTCCGACTACGAGACGCTTGGCGATCTGATGGACTATGGCCGGGCCAATCCGGACGCGTTGAACTATGCCACGCCCGGCGTCGGCACCGTCCAGCATCTGGCCATGGAAATGCTCATTGCCAAGGCCGACGTGAAAGCGGTGCACATCCCCTTCAAGGGCACCTCCGCCGCACGTACCGCCTTTCTTGGCGGAGAAGTCGACTACATGATCGAGACACCGAACGCCGCTGTGCCGCTGATCGACTCCGGAAAGGCGCGCGCGCTGGCCGTGCTCAGCGCCGACCGGGTCGACAGCCTGGGAGACTTGCCGACGGCCAAGGAACAGGGTCTCGATGTCGAGGCACGGTCATGGTTCGCGGTCATGGCGCCGAAGGGCACGCCCGAAGACCGGATCGATACGCTGCGCGGTCTGCTCGACGAGGCTCTTGCCGATGACGAAGTCGATGCAAAGATGAAAGCTTCCGGTTTCGTGCCGTCGCCGACGCCGACTGCCGAATTCGAATCGATGCTCGAAACCGAGTACAACAACTTCAAAACAGTTGTGGAATCGGCCGGCATCACGCTGCAATAACGTCATAGCGCCCACCGCGTGGACAAACGGGGCCATGGTCAGACCATAGCCCCGTCTTCTATCCGCTTCGCATGCCGACACCGCCGCGTTGCAGATCCGCGGTGGAGGGATGGTAATTGAAAGGCGTCGGGATGAAACGCATACTTGAAACAGACGTGCTCGGCGGAATAGTCCTGATCGCGGTCGCCGTCCTTGCAGCCATTGCTCTTCAGGATCTTCCGATCGGGACGGCAAGGCGGATGGGGCCCGCTTTCTTTCCACTGGCGATGTGCGTCATCGTCGGACTTTTCGGCATCGGTCAACTCGCCATGGCGCTGACCCGCCGGGGCAACGCGGTCTCGTTCTCTGCGCGCAAGGCCGGAACGATCCTCGCCGGACTCGCCGTCTTTGCCTTGTTGATCGGCAGGCTCGGCCTCGTCCCGGCCATGGTGGCCCTGGTTCTGACCGTTTCCTTCGCAGACAAGACGACCAAACCATCGCAGATGCTGCTGTTGTCAATGGCGCTCAGTGCGGTCTCAATCGCGCTCTTTCGGTACGGCCTCGGTCTGCAGCTTTCTCTTTTCAAATGGGACCTGTGATGGACCTGCTGCAAAATTTTGCACTCGGCCTCAGCGTTGCGCTGGACCCGGTCAATCTCCTGTACTGTCTGATCGGCGTATTCGCCGGCATGTTCGTCGGCGTGATTCCGGGTATCGGTCCGATGACCGCAATCTCGGTGCTGTTTCCCCTCACCTTCTACCTGCCGCCAACGACTGCGATGATCATGCTGGCGGGGATTTGGTACGGCACGACCTATGGCGGCAGTGTCGCCTCTATCCTTCTGAACATACCGGGCACGGCCTCCAACGCCGTCACCTGCCTCGACGGCCATCCGATGGCGAAATCCGGCAGGGCTAGCGTGGCGCTGCTGTTCACCGCCGTATCGTCCTTTGTCGGCGGGACGCTGGGCACGTTGCTGTTGATGTTCTTCGCGCCCTTCATCGCCGATGTGGCGCTCAGTTTTGGCTCAGCAGAGTATTTCGCGCTGATGCTTCTCGGGATCGTCGCCGCCTCGACGATTTCGGAAGGTTCGGCCAGCAAGGGACTGGCCGCAGTGGCGCTCGGCATCCTCATCGGCTGCGTCGGGCTCGATATCTACACGGGCGCGCCAAGGCTTACCTTCGGCCGGCTCGAACTCGCCGAGGGTGTCGGCCTGATCCCCTTCGCCATGGGCGTGTTCGGCGTCGCCGAAGTCATCGCCAGCATCGGCAATGTCCGCGAAGCGCGCCTTAACAGCAGTACGGTGGGCTTCCGACACATGAAACCGACACGGGACGAGATGCGGCGCTCCTGGAAGCCGATGCTCCGCGGCTCCGGTATCGGCGCGTTTTTCGGCACCTTGCCGGGGACCGGTCCGATCGTGGCCGCCTTCATGGCCTACGCGATCGAAAAGCGTGTCTCCAAGACGCCAGAGCGGTTCGGCAAGGGAGCCGTCGAAGGACTGGCCGCTCCGGAGGCCTCGAACAACTCAGCCGATATGACTGCATTCATTCCGACCCTTGCCCTGGGCATTCCGGGCAGCCCGACCATGGCGCTGATGCTGGGCGCGCTGATCATCCACGGCATCACGCCCGGCCCCAGCCTGATGACGGACGAGCCCGAAGTCGTTTGGGCGCTCGTGCTGAGTTTCTGGGTCGGCAATCTGATCCTGCTGGTGATGAACATTCCGTTGATTGGGCTTTGGGTGCGCATGCTGACCATCCCGTACCGCTGGCTTTTTCCGACCATTCTGGCATTCATCTGCCTGGGAACCTATGCGGTGAACACAAGCAGCTTCGACGTCTGGCTCGTGCTCGTTTTCGGGCTTATCGGCTACGGAATGCGCCAGCTGGGATTCCCCATTGCGCCGATGCTGCTCGGTTTCGTGCTGGGCCCGATGATGGAAGAACAGTTCAGACGCGCCATGCTGCTTTCGCGTGGCGACCTCATGGTCTTCGCAGAGCGCCCGATCAGCGCCACCGTGCTGGCGATAACGGCGGCAATCCTCGCCTGGAGTGTCTGGAGCGCCCTGAAACGTTCGAAGCCGCTGGCAGATGAGCAACCTGAGTAGTGGCGCGCTCATTCGGATAAATCTCGCGACCTCGAAACAGCCGAACATTCTTGCCGCCGCGGCCAGCCCCTCGGCGTGCAAACGCAGACAACCGTACCTTTGGACAAGACTGAAGAGTGATTGCAAAGTCCGGCTTGACCGGGGAGTCTGCGCCTATTCGGGCAGTTCGTCCGCCCATTCGAGCACGTAGTCGAGCAAAGCGGCATGGGTGTCGACGATCACCTCCGCACCGGCATGGAGCAGCGTTTCCGCTGCCCTGTCGCGCATTGCCTCGAAATGCGAGCCACCGGTGAACCCCGCGACCCGCATTCCGGCTGCCAATGCACCGCGCGTGCCGTGTGGCGCGTCTTCGACCACAAGGCAATCCGACGCCGCAACACCGATCTGCTCGGCCGTGTAAATGAAAATATCGGGCGCGGGCTTGCCGCGCGCCACCAGTTCAGCGCTGAAAGCGCGACCGTCGAAGCGTTCCGTCAGTCCCGTGCATTCCAGCCCGACATTGAGCCTTTCGACCGCACCACCCGTCGCGATCGCGTAGGGTATGCCCGCCTCGTCCAGTCCCGAGAGCGTGTCGGCCGCGCCGGGAACGAGTTGCAGTTCCTTGCGGTACCGGCCGTATAATCGCTCGTGCCAATCGGCCCGGAAGCTGTCGGGACAAGGTCGTCCCGTCCGCTCCGTTATGAACGCCATATGGTCGGCGACGGAACTGCCGAGAAACCGCGCCCTTGTCTCGGCAAGGTCGATCTCGACGCCGTAGGCGCGGATGCAGTTCCGCAATTCCTCGAGCGCGATATTCTCGCTGTCGATCAGAACGCCATCGAAATCGAAGATAACGAGGCGCTTCCTGGTGTCGGTCATCATGCTACCGTCGCCTGCTGACGCTCGGACTTGGCTCATTCGGCCGGTTCCTATTCGCCGTAAGGCAGCCAGATATTCTTGACCTGCGTGGCCCGGCGCAAATACTCGCGCCCCTGCCCGATCTTCGCATCGCGCCAGTCGCGCGCGATGCCCTTGTCGGTCCAGGTCGCCTTCAGGTTTCCGATCGACGCCTTTTCGACCATTTCGCTTCCGTCCGCCGTACCGCAATACCATACCGCATCGACGCCATCATGCTTGGCGAGCGTGCCGGCAAGGGCGTCTCGTTCGCCGGTGACGATGTTGAACACGCCGCCCGGCACGTCCGACGTGTCGATCACTTGGTAGAGATTGGTCGCGAGCAGCGGATGGCGCTGCGACGGCACCACAACAACGCGGTTGCCCATCGCGAGAGCCGGCAGGGTCAGGGACACGAGCGACAGCAACGGCATCTCGTCCGGACAGGCGATCCCCATCACGCCCCAGGGTTCGTTCATCGCGATCGTCACATGCCGCGACTGCGTTGCGTGAACCGCCCCGTCATATTTGTCGGCATAGGCCGCGTACCAGAAGATGCGCCGAATGGACCGTTCCGTCTCGTCGGCCGCCGCCTTGGCGGAGACGCCTGTCGAGAGGCTCAGAAGGTTCGAGAATTCGGCTCTCCGCGCATCCAGGTTCTCGCCGAGATAGTAGAGGATCTGCGCCCGGTTGTGGCCCGTGGCCGCACCCCAGCCCGCTGCCTTGGAGGCGGCTTCGACGGCGTTTCGGATATCCTTGCGATTGCCGAGCCCGGCCTGACCGATCACGGCGCCGTTCTTTCCGGTCACGGCATAGGAATATCCGCTGTCGGGACGCGCCTGCTTGCCGCCCACATAGAGTTTTGGCGTCCGGTCGATCCCGTCGATGGCGACCACCTGTGCGTCCGCCTCAGTATGGCCCGACGGCTCGAACGGCTCGTCGACGCGTTTCTTTCCGCCCGCTTCCCAGTCGGCCTTGAGATATTCGTAGAGCCCTTCCCGGCCGCCCTCGCGGCCGAAGCCGCTTTCGCGATAACCGCCGAATCCGGCAGCCGCGTCGAAAACGTTCGTCTCGTTGATCCAGACGATGCCCGCCTTGATCCGCGAGGCGACGTCAACGGCGAGATTGATGTTCTCCGTCCAGACAGACGCCGCGAGGCCGTACCGCGTATTGTTGGCGATCTCGACCGCCTCGTCCGGAGTCCGGAACGTCATCGTCACGGCCACCGGGCCGAAAATTTCCTCCTGGCTGACAGTCGAGGCCGGTTCGCTGCCGGTGAAGAAACCGGGCCGGCAGAAGCTGCCCTTTTCCGGGATAGCGCCCTCATATTGCCAGAGCGTCGCGCCCTCGGTCTCGCCGGTCTCCACCAGCGCACGAATCCGGTCGCTCTGCTCGTGCGAGACGACCGCGCCGACATCCATCGTCTTGTCCAGCGGATCGCCAACGCGCAACGTGTTCATGCGCGTCTTGAGCTTGTCGAAGAAGAGTTCGGCAACGCCCTCCTGAACCAGGACGCGGGAGCCCGCGCAGCAGACTTCGCCCTGGTTGAACCAGATCGCATCCACCACACCCTCGACCGCGGCGTCCAGATCGGAGTCCGCGAACACGATGAACGGCGACTTGCCGCCCAGTTCAAGCGAGAGCTTCTTGCCGCTGCCCGCCGTCTGCTCCCGGATGATGCGCCCGACATCGGTGGATCCGGTGAAGGCGATCTTCGCGATTCCGGGATGCTTGCAGATCGCGGATCCCGTCGCGCCATCGCCCTGCACGATGTTCACGACGCCGTCCGGCAAGCCGATCTCGCGGCAGATTTCCGCGAATGCGATTGCGGTCAGCGGGGTCTGCTCCGCCGGTTTCAGAACGACCGTGTTCCCGGCGGCCAGCGCCGGCGCGATCTTCCATGCGAGCATGAGGAGCGGGAAGTTCCACGGGATGATCTGCCCGCACACGCCGACCGGCTCGTATCCCTCGTAATCGGTCTCCAGCAATTCGGCCCAACCGGCATGGTGATAGAAGTGCCGCGCGACCAGCGGGATGTCGATATCGCGCGTCTCGCGGATGGTCTTGCCGTTGTCCATCGTTTCCAGCACGGCGAGGAATCGGCTGTGCTTCTGGATATGGCGCGCGATAGCGTAGAGATAGCGGGCGCGGGCATGGCCGCCGAGGCCGGACCACGCGGGAAACGCCGCCGTCGCGGCCTTGACCGCCGCATCGACATCGGATGCGCTTCCAAGCGCAACGCGGGCCAGTTGCTCGTCCGAAGCGGGATTGGTCACCGCGAAGGTCGCATCCTTCTTCGCGGTGGTGAACTTGCCGCCGATAAAGTGGCCAAAACCCGTTTTCGGCATTGCCGCCAGCCACTTGGCCGCCTCGTCGCGGGACTCGGGTGCGGGACCGTAATCCATGGATTTCAAAATGTCCTTGATCTGCTGAGTCATGTTCTAACCTCAGGCCATCGCGTGGCGGTTCAGGCTCGAATAGCGGCCTGTCAGATAATGTTCGAGCTGGCGTTCGATATCGGCGAGAAGAGAGCTCGCGCCGATCCTGAACAGGTCCGGCTGCATCCAGCGGACGCCGAGTTCCTCCTTCATCAGGATCAGCCAAAGCATGGCGTCCTTCGCGGTCTTGAGCCCGCCGGCGGGCTTGAAGCCGACCGTCTGGCCGGACAGCCGGCCATAGTCGCGCAAGGCCCGAAGCATAATGAGGCTGACGGGCAGCGTGGCGTTCACGCTTTCCTTTCCGGTCGAGGTCTTGATGAAGTCCGCGCCGGCCTGCATCGCGATCATCGAGGCCTTGTAAACGTTGCGCAGCGTCTGAAGATCGCCAGTGGCGAGAATGGCCTTGAGATGCGCCCGGCCGCAGGCTTCCCGCATGGCGGAAACCTCGTCATACATCGCCTGCCAGTCGCCGGTCAGAATGTGTTCGCGCGTAATGACGATGTCGATCTCGTCGGCGCCATGTTCGACCGCATAGCGGATCTCCGCGAGTTTCTGGGGCAATGGCGTCAGGCCTGCGGGGAAACCCGTCGCGACGGATGCGACCGGAACGCCCGATCCGCGCAGCGCCTTGACCGCATGGCCGACCATGGTCGGATAGACGCAGACAGCACCCGTCGTGATCCGCTCGTCTTCGAGACCGAGTCCCTTGACGATATCGGCGCGCAGCGGATTGCGCGCCTTGGCGCACAACCTCGCTACCCGTCCGGCCGTGTCGTCGCCGGCCAGCGTCGTCAGGTCGATGCAGGTAATCGCCCTGACCAGCCAGGCGGCCTGGAATTCCTTCTTCACCGTGCGCCGCCCGCCGAGCGACGCCGCACGGCGGTTCGCTGCCGAGGTATTCACGGCGATGGATTCGAACCATTCGGGCGTCAGAGGCGTGCCGGCGTTCATATGCGCGTTGGACTTGGCCAATGCGGCCGCGGAACTGAGGTCTGTCATGATCGACCCTTTCGGATATCGAGGAACCGGTTGAGCAGGATGGCGGCGATGATGATGATCCCGGTGACCGTCATCTGATAGAACGACCCCAGTCCGAGCAGATTGAAGATGTTGCGCAGGACCTGCAGCAGCATCACCGCAAAAAGTGTCCCGACGACGCTGCCGCGTCCGCCGAAAAGGCTCGTTCCGCCAAGAACGACGGCGGCGATCGCATCCAGTTCGAGGCCTTGCGCCGCTGTCGGCTGGCCAATTCTCAGACGCGAGGTGAGAAGTATGCCCGCAAGCGCGGACATCAGCCCCGAAATGCCGAAAACGGCGATGATGATCCGGCGTGTGGGCAGGCCCGCAAGCCGCGCCGCTTCCGGGTTGCCGCCCGTCGCGTAAACATACTCGCCTAGAACGGTGTATCGCAGGACCAGCGTGGCGACGACGCAGAGCAGGATGAAGATCAGGCCCATCGAGGACATGTTGAAACCGGGGAACAGCGGGATCATCGTCGAACTGATCGCGGCAAATCCGGACGGCAGGCCGCTGACGGGAACGCCGTCGGTCAGAAGGTAGGTCAGGCCTCGAAACGACACGAGACCGGCGAGCGTGACGATGAAGCTCGGGACCGCCGCAAGCGCGGTAATCGCCCCCATCGACATGCCGAAGGACGCGCCGACGACGAGGGTCACGAGGACCGACAGGGTCGGATCGACGCCTGCCGCAAGGAGCACGGCGACGAGCATGCCGCAAAACGCGACCACGCTGCCGACGGACAGGTCGATATTGCCGGTCAGGATCACGAACGTCATGCCGACAGCAACAACACCCACGACGGCGGCCTGCTGAAACAGGTTGGAAATGTTCGTGAACGTCAGGAAGTTGTCGGACAGGAGCGATGCGATCACGACGACGAACAGGAATATGACGACGAAGTTGTATTGAATGATCGTGTCGACGATCCGCGCCCCGAGCGAAGGCCCCTGGTGCTTCCCCGTATCGCTGGTTGTGTCAGTCATGATGCTCTCCCAAAATCTGGGCCTTCAGAATTGTGTCCTGGTCCGTAACGGCAGGATCGAAATGACGGATGTTTCGGCCTTCGTGGAAGACCCAGATCCGGTCGCAATGCGCATACAGTTCATCGAGTTCGCTGCTGGCGACGATCACGGCGGCGCCGTCTTCGGCCAGCTTGGAGACGAGGTCGTACAGATCGGCCTTGGCGCCTACATCGAGCCCGCGGCTCGGTTCGTCGAGCAACAGCAGCCGCGAGCCGCGTATCACCCATTTCGCCAGGACGATCTTCTGCTGATTACCGCCGGAAAGCTGCATGGTCTTCTGTTCCGGATGGCCGTATTTCGTCGAGAGCTGCGCGAGCACCGGCACAGTCTGCCGCTTGCGTTCCGCGTGGCGCGCGGCCCACGTCCCTTTCAGCATTGGCAGCGTTGCATTCGTATAAATCGGGGCGTCGAGAATGAGGCCCTCGGTCTTCCGGTTCTCGGGAACGAGACCGACACCGCGTGAAATCGCCTGCGCCGGATTGCGCGGGTGAAAACTTTCGCCGTCAAATTCCACCTGGCCGGTGAATCCGCGCACGCCATAGAGCGAGCGCAGGAAACTGGTGCGCCCGGAGCCATTCAGCCCCGTCAGCCCGGAAATCTCGCCCCAACGGACCTCGTAGCCCGATATGTCGAGCCCCTCGTCTCCCTTCAGATGATCGACCTTCAGCGCCACGCGATCCGACAGAGGCGGTCTTTCATGCCGCTCCAGCAGCGAGCGGTTGCTGCCAACCACCGCTTCGACAAGAGTTTGGTCGTCCGTGCCCTCGACATCGAATGTGTCGATCGTCGCGCCGCCGCGCAGGACCGTCACCCGGTCGCCGATCTCGCGAAGTTCGCCCAGCCTGTGGCTCACATAGATGATCGCGACGCCCTGTGCCGTCAGTTCCCGGATCACTTCGAACACGCGTTCCAGTTCGGCTTCGTTCAACGCCGCCGACGGCTCGTCCATGATGATGACCTTGGCCTGCTTGGTCAGCGAACGGGCAATGGCCGTCAATTGCTGGTTGGCGACCGAGAGCGTTTCCACCCGCCTGTCGGGCGAAAATCCCGCGCCGACACGCCGCAGCGCATCGATCGCTCCCGCACGACGCTTCGCCTTGTCCAGCACACCGAGCCGGGACGGCGCCTGGCCCAGATAGAGGTTCTGTTCGACTGTCAATTGCGGAACCAGATCGAGTTCCTGGTAGATCATCGAGATCCCGTGCTCGGACGCTTCCGAGGGAGATCCGATCTGGACAGTGTTGCCGTCGATCGCGATCGTGCCGCTCGTCGGGCGAACGGCGCCGGCGATAATCTTGAGAAGCGTGGACTTTCCGGCCCCGTTCGCACCGAGAATGCAGTGGACCTCACCGCGCCGCACGTTCAGATCCGCCTTTTCGAGCGCGATCACGTTGGGCGGGAACGTCTTCGCCACACCGCTGACATTCATCACGTCGGTCATGTTTTGTCGCCCTCCGGCGCATTGTCGATCGCGTGGCGGGCCGTCGCCTCGTCGGTAATCAGGACCGATACGTATCCGGCCTTCAGGGCCGCCAACGCGATATCGTGCTTTTCCTCGCCCGAGACGATGCCGACAGCGCGTTCGGTCTGCCGCAACGTTTCCAGCGGCAACCCGACCGTGCGGTCATCGAGCGCCTGGTCCACCGTGTTGCCATCGGCGTCGATAAATCGCCCGAGGACGTCGCCGACCGCGCCGCGTTCCTGCAACCTGTCGATATCGTCCTCGGTCAGATAGCCGGAGCTCAGAAGGACCGACCGGTGCGAAATTCCGCCCATGCCGAAACAGATGATCCCGGCTTTCTCCGCGAGGCTGAGCACACGTTCGACCATGGGATCGGCCTCGAGGGCTTCACGCGTGCTCTTCTTCCCGACGATCGCCGGAACGGGCAGCAACGTCGCGCTTCCACCGGCAGTCTGCGCGAAAGTCTCCGCCACGGCGCTGGTGCGGGTGGAGGTCAAACGAAGCGCGGTCGAGCCGTTGACGAGAATGACATGCAGGCCCGGATTCCACTTTTCCGGCAGACAGCGCGCAACGGCTGACATGGTTCGTCCCCAGGACAAGCCCATCAGGTCCGGTTTCGGATTTATCGACGCGATATATGTCGCGGCCGCTTGCGCGACGGATTCCATGAGAAGCGCCGCATCGGCGATCTCGCCCATCGGCACCACGATGGCGTCGCGCAGATTGTAGATTTCCTGGAGTTTCACTTCCAGCGCCGCACGCCTGTTCGTGCGCGGCGTGATTTCGATGCGTACGATCCCGCCCTGCTTGGCTTCGGACAGGAGGCGCCCCACCTGCCACCGGGTCAGGCCCAGTTCACGCGCGATATCCTGCTGCGTGCGGTCCAGATCGTAATACATCTTGGCGACCTGAACCATCAGGTGTTCGCGCTGTTCGTCCGAAGGCAACCGGACAGACGGGGTGCGTGCGGTATCGCTCATGGCATCGCCTCCGCCTGCTGCCGCTTCGCAAGCGTGTGCAACAGCGGCCTCAGGGCCTCCGTCGCATCCTGATAGAGCGACAGCGTGTCCTGATACCAGCGGCTGCGCTCCTCGACCGGTTGCATCTCCTTGGTCGCGACACCGATCCCTGCCGAGGCTGCTGCGAGATCGGGCCACATGCCAAGCGCTGTCGCCGAACAAACAGCCGCGCCGACCAGCGATAAGTTCTCTTCGGTCGCCACCGCGACCGGCCTTCCAATCGCGTCAACCGTCGCCTGAAGCCAGGCCGCGTTGCGGCAAATCCCGCCCGCCATGACGAAGCGCTCAATCTCGACACCGCGCTGGCCAAGCACCGAGAGGACATTCGCCGTTCCGAGCGCAATCGAGTCGACTGCCGCCGCATAGATGTCGGCACGCGAATGACCGAGGGACAGGCCCATGATCGCACCGCGCAGGTCCGGGTCCCTGTAGGGCGTCCGGTTTCCCATCCAGTAGTCGAGCGCCAGCAGACCGTTCGCCCGCGCAGGCCGCGCCACGACTTCGCCGATCAGTGCCTGATGCTGGCTGGCATCCATCCCGAAGATATCGTTGCTAAGCCATGACAGGATCGAGCCGGACGACACCTGCCCCGCTTCCACCAGCCAGTCGCCGTCGGTCAGGGCATTCGGATACGGCCCCCAGAAACCGCTCACATCGCCCGCACCGGCCAACTGGGTCAGATGCACGGTAGATGTCCCGCCGATGACCAGAACCCCGCCGGGGCGAACGGTATTCGCGCTCAAAATGCCGATATGTGCGTCAATGCCGCCCTGTGCGACGACGGGCGTGTTCTCGATCCCCATCTCGGCAAGCAGCGGGCCCGCCGCCTCCCCGATCACACCGCCGACCGAAACGATCCGTTGTGGCAGCTTGTCGGCGAGGTCTCCGATTCCCAGTTCTTCGTAGATTTCCGGAACGAAAACCTCGTTCAGTGAATCGTAGTTCCATTTGCACGCCGCGTTCATGCGCGACCCGACCCACTGACCGGTCAGATGGAAATTGATGAAATCCAGCGCCTCGCAGATCACGTCCGATTGGGCGTAGATGTCGGGCTGGCGGCGCGCCGTCCACATCGCCTTGGGAACGAGCCATTCGACCGCGTCCTCGCCGCCGCAATAGGCCATGACCGGGTGATCGACCTTGGCGGTGGCGGCTGCTTCTTCCGATGCGCGGCAATCCATCCAGAGGATCGCGGGCCGGACGGGATTACCGTCACGCGTGCAAAAGGCAACTGTCGAGGCGGTTGTCGCGACGCAGATCGCGTCGATGCGCTTCGCTCCGGCAGCGGAAACCGCCTGACGTCCGGCGGCCACCATGGATGTCAGCCATTGCCGGCTATCCTGTTCGGCCCAGCCGGTATGGGGGAAGACCGTGTCGTAATTCGCCTCGGCGGTCGACACCATGGCGCGTGTGTCGGTGCAGTATACGCCGGCACGAACGCCGCCGGTGCCGAAGTCGAAGCTCAATAATTTGGCCATTGAGGCACCTCCCCTGCACTGGCGTTGTTCTTATTGTCGTCGCGGTCGCCGGGTTGCAAGCATGTGCGCCCGTCAGGGGCGGAACATGATCTTGCTGTAATGCAGAGACTTGTCCGTCTTCAACCGCTCGAAGAAACCGGGCAGATCCTCCAGCGGCAATTCATGGCTGATCATGAATTCCCATTCGAGCGCGCCGGATGCGAGCTTGTCGAGCGTAACGGACCATTGCGGTCCGGGGAACGGCGCGCCAAAGGAATTCCAGGCGCCATGCAGCGAAACTTCCTGACGCAGGAAATGCTGGAATGTCGCGTTCTTGAGCTCGACTTCGCCGACCGGGATGCCGATGAACACGGCATGGCCGCCCGGCGCCGCGAGCCGGATCGCCGGGTTGATCGAACTGGGATGGCCGGCCGCCTCGACGATCAGGTTGCACAGCGGCAACTCGGACAGATCGTCGCTGCCGAGCGCGGTATGCGTTGCGCCGGCCTGGCGCGCCATCTCGAGTTTCTCCGGCGAGACATCGATCGCGACAACTTCGCTCGCGCCCATGAGCTTCAGCCACTGTATGGCAAAAAGGCCGATTGGCCCGCATCCGACCACGCCGCCGATATCGCCCGCCGTCACGCCACCGCCTTTCCAGATCGCATGCAACGCGATGGAAGCAGGATCCGTCATGGCGATGGCGCGGGGATCGAGGTCTTGGGAGGCCTTGATCAGGTTCGATACGGGTACGCTGACATATTCGGCGTAGGCGCCATCGCGGCGCGAACCGAAATAGTCGTAGTTCCTGCAACGGGAAAACTGGCCGCGCTGGCACTGGTCGCATTCGTAGCAGGGAAGCATCGGCGGGATCGCGACGAGTTCGTCCTTTTCGAAGCCCGACACATCGGGCGAGAGCGAAACGATGCGACCGCAAAATTCATGCCCGCATATCAGCGGCATCTTGTGAGCGCCCTTGATCAGCATGCGCGGGAAATCGGATCCGCAGACGCCGACGGCCTCGACTTTGACAATCACATGACCGTTCTTGGGCTCGGGATCGGGCACGTTCTCGAGACGGATGTCTCCGGGCGCATAGAGGACAGCAGCACGCATCGCGGGCACACTCCTTGAATTTCGCGGGGTTTCCGCCGCGCAGTCATGCACGCTGGGCGGTTGGGTCGAGGGCGGAACGACTTCGCTCCGCCCTCCCGGTATGGATTACTCGAAATTGATTTCCGGCCGGTATTCGGCAAAGAGGCCGTCACGGGGGAAGTCTTCGACATTGTCCTTGGTCACGGCCTTGGAACCCGCATCGACGAATTCCGGCACGTCCGATCCGGCGATCGCTTCACGCGCCACCTGGATCGTCACATCACCGAGATACTGCGGATCGTTCAGCGCGGTTGCCACGTAGTTGCCACCGGTCGCCATCACTTCCAGAGCTTCGGACAGACCGTCCACGCCGGCGACGAGAACGTCGTCACGGCCGCTTTCCTGGAGAACCTGCAGAGCACCAAGGGCCATGTCGTCATTGTGTGCGTAGACGACCTGGACATCGGGGTTGGCCTGCAGCAGATCCTGCATGGCGACAACGGCGTTCGCGCGGATGTATTCGGCGTAAGGGCCGGCAACGATCTCGTGGCCCGAACCTTCCATGGCAGCATGGAAGCCATCGCGACGGTCCATCATGACCGCGCCACCGGCATCGCCCTGGATTTCGATGATCTTGGCGCCTTCGATGCCGTCTGCGGCAAGGCGTGCCTTGACCGCTTCGCCGACCATCGATCCCATAGCGACGTTGTCACGACCAATATGCGCGACGACGATGCCTTCGCGAACGCTGCGGTCGACGGTGATGACCGGAATGCCGGCTGCATCGGCTGCTTCCAGCGACGGAACCACGGCGTCCGGATTGACCGGGTTGATGATGATTGCATCCACGCCCTGCGTGATCAGGTCCTGGATATCGTTGTTCTGTTTGCTCACGTCACCGTTGGCATCGAGGAAGATGAGCGTATCGCCACCTGCCTCTGCAGCCGCTTCGGCGCCGTTCTTCAACTGCACATAGAACGGGGACTGAAGCGTAACCTGGCTGAAGCCGATTTTCAGGCCATCGGCCATTGCGGACGTCATGCCGGCACCGGCGACGAGCATCGCAGCCGATGCTGCGGTTGCGAACAGTTTCATTGCATTGCGACGAGTCTTCATAAAGATCCTCCCTGGGAGATACGGTCTCCGGTTTCTTCGACTTGCCTCCGACAAATCAACAAATGAGCAATTTTTGCACATCTGCTGATTGATGGAAGCAAGACGAAATCCCCTTGTCAATACAGGTTGGCCGCATTCCGGGAGGCCTAATTCGTAGTTTCATTTAATCGCTATTTTTCATATATTTAATGGCGTTCTTTCAACGCGAACTTTATCGTCGAAAAAATCGAGGCGAAAATTTCCGAGAAAAATTCCCGGACAGGACTGCCGCGCAAATGTGCACTCTCGGGTGAATAATGCGCCGATGAATGAGCGGCAGCACGCCGCCGATTCTCAGGCTAAGCACTCGTGAGAAGGCTTCTCAGCCCGACCGCGCAGACAGCATCCAGTTGATCATGTCGCGCCAGTCGGTCATGCGGATCGGCGTGCCATGGCCGCCGGTTTCGAACCGCACCATGCGCACGGGATAGCCCTGCGTGCCGCGCAACGTGCGGTAGAAGGCTTCGACGCCCTGTACGGGAATGACGGAATCCGAACCGCCATGCGCGATGAAGACCGGCACGCGGTTGCGATAAGCGGCCGAGCCGATAAAGGCGTCGCTGCCAAAGGAACCGAGCAGCGCAATGCCCGCCAGGCGCATCGCGACCTGATCGACATGCGCAAGAGAGTGGCAGACCGCACCGCCCGCCGAACCGCAGGCCAGGACAATCCGTGCGCCCGGCACCTGCCGGAACACCGCTTCCAGCAACAGCCGGATGCGCGCGGCCGCCTTGTCGCCGAGATCACCACCATCCGGGGTGATGTAGATCCCGCTGTTGCGCACCATCAGGTTCTTGATGCGGTTGAAATTTCCACCGAAGGAGAAGTCGTTGACGCCCTGGCTGCGGTCCCCGCCGCGCCCGTGGACATAGACTGTCACGAGGCGCGTGTTGACGGGATTGCCGACGACGAAGAACCTGATCTCGCCGGCCGCCGTCTGCAGTGCCTGCTCGGATTGGTACTTCTTCGGCGCCAGATCCACGTAGCGCCGGTTGACGCGTCGTTCGGGCACCTGGTCGCGCTTGTTGATATCGCGCAATTCGCGGTAGTCGACCGTGATATACGCCCCGCCGTCACGGCTCTCCAATATGCCCGGATAGGCGAAAAGGCGATCCTTGAAGGGCTTCAACTCGAACGCCCCGGCGGGAGCCGCAGCCAATGCGGCGTAGGCAACGAGGCCGAGAGCGACCGACACGAGACGCGCCGTCGGTTTCCTCACGCCAGGTAGAATCATCGTCCGCCTCCATTTCATGGCGCGAACCCTAGAACCGTTCCGCAAAGCGTTTCAATTGCCGGATGCGGCAGTCCGCGCACGCGCCCTCGCCATGTCCTCCGGCGTGTCGAGGTCGAGCGCGCCGTCCGGCCCGGTTTCCACCGACACCATCGTTTCGTTTCCGTCCGCGAGCAGACTACGCACGCCCCGGTCGCCCTTCAGCGCATCGATCGTGTCCGCCATGCGCGCCGGGAGCCAGACGGGATGCGCTGGCCGGCCTTCATGCACTGCCTGCACCACTTTCTCCGCATTGTCCGCAGCCGCGCCAAGCACGGCGTCGATCGCCTCGACGGGCAGAAAAGGCATATCGCCAAGCAGGACAAGGACGCCCGACGCCCCCTCACCCATGGCGCATCTGAACCCCTCCCGGATCGAGCCGGACAGGCCTTCCGCAAAGTCGGCATTGTGGACGAAGCGGCAGTCGAGGCCGGCAAGCGCGTCGCGGACCCTTTCCGCCTCGTGTCCCGTCACGACATAAAGCGGTCGCGGCGCGGTCGCCAACGCCCGTTCGGCACTGCGCCGGATGACCGGCACACCCGGCTCGATCTCCTCCAGCAGCTTGTTGCGTGTGCCCATGCGTCGCGACAGCCCGGCGGCGAGCAGAACGGAAGCGGCGTTTTCGGGACGTCTTCGTTCCACCGTCATTTGTCAGACGCGGGCGCCTGGCGTTCGCGCGGATGCGGCCGGATCGGGATTTCCGTCAGCAGACCGCCAACGCCCATCGCGACGATATCGTCGCCCTTCACCGCGATACCGGCGCACAGCCGCCGCATTACCCAGTCAAACCCGTTTTCCTTGGGGCTGCGCGCGCAGCCCGGCGCGCCGATCACCGGCTTTCCGCCAATCTCGCCCAATACGAGCAGGTTGCCGGGGTCGACCGGCATGCCAACATGCAGGATCGTGCCGCCCGCCTGCTCGATCGCCTTTGGCACCACGTCGCGCGGGTCGGTCACGGCGGACGCGCCGAACACGAGCACGATATCGTTTCCCGCGATCTGCGCTGCGATTTCCTCGGCAAGCGGCCCGACGGCGTGGTCGGTGCGGCTTTCATCCGTCATCACGGCGTGCATGCTTTCCAGGCGCGCATTCGTTATCCGCCACGTCTTGTCCAGCATGGAAGACTTCGTTCCCTTCACACGCGTCTGGATCATCGCGACCTTCAAACCCCGGCGAAACGGATGGACACGGATCGTGTCAGGCGCCGTCACCTCGGCTGCGGCCTTCTCGACCAGAGCGCCATCGACGGCGAAAGGAATGATCTTCACGGTCGCGATCATCTGGCCCTCGCTGACCGGCGAATGGTTCGGCAAGGTGGCCAGCGTGATCGCGGGATCGATGGCATTCAGCGCATCGATGCGCCCGGGCGCGACAACGAGGACACCATCCGCCGCCGCGTGAAAGTTCACCCGTCCGGTCCCGACATCCTCGCGTCGGAACCCCTCCAGCGCGAAGACATCCGCGATATGTCCGGCCGCGGCGTCCTCCGTCATGTCGCCGGCTTCGGGGATCGCCACGGTGATTTCGGCGATGCCGGCTTCACCGATCGCCACAAGGCTTTCCGGCGTCAGGACATGCCCTTTGCGCAGTTTCCTGCGCGGCGCGATCTGGATGGAATGGGCGAGCGTCGCGCCAACCAGATCGTCGGCGTCGTCGAGCGGGCGGGTTCCGAACCACATGGCTCAGGCGGCCGCCTTGCCTGACACGATTTCGCGCTTGCGGAACGCCTCGATCACCTGGGCGAGCACCGCCACCGCGATCTCCGCCGGGCTGGACGCTCCGATATCGAGCCCGATCGGGGCCGCAATGGTGTCGATCGCCGTCTGCGGCACGCCTTCCGCCAGCAGGCGTTCGACCCGCTTGCCATGCGTCTTGCGGCTGCCGAGCGCACCGACATAGAAGCATTTCGCCTCCAGCGCGGCCTTTAGCGGATAGTCGTCGATCTTGGGATCGTGCGTGACGGCGCACAGCGCGCAATAGGGATCGAGCGGGCGCAGCTTCAGCACATCCTCCGGCCAATCGGCGTCGAGGCGCACGCCCTCGAACCGCTCCGGCGTGGCGAAGGCGGTGCGCGGATCGATGATCTCCATGTCGTAGCCGGCAAGCGCCGCCATCGGAGCCATCGCCTGGCTGATATGGACCGCGCCGATCACAACCAGGCGAGGTGGCGGCAAGTGGACATTGATGAAGAAATCGCGCCCATCGACCGTCACGACGCCGGACTTGCCGGTCTGAAACGTCCTCGCGAGTGCATCGCCAAGCTCCCCGGCGACGGGATCGCCTTCCTTGACGACACGATCCCGGCCATCGCCAAGATCCGTCACCAGGGCGATCGCTTCGCGCACGGCGCGGGCGGCATTCAGTTTCTTCAGCGAAAGCGGATCCATGGCGGTCTACCCGATACGCTCGATATAAACGCGAATGCGCCCGCCGCAGGACAGGCCAACACGCCAGGCCGTCTCGTCGGCAACACCGAATTCGAGCATTTTCGGCTCGCCCGTCTCGATCACATCGAGCGCATCGGCGATAACCGCGCCCTCGACGCAGCCGCCCGACACAGAACCCTCGAAATTCGAGTCCGCGTCGATCACCAAATGACTGCCGACCGGGCGCGGCGCGGATCCCCATGTCTCGACCACCGTGGCGACGGCGACAGGGCGCCCCTCGCCCATCCACGCTTCCGCCACTTTCAGCGGATCGTCATGAAACTGTTCGCTCATTTGCTGTCCTCCCGCCCCGTCATGCCGCGCGGTCCAGTTCGCGCAGCCATTGCATGGGCGATTTCATGCGTGGATTGGACGACGTTCCCGCGCCGAGCGCAAGACACAGATCCGAGATCGAGTTCAGCGAATGGACCGGACGGAACTCGTCGACATGGGGCAGCATGGCCCGCACGCCTTTCGCCTTGGCCTGGAACCCCTCGAAACGCAGCAGCGGGTTCAGCCAGATCAGCCGACGGCAGGACTTCTGAAGCCGTTCGGTCTCGTGCCGCAGTCCCTCGGTGTCGTCGCGCTCCAGACCGTCCGTGATCAGCAATACGATCGCGCCCTGCGACAGCACGCGGCGCGACCATTGGCGGTTGAAGGTGGCGAGCGTCACGCCGATACGCGTGCCGCCCGACCAGTCATCCACCGCCCGGGCGCTGTCCTCGATCGCCATGTCGATATCGCGATGGCGCATCTGGCGGGTCACATTGGTCAGCCGCGTCCCGAACAGGAATGTATGCACATGGCGGCGATGTTCCGTGAGAGCATGGAGAAAATGCAGGAACACGCGGGAATACTGGCTCATCGAGCCGGAGATGTCGGCAAGGACGACCAGCGGCGGGTGCACCAGGCGCTGTTCGCGGAATTGCGGGATGACGAGATCGCCCCCGGTTCGCATCGCCTGGCGCATGGTTCGGCGCGGATCGACACGCGTCTTGCGGGTCGATGGCTTGAACCGGCGCGTGCGCACCTCGTCATGCGGCAGCCGCAATTCGGAAATCGCCTTTTTCGCTGCGGCCAGTTCGGCGGCGGACATCTGCGCGAAATCCTTGTCGCGCAGAACCTCACGGCCCGAAAACGTCATTCGGGCATCCACCTCGATCTCCGGCGGCCGTTCCTCGGGCTCGCGCTTCTTGTGGCCCTCGAACATCGCATCGGCCACGCGGGATTCGCCCGCCCGCTTCTTTTCGGCTTCGCGCGTTTCCGGCGCCTTGGGCGAGAACATCTGCAGCATCTTCTCGATCAGTTCGCGCGAGCGCCAGAACAGCCTGAACGCCTCGTCGAAGACGACGCTGTCCTCATGGCGCGTGACGAGAACCGCATGAAGCGTCCAGTAGAAGTCGTTGCGCGAACCGATTCCCGCCGCCAACACCGCCTCGATGGCGTCGGTCACCGCAGCCGGTCCGACCTTCATGCCAGCCTTGCGCAGCGTCCGCGCGAAATAGACGATGTTATCGGCCAGCCGGCCCTCTTCGGCCTGCGTGGGTTTGTCCGGACCGGAGGAAACTTTCGCCATCGTCACGCCGCGTCGAGATCGGCCTTGACGTCATCGAGGATGCGCTTGCCTTCGGAGCCCTGCAGCCGGGCGATATCGTCCTGGTATTTCAGGAGAACGCCGATCGTGTCGGAAATCGTCGCCGGGTCGAGGGCGACACGGTCCAGTTCCGTGAGCGCGGTCGCCCAGTCGATCGTCTCCGCGACGCCCGGCGCCTTGAACAATTCCATCTCGCGCAGCTTCTGGACATAGCCAACCACCTCTTCCGAAAGGCGGCGATTGGCCTGCGGCGCCTTGCGGGCGACGATTTCCAGTTCGCCCTCGGCGGTCGGGTAATCGACCCAGTGATAGAGGCAGCGACGCTTCAACGCGTCGTGGATTTCGCGCGTCCGGTTGGTCGTGATGATGACGGCGGGCCGCTCGGCGGCCTTGATCGTCCCGTATTCCGGTATCGTGACCTGGAAATCCGACAGAACCTCCAGAAGGAAGGCCTCGAAGGCTTCATCGGTACGGTCGAGTTCGTCGATCAGGAAGACCGGCGGCCGGCCGGGTTCGCCGGACAGGGCTTCCAGCACCGGACGGCGGATCAGGTAGTCGTCCGAAAAAATGTCCTTGTGGAGCGTCTCGCGCTTCGTCTCGCCGGACGCCTCGGCTATCCGGATGTCGATCATCTGCGCGGCGTAGTTCCATTCATACACCGCCGAGGAAATATCGAGCCCCTCATAGCACTGCAGCCGGATCAACGGCCGGTCGAGCGCCTTCGACAACACCTTGGCGATTTCCGTCTTGCCGACGCCGGCCTCGCCTTCCAGGAACAATGGGCGGCCCATCTTCAGGCTGAGATACAGCACGGTGGCCAGCGAGCGGTCCGCGACATAGTCCTCGCCATTGAGCAAGGACAGGGTTTCGTCGATCGAGGCGGGCAGTGCAATCGTCATGTCGTGGTCATTCGCTCCGAGGCAACCGGTTCCGCGGAACATAGAGACGGTGGCGTCCGTCGCCAAGGGCTGATCGGTCACGACCCGAAAGCGCCACCTTTGGCCTTGCCCTGAGGCGGCGCGGCGTGCATCAAAGTGACATGTCCAGACGCAGCCGCAATTCGACACTGAATGCTCCCCGCTTCGGCCGTTTTGGCCTTCGCGCGGCGGTTGGTGTTGCCGCCATGGTGGTGCTGTCCGCGCCCGTCGTCGCACAGGAAGGCGGCGCAATCGGCGTTTCCGCGCCGATCAGCGGCTTCTACGCCGTCGTGGGCAAGGAAATCGAGAAAGGCGCGCGGGCGGCTGTGAACCGGTTTCCGGATGCGCGTATCGAACTCCATGACGACGAATGCGAGCCGGAAGGCGGCGTGAAAACCGCCGACGAGATGATCGAATCGCGCGTGCGGATCGCCATCGGCTATCCCTGCATCGAAGCCTTCGATGCCGCCATGCCGAAACTCGCGGATGCCAATATTCCGCTGCTGCTGATCGGCGTGCAGTCCGAGGCGATTACCGTGGACCGGCGCAAGGGCAACTGGCCGGTCCTGCGCCTTGCGCCAAAGGCGTCCGACGAAGCCGACGCCATTGCCGATTATCTCAAGGAAGCGTGGCGCGGCATCAATTTCGCGATCATCGACGACGGCACGCTATACGGCCGCCAGATCGCCGAAGAGGTTCGCTTCCGGCTCGAGGAAGACAATCTGAAGCCTGTCTTTACCGACACCTACCGGCCACAACTGGAAAATCAGGTGGCGCTGGTTCGGCGGCTGCAAAAATCCGGCGCGACGCATGTCTTCGTTGGCGGCGACGCCTTCGACGCGGCCATCATCGGCGCGGATGCCGAAGCCGTCGGCGTTTCGCTGACACTTGCCGGAGGAAGCGCCTTCGTCGCCTCGCCGGACGATGCCGCGCTGGCCGACGGAACCATCCTCGGCGCACTGCCGGCCTGGTCGGGAGCGGAAGAGCTTCCCAAGGCGCTTGCCGACGCCACGGAAGGCGCGACCGTCATCGGCAACAGCTACCTCGTCCCGACCTATGCCGCGATGCAGATCGCGATGGCCGCTCTCGAAGGACTCGATGCCGACGAACCGATCTTCTTCGGCGACTTCCTCGGCCGCACCTTCGAGACGGTGCTGGGCCCCATCCGCTTCGACGGCGACGGCAATGTTTCGCGCAATCTGTTCCGGATCTTCGTGATCGAGGACGGCCGTCCCGTCGCGGTTTCCGGCGATTCCAGCACGGGCTCCATTCAGTGACCGACTGGACGCGCGGCAAACGGAACCTGATTACCGATGTGGCGGGAATTGCCGTCGGGAATGCCGACGATCCGAACCTGAAATCCGGCGTCACGGCCATTCTGTGCGAAAAACCATCGACCGCCGCCGTGCAGATCCTGGGCGGCGCGCCCGGTACGAGGGAAACAGACCTTCTCGAGCCGCACCAAACGGTCGAGACCGTCGATGCGCTCGTGCTTTCCGGCGGTTCGGCCTTCGGACTGGACGCGGCGTCCGGCGTTCAAGCGGCGCTCGTCGAGGCGGGACGCGGATTCGCCGCCGGTCCCCACCGTATCCCCATCGTGCCGGCGGCCATCCTGTTCGATCTCGCAAATGGCGGCAACAAGGACTGGGGACGCTATCCGCCCTATCGCGAATTGGGATACGACGCATTGAAAGCCGCCGATACCGAATTTGCGCTCGGCACTGCGGGCGCCGGCGCTGGCGCGCGCACGGCCGACCTGAAAGGCGGCCTCGGATCGGCGTCCGCGGTGCTGACGGGTTCCGGCGCCACGGTGGGCGCGCTTGCGGCGGCCAATCCGGTCGGTACCACCACGATCGGCGGGACACGGCATTTCTGGGCCGCGCCCTTCGAGATTGGCGACGAGTTCGGCGGTCTGGGCTTGCCGGTGCCGCTACCGGAAGGCGCCACGGAAATCCGCCTCAAGCACAGGGCCGTCAATCCCCGGGCCAACACGACCATCGCCGTCATCGCGACCGACGCGGTGCTGACCAAGGCCGAGTGCAAGCGTCTGGCGATTTCCGCCCATGACGGTTTCGCGCGCGCCATCTGGCCCTGCCACACGCCGATGGATGGCGATCTTGTCTTCGCCGTCGCGACGGGGCACAAATCGCTTCGCCCCGGGGGCGATGATTTCATCGACCTGTGCGCGGCTGCGGCCGCAACGATGTCACGGGCCATAGCGCGCGGTGTTCATGCCGCGACAGCAAGCGAAGGCGATGTCCTTCCGGTCTGGTCGGATCGTTCCTGAGCCCCGGCCTTTACCTTGTCCGCAACCTGATGTCGTCCCCGCTGGACAGCTCCGCCGCGTGGTCCCAGAATAGGAGCAAGGCAATCAAACGGGATGACAGGAGGGCGCAAATGAAGATTTGCAGTGTTCTCGGCAGTTCGGCACTCGTCATCGCGGCTGCCGTATCACGGGTTTGTGCCGGCGACGCATCGACGCTCGATATTCTCGGTTTCAGCGCCGACGGCGCGATTTTCGCATTCGAGGAATACGGACACCAGGACGGCTCCGGCTTTCCCTACGCCAACCGCTTCTACATCGACACGGCGAGCGACAGCTTCGTTTCGCCCTCACCGATCCGCGTTCGTCTGGACGACGAGACCGTCAGCGTCGATGCGGCGCGCCAGCAAGCGATGACGGCGGGACAGGGAATCGTCACCGACGCAGAACTCGCCGGCAATACGGGATACCTGGCGGGCTTCAATGCGATTACCGAGCTTTCCGCCGATCCGCACCGCATGGCGGTCAATCCGCGCCCTGTTTTCCCGGCGATCGATTCGCCGCTCGAATTCAGGATAGAGGAACTGAGCTTCGCGGCGTCCGGCACCTGTGCCGGGCTCAACGACACCACCACCGGGTTCCGCCTGCTCTCCATCGATGCCTCGCCCGGTGGTACGACAGAAATCCTTCACGAAGACAGTTCGGTGCCTTCCAGCCGTGGCTGCCCGATCGGCTACCGGATCGGCGGCGTCCAGACATTCATGCAAAACGGCCAGTCGGCGCTCGCGGTCATGATCAGCGTGATCAGCTACGGTTTCGAAGGACCGGACCACCGGTGGATGGCCGTGACAAGGCGTCCGGCAAACTGACGCCATGGAAACATCTGTCGCCCTTGCGCGCCCTGCGGTGGCGCAATCGAGCATGCTTACGCGCTTGTTGAAGGTCGCGGCCACTGCGTTGGTATGGGCCGTCCTGATGGGCCTTTCGGCGCTTGTCGGCCTGCTCTTTGAGCGCGGTCGCATTCTCGATCCGCAGGTCGTCGAGATCGCTGCCCTCTACGGCGCGGGCGGCCTCATCGGCTATCTCTTCGCGCACTTTCCCATCATGTGGCTTGTCCGGCGCAGTTCGTATCCCTGGAACCTGTTGATCGCAGCCTGTGTGCTGACCCTCTTCACGCTGGGTGCGACCGCTGGCGTGCTGGCGCTCGAATACCGGACCTATTACGCGCAGTGGCACGGCTATCCGCTGTCGATCGTCTGGTTCTACCAGCAATTCTACACCGCGCTTGGCTCGACATATCAGTTCGCGGTCCTCGGCACGCGGCTCTACTGGCCGCTCGGCCCTGTCTCCCTGGTCGCGATGAGTTGGTGGTTAACCCGAAGGGCGAGTTGAGCGCGGCGCGGCGGTCTGGTAACTGGCAGCGCATATTCTCTCATTGTCCGCAAAGGCGCCCCTCATGATTCCCCGCTACTCCCGGCCGGAAATGGTCGCGATCTGGTCGCAGGAGACCAAGTTCCGTATCTGGTTCGAAATAGAGGCGCATGCCTGCGACGCACTCGCGAAGCTGGGCGTGATCCCGGAAAGCGCGGCGAAGACCATCTGGGACAAGGGCGGGGCGGCAACCTTCGACATCGACCGTATCGACGAGATCGAGCGCGAAACCAAGCACGACGTGATCGCCTTCCTGACGCATCTGGCCGAGATCGTCGGGCCGGACGCCCGTTTCGTCCACCAGGGCATGACCTCGTCGGATGTGCTCGACACCTGCTTCAACGTGCAGCTGATGCGGGCGACGGACCTCCTCCTCGCCGACATGGACGCCCTGCTCGCCGCGCTGAAGAAGCGCGCCTTCGAGCACAAGGACACGATTACGATCGGCCGCAGCCACGGCATCCATGCCGAGCCGACCACATTCGGCGTCAAGCTCTCGCAGGCCTATGCGGAATTCTCGCGTTGCCGCGAGCGGCTCGTCCATGCGCGCGCGGAAATCGCAACCTGCGCCATTTCCGGCGCTGTCGGCACCTTCGCCAATCTCGATCCCCAGGTGGAGGAGCATGTCGCCGAGGCGATGGGACTGACCGCCGAACCCGTCTCGACGCAGGTCATCCCGCGTGACCGCCACGCGATGTTCTTCGCGACGCTCGGCGTCATCGCGTCATCGATCGAGCGCCTCTCGGTCGAGATCCGTCATCTGCAGCGCACCGAGGTGCTGGAGGCCGAGGAATATTTCTCGCCGGGCCAGAAAGGCTCGTCGGCCATGCCGCACAAGCGCAACCCCGTGCTGACCGAAAACCTCACCGGCCTCGCCCGCATGGTGCGCGCCTACGCCAATCCGGCGATGGAAAACGTGGCGCTGTGGCATGAGCGCGATATCTCGCATTCTTCGGTCGAACGCATGATCGGCCCGGACGCGACGGTGACGCTCGATTTCGCGCTGGCGCGCCTGACCGGTGTCATCGACAAGCTTGTCGTCTATCCCGACAACATGCTGGCGAACCTCAACAAATTCCGTGGCCTCGTGCATTCGCAACGCATGCTCCTCGCCCTCACCCAGGCCGGCGTGAGCCGCGAGGACGCCTATCGTCTGGTGCAGCGCAATGCCATGAAGGTCTGGGAGCAGGACAAGGATTTCCTGGAGGAGCTCCTCGCCGACGCCGATGTGCGCGCTGCCCTGCCCGAGGAAACGATCCGCGAGAAATTCGATCTCGGCTATCACACCAAGCATGTCGATACGATCTTCAGGCGGGTCTTCGGAACCGCCTGATCGACTGACTTGGCGCGCGCCGGCGCGTTCCGGCCCGGACAGATCAGATGCCCGTTGCGCATATCCTGCTCGCCATTCTGGCAAGCGCCATGTACGGCTTCGCTTTCGTCGCGATCAAGCTGGCGGTCACCGACCTGCCGCCATTGCTGGTGACGGGCTACCGTTATCTCTTCGCCGCAATCCCGCTGATCTTCTTCGTTCCGGTTCCCAAGGTGCCGCTCCGGCTTCTGGTCGCTTACGGCGTGACGCAAGGCGCGGTGATGTTCGGGCTGCTGTTTTCGGCGATCCGGCTGGGCATGCCGCCGGGCCTCGCCTCGCTGGTGGTGCAGATGCAGGTCTTCTTCACCGTGCTGTTTGCCGTCATCGTCTTTTCCGAACGGCCGCGCAGGCATGAAATCACCGGCGCGGCGGTCGCGGTCTCTGGCATCCTGCTGATCGGTTTCGCGAATGCCGAAATCACGCCGCCGGTGCCTTTCCTGATGGTCATCGCCTCGGCCGCGGCATGGGGCCTGGCGAACATCATCGCAAAAGCGGCAAAGCCAACCGCAATGCTGGGCTTCGTGGGCTGGTCGAGCCTCGCCGCACCGATTCCCCTGTTCGCGCTGTCCATGGTCTTCGAAGGCACGATGTTCGGTCTGCCCGATCATGTTCCTTCCGTCACATCGGTGCTGTCGATCGCCTTTCTCGCCTACCCGACCACCGTGTTCGCCTTCGCCGCATGGATCCATCTGCTGCGCAGCCATCCAGCTGCCACCGTGACCCCGTTCGCGCTGCTTATCCCGGTGTTCGGAATGGTCTCCACGGCGATCGTGTTCGGCGAGGCGCTGACGCCCCTGACGGCCGCGGGATCGGCACTGGTCTTCATCGGTCTCGCGGTCAACGTATTCGGGTCGCGCCTGCGGTTTTTCCGCTGACTCGCTTGAAAATGCGCCGAATTCTCCCGGATTGTGACCGGGCGTAATCTCGTTTGATCCGGACTGAAAATCTCTAACGATCTGTATTTTCTTTCATTTTCCGGCCAGACCCGAATGGAACGCGATTCCTTTCGAACCGAAACGCCATGTGAACCAATCGGCTCGGAAATCACCATTTTCGACCGCCAGATTTCTCGCATCCGCAATCGGATGAAAGGAGACCTCAAATGGTGGACTATCGCGACGACTTCGACACACGATCCGGCATGTATCCCTATCAGGAGACCGGAAAAGCCAGTTCGACCGGCCCGATGATCGCCCTGGGCGTCATCGCACTCATGATCGTCGGCATTTTCTTCATGTCTGGGGGAACCGGGAACATCGACACCGAAGTGACTGCCCCCGCCGTCACGGCCCCGGCGATCTCGGATACAGTGCCGGCGGCTCAGTAGCGCCCTGCCAAGAAAACTCTTCATGCGCCGGATTGACAAATGGCGGCGGAATGCCGACCTCCGACGCATGAAGATCAAGGACGCAGAAATCCTCATCATCCCCGGCTACACCAATTCCGGGCCCGATCATTGGCAAAGCCGGTGGCAAAGCGGCATGCCGTCCGCGCGCCGCGTCGAACAGGCCGAGTGGTCGAAACCGGTACGCGAGGACTGGATCGCGCGTGTGCGCGAGGAAATCGATCGTGCGGAAAGGCCGGTCGTTCTCGTGGCGCATTCGCTGGGAGTCGCGGCGGCCGTGCACGCGATCCGGGACGGAGCCGAGAATGTTCGCGGCGGGTTCTTTGTCGCGCCGCCCGACGTCGCCAATCCGGATGTCCGGCCGAAACACCTGATGACCTTTGGCCCCTATCCGCGCGACCCGCTTCCCTTCCCCTCTTTCGTGGTGGCGAGCCGAAACGACCCGTTCTCCAGTTACGAGGAGGCCGACGATATCGCCGATGCGTGGGGCTCGTTCCTTGTCGATGCGGGCGAATCCGGCCACATCAACGCCGAATCGGGCCACGGGCCCTGGCCTGAAGGTCTGATGGTCTTCTCGGAATTCATGAAACGGCTTTAGCGCCGCCGATTTATGCTTCGGCGGCCGCCAGGATCGCTTTCTGCCCGGCATCGAGCATCACCGTATCCAGGCCAAGCGCGATGAAACGATAGCCGAGTTCGACGTAACTTGGCGCGGCAGACGGTGACGCTGCGAAAATCGCCGCATGCTTTCCAGCGTCGCGGGCGATGCGCGCGACATTCGCCACTGCTTCCTGCATGTCTTCCGACGCCGGGTTCACCGCCGCGCCATTCGACCATGCGATCGAGAAATCCGAAGGCCCGACAAAAAGGCCATCAATCCCGTCCAGCGCGGCGATATCGGCGGCGATCGCATAGGCCTCGCGGGTCTCGATCATCGCGAAGGCCAGCGTCTTCGTGTTGGCTGTCGAGAGATAGTCGTTTCCGCCGGCCAACCCGCGCAACTTGAGCGCGCGCGTCGGCCCCCAGGACCGCCCGCCGACGGGTGGATACTTCATCGCATCGCGAAACGCCTTGGCGTCCTCGATGGAATTGATCATCGGTGCGATCACCGCATCCGCGCCCATGTCGAGCGCGCGCGACGCCATGCCGAAATCACCCTGCGCGATACGCACAACCGCCGGTTTTCCGCCGGTAATGACCGGAGACAGCCCCTTCATCACGCTTTCGACGTGGTGCGCGCCATGCTGCATGTCCAGCGTGACGGCGCCGAACGGGCCCTGCGCGAACACTTCGATGAGGCCGAGATCGGGAAGCGACGACCAGACGGTAAATACCGTCTCGCCGGCGGTCAGCCGGTCCGCGAGGGAATAGTCATGGGTCATGTCGGGCGCCGGATCAGTCGCTCTGGACCTGCTTGACCGCCTCGGCGAGCAGTTCTTCCATCGTGCGGCGGATCTGGTGGTCCGACTGATCGACGCTTGCGGCATCGAAATCACCGCGAATCTTGCGGAAGACGTCCTCGTCGCCGGCCTCTTCGAGGTCCGCGATGATCACTTCCTTCGCATAGGCTTCCGCCTCGGCTCCGCTCTTGCCGAGTTTTTCGGCCGCCCAGAGGCCGAGCAGCTTGTTGCGACGCGCCATTGCCTTGAACCGCAGTTCCTGGTCATGGGCGAACTTGTTCTCGTAAGCGTCCTCACGGTCTTTCATCGACATGGCGATCGTCTCCATTGAAAGGTCTTTACGGCGCGATTCCCGTGCCGGTCAGATGGGTGTTGGCACGTCTAAATCAAATGGCCGGCAAAATATCAACTCGATTGCGTCCGCCCATTGGTCGCATGAGGAAAATGACTGGATAGGCGAAGGCTACGTTTGTGCTGACGCGACGTTTGGAGTAAACGGCGCAAATGACATCGCGGTTCGGCCGCGGCAGCCAATTTTCAATGCAGAGCACGGATTTCATGAAACAACGCCGCCGCATCTACGAAGGCAAGGCCAAGATCCTCTACGAAGGCCCCGAGCCCGGCACCCTGGTTCAGTTTTTCAAGGACGACGCGACCGCCTTCAACAAGAAGAAGCACGACGTCATCGAGGGCAAGGGTGTCCTCAACAACCGGATCTCCGAGCATATCTTCACCAATCTGAACCGGATCGGCATTCCGACGCATTTCATCAAGCGCCTGAACATGCGCGAGCAGCTGATCCGCGAAGTCGAGATCATCCCGCTCGAGGTCGTCGTCCGCAACATCGCGGCCGGCTCCATCTCCAAGCGCCTGGGGATCGAGGAAGGCACGGTGCTGCCGCGCTCGGTCATCGAATTCTATTACAAGGCCGACGCTCTCGACGATCCGATGGTCACCGAGGAACACGTCACCGCCTTCGGCTGGGCGAGCCCGCAGGAAATCGACGACATCATGGCGCTGGCCATCCGCGTCAACGATTTCCTGACCGGCCTCTTCCTCGGCATCGGCATCCAGCTCGTCGATTTCAAGATCGAGTGCGGACGGCTCTATGAGGGCGACATGATGCGCATTGTCGTCGCCGACGAGATTTCCCCCGATTCCTGCCGGCTGTGGGACGTCAAGACCAACGAGAAGCTGGACAAGGACCGCTTCCGCCGCGACATCGGCGGGCTTGTCGAGGCCTATCAGGAAGTTGCCCGCCGGCTGGGCATCATGAACGAGACAGAACAGTCGCGCCCCAAGGGCCCAGTTCTGGTGAAATAAGCGACCCGGAAGAAAAAATGATCAAGGCACGCGTCACGGTTACATTGAAGAGCGGCGTCCTCGACCCGCAGGGAAAGGCCATCGAAGGCGCCCTGCACGCACTGGACTTCTCCGAGGTCGCCAAGGTCCGCCAGGGCAAGGTGTTCGACGTCGAACTCGAGACCTCCGACCGCGCAAAGGCCGAAGCCGACCTGAAGGCGATGTGCGAGAAGCTCCTCGCCAACACCGTGATCGAGGACTACGCGGTGGAGATCGTCTGACGATGAAAACCGCCGTCCTCCTCCTGCCCGGTCTCAATCGCGACCGCGACATGATCGCGGCGATCACGAAGATTTCCGGTACGCCGCCGGTTACGGTCTGGCAGACGGATACGGACATTCCCGATGTCGATCTGATCGTCGTTCCGGGCGGCTTTTCCTATGGCGATTACCTGCGCTGCGGCGCGATCGCGGCGCGCATGCCCGTCATGAGCGCTCTCAGGCGCAAGGCCGAGGCCGGCGTGAAGGTTCTCGGCGTCTGCAACGGATTCCAGATTCTGCTGGAGGCGGGCCTGCTGCCGGGCGCGCTGATGCGCAACGCCTCGCTGAAATTCGTCTGCCGTGAAGTGAAGCTCGAAGTAACGAATGCCGAGACCGCCTTCACGTCCGCCTATGCACAGGGCCAGGTCATCCGCTGCCCCGTCGCCCATCATGACGGCAACTATTTCGCCGACGCGGAAACGCTGAAGCGGCTGAACGGCAACGGCCAGATCGTCTTCCGCTATGCCGAAGGCACCAATCCGAACGGCTCCATCGAGGATATCGCGGGCATCGTCAACGAGGCCGGCAATGTGCTCGGCATGATGCCGCATCCCGAAAACCTGATCGAGGCCGCCCATGGCGGCTCCGACGGGCGCGGCCTGTTCGAAAGTGCGCTGGGGATTACCGGGAAGGCTGCCGCCTGATGCCCGGACGCGGCCGGGCCCATGTCGCGCTGGCCGCCAGCTTGGTACTCGCCGGCTGCACCGGCGAACGCGCGGGCGGCGTTCTGAATATCGAGATCACTGCCGACAAGTCGGTCGAGGCGCTTTCCGTGATCAACGAGAATGCGCAGAAATGCTGGTTCCGGTCAGGCGACCGGGCATTCCGCGGTCTCGCGGTCATTCCGGAACTCGACACGAGGATCGGCAACCCGCGACTGCTTGTGGTGGAGAGAGGCAAGTCGACTGGGCTGCCGAAACTCGTGATCGAGGCAAGCGGCGATCCGGTGAAGATCACCACTTTTGGCCCGCTGGCGTCCCAGCCGATTTCGGCGCGGATCAATGACGATGTCATCGCCTGGTCTGGCGGACGAAGCGCCTGCTGACCGCGGGCGCCCGTATTTCTGTTATTTGCGGTACCACCAGGACGGCCTGTCCGCTTCCCACTGAGCCTGGCTGCGCGTGATGCCGATGTCGCGCAACTGATCATCGGTGAGATCGCGCAGGTGTCGGCGAGTGTGCTGTTTCGTGTAACGCGCGCGCATGATCGCTACGAGAACCTTGAACCATTCCTGCAGAGGCACCGCGCCAATGCCGGCATATGTCCTGTAGCCGATGCGTACAGGGCCATTGTGCGGCACGATTGTATCAATTGATACCATTGTACTGACCCTTTCAGTGGGAGGTTGAAACTTTCGTTGGGGTACATTGACTCGAATTGTCTCTCAACCTATAAATTGTCACCATGACAACTTGGCTTCCAGATCTCAAAAGCGGCGACGGTCCGCTCTATGTCCGGCTCGCGGGGCGTATTGAAGACGCAATCGAGACCGGCGATCTTCCCTCCGGCGCGAAGCTGCCGCCGCAACGCAACCTCGCCTTCGACCTCGGCGTCACGGTCGGCACGGTCAGCCGCGCCTATTCCATGGTGCGCGAGCGCGGCCTCGTCTCCGGCGAAGTCGGGCGCGGCACCTATGTGCTCGAACGCCCCGACGATGAAATCCGCCCAGCCACGACAGTGCGGCATGTGCCCGCCGCGCCGACTGGCGACAGGCTCCAACTTCCGGACGCAGCAATCGCGATGACATCGACCGCGGCCGCGGATGTCGGCCAGGGCGGCCTTATCGGCGAGATCATCGGCAAGACGAGTGTCGAGAGCGGCTATGCCGGCATTGATTACATCCGGTCGATACCGCGCTCCTGGCAGGAAGCCGGCAGCCTCTGGCTCGGCCATGGCGGTTGGTCGCCCGATCCCCTGCTCGTCATTCCGACACTGGGCGTGCATGCCGGCATCATGGCCGCGATCGCCGCCATCTCGACCATCGGCGACAGGATCGCCTTCGAGGAATTGTGCTACCCCGCAACCCCGCGCGCCGTCTCCATGTCCGGCCGGCGCGTCGCGCGGCTCAAATCGACGCCCGACGGTATCGACCCGGAAGATTTCGAACATGTCTGCGCGCAACAGCACCCCAAGGCGATTGTGCTGGTAGCAACGCTGAACAATCCGACGCTCGGAACCGTTTCCGAGGAAAATCGCGTGCGCATCGTCGAGATCGCGCGCAGGTACAATGTCTGGATCATCGAGGACAACATCTATGGCGGCATGAAGGACGACGCGCCGACGCCGCTGGCTTCGATGGCGCCGGAGCGGACATTCCACCTCAACGGTCTTTCCAAATCCGTTTCGGCGGGGCTGCGCTCCGGCTGGATCTCGTGCCCGCCCGGCACGCTGACCCGGGTCGTCAATGCGCATCGCCTGCTGACGGGCGGCGCACCCTTCCTGCTCAAGGAGACGGCGGCGCGTCTGGTGCTGTCCGGCGAGGCGGCGAAAATCCGCTCGCGCGTGCGCCAGATCATCGCGCGCCGAACCCGCATGGCGGACGACTTGCTCTCCAACGCCAATCCCGATGTCGAAGTCCGCAGCGATCCGGACTGCCCGTTCATCTGGCTCACCCTGCCCGATCCATGGCTGCCGGGCACGTTCGGCAAGGCGGCGCGGGAAGTGGGTGTCGTGGTCGATGGCGCGGATGAATACAAGATCGGTGCGATCAACTATCCCTGCCCGAATATCCGCATCTCGCTGACCGGCCCGCTCAGCGACGCCAAGATGGAACGCGGGATAACCGCCCTCGCCGACCTTCTGTCCTCGCCGTCGCTGAACTTCGACTCGCTCGAATAGCGGCTCGCATCCCGCAATCCACATCTGTCCGCATCCAAAGCGGCGCGACCGCTTGTCCTGCGTGCGGGCGGAGTGATAGCACGTGCCTCAGGCCCGAACCTCGCGAGACGATCGCCCACATGACCATTCGCAACTCTGTTCCCATCACGCCCGAACTCGTTGAAGCCCACGGCATCACGCCCGACGAATACGACCGTATCGTCGAACTCACGGGACGCGAACCGACCTTTACCGAACTCGGCATCTGGTCGGCCATGTGGAACGAGCACTGTTCCTACAAATCCTCCAAGAAATGGCTGAAGACTCTGCCGACCACGGGGCCGCAGGTCATCCAGGGACCGGGCGAAAATGCCGGCGTTGTAGATATCGGTGACGGAGATTGCGTGGTCTTCAAGATGGAGAGCCACAACCACCCCTCCTATATCGAACCCTACCAGGGCGCGGCCACGGGCGTCGGCGGCATTCTGCGCGACGTGTTCACCATGGGCGCAAGGCCCGTCGCGGCGATGAACGCGCTGCGCTTCGGCGAACCGGATCACCCGAAGACGCGCCATCTCGTTTCCGGCGTCGTTTCCGGCGTTGGCGGGTACGGCAATTCCTTCGGCGTCCCGACCGTCGGCGGCGAAGTGGAATTCGATGCCCGCTACAACGGCAACATCCTCGTCAACGCCTTTGCAGCCGGCATCGCCAAGACAGACGCCATCTTCCTGTCCGAAGCAAAGGGCGTTGGCCTGCCTGTGGTCTATCTCGGCGCGAAGACCGGGCGCGACGGCGTCGGCGGCGCGACGATGGCATCCGCGGAATTCGGCGACGATATCGACCAGAAGCGCCCGACCGTGCAGGTCGGAGACCCGTTCACCGAGAAGTGCCTGCTCGAAGCCTGCCTCGAACTGATGGCCTCCGGCGCCGTCATCGCGATCCAGGACATGGGCGCGGCGGGGCTGACCTGCTCGGCCGTCGAAATGGGCGCGAAGGGCAATCTCGGCATCCAGCTCGACCTCGACAAGGTGCCGGTGCGCGAGGAGCGCATGTCGGCCTACGAGATGATGCTCTCCGAGAGCCAGGAGCGCATGCTGATGGTGCTGCGCCCCGAAAAGGAAGACGACGCCAAGGCGATCTTCCACAAATGGGGCCTCGACTTCGCGATTGTCGGCGAAACGACCGACGATCTGCGCTTCCGGATTCTCCATGAAGGCGAGGAAGTCGCCAACCTGCCGATCAAGGAACTCGGCGACGAGGCTCCTGAATACGACCGGCCGTGGATGAGCCCGGGCCTCTACCAGGAAATCGAGGCGTCGCAATTCGCCGAGCCCGAGGATTATGGCGCGGCGCTGAAGCAGATACTCGGTTCTTCCAACATGTCGTCGCGCCGCTGGGTGTGGGAGCAATACGACACGCTGATCCAGGGAAATTCGCTGCAATTGCCGGGCGGCGACGCCGGCGTCGTCCGCGTCGACGGGCACGAGACCAAGGCGCTTGCATTCTCTTCCGACGTCACGCCGCGCTATTGCGAGGCGGATGCCTATGAAGGCGGCAAGCAGGCCGTCGCCGAATGCTGGCGCAACATCACCGCCACCGGCGCAGAGCCGCTAGCCGCGACCGACAACCTCAATTTTGGCAACCCGGAACGCCCGGAGATCATGGGCCAGTTGGTGCGCGCGATCGAGGGGATCGGCGAAGCCTGTACGGCGCTCGGCTTCCCGATCGTCTCGGGCAATGTCTCGCTCTACAACGAGACCAATGGCGAGGCGATCCTGCCGACGCCGACCATCGCCGGTGTCGGCCTGCTGCCCGATTATTCGGTCATGGCGCGTATCTCCACGATGCAATCCGGCGACACCGTGTTCCTTCTCGGCGGCGACGGCACGCATCTCGGCCAGTCGGTCTTCAACCGTCTCGTCAACGACCGCAATGACGGCCCGCCGCCGCCGGTCGATCTCTATTGCGAAAAACGCAACGGCGACTTCGTGCGCTCTGCCATCCGCAACGGCCAGGTCACGGCCTGCCACGACATTTCGGACGGCGGCATGATCGTCGCGCTTGCGGAAATGTGCATGGCGTCCGGCAAGGGTGTGACGGTCGATGCCGGCGACGCCGGTCCGGCTCATGCGCTGTTGTTCGGCGAGGACCAAGGCCGCTATCTCGTGACCGTGAGCGCCGAACTCGCCCGTTTCTTCGCGCTCAACGCGGAAGGCGCGGGTGTTCCGTTCCGCGAGCTGGGCACGGTCGGCGGCGACATCCTCGCATTGACGGCGCCGGTGCCGGTCTCCATATCTGTCAATGAACTGTCCGCCATCCATGAATCGTGGTTCCCCGATTTCATGGATGCATCACACCGCGCCGAAGCCGCGGAATAGGAGACCGCACTGATGCCTATGAACGCCTCGGACATCGAGAAAATGATCAAGGCCGGAATTCCGGACGCCACAGTGACGATCCGCGATCTCGCGGGCGATGGCGATCACTATGCGGCCGAAGTCGTGTCCGAGAGTTTTCGCGGCAAGTCGCGCGTGCAGCAGCACCAGATGGTCTATCAGGCGCTCGAGGGAAACATGGGCGGTGTTCTCCATGCGCTTGCGCTGCAGACGAGTGCGCCTGAATAGGCTCGGCTGAAGCCGCTGGTTGCCGCAGCGCCGCCCGCCCGCATCGGTAAAGATGCATCCGGGTTGTGAAATAAAGCGCAGCCGCAATATATAGAACAAACCGAAAATCGACCGGATCTCGCATCCGGTGAGACAAAGGATGAGATTATGAGCGGAATCAACGACTTCATCGACCAGGAAGTCAAATCCAACGACGTCGTCCTTTTCATGAAGGGCACGCCGGGCTTCCCGCAATGCGGTTTTTCCGGACAGGTAGTCCAGATCCTCGATTACCTCGGCGTCGACTACAAGGGCATCAACGTGCTCGCGGACGACGATATTCGCCAGGGAATCAAGGATTATTCCAACTGGCCGACCATCCCGCAGCTTTACGTGAAGGGCGAATTCGTCGGCGGTTGCGACATCATCCGCGAAATGTTCCAGGCCGGTGAATTGCAGGGTCACTTCCAGGAAAAAGGCGTCGCCTCCAAGGGTGCGGCCTGACCGGAACCGGTGGGCATGGCGACATGCCTCCCATGCCGCTCCCGGAAGGGGTCGCCCATTCATTTGCGAAACAGGAAAAATCATGTGAGCGGCTCGGATCGCCGTTCACGGCAGCGCTTTGCGGGCTGATCGCGGCCAGAGGCGTACCGCGCGGCCCGGTTCATGACCGGCTCGCCGGCTGGAGCGGCAATCTCGACCATATCGGTGACGCGTTGCCGCTGCGCCTGACCGGGGCACTGCATTCTCTCGTGCTGGAAGGACGTGACCCTGAATTGGCCGCCGTCTACCCACCCGCCGAGTCGGCGAAGGATGCGCTTGCCGAAGCAGTGTTCGGCGCTGTGACACGACACGGCGAATTTTTCGCACGGTTTCTCGACAGCCCGCCGCAAACCAACGAGACCGCCCGTTCGGCCGCCCTGCTACCCGCCTTTCTTTGGCTCACGACGCGTTGCGGGCTGCCGCTCGCGGTCTCGGAGATCGGGTCGAGCGCCGGCCTGAACCAGAACTGGCACCGCTACCGCTACGACTACGGAAGCTGGACATGGGGCGATGAGCATTCGCCGGTCATGTTGCCTTGCGAATGGCGTGGCAAAAAGCCTCCTGCCCCGGTATCGGTTACTGTCGCGGAAAGTGCCGGCTGCGATATCGCACCGATCCCGATCGACCGAGAAGAGCATCGCCTTCGGCTGCGCTCCTATGTCTGGGCAGACCAGCCCGCCCGTCTCGACCGGCTGAACGGCGCGCTTCGAATCGCCAAGGATTTCCCGCCAAAGGTCGAAACAGCGGACGCCGGGCACTTCCTCGCAGGACGGTTGGATACGCCACGGACGGGACATCTCCACGTGATCTTCCACACCATCATGTGGCAGTACATGCCGGCGCCCGAACAGGCCGCGGTGGCGGCGCTCATCGAAGATGCCGGCACACGCGCAACAGCTTCCGCGCCGCTCGCATGGCTTCGCTTCGAGCCCGACGGGAAACCGGACGGCGCCGCACTTTCCGTGACGCTGTGGAACGGCGAGACCGCAGACGGCGAGACATTGCCCCTCGGCCGGGGCGACT
Organism: Oricola indica; assembly: GCF_965227485.1. Classification (NCBI taxonomy): domain Bacteria; kingdom Pseudomonadati; phylum Pseudomonadota; class Alphaproteobacteria; order Hyphomicrobiales; family Ahrensiaceae; genus Oricola; species Oricola indica. Next base: position 3,155,998 of record NZ_OZ245747.1, read on the forward strand.
ATCACGGGCGCTGGATCGACTGGGCGCCTGCCGGCTGACGCTCTGTCCGCTGTCGCTTATTCGGAAACGATCCATCTCGGGAAATAATCGCGCCCGGCGATGGACAGGCGGATGCCATTGGCCTTATTCCACGGGCGAAGGAGCACGACGATGACCTGGACCGTCTACCTATCCGGTGAAATCCACACAGACTGGCGCGCGCAGATCGAAAAGGGCGTGAAGGATGCGGGTCTGCCCGTAACCCTGACCGGCCCGGTCACGCACCACGAGGCATCCGACGACTGCGGCGTCGCCATTCTGGGCGCCGAGCCGAACAAGTTCTGGCACGATCACAAGGGCGCCCAGGTCAACGCGATTCGCACGCGCACGCTGATCGGGAAAGCCGATGTCGTCGTCGTGCGGTTCGGCGAGAAGTACAAGCAGTGGAACGCGGCATTCGACGCTGGCTATGCGAGTGCGTTGGGCAAGCCGCTTATCGTCATGCATAAGGACGAACACGCCCATGCGCTCAAGGAAGTCGACGCCGCCGCGCTCGCGGTGACGAAGATCCCCGAACAGGTCGTCGAGATTCTCCGCTACGTCCTGAACGGCGAACTCGCCGGCTACACCGAACAGGCCGCTGCGGCGGAATAGGCACGACCCCATGCAGGAAAAATCCACCGGGCCCGTTACGGAGCAACTCGCGGACATGCGCGTGCCGCGAGTCGAATTCATCGCCATCGTCGCGGGACTGATGGCGCTCAACGCGTTGGCGATCGACATTCTGCTCCCGGCTTTTCCGAATATCGCCTCGGCCTATTCCATCGACGGCAACAGCGTTCAGTATCTGCTGCTGTCTTACGTGCTGGGTTTCGGCTCGGCGCAGTTGTTCTTCGGCCCGATCTCCGACCGATTTGGGCGGCGTATCCCGCTGTTCATCGGGCTCGCGATCTATATTGCCTGCGCGATTGCCGGGTCATTCGCGCCGACATTCGAACTCGTCCTCGTCTTTCGCTTCGTCCAGGGGCTCGGCGCGGCGGCAACGCGGGTGATCGCGCTAGCCATGGTGCGCGACACGCATTCCGGCCGGACCATGGCTTCCACCATGTCGCTTGTGATGATGGTGTTCATGGTCGTCCCGATCATCGCGCCGTTTGTCGGCCAGGGAATCATCATGATCGGCCCCTGGCAGCACATCTTCTGGTTCATGGCGCTGCTCGCAGTGGCCATGACGGTGTGGACCGCAATGCGCATGCCGGAGACGCTCAATCCGGAAAACCGCAGGGAACTCGCGGTCGGCCCGGTTCTCAGGGGCTTCCAACTCGTCGTCTCCAACCGGATTTCGCTATTCTACACGGTGGGAACGGCCTTCTTCTTCGGGTCGCTGTTCGCATTCCTGAATCTCGCGCAGCCGATTCTCGGGGAAGTCTACGGCCTTCACGCCTATTTCCCGCTGGCGATGGCGGTCGGCGCGACATTCATGTCGGCCGCATCCTTCCTCAATGCGCGGATCGTCCAACGGATCGGCATGCGCCGGCTGTCGCATGGCGCGCTCATCGCCCACCTCGTCCTGTCCACCATCGCATCCCTCTGGTTTTTCACCCACGATGTGCCGCTCTGGCTTTTCATGACCGTCCTGATCGTGATCATGCCGCTGTTCGGCCTCATCGGCGCGAATTTCAATTCCATCGCCATGGAACCGCTTGGGAAAGTCGCGGGAACGGCCTCATCGGTGCTCGGGTTCACGCAGACGGTCGGCGGAGGCCTCGCCGGCGCGGCGATCGGTCAGGCATTCGACGGGACGGCCCTGCCCCTGATCGCGGGCAGCGCCCTGATGTCGTTCATTACGCTCTTGCTGGTGCTCGTCGCGGAAAAGGGAAAGCTTTTCAGCAATCCGGGCGACGCGCCCTCTCACTGATCGTTCGACTGGCCACCGCCGTTGGTCGTCGACAGGGATGCGAAATCGAACAGCGAGCGATCCAGCAGATGGCTCGGACGGACAGTCGTCATGGCCCGGATCATCGTGTCCTTGCGGCCGGGCATGCGCTTCTCGATGTCGGCCAGCATCGCCTTCATGGCGTTGCGCTGGAGGCCGTCCTGCGATCCGCACAGATCGCACGGAATGATCGGGAATCGCATGCCGGCGGCGAATTTCTCGAGGTCCGCTTCGGCGCAGTAGGACAGCGGACGCATCACCATCACGTCGCCTTCATCGTTGAGCAGCTTCGGCGGCATGGCCGCGAGCCGGCCGCCATGGAACAGGTTCATGAAGAAGGTTTCGAGGATATCTTCCCGATGATGCCCCAGGACCAGCGCCGAGCACCCCTCCTCGCGCGCGACCCGGTAGAGATGGCCGCGGCGCAGACGGGAGCATAGCGAGCAATAGGTCCGGTTTTCCGGGATCTTGTCCGTGACGACCGAATAGGTGTCCTGATACTCGATGCGATGTTCGATCCCGTATTTCGTCAGCCAGTCGGGCAGGATGTGTTTCGGGAAACTCGGCTGGCCCTGATCGAGATTGCAGGCCAGCAGGTCGACCGGCAGAAGCCCGCGCCATTTCAGGTCGAGCAGCAGCGCGAGAAGTCCGAAGGAATCCTTGCCGCCAGAGAGACCGACGAGCCAGCGGTCGCCCGGCTTCACCATCGCGAAATCGTCCATCGCCTGGCGCATGTTGCGCAGCAGGCGTTTTCGGAGTTTGCGGAATTCGACAGACCCCGGCGTATCCGCAAAGAGCGGATGCACCGGCGCGGACGGATCGTCGGAGGTCGGTTGCATCGGCGCTGCGACCGGTGTCTGCAGGTTCATTTCATGTGCTCCCGGGAAGCCTTCGAAGTGTCTGGATTCGTGCGCATGGCGCTATCGCCGTCAACCCTCGGGCGGCCGAATAAAGAGGGTGACGGTGTAATCGCTTTTCCGTGACGCCCCCTTGGGCGGCGGAACGGTCAGAACCCGCTTGATCTCATCCCTGTCCTCGAAATCCGGCCTGTCCGCACAGCTCTCACTCAGGCACAGGATCATGTATCCGTGCTCGGCGATATCGTCTCGCGTGATCCAGTCACCCCGCACGAGTGCGTTTTCGTTGAACGCCATGGGCGTGAATCGCGAATAGAACGTTGCGCCGAAGGCGAGAATCCGGTCGCCATTCGTATACATCAGCGGCGCGCCGGTGATGTCGAACCAGACGTCGTCCGCTTCGTGAATGATATCCGCCACCGGCAAGTCCGAATTCGCCCGTCCCTGCGAGAGCACTATACCGCGAATGAAAGGCGACAGCGCCAGCAGGCACGCAATGAACCCGATGATGAACACCGGCGCCGTCCTCGGATGCCGATCGACAAGCGGCGCGGGCAACTGCAATACGATGAGGATCGGCGCGAAAATGAAGAACGGGACCGACCAGTTGCTGGTGAGCGGCGCCCAGACAATGAGCCCGAGCAGCATGGTAAGCGGAATTGGCAGCAACCCGACCGAAAGCAGTGCGCGCCCGCGTGCGGTTTCGGTCAGCGCCATGAACTGGTGCATGGCGAACAGCGGTTGTCCATCGCGCCAACGCCGGTGAAGCGCGGCCACGCCGAAACCCGGAAGGGCGTACAGCACCTGCGCAAAAAAGAACTCGACCTGGCTCCCAAGGATATTCGACGCGGTACGCGCGCCCTGCTTGGCGACGGCGAATTCGAATGAGGTGAAATCGTTTCTATACAGCCAGACAAGATGCGGCATGAGCACGACGGCGAAGACAGCAGCCGCAGCGACTGGCAAGGCACTCCGCCACAGGCGACGCGCGGAGGGATCGGCAAGCGAATGCACAAGGATCGCGAGCAGCAAGACCGCCGAAAGATACTTCGAAAGCATGGCGAGGGCTGTCCAGAGCCCCAACTGCAATGCGTCGGCGATCCGTCCTTTTTCGAGGATCCGCAGATAGGCAAGAAATGACAGCGCCCAGAACGGCAACATCGCCGAATTGGCGTTGTAAGTCAGGGACATGAAGCCAAGGAGAGGAAGCGCGAGCGCCACTGCCAGGGCGACGACAATCTGTCGCGAATTCAGGAACCGCTTGGCGATGTGCAGCATCACGAGATAGCTGACGGCGATATTCGCCGCGGCGAGGAAGCGATACGCAAGATCGGTGCGCGGGAATATCTTGAACCATGCGGCCGTGATCCAGCCGAAGAGTGGCGGATGGTTTACGTTTCCGAGTTGCCAGCGAATGCCCCATGCGTGGTTCTCGACCATGTCCGCGAACTGGTCGAGATTGTATTGCGACCACTGGCCGTAAGCAGTCCAGAACAGGAAAATCGCGAACAGAAGCGCGTAAGCCAGCAGCGGGACGCGCGCATGGGACGGCTTCAATTCTGATGTCATTTCCCCACCCTTCCGATTCCACGTATCAGACACGCGCTATCGATCAAATGAAACGCGCAGTCGCGCATCTGGCGAAGCTGCCCCACCCAAAGCAAAAACGGGACAGCGAATGCCGTCCCGTTCGAATGATGTCCGCGATGGCCGTCGGGCTTATCGCGAGTAGAACTCGACCACGAGGTTCGGTTCCATCTGCACCGGATACGGCACGTCGCCGAGCGCGGGAACGCGCGCGAAGGTCGCGACCATCTTGTTGTGGTCGGCGTCGATATAGTCCGGCACGTCGCGTTCGGCGAGCTGGGTCGCTTCGAGAACGAGTGCCATCTGCTTCGACTTCTCGCGGATTTCGATCACGTCACCCACGCGGCAGCGGAAGGACGGGATGTTCGTGCGCGTGCCGTTGACCAAGACATGGCCGTGATTGACGAACTGGCGCGCGGCGAAGATCGTCGGAACGAATTTCGCACGGTAGACGATGGCGTCGAGGCGGCTTTCCAGCAGGCCGATCAGAAGCTCCGGCGTATCGCCCTTGCGACGCGATGCTTCCTCATAGACCTTGCGGAACTGCTTCTCGGAGATGTCGCCGTAGTAGCCCTTGAGCTTCTGCTTGGCGCGCAGCTGAACGCCGAAATCGGACAGCTTGCCCTTGCGGCGCTGGCCGTGCTGGCCGGGGCCGTATTCACGGCGGTTGACCGGGGACTTCGGACGGCCCCAGATGTTTTCGCCCATGCGGCGGTCGATTTTGTACTTGGACGATTCGCGCTTGCTCATCGCATTTCCTTTCAAACGGTTGTGTCCGGAACCAACGTCCCGGACCGAAGGAAACGCACCCTCCTCTGCCGGCCTTTTTCGCCGACTGACAGGACAGCCCACGCACGCATTGCGATACTGTCCACGGGATACGTCAAATAAAATGCAGGGCCGAAAGCCCTGCACTGCCGGGTCTTTATAAAGCAATCGGCGGATAGTCAAGCATTGCGGTTTTTTCGGACCCAGGCGCTGTCGACAGACCTTGCCCGCGCATGCAAATTTCCGGCGACGAATCCCGCCAAGAGGAACATCGCATGGTCGGCAGCTACGATCCCTACGAGCCCCTGAACACACCGATCGCGATCGGCCCCGACATATGGATCGTGAACGGGCCGGTTTTGCAATGGGGATACGGCATTCCGGTCAAATGGCCCTTCCCCACCCGCATGACGATCATCCTCCTGCCCGATGGCGGATTGTGGCTGCATTCACCGACGCACCCCGACGAAAGCCTGCTGGCCGCGGTCGAGGCCCTGGGGCCGGTCAGGCATCTCGTCTCGCCCAACCTGATCCATCACGTATCGATCGGCGCCTGGGCGGAGCGGTTTCCGGACGCGAAGGTCTGGGCCTCTCCAAACGTGCGCAAACGCTCGGAGGTGGCCTTCACCGACGATCTCTCCGATTTGCCGCCGGACGACTGGGCCCCGGTGATCGATCAGCGCATCGCGCGCGGCAGCAAAATTCTCGAAGAAGTCGTCTTCTTCCACAAGGCGTCCCGGGTGCTGATCCTGACCGACCTGATCGAAAACTTCGAGGACGAGCGCCTGCACGGATGGCTCGCACGGTTCATGTACAAGTTGATCGGCGTGATGGCGCCGAACGGGCGCGCGCCGCGCGATATGCGCGCCACCTTCGCCGGGCATCATGACAGACTGCGCCCGGTCATCGAGTGGATGATCGACTGTCATCCGGACAAGGTTGTCATCGCGCACGGCAAGTGGTTCGAGCAGGACGGCGAGGCGGAGATCCGCCGCGCCTTTTCGTGGGTGCACGGCATCGGCTGATGCCGCGCGACCGTCACTTTCCCTCCAGTGCCGCTTCGATGATTGCCGTCACCGCTTCGCTTCCCATCAGCAGGTCACCGCGATCCGGATTGATCGAACATCCCGCTTCGATCAGCAATTCGACCGTGCGCTCGTAATCGCCGGCCGCCGCTTCCGGACAGTTTGTCGAGCCGTGGATCGCCGTGCCAAGTGCGTTCGCTCCATGGACGTTGCGATGTTCCAGATCCTGCGGAAATTGCAGCAGGAAAGCGACATGATCCGCCAACCCGAACCATGCGGCCCCGTGAAGCGCCGTGATGCTCTCTTGCTGGTCGCGATAGTCTGGATCGAAGCCGGCAGCCACCAGCGCCTTCAGACGTTCGAGACCGCCGGCCATGCGCGCGACTTCGATATGAAGCGCCTGTTCCTCCGGATGCAGCGACGCGATCAGCTCGCCCGATCGGGGCATGAAAGCATCCGCCGCCCCCGCATCCCCATCGACAGCCGCTGCCAGGAACCGCTCGTTCTCGGCAAGCGGCGACGCCGCTCCCCTCGCCTCAAGTGCCTGTGCGGCGTCCCGGTTGCCGTAAATCCGGGCGAGCGCATAGGCGGTATGACCAAGATATAGCGCGGACGGGTCGGCGCCGGCATCCAGCAGGAGATCGACGAAACGGCCATCCCTGCCACGCCTGATGGCGTGATGGAGCGAATTGCCCCGTTCGCTTCGATGCGCGACCATCCACTGGGTCGGGCATTCGTTCGGGTCCGCGCCATAGTCGAGCATCATCCGCGCGCCTTCCAGATTGTCGAAATCGAGCATGCGAAAAAAGGCGTTTGTGCCGTTCAGCGTCGCGCCATGCTCCATCATGAGGCGAATACCGTCGAGATGGCCGAGTTCGCACGCATGATAGAAGGACTCGTTATCGTCCGGGTTCGCTCCCCGCTCCAGCAGATGTCGCGCCAGCTTCACATGTCCGGAATGGCCGAGCGCTCCATAGAGCGCGGAGAGCTTGAATCCCTCGGGTTCGCGCGGATCGGCCGGCATGGTGTCGTCGATGTCCGCGCCGCTTTCGATCAGAAGATCGGCGACGGCGATCGCGTCATCAGCGCTTTCCGGCCACATCCGCCAGTAACGCGAAAATGTCAGGAACAGGATAGGCGAACGGCTTCCGAACCGTCGCGTCGCCGCATCGGGGTCTCTTTCGAGTATGGCCGCCACGGCCTGCCGGTCATAGAGCGCCGCCTTCAGGCCGAGATGCCCGCCGGTAAGCGACGGATCGCTTTCGAGCAACCGTTCGGCCTGCGGTTTCCAGCCCTCGAAAAGCGCCTGCGCCAGCCGCCGCTGGCGGCCTTCCCGGTTGAGCGCCCGGGTCTCGATGTCGAATTTCAGCGCCGGCCAGCTTCCATATCCCGCCTCGCGGGCGATTGCGTGGAGGCAGTCCGCATGACGCGCCGTCTCGGGCGCGCGCCCGGTCGCCGCGGCGATGCGCGCCAGCGCCTGCCCATCGCCGTTGCGTACTGCGCGCTTCAGGGCCTTGGCCGCCTTGCGGTAGCTCGCCAGGCGCGCGGGTTCATTGGATATTTCGGATGATCGTGTCATCGGTCTTTCCCTCGCATCTCCCGTGGTCCACTGATCGGGAAAAGGAAAGCCGAATGGCTGTCAGTCATGTCAGGCGGGCGGCAATGAAGCCTCTCCGTGGACCGGGCGGCGCCCCGCGGCACCACCAGCAAGACTAAGCGAAGGCACGCAAAAATCAAGCTGCGGCGGCTCTAGGCTATCGTGAGGCCGAAGCCCTGCATCAGCCGGCCAAGTTCCGGCGTGGAGTTGCCGGAGGTGAACACCGCCAGATCGGGGCCTTCCGGCCGTCCGGGTTGCGTGTCCATCGTATCGGCAAGCGACTGGGCGCGCCGCGCGATCGCCTCGGATGTATCGATCCAGTCGACCGGCCAGGGCGCCATCTTTCTGAACCGGTTCACCAGGAACGGATAATGGGTGCATGCGAGCACCACGATGTCGGTGCGCCGGCCATCCTCTTCGCGGAAACAGGGTGCAATTTCGCGCCTTACCGCCTCTTCGTCCACCATCTCGCCACGCACATAGGTTTCCGCCATCGCGGCGAGATTGTCGCTTCCAACCAATCGGACATGGCATTTCTGCGCATATTGGCGAATCAGTTCACGCGTATATTGCCGCTTGACCGTACCCGGCGTCGCCAGAACCGAAACCATGCCGGAGCGCGTACGCTCGGCGGCAGGCTTGATCGCCGGCACGGTGCCGACAAAGGTTTCACCGGGAAAGACCGCGCGCAGATGGTCGATGGCGAGCGTAGAGGCGGTGTTGCAGGCAATCACCGAGAGCGCGGGAGAATAATCGTCGAGCAGCCGCGCGAACAGCGCCGTCATATGCTCGCGCAAGGCGTCCTCCTCCCACGCACCATAGGGAAAGGCGGCGTCGTCGGCGACATAGATATACCGCCAATCCGGCATCAGCACGCGCGCCTCGCGAAGAACCGACAATCCGCCGATGCCGCTGTCGAAGAACAGGGCCGTGCGCTGCCGCTGGTCAGTCATCGGAGCGCTCCGGCGCGGGCTTGCGCTTTGAGCGCTTTCCGCCGGTCGAGGCGCGACGCGGATCGTCGCCGGGAGAGCCCGAGCCGCGCGGCGCGGAGGGCGAGAACCTGTCGAGGCTGGAGATGATACCCCTCAGCAGCCGGATTTCCTCGGATGAAAAGCCGGCCCGCGTCAGCACCGCGCGGTAGTTCTCCACCTGCACGGGTTTGCGCTCCGGCGGCCTGAAATAGCCGCGGCTCTCCAGCGCCTGCTCCATCTGGTCGAACAGGCCGAAGAGTTCCTGCTTGGGCGCGATGGCGAATTCCGGTCCGGCGAAAGGAAGGTCTTCGGCGTCCTTCATGCCGGATTTCATCCATTCATAGCTCATCAGCAGCACCGCCTGCGCCAGGTTGAGCGAGGCGAAGGCAGGATTGACGGGAAACGTGACGATATCGTCGGCAAGCCCGACTTCCGCGTTGTCGAGGCCAAAGCGTTCGCGTCCGAACAGGATTGCCGTCCGGGTGCCGACGCCGAAATGCGCGCGCAGGTTTTCCGCCGCCTGCATCGGACCGAGCACGGTCTTGAAGCCTTCGCGCTGGCGCGCGGTCGTCGCAACGACATAGGAACAGTCGGTCAGCGCATCGGCCACGCTGTCGAACAGGCGCGCGCCTTCAAGCACGTGGATCGCGCCGCTCGCCGCTGCTTCGGCCTTCGGATTGGGCCAGCCGTCGCGCGGGCTGACGATGCGCAATTCCGCAAGGCCGAAATTGGCCATCGCGCGCGCGACCATGCCGATATTCTCGCCGAGCTGCGGCTCGACCAGCACGATCGCCGGTCCCTCCGCGATCATCCCGCGTTTTCTGTCCGTTCCCGCCATGATGTCCGTTCGCTGATCCGGAAAACACGCACCTGCCACAACCGGCCCGACATGGAAATATCCCCGGTGCAGAAACTGCGCGTCGGTTGCTTGTCCAGTGCGTCGTTTTCGACGATGGCACCGTTTGCACGCGACAAACGGCTTTGCTATAGCCACGCCACTCTCCACAGCCGCGTTTGCGGCGCACAATCAACCGAGGAAACCCATGGCAAAGATCAAGGTCGACAATCCGGTCGTTGAGCTCGACGGCGACGAGATGACCCGCATCATCTGGCAGTTCATCAAGGACAAGCTGATCCACCCCTATCTCGATATCGACCTCAAATATTACGATCTTGGCATCGAGAAGCGCGACGAGACCGACGACCAGATCACTGTCGATGCGGCCAACGCCATCAAGGAGTACGGCGTCGGCGTGAAATGCGCGACGATCACGCCGGACGAGGCGCGCGTCGAGGAATTCGGCCTGAAGCGCATGTATCGCTCGCCCAACGGCACGATCCGCAACATCCTTGGTGGTGTGATCTTCCGCGAGCCGATCATCTGCAAGAACGTCCCGCGGCTCGTGCCGGGCTGGACGCAGCCGATCATCGTGGGCCGCCATGCTTTCGGCGACCAGTACCGCGCCACCGACTTCCATTTCCCAGGCAAGGGCAAGCTGACGATGAAATTCGTCGGCGAAGACGGCACCGAAATCGAACGCGAGGTCTTCGACGCGCCGTCCGCCGGCGTCGCCATGGGCATGTACAACCTCGACGACTCCATCACCGATTTCGCGCGTGCCTCCCTCAATTACGGCCTGCAACGCAAGGTGCCGGTCTATCTGTCGACCAAGAACACAATCCTCAAGGTCTATGACGGGCGCTTCAAGGACATCTTCCAGCAGATCTACGAGTCCGAGTTCAAGGCCAAGTTCGAGGAAGCCAAGATCTGGTACGAACACCGCCTGATCGACGACATGGTGGCAGCGGCCCTGAAATGGTCCGGCGGCTATGTTTGGGCCTGCAAGAACTACGATGGCGACGTCCAGTCCGACACGGTCGCTCAGGGCTTCGGTTCGCTCGGCCTGATGACTTCGGTCCTGATGACGCCGGACGGCAAGACCGTCGAGGCCGAAGCCGCTCACGGCACGGTCACGCGCCACTTCCGCCAGCACGAGGCCGGCCAGGAAACCTCGACGAACTCGATCGCCTCGATCTTCGCCTGGACGCGCGGTCTCGCCCACCGCGCCAAGCTCGACGACAATGCCGAGCTGGCACGGTTCGCCACGACGCTCGAAAAGGTCTGCGTCGATACGGTCGAATCCGGCCACATGACCAAGGATCTCGCCCTGCTCATCGGTCCGGATCAGCCCTGGCTCTCCACGACCGGGTTCCTCGACAAGATCGACGAGAACCTGCAGAAGGCCATGGCCTGACCTTTGAAACCTGACGCCGGAGGGGCGGTTTGAACCAAACGATCCGCACCCTCTGGCGAAACAACAGGCTTCTGGTGATCGCCTTCGCGATCGCCCTCTCCCTGACGATCCTCTTCGGCGTCCGAACGACTGCGTTCTTCATCTACTGGTCCGCCCATCAGGACGTGCCGGTGGCCGGATGGATGCCGGCCGGTTATGTCGCGAAATCCTACCGCGTCGAGATCGAAACCGTGCGCGAGGCTCTCGGCCTCGATCCGCAGGACCGCGACCGCCGGCCGATCGCGCGGATCGCCGCCGATCGCGGCGTGCCGGTCGACGAGCTGATCGGCCGCGTCAACGCGGCGCTGCGCGAGGCCCGCGCCGACGAGGCGACAGACGGGCAATGACCGAGACGATCCTTTCGGTCTTTTCCGTCTACGGGGCTCCGGCCCTGTTCGCGATCGTCGCCGCGGGCCAGTTCGGGATACCCCTGCCGACATCCATCCTGCTGCTGACGGCCGGCGCCCTGCAGGCGGATGGCGACCTGTCCTTCTGGCAGCTTTTCGCATGGGGGCTGGCCGGCGCGGTCGTCGGCGACCATGTCGGTTACCTGATCGGGCGTTTCGCGGCCTCCGCCATACGAGACCGCATCGGCCGTTGGCCGGCGGCGCAGAAGCAATTGCTCAAGGCGGAAGCCTTCACGCGCAAATGGGGCGACGGCTCGATCTTCCTGAGCCGCTGGCTGTTCAGCCCGCTCGGGCCCTATGTCAACTTGACGAGCGGCCTGTCCTCGCACCCCGTGCACCGGTTCTCAATGGCCGATATCGCCGGAGAAATCGTTTGGATCGGCGGCTATCTTTCGCTCGGCGCGGTCTTTGCCCAGTCGATCGCCGAGCTGGCGGACATCGTCGCCAACGCGGCATGGATGATCGGCGCGGGTGTCATCACGCTGATCCTCGGCTGGCAGTTGCTGGTTCGGCTACGCAGGATAAAAGCGAAAACCGAATAGACGCTTCTACCCGGCGAGCGCTTCGCGAACCGCATCGACCGCAGCCTTGGCGTTCGCGCCATCCGGTCCGCCGGCCTGCGCCATGTCCGGGCGGCCGCCGCCGCCCTTCCCGCCAAGCGCCACAGACGCGACCCTGACGAGATCGACGGCGTTGAACTTGTCCGTCAGGTCGCCCGTGACGGCAACCACGACGCTGCCCTTGCCGTCCTCCGAGGACGCCGCGAACACGACGACACCGCTGCCGAGCGACTGTTTGGCCTCGTCGGCCATCGGCTTCAGGTCCTTCGGCGAAACGCCTTTGACGACACGGCCGACAAATTTCGTTCCGGCGACCTCTTCGGGGCCTTCACCGGCTCCGCCCGCCGGACCGGCAAGCGCCAGCGCCTTTTTGGCTTCGGTCAGTTCGCGCTCAAGCTTGCGGCGTTCCTCGACCAGCGCTTCGATGCGCGGCAGGATATCGTCCGGATTGGTCTTGAGCACCGCCGCGACCGCACGCACGCGCTCGTCCTGTTCGGCCAGATAATCGCGCGCCGCATCGCCCGTCAGCGCCTCGATACGGCGCACGCCCGATGCCACGGCGGTTTCGGCGATGACATGGGTCAGGCCGATCTCGCCGGTGTTGCGGACATGGGTGCCGCCGCACAGTTCGATGGAGTAGGTCTTGCCCTTCTTCTCCCCGCGCTCCGCGGTGCCCATCGAGACGACGCGGACCTCGTCGGCATATTTCTCGCCGAACAGCGCCATGGCGCCCGTCTCGCGCGCATCTTCCAGCGCCATCAGCCGCGTGCGCACCGGCGCATTCTGAAGGATGATCTCGTTGGCGATATCGGCAACCTCCTCCAGTTCGTCCGCCGTCATCGGCTTGGGATGGGAGAAGTCGAAGCGCAGGCGGTCGGCCGCCACAAGCGAGCCCTTCTGCGCCACATGGGTGCCGAGCACCTCGCGCAGCGCCTCATGAATGAGGTGCGTGGCCGAGTGGTTGGACCGCAGACGCGTGCGCCGATCGTGATCGATTTCCAGCTCGACCTCGTCTCCAGGTTTCAGCGTGCCTTCCGTCACCGTTCCGAAATGCACGAAAAGACCGTCGGCCTTCTTCTGCGTTTCCGTCACAGTCACTGTCACGCCGTCGGTCCGGATCGTGCCGCGGTCACCCTGCTGGCCGCCGGATTCGCCGTAGAACGGGGTCTGGTTGACGATGATCGCGACCTCGTCGCCGGTATTCGCCTCGGCGAGTTCCTCACCGTCGCGCACCAGCGCATAGACGACGCCTTCCGCCTTCTCCGCCTCGTAGCCGAGGAATTCCGTCGCGCCATATTTCTCGCGCAGCGAAAACCATACGGATTCCGTCGCCTGGTCACCGGAGCCGTGCCAGTTGGCGCGCGCCTCGGCGCGCTGCCTTTCCATGGCGGCGTTGAACGTCTCCATGTCGACCGAGACGCCGCGCTGACGCAGAGCATCCTGTGTCAGGTCGAGCGGGAACCCATAAGTATCGTAGAGCTTGAAAGCGGTCTCGCCGTCGAGCGCGTCGCCTTCGGCCAATCCGGCGCTGGCTTCGTTGAGCAGGGACAGGCCACGATCGAGCGTGCGACGGAAGCGGGTTTCCTCTAGCAGGAGCGTTTCCTCGACGAGCGGTTGCGCACGCACCAGTTCCGGATAAGCCTGGCCCATCTCATGGACCAGCGCCGGCACCAACCGGTGCATCAGCGGCTCCTTGACGCCCAGCAGTTCGGCGTGGCGCATGGCGCGGCGCATGATGCGGCGCAGCACATAGCCGCGTCCCTCATTGGAGGGCAACACGCCGTCCGCGATCAGGAAGCTGGATGCGCGCAGATGGTCGGCGATCACGCGGTGGCTCGCGCGGTTTGCACCTTCTGCCGCCGTTTTTGTCAGTTCCTCCGACGTCGCGATCAGATGGCGGAACAGATCGATATCGTAATTGTCGTGTTCGCCCTGCAGCACCGCAGCGATGCGCTCGAGACCCATGCCGGTGTCGATGGACGGACGCGGCAGGTCGACGCGCTCATCGACGGTCATCTGCTCGTATTGCATGAAGACGAGGTTCCAGATCTCGATGAACCGGTCGCCATCCTCATCCGGGCTTCCGGGCGGGCCGCCCGGGATGCCCTCGCCGTGATCGTAGAAGATCTCCGAGCACGGCCCGCACGGACCTGTGTCGCCCATGGCCCAGAAATTGTCATGGGTCGGAATGCGGATGATCTTTTCGTCCGGCAGGCCGGCGATCTTCTTCCAGAGCGAGAACGCGTCGTCATCCGTGTGGTAGACCGTGACGAGCAGCTTGTCGGCGGGAATGCCGTATTCCTTGGTGATCAGGTTCCAGGCAAGCTCGATCGCGCGTTCCTTGAAATAGTCACCGAAAGAGAAATTGCCCAGCATCTCGAAGAAGGTGTGGTGACGCGCGGTGTAGCCGACATTGTCGAGGTCGTTGTGCTTGCCGCCGGCGCGCACGCATTTCTGCGACGTTACGGCGCGCGAATAGGGCCGCTTTTCCAGACCGGTGAAGACGTTCTTGAACTGCACCATCCCGGCATTGACGAACATCAGCGTCGGGTCGTTGTGCGGAACCAGCGGGCTCGACGCGACGACCTCATGTTCGTTCTGCGCGAAATAGTCGAGAAATGTCTTTCGAATGTCGTTGACGCTGCTCATGAAATCCTGCCTGCAAGGAGCGCGGGAAAGCTCCGGAAAGGCCATTGCCTTACTCAATCGGACCCGGCTCTGTCCAGCATATCGGTCAGGCGGCCGGATCAATCAAGCGAAAGGCCCGGAGCGCCAGAAGCACACCGGGCCTTGCCCATGTCTTTCGGTCGCGGGCCGGAGCTATCCCGGCCGCCGCGTTACCCTTCGGCGACGGTGTCGTCCTCCCCGGGACCGCCTTCGAGAAACTTCTCGGCGATCAGGCCGGCATTCTGACGCAACGCGAGTTCGATCTCGTCGGCGATCATCGGGTTCTCACGCAGGAACTGCTTGGAGTTCTCGCGCCCCTGCCCGAGCCGCTGGCTGTCATAGGAGAACCATGCGCCCGACTTCTCGACGATACCCGCCTTCACGCCGAGATCGATCAGTTCGCCGGTCTTCGAAACGCCCTCGCCATACATGATGTCGAATTCGACCTGCTTGAAGGGCGGCGCCATCTTGTTCTTCACGACCTTGACGCGGGTCTGGTTACCGACCACCTCGTCGCGATCCTTGACCGCGCCGATCCGGCGGATGTCGAGGCGGACCGAGGCATAGAATTTGAGCGCATTGCCGCCGGTCGTCGTCTCAGGCGAGCCGAACATCACGCCGATCTTCATGCGGATCTGGTTGATGAAGATCACCATCGTGTTGGAGCGCGAGATCGACGCGGTGAGCTTGCGCAGCGCCTGGCTCATCAGCCTTGCCTGAAGGCCCGGCAGCGAATCGCCCATCTCGCCCTCGATCTCGGCGCGCGGCGTCAGTGCCGCGACCGAGTCGATCACCAGCACGTCACAGGCGCCGGAGCGCACCAGCGTGTCGGCGATCTCGAGCGCCTGCTCGCCGGTGTCCGGCTGCGAGATCAACAGATCTTCCAGCGCGACGCCAAGCTTGCGCGCATAGACCGGGTCGAGTGCGTGCTCGGCATCGACGAAGGCGCAGATGCCGCCACTCTTCTGCGCTTCGGCGACGACCTGAAGCGCCAGCGTCGTCTTGCCCGAGCTTTCCGGACCGTAGATCTCGATGATGCGTCCCTTGGGAAGCCCGCCGATCCCCAGCGCGATATCGAGGCCGAGCGAGCCGGTCGAAACCGTTTCGATCTCGACGACCTGTTCATTGGCGCCCAGCCGCATGATGGACCCCTTGCCGAAGGTCCTCTCGATCTGCGAGAGCGCCGCATCCAATGCTTTCGACTTGTCCACCTGTTTGTCCTCAACCAGACGCAAACTGTTCTGAGCCATGTTTCTCACCCTTGGGTTATCGCCGCAACCGCGCAGACTGTAAAATCTCAAGTTTGTTTGTACGTGATTTGTTCCGTTTTTGCAAATCGTATATCTTATTGATATAATTAGATAAACGGATTTTGTTTTGTTTACGTTCCCCCTGCACCCGTTCCAGATGCCGGTCGTAGACGCGTCCAATGCGGGCGGCGTGCGATTGACGCTGACCTGATTCTTCATTCATTGACCAGTGTTTTCGGAGACGGACGAGCTGTGAACGGCGAAGACGATCGCAAAGGATGGGCGCTTCTCGGCGTCGGCGGCGCGCATATGGACCGAATCGGCCATGTGAGCGGCGTCTTTCATGCCGGCGCGTCCAATCCCGGCCGCCTCGTCACCTCGGTCGGCGGCGGGGCGCTGAACGCGCTTCGCAACGCCGTGCTGCGCGGCACGGGGCCGGCAGCACTGATCTCGGCGCGCGGCGGCGACCACGATGGTGCGATTCTCGCCGAGACGATCGAAAACGCCGGGATCGCCGACCTGTCGGCCGTCTTCCTCGATCGCCGCACCGCGAGCTACACCGCGATCCTTTCCGGCGACGGCGAGCAGATCGCCGGACTGGCCGACATGGCGATCTATGAAACCGCCCTTCCCCGGCAATTGCGCCGCAAGGCATTGCGCGAAGCACTCTCGAACGCATGTGCAAACCTCGTCGATGCCAATCTTCCCGAAACCGCGCTGCGGGCGGTGGCGGAGCGCGCGGCCGGTCCGATTTTCGCAATCGCGATCTCGCCCGCAAAAGCCCCCCGGCTCACCGCGATTGCGTCACGCATCCACACGGTCTTCATGAACAGGCGCGAGGCAAAGGCCCTCACCGGCCGCGATGACGCGAGGCAGTGTCTCGACGGTCTCGCAGCGCTCGGTTTTTCCCGCGCGGTGATCACCGACGGGTCGCACGCGGTGCTCGTGCTGGATGGCGAAGCCTGCCAGGCTGTCATTCCGCCCTCCGCCGCGAAGGTCGCCGACGTGACCGGCGCTGGAGATGCATTGGCCGGCGCCACGCTGGCGGCGCTTTCGAAAGACAACAATACCGGCCTTGCGGATGCCGTCCGGTCCGGCGTGGCCGCGGCGCAACTGACCCTTCGCGTCGAAGGTCCGATCGCACCGACTCTCACGGGCGCGGAATTCGACGCCATCCGCGCGGCCACCACTGTCCGCGAACTCGAAACACTGGAAAAGGAAGCAAACGCGTGATCCCCATCATCCCGTCGCAAGAGGTCGCACAGGCGCTCGAAACCGGGCAGCCGGTCGTCGCGCTGGAATCGACCATCATCACGCATGGCATGCCCTATCCGGACAATCTCGCCATGGCCCGTTCGGTCGAAACGCTGATCCGCGACAACGGCGCGGTCCCGGCGACGATCGCGGTGATCGGCGGCGTGCTCCATGTCGGGCTCACCGAAGAGCAGGCCGAGGCGCTCGCCCGGGCGAAGGATCCGCTGAAACTATCGCGCGCCGACCTCGCCTTCGCCATGGCGCGCGGGCTGACCGGCGGAACCACCGTCGCCGCCACGATGATGGCCGCGCACACGGCGGGCATCGCGGTCTTCGCCACCGGCGGCATTGGCGGCGTCCACCGCGGCGCGGAGACGAGTTTCGACATCTCTGCCGATCTCGACGAACTGGCGCGCACGCCGGTCACGGTCGTCTGCGCGGGCGCGAAAGCCATTCTCGATTTGCCGAAAACGCTCGAGGTGCTGGAAACGCGCGGCGTGCCCGTCATCGCCTATGGCCAGGACGCATTTCCGGCCTTCTGGTCCCGCGATTCCGGCCTCACCGCCACGCTTCGGCTCGACGATGCGGGAGCGATCGCCGATTTCATGGCCATGCGCGCGCGGCTTTCGGGTTTCGGCCATGGCGGCGTGCTCGTCGCCAATCCGGTTCCCGAATCCGACGAGATCACGCTGCCGGAGATGGCGACATTCATCGAGCGCGCCATTTCCGAGGCGGCGGATGCGGGCATCGGCGGCAAGGCAGTCACGCCCTGGCTTCTCGCGCGCATCCTCGAAATCACCGAGGGACGCAGCCTGAAGACCAATATCGCGCTGGTTGAAAACAATGCGCGCCTTGCCGCGAAAATCGCGGTCGCGCATGGGCAGAAGTCCGGAAAAACGTGACCTGTCACACCTTGTGACCGATCGCACACACGTATTTTGCGGGATCGCCTACCTTCTTCCCAACGCCGCAACACAGCGGCACCGCAAAGGGAAGAAGATCATGAAAACCATCTCGGTCAAGAACACCGTCGCCTCTGTCGCAACCGCCGCAACGCTTCTGGTCAGCGGCATCGTGCCGGTCACCAACGCCAACGCCCAGCCGCCGAAGAACCTCGTGTTCAACCCGCAGGGCCCGGGCATCTGCGCAACGAAACCGTGGCTCTGCAAGCCGGGCAATTTCAAGGCTCCCCCGGCGAAGCCGAACCCGCCGGCTCCCGGTCCCAAGGGCATGAACGCCGGAACGGCCGCTGCCATCGGCATCGTGGGCGGCCTCATCGCCGGTGCGGCGCTCGCCAACGCCAACAAGAAGAACCAGGCGACCGGAAGCGCCAACGCGCACTACAACTGGTGCTTCGCGAAGTACAAGACCTACCGGATGGAGGACAACTCCTTCATGTCCAACTCCGGCTACCGCAAGCCCTGCATCTCGCCTTACTACTAAGGCAATCCGCTCCGGGGAGACGACGGTCAATGCCCCGCCCGACGTCTCCCGTTCCCGCCCCGGAAGCCTCACAGGCTTCCGGGGTTCGGCTTGACTCGCGGGGCAAACATGCAACCATATGCCGGCCTCCGTTTCGCAACTTCCTTCCGGACACTGCTATGGTTTCCCTGAAGTCGTTTTCGCTGTTTGAGACACTCACCGACGAGCAGGACCAGCGCTTCTCCGCGATGGTGCGTTCGGGTGACTACGGCGCCAACGAGCTGGTGCTCGATTTCGACGATTCCAGCCATAGCGTTTTCCTCATCCAGGCGGGCCGCGTCAGGGTCATCCTGCGGATCGCCACCGGGCGCGAGGTCATCCTCGGCGAATTCGCCGATGGAGAGTTTTTCGGAGAACTGGCCGCGATCGACGGCACTACGCGTTCGGCCAACGTCACCGCGTTGACGCGCACCCGCGTGATCACCGTGCCGCAATCGGTTTTCCTGGCGATCCTGCGCGATTCGCCGGACGTCGCCCTGCAATTGATGCGCTCGATGTCGATCTTGATCCGGTCGCTCAACACACGCCTTGCCGAACATGCTTTCCTGCCGGCCAAGTATCGGCTTTATTCCGAACTGATAAGGCTGTCCCGGCCGCGCAAGGGGCACGACGGACAGCGGATCGTCTCGCCGCCGCCAATCCAGCTCGAACTGGCCGAGCGAATCGGCTGCCGGCGCGAAGTCGTCAGCCGCGAGATCGCGAAGATGGAGCGCGAGAATATCGTCGAGCGTTCGCGCGGCGGCCTGATCCTGGCCGACATGAACGAACTTAATCGCCGCCTTTCCGAAGGATGGAACGCCGGCAGCGACTGACCGTCACCCCACGGCAACCAGAATGGCCCCGCCGGCGATGAGCGCGACACCGCTCCAGCCCGTCAGGGAGAGCCGTTCGCCCAGGAACAGGGCTCCGATGATCGCGACGAAGACGACGCTGAGCTTGTCGACGGGCGCGACCTGTCCCGCCTGCCCCAGTTGCAGCGCCCGGAAATAACACAGCCAAGACGCGCCTGTCGCGAGCCCGGACAGGACGAGAAACGTGACCGTCTTCGCCGACAGCGTGGACAGGCTCTGATACTCCCCGGTGAACCACAGCAAAGGCGCAAGCGCGGCCACCACGACCAGCGTACGAAACAGGGTCGCGAAGTTGGAGTTGACGCCGCTGATGCCGACCTTGGCGAAAATAGCGGTCAGTGCCGCAAAGGCAGCCGCGAGAAGCGCCCAGAATTGCCATGAATTCGCGAAATCCCGCATCGCCCGCATCCTCGATCGTTGGCTGACATCCCATCAAAGACCCAACGCAACCGTGAAACAAGGCAGAACGCAAAAACGGCGCGGCAGAGAGTGCCGCGCCGTTTTGATGGAGTTGGGAGTATCTTGCGATCACACGCCGCCGGCGGCGGTGGTGCGCAGTTCCGCTTTCGCGGTCAGCGGGCCGACATCGCGCAGGCGCGCCTCGGCGAGAAGGCCACCTGCGGCGTCCACGCGCCAGTCGATGACGACCTTGCGGTCGGATCCCAGTTCCGGGACCTCGATGCACTCCGCGACGGCCATCGGATATTTGTCGACGAAGCGCACACGCAGGTCCCTGTCTGCTTCGCAGCTTTCGACGGAGGCATAGTGAACCGGCTGGTCGGCCTGGCGGCAGACCATCATCGAGTGGTCGCAACCAAGTATCAGCATTACAGCAACGATCGGTTCCATTGTTTTGCTCCTTGTCAGGATTTGAAACGAACCTACCCGCAGGTCGGTTCCATCGCTGTGCGTTGCGTCACAGGCGATTCATCCCTGATTTCCAAAGAATTTTCCGGGATCGCCACCCAGCGAAAACCACGAAACCGTTTCGTTTCGGCACTTGAGAACCTTCAGAGTTTCGCTATAATGTTACCATGGTAACACATGAGAAAATTGAACGGACACAGACCGGTGTCCGCATCGCGTCGCCGCTTCTGAAAGTCCTGAAGGGTCTCGCGGAATACAAGGAAATGAGCCTCGGAGACCTACTGGAAGGGATCGTGCTGCATGCCTTCGAGGGCAAGCAGCCTTTCTCGGAGGAGACGCTGGCCGCGATCGAAAAGCTGCGGGATGTCTATGACTGCCGGATGACCGCAGCCGATGCGCACAAACTGTCGGAGGAAGACCGGTGAGAAAGGCTTTCAGCCATGAATTCGTCGTCGAACGCGCGGTCGGCGACGCCTTCCCCCTGTTCACCCCCAAGGGTGAAGAAGAATGGGTTCCGGGCTGGAAGCCGGATTATTTCGCACCGGACAGCGGCGAGACCCGGAAAGACATGCTATTTGCAACCGGCAAGGGCGATGAGCGGACATGGTGGACCTGCCTCGAATGGGAGCCGGAAAGCCATCACGTGCGCTATTTTCGGCTGACGCCCGGCAATCGGGCGGCCTTCGTCGAGGTGCGCTGCCGAGCGCGCGGCCCCGGTTCGACCGACGTGATCGTCAGCTACGACATGCAGGCGCTGGGACCGGCGGGCGAGCGCTATATCGACCAGATGGACGACGCGGCCTTCGCCGGGATGATCGGCGAATGGCCGGACCTGATCGAGAAATCGGACCCGGCGACCGCCTGATCCTACTCGACATCCTCGACTTCGATATCGCCGCCATGAACCCGGTGCGCGAGCGCTGCTTCCATGAACTCGTCGAGGTCGCCGTCGAGCACGTCCGAGGGCGCCGTCGATTCCACGCCGGTGCGCAGATCCTTCACGAGTTGGTAGGGCTGGAGGACGTATGAGCGAATCTGGTGGCCCCAGCCGATCTCGGTCTTGGTGGCCTCGGTCGCATTGGCCTCGGCCTCGCGCCGCTTCAGCTCTTCCTCGTACAGGCGCGCGCGCAGCATGTCCCAGGCCCTCGCCCGGTTCTTGTGCTGCGAGCGTTCGGCCTGACACTGCACGACGATGCCGCTCGGAATGTGCGTGATACGCACGGCCGAGTCGGTCGTGTTGACGTGCTGGCCGCCTGCGCCCGAGGCACGATAGGTGTCGATACGGCAATCGCTTTCGGCGACTTCGATATCGATCGAGTCGTCGATCACGGGATAGACCCATGCCGAGGCGAAGGAGGTGTGACGGCGTGCGTTGGAATCGTAGGGCGAGATGCGGACCAGCCGGTGGACGCCCGATTCCGTCTTCATCCAGCCATAGGCGTTGTGGCCTTTGACCTGGATGGTCGCCGACTTGATGCCCGCTTCCTCGCCAGCCTGAACTTCGACGACCTCGACCTTGAAGCCGCGGCGCTCGGCCCAGCGCGTGTACATGCGCAACAGCATCGACGCCCAGTCCTGACTCTCCGTACCGCCGGCACCGGAATGGATTTCCATGAAGGTGTCGTTCGAATCGGCCTCGCCGGACAGCAGCGCCTCGACCGATCGCTTGTCGATCGCGCCCTGCAGGTCACGGATTGCCTGTTCGGCTTCCCCGATGGTCTCCTGGTCGTCTTCCTCCTCGCCCATGGCGATGAGTTCGACACTGTCTTCAAGTATCTGGTCGAAATCGCGAATGGCGCTGATCATGTCCTCGAGGCGCTGGCGCTCCTGCATGAGCTTTTGCGCTTCGGCGGCGTCGTTCCAAAGGTCGGGATCCTCGGCGCGTGCGTTCAGATATTCCAGGCGTTTGACGGACTCGTCCCAGTCAAAGATGCCTCCTCAGCAGGCTTATGGCCTGCTTGATGTCGTCGACGAGCGTCGCGGTTTCGGCGCGCATGTCCTGTTCCCCGGATTCGTGAAAATGTCGTTCAGGCGCCGGGTTTTAGGCACCCGGCGCCGCCATGTAAAGGGCGTGGCTAGAAGAGACCGCCCTGCCCGCTCTGGATCGCTTCCTGGGCGCGCGGCGAAATCTTGCGCTGCTCCTCGATCTGGACCGCGACCGTCTCGATGCCGATGACCTGATAGGAGTCGGCCGGTCCGGTGCCGGGCTTGAAGGCTTCGAGGATCGTGTCGGGACCGCCCTGCGCGCGCATGCCGGTCTTGCGGTCGATTTCAACGATATTCATGCCCTCGGGCAGGCGGAAATCGGCGATCGGCACGTCCTTCAGCGCGGCGGTCAGATATTCCTTGACCACCGGTGCGGCCAAGCCGCCACCCGTCGAGCCGCGTCCCATCGGTTCCGGCTGGTCGAAACCGATATAGACTCCGGTCACGAGGTTCGGCGTGAAGCCGATGAACCAGGCGTCCTTTTCCTCGTTTGTCGTTCCCGTCTTGCCGGCGAGCGGGCGCCCGAGTTCGCGCATCAGCGTGGCCGTACCGCGCTGGACGACGCCTTCCATCATCGAAGTGATCTGGTAGGCGGTCATCGGGTCGAGAACCTGGTCGCGGTTGTCGATCAGCTGCGGCTCTTCCTGGCCGCTCCAGCGCTCGGCATTGCAGCCGACGCATTCGCGCTGGTCGTGCTTGTAGATGGTGCGCCCGTAGCGGTCCTGCACGCGGTCGATGAAGGACGGCTCGATCGAGCGGCCGCCATTGGCGATGACCGAATAGGCAGATACCATGCGCAGCACGGTCGTTTCGCCGGAGCCCAGCGCCATGGCAAGAAGCGGCGGCATGTCGTCATAGATGCCGAATCGCTCGGCATATTCCGCGACGAGCTGCATGCCCATGTCCTTGGCGAGACGGACCGTCATCAGGTTTCGCGAGCGCTCGATGCCAAGGCGCAGCGTGGACGGGCCGGCAAAGCCGCCGCCATAGTTCTTCGGCTGCCAGACCTCGCCACCGGAGACGAGTTGGATCGGCGCGTCCAGCACCACGGATGCAGGCGTGTAGCCATTGTCCAGCGCAGCGGCGTAAACGAAGGGCTTGAACGAGGAACCGGGCTGGCGATAGGCCTGCGTGGCGCGGTTGAACTGCGACTGAGAATAGGAAAACCCGCCGATCATCGCCAGCACGCGGCCGGTATTCGGGTCCATGGACACCAGAGCGCCCGAAACCTCGGGGACCTGCTGCAGTTCGTAGCCGTCTTCCTTGTTCTCGATATAGATGACATCGCCAACGGAGAGCACGCCACTGATGCTCTTGACCTTGGACGTGCGGCCGTCGGCACGCCGGGTCTTCGCCCATTCGATGCCCGCGGCGGCGAGCTTCACCGTCTCGCGGTTCGAAGACATGTCGCCGGAAATTTCGCGTTCGGGACGCAATCCCACCTCGGCTCCGTCATCACCGACCGAAAGGACAACGCCGAGCTTCCATTCCGGCACGTCGCTGAGCCGGTCGACCTCGGCGAGCGGAACGCCCCAATCGCCCGAAACATCGATCGTGGTGACCGGACCGCGATAGCCACGTCCGCGATCATACTTGATCAATCCGTGCTGAAGCGCGGTGCGCGCCATTTTCTGAAGCTTCGGATCGAGCGTGGTCCGCACCGACAACCCGCCTTCGTAAAGAGCGTCCTGTCCGTAGCGGTCGATGACCTGACGGCGCACTTCCTCGGTGAAATACTCGGCGGCGAAGACATAATCGCCCGAACGGCGGAAATTCACGCCGAGTGGCTGCTTCTTGGCCGCTTCGGCTTCCTCGCTGGCGACGTAGCCGTTCTCCGTCATCCGGTCGATGATCCAGTTGCGGCGCTCGGTGGCCGCTTCGGTATCGTCGAAGGGATGGTAGTTGGACGGCGCCTTGGGCAGCGCGGCCAGATAGGCGGCTTCCTGAAGGTTCAGCTCGTTCACCGACTTGCCGAAATAGGTCAGCGCCGCGCCGGCGATACCGTAGGCGCCGGACCCGAAGAAGATCTCGTTGAGATAGAGTTCGAGGATGCGATCCTTGGAGTAAGCCTGCTCGATACGGAACGAGAGCACCGCCTCGCGGATCTTGCGGTCCACGGTGCGGTCATTCGTCAGCAGGAAGTTCTTGGCGACCTGCTGGGTGATCGTCGAAGCGCCGACGAGCCGGCGTCCGTTGCGCAGGTTTTCCAGGTTGGTCACGACCGCACGCGCCAGCGCCAGCATGTCCACGCCGTGGTGATGGTAAAAGTTCTTGTCCTCGGCCGACAGGAACGCCGCCTTGACGCGGTCGGGCACGGCCTGGATCGGAATATAGAGCCGGCGCTGGCGGGCGAACTCGCCCATCAGCTGGCCGTCACTGGAATGGACGCGGGTCGTCACCGGGGGCTCGTAACTGGCGAGCACCTCGTAATCCGGCAGGTCCTTGGTCAGGTCGCCGACATAGACGACGATCGCGGCGGCCACCAGCAGGAACCCAATTGTTCCGATTCCGAAGAAATATCCAAGCAGACGAAGCATTTGTTCTCTTTCAGTCGCATTCCACGCGCGCTGGAGCCGCGATCAGGAGCGTATCGCGCAAACTACTAGAGTCGCGCAACGCTTGAAACATGCCTTTCATCCCAAATTGGACCGCACCATGACATTGATGCAAAAAACCGTGCCCAATTGGCAACGGTCCGGGGCAATCGAGGTCATCTGTCGGCCGCCACGTTCGTCTCGATGTCGCGCGACGAGAGGCTGGCGAATTTCGAGATGGCGTTGGCGAGCCTGTCGGCAAGCCCGTTTTGCCATTCCGTCTGGTTGAGCAGGGCCTCGTCGTCCTTGTTGGACAGGTAGCCGAGTTCGATGAGCACCGACGGCACGTCCGGAGCCTTGAGAACGCGGAATCCGGCGTAGCGGTGCGGGTTCTTGATTAGCCGCGCGAAGCCCTTCATGTCCGAAATCGCAAGACGGGCGAATTGCACGGAAAATCCGAGCGTCTCGCGCCGGGCCAGATCGACGAGAATGTCTGAGACGGCGGTGTCCTCGCTCGGCAGTTCCACGCCGGCGACCGAATCGGCCAGGTTTTCGTTGGCGGCGACGCTTGCCGCCACCTGGTCGGACGCCTTTTCCGAAATCGTGTAGATGGTTGCGCCGCGCACCCCGTGCTGGCGCAGCGAATCCGCGTGTATGGAGATGAACAGGTCGGCCTGATGCTGCCGCGCGAAGCCGGTCCGGTCGGCCAGCGCGACAAAGACATCCGAATCGCGGGTCATGAACACCTGCGCGCCCTTGAAACGCGAAAGCCGGTCGCGCAGCGTCCGCGAGAAGGCGAGCGTGACATCCTTCTCCTGCGTGCCGCGCACCCCTATTGCGCCGTTGTCGATGCCGCCGTGACCCGGATCGATGACGATCGTGAACGGCTTGTCATCGGTATGCACCGCGCCGATGCGATCCTGCTTCTGGGCCGTGTTGACCACCGCGCTGGTGGTGATCGAGCGATCGAGGGCACGGGCGAATTCGTCCTCTCCGGCCACTTCGAGATCGATCACCAAATTATGGCGTCCGGTTTGCTGGTCCTCGCGCGAACGGAGGGCCGCCACGCTGAAAGGCCTGCTCGTGCGGAATATCAGCCGCGAGTGGTTCCCGCCCATGTCGCCATAGCGCATGCCCGACACGAGGCCCGATTTGTTGACCGACTTTTCGTCGAATCCGTAGCCGATCTTGTTGAAATCGAGGACCAGGCGCCATGGCCGGTCGAGAAGCTGGTGGGATACGTCGACGGGTTTGTCGAACTCGATGACGATGCGCGTCACCGCATCGTCGCCCACGATGCGCATGTCGAGCGCGACCGGCGCCCTGTTGGAGGCGGAGGCCTGGGCGGCGCACAGCATGACCGCCGCAAGGATGAGAACCCCTGCCCGACCGATCAAGGCTCGCGGAAATTTCCGGTCAATCACGCCAAACACCCCGTTTGCGCGGCGGCACCGCATTCTCCAGGCTACATCGCCACACCGGTCTGGATATGCCATCATGGTTAACCGGATCTTTACCCGGCACGCAGAAGTCAAGCATTGTCAGGCCCCAGCATCTTGGCATGCGGAATTAAAACGCTTGCAGCCGGTTTAGCAAAATTCTAAATTGCAAGTGCAGTGGAGCGTCAATCCGCACCCTGTCAGTTTCGAAGGTTTCGCCTGCCAGTTCGGTTGTAGACTGGCGGCATTTTCCAACGGGCCCTCAAAAAGCGGGCCCGGCTCTCGAGAAGAGCAAATCAACCGGCTTCCTTTCGGGAGCCCCAATGCAGTCGTTTTTGTTGGCCCTTTTCATGGCGTTTATTTCGACCAAGGCAGACGTTGAGACACGGCAGACACGAGAAAAACCCTTTCTCGCCGTGGCGTCGCGCGTGCCGGCAAAACATACAATGAGCAGCACAATCCCGCCGGCAAGACGTCCGGCGGCGCGCCACCGGTCGCAACCTCCGGGCGATTGCGCGGCTGCCGGAACAAGAATCAATGTCAAACAAAATGCTGATCGATGCCTCCCATCGGGAGGAAACCCGAGTTGTTGTAGTCAAAGGTAACCGCCTAGAAGACTTCGATTTCGAATCCGAACACAAGAAACAGATCCGCGGCAATATCTACCTTGCCAAGGTCACGCGGGTCGAACCGTCTCTCCAGGCGGCGTTCGTGGACTATGGCGGCAATCGCCACGGCTTTCTCGCCTTCAGCGAAATTCATCCCGACTACTACCAGATCCCGCTTGCCGATCGTCAGGCGCTCCTCGCCGAGGAAGCGATGCTTGCCGAGCAGGAAGACGACGAGCAGGAAGCCAGCGACAATCGCCGCTCCCGCCGCCGTCGCGGCGGACGCAAGACCAAAAACGGCAAGCGCGAGACGTCCGGCCGCAACAGGCGCGGACCGTCGGTCCCGGACGCCGAACCCGTCGCGATGGATGCGATCCTGGCCGACTGGGAAGCCCGTCAGGCCGCCGAAGCCGAGGACGCCGACAGCGACGACACCGAAGCCGGCGATTCCGGCAATGAGGACAACGGCCCGGATACCATCGCCGCGCGCGCCGAAGACGACGGAAACGTGATTTCCGAAGCGCCGGAAACGGATGCGTCGGACGACTCCGATGATGACGACAACGACGACGATTCCTCCGATGACGACGGCGACGATGACGACAACCGCCGTTCGCGCGGACGCCGCCGTCGCGGCCGGTCGAGCGGACGTGGACGCCGCGGCAACAACAGCGACCGCGACGATTCGGACGATGACGACGACGACAGCGAAGATGACGAGATCGACACTGTCGGCAGCGACGATGCGATGGAAGAGGCCCGCCCGCGCCAGCGCGCGCTGCGCCGCCAGTACAAGATCCAGGAGGTCATCAAGCGCCGCCAGATCATCCTCGTGCAGGTCGTCAAGGAAGAGCGCGGCAACAAGGGCGCTGCGCTGACCACTTACATGTCGCTGGCCGGCCGCTATTCGGTGCTGATGCCGAACACGGCGCGCGGTGGTGGCATTTCGCGCAAGATCACCAATGCGTCCGACCGCAAGCGGTTGAAGGACGTCGTCAAGGAACTGCAGGTTCCGCAGGGCATGGGCGTGATCCTGCGCACTGCTGGCGCGAACCGCACCAAGCCGGAGATCAAGCGCGACTACGAATATCTGATGCGCATGTGGGACAGCGTGCGCGAACTGACGCTCGCCTCGACCGCGCCGACGCTGGTCTATGAGGAAGGCAGCCTGATCAAGCGCTCCATCCGCGACCTCTACAACAAGGACATCAGCGAGATCCTTGTCGCCGGCGAGGAAGGTTATCGCGAGGCCAAGGACTTCATGCGCATGCTGATGCCGAGCCACGCCAAGATGGTTCAGCCGTGGCGCGAGTCGCAGCCGATCTTTGCCAAGACGGGCATCGAGGCGCAGCTCGACGGGCTGATCCAGCCAAGCGTCCGTTTGAAATCCGGCGGCTACATCATCATCAACCAGACCGAGGCGCTCGTCGCCATCGACGTCAACTCCGGCAAGTCGACGCGCGAGCATTCCATCGAAGATACCGCGCTGCAGACCAATCTGGAGGCGGCCGAAGAGGTCGCACGTCAGTTGCGTCTGCGCGACCTTGCCGGCCTGATCGTGATCGACTTCATCGACATGGAGGAGAACCGGAACAACCGGGCGGTCGAGAAAAAACTGAAGGATTGCCTGAAGAACGACCGCGCCCGCATCCAGGTCGGCCGTATCTCGCATTTCGGCCTCATGGAGATGAGCCGGCAGCGCATGCGCGCCAGCGTGCTCGAAAGCACCATGCAGCCCTGCCCGCATTGCGGCGGCGCCGGTCATATCCGCTCGCAGCAGTCGGTGGCGCTGCATGTCATCCGGTCGCTGGAAGACTATCTGATGCGCAACGGCAAGCACCACATCACGGTGCGCACCGATGCCGACACGGCTCTCTACATCCTCAACCACAAGCGCGACACGCTGACCGAGATGGAAGGCCGCTTCGGTCTGCATATCGAGATCGTCACCGATCCGTTCATCGGCACCGAGATCTTCGCCTTCGACAAGGGCGAGATTTCCGACCTGCCGCGCGTCCAGCCGATCAGGCCCGATTACGGCGATGAAGACGAGGACGACGATATCCCGGTCATCGAGGAAGAGACCGAGGACAATGCGGAAACCAACGACGGCGTAGACGGCGGCGAGGACGAGGATGACGGCCGCAACCGCAAACGGCGTCGTCGGCGTCGTCGCGGCGGCAAGAACCGGGATGGCAACGATACGTCGGATTCCGAGGCACAGTCGGACAATTCCGGCGACGACAGCGATGACGGCGACGATAACGGCGAATCCCGAAACGCTCGCGGCAACAAGAAGCGCAGACGGTCGCGCGGACGTCGCGGTGGCCGGGACCGGCGGAACTTCCGCCTGCCCGACGCCGAACCGGTCGGACCGCTGGCCGAGATGATCGCGGCGGAAGCCGCGGAGCAGGAAGCCGAGAACCGCCGCAAGGCGGAGGAAGCCGCAAAGGCAGCCGAGGAACAGGCCGCGGCGGAACAGGCGAAGGCGGCCGAGGCCGTCGAGACTGCGGAAGCCGAAACCCCTCAGGCGGAACCGGTCGCGACCGAAGCTGCAAACGAGAACACGGATACGGCCGACGAGCCCGCCGTGGCGGACTCTGCTGTTGCCAACGACAACGCAGAGACCGAGACGGAGGAGCAGGACGAGAGCGAGAAACCGGCGCGCCGGCGCGCGACCGCGGAAACGCTCGATCTGAACGCGGAGCCCGTCGTGACATCCGAGGGAAGCGCGGCGGAAGAAAAGCCCAAGCGCACCGGTTGGTGGTCCCGCAAGGGCTTCTTCTAAGACGATTTGAAAGGCGGGCTTGTCCCGCCTTTCTTCTTTCCGGGGACTATCGCCCATGACCGTCTGGATCGTTCTCTTGCGCGGGATCAATGTCGGCGGCAAGCACATCGTCCCTATGAAAAGATTGCGCGAACTGCTTGAAGAATCGGGCTTTTCAGGCGCTCAGACCTATATTCAAAGCGGCAATTGCGTGTTCGGCTCGGATGAGACCGACGCCGGCAACGTGGCGCAGGCGGTCGCTGGTGCCATCGAAGGCGAATTCGGTTTCAGGCCGTCGGTTTTCGCCCTCACCCTCGAGCATCTCGAAGCGGCGATCGATGCCAATCCCTTTCCCGCCAATGCGGGCAAGACGCTCCACCTGATATTTCTGGACAGCACGCCGGCGGACGCCGATCTCGACGAATTGCGCGCGATCGCACCCGACAACGAGGCGGCGGAGATCAGGGGCAACATTCTCTACGTCTACACGCCGGACGGCTTCGGCCGCTCGGTGATCGCGCAGAAGCTCGACCGCTTTATCAAAGTGGACAAGACGGCGCGTAACCTGAACACCGTCCACAAGCTCGCCGAGATGGCGCGAGCGGTGAATTAGCTCGTCAGCCACCCGTCCATGCGGTCGAGCGCGCGGGCGATGGTCTCCGTCGATCCCGCATAGGAAAACCGCATGAATCGCGGGCCGTTTACCGGGTCGAAATCGAGGCCGGGTGCGGCGGCGACATGGATTTCCTCGAGCATCCGCTTCGCGAAATCCATGGAATCATTGGTGTGTGCGCTGACATCGCACCAGGCGTAGAACGCGCCATCCGGCGGCGCGGCGAATGATATGCCCATCGCCGGCAACCGTTCCATCAGCAATGCACGGTTCGCGCGGTAGCCGTCCTTGATCGCCTCCAGTTCGTCCGTGCAGCCGAATGCGGCCGGCGCGGCGAGCTGCGACAGGTCCGGCGCGGAGATATAGAGGCTCTGCGCAAGCCGCTCGACCGGACGGACGAGATCTTCCGGCAGCACCATCCAGCCGATGCGCCAGCCGGTCATGCAGTAGTATTTGGAAAAGGAATTGATGACGATCGCGTCGTCGGTATGCGACAGCGCAGTGCGGTCGTCGCCGGTGTAGCGCAGGCCGTGATAGATCTCATCGGAGATGAAAGCGATGTTCTCGTCGCGGCAGAAGTCCATCAGGGCGGCGAGATGGTGGCGGTCGGTCACGGCCCCCGTGGGGTTGGCTGGGCTGGCGATCAGAAGCGTGTCGATGCGCTTCTCGCGATGCGCGGCCTGCAGCGCATCGACGCTCAGCATGTGATCCTCGGCGATGTCGGTCTCGATCTCGACGGCCTCGAGCGACAACGCCTTGATGATGTTGCGATAGGCCGGATAACCGGGCGCGGTGATCGCGACCCGGCCTCCCGGATCGGTGACCGCCAGGAACGCGAGCGAGAATCCGGCCGACGACCCCGTCGTTACCGCGATCCGCCCGACCGGCACCTCCACGCCATAGCGTTCGGCATAATGCGCGGCGATGGCACGACGGGTCTCCATGCGGCCCAGCCCGTCGGTGTAACCGAGCTTGGCCTCGCGCAGCGCCTTTTCGGCAGCTTCGAGAACGCCTTTCGGCGCGGAATGGGAGGGCTGGCCCACGGCCAGCGACAAAATGTCGTGCCCGACATCCGCCAGTGCGTTGGCATCGCGCAAAACATCCATGGCGTAGAACGGCTCGACCGCTCCCCGCGCCGACAAGATCGTCATTCCAACACGCTCCCGGGTCACGGCCCGCCATCACGATACGGTGTGCGGGCCTTGTTTTCGCTATGATTGGCGGGCAAATCGCGCTAGCCCACCTGACCGTGAGCGCTCTAAAAGCACAGACGACGGAGTTTTGCCAATTGGCGCGCAAACTGGCGATGTGGATAGCGACGGCGACGCTTGTGATTGCCGCGGTTCTGCCGGCTTCGGCGCAATCGCGCACGCCGATCGTCCGTGACGCGGAAATCGAGAAATTGCTGGTCGATTATGCGCGCCCGCTGCTCAAGGCGGCCGGTCTGCGCTCCGACCGCACGGATGTCGTGCTCGTCAACTCCCCCTCCTTCAACGCGTTCGTTTCCGGCACCAAGATCTTCGTCAACACCGGCACCATCGCGCTCGCGGAGACGCCGAACGAGGTGATCGGCGTTCTCGCGCACGAAATCGCGCATCTGGCGGGCGGCCACCAGGACCGGCTGCGCCAGCAGCTCGACCGCGCGCAGACGATCGCCACGGTGACAACCATTCTCGGCGTGTCAGCGGCGGTCGCGGCGGGACGCAGCGGAAACAGCGCCGGCGTCGGCGCAGGCAGCGGCATCATGATGGGCGGACAGGAAGCGGCGCGGCGCGGGCTCCTGACCTATCAGCGCAGCGAGGAACTCACGGCGGACCGCGCGGCGGTCGACTATCTGAACAAGACCCGGCAGTCGGCGAAGGGCATGCTGACCACGTTCGCGCGGCTCGACCGCGGCATCTCCCTGATCAACGATCGTATCAACCCCTACAAGATCAGCCACCCCCTGCCCCGCGAGCGTATAACGGCGCTGGAAACCGCCGCGCGCAAGAGCCCCTATTTCGACAAGACCGATCCGGCGAGCCTCGTCGAACGCCATGAAATGGCGCGTGCGAAGATACTTGCCTATTCCAACGGCCCTTCGGCGGCGGAAGGCTTTGCGCGCAAGACGAAGAGCAGCAAGGCGGCGCAGTATGCGCGCACGATCACGAAGTTCCTGCACGGCTCCCCGCGCGCCGCGCTGCCGATGATCGACAAGCTGATCGCGCGCGACCCGTCGAACCCTTATCTGTATGAGATAAAAGGCGAAATCCATCTCAAGGCGGGCAATGCGCGCGGTGCGGCGGACGCCTTCGACAAAGCCGCGCGGCTCGAAAAGGGAGGCTCCAGCCTGATCCAGAGCGCGCTCGGCCACGCACTGGTGTTGCAGGGCGACCCGCAAAGCCTGCGTCGCGCGGTCGGCGAACTCGAAGTCGCGCTCTCGCTCGATCCGGTCAACGCCGAGGGATATCGCTTTCTTGCCATGGCCTATGGCCGGCTCGGCGATGTCGGCAGCGCCGATCTCGCGACAGCCGAACAGAATTTTCATTCCGGCCGCTATAAGGAAGCCAAGGTCTTCGCGGCGCGCGCCAAGCGCCGCTTTCCGCCGAACACGCCGCAATGGCTGCGCGCCGACGACATACAACGCTTTGAAATTCCGAGAAATCGCCGCTAAGCCGGCGCGAACTGCCTGAGAGGATACATCATGCCCGCCCTGGATTGGAAACTTGTACTTCCCGTAGCCGTCGCCTTTGCGGGCGGCCTCGGCTTCGCCACCTATTTCGCATCGCAGCCTGCCGAGCAGGTCATGCCGGTCGAAGTCGTGGAGGAAACCGCCGCCGAGCCTGCGCCCGCTCCGGCCCTCGACAAGGTCGCGATCAACGCCGCGATCCGCGAGTTCCTGCTGGAAAACCCGGAAATCATGCTGGAAGTGCAGGACGCCCTTCAGGAAAAGCAGATGGTCGCGCAGCGCGAACAGCAGGGCGAGGCCATCGCGGCTCAGAAGACGAACATCTTCGACAACATGTCTGATCCGGTTCTCGGCAATCCCGACGGCGACATCGCCGTTGTCGAGTTCTTCGATTACAATTGCGGTTACTGCAAGCGCGCCATGTCGGACATGATCGCGATGATGGAAAACGACCCCGAACTGAAATTCGTCCTCAAGGAATTCCCCATCCTCGGCCCGGATTCGGAGGCGTCGCATCGCGTCGCGCTCGCCTTCTCCGATATCATGCCCGAAAAATACCCGGAGTTTCACCTGCGGCTGCTCGGCTTCGACGGCCGCGCGAGCGAGGAATCGGCCATGATGATCGCCACCGATCTCGGCGCGGACGAGGCCGAACTGCGCGCACGCATGGAAGACCCGAGCATCTCGGAACGCATCCGCGCCACATACGCGCTCGCCAACGAACTCGGCATCACCGGCACGCCGGCCTATGTGATCGGCGACGAGGTCGTCTCCGGCGCGCTCGGCGAGCAAGTCCTGATGACCAAGGTGGCCAATGTCCGCGAATGCGGCTCGACGGTCTGCTGAGGCGGCAAACGCGCAAAAAAAGCTGTTTTGAGAAGAAAAATGTGCGGAAACAGGGGCTTCGCGGGCAATTTCCCGCCTTTCCCCTTGTCGGCGGGCGTCACAGCCTCTACCGAAGCGCGACGGCTTTCCGCATGAACAGCAAGGGACGGCACGACCCGCGATGACCGATCGCATCCTCATCCTCAACGGACCGAATCTCAACCTGCTCGGCACGCGCGAGCCGGCGACCTATGGTTCGGAGACCCTGAGCGATGTGGAAGCCGCCTGCGAGCGCCTTGGCGCCGAACTCGGCTTCGAGGTTTCGACATTCCAGTCGAACCACGAAGGTGCGCTCGTCGACAAGATCCAGGAAGCCGGCAGGGAAGCTACGGGCGTCGTGTTCAATCCCGGCGCCTATTCACACACTTCGATCGCGCTGCGCGACGCCATTTCGGGCTCGGGCGCACTCGTTGTCGAGGTGCATATTTCCAACATTCACGCACGTGAGCGTTTCCGCCATCATTCCCACATCACGCCAGTGGCGAAGGGAATGATTTGCGGGCTGGGGACGGAGGGCTATTTGCTTGCGATACGCGCCCTCGCCGTTCATATGAAACGTTGACGGACATGAGACAGGTATTTTTCGAGGCACAACATGGGTGAACATAAGCCGGCGATAGACACGGGGCTCGTGAAGGATCTGGCAGCCATTCTGACGGAGACCGACCTCACCGAGATCGAAATCGAACAGGGCGAGTTGCGCATCCGCGTCTCGCGCGAAGTGTCGGCACCGTCCTACATCCAGGCCGCTGCGCCGGCTCCTGCGGCACCCGCGGCCCCGGCCGCGCCGCAAGCCGCGGCTCCCCAGCCGGACGCGCCGGCAGCGGCGCCCGC
The DNA here is from genome assembly GCF_965227485.1 of Oricola indica. NCBI lineage: Bacteria > Pseudomonadati > Pseudomonadota > Alphaproteobacteria > Hyphomicrobiales > Ahrensiaceae > Oricola > Oricola indica. The sequence goes on from NZ_OZ245747.1 coordinate 3,190,684, forward strand.
CAAAACCGGCAACGACGTGCCTTCCCCGATGGTCGGCACGGCCTATCTCTCGCCGGCCCCCGGCTCGGACCCGTTCATCAAGGTCGGCCAGACCGTCAAGGAAGGCCAGACGCTGCTGATCATCGAGGCGATGAAGACGATGAACCAGATCCCGTCGCCCCAATCGGGCACGATCACCGAGATTCTCGTCACCGATTCGGAGCCCGTGGAATACGGCCAGCCGCTCGTCGTCATCGCGTAACGCGGAGCGGAAAGTCCCATGTTCAACAAGGTCCTCATCGCCAATCGCGGAGAAATCGCGCTCCGGGTCCTGCGCGCCTGCAAGGAACTCGGCATCGCGACCGTCGCGGTCCATTCGACGGCCGACGAATCGGCGATGCATGTGAAGCTCGCCGATGAGAGCGTCTGCATCGGACCGCCGCCGTCGCGCGACAGCTATCTCAACATCCACCAGATCGTCGCGGCCTGCGAGATCACCGGCGCGGATGCCGTGCATCCGGGCTACGGTTTCCTGTCCGAGAACGCGAAATTCGCGGAGATCCTCGAAGCCCACGAAATCACCTTCATCGGCCCGACCGCCCAGCATATCTCGATAATGGGAGACAAGATCGAGGCGAAGCGCACGGCCGCAAGGCTGGGCATCCCGGTCGTCCCCGGTTCGGAAGGCGGCGTCAGCGACGAGCGCGAAGCGAAGCGCATCGCCGCCGATATCGGCTATCCGGTCATCATCAAGGCGACGGCCGGCGGCGGCGGACGCGGCATGAAAGTCGCGCGCACGGAGGACGACCTCGTGGTCGCGCTCCAGACCGCGCGTTCGGAAGCCGGTGCAGCCTTCGGCAATGACGAGGTCTATATCGAGAAGTTCCTCGGCAAGCCGCGCCACATCGAGGTGCAGGTCGTCGGCGACGGCAAGGGCGCGGGCGTCCATCTCGGCGAACGCGACTGTTCGCTGCAGCGCCGCCACCAGAAGGTCTGGGAAGAAGCCAATTCACCGGCTCTCAACGCCAAGCAGCGCAAGGAGATCGGCGAGATCTGCGCCAATGCGGTCGCCGAAATGGGCTATCGCGGCGCGGGCACGGTCGAATTCCTCTACGAGAATGGCGAGTTCTACTTCATCGAGATGAACACCCGCCTTCAGGTCGAACATCCGGTTACCGAAGCGATTACCGGCATCGACCTCGTGCATGAGCAGTTGCGCGTGGCAGCCGGCGCGGGCCTGTCGGTGCGCCAGAGCGAGATCACCTTCGAGGGGCACGCCATCGAGTGCCGCATCAATGCCGAGGATGCGCGGACCTTCATGCCCTCGCCCGGCACGATCACCCATTACCACACGCCCGGCGGGCTTGGCGTGCGCGTCGATTCCGGCGTCTATGCCGGCTACCGCATCCCGCCCTATTACGACAGCCTGATCGGCAAGCTGATCGTGCATGGCCGCAACCGCGTCGAATGCATGATGCGTCTGCGCCGCTGTCTCGACGAGTTCGTGGTCGATGGCATCAAGTCGACGCTGCCGCTGTTCCAGGACCTCGTGCAGAACATCGACATCGCCAATGGCGATTACGATATTCACTGGCTGGAAAAATACCTTGCGGCATCGTCCGCCCCGTGACACCGGGCGGCGTCCGCGCGCGGGAGCGCCGGCGCAATGACACGTAGCGACGATGGTGGAAAGCGCGGCCTGACACCGCAGATCCTGCTGCGGGCCTATGCGGCCGGCATCTTCCCGATGGCGGACGATGCGGATGATCCGGAAATCTTCTGGGTCCAACCGGAAATGCGCGGCGTCCTGCCGCTCGATGCCTTCCACATCCCGAAAAGCCTCGCCAAGAAGGTGCGACAGGCGCCCTTCGACATCCGTATCAACACGGCTTTCCGGCAGGTCATCGGTGCCTGCGCGGAGACGACGACCGACCGCGAACGCACATGGATCAACCGGACGATCCGGGACCTGTACTGCCAATTGAACGGGATGGGGCACGCACATTCGGTCGAGGCATGGGACGACGACCAGCTCGTCGGCGGGCTCTACGGGGTCACGCTTGGCCGCGCCTTCTTCGGCGAGAGCATGTTCTCGCGAAAGACCGACGCGTCCAAGATTTGCCTCGTCCATCTTGTCGAACGGCTAAGGGAGCGTGGTTTTGTGCTGCTGGACACGCAGTTCACGACGGAACACCTGAAGCGCTTCGGCGCAATCGACGTGCCGCATGACGAATATGAGGACATGCTGGCCGACGCGCTTGCGGGCGAAGCCGAATTCGACTGAGGATCAGTTGGCGCCGGCGCTGGTTTCCGGCGGCGGGACGTCGGAGTTGGCCTTGCAGCTTTTCAGCCAGACGTCATAGACCGCGTGTTCGACGGCGTTGAGACCGGGGCTGTCGGCATACATCCAGCCGGTAAAGATGCGGCGGATCTTGCGGTCCAGCGTGATCTCGTCGACCTCGACGAAGGAATCCGATCCGGGCGCCTCGTTGTCCGAGCGCGAATAGCAGACGCGCGGCGTCACCTGCAGCGCGCCGAACTGCACCGTTTCGTCGATATAGACGTCGAAGGTAATGATGCGGCCGGTGATCTTGTCGATGCCGGAAAACTCCGCGACCGGGTTCTGCGCGCGTTCCGCGTTTGCGGGAACAGACGCCAGCATTGCCGCCAGCACCGCCGCTCCTGCAGAAATTCTGAAAAATGCGCGCATCATGATCCCGATTTCGTCCCGGTTCCGTCTCTCGATGGAATCACTAGACCCAACTTGTGGCAGAAGCGCGGAAAAAATTCGACCCGGGCGGCGAAATTTCCGTCAGTCGCCGGGCGTCCAGGCGTCGTAGTCGCCGGTCACCACAGGGCGGCTTTCCGGGTTGTACATGGAGCCGTGCGGACGATAGGCGCCGGCGGTCCCCGTCATGTTCTGGCGATGTGGCTTCTGCCATTCGCGCGGCGTGTACTCTTCCTTGGAAGGGGGCGTCTCGGTCCGGTGGTGCATCCAGCCATGCCATCCGGCCGGAATCGAGGAGGCTTCCGAGTAGCCGTTATAGATCACCCAGCGGCGCGTGCGCCCCTCGGCGTCCTTGCCGCCCTGATAGTAGATATTGCCGAATTCGTCCTCGCCGACACGCTCGCCCTTACGCCATGTATAGAACTGCGTGCTGAGCGTCTGGCCGTTCCACCAGGTGAAGAAGCGGGTGAGGAATTTCATCATCGTGATCTGTTCCGGCGCGTGTTCTCGCTCCCCCGTTTATGGCGCTGCAACAAGGCGAATGCAAGGGCAGATGGCCCCACTCGACATCACCCGATCCGGTTTCCGGCAACGATCTTCCCGAGTGCCTCGGTCAGGAGGCCAATCTCTCCGGAAGTAAGGTGCGCGGCAAAGCTGTCATCGATAGCTTGCGCGTATACCGGCCACATCGCTTTCCGAATCCTGCTCCCTTCATCGGTAATGGCGACACGATGGCCACGGCCGTCGTCCCGTGCCGATTTGCGGACCGTATAGCCGGCATTCTCCAGTCGCGAGAGCAGCCGCGACAGACCGTATTGCGGAAGAAGCAGCTCTTTTTCTAGTTCAAACGGGCGGATACCGTCTTCCCCCGAGCGCTCGATCTCGAGAAGCGCGTCGTACCAGGAAAGCGATGGAAGGTCGGCCGATTTCAACGCGCGCTCGACCTCGGTCATGACCACGTCCTGCGCCCGCACCAGCCGCGCCCAGGCCCTCATCACTCTATCGTCGGGAATCCGGTTCATCCCCAACCCAATCACATTCATGCACTTGCATCAAGGTTGATTTTAATGCATATGCATTCATATACATGCAGATGCATTCTTAAGGAGAGTCCTGTGAAAACCAAACCTACTTTGATAAGCCACCACCTCTGCCCCTATGTTCAGCGTGCGGTCATCGTGCTTACGGAAAAGGGCGTCGATCACGAGCGAGTTTACATAGACTTGGCCGACAAGCGGGCCTGGTTCACCCAGATCTCGCCACTGGGACGCGTCCCGGTTTTGACCGTTGGCAGAGATGTCCTGTTCGAGAGTCAGGTCATCGCGGAGTACCTGGAAGAGGTTACGGAGGGATCACTCCACCCGGCCGACGCATTGGCCAAGGCGCGCCATCGTTCATGGATCGAATTCGGCTCCGAAACGCTCAAGGCAATCGGCACTTTCTACCGGGCCAACGCTGCGGAGTTCGAAACGGCGCGGGCGGCGCTTGCAGACAGGTTCAACCGGATTGGAGGAGAAATCTCCGGACCGTATTTCTCCGGCGCCGAATTCCGGATGATAGACGGAGTATGGGGAACAATTTTCCGATACCTCGATGTTTTCGACACGATCGAAGACTTTCGCCTGCACGAGCCGAATGGCCCGGTTGCCGAATGGCGCAGCGCCGTAATGGCAAGGCCTTCGGTTATGAATGCAGCACCGGGCGACTACTCCCGGCGGCTACGCCAGTTCCTGTTGGCGAGAAACAGCCACATATCGACACTGATACGAGACCGAGCGACCGGCAAACGAACGGCTGTCACTCGAGTTTCATCTTGAACCCGGCATGGGACTTCACGAAGCCGAGCCGTTCGTAGAAGCGGTGCGCGTCGGTGCGCACGCTGTTCGACATCAGGTCGATAAGCGCCACGCCCCGCGCCCGGCCGAATTCGATGCAATGCCGCATCAGCCGCTCGCCGAGGCGACGGCCGCGCATGTCGCTGCGAATCTGCACGGCCTCGATCGTCATCTTGGTCGAGCCGCGCCCAGAAAGAGACGTGATGAAGGTGACCTGGGCCGTGCCGACGACCTCGCCACCGTATTCGATCACGAACAACCGGTTGTCCGCGCTGTTCTCGATTGTCCGGAATGCGGCGAGATAAGAAGGCAGGGCCGAGGGATCGGCCGTGTCGCCATGCCCGCCCTTGTCATCGGCGGCAAAGATCGCCGCAAGTGCCGCGACGTCCGCCTCCACGGCGTCCCTTATGACAGCGTTTCCAACCGGCATGTCCATCGCCGCCCTACCCTATGCTCATCGCCAGCGTGCGGCTGATTTCCTTTTGCGAACGGCCGGACTGGCTGCGCCACGTGTTGAACGCCTCCTGCACGGCGGCCATGGCCGATTTCGAGGTCGGCTCCTTGTCGATCACGCCCTCGGCGATCAGCCGGGCCACCACGTCGCGCGACAGTACGTAGCTGTCCTTGCCCATGAAGCGCAGGAAATACTGCCCGGTATTGCCGCCGAGGCGCGAACCGCGTTTCTTCAGGAAAGCCAGCAGACCGGCATAGTCCCCGTCCGGCCAGTCGGCGATGAATTTGCCGACCGATCCATGTTCCTTCGCCAGTTCCGCGAAGAAAACCGCGTTTTCCTGCACGGAGCGGATCTTGCCGCCATGGCGGACGATTCGGGTGTCGGACGCGAGACGGGCGATATCCTCGTCGTTCAGCATGGCGCAGCGGCCGAGATCGAAACCCTCGAACGCCGCTTCGAAACCGGGCCACATCGCCTCGACGACCTTCCAGTTGAAGCCGGCGTTGAAGATGCATTTCGTCGATTGGGCGAGCCAGCGATCATCCGGAATGGCGGCAAGATCGGCTTGGGCGGATGGCGGTTCCAACAGTGCATTCAAGGCGTCCGCACCACCCTTGCGATCCGCCGCGATCGCGAAGATTTCGTCAAAGGAGCGCATCGGTCCCGGTCACCTCGATCGTCACCTTGCCGGCATCGAACGCGACATGGCCGCGCAATTGCTGCGACCATTCGAACGGCCGGTCGTAGGTCCAGGCGACCTCCTCGCCGTTCAGCGTGAAATAGGAAGCGTCGCCCTTCAGCGGGCAATGGGTGGATTTTCCGGCGACCGGTTCCAGCCGTCCGGTGATGTCGGCCTCCGGTATGTAGATCACCGGGTCGTAGACGTCCCTGCCGTTTTCCAGCACCCACAGCGCGTTGCGCGATTCGGCGAGCAGCGTCGAACCGCGACCGACGCGGACGGCGGCGCGCACCGGCTTGATCCGCATGAAATGGGCGTCATTGTCGGGATTGTGGATCGTTGCGCGGGACATGGATCAGACCTCGGTGAGCGTGGCGGGCGAAAAGAGGACGCCGAACTGTTCGCACCAGATGACGACGGAGCCATAGGCGTCGATATCGGTGCCATCGGGCACGAGATAGGTCTGGTCACCCTTGTTGCCCTTGAGCGGACCGAGCGAGACCCACTCGCTCTGCTTGACGTCGTCGGAGGACTGCGGGTCCGGCGTCTTGACCAGCCAGACCTCGAGATCGGGGCCGTTGGTGACGGTGAATTCGGTCAGGCGCACCAGCGCGGTTCCGGCGGCGCTGCGCATGATCTGCGCCCTGCCCTCGCCCTTGTGCGCGAGATCGGCATCGCGAAAGCGGCCTTCCTTGAGGGCTGTCGCCATGAACTCGGCCGGCAGCGCCTCGTTGACCTCGCGGTCGATCCAGAGCGGAGACGCCAGATACCAGAAGGCGTTGCCCGCGACGAAACCGACGATGAAAACGGGAATGGCGATTTTCAGGAAACGGATCATCTTGCTTCTCCCCCTGGACCAGCGCGACAAACGTATGCCCGTTTGGCGCAGCGTGCTAGTCTGCGGCGGTCACGTTCGGGAGAGCTTCATGATCAGGCCCATTCACATCCTCGTCATCGCGGCGCTGGCCGCATTTCCCGCCGCCGCGCAGGACGGACCCAAGGGCATCGCCTTCGTACAGGCCCCGGAACAGGGAAGCGGCGTGTGCATGGGCGCGACGCCGGAGGAAGGCTTTGCCTGCGCGGTCGCGCAATGCATGGAGACGGGCGCGCGCGACGAGGACTGCATCCGCACCAACTGGTGCCAACCCGCCGGCTGGAGCGTCGATATCTTCGTCCAGCACCAGGAAGGCCTGCACTGGCACGAGGTGATCTGCGGGTTGCCAAGCGAGCAGATCGCCCAAAACGCCGCCGACGCCACCTGCGACCCGGAGGCACGGGACTACGTGATCGAGTGTTCGGTGGTGCAGATATACGACCCGGAGGGAAACGAAACGCGGTAACGCGGGGGTTCATGCGTGTCCCGTACACCATCAGGGACACATGACCGTTTTCAGCAAATTCTCGCCGGTCAATCAATCGACTGCCGGCGTTTGCGAAGCGGACGCTTCGGCCCTCCGTGGCACTTCGTCTCGACAATGATATCGGCAGCTTCGCGCCCCCACGTCGGTCATTAAAAGCTGATCTTGAACAACTGCAGAGCGGGCGTTCGCTCGATAGAGCGGTTCGGTGCGCTTCCTTAGATCTTTAGCTTGTATCCGATATGGGTCGGTTCAAAACCCAGACGGTCATAGAAGCGATGGGCGTCTGGCCGGGCCTTGTCCGTGGTGAGCTGAACCAAGGAGCACCCACGTGCCCTGCATTCGCTGATCGCCCAGGCAAACATCGCTTGACCAAGCTTCCCACCCCGATGATCGGTCGCGATCCTCACCGCTTCGATCTGTCCACGCCAGGCTCCTTGCCTGGCAAGGCCGGGCAAGAAGCTGAGCTGCAATGTTCCGACGACCGTCCCGTTGCGCTCGGCAACGACCAGCAACTGGTTCGGGTCGCTTTCGATTGCGGCAAAGGCCGCGTGGTAGGCCCTCGGGAGCGGATCCCGCAGATCCTCGCGCGATTCACCCAGCGGATCGTCTGCCAGCATCTCGACGATCTCGAACAGATCGGTTTCGCACGCCGGGCGAAAGGTAAGCGGTGCATCGATCATGGTCTTGTCCTTCGAACGCGCGGCAGGCCGAGGGCGACCGACCCTGCCGGACTCCAGTCATACCTGTCCGGCGACCGTGACGGTCGCGCCAAGGTAGCCGATCGCGGCGGCCAGCGCGGCGACCCAGCGCAGATGGTTCCAGCGGGTCCAATCGCGCGTGTAGGTGGCCCAATAGGAACGTGCGTCGGGGCTCCGATGTTCCATGCGGTCGAGGTGTTGGTTCATCGGAACGTTCTTGCGGGCGGTGACCACCACCACGCCAACAATGTAGAATCCGGCGGCAGCGGCGAGCCAGAGCGCCACGTCAGGTCCTGCAAGGTACATCCCGACGACCGCGAGCACGATCGATACAACGGCCAACCCGAGGAGGAGCGTGACGAACAGCGACCGATGGACCTCACGGTTGATCATCTGCATCGCTTCGATTCCGGCTACGGGCTCGGCTCGTCCAAGCGCGCGCATCACGAAATCGGAGAAGGTGAGAAACACACCCGCGACGAGGCCCGCGGCAAGCGTTGCGGCGACAAGGCCGATTTCGAAGAGTTGATGAAGCATTGGTCTGTCTCCTTGTGGAGCGTTCCGTTGGAAATGGCGACGGCGCGGTGAAAATGGCAGCGCCGCCGCGGCAGGCTCAGCGCGCGGGCTGCGCTGCGGAGAGGCGAGACGCAGCCGGCCAAGCGCGCCGACGGAAGGCCGCCAGGCACAGCACCGCGATGACCAGTTCGGCGATAAGCGCGCCGATGACGCTGCCGGACGGCATCCCGTCCACCACGAGCCCGACCAGCCGCCCGGCCGGAAAGGCGATGAAGACCGTCAGGGCTGCCGCCATGCCAACAGGCAAGACCGCATGCCGCCAGATGCCGAGCAGCATCAGAATGCCCAAACCGGCGAGCCCGGCGCCGGGGGCGCGCAATTCGCTCAGCAGGTTGGCGTCCTCGCCGAGCGTGATGCCGTAGCTGGCGTAGAAGGCGTGCGGCGCGAACAGTATCGCAGCGCCTATGGTGAGTGCGGTGAGGCCGGAGAGGCCAAGCGCGATCTTCTCGAACAGGGTAGGTCTCATGTCATGTTCCTTTCGATGACTGGTGTCAGGCGGCGCTTGTCCAGGCGCCGATTCGGGCGGCGTCCCGGGCGAAATCGGCAAAGTCGCGGGGGCTGCGGCCAAGCGCGCGCATCACACCGTCCGTGTTGTGGGCGTTGCGCCCGTCCAGCGTTTCGCGCGCAATGGCGGTGAAGACGTCAGCGACGAAGGTGCCGCCAGCCTCGGCGATGTTGGCGTGAAACGCCTCAAAGCTGATCGGGATATGCCGAATCTCGCGCTTGGTGGCCTGCGAGAGCTCGGCCGCCATCTCCGCGAAGGTCATCAGCCGCGGGCCAGTCACCTCGTAGAGCTCGCCCTTGTGGCCCTCTTCGGTCAGCGCCGCGACGGTGACATCGGCAATGTCGTCGATGTCGAGAATGGGCTCAGCGACATCTCCGCCGGGCATCGGAAGGACGCCGGCCAGGACCGGATCGCGCAGGTAACCCTCAGAGAAATTCTGCGCGAACCAGGCGGCCCGGACGATCGTGAAGTCGATGCCGGAATTGCGCACCACGTCTTCCCCCAGCCGCGCGTGGTGTTCGCCGCGGCCGGAGAGCAGCACGAGGTGCTCGACGTCCACGTCGCGGGCCGTCTCGCAGAGGGACTCGAGCTTTTCCACGGCTCCGGGGAAGGCGAGATCGGGAAAGTAGGTGACATAGGCCGCACGGGCCCCGCGCAGGGCCGGCGCCCAGGTCTCCGGCGCCTCCCAGTCGAAGGGCGTTGCAGAGCTGCGCGAGCCGCGGCGCACCGGAATGTCCAGAGCCTCGAGGCGGCTGGCGACGCGGTGACCGGTCTTGCCGGTCGCGCCAATGACGAGGATCGATTGGTCTTTCATGGGGTATCTCCCTGGCTTTAATATCGGTAGCCAAGGCATAAGCGCGGGGATGCCGCGCGGTATTGACCGGCGATGCCAGCCTTTTGACCGCCGTCGCCAATGCGTCCGTCAGCGGTGGGAGATATCCTTGCGGTAGGTCGCGGGCGTCGTGCCGACCCAGCGCTTGAACGCGCGAGTAAAGGCGCTCTGCTCGGAGAAACCGGTCAGAAACGCGATTTCGGCCAGTGAATGGCTCTCGTCGCGCAACAGCCCCTCGGCGAGATCGCGGCGTGTTTCCTCGGTGAGGCTCTGAAAGTTCATTCCGTGCTCGGAGAGGCGCCTGTGAAAGGACCGCGCACTGAGTCCGAGGCCGCGGGCGATTTCGGCCATCTTCGGCGCCCCCTCGCTGAGGGCCTGGGCGATTGCGGCTTTCGCCTGCGTGACAAGCGCAGCCTCCCGGGTGATCTCGGACAGTTCCGCGTCGAGATGCGTGGTGAGGTATTGCGAGATTCCCTCGTCCCCGAGAATGTTGGGCCGGGCCAGCGTCTCGTCGGCATAGAGGATCGCGTCGAGTTCGGCGCCGAAGCGCACCGGGCAGCCGAACCATGCCTCGTGCGCGGCGATCGAGCGCGGGGCGGGATGCCGGACCAGCACTTCCACGGGTGCGAGCGGCACCGGGCAGACCTGCCTTGCGATGGAGACCGCGCTCGCAAGGGTCGCTTCGTTCGACAGCCGCATCCCGAGGCGCCGTTCTCCCGCCCGATGCAGGATGAAGAGCGTGCCCCCGGTGGCCGGCCGCAGCTCGTATTCGACGACGCTGGTCCACAGTCGCGCGTAGCGTTCCACCCTCGCATAGGACGCTCCGAGCGTCGGCGCCGCCTTGAAGGCCAAACCGAGCGCGCCGTATTCGTCAATCCGCATGGAGGCGCCCGAGCGCACCGGCAGTTCGGTCACGTCGATCTCATCGGCGAGTCTTTCGAGCATTTCGTAGTAGCGCTCGGCCGGAACCATCTGCCCGGCATCCCAGGGGCCGTCGGGGGCGATCCCGACACTGGCCAGCATCGCCGCAGCATCGACCCCGCCGCCCGCCGCGGCGACCACCTTGCGCGCGAAGAGCGACGTCACATATCCCATGCCTCGCAGTCTACGGCACGCATGGTGAGCAGCCAAGCTCGCGGTGGATCTGGGCGCGAAGCGAACTGGATGTCCTCTTTGCGCTAAACCTTGCATCCAACCTGCACGTGCAGTGAAGGTTTGCTTTCCGCCCGACCTGCATGTGCCCAAGGGGGCGGCAAGTTGCCAAATATGGGTCCGCTCTCGGGCTGGCATCGGTCGTTGCTTGCGAAGGTACGAACGTCAGCTCCGTCCGCAACGCGGCCGTTCATCGTAGAATCGCCGAATAGTCCCTCAAGGACGGAAGGGGCGGTGCACCTCTCGTGCGGAATGTCCGCTGTACTTACTTCGAACACCGAAAGCCGACAGTCCGCTTTCGGCCCCCTTCGAGACTCTTACCCTTTCTCTCCAGATGAAAGCACTTCGAAGAATGTCAGCTCAGGTCACCCCGACCCCAATCCCCAATGCGGATAGTCTAGACTTGGCTATGAAGTTGAAACAGAAGCCAGAACCCCATTAACAAGCCCGGTAGCAATGTCACGGACATCGCCACGCCGCGTGTTTTTCTGTCGTAGAGCATGTAGTGCAGGACACGCCCTGCCAGAAACGTGACCACTGCCAGCAAGAGCCATGACGACCCGAGGCCAGCGGTCTCGGACGCGCCGAGGACAAGCGCAAAAAGCGGTGCGTTCTCCATCAGATTGCCGTGAATTCGGATGCGTTTGAAAAGGGTCGGGTCGCCGCCGTCGGCACGCAGGATATTCGTCTTGCCGCGATAGAGGCCGATCCAACCGGTGAGCGGCATAAGACAGATCGCGAGAACGCTGATGAAGGTGAATGTGACCGGGAGCAGTGTGGGAGCCATGGGGGGAGTTCCTTGCCTTGCGCGATGACAACACGATTGGCACGTTTCTAAATATGATAAAGAACATATTTTAGCACGTGGTACCGTGCTGTCGGACACCGGAGGGAAAGATGCCGTACAGTGCTGACCATAAAAAGAAAACGCGCGCGAAGATTGTCGAGACAGCTCGCGTGTTGTTCAACCGGCACGGCTTCAACGGTGTTTCGATAGACATGGTGATGCAGGCGGCCGGGCTGACGCGCGGCGGGTTCTACAACCACTTCAAGAACAAGGAAGACCTGTTCAGCGAAGCCGTGATGAGCTTCTTGATGGGGCGTGGCGCAGTATGGCGCAAAGACGCCGGCGTGGATGTGACCAACCTGAAACCCGAGATGGCGTTTCAGATGATCGACGCCTATCTGTCGCCCGAGCACCTGAACGATCTGGACGGCCAGTGCCCGATGATTGCTTTGCCGTCCGATATTGCCCGGGGTGGCGCAGACGCGCAGAAATCCCTGCAGGTCCTGCTCGAGGCGATGGTCTCTCTGTTTCAGGCGAATATGTCCGCGGAGAAGGACGAGACAAAGCAATGGGCGCAATCGATCAGCGCCCTTTGCGTTGGAGGAATGGTGCTTTCGCGGGCGCTTCCGGACTCCGACTTGGCCAGGCAGATCCGTTTGGCTGCGGGCCAGTCCGCGAAAGAGATATTGAGGCACGCTTCACTTCACGCCGATCAGAGCGGACAGGCCGGCAACGCGCAGTCTTGTTGATCTCGGGCTCAAAGCCGTCGTCCGCCGTACCCCGGGCCGCTTCGGCCCATTCTTCGATCAGTCGCCTACCAGATCACCTTTTCCATGATCACGGCCGGGATGCCGGAGCCCTTGACGCCGCAATCGGGCGTTGTGTCGACCCGCTTGAAGCCCTCGCGTTCGTAAAAGGCGATGGCGCGGTCGTTGGCCTCCTCGACTTCGAGGCGGATCTTGCGGACGTCCGGGAAGCAGGCTTCCATCTCGATCAGCAGTTTCTTGCCGACGCCCTGCCCCTGCGCGGACGGCCGCACATAGAGCTGGTGCAGCATGGAGGTTTCGGAGTCGATCTGGCTGACGAAGGCCATGCCTGTGATCTCCGCGCCGTCGTCGCAGACGATGAACTCGGAGCGCGGCTTCGACAGCCGCTGCTTGAGCGCCGGCACGGAATGCCAGGCCTCGGTCAGTTCGGCGACCTTCTCCTTGCCGTAGATGTTGTCATAGGTGGCGTGCCATGTCTCGGACAACATGGCGCTGATGGTCTCTAGATCATCCTGCGATGCCGTCCGTAGCCACATTCTGACAGTCTCCCCCTGACTTAGTCCTCGATGCCGAGCTTGGATTTCACCAGCGCCTGAACGGCCTGCGGATTGGCCTTGCCGCCGGTGGCTTTCATGACCTGCCCGACGAACCAGCCGGCGAGCGTCGGCTTCGCCTTTGCCTGTTCCACCTTGTCGGGATTGGCCGCGATGATCTTGTCGACCTCGGCTTCGATGGCGCCGGTGTCGGTGACCTGCTTCATGCCGCGATCCTCGACGATCTTCGCCGGGTCGCCGCCTTCGTTCCAGACGATCTCGAAAAGGTCCTTGGCGATCTTGCCGGAGATGTCGCCGCTCTTGATGAGGTCGATCACGCCGCCGAGTTGCGCGGGCGTCACCGGCGTCTCGTCGATCGACAGGCCGGCCTTGTTCAGCGCACCGAGCAGATCGTTGATCACCCAGTTCGCCGCCGCCTTGGCATCGCGTCCGTCCGCTACCTTTTCGAAATAGTCCGCGATTGCCTTCTCCGAGACCAGAATGGAAGCATCATAAGCGGAGAGTCCCAGCGAGACAAATCGCGATTTCTTCTCATCCGGAAGCTCCGGCAGATCGCTCGCCAGTTCGGCGACGAAAGCGTCGTCGAATTCAAGCGGCAACAGGTCCGGATCGGGGAAATAGCGGTAGTCGTGCGCGTCCTCCTTGGAGCGCATGGCGCGCGTCTCGCCCTTGGTGGCATCGAAGAGACGGGTTTCCTGGTCGATCGAGCCGCCATCCTCGAGAATGGCGATCTGGCGGCGCGCCTCGTATTCGATCGCCTGGCCGATGAAGCGGATCGAGTTGACATTCTTGATCTCGCAGCGCGTGCCGAACTCGCCGCCCGGCTTGCGGACGGAGACGTTGACGTCGGCGCGCATCGAGCCCTCGTCCATATTGCCGTCACACGTCCCGAGATAGCGCACGATCGAGCGCAGTTTGGTCATATAGGCCTTGGCCTCGTCGGAGGAGCGCAAGTCCGGCTTGGAGACGATCTCCATCAGCGCCACGCCCGAGCGGTTCAGGTCGATATAGGACATGGTCGGATGCTGGTCGTGCATCGACTTGCCGGCATCCTGTTCGAGATGCAGCCGCTCGATACCGATCTCGACATCCTCGAAATTGCCTTGCTTGTCCGGACCGACCGAAATGATGATCTTGCCCTCGCCGACGATCGGATCCTTGAACTGGGAGATCTGGTAGCCCTGCGGCAGGTCGGGGAAGAAGTAGTTCTTGCGATCGAAGATCGAGCGATTGTTGATCTTCGCCTTCAGGCCGAGGCCGGTGCGCACCGCCTGCCTGACGCATTCCTCGTTGATCACCGGCAGCATGCCGGGCATCGCCGCGTCGATCAGCGAGACATTGTTGTTCGGCTCCGCGCCGAACTCTGTCGAGGCACCCGAAAACAGCTTCGAATTGGAGATCACCTGGGCATGGACTTCCATGCCGATAATGATCTCCCAATCGCCGGTCGCGCCGGGAATGAAGCGTTTCGGTTCGGGTGTACGGGTATCGACGAGGGTCATGTGGTGCTTTTCGGTTCGGAATGTTTCCGTTTCGATAGTGCAACGCAATAATGGCTGCAAGCCGCTTTTGCTTGGCGGAGTATCCACCAGGCCCCTTCGGCCAGCCCGTCCGGTCCGCGATTACTCGGCTTCTATGGAGAGCCCCTTCTCGCCGAGTTCTATCTTGATGCCATCGGGTTTCTGCTGTTCCTGATAGTAGAGATAGCCGATAACGGCGACCGCGACCACAAGTGCGGCGACGACGATATAAAGGATATTTCGGTTCATTCCGGCGGTTTCCTGATGGGTTGCGACTCAGATGGCGAGACTATCGGAAATCCGCTCCGGCGTGGAGACGGAACAAGAGCGTCTGCGTCCGGCCATTTGATCAGGATCAATGTCGATGCGGACAAAGGGCGGGAAACTGCCTCCACAAATGATCACTGGAGGGGGAATTCCAATGCTTTCCATGCGCCACTTCTTTGCAGCCCCGGGACGCGGCTCGCTGTTCCATGTCATGGTCGACAAGCTGCGCATGTGCGGCGCGCTGGAATCGCGCCCGAACAGCGACGCTGTGATGAAGCGGGCCCAGGCGCGTTGCGCCGATTGCGGCCGCGAGGATACCTGCCAGTCCTGGATGGCCGAAAACGATCAACCGGACGAAACACCCTATTTCTGCAAGAATCACGACCTCTTCGAGCGTCTCAAGCACGAGATCGAGGCCGAGGAGGCCCTGCAGACCGCGTAACCGGCTCCCGGTTCCGGCACTCCAGCTTGTTCCTCCCTCGCCGGAACCACAAAAGAACCCCCGGAGTACAATCCGGGGGTTTTTTCATGCATATTTTCGGGCTTTAGCCGCTGCCTAGTCGATCGTGACTTCGCTGCGTTCGGCGGCCGTCACTCTGGCGGTCGCTTCCTTCGTCTCGCCATTGCTGTCACCCATTGTCGCGACAACCAGATAGTCGCCCGGATTGAGGGTGATCTGGTATTCCTCGCCATAGGTGCCGTCGATCTGGTCGCGATTGCCCTGAAGGTCGGCTTTCGCCTCGAAGACATCGATCCGGTAGGCGCCCGGCGCGGTGGCATACAGGACACCGGCGTCGAGGTTGACGGTGATGTCCGTCATCTCGCCACGCGTCACGGTGACAGGCGCTTCGGCGATCGCCTTGTCGAGGCGGGCGCGCACGACATAGTCGCCGGGAGGCAGCTTGAACTCATTGCCCGGTCCGTAGCCGCCATCGATGTCCTTGCGCTTGCCGTCCAGCGACTTCTTGCCCGACAACACGTCGACCCGCAGACTGCCAGACTCAACCACCGGGCCACCCTCGGAATATTCGGCATTGATCGTAAGGATACCGATTCCCATCACAACCTCGCGCTCCACGATCTCTCCCGCAGCCAGCGTGAAGCTTTCTTCGGCATTGCTTTCGCCGAGCCGGGTCGTCAGCCGGATTTCGCCTGCGGGAACCACCTTGGTGCCCTCGCCGTAACCGCCATCCCGGACATCGCCGATCTCGAGATCGAAACGAGCCGCGTTATCCACGTCCGCGCCATCGTCGGGCAGCACGCGGACGGTGACGACACCGGCGTCGAGAACGAGGTCCCGGTCGATCGCCTCGCCTTCCGTCACCTCGACCACCGTCTCGGAGACGACCATGTCCTTCCGGTAGCGCAGCAGGTAGCGGCCCGGTTCGAGCGTCGTGGTGAAGACCGTGTCATATCCGCCCTTCACGGATTTCTCGGCGGGATTGCCGCCCTCCATCGGGAAGTAATCCCAGCGTCCGTTGAGGTCGTAATCGCTGCCGCCTTCCGCGAGAACCGCCGTGAATGTGACATTGTCTTCGATAGCTGCCGGTTCAGGCGCCGGTTCCGGCTCCGGTGCCGCCGCGACGGTCTGGGTCAGCGCTTCGGACAGCTCGTCGGCGTCCTTGGCCTGCAGATAGAGCCCGCCGGTGTTCTCGGCGAGGCAGGAGACCTGCTTGCCCTCTTCCTCCGACAGGCCGAAGCCGACGACATGGACGGTGAAATCGACACCGGCCTTTTCGAGTTCGCTCGCCACCGCGCAGGGATCGGCCTCGCAGGTCTCGATCCCGTCCGTGACGAGGATGACGGTCGCCTTGTCCTCGGTGTATCGGAGCGACTGGGCGGCTTGCAGAACCGCGTCGCTGAGCGGTGTCTTGCCCTTCGGATTGAGCCCGTTGACCGCCTCGGCGATACGCTCGCGCGTGCCGGCGGCGGGCGGAACGATTTCCTCGATATCGGAGCATACGCCCTTTTCGCGGTGGCCATAGGCAATCAGGCCGAGTTCCATGTCACCTGGAATGTCGGGCAGAACGCCAGCGAGCGTTTCGCGGGCGATCTCTATCTTGGTCTTGCCGGCGATCTGGCCCCACATGGAGCCGGATGCGTCCATCACAATGATGGCTCGATCCGCGGCCAGGGCCGGCCCCGCGGCCACCATCGTCAGAAATATGAACAATCGGATCATTATGCGCATTACCCCTTCTCCTTGCTTGCGATTGCGTTGGGAGCCCGAGCTGTAGCCGGGTGGTGGCGCGTGACATGTGCGAAAGCGCACAGCGATGCGCATGGATACAAAACGCAAGGCAGGGTTGGGCATTCTGTTAATGGCTGCATGCTATGGTTGCGCGTGGAGCTGGCGACCGGCGGTCCGATCCAGGACGCGCATGGTCGAGAAGAAGGAACGCGCCATGTCCGTCAAACTGATCGCCGCCGCAATCGTTTTTGCCGGCGTCGTCGGAGCCGGAGCGAGCTACCTTCAACACAACCCAAACGCCCTCTCCTCAGCCGGATCCGGGATCATGGCGCTGCACGGCGCGGCCTTTGGCGAATCGCCCGACAGCACGTCCCGCAGTGCGAATGACGGATACCGCATATGCATGCGCGACTTCTCGCGCGTGATGACGCGCAAAACCCCGTTGAAGCGCCAGGAAGCCTGCCGGTGCTTCGGCGATGCCTATGGCACTTGGACTACGGCTTCGCAGGAAATCGCCGTCCCGCTGATCTATCTGCGGCTGTTCGAAAGCTCCGTGCGTGACAGCATCCGCCTCACGAGCCAGACCGCCTATCCTCGCAACGGAAGTCCATCCGGATACGAATCGAGTGTTCGCCGCGCGCAAGGGCGAGACATCGCCGGACAGCTCGAACGAAATGCCATGAAGTTCTCCAGGGACGGCACCGCGAACCCCCTCACGAGCAGTCCGTTTCAATCGATCCTTATGCAGTTCCGCCTGCGCCTTCTTTTCCAGCGCTGCGACATCGCGGCATTGTAGGAAGCGGCCTTACCCCGCGAGAGCATCCCGGATCGCGGCCCATTCCTCGGCTATCGTGCCCCGGTTCCGCGCGCGGCCCGCGCTGCGATACCAGTAGCCGGCATTCCCGTCATCGCCCTCGATGCGGTGGCACAGCGCGTGAATCCAGTCGAAATCCGCCTCGCCTTCATGCGCCTGGCAAATCTCGTGGGCGCGCTCCCATTCCGGCCCGGTCCGCAAATCGCCGGCTTTCAAGCTGTCGAGGGCTTCGAGCAGCAGTTCGTTGGCTGTGGACATGGAAATCTCCATTCAATGCTGACCATTCGCACATTTGGCGGTGCCAATGTGCGCGAAATCCGTACTTTTCGAAATGCTCGACCGAAACCGCAAGGTTTTCTTCACGCGATTTTGGCAAGGTTTACTGCCGGAAAGGAAGTATCTTGCGCTTTTCACTTGTCCTCTTCTCGACAGTCCTCGCTGCCGGCGCACTTGGCGGAGCCGCTTCGCATCTTAGCGCGACCGGACAACTGGGCAGCGTCGAAGTGCTGGTCGCCGATGCGAAAAGCTCGTTGCGTGACGCGATGCGCAAGATGGACAGTTCCTACTACCAGCGCGGGAAAGCATACGCGACCTGCACCGAGGCGTATGGCAGCCGGATGGCCGGCATCAGGACCAACGCGGAAATCACGCTGTCCTGCGAATGCTTCGACAAGGCGATCGTGAATCTCCGCGGTCACGACCGCGACACCGCCCTGATGGCGCTCGGCCCCGGCAGCGACACGACCGAAGCCTCCTCGGGCATCGGCTTCACGGTGACCGCTGAGGCGGGACGCGTGCTACGCCGTTGCGAGATCAAACCCTGGCGCGGAAGCGCCGCCCTGCGCGGAGCGCAGTAAGGCGCGAAACGCAGCCTACCACCACTTCTCCGGCGCGAACTTTCCGGCGGCCTGTTCGAGGACATGGCCGGTACGGAACAGCGTTTCCTCGTCGAAGGGCTTGCCAATCAGCTGGAGGCCCAGCGGCAGGCCCTGGTGGTCGAGACCGGCCGGAACGGCGATGCCCGGAAGGCCGGCCATGTTCACCGTCACCGTGAAGATATCGTTCAGATACATCTTGACCGGATCGGCCGCCATCTCCTGATCCGCGATGCCGAAGGCCGCCGAGGGCGTGGCGGGGGTCAGGATCGCATCGACGCCTTTGTCGAAAACCGTCTCGAAGTCCCGCTTGATCAGCGTGCGCACTTTCTGCGCCTTCAGGTAATAGGCGTCGTAATAGCCTGCGGACAGCACGTAGGTGCCGATCATGATGCGGCGCTTCACCTCGGCGCCGAAGCCTTCGGCGCGGGTCTTTTCGTACATGTCGATGATGTCATCGCCCGGAACGCGCAGCCCGTAGCGCACGCCGTCGTAGCGCGCGAGGTTGGACGAGGCTTCCGCCGGCGCGACGATGTAATAGGCCGGCAGGGCGTATTTGGTATGCGGCAGGGAGATATCGACGATCTCCGCGCCGGCGTCCTTCAGCCATTCGATGCCCTGCTGCCACAGCGCTTCGATCTCTTCGGGCATCCCGTCCATTCGGTATTCGGCGGGAATGCCGATCTTCATGCCCTTCACCGACTGGCCGATCGCTGCCTCGTAATCCGGCACCGGCAGGTCGACGGAGGTCGTGTCCCTGTCGTCGGTCGATGCCATCGATTTCAGCATGATCGCAGCATCGCGCACGTCGCGGGCGATCGGGCCCGCCTGGTCCAGCGACGAGGCGAAGGCGACGATGCCCCAGCGCGAGCAGCGCCCATAGGTCGGCTTGATGCCGACCGTGCCGGTGAACGCCGCCGGCTGGCGGATCGAGCCGCCCGTGTCGGAGGCCGTCGCGCCGGCGCACAGATGCGCGGCGACGGCCGAGGCCGAGCCACCCGACGATCCGCCGGGCACGAGGTCCCTGTTGGAGCCTTTCGCGCGCCACGGGTTCTTGACCGGGCCGTAATAAGACGTCTCGTTGGACGAGCCCATCGCGAATTCGTCCATGTTCAGCTTGCCGAGCATGACCGCGCCGTCGGCGAACAGATTGGCGGTGACAGTCGATTCGTAGCGCGGCTCGAAACCGTCCAGCACATGGCTGCAGGCCTGTGTATGGACGCCTTCGGTGGCGAACAGGTCCTTGATGCCGAGCGGTATGCCCTCCAGCGCGCCGCCTTCGCCCCTGGCGAGCTTCTCGTCGGACGCCTTCGCCATGGCGCGCGCCTTCTCCGGCGTCACCTTCACATAAGCGTTCAGCGCGCCGTTGGCGCCGTCGATGGCGGCCAGATAGGCGTCGGTCAGTTCGGCGGAGGTGACCTCCTTGCCGCGCAGTTTCTCGCGCGCTTCGGCAATGGTGAGGCTGGTCAGATCGGTCATGCGGTCAGCTTCTTTTCGTAAAAGACGTTGTATTGCGTATCGGGATAGTCGGCGAAGACGCCGCAGCGCGAAAACCCGCACCGTTCATAGACGGTCCAGGTGTCCGCGAAAGGCGGCGTGCCACCGGTTTCGAGCTTCAAGTCGGCCAGTCCACGCTCGCGTGCCTCGGCCTCGATGGCGTCTAGGAGCTTCCGGCCGATGCCGGAGCCGCGCACGGCGGGATCCGTATACATGCGCTTGACCTCGCCGAAGGTCCCGTCATGCACCTTCAGCGCGCCCATGCCGACGGCCTTGCCGCTCTCGTCACGGGCGACGAACAGCACGGTCTGCGGACCATCCATCTGCTCGACGGTCATCTGGAACTGGAACTCGCGCGGCGACAGCGGGATGAGATAGTCGTTGAGAGCGGCGACCAGGCCGCGCACGTCATCCTGCAAAGGCGTCTCGCGAGTGATTGCGATCGCCATGAGCGCCTACTCCACCACCTTGGGCACGAGGAAGAAATTGTCTTCTGTCGCCGGCGCATTGGCAACGATGTCGCCTGCCTTCTCGCCGTCGGTCACAGCGTCGGTGCGCTTCTTCATCTCCATCGGCGTCACCGAAGTCATCGGCTCGACACCCGAGACATCGACTTCGTTCAGCTGCTCGACGAAGCCGAGGATTGTGTTGAGTTCACCCTCCATCTTCGCCGCGTCCTCTTCGGTAACGGCGATGCGGGCGAGTTTGGCGACGCGCTTGACGGTGGCAAGGTCGACGGACATGGAATTCTCCGGGAGATCATTCGCTTTCGCCCGCTATAGCCTTGCCTTTTGCGCGGCGCAACACGCGCCGCGCCCGTCCCTGTCAGCGCGATGGTCTTATAGAAGGCCTAGCTGCCGAATTTGACCTTCAGGCCGAATTCGATGCTGTGTGCGCCAAAATCGCTGAGGCCGACGGCGTCACCACCGTCGTCGGTGTAACTGGTCGAACCGACATGCTGGTAGCGATAACGCGCACCCACCGAGACATTGTCGCTGATCGCATAGTCGATACCGGCGAAGACCTGTCCGGCGAGCGCCCAGTCACTGTCGTCGAGACCGGACATGAAATCGACATTGAGCGAGACGAGCGCACCACCGATACCGGCGCCGACATAGGGCCGCCACTTGCCGTAATCCTCGCCGACGATCGCATTGCCCATCAGGGTCAGGAGCGTGCCGTAGCCGGGCGCCGGCTGCGTCGCATCGACGGGCGGACCGACATCGATCGAGTTGACGTTCGCGCGCGCGAAGGACGTTTCGAATTCCACCGCGAAATTGCGGGTGAGGTCGTACCCGATCGCGCCGCCAATGCGGTAGCCATTATCGACATTGATACCGCCGAGCACTGTGTCCGGACCGACCTCGAACGTGGCGGTCGGTTCCTGCGGCAGGTACCAGCCGCCGTGAAGGCTCGCATAGAGCCCATAGGACGGATAGCCGATTTCATCCGCTGCGGCCGCAAGGCCGGCCGAAGAAAACAACAGGCCGACTGTGGCTGCTGTACAGGTGAGATACTTTTTCATTGGGCGTTTCCCTTCGCGCTGCTCCGCACGTGAAGCGGAGAATCAAAAAACCCATCCCGCCTCAAACCTACGCGCTTTGCGAACACCCGTATATTTCCCAAATGTTACAGTCGGTGAGGATCACCCGCGCCAACGGTTCGCCGCGCCCCTGTCAGACGTCGAACGGCTTACCGACTTCCGGCACCAGAACCGTATCGGCATCGCCTTCCATCGCTTCCGTGAAGGTTGCCGCATCCTTGTCGATGATCGGGAATGTGCCGTAGTGGCACGGGATCACTTTCGCGAAGGAGAAGTAACGCCGGCACGCCAGCGCCGCCACTGCCCCGCCCATGGTGAATCGATCGCCGATCGGCACGATGCCGATCTCGGGCTTGTGCAACTCGTTGATCAGCGCCATGTCGCCGAAAATGTCGGTGTCGCCCATGTGGTAGAGCGTCGGTTGGTCGGGAAAATGCAGCACCAGGCCGCCGGGATTGCCGAGATAGACGTTTCCGCCGCCACCTGTCTGGCTCGACGAAGAGTGGTCGGCGCGCACGAATGTCGTGGTGAAGCCGCCGCAATCGACGGTGCCGCCGAAATTGCCCGGATTGATCCGGCTATCGTCAACGCCTTGGCCGACGAGATACATGCAGACCTCGAAATTGGCGACGAGTTGCGCACCGGATTTCTTGAGAATGTCGGCCGCGTCGCCGATGTGGTCGTCATGGCCGTGCGTCAGCAGCACATGGGTCACGCCGTCGGCGACCTCTTCCCAACCGCCCGACCAGGACGGATTGCCGGACAGGAACGGATCTATGAGGATCTGCGCGTCGCCTGTTTCGACGCGAAATGCCGAATGGCCGTACCAGGTGAGTTTCATTGCCATATCTCCTCGCATTGATTTTCGCTTCCCTGTAGAAGCCTCGACCAAGGATTACACGGGCAAACCCGGTCGGCCATGCCAGAAATCGCAATTGAGGACATTCCCGCGTCGCTGAAGCCCGGACAGGTTGTCGCGGGTCTCGATCTGGGCACGAAGACGATCGGTATCGCGATCAGCGATCGCGGCCTGTCGCTGGCGACTCCCCGCCCGGTGATCCGGCGCACGAAGTTCACCGCCGACGCGACAGCGCTGCTGGCCTTGCTCGAAAAGAACAATGCGGGCGCGATCGTGCTCGGCCTGCCGCTTAACATGGACGGCAGCGAAGGCCCGCGCGCCCAGGCGACCCGCGCCTTTGCCCGCAACCTGGCACGACTGACGGACATGCCCGTCGCCTATTGGGACGAAAGACTGTCGACGGTCGCGGCGGAACGTTCGTTGATCGAGCAGGACGTCTCGCGCGGCAAGCGCGCCGACCGGATCGATTCGGCCGCGGCCGCCTTCATCCTGCAGGGCGCACTCGACAGGCTTTATTCGGCGGGAAGCTGAACCGTCGCGGCTTCGTCGGGCGCTTCGCCCGTCTCCGGCTCCTGACCGGCCTTGCGGCTTGCCCACCAGTCCCGAATCGCGCGGCGCTTGCGATACACGACGATGCCGAAGATCAGCACCGTATCGAAAATGCAGGCCTTGAAGAACAACCACGGGATCGTGGCGGGATCGATGTGGAGAAGCGTTCCGTAAATCCTGAAGACCAGATCGTGCAGCTCGCGGCTGAACATCGTCAGGCCGAAATTCACGTCGTAGTAGGACAGGCCGAACCAGCCCCAGAACAGCGACAACGGCACCAGCCAGAGCCAGAAGAGATAACGCATCAGCGCGGCTCCCGGTCGTTCGCCGGCGGGCCGACAAGCGCGAGGCCGGCATGGCCCGGTGTAAATTGCCGGATGGCGGCGACCTGCTTCGGCTCGGCGGCCTCCTCGCCGGACACCGAGCGCAACACCTCGGCAGCGATCTCCACGCCGCCGGCCGCCAGCATCGACGCGAGTGTCGCGATCTGAATGGCGAACAGCATCGTCAGAGCCTGTGGCGCTTCGGCGAATATCGACATGATCGTCAGCGCGGCCGTTACGGTCAGGACACCGGCGAAAGCTCCGACCAGTGAGACCGTGCGTTCGCGGCGCTCCTCCTCCGCGGCGGAGACCGCGATCATCAGCGCCCAAAGCACGGCGGTCAGCGTAACGACCACCACGCCGGTCAGAAGCGCCCTTGCGAACCCAAAAGACAAGGAGAATGCCGGTGAAACGGTCAGCAAAAGCTGCATTTCGGCCAGCAGGCCATGCTCCGCGCCACCGACGCCGCGCACCGTCACGCTTGCCAGAAACGCAATCCAGCTCAAGAGAATACTGCCAACAAGGATTCGCCGCATACCGCCACCGTTCGATCGCCCCGACTATCGGATGCGCGCCTTCGACCCGCAATGTAAACCCTTTGTTAAGGTTAACGGCTTTCCACAGCCCTTGCCCGCGACCGCCGGGATGGGGCAAGAGAGGGTTTCCACCGTCCGGACTCCCCCCGAATGATCCCCGTTTTCACCGCCATTCTACCGATTTTCCTGCTGATTCTGTTCGGACAGGCGCTGCGGCGACTGACCCTGTTCACGCCCGACTTCTGGCGCGGACTGGACATGATGGGCTTCTACGTCCTCTACCCGACGCTCCTTTTCGTCACGATCCTGCGCGCAGATTTCTCGACGCTCAGCCTCGATTCGATCGCCATCGCGCTGGGCGTGGCAAGCTCGTCGATCGCGATCGGCACGCTCGCCCTCTGGCCTCTGCTTCGCGACCGGATGTCCATGAGCGGCGCATCCTTTTCCAGCGTCTTCCAGTCGGTGATGCGCTGGAACGGCTTTCTGGCCTTCGCGGTGGCGGAGAAGATGTTCCCCGCCGAAGGCGCGGCCATGGTCGCGCTGGTCATGGCGGTGATGATCATCCCCATCAATGTCGGATCGGTGGCTGTCATCGCCTGGTTCACGAATCGTGATGCGAACCTTCTCGGGGTCCTGCGCAGGATTGCGGTCAATCCGCTCATTCTCGCCGCGGGCGCTGCGATCGTCATGCGCGCCCTGCCCTTCTCTTTGCCGGAAACGGCGCTCGAGATGCTCGATCTTCTCGCCCGGGCGGCGCTCGGCATGGGACTGCTCGCCATCGGCGCCGGCCTGCATCCGCGCGACGCGCTGCGGCCGAACGCGACCGTCTGGCTGGCGATCACGCTGAAGCTCCTGCTCTATCCGGCCATCGTGATCGCGGTTGCCTTCGCGCTCGGCCTCGACGAGACGCAGATCTCATATCTCGCGCTGTGCGCAGCCGTCCCGACGGCGATGAACGGCTACGTGATTGCCCGGCAGATGGGCGGCGACGCCCAACTCTATGCAGCCATCGTCACCGTTCAGACAGCGGTCTCGTTCGTCACGATCCCGCTCGTCCTCGCGGTTACAGCTCAATTGTCCGGCGGATAGAGCGCTTCAAGCAGGTTGGCGGCATCGAAACGGCTGTCGAGCATGCCGTAGCTTGACCGCCATTGGCCTGCCAGTCGTGTTTCGCAGAACGCATCCGCCAGCCGTCCCGCGCCGATGCGGTAGAGTTCGGCGGCGGCAGCGGCCAGCGCAAGCTGCTCGACCACGATACGGATCGATCCCTCGTCTGTGCGCGCCAGATCGAGCGCGGCATTGAGAACGTCGAGCGTGCCGGCCGCGCGGCGGCCGAGATGTCGGGCCATGTCGTCGAGAATCGCGTCATAGACTTCCGGCGTCTGGCGCAATACGCGCAACAGATCGAGCGCCATCACATTGCCGGATCCCTCCCAGATCGAGTTGACCGGGGCCTCGCGATAGTGACGCGCGAGCGGGAAATCCTCCGTGTAGCCATTGCCGCCCATGCACTCCATCGCCTCGCCGATCATCGCCGGCGCGACCTTGCAGACCCAGTATTTCACGACAGGTGTCATGGCGCGGGCATAGGCCGCCTCGAACGCGTCGGTGCGCGCATGGTCGAACGCATGGGCAAGCCGCATCGACAACGCGGTGGCGGCGGCCGTATCGATCGCCATGTCGGCGAGAACGCGGACCATCAGCGGCTTGTCCGAGAGAACGTCTCCGGCCACGTGGCGATGGCGCGCGTGATGAACGGCCTCGGAAAGCGAGGCCCGCATGAGTCCGGCGGACGCCACGGCACAATCGAGCCTCGTCAGCGTCACCATTTCGAGGATCGTGCGAACGCCCTCGCCCTCCTCGCCAACGAGATTCGCAAGAGCGGCCTCGAATTCCACCTCGGACGAGGCGTTGGAGCGGTTTCCGAGCTTGTCCTTGAGGCGCATGAATCGGATCGCGTTCGCCTCGCCGTTCGGGAGAATGCGCGGCAGCAGGAAACAGCTCAGGCCGCTCGGCGCCTGCGCGAGGACGAGGAAGCCGTCGCTCGCCGGCGCCGACATGAACCATTTGTGCCCGGTCAGCCGGTAAAGCCCCTTGCCCTCCGGGATCGCCTCGGTCGTATTGGCGCGAACATCGGTGCCGCCCTGTTTCTCGGTCATGCCCATGCCGATGGTCAGTCCGGCCTTCTGGGCGGGTGGCTTGTTCGACGAATCGTATTTGCGCGACGCGATTCCCGGCGCCCATCCGCGTGCGAGGTCCGGCGTCGCCATCAGCGCCGCGACGGACGCGCTGGACATGGTGATCGGACACAGATGCCCCGTTTCCAGTCCCGAGACCATGTAGAAGGAGACCGCGCGGGCAACGTGTCCGGGCGGCGCGCCCTGGGCCTTCGCCTCCCAGACCGAACCTGTCAGGCCCCAGCCCGCCGAACGGCGCATCAGCGCGTGGTAGGACGGGTGAAACTCGACCCGGTCGATGCGGTGGCCGTAGCGGTCATGCGTCTTCAGCCGCGGCGTTTCGGTGTTCGCCAGCCGGGCGAGATCCTGCGCTTCGGCGGAGCGCACATAGGCCCCGATCTGCTGCCATTCGCGCAATTGCGCCTCCGGATGTCCGGAAGCGGTCTGCAACAGCAGCGGATCGTCGCGAAACGCGTTGCCGGCGAGCGGCGGGGTCTGGTTGATGACGGAATGTGTCGCGGTCACGGAATAGTCCTGGTTCGGCTGTGCGTCGATCCATCGTAACAGGAAAGACATGATGTGCTGAGTCAAGCGACCTTGTATCGCAGACGGGTTTCCGAAATGCGATGCCAGGCCAATGGCGAAGAGGTCAGGTTTTCGAACCGGATACGGTCTCGACCGCGACCGGCTCGCCCGCCGCGATCTTGCCCGCATTGCGCTCGAAGAAATTCAGTGCGGAGAGAACCGGCATCGGCTCGGAATAGTGGAAGCCCTGGGCAAGCGCGCAGCCCCGCTCTGCGAGCCACGACGCGTCCTCCGTCGAAGCGACACCTTCCGCGGTGGTTTCGAGCCCAAGGCTCAGCCCCAGTTGTATGACCGAATTGACGATCTTCTCGTTGCGGCCGCCGAGGCTGCACCCCGCGATGAAGCTGGAATCGATCTTCAGCTTGTCGATATCGAGCTGGCTCAGCAGCGAAAGGCTCGAATACCCCTTGCCGAAATCATCGAGCGCAACGGAAATCCCATTCGCGCGCAGCTCGTTGATGATCGACTTCGCCCGCTCGGCGTCTTCGATGAAGACGGTTTCGGTGATCTCGACTTCAAGCGAACCGCTGCGCATGCCGGTTTGCTCGAGGATCTCGACGATCCGCTCGACGAGCCGCGGCTCGCGGAACTGCAGCGGCGAGATATTGAATGAATAGCTGAGCGGCGGCACCCAGCCCGCTACGGCTTCGCAGGCTTGCCGAAGGACGCTGTCCGAAAGCTTGACGATCTGGCCCGAATCCTCGGCGAGCGGAATGAACTCGTCCGGCAGCAGGACGCCCCGTGTCGGGTGGTTCCAGCGCGACAGGATTTCAAATCCCTTCATCGCGCCTGACTTGAGATCGAAGACCGGCTGGAGGTAGGGCACGATCTGGCCTTCGGCGATCGCGCCGGCCAGTTCGCGCTCCAGTTCGTAACGCTTGCGGTGCTTTTCACCGAGGGAGGGTTCGAAATAGGCGAAGCTGTCGCGGCCCGCCGATTTCGCCGCATACATCGCGATATCGGCACGCGTATGAAGCTGGTGCACTTCGTTGCCGTCGGTCGGATAAATCGCGATCCCGATGCTGGTCGTGACAGAAAACGACCGGCTGTCGATCTCCATCGGTTCGCCGATCCGACCGGTAATCCGCCGCGCGATACGCTCGACCCGGTGCGGATCGTCGTCGATTTCGAGGAAAACCGCGAACTCGTCTCCACCCATACGGCTCGCCAGCGCGCCGGCCGGCAACTCCGCCGTGATTCGGTCGGCGACGATCTGCAGGACATGATCTCCGGCAGCATGGCCGTAAATGTCGTTGATCGGCTTGAAGCGGTCGAGATCGATAGCGAACATCGCGACCTTCCCGCCGGATTTCACCGCCTCGGCGACCATCGCCTTGGCCCTTTCACCGAAAAAGCGGCGATTCGGGAGGCCGGTCAGCGCATCATGGCGCGCCAGCGCGTTCGCTTCCGCCTCCAGCCGCTTGCGCCGGCTGATTTGCGCGCGCAACTGGCCCGAGCGAACGATCAGCGCGGCGATCAGTCCGAAGATCGATGCGAGTGCAAGCGGGATGACTTCATCGAGTTCCCAGTCCTCGTGCTGTCGCGTGAATTCATGCAGAGCTTCGAACGCGTCGAGATCGTAGAACACCGCGCCCAGCACGACGGTGGCGAGCAGGATTGCGAGATAGGGCCACCAATAGGCCCGTGTATCGGCGTCGTTCATTCGATTTCCGCGCATGGATCGTGAACGGCCCAGAATGCGGGAAACGGATTAAGCCAAGCCTAATGAATACCGTCGCATGCGGCGAAAGTGGCCCGACATTGTGGACTATCGGCACAGGCCGGAAATGGCGGCTTGCGGGCGGGGCGGAATGCCCCTAGAGCAGGGGCAAATGAGCGCAGAACCCGCCTTTCCGATCTTTCCCCATCGCCATCTGCTTGGCATTGCGGGCCTTTCCTATCCCGATATCGAAACCCTGCTCGACCGCGCCGACACGGATGTCGATGTCTCGCGCCAGCGCGAGAAGAAGAAATCCGTCCTGCGCGGGCGCACGCAGATCAACCTGTTCTTCGAGGCATCGACGCGGACCCAGGCCTCGTTCGAACTGGCCGGCAAGCGGCTCGGCGCGGACGTGATGAACATGTCGGTCGCCTCATCTTCCGTGAAGAAGGGCGAGACGCTGATCGACACGGCGATGACGCTCAACGCGATGCGGCCCGATATCTTGATCATCCGCCACGCGGCGGCCGGCGCGGCGGCGCTTCTGGCGCGCAAGGTCGGCTGTTCGGTGATCAATGCCGGCGACGGCGCGCATGAGCATCCGACCCAGGCCCTGCTCGACGCGCTGACGATCCGTCGCGCCAAGGGAAGCATCGGCGGGCTGACCGTGGCGATCTGCGGCGACATCCTGCATTCGCGCGTGGCGCGCTCCAACATCATTCTCCTGAACACGATGGGCGCGCGCGTGCGCGTCGTCGGCCCGTCGACGCTGATGCCGGCGGCGATCGAGCAGATGGGCGCCGAGGTCTTCACGTCGATGAAGGACGGGTTGAAGGATGCCGACGTCGTCATGATGCTCAGGCTGCAGCGCGAACGCATGGCGCAGGCGCTCGTGCCATCGGTGCGCGAGTATTTCCGCCATTACGGCCTCGACGCCGCCAAGCTGGCGCTGGCGAAGCCCGATGCGCTGGTGATGCATCCCGGCCCGATGAACCGTGGCGTGGAAATCGCCTCCGAAATCGCCGACGGCCCGCAAAGCGTCATCGAGGAACAGGTCGAGATGGGCGTCGCCGTGCGCATGGCGATCATCGAGGCACTGCTCGACGCGCGCAAGAACGAGGCCGACTGATGCAGAGCCCCTATTCAGGCACCGCCGTCTACCGCAATGCGCGCATCGTCGACCCGTCGCGCGGCGTGGACGAGATCGGCACACTCTTCGTCGTCGATGGCAAGATCGCCGCGGCGGGCGCCCGCGCGCTCAACCAGGGTGCGCCCGAAGGCGCCGATGTGCGCGACTGCACCGGGCTGACCATCATCCCCGGCCTCGTCGACACCCGCGTCTTCATCGGCGAACCGGGCGGCGAACACCGCGAGACCATCGCCTCGGCGAGTGCTGCTGCGGCGGCGGGCGGCGTGACGTCGCTGGTCATGATGCCGGATACCGATCCGGTGATCGACGACGTGGCGCTGGTGGAGTTCGTCCTGCGCACAGCGCGCGAGACCCCCAAGACGCGGATATTTCCGGCTGCGGCGATCACCAAGGGCCTCAAGGGCTCCGAGATGACCGAGATCGGCATCCTGCTCGATGCCGGCGCGGTGATGTTCACCGACGGCCGCCAGACCATCGCCAACGCCGCCGTGATGCGCAATGCCATGCGCTACGCGAGGGATTTCGGCGCGGTGATCGCGCATGAGACGCAGGACGCCAACCTGTCCGCTGGCGGCGTGATGAACGAGGGCCTGTTTGCCAGCTGGCTCGGCTTTTCCGGCATCCCGCGCGAGGCCGAACTCCTGCCGCTCGAACGCGATCTGCGCCTAGCGGCCCTGACCGGCGCGAATTACCACGCGGCGAAGATATCCACCGCCATGTCGGCCGACGTGATCCGCACGGCCCGCGACAGGGGCTTGGCCGTCTCCGCCGGCGTTTCCATCAACCACCTGTCGCTCAACGAGACCGATATCGGCGAGTACCGCACCTTCTTCAAGCTGTCGCCGCCGCTGCGCCACGAGGACGACCGGCGGGCGATGGTCGAAGCGCTGAAGGATGGCACGATCGATGTCATCGTCTCCTCGCACGACCCCCAGGACGTCGATACCAAGCGCCTGCCCTTCTCGGAATCGGCAGACGGCGCTGTCGGGGTCGAGACGATGCTGTCGGCCGGGCTGCGGCTCGTCCACAATGGCGACGTCTCCCTGTCGCGCCTGATCGAGGCGATGTCGACCGCGCCTGCGAAACTGATCGGCATCGAAGCCGGTACGCTGGCGCCCGGCGCAGCGGCCGATTTCGCGATTGTCGATCTCGACATGCCCTGGGTTCTCGACGCCGAAAGTCTGCATTCCCGATCCAAGAACACCGCCTTCGACGGCGCCCGCTTCTCGGGCCGCGTGACCGAGACGGTGGTTGCGGGAAACCGCGTTTACAGCGCATAAAGCACCATCGACACGGGTTTCGGGAGGGACGCATCGTGGATCTGGCCGCCGCATCGCCGGTCGCACTGACGCTCGCATTCGTCATCGGCTACCTGTCCGGTTCAGTGCCGTTCGGCCTGATCCTGACGCAAATGGCCGGACTGGGCGACATCCGCTCCATCGGCTCCGGCAATATCGGCGCGACCAATGTCCTGAGAACCGGCAACAAGGGCCTTGCGGCGCTGACGCTGCTGCTCGATGCGCTCAAGGGCATGGTCCCGGTCCTGATGGCCAGGCACTTCCTGGGACCGGAGGCCGCGATTCTCGCCGGTCTCGGCGCGTTTCTCGGCCATCTCTATCCGGTCTGGCTGAACTTCAGGGGCGGCAAGGGCGTCGCGACCTTCGCGGGCATTTCGCTCGGCTTTTCCTGGCATGTCCTGCTCCCCTTCGCCGTGACATGGATCGCGATGGCGGTAATCTTTCGCTATTCCTCGCTTGCGGCGCTAACCGCCAGCGTCGTGACCACCATCGCGGTGTTCTTCGTTGGCCTCACCTCCATCGGCTTCCTCTATGTGGCGTTGACGGCGCTGGTCTTCTGGAAACACCGCCAGAACATCTCCCGCCTGCTCGCTGGCGAGGAGAGCAAGATCGGCAGCAAGGGCTGAGCTGATGGCCGGGGCGGACACACAGGCAGGCAAGCCGGTCCGCTTCGTCCTTTCCGACCGGCAGCGCACCGCCTGGCTGCGTCTCTACCGCTCGTCGCATGTCGGCCCCGCCACCTTCCGCGACCTGATCGCCCATTGCGGCTCGGCCGAACTGGCGCTCGAAATGCTGCCCGACCTCTCCCGGCGCGGCGGCAATCTGAAATCCGTGCGCATCCTCGGGCATGGTGAAGCCGAAGCGGAACTGGAGGCCGTCGAGCGGCACGGCGCGCGCATCGTCGGTTTCGGAGAGCCCGACTATCCGCCGATGCTGCGCCTGACCGAAAACGCGCCGCCTCTTGTGACGATCAAGGGCGACGCGGACGTGTTCCGGCGCAACGGCGTCGGCATGGTCGGCGCGCGCAACGCCTCGTTGAGCGGCATCCGCATGACACAGTCTCTCGGGCGCGATCTGGGTGCTGCCGGATATGCCGTGATTTCGGGTCTGGCGCGTGGCATCGACCGCGCCGCGCATGAGGCGGCGCTGGAGACCGGGACTGTCGCGGTTCTGGCGGGTGGCATCGACCAACCCTATCCGCCCGAAAACGAAGCTCTTCTCGCGTCCATCGAGTCAGGTGCCGGCGCATCGATCACGGACATGCCCTTTGGCTGGGAGCCCCGCGCCCGCGATTTCCCGCGCCGCAATCGCATCATCGCGGCCCTGTCGCTGGGTCTCGTCGTCGTCGAGGCGGCGATGCGCTCGGGATCGCTCATCACCGCACGGCTCGCCAACGAACTCGGACGCCTCGTCTTCGCCGTTCCGGGCTCACCGCTCGATCCGCGCGCCCAGGGAACCAACATGCTGATGAAAAACGGCGCCATCGTCACGACCGCCGCCGAGGATGTGATTTCGGGCCTTGCTCCGCTCGATGGCGGCATGGTCCCGCCGCCACCGGTTCAGCACAGCCTTTTCGAGCCGGAACACACAATGTCACTGCCTCCGGGCGATGATCAGCGCGAGGCGATCCTGGAGCTTCTCGGCCCCTCGCCGGTCGAGATCGACGAGATCATCGCGCATACGGGCATCGCACCGTCGAAGGTCTTCCTCGCCGTGCTCGAACTCGACCTCGCCGGCCGGATCGAGCGCCATTCAGGCAACCGCGTCTCGATCGCTCCCGCCGCGTCCTGAACGGTTTTCCTTGCCGGTGATCTCATTCGCCTCGAGGCTCGCCATCTCGATGAGAAAGGTCAGCATGGGATAGCGCTCGGCATCCGTCATCCGCCGCAATTCGCCGAGCATGGCGCCGACATATTCAAGACGTTCCCGGTCTTCCCGGCGGATATCTCCCACCCTGTTCTCCCCTTTGCGAATCCCGGCCGCACCATCCAAATGCGCCCGGGCAAACGGGCGTTTCGGAAGCGTTGTGTCACAATAGCATTGCCATTTTTGATTGCAATGCATGCTCACACAACCTTTTAGTGTAATTCCCGTGCGAGATGTCAATTCGGCGCCTGCCCTCTTGACCAAAGCGCGCCGGACAGCCATGTCCGGGGCCATTGCCGACACTTGATCGGCCGCATTTTACTTATGGTAAGCTCCCGATCGTCATGGATGTTGTCGTCGTAGAATCGCCCGCCAAGGCCAAAACTATCAACAAATATCTGGGGTCCGGATACACGGTTCTGGCTTCCTTCGGCCATGTCCGGGATCTGCCCGCCAAGGACGGATCGGTGCGGCCCGACGAGGATTTCGCGATGTCGTGGAGCGTCGATACGGCGTCGAACAAGCGGCTGAACGATATCGCCACGGCAATGAAATCGGCGGACACGCTGATCCTCGCAACCGACCCCGATCGCGAGGGCGAGGCAATTTCGTGGCACGTGCTGGAAGTGCTCAACAAGAAGAAGGCGATCAAGGACAAGCCGGTTCGCCGCGTCGTCTTCAACGCGATCACCAAGAAGGCCGTCACCGAGGCGATGGCCAATCCGCGCGACATCGACACACCGCTGGTCGACGCCTATCTGGCGCGCCGCGCGCTCGACTATCTCGTCGGCTTCACCCTTTCGCCGGTCCTCTGGCGCAAGCTTCCCGGCGCGCGTTCCGCCGGCCGCGTTCAGTCGGTCGCGCTTCGCCTCGTCTGCGACCGCGAAGGCGAGATCGAGCGTTTCAAGCCGGAGGAATACTGGCAGATCGCCGCGCATCTGAAGACGGAAGGCGGCCAGGACTTCGTCGCAAGGCTGACCGGTTTCGACGGCAAGCGCATCACCAAGATGGACATCGCCGATGGCGACCATGCCGGCACCATCAAGGCGATGCTGGAATCGGCCGCGTTCACGGTCGACTCGCTGGAAGCCAAGCCGCAGAAGCGCAACCCCGCCCCGCCCTTCACCACGTCGACGCTGCAGCAGGCGGCCTCCGCCAAGCTCGGTTTCGCGCCGGCCCGCACCATGCAGGTGGCGCAGCGCCTTTACGAGGGCATCGATGTCGGCGGCGAGACCGTCGGCCTGATCACCTATATGCGTACCGACGGCGTGCAGATGGCGCCCGAGGCGATCACCGCTTCGCGCGACGCGATCGGCAAGGAGTTCGGCGCCAAATACGTGCCGGACCAGCCGCGCCACTATTCCACCAAGGCCAAGAACGCGCAGGAAGCCCACGAGGCGATCCGCCCGACCGACTTCATGCGCACGCCGGCCTCGGTGCGCGGATCGCTCGATGGCGACCAGTTGAAGCTCTACGACCTGATCTGGAAGCGCGGCATCGCCAGCCAGATGGCTTCGGCCGAACTGGAGCGCACCACCGTCGAAATCGTCGCCGAGGACGGCGGCAAGCGCGCGACGCTCCGCGCCACCGGCTCGGTCGTGAAGTTCGACGGCTTCATCGCCGCCTACACCGAACACCGCGACGACATGAAGACGGACTCGGATGACGAGGACGATTCAAACCGCCTGCCGGAAATGCGCACCGGCGAAAAGCCGTCACGCGACAAGATCGAGGCGACACAGCATTTCACCGAACCGCCGCCGCGCTATTCCGAAGCGTCCCTCATCAAGAAGATGGAAGAACTCGGCATCGGCCGCCCGTCGACCTATTCGGCGACGCTGACGACGCTGCGCGACCGCGAATACGTCAAGCTGGACGGCAAGAAACTCATCCCCGAAGCCAAGGGTCGCCTCGTCACGGCATTCCTGCAGGATTTCTTCGAGCGTTACGTCGAATACGACTTCACGGCCTCGCTGGAGGAGAAGCTCGACGAGATTTCGGCGGGCCGGCTGAACTGGAAAGACGTTCTGCGCGACTTCTGGAAAGAATTCTCCGCTCATGTGGAGGAAACCAAGGAATTGCGCATCACCGACGTGCTCGACGCACTCAACGAGCAACTCGAGCCGCTTGTCTTCCCCGCGCGCGAAGACGGCTCGGATCCGCGCATCTGCCCGAAATGCGGCACGGGCAACCTGTCGCTGAAGCTCGGCAAATACGGCTCCTTCGTCGGTTGCTCCAACTATCCGGAATGCAACTTCACCCGCCAGCTCGGCGAGGAAGGCCCGACGGGAGACGAAGCCGCTCTCGCCGATGGGCCGAAGGTGCTCGGCACCGATCCCTATACCGGCGACGAGATCACGTTGCGGTCCGGCCGCTTCGGTCCCTATGTCCAGCGCGGCGACGGCAAGGAAGCCAAGCGCACCAGCGTGCCGAAGGGCTGGAAGGTCGAGGACATCGACCACGAGAAGGCGCTCGCGCTGGTCAACCTGCCCCGCGATGTCGGCCAGCACCCGGAATCGGGCAAGATGATCTCGGCCGGGCTCGGCCGTTACGGGCCGTTCGTGCTGCATGACGGTACCTACGCCAATCTGGAATCGATCGAGGATGTGTTCTCCATCGGCCTCAACCGCGCGGTCACCGTCCTGGCGGAGAAAGTCGCCAAGGGTCCGGGCCGTGGCCGTTCCGCCCCGGCGGCGCTCAAGGAACTAGGCGAATTTCCCGAAATCGGCGGCCCGATAACCGTCCGCGACGGCCGCTACGGCCCCTATGTCAATCATGGCAAGATCAACGCGACGCTTCCCAAGAACACCGAGCCGCTGTCGGTGACGCTTGAGGACGCCGTCAAGCTGCTGACCGAGAAGGCCGAGAAATCCGGCAAGAAGCTCGGCGGCGGCAAGGCGAAGAAGCCTGCGGCCAAGAAGGCGGCGACGAAGAAGGCATCTACCAAGAAGACCGCCGCGAAGAAAAAGGCTCCGGCAAAGGCGAAAGCCGCCGCATCCGGCGAAAATGGCTAGGCGCAAGGGCGATCCCAAGCCACAGCCGAAAGAGCGCAACGCGCATCTTCCCACGCGTGACGATGTCGTGTCCTTCATCCGGGACAATCCGGACAGGGCGACGAAACGCGACGTGGCCAAGGCCTTCAACCTCAAGGGCGACGACAGGGTCGCCCTGAAGCATCTCTTCAGGGAACTGGAGGAAGAAGGCGTCTTCCAGCGCCGCGGCAAGCGGCTCGTCACCGCGGGCACGCTGCCGCAGGTCATGGTTCTCACCGTCACCGGACGCGACCGCGACGGCGGGCTTCTGGCGCGGCCGCTCGAATGGGATAAGGCCGAACAGGGCTCCCCGCCCCTGATCGCCATCCGCGCGTCGCGCAACGCCAAACAGCGCCAGCCCGCAGCCGGCGTCGGCGACCGGGTTCTTGCCCGCATCTCCCCGCCACAGGGCGAGGACGGCGTCTACACCGCACGCGTCATCAAGAAACTGGAAAAGCGCGGCGCGGCGATCCTCGGCGTTGTCCGCCGCACGGACGATGGCGACTACCGGCTCGAACCCGTCGATCGGAAACAATCCGAACTGCTCATCGACAAGGAGCAACTCGGCGGCGCGAGCCCCGGCGATCTTGTCGAGGTCGAGGTGACGCGCGCTGGCCGCTACGGGCTGCAGCGCGCCACCGTGACGCAACGCGTCGGCTCGTTCGCCTCCGAGAAGGCGGTTTCGATGATCGCCATCCACGCCAACGCCATACCGCATGTCTTTCCGGAGGCCGTCCTGGCGGAAGCCGAAGCGGCGAAGCCCGTGAAGGCCGGCGGTAAGCGCGAGGACTGGCGCAAGCTGCCGCTGGTCACCATCGACCCGCCCGACGCCAAGGACCATGACGACGCGGTGCATGCCGAGCCGGATCCGGATGTCGCCAATCCGGGCGGACACATCCTCACCGTCGCCATCGCCGACGTCGCCTCCTACGTACGTCCCGGATCGGCGATGGACCGCGAGGCGCTGCAGCGCGGCAATTCGGTCTATTTTCCCGATCGTGTCGTACCGATGCTGCCCGAGCGCATCTCCAACGATCTGTGCTCGCTGCGCGAAGGCGAAGACCGCCCCGCCCTCGCCGTGCGGATGGTCTTCGGCGCGGATGGCCGCAAGCGCGGCCATACGTTCCACCGCATCATCATGCGTTCGGCGGCGAAGCTCTCCTACGACCAGGCGCAGGCCGCGATCGACGGTGCGCCGGACGAAAAGTCCGGCCCGCTGCTCGAACCTGTGCTGAAACCCCTGTGGAACGCCTATCATTGCCTCCTCAAAGGACGCCATGCGCGCGGTCCGCTCGAACTCGATCTGCCGGAACGCAAGATCGTCCTCAACAAGGACGGCCTCGTCGACCGGATCGTCGTGCCGTCCCGCCTCGATGCCCACAAGCTGATCGAGGAATGCATGATCCAGGCCAATGTCGCGGCGGCGGAGACGCTGGAAGGCAAGCAGCAGTTGCTGGTCTACCGC
This sequence comes from Oricola indica, assembly GCF_965227485.1. Lineage (NCBI taxonomy): Bacteria > Pseudomonadati > Pseudomonadota > Alphaproteobacteria > Hyphomicrobiales > Ahrensiaceae > Oricola > Oricola indica. The sequence continues at coordinate 3,227,798 of NZ_OZ245747.1, forward strand.
GTCCACGACCAGCCCTCCATGGCCAAGGAGGAAGCGCTTCGCGAATTCCTCAAGACAATCGAGATTCCGCTGGCGCGCGGCGCACAGCTTCGCCCGTCGGCGTTCAACCTCATTCTCGACCGCGTGAAGGACACCGATCACGCCGCCCTGGTCAACGAGGTCATCCTGCGCAGCCAGGCGCAGGCGGAATACGCGCCGGAGAATTACGGCCATTTCGGCCTCAATCTTCTGCGCTATGCGCATTTCACCTCGCCGATCCGCCGCTATGCCGACCTGATCGTCCACCGCGCGCTGATCCGCGCGCTCGATCTCGGCGACAGCAAGGACGGCTTGCCGGACGTCACGCTCGACCAGTTGCGCGAGATTGCCGGGGTGATTTCCGCGGCAGAACGTCGCGCGGTCAACGCCGAACGCGATACTGTCGACCGGCTGATCGCGCTCCATCTGGCCGACAATATCGGACAGGAGTTCGAGGGCCGCGTGGCGGGCATGGCCTCGTCCGGCATCTTCGTTTCGCTGCCGGCCTATGGCGCGGATGGCTTTGTTCCCGCTTCGACTCTCGGCGACGACTACTTCCATCACGACGAAGCCGCGCACGCCATGGTCGGCGAGCGGACGGGTCTTGGCTACCGGCTCGGAGACCCGGTGACGATCAAGATCGCGGAGGTGCTGCCGCTGGCCGGCTCCATGCGCTTCGAAATGGTCAGCGAGCCGCGCAAGCTTGGCTTGTCCGGCAAATCGTTTCATAAGGCGCGCAAAGGTGCGCGAACCGCGAAACGCGGCAAACCGGCGCGCGGCAAGGGTCGGCAGGGAGCAGGACGCAAGCGATGACCGATACGATGATTTTCCAGGGCAGCGACGAGGCGACACACCCGAAACGCCCGGTGGTTCCGGCGATGAAGCGCGGTTTTGCCGGGCGCTGCCCGCATTGCGGCGAAGGCAAGCTTTTTGCGTCTTTCGTCAAGCCGGTCGAGACATGCTCGTTCTGCCACGAGGATTTGAGCCACCAGCGCGCCGACGATTTTCCGGCCTATCTGAACATCTTCATCGTCGGCCATGTCGGCGTCGGCGGCTTTACGCTGGCCGAGGCTCTGACCGATTGGTCCGGCTGGGTGCATCTGGCGATCTGGGTTCCGATCATGATCATCATGTCTGTCGTTCTCATGCAACCGCTGAAAGGCGCGGTGATCGGCTTCCAGTGGGCCAATTACATGCATGGCTTCGGTGGCGAGGACGACATGCCGGAGACCCATCCCGAGCAGGACGACTGACCGGCGCACGATGAAACGCACGGAGGAATTGAAGCCCTATGGCCCTGCGCCTCACGTGCGTCCGCGCGATGCCGCGACATTGATCCTGCTGCGGAAGTCCGGCGGCTCCACCGATATCCTGATGGGCCGGCGCAGCGACAAACTCGCCTTCATGCCCGGCATGTTCGTCTTTCCGGGCGGACGAACCGAACGCGCCGATCTGACCGCGCCACGAACGGGCTCGCTGCATGAATCAGATGCGCGTCGCCTCGTCTCCGGCATGGGCGCGCGCGGCAGCTTGCGCCGCGCCGAGGCGCTCGCCATGGCCGCGATTCGCGAGACCCAGGAAGAGACCGGACTTCTGATCGGCCGGAACGGTCAGGCGCGGGGCAATGCCGGGCATGCGTCCTGGCGGCCATTCGCGCAAAGCGGCGTCCTGCCCGATCTCGCCGCGATCCGCTTCCTTGCGCGCGCCATCACGCCACCCGGCCGCGTGCGTCGCTTCGATACGCGGTTCTTCGTGGCGGACGCGGACCACGTCACCAATCCGTCCGAACTGATCGCCAATCCGGCGGAAGAACTGGAGGAAGTGCGCTGGATCGCCCTCGCAGACATGGCGAATGTCCTCATGGCGGATATCACGCGGACGATCCTCGGCATTCTCGAAGACCGTTTGCGCGCCGATCCCGAGCTGTCGCGCGACATGCCGGTTCCCTTCATACGCGCCGAACATCGCCGCTTCGTGCAGACGCTTGAATGACGGCTTGACTTTTGGCCGGCAATCCGTAGTTTCCGCGCAAATTCGCCGACGGTCTTCTGTGGCCCGTTTCCGGCACGTTCTCTTGAAATGACAGGTACAGGACCATGGCAAAGGCCACGACGATCAAAATCAAATTGCTGTCCACCGCGGACACCGGCTTCTTCTACGTCACGAAGAAGAACAGCCGTACCTTCACCGAGAAGATGGTGAAGACCAAATACGACCCGATTGCCAAGAAGCATGTCGAGTTCAAGGAAGCCAAGATCAAGTAAGGCTTCGCGCATCCGCGCATTTTGAACCGCCGTTCGAAAGACCGGCGGTTTTTTGTTGTCTGAAGATTGCTAAGCCGCCCTGGAGACCACCTGGTTGCGGCCATTGGTTTTGGCTTCATAGAGCGCTTCATCGGCCCGCTTCAACAGCGCCTTGGCGTTCTCGGCCTCGGACTGGATCAGGCTGGTCACCCCGACGCTGACGGTCACGTCGATGGAATGCGCGCCGTTCTCGATCGAGAACCCCTCCGATTCGATTTGCGCGCGCAGGCGCTCCGCCACTTCGGCAGCGACATGCGGCGCGGTGTCCGGCATGACGATGACGAATTCCTCGCCGCCATAGCGGCATGCGAGGTCCATGCCCCGCACATTGATCCGCAGCCGCCGCGCGAACTCGCGTAGCACGTCGTCGCCGGCATCGTGGCCATGCGTGTCGTTGACGTCCTTGAAGCGGTCGATGTCGGTGATCAGCAGCGACAGTTCCTTGCCGCGGTTGAGCGCGCGCGCCACCAGCGTTTCCAGATGCGTGTCGAGATAGCGCCGGTTGTGCAGCCCAGTCAGCCCGTCCGTGACAGCCAGTTCGATCGACGCGGCGACATTGTCGCGCAAGCCGTCATGATAGCGCTTGCGCTTCACCTGCGTGCGCAGGCGCGCGGTCAGTTCGTTGGAGTCCACCGGCCGCACGATGTAGTCGTTGACGCCCAGTTCCAGCGCGCGCTTGATCAAATCGTCGTCGTCGGCTTCGGCGACCAGGATGATCGGCACGAAGCGCGTCCTGTCGAGCGACCGTATTTGCGAGCAGATTCGCAGGGCGTCGAAATCGGAGAATTTCGCGGCCACGAACACCGTGTCGAAATCACCTTCGGCCGCCGTGAAGACAGCCGCGTTGGGGTCCGGCGCATGAACGATCTCGAACGCGCCGCGCAATGGTTTGACGAATTTCTCGGCGGAGGTCTCCCGCTCGTCGACGACGAGAATCTTCGGCTTTTTGCCGCCCTCGCCATTCGTATTGTCGAGCAGGTTTTCCAGACCGATATCGCGCGCCGTCACTGCGCGCAGACGCAATTCGTCGGTCAGCATCTTCAGTCGCAACAAGCTCCGCACACGCGCGAGAAGCTGCATCTCGTTGACCGGCTTGGTCAGGAAATCGTCCGCGCCGGCCTCCAGCCCGCGCAGCCGGTCGGCCATCTCATCAAGCGCGGTGACGATGACGACCGGGATATGGCACGTGGCGGCGTTGGCCTTCAGGCGCTCGCAGACCTCGAAGCCGTCGATGCCCGGCATCATGATGTCGAGCAGCACGAGATCGACCGAGGTCTCGGAACAGATCGCCAGCGCGTCATGGCCGTCGCGCGCGGTGATGACATTGAAATACTCGGCGGTCAGCCGCGTCTCGAGCAGATCGCGGTTCGCCTCGATGTCATCGACTACCAGTATGCGCGCTGTCATGGGACGCGATCCTGTTTCAGGGTTTCAAGCGTCGCCAAGATACGACTTAATGGTTTCAATAAATTTAGGAACCGAAATCGGTTTTGATATGTAGCCTTCACACCCGCCCTGCCGGATCCGCTCCTCGTCGCCCTTCATGGCGAAGGCGGTGACGGCGATCACCGGGATCGCGTGCAGGTCGTCGTCTTCCTTGAGCCAGCGGGTCACATCGAGGCCCGACACCTCGGGCAACTGGATGTCCATCAGGATCAGGTCCGGGCGATGCGCGCGCGCCAGATCGAGCGCTTCAAGCCCGTTGCGCGTGCGCACGGTTTCGTAGCCGCTGGCTTCGATGAGGTCGCGGAAGAGCTTCATGTTGAGCTCGTTGTCCTCGACGATCATGACCGTCTTTGTCATATCAATCCCCAGTCGACCCCGCCGGAGCCCGTTCCCGCTCGAATACGGTGTCGTTTTTGCCTTCTTCCACAGCTATAACCCGATTCCCTTGAGAAAAAGCGAACGGAAGCGAAACATGAGCGAGGACAACGGAGACACGACCTCGGAAGCAGTGGCGGTCAGCGCCCTTTCATGGATCGCCGCCGACGAAAAAATGCTCGACCGGTTCCTTGCCCTGACCGGCATCGAAGCCGGGCAGGTTCGCCAGGCGGCGTCCGAACCAGGCTTCCTCGCCGGCGTGCTCGACTTCCTTCTGGCGCATGAGCCCAGCCTGATGGCGTTCTGCAACGAGACGGAGACCGACCCGGAAATCGTCCAGCGGGCGCGCGAGACCCTTCTCGGCAATCCCGGCGAGGAATGGTTCTCGATATGACGCCCGCCGAATGCGAACGCATCGCGGCGCTCGCCCGGTCCGACCGTCCGCTGATCGTCTGCGACATCGACGAGGTCGTCCTGGAATTCGTCGCGCCCTTCATGGCGTTTCTTGAAAGCCACGGCCACGAATTGCGCACGACGTCCTTTCGCCTGAAGGGAAACATCTACATTAAAGAAACGGGACAGCCTGTTGAAAACGAAGCGGTATCTTCCTTTCTTGAAGGCTTCTTCGATGTCCACGACGCGTGGCAGAAACCGGTCGACGAGGCGCTCGAAACCCTGACGGAGATCGAGCGGACGCATGACGCCGACATCGTGTTCCTGACGGCGATGCCGCCGCGCCATCACGCGCGCCGCCGTGCCCTTCTTGATCTGCACGGCTTCTCTCATCCGATGATCGCCACCGAGGATGCCAAGGGCGATGCGGTTGCCGCTCTGACCGGCGATCGTCCCGACAGGCCGGTCGCCTTCATCGACGATCTGCCGTCGAACCATCTCAGCGTGCTTTCGGCCGTGCCCGGTGCGCTCGGGCTGCATCTCATGGCCTACAAGGCCCTCGCGCCGCACCTGCCGCCCATGCCCGAGGGCGTGACGAATGTGGATGACTGGCCGGCGGCGGCGAAGGCGATCGCCGATTATCTCGCCGCGCGCGGTCACTGAATTATCCTACAGCGCAAGCCGCATCAGCGGTCGCCCCTCCTTGCGCAACGCGACCTGCTCGAAACCCGCCTGTTCGAAGACTCGGGTCGATCCGACGAACAAACCGACCGATTTCGCATGCTTCGCCGCGTCGATGGGGCAGGCTTCCAGCACTCGTGCGCCGTTCTCGCGAGCATGGTTGATCCCGGCGGCGACCATTGCGTGCGAAAACCCCTGCCCGCGCATCGCAGAGCGCGTGAAGAAACAGGAGATCACCCAGGCCGCGCCATCCTCCGCCGGCGCATCGGGCAGAGGCGCCGAGACCCGTCTGTCATTGTTGAATTGCGGAACGTCTCCGCGCGGTCCGATCTGCATCCAGGACACGGCGACACCGTCACGATAACCGATCAGGCCGGGCGGCGGGCCGTTAACGATTCGCGCCCGCATGTGCTCTTTGTTATCGACGGCGGAATTCGCCTTGCGCTGCTTCGGCGCGAGCCGGAAATAGGTGCACCAGCAGCCGTAACAGGCCCCCTGCTTGCCGAACAGATCCTCGAAATCGGCCCAGCGATCCGGCGTCAGTGCGGCGATCTCCAACTTTGCCATGACGGCCCCCCGGCTTGATGATAGTTTCTCATTGCGTTATCGCGCCCATTTTGTTCATGGTATGTTCACATCGATGAGCACCTCTGTCAATTCGACCGGTGGCGGTTTTTGCCGCGATTGTCTCGCGCCTCTCCGGGGCGGCGGGCGGCGCTGTGTTTCCTGCGGCAGCCCGCGCATCGTACGCCATGAGGAACTGCACGCCCTGTCCATCGCGCATATCGACTGCGACGCCTTCTATGCGTCCGTCGAAAAGCGCGACAATCCGGAGCTGCTGGACAAGCCGGTCATCGTCGGCGGCGGGCGGCGCGGCGTGGTCTCGACCTGCTGCTACATCGCGCGCATCCGGGGCGTTCGGTCGGCGATGCCGATGTTCAAGGCGCTCGACGCCTGCCCGGACGCCGTCGTCGTCAAGCCCGACATGGAGAAATACGCCCGCGTCGGAAAACAGGTGCGCGAGATGATGCGCGAACTCACGCCGCTGGTGGAGCCGATCTCCATCGACGAGGCGTTTCTCGACCTGACCGGCACCGAGCGGCTGCACAAGGACAGTCCCGCCCGTGTTCTGGCGAAGTTCGCGCGCCGCGTGGAACAGGAGGTCGGCATCACGGTTTCGGTCGGTCTTTCCTACTGCAAGTTTCTCGCGAAGGTCGCCTCCGATCTCGAAAAGCCCCGCGGCTTTTCGGTCATCGGACAGGCCGAGGCGCTCGATTTCCTCCGCGACAAGAAGGTGACGCTGATCTGGGGCGTCGGAAAGGCGTTTGCCGCGACGCTCGAAAAGGACGGCATCCGCACCATCGGCCAGTTGCAGACGATGGACGAGACCGTCCTGATGAAGCGCTACGGCGTCATGGGCCGCCGTCTCTTCCACCTGTCTCGCGGGCAGGACGACCGGACGGTGCATGTCGAGCACGAGACGAAGAGCATCTCGGCTGAAACCACCTTCAACGAGGATTATGCGTCCGCCTCCGATCTGCTGCCCGTGCTGCGCGCGCTGTCGGAGAAAGTGTCGGAGCGGCTGAAGGCGGCCGATCTCGCCGGACGCACCGTGACTTTGAAGCTCAAGGACAGGGAATTCAGGACCCGCACGCGCAACCGGCAATTGCCGGACCGCACGCGCCTCGCCGACCGCATCTTCCGCGTTGCCGCGCCACTCTTGGAAAAGGAACTCGACGGCACGAAATTCCGGCTTCTCGGCATCGGCGTCGCCGATCTCGCGCATGACGCGATGGCCGATCCGTCCGACCTCGTCGACACGGATGCCACGCGCCGCGCGAAGGCCGAAGCCGCGATGGACAAGGTGCGCGCCAGATACGGCTCGAAGGCCGTCGAGACCGGCTACACCTTCGGCACCGGCAATCGCGGAAAACCCCAGCGCGATCAGGATGGCTGAAACAACCTGCCCGGCCCCGCGACCTCGCCGTCCAGCCCGGCCAGGCGCAGCATGTGCCAGGCGAGCGCCTGGTTGGAGGTGATCACCGGCCTGTTCAGCCGGCGTTCGGCCTCCTCGATTACCGAGAAGGTCCGCAAATTGGTGCAGGAGGCAAACACCGCGTCCACGTCTCCGCCGCCAACACTGCACATTGCGTCGAGCACGGATGCAGGCGCGATGCGCGCCACCGCGCGGTCGCTTTCCTGCTCGAACGACCCGAACGCGCCAATCTCCAGCCCATGCGAAACCAGCAGCGCCTGCATCGCTTCCGAAACCGCCGGCATATAAGGCGTCAGAAAGCCGATCCGGCGCACGCCGAGATGCTCGCAGGCGGCGAGCAGCCCGCTGACCGGGTTCGTCACCCGGGAACGCGGCTGCGCCGATTGCACGGCCTTCTCGACCGCGTCGATACCGATCATTGTCGTCCCCGAGGTGCAGGCATAGCCGATCACGTCGAGCGATCCTTCCGAGGGAAACAGCGACGCGGACCTGGGCAGGTTTTCATGCATCTCGTGCAGCGTTTCCGGTGTCACCGCGTCGGCGAAAGGGATGCGCGAATGGTGCAGCCCGATCCCGTCGCCGCTAAACAGCGGAGCGAACTCGTTTTCCAGCGTCTCGTCCGATTGCAGGACGATCACGCCGAAGCCGGCGCGCGCCGAGTTCCCGTCATCCAGTTCGTAATCCAGCTTCATGGGTGTCAGCCTCCGATAACCGGCAGATCGGGTGTCGCGCGTTGCGAAAGCAACTGCGGCGGACCATCGCGAATGACGATGTTTTCCTCCGTGACCATGATCCGGCCTTTCCCCAGGCCCATGCCCGGCTCCAGCGTTAATACCATGCCGGGCTCCAGCACCGTGTTGTCGAATGCGACGAGCGATGGCGGTTCGGTCAATTGAATCCCGAGGCCATGGCCGTAACGCCCGACATCGCCACCGCCCTCGCCGATCACGCCCGCCATGGCTTCGAACAAGTCGCGGCAGGTCCGTCCGGGTCGCGCGATGGCCAGGGCCGCTTCGGTGGCGCGATGGAGTGTCTCATGCGCACGCCGGCTCCGGTCCGAAGCCTTGCCGATGGCGAAATTCCGGTCGAAATCGCAGAAATAGCCGCCCAGTGTCGCGCCGGTGTCGAGCATCAGGATGTCGCCGTTCTCGAGGGGTTGGTCGGATGGCGGCGAGATGACGTCGGCATAACCGCCCTGCCCGGCGCCGCCGACGAGATAGGGAACGTCCTCGGCCCCTTCCGTGAGAAGCTTTATCTTGAAGGCACGGAATGCATCGGCAAGCGTCTGGCCCTGACGGAACAGCGACGGCGCGGCGGCGAATGCTCTCGATGCGATGTCGCATATATCGGCAATCGCGGCGATCTCGGCCTCCGATTTCACCATGCGCTGCCGCCGGACAATGGCGGTCGCATCGACAAACTGGCTGCCATACAGCGTCTCGCGCAATGTCTGGAATGCGCTCAACGGCATGCGCAACGCCGTTTCGCGCCCCATCGGCATGCCGATGCGCGCATAGGGGCGCAGCGCGTCGGCGATCAGCGATATCCCGTCATCATCCGGGTGCGGCGAAGACCATGTCCGCACCTCGCCGACGAAACAACCGCGCATCAGCGCCTCGCCGATCTCGGGGATCACCGCCACCGGCCGGCCCGCGGACGGGACGACGAGGAACCAGGGCCGCGTCGGGCTTTGCCAGAAAAGCGTGCGAAAGCCGGTGAAGTAGCGGATTTCCGCCTCGGTGTTGAAAAACAGCGCGTCGAGCCCCGCCACGCGCATGGACGCCTGCATTCTGTCGAGACGCGCCTCGAATTCCGATACGGGGAAATCAGCCACGGCCCAGACGCTCCAATCCGCGAAACACGATGCGGAGCTTATCCGCGATTCGCCACGGAAGGAAACGCGGGACCGGCCCGTGATGCGCTTTTGCCACAGGCCGCGCCAAGTCGAGACCGAGAGCTTCGACATGCTGGCGGTTTGCGCGCGAACACCTATATTGAGGTTGCGCGACCGGATGCGGACCGGCCGCCATTTCAGACTGTCCGCTACCGAGAGAAAGGTCGTTGATGATTGTGCTGGCACCCCGGAAAGCCGGGCGGAGGCACGGATAAGCATCCGGACCGGTCGATGCGACGCCTGTCGCGCGGCCCGATAATGTCCGCCTGTCCCGCCATCGGCTGAACTTCCGATCGCTCGCAAGCCCCCCGGGTCGCGGCGCGATTGGCGTATTTATCCGGCTGCGCCCGAAACCGGGACTGCAGCCGCTACCGGTGCTGGATCAATGACCATCAATCTTTCCGAACTGGCCGATTTCGGCTGGAAATCCTTTTTCACTTCGCAACTCGAAACATCCGACTTCGACACATTTCAACCCGTGCGCGTCACGGCAGTGCATCGCAATGCGCTGGAAATCACCGGCCTGCATGCCGAAACCACCATCCCGCCCTTCTTCGCAGAGGACGAGGAAGACCGCGCGACCGTCGGCGACTGGCTGCTGATCGAGCCGGACACATTGCGCATCGACCGCATCCTGGACAGGAAAAGCCTGTTCAAGCGCCGCGCGGCCGGTACGGGACGGCACATGCAGCTGATCGCGGCAAATATCGACACGCTGTTCATCGTCACGTCCTGCAACCAGGATTTCAACGTCGCCCGGCTGGAACGCTATCTGGCGCTGGCGCAGGATGCGGGCGTGACGCCGGTGATCGTGCTCACAAAGGCCGACCTGACCGACACGCCGGAGGACTTCGAACGCGATGCCGCGCGCCTCATGCCGGCTCTGTGCGTCGAGACCGTCGATGCGCGCGACCCGGCAAGCGCAGACCGCCTGACCGCATGGTGCGGACGCGGCGAAACGATCGCGCTCGTCGGTTCGTCCGGCGTCGGCAAGTCCACCCTGGTCAACACGCTGATCGGCGCGCAGTCCATCGTCACAGCAGGCATCCGCGAGGATGACGCCAAGGGCCGCCACACGACCACAGGACGGATGCTGCACCGCCTGCCCTCGGGCGGGTGGCTGCTCGACACGCCGGGCATGCGCGAATTGCAGCTGACCGACGTTCATGCCGGTATCGACGACGTGTTCTCCGATGTCGCGAAGCTGGCGCAACAATGCCGCTTCCGCGATTGCGGCCATGACGGGGAACCGGGCTGCGCGGTCGAAAAGGCCGTGGCCGAAGGTGCGCTCGATCCGGACCGCGTACGGCGCTGGAAGAAGCTGCTTGCCGAGGACGCCCACAATTCTGCGAGCCTCTCGGAACGTCGCGCGCGCGACAAGCAATTCGGCAAGCTGGTGAAGCGCATGATGAAGGACAAGAAGATGAAGCGCGGCGACTGACGTCGCCGCGCGGTCGGGCGTCTTTTCTTGCGGGTAGTATTGCAGTCTTGCCGGTGCGCATCGACAGCGGCGGGCGCATGGTTATGATGCGGCCGAACTTGTGACATGGGATTCTCATAATGGCCGAAGACCGATCGCCGCGCCTCGCCGTCCTGATCGACGCCGACAACACCTCGGCCAAGATCGCCGATGGCCTTTTCGAGGAGATCGCCAAGATCGGCGAGGCCAGCGTGCGGCGCATCTATGGCGACTTCTCCAGCAACCGCATGAAGGGCTGGAACGAGATCCTCGCCAGCCACGCCATCGTGCCGCAGCAGCAATTCGCCTATACGTCGGGCAAGAACGCGTCCGACATCACCCTGGTGATCGACGCGATGGACCTGCTGCATTCCGCCCGGTTCGACGGCTTCTGCCTCGTCTCCTCCGACAGCGACTTCACCCGCCTCGCCTCGCGCATTCGCGAACAGGGGGTCGATGTCTACGGTTTTGGCGAGAAGAAGACGCCGGAAAGCTTCCGGCAGGCGTGCCGGCGCTTCATCTACACCGAGAACCTGTTGCCCGACACCGGCGCAACAAAGGAAGTGAGCGCCAAGCGCGAAGCTTTTTCGAAGGCCATTCCGCTGATCGAGAAGGCGATGGAACAGATCGAAACCGAGGAGGATGCCTGGGTGACGCTCGGCGCGGTCGGCACCCAGCTTTCCAACCTCTCCTCCGATTTCGATCCGCGCACCTTCGGCTCGCGCAAGCTCTCCGATCTTGTCCGCAAGACAGGCGCGTTCGAGGTGGAGCATCGCGAAGGCGGGTCGATCCGCATTCGCAAGAAGCAAGCCGCGAAGGGTGCGAAGAAGGGCTGACCCACGCATGCGCGTCCTCGTTCTTGGCGCCTACGGCCTGATCGGCGCGGGCGTCGCCTCCCGCCTGATCGCGGCGGGCCACGAGGTCACGGGCCTCGGCCGCAACGGCGAGACCGCGCGGCGCGTCCTGCCCGGCATCGACTGGATCATCCGCGACATGGCGGCGATGCTGTCGCCGGAGGATTGGCTTGCGGTCATCGCCGGCCATGACGCGGTGGTCAATTGCGCCGGCGCGTTGCAGGACGGCCCGCGCGACCACCTTCACGCGATCCATGCGGACGCGGTCGCGGCGCTCGCGATGGCCTGCGCCAGGAGCGGTGTCAGGCTGGTGCAGATTTCGGCGGCCGGTGTCTCGCCCGACGCTTCCACCGCCTTTTTCCGCACGAAGGCGGAAGGTGACGCGGCGATCCGCGCCGCGGGCGGCGACCACACGATCCTGCGTCCCGGCCTCGTCATCGCGCCCACAGCCTATGGCGGCACGGCTCTGCTGCGCATGCTCGCGGCCTTCCCGCTCATCCAGCCCATCGCCCATCCCGACACACCAGTGCGCACAGTGTCGCTCGCCGATCTGACGGACGCGGTGACGATGGCGGTCGAGGGCGAACTGGGGTCTGGCCAGACGTTCGACCTTGTCGAAGACCACGCGCACACGCTCGAAACGGTCATCGCCGGCATTCGCCGCTGGCTCGGATTCGACCCCGCCAGAACGACGATCGTCATGCCGGACATGCTGACGGCTCTGGTCAGTCAGGGCGCAGACGCGCTCGGCCGCCTTGGCTGGCGCTCACCGCTGCGCAGCACGGCCATGGACGTCATGCGGGACGGCGTCGGCGGCGATCCCGCTCCCTGGCGCGCCCACACCGGCAAACCCGTCGCGACATTCGAGCAGACACTGGCTTCAATGCCCGCCCGGTCCGAGGACAGGCTCGCGGCGCGCATGGCGCTTGCAATGCCCTTCGCCGTCGCGGCGCTGGTTTTCCTGTGGGCGGTGTCCGGCATCGTCGGCTTCATTCGCCTGGAAGCGGCAGCGGGCGTTCTTGCCGCCGTCGGCTGGCCGCTATGGCTCGCGAAGAGTTCGGTCCTTTTCTGGTCCGCGATCGATGTCGGGCTGGCCGTCATGATCCTCGTGCGGCGAATCGCGGCGCTCGCCTGCCTCGCCATGGCCGGTGTCAGCACGTTCTACCTCGCTGCCGCCACCGTCTTCACGCCATGGCTATGGGGCGATCCGCTCGGCTCGCTGGTCAAGATCGTGCCGTCGATCATGCTCGCCCTTGTCACCCGCTCCATGTTGAGGGAGCGCTGATGGAACTGGAATACGCCCTCGTCCTGCGCTGGCTGCATGTAATCGGCGCCTGCGTGCTTCTCGGCACCGGCGCTGGCATTGCATTCTTCATGGTGATGGCCGAACGCACCGGCAAGCCGGCCCTGATCACGCATGTCGCGGCCACCGTTGTCATCGCCGACACGCTGTTCACGGCGACGGCGGTCATCGTCCAGCCTGTCACCGGATACCTGCTGGCCCGCGAGGTCGGCTGGCCGCTGACGGAGGGCTGGGTCGCCCTGTCGCTGACCCTCTATCTCGTCATTGGCCTGTTCTGGCTGCCCGTCGTGTGGATCCAGGTCCAGTTGCGCAACATCGCGCGTCAGGCCGACGCCCAAGGCGCCGCCCTGCCCGAACGCTTCCACCGGCTCTACCGCATCTGGTTCGCCTGCGGCTTTCCGGCCTTCGCTGCGGTGCTGGCCATCGTCTGGCTGATGCTCGCGCGGCCTGCCATCGGTTTCTAGACCAGCTCCACGTCCACCACGCCGGGGATCGCCTTCACAGCACCCGCGATCGGCGGCGAAACCAGGTAGTTGTCGCCGATCGAGACCTCGACCTCGCCGCCGCCCTCGCCCTTGATGACGATCAGCGAGACCGGGCTGTCGCCCGTGGGTTTCAGATGCGCGGCGATGCTCTTGAGCGGCTTCTGGTCGCGCACGAAGATTCGCAGCGTGTGGTTTTGGCGATGCGTCTCGTCGTCGAGGCGCCGCACCTTGTTGGCGCGCAGGCTGATGCCTTCCTCGCGATTGTCGGCGCCGACCTCGATCACCACCGAGGAGCCGGGTTCCATCACGTCTTCATAGGCCTGCAGCGTCTCGGAGAACATCACCACTTCGAACTGTCCCGTCGCGTCCGAGAGCACGAAGATGCCCATCTTGTTGCCCATGCGCGTCCGGCGCACCTGTTTCGATGCAACGGTCCCGGCAAGTCGCCCGGCCTTTGCGCCGCGTTTCACGGCCAGCGCGAAATCGGCATATTGCTGCACGCGCATCCGCTCCAATACCGGCGCGTAGTCATCGAGCGGATGGGCGGAGAAATAGAAGCCGAGCGCCTGGAACTCGCGCATCAGCTTGTCGGCGGTCGGCCAGGGCTCCGTGTGCGGCAGGTACAGGCGCTCAGGCTCCACTGCGGCGAGCGTTCCGAAGATGTCGCCCTGCCCGCTTTCCGCCTGCTCGACGGCCCGCTGAGAGAGACCGACGATGCGATCCAGCCCTGCGACAAGCGCCGCCCTGTCATGGCCGAAACAGTCGAGCGCGCCCGCTGCAATCAGCCCTTCCAGCGTGCGCCGGTTGACGATGCGGGTATCGATGCGATTGGCGAAATCCTCAAGGCTCGCGAACGGCTTGTCGCCGCGCCGTTCGACGATGTGGTCCACCGCCGCGTCGCCGACGCCCTTGATGGCGGCAAGCGCATAGTAGATCGTCTTTTCGCCGACCTCGAAGGCCCGGTAGGACGTCTGCACGGACGGCGGCTGCACTTCGATGCCGAGCCGTATGGCGTCGCGGCGGAAATCGTTCAGCTTGTCGGCATTTGCCATGTCATAGGTCATCGACGCGGCGAGGAACTCGACCGGGTAATGCGCCTTCAGATAGGCGGTCTGATAGGAGACGATGGCATAGGCGGCGGCGTGCGACTTGTTGAAGCCGTAGTCGGCGAACTTGGCCAGCAGGTCGAAGATGAAGTCGGCCTGGTTCTTGGAGACCCCCCGCTCGACCGCGCCCTCGACGAAGATGCCGCGCTGCTTTTCCATCTCGGCGCGGATCTTCTTGCCCATGGCGCGGCGCAGAAGGTCCGCCTGTCCGAGCGTGTAGCCCGCCAGTTCCTGGGCGATCTGCATCACCTGTTCCTGGTAGACGATGACGCCCTGCGTCTCCTTGACGAGATGGTCGATCTTCGGATGGATCGACGCGATTTCCTCCTCGCCATGCTTGCGCGCATTGTATGTCGGGATGTTCTCCATCGGACCCGGCCGGTAGAGCGCCACCAGCGCGATGATGTCCTCGATACGGTCCGGCTTCATGCCGAGCAGCGCCTTGCGCATGCCCGCCGATTCAACCTGGAACACGCCAACGACCTCGCCACGCGACATCATCTCGTAGGTCGGACGGTCGTCGAACGGCAAGTTGGACAGATCGATCTTGATCCCTTTGCGGGCGATCAGGTCGACGGCGGTCTTCAGCACGGTCAGCGTCTTCAGACCGAGGAAGTCGAACTTGACGAGGCCGGCGTCCTCGACCTTCTTCATGTTGAACTGCGTGACCGGCATGTCCGAACGCGGATCGGAATACATCGGCACCAATTGCCAAAGCGGCCGGTCGCCGATGACGATGCCGGCGGCGTGGGTCGAGGCGTGCCGGTAAAGGCCTTCGAGCTTCAGGGCCATGTCGAGCAGTCGTCCGACGATGGGCTCCTTTTCCTTTTCCTCCTCGAATTTCGGTTCTTCCTCGATCGCCTTGCCGAGCGGCGTGGGATTGGCCGGATTGTTCGGGACGAGCTTGCACAGCCGGTCGACCTGTCCATAGGGCATTTCCAGCACGCGGCCGACGTCGCGCAGCACGGCGCGCGCCTGCAGCGTTCCGAAGGTGATGATCTGGCCGACCTGCTCGCGTCCGTATTTCTCCTGGACGTAGCGGATCACCTCCTCGCGCCGGTCCTGGCAGAAGTCGATGTCGAAGTCCGGCATCGAGACGCGATCCGGGTTGAGGAAGCGCTCGAAAAGCAGCGAGAAACGCAGCGGATCGACATCGGTGATCGTCAGCGCCCATGCGACGAGCGAACCCGCGCCGGATCCGCGACCCGGACCGACCGGAATATCGTGCGCCTTCGCCCATTTGATGAAGTCGGAGACGATCAGGAAGTAGCCCGGGAACTGCATCGTCTCGATGATGTTGAGTTCGTATTCCAGCCGCTCGTCATATTCGCTGCGCTCGTATCCCTCGCTCATGCCCTGCTCGCGTATCCGCTTCTCGAGGCCCTCCCGCGCCTGGCGACGCAGTTCATCGGCTTCGGCGGCGACCGCTTCCTGGTGGCTGACGCCCTCGGAGGCCGCGAAGCGCGGCAGGATCGGCTTGCGGTTTTGCGGGTAATAGGAACAGCGCCGCGCGATCTCGACGGTGTTCTCGACCGCCTCGGGCAGATCGGCAAAGAGCGCGATCATCTCGGCTTCCGGCTTCAGCCAGTGATCGGGTGTCAATTGCCGGCGGTCGTCGATCGACAGAAGAGAGCCCTCCGCGATGGCGATCAGGGCGTCATGCGCCTCGAAATCGTCGGGCTTGAGAAAGAACGCCTCGTTGGTCGCGACAAGCGGCACGAGATGCCTGTAGGCCAGGTCGACGCTTCCCTGTTCGATCGCGCGGTCATATCCCTTGTGACGCTGCAACTCGATATACAGGCGGTCTCCGTAGATGTCCTTGAGGGCCAGTAGACGTTGCTCGGCGATCGGCTGATGCCCGTCGGCAATCATGCGCCCGATCGGACCGAGCGGGCCGCCGCTCAGGCAGATCACGCCCTCGGCGCGGTCCTTCAGCCAGTCGAAGCGCAACTGCGCGCGCGCACCCTCCTCCGTGTCGAGATAGGATTTGGAGACGAGCTCAACGAGGTTCGAATAACCGGCTTCCGTTGCGGCGATCAGCACCACGTTCTCGGTCTGGCGAATAGGGGACGTGCGGCCGCTGCCAGAGCGCGGCGTGGCGAGATCGCCGTCGAAGACGAGATCGAGCTGGCAGCCGATGATTGGCTGAATCCCGTCGCCCGACGCCTTCTGCGCGAATTCCAGCGCACCGAACAGGTTGCCGCTGTCGGCAATGCCGATGGCCGGCATGCGGTTCGTCTCGGCAAAGCCGATGATCTTCTTCAGCGGCAATGCGCCTTCGAGAAGCGAATAGGCCGAGTGGACGCGCAGATGGATAAAGCCGGGCGCGGCCGAAGCCGCCTGCTCGTCATGCTTGTCCGACTGTTGTCCGGCCATGGTCCGTTCCGCTCTCTGGTGATTTGATCGCGGCTCCGGCGAGTCGCGTTTCACCAACTATGGGAGGCCGGAACGGCGCGGTCCAGCCTTGCCGGAAACCATTCCCGGCATGGCTGTGGAAAGCATGAAGTCAGAGCGCGTTCACGCAGATCGAAAAGGTCGCGATGAAGGCAGCGATGGAAACGAAAGAGGCGATGTCACGGACGATGGAAGTCATGGTTTTGTCTCCTTGTTTTGTGTCTGTCTTCTTTATGTTTGTGTTTTGTTCTCTTTTCAAGGGAAAAGAGTCCTATCGCCACGAACGGGGAATCCTCGGTTAACGAGCAGTTAAAGGCGGATCAGCCGGTAAAGGGAACAATCTGCCCGTCGGCAAGCGTGACCACGCGGTCCATGCGTTCGGCAAGCGCGTGATTATGCGTCGCGACCAGCGCCGACAGGCCCGACTGGCGTGCGAGCGCGGCCAGCGCCTCGAAGACATAGCCCGAGGTTTCGGGATCGAGATTGCCGGTCGGTTCGTCGGCCAGCAGGACGAGCGGCGCATTGGCAACCGCGCGCGCTATGGCGACGCGCTGCTGTTCGCCGCCGGAGAGTTCGGCCGGGCGGTGTTCCGCGCGCGGTCCGATGCGAAGATAGTCGAGCAACTGGCGCGCCCGCGTCTCCGCCTCGCTCTTCGCCAGCCCCCGGATCATCTGCGGGATCATGACATTCTCCAGCGCCGAGAATTCCGGCAGGAGATGGTGGAACTGGTAGACGAAGCCGATATCGTTGCGGCGCCGTGCCGTGCGCTCCGCGTCGCTGAGTGTCCCGCAGCCGGTGTCTGCGATGTAGACCTCGCCCTCGTCCGGGCGCTCCAGAAGGCCCGCGAGATGCAGAAGCGTCGACTTGCCGGCGCCCGACGGCGCGACCATCGCCACCATCTCTCCAGCCCGCAACTCGAAGTCGGCGCCCTTGAGAATTTCGAGCAGATGGTCGCCTTCCTTGTAGGCGCGATGCACGCCCGTCAGGCGCAGTACGGTGCTGTCGCCGGCCATCACTCGTACCTCAACGCTTCGACGGGATCGAGCTTGGCGGCGCGCCATGCCGGCAGGATCGCGGCGAGGAAGGAAAGGCTGAGCGAGAGAACCACCACGGCCAGCGTCTCGTAGGGATTCATCTTCGCCGGTATCTCGCTGAGAAAGCGGATCGTCGGGTCCCAGACATCCGCGCCGGCCATCCAGTTCATTAGCCGCTGGATGCCCTTGATGTTCCAGCACACCAGCAGCCCGAGCACGAAGCCGGTCGCCGTGCCGACGAAACCGACGCCGATACCGGCCATAATGAAGATGCGCATGATAGAGGCCTGCGTCGCCCCCATGGTGCGCAGGATCGCAACGCCCCGCGCCTTTTCCTTCACCATCATGATCAGGCTCGCGATGATGTTCAGCGAGGCGACCAGAACCACGATCGACAGGATCAGGAACATCGCGTTGCGCTCGATGATCAGCGCCGAGAAGAAGGCCTGGTTGCGCTGCCGCCAGTCGGACATCAGGATCGGCCGCTCGGCCGCCGCCTCGATCAGCGGCCGGTAGGAATCCACGGCGTCGGGGTCATCGACGAACAGTTCGATGACCTGCGCCTCGCCCTCGACATTGAAATAGAGCTGGGCTTCCTCGAGCGGCATGAAGATGATCGAGCTGTCATATTCCGACATGCCCATCTCGAAGATCGCGCGCACGGGATAGGATTTCACGCGCGGCGTCGTGCCGAAGGGCGTCACATCGCCTTCCGGCGAGATGACCTTGATCAGGTCGCCTGTCACGAGGCCGAGATTGAGCGCCATGCGCGTGCCGATCGCGACACCGTCGCCTGTCAGGTAGGATTCGATCGATCCTTCCTTGATGTTTCCGGCGATGGAATCGAGCTTGACGAAATCCGCACCGCGCACGCCGCGCACGAGAACGCCCGCCCCCGCGCCGACATTGCCGGTCGCCAGCGCCTGGCCCTCGACGATGGGCATCGCCATCTTCACGCCGGGCACACCCGACACGCGATCCGACACTGCCTCGTAATCGTCCAGCGGCCGTTCGATGGCCGAGATCACGAGATGTCCGTTCAGTCCGAGAATGCGGTCAAGCAATTCCCCGCGGAAACCATTCATCACCGCCATGACGATGATCAGCGCCGCCACGCCCAGCGTCACGCCGATCAGCGAGATCAGGGTCACGATGGAAACGGCCGCTTCCTTGCGGCGCGGCTTCAGGTAGCGCCACGCCACCAGCCTTTCGAAGGCGGAAAACGGGCGCGCATTGCCGTTGCGCTGCGCGGACGGGGTTGTTTCGGTGGGGCTTTCGGCCACTGCGGTCACGCGGTCAGCCTCTGCCTGTGAGCATGTTGACGGCTGCTTCGGGCGTCACTTCCTGGCGCTCGCCGGTCTTGCGGTTCTTGACCTCGACAACGCCGTTGCCGACGCCGCGCGGGCCAACGACCACCTGCCAGGGCAGCCCGATCAGGTCCATCGCCGCGAATTTGGCTCCGGCCCGGTCGTCCGTGTCATCGAGAAGCGGGTCGACCCCGGCTTTGGTCAGCGCCGCATAGACCTGATCGGACACGCCGTCGCAGCCGGCATCGCCGGGCTTCATGTTGACGATGGCCGCACCGAAGGGCGCGACACTTTCCGGCCAGATGATTCCATTGTCGTCATGGGAGGCCTCGATGATGGCGCCGATAAGGCGCGTCGGGCCGATGCCGTAGGAGCCCATCGAGACATTGTGCTGCTTGCCATCCGGGCCGGTCACGGCCGCGCCCATCGGTTCGGAATATTTCGTGCCGAAATGGAAGATATGGCCAACCTCGATGCCCCGCGCGGACAGGCGCTCGGCTTCCGGCGTCTTCGCCCATTCGGCCTCGTCATGCATCTCGTCGGTCGCCGCATAGGGCGTCGTCCACTTCTCGACGATGGACGCCATCTGCGCGTCGTCGTGGAAATCGACATTGGCGCCGGGCACGTCCAGCTCCAGATAATCGCGGTGGCAGAAAACCTCCGACTCACCGGTCTCGGCGAGCACGATGAACTCGTGGCTGAGGTCGCCGCCAATCGGTCCGGTGTCTGCGCGCATCGGGATCGATTTCAGGCCGCAGCGGTCGAAGGTGCGCAGATAGGCGACGAACATGCGGTTATACGCCGCGCGCGCGCCCTCGAAATCGAGATCGAAAGAATAAGCGTCCTTCATCAGGAACTCGCGCCCGCGCATGACGCCGAAGCGCGGCCGCACCTCGTCACGGAACTTCCACTGAATGTGGTAGAGATTGAGCGGAAGGTCCTTGTAGGAGCGCACATAGGACCGAAAAATATCGGTGACCATTTCCTCGTTGGTCGGGCCGAACAACATCGCGCGATCATGCCGGTCGCGTATGCGCAGCATTTCCTGACCGTAATCATTATACCGTCCGCTCTCAATCCACAGATCGGCAGGTTGGACGGTCGGCATCAGGATCTCGATAGCGCCGGCCCGGTTCTGCTCCTCGCGGATGATGTTGCAGACCTTGTCCAGCACCTTCTTGCCGAGTGGCAGCATAGAATAGATGCCGGCAGCCTGCTGGCGGATCATGCCGGCGCGCAGCATAAGGCGATGGGAAACGATCTCGGCTTCCTTGGGATTTTCCTTCAAAAGCGGCAGGAAATAACGCGACAGACGCATGGGCTGATTCCAGAATCGAAGTGTTGGGGTAAGGCAAGAATCGGGCGCAATTCCGGCATTACGGCCGCCTTCATAAGCGCTTCGCCCGCAAATTGAAACGGTTGTGGCGCGCCGTTTTGACGCCGGATGAAACTCCATGGGCAATACGACGCATAACCAATGCAATTTTTTCGGTGACAAGGGGCGAAAGCATTGCTACGTAAGACGCTGGCTCGAACCGGGCATACCCGGCCGAGCTAACGAACGTGGTCAAAGTCTTGGGAGGAATGGATTTTCCGCGCTCGCATGTCGAGCTGCGACACTGCCACGGCAGCGGATGAAAATCGGGCCCGTTCTGAGTGGCAGGGTGCAAACCCTGCCACTTAATTTTTTTCAGCCTTGGCTTTTCTTCAGATCAACGGAATTCGGGCACGATCCGCGGCAGGTCGTCGACGCTGTATCCCATCACCGCCGTGACGTAATAAAACAGCCCGAAGATCACGAGCGAGATGACCGTGGTCATCGCCATCTTCTTGCCGAGCGCCGGTTTCGCCGGCGCGCCATGTTCCGTGCCGAGCGTGATGTCGTTCTCCTCCACCTGGCTGCGCACGCCGATCGGCAGCATCATGAAGAGCACGATCCACCAGATGATGAAGTAGATTGCGAGGGCGGAAATCACGTTCACGGTCGGCGCCTATACCTGTTCGAGTTCGATCAGCGTGCCGTCGAAGTCCTTGGGGTGGAGGAACAGCACCGGCTTGCCATGCGCGCCGGTCTTCGGCTCGCCGTCTCCCAGCACCCGCACGCCGTCGCTCTTGAGCGCATCGCGCGCGGCGAGGATGTCGTCGACCTCGTAGCACATGTGGTGAATGCCGCCCGACGGGTTCTTTGCCAGGAAGGCGGCGATCGGCGAATTCTCGCCGAGCGGCTCCAGCAATTCGGTCTTGGTGTTGGCCAGTTCGACGAAGACCACCGTCACGCCGTGTTCGGGCAATGCCTGCGGCTCCGATACCGTCGCGCCGAGAACGGTGCTGTACTTGTTGGCCGCCGCGGCCAGATCGGGCACGGCGATGGCGACGTGGTTCAAACGTCCAAGCATGACAGTCTCCAATAATCCGGTCCGGGGCTGATACCCCGATCAGGCGCTGGATACGAGTACGCTGACCAGCGGCTTCTTGCCCCAGGCATTGCGCGCCGCGGAACGGACCGCGCCATGCACCGCGCGTTCGACCAGTTCGAGGTCGCGCCGGCGGGCCCGGGGAATGCTCTCGAAAGCTTCGACGGCGGCGTCGAACATCAGGTCTTCGATATCCTCGCCCCGCGCGTCCACCTGCGGCACCCCGATCGCGACGAGGTCGGGATCGGCGGCCAGTTCACGCTGCTTGTTCAACACGATTGAGACCGCGACATGGCCGGCAAAGGACAATCTGCGCCGGTCGCCGACACCGAGGTCGTCGCCGCTGCCGATCAAGAGCCCGTCCTTGTAGATCTCGCCATGCGGAATGTCGGCGATGATTTCCGGATCGCCGGGCGCGAGCCGGACAAGGTCGCCATTGCGCGCGGGCACGACGTCGCGGATGCCGCATTCGCTCATCAGCTTCGCATGCGCCGACAAATGCGCCGCCTCGCCATGCACCGGCACGCCGATGGCGGGCCGCGTCCACTTGTACATCGACCGCAATTCGTTGCGGCGCGGATGGCCGGACACATGCACCAGCGCGTCACGGTCCTCGATGATCTCGATCCCCATGTCGATCAGCCGGTTCTGCGTCTCGATCACCGCCTTCTCGTTGCCGGGAATCATGCGCGAGGAATAAACCACGGTATCGCCAGACGTCAGCGCCACGTCGCGCATCTCGTCGCGCGAGAGCTTCGCCAGCGCGGCGCGCGGCTCGCCCTGCGACCCGGTCAGGATGATGACCACCTTTGAGCGGGGAATATGGGTAAAGTCCTCTTCGGCAAGGAATGGCGGCAGGCCATCCATGTAACCGAGGTCGCTCGCCACATCGACGACGCGTTTGATCGAGCGCCCGAGCAGCAGCACCTGGCGGCCGCAATCGCGCGCCGCTTCCGCAATGGAGCGAATGCGCCCGACATTGGAGGAAAAGGTGGTGACCGCCACCCTGCCCTCGGCCGCCTCGATGACCTTGCGCAGACCCTCCGACACTTCCTTCTCGGAAGGCGAGACGCCTTCGCGCATGGCGTTGGTGGAATCGCAGATCAGCGCCAGCACGCCCTTGTCGCCGAGTTTCTCGAACGCGTTGCGGTCGGTCTTCGGCCCCATCGCCGGGTCTTCGTCGTCCTTCCAGTCGCCGGTATGGAGCACGGTGCCAAGCGGCGTCGTGATCGCCAGCGAGACCGGTTCGGGAATGGAATGCGTCACCGTCACGGTTCCGATCTTGAACGGTCCGGCGGTCAGCGTGTCGCCCGGTTCGAAGACGGTCACGCCGATCTTCGGCGCGCCCGGCTCGGATTGCGCCTTGGCTTCGAGCAGTCCCGCGGTGAAGGCCGTGGCGTGCACAGGCACGGTGCCTTCGGGCGAAATGCGCGGATAGAGCGCCAGCAGCGCGCCGTAGTGGTCCTCGTGCGCGTGGGTGATGACGATCGCGCACACCCGGTCGCGCTCGGCTTCCAGGAAGCGCGTATCCGGCAGCACGAGATCGACCCCCGGCAGATGCGGCCCCGGAAACGTCACGCCGCAATCGACGACGATCCACTCGCGCTTTTTCGCGGGCCCGAATCCGTACATCGCCAGATTCATGCCGATTTCACCAACGCCGCCGAGCGGCACAAACACAAATTCGTCCATATTCATTCTTGTTGTTCTCGTGCGGACGCAGTGCCGCCACCAATATTCGAAGTGTCGAAGAAAAGATCGCCGGCCGAAATTGGCCGGAGGGTCCCGTTCCCGGTGCGCAGAAGCAGTATTCCGTGCGGGTCTATGCCTTCAAATAGGCCTTCCACCCGCTCATTTGCAAGATTGACGGTAATCGCCTCGCCGATTCCCTGCGCATCGGCCAACCATCTCTCGCGGATCGCGCCAATGCCATGGCCGTGATCCCAGAGTACGAGCGCGTCGTCAAAGGCCCGCGCGAGGTGCAGGAACAGCGTTTCCGGCGTCGCCGCGATCCCTTCACGGTTCAGCGCCGTAGCGCTGTAGAGCCCCGGGTCCGGATATGTCACGATGTTGATGCCGCACCCGAACACGACCGCCATCGATCCGCCGCGCAGGTTCTGGCTTTCCAGCAGCATGCCGCAGCATTTCGCGTCGTTGAGCAGGATGTCGTTCGGCCACTTGATCTTCAGCCGCGCTCCCTCCGGCAGCCCGCAGGCCGCGATCGCGTCACGCACCGCCACCGCGACGACGAGCGGCAGCGATGACAGCGCCGCAGGCGGCGCAGGATCGATCATCAGGGCGGAGGCATAGAGATTGCCGGGGGGCGACGTCCAGCCGCGTCCGCGACGGCCCCGCCCCGACAGCTGCTCTCCAGCGGTGATCCAGAGATGTCCCGGATCGCCGTCATGGGCCAGCGTCATGGCTTCCGAATTGGTGGAGCCGACGGACATCAGGTCGAGACGTCGCCAGCCGGCGAGCCCCTCGATCGGCGACCCCGTCACGCGGCGAACCGGACCGGCGCGATCAGAACAGCGCCCGCGCGGCGGTCTCGGCAGTGGCCGCGATCGGTCCGCCGATCAGCACGTAACCGAGCACGAACAGGCCGGACGCGCCCATCACGAGCCGTAGTTCGCCGGCCGCCGGCACGAAGCCGCCGACGGATTCGTCGAACCACATCAGCTTGATGATGCGCAGATAGTAGAACGCGCCGACGACGGAGGCGAGCACGCCGATGATGGCGAGCGGGTACAGACCGGCCTCGACGGCGGCGAGGAAGACGTACCATTTCGCCCAGAAGCCCGCGAGCGGCGGAATGCCGGCCAGCGAGAACATGAGTATGGTCAGCACGGTCGCCATGACCGGGTTGGTCGAGGACAGGCCGGCCAGATCGTCGATATTCTCGACATTGCCGTCGTCCTTGCGGCGCATGGCGAGGATGACGGCGAAGGTGCCGAGCGTCATCGCCAGGTAGATCGTCATGTAGATGATGACGCCCTTGACCCCGACCAGCGTTCCCGCCGACAGGCCGACCAGCGCATAGCCCATATGGCCGATAGACGAATAGGCCATCAGGCGCTTGATGTTGCGCTGACCGATCGCGGCGAACGCGCCGAGGATCATGGAGGCGATCGAAATGAAGACGATGATTTGCTGCCAGTCGGCGGTCACCGGGCCGAAGCCGTCGATCACGACGCGCACGAACATCGCCATCGCCGCCATTTTCGGCGCGGAGGCGAAGAAGGCCGTCACAGGCGTCGGCGCGCCCTCATAGACGTCCGGCGTCCACATGTGGAACGGCACGGCGGAGATCTTGAAGGCGAGACCGGTGATCAGGAAGACGAGGCCGAACAGCACGCCGACGGACCGGTCCGCGCCGGTCAGCGCCGCCGCGATCTCGGTGAACTCGACATGGCCGGTGAAGCCGTAGATCAGCGAAATACCGTAGAGCATCATGCCAGACGACAAGGCGCCGAGAACGAAATATTTCAGGCCCGCCTCGGTGGATCGAACGCTGTCGCGGTTGATGGCGGCGACGACGTAGAGCGCCAGCGACTGCAGTTCGAGGCCCATATAGAGCGTCAGCAGGCTGTTGGCGGAGACCATCAGCATCATGCCGAGCGTCGACAGCATGATCAGGATGGGGAACTCGAAGCGGTCGAACTTTTCGGCCCGCGCGAAGCCGACCGACATGGCGAGCGCCACGATGGAGCCGATCAGCGTCAGCGTCTTCATGAAGGCGGCATAACCGTCCTGCACATAGGCGCCGCCAAAGGCCTCGCCCCGGCCGCCCATCAGCAACATCCATCCGAGGACGCCGATCAGCACCGCGACGGCAAGGCCGGTGACGGTCGAGTTGGCGCGGTCGGCCGGCGCGAACACGCCGATCATGAGCAGCACCATCGCACCGCCCGCCAGGATCAGTTCCGGCAGTGCGAGCGTCAGGCTCTGGGACAACAATTCGGCAGACATGGACCTGTAGCTCCCCGCTTAATGGACCGACATCGCGACATCCGCGGCGGCACGTGCCGCCTCAAGCGCTGCGGAATAGTCGGACAGGAGCGCGTCGACGGACGCGGCGGTGACATCGAAGACCGGCATCGGATAGACGCCGAAGAAAATTGTGAGTGCGATCAGCGGATAGAGGATCGCCTTTTCGCGCGTCGAGAGGTCGAGCATCGCCTTGAGGCTCTCCTTCTCGAGCACGCCGAAGATCACGCGGCGATAGAGCCAGAGCGCATAGGCCGCCGACAGGATGACGCCCAGCGTGGCGATGGCCGCGAACCATGTGTTGGCCCGGAACATGCCCATCAGCGTCAGGAACTCGCCGACAAAGCCCGATGTGCCCGGAAGACCGACATTCGCCATCGTGAAGATCATGAAGGCGACGGCGTATTTCGGCATGATGTTGACCAGGCCGCCATAGGCCGAGATCTCGCGGGTGTGCATGCGGTCGTAGACGACGCCGACGCACAGGAACAGCGCGCCCGAGACGAGACCGTGCGACAGCATCTGGAAGATCGCGCCGTCGAGACCCTGATGGTTGGCCGCGAAGATACCCATCGTCACATAGCCCATATGGGCGACCGACGAATAGGCGATCAGCTTCTTGATGTCTTCCTGCATCAGCGCGACCAGCGACGTGTAGACGATCGCAATCACCGAGAGCGTGAAGACGAACCACGACAGGTCGGCCGAGGCGATCGGGAACATCGACAGCGAGAAGCGGATCAGGCCGTAGCCGCCGAGCTTCAACAGGATGCCCGCCAGGATGACGGAGCCGGCGGTCGGCGCCTCGACGTGGGCGTCGGGCAACCAGGTGTGCACCGGCCACATCGGCATCTTCACCGCGAAGGAGGCGAAGAAGGCGACCCACAGCCATGTCTGCATCGAAGCCGGGAAATCATGCTCCAGCAGTTCCGGGATCGAGGTGGTTCCCGCGTCCCAGTACATCGCCATGATGGCGATCAGCATCAGCACCGAGCCGAGCAGCGTGTAGAGGAAGAACTTGAACGAGGCGTAGACGCGCCGCTTTCCGCCCCACACGCCGATGATGATGTACATCGGGATCAGGCCGCCTTCGAAGAAGACGTAGAACAGCACGATGTCGAGCGCGCAGAACACGCCGACCATAAGCGTTTCCAGGATCAGGAACGCGATCATGTAGGCCTTGACGCGCTTCTGCACAGCTTCCCAGCTCGCCAGGATGCAAAGCGGCATCAGGAAGGTCGTCAGGATCACGAACAGCATCGAAATGCCGTCGACGCCCATGTGATAGGAGATCCCGCTGTCGAGCCAGTCGACCTTCTCGACGAACTGGAAGTCCGCCGTGGACGTGTCAAACCCGATCCAGATCAGGAGCGAGATGGCGAAGGTGAAGGCCGTCGTCAGCAGCGCGACCATGCGGATATTGCGCCGCGCGATCTCGCTGTCGTCATTGATGAACAGGATGATCAGCACGCCGACGAGCGGCAGAAACGTAACCAGTGAGAGGATCGGCATTCCGGCCATCAGACGCTGCCCCCGAGCATCATCCACGTAACGAGCGCGGCGACACCGATCAGCATCGCGAACGCATAATGATAGAGGTATCCGGTCTGCAGCTTCACGACACGACCGGTCACCTGGCGAACGCGCGAAGCGACGCCGTCAGGCCCGAAGCCGTCGATCAGCCAGCCGTCGCCCCACTTCCACAGGAAGGTGCCGAGGCGCATCGCCGGCTTGACGAACAGGAAGTCGTAGAGCTCGTCGAAATACCACTTGTTGAGGAGGAACTTGTAGAGCCCCTCATGCTGCTCGGCGAGCGCCTTCGGCGTCTGTGGCGAGCGGATATACATGTACCAGGCGGTAACCAGGCCAAGCAGCATCACGATGAACGGGCTGAACTTCACCGCCCAGGGCACATTGTGGAATTCCGCAAGGATATGGTTGTCCGGTCCGGCGAACAGCGCGCCGCGCCAGAACTCGTTGTACCAGCCCTCGACATGCTCCGCGGCTTCGGCGGCATGGCCGATGAAGAAGTCGTGGAAGATGAGGCCGGCCAGAAGCGCGCCGGCGGCGAGCACGTAGAGCGGGATCAGCATGACCGGCGGCGACTCGTGGACGTGATGCATCACGTCGGCGGAGGCGCGCGGCTTGCCGTGGAAGGTCATGAAGATCAGCCGCCAGGAATAGAAGCTGGTGAACAGCGCCGCGATCACGAGCATGCCGAAGGCGAAGCCCGAGGCCGCGTTGTGGCCGACATAGGCGCTTTCGATGATCGCGTCCTTGGAGAAGAAGCCGGCGGTGCCGAACAGCGTGCCCGGAATGCCGACGCCGGTCAGCGCCAGCGTGCCGATGATCATCATCCAATAGGTCATCGGGATGTGCTTGCGCAGGCCGCCCATGCGGCGCATGTCCTGCTCGTCGGACACGGCATGGATGACCGAGCCCGCGCCGAGGAACAGCAGCGCCTTGAAGAAGGCGTGCGTGAACAGGTGGAAGATCCCTGCCCCGTAGGCGCCGACGCCCAGCGCGACGAACATGTAGCCGAGCTGCGAACAGGTCGAATAGGCGATCACGCGCTTGATGTCGTTCTGCACGAGGCCGACCGTGGCCGCGAAGAATGCGGTGATCGCGCCGATGGTCGTCACCACGGTCAGCGCGGTCGGGCTGAGTTCGAACAGCGGCGACATGCGCGCCACCATGAACACGCCCGCGGTCACCATGGTCGCGGCGTGGATGAGCGCGGAAACCGGCGTCGGGCCTTCCATCGCGTCAGGCAGCCAGGTGTGCAGCAGAAACTGCGCCGACTTGCCCATCGCGCCCATGAAGAGCAGCAGGCAGATCACGGTGAGCGCATGCGCCTTGTCGAGCTCGTAGCCGAGGAAGGTCAGGACGGTCTCGCTGTCCATCGCGCCATGCGCCTCGGCGGCCGCTTCGACGGCTGCGCCATGTCCCGCGCCTTCCGGCAGGAAGGATGCGGCATTGGCGAAAATGACGCCGAGATTGACCGAGCCGAACAGGACGAAGACGCCGAAGATGCCGAGCGCGAAGCCGAAGTCGCCGACCCGGTTGACGATGAAGGCCTTCATCGCCGCGGCGCCGGCCGAGGGTTTCTTGTACCAGAAGCCGATCAGCAGGTAGGACGCCAGGCCGACGCCTTCCCAGCCGAAGAACATCTGCACGAGGTTGTCCGAGGTCACCAGCATCAGCATGGCAAAGGTGAACAGCGACAGATAGGCGAAGAAGCGCGGCCGGTGCGGATCGTGGTGCATGTAGCCGATGGAGTAGACATGCACGAGCGAGGACACGGTGTTGACCACGACCAGCATCACCACGGTCAGCGTGTCGATGCGGAACGCCCAGTTGATGTCCAGGCCGCCGGTCTGGATCCAGCGCAACACCTGGATGGTGAAGGCCGGTTCGTCGGAAAGGCCGACCGAGAAGAACGCGATCCATGACAGGAGCGCGACGAAGATCATGATCCCCGAGGTCACGTATTCGCTGGCCTTGGCGCCGATGGACGTCCCGGCGAGGCCTGCGATCAGCGCACCGATCAGGGGCAGAAAGACAATGGCGTGATACATGGTGCCGTCAGCCCTTCATCATGTTCACGTCTTCCACCGCGATAGAGCCGCGGTTGCGATAGAAGACGACGAGAATTGCAAGTCCGATGGCCGCCTCGGCGGCCGCGACCGTCAGGACGAACAGCGCGAAGACCTGGCCGACCAGATCCTGCAGATGCGCCGAGAACGCCACGAAGTTCAGGTTGACCGACAGCAGGATCAGCTCGACCGACATCAGGATGACGATGACGTTCTTGCGGTTCAGGAAGATGCCGAACACGCCGATCACGAACAGCAGCGCGCTGACGGTCAGGTAGTGGGAGATGGTGATGGTCATCGGTATCAGAGCCCCTTGCCTGTCTCGACATCGACCACCTCGATCGCCTCGGATGGCTTGCGGCCGACCTGCGCGACGATGCTCTGGCGCTTCACATGCGGCCGCGACGGGCGCAGCGTCAGCACGATCGCGCCGATCATCGCCACCAGCAGGACGAGGCCGGCGATCTGGAAGAAGAAGATGTAGTCGGTATAGAGAATGTCGCCGAGCGCCGCCGTGTTGTGGCGGACCGCCGGGTCCGGCGTCGGCAGTGCGGTCGTCGCCGGCTGGCCGAGGTCGAAGGCCGAGCCCGCCAGCACGAGCACCAGTTCGGCGGCGAGGATAACGCCCACGATGGCGCCGATCGGCGCATATTCGAGAGCGCCGCGCTTCATCGAGGCGAAGTCGACGTCGAGCATCATCACGACGAACAGGAACAGCACCGCGACCGCGCCGACATAGACCACCAGCAGGATCATCGACAGGAATTCAGCGCCGGTCAGCAGGAACAGCGCCGCCGCGTTGAAGAAGGTCAGGATCAGATACAGCACCGAGTGCACGGGATTGCGCGCGGCAATCACCATGAAGGCGCTCGCGATGGCTATGAAGGCGAACAGGTAGAAAAACGCCGCCCCTAATCCAGTAATCATGATCGCTTCCCCGATCTCCCTTTCCATCCCGGACGTCGTTGCGTCCGTTCCGGCATGCCGCCGCCTCGTCGAAGCGGCGTTATGAAGTTTCCAGTCCTAGCGGTACGACGCGTCCATCGAGATGTTGCGCGCGATTTCGCGTTCCCACCGGTCGCCGTTCGCCAGAAGTTTGTCCTTGTCGTAGTAGAGTTCTTCACGGCTCTCCGTGGCGAACTCGAAATTCGGCCCCTCGACAATGGCGTCGACCGGGCAGGCTTCCTGGCAGAAGCCGCAATAGATGCACTTCACCATGTCGATGTCGTAGCGCACCGTGCGGCGGGTGCCGTCGTTGCGGCGCGGTCCGGCCTCGATGGTGATGGCCTGCGCAGGGCAGATCGCCTCGCACAGCTTGCAGGCGATGCAGCGTTCCTCACCATTCGGATAACGGCGCAGCGCGTGTTCGCCACGAAAGCGCGGGCTCACCGGCCCCTTCTCGTGCGGATAGTTCAGCGTGAATTTCGGCTCGAAGAAGCGGCGCATCGACAAGAAGAACGCGCTTATGAATTCAAGCAGAAGAAGCGACTTGGCGGCTTGTGCGAGTGTGCTCATCGTCCCATGCCTCCCTGTCTCAGGCCCAGCCTGTCAGTTTCAGAAACGCCGCGGTGGCGACGACCATGAACAGCGAGATCGGCAGGAACACTTTCCAGCCGAGACGCATGAGCTGGTCGTAGCGGTAACGCGGCACGAATGCCTTCACCATGGCGAACATGAAGAAGACGAGGCTCAGTTTCAGCACGAACCAGAAGACGCCCGGCAGCCAAGTGAACGGCGCGAAATCGAAGGGCGGCAGCCATCCGCCGAGGAACAGGACCGTCGTCAGCGCGCACATCAGCAGGATCGCGATATACTCGCCCAGCATGAACATCATGTAGAGGGTCGAGGAGTACTCGATCATGTGACCGGCGACGAGTTCCGATTCTGCCTCGACAAGGTCGAAGGGCGGGCGGTTCGTCTCGGCCAGCGCCGAGATGAAGAAGATCACGAACATCGGCAGCAGGCCGAGCCAGTGCCAGTCGAGGAAGGTGTTCGGCAGGCCGAAATAGGTGCCGATGCCGTCGCGCTGCGCCAGCACGATGTCCGAAAGGTTCAGCGACCCGACGCAGAGCAGCACCGTGACGATCACGAAGCCGATGGACACCTCGTAGGAGACCATCTGCGCGGCGGAACGCAGCGCGCCGAGGAACGGATATTTCGAGTTCGACGCCCAGCCGGCCATGATCACGCCATAGACCTCGAGCGAAGAGATCGCGAAGACGTAGAGAATGCCGACATTGACCGAGGCGATCGCCCATCCCTCGCTGAGCGGGATAACGGCCCAGGCGGCCAGTGCGAGCGTCGCCGAAACGAACGGCGCGAGCAGGAAGATGCCCTTGTTGGCGCTGTCGGGAACGACCGGCTCCTTGAGGACGAACTTCAAGAGGTCCGCAAAGGACTGCAACAGCCCCCACGGGCCGACGACGTTCGGGCCGCGCCGCGACTGGACGGCGGCCCAGACCTTGCGGTCGGCGTAGAGAATGAAGGCCGTGAACACCAGCAGCGAGATCAGCAGGGCAAGCGTCTGCAGCAGAATGATCAGCCCGGGAATGACGTAGGTTTCAAACATGAATGCCGTCCGTTTCCTGCTTTCTTTCCCGGGTCACTCTGCGGCCTGCGCAAAGCCGTTTCGCGCGAGGCTGGAACATTCCGCCATGACGGCGGATGCGCGCGCGATTGGGTTGGTCAAATAGAAGTCTTTGACCGGCGATGCAAATGCTGACTTGCCGGTTTCGCCGCCTTTTTTCGCAAGCGCAGCAATATCATCCGAATTGCCGGGCTCGATCGTGTCGATGCGGGCGAAATGCGGATACGCCTCGTATAGCCCGGCACGCAACTGCGCCAGCGAATCGAAGGGCAGTTTGTGGCCGAGCACATCCGAGAGCGCCCTCAGAATCGCCCAGTCCTCCTTGGCGTCGCCCGGTGCGAATCCGGCGCGGGTCGTCGCCTGCACGCGGCCCTCGGTGTTGACGTAGGTCGCCGATTTCTCGGTGTAGGCGGAGGCCGGCAGGATGACGTCGGCATGGTGCGCGCCGACATCGCCATGCGTGCCGATATAGACCGTGAACGCGCCGTCCTTGCGCTGGCGCAGGTCCATCTCGTCCGCGCCAAGCAGGAACAGCACGTCCGAACCGGCCACCATGGAGGCCGCGTCGAGACCGCCCTCGCCCGGCACGAAGCCGAGATCGAGGCCGCCCACACGCGCCGCCGCCGTATGCAGCACCGCGAAACCGTTCCAGTCGCCGCTCAGTGCGCCCGTCGCTTCGGCCAGCTTGGCGGCAAGGCTCAGCACCGCGGCGCCGCCCTCGCCCGAAAGCGCGCCCTGGCCGACGATCACCATCGGACGTTCGGCGTCCTGCAGGGTCTTGAAGAAGGAATGCGAGCCGCCCGCGATGTCGGCCAGCGTCTCGGTTCCAGCGCCCAGCATCTCGTAATCGTAGCGCAGGTCGCCCATCTCGCCGATCACGCCGATCTTCATGTCGGATGCGCGCCATGCCTTGCGGATGCGCGCATTGAGCACCGGTGCCTCGAAGCGCGGATTGGCGCCGACGATCAGGATCGCGTCTGCGTTTTCGATCCCCTCGATGGTCGGATTGAAGAGATAGGATGCGCGGCCGAGCGACGGATCGAGCGCAGCGCCGTCCTGGCGGCAATCGATATTCGTCGAGCCGAGCGCGCCGAGCAGTTCCTTCAGCGCATACATTTCCTCGACGCCCGCGAGATCGCCGGCAATGGCGCCGATGTCGCCACCTGCCTTGCCGTCGAGCGCGGTCTTGATCGCGCCGAAAGCCTCGCCCCATGAGGCCGGCTTGAGCTTGCCGTCCGTGCCCCTCACATAGGGTTTGTCGAGGCGCTGCGTGCGCAGACCGTCCCAGATGAAGCGTGTCTTGTCGGAGATCCACTCCTCGTTTACCGCCTCGTTGACACGCGGCATGATGCGCATCACTTCGCGGCCGCGCGTGTCCACGCGGATGGCCGAGCCGACGGCGTCCATCACGTCGATCGATTCGGTCTTGGACAGTTCCCAAGGACGGGCATGGAATTCATACGGCTTCGAGGTCAGCGCGCCGACCGGGCACAGGTCGATCACATTGCCCTGCAGTTCGGAGGTCATCGCCTGTTCGAGATAGGTGGTGATCTCGGCATCCTCGCCGCGGCCGATCAGGCCGAGTTCGGAAATGCCGGCGACTTCGGTGGTGAACCGGACGCAGCGCGTGCAGTGGATGCAGCGCGTCATGATCGTCTTGACCAGCGGGCCGATATATTTGTCCTCGACCGCGCGCTTGTTCTCCTGATAGCGCGACGCATCGACACCGAAGGCCATCGCCTGGTCCTGCAGGTCGCACTCGCCGCCCTGGTCGCAGATCGGGCAATCGAGCGGGTGGTTGATGAGCAGGAACTCCATCACCCCTTCGCGCGCCTTCTTGACCATCGGCGTGTTGGTGAAGACTTCCGGCGGCTGGCCTTCCGGTCCCGGGCGCAGATCGCGCACGCCCATGGCGCAGGACGCGGCCGGCTTGGGCGGCCCGCCCTTCACCTCGACCAGGCACATGCGGCAATTGCCGGCAATCGACAGACGTTCGTGGAAACAGAAACGCGGCACCTCGGCGCCGGCCTCCTCGCACGCCTGCAACAGCGTGTAGTGGTCCGGAACCTCGACCTCTTTGCCGTCAACCTTGATCACTGCCATGATGCGAATTCCAACCTTAGATCCTTCAAGCGCAACGCTGCGTCTGCCAAAGCTTGACATGCGGCAGATGCGCCCAACCAAATGCTTCCTCGCTATCGCCGTGGAGATCGAGATGATCGAGCTTCGCCCGCGCCTCTTCAAGCGTCGGGACATGCCCTTCCTCGACCCACCACATAGCGAAATGGTGCGACTTCATCGCCTCGAACCACTCCGCCTTGCGGCGATAAACCTGTTTATGCACCGTGTTCCAGACGAAGTGTTCCAGATGCTCCGGTGTCTCCCAAACGCTCATATTGACGATCAGCGTAGGGTCTTCGAATGCCCGGATCGCGAGAGCGCTTCCGGCCTCGTCCTGCAAGCGCCAGACGAACCCCGGCGACCGCTCGGCGATCGCGTTCACCTGGTCGAGACGATTCACGAAGCCGGCGATCCTCGGATCGTCCAGGGCGTAGGCCGGCTTTGCGATGTTGATCTCGGCAAGGTGCATGGCGATACGGTCAGCCCTTCTTCGCGAGGTCTGCGGCCTGCGCGATCCAGCCGTCACGCTCGATCCGGCCCTTGAACTGCAGGTAATCGTCCACCCAGGCGACTTCGTAGGGCGTCAGCGCCGCGATTTGGCCGTAGGTCCAGATGCCGAGGCTGTTGAGCACGCCTTCCAGCTTCGGTCCGACGCCGGAAATCGCCTTGAGATCGTCCGGCACGTCCGGCTTCGCCATGGCTTTCGGCTTGACGAAATCCTCGGGCATGACCGGCGCGATCGTACCGGAGGCAACCGGCGTTTCCTCGACCGGCTCGGTCTTTGCGAGCGCAACCGGCTCCGGCGTCGCGGCCACCACCGGCTTGGCGGGTGCGGATTTCGCGGGTGCAGGCTTGGCAGCCGCGGCCTTGGCCGTTTTGGGCTTCGCGGCAGGCGCCTCGGCCTTAACCGTTTCCTTCACGGCCTCCGGCTTTGCCGGCGCGGGTTTGGCCGGCGCGGCTTTTTTCGGTGCGGGTTTCTTTTCCGCTACGGGCTTCTTGGCCTCGACCGGCTTCTTCGTAGCCGGTTTCGCCGCGACCGTGTCGGGCTCCTTCGTCTCGTCGAAACTGCCGCTCGCGGGATCGAAGTTCAACGGATTGGCCATGCCGAAGATTTCGCTGCGGCCGCCGGACGTGTCGTTGGCCAGCAGGTTCGCGGCCTGCATCGCGCCCGCCATCGATCCGGCGAAGATGCCGAACATCTGGCCCGCCAGGCCCATGCCGATCGCCGAAGCCGCCGCCATCGCGCCCATGGGATGCGCGGCAAGGTTCGCCACGCCCGCCAATTGCGGCGCGGACGCACCCGCCATCCATTCGATGGCGTCTTTCTGCATTTCCGTCATCTCGCCGGCAAATGCGGCGATGGGCGTTTCGGTCTTCATCGTTTCTTCCGGTAGCGTGGACTTCGACATCGAACCCTCCTTGGGCATCATGTGTCTGTTCGGTTCCCCTACCCCTGGCATTTCCTCTTTGCGGCGGCTGGTTCCGCCTTGCTTGTTGTCGTCTCTACTCCGCGGCCTCCAGGACCGGCTTCGTCTGGTGCGCATTATGCGAGAATTCGTCGATCCGGCGCTCGATTTCCGGACGGAAATGCCGGACGAGCCCCTGGATGGGCCATGCGGCGGCGTCGCCGAGCGCGCAGATCGTGTGGCCCTCGACCTGCTTGGTCACGTCGAGCAGCATATCGATCTCGCGCTTGTGCGCGTTGCCGGTCACCATGCGCTCCATGACGCGCCACATCCAGCCCGTGCCTTCGCGGCACGGCGTGCACTGGCCGCAGCTCTCGTGCTTGTAGAAATAGGCAAGCCGGGCGATCGCCTTCACGACATCGGTCGACTTGTCCATGACGATCACGGCGGCCGTGCCGAGACCCGATTTCAGACCGCGCAGCGAATCGAAGTCCATCGGGCAGTCGATGATTTCCTCGGCCGGTACCATCGGCACCGAAGAGCCGCCCGGAATGACGGCGAG
Organism: Oricola indica; assembly: GCF_965227485.1. Taxonomy (NCBI): domain Bacteria; kingdom Pseudomonadati; phylum Pseudomonadota; class Alphaproteobacteria; order Hyphomicrobiales; family Ahrensiaceae; genus Oricola; species Oricola indica. Next base: position 3,263,519 of record NZ_OZ245747.1, read on the forward strand.
CAGATTGTCCCAGCCGCCGCGAATGCCGCCGCAATGGGTATCGATCAGCTCGCGGAACGGCACCGACATCGCTTCCTCGAAGGTGCACGGATTGTTGACGTGGCCGGAGACGCAGAACAGCTTGGTTCCGGTGTTGTTTTCCTTGCCGAAACCGGCAAACCACGCGCCGCCGCGCCGCAGGATCGTCGGCGCGACCGCGATGGATTCCACGTTATTGACCGTGGTCGGGCAGCCATAGAGGCCGACATTCGCAGGGAAAGGAGGCTTCAGGCGCGGCTGGCCCTTCTTGCCCTCGAGGCTTTCCAGCAGCGCGGTTTCCTCGCCGCAGATATAGGCGCCGGCGCCGTGATGGACATAGACGTCCATGTCCCAGCCGCACTTGTTGTTCTTGCCCAGGAGACCGGCGTCGTAGCATTCGTCGATCGCTTGCTGCAGCGCCTCGCGCTCGCGGATATACTCGCCGCGAACATAGATATAGGCGACATGCGCGCCCATCGCGAAACTGGCGATCACGCAGCCCTCGATCAGCGTGTGCGGATCGTGGCGCATGATGTCGCGGTCCTTGCAGGTCCCCGGCTCGGATTCGTCGGCATTGACGACCAGATAATGCGGCCGGCCGTCGCTTTCCTTCGGCATGAAGGACCACTTCAGACCGGTCGGGAAGCCGGCGCCGCCGCGCCCGCGCAGGCCGGATGCCTTCATCTCGGAGATGATCCAGTCCTTGCCCTTCTCGATCAGGCCCTTGGTGCCGTCCCAGTGCCCACGCGCCATCGCGCCCTTGAGCGACTTGTCGCGCAGCCCGTAGATATTGGTGAAAATGCGATCCTTGTCAGCGAGCATCGTTCATTCCCCTTACCGCGGCTTCTTGCCGAAAACGCGGACATATTCATCGACGCCCTTGGAGAGCGCCTTAGCCTGCTTCACCCAGTCATCCCGGTCGATTCGGCCCTTGAACTTCAGATAACCGTCGACCCATTCGCGCTCGGCCTTTTTCCAGCCCGCGACCTGTTCGAAGGTGTAGATGCCGAGCGAGTTGAGCGTATTCTCGATCTTCGGCCCGACGCCGGAAATCAGCTTCAGGTCGTCGGGATTGGCGGGCTTGTCGATCGCCGCCGGCCGGTTCTTGTCGTCGAGTGACGTCTCGCCAGCCGCCTCAGCCGGCTTTTCGCCCGGTTTCACCCGGCCGGACGCCGTCGACGCGACGTTCATGGTCGCATTGCCGTTGCCCACGGATTTCTCGACAGGCTTCTTCTTCGGTTTCACGCCGCTCGCCGTGCTCGCGACCTTCATCGTCGGCCCCGACTCCTCGGTCTTGGCATCGACTTCGGCCTTGGAAGCCTTGGTGCGGCCGGGCCCCTCCGCCTCGTCGGGATCGGCGAGCGTGTCGTCGCCTTCCGGAGCCGCGGTCTCGGGCTTGGCCGCCTTGGTCATCTCCTGCGGCCCGTTGCCGTTGCCGCGCGGTGCCGAGGCCGCCTTCTTCGATTCATCGTCGAGCAGCGTGACCGGACCGCCGACAGGCGCCGAATAGATGCGGTCGATCTGCGGACCGGGCGTGATCGTGTCGCCCTTGCCCGCCTCGAACGCGTCGATAATCTCTTCGAGCCGCTCCGGCGTCAGGTCCTCGTAGGTGTCCTTGCCAATCATCACCATCGGCGCGTTGACGCATGCGCCCTGGCACTCGACTTCCTCCCACGACAGCTTGCCGCCGTCGCTGAGCGCGAACTGGTCGTGATGGATGCGGTTCTGGCAGACCTTCTTCAGGTCTTCCGCGCCGCGCAGCATGCACGGCGTCGTGCCGCAAACCTGCACATGCGCCTTGGTGCCGACGGGCTGCAGCATGAACTGCGTATAGAAGGTCGCGACCTCGAGGACGCGAATACGCGGCATTTCCAGCGTTTCGGCGATATGCTCGATGGCAGCCTTCGTGACCCAGCCTTCCTGCTCCTGCGCGAGCATGAGCAGCGGAATCACGGCCGATTGCTGACGGCCTTCGGGGTACTTTGCGACCCACTTGTCCACCTCGGCGGTCATCTCCGCGCTGAACGCGAAATCCGCCGGCTGGACGTTTCCTTCTGCGAGACGACGAACAGACATTAGCGGTCCACCTCACCAAACACGATATCGAGGGAGCCGAGTACGGCGGAGACGTCGGCCAGCATGTGGCCGCGGCAAAGGAAATCCATTGCCTGAAGATGCGCGAAACCGGGCGCGCGCAGCTTCACCTTGTAGGGCTTGTTGGAGCCGTCGGCGACCAGGTAGACGCCGAACTCGCCCTTGGGCGCCTCGACGGCCGCATAAACCTCGCCCGCCGGCACGTGATAGCCCTCGGTGTAAAGCTTGAAGTGATGGATCAGCGCTTCCATGGAGCGTTTCATCTCGCCGCGCTTCGGCGGAACGATCTTGCCGTCGACATTCGAGACAGGCCCGGTCGCCTCTGAACCGAGCAGGCGATCGACGCACTGGCGCATGATGTGAGCGGCCTGGCGCATCTCTTCCATGCGGATCAGGTAGCGGTCGAAGCAGTCGCCGTTCTTGCCGACGGGAATCTTGAAATCCATCTCGTCGTAGCACTCGTAGGGCTGCGCCTTGCGCAGGTCCCATTTCGCGCCCGAGCCGCGCACCATGACGCCCGAGAAACCCCAGGCCCAGGCGTCTTCCAGCTTGACGACGCCGATATCGACGTTGCGCTGCTTGAAGATGCGGTTGGCAGTCAGCAGCCCGTCGAGATCGTCGACGACCTTGAGGAACGGATCGATCCAGTTGCCGATGTCTTCAACCAGCTTCTGCGGAATGTCCTGGTGGACGCCGCCCGGCCGGAAATAGGCCGCGTGCATGCGCGCGCCGCAGGCCCGCTCGTAGAACACCATCAGCTTCTCGCGTTCCTCGAAGCCCCAGAGCGGCGGCGTCAGCGCGCCGACATCGAGTGCCTGAGTCGTGATGTTGAGGAGGTGCGAGAGAATGCGGCCGATCTCGGAGAACAGGACGCGGATCACCTGGCCGCGCTTCGGCACCTCGATCTCCAGCATCCGCTCGACGGCCAGCGCGAAGGCGTGCTCCTGGTTCATCGGCGCGACATAGTCGAGCCGGTCGAGATAAGGCACGGCCTGCAGATAGGTCTTGTGCTCCATCAGCTTCTCGGTGCCGCGATGCAGCAGGCCGATATGCGGATCGACGCGCTCGCAGACCTCGCCGTCCAGTTCCAGCACAAGGCGCAGAACGCCGTGTGCGGCCGGATGCTGCGGCCCGAAATTGATGGTGAAATTGCGGACGTTATGCTCGGTCATTGTTTCGCCTTTTCATCGCCCGGCAGCACATAGTCCGTGCCTTCCCATGGCGAGAGGAAATCGAAATCGCGGAATTCCTGGCGCAGCTTCACCGGCTCGTAGACGACGCGCTTCTGCTCGTCGTCGTATCGCACCTGCACGAAGCCTGACAGCGGGAAGTCCTTGCGCAGCGGATGGCCTTCGAAACCGTAATCGGTCAGCAGACGACGCAGGTCCGGATGGCCGGAAAACAGCACGCCATACATGTCGTAGGTCTCCCGCTCGAACCAGTTCGCGCCGGGATAGACGCCGACGGCGCTGGGAACGGCCGTGTCCTCGTCGGTCTCCAGCTTGACGCGCAGCCGCTGGTTCAGCGTCGGCGACATCAGGTGATAGACGACGTCGAACCGGCGTTCGCGGCCCGGATAGTCGACGGCGGTGACATCGATGAACGAGACGAATTTCAGCTGCACATCGTCGCGTAGCGCCGTCAGCAATTCGATCAGGCTGCCGATTCCGGTCGTGATCGTCAGTTCGCCAAAGGCGATGCTCGTCTCGTAGTCGATCCCCTCCAGCGCATCCGCGAGCGTACCGGCAAGGTCATTGAGCGTTTCGGTCGTGGCCATGTTTCATGCGGCTCCGTTAGCGGCGATCAGCGTTCGATCGTGCCGGTTCGGCGGATCTTCTTTTGCAGCAGGAGCACGCCATAGAGCAGCGCCTCCGCGGTCGGCGGGCAGCCGGGAACGTAGATGTCCACCGGAACGACCCGGTCGCATCCGCGCACCACCGAATAGGAATAATGATAGTAGCCGCCGCCATTGGCGCAGGAGCCCATCGAGATGACATAACGCGGCTCGGGCATCTGGTCGTAGACCTTGCGCAAGGCGGGCGCCATCTTGTTGGTCAGCGTGCCGGCGACGATCATCACGTCGGACTGGCGCGGAGAGCCGCGCGGCGCGAAGCCGAAGCGCTCGCAGTCGTAGCGCGGCATCGACATCTGCATCATTTCGACGGCGCAGCAGGCCAGGCCGAACGTCATCCACATCAGCGAGCCGGTGCGCGCCCAGTTGATCAGTTCGTCCGTCGAGGTGACGAGAAAACCCTTGTCGGCGAGTTCGTTGTTCATCTCGCCGAAGAACGGATCGTCGGCGCCCACGGGCTTGCCCGTCTTGGGGTCCAGCACGCCTTTCGGCTGCGGCGCGACGAGCGTGTTGTCGCTCAATCCCATTCCAGCGCTCCCTTCTTCCACTCGTAGATAAAGCCGATGGTCAAAACGCCAAGGAAAACCATCATCGACCAGAAGCCGAACATCCCCAGTTCGCCGAACGAAACCGCCCAGGGGAACAGGAACGCCACTTCGAGATCGAAGATGATGAAGAGAATCGCGACGAGGTAGAACCGTACGTCGAATTTCATGCGCGCATCGTCGAAGGCATTGAATCCGCACTCATAAGCCGAGAGCTTCTCGGGATCGGGATTCTTGTAGGCGACGACGAAGGGAGCGATCATCAGGGCGGCGCCGATGCCGGCGCACACCAGGAGAAAGATGATGATCGGCAAATAGGATGCGATGACTGCGTCCATGGTCTGGCTTCACCATTTCATTGCGCGGCGGGACGGTCTCCATGGCTCAATGGGAAGACCCGTCGTAAGAGGCCCCTCGCCGCTCTTGCGATGCCCACGGGTTAGACCTTGGAGCCGTTCTACGCAAGTGCAACATAAGCCGAAATCAGCGTGAAAAGTCACTCCTGCGACCGTTCGCCCGCTCCGGAGCCCGGAACTCAAGTCACGGGATTTACCTGACTTTTTTTGTCATATTAAATTCGAAACGAAATAGCACTACGGGGTTCCGGCAGTGCGCTGCGAACAGTGGAGAAAAGGTGAGGATTGCGTTTTTACCTCCCCCAGGGAGGGCTGCGCCATTTTCCAGCTAATGTGGAAAATGGCGCGAGTGACGGGGCTCGAACCCGCGACCTCCGGCGTGACAGGCCGGCACTCTAACCAACTGAGCTACACCCGCGTTTTCCGTCCGGGCCGTGGCCCGAAGCGTGAGCGGTCAATTAAGCGGTTCCCCATACCCTGTCAAGCGAACCGCAAGCGCCTCGTGCAGGTTTTTTTACCACCCCGAATCTGCGGCGCGCGAAACGCCAACCAACGCTTGCATCGGCGCGCATTCCCGCTTAGATACCCGCCACGGTTTCCGGGCGGTTAGCTCAGTTGGTAGAGCGCTTCGTTTACACCGAAGATGTCGGGAGTTCGAGCCTCTCACCGCCCACCATTTCAAGTCTCTGAGTTACCAACAGTTCTGGGACGACCACATCAGCCATAAGACCATTGATCCGACTGCTGGCTCCAGTAGGAACATGCTTATGGCTACATTTCAGAAACACAGAGGCAAACACCAGGTCAGGATTCGCCGCAAAGGCCACGCCTCTATCTCCAAATCCTTCCACCGCCTATCCGACGCAAAGGAGTGGGCGACGATGATGGAACGACAGGCCGACAGGGCAGAACTAGGCCCCGACAGGAAGGTGCTAAAGGACATCAAACTGGCTGATGTCGTCCGTCGCTATCGGGATGAAGCCCTTCCCAGCGACAAAGTTGGCAAGGTCGAGACGATCATGATGAACGCCTTCCTGCGGCACCCCATATGTAAGAAGACTCTGGAAGATTATGACCGTGAATTTTTGTCAATCTGAACATAAAAGTTGTGCATCCCAAAGCCCGCGTTATCGCTAAATTCTTCTTCTGCGCGCTTCAACTGAGCTATTAGTGGTTTGTAATCTTTAACTTTATCGATAGCCCAAAGACAGCCGGCCAACAGCAAACCGGCAGCGCCCATCGCGCTTTGCAGTTGTGTCACATGACCAAGCGCCCCTCCGGCAATTGTTGTTAGTTCACCAGCCGCGAGCACTCCGGTTTTTGCAATTTCACATCTGACGCTGAAATCGATGTTAGTCCTCTCTGTCTCAATGTCCGAGAATGTCTTTCGGTACCGCGATACTCTCTCTCGTACGGCTTTCTCAAACTCGTCGGCAGAGGTCAGCTCCCGTGCCAAATAGGCAGCGGAAGACAATAAATCATCACGCATTTCAGCCTGACGCCCCCATGCCCTCGAGCGCAACTTAAGGATATCGTCAATGCTCATTTCAGCCAGCACGGCTTCGTTTATGTATTCATCGTGCGCAATTCTGAGCACCTGAGATCGCAGTGATAGAGCGTCCTCATCTTCGCTGATCGTATCAATTGCGCGTACAGCGCGCTCGGCGATACACCCTGATATGGCGTTGTAGGACGGACCACTGAAATACGGAATCATCTGCTTGGCCGCGCAGAAGCCGATCGATTTCATTACAGTCGCAATTCTCGCACGCGCAATGATGGAATATCCTTCTCTCAGATGCTCCCGCTTTAGCGCGTCTTCCAATAGAGGCAGCGCCGGATCATCATTGATTCCTCCATCAGCCTGCCCCTTAAGGCTACCAAGAGTGGAGATCGTTTCATCATCAGCCGAAGCAAGAAAATCATCGTGCGCGATAGCAGAGGCAAGCGCATCGTTGTCTCTTCCTATCGACCTGTATGCCCAGAGCAAAAACCGCGGGTCGAGCGGATAGCCACCCATCTGGACTGCACCGATTGTAATATTTTTTTCGGCAGATTGATCGTAGCTGGAAACGACATCAATAAGCCCCTCCCTCCGCGCTATGTCGACCTCATCCATCAGTTGATCAAATTGATTGTCGTATCCTTCAACTTTGGCAATTGGCCGAACTGCGCCGAACGGAAAACCCATTATCGGCGGCATTCCCATAGCGACCAGGAAAGCTTGAGGCGGAAACAGATCACGATCATTAGGATCGGCAAGCGCTACGCGGTCATACGTAAGCAGGGCGCGCTTGATATCTAATGAGCTACATGGCTGCTCGCTCGGTGCAATATACGTGCTATAGATCATGGCGCTTCTCACCTAGATAGAAATCAAATCAAACAAACATGCACTTACCATTCAAATAGAGATTCATATGCGCATAATCGGTATTAGGAGAACAGATGACACTGCAAGAATTTAAGGACTTACTCAACACTATCGAACCCGGAAGTGGCGCGGGGGTTCCCTGTACGATATTTGCCGATCTATTCCCGCCGGGTGTTGATGATGACAAGGCGAAGGGCGCTGCATACAAGGTTGCTCAGGCTTATGGTTTGAAGATTGAAAACCGCCCGGATGCGAACTCGGTGTGGTTTTACCGCGAGAGAAAGGTCGACTAAGTAAGCCTCGTCTTGGGCACCAGCATTTTTACGCGAGATTCTGAGGGTTTAATTCTTCCCCTAGAGGCCGCACCGGCACCCCCCTGCCTACCCCGGTACGCCCTAAGTGGCTGACGACGGCAGAACGCATTGCTTTGGGACGGTTCCGACTATAAGCGGGTCCAATTTGGCTCCACTCTGGCTCTAACGAGGGACGAGAAGCACGCCCATCTACTCTGTCGTCCGGGGCGATGATCCTCCGGCTGCCTTCGGCCAGCGAACCAACTATGATACGACAAGCACTTGTTATCACTGCGTATTTTAGCCCATGTGGGCGGTAGGGCGAAGCCCGTCAAGTGACGCAGTCACGCTAGGCTCAGTTGGTAGAGCGTTTCGTTTACACCGAAGATGTCGGGAGTTCGAGCCTCTCACCGCCCACCATTTCCCTCGCAATCATGACTATCCAGGCTCTGGGGAAAGATTCGGCATCATGGTCTGTGCGCGATCGCATATGACGCAACCATGTCACATGCGATACTGAACCGACTTCTCCACAATCTGTTCTCTGGACACGTTCGGCGAGCATGATAATGACTCGTGACGCTTCGTAACAAACCGACATCGCCGATGGAGCCCGTCCTGTCCCCGCTTCCTCGCCTCCGCCGCCTTCTTGTTTCCCTTTTATCGCTGATTCTCGCCGTCTCCGTCCTGTCGGCCTGTTCCACGACGGACGCGCTGGAGATTGCGCAGCCGCAGGCAGAGCCTTCGAAATACGCCGCCATCGTCGTCGACGCCCGGTCCGGCAAGGTTCTCTACTCGGAAGCAGCCGACCAGATCCGCTACCCGGCGTCTCTAGCAAAGATGATGACGCTCTACCTCCTGTTCGAGGCCCTGCAGAGCCGCCGGCTGTCGCTGAACTCCCAGATACCCGTTTCCGCCAATGCGGCGCGCCAGCCGGCGTCGAAGCTCTATCTGAAGGAAGGCACGACCATCGATGTCGATACCGCCATCCGCGCGCTGGTGGTCAAGTCCGCCAACGACGTCGCGACGGCGGTCGCCGAGCACCTCGCCGGCAGCGAGGCGCAATTCGCGCGCCGGATGACCGCGCGGGCGCGCACGCTCGGGATGGGACGCACCGTGTTCACCAACGCCTCCGGCCTGCCCGACCCGGCCATGCGCACGACAGCACGCGACATGTCGAAGCTCAGCCTCGCGCTGCGGCGAGACTTCCGGCAATACTATTCCTATTTCAAGCTGGTCAGCTTCGAGTACCGCGGCAAGACGATCCGCGGCCACAACAAGATCCTCGGCATGGTCTCCGGGGCCGACGGCATCAAGACCGGCTATATCAGGGCGTCCGGCTACAATCTCGCGGCGTCGGTGCGCCGCAACGGCCGGTCCATCGTCGCCGTCGTCATGGGTGGAAAGTCCGGTTCGGCACGCGACGCCCACATGGCGCAATTGCTGACCGCCACCTTCAACCGCTCGATCCGCTAAAGCGCCCCAAAGCGAAAATCCAGGCATAGAAAAACCGCGGCCACCCTTTCGGATGGCCGCGGCGAATAATGCGAGCTCGGCGGATCAGCCGTTGAGCGCGTCTTTCAGGCCCTTGCCGGCGGAGAACTTCGCCACGCGTTTGGCCGGAATATCAACCGGTGCACCCGTGAGCGGGTTACGGCCGGTCGTCGCGGCGCGCTGGTTCACGCCAAAATTGCCGAAGCCCAGGATGCGGACGTCGCCGCCGGATTTCAGCGTATCAGTGATGGTTTCGAACAGCGCGTCGACGGCCGAAGCGGCGTCGCCCTTCCCAAGACCCGTCTTTTCCGCAACTGTCGCGGCAAGCTCGTTTTTATTCATTGTCACAATCCTTCTCGATCTATGCGGCCGGGTGTGCCGTCTGCGGGAACTGCCCGACCGGTAACAGGCGGACCATATAGGGATTCGCCGCCCGGCCGAAGGGGAATGGCCCGGAAACGCCCGGAAATCAAAGAAAAAACGCCGCATTTCTGCGGCGTTTACAAGTTTTTGGGAGTGAAACGCCTCAGTGAGCGACGTTTGAGAGGTTGTCATCGTCGATCGGGGCGACTTTGCCCTTCATCGATTCGACCTCCTCGTTCCACTCGATCGGCTCCAGCTTGGCCGTCAGGGCGTGTTCGAGAACCTGCCCAATCCGTCCGACCGGTATGATTTCGAGCTCGCTTTTCACGTTTTCCGGAATGTCGGCGAGATCCTTCACATTGTCTTCCGGGATCAACACCGTCTTGATGCCGCCGCGCAGCGCCGCGAGCATCTTTTCCTTCAGACCGCCGATCGGCAGCACGCGGCCGCGCAGCGTGATCTCGCCGGTCATGGCGACGTCCTTGCGAACCGGAATGCCGGTCAGCACGGACACGATCGCCGTGGCCATCGCGATACCCGCCGACGGTCCGTCCTTCGGCGTCGCGCCTTCCGGCACGTGGACGTGGATGTCCTTCCTTTCGAAGATCGGCGGCTCGATGCCGAAATCGATGGCGCGCGAGCGGACATAGGAGGCCGCCGCCGAAATCGATTCCTTCATCACGTCACGCAGGTTGCCGGTGACGGTCATCTTGCCCTTGCCGGGCATCATCACGCCCTCGATCGTCAGCAATTCGCCACCGACCTCGGTCCAGGCCAGTCCGGTGACGACGCCAACCTGGTCGTCCGCGTCGATCTCGCCGTAGCGGTAGCGCGGAACGCCCAGATAGTCGTCCAGGTTCTCCGGCGTGACCTCGATGACCTCCTTGTCGGTGCGCAGGATATCCGTCACGGCCTTTCGCGCGAGCGTCATCAGCTCGCGTTCGAGGTTACGCACGCCCGCCTCGCGGGTGTAGGTGCGGATGACCTGGCGCAGCGCGTCGTCGGTGATCGAGAACTCGCCCTCCTGGAGAGCATGGTCGCGGATCGCCTTGGGCAGCAGGTGCCGGCGTGCGATCTCGACCTTCTCGTCCTCGGTGTAGCCCGCGATGCGGATGATCTCCATGCGGTCCATCAGCGGCGCCGGAATGTTCAGCGTGTTCGCCGTGGTGATGAACATCACGTTCGACAGGTCGTACTCCACCTCCAGATAGTGGTCCATGAAGGTCGAGTTCTGCTCCGGGTCGAGAACCTCGAGCAGCGCCGATGACGGGTCGCCGCGGAAATCCTGGCCCATCTTGTCGATCTCGTCGAGAAGGAAGAGCGGGTTGGATTTCTTCGCCTTCTTCATCGACTGGATGACCTTGCCGGGCATCGAGCCGATATAGGTGCGGCGGTGACCGCGGATTTCGGCCTCGTCACGCACGCCACCGAGTGCCATGCGGACGAATTCGCGGCCGGTCGCCCTGGCGATCGACTTGCCAAGCGAGGTCTTGCCGACGCCGGGCGGGCCGACGAGGCACAGGATCGGTCCCTTCAGCTTGTTCTGGCGCTTCTGCACGGCGAGATACTCGACGATGCGGTCCTTGACCTTCTCCAGGCCATAGTGATCCGTGTCGAGCACGTCCTGCGCGACGTCGAGGTCGTATCTGACCTTCGACTTCTTGCGCCACGGGATCGACAGCATCCAGTCCAGATAGTTGCGCACGACGGTGGCTTCGGCCGACATCGGGCTCATCTGCTTGAGCTTCTTGAACTCGGCGTCGACCTTCTCGCGCGCTTCCTTGGAGAACTTGGTCTTGGTGATGCGATCTTCCAGCTCGGCGAGTTCGCCGTTGCCGTCCTCGCCGTCGCCCAGTTCCTTCTGAATCGCCTTCATCTGCTCGTTGAGATAGTACTCGCGCTGGGTCTTCTCCATCTGCCGCTTGACGCGGCTGCGGATGCGCTTTTCCACCTGCAGGACGGAGATTTCGGATTCCATGTGGCCGAGCGCCTTTTCCAGGCGCGACTTGACGCTCACGGTCTCCAAGATGTCCTGCTTCTCGCCGATCTTGATCGACAGGTGCGAGGCAACCGTATCGGCGAGCTTGGAGGGCTCCTCGATCTGGGTCACCGCCGTCACGATGTCGGGCGAAATCTTCTTGTTGAGCTTCACGTAGCTCTCGAATTCCGAGACGACGGACCGCGACAGGGCGGACAGTTCGACCTCGTCTTCCTCGGGTTCGTCAAGCGCGGTCGCTTCCGCCTCCAGGTAGGAGGTGCGGTCGGAGAAGCCGCTGATTTCCATGCGCGACACGCCCTCGACCAGCACCTTCACCGTGTTGTCGGGAAGCTTGAGGAGCTGCAGGACGTTGGCGACGGTGCCGTGGGCGTAGATCGCATCCGGCGTCGGGTCGTCGTCCCCGGCATCCTTCTGCGTCGCCAGCAGGATCTGGCGATCGTTCTCCATGACATCTTCGAGCGCGCGGATCGATTTCTCGCGTCCGACGAAGAGCGGCACGATCATGTGCGGGAAAACAACAATGTCACGCAGCGGCAGGACGGCATAGAGCCCGTCTTGACCACCCGTCGCCGTTTTCGTTTCGGCTTCAGCCATTTACTGTTCCTTTCATGCCTTGTCGGCTTTCGGACATTCCGGTCCCGTGCCCATTGGCCCCGGTCGCGGAACACTCCTTGTAATTGGTCCTGCGTCCTGTCGTTTTCAACGGGCTTGAACAGGTGGAATCATACCCAAGTCTCGCGCCAAAGGCGGATGTCCGCAATGGCGCCGACCGGACTTCAAAAGAAAAAGGCCGGTCGCCCGGCCTTTTCACTAACGTTCACCGTGTGCGTTCGCCTCACGCGGAGGCGTTTTCCTTGTCCTCGGCGCGGTCCGCGTAGATGTAGAGCGGACGGGCGCTGCCTGACACCACTTCTTCCGAAATGACGACCTCGCGCACCCCTTCGAGGGCCGGAAGCTCGAACATCGTGTCGAGCAGGATCGATTCCATGATGGAGCGCAGGCCACGCGCGCCGGTCTTGCGTTCGATCGCCTTGCGGGTGATCGCGCGCAGCGCGTCCTCGTGGAAGATCAGGCTGACCTCCTCCATCTCGAACAGGCGCTGATACTGCTTGACGAGCGCGTTCTTCGGCTCGGTCAGGATCTGCACCAATGCGTCCTCGTCGAGGTCCTCGAGCGTCGCCAGCACCGGCAGGCGGCCGACGAATTCGGGGATCAGGCCGAAGCGCAGCAGGTCTTCCGGCTCGACGCGGCGGAACAGTTCGCCCGCCTTGCGCTCGTCCGCGGATTCCACGGAAGCCGCGAAGCCGATCGAGGTCTTGCGGCCGCGGTCGGAGATGATCTTGTCGAGACCGGCGAAAGCGCCGCCGCAGATGAACAGGATGTTGGCCGTGTCCACCTGCAGGAATTCCTGCTGCGGATGCTTGCGGCCGCCCTGCGGCGGAACCGAAGCGACCGTGCCTTCCATGATCTTCAAAAGCGCCTGCTGGACGCCCTCGCCCGACACGTCGCGGGTGATCGAAGGATTGTCCGACTTGCGCGAGATCTTGTCGATCTCGTCGATATAGACGATGCCGCGCTGGGCGCGCTCGACATTGTAGTCGGAGGCCTGCAGCAGCTTCAGGATGATATTCTCCACGTCCTCGCCGACATAGCCCGCTTCGGTCAGCGTGGTGGCATCGGCCATGGTGAAGGGGACGTCGATGATGCGCGCCAGCGTCTGCGCGAGCAGCGTCTTGCCGCAACCGGTCGGGCCGATCAGCAGGATGTTCGACTTCGCCAGTTCGACGTCGTCGTTCTTCTCCGCGTGGGCGAGCCGCTTGTAGTGGTTGTGCACGGCGACCGACAGGATACGCTTGGCGTGGCTCTGGCCGATGACATAATCGTCGAGGACACCGAGGATTTCCTGCGGCGACGGCACGCCCTCCTGGCTCTTGACCATGGAGGACTTGTTCTCTTCGCGGATGATGTCCATGCAAAGCTCGACGCACTCATCGCAGATGAATACCGTCGGCCCAGCGATCAGCTTGCGGACCTCGTGTTGGCTCTTTCCGCAGAAAGAGCAGTAGAGCGTGTTCTTGGAGTCTCCTCCGCCGCCACCGCCACTGTTGCCAACCTTGCTCATGCCCATTCCTTTCAGAGGATCACGATTCGGAACCTGAACGTGCGTTCCCGCAATCCCGACTTCATTTCTGCGACGCGACCGACCGGCCAAACACGCCTTGCGTCACAAAGGATTCAAATCACATTCGTACACATATACGCTTCATGCGCAACGATTCGACAATTTCCTTTACGGTTCCCTTAAGACCGCGACACTGATTTCAACCTAATCGCCTCCCGACCGCGCGAAAAGCGTAGATTTGACGTAACGTCGCGTTCCTCGCGCCCCGTCGCACAAATGCAACATGGGCGCGACGGGCCTTATTTCTCTTCGGTATCGATCGCGTCGCGCGATTCGATGACCCGGTCGATCAGGCCGAATTCCTTGGCGAGATCGGCCGTCATGAAATTGTCGCGCTCCAGCGCGTTTTCAATGTCATCGTAGGACCGGCCGGTATGCTTGACGTAAATCTCGTTGAGCCGGCGCTTCAGCGCCTCGACCTCCTTGGCGTGAATCAGGATGTCGGTGACCTGGCCCTGGTAGCCGCCCGAAGGCTGGTGAACCATGATGCGCGAATTGGGCAGCGAGAAGCGCATGTCCTTGGCGCCCGCCGTCAGCAGCAGCGACCCCATCGACGCGGCCTGGCCGATGCACAGCGTCGAGACCGGCGCCTTGATGAACTGCATCGTGTCGTAGATCGCGAGACCCGACGTCACCACCCCGCCCGGCGAGTTGATATACATCGAGATTTCCTTCTTCGGGTTCTCCGCCTCGAGCCAGAGCAGCTGCGCGCAGACCAGCGAAGCCATGCCGTCCTCGACGGGCCCGGTGATGAAGATGATGCGTTCCTTGAGCAGGCGCGAGAAAATATCATAGGCGCGCTCGCCGCGGTTGGACTGCTCCACGACCATCGGAACGAGGTTCATGGCGGTGTCGATCGGATTGCTCATCGGAGACCTTTCGGGGATTTGCTGGAAAGCGCACGGGAAACATGGGCGCGAAAGAATCATTCGGGCAATATTTAGGGTGCCGGACCCCGGTTCCGCAAGACGCGGCTGCTCGTAAACCTTAATGGCCGGAAGGTGGGGAAAAGAACGCTGGAGGGGCGGTTTTCGCGTGACGTGTCAGGCGGGCGACCGCAGACGGGCGAATCGGTCCGCGTTTCGGTCGGATGTATGCACCGACATCGTCTTCTCGATACGACTGGACGCGCGTCACCCTTACGCAGTTGAACTGTCACGGTAAATTCAGTTGATCGGACGAAAAACTCATTTAATCTAAGACCACAAACGCAACTCGACGTGGATGCGCCATGGCCCGGACGTTTTAATCTCCCGCTTTCGTTGCCTTTCTGTGCGACCCGTTTCAACCGGCCGCGATACTGGTCCTTTACTATAAGACATTTCCAATGAACCGACATTTCTTCCGCTGCGTCGCGGCCATGCTCCTTTCCTTCTCCGCTGTCGCATCTGCCTATGCACAATCCGACAATTCCCGCGTCATGATGGTGCTCGACGGCTCCAACTCGATGTGGGGCCAGATCGACGGCGTGGCCAAAATCACCATCGCTAAACAGGTTATGACCGACCTGATCACGACCTGGGATGACGGCGTCGATATGGGGCTGATGGTCTATGGCCACCGGCGCAAGGACGACTGTTCCGACATCGAGGTAGTCGCCATGCCCGGCCCGGTCGACCGCGCGACGCTGATCGACAAGGTTCAGTCGATCTCGCCGAAGGGAAAGACGCCGATCACCGATTCCATGCTGCTCGCGGCAGCCACAGTCGGTTATTACACCGGCGACAACGCCTCGGTGGTTCTCGTCAGCGATGGGCTGGAAACCTGCGAGGCCGATCCCTGCGCCCAGGCGCGGTCTTTCGAGGTCGTCAATCCGGGCTTCGACGTGCATGTCATCGGCTTCGACGTGACCGACGAGGAACTCGCGGCGCTGCAATGCATCGCCACCGAGACGGGAGGCCAGTTCTACAGCGCCAGCACCGCCGGTGAGCTGCTGAGCGCTCTGCGCGCCACCGTTGCTGCTACACCGGCTCCAGCGCCCGTGCCCGCCACGTCTGAACCCGCCGAGCCGAAAGCTTCGCAATTCCTCTACGCCAAATTGTGCGAGACCTGCGAGCGGCTCAACCCGCTCGACGTCAGCTGGAACGTCTACAAGGACGGCCAGCCCTTCTACGACGGGCTTGGCGTTGTCTTTCCCGACGACCCTGTATTTGAAGCCGGCACGTATGAAGTCGCAGTACGTTTCAAGAGCACCCATGTCACGGCCAAAGGCGAAATCGAATTCGGGGAAGACGGCAAGCAGATTGGCGCGCTCAACCTCAATGGCGGCTCAGCGGTCATGTTCGCCTATGCGACCGATGACAAGACAATTGCCGCCGATCCGATCCTTTATGAGTTCTTCGAGATTGGCGCGGATGGGCCGGCCTCCGAGGCGCTGACCGAAGCGGCCAGTTCCAATGCGGATACCTATCTGCCGGCGGGCCGCTATCTCGTGCGCGCCACCCATCAGGACATCAGCGAGACTGCCGAAATCGAAATCGTCGCCGGGCAAGCCACAGAGTACGCATTCGATATGCGGATCGGATTTCTGCTGCCCAAAGCCGTCCTGAGCGCCCAGGGGGCGCCCGCCACAGGCATCGATTACGAGGTCTACCGCACGCAGGCCGATGCCGATGCCGGTTCCGGCCGCGTGTCCTTCATGGTTGGAGAGCGAAATGCGCCAGAGGCGTTGCGTGCCGGCGATTATGTGATCAAGGCGCTTCTCGATTACGGCAACAGGCCGCCCATTTCGGTCCTGCGCACCTTTCCGGTGACGATCAGAGGCAATGAAACCGCCACGCCGACCCTCGACATGCAGGCGGGCCTGCTCAGCCATGAGATCGCCAACGAGACGGGCAAGAGCCTGCTCAATATCGATTATGTCCGCGAAAGCGACGGCAAGCGGGCCGCCTATTACAATCTCGGCGGATCGCACACGCTCGCTCTGGCCGAGGGGCGATACTTTCTGCGCGCCATGATCAGCGGCGGCCAGACCTTCGACAGCGATCCGTTCGACATAACCGCCGGCCAGACAACCAATGTGAAAGTGACCTTGCGATGATCCGTTCGCGTCTCGTCTCGATCGCCATGGCAACGCTGATGGCCGGCAGCGCTCCGCTCAGTGCGCTGGCCGGCCAGGCGCAGACCGCCCAGATCAATGCCGCCGAGGGCGCCTATCAGCAAGCGCTGAAGGACTATGCCGCAACCGAGGAACGCGCGCACAAGGCCTTCACCGAACGCAAGGCGGCCAGGGAAAAATATCTGGCCGAATGGCGGGCCTATTGGGCCAAGCGCCAGGCGGCGGAAAAGGCCCATGCCGCGCTGCTCGACGAGCGCAGGCGCGCGCTCGACACCGCCCGGTCGCGGATCACCGACGCGGAACTGATGGCGGACAGGGCGACGGCCGAGGAAGAATCGGCGAAGACGCGGCTGCTGAGCATGCTGCGCGCCCAGAGCGTCGCCGAGAAGGGCTCGGACAAGATCCTCGCTCGCAACCTGGAAGCAAGAGCTGACGAGTTGCGGATGGCCTATGACGCCGCTGTGGAAGCCGCTCGCGCCGCACAGCGTGAGGTCGCCGCCGCCGGCGAGGCGCTCGACGCCAACACGCGCGATTTCGAGGCGCGTCTCGACGCCGCCCGCGCCGCCATGACGAGCGAGGAGGAACTCGACGCCATCGAAGCCAGCTTTGACGCGGCGCTCGACGCGGCGACGGCAGCGCCGACCGACGAAGCCCTCAATGCGCGCGCTCTTGAGCAGACAAGCGCGGGCGCTGCTTTCCTCGCCTTGATGCTTCAGGTTCCGCCGCCCTTCATCGAGCGTGTCACCGTCCATCGCGGCGATGAGATCTGGTACGACGCGTCCTATGTGACCGACGAAAGCGGCTCGGCGACCGCGGACCCTCTCGGCCAGCGCGGCTATCGCGACGCGCTGGCTCTCGCCGAAGCAAAGATCGCGAGCGCCGATGACCTGATCGCGCAGGCCGAGAAACGGCTCGCCGGTGCCCGCGAGGCTTGGGAAGAGGCAAGCGAAAAAGCCGGCGAACACGCGTTGCGCATCCACCTGCGCAATCGTGACATGCTGATCTTCGTTCTGGCCGTGGAGTCGACCGGCGTGGTGCTGTCCGCCGCGCTGACGGGCGGCGCCGCCGCGCCGGCTGTCTCAGCCCTCGCCCGGAAACTGAGCAAGGCCGGCCTGGAAATCCCCGCCCAGGCCGTTCGCAAACTGCCCAGTCGCTTCTGGACCGACTTCGATGCCGGCGGAATCGCCACGATCGCGACAGAGGCAATCCAGGCCGGAATCGGCAAGCATACCTCCATGCAGCTCGCCGAAAATCCCAACGTCGTGCCCTATGTCAACGATCTCAACGGCGTCGAATCGACGGTCGTCGGCGATGTTGTCGAGATGCTGGCCAAGGACGGTATCGGCAATGTGCGCGCATTGATCTCCTCCGGCATCAGCGAAGGCCGTGTCCCGGTCGACGCGGTCACCAATGTCAGCATCGACGCGGTCGCCACGGCCTACAAGGCCTTCGCGCAGTCAGCGGTCAACAACTCCAATGCGCTCAGCGAAGACATCGTTTTCCAGAAGACCACCGAGGCGCTTCTGGCGCAGCGCAAATATAACGGCCTCGTCGCCTTCCGAAACGCGCTCATCACCGAGCGGGAGCGCCTCGCCGGCATCGCCGCCATGCTCGGCTCGATGATCGAGCTCG
The DNA here is from genome assembly GCF_965227485.1 of Oricola indica. Taxonomy (NCBI): domain Bacteria; kingdom Pseudomonadati; phylum Pseudomonadota; class Alphaproteobacteria; order Hyphomicrobiales; family Ahrensiaceae; genus Oricola; species Oricola indica. Next base: position 3,281,779 of record NZ_OZ245747.1, read on the forward strand.
GCCTGCACCCGCGCAAACGGCAGGTGGCTGCGGATAAGGTCGTCCCGGCGAACGAGGCCGAACAGATCGCCGAACGGCCAATCACCGTGACCGTGCGGTTTTCCGAGCCGCTTGAACACACGCCGAAACTGGCTTTCGACGATGCCGGCGTCAGGATCGGCAAGCCGGTGGTCGGCGAGGCCGGTCCGTCGGTCTGGGAATTCCCGGTCACGCGCTTCGACATTATGGCCGGCGCGGACACGATCCCGATGGAGATATCGCTGTCGAGCGAGGAATCACCCTATTCCAACCTCGATAGCAATCCCGCCACGCCGCCGCGCCTTGCCAGTCTCAACGCCTATGACTGGACGGGCTACGAACGCGGCACCGACCGCAACCATGCCGTCCGCCTCGCCCCGGCATCCGCAGACGTCCTGCTCATCGACATCCCGTCGCTCGACCTGTTCGGTTGCCATGCCTATCGCGAAGTCGCGGTCGGCGAAGACGTTCTCGAACATGTCAGCGGCTACTACGATTTCGACCGCGACATGACGGTGCCTCCATTTGCCGAGGGCGAAATTCTCTCCGTCTGCACGCAGGCCGGCACCAATGCCGGCGCAGCCAAACGCGACACCGGAGGCCGCTTGCTGGCGATTGGATGGGGGGATGTCGATCCCGGATATTCCAACGGCTATATCCGCTTTACCACCGACGTCTTGGCGGCCATCGACGAACACGCTCAGGAAGTGGAAGCCGGCAACATCGATGCGCAGTTTCCGGGAATCCCCGAGCTGGGATTGCCGAGCGGCGAGATCGATGTAATCGAAGTTTGCGGTAGCGAAGGCTTTTGCTGGTTGGAGAGGGTGAAGTAGCGCCGCAAAGGTCCTGCTGTCCGCCCTCCCCCTCCACGATCGCATCACAACGATATCCGCCCCTCCTCGCTCGCCACGCCCTGGCGAACGAGCCACTCGGCCGCAGATCATTTACGTATTTGCAGTCCGGTTTGCTAAGCGCAGGGTTCGGCTCACAGGATCTGAAATGCAGACGCGGGAAAAGGTATCACCGGTAAGCGTGAGAGACCTGGAGACGTCGTGATCAAATGAGCGCTACTCGGCGGCCTGCACGAAGACCCTGCTTTCGAAGTTCCCCAGGTCTGCCCGCGACGCAAGGAAAGCGGCGAGAGCGATACCCCATCCGGTCGCCAGTGCAGTGAACCAGATGGTGCTTCCCATCGGCTCGATGACTGCGGCGAGCCCGGCGAGGCCGATGACAACCCGCAGCGGCATGGCCAGGGGCTTTCCGCACCATCCGCCAAAGGCAATCGCCCAAAGCGCGGTCGCCACCATAAGGCCAAGCGCGCTCGATCCTATCTCTGCGGCGGTTCCCTGCCAGAGGATACCAGGATCGAACACGAAGCCGAAAGGTATGAAGAACGCCACGAGGCTCATGCCGAAGGCGGACATGCTCGTTTTCATGGCCGAGGAGTTGCCGACGCCGGCTGCGGCGAAGGATGCCAGCGCGACCGGCGGTGTGACCATCGAAAGAACGCAGTAGTAGAAGATGAAGAAATGCGCTGCCAGCGGCTCCAAACCAAGCTTTTGCATGGCGGGAACATAAAGAACCGCGCCAATGATGTAGGCGGCGACCGTGGGCAAGCCCATGCCCATGATGATGCAGCCGAGCATGGCAAGCGCGAGAGACGCGTAGATCGAACCTTCGGAAAGGGTCAGCAGCGAACCCGCGAACTTCAGGGCGAGGTTGGACTGCACAGCTACGGCAATGACCAGACCAATGGCGGCGATCGGTATCGCGACTTCCGCAGCCTGCTTCGGTGCTTCACGCAATCCTCCGATGAAGCCGTCGAGACCGATCCAGGTCGAACGGCGCAGGAAAGGCGTGACAATGGATGCAAGTGTCGCGATCACAGCCGAGTAGGCCGCGGAATAACCGCTCACCAGCGCGAAGACGAGAACGATCGGCGGCAGCAGGAGATGAAGGCGTGGAAGCAGCGGAGCGGTCCTGGCGACTTCTTCCGCGGTCATCGCTCTCTGTCCGCCCCGGCGGGCCGACAGGTCCACTACGAGCAGCAGAGCGAGATAGAAGGCTACTGCCGGAATAAGTCCGGCAAGTGCGATCTGGCCGTAGGGCATGTTGAGCATCTCGGCCATGATGAAAGCGGCGACGCCCATCACCGGCGGCATGAGTTGGCCTCCCGTGGAGGCTATCGCCTCGACGCCGGCCGCGCGGTGATCCTTCATCCCGCAGCGCTTCATCAACGGTATCGTGAACACGCCGGTCGAGACGACGTTGGCCACCGCACTTCCCGAGATCGACCCCATCAGGGACGAGGAAATGATAGCGGTCTTCGCGGGCCCGCCGACGGCACGTCCGGCGAGGCGGATTGCGAGGTCGATGAAGAGCTGACCACCGCCGATAGCGCCGTAGAACGCGCCGAACATTATGAAATAGAAGATGAAGTCGGCGGACGTCGAGGTCGTTATGCCGAGCACGCCCGCGGTCGTCATGGTCGAGATTTCGATGGCGGGCTCAAGGTCGAAGCCCCGGAATGAAAGCCAGCCTGGCAGAACATTGCCGAAGAACGCGTAGGCAATGAAAACCAGCAGGACGCTGACAAGGATCCATCCGACGGCGCGGCGAGCGCCTTCCAGCAAAAGCAGCACGAGCGCGGTGCCAGCCCAGATGTCGATGGTGAGGATTGGCGACACGTTTTCCATTCGCGTCGTCAGCCGGTCGAATTCGCCGAGATAGTAGGCGCCGACGGCAAGCGAAGCGGCGATCAGCAGCGCGTCGATGGCGATGCGAAGAGAACGCGGCATCCAGTCCGCGGAAAGCGGCCTGTACAGGAACAGAAGGACGAGTGCGAAGACGACGTGGGCCGGTCGCTGGAGCATCGGCTGCTGGGCATCGAACAGTATCCACACCTGAAACGCGATGAACGCACACCCGATGATGAAAGCTGGCGAACGCAAAGCCGATTTGAGATTTTCTGCAGGCATGGTTCTTCCTCCCGAACCCAGAAGACAAACGGGAGGCGCATGTCGATGCGCCTCCCGAAACGGTTACATCCAGCCGCGTTCCTTGTAGTAGCGGACTGCGCCGGGATGCAGTTCGATTCCGGTGTTTTCCGGCTTGTATGCGTTCTCAGCCTTGAACGACTTCCAGGCGGCGTGTGCGGCGCCCATCACCTCGGCGTTCTCGCACAGGGCCTTGGTGATCTGGTAGGCCTTCTCCTCGTCAAGGGAGGCGTTGGCGATCAGGACGGTGCCGAGATTGGCGCCGGTGTTCTCGCCCGTCTGGTCTTCGAACCAGGGGCCGTATTTACCGGGTGTCATTCCGTTCTTGGCGAGAAGATCCATCGCGTCCTGCGGAATGTCGAGGAAGACCGTGTCGGCGGTTAGGTTGACCTCGGTGATCGTCGGATGCCCCTTGATCATCGTGTCGATGTAGATATCGGCGTTGCCGTTACGGACCGTGTCGGCGATCTGGGCCGAGGCAACCTGGACGACGTCACCGCCATCGGCCTTCAGTTTGTCGAAGCTCGATCCGTAGGCTTCCAGAATCAACTCCGCGGCGGGAACAGCGCTCGAACCGGTCGGCTTCAACAGGAGGCGTATCGGCTTGCCGGACTTGATGATTTCGGCAAGATCGGTCGTTCCCATCTCGTCGGTGAAGGCCTTGCGGGCCATCACGCCGATATAGACGTTGTTGAGGCCGCCTACGAGCGCGCGGATATCCGGCGCTGAAGCGCCTTGATAGACCGGCGCGCCTTCTGCCGCCCATTTGGCCGTCGCTACGTTCGACAGCGCGATCTCGGCCTTGCCGGACTGGACGACCATCGGATTGGCGACACCGCCGCCGCGCGCGATGACCTCGACGGTATTCGCCCCGAAGATCGGCTCGATCATCTGTTCCAGCGTTGCCGCGAAGACATACCAGGAAGAGCCTTCGCGCATCGCGCCGATGCGCACCTCCTGCGCGAACGCCGCCGTGGTTGTCGAGGCAATGACGACCGTGACAGCCGCTGCCTTGAGATAGCTTCCGAGAATGGAAAACATTTCTAACTCCTCCAGTTGAATTGGGCCCCTGCCGGAAGGCAGGGGCGGAAATTGACGGTCAGGCGGCCATCATGTTTTGGACAGGGCTGATGCCGGCGGCCTTGAACGCCTCCTCGATTTCGCGCTCGGCTGCCGCGCCGAGATCCTTCAGCGGCTCGCGGATCGTCGCATGGTCGAGCAGGCCGCGATAGCGCAGGCCGATCTTGAGGGCGACGGTGCCCTCCATGTGCGATCCACGGTGATAGACGGTGCGGGTGACCGGCAGGAGTTGTTCGAACACCTTGCGGGCAGCGGTGTAATCCTGCGCCTTGCCGGCCTTGATCAGGTCTATCAGCAGTTCCGGTGCGATGTTGCCGTAGCCGACGAGCAGACCGTCGACATCGAACATGGTGGGCAGAAGCCACTCGTCATGGCAGGACAGGATCTGCAGGTCGTGCTGGGCCTTCTTGAGTTCCGGGATCTCGACATACCAACGCTTCATGTTGCGAACGCCGTTCTTTGTCGCCACCACGCCCTCCTGGGCGGCAATCTCGATCTGCGTGTCGAGATCGTAACTTGCCTTGGTCGCATCGGGATACTGGAACAGAATGCACTGAAGCCCCGAATTTTCCCAGATCGCCTTGTAGCGGTCCTGCGGAGCCCCCTTCTGGAAACCGAAACGCAGCCAGCCATGGTTCGGATAAACGAGCGCGCCGGTTGCGCCGGCTTCGCGGCACTTCTTCGCCTCTTCGGCGGCAACCTTGGTGCCCTCGCCCGTGATGCCGGCGACGATCGGCACGTCGACAGCATCCGCGTAGGCGCGGATGAGTTCAAGGCGCTCGTCCATGGTCAGGAATGTACCCTCGCCGGCATGGCCGAGAATGACGAGGGATTTGACGTCGTCGAATGAGGCAAGCCATTTGGCGATGCGGACGTTGGCTTCGATGTCGAGATCGCCATTGCGCTTGAATGCGGTGACAGGTGCGGGGCTGAGACCGCGAAGATCCATGGTGGACATGTGCTTCTCCTCACTTTAGGATCGATAACGGGAACGTTCCCATTTATGTTCCACCGAATTCCACTTGCGGAAAGGGATCGTTTGTGGGAACGTTCCCATCTAGAACCTGACAGAACTGCGAGTCAAGAGAAAATGTTGACCCTTCGTAAATCCGACGCTGTCCGAGGAGGCGATCTTGGATCAGAAAACGGAAGCCGGTGACCGAAAAGGCCGGGTGACGATCCTTGATGTCGCGGCCGCGGCCGGCGTCTCCAAATCCACAGTCTCGCGGATCCTTGACGAAAGGCTGCCGCGCTCGGACAGCGAGACGGCGCGCAGGGTTCGCAAGGTTGCCGAGGAACTCGGCTACATTCGCGACGTCTCCGCCGCCAGCCTGCGCCGCGGACGGACGATGACCGTCGGCGTGATCGTGCCGCGGCTGACCGACACGGTCATGGCGATGCTCTACGAAGCCATCGCGCATGCGTGCGAGCGGACCGGCCAGTTTGCCATAGTCGCCACCACCGAAGACAAGCCGGATGCCGGGCGCGAGGCAGCCGAGACGCTGCTCAATCGCGGCGTGGACGGCCTTGTCCTCGCGACGTCCCGTCTCGATGACGACTTCCCGTCCGAATTGCAGGCGCGCGGCGTGAACTTCGTTCTGGCCCTTCGTACGGACGGAAAAAGTGCGTCCGCGATCGGCGACGATCGCCTGGGCGGCTATCTTGCCACGCGCCACCTCATCGACCTCGGGCATCGACGCATCGGACTGATCAGCGGCCCATCCTATGCCTCGAGCGCACGCGGACGCCTTTCAGGCTATATGGACGCGTTGTCTGAAGCAGGGATCGGTTTCGACGAAAAGCTGGTCGCCAAATCGACATTCGGAATCGATTCCGGAGCCGAGGCGGCCGAAAAACTCATGAGCCTGGAAGAGAGGCCGACGGCCATATTTGCAGTCAACGACAATACCGCCATCGGCGCGTTGTCGACACTGAGCCGAAAAGGTCTTTCGGTGCCGGAGGACATCTCTCTCGTCGGTTACAATGACGTTCCGATCGTCAGCAGCTTGCCGGTCCCGCTCACTTCCGTGCGCGTGCCATTCGACCAGATCGCCAGAGCGGCGCTCGATCTGCTGAGCAAGGATGCGGGCGGCAAGGCAGAGACAATAGTCGCCACGCCGACGCTATTTCCGCGCAGATCAACCGCCGGCCCGCCTGCAGCAAAGTGAAACGACGAATCGCCGAGATTCAGGAGAGCCACTCCATCGGACGGTCCGTTCCAGCGCGGGACTGAAGCGACCCTTTGTCGTCTGAATGTCCGATCTCGCCGTTCCCAGACCGGCTATTTGAATGTCCGCCTTCGGCCCCACTTTTGCCATCGCTGTGAGATGCTTCCAGGTCGGCGCCGAAAAGTTTCTCGCGGCGGCCGATTCGCGCCCTTATCCCGGCCGTTAAGGCAATCGCGTACACATAGTAAAAGCCAACATTGTCGATGGCGCAGCCCGAGCCGCGCATGAGTGCACCAAACTGTGCTCTCAGCTATGCGGTAACCGGAGGTTTGCCGCCGCGGATCACTCAGGCTTTGGCTAGCGTCTATCCAAGGGGAGCCGCATCATTCGGTTTGCCTAGGAGCAATTCTGCGCGGATCACGAAGCCGGTGAACTCCATCAGGTTCAGCGGCTGGTTCGTGACTGCTGGCATAGCGCAACCCTCTACCCCGTCCGGGTCCAGAAGCGGAATGAAGTGAGGGCTGATGGGGCGGGAGGACCGCACCTCCCCCCTATGGAGGTACATCGACCGAAGTTGATAGTGGTCCTTGAAAATGCGCTCGACGTTCGGCCCCAGGTGCCGGATCCCCAAGTCGACCACCCGCCTGGAGATCTTGTACACCGGCTGGCTGCACTTCGGACAAACAGCCGGTGAGGCCGAGGGCAGGTCGACCGCCTCAAGTGCAGACACGAAGAGGGCGGTGGAAACGTCGAGGCACTTCGGTACACGCCGAAAGAGCGTGAGCGCCTTGTGGAACATCCGCGCCGCACGCGTAACCCGATCCTCCGAGACAGGTCCTTCGAGCAGGCCGGTTAAAAACTTCAGTTGTGGTAATGTCAGCCTGAGGTGTCCGTCATCGATGGGAAAATCTTCCAGCCAGTCGGGCTTATCGAAGTACGAGTTCAGCGCCTCCTCAGACGCCGAGGTGCGGCCGCCAGCCCCGTTCACTCTCTCGAACGCGCAGTTGGTCATACAGGCGAGGACGTCCAGCAGACTCGGCAGGCGGCTGGCGAAATCGTAGTCGGCATCCGGCTTGTCGAATGCCCGAACAGTGATTCCGATCTCAGTATTTCCATTGTCGAGCGGACCGAAATACCAACCGTCCCCCCTGTAGTAACCCACCGGAATTCTGGGGAAGCTGGCGACTTGGGTAGAACACGAAATACGGATTGGCGTGCGCATTCGACCTACTGCTTCCTCCACACATTCGCGCAGGATTCCCTCGAGCAACGGGTGGATTGTCAAGATGGTTCCACGGGGCACGAATTCGATCGCCTTAATTACGCCGACCCGTGCGTACTGGATGCTTACGCCTACCCCGTCGGGAGAAGTCGAGCCCAAGGTCATCCAGCCGAACCCGATCCTCTGCCGGGGTCCATCCTTGTGGGGTGAATACTGCCAGCCGAGCTTGCCGAACCGCGCCCGGAGGCTCGCCCACAGGGCGCGTAAAAACAGGTTGGAATCCTGCTGTGACATGATCGGAAGCCCATCCACACGGAGGATTGGCAGTTTATCGAGTTCTTTGCCCCTATCAGTGCGCACGCGGTACTCCTGGACCCTGATAACGTGGCCGTTCCACAATGAGCCAGCAAAGCGAACCTAACTCAGCGCACCGCGGCTTGCGAGAAGTCCTTCGCTGGATGTCCTTAGACAAACAAAACTATGAGCAAAGTGATTACCGCTTAATACGAACGTCCGCTGTCTCGTCAGCGCCGCCCGGCTGCCGACAATCTACTCCCGGCCCCAAAGCGCCCCTATTCATTCCAGGGCAGCGCAGGCATTCCCCCTACCCCTCCGCGCGCATCCATGCCTTCAGCGCGCCGAAATCCCCGTGCTCGACATATTGCGCCACGCGCCGCCCCACCGCCGCGCCGAATTTGTAGCCGTGGCCGGAGCAGGCCGAGACGACAAGGCAGTTGTCCCGGCGGTCCACGAAGAAGCGTTCGTCCTCGGTGAAGGTGTAGGCGCAGGTCACGACGTCCGTCACGCGGTATTGCTCGATGTCGCGCATCGGCGGCGCGAACAGGTTGCGGACCGTCTCGCCCTCGCCCGCCACCGGCTCGCGGTTGGCGTCCGCGTCCGCGTTCTTCATCTTGTGCAGGCCCGAGCCGAATTTCAGCCCGCCGCCACCGGAGGGCGGCAGGATGTAGCCGTCCGTCTCGCCGCCGACATCGAGTACCACCGGCGCATGCGCCCAGGCCTCGGCCAGGTGTGACGGCGGATCGAGATAGACCACGGCGGTCCGGTAGGCCGCCAGGTCGGAGACGAGATCGGGGAACAGTTTGGTCACCCAGGCGCCGGCGGTGACGATCACCATATCGGCCTCGATCACCCGCCCGTCCTCCGTCGTCACGGCGGCGCGCGCCGGGTCGACTTCCCTCACCCGCATCGTCTGGCGCAGCGACACGCCATTGACCTGCAGCCATGCCGCAAGCCCAAACCCGATGCGCCGGCAATGCAGCGCGCCGCCCTCCGGCGAAACGAAGGCATAGCGGATCGTGTCCGGATCGAGGAAGGGAAACCGCTTCGCCGCCTCGCCGGGCTGCAGCACGTCGCAGGGCCAGCCGCCCTCGCGCAGGCCGTTCAGGTAATCCTCCGCCTCGTCGCCCGGCTCCCGGCTGACCGCCATGAACCCGCGCGGATCGAGGCAGGACTGGCCGAGATCGGCCCAGACTTCGTCCCACGCCTCATAGGCTTCGGTGATCGCCGTGCCGTAGCCGGAACCCGCGCCATAGGCGCGCCGGATGATACGATGATGGTCGCCGGACGCGCCCATCGGATTGGGGATGGTGCCCTGTTCGAACAGGATGACGCTGTGGCCCTGCTTGGCGAGCGCCCAGGCCGTCGAAAGACCGGCAATGCCTGCACCGACAACGGATATCTTCATGCTGCTGCCCTACAACCGGATCACATATTCCTTGCGCGTCGTTTCGACGACTTCCCACGTCCCGGCAAATCCCGGACGCAGGATGAAGCTGTCGCCCGCCTTCACGGTCATCGCCTCGCCGTCATCGCCGCGGATCACCGACACGCCTTCGAGGATATGGCAGAATTCCCATTCGTCATAGGCGATCCGCCATTTGCCGGGCGTCGCCTGCCAGATGCCGCAATAGAGCCCGTCGCGCTCCTCGACATTCCATGTCGTGAAGACGGGATCGCCGGAAATCACCTTCTCCGGCGACGGCCTTTCGGTCTCGGGCTGCGCGCCTTCGGGAACGACCGGCAGCATGTGCGGCCCGCTCAATGCCCTGTCCCCCGCATCAGCATACCTGCACACCGCATGCGGTGATCGTGAACTCTGTCGCCGGCTCCGTCCGCGCGCCGTCGAACTGGCGGCCGTCGCGGCACTGAGCGCGCGCCTCGAAGGTCTTGCGGCCGGCGAGTTCGTCTTCCTTGATGTTGAGGTAATATTCCACCGCGCATCCTTCATCGACGGCAAGCTGCGCCGCCAGCTGGTCCAGCCAGGCCGGGTCGGCCGACTGCGCCAGCGCCGGCGATACGCCCGCACTCAGGATAGCGAGGAAGAAGACGGCGCGCGCCGCCCGTCTGGAACGTGGCATGAGGGCCTCCACCGTTTGTGTTCGGTGGAAGCCTAGCCCAGGGCGCGCCGCATTCAATTGCGAAAGATCAATCAGGCGGTCTTGTCGAGCGCCTGGTCGATATCGGCAATGATGTCGGCGACATCTTCGATGCCGATCGACAGCCGGACGACATCGTTGCCGGCACCCGCCTTCTCCCGCTGCTCGTCCGTGAGCTGGCGGTGCGTGGTCGATGCCGGGTGGATCACCAGAGTGCGCGTGTCGCCGATATTGGCGAGATGCGAGATGATCTCCACGCCCTCGACGAACTTGACGCCCGCCTCGTAGCCGCCCTTGACGCCGAAGGTGAACACCGAGCCCGCGCCTTTCGGGCTGTAGCGCTTCTGCAGCGCGTTGTTGTGGTGCCCTTCGAGGCCGGAATACTCGACCCAGTCGACCTTCGGATGGTCCTTGAGATGCTTGGCGACGGCGAGCGCATTGTCGCAATGGCGCTGCATGCGAAGCGCCAGCGTCTCGATCCCGGTCAGGATCAGGAAAGCGTTCATCGGCGCGATCGCCGGGCCGAGGTCGCGCAGGCCGAGCACGCGGCAGGCGATGGCGAAGGAGAAGTTGCCGAAGGTCTCGTGCAGGACAACGCCGCCATATTCGTCACGCGGCGTCGACAGCATCGGGTACTTGTCGGAGGCCGACCAGTCGAAGGTGCCGCCGTCGACGATCACGCCGCCCATCGAGTTGCCGTGTCCGCCGAGGAACTTGGTCAGCGAATGGACGACGATGTCGGCGCCGTGTTCGAACGGGCGCACGAGATAGGGCGAGGCCATCGTGTTGTCGACGATGAGCGGAATGCCGGCATCATGGGCGATCTTGGCCATCGCCTCGATGTCGGTCACGAAACCGGCCGGGTTGGCGAAGCTCTCGATGAACAGCGCCTTGGTGCGCTCGTCGATCTGCGAGGCGATCGTTTCGGGATCGTCGACATCGGCCCAGCGGACTTCCCAGCCGAAATTCTTGAAGGAATGGCCGAACTGGTTGATCGAACCGCCATAGAGACGCCGCGCCGCGATGAAATTGTCGCCCGCGGTCATCAGCGTGTGGAACACGATCATCTGCGCCGCGTGGCCCGATGCGACCGCAAGCGCCGCCGTGCCGCCCTCGAGCGCGGCCAGCCGCTCCTCGAGCACCGCCTGGGTCGGGTTCATGATGCGGGTGTAGATATTGCCGAAGGCCTGCAGGCCGAACAGCGACGCCGCATGGTCGGTGTCGTTGAAGACATAGGCGGTGGTCTGGTAGATCGGCGTGGTCCGCGCCCCTGTCGCCGGGTCCGGCTGGGCGCCGGAGTGAATGGCCAAAGTGTCGAAACCGGGTACTCGCTGGGACATGATCCCCTCCTCCTGAACGAATGTGCCTGATCTTTTGGCCGAGTGGCGGACGCCTGTCAAAGCGGATTTCAAAAGCAAACGGCCCCCTGGCGGGATTTCCATACCCGCAAGCGGCTCCATCCGGGAAAACGAATCCCGGCCGTTTTCGGGACTGCCTATTTGTTCCGGATGCCGAAGCTCTGGAAGCCGGCGCGGACTTCCGGCCGGCGCGCCGAAATCGTCTTCGAGTTTACGCCGCTCCAGCCGATTTCCCCCGACAGGCGGCCATATTCGATCTTCGGGCAGCGGTTCATCACGACATCGATACCGGCCGCCTCCAGTCGCGCCGCGCTGTCGTCGTCGCGTACGGTCAATTGCATCCAGACGACTTTCGGCAGCGGCTCCATGGCGAGCACCTCGTCGGTGATGCCCGGCACCGCCGCGGACGCGCGGAACACATCCACCATGTCGACCGGCTCTGGAAGCTCGGCGAGCGACGCGTAGGTCATGCGCCCGAGGATCTCCCTGCCCGCATGTCCCGGATTGATCGGGAAGACGGCGAACCCCTTGTCCATCATGTATTTCATGACGAAAAAGCTCGGCCGCACCTCCTTGGCCGACGCGCCAACGATCGCGACCGATTTCACACTGGTCAGGATGGAACGGATATAATCGTCGCTGTAGTGATCGTGGTCCATGGCGCGCCCTGTCATTTGCCGCCCCATATCATTCCGGAGCGGCGCTGTCTCCGGCGCGTTTTGTCTCGCACCATTGCGCGACGCTGCGAAGGTCGTTTTCCATAGCGGCGGAAACCGATTTCTTCATCAGCGGCACCAGCACACGCGCCAGCAGGCTTTTCGGCGTCGCGGTCATCTCCGCGCCGATCACGGATCCGTCTTCCGCCGGCCGCACCGTGAAGACCGTATCCCATTCGGCCCCACCGGCCTGCAGGACGAGCCGCACGCACTCGTTCGGCACATACTCCGTCACCTCGATCTCGGTCGAATAGTCCCGCCCGCCCATGCGTCGCGTCTCGCAGAACCGCGTGCCGACGCCGCTCCGGGTCTCGCCCAGATACTCGACCGAGACGATGTCCGGCACCGCCTGCCTGAAATTCTCGATATGGGCGATCGTGTCGAAAACCATATCGACGGGCGCATCGACGTGACGCTGGAGGACGATATTCATAGTGGACCAGACTTCATGGCAGACCAGAATAAGCGCGCGCGGAAACGCCGCCAATCACTTTGCCGTCATTGTTCCTTGGCCGTCATTGCTCCTTGCGGATCGCGACCGCGCTGATACGCCAGCCCTGATCGGTCCTCGCGAAACAGACATGGTTCGCCAGATAGGGGATCAGAGGCCCTCCGCCGAACCCCATCTGGACAAAGTCGCCGACGCCCTCCGGCGTTACGAGATAGCCCCAGCAGCAAGAGCGGATCTGCGGCGCGTCCGCATCGACATAGAGCAGTTGCCCAAGCTCCCAGCCGCGAAGCGCGCCGCCACGAAAGAAACGGGTCTCGGCGGGTGTCTGGCGCGCAACGCCCCAATCGGAGGCCACGGTCCCGGTGTCCTCCAGAAGTGCCGTCATGTCCGCATAGGCCAGTTTTTCGAACGTCCCCGTACAGACTTCGCCGCTGAGCGACGAATTCGGGGCGACCAGCCCGTCCTCCAGCAAGGCCTTCAGCACGTGGCCCGCGTGCATCTCCGCGCCGCGGTCGGTCGCCGGTTCGTCATACACGGCCCGGCCGATTGCCTTCATCGCTTCGGCGCGCGGCAATCGCGCCACCGGCACGAAACGATCGTCCTCGACAAGGTCGGGCGGGCCGACGAACAGGGTCACCTCGTCTGCCAGCACGTCGCCGAAACCCATCGGCGTCGCGTTTCCCGCCGCGACATTCGCTCCGCCGTGCCACATCACGTCGCGGGCGCGCTCGATGAAGGTCAGGAGGTCCGGTTCGACAGGGCCGTGATCGGCCAGGATGATACGGTCGTAGGACGCGCGCGGATCGCCGGCCGCCGTGTTGGTGATGCCTGTCGTCGCGACAATCAGGGCCGCGCCGAGCGCGATACTGACTGCGCGGCGCGTCATGGCGTGCGGTATCCGACCGCATCGATCTTCCAGGCGCCCTCCTCGTCGCGGCCGAAACAGACATGGCTGTTCAAGTAGGGCCGCAGCAGCGGGTCGTAGACCGAGCGGCTGACATATCCGCCGGTGCGATCCGGCTTCTGCACGTAGTCCCAGCAGCAGTTTTCAGGCCGCTCCTTGTCGCTGTCCACATAGAGCAACTGGCCGAGCTTCCATTCGAACGGTCCCGTCCGGCCCATGAAGCCCGCCTCTTCCCAGGGGAACGCCGCGATCCGCCAGTCCGATTCGAAAGTGTCGGTCCGCTCCACCAGCGAACGCATCTCCTCGTCGTCCAGCTTGCCGAAGGCCGATGTGCACATCGCGCCGTTCATCCACGGATTGGGCCCGACGAAGCCGTTTTCCAGCAATTCGCGCAATTCGCGCGCGCCGCGCGCCTTTTCCTGCGACAGCGGGAGGCGGTTGTAGCCGGCAAATTCGCCGAACTCGCCGATGAAACGCCAGCCGGCATATTCCTCCACAAGGTCGAAATTGTCGCCGGCGGTCAGTTCCACAGCCCCGACATAGAGCCGCACACCATCCGCCATATGTTCCTCGAGCCTGCGCTCCTTCTTGATATCCAGCTTCTCGCCGAGAAAGGTCGCGCTGATGGCGCTCTTGATGAAGGCCTGCAGATCTTCGGGCGGAGGCGGCGGCAATTCGATCAGGATTTCGGGGTAGTCCACGGGCTCCGCCAATGCGGGCTCGACCGCGCCCAGTCCGCATGTGAGCGCCACCCACGCCCCCGCCACCTGTCGGCACGCATGGCCGACCCCGCGAAAAACACCCATCGCCATCCCCTGTTTTCAACCCCGGCGGGAAGCGAGTGTAAACGCGATTACGGCAGATCCATGAACCCATCGGCGTTGTTGGCCATGAAGGGGTTGTAGGCCAGTTCCCACAGATGGCCGTCCGGATCGGCGAAATAGCCGGAATAGCCGCCCCAGAAGACCTTCTCAGGCTTCTTCACCTCGGTCGCTCCGCAGGAAAGCGCATGCGCGAAGGCTTCGTCCACTTCGGCTTCGCTGCCGAGATTGTGCCCCAGCGTCACCGCGCGAAAACCAGATCCCGCTTCCTCGATACCCGCATCGACGGCCAGCGCGGCGCGGCCGAACAGTCCAAGCACCGTCCCCTTCATCCTGAAGAAGGTCACGCTCTCCTGCGAGACCGAGGATTTCTCGAAACCGAGCTTCTGGTAAAATTCGGTCGAGGCCACCAGATCGGCGACACCGAGCGTGATCATGGAAATGCGGGGATCGAAACTCATGGAATTTCCTTACATGAACAAATCGGGAACACTCTAGGCGACGGAATCGGCAAAGGCAAGCGTTCAGGCAGCGCGAGAAGCCCTCAAAGGGCAATCGCCGTTTCGTCCTTCGCCGTCCGGATGACCATCATGGTGAAGAAGCGCGCGATATTGGTCTGATCGCGGAAAAGCCGGTCGCACAACGCGTCATATTCCTCCATGTCGCGCAGGCGCAAGACGAGCACGACATCGGTCTCGCCCGTCACCGCATAGGCTTGCGAAACCGCTTCCTCCTCAACCGCCAGGTCGAGGAATTTCCGCATGTGCTGCTCCCCGTGCAGCTTGAGTTCCACGGTCACCAGCGCCTTGATCACCCGGCCGGATCTTGCCGGGTTCAGGATGGCGACGACCCGGTCGATGATCCCCTGACCGCGAAGCTTTCGGATGCGCCGCAAGCAACTGGAGGGCGAAAGGCCCACCTCGTCGGCCATATCGGCATTCGTGCGCGACGCATCGCGCTGCATCAGGTTCAAGAGCTTTCGGTCGATCCGGTCCATGTTCGCGGTCTCCATCTCGAAATCCGTATGCAATAAAGTTGCACAGAACTGCAATCTTTGACCACAAATGCGACTCGTGTCGCGGTAGCTGATGGGAGCAATCTCGATGGAGTCCCGCCAATGCCGTTCCTGCTGTCCGCCATGCGCACAACGCGCGAAACGATCGAAGTCTACTGGCTCCTCGTCCGCATCATGGTTCCGATCACGATCCTGGCGGAGGCGCTGTCGCGCATCGGAGCAATCGAGGCGGTCGCGCCGGCCTTTGCGCCCGTCATGCATGCGCTTGGGCTGCCGGCGGAACTGGGGCTGGCGTGGCTGACAGGCATGCTCGTCGGCGTCTGGGGCGCCGTGCCGTTGGTCTTCACGCTCGTTCCTGCCGGCGCGATGAGCGTGGCGGACATCACCGTCTTCTCGGCGCTCGTCCTTTTCGCCCATGGTCTGCCCATCGAGCAGAAGATCATCCGTCAAGCGGGCCCGGCCATGGCCGTGACCACGCTGCTGCGCATCGCCGGCGGGCTGCTCTATGCCTTCCTGCTGCACGGCCTGCTCGCCGCCACGGGATGGTTGTCGTCGCCGCTCGATCCGGTCTGGATACCGATGAGTGCGACACCCGGCTGGCCCGAATTCCTGATCGGTCTCGCCGAAAGCCTCGCCTGGATGTTCGTGATCCTGCTGGGCCTTTCCCTCGGGCTTCAGCTTCTGAAGGCAACGGGAATTCTAGGCCTGATGATGAAGGCGCTGTCACCGTTCTTGAGGCTCATCGGCATCAAGGGCGAGGCCGAACACCTGACCGCCATCGGCCTTTTCCTGGGCATATCCTACGGCGCCGGCCTGCTGATCCGCGAGGCGCGGTCGGGCGCGATATCGCCGCGCCAGATCTTCCTGTCCTGCGTTTTCATGGGCTTCGCGCACAGCGTGATCGAGGACACGCTGATCGTCATGGCGCTTGGCGCGGATTTCGCCGGCATCCTCGTCGGGCGGCTGATCTTCGCCTTCGCTGCAGTCGCGGCCATAGCCGCGTTCCTGCGGGGCCTGCCGGACGAAACCTTTCACAGATGGATATTCCGATCCGGTGCTCCCGCCAGTGCCGACCGGAACCTCACGGATACGGCCGATGCCTAGAGAGCGGACGGGCGTAGCGGCATGCCCTTCAGCTTGAATCGGCCAGCCCGAGCTGCCGCACAAGAGTGGCGCTGTCATAATAGTCACGTCCCTCGACGACCATTCCGTCCTTGACGCGCATCACCGAGCAATAGCGGACTTCCGCCCGTTTTCCCGTCGGCGCGAACTCCCCGAGGCTAGACCGCAATATCCCGGTGTGCGTGCCGCTATTGCGAAACTCGACAATCGCCCATTCGCCGCATTGGCTGATGATGACGTTTTCGACTTTGCACAACCCGTCCGGGAAGGCCTCGCGCCAGCGATGGTAGTCGGCCTTGTAGGCGGCCTTTCCCGGGAGTTTCTCGCCACGGGCGATGTCTTCGAAATCGCAATCCTCGGCGATCACTTCCGCGCCGCGATCGGGGTCTCGCATATCCCAGGATTCATGAAACTGGCGCACGATTTTCTCGGTGGGATGCATTTATAACCTCTCCACTTCGCTGCGACGGATCCCGGTCGTGGCCGGGCCTTACTGTTTTGCCGGTCCGCTGCCACATCGGGGAATGGGACGACCGCGAGTGGCATACCCGATAAACATGGCTATTTCGTCAGCACGTGGTGCGTCCGGCACGCATAGCGTCATCGTATCGAAATGGTCGAACGACCAGGGATCGTCCTTGTGGCCAAGCGGCATATCGATCGAGTCGCCGATGCCGCCGAGTTTCACATTGGAGGGAATCACCGCCAGACCACCATGAGCGGCGGCCCGCATGGGCGCCCCCAATCTGGGGTGAATGACCGCTCCGCCATGCTCCATATCGCCCGCCGCGCCAACAATTGCCGCCTTGCCATAGGACACGGCCGGTCCATCGAGCATCGCGACAGCCTGTTGCGCAAGCTGCTGCCCCAATAAGGCTCCGATCTCGAAAAGAGCAGACAGATCAGGCTCAAAACGGCCAGCTAACGGGTTGCGGAATACTGCGGACACCGCGACACGCGAAACGGGTTCGCACGGTTCGCCGAAGGAATCTGCAGTGATCAGCTCTCTTGTGAAGACTGTTTTGCGCGGCTCTACCATGACGCAACGTTAGCAGCCATCGAAGCCTCCACCAATGCAAATCGCATCCCCATAGAGGGGCAAGCGCCTACTCGCCCTTCCACTCCGGCTTGCGCTTCTGCAGGAAGGCGCCGATGCCCTCTTCCGCGTCGCGGAACAGCATGTTTTCCACCATCACATTGGCGCAATAGTCATAAGCGTCCGACAGGCTCATCTCGGCCTGATGGTAGAATGCCTCCTTGCCGGTCTTCAGCGTCAAAGGCGATTTGGAAGCAATGACTTCGGCGTATTTGTTGACAACCTGATTCAAGTATTCCTTCGGCACGATCCGGTTGACCAGGCCGTATTCCTTGGCGCTCGATGCGTCGATGGTCTCGCCGGTCAAGAGCATCTCCATCGCCTGCTTGCGGTGGACGTTGCGGGTCAGCGCCACCATCGGGGTCGAGCAGAACAGGCCGATATTGACGCCCGGCGTCGCGAAGGAGGACGTATCCGTGCAGATGGCGAGATCGCAGCTCGCCACCAGCTGGCAGCCGGCGGCCGTCGCCAGTCCGTCCACCTCTGCGATCACCGGCTTGGGCAGCGTGACGATCGTCTGCATCAGGTCGGCGCACAGGCGCATCGTCTTTTCGAAGAACGCCCTGCCCCGGTCCTCGTCGGCGCGGTGCAGGGTCATCTCCTTCAGGTCGTGCCCGGCGGAAAACACCTTGCCGGCCGCCGCGATCACGATGACACGCACATCGGCATTGTCGCGCGCCGCGCCGAGCGCGGCCATCAATGCCTCCATCGTGGCGATCGACAGCGCATTGGCCGGCGGGTTGGCGAGCGTCAGCCGCAGGACGGGTCCGGTCAGATCCTGCGTGACGGGCGGCGTATCGACGAGTGCGGGTGCGGCGGACATGCGTATTCCTTCGGCTGGCATGGACTTGACGGTAAACTACCAGCCGGGCAAACCCGGCGGCAAGACAGATCGTCCACAGCAATTCGTTCAGGCCCGGCCATGTCCAATCCGCCCACCCCGATCGTCTCGGTCGAAGATCTCGAAAACTTCATGGAGACCGAGTTCTCGCAGGTCTATCTGGACGGGCGCATCTATTCGATCACCGATCTGCGCCCCGGCGTCCTGACGATGCGGCTCGACCCGACCGAGCGCCACCTGCGCCCCGGCGGCACCGTCTCCGGCCCGTCCCTGTTCACGCTGGCCGATTATGCGGCGTATTGCGTCATCCTCGCCCATATCGGCCTGAAGGGGCTGTCGGTCACCACCAGCTTCCATATCGACTTCATGCGCAAGGCCGAGCCGGGCCCGGTCTATTGCGCCGCGAAGCTCCTGAAACTCGGCAAACGTCTGGTGGTCGTCGAGATATCGATCACCGACGAAAAAGACGAGCTGATCGCCCACGGCTCCTGCACCTACTCGATTCCGCCGCGCTAGACACGGAACCGACCGGCCGCACGACCGGGCCGGGCGGCGGCTTTGAGCCCAAAACCTGCCAAATGCCGCCGTATAATGAATAGCTGCTCTGGTGCGCTGCGCGGTACAGGAAGCTCCGACCAGAGCCGCTCTCAAGAATGACCAAGCCTAATCCTGAGTTGCCAGGCGATCTGCGAGTTTGTCGAAGGCTTGGTTCCAACCACCTTCGCCCGCAGACCCTTCGGGCACACCGACATGGGCCATCGTCATCACGGTCTTTCCATCGACTTCCTTCAGCTCGATAATCACCTCGGTGATGTCGGGTGTGCCTTCTGGCATTCCCATGCTTTGCGGCGAGATTATCGTGCCGTCCTCAGAGGCCGTCCTGAAACTCGGGGCGAGGCTGGATGGCCGGTCCCGAATGTGATTCCAAACGGTTGTCAAAGCCAGTTTGGAGAGCCTCATGTGGACACCGGCCACCCGGCGGCAGCATAGCCGCGATCATCTGCGTTATGGAAGCGATCTGAGTGATGCGGAATGGGAAATTCTCGCCCCTTTCATGCCGGCGCCGGCAAGGACCGGCCGGCCGCGTCAATGGCCGATGCGCGAGATCATGAACGCCATCTTCTATGTGCTGCGGGGTGGCATCGCCTGGCGGCTTCTGCCCAAGGACTTCCCGCCGATGACGACGGTCTATGGCTGGTTCCTGCGCTTCCGCCGCGAAGGTCTGTTCCAGACAATCAATCACCACCTTGTCATGACCGATCGAGAACGGACCGGACGTGAGGCCAGTCCCTCGGCGGCGGTGATCGACAGCCAAAGCGTCAAGACCGTCGAGGCCGGCGGCCCCAGGGGCTTTGACGCTGGCAAGAAGATCAAAGGGCGCAAGCGCCACGCCATGGTCGATACCGATGGCCGGGCCTTGGTCATCCAGGCGCATCCGGCCGACATTCAGGATCGTGACGGTGCCGTCCCGCTGCTCAAGGCGTCACGACGATCCTTCCCTTTCGTCGAAATCACCTTCGCCGACAGCGCCTATGGCGCCCAGAGGGTCAAGGATGCAACATGCATCGCCATCGAGGTGGTCAAGAAGATCGCCAACCAGATCGGCTTCCACGTCCTGCCGCGCCGCTGGGTGGTCGAACGCACATTCGCCTGGATCAGTCGCAACCGACGGCTGGCCAAGGATTTCGAAGGCACCATCGCCTCCGCCGAGGTCTTCCTCTACGCCGCATCCGTCATGCTGCTCACACGACGACTGGCCCGGTCAGCATGAGTTTCGAGTCGGACTCTCAGTGCACATGCTTTCTGTATAGACAAGGCGCGATGGTCTGCGGACCTCCTTGTAAACTCCAGTGAACCACATCGACATCGTGCGTTCCGGCGAGGTCATCTTCATGCAAACCTTGCGAGTCCCACCGACGACAACATCCATTTCTGCTGTTGGAACTGACATCCCCATCGGCCCATACCATTTCTTGAACAGCTCTGGGTCAGTCCACATGGCCCAAACGTCTTCGATTGGCGCGTCAAACTCGCGCTTAATCTTTACCCAGCTTTGCTGATCACTCATGGCTTTTCCTTCATTGATTGCAAGACCCCGGCCATCGCATCAAAACGGGCCTCCCAGATGTCTCGATATTGATCGGTCCAATCGGCGACGACGCGCAAAGGGTCAGCATTCAGTTTGCAGGGCCGGAATTGTGCATCTTTCCCACGCGTGACCAAACCTGCTTTTTCCAAAACGCGGATGTGTTTCGATACGGCAGGGAGCGTCATATCGAACGGCTCGGCCAGCGCATTAACAGTGGCCTCCCCCTTGGCGAGATGCGCAAGAAGCGCCCTACGGGTTGGATTGGCCAATGCTGCGAATGTGGCGTCGAGTTGTTCGGACTTGGTCATATCCGTTTATTATACCACCTTGTTAATTAATCAAGTGGTATAATACGATGCCTGCTTCAGCCGCGGGTTGTTACTCCCGATTTTGACCAACCGAGCAGCCATTGCTGAAAAACTGCGATGGGCAGGTTTGTCCGCAAATCTGACATTCGGACCTGCTTCCAATTCTGCCATGGCAACCACCCAAAAGGGCCGGTTTCCTGCGCCGCGCGATTAAGCGGATCGACAGTCGAAACAACGCTCCACGTTCCTGACGGGAGCCGAGACCGCGTCCTTCAGCGGGACAGATCGCGAACCGGGCGAACATGCTCCTCGAACGGCACATGGCGGCGCCGGAAATTTGTGCCCTCGACGATTTCCGGCTTGCTGATCCGGTCCATCCGGAAGTGACGGAAATCGTCGCGCTGCGGATCCCACGCCACCAGATACCAGAGCGGTGGCAGGATCAGCATGGCTTGCGGCTCGACAGTCCGGCTGGACGTTGAGCCTTTCGCGTCGCGGTACCCGAAGCGTATGTGCAGCCGATCCAGGAACGCGGTTTCGAACGCGGGCAACAGCGCCGGGTCCAACGCGCCCATGTCCGAGATGTCCACCTGCGGCGCAAGCTCCCCGACATAAAGGCAGTCCAGGAACCGGCGCAGATCACGCAGCTTGTCCGACGGCAGAGCGCGCTCGATCTTGGCAAGTCCGGCATCCGCGAGGCCCGAAAAAGGCAGGCTCCCGGCCGCCCGCATCGATGCAACGCTGATCAGGAGCGCGAAGACTTCGGCGACCGACAGCCGCGCCGTGGCCTGAACCGATTGCGGATCGAGTTGCAGGCCGCCTCCGCGACCGGGTTCGGAATGTATGACGAAGCCCTCGTCGCGCAGTGCCCCGATGTCACGCAGCACCGTACGCCGCGACGCGCCGACCTCCCCTGCAAGTTCAGAGACTGTCGAAGTGCCGTTGCGGCGAAGGCTGCGCACGATGGCGTCTTGTCGGAGGCGAGCGTTCATATCGCAACTTTGACATTGAAAGGTGACAAAATTTGGCACCATTAGATCCTAGGCAGCAGGCTCCGAAACACACAGCAAGGAGAATGTGCAATGCCCGACATGATCGACTTCCCCGACCCCACCCTTGTCTCCGTCAACGGCATCGAACTCGAAGTCTTCGAGGCCGGCCGGGAAAACAAAGGGAAACCCATCGTCCTCTGCCACGGCTGGCCGGAGCATGCCTTTTCCTGGCGCCATCAGGTGCCTGCCCTTGCAGAGGCGGGCTATCACGTCATCGTCCCGAACCAGCGAGGCTATGGCAACTCGTCGCGTCCGGCGGACGTTGCCGCCTATGACATCACGCATCTGACCGGCGATCTCGCCGCGCTTCTCGATCACTACGGCTATGAGAACGCCGTGTTCGTCGGCCATGACTGGGGCGCGATGGTCGTCTGGGGGATGGCACTGTTGCACCCGGACCGCGTCGACAAGCTGATCAATCTGAGCCTGCCTTATCAGGAACGCGGCGATGTCCCGTGGATCGAGCTTCTCGAGCAATTCCTTGGCAGCGACTATTACTTCGTCCACTTCAATCGCCAACCGGGTGTGGCGGACGCGGTTCTCGAGGCGAACACGTCCCGGTTCCTTTCCAATCTCTATCGCAAGAACCCGCCGCCCACGCCGCCCGAGCCGGGCATGATGATGATCAATCTCGCCAAGGCGCAAACCGCGCCCGGCGACCCCGTGATGAGCCCCGGCGACCTGGCGGTCTATGTCTCGGCCTTCGAGACATCGGGTTTCACGCCCGGCATCAACTGGTATCGGAATCTCGATCGAAACTGGCACCTGCTCGCGGATGTCGACCCGATCATCCAGCACCCGGCCCTGATGATATATGGGGACAGGGACGTTATTCCGAAATTCGAGCGACTGACCGATTTCGTGCCCAATGCCGATGTGATCGCTCTCGATTGCGGTCACTGGATTCAGGAGGAAATGCCGGTCGAAACAACCCGGGCAATCCTGGAATGGCTCGCCCGGCAGGAGGTATCCTAGTCCGTCGAGATGGCAGCCCTCACCGGGCTGCCGGCTTTGCCCGCTCCATTGTCGCCGACCTGGCCTGTCCGCCGCCCCGCAAGAAGGTCGGGCTCAAGACGTGAAAAAAGCGGGAACGCCCACATCGACACAGTGGCTGTCCGCGCATTCCTCACTAAGCGAACCTTGACAATCTTGCCCGCATTTGCCGGATGAAATCGATGTGGACCAAACCGCCCGACCTGAAAGGCGTTCTCTTCGACAAGGACGGAACCCTTGTGGATTTCTCGCGCACGTGGACCGGGATCATCAAACGGTCGGCACGGATCGCATCGGCTGGCAACGTAACGCTGGAGCGTGAGTTGCTTGTGGCTTGCGGCACCGATCCGGCCACCGGGACCACTGCCCCGGACAGCCTGTTCGCTTCGGGCAACACCCTGGAAATCGCCGAACGGATGCGCCAGCTCGGCAGCCCCCTCACGGTGCCCGACTTGGTCCGGCAGATGGATGAGCTGTTCGTCAGCGGCAGCAGCGACGCCGTGGCCATCACGGACCTGGCCGATGTGTTCGAGAAGATCAAAAGCCTCGGATTGCTTATCGGCATTGCGTCGAGCGACAACGAGGCCTCGATCCGCATCACGCTCGAGGCTCTGGGCATCGCCGGAACTGTGGATTTCGTCGCGGGATACGATAGCGGCCACGGCGTGAAGCCCGAACCCGGCATGGTCCGCGCATTCTGCGCCCATGCCGGCTGCACTCCGTCTCAAGTCTTGCTCGTGGGTGACAATCGTCATGACCTCGAAATGGGACGGGCGGCGGGATGCGGAGGAAATATCGGTGTTCTGTCGGGCACCGGGACCGCCGCCACGCTGGAAACTCTGGCTGACGTGCTGTTGTCCGACGTCGGCAAATTGCCGGATCTGCTGTTCGACAATGGCCGGTCGCGAAGCGTGCCGAATGGCGAAATCCACGACAAAACAGGGCATTGACCACGACGCGGTTGCCTATACAGCTTGCCAAGCTCTCCAGTTATGCACCAAACTGTCCAACGGCTGGTGTCGCAGCAATCGATTATTCCCTCGCGAACGCCGCCATGGGAATGGTCGATATTGAGCCAACCGCTCAAATCGCTGGTTAAGCCGGTGGCGTTTTCAGGACTGGTTCCCGAAAACAAATTCAAGAGGGAGTATCAATTATGGATGGCAGAGGCAGTTTGCGTGCAATGCTGGGCAATATCGCTCGCCCGATGGCGGGGATGTTCCTCGGCACAGCGCTTGTCTTGTCGCTTTCGGGCGTATCGCAGGCGGGAAAAATCACAGTTTACACCTCCTATGAAGAGGACGAACTGGCCGCGTTTCTGGACGCGATGAAAAATGACGTGCCGGACATCGACGTGGATGTCCTGCGGCTCTCCACCGGCGATCTCAGGGCGCGCATGCTCGCGGAAGCGAGCAATCCCAAGCATGATGTCATCTGGGGATGGGCGGCGACGTCCATGGTCGATCCGCGCATCGTGGAGATGCTCGAGCCCTATTCGCCGGCCGGCATCGACAAAGTGCCGGAGCGCTTCCGCGACAAGGACGGCTACTGGTTTGCCACCACGGGTTACATGGGCGCCTTTTGCGTCAACAACCCGGAGATGGAGAAAGACAATCTGGCGATGCCGTCTTCATGGCAGGACCTGATCAAGCCGGAATATGAAGGCAAGCTGGTCATGCCGAACCCGGCAAGTTCGGGCACGGGCTATCTTCATATCGCTTCGATCCTTCAGATGATGGGAGAAGAGGAAGGCTGGGCCTATCTCGACGCACTCGACAAGAACATGGATCAGTACATCAAGTCCGGCTCCAAGCCCTGTAATGCGGCGAGTGCCGGAGAAAACACGATCGGCATCTCGTTTGCCCTGCGCGCGATCAAGAATATCGACGAGGGCTATCCGATCACCATGGTTATCCCGAGCGAAGGCGCAGGCCACGAGCTGGAAGCCAACGCGCTGATGAAGACCTCCCAGAACATGGAAGACGCCAAGAAGTTCCTTGACTGGACGGTCTCCAAGGGTGCGGAAGCCGAATACAACAAGTGGAAGTCGATCGTGACCATGCAGGGCCGTGAAATGCCCGAGAAATTCACGGAAGCCGGCCTGCCGGACGACATCTCCACGGTGCTGTTCGAGGTCGATTACGCCTGGGCCGCCGAAAATCGCGATCGTATTATCGCCGAGTGGCAGAAACGCTACGAGAACTAGGTCAATTTGCGGGGCGGCGAGCAAGTCGCCCCGCTATTTCCATCGGGGTCTGACATGTTTTTGAGTCTGCGCGACGTCACCAAGCGCTTTGGTGCGGTGGTGGCGGTGGATCACGTCAATCTTGACCTTTCCGAGGGTGATTTCGTTTGTTTTCTCGGACCGTCGGGTTGCGGCAAGACGACATTGCTGCGCCTGGTCGCGGGCCTGGAATCGCCCGACGAAGGCGAAATCCTGCTTCAGGGCACCGACCTTGCCGGACTGCCGGCCCGCATGCGCAATTTTGGCGTCGTGTTCCAGTCCTATTCCCTGTTTCCCAACATGACGGTCGCCCGCAATGTCGCTTACGGGCTGGAGTGCCGAAAATGGGAGAAGGCGAGGATCGACTCGCGGGTCAAAGAAATGCTCGCGCTGGTGCATCTCGACAAACACGCCGAAAAGCTCCCGCATGAACTTTCCGGCGGCATGCAACAACGCGTCGCGCTTGCCCGCGCTCTCGCACCCGAACCGGCCGTTCTATTGCTCGACGAGCCCTTGTCGGCGCTCGACGCAAAGGTTCGGGAATCGCTGCGCGGAGAAATTCGCGAACTCCAGCAACGGCTGGGCATCACCACGATCATGGTCACGCACGACCAGGATGAAGCGATGGAGATGGCCGACAGTATCGTTGCGATGAATCGCGGCCGCATCGAACAGGTCGGCACGGCCGAAGACCTGTACTGGGAGCCGGAGACACGCTTCGTCGGCGAGTTTATTGGCCGGCTCAACCTGCTCGAGGCTCCCGCATTGCTCGCCGGTCTCGGTTCGCACGGACAAGACACGGTGCTGGCGATACGGCCGGAGCACGTGGCGCTTTCAAACGAAGGCGCGCACAGCGGAACGGTCCGCTCGGTCGCCTTCCTGGGCAATACCATGCGCCTCGGTGTCGAGGCCGCTGGTCAGGACCTCGAAATCGAGGTCCACGGCCGACGAAAGCGCCTGAATGTGGGCGAGACCGTGAATTTTGAACTGCCGGCCGATCGGGTCAGAAGGCTTGCGTCGTCTTCGGTATGAGTGTCTCTACGTCAACCCGGCATTCCCGCTTACCGGATTCGGACCGGATCTTCGCCTTCGCCATGATTGCGGCGACCGGCCTGCTGCTCGTCACCTTTGTTCTGGTCCCGTTATGGGCGATCCTGAAGAATTCCTTCGTGACGCCGGACGGCATCGGCCTGGACAATTTCGTGCGTTACTTCACGGATTCGCGCTTCGTCACGATCGTCGGCAACACGTTCGAGGTCGGGATCAGCGTCACCCTGACGACCATGGTGCTCGCTTACGGGTTCGCCTACGCGATCCAGCGCACCTGCATGCCTCTCCGGAATGTGCTCAGGATTGTCGCGCTTCTCCCGATATTCTCGCCCTCGCTTGTGCAGGCATTGGGGCTGCAGTTCCTTCTCGGCCGCAACGGGTTGGTCAATCGCACATTCGGCACGGAAATCGATATCTACGGATTTTGGGGCATCTACATTGCCGATGTCGTTTATGCCTTCCCGCACGCCTTCCTGATCCTGTCGACAGCGCTCGCCGTTGCGGATGCGCGGCTGTATGAATCCGCGGAGAGCCTGGGCGCCGGGGCGTGGCGAATCTTCAGGACCGTGACGCTGCCGGGTACGCGCTACGGTCTCGCGTCAGCCGGATTCGTCGTGTTCACTATCGTCATCACCGATTTTGGCAATCCCGTCGTCATCGGTGGCAATTACTCGGTGCTGGCCGTCGAAATCTACAATCAGGTTTCAGGCCAGGCGAATTTTGCCATGGGCGCCGTGATCGGGGTGCTTCTCCTCCTGCCGGCCGCGCTGGCCATGATCGGCGAGAAGTGGATCTCCCGGCGGCACTTCGCATCCGTCACCGCGCAATCCGTGCCGCTCGCGCCTCAGCCGAACCGCGCGCGCGATACGGCCTGGCTGATATACTCGCTGCTTGTTGCCGCGGTCATCCTGTCGCTGGTCGCCATCGTGATCTATGCGAGTTTTGTCAGGCTCTGGCCCTACAACCTCTCGTTTTCGCTGCGTCACTACGAATTCGATGTTCAAAACGGCCTGCAACCCCTGTGGACGAGCATTCAGGTCGCAATCCTGACTGCGGTTATCTCGATGGTTTTCGTAACCGGCGCGGCCTATGCCAACCACGCATTTCCGATGCGCGCGAGCCGGGTTCTCTATTTCCTCGCCATTCTTCCGGCCGCTGTGCCCGGAATGGTGCTCGGCCTGGGCTACATTCTTGCTTTCAACACGCCCGGCCAGCCAATCTACTGGATGTATGACACCATCCTGATCATCGCCTTTTGCAACGTCTATCACTATCACGCTCAGGGCTTCCTGCTGGCGACCACCAATATCAAGCAGATAAGCTCGACATTCGACGAGGCCTCGGCGACCCTTGGCGCGACCAAGCTGAAGACGGTATGGCGGGTGACGCTTCCGATAATCTGGCCGACGGTGCTGGCGGTTGGCGTCTTCTTTTTCATGCGCGCCATGGTGACGCTGTCGGCGGTCATCTTCCTGATCAGCCCGTCGACCCAACTCGCCGCCGTTTCAGTGCTCTATCTTGATGATCGCGGCGCGCTCAACCAGGCAGCGGCCTTCGCCGTCTGTATCATGGCGACCGTCGTTGCGTTTCTTGTTCTTGCGCAGATCGCATTGCGTGTTGCGGGCATTCGCGGCGTCAGCCTGGTGCGCTGATTCAGCTGCAAGACACGTGCTTCACCTTCTGCGACGGACGGCGCATGGCGGATGGCGAATTCGCGCGCTGAACGGCCCGCGATGGCGAAACGGCGCGCATTTTCGACCAATCTCATACGGTAAAATATTACCGTATTTTCAACCCATTGTTTTTTATGGCTTTTTCGATAATCTCCGACTTTTTCTCGCTTGACCGCCCCGTGAATTCCCTCTAATGCACCCGCAATCGCGCATGGACACGTCCGGCGCGGTTTGTTTTTGACGGGTCTTCCCGGCAATCCAAGCAACAAGAAAAGCCCGTTCCGGCATGCCGGTCCGGGATCGAACCAAGGAAGAAATCCCATGCGGACATTCTCGCAGAAGCCCGCGGACGTAGAGAAGAAGTGGGTGCTGATCGACGCCGAAGGTCTGGTCGTCGGCCGTCTCGCCTCCATCATCGCCATGCGTCTCCGCGGCAAGCACAAGCCCAGCTACACCCCCCATGTCGATGACGGCGACAACGTCATCGTGGTCAATGCCGACAAGGTCGTGTTCACCGGCAAGAAGCGCTTTGACAAGAAGTATTACTGGCACACCGGCCATCCGGGCGGCATCAAGGAACGCACCGCCGAGCAGCTTCTCGACGGACGCTTTCCGGAGCGCGTCGTGGAAAAGGCCGTTGAGCGCATGATCCCGCGCGGCCCGCTCGGCCGTCGCCAGATGAAGAACCTGCGCGTTTACGCCGGCACCGACCATCCGCACGAGGCACAGCAGCCCGAAGCGCTGGACATCGCCGCCCTCAATTCCAAGAACAAGAAAGTGGCCTGATCACCATGGCTGAATTGAACTCTCTCGAAGAACTCGGCGAAGCAACCGGCGCGGTCGCTGCCGAAGACACGCAGGAAGCTCCGGTGCATGTCCAGAAGCTGGACGCACAGGGCCGCGCCTACGCCACCGGCAAGCGCAAGAACGCGGTCGCCCGCGTCTGGATCAAGCCGGGCACCGGCCGCATCACCGTCGGCGGCAAGGACTTCACCGAATATTTCGCGCGTCCGGTCCTGCAGATGATCCTGCAGCAGCCGATCCTCGCGGCCAACCGCACCGGCCAGTACGACATCGTCGCCACTGCAACCGGCGGCGGCCTGTCGGGCCAGGCGGGCGCCGTGCGTCACGGCATCTCAAAGGCCCTTACCTATTACGAGCCGGAGCTGCGCACTGTCCTTAAGAAGGGTGGCTTCCTGACCCGCGACAGCCGCGTCGTCGAGCGTAAGAAATACGGCAAGGCGAAGGCCCGCCGCTCCTTCCAGTTCTCGAAGCGGTAATTGGAAATTCAAATTCTCTAATCTTTTCAAGGGGGCTTGTTCGCAGGCCCCCTTTTTTGGTGTTTGCAGAATCTGAACAGAGCTTTGAATTCGCAGTCATTCCAGTTTACCCTTCTCGACATTGCAGACACACAAAACAATAAGGTCTGATGTCAGGACAGGATCGGCACGAGTTGCGTGATGGACGAGTTGTCGTCTACCTGAGGGACGCTAGCCCCTATTATCAAATGCGCCTAAAGATTCATGGCGTTTCGGGCTACATCACGCGATCGACGAAGTGCCGTTCGCTGCCTGAGGCACTCGTAGTCGCGAGTGTAACGTATGACGATCTCCGCTACAAAGCGCAGCATGGGCTGGACGTTAAGCCGCATACGTTCGAGTCTGTCTGGAAGCGTTGGTATGAGGCGCATAGGAACGTGCTCTCTATCCATCGGATTCGGTACCTCCAAGGTACCTCTGAGTGAATAGCCCCTGGATTCGTAGACGCCTTCTTCTCTAATTTTGAGGCAAGGAGGGCATGATGGGCAAAGCCAATTTCGGCGACGAGTTCAAATGGGACGCGCTCGCGCAGATCACCGAGCGAGGCTATCCGGTCGCGGAGGTGTCGGAGTGGCTGTCCCAGGATCTGCTTACGAGTTCACCTGCTCGGTAAGCTGCAACTGGCTTGCTGAAATAGAAGCCCTGGCCGACATCAACCCCCTTGTTGATCACCATCTGGGCTTGATCAAAAGTTTCGATTCCCTCGGCAGTAATGGAAAGGCCCAAATTCTGAGCGAGCTCGACAATCATATCCAATATCGGTGTGCCTTGTTGTGAGGCGGCGCTACCACTGACAAATGAGCGGTCGATCTTGAGGCGCGTGAATGGCAGCTTGGACAACAACGCGAGGGAGGAATACCCAGTCCCGAAATCATCAATGGCAACGCCGACCCCTAAGTCTCTCAGGGCGGAGATTCGCCTCATCGCCACTTCTGAATCTCGGGGGAGTGCGTTCTCGGTGATTTCAAGTTCGAGTCGATTTGGAGACAAGCCAGTTTCGCCAAGGATCCGTGCGACCGCAATCGGGAAGATCGGGTCTTCTAGCTGTAACGGCGAAACATTTACGCCGACAAATGGGTAAGGCGATGACCACGCGGTTGCGGCGGCGCAAGCCTTTCTCAAGACCTCTTCGCCGATTTCCATGATCTTTCCAATTTCTTCGGCCAACCCGATAAATTGATCAGGTTGAATGAGGCCCTCCTGTTTTCGATGCCATCGGGCAAGTGCTTCGAAACCAGATGTCTGCCCTGTCTTCAGATCGACAAGTGGCTGAAAATGGCACTCAATCTCTCCATCGCGCACCGCTGTTTCAAGTCCCTGAATACGACGGTTTCGCTCTGAATGCTCGGCTCCCAGCTGCTCATCGAACCAACGTACTCTAATATCAGTGGTTCGTTCCGCGACGTCGAGAGCATGGCCGCTGTTGCGCAGCAGTGCGGCTGCATTGCCGCTTTCGCCGGTGCTTGTGACGCCTCCGACCTGCACGCGCAATTTGACCGTACCGGATGGCAATGACACCGGTTCCAGAAGCTTCCGTAGAACATCCCTTACACGGCGCCTCGCTTCTTCCTGCGATACCGTCGACGAGGCAGCAATCGCAAAAACATCGGTGGCGATGCGAGCGGTCAGCGTCATTGGCAAATCATGCAAACGATTGCTGATCGACCGTATTAGGGGGAGGTCCTCGATTGTTTCAGCGTCTTCTAAGAGCCGGTCCAGTTCAAGTAGCCTTACCTGTACAATTGCGATCCATCCCGTGAATTGTGGTTGTTCAATAATGCCTTCGATCTGCGAGACAAAGAAATCTTGATTGGCAAGCCCGGTAGCGGGATCATACCGCAGCAACTGGCTAACCCGTTCTTCAGCCTTGACTTGTTCGTCAATGTCCAATGCAACGCCAATCACACGATCCGGAAGCCCGTCGGATGTAAAGACAACGTTCCCACGGGTGTGCACCCAACGATAAAGGCCGTCTTCGCAACGAACGCGAATTCTGGCGTCGAAGAGTTCCTTGCCTCCCGAGTAGATAGCTTGTTGCAGTCTACGATCCACGACATGCCCGTCGTCCGGGTGCCGTCTCACCCGCCATTCCTTGAACGTCAGATGGTAGTCGGGTGGCAGGCCCAAGCGCTCGATCAGTTCTTCCGAGACGTATGCGAGCGTCTCGTCATTCCTATTCAGGTCAAGTTCCCAAATGCCGCCACCTGCACTGGTCAGCGCCAAATGGAGACGACGCTCGCTTTCTTGGGATGTTTCGTAGGCGGCATAGATACCCCTCCAGGCCGCTCTCAGCACAAAGAAGATGAGTAGCGAGGTTGCCGCGACGAACAACCAACCCTTGTAGGTTTGTAATTCCTGATATCGCTCAAAACCACCGGCGATACGCACCAACGCTTTATCGCTGTAGAGTATCCACAAAACGCTTACCAACAGTTATCCGCCAGCGAACAATTGAGGCATTTGTTTAAATAGGCCGTCGGATCTGGCTATGAGCCTGCTTTGTTTCCATCGCTCGTAAGGCATTTTGCGTCTCTGCGATTCTACCCTCGCCATTCAGGCTCTCCGATCTTGCTGACCGGTGCTGGTTCCATCTCGACGCGATTGCGTCCCTTGCTCTTGGCGCGATAGAGGGCTTTGTCGGCACGGTTTAACAGTGCTGCCATATCGTCTGACTGATGTAACTCGGCGACACCGATACTCATCGTGCAGGTGATGGTTTGATCCTGCCACGGCACTGCGAGTTCCTCCACGGTTTGCCGAAGCCGCTTCGCCAGATCTTCTGCGTCATGTAGCTGAGTTTCCGGTAAAACAACGAGGAACTCCTCGCCGCCGGTTCGGCCGAAAAAGTCGAAATCGCGAATCTCTCGGTTTATCCGCGCAGTGAGCGCTTTAAGCACCTCATCCCCGGCAGAATGACCTTGGGTATCGTTGATAAACTTGAAGTGGTCGATGTCCATCGCCAGAACAGAAACTGGACGCTGGTAGCGTTCGTGCTTACACAGCTCTTCATTCAGTACCTCCAAGATCCGCAATCGGTTAGGGATATCGGTTAGGGGGTCGTGTGTCGCTGCGTGGTGAAGGTCTCGTGAGAGTTTAAACGCGGTTCTTTGGGTTTGATCGACGAAGTAGCCAATAGCAACGACACCTGCCGCAGCGGTCGCCAGGAGTACGCTTTCAGACATCACCGAACGCGGGCTATCTCCCGAAAGAAGCTCAAGCGTTGTCGGTAGGATGAACAAAATTGTCGCGACAAAGATCAGATCATGGAAGCGTTTGACCGTCATAACGAACACCAACGCTGTAATCGCCTGTGCTGCCACCAACCAAAAGTCCGTGGCGCTCCCCAGCAATTGCGCGATACTTGTGTTGGCGACACTTGCAAGAATGGCCATCAGGATCGCGATTAGTGTGAGACTGATATCCTTGATCAGGAACATCACGCAGGCGACGCCGATGAGAATACAAGAAGTTGAGACGCGAACGCGCAAAAGAGCATCGATATTGTTGGTGGTAAGCGTATAATCTCCCATGTGATTGATCAGATAGGAGAGCGCGCCGAATACCAGCGCCCAACATATCAAATGGCGGCTATGTTGGTCCTGCCAAGCCCGGTAAGCTCTATCGGTTTCTTCATCGAACCGGATTGTCGTATCAACCAGTCCAATAGCTTCCGATCCATGCCGACTGGCACGGCTAGCTGGATTCGAGTGCATAATAGCCTCACGACGAAGCAACCTATTGTGTTACCGCAAGGTCACTCAAAATAGAAACATTCTGCTGCCGTTTACTTTCGGCAATCGGAAAAGCGTAACAAGCGAACGTGAATAATCTGTTTTATTAAATGGTTGATATTGGCCTAGCATAGCTACCCAGCTTAACTGTTCGTTTTCGATGTGGAATAACGTTTGATCTCAATGGCAATCCGCCCTGTACAACGTCGTTAGGATCGAAACCCAATCAGCTTATTGAGTGAACTCGCAAATCAGATTCAGAGCCTCTGGAAGTCCGTCTGGAGGTGATGGCTGACCCGAGAAACGTAGCCACACTCGACCTTCGGCAGTTGCGAGAAATCATTCCCTATTTAATCCGCAGCGAGAGATGGCGTGACATGCGTGCGGATACTGGTGGTGGAGCGATTTCGGAGTTTCTGGAAAGGGGCGCTGCAAAAATGTTTGCGAGGAGGCTACCTACATTCCTCCGAGAATAATTCTTTCGCTACTGGGAGACGAAAGAAAGCGCCTTTGGGTAGACAGAATAACAACATTTTTTAGAGTTCATAATAACCTATTGGTTTCATTGTTTAAATTTAGTTTCCAGTTCTCCAAGCGCTAATCCGCTTCGGACAATTGGCATCTGTCGAGGGGCGCTCCCGCAGCGCCCCTTTTTTATTGCACGCGCCCTACCCCGCGGATCGCACCGCTTCGGACCAGCCCCATGCCTCCAGCATCTCCAACACTGCACATGATTTGCGGCAAGGTCGCTTCGGGCAAATCGACTCTCTGCGCCGAACTCGGCCGGTCTCCACACACGGTAATCATCGCCGAGGACGACTGACTGGCGGCGCTCTTCGGCGGCGAGATGTCGTCACTTTCGGATTACGTGCGATGCGCCGCGAAACTGCGCGCAATCATGGGGCCTCACGTCACCGCGCTTCTCGCTTCGGGCCTGTCTGTAGTTCTCGACTTTCAGGCGAACACGGTGGAAAGCCGCGCCTGGATGCGCGGCATCGCCGAAAGCGCGAACGCTGCGCACATGCTGCATTTTCTCGACGTTCCGGACGTCACATGCAAGGCGCGGCTGAAAGCCCGTAACGCCTCGGGCGATCACCCGTTCTCGGTCACCGACGAACAATTCGAGCAACTATCGAAGCACTTCGTCGTCCCTTCGGACGCCGAGGGGCTGACCATTCAGCGCCACGGTTGACCCGGGCCCACCGTGGCTTTGATACGCGGCTCGCGCACGCCGCTGCATATTTGTTTTGCACAACCTCTGGGAATTGCCGCTACTGGGCGTAAAACAGGCATGCGCGACTCGGCGCATGATCACGGGAGGACCGGATGCCATATGCGGGTTCCCTGACGGGACTGTTCCGCAACCAGACGTTTCGCATGCTCTGGATGGCGTCGCTTGCGTCCAATTTCGGCGGGCTCGTGCAGGCCGTCGGCGCCGCCTGGATGATGACCGAGTTGACGTCGTCGGAAAGCATGGTCGCCCTCGTCCAGACCTCGATCACCCTGCCGATCATGATCTTCTCGCTGATCGCCGGCGTCTTCGCCGACAATTTCGACCGCCGCAAGGTCATGCTGGTCGCGCAGGGCTTCATGCTCGTGGTCTCGGTGATCCTGACCATCCTCGCGCTGGAGGGTTTCCTGTCCCCCTGGCTGCTGCTCTCCTTCACCTTCCTGATCGGATGCGGCACGGCGCTGCACAACCCGTCCTGGCAGGCGTCGATGGGCGACATCGTCACCCGCGATGAATTGCCGGCCGCCGTCTCGCTCAACTCGATGGGTTTCAACATCATGCGCTCGGTCGGCCCGGCGGCCGGCGGCGCGATCGTCGCCATCGCCGGCGCGGCGGCGGCCTTCGCGGTCAACGCGGCCAGCTATGTGGCGATCATCGCGGCGCTGTTCCGGTGGCACCCGTCGCTGCCGCCGAACAGCCTCCCGCGCGAACCGTTCGGCATCGCCTTCCAGGCCGGGCTTCGCTATGTGGCGATGTCGCCCAACCTGATGAAGGTCATCCTGCGCGGTTTCCTGTTCGGCGTCTCGGCGGTCGCGTTGCAGGCGCTGCTGCCCATCGTCACGCGCGAAAATCTCGGCGGCGACGCCTTCATCTTCGGCGTCCTGCTCGGCTGTTTCGGCTTCGGCGCCGTCGTCGGCGCACTCACCAATGCCGAACTGCGCTCGCGCTTCCACAACGAGAACATCACCCGGATCGGCTTTACCGGCTTTGCGGTCAGCACCTTCACCATCGCCGTCAGCCCCTATCTGGTCGTCTCGGCGGTCGCGCTGCTTCTGGCGGGCGCGTGCTGGGTGGTCTCGCTGTCGCTGTTCAACGTCACCATGCAGATGTCGACGCCCCGCTGGGTCGTCGGCCGCGCGCTCGCGCTCTACCAGACCGGCGTTTTCGGCGGCATGGCGGCGGGAAGCTGGCTTTGGGGTGCCGTGTCGGAGAGTTTCGGCACCAATAGCGCGCTGACCGGCGCGGCGATCGTCCTGCTGTTCGGCGCGGCCGTCGGCCGGTGGGCGCCCCTGCCCGATTTCGGCCAGCTCAATCTCGATCCGCTGAACCGTTTCACCGAGCCGCCGCTGCGTCTCGACCTGACCCAGCGAAGCGGGCCGATCATGATCATGATCGACTACGACATCGCGCAGGAGAACGTGCAGGAATTCCTCGCCGTCATGACGCTTCGCCGCCGTATCCGGATCCGCGACGGCGCGCAGCAATGGGCGCTGCTGCGCAACCTCGAGAACCCCGATATCTGGACCGAGAGCTATCACGTCCCCACCTGGGTCGAATATGTGCGGCACAATCAGCGCCGCACCCAGGCGGACGCCGAGGTCACCGAACGCCTGCTGGCGCTCCACAAGGGCCCCACCCCGCTTCACGTCCAGCGCATGATCGAACGCCAGACGGTCACCCCGCATGACGACATGCCCCGGCTGCGTGAAGAAGCACCCTGATCCGGCGCTCGCGAGGCCCGGTTTTGCACCGATGTGACAGTTCTGTGTCGCCGGAGCGCTCCACGGCCTGTTGCTGTGCAAAACACTTGCAACACACGAATTTCTCGTGTGTGAGTTCATGCATGACGGGCCTGTTATTGCGTGCCGCCCTTTTCGCCGTGCTGGCGCTCGCGGCGCTATATGAAAACGAGATCGCCTCCACGCTCTTCGCGGACCCCGCGGGCGGCGTCGCAACGGCCTTTTCCCTGACCGTTCGTTCCCTGACATGGCTTGCCGGCGCGCTGCTCGCCATCTCGGCGCTGGAGCGCTTCTTCTGGAACGGCGCGGTCGCCCGCCTGACGCGCCACCCGGTTCCGGCGCTTCTCAAGAGCGTGGTTGCGCTCATCATCCTGGTCGTGACGGCGACCTGCATCATCTCCTTCGTCTTCAAGCGCGACGTCACCGCCATCTGGGCGACATCCGGCGTCCTCGGGCTGGTTCTGGGTTTCGCGCTGCGCAACATGATCCAGGACATCTTCACCGGCATCGCGCTCAATCTCGACGGCTCGATCCGTGAAGGAGACTGGATCGCGTTGCATCACCGGGATTTCATGGCCGAGCAATATGGCAAGATGCTCGATATCGGCT
Organism: Oricola indica; assembly: GCF_965227485.1. Lineage (NCBI taxonomy): Bacteria > Pseudomonadati > Pseudomonadota > Alphaproteobacteria > Hyphomicrobiales > Ahrensiaceae > Oricola > Oricola indica. Next base: position 3,318,001 of record NZ_OZ245747.1, read on the forward strand.
GGCGCGTCTGCCGCATGCAGCTCGAGAACAACAATGTCGTGGTGATCCCCAACGGCATGCTCGGCATGATGGCGATCACCAATTTCGCCCACTCCGACCATGTCAGCCGGATGCAGACGGAAATCGTGATCGATTTCGACGTTCCGCCCGACCGGGCGCGCCGCATTCTGCTGGCCGGCGCAAGGGCGGCAGCGACCGAGAAAGGCATTCTCGACCATCCTGAACCCACCGTGCTGATCGGCGAGCCCGCCGATCACGGCGTCTGCTACATCATCCGGTTCTGGGGCAAGGTCGATGAACGTTCGCCTTCGGCGTTGCGCGACGCGGTGATGGCGCATCTGCTCCGCCAGTTGCACATCGCCGGCCTGACGCCCGCGCTTCCCAAGGAGGATGTCTTCCTCGACCGGCGGCCAAAGCGGTTGCTCGACCATGGTGGCGAGGACGACCGGATCGAGATCCTGTCGCGCATCGACCTGTTTTCAGGCGCGCTCGAAAGGGACGAACTCGCAGGCATGGCGCGGGCGGCCAAACTCCGGGAGTTCCCCGCCGGCGAAGCCCTCGTTCGCCAAGGCGAGGACGGCACCTCGCTCTATGTTGTCGCCGAAGGCATTCTGGATGTGCATATCGACGGGCCGGACGGAACCGCGGTGAAGGTCGGCCACGTCCTCGCCGGGGAAATCTTCGGCGAGATGTCCCTGCTGACCGGCGCGCCGCGATCGGCGTCGGTCACCGCCGCGACCGGCGTCGTCGTTTTCGAGGTCACGCGCGACCAGTTCGAGGCGGTCCTGAACGACCGGCCGGAGATCGCCGGGGAGATCAGCCGGCTCGTCGCTCGGCGTCAGGCCGCGACGGTCGGGGCTGCCAACGCCGACGAACCCGCCGATATCGAGAGAGAGGAACGCCTGCTGCGACAGCGCATCCTCGACAACATGGCCAAGGTGTTCTCCGGTCTGCGCGGCAAGGCGGCGCAATCGCAGTCCGCCGCCCGGGCCTGAGCGCTGCCGCGAGGCCTTTATCCGGCCCCGCCTTTGCGCTACCAGACAAACCGTTCAATACGCGGGTTCAGTCATGCCATCGAAGTCCATCGACAACGCCTTCACCGCGCGCAGCCTCACCGGCGCCGCCACCGACCCGACCCATGCCGGGGCGCTGTCCTTCATGCGGCGCAAATACACCAAGTCGCTGAAGGGTGCGGACGCTGTCGTCTGGGGCATTCCCTTCGACGCCGCCGTCTCCAACCGGCCGGGCGCCCGCTTCGGCCCGCAAGCGATCCGGCGCGCCTCGGCGATCATGGACAACGACCCGCAATATCCGTTCGAGCGCGATCTCTTCGAGGAGATGGCGGTGATCGACTATGGCGACTGCCTGCTCGATTACGGCAATCACCAGAAGACCCCCGCGACCATCGAGCGCGAGGCCGCGAAGATCCTGAAATCCGGCGCGTTCCTGGTCACGCTCGGCGGCGACCACTATGTCACATGGCCGCTTCTCAAGGCGCATGCGGCGAAGCACGGAAAGCTGGCGCTGATCCAGTTCGATGCGCATCAGGACACCTGGTTCGACGACGGCAAGCGCATCGACCACGGCTCCTTCGTCATCCGGGCCGTGCGCGACGAGGTCATCGATCCGGCGCACTCGATCCAGATCGGTATCCGCACCCATGCGCCCGAGGATTGCGGCATACGGATGCTGCACGGCCACCAGGTCGACGAGATGGCGGCGACCGCGATCGCCAACGAGATCCGCATGCGCGTCGGCGACATGCCCTGCTACATCACGTTCGACATCGATTGCCTCGATCCGGCCTATGCGCCGGGCACGGGCACGCCGGTCGCTGGCGGCCCGTCCTCTGCCAAGATGCTCTCGGTTCTGCGCCAGCTCGGCGATCTCGACATTCGCGGCGCGGATATCGTCGAGGTTGCGCCGGCCTATGATCATGCCGATATCACGGCAATAGCCGGTGCCGCCGTGGCGCAGCACTATCTCGGCCTTCTGGCCGAGAAGCGCGCCCGACGATAGGCCCTGCCCGCGCCCGACCTTTCAACCGACAGACAGACCATGATCATGAAACCGAAACTCTATATCGACGGCGAACACGGAACCACGGGCCTGCAGATCCGGCAGCGGATCGCGAAGCGCGACGACCTCGACGTCCTCTCCATCCCGGAGGCCGAGCGGCGCAACCAGTCGATGCGCGAGCAGCTTCTCAGGGAAGCCGATATCGCGATCCTCTGTCTGCCGGACGACGCTTCGCGCGAGGCCGTCTCGATGATCGGCGACGCCGGCACGCGCGTCATCGACGCGTCGACCGCCTTCCGGACCGCCGAAGGCTGGACTTACGGCATGGCCGAGCTCGATGCCGGGCAAGCCGGAAAGATCGCCTCGGCGCAGTTCGTCGCCAATCCCGGCTGCTGGCCGCAGGGGCCGATCGCCTCGCTGCGCCCGCTGGTGAAAGCGGGTCTGATCCCGGCGGACTACCCCGTCACCTTCACCGGCATCACCGGCTATTCCGGCGGCGGCAAGGCGATGATCGCCGATTACGAGGCACAAGGCGAAAGCGCGCCGGAGTATCTCCCCTACGGACTAACTTTGTCGCACAAGCATTTGCCGGAACTGAAGAAAAACGCCCTGCTCGACCGCGACCCCCTGATGGTTCCGGTCGTCGGCGATTTCGCACAGGGCATGGTCACCATGGTCCCGCTGCAACTCGGCGCGCTCGCCACCGTGCCGACGGGCCGGCAGATCCACGAAGCCATCGCCGATCATTATGCGTCGCTCAAGGAATGCGTCATCGAGGTCGCGCCGTTCGAGAAACTGGAACGCGTCCCCGACCTCCAGCCCGAGGCGCTGAACGGCACCGACGGCATGCGCCTCCACGTCTTCGCGAATGACGACCGCGCCCAGGCCGTCCTGATCGCCGTCTACGACAATCTCGGAAAGGGCGCGTCGGGCGCTGCGGTGCAGAACCTCAATCTGATGATCGGCGGATGAGCACGCGCAAGGAATAGCCCGCGGGCGGCTGGCGAAATATCGCCAATCGACCGCGGGCGAGAAATGCGCCTTGAATAAACCGCAATACCGATCTACAAGGACACATCGTTCTTTTGGCCAGCTTTGGCTTTTCGCGGCGTCAGTGCTTTCGACCCGCCATTCTTTCCAAATCATCGATATTTGATCGCGTCCGCACGCTGCGGCGCGGCGACTTACTTTTGGGAACTACAAAAATGCAGACTGGTACAGTTAAATTCTACAACGGCCAAAAGGGCTTTGGCTTCATCACTCCGGAAGATGGCGGCAAGGACGTCTTCGTCCACATCAGCGCGCTGGACCGCGCCGGCATGGGTGGTCTCGTCGAAGGCCAGAAAGTCGGCTTCGAGCTGGAAAGCGGACGCGATGGCCGCACCAATGCGGCAAACCTTCAGGCTCTCTGATTTTGCGCATGGTCCCGGACATCCGCCGTCTCACGATGCCGATGTCCGGAACCTGACGTCTTATGAAGCGGGGAATGATCCCCGCTTTTTTTGTTTCGGAGAGACCCCTATGTCCACTCATCGATTCGCATTCGGCGACGTCGTTTCCATCCAGGGCCGAGCGCTGGTCAAACGCCCCGATTCCTTTGAAATCGTGGCCTTGATGCCGCCCCGTGACGGAGTCGTTCAGTACCGGATCAAGAGCGACAGCGAGCAGTTCGAGCGCGTCGTCCGGGAAGACGATCTCGCGCTTTCATTTGACGGCCATCCGGCCGAAAACACCAATTTCGCCGCGCAACCGCGGAACTGATCGGCGCGAAGCGTCGCAAAGAAGGGTATCGCCATGCAGGTTCTCGTCCGGGACAACAATGTCGATCAGGCTCTCCGGGTCCTGAAGAAAAAGATGCAACGCGAGGGCTTGTTCCGCGAATTGAAGGCCCGCCGCTCCTACGAAAAGCCGTCGGAAAAACGCGTTCGCGAGAAGCAGGAAGCCGTTCGCCGCAGCCGCAAGGCAGCGCGCAAGCAGGCACAGCGAGAAGGCCTGATACCCGGGCCGAAGCGCAAGCCGCGCCCGACGGACCGTCCCTCCGCCCGGTAGATTTCAACATGCGATCGACAAAGCAGACCCTGTTCAAGCCGACGCGGGCGGAATCCAAACTGTCCACGACCGACACGGCGGCTCGGCTGATCGTTCGCAAGGAGACCGAAGCCAGGTCTGAAAAATCCCGTCGCCTCCGCGAAATGCGGCTGGCGAAGGAAGCCGCGCTTCCCGATGAAACGGCCGCTCCCGCAAAACCCGTTAAAAAGAAAACCCGGGCGCCTCGCCGCGCTGCCGGGTAACGCTACGCGTCCCGTACAGGCCTCGCCCGGCGATACGGCGAAAATCAGCTAAAAATCGTCCCTTGAGAGGACATAGACGGACCGTCGCCCGTGGCCATAGGCATTTCGGGCAGCGCCATGGATCACCTCCAGTTTCGAGGTGAACACGGTCATATAGTCGGTTTCGCCGTGTTTTCCGTCATATCCCTCCTCGAAAAACGCGTCGAGATCGATGCGGAATGAGACGGCTTGCGTCCCATCATGCGCGACGAAACGCATCTGTCGGCGCGTGTGGTCGAAATAGCTCATGTCCTCCAGGAAGCACAGCGTCATGGGTCGTCCTGGCGCGACGGATCCCGATCCGTCATTTCTTTCCTGCGGAAGGCGTAACGGACTTGAACGGCGTAAAGCTGCCCATCGCGGGCACAGCCTCTTTGACCGGCTTTTTCTGTTTTGGTTTTCGAAGCTCGCGGTTCCCGCGTTTCTGGCCCTTTGCCATGATCGTTTTCCCGTCGGTTTGAGTGTGTGAGATCAATTGGCGCCAGCGGTCACCCGCTCGCGGTCGAGTTCCAGCGCCGCGTTCAGTTCCGCGTAATCGATCGGCACCATTTGCTGGCTGCTCGATCCGTGTTTCGGCAGGGGGAGATAGATGAATGCGGCTGTGCGTTGCCAGGCGATCCAGCTCAGCCCTTCGATGATCTCGTCATCCTCGGCGATGCTGTATTCGCCTGCCGGTTGAACGCCATCGACCCCGCTCAGCGAAAAGGGAAAATGGAAGGAAACGATGGAATGGCGGGTTCGGGTATGCATCGACGCTCCTGCACTGCGGCAATCCGCATTGGTCGCATCGTCAGTCGCCGATGCTGCGCAGGAAATCGTGTTACGCCGCTCCCATCCTGATGGTGGGCGGTGCTTGTCGCGTATAAGGGGACACCATGGTCCCTCATTGAGGCTTATTGGAGGCGGGTTCGGATGAATTCGGCGCCTGCATTCAGGGCCGATGAACGCGACCGGCATCTTTCGCCCGCGTTGAGCTGAGCCCATTTCGAATCTTGTAAATCGCGGCGTGGAAACCGCCCGCGCGTCGCGGGCGGCTCCGCCTGCGTTTCCTACTCGGTGAGCACGAAGCTGACCTTCATGTTGACCCGATACTCGTCAACCTTGCCGTCACTGACGCGGGCCTTGACGTCCTGGACCCAGACCTGTTCGACCTTCTTCAAGGTTTCGGAAGCGCGCGCGACGCCATTCTCGATCGCGTTCTCGATGCTGGAACCGGAAGCATTGATTTCGGTGATACGTGCAACGGACATGTTTTCCTCCTGTGTCTATGAAGACCAATGAAGGAGGAAGCCGAACGTTCCACGCCGCGTGTGACATGATGTGCGTCTCCACGTTTCTCGCGTGATTCTTATCCACCGCCCCGCCCCTGCCCTTAGCCTGATCCGTCAAACGCAAAGGACGGCTTCACGTGGACTGGGCAGGCGCAATCGATCGGAACCGGGACGACCTTCTGGCGGTCGTCGCGCGCCTGTTCGCGCTGGCCAGCATCCGAACCGGGCGTTCGGTCATCATGATGCCGCGCTATCTGCGCATTCGCGTGTTGGCGATGCTGCGTCCCGCCGAATTCGCCGCGCGCAGGCTAATCGCCATCGCGGCATGCAAGCTGGTGACAATGACCCTGCGTCGAGCCGAGAAGCCCGGGCGATGCCCATCCAAGACCGAGGATGACACGCGGGAGGGAGCATCGCGGCCGATCGCCAAGACCGCTCCAATCGGCTCTCTCTCCACCTTCCCCCTGTTCGATCCAATCAAACCCTCCCGCTATCCCTGGCTTGAGGACGGCGAGGCAGACGACGATGCAAAGCTGCCACGCGACAACGGACTTCGCCCGGACGATCCGGTCGATGCGCGCACGCTCTGCCGGCGCATCATCGCGCTGGAGCAGGCATTGCAGGATCTGGAAACCCACGCCGAACGCCTCGCCCGCTGGCGCGCGCGGCGTGACAGATTGTGGTCTTCATCCGAGGATCGGCCCCATCTCCGGCCCCGGCGCTTCAGCCCGATCCGGCCCGGCCGTCCGCCGGGCTGGCGAAAGCGACCGAAAACGCCGGTCGCCGAAGTTCTGAAGGAATGCGACGCGCTTGCCCGCGACGCCTGGAACACGTCGTGACCCGTCCCACCATCATGGCCAATTCAATCCGCCTTTTCGACAAGCGCGGAAACGACGACGCATGCCACCCTCCTTATCCTTCGCCCCGCCTGCGGGGAGAAGGTGGCCCGAAGGGCCGGATGAGGGGCATGGCGCGTCGTGCCGTCTCAGTCCCGCACGCCGACCATGTCCAGCCTATGCGGCGTGCCGTCGGAGAGCGGCAGCGGGCCTTTCAGGCCGCGCCAGTGGGCGACGGCGAAGCCAAGCACAACCAGCGCCGTTCCCTGGTGCAGCAGCGCCCAGCCGAGCGGCACATAGGTCAAGAGCGTGACGATGCCGAACACCGCCTGCAAGGTCACCAGTGCGAACAGCAGCACCGCGCGGCGCGCATGGGTCGAGCCCGGCGCATGGCGCAGCGACGCGATCATATGCATGCCCGCCGTCAGCCAGACGACATAGGCGAAGGTGCGATGGGTGAACTGGATGATTGCCGGCGTGTCGAAGACGTTGCGCCAGCCAAGCGCTGCGTCCCACTGCGAGGCCGGGAAGAAGCCGCCATCCATGGTCGGCCAGGAGTTGAAGACCAGACCGGCGTCGAGGCCGGCGACCAGCGCGCCGAGATAGATCTGGAACAGCACCATCAGCGCCAGGATCGCCGCCATGCGGTCGGAGCGGTCCGTCGGCTTCAGATCGGAGGCATGCGGCGCGATCAGCCGCGCCACCCACACGATACTGGCAATGATGATGCTGGCCACCGTCAGATGGACCGCGAGCCGGTAGTGGCTCACATCCACCCGCTCGACCAGCCCCGAGGAGACCATCCACCAGCCGATAAAGCCCTGGAAGCCGCCAAGGCCGAGAATACCCAGAAGCGGCAGCTTTATGCGGCCGTCGAGACGGCCCGTCGCCCAGAAGAAAGCCAGCGGCAGGGCGAAGACGAGACCGACGCCGCGCGCCAGCAGCCTGTGGCCCCATTCCCACCAGAAGATGAACTTGAACTCGTCGAGCGACATGCCCTTGTTCACCTGCTCATATTCGGGAATCTGGCGATACTTGGCGAGTTCTTCCTGCCACTGCGCTTCGCCGATCGGCGGGATAACGCCGTGGATCGGCTTCCATTCGGTGATCGAGAGACCCGAATCCGTCAGCCGCGTCGCGCCGCCGACGATCACCAGCGCCACGAGCATCAGCAGCATGACGTAGAGCCACGCGCGGACCTGGGCGCGATTGCGCAATTCGCGCGTGTGCGCGTCGAGGGAGAGCGGCCGGCCGCTCCCGGTTGTGGTCAGGGTGGTGTCTGTCATGTGCGATGCCTGTCTGCGAGACACATAAATCCACTCCCGGCGCATGAAAAGCGGCTGAATGCCGCATGGGCGGGATTGGTTTTGGTGGCCGGAATGCTACATAGCCCGCCTGTCGACAAAGAAACACGCCCAATGCCCCACCGTCTGAAAAAATTCATCGGCATGCTGATCCTGGTGGCCCTCGTGGTGATCTACGCGCTGGTCGCGACCACGGTGGCGACGTACCGCCTCGCCGAGAGCCCCTGGTACATCCATCTCGCCTTCTTCGCGCTGTCGGGTCTCGTCTGGGTCCTGCCGGCGATGGGCGTGATCAGCTGGATGGAGCGCAAGCCGAAGGGCGGCGACGCTACACGGTGACGAAGGTGCGGCCGCAATTGGCCGCCGGCACGGTTATGCCGCTCAGCATGGTCTCGACGTAACGAAGCCGCTGGTAATAGCCGTTGACCGAGATCCGCGGCAGCGCGAGCAGATTGTCGCCATGGGCGGGCCGCAACACGCCGTGCCGGGTGGTCACCGCGGTGGTGAACCCCGCCTCGCGCGCCAGCTCTACCTCGCGCGGGCCGACCGAGACGGCATTGCCGTAGGGATAGGCCATGTGGCGCGGCCGCTCGCCAAGCTTGTCGCCGATAACGTCGGCGGCGCGGGCGATCTCGTCGGCGGCGCGGTCGCGCTCCAGCCGGCGCAGGTGATAGTGGTTCATCGTGTGTGCGCCGATCGTCGCCAGCGGGTCGTCGGCCAGTCCCCGCAACTCCTCCCAGGTGAGCAGCGCCTCGCGCCGGTGTCCGTCCGCGTCGATCCCGTAGGTCACGCACAGGGACTGGACCAGTTCGCGCATGGCGTCCTCTTCGATCACCCGAGAGCCGTACTCCACCAGGTGGCCGAAGGCCTTATACTTCTGCGCAGGCGTCACGCAATCGAGCGTGACCGGTCCGGAGGGTGAGCCATATGTCAGCGTGTCGTTGTTCTCGATGATGATCTGGAGAAGTTCCCACCACAGGTCGCTGGTTCCGTCGGTCAGCCCCGGCGCGATATGAATCGCGTATGGCACGCCAAACTGCCGGAACACCGGTGCGGCGTGGTGAAGGTTGTCGCGGTATCCGTCGTCCAGCGATACCGCGAGGAACCGCTCGTCCGTGTGGCCGGCCTTCAGGCGGTCGGCCACCTCGTCCATGGAGACGAAACGCGCGCCCCGCTCCTGCAGCGCCTCGATCAGGTCTGCAAGGAAAGCCGGATCGACATGCAGTTCCCGGTTGAGCAGCACTTCGTCGCTGCGCGGGTGGACATGGTGCAGCATCAGGATCGCACCGACGCCGCCGAGCACGGGGTCCAGCAGCCCGGACAATCCGCTGTACCGTGCGCCGTTCATGAAGGCCTTGCGCATAAAGGTTTTGATAACCGACATCGAATTGTTGATTTCTGCTCTGCCCGGACCGGTCGCGACGAAGGGATTTCGAAACCCGACGCTGATAGTCCTGCCATCAAAGGATTGAGACATGGTTGATATCGGCACCGCTACGATCTCCACGACACGCACCGTGTCGGGTACAGCCGACCCGCGCGTCACCGTTCATGCCGGACGCGACGCGGCGCTGGCGGCGGTCGATGCGATACCCTCCGACGCGGTGTGCTCCGCCTATCAGCGCGCCGATTTCCTGCGCGCATGGGTCGGCCAATCGCCGCACGAGCCCGTCTTCGTCTCGCTCCGGCCCGCCAATGCCGGTCCTGTCCTGCTGCCGCTCGAACGCACCCAGTCCGGCAACCTCGCCTATCCCGGCGAGCGCCATGCGAACGGGAATTTTCCTGTCGGTCGCGCTGAGGATCTGGCGGCGCTGGCCGATCTCGGCGAAAGCCGGATCGTCTCGGCGCTGCGCGCCGCGGGGCTCGGCGCCGACGCCATCGTGCTCGAACGGCAACTGGCCGAGTGCGGCGGCGTGGCCAACCCGTTCGTGTTTTCCCGGTCGCATGTCAGTCCCAATCCGGCGCTGTCGCTGCCGCTCGAAGGCGGCTTCGACGCCGTTCTCAAGCGCCATAGTTCCAAACGCCGCCGCAAGCGTTTCCGCGGACAGGAACGACGGCTCGCCGAGATGGGCGGTTACCGTTTCGTCCCCCTCGTCGATGCCAACGACATCAACCGCACGCTCGACCGGTTTTCCGAGTTGAAGGCTAAACATTTCCAGCTCGCCGGCATTCACGACGTCTTCGCGGACCCGCATGTTCGCGGCTTCTTCAAGGATCTGTTCGCGGCCGGATTGAACGAGACACCGCCCTCGCGCGAGTTGAAGACCATCGAGGTCGGCGGCGTTCCGATCGCCATCATCGGCTGCACCGTCCATGACGGTTGCCTCACGGTCGAATTCGGAACCTATGCCACGGAATATTCGGAAATCGGCCCGGGCGACATGCTGTTCTTCCTGGCGATCCGCGAGGCCGCCGAACGCGGATTGGACCTCTTCAGTTTCGGTATCGGCGACGAGCCTTACAAGCGGGGCTGGTGCGAGATCGAGGCGCTTCAAAGCGATACGGTCATCGCATTGACCCTACGCGGCCGCGCCGTCGCGTCCGCCAAGGTCGCGCGCGGTGTCCTGGTGCGAACGATCAAGAGCAACAAGTTCCTCTGGACCGCCGTCAAGCAGATCCGCAAACGGATTGCCATACTGCGATAGACCGGACTGCCCGGTCAGCGGGCGTAGGCACTGCGCGACTGCGGATCGACCGGGCTCTCGTCTTCTTCGTCCGTCGTGACCAGCAGAAGGTCGTCATAGCCCGCGTCGACGAGGTCTTCGGCGGTTTCCACGATTTCCGGCGCTGCGGGATCGGACACGGCCAGCACGATGCGGCTGCCCGCTCCCGCCAACCGCCTCAGTCCCTCGGCATTGGTCGGTCCGCATTCGACGATGACCATGTCGTAGGCCGAGACCAGCGCATCGAGAATGATCGGCAGCCGGTCAGCCGCGCGCATCGCCCGTGCGGGATCGGCGATACCGGTCGGGATAATGTGCGCACCGGTCGCATAGTCCGGATAGATCACATCCGAATAGGACGACGAGGCCGCCAGAAGGTCGGTGATGCCGGGGCAGTCGGCGTCCTCGAGCATGCGCCGCGTCGCGGCGCCCGTGCCGCTGAGGTCGACCACCACGGTCCGCAATCCCTCGCCGGCCAGCATGCGGGCCAGCGCAACCGAAGCCGCCGCCCCCGCGTCGCCTTCCGGCGATACGATGATCGCACGGTCGGCCCGCGCCTCCACAAGGCTGATCGCCAGCGCTTCGATCCCGTATTTGTCATCGGAGACCGGTTCATCCTCCACGAGGGACGCAGCGGGAGGTTCGGGGGCCTGCTCCATGACCGGCTCCGGAATTGTCTCCACCTCGACTTCGGCAGGTGTATCATCCTCGGAGACCGGGGGTGCCATGGCCACGGCGGGCTGCTCCGGCGGAACGGCGACGTTGACGGGCACGAATGCCCTGCCCGAGAACAGTTCGCGTACAAGGGTGACCAGCATCATGATCAGCAGCGACACGAAGAAGGCGGCGCCGGTCAGCGGAATCACTTTCGGGAAAGCGACTTCGTTCGACACCACGGCGCGCGAGATCAGGCGCGCCTTGGCCGGCGCGTACTGGCCTTCGTCGCGCGACCGGGCCTCGCGAAACCGGACGAGATAGCTTTCCAGCAGGTCGCGCTGCGATGCCGCCTCGCGTTCCAGCGCCCGCAACTCGACCTCGCTCTCGCTGGCGTCGACCGACGCGGCCTTGAGGCGGCTGACCTCGGCGAGGACTTCCTGCTCGCGCGAGCGCGCGATTTCCGCCTCGCTTCGCAACCCGGCGAGAACCTTGCGGACCTCGGAGTCGATCTGGCGGGACAGGTCGCGCAGTTGCGAGCGCAGGCCCTGGATGCGCGGGTGTTCCGGCAACAGCGTTGCCGACAGGTCCGCGATCTCCGACTGAAGCGCGATCTCGCGCTCCCGCAGCCGGCCGATCAGCGCGGACTGCACGACATCGGGAAGCGAATCGACGGATGCGCCGGCGTCGAGCGCAGCCCGTACGCTGCGCGCCCGTGCCTCGGCGCCGGACCGTTCGGCGCGCACGCGCGACAGTTCTGTCGTCAGTTCGGCGAGCTGCTGGGTCGCCAGCACATTGTTGTTCTGGCCAATAAACAGACCGGAAGAGGCACGGTAATCGGCGACGGCCGCCTCGGCCTTGCGCACGCTGTCCTGCAGATCGGCGATCTCGTCGGCCAGGTAGTTGGCGGCCTTGCCGGTCGTCTCCAGTTGCGCCCGGCTTTCGAGCGCCAGATAGGCCTGCGCCAGCGCATTGGCGAATTTCGCCGCCAGTTCCTTGTCAGTGGATTGAAACTCGATCACGACAACGCGCGAATTGGTTACCGCGTAGACATCGAGGCGCTTGCGAACCGCGTCGAGGATCCGCTTTTCCGGTGTAACCTGCGACGGATCCTCCATGAGGCCGAGCGCCGCCAGGCCCGCCTTCAGGCCGGAAAACAATCCATCGGGATTGAATTCATCGTATTGTTCCAGAGCAAGATCGTCTGCGACCTGCATCAGCAGATCGCTGGACGTCAGGATCTCGACCTGGCTGGCAACCCCCTCCGGATCGGGCAGCGGTGAATCGGCGGAACCGGCATTGTCGCTGCCGGGGCGCGTGAAGACGGACTCTCCCGATTCGATAAGGAGTCGTGCATCCGACATGTATTTCGGCGTCATCAGCGACAGACCGACAAAGACCAGCCCGGTGATGACGAGCGCGCCGAGAAGGATGCGTATCCGGTCGCGCCACAACGCACCAAAAAGCCTGCCGATATCGATATCGGCATCCCGCGTTGCATAGTCTACTCGCGACATGAAAGACCCCGGTGCTCGAACAAAGTTGATCCGAGTTCTAAAGGAACATGGTTTCCGGGCGGTAAATGGCGCCGTAACGCTTTGTTCATTGACGAAGGGCAACGGAAACGCCCGCGCTTTACCGGGTATTAACCCTAACAACCCGATAACAGAGCCGTGGCGGCAAGGCTGCCTGTACCAATTGAAGGTTGTGTCGATGAATCGGCTAAGACGTTATGGACATGCATGCGCGGCAGCTTTTCTCGCTGCTCTGACGCTCGCCGGCTGCTCCGGTTACAAGCCGGCCCCGGCAGCGTTTCACGAAGCCATCAACCAGCCTTACATGCTCGATGCCGGAGACAGGGTCCGCATCACGGTCTTCGACCAGGACGAACTCACGAACACCTATTCCGTCGACCAGTCCGGCTATATCGCCTTCCCGCTCGTCGGCGCGGTGCCGGCGCGCGGACGTACCGTCCAGCAGATGGAGAGCCAGATCGCCGCCAAGTTGCGCGAGGGTTTCCTGCGCAATCCCGACGTTTCCGTCGAAGTCGACCAGTACCGCTCGATCTTCATCATGGGCGAAGTCGGGTCGGCCGGCCAGTACGCCTATTCGCCGGGCATGACGGTGCAGAACGCCATTGCCGCAGCGGGCGGGTTTTCTCCCCGCGCCAACCAGGCCAATGCCGACATCACGAGAACGATCAACGGGCGCGTGCTGACCGGACGCGTGCTGATCAGCGATCCGCTGCTGCCCGGCGATACAGTTTTCGTCCGCGAACGCCTTTTCTGAAACCGGAAAACCGCCTGACGATGAATAACGGCGACTCCCTGCGCATCGTTCACGTTTTGCGCGCACCGATGGGCGGCCTGTTCCGCCATGTGCGCGACCTGGCGATGGCTCATCAGGACCTCGGCCATCAGGTCGGCGTCGTCTGCGATGTCGCGGGAACCCCGGGCTACAACGAAACCATGGCCGCAGAACTGGCCGGATCGCTATCGCTGGGCCTGCATCGCATCCCGATGCGCCGGGAAGTTGGTTTCGGCGATTTGAGGGACGCCCTCAACATACTGACGAAATTAAAGGAATTGCAGCCGGATGTCCTCCACGGACATGGTGCGAAGGGCGGCGTATTCGCCCGCGCGCTTGGCTCACTCGTACGGGCAGAAAGGTCTTGCGTCGCCCGTCTCTATTCGCCGCATGGCGGCAGCCTGCACTACGCACCGGATACGCGGTCCGGCCGCGTCTACTTCCGCGTCGAGCGGATGCTCGAACGGCTGACGGACCATATCCTGTTCGTTGCCGACTTCGAACACCGCACATATGCGCAAAAGATCGGCGAACCGCGATGCCCGTGGTCGGTCAACCACAATGGCTTGCGGGAAAGCGAGTTCGAGCCGGTTGCGCCAATCGATGACGCGGCCGATTTTCTTTTCCTCGGCGAATTGCGGACGCTGAAGGGCCCGGACCTGTTCCTGCGGTCCCTCGCCTCGCTGCGGGCAGAGGGTCACGATGCGCGAGCGGTCATCGTCGGCGACGGACCGGATGCCCCTGCCGTCAAGGCGCTGGCGGAGGCGCTTTCGCTTGGCGATGCGGTCACCTTCCACGCACCGATGCCGGCGCGCGATGCTTTTTCGCAGGCACGATGCTTCGTCATGCCCTCCCGTGCGGAGGCCCTGCCCTATGTAGTCCTGGAAGCGCTCGGCGCCGGCATGCCCGTGATCGCGACGAATGTCGGCGGCATCTCCGAAATTCTCGGATCGGGCAACCCCGCCATGGTTGCGCCCGAGGAAGCCGCTTTGACAGGCGCGATGCGTGTCGCCTTGGCCGAGCCAGACACGTTGCGAGGCTGGATGCCCGGTGCATCCGCCTTGCGAGACCGGTTTTCCGCCCAGTCCATGGCCGCCAACGCGATGCGTGCCTATCGCTCCGCGTTAACCTTGCGCGTAAACAAACATGCTCCGGCGGCCGGTTTATCAAGCGTTTTTTAGGGGCTTCGCCCTATATTCCGGGCAATAACCGCGAAGGCGCCCCATGAACGAGATCGATCACCGCCTGCGCTATACGTCGCAGAAAGTGCGGAACTATCAGACCGGCGAAGATCCGAGCGCTCACGAGACCGAGCTCAATCCGCTCGTGGAGCGCATCGCCGCGGAATTCGACGACAACACCATCTCGCCCGTCATGGTCAGCGGTTTGCTACGCATCGGGGAGTTTTTCGGGCTCGCCGCGATCGGCGTGGGGATCATGGCCGCTTATGTCGGTTTCAACATGATCGTCCCCTATCTGCTGACGACCTTCGGCGGCAGCCTTCTCTTCGTCGTCCTCAATGAAATCGGGGCCGGCTACACGATCCGCGCGCTGCGCAGGCCGCTCAAACGGTTCCCGCGTGTCATGCTCGCCTGGTCGGGAACCTTCGCGCTCCTGGCGGTCGCCGGCTTTCTCATGAAGATCTCGGAGGACTTCAGCCGCGTCTGGGGCGGCTCATGGTTCGTGGGCGGATTGGCCTTCCTGCTGCTGACGCGCATTGTCCTGTCATGGCGCATCCGCAAATGGGCGCGCGACGGCGCGATGGAACGCAGGGCCGTGATCGTCGGCGGCGGCAAGCCAGCCGAGAAGCTCATCCGGGCGCTTGAACTGCAACACGACAACGACATCCGAATCTGCGGCATCTTCGATGACCGCGACGACGCGCGTTCGCCGCCGATTGTCGCCGGCTATCCCAAGCTGGGCAATATTGCCGAACTGGTCTCGTTCACGCGGCGCGCGCATATCGACATGCTGATCGTCTCGCTGCCCCTGGATGCCGAAGACCGGGTCCTGACCATGCTGAAGAAGCTGTGGATCCTGCCGGTCGATATTCGCCTGTCGGCGCATTCCAACAAGCTGCGCTTCCGGCCGCGGACCTATTCCTTCATCGGCTCTGTGCCGATGCTCGACATTTTCGACCGTCCGATCCGCGACTGGGATTCGGTGGCGAAGCGCGCCTTCGACATATTCTTCTCGCTGCTGGGAATTGCGGTCTTCTCACCGGTCATGCTCGCCACGGCGATCGCGATCAAGCTGGACAGCAAGGGCCCGGTGATCTTCAAGCAAAAGCGCCACGGGTTCAACAACGAGCAGATCAACGTCTTCAAGTTCCGCTCGATGTATGTCGAGCAGTGCGACCCGACGGCGCGCGCGCAGGTGACCAAGGACGATCCGCGCGTCACCCGCGTCGGCCGCTTCATCCGCAAGACTTCGCTCGATGAATTGCCGCAGTTCTTCAACTCTCTGCGAGGCGAACTGTCGCTTGTCGGCCCTCGCCCGCATGCCGTGACCGCCCAGTCCTCCGACCGCCTCTATGCCGATGTGGTCGATGGCTATTTCGCGCGCCACCGCGTCAAGCCAGGCGTGACCGGCTGGGCGCAGATCAATGGCTGGCGTGGCGAAATCGATACCGACGAGAAGATCCGCAGGCGCACCGAGTTCGATCTCTACTATATCGAAAACTGGTCGCTCTGGTTCGACCTGAAAATTCTCTTCCTGACGCCGATTCGGCTGCTCAATACGGACAACGCCTATTGACCGACGCCGCGCTCACGCTACCGCAGGGTGCGGTCAACCGGGCGATCGGCGCCACGCTGGCGAGCGCGGCGATCTGGATCGGCGTCTTCCTGTCAGGCTTCGTCATTCGCGAACCGGCCCCCTATGAACTCTTCATGGTGGTGCTGATCGGGATCTGGGCGATGTCCGGGCTGTTGACGATCCCGCGCGCCGTGATGCTGCCGTTCCTACTGCTGATGGTTTTCAACATCGGCGGCGTCATCTCCATGACGCAGATGACGGAGTGGAAGAACGCACCGCTCTATATCGCGTCCTCGATATTCCTGGCGCTGAGCGGCGTGTTCTTCGCCTGCGTCATCGCCGCGCGGCCGGCGCGCCTGGCGCTTGTGTTCAATTCATGGACGGCGGCGGCGCTGCTGACGTCTCTCGCGGCGATCGCAGGCTATTTCCACCTGTTTCCGGGCGCGGAAATCTTCACGCGATACGGTCGCGCCAAGGGCGTCTTCGAGGACCCGAACGTCTTCGCGCCCTATCTCGTTCTGCCGGCCCTGTACGCCGTGCACGCATTGCTGACGCGGCCGGCGCGCTATCTGCTTCCGGCAGCAGCGGCGTCGGCCATCCTTTCCTTCGCGATCTTCCTGTCCTTCTCGCGCGCCGGCTGGGGGCTGTTGCTCATGTGC
Source organism: Oricola indica (assembly GCF_965227485.1). NCBI lineage: Bacteria > Pseudomonadati > Pseudomonadota > Alphaproteobacteria > Hyphomicrobiales > Ahrensiaceae > Oricola > Oricola indica. Next base: position 3,334,801 of record NZ_OZ245747.1, read on the forward strand.
GGCGTGCTGCTGGTCGCCGCCCTCTTCCTCAACAGTACATCGGGGCGTTTCCGGCTGCGCATCCTGCTTCTGTCGCTGTTTGCGGCGGCTGGTGCCGTCGTGGTGCTGATCGTGGCGCTGCAGTTCGAGCAGATCCGAACGCTGTTCTTCGAACGCGCGCAACTCCTGCAGGATTACGACGCGGCGCGGCTTGGCCGGTTTGAGCGGCACTGGATCGGCTTGCTGAAAGCCGCCGAGACGCCGCTCGGCATCGGCCCGCTGGAGTTCGGACGCATCTTCGGCGAGGACACGCACAATATCTGGCTGAAGGCGCTGTTCGACTATTCATGGCTCGGCTTCGCGGCTTACCTTGCCCTCACCGTGCTGACGCTCGCGGCCGGCTTTCGGCTGCTGTTCCGCGACCGGCCGTGGCAGCCCTATCTCCTGTGCGCCTACATCGCCTATGTCGGGCACGTCGTGGTCGGCACCGTGATCGATACGGACCACTGGCGACACTTCTATCTGTTGCTGGGGATCATCTGGGGATGCATCGCGCTGGAAGCCCGCCATCACTATCCGCGCGACGATCAGGGTTTGGCGGCCAGCAGTTCCCGATAGATCGCGTTGATCGCATCGGCCTCTTTCTCGATACTGAACCGCGCCTGGACATGCTCGACGGTATTGTTCGACCATTGTTGCCGTTTTCCGGGATCATCCAGCAATTCTGCCGTTGCCTGTGTCAGGGCATCGAGATCCTCGATGTCGACCAGCGATCCTGTCTTTCCGTCGACCACGATATCCTCGAAGGCGCCGGCCCGCGTCGTGACCACCGGTACGCCGCAGGCCATGGCTTCGAGCGGCGTCAAGCCGAAGCCTTCCCAGCGTTGCGGCGCGATGTAGAGATCGAGCGCCCTGAACCAGGGCGAGATGTCCCAGTTCTTTTCCTCGGGCAGGAAGAGTATCCGGTTCTGCAGGCCGGCGGCGCGCACCTTTTCTGAAAGGCGAGCGGCATAGGCGCGGTTCTCCTCGGTGACGCCACCCATCATCACCGCCACGACATCCGGTCGTTCGGGCAACAGGCGGATCATCGCCTCGACGAAGAGATCGTTGCCCTTCTGGTGACGCACCCGGCCAAAGCAGCCGACCAGCACCGCGCTTTCGGGCAGCCGCAAGTCACGACGGATCGCCGCCTTGTCTTCGGCGGGCCGAAACAGTTGCGTGTCGATACCGTGGAGGATCACGGTGTTTTCGACGTCCAGAAAGGCCGCCGACTTCGAACTCGTCGCGATGACACGGTCCATGCGCGAGATCAGCCATTTCGTCAGCGGCTGGTGCCGGCGCTGTGCCGCCGAGGTGAACACCATTCGCAGGCGCTTGAAGAGAAGCCATTTCAGCGCGAGGCCGGCCGCCATCTCGACATTGCGGCGCGCATGCCAGATCCGCACGCCGGACGGGCCGCGACGGGACATGAAGACCAGATCGCGCAAGCGAACGCGCGGGACCGTATCAGGAATGGTCGGACCCGCGGCTGCGATCGCGACCGAGCGGGCCTGTACCGGAACGAGGCGAAACACCGTCGAGGTGACGCCGGACATGCGCTTTTTCAGATTGGGTGCGATGACATCGACTTCTTCGATGTCCACCGCATTCGGCCGTTCCCCGCGATGCAAGGCGTTTTCCATCCGTTTGCCATCGACACGCGATGCGGCACCGCGCGAATTCCGGGGATCCGGGCGAATTGGTCGGAGCGGCGGGATTCGAACCCACGACCCCTTGACCCCCAGTCAAGTGCGCTACCGGGCTGCGCTACGCTCCGAACCGCGGAAAGCCCTATAATCCCTGATGTAGGGAGGCAAGAAGAAAATCGGACAATCGACGTTTTGCAACGACAATCACTGCAAGGCACGGATTTCATCGTTGGCGAGGCGCAGCCTGTCGGAGAGGATGCGGACGAGGTTGCCGAGGATCGTGGGCAGGATTGCCGGGGCCTCGTCACTCATCTCGCGCAGGCGCTCGACGGAAAAGAGATAACAGATCACCGGCACGTCGGCGATGACATCGGCTGAGCGCTTGCCGCCGTCGAGAAGCGCCATTTCGCCGAACGGCGCGCCCTGCCCCACCGATCCGATCCGGCGTGTCCTCGAACCATCGACGGTGACCGAAACGCTGACCGAGCCGCGCGCGACCACGAAGAACACCCGCGCATCGTCGCCCTCGCTGATGATCCTGTCGCCAGCCGCGTACTGGAACGTCGTCGCCACGCCGGAGAGCCTCTGCAGGTCGTCTTTCGACAGTCCATCGAAAATGTCGATTTCGGCGAGCGGCAGGATACGGTCGTAGAGGCTGAAATCCGTCTCGGCGAGGATTTCGTCCTCGAACAGTTCGATGGCGAGATCCGTGTCGGAGACGAGGCGGACGCGCAGCGAGGAACCGACGCGCTCTTCCAGGGCGCTCTTCAGGCCCTGCAACTCCTCCTTGCCAGAGAGCTCGGTGAAGACGATCGTGCAGTCGCCCGACGATAATACAAGCGCCGTCTGGCAGATCAGCTCGATCGCTGTGCGGTCGGCATAGGCGGCGCGCTTGAAGTCGACGATCACGGTGCGGCCTTCGCGGGCGATTTCCGTCAGCCGCCGGAGAAATTTCTCGGCCGAGCCGAAAAACAGGGCGCCCTGGATTTCCATGACCGAAAGGCGTTTGCCGTGATCGGCCAGCATGTCGCGTTCCCACATCGAACGGACACGTTTTGAAGGCACGTCGGCGGCGGTGTATTCCCGGCGGATGACCGAGTGCACGTCGGTCCGGCCATCGAAGACATGCAGGCTGAAATCATGCGAGATCTTCTTGCAGGCCTCGACGCCGCGCACACTGTTGCCGACCCGGTCGAGCGGCGGCGAATAAACCGCAATCCCGAGCTGCCCCGGTATGACGGCGATGACGCCGCCGGAGACGCCGCTCTTGGCGGGGACACCGACATCGAAGGCCCATTGGCCAGCATAGTCATACATGCCGCAGGTGCTCATGACGGTCAACACGTCGCGGACGTGATCCGGTTCGAGCACGGTTTCGCCGGTGACCGGATTTGTGCCCTGCGCGGCCAGCGTCGCCGCCATGACGGCCATGTCCCGGCAATCCACGCTGATCGAGCATTGCTTGAAATAAAGCTCCAGCACGTCCTCGGGATCGCGGTCGAGCATGCCGGTGTTCAGCATCATGTAGGCGATGGCGCGGTTGCGATGACCTGTAGCGTGCTCGGAACGGAAAACCGATTCGTCGATGTCGAGGTCGCGGCCCGCGAAAAGACCGAAGTACCGCATCATCTCGTCGTAACGCCGATCCGCCGTCTCGCCCTCGACCAGCGAGGTCACGGCGATCGCGCCGGCATTCACCATCGGGTTGTAGGGCCGGTTGGAGACCTGGTCGAGAACGATGGAATTGAAGGATTCGCCGGTCGGTTCCACGCCGACGCGTTTGAGAACCGTCTCCATGCCATGCGTGTGCAGCGCGTATCCGTAGATGAACGGCTTCGACATGGATTGAATCGTGAAGCGGCTGTCGACGTCACCGGCCGTATAGACCTGGCCATCGACGGTGGCGATACAGATGCCGAAGGACCCGGGATCAGCCAGTCCGAGTTCGGGAATGTAAGTGGCGACTTCGCCGTCATCGTTGGATTGGAGCGATGCGTGAAGAGACTTCAGGTAGTCGCTGATCGGCGATACCGCCAATGTCATATGCACGTCCCCACAGTGAACCAGCCTCACGCGGACCGCCTTCCCCGCCGGGAGGAATGGTGCACCGCAACCAAGACGATTAATTCGGGAAATTCCCCTGCTGGCAAGATGCTCGCGAGCAAATTGCCAACAAAGTCCTTGAAATGCCCGCACAATCCGAAACTACGCACCCCAAGGGAAGCGTCAGCCGGACCCGGCGATCACCGCGATTGGTCGAGGAGCCGTTTGCATTCGAGCAGATCGAACAGCGCCTCCTGGAGAAGCGCCCGGTTTTCCTGCGACAGTTGAAACTTGTTGCCGTCCTGGCCATCGGCATCGGCTTTTCCACCCAGACCGAAGATCCCCTTGCCGCGCACCCTCGGTTCTCCCACCAACATGTTGGAGTCACCATCGGCGGCAACGGGCTGCCTTTCGCGCTTCTGTTCCTCCTCGACGACCCTCGCCGCATCGGCGTTCTTGCGGGTCATCTCCTCAAAGGCCGACATGTCGCCGGTTCCGATCGCGACGGCAAATTGCACGCCGTTTTCCCGCAACAACTTCTGGACGCCCTTGATCGTGTAGCCTTCCTCGTAGAGGAGGTGCTTGATGCCACGCAGCATGTCGACATCGTTCGGGCGGTAATAGCGCCGCCCGCCGCCGCGCTTCATCGGCTTGATTTGCGAGAAGCGTGTCTCCCAAAACCGCAATACGTGCTGTGGCAGATCCAGTTCTTCGGCCACTTCGCTGATCGTGCGAAATGCGTCGGGGCTCTTTTCCATCGGTCACCGTATTCCTTGCGAATCCCACGGATAGTACTCGCACCCCCGCCGCACGCAAAGCTTCGAGGGCGTTTCCTGCAAGATTTAATAGTAAAAGATACAGGCCGCCGTCGGCGAAAAAGAACTATTCCGCGTCCGGAGTGCCCTTGGAATGCGCGTCGGCGATCTTCTGCTTCAGGACGTTGGATGCCTTGAAGGTCATCACGCGACGCGGGGAAATCGGCACTTCCTCGCCGGTCTTCGGATTGCGGCCGATTCGCTCGGCTTTCGAGCGAACCTGAAAGGTCGCGAACGACGACAGCTTGACCGTTTCGCCGCGAACCACAGCGTCGCAAATCTCGTCGATTATCATCTCGACGAGAGAAGCGGATTCGCTGCGCGACAGGCCAACCTTGCGATAAACTGCCTCCGCCAGATCTGCACGCGTAAGCGTCTTGTCACCCATCTGACCGGGCTTCCCTCAACACACTGAAAATTCAAGGGAAAGGCTACCGTGTGACCGCACCACGGTCAAGCAAGCTAGGAAGGATAGTGGGTAATTTTTACCAACGCAGCAAGATAGCGCCCCATGTGAAGCCGCCACCCATCGCTTCGAGCAGGATCAGGTCGCCCTTTTTAATGCGTCCGTCCTCGACCGCGACCGAAAGCGCGAGCGGCACGGACGCCGCCGATGTATTTCCATGACGATCGACAGTAATGACGACTTTTTCTTCAGCGATTCCAAGCTTTTTCGCCGATGCCTCGATAATACGGCGGTTGGCCTGATGCGGCACGAACCAGTCGATATCGTCCGGCTTGATGCCGGCAATGGCGAAGGAATCCTCGATCACGTCGGTGATCATTCCGACAGCGTGCTTGAAAACCTCGCGTCCCTGCATGCGAAGGTGACCGACCGTTTTCGTCGTGGACGGACCGCCGTCGACATAGAGTTTTGTCTTGTGGCAACCGTCGGAACGCAGCTTGGCGGCAAGAATTCCGGTATCGGATGTCAGGCCGACACCCTCGGCAGCTTCGAGGACCACGGCTCCCGCACCATCGCCGAACAGGACGCAGGTCGTTCTGTCTTCCCAGTCAAGGAGCCGCGAGAAGGTCTCGGCGCCGATGACGAGGACGCGCTGCGCCACGCCTCCCCGGATATAGAGATCCGCCGTCGTCAGGGCGTATATGAAGCCGCTGCAGACGGCCTGCATGTCGAATGCTGCGCCGTGATGCATGCCGAGACGGTTCTGTATTTCGACGGCCGTCGCGGGAAAGGTGTTGTTCGGCGTCGAGGTCGCGAGGACGATCAGATCGATATCGGAAGGCTCAAGCCCGGCCGAGGCGAGCGCCTTGCGGGCGGCCGCCTCGCCGAGCGACGCCGTGGTCTCGTCTTCGCCCGCGATGTAGCGCTGGCGAATGCCGGTGCGCTGGACGATCCATTCGTCGGTCGTATCGACGACATGCTCGAATTCGCTGTTGGTCATGACGCGCTTCGGCAAAGCGCTTCCGATTCCTGTTACCGCAGATCTGATCATACGCTGGACTTCACTCCGAATTCGTGGCGGCGGCCGCATCGCCGGACGCGCCCAATGCTGGCTGGCCGTGGTAGTTCTTCAGATCGGTCTCGATCTTCTGCAACAGCGCGTTGCGCACCATGTCGTAGCCGACATCGACAGCCGCCGCGAAGCCCTCGTCATCCGTGCCGCCATGGCTCTTGATGACGATGCCGTTGAGGCCGAGAAAGACACCGCCATTGACCTTTCTCGGGTCCATCTTGTCGCGCAGACGGCGAAACGCGCCGCGCGCCATGAGATAGCCGATGCGCGCCATGAATGTCCGGCTCATCGCGGCGCGAAGATATTCCGCGATCTGCTTGGCGGTGCCTTCGGCCGTCTTCAGCGCGATATTGCCGGAAAAGCCCTCCGTGACCACGACATCCACCGTGCCCTGACCGAGATCGTCGCCTTCCACGAAGCCGCGATAGTCCAGTGTCGGGAGGTCGGCGAGCCGCAACAGACGCCCGGCTTCCTTGACCTCTTCCTGGCCCTTGATCTCCTCGACGCCGACATTCAGCAGGCCGACCGTCGGCCGCTTGACCTCGATCAGCGCCCGCGCCATCGCAGCGCCCATGACGGAGAAATCGACGAGTTGCTGCGCATCCGCACCGATCGTCGCGCCGACATCGAGCACGATGCTCTCGCCGCGCAAGGTCGGCCAGATCGCAGCGATCGCCGGTCGCTCGATGGCGGACATCGTGCGCAGGCAGAATTTCGACATGGCCATCAGCGCGCCGGTGTTTCCCGCCGATACGCAAACATCGGCCTCGCCGGTCTTGACCGCCTCGATCGCCTTCCACATGGACGACTTCCACCTGCCCTGCCGCAAGGCCTGGCTCGGCTTGTCGTCCATGCGCACCGCGACCTCGCAATGCTCGAAGCGCGAGGCTGCATTCAGTTTTTCATAGCGCTCGAGTACGGGAAGGACCTTGTCCTCCTGTCCGAAAAAGACAAAACGCAATTCCGGATGCCGCTCGAGCGATTTGGCCGCGCCGGGAATCACGACCGCAGGTCCGTGATCTCCTCCCATCGCGTCAATCGAGATTGTTATCAAACCATCCGATCCCGTCTTTGTTCCCCGCCTTCGGGCAGTTGGCCATTCGCCCTCGGCGTCCGGCGCGCCGAACATAACTTTTCTTCGGGATGTCTCAACACCTTATTTTTCCGGCGTCACCGGTTTCACAGCTTATCGCGCAGCGCCGCAAGGCCCGCGAAAGGCTTTTCCGACGCGTCTTCGCCGTCGCTGTCTTCCGCTTCCATCTCCGCGCCGGGCGCACGCGGATAGGGATCGATGTCGAGTGCGAAGAACTCCTCGGCAACCGCGCCGGCATCGATGACGCCGCCTTCGAATATCTCCGGAAGGTCGGGGCCGTCCGGATCGACGATCAGCGCGCCTTCCTCGTCAAGCGGACGCGCGAGCTTCGAGCCTTCCGGCAGGAACACTGCATCCACCGGCACGTCGAGATCGGTGACAAGAGGTTCAAGCGTAACGACGCATTCCTGCCGAATGCGAGCCTGGACGTTTCCGCGGATGCGAACGCCGTCCCTGCGCCAGCGCTTGAGTTCGAGTTCGGCGATGAAGCTGTCGACGGCAAGCAGGTCATGCGCTTCGGCCAGCGCGGCCTTCTGATCTTCGGTCGCCTCGATGCGAGCGGAAAATCCTGCCGACGGAAGGACCGAGACGACGACGGTATGCGAAACCGGGCTCTGCTTTTTGTCCGATCCAGCCATTATGCCGGCCTCCTATCCGCTTCCGCCGGGTCCGGAAAGCGGACGCCGCCGGCAAGCAATTCGCTGTCGGGGATCTCGGCGAGATACCGCGCCGAGCGCATCATGTAGCGGGCGATCCCGTCCCGGTCGATCACCGCCGGGTCCTCGGGAGCGACATTGCGCGCGAGCGCCTCGCCGAGTGCATCGGCGTCTTCGCTATCGAGCGCGGACCAATAGTGCCCCATGCGGCCATAGAACATGCGGGCGAGCTTCTTCATGCGCTTGGGCACCGACGGATCGCCAACGCCGAGTTCACGCATGGAGTGATCGACGTCCTTGAAGAACTCGTCGAGCACGTCCTGGACAAATTCATCGAGCGGGCTTTCCGCGCCGCGGGTGCGGTGGAGGAAGAGAATCATGTGCAGCCCGACGCTCTCGTAGCGCCCGAGCGGTGTGTCGGGCACGCCCCATTCTGCGTAGAGAACCGGGTTGCGCGCAGCCGCGACGATGGCGTCATAAGCCTTGTCGACGATCTTTTCGTTGAGCTTCCTCGGCGCGCGCCGAAACAGTGACATAATCATCGTGCAAAGGCACCTTCCATAGCACCGGCCGGAACAGGTCGGCGACCTTGCAACCGGACGTGAGTCGGTTTACCGATCCAGTCCCGAACAGGCCAGTGGCCGCTACGATTGACGGAGATGATGGTGACGCCGCAAAAAATCAAGAAAAGAATGCGATTGGCGACGACCCTCCCCGTTCTGCTTGCAAGCAGCGCGATCGTGCTGAGCGGTTGCACCACCGCGAAAGTGCTGTCTCCGAGCGAGACCTACAAGCAGGGCTTCGTCGTCGATGAGCAGACGCTGCAGCTCGTCCCGCCGGGCTCCAGCCGCGAACAGGTGCTGCTGACGCTGGGAACACCGACCACGAAAGAAGTGTTCGACAACGAGGTGTTCTACTACATCTCCCAGACCCGCCGTCGCGCCGCCGCCTTCCTGAAGCCGAAGCTGATCGACCAGCGCATCCTGGCGGTTTATTTCGATGACCAAGGCACGGTGGAACGGATCGCGAATTACGGCATGCAGGACGGGCGAGTCTTCGACTTCGCGTCCCGCACCACGCCGACCGGAGGCCGCGACCAGACCTTCCTGACGCAGATCCTTTCCGGCGGCCTGACCCCGAACAAGGACACCGTGCTCGCCCGCTGACCGGCGGCACGGTTTTTCTAGGCAACAAAAAACCGGCGGTGGGAGACCACCGCCGGTTTTCGTTTTTTCCGTCAGGCGCTGATCAGTGCGCCAAGACCGCCAGCAGCAGCAGAGCCACGATGTTGGTGATCTTGATGGCCGGGTTGACGGCCGGGCCGGCGGTGTCCTTGTAGGGGTCGCCGACGGTGTCGCCGGTGACGGACGCCTTGTGGGCTTCCGAACCCTTCTCGTGCTTGACACCGTCCTTGTCGACGAAGCCGTCCTCGAAGGACTTCTTGGCGTTGTCCCACGCGCCGCCGCCCGAGGTCATCGAGATGGCGACGAACAGACCGTTGACGATCACGCCGAGGAGCATCGCGCCAAGCGCGGCGAAGGCGGAAGCCTTGGAGCCCGAGATCAGCAGCACGCCGAAATAGACGACCAGAGGCGCCAGAACCGGCAGCAGCGACGGGATGATCATTTCCTTGATCGCCGCCTTGGTCAGCATGTCCACCGCACGGGCATAGTCCGGACGGTCCGTGCCTTCCATGATGCCCGGCTTTTCGCGGAACTGCCTGCGCACTTCCTCGACGACCGCGCCACCTGCACGGCCCACAGCCGTCATGGCGATGCCGCCGAACAGGTAGGGGATCAAACCGCCGAAGATCAGGCCGGCCACGACGTAGGGATTGGAGAGCGAGAAGGAGATCTCGCCGACATCCTGGAAGTAGGCGAACTGGTCTCCATTGGCGGCGAAGAACTCCAGGTCGTTCGAGTAGGCGGCAAACAGCACCAGGGCGCCGAGACCGGCGGAGCCGATGGCGTAGCCCTTGGTGACGGCCTTGGTGGTGTTGCCGACAGCATCGAGCGCATCGGTCGACTTGCGCACTTCCGGATCGAGACCTGACATCTCGGCGATACCGCCGGCGTTGTCGGTGACCGGGCCGAATGCGTCGAGCGCGACGATCATGCCGGCAAGACCGAGCATGGCGGTGACCGCGATGCCGGTGCCGAACAGACCCGCCAACTGGTAGGTCACGATGATACCGCCGACGATGACGATGGCCGGAAGAGCCGTCGATTCAAGCGAAACGGCCAGACCCTGGATGACGTTGGTGCCGTGGCCGGTGACCGAGGCCTGCGAGATCGAGTTGACCGGACGCTTGTTGGTGCCGGTGTAGTACTCGGTGATCACGACGATAAGGCCGGTGACCAGCAGACCGACGATGCCGCAGATGAACAGGTTCGTACCGGTGATCGCGATTTCGTTGACGGTTGCGATGTCGCCCCAGCCGACGGTCAGGGACGTCGCGGCGCCGAGGCCGATGATGGACAGGACACCGGTTGCGATGAGGCCCTTGTAGAGCGCGCCCATGATCGAGCCGTTGGCGCCGAGCTTCACGAAGAAGGTGCCCGCGATCGAGGTGATGAGGCACGCAGCGCCGATGGCGAGCGGGTAGAGCATCAGGTCCGGGAGCATCGCCGAGCCGGCGAAGAAGATCGCCGCGAGAACCATGGTCGCGACAACGGTCACGGCATAGGTCTCGAACAGGTCGGCGGCCATGCCCGCGCAGTCGCCGACATTGTCGCCGACATTGTCCGCGATGGTCGCCGGGTTGCGCGGATCGTCCTCGGGAATGCCCGCTTCGACCTTGCCGACGAGATCGCCGCCGACATCGGCACCCTTGGTGAAGATGCCGCCGCCGAGACGGGCGAAGATGGAGATCAGCGAAGCGCCGAAGCCGAGCGCGACGAGCGCGTCGATGACCGTGCGGTCATTGCCCGCCATGCCCATGACGGACGTCAGGATGTAGTAGTAGATGGAAACGCCGAGCAGCGCGAGGCCTGCAACCAGCATGCCGGTGATGGCGCCGGACTTGAATGCGATTTCGAGGCCGGCCGCGAGGCTGTGCGAGGCAGCCTGGGCGGTGCGCACGTTGGCGCGCACGGACACGTACATGCCGATATAGCCCGCGAGGCCGGAAAGGACCGCGCCGATCAGGAAGCCGATGGCGGCCACACCCGAGAGAAGGAGCCAGGCGATAATGAAGACCACGACGCCGACGATGGCGATGGTGGTGTACTGGCGGTTGAGATAAGCCTGCGCGCCTTCGCGAATTGCGCCTGCGATTTCCTGCATGCGCGCATTGCCCTGGTCGGCGGCGAGAACCGATTGCGTCGCCCAGATCGCATACACGATCGAAAGCAGCCCGCAAGCGATGACAGCTAGAAGAACCATTCCCGTTTCCTTTGATTATCTTCGGGCCGGAATTCCCCTCCCAGGCCCTCTTAGATACTGCGACAGCACGGATTCCGCGCTTGAAGTGGCGCATACGTAGTTTAAGCCGCAAGTCGAGGTCAAGCCGGGATAAGCGGTGTTCCGCCGGAATCCTTACTCGGCGGCTCCTGCTATAGTCTTATGCCGCGAACCGAGCACGAGAAGACCCAGAAGCACGAGACAGAAAGCGGCCACGGGGAAGACGATCCAGTTGAGCATTTCCCATCCGAAAGCGTTCAGCGTGAAGCCGGACATCAGCGACGCGAAGGCAACAGTGGAAAACAGCAGGAAGTCATGCAGGCCCTGCACCTTGTTCTTCTCGCTGACATGGTAGGATTCAGTCAGCATAGTGGTGGAGCCGATGAAGGCGAAGTTCCAGCCGACGCCGAGCAAGACCAGAGCCGACCAGAACTGCCAGAGCGCGATACCGGACAGGGCGACGATGGCGCAGCCGACGAGAAGCAGCATGCCGATCGCGACGATGCGCTCCTTGCCGAAACGGGCGATCAGGCGGCCGGTCACGAAGCTCGGTGCGAACATCGCCATGACGTGGAAGGAAATGCCGAGCGCGGCCTCGTCCGGCGTGAATCCGCAGCCGACCATGGCAAGCGGCGCACCGGTCATGACAAAGCTCATCAGCGCATAGGAGCCGACGCCACAGGCAAAGGCGACCATGAAGCGGGGCTGCAGGATGATCTGCGACAGCGGGCGCGCCGGTTCTCCGGTGACGCCGGCCGTGGTCTTGTTCTCGCGGGCAACATTCAGCGTGGAGAGGATCGCCGCGCCGATCAGGCCGAGCGCGATCAAGGCGACGAACGAGCCTGCAAACAGAACCGGTTCGAACAGGTCGCGCGTCCAAACGACTGTCTGCGGGCCGATCACGGCCGCAAAGACCCCGCCCCCGAGAACCCAGGAAATCGCACGCGGGCGGAAATGCGGCGGGGCGTTGTCGGCCGCGGCGAAGCGGTATTGCTGAACGAAGGAACCGCCCAGGCCCACGACGATGAGGCCGAACGCGAACAGCCAGAATTCGGAACGGAAAAGCGCGATGGCGGCAATCGCGCCACCAAGCGCGGTGATGATAGACCCGGTCACGAAGCCCGGACGTCTGCCGAGTGCACGCATCAGAAGCGCCGCCGGCAAGGCACCCAGGGCGACGCCGATGTTGAAGCCGGTCACCGGCGCGGTGGCAAGCGCGGTGTCGGCGCCGTTCAATTGCAGCAGGTAAAAACCCGCCAGACCGCCGAGCGATATCGAAATCGGGGCGGCTGAACCGACAACGGATTGCGCCGCCGCCAAAATAAGCGCCGTGCGCTTTGCGCTGTTCTCGGAAATTTCGGCCGGTTTGTGCATGACGTCCGACTACTTAGCAGTGGAGCGGTCTCGCGCAATGCGGTCAAGCACCGCATTGACAAGCCGAGGCTCTTCGCCGTCGCCATAGAAGGCGCGAGCGATATCGACATATTCGGAAATCGCGACCGCAGCGGGGAGATCCTTAATTCCAGTCAGCTCGAAAGCCCCTGCCCGCAGAATCGCGCGCAATGTGGAATCCAGCCGCGACAGCGGCCAGTCTTCCGTCAGCGCGTTGCGGACCACGGGATCGAGCTGCTTCTGACGGCTGACGACACCGGACAGGACCGAACGGAACCATGCCGGATCCGCCTCGCGATAGAGCTCGCCGTCGATTTCCTTGCCGAGACGAAACGTCTCGTATTCGGCCGCCGTTTCGAGCACGCCGCCACCCGACACGTCCATCTGGTATAGAGCCTGAACCGCAGCCAGACGCGCCGCACCACGCTTGTTGGCAGGCTTCGGACCAGCAGGTTTCTTCCTGTCTTCCAACTTAGTCATCCGCGCCAAGCTGCTTTCGCAGTTCGATCATCCTCAGCGCCGCACGGGCGGCAAATCCGCCCTTGTCCTTTTCAGACTTGCGCACGCGCGCCCAGGCCTGCGCCTGGTTTTCGACCGTCAGAATACCGTTGCCGATCGCAATCGATTCATCGACCGCGAGGTTCATCAATGCACGGTTGGATTCATTCGAAACGATGTCGAAATGGTAGGTCTCGCCACGGATGACCATGCCGAGCGCGACATAGCCATCATAGTCCCGGTCGCCGTCCAGCGCGATGGAGATCGCGGCCGGAATTTCGAGCGCGCCGGGAACCGTGACGACATCCCATGTCGCGCCGGCCTCTTCCAGCGCCACCTTCGCGCCCTCCAACAGGGCCTCCGACAATTCTTCGTAGAAACGTGCCTCGACGATCAGCACGTGGGGTGATTCCTTTGCCATGGACAGGCGGTCTCCGGAGGTTTTCGATTTGGCGGTGGCCTACGCCTCTTTGGCGGTCTCCGCAAGGCGTTTCACATAGCGCTCGACATATCGCGCCATCTGGTCGATTTCGAGATTAACCGCATCGCCAACGCCGCGTTCGCCCCAGGTCGTGACCTCCAGCGTATGGCGTATCAGCAGCACGTCGAAGACATCATCATCGACGCCGTTGACGGTCAGCGATGTGCCGTCGAGGGTGACGGATCCCTTCGGCGCGATGTAGCGCGACAGGTGAGACGGCGCCTCGATACGGAAGCGTATCGCCTCGCCCTCCTCCTCCCGCGCGACGATCCGGGCCATCCCGTCGACATGTCCGGACACCATGTGACCTCCGAACTCGTCGCCGGCTTTCATGGCCCGCTCCAGATTGAGGCGGGTTCCCTCGCTCCAGCCGCCGATGGTGGTCAGGCGCAGGGCTTCCTCCCATGCCTCGACCTCGAACCAGCGCGAATTGGAGCCGTTCTCGGGTTTCGCGACCACGGTCAGGCAAACGCCGGCACAGGCGATGGACGCGCCGACGTCGATGGTTTCGGGATCGTAGGCGGTTTCGATACGCAGTCGCCGGCCACCCGCGCGATCCGCGATCGAGGCAATACGGCCAACATCCGTGACAATACCGGTAAACATCAGCCTCTCCGGGTGAATTCGTGGCAACGGTCCGCGCCGAAGACCCACTCGCCGTTCGGCACATAGCTCTCGGGCAGTGTCGCGCGGGTGAACGGAGCCGCGATGCCATTCGCGCCGACGACGACGTCGCTTTCGAACAGCACGATCCGGTCGGCAAGGCCCTCGTCGAGAAACGCGCTCGCAACGGCCGCGCCACCTTCCACCAGCAGGCTCGACGCGCCGAGCGCCGCGAGATCGTCCAGCAGCTCCGGCAAGGCGATCTGTCCCTCGTGTTCCTCGCATGCAATGAGGCGCGCGCCCGCACCTTCCAGCACTTGCGCCGACAGCGACCCGGGATCGACCGTCGCAACCGCCAGCGGCGCTTCCGAAATAGACTGCACCAGCCGCGATGCGACGGGGAGCCTGGCATGGCGGTCGAGAACGACGCGCATCGGAGACTGGTGCCCAAGTCCCGGCAAACGGCAGGTCAGTTCCGGATCATCGTCGAGCGCCGTGCCGATCCCGACGAGGATCGCGTCGTGCTCGGCACGCATCATGTGGCTCTGGGCACGGGCGACATCGCCGGTGATCGGCACCTGCCCGGCTGCGGCGCGGCCGATCATGCCGTCGGCGGAAACCGCAAGTTTCAGAGTCACTTCACAGCGTTTCTTCTCGGATCTGATGAGGTAGCTCGACAGGACGGACCGCGCCTCTTCGGCGAGGACACCCGGTTCGACCTCGATTCCGCCCGCGCGCAGGATCGCATATCCCCTGCCAGATACGCGCTCATCCGGATCCGTGGCGGCGGCGACCACACGGGCGACGCCCGCGGATACCAGCGCATTGGCGCAAGGCGGCGTGCGGCCGTGATGCGCGCAGGGTTCAAGCGTGACATAGGCGGTCGCGCCGCGCGCGCGTTCCCCCGCTTCGGCGAGAGCCGCCGTCTCGGCATGTGGCCGACCGCCGATTGCGGTGATGCCGTGACCAACGATCACGGGACCCTGCCCCTCGTCCGCGACGATCAGCGTGCCAACGGACGGATTCGTGCCGGTGCGGCCAAGATGGCGGCGCGAAAGGCGAATACAGGCCGCCATGAAGCGGCGATCGAGGTCCGTGATGGTTTGTGTCATGGCGCGAAAGTGGCGCTATTCTTGCGAACCGGCAACCGGTTCATCGCTGTCGGGCGGCAAATTGCCGCCAAGTTCACCCAGAAGATCGTGAAAATCCTGGGGTTCGCGGAAGTTCTTGTAGACGGAGGCGAAGCGCACATAGGCGACGTCATCCATGCCCTTCAGAGCTTCCATGACAAGCGAACCGATATCCTCGACCGCAATATCCTGTTCGCCGGAACTCTCGAGCTGGCGCACGATACCGGAGACGGCGCGCTCCACGCGGTCGGGATCGATCTGGCGCTTGCGCAGCGCAACCTCGAAGGACCGGGCGAGCTTGTCGCGGTCGAACGGCACTTTCCGGCCGTTCTTCTTGATCACGTAGAGATCGCGAAGCTGGACGCGCTCGAAGGTCGTAAAACGGCCGCCGCAATCCGGGCAGACGCGGCGGCGGCGAATGGCCGCCCCGTCTTCAGCCGGGCGGCTATCCTTCACCTGGGTGTCGAGCGATTGGCAAAACGGGCAGCGCATGCCCGGTTGCTACTCCATACCGCCGTAGATCGGGAAGCGATCCGTCAGCGCAATCACATCTTTTTTGACCGCTTCCTCGATACCGGAATTGTCGCCATCCGGGCCGGACTGGCGCAAACCGTCGAGAACACGGGCGATCAGCGAGCCGATTTCGCGGAATTCCGCCTGCCCGAAGCCACGGGTCGTACCGGCCGGCGTGCCGAGACGGATGCCGGAGGTGACGAAGGGCTTTTCCGGGTCGAAGGGAACGCCGTTCTTGTTGCAGGTGATGTTGGCGCGGCCGAGCGCGGCTTCCGCCGCCTTGCCGGTCACCGTCTTAGGACGCAGGTCGGCCAACATCAGGTGGTTGTCGGTGCCGCCCGAGACGATATCGACGCCCTGCTCCTTCAGGCTTTCGGCAAGCGCCTTGGCATTGGCGACGACCGACTGGGCGTAGGATTTGAACTCCGGCTGCAGTGCTTCGCCGAAGGCGACGGCCTTGGCGGCGATCACATGCATCAGCGGACCGCCCTGCAGGCCCGGAAAGACAGCGGAATTGACCTTCTTGGCGATCGCCTCGTCATTGGTGAGGATCATGCCGCCGCGCGGACCGCGCAGCGATTTATGCGTCGTCGTCGTGCAGACATGGGCGTGCGGGATCGGCGACGGGTGCGCGCCACCTGCGACGAGACCGGCAATATGCGCCATGTCGACCATGAGATAGGCACCAACCGAATCCGCGATCTCGCGGAAGCGCTGCCAGTCCCAGATACGCGAGTAAGCCGTGCCGCCGGCGATGATCAGCTTCGGCTTGTGCTGTTCGGCCTTGGCGGCAATGTCGTCCAGATCGAGCAGATGATCGTCCTCACGGACGCCATAGGAGACGACGTTGAACCATTTGCCGGACATGTTGACCGGCGAACCGTGCGTGAGGTGGCCGCCGGAGTTGAGATCGAGGCCCATGAAGGTGTCGCCCGGCTGCAGCAGCGCCAGGAAGACGGCCTGGTTCATCTGGCTGCCGGAATTCGGCTGGACATTGGCGAAATTGCAGCCGAACAGCTTCTTGGCGCGCTCGATGGCCAGTTCCTCGGCGATGTCGACGAACTCGCAGCCACCGTAGTAGCGCTTGCCGGGATAACCCTCGGCGTATTTGTTCGTCATGATCGAGCCCTGCGCTTCCAGCACGGCGCGCGACACGATGTTCTCCGATGCGATCAGCTCGATCTCGTGGCGCTGGCGACCGAGTTCCTTGCGGATCGCGGAGAAGATCTCCGGATCGCGATCAGCCAGTGACTCGGTAAAAAACGCGTCGGAATACGCCTTTGCGGAAGCCGCGCTGTTCTGGGACATCGGTACCATTCCTTTCGGGTATGCGGGAAAATCGCCTGTTGCGGCGCGCAATATCACGTATCCCGGCGCAGTTCCATTGCCTGTACGCGAAACGCGTCGGCGGAATCAGGCAAGGCGTGGCCGGGCCGTAGCCCGGCAAACGCGATCAGAGGGTCGTGGTGGACGAAAGCTGCAATTCGTCGACGCCGTCGCGGCCGTAGATGTCATCGCGGAAGTGGACGACACCGTCGCCGGTCGACCAGGCGGAGATGTAGACGAAATAGACAGGAACCGGCGCGGCGAGCTGAACCTCGGTGTTCTCGCCGGTGGAGATCACGGCCTCGATCTGGCTGCGATTCCAGCCGGGCGTATCGCGCAGCAGCCACGACGACAGTTCACGGACATTGTGGACACGCACGCAGCCCGAGGATTCGAAACGCAGCAGCTGGCCGAAGATGCTCTGCTGCGGCGTGTCGTGCATGTAGACGGCATGCGGGTTCTGGAAGTTGATCTTGGTCGAGGACATGGCGTTGATCTTGCCCGGGTCCTGGCGGAAACGCAGATTCATCGTCAGCGCCTCGTCGGTCGACCAGTCGACCAGTTCCGGCGGCACCTCGTTGCCCTGCTGGTCGAACAGCCGGATCGAGTTGCGCGTCAGATAGGTCGGATCCTTGCGCATCAGAGGGATGATATCCTTCTGGATGATCGACTTCGGCGCGGTCCAGTACGGATTGAGGATGACCTCGTAGATATTCGAATTGAGAATCGGCGTCTGGCGATCGACCTTGCCGACAATGGCCTTGTGGTTCTGCGCGACGCGACCGTTCTCGACGGCCTCGATCTCGGCCGCAGGAATGTTGACCATCACGTAGCGGTCACCGAGATAGCCCGACATGGAGCGCAGGCGCACGAGATTGGTTTCGAGCTGGCCGAGCCGGGTCGAGGCGGAAACGTTGAGCGCGGCTAGCGTGACGGTGCCGATCACGCCGTCTGCTGGCATGCCGTGGCGCTGCTGGAATCGCTTCACCGCGGCATCGAGGAAGGTGTCAAAGACCTGGCTGTCGCCGGAATTGCGCGGCAGATCGCCGGAAATGATGAGACGGCGGCGCAACTGGCGCACGGCCGGATCGGAGGAACCGACTTTCAGCCGCTGGGTCAGGTTCACCTGGGGCCAGCCGCCCCTCGCAACGATATCGCGATAGGTGAAGATGGCCTGCTCGACATAGGAAGCCGTCGCCGGGCTGAGAATCGGCTGGCGGGTCTTGACCTCGGGGCTGCGTGTGCCGACGGCGTCGAACTGGTCATCCCAGTTGCCGCGGCGCGGAGACTGGAGGAATTCGTTGAGCGGTTCCTGCGCCCGTGCCGGGAGGAGACCCGACGCCATTGCTCCGGCGACTCCCATCCCTTTCAGGAAAGACCGACGATTCTTCTTGCCAAATTCGTTCATCATCCACCTGCGCATGCGCATCCACGACTACCGATCCACAGACCCATATGTTTGTCCGCCGGCGCGATCGTCAACCAATTTGTCGGAAACCAGCTTCACTGTTCCGCGATCCAGAGAGATGCGATCGGCCGATTTACGCGGACCTCACCATCGTCTGTGCCGCTGCTTCGGCAGCTTCCATATGAATATGGCCAATTCGTGTTTCGCGGCGCGCCGTCCGGCAGGGACGCAGACATGAAAAAGGGCGCGAACCGTGTCGCGCCCTTTCGGCATTTCCAGCAGTCGTCCGTATCAGAGGCGATAGAGAATCGTGTCGTTCCAGAACCGGTCGAGACGCTGCATCGCGCGGTTCATGGCCTGGAATTCCTCGGCGCCGATTCCACCGACCGTTTCGATGGACAGAATGTGGCGGTTGTAGAGCTCGGCGACCGTGTTGGCGACTTCCTTGCCTGTATCGGTGAGGCTGATGCGAACGGAACGGCGGTCGGTCCGGGACTTCTTGTGGTCGACGAAACCGAGTTCCACGAGCTTCTTGAGGTTGTAGGACACGTTGGAACCCAGGTAGTAGCCGCGCGAACGCAACTCGCCGGCAGTCAGCACGCTGTCACCGATATTGAACAGCAGCAGCGCCTGAACGGCATTGATATCGCTGCGGCCAGCCCGGTCGAACTCGTCCTTGACGACATCGAGCAGACGGCGGTGCAGGCGCTCGACGAGCTGCAGGGATTCAAGATAAAGTTCGCGGACGTCGGTTTCAGACGACGGAACGGGCTTTGCGCCCACCATATTGGTCGCATTCATCATGATCAGATTGCCTCTCTGTTATGTCGGTGACTTGTTTTTTTGTTTCACCGTTGAGAGGCAACCTAGCGAATGCCACTAAAATTCGACTTAAACACCAAAGTTAACATCCGATTACCCGCCGTTCCTTTCGAAACAGAGTCTATATTCAGTTAACGCGTTCGCGGTACCGCTGAAGCGCCAGCGACGCGAGGATGGCGGCGAGCGCCAAGAGCGCGATAACATGGCCAAAAACAACGGCAGGCCGGGAAATGTAGCTGTCGGCCCAGACCCCGTAGAGGGCGATTTCGAGCACGCTCGCAATCACCCACAGGACGATCCCCCAGGATGTCAGCATCCAGAGTCCCATTGAGGCACAGGGGAGCAACACGGCCAGCGAAACCCACGGCACCTGCCAATGAACAGGTAACTCGTCGAACCGAGGAAGGTCCGCGGCGGCGAGGCCGGTCAGCTGTGC
Source organism: Oricola indica (assembly GCF_965227485.1). Classification (NCBI taxonomy): domain Bacteria; kingdom Pseudomonadati; phylum Pseudomonadota; class Alphaproteobacteria; order Hyphomicrobiales; family Ahrensiaceae; genus Oricola; species Oricola indica. Next base: position 3,354,564 of record NZ_OZ245747.1, read on the forward strand.
CCAGTAGGACAAGCCGGAAATCATGGAGATGGCAGCCATGAGCCGGAGGAACCAGACGAACGCCAGCTGCGTAAAGCTTCCCTGTTCCTCTTTGATGTCGTCGGTGGTTGCCGCCACGAATTTGCCCTTTCGTTCGCCCAGTACCGTCGCCCCTTGGAATTGGCGATTTCGACATGCTAGTGCATTTCAGGTTTCAATAGAATCAAAATGCGCTGCCTGTCGCCATTGGCTCGAACACGCATTCCGGCGCGGATGTTTCAATCCAAACCTGAAGCGCACCAGGCGATCGCGCAATCGGAACAAGCAATAATCGACTGGATATCGCGATGAGACGAAGCGTTGACGAAATCACCGGGGGAAAGCGGCTGCGCCGCATGCGCAAGGCCGACTGGTCGCGCCGGCTGGTGGCCGAGAACGACCTGACCGTCAACGACCTGATCTGGCCGATCTTCCTGATCGAGGGCGAGAACCGGACGGAGCAGATTGCGGCGATGCCGGGTGTCGAGCGGCTGACCGTGGATCTTGCGGTACGCGCGGCGGAGGAAGCGGCGAAACTCGGCATTCCGGCGGTCGCGACGTTCCCGAACATCCCGATCGAAAAGCGCGACACGACCGGCAGCAACGCCGTCGAGGACGACAATCTCATCAATCGCGCGACGCGGGCGATCAAGGCGGCCGTTCCCGGGATCGGCATCATCACGGACGCCGCCCTTGATCCTTTCACCGACCACGGCCATGACGGGGTCCTGCGCGACGGAATCATCGTCAACGACGAATCGGTCGAGCAGATCGTGCGGGCGGCCGTGAGCCAGGCCGCCGCCGGCGCCGACATCATCGCACCGTCGGACATGATGGACGGCCGTATCGGCGCAATCCGCGACGCGCTGGACGAAAACGGATTCCAGGACGTCGCCATCATGTCCTATGCGACGAAATACGCGTCAGCCTTTTACGGACCCTATCGCGAGGCGATCGGCACGTCCGGTCTGCTGAAGGGCGACAAGAAGACCTACTATATCGACCCGGCCAACACCGAGGAAGCGCTGCGCGAGACGGAAGCCGATCTCCAGGAAGGCGCGGAGATGGTCATGGTCAAGCCAGGCATGCCCTATCTCGACATCTGCCGGCGCGTGAAAGAGACATTCCAGGTCCCGACCTTCGCCTACCAGGTGTCGGGCGAATACGCGATGATCGAGGCGGCGGCCGCCAATGGATGGATCGACGGCGAGCGTGTGATGATGGAAAGCCTGCTGGCCTTCAAGCGGGCGGGCTGCGACGGCGTCCTGACCTATTTCGCACCGCGCGCCGCGAAAATACTGGCTGGCTGAGGAACCGCCCTTCCCCTTGATATCGCGGGCATTCCCACCCACCTCAAAGCCGAAGAGGACAGGACATGCCGGACACACAGACATTCGATTCCAGAGCCGACGACTACGCGGAGCGCTATGACGACTGGCGCCTCTTCGAGGGGGTGCGCACGCGCCGGATCATGGCTTTCCTGATCGACTACGCGATGGTCATCCTGCTCATCGTCGTCGCGGTGCCGGTGATTTTCCTGCTTGGCTTTGCAACGTTCGGCGCTGCTTGGCTGCTCTATCTGATCCTGTCGCCCCTGATCGCGCTCACCTATATCGGTTGGACTGTCGGTGGGCCGTCGCAGGCGACGATCGGCATGCGGCTGGCCGGTATCCGGCTGGAACGCTATGACGGACGGCGAATCGATTTCCTCACCGCCGTCGTGCATTCGGTCCTGTTCTGGGCCTCCGCCGCCCTGTTCCTGCCGCTTCTGCTGGCGCCGCTGTTCCTTGAACACAAGCGAACGCTGCACGATCTGGCGCTCGGAACGGTTGTCGTGCGTTCATATCGTTGATCGGCACAAAGGCCGTCTTGACCTTTCCCGCGATCTCGCCAAATCTTCGCGCTGAAGCGAGACAGGCGGCATGACGCAGCATTCACCGAAATCACCGCAGTTCTTCCTGACTTCGCCGTCGCCATGCCCCTATCTGGACGGCGAGCACGAGCGAAAGGTCTTTACGCATCTGGTCGGCGAAAAGGCGGCGGAGATGAACGACCTGCTGACGCAGGGCGGTTTTCGCCGCAGCCAGAACATCGCCTACAGGCCGGCTTGCGAGACATGCCGGGCCTGCGTATCCGTTCGCATTGTCGCAGGCGAGTTCGAGCCGTCACGCAGCATGCGCCGGATCATGAGCGTCAATTCCGACCTGATCGGCGTCGAGACGCGGGCCGAGCCGACCAGCGAACAATATTCCCTCTTCCGCCGCTATCTCGACTCCCGCCACCGTACGGGCGGCATGTCGGAGATGACGGTGCTCGACTACGCGATGATGGTCGAAGACACCCATGTGCCGACCCGGATCATCGAATACCGCAAGCGTGGCGCGGACAGTTTCCTCAGCGGCCAGGGCGACGGGCCGCTGATCGCGGTCGCCCTGTCGGACCGCATGGCGGACGGCTTTTCGATGGTCTATTCCTTCTTCGATCCCGAACTGAAGCAGCGTTCGCTCGGAAGCTGGATGATCCTCGATCACATCGAAAGGGCGCGCTTGGAGGGCCTGCCGCATGTCTATCTGGGCTATTGGGTCGAGGGATCGCGCAAGATGGAATACAAGACCCGCTTCCGGCCGCAGGAACACCTGACAGCCACCGGATGGGATCGATACGAGGACTGAGACCCGCTGCGGGTCAGCCCTCCATATCGATGAACTTGCCGTGGACGTAGCCGAGCGGATGCCCGTCATTCGAGGCGAAATCCAGCACGCGGCCGATCAGAACGTCATGATCGCCGGCGGCGACCGCCGTTTCCAGCGCACAGTCGAACCAGGCAACCGATCCCTCGATAACCGTGCGGCCGTTCGCCAGACGCTTGACCGGCAGGCCGTCGAAACGCTCCGCCGGCGCACCGCGCGCGAAGCGGTGCGCGATATCTTCCTGGTCCGCACCGAGAATGCTCACGGTATAGCCGTCCGAACGCACGAATGCCTCATGGCTGGACGACGTCTTCTGGACGCTCCAAAGCACCATCGCCGGTTCGAGCGAAACCGTGTTGAACGAATTGCAGGTCATGCCGAAATCGGCATCGCGATACCGTGTGGTCACGATAGCAATTCCCGTCGCGAAGCACGCCATCGCCTTTTTCAGGTCGGAATGGTTCAACGCTTCGAGACTGAGATGCGCATCGGCGTTCATACTGTCGTTCTTCCTCAAGAAGCTTCCTTGCCTTCGGAGAGAGCTCGCATTCGGGGCCGCGTTTCAGCGCACTCACTGGAAATCATGTATTCGAGATGGGCCATTTGCGGTGGGTTTGCAACCACCGGCGCGGCAACAATGCGTTCAACGCCAACGCTCCCGCCGCCCTCGCCTCTCACCGTCGCACTCCCACGCCGAGCGGGGTCGCGGGCGTTTCGGAGGGCACGCGGCCGTAGATTTCCGGCAGCGAACAGGTCTTCAATTGCGGCAGGACCTTCTCGCCGAAGATTTCGCATTCGGCCTTGTGCGGATAGCCGGAAAGGATGAAGGCGCGAATGCCCATGGCACGGTAGCGTTCGAGCTTCGAGAGGACCTGATCCACCGACCCCACCAGCGCCGCGCCGCAGCCCGAGCGTGCCCGACCGACACCGGTCCACAGGTTCGGTTCGACATAGCCATCTCCATCCGCATTTTCTCGATTGGCGGCCTGCAGCGAGACGCCGTAGGTCTTCGCGTCGAGTGCGCGGTTGCGGATTTCCGTCCCGCGGTCGTCTTCGAGCCGCGATACGATCTCGTCGGCATATTCGCGGGCCTCGGCCTCGGTGTCGCGGACGATGACATGGACCCGCAGCCCGTAATCGATCACACGGCCATGGGCCTCGGCGCGGGCATGAGCCGTCCGCATGCGTTCGGCCAGCAGCTCCTCCGGCTCGGGCCACATCAGGTAGACGTCGCAGTGGTGGCCGCACAGCTCCACGGCATCTGGCGAATAGCCGCCGAAATAGAGCAGCGGCCCGCCATTTTGCTGATACGGCCTGACCGGGTCGGTCGACAGGCCCTTCAGATTGTAGATCTCGCCCTCGTAGTCGATCGTGTCGCGCGTCCAGGCCTGGCGCAGGATTTCCACGACCTCGGTCGAGCGCCGGTAGCGATAGTCGCTCGGGGCGTCCTCGCCCGGGAAGTTCGAGGAGATGACATTGAGGGTGAGACGGCCCTTCATGACGTGATCGACGGTAGCGACGGCCCGCGCCAGCATCGCCGGGTGCACCTCGCCGCAACGGATCGCCGCCAGCATGTTGATGCGCTCGGTGAGCGGCGCCATGGCGGAGACGAAGCTCCACGTGTCCTGACCGACCTGATAGGAGGACGGACACAGGATGTTGCGGAAGCCCAGACGATCCGCCGTGCGCACGATGTCGCTGGTGTGATCCCAGGATGAACGCAGATCGCCCTCAGGTACGCCAAGATGGCGGTAATCGTCCGAGCAGATCGGCGCAAACCATGCGACTTCGGCCGCATCGAGATCGGCACTCATTACCGGCACAACGGTCATTCAGTTTTCCTCCCGGCATTTTCCGGCCATTTCAGGCACATCGAGAATGTGTATCAATAGTGAATGAATTTGTTCCAGATGACAAGTCGAACCTGTCGCGCGTAGTATCGCGGCGCTTCGTCCGGGGGATGCATTGAGTCGCGCAGGGACCAGAGGCGGCAGCCTGCCGCTCTACATACAGATCACCGAATTGCTGAGCCGCGAAATCGCCGCCGGTATCTGGCCGGACGGCTCCCGCCTGCCGACCGAGGCCGAACTGTCGCAGCATCTCGGCGTCGCCGTCGGCACGCTGCGCAAGGCGCTGGCCTTGCTGGAGAAACGCGGATTGCTGGAACGCATCCAGGGATCGGGCACTTATGTGCGGCGCAAGACACGAACGGGCAGCATCTACGAGTTCTTCCATCTTGAACTGAAAAAGGGCGCGGGCCTGCCGACGGCCGAAATCCTGTCGCTCGATCTATGCGCGAAGCCGGATGTCCCACCCGCCTTCGGCGATGGAGCGTCGGACAATGCCTGGCGGGTTCGGCGACTGCGCCGGCTCGGCGGCGTGCCGGCGGCGCTCGAAGAAATCTGGTTCGACGCAAGACACGCGCCGAAACTCAGGTCCCCGGACCTGCCGGAATCAATGCACCTGTTCTATCGCGAGAGGCTGGGCTTCTGGATCGCGCGGGTGGAAGACAAGGTTTCGGTCGCCCCCTGCCCCGATTTCGCACCACCAAACACGCCCTTCGAGCAAGGAGCGGCGATGGGTTTCGTCGAGCGTGTCTCATGGAGCAACGCGGACAGAATCGAGGAATACTCGCGCAACTGGTTCGACCCGGCGACCGTCTGCTACGCGGCGCGGTGGGTATAGCGGACGCCGCTCAGAGCGTCCGCTTGCCGATCCAGCGCTGCCAGCTTTCCGCCGTGCCGTTGAAGACGTTCAGATCGATATGGCCATCGACGCCACCGGAAAGGCCGGTGCCGGAATACTGCCAGAAGGCCCAGTCACGGTCCGGATACACCTGTTTCGGATGCGCGACCACGGAACGCAGCCAGAAGGAATAGTCGGAAAACTGCCCGCGCAGATTGTCCCGATAGAAATCGGGCGCCGTGTAGATGATCGGGCGCTGGCCGTAATGGCGTTCAATGATGTCCATGAAGGTCTTCATCTCGCGTACGACATGATGGCGATCCGGACGCTTGCGGCAGTTGCGCGAATGGGCGTTCCACTCGACATCGATGACCGGCGGCAGCGCGCCTTCGGCTTTCGGCACGTTGCGGATGAACCACTCGGCCTGCGCCTTGGCGGTCGAGCACCAGTAATAGAAGTGATAGGCACCGCGCGGAATACCGGCTTCGGCGGCGGCGCGCCAGTTGCGTGCGAAGTGGGAATCCTTGTGATCATCGCCCTCGGTCGCCTTGATGAAAGCAAAGGACGCGCCATGGCGGCGGAGTGTCGGCCAATCGATATCGCCCTGATACTTCGAAACATCGACGCCATGCACCTGGAAAGGATGCGGGGCCGCTCCCTTGAAGGAGACGGGCTTCGCGTCGCTGAAGCGCTGGCGGTAGATCGTCTGGCGCCCCTGGTTCTTCTTCAATGCGTTTGAAGGCGGAACGAGCGCGACATGCTCCTCGGGCAGCGCGCCCGAAGGAAAAGCGGCCTCGCGCGCCTGCGAAACCGGCGTCGCCCCCGAAAGGGCGGTGATCATCTTGTCTTCGCCAACTTCGCCGGCCGGTTCCGGCGCGCTTGAAATCGAACTGACAATCTCATCGGACGGCTTCAGATCGAGCGCATCGATCCGAGAGGTTCCGGTACAGCCGCTGACGACCATCAGAAGGATGGCCGGGAATACGATACGCATGATTACCCGCTACGCAAAACAGTGTGGGTCGGCGGCACGGTTTCCCGCACCAAATGACCAGCGTTAACGGAAAATGACTAAGGCCGAGTCAATTCGAATGATTAACGGATGGTGAACAGCGCCCTCCCTGTCGCCGCAGGTCCACCGGAACCCAAATCGCGGATACGCATTATTCCAGAAAGGAGACTTCGACATGAAACCTTTCCTGGCGGCCATTGCCGGTTTTTTTGCCTCCGCAGTCGTGTTTGCGACCGGGGGCCTGGTAGCAATGAACCTGTTCATGACCGACTCGGCGCGCGACCTCGCCGACCGTGAGAACGTAGCGGCAGTCTGGTCTCCAACGCCCGTCGATACGGACACCGGAATGGAGCCGCGGGTCGTCGCCCCCTCCCTTGAAGACGGAAATCCGGACGGGCAGCGCGAAGCGAAAACGACATTGGTCGCCAGCCTGGGCGGCATGGAAGCCACCGCCAATATCGACGTGACCGAGACGGCCGGTATCGATGTGTCCCATACGTCCGACCCGATAGACATGTCCGAGCAGGCAATTCAGGCGCCGAGGGCGCATATCGAGTGGTGTCTCGATAATTACCGCTCCTACGATCCGGCTACGAACACCTACACGCCCTATAGCGGCGGCACGGAGCCGTGTGTCTCGCCGTATTCCGACACTGCCATGAACACACCGCAGGCCGAGGTCGAGCAGGTCGCCATGACTGACAGTTTCGAGCTTTCCGAGGAGCATATCCTCGAATGCATGAACCGTTACCGGTCCTACAGGCTGGAGGACAACAGCTACCTCCCCTATGTTGGCGGCCCGCGCCGTCAGTGCACGACCGACTGATCCACACACAAGCCACGCATCCGCCCGTCACCCTCTGATGGTGCGCGGGCGGTTGCCGTGTGACTTGCGGATTGGATGGCCATAGGCGCGGCGGAACGCCTTGCTCAGCGCAGCCGCCCCGGAATAGCCGCAACGCAGTGCAATCGCGTTCAGGTCATATTCGGAATTCGATGCAAGCTCGCGCGCATGGGCGAGCCTGATCATCTGAAAGTACCGACCGGGCGACATCCCAAGTTCTTCCTGAAACAAGCGATCCAACGTCCGAACGGACAGGCCCGCCCGGTTGGAAAGATCCGCCAGAGCCAACGGCGTTTCGATTGTCTCCACCATGAGGTCGACCACCTGACGAAGCTTTGCCGTGCCCCTGCTCGACAGCTTGCCGGGCCCACGATCCCCGGCCCGTTGGCGCTCGGCGTCATGCAGGAACATTGTCGATGCCATAAAGGCGCTCGCCGGGCCGAAACGGTCGGATATGAAGGCGAGGATGAGGTCCAGGGCCGTAGATGCGCCGCCGCAACTCCAGATACGGCCTTCTCTCACATAGCGATCATGGGCGACGCGAATGTCCGGATACTGTTCTGCGAATTCGGAGAGTGTGGCCCAGTGGATCGTCGCACTCGATCCGTTCAAAAGGCCTGCATCGGCCAGAAGCCACGCCCCCGCATCCGCAGCGAGGACGATGTCGCTCTGGCGTGACAGCGTGCGAAGGACCCTTGCGCTTGCCGATCCCGCGTGATCGCGAAAGCCATAGCCCGCGACAACCACCAGCATGTCAGCCGGCCCCGCATCGCGCCACGGCGTATCGACGGCGATGCTCAATCCGCTCGAACTTGTGGCCGGCACGTCGTCCGGCGTCACGATCCGCCAGCTGACATCCGCCTGCGCCTGATCGCGAACGGCGCGAAGCGGCTCCAGAAGGCAGGACAAGACCATATTGGAGAAGCCGTCGAAGAGAAGGAAAGTCACGCGCGCCATTGGGTTTGACCTGTAAGGACTATTTTGCGGCAGTTTAGGACAATAACGCAGCACATGCACAGCCTAGCATTGCGGAGATTGAAGCCCGGATGATCCGGGTCCTTTGGAAACAACCGCCCGCGGGAGACGCCGATGCCGCTCACAATGAACAAGGAAGTCTTTATCACCTGTGCCGTTACCGGCTCCGGCGGCACGCAGGACCGCTCGCCACATGTTCCGCGCAGCCCGAAACAGATCGCCGACAGTGCGATCGACGCGGCGAAAGCCGGCGCCGCGATCGTTCACTGCCATGTCCGCGATCCGGAGACGGGCGCGCCATCGCGCCGCCCGGAACTCTACCGTGAAGTGACCGAGCGAATCCGTGACGCGGAGATCGACGTTGTCCTGAACCTCACGGCGGGCATGGGCGGCGACATCGTTTTCGGATCGACCGAAGCGCCCTTTCCGCTCAACGCGGATGCGACCGACATGATCGGCGCGTCGGAAAGGCTGGTTCATGTCCGCGAATGCCTGCCCGAAATCTGTACGCTGGATTGCGGCACGATGAATTTCGCCGAAGCCGACTACGTGATGACCAATACACCCGGCATGCTACGCGCCATGGGCGCGATGATGACGGAGCTGGGCGTCAAACCGGAGATCGAAGCCTTCGATACCGGGCATTTGTGGTTCGCGAAGCAGCTTGTCTCGGAAGGCACGCTGGCGTCACCGGCGCTGGTCCAGCTTTGCATGGGCGTGCCATGGGGCGCACCCAACGACCTCAACACCTTCATGGCGATGGTCAATGCCGTTCCCGAAGACTGGTCATGGTCGGCATTCAGCCTTGGCCGGGACCAGATGGCCTATGTGGCGGCGGCGGTGCTGGCCGGCGGCAATGTCCGCGTCGGGCTGGAAGACAATCTCTGGCTCGAAAAGGGTGTTCTGGCGACCAATGCGCAACTGGTGGAGCGTGCCGTTACGCTGACCGAAGCCATGGGCGCGCGCGTCATCGGCCCGGAGGCGGTCCGGGAACGGCTCGGCCTCGTGAAACGCGCACCGGCGGACGCAACAGCATGACCGAAGGCACGAAACGAAAAGCGGCGATTGTCGGCGGCGGCGTCATCGGCGGCGGCTGGGCGGCACGGTTCCTGCTCAATGGCTGGAATGTCGCGGTGTTCGACCCCGATCCCGACGCCGAGCGGAAGATCGGCGAAGTGCTTGCCAATGCACGGCGCTCCCTGCCCGCGCTCTATGATCGCGCGCTGCCAGACGAGGGGACGCTTAGCTTTCAGACTGATCTGCGCGACGCGATCGCCGGTGCGGACTGGATTCAGGAGAGCATTCCGGAGCGGCTCGACCTCAAGCACAAGGTCCTTGCCGCGATTGGAGCAGACGCGTCTTCCGAGGCCGTCATCGGCTCATCGACATCGGGGTTCAAGCCGTCCGATCTCAATGCAGAGGGCGCGCGCGCGATCGTCGCGCACCCGTTCAATCCGGTCTACCTGCTTCCGCTGGTCGAACTCGTCGGAGACCGCGCAACCTGCGACAAGGCGGCGGATATCCTGCGCTCGATCGGCATGTTCCCGCTTACGCTTCGCAAGGAGATCGATGCGCATATCGCGGACCGACTGCTCGAAGCCGTCTGGCGCGAGAGCCTTTGGCTGGTGAAGGATGGCGTCGCGACGACCGAGGAAATCGACGAGGCGATCCGCATGGGGTTCGGCATACGCTGGGCCCAGATGGGTCTGTTCGAGACCTATCGCATCGCCGGCGGCGAAGCCGGGATGCAGCATTTCATGGCGCAATTCGGGCCTGCCCTGTCCTGGCCATGGACCAAGCTGATGGATGTGCCCGAGTTCACCGATGATCTGGTGGAGTTGATCGCCGGCCAGTCCGACGATCAATCCGGCCACATGTCAATTCGCGAGCTCGAAAGGCTGCGCGACGACAACATCGTCGGCATGGTCAGGGCGCTGCAGCGCACGGGCAGCGGCGCCGGCGGCGTCGTTCGCACGCATGAAGAGAGCCTGCCGACCGGCTCCGAGCTTCACGGACTGCCCGTGACCGCGACCCGGCAGGTGCCGGCAAGTTGGACCGACTATAACGGCCACATGAACGAGACCCATTATCTCGAGACCGCCTCGCAGGCGACCGACCGGTTCATGGAGATGATCGGCGCGGATGCCGGTTACGTGAAATCAGGTCGGAGCTATTTCACGGTGGAAACCCATGTCTGCTATCTCGGCGAGGTTCTCGCAGGCGACCGCCTCGTCGTCACCACGCAGGTCATGAGCGGCGCCGGCAAGAGAATGCACCTGTTCCATCGTCTCTGGCGGGACGGGGAAACACTTGCCGCCACGGTGGAGACGATGCTGATCCACATGGATCTCGGCACTCGAAAATCGTCTCTTCCGGAACCCGCGGTGGCCGATGCGCTCGAGCGCTACGCGACCCGACATGCCGGGATGGCGGCAGAAGGCAGCGGACGCGCGGTGGGTCAGCCCTCGGGCTGACCCGGCACGCCGCTATCCGAACTTGCCGTTGCGCGGGAAGCCTTTCGGCACCATGCGTCCGGCCCCGGCACGCACGCCGATCCATTCGGCCATCTCGTCCTTGGAGCGGGTATGGTTGCGACCGGAGGCGTCCTGCCATGTCAGGCCTTCCTCCAACCGGAAGACGCGCAGGTCGGCGATACCGCCATCCTTGTATTTCTGCAGCCTCACACCCTTGCCGCGCGCCATTTCGGGGATCTGAACCAGCGGGAACACCAGCAGCTTGCGGTTCTCGCCGACCGCCGCGACGTGATCGGCCTCGACCTCACCCGCATCGTCCATCGGCAGTTGAAGACAGAGCTTCGCCTCGTCGGGAAGCTTGATGTTCATGACCTGCTTGCCCTTGCGGGTGTTGGCGACGATATCGGCTTCCGGCACAACGAAGCCGTTGCCGACGGCGGAGGCGACCAGAAGCCTGCCCTTCGGCCTGTGCACGAAGGCCGTGACGATGTCCTGGGCGTTGTCCATGTCGACCATGATGCGGATCGGCTCGCCATGCCCTCGCCCGCCCGGCAAACGGTCGACGCCGAGCGTGTAGACCTTGCCGCCGGTGGTGAAGACGAGGACCTTGTCGGTGGTCACCGCGTGGAAGGCGAGCTTGAGCTTGTCGCCCTCCTTGAAAGACAGGGTCGAGAAGTCCTGAATGTGACCCTTCATGGCGCGCAGCCAGCCCTTTTCGGAGACGACGACGGTGACCGGCTCCTTCTCGATCATGGATTGGGCGACGGCTTCGAGATCGATATCGGCGGCTTCGGCAAAGGTGGAGCGGCGTGCGCCGAGTTCGGTATCCTTGCCGAACTTCTCCTTCACATTGCCGACCTCCCAGGCGATCGTCTTCCACTGCAGGTCATCGGAGGCGAGCAGTTTCTCGATGCCCTCCTTCTCGGCCATCAGCTCGTCATGTTCCTTGCGGATCTCGATTTCCTCGAGCTTGTTAAGAGCCCGCAAGCGCAGATTGAGGATCGCGTCGGCCTGGACCTCCGTCAGCTCGAAACGCTCGATCAGCTTCGCCTTCGGCTCGTCCTCGAAACGAACAATGCGAATGACCTCGTCGATGTTGAGGTAGGCGATCAGGAAACCGCCAAGCACTTCGAGACGCTTCTCGATGATGCCGAGGCGGTTCTTCGAGCGGCGGATCAGCACCTCGCGGCGGTGGTCGAGCCATTCGCGCAGCACTTCGCGCAGGTTCATCACCTTCGGCACGATGCCGCCCGAGAGCACGTTCATGTTGAGCGGCACGCGGGTTTCAAGATCGGTGAGCTTGTAGAGGGACTCCATCAGGATATCCGGATCCACCGAACGTGACTTCGGTTCGAGCACGATGCGGATATCCTCGGCGCTCTCGTCGCGGACATCCTCAAGCAGCGGGATCTTACGCGCCAGCAGCAACTCGGCGATCTTCTCGATCAGGCGCGACTTCTGCACCTGGTAGGGGATCTCGGTCACGACGATGACGTATCCGCCCCTGCCCGTCTCCTCCTTCTCCCAGCGGGCCCGGACGCGGAATGCGCCGCGGCCGGTGGCGTAGGATTCGAGGATCGACGCCTTCGGTTCGACGATGATGCCGCCTGTCGGGAAATCCGGGCCGGGCACGAACTCGACCAGTTTCTCGATGGTCGCGTTGGGGTGCTTGATGAGATGCAGAGCGGCATCGCACAGCTCGGCGGCGTTATGCGGCGGGATGTTTGTCGCCATGCCGACGGCGATGCCGGACGCGCCATTTGCGAGCAGGTTCGGAAATGCGCCCGGCAGGACGACCGGCTCGTCGTCCTCCTCGTTGTAGGTCTTGCGGAAATCGACAGAATCCTCGCCGATGCCTTCCAGCAACAGCATGGCGACGTCAGTCATGCGCGCTTCGGTGTAGCGCATGGCGGCCGCGTTATCGCCGTCGATATTGCCGAAATTGCCCTGCCCGTCGACCAGCGGATAGCGGACCGCGAAATCCTGGCTGAGGCGCACCAGCGCATCGTAGATCGCCTCGTCGCCATGCGGGTGGAACTTACCCATGACGTCGCCGACGATACGGGCGCATTTCTTGTAGGCCTGTTGCGGATCGAGCCGCAGCAGGCGCATGGCGTGGAGAATGCGGCGGTGAACCGGCTTCAGGCCGTCACGCGCATCGGGCAGCGCGCGGTGCATGATGGTCGACAGCGCATAGGCCAGATAGCGCTCTTCCAGCGCCGATTTCAGATCGACCGGTTCGATTTCCTTGCCGGGGCCGTTGCCCGAGCCGGGTGGTGTAACTTGCTTTGACATGGGATTGGGTTAACGCCCGCAGCGATTCGCGGCAAGCCGAAAGCCCGGAATTCCGGCGTTTTGCCCCGCAATTGCCGACAGACCCTAACGGCTTGACTGCTAAGTTACACGAGGTCGTGCACACCAAGCGTTAATACCGACTTGTTACGAAACATGATTGTATTTTGCAGGGGCGTTGCAAATGACGTATTCGGGGTCCGGACTCGGACTTCTGCCGGACGAGCATATCGACCTCTCCGAACGAATCCTCAAAAACGAGGAAGACGGGACGAGGTCGCTCACCGACCCGGTGACCGGGCTCGGCAATCTGCGCCGCATGAAGCTCAAGACCGACAAGCTTATCGAACAGCGCGCCGACGATCCGGCACCGTTCTCCATCGGTGTTTTCGATATCGACCGGTTTCGGCCTGTAAACGATCTGTTCGGGCGCAAGGCCGGCGACGAGATCCTGTCCCAGGTGGCGTTGCGCATTTCCGCCGCGCTTCCCGAGGACGCCATGCTCGCCCGCATTTCCGGCGACATGTTCGGGATGGCGCTGCCGACCTGCTTCTTCGAGAAAGACGCCGGACGGGTTGGCGCTTTGCTCAAGGACGTCTTCAACGCGCCCTTCGACCTCGGCGAACGCATCGTGCGCATGTCGGCCTCGTTCGGATTTTGCCAATACCCTTTCGCGGGAACCACATTCGACGAGCTTTTCGACAAGTGCGAATCCGCGCTCTACCAGGCGCGCAAGGCGGGTGCGGCGAATGTCAGCGTGTATACGCATGAAATGGCCCGCGAAATGCGGTTGCGCACCCAGATCGAGCAAGCGTTGCGCAAGGCTGTGGCCGCGCAGGAGATAGAGCCGCATTTCCAGCCCATCGTCGATCTGGCAAGCGGTGAGGTCAAAGGCTTCGAGTGCCTGGCGCGCTGGCGCGACGCCGAACTGGGCGACATCGCGCCTTCGACCTTCATTCCGCTTGCAGAACAGGCGGGATTCATCGACGCGCTGACAAAGCTGCTTTTCGCCAAGGCGATCCGCTGCGCGAAGCAGTGGCCGAAGAACATATTCCTGTCGTTCAACCTGTCATCCGTGCAATTGGTCGACCCGACGACCGCGTTTTCCGTTTTGGCGATGCTGCAGAAGATGGATTTCGATCCGCGCAGGATCGAGATCGAGATCACCGAAACGGCGATGATGTCCGACCCCGAGACGGCCGAGCGGATCATCGACGAATTGCGCGCCGTCGGTATACGCATCCTGCTCGACGACTTCGGAACCGGCCAGTCGAGCCTTGGGCGGTTGCGCGACTTCTCCTTCGACAAGGTCAAGATCGACCAGTCCTTCATCCAGGCATTGGGCGAGGACGAAAAGGCCGAACACATCGTGCGCGCCATCGTGAACATGTGCGAGGCTCTCGGTCTGAGCGTGATCGCGGAAGGCATCGAGACCGCAGCGAACGCGGACAAGCTGATCGGCCTCGGCTGCCTCGCCGGCCAAGGCTATTATTTCGGAAAGCCGGCAGACGCCGAAACGACGATTGGCTATTTCAGCACACCGAACAGCGCCGAGGACGGCAAACTCACCTGCCAGATTACCGAGCCGCACTGTTGCGCCGGCTGAGGCTATCCTCCCAGGCCAGCGCCGAGGACACGATCTCCGTCAGATCGTCATGCCGGGGTTGCCAACCGAATGCGCTGCGCGCGAGATCCGAATTGGCAACGATGGCGACTGCATCGCCCGCGCGGCGCGGGCCATAGCCGATGTCGAGTGCCCTGCCGGTGACGCGCTGAATGCAGTCGAGAACTTCCAGCACCGAATAGCCGCGCCCGTATCCGCAATTGGCGATCATGCTGTCGCCGCCGGCGCGCAGGCGTTTCAGCGCGAGCAAATGCGCCTCGGCGAGATCGGTGACGTGAATGTAATCCCGAATGCAGGTGCCGTCGGCGGTCGGGTAATCGGTGCCGAAGACCTGGATTCCGTCACGCTTGCCGAGCGCCGCCTCGCTGGCCACCTTGATCAGGTGTGTCGCGCCGGCCGTAGACTGTCCCGCGCGGCCGCGTGGATCCGCGCCCGCCACGTTGAAATAGCGGAGCGCCGTGAACGAGAAATCATGCGCCCTGGCCACGTCGGCGAGTATGAGCTCGGTCATCAGCTTGGACATGCCGTAGGGCGAGTCCGGGTTGCGCGCGTGATCCTCCTTCACCGGCTCCGCACCGACAGATCCGTAGACCGCAGCCGTGGAGGAAAAAATGAAGTGGCGCACGCCCGTGCGCACAGCCGCCTCGATCAGCGTGCGGGAATTGCTGGTGTTGTTCTCGTAGTAGGACAGCGGATCGGCGACCGATTCCGGCACGACGATCGATCCGGCGAAATGGATGATCGAATCCACGTCATTGTCGCGGATGACGGCCATTACCGTTTCCTTGTCCGCGATGTCGCCAATGACGAGCTTTGCCTCCGGCGCCACCGCCCACTCAAAGCCGGTCGAGAGCCTGTCGATCACGACGACGTCCTCGCCGGCGTCGAGCAACGCCCAAACCATGTGGCTGCCGATATAGCCGGCTCCGCCGGTTACCAAGACCGCCATCGGCCTCCTCCTTCGATATCCGCCGCGATGCGGCAACCGCCCAACGCCGGGCAGCCCGCAAGCTCATCCGCGGCAATCTAGCGGGCAAGGCTTAACACCTGATGGACATCCATCCGTGCCCTTCCTCGGCGGCATGAACCGCCTCAGAACTGTGTCACTGCTCGCGAAACGCCCTTGAAAAGGAGTCAGTCAGCGGCTTGAGCAGATATTCGAAGAAGGTCCGGTCACCAGTAGAGATCATCGCCTCGACGGGCATGCCCGGATAGATCTGGCTCCTGTCGACTTCCGTCGGCAGATCGTCGGTGATGCGGAGCCGGGCGATGAAATAGGGCTGCCCGTTCTTCGGATCGACAAGGCGGTCCGGCGAGACATAGGTGACTGTGCCTGGAACCTGCGGCGTCGTGCGCATATTGAGCGCAACGAAACGCAATTCGGCCTGCTGGCCAGGCCGGACGATATCGACATCGGCGGGGCTCAATTGCGCCTCGACGATCAGTTCATTTGATGTCGGCAGGAGGCGTGCGAGTTCCTCGCCCGGTCCGACCACATTGCCGGGTGTGTTCTGATTGATCCGGATGATCAGCCCGTCGGAGGGCGCGCGAACGACGACGCGCGCCAAGACGTCCTCGGCGGCGCTCAGTTGCTCCTCGATCTCGCCGATGCTTGCGCTGACGTCGTTCAGTTCCGTCAGCGACTGCTCGACGCGCTGGCTCTTCTGACGAACCAGTTGCTCCCTCGCCTCGGCCGTGCGGCTGCGCGTCTGTTCCATCTGCGATGTGATAGCGCCAATCTGGCCGATCAGGTCTGCCTGCGAACGAAGCAGCGCCGTATATTCGGAACGGTTCGTAAGCCCTTGGTCGAGCAGCTTTTCCTTGCGCTCGGTTTCATCGCTGACAACCGCAAGCTGCTCTTCCAGAGCCTGTTTCTGGGCTTTGAAGCCGACGATAGCCTCTTCGCCGGCGGCGACACGCTGATTGAGAATGACAACCTCGGACTCGAAGCGAACGAGCCGCGCGCGAAACTCGTCGCGCTGTTCCTCGAGAACATGGTCGAGGCCGTTCGCCCTGGCGACGTCAACCAGTTTCGCGTCGAACGTGACCTCTTCCGCGCTGTCGCGCTGGGCCTCGAGGCGCGCCTTGCGGGCGACCAGGTTGACCCAATGCTTGGTTCGCGTGTTGAGCGACGCCTGGGCGCGGGTACCGTCCATGGTAAAAAGCGGATCGCCGGCAGAGACCTGATCGCCCTCATGGACGTGGATTTTGCTGATAATGCCGCCCTCAAGATGCTGGACGACCTGGTTCTGGCCGGCCGCGCCGATCACGCCGACGACGATCGCCGCACCGGTCAATGGCGCGGTCGCGGCCCAAACGCCGAAGACGCCTATGAAGAGGATCAGCGCCATGTAGCCAACGAGCGCTATCTTCGAGGTTCCCGTCCTCACGGCCGCAGCCCATGCGGCATTGTTCGTTTCAGCGTTCATTGGTTCTTTTCCCGACCGTTTTCCGCGGAAACCGGGCGCAACCCCGGACCGAACGAGGCGAAGGGCGACTTCGCGCCTTCGTCCGCAGGCGGGGCGCTGCCATCCGACGGGGGCGCATCACGGTTGAGATTTGCGGCCTGCTTGCGCCTCGCGACTTCCTCCGCCAGTTTCTTCTGTTGGCGCGCCAGCACCTCGTCGCGCGGTCCGTAATCCTCGATCTCCCCGTCACGGAGAACCATCAGCGCATCGACCTTGTCGACGATGGCGCGGCGCTGGGTGATTATGACGACGGTGGTTCCCGAAACCCGCGCCTCCTCCAGCGCGGCTTCGAGCGCCCGGTCGCCGTCGGCATCGAGATTGGCGTTGGGTTCGTCGAGGACAAGCAGGCTGGGCTTGCCGAAAAAGGCGCGCGCCAGCCCGACCCGCTGGCGCTGGCCACCGGAAAGGACAGAGCCCTGCGCGCCGATTATCGTATCGTATCCATTCGGCATGGTCTGGATCAGTTGATGAACATGGGCGCGCTGCGCCGCCTCGATCACCTGCTGGTCCTCGGCGTCGGGCGAAAAGCGGGACACGTTCTGACGGATCGTGCCGGGTAACAGTTCGATGTCCTGCGGCAGATAGCCGATATGCCGACCGAGGTTTTCCGGATCCCAGTTCTGGAGATCCGCCTTGTCGATACGCACGACCCCGCTTCGCGGCCGGATCGCACCAACCAGGAGACGTGCGAGCGTCGACTTGCCCGCCCCACTCGGCCCCACGATGCCGACGACGATGCCCGGCGGGATCGAAAACGAAATACGCTTTATGACGGGTTTTGCATCCGGCGCGGAATTGGGCGCGAAATAGACAAGGCTTTCCACATCCATTCGTCCGACGGGCGCGGGCAACGCCGTACGCGGCTGTTCCTCGCGGACGGCACCGACCGCCTTGTTGAAACGCCGCCAGGCGGCACGAACTTCGACGAATTGCCGCCAGCCGCCAATCACCTGATCGATAGGCTGCAGTCCCCTGCCCGATATGATCGAAGCGGCGAAAATCATGCCCGCCGTCATTTCGCCGCCGACGACCAGCCATGCGCCAAAACCAAGAATGGCGATCTGCAATCCGAGACGCAGGAAGCGCGAAAGGCCGGCAAACAACGCATTGATGCGCGCAACATCGTCATTGGCCTGCAAGGCCGGCGCATGTTGGCTGCCCCAGGCGGCGATCGCGTTTCCCATCATGCCCATGGCGCGCAGGGTCTCCGCATTCTGCACGAAGGACTGGGCGGTCATCATCGCGCCGATAGTGTTCTCCGAAGCCCTCCGGACCGCTTCCGCGGTGGCGACCTGGTTGGCGATTGCGACCATCGTCAGAACCGCCGCGCCAACGGCCGCGAGCACGAACAGAACCGGATGGATGAACCAGAGCATCAAAATGAAAAGCGGCGCGAACGGCAGATCGAACAGGGCAAAGACCTGTCGGGACCCGATAAACCCGCGAATGGCGGAAAGATCGCGCAGCGCCTGAATGTCACCCATAGCGGCGCGCGGGGACTCCATGACCGCGGTCATCGCATCGCGGCTTTCCATGACATCGAGCCGTGTGGCAATGCGGTTGGCATATATCGCGCGTACTATTTCAAGCACGGCGAGGAGCAACAGGGCAAAGCCGGCAATAATGGACAGGAACAGCAAGGTTTCGAGGCTGGAGGACGGCAAGACGCGATCGTAAACCTGAAGCAAATACAACGGCATAACGAGCATCAGCATGTTCACAAAGAAGGAAAACACGCCAATCTCGACAGCTGCACGCTTCAAGTGCTTCCAAGTCGATTGCATTGCCCAAGTCCCATTCACCGCGCGGAATAAAACACAAAAAGGCACAAATCGCTAAAGAAACTGCTGAAAAGGTCTATTACTCAGTTTCTGGCAGCGATGAAGCCCTCAAGCCGCGCGGCGGCCTCCGCGATCTGGCCGAGATCCCGGTTGAAGCAGGCCCTGAAAAACCCCTCGCCTCCGAGGCCGAATGCGACGCCGGGCGCGAGGCCCACGCCAGTCTCATCCACGATACGAAGTGCGCTCGCCATCGAGTCCGTTACGCCCTCGATTTCGAAGAACAGGTAGAAGGCACCGTCGGGGCGGGCGAAGCGGACGCGTCCGGTCGCGCCGAGGCGAGAGGTCAGGATTTCGAGCGCTTCCGACGCCCTCTGGCGGTGAGAGGCGATCAGGTCGTCGCCGTCGTCCAGCGCCACGGTCGCGCCGCGCTGCATGAACTGCGGCACGCCCGATGTCGAATACTGAACGAGGTTCTCGAACACCGGCATCAGGGCCGGCGGCGCCTTGATCCAGCCCACTCTCCAGCCGGTCATTGCCCAGTTCTTTGAAAAGGAATTGACGTAAAGGATGCGATCGCCGTCTTCCTGAATGTCGAGGAAGGACGGCGCGCGAGTGCCCTGCCCGTACCAAAACAGCGAATAGATCTCGTCGGCGATGATCCAGAGCCCGTGCCGGCGCGCGAGCTCCAGGATCGCGGACAACGTCTCGCGGGTCGCGGCCCAACCGGTCGGATTGGACGGTGTGTTGATGAACAGGGCGCGGGTGCGCGGGGTGATCGCGGCTTCCAGCCGGGACATGTCCAGGGTCCATCCGGTTTCGGCGAAATCGAGACCGACCGGTACGGCCTTGCCGCCAGCGATCTCTAATGCAGCGGCGAAGTTCGGCCAAGCGGGCGAGAGATAGACGCATTCGTCTCCCGCGCCGGCGATCGCCTGGATCGCTAGTTGGATGGCCTGCATCCCCGAACCGACCACGACATAGTCACGCGGCCCGGACCGGATCCCGAAATGGCGCTCGTAATAGCGCGCCAGCGCCTCGCGCAGTTCGGGAATGCCCTGCTGCCAGGTGTAGAAGGTCTCGCCGTCCAGAAGCGCAGCGGCGGCCGGCTCGGATATGAACCGCGGCGTCGGCAAGTCGCCCTCGCCGACCCAGAGAGGAACAAGACCGTCACGGCCTCGCGCATGATCGACGACCGCGACGATACCGCTTGGCGGCGCATGAAGGGCCTCCGCGCGCAGGTGGAAACGCTCAAGCGACGACTGGGGGCTGGTCATGCGGAAATCCGTGGCGGGAACGAAAACCCCGGCCAACAGGCCGGGGCGTTTGCGATGCAATAATCGCGGCTGCTACTTTTTCAGGAGATCGCGGATCTCTGTCAAGAGTTGTACGTCGGCCGGCGGCGCGGGTGGTGCGGCGGGAGCCGGCTCTTCCTTCCGGCGCAGGTTGTTGACTGCCTTGACCATCATGAAGATGATCCAGGCGAGGATCAGGAAATTGATAATCTGGGTGAAGAAACTGCCGTAAGCCAGCACCGCGCCCTGTTCGCGCGCCGCTTCGAGCGTCGGCGCATCGATGCCCGAGGTCAGCGGCACGAAATAGTCCGAAAAGTCGAAGCCGCCGAAGATCGCACCGACGATCGGCATGATGATGTCGTCAGTCAGCGATTTGACGATTCCGCCAAACGCGCCGCCGATAATGACGCCGACGGCAAGGTCCATGACATTGCCCTTGGCGATAAATTCCTTGAACTCGTCGAGCATAAGATCCCTCCACCTTGCTCCAGAACGCCCCGCAGACGCGGCACCAATGATTATACCAGTGGCGCTCGGTTGTGAATTCGCCAGATTTGGGTCTATGCACAGCAATTGGACAGGTTCGGGCCGTTTTGATTGAATGCGGCCTTCTGACGGGAGGATGAATGCAGGGCGGCCTGATCATCATTGTGGCGCTCGGCTACCTGGCGATCCTGTTCGCCGTCGCCGCCTATGGCGATCGCAGGTCGCGGGGCGGACCAAGCAATGTTCCCCGCCCGAACATCTACGCCCTGAGCCTTGCGGTCTATTGTACGTCCTGGACATTCTTCGGTTCGGTGGGCGTCGCGTCGCAGAGCGGCTTCCAGTTCTTCACCATCTATCTGGGTCCCATCCTCGTCTTCACGCTCGGCTACAAGCTGATCGAACGGATCGTGGTGTTGTCGAAGGCGGAAAAGATCACGTCGATCGCCGACTTCCTGGCGGCGCGCTACGGCAAGAACGCCTGGGTGGCGGCGCTGGCGGCGGTGATCGCGGTGATCGGCACCGTTCCCTATATCGCCCTGCAATTGAAGGCGATTTCGGATTCGGTCACGCTCATGGCGGGCCACTATGACGTGTTCGGAAACAGCCAATACGCCTTCCGCCTCGACATCTCTCTGGTTGTCGCGCTGTTCTTGAGCGTCTTCGCGATATTGTTCGGCACGCGTCATGCCGACGCCACCGAACACCAGGACGGATTGATCCTCGCGGTGGCGCTGGAGTCGCTCGTCAAGATCATCGTCTTCCTGGTCGTCGCGTCCGCCGTCGTGTTTTTCATGTATGGCGGACCGGGCCCGATCTTCGATGCCATCCGCAATGACGAGCGTGTCGTATCGGCAATCTCGCGGGGCAGTTCACCGTCCACATGGATCGTGATGACGCTTCTCAGCGCCTCGGCGATTCTCGCGCTGCCGCGCCAGTTCCACGTCACCGTCGTCGAAAACCGCGCCGATGTCGAACTGCGCCGGGCGCGCTGGATGTTTCCGCTCTACCTGATCGTCATCAACGTGCTGGTTCTGCCGCTGGCCGTCGCCGGCATGCTCAATCTCGGTCCGGACGTCTCGCCGGATTCCTACGTGCTGGCGCTACCGCTTTCGGCGGGACAGGACTTCCTCGCATTCCTGACCTTTACCGGCGGCCTGTCCGCCGCCACCGCCATGGTGATCGTCGCCTCGGTGGCGCTGGCGGTGATGATCTCCAACGACCTCGTCATACCGCTTCTGCTGTGGCGGTCCGGAGGACGGCTCAGGACGGATTCCGGCGACTGGACGCGGGTGATCCTGAACATCCGGCGCATCTCGATCTTCATCATGCTGATCGCGGCCTTCGCGTATTACCGGGCGGCTGCGAACACGACACAACTCGCCGCGATCGGCTTGCTGTCGTTCGCTGCCGTGGCGCAATTCGCGCCGGCTCTCGTGATCGGGCTCTTCTGGCGCGGCGCGAACGCGCGCGGCGCGATCCTCGGCATGGGTGCCGGCTTCGTCGTCTGGGCCTACACGCTGCTGTTTCCCACCCTGCTCGGCGCGGACGATCCGTTCATCCGCAACGGTATTTTCGGAATCGACAGTCTGCGGCCGCAGGCGCTGTTCGGCGTCGTGGCCGAACCGCTCAATCACGGCGTGTTCTGGAGCTTGCTGGTCAATGTCGTCCTGCTGGTCATAGGGTCGATATCGCGGGCGCAATCTCCGCTGGAGCGATTGCAGGCCATCACCTTCGTGCCGCGCGACGCGCCCCAGACCGTGAAGATCCGCCGGTTCCGGACCACGATCACCATCAACGACCTGAAGGCCACGCTGAGCCGCTATGTCGGGCGGGCTCGCACCGAACGGGCCTTCGCCGCCTTCGAGGAACGCGAGGGCCGATCGCTCGACGGGCGCCAGACGACGGACATCACGGTCGTGCGCTATGCCGAGCAGATCCTCGCCTCGGCGGTCGGATCGTCCTCGGCACGGCTGGTCCTTTCGCTGCTGTTCGAGAAGGACGGCGCGTCATCGCGCGAAACCGTGCAACTGCTCGACGACGCCTCGGAGGCGCTGCAGCAGAACCGCGACCTGCTTCAGATGGCGCTCAACCAGATGGACCAGGGGATTTCGGTCTTCGACAAGAACCTGCGCCTGACCAACTGGAACACGCAGTTCCGCGCGCTTTTGAGCCTGCCGAGCGAGATGGGGCAATTCGGCTATCCGATCAAGCTGATCATGGAACGTCTCGTCAGCGACGGGCAGGTTTCGGAGGAGATGGCCTTCGAGGCGGTCGACAACATCACTGCGTTCAAGCGGGTCTGGCAGTTGCCGTTGAAACGCGGCGGGCGGATTCTCGAAGTCCGCTCCAATCCGATGCCCGATGGCGGCATCGTCGTGACCTACACAGACATCACCGGCCGGGTGGAAGCCGACGAGGCGCTGAAACGCGCCAAGGAAAGCCTGGAACAGCGCGTCGCGGCGCGGACCGCCGAACTGACGAACGTCAACCGGGAACTGGCGCGCGCGCAGGCGCTGGCGGAGGAAGCCAATCTCGGCAAGACGCGGTTCCTCGCCGCGGCCGGTCACGACATCTCGCAGCCTCTCAACGCGGCGCGTCTCTACACCTCTTCGCTCGTGGAGCGCACCGCCGGGAAGCGCTCGTCGGAGCGCGAAATCGCGACGAAGATCGATTCCTCGCTGCAGGCCGTGGAAAACATCATCGGCGCGGTCCTCGACATCTCTCGGCTCGACGCCGGCGCGATGACGCCCAACCCCTCGGTGTTCTCGCTCGGCGAATTGCTCAACCAGATCAAGACGGACTTCCAGCCCTTGGCCGACGAGAAGAAGCTCGAATTCGTCGTGGTGCCCTCAACCGCCGTGGTGGAGTCGGACCGGAACCTGCTGCGGCGACTTGTGCAGAACCTCGTTTCCAACGCGCTGAAATACACCAAGACCGGGAAGGTCCTGGTCGGGGTGCGCCGCGACGGCGACGACGCGCTGATCTGCGTTCACGACACCGGGATCGGCATCTCGTCGAAAAAGGCGAAGACCGTGTTCAAGGAGTTCGAGCGCCTGTCGGAAGGCGCGCGGATCGCGAGCGGCCTCGGTCTCGGGCTTTCCATCGTCGACCGGATATCGCGGGTTCTCGGCCTGACGATCGACATGAAGTCTCGTCAGAAAACCGGCACGATGTTCACGGTGCGGATCAAGCGTTCTTCGGAGGCGCTGATCGCGAAGCCGGCGCGTGTCAGCCGGGCAGCGGGCGCGCGCCAGGTGCTCGCGGGAATGGTGGTCGCCTGTATCGACAACGAGGAGACAATCCTGTCGGGCATGCGGGTCCTGCTGGAGGGCTGGGGCGCGCAGGTTATCGCGGCACCAACCCAGAAATCGCTGCTTGGAGAAATCTCGAAGGCCGGCGTGGTGCCGGACGTCATCATCGCCGACTACCATCTCGACGACGGTCACAACGGGCTCGACGTGATCGCCGCGATGCGGTCGCGGCTGTCGCCCAAGATGTTCGCGATCCTGGCAACGGCCGACCGGTCCGCGCCGCTGCGCGCGGCAGCGGCAAACGCGGATATCCACATCCTGAACAAGCCGCTCAAGCCGGCGGCGCTCAGAGCGCTTCTCTCAAATGTTTCGCAGGAACGCGCGGCGGCGGAATAATCCCAATGCGCCGCGTTCCGAGGATCCAGGACTATTCCTGGTCCTCGCGCAGCATGTCCGCGCCGATCTTCGACAGGAGGATGACGGCCTGGGTGCGGCTGTCGACATTGAGTTTCTGCAGCACGGCGGAGACATGGGCCTTGATGGTGGCCTCGGAGACGCCAAGCTCATAGGCGATCTGCTTGTTGAGCAGCCCCTCACCCAGCATGCCGAGCACACGCGCCTGCTGCGGGGTCAGCGTACGAATGCGCCGAATCAGGTCTTCGATCTCGGGATCGTGTTCACTGCCGAGATTCATCCCCTCCGGCAGGGCGATTTCGCCGGCCAGCACATTGGCGACGCCCTTGCGGATCGTCTCCATGCGCGCCGATTTCGAGATGAAGCCCGAAGCGCCGAGTTCGACGGAACGGCGCACTGTCGTGACATCGTCGGTTCCGGAGATCACGATGACGGGAACGGCAGGAAATGCCGCGCGAACGGAGACCAGCGCCGATAGCCCGCTTGAACCGGGCATCGAAAGGTCGAGCAGCACGAGGTCCATCTCGGGATTCTCGTTCAGCACAGTCATCGCGGCCCCGAAATCGCCGGCCTCGCTGATGACAGGCGTTTCGAGATCGTCGCCAAGCGGAACACTGATGGCAGATTTGATCGCATCCCTGAACAATGGATGATCGTCCGCTACCAGAATTTGTACCGCCATTGCCCTCTCCCCCTTATCGTCCGTGCGTCAGCCGTCCGACACCGCCCAATTATGACGGGCGCTAGACATGCGCTGTCAAGGCAAAGACGTCAACCGGCAGGCTTGCGGTCAGTAATGCGGCTCAAAACGACAGGAAAACGCACAATGAACCATATGGCCGTCCAGAGATTGCCGATGATCGGAATTGGCGCGATCCACAGGATCGCGGCCCAACGGCGCTCGAATGCAGCGATGACGACCGCGCTCAGGAGAAATCCGAAATAGAGGTCGGCGAGCGTCACGATGCCCCATGGATCGCTCGTCAGCCAGGCGCCGGCCGTTGCGAAGTCACCAACGATGACGGCCCAGACGATCAGCGCCGCGAATGCTGTTGCGAAAATGGCGAGGATTATGCGCAGGACCGTCATGACGTCTCCAGAATCTCAGGGGCATTCGGCTTGCCGTGAATGACGAAGCCGGTATCTGCGTGTTACGTGCCTTCAATCCAATTCGATCACCATACGACGGAGACCACCGATGGCGAAGTTTGCCGATCCGCAATGGCCAAATGCCGAGACGTTCTCGGAGGCGGCGATTGCGC
The DNA here is from genome assembly GCF_965227485.1 of Oricola indica. Taxonomy (NCBI): domain Bacteria; kingdom Pseudomonadati; phylum Pseudomonadota; class Alphaproteobacteria; order Hyphomicrobiales; family Ahrensiaceae; genus Oricola; species Oricola indica. Next base: position 3,380,132 of record NZ_OZ245747.1, read on the forward strand.
CGGAGGTGCGCGAACACAATGCGGCGATCCTCGACCGGCTGTCACAGGCGCCCGACATCTGGAAATACGAGTTGCCGCTGATCCGAACCGCACGCGCGGCGGGACGCGGATCGTTCCCGATCTCGGCATCCGACCCGCATGCGGAAGTGCACATGGTGGACGGGGACGGCCACTCCATTCCGGTCCGTGTGCTGCGTCCGCGCGCGCGCGCCGCGCGGGGCGCCTATCTGCATATCCATGGCGGCGGCTGGGTGATGGGCACGCCTTCGGAAATGGACCATCGGATGCGGCAGATCGCCGAGAACACCGGCCTCGTCACCGTTTCGGTAGACTACAGGCTCGCGCCCGAACACCCCTATCCGGCGGCGCCCGACGATTGCGAGGCGGCAGCATTGTGGCTGATCGCATCGACCGCTCACGACATACCCCGCGAATTCCTTGCCATCGGCGGGGAATCCGCCGGCGCGCACCTGTCCGCCGTGACGCTTCTGCGCCTTCGCGACCGGCACGGGCTGTGGCCGTTCCGGGCGGCAAACCTCGTCGCTGGCTGCTACGACCTCGGCGGGACGCCAAGCGTGCGCAATTGGGGCAAGGACAAGCTGATTCTCAACACGCGTGATATCTTCAAGTTCACCGAGAATTTCCTGCAGGGCGGCGAGGACACGCGGTCTGCCGATGTCTCGCCGCTTTATGCAGCGCTCGACCGCATGCCGCCGGCGCTGTTTTCATGCGGCACGAAAGACCTGCTGATCGACGACACGATGATGATGGCGCAACGCTGGCACGCGGCCGGCAATGGCGTCGAACTGGGCATCTATCCGGGCGGCTGCCACGTCTTCCAGGGTTTCGACACGGCGCTGGCGGAAGAAAGCCTCTCCCAGATGGACGGCTTTCTCAACCGTATGATCGAGGCTTCCGCTCAGGCGTAAGCCGGGAGTGCCGATAGCAGGCGGTGCAGGGTTTCGACGGTCGAGGCGTCAGCGACACCATCGACGCGCTGCGGACGAAAATGGCGCTGAAAGGCGGCGACGTCGGCTGTCGTCATCTCGTCGAAGACGCCGGTAATGGCGGTGCGATAGCCATAGAGGGCGAGCATGGATTGCAGCGCCTCAACGGGCTGGCCGGTGTCGCCCGCCGAAAAGAACCGCCCCCCGCGCACCGGCGACGGCTCGATCCAGTGTCCGACCCCGCCCTCGGCGAGTATCGACCACGGGAACAATTCACCGGGGTCTCTCTTGCGTCCGGGCGCAACGTCAGAATGGGCGAGCACCCGCTCGGGCATGATTTCGTGGCGCGCGGAGATTTCCCGCGCCAACCGGCTCACCGCCGCGACTTGGGTTTCGGGGAAGGAAGGGAGGCCGTAATCGTGGCCGCCATTGACGATCTCGATCCCCACCGAGCGCGAATTGATGTCGGCTTCACCTTTCCAGCGGCTCTCGCCCGCATGCCATGCACGCAGCGCTTCCGGCACCATCTGAACCACGCGTCCATCCTCGTGAACGATGTAATGGCAGGAGACGCCGCTTTCCGGATTGCAGAGCCAGTCCTCGGCGGCCTGGCCGCTTTCCATGCCGGTGTAGTGCAACAGGAGAATATCGACGGATTTGCCGTCGCGCCGTTCGCCCGTGTTGGGCGAAACACGGACAGCCGCATCAGCGAAATCCGGCGCAAAGATCGGTTCGTTCATGCGCTTCGCGAACCCGCCTCGCCAGCGACGGCCTTGAGTTCCGGCTCGACAAGCTCCCACGCATCGTTGATGGCGGCGATGCGATCATTGGCGATCTTCACGAACTCCTCCGGCAGACCGCGAGACATCATCTGGTCCGGATGGTTCTCGCGCACAAGCTGGAGATATCGCCGGCGCGCATCGGCATATGTGGCGTCACGGTCGAGGCCGAGAATGCGCCACGGGTCGCGCTGACCGCGATCGACATGGCGCGCGGTGACGCGCTCGAACTCGACGCCCGAGATGCCGAAGATCGTCGCGACGTCGGTCAGGAATTCAAGCTCGTTGGGATGCACCACACCGTCGGCCTTGGCGATGTGGAACAGGCCGTCCAGCACATCTATGAGCAACGGGCAATCGGGCGCACCGGTGCCGCACAGTCCGGCAACCTGCTCGGCATAGACGCGGTAGCCGGCCACATCCTGCTTGGCGAGATTGTAGAGATTTGAGACGCGCCGCGCGTCGTCGGCCGGGATGTCGAATATCTCGCGAAACGCATCGACCTCCGATTCGGTCACGACGCCATCGGCCTTGGCCATCTTGGCCGACAGAGCGATCATCGCGATCGAAAAGGCGACGCGGCGGCGTGTCGCCGGATCGCCGGCAAACACCGTGCGCACGGCTTCCACCACCCCGGTCAGCGCGGTCGTCGCCTTGGCGGAGACGAAATCGGAGATTCGGACCCAAATCGACATCAATTCCCCTTACCGGATGAATTGAGGATTTGTAAGGGCGCTTTCGCGGCCTGAAACGGCGCACATTTCATGAAAAACACCCGGGCGATGAAGCCCGGGCGCCAGATTTTCCAGTCAAATGACCGTTACTGGGTCGTGCTCGCCGTCGTCTCGTCGGACGGCTCCATCACTGCGCCGGTCTGCATGCCGGCTTCGGCAGCCATCTCGACATCGCTGAGCGCGGCAAGCGCAGCCTCGAAGTCACCGGTCACGACGGCATTGCGCGCGGTGTCGACGGCTTCCTGGGCATCCTTCGGGTCATCGAGATTGTCGACCGCCCGCTCGACTTGAATCAGGGCCTGCACGGAAGCAGCTTCAGACTGCGTTTCGATCGCGTCTCGCGCGTCGGCAACGCTCTGCCGGACTTCCTCGACAGCGTCGGCGCCGGTCTCGTCCGCGCCTGTTGCGGCGGTCATCTGTTCGTCGATGGTCACGTCCGTATCAGTGCCGGCATCAGCCTGCATGTCGGTGTCGCCTGGCAAGGCGTTTTCATCGGTTTGGCCGGCATCGGCCATCGTGCCGGCGTCATCGTCCGTCGTCGGGATTGTGGTATCAACCTCGGCGGACTGCTCGGTCGCGACCGGATCCTGCTCGGCGCCATTCTGCGCGACATCGTCGCTGCAAGCGGCAAGAGCGACAAGCGAAGCGACGGAAACGGTGGAGAGAAGAATTCTACGCATGAGAGTATCCTTTCGTGGCTTGTTGTTCCGCCATTGCAACGAAAGGATGCCGTGAGGTTTCCATCACGCTTAATGACTCGCTGTTGCAGACCTTCAGACGAGCCCGGTCAGGAAACTCACATGGCCGCGGCGGCGCGCGCCGCCTGATCGTAGGAGCCGGAAAGCGCACGCAGCAACGCGGCGAGACGCGAAATATCCTCGGTGTCGAAACCGAGGCCCGATATGGCCGAAAGCAGAAGCCGGTCGCGCAGTTCGCCGTAGCGCTTGCAGATTTCCGTCCCCTTCTTCGTGATCGACACCGTCTTTTCCTTGCCGTCGCGCCCGGTGGTCACGAGGCCCTGCGCCTCCAGTTTCTTGACAGCGTAGGAAACGAGGTGCGTATCCTCGACATTGAGCACGAGGCAGATATCGGCCAGCGTCTTGGGGCGGTCGCGATGGTGTACGAGATGCACCACCAGCACTTCCAGCGGCGAATGGCCGGGCGCACCCGCCGCCGCCATGCAGCGGACCATCCAGCGATGATAGGCATGGTTCGACATGGTCATCGCGAATTCGAGCTCCGACGACTCGGGCAGGCGCGATTGCGCAAGATGCGCCGAGGAGACGACGTAATCGGTGCTCATGGACGGAACTCCCGTGAATTGGACAGGATCACGTTGACAAAATGTCGATAAATTGTCAACGTTGATACTCACCAAACAGGGAGAAGCGATATGTCGGACATCGGACGCTGGGACTTCTGGATCGACCGGGGCGGCACCTTCACGGATGTCCTCGGTGTCGATCCCGCCGGCACGGTCCATGCCTACAAGCTTCTGTCGGAAAACCCGGAAGCCTATCGTGACGCGGCCGTCCAGGGCATACGCGACCTCCTCGGTGTACCCAAGGGACAGGCTGTGCCGACGGTGCGGATTGGTACGGTGCGCATGGGCACCACCGTCGCCACCAATGCGCTGCTGGAGCGCAAGGGCGACCGCACGTTGCTGCTGATCACCAAGGGGTTCCGTGACGCCCTGCGCATCGCCTACCAGGCGCGCCCAGACATTTTCGCCAAGGAAATCATCCTGCCCGAACAGCTCTACGAGCGGGTGATCGAGGTGCCGGAACGCGTGCTGGCCGACGGCACGGTGGAAGTTCCCGTCGATCTCGCCAGCGTCGAGGTAGCGGTCCGCACCGCACTCGACGATGGCATCGAGGCCGTCGCCATCGCCTTCATGCACGCCTGGGCTCATCCGGAGCACGAACTGGCGGCGGAAGAGATGGTCTCGATGATGGGCTTTCCGCAGATCTCGGTCAGCCATAAGGTCTCTCCACTCGCCAAGCTGGTCGGGCGCGGCGACACGACGGTGGTCGATGCCTATCTGTCGCCGATCCTGCGCCGCTATGTCGACCAGGTCGCCAGCGAACTGGGCGTTTCGGACGCGCCGGGCGGCACGCGGCTGCAATTCATGATGTCGTCGGGCGGATTGACGGCGGCGGACCTGTTCCAGGGCAAGGATGCGATCCTGTCGGGGCCGGCCGGCGGCGTGGTCGGCATGGTCGAAACCGCGAAGGCGGAAGGGTTTCGCGACGTGATCGGCTTCGACATGGGCGGCACCTCGACCGACGTGGCGCATTATGCCGGTAGTTACGAACGCGCCTTCGACACGGAAGTCGCGGGCGTGCGCATCCGCGCGCCGATGATGCGCATCCACACGGTGGCGGCCGGCGGCGGCTCCGTCCTGCACTACGATGCGGGGCGCTTCCAGGTGGGCCCCGATTCGGCCGGGGCCAATCCCGGGCCGGCGGCCTATCGGCGCGGCGGACCGCTGACGGTCACCGACGCCAATGTGATGACGGGCAAGCTGGACCCCGCGCATTTCCCGGCGATTTTCGGACCCGAGCAGAACGAGCGTCTGGACGCCGATCTCGTGCGCGAAAAGTTCCGCGCGCTCGCCGAGAAGGTCGGAGACGACCGGACGCCGGAGGAAGTCGCGGAAGGCTTCATCACCATCGCGGTCGAAAATATGGCGAACGCGATCAAGAAGATCTCGGTGCAGCGCGGCTATGACGTGACCGGCTATGCGCTCAACTGCTTCGGCGGCGCCGGCGGCCAGCATGCATGCCTTGTGGCCGACGCGCTCGGCATGAAGGCGGTGCTGATCCACCCCTATTCCGGCCTGCTCTCGGCCTATGGAATCGGCCTTTCGAAGACCTACGCGTCGCGCCAACATGCGCTGGTCGAGACGCTCGCGGAGGAAAACCGGGACGCAATCGACGGATTGATCGCGGAACTGACAGCCGATGCCGCCGGAGAACTGACCGGACAGGACATCGACGCCGACGACATTACGACGCAGCCGGTTCTGCATATCCGCTACGCCGGCACCGACACCGCCCTCGAGGTGCAGTATGACGGCAAGGACCTCGATCGGGCAGCCAAGGATTTCGAAGCGGCGCATATGGCGCAGTTCGGCTTTACCGATCCGTCGCGCGAACTGATCGTCGAGGCGGTCGGCGTGGAAGCGGCGGAAAAAACGCCGGATCACGCCGAAGGCGAAGCCGAGACGCCTCCGGAGGAGAAGGAGCGCGAAGCAGACTTCGGGCAGAATGTCTTTACCGGCGGCGCATGGCAGGAGGCAGGGCTTTACCTGCGTACCGCGGACGCCCCTGCCCCGCTGACGCCCGGCGACACGGTGAAAGGTCCGGCGATCATCATCGAGGACAACCAGACCATTGTCGTCGAGCCCGGCTGGCAGGCGAATGTCACGGCGCACAACCAGATCCTGATGACCCGTTTCATCGAAAAGGACCGTGTCGCACCGATCGGCACCCATGCCGATCCGGTCATGCTGGAGGTGTTCAACAACCTCTTCATGTCGATCGCCGAGCAGATGGGCGTGACGTTGCAGAACACCGCCTCGTCGGTGAATATCAAGGAGCGGCTGGACTTCTCCTGCGCGGTGTTCGGCGCGACGGGCGCGCTTGTCGCCAACGCCCCGCACATGCCGGTGCATCTGGGCTCGATGGACCGCTCGGTGGAATCGATCATCCGCCAGAACCCGAACATGAAACCGGGCGACGTCTATGCGCTCAACGCGCCTTACAATGGCGGCACGCATCTGCCCGACATTACGGTCGTCACACCCGTGTTCGACGAGGCTGGCGAGGAAATCCTGTTCTTCGTCGCCTCGCGCGGCCACCACGCCGATGTCGGCGGCATGGCGCCGGGGTCGGCAACGCCGCGCGCGACGCATGTCGACGAGGAAGGCGTGCTGATCGACAATTTCAAGCTGGTCGAGGATGGCAGGCTGCGCGGCGATGCGTTCATCAAGCTGCTGACCGATCACCCGTGGCCGGCGCGCAATCCCAAGCAGAACCTCGCCGACATGCGCGCCCAGATCGCCGCGAACGAAAAGGGCGTGGCCGAACTGAGGAAGATGGTCGGCCATTTCACGCTGCCGGTGGTGCAGGCCTATATGAACCACGTGCAGGACAATGCCGAGGAAAGCGTGCGCCGGGTGATCGACGCGCTGGCGGATTGCGAGGCCGAGTACCCGACCGACAACGGCCAGACGATCAAGGTGAAGATCACCGTCGACAAGGAGAAACGCGAGGCGACCGTCGACTTCACCGGCACATCGCCAATGACGGACAACAATTTCAACGCGCCGGAACCGGTGACGCGCGCCGCCGTGCTGTATGTCTTCCGACTGATGGTGGAAGGCAATATCCCGATGAACGCGGGCTGCCTGAGGCCGATCAACATCGTCATTCCGGACGGATGCATGCTCAAGCCGAGCTATCCTGCGGCGGTCGTTGCGGGAAACACCGAGACGAGCCAGCATGTCACGAATTGCCTGCTCTATGCGCTCGACGCGCTGGCAAACGCGCAAGGCACGATGAACAATCTGACCTACGGCAATGCGCGCTACCAGAACTACGAGACGATCTGCTCCGGCTCACCGGCCGGCAAGATGAACTCTGGGCGCGGTTTCGGGGGGGCGTCGGGCGTCCATACGCACATGACGAACACCCGCATGACCGATCCGGAAATCCTCGAGATGCGCTATCCGATCGTCGTTGAGGAGTTCTCCATCCGGAAAGGATCAGGCGGCAAGGGCAAGTTCTCAGGCGGGGACGGCACACGGCGTGTGCTGCGCTTCCAGGAAGACATGGAATGCGCGATCCTGTCGAACCACCGCACCATTCCGCCGAAGGGGCTGGATGGCGGCGGCGACGGCGAATGCGGGCGAACCGAAATCCGCAGGCTCGACGGTACGATGGAAAAGCTGAAACATTGCGACCAGACCAGCGTGAAAGCCGGCGAAGCCGTGATCGTCACGACGCCGACGCCCGGCGGGTATCTGCCGGAGTAGAAGTCAGACGGGTGTCTGCTGATGGCCGGCGATACGCCAGTCGCCCTTGCGGCGTTCGTAGGTCGACATGCACAGCGCCTCGTAAGGCGCCCGTCCCTCGCTCTTGCCGATCGCACGATAGGCAAGCACGGCGAGGTCGCGGCGCTTGACGGCTTCCAAATTGGCGGCATCGACCGAGGTCCAGCGCGGGGTTCCCCTCAGTCCCCGGAGAATGGCGTCGCCCCGCAGGATACCGACCGGCTCGGGGAATACCATCACGGCATCCTCGGTCATGTGTTCGGCAAAGAAATTCTCGCCTTCCAGCCAGAGTCTGCGTTCTATGTCCCAAAGTTCAGTCGGCATTTTAAAGTATCCGCTCGCTTGAATGCATTCGACGTGGAACAATCTTGGCGGCGCATCGTTCCATAATCAGGAGGCGAAAATGTCCGCGACCTTGAACCTTGCACCTTGCGACAGCGTGGAAATCCATCGACTTGCGGCGAAACGCGGCGATGATGTTCCCAACAATGAGCGCTACCCGGCGCTTATCCTTTCCGATGTGCTTTCCGGTGAAACCGACCCGGCGGAGATTCATGCGCTCTATGCCGAAAACGGCTGGGGCGGCGCATGGACGTGGCAGGTTTTCGACTACCACCATTTTCACCCGGACGCCTTCGAGGTCCTTGCCGTCGCCAAGGGGAGTGCGACACTGATGCTCGGCGGTCCGCAGGGCCAGGAGGTCGAGGTCTCGGCAGGCGACGTCATCATCCTGCCGCCCGGCTACGGCCACAAGCAGATCGAGAAACGCGACGGCTTTACCGTGTGCGGCGGCTACCCGCCCGGTCAGGACAACTTCTCCACCATCCGCGACAGCGAGGGTTATGACGACCGCGTTCTGGCCACCATCCGCGACGTCGCGCCGCCGGATGTCGACCCGCTTTACGGACGGCCCTTCTCGCGGCTGGTCTCGATGAAAGACACCTAGCGCAGTCGACTTAGGTCAATCCGCTTCGCGGAGACAGGACGATGCCCAACTTCGCCGGATTGTGTTTCCAAATGTGTTATTCGGACCGCCTGCCCTGATTCCGCCCATATTGCCCTGAAAGAGCCAGAAAGGCCGTACAGGCTGACATTTCGGACATTTCAGGGTTCAGCGTATGCCGATCACCAATCCCCTGCCCGCCATCGCCGCGGCGCTTTGTATGACGAGCCTCGCGGGTTGCACGGCAAGCAGTGTCGTCGAGACATTGTCGGTCGCGCCGGCGGTTGCCGCCGGCCTATCGCTGAGCGAGGAAGAAGCGCGCGAGGCCGAGAGAGTGGTCGAAATGGCCTATGCCGCGACGGACAAGCCGAAAGCGTCAAAATCCCGCATGGCGATCGATCGCATGATCTCGCGCTACTCTTCGCAATACAACGTGCCGGAAAGGCTTGTGCACCGGGTGGTCAAACGCGAAAGCACTTACAATCCGAACGCCCAGAACGGCGGCCATTACGGGCTTATGCAGATCAAGCCGCAGACCGCGCGCACGATGGGATATCGCGGCGATGCGGCGGGGCTCTACGATGCCGAGACCAATCTCAAATACGGTGTGAAATATCTGCGCGGCGCATGGATGCTCGCTGACGGCAGCGAGGACCGGGCCGTCTATCTGTATTCCGCCGGCTATTATTACGTCGCCAAATCGCGCGGCATGCTCGTCGAGACCGGTTTGCGCTCCAAGTAACCGCTATTGCGGCCGGCCGAGCGTTTCTATCAGCGCTTCGACAAGGAATGCCGGCTTGTAGCCGAGCGCGGTGGGCGTCAGCCCCATGCGCACCACGACGAGATTCTCCGAAGGGACCACCGAAACCGACTGGCCGTCATGGCCCGACAGGAAGAAGGCATCCGCCGGCAGTTCCGGGTTGTCGCCCGGCAGCCAGGCATTCGAGGCACGGCGCCAGACATGGCCGCGGCCATAGTCGCCGCCGGATGCCGGGTGCGGCTCCACCATCCAGTCGACATAGCCGACCGGCAGAAGGGAACGACCGTTCCAGACACCGCGCTGCAAAAGGAACTGGCCGATACGCGCCCAGTCGCGCGCCGTCGCATAGAGATAGGACGAGCCAACGAACGTGCCGTGCTCGTCGGTTTCCAGGACGGCCGATGTCATGCCGAGCGGGTCGAACAGGGCGGCGCGCGGATAGGCCAGAGCCTCGGTCTCGTCCTCGAAGGCATTCTGCCACAGCCGCGACAGGATCACCGACGTTCCCGACGAGTATTCGAACACCTCGCCGATTCCACCCGGTGTTTCCGTATCGAGCGGCATGGAAGCAGCGAAAGCGGCCATGTCGGGCTCGAGATAGAGCATGCGGGTGACGTCCGACACGTCGCCATAGCCCTCGTTCCAGGTCAGGTCGCTGGCCATACCGAGCAAATCCGCAAGCGTGATCTCCGAACGGCCATCGGTCCAGTTGTCGAACAAGCCGGCCTCGTCGAGCGACAGGCGACCGTCGCGAACCAGCCTGCCAATCAGCGCCGACGTCACCGTCTTGGTCATCGACCAGCCGAGCAGGCGCGTCGTCTCGTCGAACCCCTCGCCATAGCGTTCGCCGATGATCCGGCCGTCCTTCACGACCACGACAGCACGCATGCCGGGTCCGGTCAGGGCCTCGTCGTTGAGGACAGCGTAAAGCTCTCCATCCTCCAGCGGCATGACTTCCGACCCTTCCGGCCAGAGCCCCTCGCCCGGCTCGTCGGCCTCGGGCGGCAGCGGCGCCGGCCGCCCGCGGGCCGCCTCGACATCGCCATCGGGAACGGCGGCGCAGCCCAGCCCTTCGCGGTAGAGCGCCGTGCCCTTTCCGAACATGCCAAAGAGGCCAGCGCGGACAATGCCGGTGGTGCGATCGACAGAGACCCGCATGATACGCAGAAGCGGATGGCCCGGCGCCTGGACGTCGGTTTCCAGGACCTCCTGCGGATCGCGTTCGGTCAGGAACGTATTGGAACAGACGATCTTGGCGGAATATCCCGAGCCGACCCGGATCAGTTCCGGCGGCGCGACGAAAAGCCAACCCACGGCTAAGACGATGATTGCCGCGACGATTCCGACGATCCCCTTGACGACCCGCATGGCTTACCCTGCCCTTTTTCTTATCGTTGAATGGAGCTAGTCGCGCCGGGTAGCCCGCGTCAACCATTTCTGGCGCCGACCGTATGGTGACGTCGCGACAGGCCACGCTGCGGACACAATTTTCGCGTGTTCAGGCGATGACGATGCGGTTACGCCGCGTTACAATCGCGTGGGGCAGTAAGGGGACGAATCGGTGCTTTCGCACTTCGGTCGCACAATCATGATCGCCGCCGCGCTGGCGCTGTCGGGCTGCTCGCAGATTTCCTACGACTTCACGGATTCCGTCCTGCCGCTGGCCGCGCAGCGTTTCGCCGACAATGATCCGGTCGAGACATTCGAGGGCGGAGCGCCGCACCGCTACGCAATCCACGGCATCGACGTTTCCAAATACCAGGGCGCGATCAACTGGCGCGCGGCGAAGAAATCGGGCGTCTCCTTTGCTTTCATCAAGGCAACGGAAGGCGGCGACCGCGTGGACGACCGCTTTCGCCACTACTGGCGCGAAGCGCGGGCCGCGGGCGTGCCGCGCGGCGCATACCATTTCTACTATTTCTGCCGCCCGGCAAAGGAACAGGCGGACTGGTTCATTCGTCACGTTCCGAAGGAACGGGGCATGCTTCCGCCCGTTCTCGACATGGAATGGAACCACCAGTCCCCGACGTGCCGAAAGCGCCCCGCCCCCGCACAAGTGCGCTCGGAAATGCGCGTGTTCCTCGACCGGCTCGAACGCCATTACGGCAAGCGGCCAATGATCTACACCACGCCCGATTTCTACGAGCGCAACATTGCCGGCCATTTCCTTAACGAGACTTTCTGGCTGCGCACGGTCAAGGCGCATCCGCGCGTGACCTATCCCGGACGCAACTGGACGTTCTGGCAATATACCGGGACGGGCGTCGTGCCCGGCATATCCGGCAATACCGATATCAATGTCTTTTCCGGCAGCGCCTCCGATTGGCGGGGCTGGATTTCCGCCAACCGAATCTGACAGATATTACCGACACCGCGAGGAGCCTTCCGACCATGAGAAACCATGCACGCATTCTTCTGGCCGGGCTTGCGCTTTCGGCAGTACCGGCGGCCGCGTTCGCGCAAAACGCACCCTGTGGCGGCGATTTCAGCGCATGGCGCGACGCGATGGTCGCGGAAGCGCGGGCCGCAGGGGTCGGCAACGCCGGTCTAAACGCCCTCTCCTCGGCACGGATCGACCCGGAGGTTCTCAAGAGAGACCGGGCGCAGGGCGTCTTCACGCTGGATTTCGCAACCTTCGCACGCCGGCTGATCTCACAGAACCGGATGGATGTCGGCCGCTCGAAGCTGAAACAATATGCCTCGACATTCCAGAAAGCGCGCTCGGAATACGGCGTCGCGCCGGAAGTGATCACGGCATTCTGGGGTCTCGAAACGGATTTCGGCGGCTATCAGGGCGATTTCAACACGCTGAACTCTATCGCCACACTGGCGCATGACTGCCGCCGGCCGGAACTGTTCCGGCCGCAATTGATCTCGCTTGCCCGGCTGATCGATCTCGGCGTCGTGCCGCGCGACATCACAGGCGCGTGGGCCGGCGAAATCGGCCAGGTCCAGGTGTTGCCGGACGACTACCTGACCAAGGGTCGCGACGGCGACGGCGACGGCCAGATCAAGCTCAAGACATCCTCGCCGGACGCGATCATGACGGCGGCGAATTTCCTGCAATCGCTGGGTTGGCGCGCGAACGAACCGTGGCTGATCGAAGTGAAGGTGCCCGCCGAAATGGAGTGGTACGACACAGGACTGCACGAGTCGCTGCCCGTCTCCGAATGGAAAGCGCGCGGCGTGACGCCTCGCAGCGGATCGCTTCCCGACAGCGCCGAGTCGCATCTTCTCATTCCGATGGGGCGCAAGGGGCCGGCTTTCATCGCCTATCCGAACTTCAAGGTGTTCCTGGAGTGGAACCAGTCGCTGACCTATGTCCTGACCGCCGCGTATTTCGCGACGCGGCTCGGCGGCGCGCCGATCTTCGATGAGGGCAATCCGGAGCCGGGCCTGAACCAGACGCAGATGAAGGCATTGCAGCGCGGGCTCACCGCGGACGGCTTCGATGTCGGCGAGATCGACGGCATTCTGGGCGCCGGAACGCGCGATGCGGTGCGCGAGGAACAGCGCCGTCTCGGCATGCCCGCCGACGCCTGGCCGACGGTAAAACTGCTCAACGCGCTCTGATCGGCGTCAAAGCTTGTCGAAATCGTCCTTGCTGGTCGGGATCAGCATGACGGCGGTCGCCAGATAGGCGAAGCCGAACGTGATGCCGAAGGTGAGGCCAAGCAGTGCGATGGCCGCGATCTTGTGATCGGTGTGGCCGATCAGTTCGCCCAGATGGCCGACATTGAAATGCACCATCGCGGCGGCAATCAGCCAGCCGATTACGATGCCGATAATGCTATTGATCAGGACGAACCGAACGAGTTTCGGCATGGGAGCATTCCCGTGTTGCTGGCATGGAGTCTAAGCGCATCCAGACGGCGTTCAATGGGACAAGTTGAAGCGACCGGGATATCCCCGCCGATCGTCAGGCGAGCGCGCGCAGGCGGGCCATCGCGTAGATGCCGAAAACCGGTCCGAGCGCCATCAGCGCCATCAGGGCGGGCCAGCCCCAAATCTCCGCGAGCACCGGCGTCGCCTGCACGGTGACGAAGGTCAGGGCGAAACCGAGCGCAGTTTGCAGCGTCATCAGGCTGCCAGCCTGGTGCGGCGGTGCGTTGTCGGCGACAAGCGCGGAAAACTGGGCGGAATCGGGACTGATCGATGCGCCCCACATCACGATGACGATGAACGTGAGCCAGACCGGGCCGCCGAATGTCAGCGCGGCCAGAAGTGCACAGATGCCGCTGACGGCCATTGCGGCCAGCGCGACACTGGCCTTGCCGATACGGTCGGCGCGCCGGCCGGCGATCATGCTCGTCACCGCGCCGGCAGCGATGGATATGAAGGCCGTGACGGCCGCGAACGCGACAGCGCGATCTTCCGGCATGTGCCGGCCATAGGAGAGAGCGGCTATCACGGCCACCCAGGCCCACATCGCGTAGAGCTCCCACATATGACCGAAATATCCGGCATAGGCGAGACGCACCCGGCGGTTGGTCCAGGCGGTGACGACCGCGCGTGGATCGAAACGGGTCGCCTGGGCATGATGCGGGCCAAGGCCGACCAGTTGGGCCAGCAGACCGCCGAGGATGGCGGCAAGCGAGGCGATCACGACCGTCGGCCGCCAGTCGGTTCCGCCGGCCAGCGCGAACAGGTGCGGCGCGGCGGACCCGAGGATCAGCGCTCCGACAAACGAGCCGACGATGAACCCCCGGTCGCGCTCGCCCCAGCCGACGGCGATCTGCATGCCGACCGGATAAACGCCGGCGAGAAGCGCGCCGGTCAGGCCGCGCGCGGCAATGGCGGGCGGGCTGCCCGGTGTCGAGATGAGCAGCGCCAGATTGGCGAGACCGGCAAGAACCGCCGCGACACCAAGGACGCGGCGAGGATCATAGCGGTCGGCAAGGCCCAGAATGGCGGATGCAAGCGCGCCGACGACGAAGCCGAGTTGCACTGCGCTCGACAAGACGGCTTGGTTGAACGGCGAAATGGGTGTTTCGGCCATCATGCCGGGCAGGATCGCCGCCGAGACGAACCAGAGCGACATCGCGCCGAAGACAGCGATCAGGAGCAGGACAAGCGACTGCCCCTTCCCGGCGGTCACGTTCAGTCCGCCATCGTTTCGAGGCTGGCGTAGCTTTCCGGCGCATCGCCCGCATCGAAGGGCTCGTCGATTTCGACGAAAGTGTCGGGATAGAATCCGTTGAAGCGGGTTCGAAGCGCCATGGAATATGCGCCGATATGGCCGATTTCGATCCAGTCGCCCGTGTCCACCGTTTCCGGCAGGTAGAACGGGCGCGTCAGGATATCGACCGAATCGCAGGTCGCGCCGCAGACCTTGAACGGGACGATTTTCGACGCATCACCGTTGCGGCGGCGGATGTTCGGATCGGGGATGAAGCGCGCCGGCAAGGTGATCTTGCCCGTCCATGAATCGGACAGCGACGCCCAGATGCCGTCATTGATGTAGAGCCGCCTGCCCTTTCGCAGCAGGACGCGCACGATCAGCGAGAAGGCGCGCGCGACGATCACGCGTCCCGGCTCCGCTACGAGGGGCATGTCGTCGAACTCCCACTCGGTGATGGACGCGCGCAAATCCTCCATCAGCGTTTCCAGCGGCGGTGGCGCGGGCGCCCTGCTCTTCGGATCGTGGCGATAGGCGGCGGGAAAGCCACCGCCGACATCGAGACCCGCAAGCGGAACGCCCGCCCTGTTGCGCACCCAATCGGCGGATGACAGCGCGCGCTCATAGGTTTTCGGATCCTCCACCTGGCTTCCGACATGGAAGCACAGGCCGGTCCGGAAACCGATGCCATGCAGGCGCTGCAGCAGTTCGACGGCATGGCCCGGGGCCGCGCCGAATTTTTTCGACAGTTCGTAGGCGGCGTGGCCCTTCGTTGCGAGGCGCACGAAGACGGTCATGGTCGTATGATCGATATCGAGCGCGCGGGCGATCCGGAGGATCTTCGCGACCTCGTCCTCGTGATCGACCACGAGAACGCGGATACCGTAGTGCTCCAGGGCCAGTCGGATATCCGACTGCGCCTTGACCGGATGCATGTAGAGAAGCTCGGCGTCAGGCGCGATGTCGCGGACCGCCGCGAATTCGGCCGGAGACGCGACGTCGAAGACATCGATGCCGGCCTCCACCAGCGTGCGGATCACCAACGGTTCGCCGTTGGTCTTGACGGCATAGGCCGTCGTGCCAAGGAATGACGCCTTGAAGGCGCGGGCATCCTCCCGCAACACATGCGGGCGAAAACAATAGACCGGCACGTCGGGCCTGAGCTTGAGGGCCGCGTCACGCGCCGTCGAAAACCGTTGCATGAAAAGAACTCTCCGTTTCTTTCGCCGGGCGGTGAGATGTGGTTAGAGCAGAGTTCGGTTTCATGCGCAAAGGGGGAGCGCAGCATGCTGTCGGTCACGAAAATTCTCGACGACATCGCCGCAGGCCGCGACACGGCGGAGGATGCGATCGCGCGCAGCCGGGCGCTGATCGCGGAAAAGGATGGCGAGATCGGTGCATTCGAGGCCCTGCCGGCGGAGGATGTGTCTGCCGGCAAAGATGGACCGCTTGCCGGCATCGCCGTCGGCGTGAAGGACATTTTCGACAGTCACGATATGCCAACCGGCTATGGCTCACCGATCTATGACGGTTTCCGGCCGCGCGCGGACGCGGCGATCGTCGCCATGGCGCGGGCGCGCGGCGCGTATGTGGCCGGGAAGACCGTGACGACGGAATTTGCGTTTCTCAATCCGGCACGCACGCTCAATCCGCACGATCCCGCGCACACGCCGGGCGGATCGTCCTCCGGTTCGGCGGCGGCGGTCGCGGCGGGCATGATACCGGCGGCCATCGGTACGCAGACCGGTGGATCGGTGGTCCGGCCCGCCTCGTTTTGCGGCGTCGCCGGCTACAAGCCGAGTTTCAGGCTGTTTCCGACCGTCGGGATGAAGACGTTTTCGTGGACGATGGACACGACCGGGTTCTTCGCGGCAAGCGTGAAGGATGTGGCGACCTTCGCCGCGCTGCTGTCGGGCCGCGACCTGGCAGCCGCCGATATCAGCGAAGCGCCGCGAATCGGGCTTTATCGCAGTTCCATCGACGAAGACGCTTCGCCCGACATGCGTTCAGCCGTGGAACAGGCGGCCGAAGCCGCCGCGAAGGCAGGCGCGCGGGTGACCGAGATCGATGAACCGGACGAAATCCGGCGCGGACGCGACGTCCATGCCATCGTCCAGGGGTTCGAGGGCGCGACATCGATGACCCACGAACTGGCATTCCATGAAGACGCCTTGAGTCCGATCTTGCGGGAAGCGCTGCTGGAAGGCCGCGACTTCACGCCGGAAATCTATGACGAAGCCCGGCGAGAGGCGCGGCACTCGCGCAAGGCGGCAACGGCCCTGTTCGACGATATCGACATCCTGCTGCTTCCCTCAGCGCCCGGCGCCGCGCCGCGCGATCTGGGCCAGACGGGCTCGGCGCTGTTCAACAAGGTGTGGACACTGAACGGCAATCCCAGCGTCAACATTCCGGGTCTTGCGGATGCGGCAGGCATGCCGCTCGGCGTCCAGGCGGTGGGACGGTTCGGGCGCGACAGGCTGTTGCTTGGCGCCGCGCACTGGGTCGAGCGCGCAATCGCTGCCTGATTTCGGACACAATCCCCGATTCGGGGCTGTCCACACGTCTGTGGATGAATTTTTTTCGATTATTCACTGGCGATCAAAAGTGCAATTCCAGCGCGGAGTTGGCGGCGATGGCTCGTAAAATGAGTCAACGGATTTCGCAGCGCAGCATCGTTTCCGCTTGTACCTTCGTATGATGTCCCTAGATTCAGAGCTGTTAAGCAAGGAGGCTTGCTATGGGACTGACACGTTCGATCAACTTCATGATGGTCTGCGCAGCGTTCGTATTTCTTGGCGCCCTTGTCTTCGGAGTCCTGCCCTGAGCGGGCTCTGTCACGGCAGTAGAGCCGTCCCCTGAAAACCAGAAAGCCCGGACCCGCCCCAAGGAGCGAGTCCGGGCTGACACAAGGCTCTCAGGCCGCCTGTAATCAGGCGGCGTGCAGTTCGCGCGCGTCGGTGTGGCCGCGAATGCCGAGCAACCGGCACACGGCGAAAACCAGGTCCGGCCGGTTCATCGTGTAGAAGTGGAAATCCTTGACGCCCCGATCGACCAGGTCGAACACCTGTTCGGCCGCGACCGCGGAGGCGACGAGCGCATGGGTGTGCGGGTCGTTTTCGAGCCCGTCGAAGCGGTCTGCAAGCCATGCGGGTACGGTCGTCCCGCATTTGGACGCGAAGTTGCGCACGGCGGCAAAGCTGTGAATGGGCGCGATGCCGGGTACGATCGGCACGTAGATACCGGCACGACGCACCCGCTCGACATATCGCTCATAGGTGTCGTTATCGAAGAAGAACTGCGTGATCGCGCGCGTCGCGCCATTGTCGACCTTGCGCTTCAGCATGTCCAGATCGGTGGCGAAATCCGGGCTTTCGGGATGGCGTTCCGGATAGGCGGCGACAGAAATGTCGAAATCGCCGAAGGCCTTGATGCCGGCGACGAGATGCGCGGCGTTCTGGTAACCCTCCGGATGCGGCCGGTATTGCGTGCCGACACCGCCGGCCGGATCGCCCCGCAGCGCCACGAAGCGGCGAATGCCCAGCGAAGCGAAGTCGCGCACCACCGCATCGACCTCGTCACGCGTGGCGTCGACGCAGGTAATGTGTGCCGCGGCGGGCGTGCTGCCGGTCGCTAAGACGGCTTCGAGCGTCTTGCGGCTGGTGTCGCGCGTCGACCCGCCTGCCCCGTAGGTGACGGATACGAAATCCGGATCGAGCGGGCTCAGACGGTTGATCGTGTCGGCGAGCGTCTCTTCCATTTTCGCGTTCTTCGGCGGAAAGAACTCGAAGGAAACTCTGATGTCCGGAGCGGTCCCGTGACCGTCGGCAACGCGTTTGACTGAATTCCTCATGCCACAAACTCCAGGGGCGATTGGGTTGACTCGTTTTCGTCGGCGATTTCCGTGCGCGGGTCGCGGGCGACCCAGATCTTCACGGTCAGTTTCTCGGGGTCGACCTTGCCGGCAGCCAAGGATTTCGACGGCCCGATTTCCAGTTCGGCCTGTCCGAACCAGGTCTCGATATCCGTATCCGAGAAGCCGAGGCGCTGGTGGGCGTGATCGTCGCGCAGGAAATCCAGTCCGTGCGGGGCAAAATCGACAATGACCAGCCGGCCACCGGGGCGCAGCGCCCTCGCCGCCTGGCGTATCGCCGCGACCGGATCGTCGAGATAGTGCAGGACCTGATGAATGGTGACGAGGTCGAAGCCGTTGTGCGCCACTGGCAGGTTGTAGACGTCACCGAGGCGAACCTCGGCGTTGCGCACGCCGGCCGCGTCGAGATTGGCGCGGGCGACATTGAGCATGTCGCGGTTTGAATCGATGCCGATGCCGTATTGATAGAGATCGGAGAACAGTTCGAGCAGACGCCCCGTCCCGGTGCCGAGATCGAGCATGTAGCGGACCGGCTTGTCGCCGATCAGGGAAACCAGGGCTTCTTCAACCTGCTTGTCGGCGACGTGATGGGAGCGGATTTCGTCCCAGCTCGCGGCGTTCTTGGAGAAGTAGCTGGATGCCTTTTCGCGACGGCTGACCTTGACCTCCTCCAGCCGTTCGGTGTCCCGGCGAATGGTCACGTCGGCGTCGTCGATGCGAGTGAGGAGTTCCTGCACCAGAACATCGGCGGCCGCATCGCGGCTCAGCCTGAACAGCGCCCAGGACCCCTCCTGCTGCCGGCTGATGAGGCGCGCGTCGAGCATCAGCTTGAGATGGCGCGAAACGCGTGGCTGCGACTGGCCGAGAATCTTCGTCAGCTCGGAGACGGTCAGGTCGGCTTCCGACAGCAATTTCAGGATACGCAGCCGCGTTGGCTCGGCTATTGTCTTGAGGACATCGACGATCGTATCGAGATGGAAACCAGACGTGCTCATGCGTTCTCCGTAAAGATATAAAGATATGTTTATGTCATTTTTCGACCAGTTGCAAGGTCCTCACGGGCGATAATGCGATGACAACGAAAAGGCAGGCGGAAATAACCAAGGCGCTCAGGCGGCTCGTGCCGATGATCCCGTTCAACGAGGCCGAGGATGTCAAGAAACTGTCCAAACAGCGCCATCTGCGGTCCCTGCCCGTTCCGGTCGCTGTCTGGCTGTCGCTGGTCGCGCATATCCGCCACCTCCACACCGACTATGACGAACTGATGGATGACGGCTACGACCGCGACGCGGCGCGCCATTTCGTGCTCGACGACATCAACGAGGTTCTCACCGGCTGGCAGGCAACGCGGTTACTGGATGGTAGCGAAACGGAGGCGGGTCTACCCGACCCAGTCGAGGATCAGGAATAGATCCACTGCTCGGGCAAACGGGCCTGGACCTTCTCTCCGACGGCGATCGTTCCGGGTTTCTCAACCCAGGCCAGCAAGCCACGGCGGCGCTTGGCCGCCGGGACGAAGGAGAGCGCGAGCCCGACATCGTCCGGCCGGCCGATGTTGCGGGCGATCGAGGCGCCAGCGATCTTGCAGGGGCCGTTCTGGAAATCGACCTTGAGCGTCACGCCGCCCTCGAAGAACAGCAGCGTCGCCGCCGGCAGCATGGAAAGCATCGGGATGCCCGACAACGTGATATTGCCGCCGATCCATTCCGGTTCGATCGCCTCGATCTCCATCTCGGCGGCGGCCTCGGCCAGTTCATCGCGCGACAGGAGCGTCAATTGCCGCTCGTTGCGCATCTCGGTGCCGCGCGGGTACCAGGGTTCGCGGCTGCCGGACTTTCGGGTCAGGCCCGCATGAAAATCGCCCGGAATGCCCTCATAGGCGAGTTCCAGTTCGCCGACCGGCGCGGTGACGAAATCGTCTCCGTTCGCGACAAAAAGACCTTCCACGACCGCCGAAAGCTTGCGGGAGGGAACAATCTCGGGAAGATTCATGACAACCGATTCCTGTTTACGGGCTGGCCGTGATTGCGGCGGCGTCCCATATTTCGCTCAATGTGCTGTTTGTCACACTAAGGCCCCCAACGACAGCGTAGAAAAGCTCCGCTTGTTATTTTGAAAGAGGATTTTCATGACCGTTTATCGCACTCTCGCCTCGTTGTCGGTCGCGTCGACCGTATTGTTCGCGCTCGCACCGCAGGCTCTCGCCGATGTCAACGCCGATGCGGTGTTCGACGGCCTGAAGCGGCAGATGGCCCTGCAGGGCGCGCAACTTGCCGCGGAATCGGTCGAACTGCGCGGCGGAGATGACATCGTGCTCTCCGGGGTCTCGGTCAATGCGCCGAGCGGCGAACAGGCCTTCAAGATCGACATGATCCTGCTCGAGGATGTCGCGGAAGCCGATAACGGCGCCTATGTGATCGGCCGGATCGCCGCGCCCGCCTTCACCAGCGAGAACGACGGCTACACGCTCGCCTTCGAGGGCGCTACGGTCGAGGGCTACTACGTGGCCGGGCCCGAAGAAACCGACCCGATCGCCAAGGCCGGGGTTTACAGGGGCGTCACGATCGGCGGGATCGCGGTCGCCAAGGGCAGTGCGCCGATCTTCACGCTGGACGGCATGACCGCCACCATGAGCGAATACAAGCCGGGCGGCACGATGGAATACGACGTCGACGTGAAAGATTTCACGGTCGACTTCAACCAGATCGACGATCCGAAGACCCGCGCGGCGATGACAGAACTCGGTTACGGCACACTGACGGGCCGGGTCACCGGGGAAGGAATGTGGAACACCTCCACCGGCGAGGCCTCGATGGTCCAGTCCATCGTGATCGACGAAGCCGCAACGCTGAACATGGACGTCGCGGTCGGCGGCTACACGCCGGAACTCGTCGCAGCCCTGCAAGAGATGAACGCACAGATGAAGGACCAGAGCGACGAAGCCGTCGGACTCGCGATGCTCGGCCTGATGCAGCAGTTGCAGATCGGAAATATTTCGATCGAACTGGTCGATGATTCCGTGACCGGACGCGCACTCGATTTCGTGGCCAAGCAGCAGGGCACGAACCGTGCGAACATCATAGCACAGGCCAAGGGCACCCTGCCCTTCGCGCTGGCACAGCTGAAGAATCCGGAATTCGCCGCCAAGGTTTCAGCCGCCGTCGGCGCCTTTCTCGACAATCCCGGCACGCTGAAGATCGCCGCGAGCCCGGCAAACCCGGTTCCCGTGGCGCAGATCATGGCCGCTGCAATGACGGCGCCGCAGTCTGTGATCGACGTTCTCGGCGTCACGGTCTCGGCGAACGAATAGAGCCAACGGCAATCAAAGCCCGGCGGGCGCTTCCGCCGGGCTCAGCCGTTCGTCAGTTCCTCGACACAGGTTTCCAGAATCAATTCAGCACCCTGGCGAAAAACCCTGAAGTTCTCCGGCGGCACTTCGCCGACATGGATGAAGCCGCTCATGCGCGCATCCACCGCCCGGCACAGTCCGGCGGCTGAATGATAGAAGACATAGTTGCAGAGATAGCCGCCGGCATCGTCCGACCAGGAGACGACGTGCCCCTGCCCCACGAGCGCCTGCGCGATGCGTACGAGCGGCAGTGTCGTTTCGACATGGTTGGCTCCGGGCAATATCGGCGAAGGATCGGGCCGCGTGCCGGCGTTGTCCGGCTGCGGCGATGCAATCCCGTTGCGCGCCAGGCGCTCCAGCCGGAAACCTTCGGTTTGCCTCGCGAGGCCGAAATGGATCGCAATGTCAGGACGGAAGCCGTTGCCGGCTTCCTCTAGTGCGGGAATCGCAAGGCCGTAATCGACAGGCAGAACCGCGAAACGGCACTCGACCGGCCGACCCGCCAGTGGCGGCTCGGCCTCGAAAGCGCGGATCAGATGCTCGGTCGGATTTTCCGGCGCGCCCGGAAAGGGCGTGAAGCCGGTGACAAGGAGGCGGATCGTCATCGCTCAGCCGCCTCCTCTTTCGCTTAGGAGCCTGCCGCTCAATCCTTGACGGGCGGAACCGCGCGCAGATGCAGTTCGCGCATCTGTGCCGGCGACGCCGGCGCGGGCGCGCCCATCAGGAGGTCTTCGGCCTGCTGGTTCATCGGGAACAGCGTGACCTCGCGCAGGTTCTTCGCGCCGACCAGCAGCATGACGATGCGGTCCACGCCGGCCGCCATGCCGCCATGCGGCGGCGCGCCGTAATGGAAGGCGCGGAACAGGCCGCCGAAGCGCTCCTCGACCGTCTGGGCGTCGAGCCCGACGATGCCGAACGCCTTGACCATCACCTCCGGCAGGTGATTTCGGATGCCGCCGGACGCGATCTCGAAGCCGTTGCAGACGAGGTCGTACTGCCACGCCTTGATGTTGAGCGGGTCTTCGTTTTCCAGAGCGCCGAGGCCGCCGCGCGGCATGGTGAAGGGGTTGTGGCCGAAATCGACCTTCTTTTCCTCTTCGTCCCACTCGTAGAACGGGAAGTCGACGATCCAGGCGAGTTCGAAGCGGTCGCGGTCGATGAGATCGAGTTCCTCACCGGCGCGGGTGCGCGCATCGCCGGCAAAACCGGCGAATTTCTTCGGATCGCCAGCGGCGAAGAAGCAGGCGTCGCCCGGCTTCAGGCCAAGCTGCAGGCGGATCGCCTCGGTGCGTTCCTCGCCGATATTCTTGGCGATCGGACCCGCGCCCTCGACCTTGCCGTTCTCTTCACGCCAGAAGATGTAGCCGAGGCCCGGCTGGCCCTGCCCCTGCGCCCAGGAGTTCATCCGGTCGCAGAATGCGCGCGAACCGCCCGTAGGCGCGGGAACGGCCCAGACCGCGCCGCGCGGGTCGTTGGCGAGGATGTTGGCGAAGACCTTGAAGCCGGAGCCGCGGAAATGCTCCGAGACGTCTTCCATGACGATCGGGTTGCGCAGGTCCGGTTTGTCGGTGCCGTATTTCAGGATCGCTTCGTCATAGGGAATGCGCGGGAACTCGCCGGTAACCGGCTTGCCCTCGGCGAATTCCTCGAAGACGCCGCGCACGACCGGTTCCATCGCGTCGAACACGTCATCCTGCTCGACGAAGCTCATTTCGAGGTCGAGCTGGTAGAATTCGCCCGGCAGGCGATCGGCGCGCGGGTCTTCGTCACGGAAGCAGGGCGCTATCTGGAAGTACCGGTCGAAACCGGAGACCATCAGCAACTGCTTGTATTGCTGCGGTGCCTGCGGCAGCGCGTAGAACTCGCCCGGATGGATTCGCGACGGTACGAGGAAGTCGCGCGCGCCTTCCGGAGAGGACGCGGTGAGAATCGGCGTCTGGAACTCGGTGAAGCCGGCCTCGTTCATGCGGTTGCGCATGGAGGAGATCACCTTCGTGCGGGTGACGAGGTTCTTGTGCAGCGTCTCGCGGCGCAGATCGAGAAAGCGATATTTCAGGCGGATGTCTTCCGGATAGTCCGGCTCGCCGAACACGGGCAGCGGCAATTCGGCCGCTTCCGAGAGGATTTCCATCTCGCGGGCGAAGATCTCGATCGCGCCGGTCGGAAGGTTCGGGTTCACCGTCTCGTCGGTCCGCGGCTTGACCTCGCCATCGACGCGGATGACCCACTCGCCACGAACTTTCTCGGCCGTGGAGAAGCAGGAGGAATCCGGATCGGCGACAACCTGCGTCACGCCGTAGTGGTCGCGCAGGTCGATGAAGAGGACGCCGCCGTGGTCGCGCACGCGATGGACCCAGCCGGAAATGCGCACGGTCGACCCGGCGTCGGCCTTGCGGAGGGCTCCACACGTATGGCTACGATAACGATGCATTGAATTCTGCCTTTGTCAGTTCGACGCGGTTGCGCGCCGAAGTTCCTGGTGTGCGGGAAATCGCGCGGAAAAGCGCATGGGCGGCACGATTTGTCAAGGCAAGCCCCAGTGCTGAACAAGCAATCGACAAACAAGGGCGTCGGAGCTAAAGACCGTGGCCATGAAGACCATAGAAACAACGGAAGAACTCGCCGCAACCTGCGCGCGCCTCGCCGATCACCCCTATATCACCGTCGATACGGAATTCATCCGCGAAACCACGTTCTGGCCGGTGCTTTGCCTGGTCCAGGTGGCGAGCGCCGACGAAGCCGTTCTGATCGACCCGCTCGCCAAGGGGATAGACCTCGCGCCGCTGTTCGCCCTGATGGCCGACCGTAGCGTGCTGAAGGTGTTCCATGCGGCGCGCCAGGATATCGAGATATTCTTCAATCTCGCCGGAGCGGTGCCGGAGCCGATCTTCGATACGCAGGTTGCCGCGATGGTTTGCGGATTCGGCGACGCGATCGCCTATGACCAGCTCGTCAAGCGCATCAGCGGCGCGCATATCGACAAGTCGTCGCGTTTCACCGACTGGCGGCAGAGACCGCTGAGCGAGCGTCAGCTTTCCTACGCGCTGGCCGACGTGACGCATCTGCGCGACGTCTACGAGCATCTCTCGGAACAGCTGAAGACGGAGAACCGCGAGCACTGGGTCGCCGAGGAGATGGGCGTGCTAACCGCGCCGGAGACCTACGACCTGCAGCCGGAGGACGCCTGGCAGCGTCTCAAGCTGCGCGTGCGCAAGCCCGTCGAATTGCAGATTCTCAAGAATGTCGCCGCCTGGCGCGAGACCGAGGCGCGCAACCGCAACCAGCCGCGCCGACGCGTCCTCAAGGACGACGCCGTCTACGAGATCGCGCAGCAGCAGCCGCAGTCGCCCGAGGCGCTGGCCAGGTTGCGATCGCTCAACAAGGGCATAGAGCGCTCTTCCCTCGCCGCACCGCTGATCGAGGCCGTGATGGACGCGCTAGCGATGGACAAGCAAGACCTGCCGCCTATCCCGCGTCCGCCAGCGTCACCCGAAGGCACGAGCGCCGCTGTCGATCTCCTGCGCGTGGTCCTGAAGCTCACCGCGGAGGAACAAGGCGTCGCCCAGAAGATCATCGCCACGACCGACGATCTGGAGAAGATCGCCATTCATGGCGAGGATGCCGATGTCGGGGCGTTGAAGGGCTGGCGACGGGAGGTGTTCGGCGACAAGGCGTTGCGCACGGTGCGCGGCGAACTGGCCATCTGCTTCCAGGAACGCAAGCTTTCCATTCTCGATGTCGGCTGACCGGCGTCAGACGTCGACGACGAGCGAGATGTCCCGGCCGATCGTCTTGGCGAGTTGGTTGACGCGCCCGAGCGGCCGTGCGCCGTGCAGTTCCGCCAAACGGCGTGGCAGGACGAGTTCCATAGAGCCGTCCGGTTTCTCGCGCCACGTGACATCGCCAATGACCCCGGGCATCGCCGCCGTAAACAGGTAGGCGACGCGGAAGAACGCGCCGAGATAGCGGCTGCGCTCCCAGATCCGATCACTGGTGATCAAGCGGATTTCCGGCGCCAGCGTGCCCGATTTCAACCCGTCATGGCGGAAATAGTTGGCGAGCGCGATATAGGCGCGGCCCGGATGGTCGATCTGGGTGAAGGATCCGTGGGCGATCACGTTGAGCGCCTGATCGCCTCGATAGTCGGGATGGGCACGCCAGGAGATGTCCGCCAGCCGGCATGCGGCCTCGCGATAGCGACGCTCGTCCTCGGTCTCGTCGATGCCGAAGGCCTTGAACGCCTTTCCGGTCCAGTCCGCCAATTCGCGGGCATGGCGCGGCGAGCGCGAGCGCAGAATCGACAGCTCCTCCGCCGCCTCGATGAGGGAATCGCGATTGCGCTGATGCTCGTCGAGAAGGCTGTAAAGATAGCCCTCGCGCACGCCGGCCGAGGAGAAGATGACCTTCGCCGGCTTCATGGCGCGGATCAGTTCGGCGAGCACGATGGCGCCATAGGGCAACAAGGCGCGCCGGGAGCGCGAAACGTCTTCGATGCCCGCCAGCTTCTCGACATTGTTGCGGCCGACCTTCTTGAGGAAGCCCGTCGCCTTCGCCGCATCCATCTCGTAATGATGCGTCACGTATAGCGGGTATTTCTTCGAGGCCATGTGCAACTTGGCGAGGTTTCGCCATGTGCCGCCGATCGCGTAGAAATTGCGGCCGCTTCCGTCCTTGAGGAAGGCCGCCTTTTTCAGGTCTTCGCGCGCGATCAACACGGCTTTTTCGTAGTCGCCGGCAGCACGTTCGGAGAGGCGGATCACGCCGATGGGCATCGTCATGCCGTCGCCGATATGCTTGCCCTGCATTTCGACCACTTCGAGGCTGCCGCCGCCGAGATCGCCCATGATGCCGTCGATGTCACGAAAAGCGGACTGGATGCCGTAGGCTGAATAGAGAGCCTCCTCGCGGCCGCTCAGCACGGTGATCTCCTGGCGAAGGATGCTTTCGGCCTCCTCGATGAAGGCTGCGCCGTTGCCGGCCTCGCGAGCGGCGGCCGTCGCGAGGATCATCAGCCGCTCCACGCGCGCCTGGTCGGCAAGTGCGCGGAACCGGCGCAACGCCGCCAACGCGTCGGTGACCGCGCGCGGGTCCATGTTGCCGGTTTCGGCGATACCGCGACCGAGGCCGCACTGGACTTTTTCGTTGAAGAGGACGGAGGGCGCGCGCACGAGCCCCTCGTAGATCACCAGACGAATCGAATTCGATCCGATGTCGATGACAGCGATCGGATGCCTGTTACGCAGGCGTCCCTGGGCGTCTTCGGTTTCAATCAAAATTCAGGTCCACAACCGAATCGCGGGTCTCAGGTCGAGTTCTTTTCTGCCCGTTTTTTATGCGCGATCAAACGGGGCGCCGAAGATTTCAACGACTTTCCGCGGCCGGAGAGGCTCGGATTGGTCATGAAATATTGCTGGGCGTCGAAAGATTGCTCGTTCTTCGACGGAATCATGCGGCGCGAATTGCCGTCCGGCAGCAGTTCGAAGCTCTGCTGGTTGTCGAGGAGGTTGGCGAGCATGATCTGGCCGAGCACCTGCTCGCGCACCGTTGGATTTTCCAGCGGAACCAGCGTTTCGACGCGGCGGTCCAGATTGCGCGGCATCAGGTCGGCGGAGCCGATATAGACGATCGCGTCATCCGACGGCAGGCCGTGTCCATTGCCGAAACAATAGATGCGGCTGTGCTCGAGGAAGCGCCCGACGATCGATTTGACGCGGATGTTCTCCGAAAGACCCGGCACCTGCGGGCGCAGGCAGCAAATGCCGCGCACGACCATGTCGATCTGAACGCCCGCCGCGCTTGCGTCATAAAGCGCGTCGATAATTTTTGCATCGACCAGCGCGTTCATCTTGAACCAGATCTCGGCCGGCCGGCCGGCCTTGGCGTGCTCGATCTCGTCGGCGATGTGCTTGAGAATGCGCTGGCGCATGAAACGCGGCGAGACCGCCAGCTTCAGGTCAGAGCCCGGATCGGAATAGCCGGTGATGAAATTGAAGACATATGCAACGTCACGGGCGATGACCGGATCGCAGGTGAAGTAGGACAGGTCGGTATAAATCTTGGCTGTGATCGGGTGGTAGTTGCCGGTGCCCAGATGGACATAGTTGCGCAGCTTGCCATCCTCGCGGCGCACGACCAGCGACATCTTGGCGTGGGTCTTCATTTCGAAGAAGCCGTAGACGACCTGAACGCCCGCGCGTTCCAGATCGCGTGCCCAGCGGATATTCGCTTCCTCGTCGAAGCGTGCCTTCAGCTCGATCAGCGCGGTGACCGACTTGCCGGCCTCCGCCGCATCGATGAGCGCGCGGATGATCGGGCTGTCCTTTGAGGTGCGGTAGAGCGTCTGCTTGACCGCGAGCAACGCCGGGTCCTGCGCTGCCTGACGGAGGAACTGCACCACGACGTCGAAGGACTCGTAGGGATGGTGGACAATGATGTCCTTCTCGCGAATCGCCGCGAAGCAATCGCCATTGTGATCGCGGATCCGCTCGGGAAACCGGGCCGAATACGGTGCGAATTTGAGATCGTCGCGATCGACGCCGACGATCTCCGACACCGTGTTCAGCGCAAGGAAACCCGGCTGCACGCTGACGCGGGTTTCCGGGACCTCAAGTTCATGGGCGACGAATTCGCGAAGGCCTTGCGGCATCTCGTGATCGAACTCGATGCGGATCACCTGCCCCCGGCGGCGGCGCTTCAGCGCGGTCTCGAACAGGCGCACGAGGTCCTCGGCTTCTTCCTCGACCTCGATATCGCTGTCGCGAATGATGCGGAAGGTGCCCTTCCCCTTGACCTCGTAGCCTGGATAGAGCGTGGCGATATGCAGCCCGATGATCTCTTCCAGGCTGATGAAGCGAAAGCGCGAGCCCTCGGTCGGAATGGATACAAAGCGGTCGAGCGCGACCGGGAAGCGCAACAGGGCGTTCATCTGCTGCCGGTTCTGGCGATTGACCAGTTCCAGCGCGATCGAGAAACCAAGATTGGGAATGAAGGGGAACGGGTGCGCCGGATCGATCGAGAGCGGCGTCAGCACCGGGAAAATGGTCTGCAGGAAGTGCTCCTCCAGCCAGATAAGATCGTCCTTTTCGAGCTGTTCGCTGCGCACGATGGCGATGCCCTGCGCCTCGAGTTCCTCCTGAAGCTCGGCGAGAACGATCTGCTGTTCGGTCTGCAAGCGACCGGCCTCGTCGAAAATCGCCTCGAGTTGTTCCTGCGGCGTCAGGCCGTCGGAAGACCGCTCCACGATGCCTTCACGCACCTGACCGGCAAGACCGGCGACGCGCACCATGAAGAACTCGTCCAGATTGTCGGCCGAAATCGACAGGAAGCGCAGACGCTCCAGAAGCGGCTGGTTGGCGTTGCGGGCCTCGTCGAGCACGCGCCAGTTGAACTGCAGCCAGGAAAATTCGCGGTTCACGAAGCGGGACGCATCATTCCTCGTCGCGATCGGCTCGCCAGACTCCGGCGTTTCCGGCTGCAGCTGCGTGCCGATCGTGTGAAGCGTGTCGGTCATATTGCGTCCAAGGATCCTGGTTCGTGCGGTTGTGGCAGTTCGGTGCGCCACTTACGCCCGAAATGCCACGGAACCGTGACACAGTCGAGCATGCGGAGCGTACAACAAAGCGACCGAAGCGCCTAGAATCCGAACTCGCCCTGGTTAACATCGTCCTCGCGGACGAAAGCGGCGGCGAATGACCGCGTGATCCGCGCCTTGCGGGCCAATGACGCCTTGTCCAGCCGGTCCACGATACGCCTCGCGCTGGCGAGGGATCGCTCGATGCGGCTGGCCAGAAAACGGATCACGGACGGATCGACCGCAATCTGCCGGTCGGCGAAGAGCTTGGTCATCACGCCGGTCAGCAGTTCGTCGTCGGGTTCGGCGATCTCGACTGTCGTGGCAGCCTGAATTCGCGAGCGAAGATCCGGCGTCCGGATGCGCCATGCACCCGGCCAGTGCGCCGACGTCATCAACAGGCTGCCGCCATTGGCGCGCACGGCGTTCATCAGGTGAAACAGCGCGTCCTCGTCGAATGTCTCCGGCTCGATACCGTCGAGCAGAACCGGCAAGCCGTCCTGCGCCGCGTCGAGGTCGGCCGACGTCAGACATGCCGGGTCGGCCTCATGAGCACCCGCCATTTCGCGCCAGATCGTCGCCAGATGCGTCTTGCCCGAACCGGGCGGACCGGCGACGACAACGAACGGACCGGGCCAGTTCGGCCAGCCCTCGACCAGCAAGACCGCCGCGCGATTGGCGCGCGTGACGATCAGGTCGTCGCGCGCCATCGAGCCGGACAGGCCGAGATCGAAAAGGAGTTGGGCGTCTTTGTCCGTCATTGCATCGGGCATTGGCCGTTCATCGCGGCCCAGCATTACTCATCGGCCGGCGTCACCCGCTCGGCGGGCTCCGAATCGCCGACATAGAGGTCCGAGTCCAGATATTTCTCCAGTGCGAAACGCACCAGAACGCCGATCGCGGCCGCTGCGGGAACGGCGATCAACAGCCCCGTGAAACCGAACAGCGCGCCGAAGGCGAACAGCGCAAACATCAGCCAGACGGGGTGCAGGCCGACGCTGTCGCCAACCAGCTTGGGCTGGAGAATATTGCCCTCGATCGCCTGTCCGACGAAGAAGACGGCGGCGACAGCGACAACCATGATCCAGTCCGGCCAGAACTGAACGAGGGCGACACCGATGGACAGAACGAGGCCGACGAGCGACCCGACATAGGGAATGAAGCTGATCAGCCCGGCGAACAGGCCAATCAGAAGCCCGAAGTTCAGGCCGGTGATGGTCAGTCCGATCGCGTAGAACAGGCCGAGGATCAGGCAGACAGTGCCCTGCCCCCGCACGAAGCCGGCAATCGTCTTGTTGATGTCGCGACCGAGGCGGCGAACGCTATCGATATGATCGCGCGGCACCCAGCCATCGACTTTCGCGATCATCCGATCCCAGTCGAGCAGCATGTAGAAAGCGACGACCGGCGTCACGATCAGCAGGCCGGCGACATCGATGACCGCCTTGCCGGATGACCAGATGCCCTGAAACACGGTCGTCACGAAGCCGGCGCCCTGCTTGAGCAATTCGTTGAAGCCGCTCTGGAGGTCCTCCGAATTGATGCCGACATAATTGGCCAGCCAGCCGGTTTCGAGGCTGACTTTCGAAAGCAGCCCCTGCAGACTCGATATATAGCTCGGCAAATTGGAAAACAGGCCATTGGCCTGCGTCACCAGGATCGGCACGATCACCGCGAGCGCGATTACCAGCATAACGACGAAACCCAGCAGGATCACGATCGTCGCGGCGAGGCGCGAAAAGCCCCGCCTTTCGAGGAAATCGGCAACCGGGTCCATGAAATAGGCCAGCGCCATGCCGGCCACGAAGGGCAGCAGGATCGACCGGAAGACATAGACGAAGAGGATAAAACCAACGATCGCCCCGAGCCAGAACAGGGCCTGGCGCTTCAGATTGGCGGTGGAAAGATGCTTGGTCACGTGAGCCTGTCCGTCTGTTCCGCGTATCCCGCCTCCCGACCGCCGAGACTGCGTATCAAAAGGCGACTGTAAGCCGCCGCCGAGACCGCGATCAGGATGACGACAAGCGCGATCAGACCATAATTCACAGCAGGAATCGACCACTCAAAGGCGTTTGCCGCCAGAAGCCAGGCTGCCATGGCGGTCAGAACAGCCGTGTTGATCTTGGAAATCGGCAGAGGCCGGATCGCGCCCGCCTTTCCGCGCGCCGCCATGAGGCCCGCACCCGCCAGAATCGCGATATCGCGCGCGACCACGAGCACCAGCAGCCAGACCGGGACGATGCCGACAATGGCAAGAGTCGCGAAGACCGCGATGGTCAACGCCTTGTCCGCCAGCGGATCGATATAGGCTCCTAGCGCCGAATCCTGATGGAAAAACCGCGCGATGAGCCCGTCGACCCCGTCGGAGATGCCGGCAATGGCGAACAGGACAAATGCCGTCATCCAGGCACCCTGCAGCACGGCCTGGACGATGAAGGGTATCATCGCCATGCGCGCGACAGAGATCGCGTTTGGTATTGTCCAGAATCGCGTGGTCATCGATATCCCGTCTTGTTTTCTGTCATATAGATATGCGCGGCGACCTGCGCAAAAGCCTTTCTCACAATGCTCGGGAAATTGCTGTGGCAGGCTCCCGCCGGGCACTGGAAAGACCGCCTGTGCCGTGCAATAGAGCGCGCAGGAAACCTAGTGCGGGACAGGCGCAGCCATGTCGGACTCATCGCAAAACACGGACGGCAAGAACGGCCTCTCCTACGCCGATGCGGGCGTCGATATCGATGCCGGCAACGCGCTGGTCGAGGCGATCAAGCCGATGGTGAAATCGACGCGCCGGTCGGGCGCAGACGGGACGATCGGCGGGTTCGGCGGATTGTTCGACCTGAAGGCGGCCGGTTTTTCCGACCCGGTGCTGGTTGCGGCCAATGACGGCGTCGGTACGAAACTGAAAGTCGCCATCGAGGCGAAGATTCACGACACGGTCGGGATCGACCTCGTCGCCATGTGCGTCAACGACCTGATCGTGCAAGGCGCGGAGCCGCTTTTCTTCCTCGACTATTTCGCCACCGGCAAGCTCGACGTGAAGCAAGGGTCCGACATCGTCTCCGGCATCGCCGAAGGCTGCCGGCAGGCGGGCTGCGCGCTGCTCGGCGGCGAGACGGCCGAAATGCCCGGCATGTATGGCGATGGCGACTACGACCTCGCCGGCTTCGCTGTCGGCGCGGCGGAACGCGGCACGCTCCTGCCGACAGCCGATATCGCCGAGGGCGACGTGATCCTAGGGCTCGCCTCGGACGGTGTTCATTCCAACGGCTATTCGCTGGTGCGGCGCATCGTGGAGATGTCGGGCCTCTCCTATGGCGCATCGGCGCCGTTCGACAAGGAACGCACGCTCGGCGAAGCGCTTCTCGACCCGACGCGCATCTATGTGAAGCCGGTGCTGGCGGCCATTCGCGAAACCGGCGCGATCAAGGCGCTGGCGCATATCACCGGCGGCGGGTTCCCGGAAAACATTCCGCGCGTGCTGCCCGACAGCATGGCCGCAGAGATCGACCTGTCCGCGATCCATGTGCCGCATGTCTTCGCCTGGCTCGCCGCGCAGGACGGCGTTGCGCGCGACGAGATGCTGCGCACCTTCAATTGCGGGGTCGGGATGATCGCCGTCGTGTCGCCGGAGCACAGCGAGGCCGTGGCCGAGGTGCTGGAACGCGAGGGCGAAACCGTGACCCGCATCGGCGTCATGACACGCCATGACGGCGCGCGGGTTTCCTATACCGGATCGCTCGACCTTTGACCGACACGCGAAAAAAGACCGCCGTGCTGATCTCAGGCCGCGGCTCCAACATGGAAGCGCTGATCCGCGCATCGAAAGCGCCGGACTATCCCGCCAAGATCGTGCTCGTGATATCCGACAATCCGGATGCGGGCGGGCTGGGCACCGCGCGCGGCGAAGGAATTCCGGCGCGGGCGATTTCGCGCAAATCCCACGGCTCGAAACACGCGCATGAGAAGGCAATCCATGATGCGCTGGAGGAGTTCGGCGTCGAGATTGTCTGCCTCGCCGGCTTCATGCGACTTCTTACCGGCGAATTTCTCGAACCGTGGGACGGCCGTATCATCAATATCCACCCTTCCCTGCTGCCGAAGCACAAGGGGCTGGATACCCATGCGCGTGCAATCGAGGCAGGCGACAGCGTGCATGGCTGTTCGGTGCATCATGTCACCGCTGGAATGGACGAAGGCCCCGTGATCTGTCAGGCCGAAGTGCCGATCCTGCCGGACGACACGGCGGATACGCTTGCCGCGAAAGTGCTCGTCGAAGAGCACCGTATCTATCCGCTGGCGCTGGAAAAGATCGCCCGCTCAATCCAGAACTAATCGCCCAAAGCCGCCCCAACGTAGCCGTTAGCGTTGCGTTGGCGAGGTTTCTTGCTATGAACGCCGGGCTTTGCGGAGGAACAGAGAATGCCCCAACCCCTCGTGATGATCGCCGGCGGCGGTATTGGCGGCCTTGCGACCGCGCTCACGCTCAACCAGATCGGCGTGCGCTGCGTCGTGTTCGAATCGGTGCGTGAACTGCGTCCGCTCGGGGTCGGGATCAACATCCAGCCAAACGCCGTGCGCGAGCTCTACGATCTCGGCATCGGGCCGGACGATCTCGACAAGGTCGGCGTGCCGGCACGAGAATGGGCGCTGGTCGGGCTGAACGGGAACGACATCTATTCTGAGCCCCGCGGATTGCTTGCCGGCTATAACTGGCCGCAATACGCCGTGCATCGCGGCCTCTTCCACGTGATGCTCCACGACACATTCGTCGCCCGGGCAGGCAAGGACGCCGTTCGGCTGGGATGTCGCGTATCCGGATATGAGAAGAATGCCGACGGCAGCGTGACGGCGATCATCGATCACGCCGATGGCTCGACATCGCGCGAGACCGGTACGCTGCTGATCGGCGCGGATGGTATCCACTCGGCGGTTCGCGCGCAGATGCATCCCGACCAGCCACCGATCCACTGGGGCGGCGCGATCATGTGGCGCGGCACGACGCAAGCGAAACCGATCCGCACGGGGTCGTCGTTTGTCGGTCTCGGCACGCACAAGCAACGCATGGTGATCTATCCGATCTCGCATCCCGACCCGGAAACCGGGCTCGCCACGATCAACTGGATCGCCGAGGTGACGGTGGACAATTCCGAGGGCTGGAAGAATTCCGGTTGGTTCAAGCCGGTGGAAATCGAAGACTTCATCCAGCATTTCGAAGGCTGGACCTATGACTGGCTTGACGTTCCGGCACTGCTGAGGGGCGCCGATATCGCCTACGAGAATCCGATGATCGACCGCGACCCGGTGTCCACCTGGCGTGACGGCAATGTCGCGCTGATGGGGGATTCAGCGCACGCCATGTATCCGACCGGCTCCAACGGCGCGAGCCAGGCGATTATCGATGCGCGGGTTCTCGGCACCTGCCTGCTGGAGCACGGGGTGACCCCGGAAGCGCTTGCCGTCTATAACGAACAGTTATGCGGACCTGTCTCGGAGCTCATCCTGCGCAATCGCGGTGCGGGACCCTTCGGCCTCCTCAACATGGTCGATGAGCGCTGCGGCGGCGAGTTCGACAATATCGACGATGTGATCCCGTCCGACGAGCGCGCGGAATTCATGGCGAAATACAAGGCGGCCGCCGGCTTCGCGATCGAGAAGCTGAACAGTTCGCCGCGGACGATTGCCGAAGGTGCAACAGTCGAGCAGACCGAGAAGGTGTAAGGACCTAAAGCGCCCTCACCCAGACTCTGGCATCGTGCACCGCTGCGCCTCCCTAGAGAATGCTCCCTCCAGCCACTTGGAGAGGGGATGAACTTGAACACATTTATATAACTTCAATATATAAATCATATTCTAGCAGTTTATTAAGATAGATACAATTCCCTGCTTAGTATTTACATTATAGGGAATAACATTACATTCCTCATATAGTTTTATCAACTCGCCTTGATCGGCTTGTCCGGATTTTTGAATTCCGGTATTAGAATTAGACCACCTATAGCCAATAGTGCCAGTAGCCCTTCCTTCGTAAAATGAAGAAATAGTAAAAAGCGACGAGATATTATTAAGGGCGACTGTATCCATTTTTTCCAATACAACTCTTTGCCCTCGGTTTAATACGCGCAATGGAGCTACATCTGGCGGCCCTTCAAGAACGATTTCTCGCGGCGGCAATCCAATCAGATTTGTTGCCATTTCCATGGTTCGAAGAAGGCATCCAATGTAATTTCGATAGACCGCACTCTTTTCGCCCTCTCTAAATTGCCTTAATAGCTGCTCAAGCTCGACTGCGTTAAATGATCCCTCACCACTGCCACCAGCAATTCTCAAGCGCTTCAGAGTCCGACTCGAAACTCATGCTGACCGGGCCAGTCGTCGTGTGAGCAGCATGACGGATGCGGCGTAGAGGAAGACCTCGGCGGAGGCGATGGTGCCTTCGAAATCCTTGGCCAGCCGTCGGTTGCGACTGATCCAGGCGAATGTGCGTTCGACCACCCAGCGGCGCGGCAGGACGTGGAAGCCGATCTGGTTGGCGATCTTCTTGACCACCTCGATGGCGATGCATGTTGCATCCTTGACCCTCTGGGCGCCATAGGCGCTGTCGGCGAAGGTGATTTCGACGAAAGGGAAGGATCGTCGTGACGCCTTGAGCAGCGGGACGGCACCGTCACGATCCTGAATGTCGGCCGGATGCGCCTGGATGACCAAGGCCCGGCCATCGGTATCGACCATGGCGTGGCGCTTGCGCCCTTTGATCTTCTTGCCAGCGTCAAAGCCCCTGGGGCCGCCGGCCTCGACGGTCTTGACGCTTTGGCTGTCGATCACCGCCGCCGAGGGACTGGCCTCACGTCCGGTCCGTTCTCGATCGGTCATGACAAGGTGGTGATTGATTGTCTGGAACAGACCTTCGCGGCGGAAGCGCAGGAACCAGCCATAGACCGTCGTCATCGGCGGGAAGTCCTTGGGCAGAAGCCGCCAGGCGATGCCACCCCGCAGCACATAGAAGATGGCGTTCATGATCTCGCGCATCGGCCATTGACGCGGCCGGCCGGTCCTTGCCGGCGCCGGCATGAAAGGGGCGAGAATTTCCCATTCCGCATCACTCAGATCGCTTCCATAACGCAGATGATCGCGGCTATGCTGCCGCCGGGTGGCCGGTGTCCACATGAGGCTCTCCAAACTGGCTTTGACAACCGTTTGGAATCACATTCGGGACCGGCCATCCAGCCTCGCCCCGAGTTTCAGGACGGCCTCTCAGCAATGCCGCGTTAATCTCCCCTTCCAAGTCAAAGGATTGCCCTCCTCCGCATGTGATCCCAGCTTGGCGTAGCCAGGATTCTTTTACGGATTGGGCTATGGCAGAAGTAAAACTGCCGGTAAGGGTTCCGACCAAGACAACCATTTGAAAAAGCGCTTTCAACATTGCCAACCCCTATGAACTTATCCAAGCGAAAATTCCATCACGTTCAGCTTCAGCTGGACAAAGTAGTTTCAAATTTAAAATGTAACCGAAAACAACCTAAGCTCAAAGAAATAAGGAAAGAATATTTTCAAACAAAGCGCCCGAGAGACGAATCTCATGCAATCCCCGTTTACGTAAGCGCCCTCACCCAGACTTTGGCATCGTGCACCGCCGCACCGCCATAGGGCGCGACGCTGTCCGCGCCCGTCAGCGTGTTGATACCGCAGCCGTTGAGATGCGCCTTGTTCGGCCACAGGCCCTCGGCGATCAGGGTGCCGCGCCCCGGCCGATCCGAGATCTTCAAATGCAGGTGGACCTCGCCCCGCGCATTGCCGAGCGCGACCGGCATGCCGTCCAGGAGACCGTATAAGGCCGCATCGTCGGGATGGATCATGACTTCCGGCCTGCGTTCCTTCTTCACCGAGCCGGGCGTTTCCTGAAAGGTGGAATTCAGGAAGGATCGCGCCGGCGACGTCGCGAGACGGAACGGGTGTTCGGTATCCGGATCCTCGGTGAGATCGAGGTAATCGGGGAATGCCGGCAGCCGGCCAGCCGGGCCTTGCGCTCCGAGCGCCTCCGGTGGCCGGGTGGGCGACGGACCCGTCATCCAGTCCGGCGAAAAGCGAAACTTGCCGTCCGAGTAGCCGAAGCCTTTCACGTAGTGCGAGGTGTCGAAATCCGGCTGGACATCGATCCAGCCCTTTTCTCTCAGTGTTTCGTAGGTCTCGCCGCAAGGTGCGATGACGGTATCGATCAATTCACGCTCCGTCTTGCCGAAGCCGGCCATATGCGAGACGCCGAGCCGTTTCGCCAATTCCTCGAAGACGAAGTGATTTGGCCGGGTTTCACCAGGCCCGTCGATCAGTTTCGGGCCAAGCATCACATGCTGATGGCCGCCGCCCTTGTAGATATCGTCATGCTCCATGAACATCGTTGCCGGCAGCAC
The DNA here is from genome assembly GCF_965227485.1 of Oricola indica. NCBI lineage: Bacteria > Pseudomonadati > Pseudomonadota > Alphaproteobacteria > Hyphomicrobiales > Ahrensiaceae > Oricola > Oricola indica. The sequence goes on from NZ_OZ245747.1 coordinate 3,417,668, forward strand.
GACATCGGCCAGCTCCGCCGTGTCGGTCATGAATTGCTCATGGACCACCGTGAAGAGATCGTCACGCATCAGCCCCTGCCGAACCAGAGCCTGTTCCGGCATGACGTTGGCCGGGTTGGTGTTCTGGACCAGCATGGCGGTCACCGGCGGGCCACCATGAAGGGCTTCGGCGTCACCGGTCAGCACGCGTCCGATCTTGGACTGGTCGAGCCAGCGAATGGCGGGATCCGCATGGGCAGCGCCGATCAGTTCGCGCTTGTCGAACCGGTAGATATCGCCGTTGTTGTGAAATGCGCCGCCGCCTTCATACTGCCAGGCGCCAAGCACGGTCGGCACGCAGGCCGCCGCATGCATGGAGACCGCACCGTTGCGATTGCGGGTGAAGCCGTAGCCGAGCCGGAAGAAGGTCCGTTGCGTCGTGCCGACCAGTTTGGCGAACGCCTCGATGTCCTCGACGGAAAGACCGGTGATCGCCGCGGCCCATTGCGGTGTGCGAGTCTGCAAATGTGATTCAAGTTCCGCCGGCTTGTCGCTGAATTTTCTCATGAAATCGCGGTCGGCGTAGCCGTCGCGAAACGCTACATGCATGACCGCGCAGGCAAGCGCCGCATCCGTTCCCGGCCGAAGGACGAGGCCCATATCGGCCTGAGCGATCGTGTCGTTGACGTAAATGTCGATGGCGACGATGGTCGCGCCGCGTTCCTTGCGGGCCTTGATCGCGTGGGTCATCACATTGACCTGGGTGGCGACCGGATTGGTGCCCCAGGTGACGACGCAGTCGGATTTCTCCATCTCGCGCGGGTCAGGCCCGGCGAGCCTGCCGGTTCCCATGACGAAGCCCGTCCAGGCCATGTTCGTGCAGATCGTGTCGAACTGGTTGGAATAGCGCTTGGCATGACGCAGGCGATGAATGCCGTCTCGCTGCACCTGCCCCATGGTCCCGGCGAAATAATAGGGCCAGACGGTCTCCGAACCGAATTTCTCCTCTGCAGCGAGAAAGCGTTCGGCCACGAGGTCCAGCGCGGCATCCCAGGACGCCTGCCGCCACTCCCCGGCCCCCTTGGCGCCGCTGCGGATGAGCGGGTGCAAAAGCCGGTCGGGGTGATGGATACGCTCGGCGTATCGCGCCACCTTGGCGCAAATGACGCCGTCGGTGTAACTGTTGTCCTTGGCGCCGCGCACCCGGCCGATACGCGTGCCGTCGGCGACCTCGACCTCGAGGGCGCAGCAGGACGGGCAGTCATGCGGACAGGTGGAGCGGAATGTGTCGATCTTGGGCGCGATATTCATGGCGGAAAGACTAGCCTGATGGCGCGTGGCGCGATAGGAGCGATGCCATGAATTATCGCCACATTTTTCACGCCGGAAATTTCGCGGATGTGTTCAAGCACATCGTGCTGACCCGCGTCATCGCCTACATGCAGCGCAAGGAAGCCGCCTTCCGCGTTCTCGACACCCATGCCGGTCTCGGTCTTTACGACCTGTCGTCCGACCAGGCTCAGAAGACGGGCGAATGGAAAACGGGAATCGGCAAGGTTCTGGATGCGGCGGACAACGCACCGGCCGATGTTCGCGATTTGCTCGCGCCCTATCTCGACGCTGTTGGTTCATTCAATCCGGAAGGCGGGCTGACTCAGTATCCGGGGTCTCCGATGATCGCGCGCGCGATGTTCCGCAACCAGGACAGGCTGACCGCACTCGAATTGCACCCGGAAGACTTCGAGGTCCTCCATTCTCATTTCGAGGGCGACTTCCAGGCGCGTGTGACAAAGCTGGACGGCTGGCTTGGCATCAAGTCGCATCTGCCGCCGAAGGAACGCCGTGGCATCGTGCTCGTCGATCCGCCTTTCGAGGTCTATCACGAGTTCTTCAACATCCTCACGGCGTTGAAAGACGGCCACAAGCGGTTCGCGACAGGTACTTTCCTGCTCTGGTATCCGGTCAAGCACCGCAAGGGTATTTCGGAATTCCGCGACGAACTCAGGGCGCTGAAGATCCCGCGAATCCTCGATACCTCACTCGAGGTCCGTTCGTCGGGTGCCGATGTGCGTTTCGACGGCTCGGGCATGATCGTCGTCAATCCGCCCTACGCGCTGGAATCGGAATTGCGCACGATTTTGCCATGGCTGGCTTCCGTGCTGGAATTCCGCAAGGGATCGGGAAGTTACGCGATCAATTGGCTCGCCGGCGAATAGCGTTTTTCACATTCCGACTGTGACATCACTGCCATAGGTTGCGGGGTGACTGCCGAAGGCGATTGGGGTAATCAGATCGGCAACGGATTGCGCAAGGAGACCTCGCAATGACCACCCGGATTTCTTCTGCCATTCGCGGCGTCCTTGCCGCGGCAGTGTTCGCAACAGCTCCGATGACCGCGCTGGCTGCCGATCTGATCGCGCCGGGTGGCTCCTATGTCGTGGCCCAGCCCGACTCGGCATGCGCCAAGGATTCCTATCTGAAGTCGATCGAGCGGCGCTTCCGCATTCAGGCGCGTGAAGTCCACCACTGGCCGGACCTGTCGATCTCGTCCATCACGCAGATCCGCGAAAACCGCTATGTGCCGAGCTCCGAGCGCGCCCGCGCGGTCGACCAGCTCTATTGCCGCGCATCGGCTACGACCTCGGATGGCCACAGCCGCACGCTTTGGTATCTGGTGGAATTCGGCGCCGGTTTCGCTGGCGCGTTCGGCGACAATGTCGAGTTCTGCCTTTCGGGCCTCGACCGCTGGAACGTCTATGACGGTTACTGCCGGGTTCTGCGCTAAGCCATCCCTGTCCATCTCATGCGTTTGCTGATCCGCATCGCGGCGGCCTTCGCAGCGGGTGTCGCCCTTGCCGGGTGCGACGAAGCGGGATCGGGCGGCCCAATATCGACTACCGAGACGGTCGAGGTTCCCCTCGGCACCGGTTTCGATTTCTATGTTCTCGCCCTGTCATGGTCGCCCAGCTACTGCGCGTCCTTCGGAGACCGTGCCAACCGGCAGCAATGCGAAGCGGACGACCCCTTCGGATTTGTCGTGCATGGCTTGTGGCCGCAGTTCACGACCGGTTATCCGACGGAGTGCCCTACCGACCGGCCGCTCGGCGTATCGCGCGCACTGTCCGATTCGATGCTCGACATCATGCCTTCGACAGGCTTGATCCGGCATGAATGGCGCGAACACGGCACGTGTTCGGGCCTGTCGCAGGACGACTATTTTACCGCGACGCGGATGGCCTTCGAAGCGATCGCCATTCCGGCCTCCTTCGCCGCCGCCAGCAGTATCCGGACCGTCGATCCCGATACGGTCGAGGACGCGTTTGTTACCGCCAATCCCCGCATGCCGGACGATGCGATCGCCGTGACGTGCGACCGGCGGTATCTGCGCGAGGTGCGCATCTGCCTGTCGCGCGATCTCGCCAGTTTCGTCGCGTGTCCGGAAGTCGATGCGAACACCTGCTCCAGGGATGGCGCTGTCATGCCGGCTGCTCTCTGAGCAGCGCTATCCCAGGGCGCTGCCGGCCTATTCCTCGCCGTTTTCGTGGTTTTCCTCGACAATGGGGCCGCTCGAATCACGAGAGTGTTTCTTGCGATCCGCGGCGCCCTTGCCGTTATCATCGGACTTCTCGTGGCGAGCTTCGCGGTTTTCCTCGGCAATCGGGTCGCTTTTATCGTCCGTATTCATGTTTTGCTTCTCCTGGTGCTGCGTGCGACTACCGTCGCGCCACCGTTTCAACTGCAGAGGAAACGTGTTCCGGAACGCTCCGTTCCATCTATAAGGGAATCACATGACCGTTCATTTCGGTGTGCCGGCGGCGTTCGCCGCCATCTGACAAAGGAAGAAGATCACCCATGCCACGCCTGCTCTATTCGCCCGCCTCCCCCTACAGCGCCAAGGTCCGCATGGCGGCCGCGTGGCTCGACCTCGGGATCGAGCCGGAGACCGTGAACACGAATGACGAACCGGCCCTGCTGGTCGATAACAATCCGCTCGGCAAGATCCCGACCCTGATTCTCGACGACGGCTCGGCGCTGTTCGATAGCCGCGCGATCATGCAGGAACTCGATCGCATGAGCGGCCGCAGGCTGTTTCCGCGCAACGCGGCGAAGCGGATGGAGGCCGAACGGATGGAGGCGCTTGGCGACGGGCTGTGCGATTGCCTCCTTGCGCAGGTGTACGAGAAGCGCTTCCGGCCGGAAGAGAAAGTGCACCAGCCTTGGCTCGATCTGCAGGCGCGCAAGGTGACGCGCGGCCTCGACTGGCTCAATGACAACGCACCGCGCGTGACAAGCAAGCTGACCGGAGGGCAATTCGCCGTCGCGGCAATGCTCGGATATCTCGACCTGCGGTTCCCCGACCTCAACTGGCGTCGCGGCCGGCCCAAGCTGAAACGCTTCGAGGACCGGTTCGCGAAGCAGTTTCCGGAATACGAGACGCTGAAGTCGCACGGTTAAAAAAAGAAAAGCCCGTGCGGATCGCTCCGCACGGGCCCGTGTTGCCGGATTGCGTCCGGATTAGAACTTCAGGCCGATACCGGCTTTCACGCTGTGCTCGCTGAAGCCGGACGAGACCGTCGAGCCACCGAGATCGTAATCCTTCGAGCCATAGTCCGAATAACGGTATTCGAGACGGCTGAAGACGTTGTCAGTCAGCAGAGCCTCGGCGCCAGCGCCCACGGTCCAGCCGAGGTGGGTGTTGGTGTCGCTTCCCGTCCCGTTGTCCATTTCGTTGTTGGCAATAGCCAGGCCGGCGGTACCGTAAACCATGAACGGATCGACAGCGTAGCCAAGGCGGCCACGCACAGAACCGAACACGCCACGGTCGACCTCATTGGTGCCGTCCGAGCCGCTTGCGCCGGAATAGCCGACGTCACCTTCCGCACCATAGACGAAGGCACCGTTCTGGAAGTTCACGCCGGCAAAGGCGCCACCATTCCAGCCGTCGGCGTCGATATCGCCCGTATCGGCGTCGAACCGGGCCCAGTCGTAACCGCCGAAGGCACCAACATAGACTCCCGACCATGTGTCGGCCGGAACGATATTGATCGGGGCGGCCATCGGCGGCTCTGGCGGCGCCTCGACGGCATCCGCGGCCAGGGCGGCGTTGCCGGCGAGCGCCACGATGGCGATTCCTCCGGCCAATTTTGCAAACATACGCATGTCACTCTCCTTGAAGGTCGTCAGTATCGCGCCCGATGCTTTTGCGTTTCGGACGCTTCGTGCCCCAAACTCCCTGCCGAAGATTTCGTTCCCGATTGCGGCGATTGCGTTGCTGGATTGAGGAGATTCAGTGGCCGAAAAATGACAGTTCGGGAGTGTGTTCGACGCGCAACACCGCGGCGCTCCCTTCCTTCCTGAAATCCATGCCTATATAGACGAAACACGCTGTTTTCAGACGGACCTCCATGCTTCTTGACTTCATCATGCTCGCCGCCGGCCTGGTTCTCCTCGTATTTGCCGGCGACTACCTCGTAAAAGGTGCGGCGGGCCTGGCCGAAAGCCTGGGAATCCCTTCGCTGATCATCGGGCTCACGGTCGTCGCCTTCGGGACATCGGCACCGGAACTCGTCGTTTCGCTGCAATCCGCCCTGTCCGGCGCGCCCGATATCGCCGTCGGCAACGTGGTCGGCTCGAACATCGCGAACGTGCTGCTGGTCATGGGTATTCCGGCGATCATCGCAGCCATCCATGCCAAACAGCATGGATTGGCCCGCAATGTCGCGGTCATGCTGGTCTTCACTGTCGCGTTCATGTGGATGATCAGCGACGATAGGCTCGACCGGTTGGAGGCGGCCGGGCTGTTTGCCGGGCTATTGCTTTTCATTCTCGCGCAAGTGTTGAGAGCCCGTGCCCATGTCGAGGACGAGCAACCCGACGATTACCACGAGGAACTCGGCGAACTGCCCCACGCGACCGGCAGGATCGCGCTCTACCTCGCCGGCGGCCTGATCGGCCTGCCCATCGCCGCACAACTGACGGTCGCCGGCGCGTCCAACCTGGCCGAGACCTTCGGCGTGTCGCAGGCTGCCATCGGACTGACGATAGTCGCGATCGGCACATCTCTGCCGGAACTCGCGACCACCATGGCCGCGGCATGGCGCAAGGAAGTCGACGTCGCGCTCGGCAACATCATCGGCTCCAACATCTTCAATATCGGCGCCATCATGGGGATCACGGGCCTGATTATCCCGGTGCCCGTCTCGCACATCATGATCGAACGCGACATGTGGATCATGCTCGCCACCTCCGTGGCCCTCGCCGTGATCTGTTTTGGGCGGATCACGACAGGTCGGACACTGGGCGCCATCATGAGCGTGGCCTATCTCACCTATATCGTGATGGTATTCTGAGAGCGGAGATTGCAGGTGCAGGCTAAGGGAACCGCGCTCGTGACGGGCGGAGCGAAACGTATCGGACGCACTATCGTCGAGGATCTCGCGGCGAACGGCTATGCGGTCGCAATCCACGCGAACAGTTCCTTCGCTGAAGCGGAGGCGCTTGCGAATTCGCTGCGCGCCGCCGGGGCTGACGCCTATGCGGTGCAGGCCGATTTGTGCAAGGCGGAGGGGATGACCGCCCTCATCGCGCAGGCGACGGATCTCGCCGGTCCGATCGACCTTCTCGTCAACAACGCCTCCGTCTTCGAACATGATGCGTTGGGCGAATTGAGCGAGGATGTGTGGGACCGGCATTTCGACATCCACGTCAAAGCCCCTGCTTTCCTCGCGCAGGCCTTCGCGGCCGCCCTTCCCTCCGGAACGAACGGGCTCATCGTCAACATGATCGACCAGCGCGTGTGGCGGCTAACACCAAATTTCTTCTCCTACACGCTTTCGAAATCCGCGCTTTGGACCGCGACGCGGACAATGGCGCAGGCCCTGGCCCCGCAAATCCGCGTCAACGGAATCGGGCTGGGACCGACATTGAAGAGCGCCCGGCAAAGCGAAGAGGATTTCGCCCGGCAGCAGGAGGCGGTGCCCCTTCAACATGGGGCGGGGCTGACGGAAATCGGCGCGACAATCCGCTATCTCGCGGAAAACGGTTCGATCACAGGACAGATGATCGCGCTCGATGGCGGCCAGCATCTGGCGTGGGAAACGCCGGACGTTGCGGGAATAGCCGAATAGCCCATCTGTCAGCATTCGAACGAGAGCTATTGATGATGCGGCCTCCGAGAGCTGATATGCACCGATGAACGCGAAACCGATTCCCGAAGACAAGATCGCCGAGGCGGAGTTCGATGGCGGCGACGATCCCGTCGTCGCGACGCTCGGCAAGTACCTTGCCTGGGACACGGCAGACAATCTTTCCGAAGAGCTGCATGGCGCGGAGCTGATCAAGGCCTATGTGAAACGCCTGCCCAACGCGCCGGGCGTCTATCGCATGTTCAATGCCGATGGCGACGTGCTCTATGTCGGCAAGGCGGCGAGCCTGAAAAAGCGCGTGACGAACTACGCGCAGGGCCGAGGCCACTCGAACCGCATCACAAAGATGATCACGCTGACGGCGGCGATGGAATTCGTCACGACGCGCACCGAGACCGAAGCGCTGCTGCTTGAAGCCAATTTGATCAAGCGACTGCGTCCGCGCTTCAACGTGCTGATGCGCGACGACAAGTCGTTTCCCTATATCCTGATCACCGGCGACCACGAAGCACCCGGCATCTTCAAGCATCGCGGCGCGCAGACGAAGAAGGGCGACTATTTCGGGCCCTTCGCATCGGCGTCCGCCGTGGGGCGCACGATCAATTCGCTGCAGCGCGCCTTCCTGCTCAGAACCTGCACCGACAGCGTTTACGAGAGCCGCACGCGCCCCTGCCTGCTCTACCAGATCAAGCGCTGTTCCGGCCCGTGTACCGGAGAAATCTCCGCGGAAGGCTATGGGAAACTGGTCAGGGAGGCCAAGGCGTTCCTCTCCGGGCGCAGCCAGGCCGTGCAGGCGGACATGTCGAAATCGATGCAAGCGGCGGCGGAGGAACTCGATTTCGAGCGTGCGGCCGTCTATCGCGACCGGATTTCCGCGCTCACAGCCGTCCAGAGCCATCAGGGGATCAACCCGCAAACGGTCGAGGAAGCCGACGTCTTCGCGATCCAGCAGCAGGGCGGCATGACCTGCATTCAGGTGTTCTTCTTCCGGACAGGCCAGAACTGGGGTAACCGCGCCTATTTCCCCAAGGCCGACACTGCGCTGGAGCCGCAGGATGTGCTCGGCGCCTTCATCTCGCAGTTCTACGACAACAAGCCGGTGCCGCGCCTGATCCTGACCTCCGAAACGTTGCCGGAAAGCGACCTGCTGGCCGAAGCGCTGTCCTTGAAGGCGCCGCGCAAGGTCACCGTGACGCGGCCGCAGCGCGGCGAACGGCGCGATCTCGTCGATCACGCGCTGGCGAATGCCAAGGAGGCGCTCGGCCGGCGGCTTGCCGAGACCTCCTCGCAGGCCAAGCTGATGGCGGGCATGGCCGAAGCGCTGCAGCTTTCGCGCGTGCCTCGCCGTGTCGAGGTCTACGACAACTCCCATATCATGGGCACGAACGCGGTCGGCGCGATGGTGGTCGCCGGTCCGGAGGGATTTGCGAAGAACCAGTACCGCAAGTTCAACATCAAGTCCGAAACGGCCACACCCGGCGATGATTTCGCGATGATGCGCGAGGTCATGGAGCGGCGCTTCTCGCGGCTGGTGAAGGAGGAAGGCGTTCCCGACCGCGAGGCGGCGAATGGAGACGACGAGGCCGATCCGGTTTCCGATGCCCTGCCCGCCTGGCCGGATCTGCTGCTGATCGATGGCGGGCTCGGCCAGATCAATGCCGTGATGACGATCCTGAAGGACCTCGGCGTCGACCAGGCGGTGGATGTCGTCGGTGTCGCAAAGGGCGTCGATCGCGATGCCGGGCGCGAACGGTTCTTCATTCCGGGCAAGGCCGATTTCACGCTGCCGCCCCGCGATCCGGTGCTCTATTTCATCCAGCGGTTACGAGACGAGGCGCACCGTTTCGCCATCGGTTCTCACCGCGCGCGGCGCAAGAAGGAGATGGTGAAGAACCCGCTCGACGAAGTCGGCGGCATCGGACCGGCACGCAAGCGCGCCCTGCTGCACCATTTCGGAACCGCCAAGGGCGTGGCGCGCGCGGCACTCGACGACCTCGAGAAAGTCGACGGGATTTCCGAGGCGATGGCACGCCAGATCTACGACCATTTCCGCCAATCGCAGTGAAACGGGATGAGATGCCGCACTTGACCAGCGCGGCTTCCGGTGCTTCTCACATTTTATGTCACGCAGCGCCTACAACCTGCCGAATATCCTGACCTACGCGCGTATCCTCGCGGTGCCGCTGATCGTGCTCTGTTTCTTTCTCGAGGGACGGCTGCAATCGAGCGATTTCGCGCGCTGGCTTGCTCTCGGTATTTTCATCGTCGCGAGTCTGACCGATTTCCTCGACGGCTACCTCGCGCGCAAGTGGCAACAGACCTCGAATATCGGGCGGATGCTCGACCCGATCGCCGACAAGCTTGTCGTCTCGGTGGTGCTTCTGCTTCTGGCGGCCGAGGGATCGCTGAAGAACTGGAGCCTGTGGGCGGCTGTCATCATTCTGTGCCGGGAAATCCTGGTCTCGGGTTTGCGCGAGTATCTCGCCTCGCTGGAAGTCAGCGTGCCGGTGACATGGCTCGCCAAATGGAAGACCGCGATCCAGCTTGTCGCGATAGGCTTCCTGCTGGCCGGCCCTTCCGGCGACAAGATCGTGCCCTATGTCACCGAGACGGGCCACGTGCTGCTGTGGATATCGGCAATCGTGACCCTCTATACCGGTTGGGATTATTTCCGCTCCGGCCTGAAACACGTGATCAATGACGAGGCGGACCGCTGATGACCAAGCTGGTCTATTTCGCCTGGGTGCGCGAACGCATCGGCCTTCCCGAGGAGGAAGTGGACTTGCCGGAAACGGTGAAGACCGGCGCGGACCTGCTTGCCTGGATGAAGACGCGTGGCGAGAACTACGAAGCCGCGCTGGCGATGGACAATGCCATTCGCATCGCCGTCGATCAGGAACATGTCGAGCATGGCGAGGCGCTTGGCGCGCCGCGCGAGATCGCGCTGTTTCCGCCGATGACCGGGGGCTGAAATGGCGGCGGAGCCCGTCATCCGTGTTCAGCGGGACAATTTCGACGCTGCCGCAGAAAGCGCGCGGCTGACGGAGGACCGCACCGATGTCGGCGCGGTCGTCACCTTCACGGGCCTCTGCCGCGACGAGAACGGCACATTGTCCGCGCTGGAACTGGAGCACTATCCGGGCATGGCCGAGGCCGAAATCGGCCGGATCGCCAGGCAAGCGACTGAACGCTGGCCGCTGACCGGCCTGACCGTCATTCATCGCTTCGGAAAAATCGCGCCCGGCGAGAATATCGTCCTGGTTGCGGCCGCCTCCTCCCACCGTCAGGCTTCCTTCGAAGCGGCCGATTTCCTGATGGATTTCCTGAAAACGCGAGCGCCTTTCTGGAAGAAGGAGCATCGAACCGACGGAAGCGACGGGGGCTGGGTCGAGGCGAAACAGGCAGATGACACCGCCGCCGAACGGTGGTGAGTCGCATCGCCGTTCATCGGCTCGTCGAATTCAACCGCGCAGACGGCGGAACAATCGTACCAGCGATGTCATAGCCGATGGCGAACTGCTATCGGGCCTCGAACCCCGCACAGTCCCGTTTACCGATCCGGCCGTCGCATCCGCATCCTTCGAAAGCAGGAGATGATGCAAACGCGCCGCCGAACCCAGCAGCCTGCCGCGTCGAGCGTATTCGAGCGCAAACCCCGCCTTGCCCGTCAGTGCGATATCTTCGCGGTCATAAACACCGTCGTTGAACGCAAATTTCGAGAATTCCTCCCTGTAATTGCTCGTGTGCCACATATGCATGTGGATAGCATCGTTCGGTTCTTTATTATCGGTGTGGGCATCCAAAACACCTCTTCGAATCTCCAGATCGGGGACTAGCTCGTTGAGAACAATTTCAGAGGAATAAAGGGAGAGGACGCCGATCCACCAATCCGGCCAACTCGTGTCTCGCCAGTCAGCTTCGCGCAGCAGGATCGGGATCGTTTTGAGGACTTCATTTGCCGATTTCACGACCAGGCTCGACTCTCCGTACCAAGTCGGTCCGATATTGGAGTGACGGCCGAAGTTCTTGTATCCCTGCCTCTGCGCGAACTCACTCAATCGTTGATGCGTGACATCCGTCTTGTATCCGCCGCCGCCGGTCAGGAATTTGGCCGGACGGGTATCGGCCAGCGCCGGCAGCAGCAGCGTATCCACATCGCAGGCCAGGATATAATCGTAAGCGGTATCTTCCTTTGACACCGACAGGAAATGATTGGCGTAGGGATATCCGTTGAAGCCGTGCTTCTTCAACATCGGATGCTTGAACGTCTGCTTGATCGACTCGGCGAAACGATAAGGGATACGCGGATCGATCAGGCTTTCCGCTCCGGACGGGATGGTGACCCGAAAATCGAAATCCGGATGCTGCAGATCGAGGAAAGACTGGTAAAGCGCGTGAAGCTGCCAGTTCAGCGAATGATTGGCCGGTTCGCAATAACATGCGACAAGAATCTTGCCATGTCCGGGCGTGATCGCGCCTCTCGCGAACCCGCTTTCTCCGGAACGCGCCCTCAGCGCCCCGAACTCCGCCAGCTTCTCCAGCGCGTTGATGACATCGATTGAAACCGCGGCACTGTCCTGCGGATAGAACGAGGCGATCTCCTGCGAGATTTCAATCGCGTCCCGGCTGCCGTCGCACATCCGCCAGATCACCGACGCAATCTCGTCCATCGCTATCGGTTGTTTTGAAAGTGCACTGACCAATCGATGGCCGCCATCAGCGGTTTGCTCAAAATACCCATCCGTCTGAACAAGTTTGGGTATTTCAGTCATACAGCCACCTCACCTTCGCGTTTTCGTTTGACCGGTAACATGGGCATTCTTCGCCAACACTCTGTTTTGCGCGGTGCCGTGGACAATGGCTGGCTCGATCAACGTCGTCCAAGTTACAAGATTCGACACCAGACATTATCCGGGATTCCCCCTATGTTTTCCGAGGAGAATGGGTTGGACATCATCAGCGCGGGCGGCGCGGCCGTCTTTGAACAAAGTGTGCGACGCCATGACGCAGTGGCTTCACTTCGCGCGCGCAGGTCTGGATCTTTCCAATGCCCGGCTCGTCTTAGGGTCTAGAACCGAAACTGCGTCCAGGCCTATCCCCAATTCCCCACGCAACAAGACTATCCAAAATCCCTCTCTCAAGTTACGCTACGTAATGTGGGATATAATATGAGAACACTATATGACACCAGGGCCCACGACGAACGCTAAAGGCGACAGCGACCTCGATTGCGAAATGGACTTGCTATGGCAGTTTCAGGCCTCGGTTGAACGCGCCTTGAAAGCGGGCTGGGCGGAAGACGAAGTCGCCAACGCGCTTCTAAGCCTCGCGCTGCAGTTCAAAGAGGGTCTGCTCGATGAAGCGATGATCGAGTCACCGCCTTCCAAGACGCTCCAATAGCGATGAGAATGGCGGAGATTTCGCAGGCATTTGAAACGCCCGGTTAACCTCTCGGCAACTAATCTCGGAACGGTGTCGCGTAACCCGAGGTGTTGGCCATGTTCGAACCCATTGTTTCCTTCATAACAGGCATGGTTCGCAGGAACGGGCTTGTGTTCGGCTTCGGCGGCGCCCTGTTCGCGACCTACAGCGCGGTCGACATATCCTTTACGTCCAGACCCGAGAACGCCTCGATTATCATAGGGCTTGGCCTGTTCGCGTTTCTCGCCACGATCTGGGGCATTCTGGGATACGCCATTGGGGCCGCGATACGCTGGATATCCGCACATCTGCACAATCGGCATCACGTGCATCACTGACCCGCTGCGCTTCTGGCGACAATTCAGACGAAAGCCAAAACCCGACGCGCCGGGTGTCCTAGACACAATCACGGTTATGCAGCCCGTTTCCGGGAGTTTTCGACTTGAGGAAAACTGGTGGAGCCGAGGTTCGCTAAACCCTTGTTTCATTCTGTTCCGTCCGTCTCGCGAAACTCCTTGTGGACAATGGCGCGGGCGATCCACGAGCTAACAGACAGGCAAGTCAAAGCCGCGAAGGAACGCGGCAGACTTAGCGATGGCGGGCTTTACCTTCGCGTCACGCCCTCCCCGGACAATGTGTCCCGCGCATGGCCTTTCATGTGGATGCCAAAGGGCGGCAAGCGGAAGGAAATCGGGATAGGCCGTATCCTGAAATTTCGCTTTCCGATGCACGCGAGATAGCGACCGGCTACCGCACCACGATTGCCAAGGGCGGCGCCCCGTCCGCAGAGCGGGGAAAGATACCGTCAAGACATTCGCGGATTGTGCAGCCGAGTTAATCGCCGCCAAGTCGCGGGAATGGACGAACGCCAAGCATCGCTACAATTGGGAACAAACACTAGGCGACAGCTATTGCAAGGCGATCCGCAGCCGCCCCGTTAATACCGCAGATCGCACACATCCGAAACGGTGACGTTATTCGTTACTTTACCCAACAGGGCGGGAAATATCTTGGCTTTGTGGCCCTTGAGAACGGTCAAAAAACCTCCCCGCCCGCATCCAGGTTTCAGCTTGGCGGTGACAAGGTTGTCCCGGTCAATGAAATTGTCATCGACAATAGCACGTCGCCGAAAACGGTTACGGATAGGTCCGTCGCGGTCATTGCCGACGACGTTACGGTGACGATTACAATCCGCGACAAGACGGCTGACGAACTCGATAGCGAGGCAACCGTCAGCGCGGCGTTAAAGGCCACCGGTGTATATGGCTTGCTGCACAAGCTTCAACTCGCGGGCACCTTCTATTGCGTCAATGAAATCCGCGCGCTGAATAGTCAAACACTGCTCACGGTCGATGCTTTTCTCTCAGCCCTTGCTAGCTTCGCGGCTCAGATGCCTGACGCCAAGTTCCGCAACAAGATCAAAGCGCTGGTCTAGCCACAGTAGGAAGGAACACGCATGGACCTCAATCTAGGCGATACGCGCCTGATTATCCGAGAGGTGCGCTTTGGCAGCTCGGCGGGGTTTCTTAACACCATTTTGCGACGTAAGACATATCCGAGTCTTACAATACTATGTGGCGAACCCTTTGTCCTATTATCCAGAGCATAACCTGATTTTTATCCATGTGCCTAAGACAGCGGGAACGGCGATTAATCGATTGCTAGAGCCGTTTCAGACTGCGGGCGAGAAGACCCAATGGCGGCGGTTTCTGAACAATCTGCCCGTTCGCCAGAACCCAGACCGCATATTCATTCCCGTGCATGCTTCGGCGGCTTGGCACAGAAGAGCGCTAGGCCCGGAAATCTACGACAACGCCGCAAGCTTCGCGGTGGTGCGCGATCCATACCGGCGATTGATTTCGGCTTATGAATTCGTTCGCCAGACGCCAGAACATAGACGGTATGAACGTACATTGAAACTGGACTTCACCGCCTACCTGAAAAGCCGCTACAGCCGGCTATCTCAGTTGCGCTTCATCGGCACACCGGATCGCAGCCGCGTGATGGTGAAGCATATATTCCGCTTCGAAACGTTGCACGACGATCTGAACCCATTCCTTTCCCGCCTAGGAATAGATGCGGCCCTCCCTATTGGCGGGAATCTGAAAACCTCCGAGAAGATGCCTCTCGACCACTATCTCACCGCAGAGAATATTGAGATTATCAATCGAGCCTGTGATGCAGATTTTCGTTTTTTAGGCTACCCAAAGCGAGAAGCGACTGGCTCGATAGCAGGAATGCGACACACTTGAAAACAATCAGGGAAATCAAGAATGGCGAATTGCGGCGGCGCAAGACAGGGGCAGGACGAAAGCCCGGAAGCGTTGCAATCAGATAGGCAGAAACACTTTCGGATGCGATGGACGGCGGCACGCTTCCAGTCGAATATCTGCTTACTTTGATGCGCGACGAAACAAGCGACGAAAAAACCCGATCATGGGCGGCAGAGAAAACCGCACCGTTCTGTCATCCGCGCCCGGCACCAACGCCCCGCACGGTTGAGATAGACATTCCTGATATTTCGACGATTGATGGCATCAAGGCGGCAATCGCCAAGGTGGCGCAAGAGGCCGCACTTGGAAACCTGGCCCCTGCCGAAGCGCAATCTTTCGTATCGATTATCGACGCACAGAAAGACGCCATCACGACCGGCGAGATTCTGGAACGGCTGGAGCGACTAGAACGGCAACAGGAAGGGAAATAGCATGGCGAACACCGCACAGATTCAACGCCGATTGTCGGCGCTCGAAAACTGACAGCCGAAAGAAGACAATCCCGTTACCCGTATCGATCGGCAGATCATAAACCCGGACGGAACGCACGGCGAAACCCTTGTACGAGAGATCGGCAAAGGCGGCTACAGGGTGCAAGCGGCATGACTTCAATGGCGAATATCGAGCGGCGGCTAAAGGCAGTCGAGGAACGCGCCGGGAGCGATGACACATTTACGGCGACGTCAATCGTTCTAGTCGGCATCTGCCCGGCAGTGGACGGCGGCGAGCCGACAGAGGGACGGCGCAGCGTCTTGTGGTCTGCGGATCTTCGCACGCCCGCCGAATTTGCAGGCTAGGCGGCAAATCGACGCCGCCTAGAACCAGCCCCGGCGACTATTGCAGACTTTCAGGCGTGAAGGTTAGAGGCGCACCATTCCAGAACAGCCGATCTCCGTCGAAAGTCAGAGTGGACGCTTCCCCCTCGCATTCCGCAGCCGTAGCCCTTTCACTTCATGCGCTCGAATGTGCAGATATTTGGCGACGGGCGTAACTTGCGCAATCCTGGCCGAATCCGGACAGCGATCACGGAAACATGAATAGGGGCAAATCTGCCGGGTTTCCTACCCCTAAGTAGGCAAGCTAAAAGCGTAAATCAGATTACCTAGATTTTTCAAAATCTTGGGAGGTTAGCTTGGTGGAGCCGAGGGGAATCGAACCCCTGACCTCGTCATTGCGAACGACGCGCTCTCCCATCTGAGCTACGGCCCCAACAGCGCAAATCACTGATGCACGCGGACGCATTTGTCCATAGGGTCGGCAAAATTTTCTGTCAGGCCAAGGCGAAAGCGCCGGTCGTCACGGCTATGAAATGGCAGGAGGACGCGGCAAGCACGAAGGCGTGCCAGATGGCGTTCTGGTATTTCAGCCCTTCCCAGACATGGAAGATGACGCCGATCGAATAAAGCACCCCTCCCGCCAATATCAGTATGGAGACCGCAATGGGCAGCGTGGCGAAGATTGGCCAGGCAAGCGTCAGGCTGGCCCACCCCAGCACGAGGAAAATACCGACGGAAACGCCTTCGAGCCGGTGACCGAAGGCGACCTTTCCGACCGCTCCCAACAGGGCGGCAATCCAGACGAATGCCAGAACGCCATAGGAAAACGCGGTCCCGATCATCAAAACCAGCGGTGTGTAGGTGCCCGCGATCTTCAGAAAGATCGCCGCCTGGTCGAGTTTGCGCAGAACCGCCCTCGAGCCGGCATGGCTGATCATGTGATAGGCTGCGGACACGCTGAAAAGCGTCACGACCGTCAGGCCATAAATGGCGAGCGCGGTCGAATAGGACATTTCGAGCGTCGGCACGGCGATGACGAGAAGAATAGCGACCGCGATCACGCTCGCCGTTATGCCGACGACATGAATGACGCCATCGGCAATGCGCTCGGCACGCGTGTAATCGGGGTAGGTCATGGTCCCTCCGCGGCTGGTTCGAGCAAACCCTATATCAGGAATTGCAGCAACACAGTGTCAAAGCAGTATGAAGGCGTTTTGTCGCATCGCACAATGGGGTATCGGCTTTCGGGACGACTATACCGGAGCCATTGCCATGACAGACCCCGCCAACCTTCCCCTCGAAGCGTTTCCCTCGCAGACCGTCCAGACGCTGCGCTACGCCGACATGGACAGCGCCGGCCATGTCAACAACGCGGTCTATGCCACCCTGTCGGAAGCCGGCCGCACGCCGGTACTTTACGACCCGGCACGTGGCATGCCGCCGGAAGGCTGTCACTTTTCGATCGTGAAGCTCACCATCAATTACATGGCCGAGATGACATGGCCGGGCGACGTGACGATCGGGACGGGCATCACGCGGATCGGCGGATCGTCCGTGAGCATCCGACAGGCGATCTTCAAGGACGGGCGATGCTGCGCCACGGCCGAAAACGTCGTCGTGCTGACAGATTCCACGGCGCGGAAATCCTCCCCGCTGCCGAAGCATGCCCGGGAGTGGTTCGAGACACTGCTGATCTCCGAACAGGCATGAAAAAACCGGGCTCAAGGGCCCGGTCTCTTCAAAACGAATGCAGGTAGGCTCAGCCGACGACGTCGCAGCCTGCGAACCAGAAGGCGATTTCCTCGGCGGCGGTTTCCGGAGCGTCGGAACCGTGCACGGAGTTCTCGCCGATCGAATTGGCGAAGCGCTTACGGATCGTGCCCTCTGCCGCATCGGCCGGGTTGGTCGCGCCCATGACTTCGCGGTTCTTCGCGATGGCGTTCTCGCCTTCAAGCACCTGAACGACCGTCGGGCCCGACGACATGAATTCCGTCAGTTCGCCGAAGAAGGGGCGCTCCTTGTGAACGGCGTAGAACGCCTCGGCCTGACGCTGGCTCATCCAGACGCGGCGGGATGCGACGACGCGCAGGCCGGCCTCCTCCAGCATCTGGGTGATCGCGCCGGTCAGGTTGCGCGCGGTGGCGTCCGGCTTGATCATGGAAAAGGTGCGCTCGATGGCCATGTAAACAGTCCTCTTGGTCGTGATTGGGGGAGAATTGGAATTCGCGCGGTCTATAGCGGTCCGCGCCTGCCTTGCCAAGGGGCCCGCCACACCACGCGTCAGGCGGATCGGGGCGTCTCGGCGAGAGGGTTTTCGGCGCGGCTTCTCACATAGGGCGCTTCGTTCGCGACCGCCCTTCCCCCCTGAGCGAAGGATAAGCGATCCGTTCGTTGTTTACCGTTCGTTTTCCATGTCTCGCGGATGCGCGGAACGACTTTCAATCCCCCGCATTTTCCCGGCTCTGGCGAAACGATTGCCCGCAACGAAGCAAGGAAAGGAGGTAAAGCATGCGAAATGCAGACGATTTTCTCGAAATGCTGGCGCGCGCTTGCTACTTTACTGTTTCCAGGCAGGCCCACACCGTCGATCCGGAAGTGATTAGAACTTTCGACCGCAACCGCGATTGCGACTCGACGAACCCGTTTTCCGCCGTGACCGAGTTTTCCGACAGTGAAGACCGCATTTCGGGCGAATGAATCGCCTTACGACGGGAAATGACTTCCCAAACAGGCCGCTGAAAAGCGGCCTGTTTCTTTTTCATCTCCCTCGATCCGCTATCCGATAGTCGTATCGGAAAGATGCCGCTTCAAATTGAAACACATTTGTGAGCGACTACACCGCGATCTTTACCGTTTCTTTTCCAAATTCCCTGTCCAAGAAATACTTTCCGAACCATTCGTTTTGCTGCCCATTTCCAGTTCATGTCCGGCATGAAGCTGAAGGACATTTTGGATCAAGGAGAATTTCCATGCATACCCTGAACCGGAATATTTATGCTCTTCTGATCGGAGCCAGCGTGTTTGCCTTCGCCTCCCCCTCCCATGCCCAGGTCGATGTCTCTGTCGGCGACGGAGGCGGCGTCAGCGCCAATGTCGGCGGGTCTGGAGGTGTCGATGCCGATGTGAGCGCCGATGTCGGCGGCGGCAGCGGGATCGACGCCGATGCGACAGCTTCGATCGGTGGCGATGACGGCGTCAATGCGGACGCCAATGCGACACTAGGAGGTGACGAAGGCGTTGCCGCGAACGTGAATGCGAATATCGACGGCGGAGACGGCGTGAATGCCGATGTCGGCGTCAATGCCGGCGGTGACGGAGCCGATGCCGACATCTCGATCGGTCTCGGCGACCTGCTGGGTGGCGGCAATGGCGACGGTTCGGGGAGCGGCTCCGACGACATCGAAACGATTGTCGCATCGATGTCGGGCGACGACATCGCCCGGTACAAGAAGCCGTGCGAGAGCGTCGTCAACGCCAACAAGTATCCGGCCGAGCTGCGGGAACTCTGCCGTATGATCCTGCTCAAGTAAACGGATCGATCAAGTTCGGGCGGCCGGCATGGCCGCCCGTTTTCACGCGCGCCACAGGTCGGCTATCAACGAAAATCGCATAGCTGGACCGAAAAGCGGATGCACCGCCTTTCATCTTGCCCCGCCTCGTTTCCTCTGGCATCCGATGGATGCGGCAGACTTGCCCCGAAGCACGCATCGCCGCACGACCACGACGGAAAAGGGGAACGCGCGATGGACGGATTACGGCATTATAGGATGTTCGCGGCCTATAATCGCTGGGCGAATGCCCGCCTCTACGACGCCGCGGAACTGTTGTCGGAAGACGAATGGTCCCGCGACGTGCATGCGTTTTTCGGTTCGATGCAGGGGACGCTCAATCACATCCTGGTCGCCGACCGGATCTGGATGAACCGCTTTACCGGAACGGGCGAAACGCACAGGGTGTTGAGCGATGTTCCGCATCCCGACTTCGCCGAACTCAGGTTTGAGCGCGGAAAGATGGACGACCGCATCGTCGATTGGGTGGAGACTCTGACCGAGGAAGCGCTGGCTGGGCTATTCTCATACACTCCGGTCACCAACCCGAAGGAAGTGACACAGCCGCTGGCGTCGCCGCTTGCCCATTTCTTCAATCACCAGACCCATCACCGCGGCCATGCGCATATGATCCTGTCGGTACTCGGCCACGAACCACCGCCGCTCGACCTGATCTATTTCCTGCGTACGGAGGAAGGCGAGCCCTTTTTCTGAGGGCGAAGACAGAGCAGCCAGATTCGCGACGCCCGAACTTCCGCGGTTCTGGCGCTGCCAGCAACGTCATCATGCGCGCGGCGCTACGAATAACCCAATCAGACGGCCCGCCTCGCGAATGTGGTGAACCAACCCAACGAACAGGGGGCGAGAGTTTTCTGCCTTGGAGCCCCGGGCAGGATCGGGCGCTTCCGGATGTCGAAGACGGCCTGACCATCAGTACGGAACGCGCCGGGTTTTCCGTGCCAGCGAACGGCTTGCGCTTCGCACCCGTTTCAGCCACAAGCCCGCCATGCTTCAAATCTCCGATCTCACCTTCCGCATGATGGGCCGCCCGCTGTTCGAAGGCGCCACAGCCGTTGTTCCCGAGGGAATGAAGGTCGGTCTCGTCGGCCGCAACGGCACCGGCAAGACAACCCTGTTCAAGATGATGACGGGCGAGCTTTCTCCCGAAAGCGGCTCGATCGAATTGCCGAAAGGCCTGCGCATCGGTCAGGTGGCGCAGGAAGCGCCGGGAACGGAACAGACGCTGCTCGAGGTGGTTCTGGCCGCCGATCGCGAACGAACCGCGCTTCTGGCCGAGGCGGAGACCGCGACGGATCCGGATCGCATCGCCGCGATCCATGTGCGCCTGAGCGATATCGACGCGCACTCGGCGGAGGCGCGCGCCGGTGCGATCCTGCACGGCCTGGGCTTCGACGCCGAAGCGCAATCCATGCCCTGCTCGTCATTTTCCGGCGGCTGGCGGATGCGCGTCGCGCTTGCCGCGGTTCTGTTTTCGCAACCCGACCTGCTGATGCTCGACGAGCCGACCAACTATCTCGACCTCGAGGGCACTTTGTGGCTGGAAAACTACGTCCAGCGCTATCCGCACACGGTCATCATCATCAGCCACGACCGCGATCTGCTGAACTCGACTACCAATGCGATCCTGCACCTGGAGCATCGCAAGCTCACATTCTATCGCGGCAATTACGATCAGTTCGCCCGCGCCCGGGCCGAGCGACTGATGCAGCAGACCAAGATGGCGGAAAAGCAGGCCGCCAAGCGCAAGCACATGGAAGCGTTCGTCGAACGTTTTCGCGCCAAGGCCTCGAAGGCGCGCCAGGCACAGAGCCGCCTGAAGGCGCTGGAAAAAATGGCGCAGGTCGATATCGCCATCGACAGCGACGTACAGCCGATCCGCCTCCCCTCGCCCGAACGCCAGCCGGCGTCGCCCATCATCGCCATGGAAGGCGTGAGCGCGGGCTATGTCGAGGGCAATCCGATATTGCAGCAGCTGAATTTGCGCATCGATGCGGACGACCGCATCGCGCTTCTCGGCGCCAATGGCAACGGCAAGTCGACCTTCGCCAAGCTCGTGGCCAAGCGCCTCCCCGAGATGGGCGGCAAGGTGACCCGCGCCGACAAGCTGCGCATCGCGATGTTCGCGCAGCACCAGCTGGACGACCTCGTTCCCGAACATACGCCCTATGACCATGTGCGGGCGCTGATGGCCGACCAGCCCGAAGCCAAGGTCAGGGCCCGTGTCGCGCAGATGGGACTTGGCGGCGACCGCATGAACACCAAGGAAAGAGACCTTTCCGGCGGTGAGCGCGCACGGCTTCTGATCGGCCTCGTGACCTTCGACGCGCCGCACCTGCTGATCCTCGACGAACCGACCAACCATCTGGACATCGACAGCCGGTCGGCGCTGGCGGAAGCGCTCAACGACTACAAGGGCGCGGTTATCCTGATCAGCCACGACCGGCACCTGATCGAGGCCTGCGTCGAGCGCCTGTGGCTGGTCCATGACGGGGCTGTCGAACCCTATGACGACGATCTCGAAGCCTATCGCAAGCTTATCCTGAAGGGCCCGGTCAAATCCGGCGGGACCGAAAACGGCGACGACCCGGCCACGCCATCGCTGTCCGGCAAGGAACGGCGCAAGCAGGCTGCGGCGCGGCGCAAGGAATACGCGCCGCTCAAGAAGAAGATCGCCGACTTCGAGAGCCGGATCGAGAAGGCGCAGAAAGAGATCCTCGCCATCGAGGCCGAGATGACAAAACCGGACGTCGCCAATGACGGCGACAAGGTGATCGAGCTCTCGAAGAAGCGATCCTATCTGGAAAGCAGGATCGCCGAATGGGAGGAGAACTGGATCGCCTGTACAGCCGAGTACGAGGAAGCGATGGCGGACGCCTGATCAGTCCGCCATGCTTCGCGCCAGCCGCGCGGCAAGGTCATTCAGATAGGGCCCGAGCCAGGGACCGTAGAAATTCAAGATGCGCGTTTCGTATTTCGCAGCGCCGAAAAAGTCGTCGTCACTGATCACGTATCCCAGATAGTCGCCATTGAAACTTGTCGGGATGACGGTCAGGCCCGTATCGCTCAAGCCGTCTGCAAGCCGGCCGGCGAGTTGTCCGGAGTAATCGCCGGGAAAGCCGATCAGCATCGCAGGGCCGATACGCAAGGCATGCAGATGCGAGTGGTCGGGGGCGACCCAGCGCGTCGATAGCGGACTGAGCCGCAACGAAGTGGTTACGGGAACGCGGACGGGCGGCAGTTCGACCGGCAGATAAGCGTTGGCGAGCGTCGCCGTCCGGTCATACCCGGCTTCCTGGATCGGAGCGGTCAGCATATCGGCAAGGCGCTCGCCGACCTTGACCGCCATCTCTTCACGCGTCTCTGCGGCAGGGCGAAGCGCGGACGCGTCTCCCACGGAGCCGGCCGCAAACATGACATTGGTCGCGCCGGTCTCCGCCCTTACCCGGTCAACGAGAGCGCCCGGGTAATCGGCATTGATCGCATGACTTTGGTGTCCGGCAACCGTGGCATGCGCCCCGAAACTCGCAAGCGCCACAATGGGCGGTCCATCCGGACGATCGAGCGGACGAAACAGGAGCGCGGACAGCTGATCGAAAGTGGCGCGCGTCCTGTCGATTCGGTTCCACTGGGTTCCAGTCGCTTCGACAGCGACGAGCGCGGTCTCCACCGGAACCAATTCCGCGCGCGATCGCGACACGGCGTCGGCGAGTTGCTGCGAAAGGCGTTTCGCATAGTCGGCGTCATAATTGCCGATGACGAGTTTCTCGAGCGGATGATCGGCCCACTGGCCTGGTCCGCCATGCGTGTGGGTGGCCGTAAAGAAGATCTCGCCGGGTTCAAGGCCGACGTCGGCCAAGACCGCGCCTGCCAGGTCGTCATTCACAAGAAGCAGGTCGACCGCAAGGACGGTGACCTCAACGTCGCCGACAGCGAGGGTCAGAGCCCGGGCATAACAGCGCGAAAAGACCGAATCCGAAGCGAACGGTCTCCTGCCGGTAAAGCCAGCAAGTTGGTGTCCGACGGGAGGCGTAATCTCGACTTCGGCAAACCCCGCGCGAAGTCGGCCTGTCGCGGAAGCTGGCGCATCGAGCCGGCGAACGGTGTCCGAGAAATAACCGGCCTGTGCATAGGGTGTGTTGTCCGCCGGCCATGGACCGACAAAGATCAAAGAGACCAGCAGAATGGAGAGCGGAAGCAGAAATCTGCGGCGCCGGTACCAAGGCTTCTTCAAGTTACGGCCCCTCTACTCCGGGTGCGAGGGTCTCTTGTATCGGGGCGTTCGGGCGAAAAACAACATCGCGCGGCCGCCATACGCGGGAGGTCACTCCTGATCGCCGTCCCTGCCCCATTTCATGGCGGGCTTGCTCTTTTCAGGTTCCGGTTCCGCCTGTCGATAACCGATGGAGGATGTTTTCGATGCTGACGCAGCCGGCTGTGAACGCCTGCGCTGGCGACGCCCCCCAAGCAGAAGCATTACCCCGCCGATGACGATCATCGTGAAACCGATAGGACGGAGATCGAATAGAAAACCGCCCATATTGCCCTGAAGGATCAAGTCGGCCGACAGCACCGGAAGATTGTCGAAATCGCCGGGCTTGAGCGTGAAGGTGTAATCCCCCGGCAGGATATCATCGATCGTCACGACCTCGGCCAGCAGGTTTCCGTTGTCCAGGTGCAATGCAGATTTCGACGAAAACAGGATGGGAGTGGAATGGAAGAGACCGCGCCGGTCCTCGATATCGAGGATCATTCTCGATTCCCGATAAGCATCATAGGCATCGGCAGGGATCACCACCTCCACCGACACGGCAATGGGACCGTCATCGTCCGAGATATAGACGGAGGCCGGACTGGATCCATCAGCGGACGAAAAGATCGCGTAGCGTCCGATCTCGAAACCGGCCGGGCGGATGTCGAAAAACTGTCCGCCGAACGCGGCCACCAAACCGGCGAGCAGGATGATCAGCCCGAGAAACCGCATGAACACCTCCGCCTAGACGCGCTTGCGCCACTCGCTGAACGCATTCGGGATCTTGCGTCCGTGCCGCGACAGGTGGAACAGGTCCTCGTGAACCAATTCGAAGCCCAAGCCTTCAAACAGGCGCAATTGCGGCTCTTCCAGCGGCCAAGGCGGCCCATCGATATGCGCACCCTCGGGCCTGTAGCGGGCATAGACCAGCAGCGTTCCGCCCGGCCGGACGAGCCCGGCGACCGCCGCGGCAGTCCGATCCAGCATGGACGGGTGCAAAGACTGCAGCGTGTAGCACTCATTGACCAGATCGAACGCACCCTTCCACTCCGGAGGCAGTTCGAACAGGTCCGCTGTGCGATACTCCACGGGCGAGTCCGGGAAGCGCTTCCGCGCCCAGCGAATGGCCTGTTCGGACAGATCGAACCCGGTCGTCACATAGCCAGCCTCGGCTAACGCCTCGGCGTTATCGCCCAGCCCGCACGCGACATCGACGGCGGTCGCGACGCCGTCGCCCTTGTGGCGCAGAAGCCATTCGTGAAGCTTCGCCTTGGCAGCCAGGTCGGCCCACGGCACCATGCCGGGATCGCCCTCCGCGCGACGATAGACTTCCTTGAAGAATTCATGGCGTTCGGACTGGGTGTGTGCGCTGTCGCGATCGAGTGAATCGACTTTTTCCCTATTCGCCGCCTGGCGTTCCCGGAGGTCCCGGTTTTCGTCCCCGTTCATGCCTTCTTCTCCCAGCCTCCGCCGGCGTTCTGCTGGTAGTAGGACAGATTGTGGCCGGCCGCTTTCAGCTCTTTCCAGTTTCCGCGCGCCGCGTCGAGCGCCTGCTCGTCGAGGCCGTCGAACATCAGGACAACCCGCTCATAGGCTGTCACATCGTGCGGCGGCGATGCGCCATCGACGAGGAAACGGATATGCGACCCGTTCACATTGTCCGGCGAGACGGTGAGAAAGACCGGATGGTCGGCCGGCCTCTCGTCGCCGTCGCGACCATGCGGCAGGAACGTTTCGGGGCGATAGGACCACAAATGCAAATCCAGCGCATCGCGTTTTTCAGCCGCCGATGTCTGGATCGAGGCTCTCCACCCCCTGCCGACCGACTTCTCGACGAGCGTTGGCAACGCCTCTTCGAGGGGCGACTCGGTCAGGTGGTAGAAGAAGATCTCGGCCATCCGGGCGCGGTCAGCCCTCGTAGTGGTCGGCGACCAGTCGATCCAGCAGCCGCACGCCGTATCCGGAGCCCCAGGACTGGTTCGTGTCGCTCGCCGGCGAAGCCATGGCCGTACCCGCAATGTCGAGATGGCTCCACGGCACATCGCCGACAAAACGCTTCAGGAACTGCGCCGCCGTAATCGATCCGGCGTGGCGGCTGCCGACATTCTTCATGTCGGCAAACCGGGAGTCGATCATCTTGTCGTATTCCGGGCCCATCGGCATGCGCCAGACGCGATCGCCGGTCACCTCGCCCGCTTCAAACAACTGATCCGCGAGTTCGTCGTCATTGGCGAACATGCCGGCGCGGTTCTGCCCCAGCGCAATCAGGATTGCGCCGGTAAGGGTCGCGAGGTTGATCATGAATTTCGGCTTGTAGGTTTCCTTGCAGTACCAAAGCGCGTCGCACAGGACGAGCCGGCCCTCGGCGTCGGTATTGATGACTTCGATCGTCTGGCCCGACATGGAGGTGACGATGTCGCCCGGACGTTGGGCATTGCCATCCGGCATGTTTTCGACCAGCCCGATAATGCCGATGACATTGGCCTTCGCCTTGCGCGCCGCCAGTGCATGCATCAGCCCCGTAACGGCGGCGGCTCCGCCCATATCGCCCTTCATGTCCTCCATGCCGCCGGCAGGCTTGATGGAGATGCCGCCGGTATCGAACACCACGCCCTTTCCGATAAAGGCGACGGGCTTGTCCTTGGCCTTGCCGCCTTTCCAGTGCATCACGGCGAGCCGTGGCGGACGGACCGAGCCCTGCGCGACGCCGAGCAGCGCGCCCATGCCGAGCTTCTTCATTTCCTTTTCGGTCAGAATCTCCACCTCGACACCAAGCGCGGACAGCGCCTCGGCACGAGCGGCAAACTCCACCGGGCCGAGAATGTTGGCCGGCTCGTTGACCAGATCCCGCGCGAGCATGATGCCACGCGCGATCCCCTCAGCGGTCTGCCACGCCTTCTTGCAGGCGGACGACTTGTCGCTCATCAGCGTGACCTTTTGCGCGGAAGGCTTTTCGTCCTTTTCGTCGCCGTCTTTCTTCACGGTCTTGTATTTGTCGAAATCATAGGCGCGCAGCAGCATGCCCTGGGCGAAGTCCGCCGCGGCTTCCGGCGAGATATCGACACCGTCGCATTCGAGCAGAACGGAAACGTTCTTTTCCGACGCCGTCTTCGCGCGCACGGTGCCGCCAAACGCCGTCCAGTCGGACGGCTTGATTGCATCGGCATCGCCGATACCGACGATCAGGATCCTGTCGACCGGAGAACCGGCCGGCGCGACGATATCGACAACCGATTTCGCCTTGCCGTCGAATTTCGAAACATCGATCGCCTTGGCGATGACGCCGGAAGGATCGGCCTCCTCCGCCATTGCCGGCGGTTTTCCGCCCTTGGCCACCAGAAACACGGCAGCGCCCTTTTTCGGCGCGGTTGATTTTGCGAAGGTGAAAGTCGGATGAACGGTCATGGAAATCCTGCAGGGTTGCGGCGATGTCGGAGACGCTCACGAAAAGCTTACAAGCGCGCGTGCGTCCACTCTTGATTTTGGTGTTCGCTGTGGCGATAGCAAGGGCACGCGCCTGCGGCAACGTTCTATTAACCAAGTCCCTTCGCAAAAAATTCAGCACGCGGGGCTTTATTGTTAATGAAGCATTGCGGAAGGCCGGACCTTTTTATCGACTTCACCGAGGCTCATGACGACGCGCAGTGAAGTGGCCAGCGCAGCCAAGACCCGAGGACATGCGTCTTGAATATCCTGCAGCGCTATATCTTTCGCCGGGTTGTTGTCCTCAGCATTGCCTCCTTCGTCGCGGTGTTGATCGTCGTCTGGGTGACCCAGATTCTTTCGCGGATCGACTTCGCGATCGTTACGGGCGCTTCGCTCGCCGCTTTCTTCAGGGCAGTCGTACTGATGACGCCGGCGCTGGTCGGGGTGATCCTGCCGATTTCGATCGTCATCGGCATGGTGCAGGTGCTCAACACGATGAATGCGGATTCGGAAATGCCGGTCATTTCGTCTGCCGGCATGTCGCGGATGATGGTCGCCAAACCCATTCTCGTGACGTCGGCCATCGCGAGCATTCTGGTTCTGCTGTCCAGCCATTTCGTCGAGCCGCAATCGCTGCGCGGGCTCCGCAACGCGCTGGTCTCGATGCGCACCGATCTCGTCTCGAACTTCCTGCGGGAAGGCACATTCACGAAGCTCGACGAGAACCTGACGATCTATATCGACAGGAACCTGCCCGGGAACGTCCTGTCCGGCATCATGGTGTCGGACACCAGGGATCCGGCGACCGAACTCATCTACTATGCACAGACCGGTGTCGTGACGGAGATCGACGGGAATGATGTGGTTGTCATGACCAACGGCCAAATTCACCGTGAGAACGTGAAGGACGGTTCCGTGTCCGTTATCCGTTTCAATTCCTATGCGATATCGCTGTCACAATTCGGCTCGACCGCGACCACAGCGTCGTACTATCCGCCGATGGAGCATGACACAATCGAACTGCTCAATCCGGATCCGGAGAGCTATTACGCAAAGAAAACGCCGGACTGGCTGCGTACGGAATTTCACCGGCGCATGACAGACTGGCTTCATCCGTTCCTGTACGGCCTCATCGCGCTCGTCGTCGCCGGACAGACACGGTCACATCGCCAGAACAGCTTCAACACCTTCTTCCTCGCTGTCGGCGCAACCCTTCTTTACAAGGGTGCGGCCTACGCCGCCTACGGGGTCGCGCGTCACGACAGCGGACTGGCGTGGACACTCTATGCGATACCGCTTGGCGGGATCGTATTGT
This sequence comes from Oricola indica, assembly GCF_965227485.1. Classification (NCBI taxonomy): domain Bacteria; kingdom Pseudomonadati; phylum Pseudomonadota; class Alphaproteobacteria; order Hyphomicrobiales; family Ahrensiaceae; genus Oricola; species Oricola indica. Next base: position 3,445,821 of record NZ_OZ245747.1, read on the forward strand.
CGGCAGGGATGTATCTGAACGGCATAACCGTTGCCGCGCCCGACTGGATCGCCCGGGTGGCGACAGAGCTTTTTGATGCAGTCCGGCGGTTCCGGATCCGTCACGCACGCGCAAGGACGACGTGACGAAATGGGTGGCACGCTTCGTTCATATTTCTTCTTCAAGGCGTTGAACATGATCCTCCTGTTCATGCTTGGCGTGATCGCGCTCGCCTTCCTGATCGATTTCACCGAATTCTCGAACCGCACGGGCAATCTGCCGCAATACAGCGTCGCGACGGCTCTCATGCTTTCGGTTTTCCGGATGCCTTACATCGTGCAGGTCGCCCTGCCCTTCATCGTGCTCTTCGCGACGACCGCGATGCTCATGCTCATGAACCGAAAATACGAGCTCGTCGTCGCCCGGTCGGTCGGCGTCTCGGCGTGGCAGTTCCTGTTTCCGGTCATGGCAGCGGCGCTGGTAATCGGGATTTTCACGATCACCGTCATCAATCCGGCCGGTACGCACGGCTTTTCCTACGCCAATGCGGTCGAGGGCGAGTGGCGCGCGAGGCCGTCGAAAGGCCTGCTCAACCAGGAGAGGCCCTGGCTGAGGCAGGCACAGGACGATGGTGGCAGCATGCTGATCGGAGCGACCCGCGCCACACCGGAGGGCGCGACACTCTACGAGGCCGTCTTTCTGGATATCGATGCCGACCACATCATGCGCCGGCGCATCGACGCGGCTACAGCGAGACTGGAAGACGGACGATGGGTCCTCGACGACGTCACGATCAGCCGGGCCGGCCGGTCGGAGAAGCAGGAGCGGATGGAAATCCCCACGGCGCTCAATATCGCCGTCATCAAGGAAGCACTGGTTCCTCCCGAAATGATCTCGATCTATGAACTGGGCGGGCAAATCGAGGCCGCAAACTCCTTTGGCGTTTCGGCCTATCCCTTCCGGATGCAGTTCCATTCGCTCATCGCGATGCCCGCGCTGCTGGTGACGATGTCGCTCGTCGCAGCCACCGTATCGCTTCGGTTCGTGCGATCCGGCCAGTCCTCGACCATGATTCTGACTGGCATGGGTGCCGGCTTCGTGCTTTATGTTTTAACAGCGGTCACGAAATCTTTCGGGAGTTCGGGACAAATTCCCCCGGTCCTGGCCGCATGGCTGCCGGTAGCGGTTGCGACTCTCTTCGGCGTCGCGTATTTGCTTCATCGGGAGGACGGGTAGTGAATGGAGCGGCGGGACAGGTGTTGTCCAAACACTTGAAATTATTGATGCTCGGGATTGCCGCGACCGCTGTTCTGGGCAGCGGTTCCGTAACGACTCCCGTTCATGCGCAGACCGTTCAATCCGTCGCCGGCCTGACCGGCGTCGACGACGATTCACCGCTGCTTCTGCAGGCCGACGAACTGGTCTATGACCGCGACCGCCAGACCGTTGCCGCGGTCGGCGGCGTTCAGGTCGATTACGGCGGAACCCGGATGGTCGCGGACCGTCTGGTCTATAACCAGATGACTCGCCGCCTGGTCGCCATCGGCAATGTCGAGATTCTCCAGCCCGATGGAACGCGCGCCACGGCAGACGAATTCGACGTGACCGACGATTTCCGCGAAGGGTTCGTCAACGCGTTGCGCATCGTCACGCCCGACGAGACCCGTTTCGCCGCCGAGAGCGCGGTGCGAGAACGCGGCGAAGTCACGACATTCAACAACGGCATCTACACGGCCTGCGCACCCTGCGAAGAACACCCGGAAAAGCCGCCGATCTGGCAGATCAAGGCGCAGCGCATCATCTGGAACGGGACGGAAAAGACCGTCCGTTTCGAGAATGCGTCCTTCGAGTTTCTCGGCGTGCCACTCGCGTCGCTGCCGGTCTTCACGACCGCCGATCCGACGGTGAAGCGCAAGACAGGCTTTCTTGCTCCAAGTTTCCGCTTTTCGGATGAAACAGGTTTCGGCGCGTCGATCCCCTATTTCATCGCTCACGCCCCGAATGCCGACCTTCGGCTCACGGGAACGGGCATGACGCGCCAGGGGTTCCTCGGCGAGGCGGAATTCCGTCACCGGCTGACCAACGGCATGTATTCCCTACAGATCGCAGGCATCCATCAGATGGCGCCTGGCGCATTCAGTACGGCGCAGGATTCATCCAACACCAATCGCGGCATGATCGGCACCAAAGGCCGGTTCGAAGTCAATCCGCGCTGGACCTTCGGGTGGGACGTGCTCGCCCAGACCGACAAGAACTTCTCGCGCACCTACGAGATCAAGGGCTTCACGGACAGGGTACAGCGCAACGACATCTACCTGACCGGGCTGAACGACAGGAACTTTTTCGACCTGCATGCGATGAGCTTCGATGTGCAGGAGAGCGACGCAGACGGCACGGGGCGCGACGCTTTGCAGCCGTGGGTGTTGCCGACCTTCGACTACAACACGATCAGCGACTATCCGCTGGCCGGCGGCGAGTTGTCGTTCAACGTCAATGCGCGGGGAATCTGGCGGGACGACGAAGATCAAAACGGCATTTACGGAGACGGAAATTTCTCCACACACGGGTTGGACGGAACGAACGGCCGAATTACTGCGGAGACTGACTGGAAACGTACCTTCGTCACAACCGGTGGTCTAGCGATTTCCCCGATAGTCGCGGCGCGCGCCGACGGCGGCTATCTCAATACAACGACTACGGGCTTTACTTCAGACACCGACGCAATGATCGCAGGTGACGGCTCGATGAGTCGCTGGATGGTGACAGCTGGCGTCGAGATGCGCTGGCCTATTCTCTTCACCACCGCCCAGTCGAGCCATGTCATCGAGCCGATCGGACAGATATTCGTACGGCCCGACGAGACGGACGCCGGCATGTTCGCCAACGAGGACGCACAGAGCTTCGTCTTCGACACGACCAACCTGTTCGAGCGGGACAAATTCTCCGGCTATGACCGCGTCGAGGGCGGGACACGCGCCAATCTCGGCGTCAGATATACCGGCGCCGTGGGCGACGACATCGCGCTGTACGGAATGTTCGGCCAGTCCTATCACCTCGCCGGCATGAACTCCTTCGCAGCGCCGGATATGGTGAATGCCGGCGCCGACTCCGGTCTTGAAACCGATGTGTCCGATTTCGTCGGCATGGCGGGCGCATCCTATGAGGACAAGTTCTCCACCGCCGTTCGCGGGCGTTTCGATGAAAAAACATTCGATGTTCGCCGGGCGGAAGCGGAACTGGCCTACACCTCTCATGCGCTCGTGGCGTCCGCGGGCTACGCCTATATCGACGCGCAGCCGACATACGGATTCGCGACCGAACGCCAGGAGGTCAACGGCAGCGCCACATTGCGTTTCGAGGAGTTCTGGCGGGTCTCCGGCAACGCGACCTACGACATCACCAATCGGCGGCTAGCGCGAACCGGAATTGGCCTCGCCTATGACGACGAGTGCTTCGCTATCGGCCTCCACTGGCTACAGACCCGCGACAACACGAACGTGAAAACGAACACGTTCGGCTTCAGGATCGCATTGCGCACGCTTGGCGATTTCGGGACCGACATCAACGATTCCAGCAACTACTAGAGTTTCGTGCCGTCATGCTTTCGCCCAAGATATGGGGCATCGCGACGATCAGAAGCCCGTATAGCGGGGTGGCAACGACAAACAGAATGGCGGATTGGACATGACTGGCTGGACCAAAGCACTTCGCAAACCGAGAACCATGGCTGCCGTGCTCGCGCTGACGATGGCCATTCCCGCGACATCGCTCGTTTCGGTTTCCTCGGCCCAAGCCTCGGATATCAAGGTCGTTGTCAACGATCAGGCTGTAACGTCCTACGACATCGCGCGCCGCAAGGCATTCCTGCAGTTGCAGCGGCGGAAGGGCAACCTCACCCAGATGGCGACCGACGAGCTTATCGAGGAAGCGCTGAAGCGCAGTGCCGTCCAACGCGCCGGATATCGCATTCCCGAGAACCGTGTGAACGAGGCCTTTGCGATTTTCGCGCGCGGCAACAAGATGTCGACGAAGCAGATGACGCAGATCCTGAATCAATCCGGGGTCACGGCAAAGCACTTCAAGGAGTTCATCAAGCTTCAGATCGGATGGGGACAACTCGTTCAGGCGCAGTCCGGCCGACGCGCCGGGCTGATGAACGAGCAGGAAGTCGTCGCCAAGATGCTGGAGCGCGGCGGTCCCAAGCCGACTTCGACGGAGTATACGCTTCAAAAGGTCATCTTCGTGGTTCCGAAATCGCAGCGCGGAAGGCTGGCTCAGCGCCGTTCCGAGGCGAACTCCATGCGCGGCCGTATCGGCGACTGCTCGAACACGATCGCCGTGGCAAGCCAGTTGCGCGACGTGACCGTGCAGGATCTCGGCCGGGTGCTTGAACTGCAATTGCCGGATGGCTGGAAAGACGAGGTCAGCGGTTTGCAGGCGGGCCAGACCACCCGTACCAAGGATTCCGAGAATGGCGTCGAATTCCTGGTCGTTTGCCGTGCGCGGCAGGTCTCGGACGACCGTGTCGCACAGTTGCAGTTTTCCACCGAGGAGCTCAAGAACGGCGGCAACTCCGGCGAAGACCTACTGAAACTGCTGCGCGAAAACGCCCGTATCCAGCGCCGCTGACGGATCACGGCCAGGGGATGCAATGAACACGGTTTCACCGCTGCCGCTGGCCGTTTCGATCGGAGATCCCGGCGGCATCGGTCCCGATGTCATCCTCGCGGCCTGGAGAATGCGCCGCGAAGCGGAGCTTCCGCCCTTCTACGTCCTTGCCGATCCCTTTCAGCTTGCTGCGCGCGCGCATGAATTGGGGTTCGATCTCCCGATCATCGAGTGCGCGCCGAGCGATACAGCCGCGCATTTCGACGCCGCGCTGCCCATTTTCGCCCTTCAGAACCGGTTTTCCGCCGTATCAGGCGCGCCGGACGCAGCCAATGCGCCGGGTATCATTGAAGCCATAGACAGGGCCGTCGCCGATGCAATGGAAGGCCGGGCGGCCGGTATCGTGACCGCACCGATCTCCAAGAAGCCGCTTTATGATGCGGGTTTTCGTCATCCCGGACACACCGAATATCTGGCGGCGCTGGCGAAGCAGCATACCGGCAGGGACGTGCTGCCGGTGATGATGCTTGCCGGACCGAAGCTGCGCGCAGTGCCGGTGACGATCCATATCCCGCTCCAGCGCGTGTTCGACGACCTGACCACGGAGCTAATCGTCGAGACCTGCCGCATCGTGCATCGCGACCTCGCCGCGCGGTTCGGCATCGCCTCGCCCCGGCTCGCTGTTGCCGGTCTCAATCCTCATGCCGGCGAAGGCGGCGCGCTCGGCTCGGAGGACAACGACATCGTCCTTCCGGCGATCGAGCAACTTGTCGCTTCGGGCATCGACGCACGCGGCCCCCTGCCCGCCGACACGATGTTCCATGATCGCGCGCGCGCGACCTACGATGCGGCCATATGCATGTATCACGACCAGGCGCTGATCCCGGCCAAGACGCTGGGTTTCGACGACAGCGTCAACGCCACGCTGGGGCTTCCCTTCATACGCACTTCGCCCGACCACGGAACGGCGTTCGACATTGCCGGCACGGGCAAGGCACTGCCCGACAGTTTCATCGCGGCCCTGCGCATGGCTGCCGAAATGGCCGGAAACAGCCGGAGGGCGGAAGCGGCGTGACCGACGCGGCGGAACAGAAAACGGCAATCGACGGATTGCCGCCGCTGCGCGCGGTGATCGAGAAGCACGGTCTCGCGACGAAGAAATCGCTCGGCCAGAATTTCCTGCTCGACCTCAATCTGACCGGACGGATCGCGCGGGCGGCGGGCGACCTTGAGGGGCACACGGTCATCGAAGTCGGCCCCGGCCCCGGCGGTCTCACGCGGGCCCTGCTGATGCATGGCGCGGCGAAGGTGGTCGTTATCGAACGCGACGCCCGTTGCCTGCCGGCGCTGGAAGAAATTTCAGCGCATTATCCCGGCAGGCTCGAGATCGTCGAAGGCGATGCCCTCAAGGCGGATTTCGCAACGCTCGCCGGCGAGAAGCCCGCCAAGATCGTCGCCAATCTGCCCTACAATGTCGGCACGCAACTGCTCGTGAACTGGCTGGAAACCGAGCCCTGGCCGCCGTTCTTCGACTCGCTGACGCTGATGTTCCAGCGCGAGGTCGCGGAACGCATCGTCGCGGCGCCCGGCAGCGGTTCATACGGACGTCTCGGCGTGCTCGCCGGGTGGCGAACGGAGGCGCGCATCCAGTTCGACGTGCCGCCGCAGGCCTTCTGGCCACCGCCCAAGGTCACGTCCTCGGTCGTGCATCTGGTTCCGCGCCAGGACCCTATCGCCACGGATGCGCGCCGCCTGTCACTGACGACGCAACACGCCTTCGGCCAAAGGCGAAAGATGCTGCGCCAGAGCCTGAAAGCGATCGGCGGTCAGGCGCTGCTCGATGCCGCCGGCATAGACGGGGCGCGGCGCGCGGAAACGCTTTCCATCGAGGAGTTCTGCCGCCTGGCGAACGCGTCGACCTGAGGAATCAGGGCTTTTCTTTCAGCAGGCCGTCAACGAAATCGAACAGGCCGGGGCGGCGGTCCCGGCGCAGCCGCTCGGCCTTGACGATCGCGCGGACGTTGTCGAAGGCGCGATCGAGATCGTCATTGACGATGACGTAGTCGTAGGTGCGCCACTGCTCGATTTCCGTCGCGGCATTGGTCAGGCGTTTCTGGATCGTCGCTTCGTCGTCTTCGGCCCTGCGATGCAGGCGCGCCTTCAGTTCCGCCATCGTCGGCGGGAGCACGAAGATCGACACCACGTCGGCGCGCATCTTCTCGGCAAGCTGGTGCGCGCCCTGCCAGTCGATATCGAACAGAATGTCACGGCCGTCGGCCATGGCCTGCTCGACCGGATCGCGTGGCGAGCCGTAAAAATTGCCGTGCACCTCAGCCGATTCCAGAAGGTCGTCACTGTCACGCATCCGCTCGAAGTCGCGCGGTGTGATGAAATGATAATGGACACCGTCGATCTCGCTTGCGCGCCGGGCGCGCGTCGTCACGCTGACGGAAAGTTCCAGCCCGCCATCCGTTTCGAGCAGATTGCGCGCGATGGTGGACTTGCCCGCGCCCGACGGCGAGGACAGGACCAGCATGAGACCGCGCCGCCGGATCGAGGCGGAAGGCGGTCGTTTGTCTCCGGCGTCCGTCATGATTTTCTTCTCACTGCAAATTTTGAACCTGTTCGCGAAACTGGTCGATTACCGCTTTCAGATCGAGGCCGATGGCCGTCAATGCGGCGGACGACGACTTCGAGCAGATCGTGTTGGTTTCGCGATTGAACTCCTGGGCGAGGAAATCGAGCTTGCGACCGATCGGGCCGCCTTCGGCAAGCATGCGCTGTGCTGACGTCGCATGCGCACGCAATCGATCCAGTTCCTCGCGGATGTCGGTCTTGGTCGCCAGAAGCGCCGCCTCGGCGTGCAGGCGTGCCTCGTCGAACTGGCCTGAGCCGTCCAGAAGCGCGCTGACCTGTTCCTTGAGCCGCTCCCGGATCGCTTCTGGCCGGCTGCCGGGATCCGCCTCCGCGCGATCGGTGAGACCGGAGATCGTCGCGACATGGCCAGAGAGTATGGAGCGCAAGGCTTCGCCCTCGCCGACACGCGCAATCACAAGCGCGTCGAGCGCTTCGTCGAGCGCGTCGAGGCAATGCTGCTCGGCGAGCTCGGGATCGAGGTTTACGTCGGTGTCGTCGGACAGTACCACGCCGCGCAGTGACAGGAGGCCATCGGCCGTCGGCGGCGCAATCGCGCATTCGTCCGCCAGCTTCCTTGCGGTTTCCGCGATCAAGCGAAAGCGCTCTTCGTCGACAGGCGTAACGACACCGCCGGACACCGGTTTGGCGGAGAGGAAAACCTGCACGCTGCCGCGCGCGACGCGCTCGGAGACGCGTTTCTTGATCGCAGATTCCAGCCTTTCCAGGCCGGATGGCAAGCGCAGGCGGATATCGAGGCCCTTGTTGTTGACGGAGCGGATATCACACGCCGCCTCGACGCCATCGGCACGGCGCGCGGCGCTGGCGAAACCGGTCATGCTCTGCACTTCGGTCATTGTTCGCTCCACGCCGCAATCGAACGCGCGCGCCGCAGACCGGTCATCAGTTCCCGGCCGGCTGGCTTTCGCCGTTCGCTGCCGCTTCCTCCGCAGCCTTTGCTGCCTCTGCCGCGCGCTGCCGTTCGATCTCGCGCCAGCGGCGCACATTGGCGTTGTGCTCGGCCAACGTCTTCGCGAAGACGTGCCCGCCGGTTCCATCGGCGACGAAATAGAGATCGTCGGTGACCGACGGGTTGGCGACGGCTTCGAGGGCGGCGCGGCCCGGAATCGCGATCGGCCCGGGCGGCAGGCCGACGATCTGGTAGGTGTTGTAGGGCGTCGGCTTGTCGATATCGGACCGATAGATCGGGCGATCGGACGGTTTGCCCTCGCCGCCGAACAGGCCATAGATAATCGTCGGATCGGACTGCAGTTTCATGCCCTTGCGCAGACGGTTGATGAAGACTCCGGCAACACGCGAGCGTTCGTTCGGGACCGCGGTCTCCTTCTCGACAATGGAGGCCAGGGTGACGAACTCGTTGATGTCTTCGATCGGAAGATCGGCGCGCCGGTTCGCCCATGTCTCCTCGATGATCGCGCGCTGCTGCGCTTCCATCGTGCGGATCAGTTCGGCGCGCGTCGTACCGCGGGAGAACTTCTGCGTGTCTGCGACAAGCATGCCTTCTTCCGGCAAGGTCTCCGGCATCTCGCCCGTAAGAAGCTCGTTTTCCGCGACGCGATCGAGAGCCTGCGCGACGGTCATGCCCTCGACCACGGTCAGGGGATGAAGGATCGCCCTGCCCGACACGAGGATATCCATGATTTCCTTCATGGAAGCATTCGCCTTGAACTCATACTCGCCGGCCTTGAAATCGGACTCGTGGCCGTAGACGCGGACGCCCGCCTCGAAGATGCGTGCGTTGGAAATGATGTTTCGGCTTTCGAGACTCGATGCAATCTGCCCGAGGCTGGCGCCAGGACGCACGGCGTGGGTGACGGCGAGCGAGCTCGGTCCGGCTTCCTCGAAACGCACTTTGCCGTAATACAGCGCGCCGCCGATGGCGATCATGCCAACGACGACCAAAGTGATAAGGAAGTTGAAGAAGACGACGACCTGGCTTCGAGCCTGACGGGCCCGGCTGGGCGGACCTACGGCCGGTTCGGGGCGAAGCGCCTGTTTCGGCGATTGCAGGATAATGCGTTCGTCGCGCGTATCGCGAAAGCCGCTCGGCTGACTTCCATCCATCGGCCTGCGCCCAAATTGCTGATCGGTGCTCACGTCGAAACCCTATGCTGATCGCCGATTTTCACAGCGTAATCGTGTCGATACAAGTGTCCGGGCCGCGTCAGACGTATCTATCCATATGATTCATTACGCGCCGGAAGCCGGTACCGTGTAGAAATGAATATGGCGAAACCTTGCTGTGCGGTCACGCCTGATAGCGGCGCAGGACCAGCGAGGCATTGGTTCCGCCGAAACCAAACGAGTTCGACAGCGCCACATTTATCTCGCGCTCACGCTTGACGTGCGGCACGAGGTCTATCGCTGTCTCGACGTCTGGATTGTCGAGATTGAGCGTCGGCGGCGCGACATTGTCACGGATCGCGAGCATGCAGAAGATCGCTTCGACGGCGCCGGCCGCGCCAAGCAGGTGGCCGATCGACGACTTGGTCGATGACATGGAAACCTTCGAGGCCGAATTTCCGACGACCCGTTCGACGGCGCCGAGCTCGATCGTATCGGCCATCGTCGAAGTGCCGTGCGCGTTGATGTAATCGACGTCGGCCGCCTCGATGCCGGCGCGCTTGAGGGCGGAGCGCATGCAGCGTTCGGCGCCCTCGCCGTCCTCGGACGGCGCAGTGATGTGATAGGCATCACCGGACAGGCCGTAGCCGATCACTTCGGCATAAATCTTCGCACCGCGCGCCTTGGCGTGTTCGAGTTCCTCAAGCACGACGATGCCGGAGCCCTCACCCATGACGAAACCGTCACGGTCGCGGTCGTAAGGCCGCGAAGCGGCGGTCGGATCATCGTTGCGGTCAGTCGAAAGCGCCTTGCACGCCGCGAACCCGGCCAGCGAAATGCGGCTGATCGGCGATTCCGTGCCGCCGGCGACCATCACGTCGGCGTCGCCCAGGGCGATCAGACGGCTGGCATCGCCGATGGCGTGGGCACCGGTCGAGCAGGCGGTGACGACCGAATGGTTCGGACCGCGAAGCTTGTGGCGAATGGATACCTGGCCGCCGGCCAGATTGATCAGGCGGCCGGGAATGAAGAATGGAGATACACGGCGAGGCCCGCGGTCGCGCAGCGTGTAGCCCGCCTCCACGATTCCCTCGATACCGCCGATGCCCGATCCGACAAGCACGCCCGTCGCGATCTGATCCTCATCGGTCTCGGGATGCCAATCGGCATCGGCGAGCGCCTGATCGGCCGCAGCCATCGCGTAGAGGATGAAGGGGTCGACCTTGCGCTGTTCCTTCGGCTCCATCCAGTCGTCGGCATTGAACGTGCCATCGGAGCCGTCGCCAACCGGAATGCGGCAGGCGATTTGAGCGGGCAGATCACTCACATCAAACTCAGTTACCCGACCGGCACCACTCTGGCCGTCGAGAATTCGTGTCCATGTGTGATCGACATTTCCGCCCAATGGCGAAACCATGCCGATGCCGGTAACGACAACGCGCCGCAGATTCATCGCACTACACCTGAAAACGCCGGCGGATCTGCCGCCGGCGTGGGTAAGCTACAACGCCGATCAGGCGTTGGCTTTTTCAATGAACTTCACGGCGTCGCCGACCGTCAGGATGGTCTCGGCCGCATCGTCGGGGATTTCGACGCCGAATTCTTCCTCGAAGGCCATCACGAGTTCGACGGTGTCGAGGCTGTCCGCGCCGAGATCGTCGATAAAGCTCGCGCTTTCGGTTACTTTCTCGGCATCGACGCCCAGATGTTCAACAACGATCTTTTTGACCCGTTCTGCGATGTCGCTCATGTCGGTTCCCTCGACTTTGGAGTTTTCAGATTGTGGTTATCTTCAAGGTTCGGGCTAATCAAGTCGCAACAGATAGTTTGAGACAACTTTGTTGGCCCGAGGAAAGGGCAAAACGCCCTTAAATCATTGCCATTCCGCCATTCACATGGACAGTCTGACCGGTGACGTAGGCGGCTTCCTCAGCCGCAAGGAACGCAACGGACGCAGCCACTTCCGGGCCAGTTCCCATGCGTTTCATCGGAATCGCACCCATGATCGCGTCTTTCTGCTTGTCGTTGAGCTTGTCGGTCATCGCGCTTTCGATGAAGCCCGGAGCAACGCAGTTCACGGTGATATTGCGCGAGGCGACTTCCTGCGCGAGCGATTTGGAAAATCCGATCATGCCCGCTTTGGAAGCGCAATAATTGGCCTGGCCGGGATTGCCGGTGACGCCGACGACAGAGGTGATGTTGACGATGCGGCCGTAGCGGCGGCGCATCATCGGGTGGGTGAGCTGGCGGGTCAGCCGGAAGACCGAAGTCAGATTGACCTCAAGCACGGCATCCCAGTCATCGTCCGACATGCGCACAAACAACCCGTCGCGGGTGATGCCTGCATTGTTGACCAGGATGTCCACGCCCTCGAGGGTTTCCTCGGCGGTTTCGCCGAGCGCCTTGACGGCGTCACGATCCGTCAGGTCGGCGGGAAAGACGTGCACGCGGTCGCCGAGATCGCCGGCAAGCGCATCGAGCTTCTCGCGACGCGTTCCGTGCAGCCCGACAATCGCGCCCTGGGCGTGCAGCGTGCGGGCAATCGCCTCGCCGATGCCGCCGGATGCGCCCGTCACCAGGGCCTTGCGGCCGGTCAGTTCAAACATATCGTCGTCCTTCCGCTTTCGGGTCAGGCGTTCGTCTGGAGGAACGCTTCTATATCGGCGGGGGTGTTGATGGCAACGCCGGCAAGCGACCTGTCGATACGGCGCGCCAGACCGGTCAGCACCTTGCCGGAGCCGGCTTCAGCCAGCGTCGCGACGCCGTTTCCCGCGAACCATTCGATCGTTTCGCGCCAGCGCACCTGCCCGGTCACCTGCTCGACCAGCCGGTCGGCGATGGCCGCGGGTTCGGTCGCCGGGGCCACCGTTACATTGGCGACAACCGCCACCGAGGGGACGTTGATCGTCACGTTCGACAGCGCCTCGCGCATCGCGTCGGCGGCCGGCGCCATCAGGGCCGAATGGAACGGCGCGGAGACGGGAAGCATCAAGGCGCGCTTGGCACCCTTGTCGGACGCGAGCGCGGCAGCCCGCTCCACGGCGGCCTTCGCGCCGGATATCACGAGCTGGCCGCCGCCATTGTCATTGGCGATCTGGCAGACGCCGCCGGTTTCACCTGCTGCCGCTTCGCAAACGAATTCCACATCATCGACTTCGAGGCCGATGATCGCAGCCATCGCGCCCTCGCCGACCGGAACGGCCGCCTGCATGGCATTGCCGCGAATGCGAAGAAGGCGTGCCGTGTCGGCGAGCGAAAATGTGCCCGCCGCGCAATGGGCCGAATATTCGCCGAGGGAATGGCCGGCGACATAGGCCGCCTTTTCCGCAAGCGCGTAACCATTCGCCTCAAGCACTCGCACGACCGCCACCGAAACGGCCATCAGCGCCGGCTGCGCGTTCGCGGTCAGGGTGAGCTTGTCTTCCGGGCCGTCCCACATGGTGGATGTCAGTTTTTCGCCGAGCGCTTCGTCGACCTCCGCGAACACGTCGCGGGCTTCCGAAAAACTGTCGGCGAGCTCCTTGCCCATGCCAACGGCCTGGCTGCCCTGTCCGGGGAAGGTGAATGCGATGGTCATGTGCGGCCTCGTTTCGAAATTCGCGCCGGTTTGGTGAATACGCCTCGCCGTGTCAAGACCGGGATATGGTGGTCGCGGCATTGCGATTGCAAGGGAGCCCCGCGAGCGTATCATGCCGGACCGGTCCGGCGCGGGAGGAATTCTTGGACTCTTCATACGATGTCATCGTTGTCGGTGCGGGCCTTGCCGGCCTTGCCGCGGCCGCGGAACTGGGCGATCGCGGCAAGCGCGTCCTGATCCTCGACCAGGAGGGCGAACAGTCGCTCGGCGGTCAGGCTTTCTGGTCGCTTGGCGGCCTCTTCATGATCGACACGCCGGAACAGAGGCGCATGCGGATTCGCGACAGTCTCGACCTCGCGACCATCAACTGGATGGGGTCCGCCGGGTTCGACCGGCCGGAAGACCACTGGCCGAAAAAGTGGGCGCAAGCCTATCTCGATTTCGCCGCCGGCGAGATGCGGCCCTGGCTGCATGCGATGGGAATGCGGTGGTTTCCGGTGGTCGGGTGGGCCGAGCGTGGCGGCGCGTTCGCCGACGGGCACGGCAATTCCGTCCCGCGCTTTCATATTACCTGGGGTACCGGCCCGGGCACGCTGGCGCCTTTCATCCGGCGGGTCAGGGAACACGATGCCGCGGGTCTCGTCGCCTTCGCCTTCCGGCATCGCGTCAACGCAATCGAGACGACAGACGGCGCGGTAACCGGCGTCTCCGGGGACGTCCTCTCACCAACGGATGTCGAGCGCGGCAAGGAATCAAGCCGCGATGTCAGCGGCGATTTCCGTTTCACAGCTGCCAATGTGATCGTGACGACCGGCGGGATCGGCGGGGATTTCGAGGCCGTGTGCGAGGCGTGGCCGCGCGACCGGCTTGGCGAACCGCCCGATCAGATGGTCTGCGGTGTGCCCGCCCATGTCGACGGGCGCGGCATCGCCATTGCCCGAGCGGCGGGCGGCGCGACGATAAACGAGGACCGGATGTGGCACTACACGGAGGGCCTGCGCAACTGGAACCCGATCTGGCCGAATCACGGCATCCGCATCCTGCCGGGCCCTTCCTCCATGTGGTTCGACGCCACGGGCAACCGCCTGCCCGCGCCGTGCCTGCCCGGCTTCGACACGCTGGCGACCCTGAAACATCTACGCAGCACCGGCCACGATCATTCATGGTTCATCCTGACCCAGAAGGTGATCGAGAAGGAATTCGCGCTGTCCGGGTCGGAGCAGAATCCCGATCTGACCTCCGGCAAGTGGGCGGCCGTCTTGAAATCGCGGCTCGGCAAGGGGGCAACGGAAGCCGTCGAGGCCTTCAAGGAGCATGGCGAGGACTTCATTGTCCGCGACAATCTGGAGGAACTTGTCGCTGGCATGAACCAGCTTGCCGGCGCGCATCTGATCGATCCGGCGGCGATCCGGGCGCAGATCGAGGCGCGGGACGCGCAGATCGCGAACCCCTATTCGAAAGATGCGCAGGTGACCGCGATCAACGGCGCGCGCAACTATCTCGGCGACAAGCTGATCCGGACCGCGAAACCGCATCGCTTCCTCGACCCCGCCAACGGCCCGCTGATCGCCGTGCGGCTGCACATATTGACCCGCAAGACGCTGGGCGGGCTGCACACCGATCTTACCTCGCGCGTCTTCGGACCGAATGGCGAACCAGTGCCGGGGCTTTATGCGGCCGGCGAAGCCGCCGGTTTCGGCGGCGGTGGTTATCACGGCTACAATGCGCTGGAAGGCACGTTTCTCGGCGGCTGCATCTTTTCGGGCCGCGCCGCCGGGCGGGCCGCGGGGTAAATGGAAAAAATTTTCATCTCCCGCGCCATCGGGACTTGAAATCGTCGTGAGGCAGGCGGAAATCTATCGACGCACAGCCCCGCGTGGTGGCTCTTTCGAGTATCAGACATGTCGCAACAGACCGCGATCGCCTCGTCCCGTTCCCAAGACGTTTCCCAATCCGAACCCCTCATGCCGCTTTCCCTGCCGATCCTGATCGGAATCACGGGGATGGTTCTCTTCGTCGTCTCGCAGATGCTGGTTGTCACGGGCCTCGCCATCTGGGCGATCGGTGGCTATTTCCACCTGCACCTCATCGGGTTTTCCATCCTGATCGCGCTTGCCTCCATTCCGGTTGGCCTGGCGAGCTGGAAAGTCCTGATCATGGCGATTGCAGCGGAACGGGATCCCGCGAACAACTAGGGCTGTCGCGAGGCTTGCGCTTCGGGACGAATTCTGTATAAGCGCCCAATCTGCCGGTCAGCTGGGGGCTGAACGGAGGATGGCTTGTTGCCATAGTCGGGCCTGAAGGTCCGCGCCTCCGGTGTCTCCGCTCTCGACCCGTCAAGTTCGAAGCGCCTTTCTCTCCCTCTTCAAGAGGTCCGGGACAGTCGCAGAGGCTTAGCCGCTGACCAGCCGATGAAAGAGAAACGAAAGGCAAGAAACAATGGCTTATTACGAGCACGTGTTCCTTGCACGTCAGGACATCTCGTCCCAGCAGGCTGAAGAGCTTGTTGCGCATTTCAAGGGTATCCTCGAAGAGCGCGGCGGCAAGGTTGGCAAGGTGGAAAGCTGGGGGCTCAAGTCGCTCCAGTTCCGCATCAACAAGAACCGCAAGGCGCATTTCGCGCTGATGAACATCGACGCACCGGCAGACGCCGTGCAGGAGATGGAGCGCCAGATGCGCATCCACGAAGATGTGCTGCGCTACATGACCATCCGCGTCGACGAACTCGATGACGGCCCGTCGGCCATGATGAAGCGCAACGACCGTGACGACCGTGGCCCGCGCCGCGATCGCGACGATCGTGGCCCGCGTCGCGACCGTGACGACCGTCCGCCGCGTGACGACCGCCCGCCGCGCGAAGACCGTAACGAAAACCGTGGGAGCGCCAACTGATGGTCGACATCAACCAGATCCCGACCCGCCGTCCGTTCCACCGTCGCCGCAAGACCTGCCCGTTCTCCGGCGCCAATGCTCCGGTGATCGACTACAAGGACGTTCGTCTCCTGCAGCGCTACATTTCCGAGCGCGGCAAGATCGTTCCGTCCCGCATCACGGCGGTCAGCCAGAAGAAGCAGCGCGAACTGGCCAAGGCCATCAAGCGCGCCCGTTTCCTGGGCCTTCTCCCCTACGTGGTGAAGTAATTTTTCGAGGCCGGGGCGTTCGCGCCCCGGCTTTCGACTGCGCGTCCGCAACCGGGTACGGACGTGACACGAAAATCCCGAGTTGGGGCCAATACGCCTCTAACTGCTGAAGCGGCAGGACAGCGACCAGATGAACCAGACGCAGACATTGCAGATATATGGCATTGGCGCGCTTGCCGGCGCGACAACGGCCCTTCTGTGTCTCGGTATGGCCAGCGGTTCGATGCTCGCCGTCATCATGTTCTTCATTTCTCCAGTCCCGCTAATGGTCGCGGGCCTCGGCTTCGGGCTGAAGGCCGCGCTGACCGGCGCATTGTTCGCCGTCGGGGGCACGTTCCTGTTCGCAAACGGCCTCGTCGCGGCACTTGTCGCGCTCGCGATCGCCGGACCGGCCTGCGCGACCGGCTACTGGCTCAACATGGCCCGGCCCGCGGAAGAGATCGGCGGACCGCCCGGACAACTCGCTTGGTATCCCCTCGCCGACGTTCTTTTCGCCAATGCCCTGTTTACCGGTCTCGCCTATGTGGTGCTCGGCGCACTGATCGGCTTCGGACCGGACCTTGCCCGCGAGCTGGCAGCTGAACTGATCGCGCGGTTTCGGGAAACCAATCCGGAGCTCGTCTTCTCGCCCGAGGGCGAGGCCAGCCTGCGCGATTTCCTTCTGACGATCGTCCCCATCGCCCAGCCCTTCTTCTGGATGCTGACCCTGACGCTGTCGATCCGCATCGCGACGGCGATCGCGCGGCGCTCCGGTCTGATGAAGCGCCCGCAGGAGGACTGGCCGCTTGCGCTGCGCATGCCCCGCACGGCGACCTTCGCCTTCCTTGTTGCCGTTCTGATCAGCCTCGTACCCGGCGGCCTGGGTCTGGCCGGCAGCAGCATCGCCGGCGCGCTCGGCGCGGGCTTCACCATGGCCGGCCTCGCCGTCGTCCACGCGCGAACCCGGGGCATGAGCGGCCGCGCCGTGATCCTGCTGCTGGCTTATCTCAGCATCGTGCTTATCGGTTTTACCGTTCTCGCCTTTTTCGTCATCGGCATCTTCGGCGCGGGCCGGCATATAGCGCTGTCGAAGCCGGCCCCACCCAATCCAACACCCAAATCCTAGACACCGAAAGGAACCACAACCATGCAAGTCATTCTGCTTGAACGCATCGCCAAGCTCGGCCAGATCGGCGACGAAGTCGCCGTCAAGGACGGTTTCGCGCGCAACTACCTGCTCCCGACCGGACGCGCCCTGCGCGCCAATGCGGCCAACCGTGCCCGTTTCGAAGCCGAGCGCAGCCAGATCGAGGCACGCAACGCCGAGCGCAAGTCCGCCGCCTCGACCATCGCCGAAGGCCTCAATGGCAAGACTGTCACGGTCGTTCGCTCCGCCGGCGAAACCGGCCAGCTTTACGGTTCTGTCTCGACCCGCGACATCGCCGATATCCTCACGAGTGAAGGCTTCCAGGTTTCGCGCAACCAGGTCGACCTGAAGAACCCGATCAAGGCGATCGGCCTGCACGAAGTCGAAATCGTGCTTCACCCGGAAGTCGAGACCAAGGTGACGCTGAACGTCGCCCGCTCCTCCGACGAAGCCGAGCGCCAGGCAGCCGGCGAGGACCTGACCTCGGCCGAAGCGATCTACGGCGTCGATGAAGACGCGCAGCTCGAAACCTTCGACCCGGATGCGGAAGAATTCTTCGAGGAAGGCGCAGAGCCGACCAACGAAGAGGCCGAGGAAGCAGCGGACGAAGAAGACGCTTCCTGATCCCGGCACGCTGCCGACCAAGCCAATTCAGACGGCTCCGGTTTCACAGCCGGAGCCGTCTTGACTCACGAGGGCCAAATTTCGTTCAATAACAGTCCTTTCGGACGAACGGCATGTCTACGTCGATACTGAAGCTTTTGCATCGGTTCCTCGACCGGCTCGACCTAAAAGGCTCGCTGCTGGTCACCTTTCCCGATCAGGAGACCCGCCGCTACGGCGACGGGACCGGTGACCCCGTCCATATCGAAATCCGGGAATGGCGCACCCTGTGGCGCATCGCGCTCGCGCCCGATCCCGCAGTCCCGGAAGCCTATATGGACGGCGATCTCGTCTTCCTGGAGGGCGACCCGATCACATTCCTCAAGATCGTGTATTCCGGTCGGACGATGGCGCCCGGCCAGGAAATCCACCCGGTGCTGCCGGCGGACAAGCTGCGCTTTGTGCTGCGACGGGTCCACCAGTTCAATCCGGTCGGCCGCGCCCGGGCCAATGTTCAGCACCACTACGATCTTTCGCGCAGTCTCTACGACCTGTTCCTCGACGAGGACCGGCAGTATTCCTGCGCCTATTTCGAGAATCCGAACGTCTCGCTTGAAGACGCCCAAATCGCCAAGAAGCGGCATATCGCCGGCAAGCTGCTGTTGGAGCCCGGCATGCAGGTGCTCGATATCGGATCGGGATGGGGCGGACTGGGGCTTACGCTGGCGCAGGAGCATGGCGCGCAGGTACGCGGCGTCACGCTTTCCGACGAGCAGTTCCGGCTCTCGCGCAAGCGCGCCAAGGAAGCCGGTCTGACGGACCGGGTGCAGTTCGACCTGATCGACTATCGCGAGATCGACGGCCAGTTCGACCGGATCGTCTCGGTCGGCATGTTCGAACATGTCGGCGTCAACCACTACAGCGAATATTTCAACAAGTCGCGCGCGCTGCTCAAGGATGACGGCGTCATGCTTATGCACACGATCGGGCGGACGGGACCGCCCAGCGTGACCTCGGCCTTCATTCGCAAATATATCTTCCCCGGCGGCTACATTCCGGCGCTGTCGGAAATCATGCAGCCGGTCGAACGATCCGGCCTGCACGTCACCGATGTCGAGGTGCTGACCGACCACTACGCGGAGACGCTGAAGAACTGGCGCGAGCGCTTCATGGCGCGACGCGACGAGGCGGTCGCGCTTTATGACGAGCGATTCGCCCGGATGTGGGAATTCTACCTGGCAGCGTCGGAAGCCTCGTTCCGCTACCAGGACATGGTGGTGTTCCAGGTTCAGTTGGCGAAAAACAAGCTTTCGATACCACGCACCCGCGACTACATCACCGAATTCGACCACGGCGGCACCGCGAAACGGGGCGGAATACGCGCTGCGGAATGATCCCCAAAAGGGGTTTCGAATCATCTAGAATCGTCAAGCGGAAAAAATAAATATTCCGAGTTTGTGCACCGGCTGTGAATCACGGGCGTGAAGCGCAATGCGTTCCCATCACCCGGGGATCAGGAGCTATAGGTGAGCCCCCAAGGCAGGAGACGGTAATGGCTGACGCGGCCCTCAAATTCGACGACGACACCAATTCGGGCGGTGAGCTATATCGAGAGGCTCCCAACAATATCGAGGCGGAGCAGGCCCTGCTCGGCGCGATCCTCGTCAACAACGACGCCTTCTACCGGGTTTCCGATTTCCTGAAGCCGGAACATTTCTACGAGCCGTTGCATCGACAGATCTACGCCGTTGCGGCCGACCAGATCCGCATGGGCAAAATCTCCAATCCGGTGACGATCAAGACCTTTCTGCCGTCCGAGGAGAAACTGGGCGATATCACCGTCTCGCAATATCTCGCTCGCCTTGCCGCCGAAGCCGTCACGATCATCAACGCCGAAGACTATGGACGCGCGATCTACGATCTCGCAACGCGCCGCGCGCTGATCGGCATCGGCGAGGACATGGTCAACATCGCCTTCGACGCGCCGGTGGAAATGGCCCCGCAGCACCAGATCGAGGACGCCGAACGCCGACTGTTCGAACTGGCGGAGACCGGCCGCTATGACGGCGGGTTCCAGCCCTTCACCGACGCGGTTCGAATCGCCATCGACATGGCCAACGCCGCCTTCCAGCGCGACGGCCACCTGTCCGGCATTTCGACCGGCATCAATGCCCTGGACGCGCGCATGGGCGGGTTGCAGCCTTCGGACCTGATCATCCTCGCGGGACGCCCGGGCATGGGCAAGACGTCGCTTGCCACCAACATCGCCTTCAACATCGCCAACGCGTTTCACGGCGAGCAGCAGTCCGACGGTTCGGTCAAGGCCGTCGATGGCGGCGTGGTCGGCTTCTACTCGCTGGAAATGTCGTCCGAACAGCTGGCGACACGTATCATTTCCGAGCAGACCGAAATCTCCTCCTCCAAGATTCGCCGCGGCGAGATCACCGAAAGCGACTTCGAGAAACTGGTCGCCTGCTCCAACATGATGCAGCGCCTGCCCCTCTATATCGACCAGACGGGCGGCATCTCCATCGCCCAGCTCGCGGCACGCGCGCGGCGCCTGAAGCGCCAGCGTGGTCTCGACGTGATGGTGATCGACTACGTCCAGCTGATGACCGGTTCGTCCGCCAAGGCCAGCCAGAACCGCGTTCAGGAGATCACCGAGATCACGACCGGGCTCAAGGCGCTGGCGAAGGAACTCAACGTGCCGATCATCGCTCTGTCCCAGCTGTCGCGTCAGGTGGAAAGCCGCGACGACAAGCGGCCTCAGCTTTCGGACCTGCGTGAATCGGGTTCCATCGAGCAGGACGCCGACGTCGTGATGTTCGTCTACCGCGAGGAATATTATCTCAAGAACAAGGAACCGAAGCCCGGCACCGAGGAATATGTGGCCTGGGAAGGCGAGTTGGCCGAAGCCATGGGCAAGGCCGAAGTGATTATCGCCAAGCAGCGCCATGGCCCGACAGGCTCCGTGCCGCTCGGCTTCCAGGCCGAATTTACGCGTTTCTCCGACCTTGCTTACGAAGACCGCCTGCCGGAACGGTTCGAGTAGCCGTGCAGGTCACCTCAACCGGAGCCGATCCGCGTCTCGCAGGGGCGCGCCTGACCATCGATCTCGACGCGCTGGTGGCCAATTGGCGCGACCTGTCGGAACGCTCCAGCCCTGCCAAATGCGCCGCCGTCGTCAAGGCCGACGCCTACGGGCTCGGTGTCGAGCATGTCGTTCCAGTGCTGATGAAGGCCGGGTGCGAGACGTTTTTCGTCGCGCTTCCTGAGGAAGGCGTGGCCGTGCGCCGGATCGCGCCAAAGGCCGATATCTTCATCCTCAACGGCGTCCACGCGCAATCGGCGGCGACGATGGTCGAGGCCAGCCTGATTCCCGTCCTCTCCGGCATCGAGCAGATCGAATTGTGGGCGCGGTTCTGCCGCGAACGCTGGCTGCACGCGCCATGCGCCATCGGCGTCGACACCGGTATGAACCGGCTTGGCCTGACTGTCGAGGAAGCCTTGGCTTTCCGTGCCCGCAATATCGCGGACCATCTCGTCTCGCCGGTGCTGGTCATGAGCCACCTGGCTTGCGGCGACGCGCCGGACCATCCGCTCAACAAGCAGCAACGCGAGTCTTTTCAGCGGGTTGCGGCAGCTTTTGACGATATCGATTCAAGTCTCGCCAATTCAGCCGGTATCTTCCTCGGCGACGGTTTTCTCTTCGATGTGACGCGCCCGGGCATCGCGCTCTATGGCGGGCGGGCGTCGGGCACCGGACAAAATCCGGTGCGGCCGGTGGTGAGCCTGCATGCGCGCATCGCGCAAATAAGGCAGGTACCGAAGGGCGAGACAGTCTCCTACGGCGCGACGCAGACGCTTGCGCGCGACAGCCGGATCGCGACCGTGTCTGTCGGCTATGCGGACGGCTATCCGCGCGCGGGATCAGGCGCCGGCGTGCCCTTGCGCGAAGCCGTCACCGACGGACAATCCGGCTTCATTGACGGCCGGCATGTTCCGCTGGTCGGCCGGATCACCATGGACCTGACGCTGTTCGATGTCACCGATGTGGACGAGGAATCGCTCGCGGAAGGCTGGATCGAGCTGATCGGCCCAAACATTCCTTTGGACGAAGCGGCGCAAGCGGCCGGAACCATCGGCTACGAACTTCTCACCAGCCTCGGCAAACGCTATGAGCGGCGTTATCTGAAGTACGCCGACGCCTGATTCCCGGAAAGCGACTGCTTGGCCAAGGTCCGCACCCAATTCATCTGCCAGAACTGCGGCACCGTGCATGCCCGCTGGGCGGGCAAGTGCGATTCCTGCGGCGAATGGAACACCATCGTCGAGGAGGATCCGTCCGGCGGTATCGGCGGCGGTCCGGGTCGCCAGCCCAAGAACAAAGGCCGCGCTGTCGCGCTGACGACGCTGTCCGGCGATATCGAGGACGCCCCGCGCATCCTGACCGGCATTCCCGAACTCGACCGCGTCACCGGCGGCGGCATCGTGCGCGGATCGGCTCTGCTGGTGGGCGGCGATCCGGGAATCGGCAAATCGACGCTTCTGATGCAGGCTGCCGCGGCGCTTTCCCGCAACGGACACAAGGTTATCTACGTGTCCGGCGAGGAAGCGGTCGCGCAGGTGCGGCTGCGCGCGCAACGGCTTGGCGCAGCGGACACCGACGTCATGCTGGCCGCCGAGACCAATGTGGAAGACATTCTCGCCACGCTGGCGCTCGAGCAACGGCCCGACCTCGTCATTCTCGATTCCGTGCAGACGCTGTGGACGGATGCGGCGGAATCGGCGCCGGGCACGGTGACGCAGGTGCGCGCGGCATCGCAATCGATGATCCGATACGCCAAATCGACCGGCGCGGCCGTGATCCTTGTCGGTCATGTCACCAAGGAAGGCCAGATCGCCGGGCCGCGCGTGGTCGAGCACATGGTCGACGGCGTTCTCTATTTCGAGGGCGAAGGCGGCCATCACTATCGCATCCTGCGCACCGTGAAGAACCGCTTCGGGCCGACCGACGAGATTGGCGTGTTCGAGATGGGATCGGGCGGGCTGCGCGAAGTGTCGAACCCGTCGGAACTGTTCCTCGGCGAACGCAACGAAAGCGCGCCGGGCGCGGCGGTTTTTGCCGGCATGGAAGGCACGCGGCCCGTGCTGGTGGAAATCCAGGCGCTGGTCGCCCCCTCCTCTCTCGGTACACCGCGCCGCGCCGTTGTCGGCTGGGATTCGGCGCGGCTATCGATGATCATCGCGGTGCTGGAAGCCCATTGCGGCATTCGCCTTGGTCAGCACGACGTTTACCTCAACGTGGCGGGCGGATATCGCATATCCGAACCCGCCGCGGATATCGCGGTTGCGGCAGCGCTGGTCTCTTCCCTTGCCGGACTTGCCCTGCCGTCCGATTGCGTTTATTTCGGCGAAGTCAGCCTCTCGGGCGCAATCAGGCCTGTCGCACATGCCGCGCAACGCCTGAAAGAGGCCGAAAAGCTGGGATTCAAGTCCGCCGTAATGCCAAAAGGCAGTCAAGATGTTCCCGAGGCCAGCAAGCAGAGCTCTGTCGAGATCGCGGCTCTTCCCGATCTCGTTGCACGCATTGCCGGCGGAACTGTTTTGACTCGCGAGCGCGACGATGACGATATTTAGTGGCGCGCAAGCGTCGGGGACAAACACGGCACGCGATCGGGTCAGGGGCCCAATAAACGCGTCTGCTTCGGAGACCAGAATTCATGCCCATTACCCTGCTTGACGGCCTCTTGCTGGGTCTGACGCTCGTTTCAGCGGTTCTTGCAATGGTTCGCGGTCTTTCGCGCGAACTGCTCTCGATCGTTTCCTGGGGCGTCGCCGCGGTGGTCGCCTTCTTGTTCTACAAACAGGCGGCGCCGCTGGTGCAACCCTATGTCGATCATGAACTCATCGCCCAGCTCGTCGCCGGCGGACTGATCTTCCTGGTGACGCTGATCGTGGTGACCATCATCACGATGCGCATCGCGGACCTGATCATCGACAGCCGTATCGGGCCGCTCGACCGTACGCTCGGTTTCGTATTCGGCGCGGCGCGCGGGGTCCTGATCGCGGCGGTTGCGGTATGGTTCCTCGGCTTCTTCGTCGGTGACCGGGAAATCGCCTGGATCGACGGCGCGAAATCGAAACCGTTCCTCGATTCGCTGGCGCAAAGCATCGTCAACATGTTGCCGGAAGATCTCGATAACATCATCCCGGGCGGAGATAACGCGGACAGCACCGAGGCATGACCTTGACCGACGCAGTCACGGCGGAAGCCGACGACCACTTCCATGACGAATGCGGCGTGTTCGGCATTTTCGGACGCGCCGACGCGGCCTCCTTCGTGGCGCTCGGACTGCACGCCTTGCAGCATCGCGGCCAGGACGCGGCGGGCATCGTCACTTTCGACGGTTCGCAATTCCACGCGGAACGCCATGTCGGCCTGATCGGCGACAATTTCACGAAAGCCTCGGTCATCGCCCGCCTCGACGGCGACCGCGCGATTGGCCATACGCGCTACCCGACGACGGGCGACACCGGCCTGCGCAACGTCCAGCCCTTCTTCGCGGAACTCGAATCGGGTGGCCTCGCCCTCGCCCATAACGGCAACGTCACCAACGCGATGACCGTGCAGCGCGAATTGCAGCGGGCCGGCGCGATCTTCTCGTCGACCTCGGATACGGAGACGCTGCTGCATCTCGTCGCCGTCAGTCCCGAGAAGGACCTGCTCTCGAAGTTCATCGACGCGGTAAAGAAACTCGAAGGCGCTTACTCGTTCGTGGCCCTGTCGTCGAAAAAGATGATCGGCTGCCGCGACCCGCAGGGCATTCGCCCGCTCGTTCTTGGTGATCTCGACGGATCATGGATCCTTGCGTCGGAGACATGCGCGCTCGACATCATGGGTGCGCGCTACGTTCGCGACGTCAAGCCGGGCGAACTGGTGGTGGTGACCGAAACCGGCATCACCAGCCATTTCCCCTTCGAGCCGCAAAAGCCCCGTTTCTGTGTGTTCGAGTATGTTTATTTCGCGCGACCGGACTCCTATATCGAGGGACGCAACGTCTACGAAGCGCGCAAGCAGATCGGCGTCGAACTCGCGAAGGAAAACGTCGTCGAAGCCGATATTGTCGTGCCCGTGCCCGATTCCGGCGTGCCGGCGGCGATCGGTTATGCCCAGGAGGCAGGCCTGCCTTTCGAACTCGGCATCATCCGCAACCACTATGTGGGGCGCACCTTCATCCAGCCGACCGACGCAATCCGCCACATGGGCGTGAAGCTGAAGCACAATGCGAACCGGCACTATATCGAAGGCAAGCGCGTGATCCTCGTCGACGATTCCATCGTCCGCGGCACGACCAGCCAGAAAATCGTGCAGATGGTGCGCGAAGCCGGTGCGAAGGAAGTGCATATGCGCATCGCCTCCCCGCCGACGGTTTCGTCCTGCTATTACGGCGTGAACACGCCGGAAACCAACAAGCTGCTCGCCTCGCGCATGAGCGTCGATGAAATGGCCGACTTCATTCGCGTCGACTCCCTCGGCTTCCTGTCGATCGACGGGCTCTACCGCGCCGTCGGCGAATCCGCCCGTGACGCCGAACAGCCGCAATTCTGCGACGCCTGCTTTACCGGCGCCTATCCGACCCGGCTGCTCGACCGCGACGGCACGGACAATGTCCGCCAGCTTTCGATCCTGGCCGGCGGAAACTGATCTCCGAACGAGCGATATCATGGATATGAAACCCGACCTCTCCGGCCGCCTAGCCCTCGTGACCGGCGCGTCTCGCGGCATCGGCCGCGAAATCGCATTGCAGATGGCTGCTCTCGGCGCTCACGTTATCGCCGTCGCGCGGACAGCAGGCGGGCTCGAGGAACTCGACGACGAAATCAGGGCCGGTGGCGGCGAAGCGACGCTGGTCCCCCTCGATTTGAGGGATTTCGACGGGATCGACCGGCTCGGCGGTGCGATTCACGAGCGCTGGGGAAAACTCGACATCCTGGTCGCCAATGCCGCGATCCTCGGACCGATCTCGCCGATTGGCCATATCAAGGCGAAGGATTTCGAGCAGGTGATGGCGATCAACGTCACCGCGACATGGCGGCTGATGCGCACGACCGATCCGCTGCTGCGCGAATCCGATGCCGGCCGCGTAATCGTCATGTCATCCGGCGCCGCTCACAGCTGCAAACCGTTCTGGGGCGCTTATTCGGCCTCGAAGGCGACCGTCGAGGCGCTGGCGCGGACATGGGCCGCCGAAGCGCAAAACACGCCGCTGCGCATCAACAGCGTCAATCCCGGCGCGACGCGCACGAAAATGCGTGCGCAGGCGATGCCGGGAGAAGACCCCGAAACGCTGCCGACCGCCGCGGAGATCGCTTCGAAGATCGTTCCGCTCGCCGGATCCGGCATTACCGAGACCGGGAAATTTTGGGACGCCCCCACCGAAAAGTGGCTGGATTACATCCGGCCGGCCTGAGGCGAGATCGCTGAAAGCTCGAATTCGAGCCTGAAACACCTATATTTTTAACGATTGACCTATGGTGAGCAACCGCTATCGTTTTTTGCGAAAGCGGGCGGGAAGATCCGCGTACATTCTCCGGGAGGAGCCATATGGGACTGGTTATCGCCTTGATCGTCGCGGTTTTGGCCGCCGGGCTGATCGCCGCTGCACTATACGAGACCTTTACACGCGGGATCAGATTCCGGCAGGCGCTGTATTTTGCGCCGCTGAAACTGCTCTACCGCATAGACACGCGCGCCATTCGCCACGCGCATGCATCCGGCCGTCCGGTTATCTACGTGATTTGTGAGCAATCGAAGCTCGACCCCGTGATTTGCCAGGCGATCCTGCCGGAAGACACGCTGCATGTTCTCGACCCGGAATCCGCGACCAGTTGGCTGGTTCAGACCTTCCGGACGCTCGCCAAGTCGGTCGTCTTCGGCAAGGAACACATGGTCACGAACCGCCGCCTCGTCCGTCATCTCAAGGGCAAGGGGCGCATGGCGGTCTATCTGCCCGATGCGGTGGAACCGGACGCTGCCGGGATGCGGCTTTACCGTGCGGTGACCCTGCTTGCGCGCAAGTCGAATGCGCAGGTCGTGCCGATCTTCGTGCGGAACAGCCGTTTCCTTCCCTCCTCCTTCACGCCGGCCTCCATGGCGCCGCGCAAGCTGCTTCCAAAGCTCGTCGTCCATGCGCTGCCCGCCGAGCGAATCGACACGCTGGTCGAAAAGGCCGGACGCCGCTTTGTCACGCCGCCCAACGCCCTGTTCGACCACATGGCGCGTGTGCGCTACGAGGCGACGAATTACTCCGTCGGCCTGTTCGAAGCTTTCGTGGAGGCGGCGCGGACATATGGTCCCAAGCGAGTCATCCTCGAGGATACCGTCACGGGATCACTCTCCTACAAGATGATGCTGATCGGCGCGCGGGTTCTCGGCAAGCGATTCATCGGCATGTCGAAACGCGGCGAAGCGATGGGCATTCTCCTGCCCAACGCAAATGGCGTCGTCGTCACCTTCCTGGCACTGCAAACGGCTGGGCGGGTCGCCGCGATGCTGAACTATTCCGCTGGCGCGGCGAATATCGTTTCCGCGATCAATACGGCGAAGATCAGGACCGTGCTGTCGTCACGCGTCTTCATCGAAAAGGCTGAACTGCAGGCGATCGTGGACGCGATCGAGGCGAATGGCACGACAATCATCTGGCTCGAAGATGTCCGTCAGACCGTGACAACCGTGGAGAAACTTTCGGCGGCGCTGCAGTGGACGCGTCCGCTGGTCGCCGTCGATCCGGAAGAGCCCGCGGTCATTCTGTTCACATCGGGCTCGGAAGGCACGCCGAAGGGTGTCGTGCTGTCGCATCACAATCTGCGCGCCAATGCCGCGCAGGCGGAATCGCGTTTCTCGATTTCGGTCGAGGACACGCTGTTCAACGTGTTGCCCGTCTTCCATTCCTTCGGGCTGCTCGGCGGTACGATCCTGCCGCTTCTCTATGGCGTTCGGCTGTTCCTCTACCCCTCACCGCTGCATTACAAGCTGATCCCTGCCGCTGCGGCCAAGGTGCGCCCGACCATCATGTTCGGGACAGACACATTCCTGATGGGCTATGCGCGAACCGCCAAGGATACCGATTTCGAGAGCCTGCGTTTTGTCGTGGCCGGTGCGGAAGCGGTGAAGGCACAGACGCGCGACCTCTATCGCGACCGTTTCGGTTGCCGGGTTCTGGAAGGGTTCGGCATGACCGAAGCGTCGCCCGTCGTCGCCGCCAACACCTGCTCGCAGGATCGGCCCGGCACGGTCGGCCGGTTGTTCCCCGGCATATCGGTGCGCATCGAGCCGGTGGAAGGTATTGACGAAGGCGGACGCCTCTGGGTCAACGGACCGAATGTCATGCTCGGCTACCTGAAGGCCGATCGGCCCGGCGAGTTGCAACCGCTTTCCGACCAATGGCACGATTCCGGCGATATCGTCGCGATCGACCGGGAGGGCTATGTCGCGGTGCGTGGCAGGGCGAAGCGTTTCGCCAAGATCGGCGGCGAAATGGTGTCGCTCGGCGCAGTCGAGATGCTCGTCCAGTCCCTGTGGCCGGAGGACCAGCATGCGGCGGTTTCCGTGCCCGACCGGCGCAAGGGCGAACGCATCGTACTGGCGACGACAAAAAAGGATCCGGACAAGAAGGAAGTCGTCGCCTACGGCAAGCGCAACGGGGTGACCGAACTCATGCTGCCTTCGGAGATCCTTCCCTTCCCGGACATCCCCGTTCTCGGTTCCGGCAAGGTCGATTACGTGACGACGCTGAAGCGCATCGAGCAGAAGCTGGGGAACAAGGACAAGGCGGCCTGAGGGTTCAGTCCGCGTTGTTCTTCACGGCTGCGGCATGCGCCGCTGCCTGCTTGCGCCACATGCGCAGGCTGTATGGCAGGAAGGCGAGATAGGCGAGAACCGACAGGGTCAGTGTTTCCCAGGTATATGTCGCCAGCATCGCGACGTAGAAAACCACGCCGAGGATAAGCGGCATCACCTGGGCGCGCGGAATGCGCGCGCCGAGCGTCTTGCCCGACCAGACCGGCAAGTTGGACACCAGAAGGAACGCGACGAGCAGCGTGTAGCAGGCCACGCCAGTTGCGTAGTACCAGTCGGGCGCGATGCCGAGGAAACCGAGATAGACCGGCAACAAGACGAGAAATGCGCCGGCGGGGGCCGGCACGCCCGTGAAATAGGCGCTCTGCCATTTCGGGCTGTCCTTGTTTTCCATCATCACGTTGAAACGTGCGAGGCGCAGGCCGCAGGCGATGGCATAAAGCAGCGCGGCGATCCAGCCGAACGACCGCGCCTGATCGAGCACGAAGGAATAAAGAACCAGCGCCGGCGCGACGCCGAAATTGACGATATCGGCCAGCGAATCCATTTCCGCACCGAATTTCGAGCTGCCCTTGACCAGTCGGGCGACGCGACCGTCGACACCATCGAGAAGCGCGGCGAGAAGGACCATCAGCACGGCGTCGTCGAAACGGTGCTCGAAGGCGAGCCGCACACCGGTCAGGCCGGCGCATATCGCGAGAACCGTGATGATGTTCGGCAGGACGAAGCGCAGCGGGATGTCACGCAAGCGCTTGTTGTTGTTCGCCGACTCGCCGTTTTCTCCGGGGCCATCGGGTTCGAACGGGGGGAACGGGCCCTCGATCTCCATGCCTTACCTCAACTCGTCCGGCTCAACGGGGTTTCCGTGTCGTCGCGATAATCCGCGATCACGGTCTCCCCCGCTATGGCGGTCTGACCGACAAAAACCCGCGTTGTCGCCCCTGCGGGCAGATAGAGATCGACACGAGATCCGAAGCGGATCAGGCCGAACCGTTCGCCGGCCGAGAGATCCTCGTCCTGCTTGACCCAGCAAAGGATACGGCGCGCGACGAGACCGGCCACTTGCACCACGCCGAGCGAACCGTGCGCGGTCTCGATCACCAGCCCGTTTCGCTCGTTCTCCGTGCTGGCCTTGTCGAGATCCGCGTTCAGGAACTTGCCCGGGCGGTAGGCGATGGTAGTCACCTTTCCCCGCACGGGGGCGCGATTGATGTGGACGGAGAAGACATTCATGAAGACGGAGACCCGGGTCATCGGCGTATCGCCGAGACCAAGTTCCACGGGCGGCACGGCAGGACCGACAGCCGACACAATGCCATCGGCGGGGCTTATCACAAGCGCATCATCGACCGGCGTCACGCGCTGGGGATCGCGGAAGAAATATGCGCACCATGCCGTCAGGACGAGGCCAAGATAGAAAAGCGGCGACCACAGCCAGCCGATGATGATCGTGCCGACCGCAAAGGCCGCCACGAAGGGCCACCCCTCGCGGTGCACGGGCACCATAGTCTTCCTAATCGTATCAGCCAGGCTCACGGCCATCCTCCGGTAATTCTCCTGCACCAATATGGGCAAGCTCCCCACGATGCAATGCGCCGCATGAATCAGCGGCGGATGGAGCAGGAATAACGGCGTGCGGAACTGACAATACGACGCTTGTTTTAAGGTCGTGGACGACACAAACTGCCCTAAAGGCAAGCGGGGATCCCATTCATGATCATTCTGGCAAAGATCATCCACTTCTTGTGCTTCAGCGTCGGCATCGGCGGTGGGGTGGCCGCGATGCTGGCCGGCATTCGGGCGAAGGGCGCTGCTGCGGAAGCCGTGCTGGTTCTGCGCGGCATCCAGAAGACGCTCGGGCGCATCTCCTTCGTCGCGATCATGCTGCTTTGGGTGACCGGTCTTTACATGGTCTACGCAATCCGGGACGGCTGGGCCGGGCTCGGCGTCTTTTTCTGGCTCAAGATTCTCGCCGTCCTGGTGCTGACGGGCGCATCGCTGACGGCGCAGTATTTTAGGCTGACGGCGGCGAAGCGCGATCCGGCCGTGATGGGGCCGCGCATGGCGAAGATCGACATGACCGCGAGCGGTTCGGCAGTCGTGGCCCTGATCTTCGCCGTATTCGCCTTTACCGGCTAGCTGTCCGAACCCGATGGCGTTCCGGTATCGCCGGGCAATGGAAACCGTTTTCGTACGACGATTCCCATCTCGTCGGTTTCGCGCGCCTCGCGCAGCTTGCGCTCGGCCTCGATGGCTTCGGACTGGCGCGCCCACATCTGCGTGTAGAGACCGTTCTGGTCCAGCAGGTCGGCATGCGTGCCGCGCTCGGCGATCAGGCCTTCCTTGAGCACGATGATTTCGTCGCAGCCGATCACCGTCGACAGGCGGTGTGCGATCACGAGCGTCGTCCGCCCCTCCGACACGTAGTCCAGCGCCTGCTGGATTTCCTGCTCGGTCGCCGTGTCGAGGGCGGACGTCGCCTCGTCGAGGACCTGGATCGGTGGGGCTTTCAGGATGGTACGGGCAATCGCGACACGCTGTTTCTCGCCGCCCGAGAGCTTGAGGCCGCGTTCGCCGACCATCGTGTCGAATCCGTCCGGCAGAGAGCGGATGAAATCGCCGATCTGCGCCAGTTCGGCCGCCTGTTCGACCTCGGCATCGCTCGCGTCGATACGGCCGTAGCGGATGTTGTAGCGGATCGAATCGTTGAACAGCACCGTGTCCTGCGGCACCATGCCGATCGCCGAGCGCAATGATTTTTGCGTCACCTCGCGCACATCCTGCCCGTCGATCGTGATGGAGCCGTCCTGCACGTCGTAGAAGCGGTAGAGCAGCCGGGAAATGGTCGACTTGCCCGCACCCGACGGGCCGACGATCGCGACGGACTTGCCTGCCGGCACCTTGAAACTGATGCCTTTCAGGATCGGGCGCTGCCGGTCATAGGCGAACTTGACGTCATCGAAGACGATATGCCCGTCCCGCACGACGAGGTCCTTCGCCTCCGGCTTGTCCGTCACCTCCGGCTTCACATCGAGCAGGTCGAACATCTGCTCGATATCGGTCAGGCCCTGACGGATCTCGCGGTAGATGAAGCCGATGAAATTGAGCGGAATGGACAGCTGGATCAGCATTGCGTTGATGAAGACAAAATCGCCCAGCGTCTGCTCGCCCGCCTGCACGGCGCGCGCCGACAGCCACATCATCGCCAGCATGCCGACGCCGAAAATGAAGGCCTGACCGAAGTTGAGCCAGCCAAGCGAGGTCCAGACCTTGGTGGCGGCCCGCTCATACCCGGCCATGGCCCCGTCGAAACGGCGGGCTTCCATGTCCTCATTGCCGAAATATTTCACGGTCTCGAAATTGAGCAGCGAGTCGATCGCCTTGGTGTTGGCGTCAGTGTCGGATGCGTTCATGTCGCGGCGGATCTGGATGCGCCAGTCACTCGCGCGGATGGTGAACCAGCCATAGAGATAGATGGTCACGGCCGTCACCGCGACATACTGCCAGCCATAGGCGAAACCGAAAATGATCGCGACCAGAACGAATTCGAGGATGGTCGGCGCGGTGTTGAGGATCGTGAAGCGGACAATGGCCTCGATGCCCTTGGTGCCGCGCTCGATGATGCGCGACAAGCCGCCGGTGCGGCGCTCGAGATGGAAACGCAGCGACAGTCCGTGCATGTGCACGAAGGTTTTATAGGCGAGCTGGCGAACGGCGTTCTGGCCGACGCTGGCAAACAACGCGTCGCGCAACTGGTTGAGCCCGGCCTGGGCGACGCGAAACACGTTGTAGGCGACGACCAGCATGACCGGACCGAGCAGCAGCGCAGGCATCCAGCCGGGCGCCTTCATTTCGCCGTCGAGCGCGTCCGTCGCCCATTTGAACCCGTAGGGCACCAGCATCAGGACAAGCTTGGCAAGAACGAGAAAGACGGTCGCCTGGACGACGCGCAATTTCAGGTCCGGGCGTTCCGCCGGCCACATATAGGGCCACAGATTGCGAATGGTCTGCAGCGTCGATCCGCTTTCGGCGGAAACGGTCTTAGAGGGCAAGGATCACTCCGATCAGTCGTGTTTCGACGTGCAGCAATTGGCCGCGCAGCATTCGTCGATCATCGAGTTCAGTTCCCGCGATACGCTGCGCAGCGCTTCGCGATTCAGGCGGTAGGTCGAACGCGGCATCCTGCGTTCATGGGTGATGAGCCCCGCTTCGAGCAGGACCTTGAGGTGCTGGGATACGGTCGACTGCGCAAGCGGCAGACTGTCGACGACATCGCCGCAGCCGCAGCCTTCAAAACGGGAAAGATGGTTCAGAATTGCGAGACGCGCCGGATGGGACAGCGCAGCGAGACGCCCGGCAATTTCTTCGTTTTGTGCAGGATCTGATTTCATCGTAGATCGACGATATACGATGCATTTGACCGGCCCGCAACCCGTTCGAATGACAAACGGGCCGGATTTCTCCGGCCCGTCGCGTCAAATCAGTCTTGGGGCTCCGCGTCTTCGGGTAACGCGAAAATCTGGCCCGGCCAAATCCGGTCCGGATCCTTGATCTGGTCCTGGTTCGCCAAGTAGATCGTGGTGTAGCGCGTCCCCTCGCCATAAACCCGGCGCGAGATGTGCCAGAGCGTATCGCCACGCCGGATGATTACGGATGACTCCGTTTGCCGCAATTTCCCCGTGACGGTGATGTCGTCCGACACTTCCGGCGGACCATCGGTCTCGGCTGCGGCAATTACGGTTTGGGCCTCGACGGCGGGTTGGGCTGCGGTGTCAGCCTCCGCTGCTCCGGGCTCGTCCGGTGCAGTTTCCGATGCGGCGGAAGCCATGTCCGTTTCTGCAGCGGGTTCCGTGGTCGCAGCTTCCGGCGCGGATGCTGTTTCGGCGTTCGGCTCAGATGCAGAGCCGGCTTCGGCCGTCGCGGAGGCAGGCTCGTTGCCGGTCTCCGCGAACGGGGACGCCGTGTCTGTTTCCGTGGACGCTTCCGCAGTCGCGGCTTCCGGTGCCGGTTCATCGGCGGGTTCGCTTGCGGCGGCAGCGGAAACGTCGGCTTCCGCGCCCTCATCGCCGGAGGTTTCCGCCTCGGCCATTTCAGGGGCAGTTCCCTGCGTGTCGCCGGCGACGGTCTCGGAGGTTGCGGCTTCGGCCGGTTCCGTTACTTCCTGTTCCGCGCCGGACACTGATTCCGCGGACGCGGCTTCTTCGGGCTCCGCTTCGTTACCCGTCGAGGCGGCAGCGGTTTCCGATTCCGCCATCGGTTCGCTCGAGGCTTCTTCCGCTTCAGCGGGTTCGGCCGCAGCGGCGGAGGGAGGCGTCGCATCTTCGGCAATCGCCGCGAGACGCTCGCCTTCGCTGCGCGTGAACGGCACCGCCGCACGGGCAATGACATCCGCCGTTGCCGGGTCGATCACATCTGCTCGGATGATGTAGTCGCCGATCGCCAGTTCGCGGCGAACCTCGACGAGGAACCGTCCGCCGGGGCTCGCGGTCGTGTCACCGAGGAGAAACTCGTTTGCATAGACGCGGACCTGCACGCCGGGCGACGCCGAGCCAGCGACAAAGACAATCTCGTTGTCGATCTCCACAGCTTCGATACGGATAGGCACGGCCGGTTGTTCCGGTGTCGAGCCGGCGGCATCACCATCTTCGGATGCTTCGGTTTCGGCCACCTCATCGCTGGCGTCGGGCGCCGTACCGTCTTGCGTCTCGACCGCCGCGACTTCCGTTTCCGCTTCCGCATCGGCGGCGGGAGATGGTGTCTCGGCACTGCCTTCCGGTTCGGAAGCGCTTTCCTGCTGCGTTTCCGCAGCGACTTCCTGCTCGCTTTCCGGCATTTCTGCCGCGGCAACTTCACTTTCCGCAGCTGCCTCTTCGTCGGCCTCGGGCGTGTTGATCAGGCGAGACGGAGCACCGGGCCGTTCGACCAGCGCCAGCAGTTCACCCTCGCGACCCGGTTCGGGAACCGAAACGATCGCCGTTTCCTCCGACATCGCCACGTCGCCATCTTCCTCGATCGAGCGCAGCACGATCTCGTAATCTCCCGGCGGAAGCGGCTCGTCGAGAACGGCAACGAAATCGCCATTCGGCTCGGCCTTCGCCTCGGCAAGGGTTTCCGATCCGCTCAAGACCTCGACATCGGCATTGGGACCGGCCTGCCCCGCGACCAGCGTGGAGCCGTCCGGTTCGACGCGCAGCAATCCGAAGCTCGGAACCACCACTTCGGCTTGCTGGGCGGCATCGCCGTCATCGGGCGACTGCGTCGAATCCGTTTCGCCGGCGGGCGTGTCACCAGCGTCAGGCGTATCGGTTGCATCGGGCGTATCGGGTGCGTCGGCTTGCGCAGCTTCGTCTCCGGCTTCGGACGCTTCGTCCGTTTCCGCTTCGCCGGCCGGCGCGCTTTCCGCAGCCGCGTCCTCTTCCGTCGAGGCGGATGGCGCCATGGCCTGGTCTTCACCATCTCCGCTTTCGGCATCTGCCACAGCCGGTTCGGAGAATTGGTCGAGATAGGCGTTAATCCGGCTCGAAATGCTCGGAGTGTTCGCAGCTGCAACAAGCGCCAGGACAGCGCCGAAAAGCCACACAGAAATCTTGTTGTTCATTGTTTTCTACCAGTTTGCAGACTCTTCCTTACCACCGCCGGTCCGGCGGGCTCAATGTTTGTCAACAGGAGTTTTGCTGCATTGCGTCATTTTACACAGAAGCCTTGACGCCGCCGCATGTCAAAGCAATAGGAAGGCATGACTTCCAAACCGATCCAATCCATCTGCGTCTATTGCGGTTCGTCTCCTGGCAACGACCCGGCCTATCTTGCCGCCGGCCGGACACTCGGCCGTGCCATCGGCGAGGCCGGGCTGCGGCTTGTCTATGGCGGCGGTACGAAGGGCATCATGGGCGCAGTCGCCGCCGGCACGATGGAGGCCGGCGGCAAGGTGCTTGGCATTATCCCGCGTTTCCTGATGAACAAGGAAGCGACCGAGAAGGCGCTTGGCGCGCTCGACGAGTTGGTCGTCACCGAGGACATGCATGAACGCAAGCATCGCATGTTTGAGGAGTCGGATGCCTTCGTGACCCTGCCGGGCGGAATCGGCACGCTGGAGGAAGTGATCGAGATCATGACCTGGGGCCAACTCGGCCGCCACACCAAGCCGATCGTGCTCGCCAATATCAACGGATTCTGGAACCCGCTGTCGATGCTGCTGGATCACATGGGAAGCGCCGGCTTCATCCATACGGCGCATCGCGTCAAACCGCTCGTGCTGGACACGGCCGAACAGATCGTGCCGGCTATCCTTGCCGCGCAAAACCATGACGACGGCGACACGGCCGTCATCGAGATGCTCTAGGGCTTCGCGAGACGCATTGTGACCGGCAAGAAACACGCCCACGCCGGACATTTCCACGACCAAGCCGGCAAGCTCTATTCATACGCCATCGGCGCGGACGGCAAGATCGTGCCGGAAGACGGCGATATCCACTGGCGCTGGACCGGATTCGCGCTGAGCGACGCGCGGGCCCGCTCCGCCATCGCCGCGATTCCCGACCTGCCGGCGGAAGCGCAACGCTGCCTGCTGTCGAGCGGTCGGCGCGTCTACATGAAGCGGTCGGGAGACTGGCTGTTCGGAACCCTGCCGGATATTCACCACCGCCATTATGCAGACTCCGAGGAACTCGGGCTGTTCCACTTCGCGTTCAACCGCGAAACACTGCTGACCTCGCGCAAGAAGCCGCTACAGACGATCGACGACATCAGGCGCAAACTCGAGGAAGGACAAGCCCCGCTCCCCTCGCCTGCGCGTTTCGTCGACGCGGTCATAACCCATCTGCTCGATCTGCTGGAAGACAAGCTCGAAGACTTGTTCGAGGCTCTCGACTCCATCGAGGACCGCATCATCGGCGGGCGCTGGGCGGGCGAACGCGAACGACTTGCACCGCTGCGCCAGCGCGCCATCGTCGTGCACCGGCATTTGTTTCTGGTCACCGGGCTGTTCCGGCCGCTCACTTCGGCCGACATCGCCGCGACCGCGCCGGAGATTGCCTCGGCGCTCGACAACAACGCCGCCCATGCGAGCGCCCTGCTGCATGACAGCGAGCAAGTGCAGGCGCGCGCACTGCTGCTGCAGGAAGAGATCATGGCGCGGCTGTCGGAACGCACCAACAAGCTCCTCTATCTCCTGTCGGTACTAACTGCGGTGCTGATGCCCGCGACGATCATCTCGGGCCTGTTCGGCATGAACCTGCACGGTATTCCCTTCACGGAATCCCATGTGGGGTTCTGGGAAGCCGCGTTCCTCTCGGCTGTGGGGTCGGCGGCCGTGTTCCTGTTCGTGCGCCGGCTCGGCAAGAAGGACTAGGCCCGCTTCGGCGAACGACGAAACAGGGAAATCGTATAGATTGCGACTGCTGCCCAGATGAACAGGAATGCGATCAGCTGCCAGTGCGAGAACGGCTCGCCGAATATGAAAACGGCGGTCAGGAAGATGAGCGTCGGCGTGATATATTGCAGGATGCCCATCGTCGCGTAGCGCAGTTCCTTTGCTCCGAAGGCATAGAGGATCAGCGGAACGGCCGTCACCGGGCCTGCAAGCATCAGGAGCCCCATGTCGGCGGCGCCCGTCTGGCCGAAATGGCCTGTGCCGGTCGCGGTCAACCACGCGACGATCGCGAGCGCCGGGACAGAAAGCAGCATGACCTCCAGCATGAAGCCTTGGGTCGGCCCGATCGGCAGCGTTTTGCGCAGGAAGCCGTAGAGGCCGAACGTGGAAGCCAGGGCGAGCGATACCCATGGCAATCCGCCCGCCTTGAAGGTCAGTATCGTGACGGCGATGACAGCGCAGGCGATGGCGATTGCCTGCAGCCGCGTGAATCGTTCGCCGAGAAAAATGGCGCCCAGCACCACATTGGCGAGTGGATTGATATAGTAGCCAAGCGCTGTCTCAAGGGCGCGGTCGGCCGCGATTGCCCAGACATAGATGCCCCAGTTGACGGAGATCAGCCCCGCCGTCAGGGCCGCGAGCGCAAGCGTCTTCGGAGATCGCAATGCGTTGCGCAGATCCGCGGTGCGCCGAAGCGCGATCAGAAGCACTCCAGCCACGGGAACGGACCACAGGACGCGATGCGCGACGACCTCGAAGGGCGGAATGTGGGAGACGGCCTTCATGTAGAAGGGCAGAACACCCCAAAAGAAGAAAGCGCCGAGCGCAAAGGCGAAACCGGCCAGCGGTTCGGCGGGCTGGGCGTTGGCGCCGGTGTTCTTGCTGGCCACGGTGTCGGACATTTCGGTGACCTACACCCTGCCCAAATTTCGGGCAATCGGCCGATTGTCACCGCGACAATCGGCAAGCGGCCAGATCAGTTGTTGGCCGAACCTATTCCGCTGCGGCCAGCCCGGCGTTGCCGCGGTTCTTCATCAGCTTGAAGGTGATCGAGTCCATCAGCGCCTCGAAAGATGCGTCGATGATGTTCTCCGAGACACCGACAGTCCACCAGCGCATGCCGGAAGCATCGGCGGATTCGATGAGGACGCGCGTGATGGCCTCGGTGCCGCCATTGAGGATGCGCACCTTATAGTCGACCAGTTCGAGGTCGGCGATTTCGGCCTGGTATTTGCCCAGATCCTTGCGCAACGCCATGTCGAGCGCATTGACCGGACCGTTGGAGCTTTCGGCGACCGACATGCGCTCCTCGCCGTCGATATTCACCTTCACAACCGCCTCGGCGACCGTAATGATCTTGCCGACGGCGTTGTGACGCCGTTCGACGAGAGACCGGAACGAAACGACTTCGAAGAAATCCGGCACCTCGCCCAGCGTACGCCGCGCCAACAGTTCGAAGCTCGCATCGGCACCTTCATAGGCATAGCCGACCGCCTCGCGGTCCTTGACGATGGCGATCAACGTATCGAGACGCGGATCGGACTTCGCGACGACGACGCCGCGACGGTTCAGCTCACTGACGAAATTGGATTTGCCGCCCTGGTCGGACACCATGATGTGGCGGATATTGCCGACCTTTTCCGGTTCAACATGCTCGTAGGTCGAAGGATCCTTGATCAGCGCGGAGGCGTGGATGCCGGCCTTGGTTGCGAATGCCGTCGACCCAACATAGGGCGCCTGTTGCGCCGGCGAGCGGTTGAGCAGTTCGTCGAACCAGCGCGAAAGACGCGTCAGGCCTTCCAGTTTCTCATTCGAGACTCCGATCTCGAAACGTTCCGACCACGCAGGCTTGAGCGCCAGAGTCGCGATCAGCGTGACGATATTGGCATTTCCGCAGCGCTCGCCGATGCCGTTCAGCGTGCCCTGGATCTGGCGTACGCCAGCATCGACCGCCGCGAGCGAATTGGCGACAGCCTGCTCCGTATCGTTATGGGCGTGGATTCCGAGCCGCTCGCCCGGCACGCCTGCGGCAATCACCGTGGCGATGATCTCGCGCACCTCGTGCGGCTGGGTTCCGCCATTGGTGTCGCACAGCACGATCCAGCGCGCGCCGGCCTCGAAGGCGGCCTTGGCGCAGGATAACGCATAGTCCGGATTGGCCTTGTAACCGTCGAAGAAATGCTCGCAATCGACCAGTGCCTCCTTGCCGGCCGCGACAGTCGCCTCGACGGATTGGCGGATGGATTCGAGATTTTCCTCGTTCGTGCAGCCGAGCGCGACGCGGACATGCAGGTCCCAGCTTTTCGCCACGTAACAGACGGCGTCCGACTTCGAGCCGTTGAGCGCGGCGACGCCCGGATCGTTGGAGACAGAGACCCCTGCCCGCTTGGTCATGCCGAAGGCGACGAACTGCGCTTTTACCGTGCGCTTGCGCTCGAAAAACGCGGTGTCGGTGGGGTTGGCGCCGGGATAGCCGCCCTCGACATAATCGAGGCCGAATTCGTCCAGCATCTGCGCAATCGCAATCTTGTCCTCGACCGAGAAATCGATGCCGGGCGTCTGCTGCCCGTCACGCAATGTCGTGTCGAAGAGATAGATGCGTTCGCGTGTCATGTCTTTTCCCGTCACGGCCTTTCTGGCCCTTTATTTTCCGGCGAAACGATCCGTCGCGCGGATCAGCCGATCGAGGATGCCGGGTTCGGAATAGGCATGCCCCGCGCCCTCAACCAGATGAAACTCCGCTCCGGGCCATGCCTTGTGCAAGGCCCAGGCATATTTCGCCGGGCACGGCATATCATAACGGCCATGAACGATGACACCCGGAATTTCGCCAAGGCGATGTGCGTCGCGGATCAACTGATTGTCGTCCAGCCAGCCTCCATGGACGAAATAGTGGCATTCGATGCGCGCGAAGGCTTCCGCGTAGTCC
This sequence comes from Oricola indica, assembly GCF_965227485.1. Classification (NCBI taxonomy): domain Bacteria; kingdom Pseudomonadati; phylum Pseudomonadota; class Alphaproteobacteria; order Hyphomicrobiales; family Ahrensiaceae; genus Oricola; species Oricola indica. The sequence goes on from NZ_OZ245747.1 coordinate 3,485,734, forward strand.
TCTGCCGAAAAGGCGGCGTCGAGCTCGGGATCCGGAAGAAGCGTGATGACGCCGCCTTCCCACGTGCTCCACGCCTTTGCCGCTTCCATGCGGATGGAACGGTCATCGCTTGTGAGGCGGCGGTAGTAGGCAGCCATCATTTCGTGGCGCTCGTCCGGTGGGATCGGCGCGACAAAGCGCTCCCACTTGTCCGGAAACATCTCCGAAACGCCGAACTGATAGAACCAGTCGAGTTCGGGCCGGCTGAGCGTATAGACGCCGCGGACGATCAGTTCGCTGACGCGATCCGGGTGTTTCTCGGTGTAAGCCAGCGCCAGCGTCGATCCCCACGAGCCGCCGAAAACCTGCCATTTCTCCACGCCGACCATCTCACGCAGGCGCTCGATATCGGCGACCAGATGCCAGGTGGTGTTGGCTTCCAGCGAGGCGTGCGGAACGGACCGGCCGCAACCGCGCTGGTCGAACAACAGCACGTCGTAACGCTCGGGATCGAACAGGCGGCGATGATCGGGCGAGAAGCCTCCGCCCGGGCCGCCGTGGAGAAAGACCGCCGGTTTGGCACCCGGCGTGCCTGATCGTTCCCAGTAGACGGAGTGACCATCACCGACGTCGAGATGGCCTTTCGCATAGGGTTCGATGGCCGGATAAAGCCCGCGCAGATCGCTCATGCGCATTCTCCCGAAGGCTAAGAAAATATTCCGGCGTAGTAAAGCACGGCGAGCACGATCACAACGACCAGCACGCCCTTGCCGATCAGGCCGTAGAGCAGCCATTTGGGCATTTGTGTCTGCGGGTTGCGTTCCGTCATCGCGGAATTCCTATTCGGGCTTGTGGCACACGGCTTCGATGTTGTGGCCGTCGGGATCGCGCACGAAGGCGCCGTAATAGTTCTCGTGATAGTAGGGCCGCAGGCCGGGGGCGCCGTTATCGGTTCCGCCGGCGGCCATCGCTGCGGCATAGAACGCATCGACATCGGCGCGGCTGTCCGCCGTGAAGGCGATGTGGATCGGCGGGGTCTGTTTCTCGCCCTCGTGCAGCCAGAAGACCGGCCGCTCGCGCCCATAGCCGCCGACCTTGACGCCTCCGGTGAATTCCGGCGGGACCATCATGAGAAACGATGCACCGACGGGCGCCAGCGCCTGGTCATAGAATGCCCTCGCCGCCTCGAAGTCGGCAACGCTCAGTCCGATGTGATCGATCATCGCGCAGTCTCCGTTGATTCATCCGCCCCTATATCGGGTCGGCAACCGACTCGCGCCACGCGGCGAAACGTCCCGTCAGGCAGGCGGCCAGTCGTCGGTATCGTGATCCGGGTGCTGGTGGTTGCTGTCGCGGATTGCCTTCAGCTCCTCGTGGGTAAAATCGTTTTCGCTCACCTTCTGGCGCACGCCCGTCCATTCGGCGACGAAGGGCACCCGCGATTCCACCGAGTCTTCCGACACCGGCTTATAGCGTGACGGATCGTCCAGGCTGCCGAGCGTCACGAGCAAGTGCGCGCTGTCGACAGGATCGAAGAATAGCGGGGTGCCGCAATCCCGGCAGAAGCCGCGCCGGACGATGTCGGAGGAATGGAACCAGCCGGGGTCTCCGCGCGTGACCATGACGGCCTCGCGCGCCGCGCCCGCCAGCGGCATGAAATAGTTGCCCGCCGCCTTCTGGCACATGCGGCAATGGCAAAGATGCGGATTGTCGAGTTCCGTCTCGACGCGGTAGCGCACGGCGCCGCATTGGCAGCCGCCGGTGATTTCCTCAGCCATGATCATCCTCCGGTGGCCATATGTCGGTGTCGTGATCCGGGTGCTGGCGGGTTTGCAGCGTCGCAAGGAAACCGGCAGCGTCGGCGTCGTCCATCGTGTGACGTTCGGGCAGCGACGGGATCGCATCGCAGAAGGACAATTTGCCTTCCACGCCATAAGAGACAGTTGGCGGGCAGGCTTCGGGATTGTCGAGCGCGACCACTGCGAGCGACAAGCCATCCGGTGCGTCATAGGCGAGCGGCGTGCCGCAGGCGGCGCAGAATCCGCGCCGCGCCGCGTTGGAGGACTGGAACCAGGCCGGTTCGCCGCGCGTCCATTCGACCTCGTTGCCGCGCACCGAAACGAGGATCAATGCGTGGCTGGCCGAGGCTTTCTGGCACATGCGGCAATAGCACACCGAGGATTCTCCCGGCTTGCCGTGGATGCGAAAACGCACCGCGCCGCACTGGCAGCCGCCGGAATGGGTTTGCGCGGTCAACGCCTGACTTCCCACGTCGTAATGCGCTCGCCGGTTTCGGAGTCCTTTCCGTCCTTTAGCTGGATTCCTTCAGACAGGAGTTCATCGCGGATGCGGTCGGCTTCGGCCCAGTTCTTGTCGCGGATGAAGGCGAGACGCTGGTTTACCTTTCGATGAATTGCCGCTTCATCGCCTATACGGTCAACGAGTGCCGAAATCACTGCCTGTGACCACTTATTAAAACCGGAAAGATCGACACCGAGCAGGTCCAAATCGGCCTTAGAGGTGACCTTCTGTATCGCGGCATACGTATCAAGGTCATTTACAAGTGCAGCGACCACATCGGAATTTAGCGTAGTGCTCTCCTTCATTTCCGGTCGCTTGGACCATTTGTTCAAAATGGCTTCCGCCTCTTCGAGGCGGCGAACCGAAAAGTCGATCGGCTCGCGGTAGTGGGTCATCAGCATCGCGAGGCGCAGCACTTCGCCCGGCCATTTTCGACCGCCGAAATTCTCCGTCGCCATCAACTCGTGGATGGTGAAGAAATTGCCCTCGGACTTGGACATCTTCCGGCCTTCGACCTGCAGGAAGCCGTTGTGCATCCAGACATTGGCCATGCGGTCGTTGCCATGGGCGCAGCAGGACTGCGCGATCTCGTTTTCATGGTGCGGAAAGATGAGGTCGAGACCGCCGCCATGAATGTCGAACACCGGACCGAGATGGTGCTCGCTCATCACCGAGCACTCGATATGCCAGCCGGGGCGGCCGTGGATGTTCACTTCCCCCTCGGGAGACGGGAATTTGCCGTCCCAGCCGGGCTCGTCGGGATCGGATTCCTTCCACAGGACGAAATCGGCCGGGTTCTTCTTGTGCGCCTCGACGGCGATGCGCGCGCCAGCCTGCTGCTCGTCGAGATTTCGCTTCGACAAGCCGCCATAGGCCGGCATGGAGGCGACGTCGAACAGGACTTCCCTGCCCTCGCTTCCCGCCGCGACATAGGCGTGGCCGCCGTCGATCAGCGTGCGGATCATCGCGATCATGCCCTCGATATGCTCGGTCGCGCGGGGTTGGACCGTCGGCTCTAGGCAGCCGAGCGCGGCGGTGTCTTCCAGATATTGCGCCAGCGTCTTCTCGGTCACCTGCCGGATTGCGGCGTTGAGGCTCATGCGGCCGGCGTCGATCTCGTCGGAATAATCACGCAGCGCCCGCGCGTTGATCTTGTCATCGACGTCCGTGATGTTGCGGACATAGGTGACGTGATCCGCACCGTAGACATGGCGCAACAGACGAAAGAGCACGTCGAAGACGATCGCGGGACGCGCATTGCCGATATGAGCGTAGTCGTAGACCGTCGGGCCGCAGACATACATGCGCACATTCGCGGGATCGATGGGCGTGAACCGCTCCTTTTGGCGCGTCAGCGTGTTGTAAAAGGTCAGGACTGGCGTCTCGGTCATTTTGGGTGTGTCCCGGGGTTTCCTGCAATCGCAGAGGTCATTGACAAGGCTTGGACGCAAACGCAACCCGTCCGCCTCGCGATGCGTGACAGGGTGAGGCCGCCGGTCATCAATCCACGTTCATTTTCGCTTATTAGACATGGCGAAAAAGGAATGCCGGCAGACTACAATAAGTTGCCTTCTCGAAGGCACGGCAACGGGTTTTCGCCTCGGCATGTCTCCGGCATCCTTTGCGACCGGCCTTCTCCACGCCCGCGGACCAGGGGAACAAGGAAGGTCGGGCCCGTCGCCACCCTCACCAGGCAAGTTTCCGCCCGCAAAATATTGCTGTTGAGCAAGGTGCGCGCTTTGGGTGCCTCGCCGCCGGCAATCTGCGGGTTCCGCTGAACTGATCACCTCAGCAGGGTGATCGCCAGCGCGAACATGACGATAGCGATGGCGACGTCGAGGACGCGCCATGCTTGCGGACGGGCAAAAAGCGGCTGCAGCAGCCTTGCGCCGTAACCAAGTGCATAAAACCAAACGAAGGAGGCCGAAACCGCCCCAATCCCGAAGGCCAGACGCGCAATGCCCTCGAAGCCGGCCGAGATTCCACCGACCAGCACGACCGTATCCAGATAGACATGCGGATTGAGGAAGGTGAAGGAAAGACACGTCGCGACGGCCTTGGCCAGTGACGTACCGCCGCTGCGTTTCGCGGTCATCGCACCCGGGTTCCAGGCGCGGCGAAGCGCGATCAACCCGTAGACGGTCAGGAAGGCCGCGCCGGCCCATGTCACCAGCCGGATGGCGGTGGCGCTCGTCGCGATCAGCGTGCCAAAGCCACCAACGCCAAGCGCGATCAGCAGCGCATCGGACAGGCTGCATATCAGGCAGAGGACAAAAACATGTTCGCGCAACAAACCCTGGCGCAGGATGAAGGCGTTCTGCGCACCGATGGCGATGATCAGCGACCCGCCGAGCAGGAAGCCGGACAGGCCGGCGGACAGGATCGGCAGCTGTGTCATGAAAAATTCTCAGAGAAACGACATCTGGCCTTCATCGGACGACGGCGTGCTATCGCCCGGTTTGTCGCTCTTCGCAACGAAATCCTTGGGTTCGACGCGGTCCTGAACGTCGGGGCTCGTATTCGCCACCTTGTTGACCTTGTCTGAGACAGGGATCGCCTCGAAGTATCCCAACGGCGCGGGCTTGATCAGGTCCGCGACGTGGCGCGGCTCCTGTGTTCGGCAATCGAGCCAGCGCGCGAAATCCTCAGGCATGATCGTGACCGGCATACGGTCGTGAACGAAAGAGACGTCGGCATTCGCGGCGGTGGTGATGATCGCCGCCGAGTCCATCTCGCTGCCCTCCGGTGCCATCCAGTTTTCCATCAGGCCGGCAAAGGCGCAAATTCCGCCGCCGGCGGGGCGTACCCAATAGGCCTGCGACTGGCCCGTGGCCTTGTCACGCTTCCATTCATAGAAACCGGAGGCCGGGATCAGGGCGCGCTTGTGGCGCATCGCCGTGCGGAAGGAGGCCTTGGTCGCCGCAGTTTCGCCCCGCGCATTGATCAGCAGCGGGAAGTCCTTCGGATCCTTCACCCATGACGGCAACAGGCCCCAGCGCACGAGATGTGCTTCGCGGTCCGGCCTGTTCGAGCCCGGTTCGAGCGGCGGTCCCGCGGTGACCACGAGGATCGGCTGCGTCGGCGCGATATTGTAGCGCGGCGGAAACGCCTCCAGCCCGTCGAGGGCAAAGAAAGCCTCCACCTCCTCGGGCGACTGCAACAGGGAGAAGCGGCCGCACATCAGCCGGACGTCGCGAGCCGAAGCTTGTACAAATCGGCTTTTCGCTCGGCGCGGTTCAGACGGTTCTGCGCCCGGAACAGTTCGCTGCGCTTCAACTCGATCTCCACCTGGGCCGCCTGCCGCTCGTCAGGTCCGGCCACGGCCAGCGCCTTAATGGCATCGTCCAGTTCATCCTCGAGGCGCTCGACGGCGTCTTTCGCCCAGTTGACGTCCCGCCCGATATCGTAGGCCTCGCGATAGGCAAAGGCGAGATCGGCCGGACAGGCGCTCGAATACCCCCTGCCCTTCAGGCCGATATCCAGACCGTTGCGCGGCGTGCAGTGGCGGCGGATACCGTCCTGCCATCCCGCCTGCCAGGCAGTCACGTCGACGGTGATGCCGAACCGGTTGCAGGCTTCCTGATGTCGCGCGACGTGGGATTGCTGGCGTCCGGCGAAGCCGTCCGTCGCTCCGAGCGTGCGCCAGTCGGAAGAGGTGCATTCCTTTTCGTTCAGTGTCTGGCAGGATGCCAGTGCAAGCGCCCCGACGAATGCCAGGATCAGCAAACTCAGTCTCGCAATCATCGTTAGCCCCTTTTCACCCACTGCACCTTGCGCGCCGACGATGCTACATACGTGCCCCAGCCGGAGTACGAATTGCAACATGAACGACACGCAACCCATGCCACGTATCGCCGTTTCCGTGGCGGCGCGACACCCTGAAACGGGAAGTTTCCTGCTGGTGCGGCGGGGCCGCCCGCCCGCCAAGGACCTTTGGGCCTTCCCGGGCGGACGCCTCGATTACGGCGAGACGCTCGCTGATGCAGCGCTGCGTGAGTTGCGGGAGGAAACGGGCTTGTCGGCGACAGGCATCGTTTTTCACACGCTCTATGAACTGATGAGCGACGGCTCGGATGGCGACACGCCGCATCATTACGTTCTTGCCGTCCACCGCGCGACGGCGAGTGGCGAGCCGGTCGCCGCGGACGATGCGGATGATGCCGGCTGGTTCACCGTGCCGGAAATGCAGGCGATCGAAATCACCGCCTCGACACTCGCGGTCGCGAGGGAGATCGACGCGGAGTATGAATAGCGTCTTGGCGCGAGCCGGCGATATCGGATAGGAAACAGGCGGAGCGCGGGCCGTCATCACCCGCGCCGTGGAGCGAGATACGTGTTCACCGCCCGAAAATACATTGGCGCCATCGCGGTCGCCGCAACTCTGTTGTCGTCAGCGACGCTGCCGGCGCACGCACAGATTTCGGCGACCGTCCCCTATGACGAAAAGCTGACGCGGCTCGCGGAGGTGCTGGGATCGATCCACTATCTGCGCAATCTTTGCGGCGAAATTTCCAACGACTGGCGCGACGAGATGCAGGATATGCTCGTTGCCGAAAATCCCGAGCCGTTCCGGCGCGCGCGCCTTATCGCGAGCTTCAATCGCGGCTACCGGACCTTCGACAGTATTTACGTGACATGCACCGATCAGGCTCTTGCCGCGATCGAACGCTACATGGCCGAGGGGCTCGGCCTTTCGCGCGAGATCAACAATCGCTACGGCGAATAGCCGAATGTGATCGGCAATTAAGCCCCCATTAACGGTTTTGCCGCTTGCCACTTTTTTTCCTGCGTCAGTGCCGATATGTTAACGGCTAGTAAATGGGGTGTGCCAAATTGGCGTGGTGTGACAGAGTATGATGGACGTTACGATCAACGAGATGGATGAGATCATCGAGCGCGAAAAGAGGATCGCGGCGCGCGAATTCCACAGCGAAGCCTGGGCCGACGGGGCCATGGAAGGCATCGAGCCATCCATTCTCGCGGATGCGGCGATCGCGACGGCTCTCGAAGAAACCATCCGCGAACAGGGCGAGGACGCCGCGCTGACCTTGGTCGAGTCCTTGCGCGATCGGATCCTTTGCGGAGAATTCACGCCGAACCGGACGGTGCAGTAGACTTCGTACCGGGCGGCCAACGGGGGCGACATGGCGGTCTTCGCACAATGTGTTCGCAAACCAACGCGCCGCCTTGCGTCGCCGGTCATGGCACTGGCACTTTTCATTCCAGCTTTCGCGTTCGCGCAAACCGGCGATCTCGCACCGCCGCCTTCCGGCGCTGTTCCACTGCCCGACCCCATCATGCGACCGGCGACGCCCGATCCCGATAACCCGCTCGCGCCGCCCGGCGGCTCGCGGGGTGGCGTATTGCAATCGGCAGAACCCATCATCGGCGGGTCGGTGGAAGATCTTCCCGTCCCTGTGCAGCGCATGCGCAGCCTCATCATGGAGGCGGCGCGCAACGCGGATTTCGAGGCGTTGCGTCCACTGATCGGAACCGGCCAGAACAGGACGCAACTCTCTTTCGGGGTCGTCGATGGCGATCCGATCGAGTACATCCGCAGCCAGTCCGGCGATCCGGAAGGTTACGAGATCCTCGCCATCCTCCATGAGGTATTGGAGGCAGACTATGCGATCTATGACCCCGGCACACCAAACGAGTTTTTCGTCTGGCCCTATTTCATGGCGACTTCTCTCGAGACGCTGACGCCCGTTCAACGCGTCGAACTTTTCAAGCTCCTGACGGCCGGTGACTACGAGAATATGCGCGAATTCGGCGCATATATATTCTATCGCGTCGGTATTACGCCCGACGGCCGCTGGCGCTTCTTCGTGGCGGGCGACTAGGGCGCGCTGCCGCGAACGACCGTCTGCGGCACACCGGACAGAGAGGCCCTTCGATCCGGGAACAGGAATCCGGCCCGGCGGCCTTGAGCGGCGCCGGGCCGGAATGGTGTCATAAACTCAGACCTATTGCCGAAAAACGCATGGCTGCGCGACGTCATTCAGCGGCAACAAGCTGCGGCTCGATTGCGTTCGCGCGCTTCAGGAAACGAGCGTTGACCGGACTGTGCGGCTTCACGGCGAGGCGTTCGTTGATCAACGCTTCCGCAACCCCGCGATTGCCCGACCGCACCGCAGCTTCGGTCAACGTCCAGTCGATGATGTCACGCTGCGCGTGGCTGCCCCCGAAGGAATTCACCACGAATCTCGCCCGGTGGAGCTTTTCGACGGCATCGCCGTACCTTCCCTCCCAGAACGCGCGGAAGCCCTCGATCAAAGGCAGGCCGGTCGCCTTGGCCCAGCATGCGGTTTCATCGCGGCTCTCGGGCGCTGAACGATACTGATTCAGGATCCGTTCCACCTCTTCGGTGCGCCCGGCTCCAAGATAGGCCATTGCGGCGTGCCAGTCGTTGAAAGGATAAAGCTTGCCATCGGCGTGATTGCGCCAGCTTTCAGCGACCCCGGACCAGCGATCGCCGACATCGTGATCGCCCAGGTGCAGACGCCAGAGCAGCGCGGACGCATCGACCAGGTCGAGCGCCACCTGGCTTTCCTCGCCGCGAACCCTGGTGTCGTAGAGCTCGATCACCTTGTCGGACTGGCCGAGATCAAGGTGATACAGGGCGTTGTGCCACCAGTTGTGCACCTTGAAGAAGTTGTCATCGCCGGTCCAGTGCGGTTCGCGCGACGCCATCCATTCGATGCCGTCTTCGGCGCGGCCCTGCATTTCAAGGACATGCGCGACGGCGTGATGCGCCCAGCAGTCCAGCGGTTCGCGCTCGACCGCTTCACGGCCGACCTCTTCGGCGCGGGCATAGTCCCCGGCCTCCTCCAGACCAAACGCATACATGCCGAGCAAAACGGCATAGCCCGGCTGGTCGGCCGACCACTGCGGCAGAACCCGCGCAATCCGGTCACGCAAGTTGCGTGCGTTGGCCCGGTAGAAGTCCATCAGGTGCCCGGCCTGCAAACCCAGGATGTCGTGCGGAAAATCCATGTTATGGCGATCCAGCCTGACGGCCGCCTCGGTCCAGTTGTTGGCGAGAAGCGCCTCAAGCGCCGAAACATGCGATGTCTCGATGTCGGTCTTGGCGAAATTGCGAGCGGCCGACAGTATCGACCTTGCCTCCGACGCCGCCTCGGGCTCTGTCGCCAAACCGAACAAATAGGCCTTCAGGATGTGGGCCATGGCGTATTCGGGCGCAATTTCGATCGCCTGATCAACCAGCGCAACCGGGTCACCGCGGTAGATGTTAAGGGCCCGCACAGCGGCGTTGAAATGCTGCGCGGCTTCGGCGTTCGAACCGCTTGCTGCGGCGGAAAAAATATCATCGTTCATGTCCGTCTCCTTTATCAGGGTCTTGTGTTTCCGATCCGGCGAATGGCCGCTGAAACCTCAATGGGCGCGGCAGCATGCGGTCCGAATGTGCAGCAACCCAATACCGGGTTTTGCAAACGGAACGCAGTGAACTCATGGGTCAGTCGTACATCTTTATTTTTTTGTATAAAAACCAATATCTTATCAGCTCCCAACCTGGCGGCCGGCGACGAGAACGGCAATAACGCTCCACCAAACTGGACCGCAGATACAGTACCTGTGGTACAGTTTCTGCAAGTATTACCGGCGTCAAGGAATGACTGGATGGCAAATCTGGACGTGCCAAAGAAGCAGCAAATCCTGGAGGCCGCGCAGGCGGCCATTCTGGCGAAGGGATTTTCGGCAACGTCAATCGACGAACTGATCGCCGAAGTCGGAATTTCGAAAAGCGGATTTTTCTACCACTTTCGCGACAAGACGATTTTGGCTCGTGCCCTGCTCGAACGATACATCGAACAGGATGATGTGGTTTTCGACCGCGCTTTCGACGAAGCCGACGAGCTGAGCGAGGACCCGCTGCACAGTTTTCTGATTGCACTGAAGCTGCTGGCGAAGGTCTTCGACGACATGCCGAACGGACACCCTGGCTGCATGGTGGCGTGTATCTGCTATCATGAACAGCTGTTCGACCAGGAAGTCCGGAACATCAATGCCAAGGCGGTGCTGTCGTGGCGCACCCGCTTTCGAAAGCGCATCGAGAGAATTGCCGAGCGCTACGAGCCCAGGATCAATATCGATCTGGACGACCTTGCCGATATGTTCTCGGTCGTGGGCGACGGCGGAATCATCCTGTCCAGGGTGGTTGGCGACAAGTCCCTGCTGCCCCGGCAGTTGCTGCTGTACCGCGATTTTGTACGGCTTATATTCGAACCCGTGCAGGTTTCGGAAAAACCATAGGTTCGGCTGGCGAGATTTCGCCGCTTCGGCGCGAATCGAGGGCCAAGCGACAGATCGTCGAAGTGGATCGGACGTCGCCAAATGCCGGATCGGGGCATAAAGATCGGAGCGCTCTTGGATTCCGGACCCGGAGCTCTGATATAAAGCGGAGCGGACGATACGGAGGGGTATCATGACGACCATGCCACGGCTGACCGGGCAGGATTTCGACATTGTCAGGAAAGAGCGTTCGTCGCGGTGGTCGCTTGTCCGGCGGCTCCTCATCTTCCAAGTCAAGCTTTTCACCGATGGACTGCGGGACCTGTTCCTCAGCCCGATCTCGTTTTTGTTCGCCGGCATCGGCATCGTTTTCGGCGGGCGCGATCCACACGCCGCCTTCAATCGGTTGATGAACGCGGGCCAGATCACGGACAACTGGATCGATCTGTTCGGGCACCACGCGCGCGAAGGCGACCGTCCGAGCCTCGAACGGATGATCGACGAAGTGGAAAATGCGTTGCGCGCCGATCATGCGCGGGGCGGCGTCACGGCGGAAGCCGAACGCCGGTTCAGGACGCTTGCCGAGGAATTGATGCGTCGCGCTCAGCCGGGCAGAGCCTCGGAGAACTGAACCGGTTCGCCGCGTGACGGCGTCACGATTTCGCCTTCCCACATCACACATGCGCCACGAATGACCGTGCCGACCGGCCAGCCGGTCACCTGCTTGCCGTCATAGGGCGTCCAGCCAGCTTTCGAACCGGCTTGCTCGTTGCGGATCGTTTCGACGCGTTTCATGTCGACAATCGTGAAATCGGCGTCGTAGCCGGCGGCGATGCGGCCCTTGCGCGCAATGCCGAACAGCCGGTTCGGACCGTGCGAAGAAAGATCGACGAAGCGCTCCAGCGTCAGTTTCCCGGCATTCACATGGTCGAGCATGATCGGCACCAGCGTCTGGACGCCGGTCATGCCGGAGGGCGATGCGGGATAGGGTTTCGCCTTTTCTTCCAGCGTGTGCGGCGCGTGATCCGAGCCGAGCACGTCGATCACTCCCTGCTCCACGCCGCGCCAGATGCCGTCGCGGTGGTGCGGCGCACGAACCGGCGGGTTCATCTGGATCAACGTGCCGAGCCGTTCGTAATCGTCGGCGGTCAGGGTCAGATGGTGCGGCGTCGCTTCGGCGGTGGCGACATCCTTGTGCTGCTGCAGAAACCCGATTTCCTCGGCGGTCGAGATATGAAGGACATGGATGCGCGCACGTGTTTCGCGGGCGATGCGGACAAGGCGCTCGGTGCACATCAGTGCCGCGACCTCGTCACGCCAGACCGAATGGGACGACGGGTCGTCATGAACCCGCAGGTCTGCCCGGTCTCGCAGCCGGAACTCATCCTCGGAGTGGAATGCTGCCCTTCTGCGCGTGTTGCGCAGTACGGCGGCTACCCCTTCGTCGTCCTCCACCAGCAGATCGCCGGTCGAAGACCCCATGAAGACCTTGATGCCCGCCGCGCCTGGAAGACGCTCGAGTTCGCCAACAATGCCAGCGTTCTCGCGCGTACCGCCGACCCAGAAGGCGAAGTCGCAATGCATGCGGTGACGCGCCCGCGAAACCTTGTCGGCAAGCGCTTCCTCACTGGTGGTCAACGGGTTTGTGTTCGGCATCTCGAAGACGGCGGTGACGCCGCCGAGGACGGCCGCGCGCGAACCGCTTTCGAGGTCTTCCTTGTGTTCCAGCCCCGGTTCACGGAAATGCACCTGGCTGTCGATGACGCCCGGCAGGATGTGCAATCCGGTGCAGTCGATGGTTTCGCCCGCGTCAGCCGCCGATAACGAACCGATTTCCGCGATACGTCCATCGCGCACGCCGATATCGCGTTGCCCCTGCCCGTCGTGGTTCACCACGGTGCCGTTCTTCAAAACGAGGTCGAATGTTCCGCTCATGCCTGTCCATCTCTTGCCGCGCCGATGCCCCGGGCTTACGTAGCACATACCCTGAAAGCAAGCGCGCGAAGCGAATCTGGTACCATGCCCTTCTATTTTCCAACGGATCGGAGCGTCTTTTCGATAAGCGGCGAGGATGCGGAGCATTTCCTGCAGAACCTTGTCACCTGCAATATCGAAAGCCTGCCTGAAGGTGTCGCGCGGGCGGGCGCCCTGTTGACGCCGCAAGGCAAGATCATGTGGGACTTCCTCGTTCTGCGAGACGGAACCGGCGGATATCTCATCGATCTTCGCTCCGACCTTGCAGACGCTTTCGTTCGCAGGCTCACAATGTACAAGCTGAGGGCCAAGGTCGAAATTGCCGAGTCCGCAAAGGCGCTTGCGGCGATTTCCTGGCAAAATGATTCAACTCCGTCCGGCCTCGTGGCGCTCGACAGCCGGTTCCCGGAAAGCCTCCAGGTCAGGCGGCACTATGGATCGGCGCCCGACGGCACCGACGACCGAGACGGATGGACCGCCTTGCGCATCGCCCATGGCGTCGCCGAAAGCGGTCCGGATTTCGAACCGGGCGACGTCTTTCCGCATGATGTCTCCTACGACCAGAATGGCGGCGTCGATTTCCGCAAGGGCTGTTATGTCGGACAGGAAGTCGTGTCGCGTATGCAGCATCGCGGGACCGCCCGACGACGGCTGGTGATCGCGTCGTCTGATGTACCGCTTCCCGCTCCCGGAACAGCGCTTGAAGCCGGCGGCAAGACGGTGGGTGCACTCGGTTCGGTCGCGGGCGATACGGCGCTCGCCCTGGCGCGGCTGGACCGGGCCAGGGATGCGATGGACGCCGGCACGCCGATCACGGTCGACGGACATGCCGTCGCACTGTCGCTGCCGCCCACTGTCGGCTATCGGTGGCCGGACGAAACGGCCGACAAGGGAGACTGAGCATGCCGGATCGCGAGGGGGCGCCTCCGCGCGCATGGCAACGCATGCTGTCCGGGCGACGGCTCGATCTGCTCGATCCCTCCCCGCTCGACATCGAAATCTCCGACATCGCGCACGGGCTTGCCCGTGTGGCGCGCTGGAACGGCCAGACACATGGCGACCATGCCTATTCCGTTGCCCAGCATTCGCTGCTCGTAGAGGAGATCGTCGGACATCTGTCGCCAGGATGCTCAGCCGGCCTGAGGCTCGCGGCGCTGCTGCACGATGCACCGGAATATGTGATCGGCGACATGATCTCCCCGTTCAAGAAGGTGCTCGGCGGCAATTACAAGGCTGTCGAAGCGCGACTCGAGGCGGCGGTTCATATCCGCTTCGGGCTTCCGCCAAATCCGGCGAAATCAATCAAGACCAAGATCAAGCGCGCCGATCAGGTTTCCGCCTATTTCGAGGCGACGATTCTGGCCGGGTTTTCGGACAAGGAAGCGGTGACCTATTTCGGCGGGCCGCGCGGTTTCGCGCCGGACGGGCTGGACCTGACACCATTGCCGGCGGCCGACGTGCAGGCCGCTTATCTCGAACGTTTCGCGGCAGTGGAAGCCGATTTCCAAGCCGAAGAAGCAAACAGGAAAAGAGCCTGACATGCCCTATCTCGTCGTCTGTCCGCTTACAAAGGTGCGAGACACCGCGACCGCCACCGGCGCGAGGCGCATGCTGACCGTCATCAATACCGGCACACCGGTGGAAAGGCCGCAGCAGATCGACGAGGACCAGCATCTGTTCCTCGGGTTCAACGATATTGCGATGCCGATGGAAGGCATGACCCTGCCCGGTGAGGAACATGTTCGCGCGATCCTCGACTTCGGCGCGGCGTGGGACCAGGCAACGCCGATGATCGTGCATTGCTTTGCCGGAATTTCACGCTCGACGGCATCGGCATACATGATCGCGCTGGCGCTGAACCCGGACCGCGACGAGCGCGAACTGGCACAGGAACTGCGCTTTCGCGCGCCGTCGGCGACGCCCAATCCGAAACTGGTCGAAATCGCCGACGCCGTGCTCGGGCGGCAGGGACGGATGGTCGACGCGATCCGGGAGATCGGACGTGGAGAGGATGCTTTCGAAGGTGTGACCTTCAAATTGCCGCTCGCAGCCGACGATACGGATTACTGACGCGAAAAAGCGCCGAAGGGCGGCCGAATTCGACCGCCCCCAGCACTTACGGACCGGTCCAGCCTCGTGGTCATGCCCCTGAACCACGCTGCCAGACTGTCCTTTGAAGATTACCAGCCGAAGACGAGCGTCGCGCCGGTCCCGCCATTGCCGTTCTGGACGACATCGGTGTTTGTGTTCTCGCCGAACTGGAACACGCCGTAGGCGTTGTCGTTTCCGTTCTGCTGCAAGGTGCCGGAATGTCCGTTGCCCTGCTGGTGCACGACGCCGAAATTGCCGCCGCCGTTCTGGGCGATGCCGGCCATGTTGTTGATGCCGAGCTGGTTGATGTTGGCGCCGTTCTGCAAGCCGTTGACGATCGAGTAGATCTGGAGGCCGGCGCGCATCGCCTGCTCTTCCTCGGCGCTGCCGGGCGCGATGTCGATGGCGATCTGTCCGCCGGCGGCAGCCGGAGCGGTGTAGCCGGAAACGGCGATGAGAGCGGCGGTAAGGCCTGCGATCAGGGTGTTGCGGGGCATTGTCATTCTCCTCTTTGAATTGCCAGGCTTGGCCTGTTTTCTGTTTTGAGAATGCCCGAACCGCGCTGAACCGAATTGGAATCGGCCGTTCAGGAGCCGTTCATCGCCACCGCCCGCCCAAAGCGAATCGGGCCCCGCCGAAAGCGGGACCCGTTTGGCATCGACGTGCGGGGGAGGTCAGATGACGCCGCCGACGCGCTTCTCGCAGGCATAGGACTGGCCGCCGGCCGAGATATCGACGCGGACGTCATAGACGCCGCCGCGATTGCCGAGCATCAGTTTGCCGATGCGCGCATCGTCGCCCGGTCCGGCATTGAAGCCGCCTCCCTGGGAGACGTTCGCGCTGCCGCCGGAGCCGCCGCCATTCACCTGGAAGCGGTAGGAGCCGGTGACGTCGCGATCGGCATGAATGACCGCCTGCAACACGAGGGTGCGGCCGGACGCATCGGCGTCGATCTCGCAGCTGACGGAATCGCCGGACATGGCGGTTTCCGTTGCGCCCGCCGAACATCCGGCGACGGCGACAAGGGCGAGAAGCGCGGCGTGCGCGGGCTTGAACTTACTGGTCTTCAACATGGCTTTTCTCCTCTTGGAGGGAACGGGACGCTGCCGGGCGGAAATCATTCCGGCCCGGCAGCGGTTCGCAAGTGTTTCGCGATTACGGGCAGGTCTGGACGAAGGCCGCGACGTTGCCGCCACCGGTCTGGCTCACGCCGGCCGAGCAACCGTCGCCGACCTGGACACCGGCGGCAATGTTGCCGTTGCCGTCCTGGCTCATGATCGCGTTGTGGTTGGCACCGAACTGGCCGACGCCGGCGGCATTGCCGTTGCCCTGCTGCCAGGTCTCGCCGTAGTTGTTGAAGCCGTCCTGGCCGACGGCTGCGGTGTTGCCGTTGCCGTACTGCTCGCTGACGGCGCCGTTGAAGATGCCGTTCTGCATGATGCCGATCTGGTTGCCGAAGCCGGTCTGTGCGCCGCCGGCCTGGTTGCCGAAACCGAACTGGTCAAGGAACACATCGTTAGCGGAAGCCGGCACGGAAACGATTCCGATCAGGGCGGCGAAGGTAGTTGCGATAAGGGTCTTGCGGGGCATGTCATTTCTCCTCTTGGATGCGGCTCCAGACCGCGTTTCGATGCCCCAGTTGTAGAAAGCCGCCTCCGAACCGACGCTGAACCCTGCGTTCACATGGCGTTCAGGAAAAAACACCGCATCGGTCCACAGCGGAATCCCCTTTCCCGCCGCCGGAATGAAACCGATGCGGGTGGAATCGCGTAGTATCGACTGTGGTTCAGTCTGGAATGAAGGAGACCCTCTTGGAAAACGAAGCAGCAACGCAAATCGGGGCCGCGGCCGCGACCATCTGGGAAAAGGCGAGCGCTCTCATCATCGAGTATACGTTTTCCGTCATCGGCGCGATCGTGATCCTGATCATCGGCTTCATCGTCGCCGCCTGGTCAAACGCTGGGTACAGTCGGCGCTGTCGCGGCTGAGCCATAGCGACGAAACGCTGACGATGTTCCTTGCCAAGGCGGCGCGCTACGCGGTGCTGGTGCTCGTCTTCGTCATGGTGCTGACCCAGTTCGGAGTGCAGACGGCCTCGATCATCGCCGCGCTCGGCGCCGCCGGCCTCGCCATCGGCCTGGCGCTGCAGGGCACGCTGCAAAATATCGCCGCCGGCATCATGCTGCTGTTCCTGAGACCGTTCCAGGTCGGCGACTTCATCTCGACGTCGAGCGCGAGCGGCGTGGTCAAGGAGATTGGCCTTTTCGCGACCGAATTCGAGACGCTGGACGGGCTTTATCTGCTGGCGCCCAATTCAGAGATCTGGAACAGCGCGGTAACCAACTATTCGCGCAAGCCGAAACGGCGCTTCGATCTGGTGGTCGGGATCGGCTATGACGACGACATCAACAAGGCCTTCGCCGCCTTCCAGTCGATCGTCGACGGCCATGAGAAGGTTCTGCAGGATCCCGAGCCGTTCATCTATGTCTCCAATCTCGGCGACAGCTCGGTCGAAGTGACCTGCCGTATCTGGATGAACACGGCCGATTGGTGGACCGTGTCGCGCGAACTGACCAAGATGGCGAAGGAACGCTTCGACGCCGACGGGCTGTCGATCCCCTTCCCGCAGCGCGACGTGCATTTGTATCAGGCAGCCTGAGGCGGTCGCTCCCCGTCATTCCGGGGCGCGTCGGGCTGGGTTTATCCGATCCGGATATCCAGCCCGACATCAAGCGTCGGGGCGGCCATGGTTATTTTCGAGGTTGAGATGTAGTCGACGCCCGTCTCGGCGATGGCGCGGATGGTCTCGAAGGCGACGTTGCCGGAAGCTTCGAGCGCGACGCGGCCGGCATTGTCGGCCTGGTTGATGGCGACGGCTTCGGCCAGTTGATCGTTGGTCATGTTGTCGAGCAGCACCGCGTCCGGCGACGCGGTAAGCGCTTCGCGGAACTGGTCAAGCGTGTCGACCTCAACCTCGACCTTGACCAGATGGCCGGCATAAGCGCGCGCCCTCTCGACGGCCTTGGCGACACCGCCGGAGACGGCGATGTGGTTGTCCTTGATAAGGATCGCGTCGTCGAGGCCGTAGCGGTGGTTGGAGCCGCCGCCGCAGCGCACGGCGTATTTGTCGAAGGCGCGGTGGCCGGGGATGGTCTTGCGGGTGCAAGTGACCTTCGCCTCGGTGTGCGCGATCTCGGCGGCGAAGCGCGCGGTATAGGTGGCGATGCCGGACATGCGCATCAGAAAGTTGAGCGCCACGCGTTCGGCGGACAGGATGGCGCGGGCATTCCCCGAGATGGTTGCGACGGCATCGCCGGGTTTCACCCGGTCGCCGTCAGAAACCTTCGCATCGAAGGTCAGGGCCGGGTCCATCAGGGCGAAGGCCGTTTCAGCAAGGCCAATACCGGCGATCACGCCCTCCTCGCGCGAGGCGAGCTCGGCGGTCGCGGTGGCGTCGGGCGCGATGGTCGCGCTGGTCGTGATGTCGCCGGCGCGGCCGAGATCTTCCAGAAGCGCGGCGCGCACCGCCTCCTCCACCATCACGCGCGGCAGGCTTGGAAGAAAGGAAGCGGAGGTCATCGGTCGCACCTGGTTCGATTTTGAAACGGCTGCATCCTAGTCGGATCGCGGCGTGTCGTGAAAGGCGGGATGAAAACGGACACCGCCTTTCGGCATCGGGCCGGCGAGATGCAGCGACATGAGATATTCGGGCGGATAGCCCTGCATATGGAGATCCGAAGCGGCCGCGAAGCCGAAACGCCTGTAATATTCCGGGTTGCCGAGCAAGACGACGCCTTGGACGCCATTTCCCTTCACTTCATCGAGCGAATGCCGGATCAATGCCTGTCCGATGCCCTTTCCCTGCTGAGCGGGGAAAACGGAGACCGGTCCGAGCCCCAGCCATTGCGAGGGTTCGTCGTCTATGGTGACGGGCGAAAAAGCGATGTGGGCGACAATGTCGTTGTCGCGCAGCGCGACAAGCGAAAGCGTCAGCGCGCCCGAGGCGCGCAGTGCGTCGATTATCTCCGCCTCGTTTCCGCTGGCATAATGCCTGCCGTCGAAAGCCGCCTTGGTGAGCGCGAAAATCGAGGTCTCATCGTCCGGTTCCTCCGGACGAAATCGCAACGCATTCAAGAGAGCAGCTCCGGTATCACCGCATCCGCCTGCTCCAGCGTCACCAAGGTGCGCCGTTTCCAGGCGGGGTCTTCATTCGGATAGTCGGTTCGGAAGTGACCGCCGCGGCTTTCGGTGCGATTGAGCGCGCAGACGGCAACGAGTTTCGCGGTGGCCAGCACGTTCAGGAAGCGCTCGGTGTTGGCCTCCTCCTCGAGCTCCATGATCGTACGCAGCGCGTTCCTCATGCCCTCCCCGTCGCGCAGCACGCCGAGATGGGCGCTCATGGTTTTGCGCAGCAGCTTCATAGGCTCGGAATCGGGGCGCGGCTCGATGCGGCCGCTGTCCTTGGACCCCTTCGACCAGTCGGCCGGGGCATCCGCCAGCGTCTCGCCGCCAAGCGCGGCGGCGACGCGCGAGGAAAAGACCACTGCCTCTAGCAGCGAATTGGACGCCAGCCGGTTGGCGCCGTGGGCACCTGTGGAAGTCACCTCCCCGCAGGCCCAAAGGCCCGGAAGCGAGGTGCGGCCATCCAGGTCGGTCCAGATGCCACCCATGAAATAATGCGCGGCCGGGACGACGGGGATTGGCTGTGCAACAGGATCGATACCGGCCTCCATGCAGTAGCCGTAGACGGTCGGGAACTCCTCGGCGAAGGTCTTGCCGACAGCCTTGGTGCAATCGAGGAAAGCGCCGCGCCCGGCCTGGACCTCGCGGAAGATGCCGCGCGCGACGACATCGCGGGGGGCCAGTTCCGCGTCGGGGTGGAGCGGCACCATGAAGCGCTCGCCGTCCTTGTTGAGCAGCGTTGCGCCATGGCCGCGCAGCGCCTCGGTGGCGAGCGGGGCCGGATCCTTGCCGACATTGATGGCGGTCGGGTGGAACTGGACGAATTCGAGGTCGGCCATGCGGGCACCAGCGCGAGCCGCCATGCCGACGCCACCGCCGCGCGCTTCCGCCGGATTGGTGGTGACCTCGTAGAGATGGCCGATGCCGCCGGCGGCGATAACCACCTGCGAACCGTAGATGGCGGTGATCTCGCCGTCATGCTCGCCATTGCCGTTGCCGAGCGCCTGAAGACCTACGATGCGGCCGTCCTCAACCAGAAGCCGTTCGACGACATAGCCGCCGAGGACGCGGATGGACGGCGTGTTCTTCACCGTCTCGACCAGCGACTGCATGATGGCGCGACCCGCCAT
This sequence comes from Oricola indica, assembly GCF_965227485.1. Classification (NCBI taxonomy): domain Bacteria; kingdom Pseudomonadati; phylum Pseudomonadota; class Alphaproteobacteria; order Hyphomicrobiales; family Ahrensiaceae; genus Oricola; species Oricola indica. The sequence continues at coordinate 3,505,644 of NZ_OZ245747.1, forward strand.
GTCGCCGCGAACGCGCACGATGCGGCTTTCGGAATGCGCTGCCTCGCGGCTGACCTGCAAACGGCCTTCAAGATCGCGATCGAATGGCACGCCGTAGTCGAGAAGGTCGTGGATGCGGTCCGAGGCCTGCGAGGCCATCATGCGGGCAACCGCCTCGTCGACGATGCCGTCGCCAGCGACCAGCGTGTCGGCGACATGTTTCTCGACCGTGTCACCCTCGCCCACCGCAGCGGCGATGCCGGCCTGCGCCCAAGCGGACGAGGCGCCGCGCCCGATCGGCGCGGCGGTGATCACCGTCACCGCCTTCGGCGCCAGCTTCAATGCGCAGAACAGGCCGGCGAGCCCGCCGCCAATGATCAGCACGCTATCGTCTTGTCTATCCAATCGCCTTCCATCCCCTCGCCGTCACGCGCTCGATGCGCGTGACATCAAACCGTCATGTTCCCCATACGCCGGAGACGCATGACTGCGCCAGCCCCTATACGGCAGGCGACCTGACCCTAGTGCTTCAGGTTGACCATCCGCTCGACGGCGAGACGTGCGCGGTCGGCGATGGCGGGATCGACGAGGATTTCCTCTTTCATCTCGCAGATCGAATCGAGGATCTTCGGCAAGGTAATGCGCTTCATGTGCGGGCACAGGTTGCACGGCTTGACGAACTGCACCTCGGGCACCTCGGACTCGATGTTCGAGGCCATCGAGCATTCCGTCACCAGAAGCACCTTGGGCGGTTTCTGGTCCTTGACGTAGTTGATCATGCCGGAGGTCGAGCCCGTGTAATCCGCGACCTCGACAACTTCGCGCGGACACTCGGGATGGGCGACGATCTCGATCTCGGGGTCGGCTTCCTTGTACGCAAGGAGTTCAGCGGCGGTGAAACGTTCGTGGACCTCGCAATGGCCCTTCCATGTGAGGATCTTCACCTTGGTCTGGGCGGCGACATTCTGTGCCAGATACTCATCGGGAATGCACAGGACCGTGTCGACACCAAAGGATTCAACCACCTGCACAGCATTCGAGGACGTGCAGCAGATATCGGTCTCGGCCTTCACCTCGGCGGAGGTGTTCACATAGGTGACAACCGGCACGCCGGGATAGCGCTCGCGCAACAGGCGGACATCGGCGCCGGTGATCGACTCGGCAAGGCTGCAGCCTGCCTTCATGTCCGGTATCAACACCGTCTTTTCCGGATTGAGCAGCTTCGACGTCTCGGCCATGAAGTGAACGCCGCACTGAATGATGACCTCGGCGTCGACCTTGGTCGCCTCCTTGGCGAGTTGCAGCGAGTCGCCGACGATGTCGGCGACGCAGTGATAGATCTCGGGCGTCTGGTAGTTATGCGCCAGAATAACCGCGTTGCGCTCCTTCTTCAGCCGGTTGATGGCGGCGATGTAGGGCGCGTAGACCGGCCACTCGATCTTCGGGAGATGATCCTTGACCTTTTCGTAGAGATGGGCGGTTTCTTCCGCGATCTCGGGAGTCCACTCCAACTCGGGGCGCTCGATGACGCCGAAACGCTCGGCGGCACTCGGCGTTGCGGTTGCCCGCAGTTCAGTTGCGGTTTCGGTGGATTGACTCATCGCATTCTTCCCGTCGGGGCCGGTTTTGCGGCCCGTTTTTCATTGCGCCCCCTCGGGCCACAAGCGTTTTACGCTCTGCGAAAGGGTTTTGGCCAGCGCTTACGGAATGTAGTTGCTCACAAACTCGCGCGATTTCAATCCCTTCCCCTTCGCATGGGCGGCAGCCATGCGCGCTAACCGGCCAGGGCCCAGAGAAGTAGACTGACCGTCACGAAGGAGACCACCGTGGTGGCCAGCAGCGCAATGGCGCTGAACCCTTCGCGTTCGTATTTCTGCGCGAGGATCGGATAGATGCCGAAGATCGGCATGGCCGCCGACAGGATGACCGCCTCGCGGAACGGTGACGGGATCGGCGCAAGCCCCGACAGGGCGACAAGCGAGACCGAGGCGAGCATGATCAGCGGATGCGCCACCAGCTTGCCGATCACAACGGGGACGACCCGGCTCGCCATCCCGGCCACGGGAAGCCCGACAAGGGTCCCGCCAATAAAGAACAGCGAGAGCGCGGCACTGGACGATGCGAAGAGATCGACCGATTTGACGAACGGCTGCGGGAGCGGAAGGCCGAAGATGGAGACGACAAGGCCGGCTGCGAGCGCAATCACGATCGGATTGACCGCGAGCCGCTTCAATGCGCCCCACAGGACAGCCAGCGGATGCGCCTCGGCGCCCCTCGCCCTTTCCGCCAACATCAGAAGCAGAGGCACGATGACGATGTTCTCGACGAACATGTTGAGCGCCAGTACCGTTCCGGCGATCGACGGGAACGTCAGCAGGAGAATGGGATAGCCGACGAATCCACTGTTCGGGCAGGACATCCCCATCGCCGAAAATGCGGCGGTGGCGCGGTCCTGGCCCAGCACCTTGCGGGTGACGAGATAACCCAAAACGACCATCGCCAGCGTGCCGCCGAGATAGGCGGCCACGTAGGATGTATTCACGATTTCCGTGAACTGACGCTGCGACAGAGCGCGGAAAAGCAGCGCGGGCAATGCCAGATACAGCACGTAACGGCCAAGGACCCGCATATCGGATGCTTCAAAGAGGCCGAATCTTGTAGCCAGATAGCCGACAGCAATTGTTATATAAATCGGACCGGTTACGGAAAAAACTTCAAGCACTGTTCGACACGCTTCGCGGAAACAAGGATGACCAACCTCTGCATGGCATTGCTGACGGGTTCAAGCGCTATGTCAAGCGAACCGCCTGAACAGATCGGCGGCGGCCGGAATGTATACGCATGACGGGGCTGGCCGTTTATGCCGGGCTTTTCGGTATCGCGTTCCTCGCGGCGACGATCCTGCCCGCGCAATCGGAACTGGGACTGGCGGGACTTCTGGCATCCGGCAACTATCCTGCCTGGGCCCTTCTCGCGGCCGCGAGCCTGGGCAACACGCTTGGGGCGGTGGTCAACTGGTTTCTCGGCGGCGCAATCGAGCGGTACGGGACGCGGCGGTGGTTTCCCGCGAGCACGAAACAGCTCGAACGCGCCAGGCGCTGGTATTCGAAATGGGGCCGCTGGAGCCTTCTTCTGAGCTGGATGCCGATCGGCGGCGATGCGCTCACCGTGGTGGCCGGCGTGCTGCGCGAACCGCTGCTCTCTTTTCTCGTGCTGGTCGCGATTGCCAAGACCGTTCGCTATCTCGTGGTCGCGGCCATTGTGCTGCGATGGATGTGACGGATCACATCATCCATGGCACGAGCCGCTTGAGCAGCCGCAGCGGCATTTTGTAGGGCGGGTATTTCAGCGAGGGGTCGATGCGGGTCGAGCGCCTGACCACGGCGCGCATATGCGAAAAGGTTTCAAAGCCCACCTTGCCGTGATAGGCGCCCATTCCGCTTGCGCCGACACCGCCGAAAGGCAGTTCCATGTTGATAAACTGGGCGAATACATCGTTGATCGCCGCGCCACCGGACGAAAGTGTTTCGAGGATCTTGTCGGCACGGGCTGTGTCCGCGGTGAAAGCGTAAAGGGCGAGCGGCTTCGGGCGGGCCTGCAACGCCGCGATCTCCGTATCGAGATCGTCAAACGGGATCACCGGAAGGATCGGCCCGAAAATCTCGTCGGCCATCACCGGATCGTCCCAGCCAATCCCCGACAGCACGGTCGGCGCGATGTAGCGCTGCTCGCGTGAGGTCTGGCCACCATGAACGGCCCTGCCCCGTTCGAGAAACGTCTCCAGCCGATCGAAATGGTGTTCGTTGACGATACGGGCATAGTCCGGGCTTTGCGCCGGGTCCGTGCCGTAGAAATCGCTCAACGCCTCGCCAATCGCATCGAGTAATGCCTTCTCGACCGATCTCTCGACGAGAACGTAATCGGGGGCGATGCAGGTCTGACCGGCATTGTAGAACTTGCCCCAGACGATGCGCCGTCCGGCGGTTTTCAGGTCGGCGTCAGCCGCGACGATACATGGGTTCTTGCCGCCCAATTCGAGCGTGACGGGCGTCAGGTGTTTCGCAGCCTCCGCCATCACGATCTTACCGACCCGCGTGCTGCCGGTGTAGAACAGATAGTCGAAATCCTGCCTGAGCAACGCCTGCGTCGGCTCTATACCTCCCTCGACGACCGCGAGAACCTCCGGATCGAATGTCTGGCCGATCATCTCTGCGACAAGCGCGGAAGTGGCCGGCGCGAGTTCGGATGGCTTGATGACCGCGCAATTGCCTGCCGCTAGCGCCGAGATGGCGGGAGCGAGAAGGAGAAGCAAAGGGTAGTTCCAGGGAGCAATGATCAGCGCAGTGCCGTAGGGTTCTGGAACGACCCTGCTCTTGCCGGGAAAGATGAGCCAAGGGGTCCCGACACTTCTGGGCCGGGCCCAACCTGCGAGCCGTTTGAGCGCGACGTCGATTTCGAGTGTCACGACCGCGATTTCGCTGGAAAAGGCCTCGAATGCGGGACGGCCGAGATCGAGACGCATCGCTTCGATAATGTCGTCTTCGCGCGACGCGAGCATGTCCCGCATTGCCTCGAGCTGGCGTCGGCGAAACGCGAGATCGCGGGTCGCGCCAGTCCGGAAAAACCGGCGCTGTCTTTCGGCGATATCATCAATCGCGATCGCGTCCATCATCCAATCCTCCCCGCGGCCTGCGTCTTGTCATCGTCAAGATAAACTGCTCGGCCCCCGCATACGGATGCGGGGCGCGCACTCGCCCACTGCTATCAGCAGTTGTTGACTTTTCCCAATATATCAATATTTCTTGAAATATGGATAAATCAAATGCAATCGAAGCGCTTCACGCGCTCGCCCAGGATACACGGCTCGATGTCTTTCGGCTGTTGGTGAAACAAGGCGCCGAAGGCATGGCGGCCGGCGATATCGCGGAGGCGCTCGGCGTGCGCCAGAACACGATGTCGGCCAACCTCTCGGTCCTGGCCAAGGCCGGCATGGTGCGAAGCGAGCGCGAGGGCCGCGTAATCCGGTATTTCGCGAATTTCGACGGCATGCGCAGCCTGCTCGCCTTCCTGATGGAGGATTGCTGCGGCGGAAATCCGGAGCTGTGCAAGCCCGTTTTGGATGAAATCGTCTGTGCCTGTTGAGGAAAAAAGGAGGCCACCATGGCCGCTGACATCTACAACGTCCTGTTTCTCTGCACCGGGAACTCCGCCCGGTCGATCATCGCCGAGGCCATTCTCAACCGGGAAGGCATGGGGCGCTTCAAGGCCTACTCGGCGGGCTCGCATCCGAAGGACGCGGTGCATCCCTATACGCTCGATCTTCTCGACGGACTGAACTTCGACACATCGTTTGCCCGCTCCAAAAGCTGGGAGGAATTCACCGCCCCCGATGCGCCGGTGATGGATTTCGTCTTTACGGTCTGCGACCAGGCGGCCGCCGAGGCCTGCCCTGTCTGGCCCGGACAGCCGATGTCGGCGCATTGGGGTGTTCCCGATCCGGCGGCGGCGGAGGGCAACGAGGCCTTTAGGCGGCTCGCATTTTCCGACACGTTCCGCATGCTCAACAACCGTATCTCGATCTTCACGAGCCTGCCGCTTTCGTCGCTGGACAGCCTGTCGCTGCAAAAGCATCTCGACGAAATCGGCCAGAAGACGGACCACGCAAACCCTTCGGAACCTGCATGAAAAACATCCTGATCCTGTGTACCGCCAATTCGGCGCGGTCGATCCTCGGGGAGGCGATCCTTGCGAAACTGGGCGTCGGCCGCGTGCGGGCCTTTTCGGCCGGGTCGACACCGCGCGGTACGCCCAATCCGGACGGGATCGCCCTTCTGAAGGAATACGGCCACGAGACATCCGGCCTCCGATCGAAGAGCTGGGACGAGTTCGACGGCGCTGACGCGCCGAAGATGGATGTCGTTATCACCGTCTGCGACAATGCGGCGGGCGAGAGCTGCCCGATCTGGCCCGGCGCGCCCGTCCAGGCACATTGGGGCATTCCGGACCCGGCCGGCCATGGCGAGACCGAGGAAGAGCGCCGCGCCGCCTTCGCCGAGACCTACCGGCTGCTCGAAATGCGAATCACGGCGCTGATGGCTCTCCCCTTCGAGGAGATGAATCCGAAAGACCTGAAGGTGGCTCTGAACACGATCGGTCGCCTCGAAGGCGCAACCGACCTCGCCATTTCCTACGCAAGCTGACTTCATGACCTGGAAAGACGACTTGAGCCTGCCCAACGTGCAGGACGACCTCTTGAACGCGATCGATGTCGACGCGCTGACCGGCCCGAATGCCTCCACTCACAAGCCGCGAGTGCTGATGCTCTACGGCTCGCTGCGCGAACGTTCCTATAGCCGTTTCATGACCTACGAGGCGGCGCGGCTGCTGCACCGGTTCGGCGCGGAGGTGCGGGTGTTCGACCCGCAGGGGCTGCCGATGCTCGATTCGGAGCCGGCGGATCATCCGAAGGTGCAGGAGTTGCGGGAGCTGTCGCTCTGGTCCGAGGCGCAGGTGTGGTGCTCGCCGGAACGGCACGGCGCGATGACGGGCATTATGAAAACCCAGATCGACTGGCTTCCGCTCGCGCCGATCGGCGGCATCCGGCCGACACAGGGGCGAACGTTGGCGGTGATGCAGGTCAATGGCGGCTCACAGAGCTTCAACGCCGTCAACCAGATGCGCATTCTCGGCCGCTGGATGCGGATGATCACGATCCCGAACCAGTCCTCGGTGCCGAAAGCCTGGCTGGAATTCGACGATGACGGCCGGATGAAGCCCTCCTCCTATTACAACCGTGTCGTCGATGTGATGGAGGAACTGATGAAATTCACCATCCTGACGCGCGACCGCTCCGCCTATCTGACGGACCGCTATTCAGAACGCGTCGAGAGCGTCGAAGAAGTGCACAAGCGGGTCGGCCTGAAGAACATCTGACGCGAAGGCTGTCGAATTCGCGGCGGTCGATGACGCGCGAACTCATTGTCACGGGCTTCGCGTTTCGATAGGATTCGCTTGTTCGGGTTCCAGGGAGGCCAAGCCTCCCGGATGAAAAGGGAACACGGTAGGGATGACCCAAAGGGGGCCTGATCCGTGACTGCCCACGCAACTGTGAGCGTGAGCCGCATCCACATGCCACTGGGTTTGACCTGGGAAGGCGGATGACGGCGACGAAGCGCGAGTCAGGAGACCTGCCCGGACAGACCTGAAACGGTGACGCATCGCGTCGCCAACTGCACGATGGGTGCAAGAAAGGAACTGTCATGCATATCGAACCCGGCGTCGTCGACGGCGCCAAAATCGTTTTGTCCTACGCAACCGCGGCGGCCTCCTTCGGGCTGGCCGGCAAGATGGCGCTCGACACTATCCGCAAGGATGGCGGTATCGTATCGCTGGCCGCACGCTCGGTGATCACCACCGCGCTGGTTTTTACGTTCTTCGAAGTTCTGCCGCATTATCCAGTGGGCGTATCGGAGGTTCACCTGATCCTCGGCTCGACGCTGTTCCTGATCTTCGGCGGCGGTGCGGCCGCGATCGGCCTTGCGCTCGGCCTGCTGCTCCAGGGCGTATTCTTCGCGCCCTTCGACCTGCCGCAATACGGCATGAACGTCACCACATTGCTGGTTCCGCTTTATGCGATGAGCCTGCTGGCCCACAAGATCATCCCTGAAAAGACAGCCTACAGGGACGTGAAGTATCTGCAGGCGCTGGCGCTCTCGACATCCTATCAGGGCGGCATCGTCCTCTGGGTGGGTTTCTGGGCGCTTTATGGCCACGGCTTCGCCGCATCGAATCTCGCGCAGGTCGCCTCCTTCGGCGCCGCCTACATGACCGTGATCATCCTCGAGCCGTTGGTCGATCTGGCGGTGCTTTGGGTCGCAAAGAACACCTCGAAGCTGACCGACAACGGGCTCTTCAACGGCAGGCTGCATAACGCGCCCGCTTGATCGGATATCCTGATCTGACATGACGGCCTTCGGCGCCATACGCCGGAGGCCTTTTCACGCGGCGACCTCACCCTCGCCTTCCGGCGTTCCAAGCCGGAGAAGGCCACGCGCAAGCGCTTCCACGCAATCCCCGTCGAATGCCGCGCCGATACCCTGCCTGAGGATGGCAAGCGCCCTGGCGACCGGCATAGCCGCACGGTAGGGCCGTTCCGCGGCCAGCGCGTCGAAAACATCCGCGACGGTGAGGATGCGCACTTCGAGAACGATTTCGTCTCCCCGCAACCGGTAGGGATAGCCCTCGCCGTCGAGCCTTTCATGATGCGCGCCGGCGATGGGTGCGATGTCGGCAAAGGCCGATACGCGTTCGAGGATGCGTTCGCTGTGCCAGGGGTGGCTGCGCACCGACTGCCATTCCTGGTCGTCGAGCTTGCCCGGCTTGTCGAGGATCTGGTTGCTGACGGCGAGCTTGCCGATATCGTGCAGCAGCGCGGCGCGGCGCAGCCAGCGGCGATGGTCCGGCGCGAGGCCCAGTTCCTCGGCGATCATGTCGGTATAGAACATGACCCGGCTGGAATGGTTGGCGGTAAAGGGGCTCTTGGCATCGACCACGTCGGCAAAGGCCGACGCGACATCATCGAGATATTCCTCGTCGCCATCCACTTCGCGATTTGCGGGGTCCATCGAATAGACCGTCTCGGCGAGGTCATCGCCAGCCATCGCGGTCCAGAATACCTCATCCTGCTGGACAGCGACAAAGGCTTCCACCAGCTCGGGATCGAACCAGACCCCAGAGCGGGTGGTGATTTCGGCGATCGCGGCCTCGCGACCGTGCTCCCAGGCGAAAACGTCGGCGACCTGCGCGAGCAGCGCGATGTTGGCCGCGCGCGGAATGGCGCCCGCCGCCAGCCGGTCCGGCTTGCCCGATCCGTCCCAGTGCTCGTCGAGCGAGCGGATGCCGTTCTGGACGCGTTCGGAAAATCCCAGCTTGGCGGCGATGTCGGCACCGCGATGGCAGCGCGTCTCGATCAGTTCGCGCGAAATCTCGCCGCCATTGCGGAGTATGTTGACGATGGCGCGGATGCGTTCCGTCAGGCCGGATTCGAGCCCGGTCCTGGCGAAAACGAACCGAAGCGCGGCCGAAAGGCTGCCATCGACAGTCTTGAAATCGCGTTTAAAGCCGATGTCGTCGGTTAAATAGAGTTCGCAAATGCGCGCCGCATTGCTCGAACAGCCGAGATCCTTCAACAGCAGCGTGTAATAGAGGTCGCCAAGTTCCTCGGCATCCATCCCGACCGCCCGGCCGATATGGGTGCCGATCCAGCAACAGCGCAGGCAATGGCCTGCGGGCTGTCCCTCCGTCATGTCGAGCGCGTAGGACAACGCGCCCAGGATCTCCGAAAGGCGGAAGCTTGCCGTGCCGGCGCGTCGGCCGAGTTCGAGGTAACGCGATTTCACGCCGCCAGTCTCCATGGTCGGCGTCAAAGTAGACAGCGACGTGTTAAACAATCGTGAGGCCCCAATGGTCTCAACAGAATTGTATCGGGCACATTTGCCTGCTTGGCGCTTACGGCGAAGCCGAATAAAACTCTGCGGGTCTACGGGCCCAGAGGAGAATGCGGGATGAGCACCGCGACAGTTTCCAGAAGCGATCCGGGATTTCCCTGGCTGATCATCGCAAGCGGCTGTCTGATTACGGCGCTGACTTTCGGCCCTCGCTCGGCGATGGGCTTCTTCCAGTTGCCGATGCTGGCGGATACCGGATGGTCGCGTGCCGATTTCGGTCTCGCCATGGCAATCCAGAACCTGATGTGGGGCCTTGGGCAACCTCTGTTCGGCGCGCTTGCCGACAAGAAAGGTACATGGCGTGTCCTGGCGCTCTCGGCCGTACTCTACGCCACCGGGCTCGCGATGATGGCGGCACCCCAGAGCATCTGGTTCCTGCACGCCGGCGGCGGCGTTCTCGTCGGGCTGGGCGTTGCGTCCGGCTCCTTCGGCATCATTCTCGCCGCCTTCGCGCGCAATGTTACGGCGGATCAGCGTTCCCTGGCATTCGGAATGGGCACCGCAGCGGGTTCGGCCGGCATGTTCCTTTTCGCGCCGATCAGCCAGTCGCTGATCGACTCATTCGGATGGTCGGACGCGTTGCTCGTCATGTCCGCGATGATGCTGATCGTCCCGGTCCTGGCGGTGCCTTTGCGAGGCAATTCATCCTCCGGCACGCAGAAGCAGACCGACATCGACCAGACGATCGCCGAAGCGCTGCGCGAGGCATTCGGGCATCAAAGCTACCTTCTGTTGACCGCCGGTTTCTTCGTCTGCGGTTTCCAGGTCGCATTCATCACCGCGCATTTTCCCGCCTATATCGGCGACATCGGTATCGACGCGCGCTACGCGGTGATCGGGATCGCGTTGATCGGGTTCTTCAACATCATCGGTTCGCTGGCCTCGGGCGTGATCGGTCAGAAATACTCCAAACCGATCTTCCTGGCACTGATCTATATCGGCCGATCCATAGCGGTGACGGCCTTCCTGCTGCTGCCGCAAACGGCGACGTCGGTCATCATCTTCTCGGCGGTGATGGGCATTCTGTGGCTCTCGACAGTGCCGCCGACCAATGCGCTGGTCGCGATCATGTTCGGCACGCGCTATCTCGGCATGCTGGGCGGGATCGTTTTCCTGTCGCACCAGATCGGCTCGTTCCTCGGCGTGTGGCTCGGCGGATATCTTTATGACATTTTCGGCACCTACGATCCCGTCTGGTGGCTCGGTGTCGCGCTCGGCCTGTTCGCGGCCGCGGTCCACTGGCCGATCAAGGAGCAACCGGTTCCCCGGCCGGCTCTCACCGCAGCGGAGTAGTCTCTCATGCTAAAATCCATGCTTGCCCTCGCCCTCCTCTGCTCGTTGCCGGGCGTGGCGCGAGCCGATGGAGCCTTTGTCATGAGCGAACCACGCGTCGTCTCCAGCGCGGATGTCGACGTGGTCAACGAGATCGGGCGGACGCATGTGTTGGCGGATTTCCTGCCTGTCGGTAAACCCGGCATCCTGCATTTCTGGGCCACGTGGTGCGGACCCTGCCGCGAAGAATTGCCAAGTCTCGACGCCTATTCGAACGCACTGACAGAAGACGAACTCGCAACCCGCCTGATCGTCGTGGCCGTGGAGCCCTCGCCGCGCGAAAAGATCGACCGTTTTCTCGACGATCTGGGCCTGCCCGGTTTCGCGACCCTGCAGGATGCCGGAAACCGGTCAGGCGCCGTTTTCGGCCTGTTCGGCATGCCTGCGACCATTCTGATCGATGCAGAGGGCCGCGTGGTCGGGCAGCATTCAGGCCCGCTCGACTGGAGCGACGAATCCGTGCGCGCGGAACTCGCCGCGCATCTGAACGGCTGAGGCTTATCCGCGATTAGTGCTGATGGCCGACATGGCTGTGATGGCGCGCGTCGGAGGCTTCGACCTGGAAGAACATTTCGATATGGCCGAAATCGAATTCGATCTCGATTTCATGTTCCTCGCCCTGAACCAGCGGCATGGACAGGCCGTTCAGGCGCAGGGCAAGACCATCGGGCGTCAGCGTCATTTCGGTACCGGCCTTGATCGGCACCGGCGGCAAGGCGACATAGTCCGGCTCGCCATCCTTCAACTGAAAGCCCACCAGTTCGACCGATGAGGCGATCTCGCTCTCGCCGCCGGTGATGGCGATGTCGCGGTCCGACGCGTTCTCGATATCGACGAAAACAAACGCCGTCTTGCCGGTCGTGGCACGTGCCCATGCGTGTACAGTGCGGACGCCGTCCACCTCGCCTTCGTGATGCGAATGGTCGTCGTGGTCCTCCGCGAGCGCCGTCGCCACAAAGACCGGCTGGGAAAAGCAGATAGATGCCGTCAGAACGGCGGAAAGCACGCGGATCATGAAACGCCCCTTGATGTAATGTTGTTACGCCCGCAGGTCAGTAACGATGTTGCGTGACAGAGCCATGAAGGCAGGCGTCAGGGCGAGAATGACCGTGAGGCTGACGAAGCCGGCAACGAGGTGGAATTCCGGCCAGCCGAGCGTCGCGGTGACGAGAATGTCGGTGCGCGCGGTGACGACGCGCGAAATCGCGCCGACCGCCGCAAAGCCCACGGCGACACCCAACAATGCGCCGGCCCCAATGAGCACCGCCGCATAGGACCAGACAACCGAGAAGACGAAACGGTCCGGCGCGCCGAGCGCGCGCAGCAGCGCAAGGCGGCGGGCATAGAGGCGGGTCAACACGACGAGCCCGGCGAGCACGCCGGCGGTCACCAGAACCTGGGTCAGGACCGCCATGACGCTCATGACCTGACGGACATCGCCAAGCATGGAGTGCAGCCCGGACAATACGGCGCCGGGGAAGACGGCCATCGTCTTGTCGGTGGTGAATTCCGAGCGCAGGGCGTAATTCGCCCAGAGCTGATCGGCGCGCACGAGGACCGCGGGCGTGCCAGGGAAATAGTCCGGATCGAAGGGCGGGCCGATACGGCCGGCATCGCCCGGCGCATGGCCGGATGCAAGGCCGTGGACAGCCCAGACATCCTCCACCGGCACGAGGATCGCCTTGTCCCACGGGCTGCCGGTCAGCCGCATCTTGCCGACGACGGTGATGTCATGACCCTCATGGGCGTCGTGCTCCGCGGCATCGCCGACGCCGTGGGCGGGCACGAAACTGTCGCCGACCTGCAAGGGAACACGCGCACCGGCGACCGCCTCGCCCATGGCCGCGAACATGCGGCCCTCGACGAGTTCGCCGGCCAGATGGGTGACGAATTGCGGCGTCGTGCCGATGACCGGCGACGCCTGATAGCTGTCGCCATAGGCGATCGGCGCGGCGAGCGAGACATTCTCGTGGGTGGCGATGCGGTTGTAGGTGGGGCCGTCGATCAGGGGCACGTCGACGGGCTGCAGATAGACGGCGGCCATCAACATTTGCACTTGCGAGCCGGGCGCGGCGACGACAAGATCGAATTTCTCGGCGGCGCGCGCCGTGCCCTTGCGCAGCCCGCGCTCCTGCGCGATCAGCCCGACGCCGATGCCGACCGAAATGGCGATCAGCGCGATGAAGAGCGCATTTGTCCAGCGGTAGCGCCACATCATCGCCCGCACGAGACCGAAGGGGCGGTAGCCGTGCGTGACGATGAGGCCGGTCACGAGCGCGGGCAGCAACAGGACCACGAACCAGAGCACGTCCTGCGCGGAGGCGGGCAGAGAGTTCCAGAGATCCATTACCGGTGCGAACATGGATCAGCCCTCGCCTGTCCAGCAGCCATCGACGATATCGATGACGCGATCCATGCGTTCATGCAGGGCGGCGTCATGGCTGACCGCGATCAATGTCTTGCCGCGCGTCTCGGCCAGCTCCGCGAGATCGCCGATCAGCCTGTCGGCGGCGGCCCGGTCGAGGCTGGCGGTCGGTTCGTCGGCGAGAATGACCGGCGGATCGGCGGCCAGCGCCCGCGAGACCGCGACGCGCTGGCGTTCGCCGCCCGAAAACGTATCGACTACGCGGTCGGCGTGGTCGCCGAGGCCCAGATGGGCAAGCATCGCGGCCGCGCCACTGGCGATGCGATCACCTTCGGACCTTGCCGCATAGGACGCCGCGAGCGCGGCGTTGCCGAGCGCCGGCAATTCCTCGAACAGGAGGAAGTCCTGGAAAATCATGCCGACGCGCTCGCGGCGGAAACGGGCGCGTTGGGGGGCGTTCATGGCGGAAATCGCCTCATCGCCCCATGTCACCGTCCCGGACTTCAGAGCGATGAGGCCCGCGATCGCGTAAAGAAAGGTGGACTTGCCGGCTCCCGACGGGCCGCGCACGCCGATACGGCTTCCGGCGGGAATGTCGAGCGCGCCGATGCGCAAGAGCCGGCGTCCGCGGTCGCCCTCGACGACAAGGTCGCGGACAGACAGGGCGAGACCCATCAGTCTAATCCTTTTTCCGATCTTGGGGCGAATCCGCGCTCGGCGCGGGCCTGCGAACCTTGCGGTTCGCGGAAGCGCCCATCAACCTCTCCCGTAGGTGGCGTCGACCAGCCGCACGCGGCTGACGAAACCCAGTTCCGGATCGGTGTAGGTGCCGAGCGCGAGTTCGCCGCTGGTAACGATGCGGATATTGAAGGGCACTGTCTTCAAGGTTCGCTTGGTGTAAACGGCGAGGATGTCATCCGGCCATTCGGCCTCGGTCTCGCAAAACGGGCAAACCGCCATCGGCCGCTTGGTCAGCACGAAGAATGACGATTCGGCCTTGAGCGGCGGCGCCATGAAACCCTGAACGGAAATGCGGCTGCCCTCCATGGATTTCGCGTAATCGGAAAAGGACAGATCCTTGTTGTAGAGATCGCGCATGCGCACGACGCCATCGTCCTGCGCCAGCGCGTGCGGCGCAAATCCAACAGCGAGGCTCGCGCCGAGAAAGGTTCTCCGGTCCATTCTTGTCCTCACTTCAACGATCGTTTCAGCTTAAAGCCATATCAGTCGGGGACGAGGAAAGGCCCGCAACGTGGCGGGCCTTTCCCGTTTGCGTATGCGTCGGTTATTCGGCGGTGACCGCCTGGTGCATCACGTGGAAGATCACGTTCTGCTCAAGCGTGCCGGTCAGCAGATGTGCCCAGGGGCCCTTGGCGAAGGAGACAACGTCCTCGCCCGAATGGGTCTCGGAAGACATCGGGATCAGCGCCTGCTGCAGATATTCCGGGTCGGTCGCGGTTTCTTCATCGACATTCGGACGGGTGCCGAAATAGGAGCCGTCGGCCTGCTCGGTCATGACCGAACCGGCGCCGTTCAGGTAACCGATGACGGTGTAAGGCTTGCCGTCGGCGCCGAGCAGCGGCTCGCCGGAATTCTCGACCTGGCCAGCCTTGATGCCCATGCAGAGGCCCAGAATGCTGGAACCGCGGCCGCAATAGCCGTTGAAGGCGATCGCGTGTTCGTGGTCGGCGGTGACGATGATCAGGGTGTCCTCGTCATCGGTCAGTTCGTCCGCCAGAGCGACGGCCTTGGTGAATTCCTGACCGTCCGTGAGGGTGCGGTAGGCGTTGCCGGCATGGTTCGCGTGGTCGACGCGGCCCGCTTCGACTTCCAGGTAGAAGCCGTCGCCGTTCTGGCTCAGCTGCTCGATGGCGGCCTTGGTCAGGTCGGTCAGGGACGGCTCGTCATCGTCGGCGCGGTCGTATTCGTATTTCATGTGGCTGTCTTCGAACAGGCCGAGAACCGGCGTGGAGCCGTCGAGCTTCAGCGCGTTGAAGGACGCGGTGTCGTAGGCGTATTGCGCGCCGGCAGCCTGAGCTTCCTCGATCAGGTTGCGGCCGTCGATGCGGCGCCCCTTGCCGCCATCCATGGTCTCGACATCCTTCGGCGCGAAGTAGCGCGAGCCGCCGCCGAAAGCGAGATCGACCGTGCCGGCGGACATGGCGTCGAACAGCTGCTGGGCGATATCGGTGCAGCCTTCCGGCGCTTCGCCTTCCCAGTTGCGATCAGCCGTCTTGGCGTAAACGGCGGCCGGCGTGGCGTGGGTGATGCGCGCGGTCGAGACGATACCGACCGACTTGCCCATGCCCGTGACGATTTCGGAGAAGGTCGTCAGCTTGTTGCCTTCCTCGGAGGCGCAATCCTTGTTCACGCCGGCTTCGGAGAGGTTGATCGTGTTGAAGATCTGCTTGACGCCAGTGTTCATCGAACCGGCGGTCGGGGCGGAATCCGGTGTCTGGGCGTTGATGTTGTAGGTCTTGATCAGCGCGGTATAGGGATAGGTCTCGTAGGGCAGCACGTTTTCGGAACCGAGCATACCCTTGGACTGGCCGTCGAACAGGCGGACGGCGTAGTTGGTGCCGACACCGTTTCCGTCAGCCACGAACAGAATGACGTTCTTCGCCTTCTTCGTGTTGGGCTGTGCGGCAATCTTTTCCTGAATGACTTTCTGTGCCGAGGTGAACCAGTCGCTGCTGGCCTGGGGCAGGTCCTGGGCGAAAGCGGCGGATGCGGAAAGCGTCGCGAGAAGCGCCGCGGTGACGGTCGTTTTCATGGGTGTCTCCCTGTGTGATGGATGACGGTGGTCGTCTTCCGCCTCGTATCCGCCGTGCATGACAATTGAATAACGGCAACAGGGAAAAGTCCTTCGATATCAATATGTTATTTTATAACATTTCGTTCTCAACAAGGTTACGATGCGGAATGAGAGATAAGAAATTTCGAGGTGTTTCAGGACTTTGCGCGCGCCGGGAAGATCGAGCAGGTTTCGGTGCCGAAGGCGAGCAGCCGACCTCGGCTGTCGGTCAGGCGGGCTTCCGACACGCCGATCGTGCGCCCGCGGCTGACGATGTTCGCCTCGCAGGAGACCTCGCCCATATCCGGCAGGACGGGACGCAAAAGGTTGAGTTTGAACTCCGTCGTTGCAAGCGCCTCGCCCTTCTTCAAGACGGACTGGACAACGCATGCAAGCGCGGAATCCATGATCGTCGCTGTCCAGCCGCCATGCACTGTCCCGCCGGGATTGAGGTAGTCGGTTTTGGGCACACCCCTGAACACCACCCTGCCCTCGTCGGCTTCCGTGAGGGCGAATGTCAGAACCTTCGAGATGGGGGGCGCGGGCAGATCGCCGGAGATGATGGCCCGCAGGATCTCCAGCCCGGTCATTTCGTGATAGGCAGCGATAGGTATCGGGCCGAAGCCGCCGATTGCCGCTACGCCCGGCATGATCTCGTCATTCGATACACTCACGTACTGTGCTCCCTGCTATCCGAAAAAGCCCGACCGACCGCGTTGATGAAGCCTGCGCGTGCATCGGGCTCCTTGATGGCGCGCGGCTCATAGACATGCCGGCGTAGAAAAAAGGCCGTCAGATCGAAGGCGGCCGCCATTTCCGCCGCCGTCGGCACGGCGGAGGGCTGGCCGCCAAGGAAAGCCGGCAGCGCCATGAGCTTGTCTTTCCAGGGGTCACCGGCCAGACGGCTGACCGCGCGGCCGGTTTTCGGCGACACGTAGATCAGGTCGTTGCGCTGGCCGGTTCCCGCGCAGGCGGTGAGATCGAGACCGAAGCCCAGCTCCTCCAGCAGGCGCAATTCGAAGCGAACCATCAGAGGACCAGCGAGTTCCGGTTCGCACAAATGTTCGATGATGACTTCCATCGCGCGGAACAATTCCGAGTGTCGGTCGCGTTCCGGCAACAGGCGCAGATGGCCGGCGAGCAGCTGGATACCGTAAATGCCGGAGGGGTGTTCCATCAGCCGCGCCGCGGCAAGCGCCATGGGCTCGACCTGGAACGTACCGAGATGGTCCTCAAGGCGTGCGCGCCATGTGAGATCGACTTCGTTGCCGGGCTGTAGCACAGGCTGCTGGCGGCGCGAGCGCCCGCCGCGGACCAATCCGAGGTGCCGGCCGCGCTGCTCGGTCATCACTTCGAGGATCAGGCTGGTCTCACCATGCCTTCGTGTGCCGATAATGATGCCGCGGTCCCGCCATTCCATGGCGCGGAGATTGCGTCAGTCGGCGGAAAAGTCCAGCCCCATCTCGCGATAACGCTCCGGATCATTGCCCCAGTTCTCGCGCACCTTGACGAAGAGGAAGAGATGGACGGGCTGCTCGAGGATCTCCGCGATCTCCTTGCGTGACGCCTGGCCGATTGCCTTGATCGTCTCGCCCTTGTGTCCGAGCACGATCTTCTTCTGGCTGTCGCGCTCGACAAAGATCACCTGCTGGATCTTCACCGAGCCGTCCTTCTTTTCCTCCCACGTTTCCGTCTCGACGGTGGAGGAATAGGGCAATTCCTGGTGTAGGCGCAGATAGAGCTTCTCGCGGGTAATCTCGGCCGCGAGCTGGCGCATCGGCAGGTCGGAGATCTGGTCCTCCGGATAGTACCAGGGCCCCTCCGGGACAGTCTCCGCCAGTTTCTTGAGAAGATCCTTGCAGCCGTAACCTTCCGAGGCCGAGATCATGAACGTCTCGGCGAATTCCGCGCGCTCGTTGATTTCCTTCGCCAGTTCAAGAAGCCGCGGCGGCTCGACGGTGTCGATCTTGTTGAGCACCAGATATTTCGTCTGACGGATATCCGGCAGCACCTCGAGGATGCGTTCCTCGTCCTCGCGGATGCCTTTGCGCGCATCGACAAGCACGAGGACGATGTCTGCATCGCGGGCACCGGACCAGGCCGACGTCACCATGGCGCGGTCGAGGCGGCGCTTCGGTGCGAAGACGCCCGGCGCATCCATGAAAACGAGCTGGGTGCGATCGACGGTGGCAATGCCGCGAACCAGCGCGCGCGTCGTCTGTACCTTGTGGGTGACAATCGACACTTTCGTGCCGACAAGCTGATTGACCAGCGTGGACTTGCCGGCGTTCGGGGCGCCGATCAGCGCGATGAACCCCGAACGTGACGGGGCTTCTTTTGTCTCAGTCATTTTCACGCACTTTCTCACGCTGAAGCAGCCGTTCCGCGGCCGCCTGCTCGGCGATACGTTTCGAGCGCCCTTCGGCGATCTCGGGTTTCAATCCACCGACAGTCACCGAAACCGTGAAGACGGGATCGTGATCCGGACCGACGCGCGAAACGACTTCATATACGGGTGTCGCAGCGTGGGCGCGATGCGCCCATTCCTGCAATTCG
Organism: Oricola indica; assembly: GCF_965227485.1. Lineage (NCBI taxonomy): Bacteria > Pseudomonadati > Pseudomonadota > Alphaproteobacteria > Hyphomicrobiales > Ahrensiaceae > Oricola > Oricola indica. The sequence goes on from NZ_OZ245747.1 coordinate 3,524,176, forward strand.
GTCTTGGCGTCGCGGCGCGCGGCCTCTGCTTCCGACGCCCGGCCCTTCCAGTAACGGCGGATAAAAGGCCGTACGGCGTCGAGACCGCCGTCGAGATAGATCGTCGCGATGAGCGACTCGACAACGTCGGCGCGCAGGTTCTTGCGGTGACTGTCGCGAAGCTGGCGGACATCCGATCCGGTCCGGATGAAATCGCCGAGCGACAGTTCATCCGCCACCGCAGCAAGCGTGTTCGCATTCACCAACTGGTTGAGCCGCACAGACAATTCGCCCTCGTCGGCCGACTGGAACTCCTCGAACAGCATCTCGGCGACGCAAAGGCCAAGCACCCGGTCGCCGAGAAATTCGAGACGTTCATAGTCGCGCCCGGCGCGCCCGCGGGCGCTGGCATGCGTCAGCGCGCGGTCGAGGCGACCGGCATCGACGAAACGATGCCCCGTAATCTCCTCCAGCCGCCGCAGCATTTCGGGCGAAACCGCCGCCTTCGTCATTTCGAGGCGGAATGGAAGAACCGGTCGAACCGCAATTCGGACGGCCAGCGCCAGATCTCCAGCGGCGACGCTCCGCCGGCAATGGAGAAGAAGATGATATTCGCCCGTCCGACGAAATTCTCCAGCGGGACGTAGCCGACGCCAAAGCGGCTGTCGTTGGAGTTGTCGCGGTTGTCGCCCATCATGAAATAATGGCCTTCCGGCACAATGAATTCGCGAGTGTTGTCGGCGCTAGAATTTGGCGACAGGTCAAGCGTGCGGTAGCTGACGCCATTGGGCAGCGTTTCGGTGTAGACGTCGACCGGACCGAATTTCTCCGTCACGTCGGGATCGTCGATCTGGCCGGCGGATTCGCGCTTCACAGCTTCGCCGTTGATGTAGAGCTGCCCGTCGCGCATCTGGATCGTATCGCCCGGAAGGCCGATCACGCGCTTGATGTAATCGACATTGGAAACCGGGTGCTTGAACACCGCGACATCGCCGCGTTCCGGGGTTCCCGACCAGATGCGGCCGGAGAAGATATTCGGCGAAAACGGCAGCGAATGGCGCGAATAGCCGTATGCGAACTTGGAAACGAACAGGTAGTCGCCTTCCAGCAGGGTCGGGCGCATCGAGCCTGACGGGATGGAAAAGGGCTGGAACAACAGCGTGCGGATGAGCAGCGCGAGAATGAGCGCCTGGACGATGACCGAGACGATCTCGCCCAGTGAATTTTGTTTGGTTTCGGTCTTTTCAGCCACGAAATTTCATCCCGTTGTCGTTATTTTCCCGGTCGTGCGACCGGTCTTATCCTTTCGGACCCAAGGCCGCAATTCCAGATGCGGGAACACGCCGGCGCGAATCTATTCCGGTACAGCCTCAATGATGACGAAGGCCTGCGCAAGCGGCATATCGTCCGTGATCGTGACATGGATGACGGGCTTGTGCCCCTGCGGCATCATGGCGTGAAGACGCTCCGCCGCACCGCCCGTCAGTTGCATTGTGGGCTTGCCGCCCGGAAGGTTCACGACGCCCATGTCGCGCCAGAAAACACCACGCGATAGGCCCGTTCCCAAGGCTTTTGCACAAGCCTCCTTGGCTGCGAAGCGCTTGGCGTAGGACGCGGCCCGCAGACGACGACGATCCGACTTGGCGCGCTCGACTTCCGTGAAGACCCGCTCGGTGAAGCGCGTACCGAAACGTTCGAGAGATTTCTCGACGCGGCGGATGTCGATCAGGTCGCTGCCCAGTCCGATGATCACGCTTCGAACTCCGGATTTTCTCCCGCGGCGCGGCGATGCGATTCGAAATGCATGCTGCGGCGGCTCTGGAAGGCGGTCACGGCAACGCGCGTCAGAACGTAGAGGAATGCGGCGACGAGCAGCCCGAGCGGCACGCCGCCGATCAGCATCGGCTTGAGGATCGGATCCCAGATCGCGAGGATCTCACCATTGTGCAGAAGCGAGCCGACATTGACGGGCTTGGGCGATGCCCCCGCTTCCGCCATTCCGAGGATCGCGGTTCCCGCGCCGTGCGTTGCCGCCCAGATCGCGGGGAACGTCAGAGGATTGCCGACGGCTGTGCCGAGTGCGGCAGCGATCATGTTGCCCGCGAGAAGCCAGGCCAGCACGAAGGCGAGAATGAAGTGCAATCCCATGAAGGGTGTGAAGGATGCGAAAGCGCCAGCCGCGACACCGGCGGCGATGGCATGTGGCGTCGCCTTGATGCGAAGCATCCGCTTCCAGTAGTAGCGGAAGGAACGCGCGTAGTTGCGGCGTGGCATCATCCAGACACGCAGTCTGCTACGCCAATTCTCGCGTTCCCTGCGTCCAAAAATCATAGAGGCCACACCTGTCGAAAACCGGTCTTCCCACGCGTAGCGGCGAAATCTCTACGCAAGGTAACCGCCCATGAGATAGTCAGCCCCGCCCCCGGCATCAAGCTTCGCTGTGCGGGCCGCAATGATCACAGGCTCCTGCTGCCCGGCTTGATCGCCGGTATGGCAGCCAATTCCGGCGGCAATTTGTCTGCCGGATAGGCCGGAACCTCGTATTCGGCCAACGCGATGAGCGGGACGCCGACATCGGCCTTGCCTGCTGACCGGTCAATCAGGCAGCCGGCGGCCAGCACCTCCGCACCGAGTTCCTTCAGGCTTTCCACGGTCTCGCGGATGGACAGGCCCGTGGTGACGATGTCCTCGATAATGACGACGCGTGCGCCCTTCTCCATCTCGAAACGGCGCAGCTTGAAGACCCCCGCCTCGCGCTCGACCCAGATCGCCGGCGCGCCAAGATGGCGCGAGGTTTCATATGCGGGGATGATCCCGCCGACCGCCGGACCGACGACATAATCAATCCCGCCCAGTCCCGCAGCTTCGATCTTGGCGGCGAGCGCCTTGCAGAGAATTTCCGTCTTGTCCGGATGCATGAAGACACGTGCCTTTTGCAGGAAGACCGGGCTCCGGAGGCCCGATGTCAGAATGAAGTGCCCGTGCAGCACCGCTCCCGCACTCTCAAAAACGTCAAGCACGTCCTGCGTTGTCATTTCATGCGTCATGCATCGTCCCCGTTATCCGTCTCGTATCCTGAGCAGCGACCGTCATCCATTCGCGCGCTCGACCGTCGATACCGCCTCCGCGTCCCGCAGCCGCGCAATCAAACCATTGAGATGCTTCAAATCCCAGACTTCGAGATCGAAATTCATCTCCGTGAAATCGGGCGCGGTGCGAACCATGGAGAGCGTGTGAATATTGGCATCCATATTGCCGATGATCTGCGCGATTTCGGCCAGCGAGCCCGGCGCGTTGATCGCCGTGACCACGATCTGGGCGGAAAAGCGCTGGCGGTCCAGGCCGTCGAGATCCCAGCGCACGTCGATCCAGCGTTCCGGCTGGTCATCATAAGCCGCCAGCGAGGGAGACTGGATGGGATAGATCGTGATTCCTTTGCCCGGCGTGGAAATCCCGATGATGCGGTCTCCGGGAACCGCACCTTCGGGCGAAAAACGCACCGGAATATCGCTCGCAGCACCGCGGATCGGCACTGCACGATCGATCGCGTCACGCGTCGCGACGCCCTTGTCGTCCTCGGGGCCCGTATTGCCCGGGATGCGGAACATCATGCCTGTCGCGCTGGTCAAATTGAACCAGCCATCACCTTCGACGCCGCCAGCCGGGAGAGCGGAACTGCGCGCATCCTGGTAGTCGGGGAAGACGGCGCGCACGACATCGTCGGAGGGGATCTCCCCTCGCCCGACCGCAGCCAGCACGTCGTCGACCTCCTTCTGGCCAAGCCGTCTGACACCCTGTTTCAGAATGTCTCGGGAGAACTCCTTGCCGGCCCGCTCGAAGGCGCGCTCAAGGATGCGATGGCCGAGGCCGGCATATTGCTTGCGAATCGCCATGCGCGAGGCGCGGCGGATCGCCGACCGGGCCTTTCCGGTCACGACGACATGCTCCCACGCCGCCGGTGGCGTCTGCGCGTTCGAGCGCACGACCTCAACCTCGTCGCCGTTTTGCAGGCGCGTGACCAGCGGCATGATGCGGCCGTTGATCTTGGCGCCGACGCAGGAATTGCCGATATCGGTGTGAACCGCATAGGCGAAATCGACCGGGGTCGCACCGCGCGGCAGCGCGATCAGGCGGCCCTTCGGCGTGAAACAGAAAACCTGGTCCTGGAACAGTTCCAGCTTGGTGTGCTCCAGGAACTCCTCGGGATTGTCGCCTTCGGAAAGCGACTCGATGGTCCGGCGCAGCCATGCGTAGGCATTCGAATCACGCGACAGGGCGACACCGGCCTCGTCGTGGCCGTTCGTCTTCGCCGCGGCGGACTTGTCCTTGTAGAGCGCATGCGCGGCGATGCCGTATTCGGCGACCTCGTGCATTTCCTGGGTGCGTATCTGCAGTTCGACACGCTGTTTCGACGGGCCGACAATGGTGGTGTGGATCGACCGATAGTCGTTCTGCTTCGGCGTCGAGATATAATCCTTGAAGCGTCCGGGCACGGTGTTCCACTTGCGATGGACGATGCCGAGCGCGCGATAGCAGTCATCGACCTTCTCGACGATGATGCGGAAGCCGAACACATCCGACAATTGTTCGAAGGACAGCGCCTTCGATTCCATCTTGCGAAAGACCGACCACGGCTTTTTCTGACGGCTGTAGACCTCGGCATTGATGCCGTTCGCGGCGAGCAGGTTCTGCAGGGTCTCGGTGATCTCACCAAGCGTTTCGCGGTTGTACTCCCCCAGTTCCGCGAGCCGGTCCGTGATGGTGCGATAGGCCTCCGGATTGATATGGCGAAATGCCAGTTCCTCCAGTTCCTCGCGCATGTCCTGCATGCCCATGCGGCCGGCAAGCGGCGCATAGATGTCCATCGTCTCCTCGGCAATGCGGGCGCGCTTGTGCGGCGGCACGAAATCGAGGGTGCGCATATTGTGGAGACGATCGGCGAGCTTGACGAGCAGGACGCGCACATCATCGGCGATTGCGAGGAGGAGCTTGCGAAGATTTTCCGCCTGCGCGGCGCGCTTGGATACCAGATCGAGCTTCTTGAGCTTGGTCAGCCCATCGACAAGGCGACCGATATCTTCGCCGAACATCTCCTCGATTTCACGGCGCGTCGCGGATGTGTCCTCGATCGTGTCATGCAGCAGGCCAACGGCGACCGTGCTCTCGTCGAGCCGCATGTCCGTCAGGATGGCGGCAACTTCGAGCGGATGGGAGAAATAGGGATCGCCGGACGCCCGCTTCTGGTCGCCGTGCTTCTGCATGGCATAGACATATGCCTTGTTGAGCAGCGCCTCATTGACCTGCGGCTTGTAACGCTGGATGCGTTCGACCAGTTCGTACTGGCGCATCATTGGCGCAAATTCCCAAAAGAAAAGACGCGCGGACCGATCCGTCCGCGCGCCTTGAAAAAACCATCCATGGCAATGCCTTGAAGGTCGGCGAACCGATCAGAGATCGTCGGATTTTTCCGGCGGGACAAGTCCCTCGATTCCGGCGAGCAGTTCTTCTTCCGACATCCGGTCGAAGGTGATCGCTTCGGGAGCATCCTCGGATTCCGCGGCCTCGGCGGTGTCGACGACATCGCTCTCCGGCTCGTCCACTTCGACATGCTTCTGCAGCGAGTGGATCAGGTCTTCCTTCAGATCGCCCGGAGAAAGCGTCTGGTCGGCGATTTCGCGCAGTGCGACCACCGGATTCTTGTCGTTGTCACGATCGACCGTGATCGGCGCGCCCTGCGACACCTGGCGGGCGCGATGCGCAGCCAGGAGTACGAGATCAAAACGGTTCTCGACCTTGTCAATACAGTCTTCGACGGTAACGCGAGCCATATTGCGTTTCCCTTACGTCAATAATTATGTGGAGGTTCATATCCATCAGGACTATGATGGCTATACCGCTTTATGGCGGACAGCGCAACTCGAATGGCAGCAAGCGCGCGAATGCGGCGCAATCAAGGCGGCAGACACAAAACAGCCCGTTTTCCGGCGCATGAGCCAAATTGCAGGGTTTGATTCAATCCGGCATTCATGGGATGCCGATACTATTCGCACAACAACAATTTTCGGGCAAAGGCCTACAAGATGTTTGATCCACGCGAGAAGATCGCCTTGTTCATCGACGGTGCCAACCTTTACGCTGCGGCCAAGTCACTCGGATTCGATATCGACTATCGCAAGCTGCTGAAGGCGTTCCAGTCCCGCGGCTACCTGCTTCGCGCGTATTATTACACCGCGCTCGTCGAGGATCAGGAGTATTCCTCTATCCGGCCGCTGATCGACTGGCTCGATTACAATGGCTACAAGGTCGTCACCAAGCCGGCGAAGGAATTCACCGACTCCGCGGGCCGTCGCAAGATCAAGGGCAACATGGATATCGAGCTGACGATCGACGCCATGGAACTCGCCGATTCGGTGGACCATTTCGTGATCTTCTCCGGTGACGGCGACTTCCGCTCGCTCGTCGAGGCGCTGCAGCGGCGCGGCCGCAAGGTTTCCGTCGTGTCGACGATGTCGACACAGCCGCCGATGATCGCCGACGACCTTCGCCGCCAGGCCGACCATTTCATGGACCTGAAGGGATTACAGGGCGAAATCGGACGCGACGCGTCGGAACGCCCTGCCCCGCGGCAGTCGGTCACCGCGCGTGACCACGACGAAGACGACGATACAGACTACTGACCGAAGGCTCCTTGACTGTCTCCGCCGCCGAGCCCGAGAGGGACTGCGCGCTTTGTCCGCGCCTGCACGACTTCATCGCCGAATGGCGGGTGCGCGAGCCCGGCTGGCACAATGCGCCGGTTTCCACATGGCTGCCGCCGGAGGGCCCGCAATGCGTTCGCCTCCTGATCGTCGGCCTCGCACCCGGCCTGCGCGGCGCAAACCGGACCGGGCGGCCGTTTACCGGCGATTTCTCGGGCGACATGCTTTACGCGACACTCAAGGCGCACGGATTTGCGACCGGAACGTTCGAATCCCGCTCCGACGACAGTCTGCGCCTCTCTGGAACAGCCGTCACGAATGCGGTGCGGTGCCTGCCGCCGGGGAACAAACCCGTCGCGGCGGAGGTCAATACCTGCCGGCAGTTCCTGACGGCGACAATCGACCGGTTCACAAACCTTCAGGCGATCGTGACGCTCGGAAAGATCGCGCATGACTCCACGATCCGGGCCTTCGGCGAACGTGTCGCCGTTCATCCGTTCAAGCATGATGTGGCGACTGAAATCGGCGGAATTTCAATCGTTTCCAGCTATCATTGCTCGCGCTACAACATCAATACCGGAGTGTTGACGCCGGCGATGTTCGAGCAGGTCTTTCAGAAAGCGGCGCATCTCGCCGCCGATTAATGCGCAGACGACAAGAGCCACCCTGAAGCGCCGTTCGTCGGCAACTTTTCACCAAGTTTCAACGGTCGCAGAGGAAGAATTGCGTGACGTTACGATGACGTGACGTTATCTAGACGAAATCAACCCTGACAGTTTTCGGCGCTAATGGAATTTCTAATGATCAGACCTGCCTTGTACGCCATTGTGGCCGCCGCAATCGGCCTTGTTTCCGCGAATACTTCGGTGGCCGATACCTTCTTGAAAGTTGGAGTGACAGCGGGCGGCGGATATGACTTTGCCGCGCGGCTAATGGCTCCCTACCTAGAGAAGCATCTCGGCGGCGAGGGTGTCATCGTGCAGAATGTCCAAGGAGCATCGAGCCTCAACCTCGCCAGACAGATGCAGGTTTCCGACGCCGACAATGAAATCGGATTGATCCTCGCCAGCCAGATTGTCCGGGCGCGTTTGAACCCAGACGCCGTCGCCGTAGACTTCTCCGCGTTCCAGTGGCTGGGCAGCCTGAATTCGGTGACGAGCATTTGCCTGACCTCCAAGGAATCAGGCGTTGACACATTCGAGAAGCTCATTTCCGAAGACATCAAGATGGGAGCGACATCGCAGACCGGCGGGTTCTATCAACTCGCTGCCTTGGTCAAGAATAGTTTCGGCGGAAAGTACGAGATTATCACTGGTTTCAAGGGCCTTACCGATATCGAGGCGGCCGTCCAACGTGGCGAGATCGCGGGTTATTGTGGTAGCCAGTTGGACCGCTATATCCGGAACAACCAAAAGGGCACGTACAACCTGATCGGATCTGCCGCCAACGAAATCGAGCTGGACGGAAAAATTATTCCTAGTTTCGCATCCTTCGCGTCGAACGACGAGACCCAAGCCGCGATCAAGCTCTTTAGTGCTCGCGACGAAATCTACTACCCGTTCTTCATGGCGCCGGGTGCTTCGCAAGAGGCGGTGATGCGTTATCGCGCGGCCTTCGACGCCGTAATGAAAGATCCGGAGTTTCTCAAGGAAGCGTTAGCAGTCTATATCGACATGAACCCCGCCAACGGATCGGCGCTGGAAGCAAAGATCAAGGCCGTATCCGAATCGGATCCAGCTACGGTGAGCCGCCTTATCGAACTGACCAAGTGACACAGCGAAGCGCTCCGTAACGACATGACGCTGGGAAAAAACATCGGAGCCGCAGTCCTCGAAGCGGCTGACCGGTATCGCGGGCGAATTGCATTCTCCGGCCCCGACGGGGACTTGGATTACGAGAGTTTTGCGAGCCTCGTGGCGATGTTGGCGCTCTTGTTGCGGCAGCATGGTGTTACTCGCGGGGATTGCGTCGCTGTTGCCGTGGACGAACCGAGAGAGGCGATAGCCGCGATAGCTGCTTGCTCTCTACTCGGCGCCGCCTGGGCCCCAGAATACGGCCTGACGAGCAGGTCTATCGCGGACCACGTAACCCATACGCTGATCGCACCGGGGCCGAGAAAATCGGATCGTGTGATTGCTGGAAAGGCCATCATCTTTGATTTGCATCCGGTTAGCGCAATCGATGCGATGGCCGTGTTGAACGCGGAAAAACCGGACGGTTTCTCCGATGGGTCCAACATGTCTCGGCTTGGCGCATCCTCGGGAACAACGGGTGAGAAAAAAGCCATCTATGTATCAGTCGAAGACGAATGGGCGCGCATTACCTGGGTCTCCGCAGCGACGCCGAGGAACCAAAGGTTCACTTCGATGTGCCTGTTTCGCTCTGATTCCGGCGTCGGCGCGAACACCCGTATTCGCACGCTCCTATCCGGCGGGGTAAACATCGAGCGAGCAGGCCCGCTTGTCCTAGCGCGAAAGGAGATCTCGCAAACTGTCGGCTCGCCGGAACAATATACAAAATTGTTCGCGAGCATGCACAACGCTGGGGTCGAAAGACAACTTCCGCTTGCGCTTGTGGGGGGCGCCCGTCCGGGAGAGGTGTTCATGAACGCGATGCGGAAACACTTTGAGAGGATAACGGTTTTCTACGGATCGACCGAACTCGGAAGCGTCGCGGAATACACGATAGCCGCCGATGAGAGCTACGATGGCCGTCTCGAGCCGATCAACAACCTGGCCGACGTCCAAATCGTCGATGACGAACACCGGCCAGTATCCGACGGGACCATCGGGCGGGTGCGCATCAGGGGCAAGCATGGGATGCCCCACTACATCGACGACGATATAGCAAACAGCAAGTCGTTCCGAAACGGATGGTTCTTTCCAGGCGATCTCGGGCGTATAGACGACCTAGGCTTTCTCCATATCGAGGGACGCTCAAACGATACCGCAAATCTTGGCGGCGTGAAGATGGACATGTTGCGGTATGATGACTTCATCCAAAATTTTAGCGGGATCGAAGACGGATACTGTTTTGTCAAAGCGGATGAATTCGGGGTCGACCGGCTTTTTTTCATTTTGCGGTTCGCCGAGGGAAGCGACATCGGAAAAACGGTGATCGACCTCCTCCAGAACATGCAGAGCGAAAGCTGGTTCAATGCCGGCCCAACGGCAATCTATGCGTCGCGAGAAGTTCCCCGTACGGAGACGGGAAAGGCGATCAGGCAAAAAGCGTCGGACCTTTGCGCAGAGCTAAGCCCTATACTGGAAAAATCCGGAATTGCTTGATGCTGAAATCTGCGCGACAGCATGTCTGATCCCGGCATTTTTCTAGACGGAATATTCAATATCGTCACACTATCCATGCTGCTCGCCGGCGTGATGACTGGGCTGGTCCTTGGCATCATACCGGGCGTTGGCGGCCTGTTCGGACTCGTCATGCTGGTGCCATTCACCTATCATCTCGATCCGTTCGCGGCCACCGCGCTGCTGCTCGGGGTCACTGCGGTGACTTCAATTTCCGATACGATACCCGCCGTCCTACTAGGCGTGCCCGGCACTGTCGCGGCGATCGCCACCGTGGAGGACGGGCATCCCCTCGCCAAACAGAACCAGGCAGAACGGGCATTGGGCGCCGCATTTTCGGCATCGATGATCGGCGGTATCTTCGGAGCGGTGGTCCTAGCGGCGGTCATCCCATTCCTGCGGCCGATCGTGACGACTATGCAGATGCCGGATTTCCTAGCCGTGTCACTGATGGGCATGCTCTTCGTCGCGCTAATATCGGGACGCGACAGTTTCAAGGGGCTGGCGTCTCTATGCATCGGTGTTTTGCTGGCCTTTATCGGACTCGACAATAACACCGGCGAGGAACGGTTCACCGGAGGACTGATCTATTTATGGGACGGGATGCCGCTGGAAATCTTGTTTCTCGGCATCTTCGGCTTTCCGGAAATCATCGATCTGCTACAGCGCGGCAGGATCAGCGAAGGCCCTCGCCGCCTAGCCGACAATATCGGCCTGCGTGCCGGCATCGGCGACACTCTGAGAAATTGGCGCTTAGTGTTTCAAAGCAGTTCGCTGGGCGCGGTGCTTGGCGCCATTCCGGGGGTCGGGGTGACCGTCATTGACTGGGTCGCATATGGGCTGGCGAAGAGGCAGAACCGCGACGAGCCAGAATTCGGCAAAGGTAACATCAAAGGTGTAATCGCCCCGGAAAGCGCCAACAACGCCAAGGAAGGCGGCTATCTCATTCCAACGATTGCGCTCGGCCTGCCGGGGTCGGTGACGATGACGATCTTGCTCGGCGCGTTCAACGTGCAAGGGCTTGTGCCCGGCCCGCAGATGCTCGGAGAAAATGTCGGCCTGATTTATGCGATGGTGTTCTTCATATGCGCGGCGAATATCGTCGGCACCGCGACCTGCATCGCCTTCGCGCGGCCCTTCGCCCGCATCGCCACCATCCCGACATATTACATATTCCCGGTGGCGACGGTCTTCCTCGTCCTGGGCGCCTTCTACCGTAATACCGACCCCAAGGACATTCTTGTCTTTGTCTTGGCTGGCGCGCTCGGCTACTACATGAAGCACAAGGGATGGTCGCGGGCTGCCCTATCCCTCGGCTTCGTGCTCGGCGCGAGTGTCGAGCGGTTCTTCTTTCTTTCGCTGCAGCTGCACCAAGGCTGGGATTTCTTTCGACCCACGGTCGTGATCGCGGCTGCTGCGGTGTTGACCGTCACGTTTTTCGGTGTGCGTAAGGCGCGAAGGATTCCGAACGAGGAGACGAGAGCACCGGACACAACAGCGGATTTTCTGGGCTATGTCGTACTGTTGTCCCTCGCCGGACTGATGACCTTCCACGCGACGGAGCTCAGTTTCGTGGCAGGACTGTTTCCGACCATTATGGGCGTGGCCACCATCCTCGCCGCAGCGACGCTGGTCGCGCGTTTCGCCCTCGACATGAAGACCCGCGGCGCAGCCGTGTGGCCATCGGGTACCGCGCAGGCGTTGTGGCGCGGCGTCCGCGTTCCGGCGTCGATGGCCGCCTATTGCGTTTCGTTCTTCGTACTCATCCTGGCATTTGGCCATCTGGCGGCGGTAGCGATCTACGTATTCGCGACGTTTATGCGGCATGCGCCAAAGAGGATCGTGTCGGCGCTGGTCCTCTCGCTTTGCGTCGCCACTGTGGCTTACGCGGTGTTCGACCACCTAGTGTCGGTTCCTTGGCCGGAGCCGTGGATAAAACAGATCGCGGAATTATTTTAGGAGAGCGCGGACAATGCCAACCGGCTAGCCGTGTTCCTTGAGAATTCGCGCTTTCTGGCGGTCCCAATCGCGCTTCTTGACTGTTTCACGCTTGTCGACGGTCTTCTTGCCCTTGGCGATGGCGACCGCCAGCTTGGCGCGGCCGCGGTCGTTGAAATAGAGCTTCAGCGGAACGAGGGTCATGCCCTCCCGGTCGGCCGCCTGCGCGAACTTCGCCATTTCCCGCTTGTGCAGCAGCAGTTTTCGGCGGCGGCGCGGCTCGTGATTGAAGCGGTTTGCCTCGAGATATTCCGGGATGTGGGAATTGATCAGCCAGATCTCGCCGCCTTCTTCCGAGACGTAGCTCTCGGCAATATTTGCTTCGCCATTGCGCAACGACTTGACCTCGGTGCCATGCAGCACGAGGCCCGCCTCAACCGTATCCTGGATATCGAAGTTGAACCGCGCTCTGCGGTTTTCGGCGACGACCTTGTTCGTCGGATCTGTCTTTTTTCTGGGTGCCATTTGCGAAAGGTGTGGTTTCGCCGGCTCAGTTCAAGAGACCGGCGTGCCGCATCGCCTCGTCGATGGCCTTCGCCGTCGATTCCTCGACCGGCACCATCGGCGAGCGCAGCCGGTTCTTAACCCGGCCCAGCCGCGAAAGTGCGTATTTGGACCCAGCCACGCCGGGCTCGATGAACAGCGCCTTGTGCAGCGGCATCAGCTTGTCCTGGAGTTCCAGCGCCTTGGCGTAGTCCCCTGCCTGGCAGGCCGCCTGAAATTCCGAACACAGCCGCGGGGCGACATTGGCCGTCACGGAAATGCAGCCGACGCCGCCATGGGCGTTGAAGCCGAGTGCGGAACCATCCTCGCCGGACAGCTGGATAAAATCATGCCCGCAGGTGATGCGCTGTTCGGAAACCCGCTCGACCTTGCCGGTCGCATCCTTGACGCCCCAGACATTGGGAAAGTCAGCCACGAGCCGCCCCATGGTCTGCGGCGTCATGTCGATGATCGAACGGCCGGGAATGTTGTAGATGATGATCGGGACGTCGATCGCCTGAGCGACAGCCGCGAAATGCTCGTAGAGACCGCGCTGGTTGGGCTTGTTGTAATAGGGCGTGACGACAAGCACCGCATCCGCGCCGGCGCTTTCGGCATGCATCGCCAGATCGACAGCTTCATGGGTGTTGTTGGACCCGGCACCCGCGATGATCGGGGCGCGGCCGGCAGACGCCTCGATGCAGACCTCGATAACGCTCTTGTGCTCGTCATGGCTCAGCGTCGGCGATTCGCCGGTCGTGCCGACCGGAACCAGGCACTTGGTGCCCTCCGTCACCTGCCAGTCCACCAGTGCACGAAACGACGCCTCGTCGAACGCGCCGGACGTATCGAACGGGGTAACCAGCGCGGTCATAGACCCGCGCAACGCCGAACGCTCAACCATAAAAACCCGTCTCCCGCATGCACTTGCGCGCTTTGCCGCGCATCTGTCTTGAAATTTCGGCGCACCATAGTCGGGCGGCCTGTCGGCGGCAAGCGCCGAGATCACGCCGATTTGTGCGCTTCTTCACTGTCCGTTCACCATAAACGGGTCATTGTTGTAGAATATCGGCAAGGAGGAACCGGAGCCGGGAAGAGCCATGCCATTGTCACGCCGCCCAGCCATATTCGCCGCAGTCGCAGGTCTGCATGCCGCCGTGATCGGAGCGCTGGTTCTCAGCGATTCGACGCCGGGGGTGGACCAGCGCACGACCGCCTCCATCGCGATGGACCGACCGGAAGAAGGCCCGGCACGAACACATCTCGTCGAAGCGCTCGAAGCGCTGGAGGGAGGTGACTTCGAAAGCCTTCGGAAATTGAGACGTAACCTTCCGGAAGACAGCCTCGACGGGCGGATCGTCGATTGGGTCGCCGCGTATTCCGGTCGCGCCGCGATCAGCTCGGATGAAATCGCGGCTACAATGCGTGCCCTCGAAGGCTGGCCGGACATGTCCCGGTTGCGCGCCAATTACGAGCGGGCGCTGGCTCGCGAAGACCATTCTCCGAAGGAAATCGCCGCAGCCTATACCGACAAGACGCCACAAACGCTGGCTGGCGCGATTTCCCTGGCCCGCGCCAGCATCGGCCTCGACGACGTCGAGGGCGCCCGCGCGGCGCTGCTGCCATGGTGGACGACCGAGCCGCTCGATGTGCGCAGCGAATTGCAGATTTTGTCCGAGTTCTCCGAAGTTCTGACAAAGGACGATCATCGCCGACGTTTCCTGGCGCTGATGTATCGAGATCGTATCCGGGCCGCCGAGCGAGTTGCGCAATCGGCCGGAATGACGCCGTTCCTCGATCCGTGGTCGGCGGCGATCCGCCTCCACAAGAATGCGCTCGAACTCCTCGACGAAGCCGACGAGAGCGTGCGCAATTCGCCGCATCTCCTCTTTGCGAAGATCAAATGGCTGCGCCGCAAGGAACGCGATGACGAAGCCGCCAAACTGCTGCTCGAATCACCGGTCGAGCCGGACGAACTGGTCGATCCGGATGAGTGGTGGACGGAACGGCGCATCGTCTCGCGCGACGCATTCGAGCACGGAAACCACGAGGCGGCCTACCGGATCGCCTCGATGCATCGCGGCGGCTCTGCGGAGACGCAGGTGGAAGCTGCGTTTCACGCCGGCTGGTACGCGCTGCGCGGCCTGAAGGACCCAAAGAAGGCCGCAGCCCATTTTGCCCTGATCGAAAATCTCTCCAGCGGCGCGATCTCGCGGGCCCGGGGTGCCTACTGGCTCGGCCGTGCCTATGAAGCGATGGAATCGCCGGAGGCGGAAACGCACTACAAGCGCGCGGCCGAATTGGAGATGACCTTTTATGGCCAACTCGCCCGCCAACGCCTCGGCCTTGACCTTTCCGGTATCAAGCGGCCTTCGGTGACACCCGACGACACCAGCCGCTTCCGCTCGACGGAACCTGTGGCGGCCATGCAAAGGCTGCAGGAGATCGGGCGTACCGATCTCGCCCGCAAGATGGCCTATGGTCTCGGCCGCAAACTCGAAAACACGCCGTCGGTCACGCAACTGGTTGCGCATTGGGAGAAGATGGAGGAGCGCTTCACTGCCCTGCGCATCGCCAAAGCCGCCCAGTGGCGTGGCGTCGAAACGGGAGCACTGACGCATCCCATCGGCGCAATTCCGGCCTCAACCCCGATCAAGCCTGAGGAAAGACCCCTCGCCTATGCCATCGCGCGTCAGGAAAGCGAGTTCAACGTCGCCGCAAGGTCGCGCGCGAACGCACTCGGATTGATGCAATTGCTGCCGGGGACGGCCAAGGAGGTCGCCCGACAGGCCGGACTTGCCTATCAGCCGTCACGTCTCAATTCGGACGGGGCCTACAACGCGACGCTGGGCACGGAATACCTGAAGCGCCAACTCGATCGCTTCGGCGGCTCCTATATCCTGACCTTCATCGCCTACAATGCCGGCCCCAGCCGCGTTGGCCAGTGGATCGAGCGTTTCGGCGACCCGCGCGGCAAGCCGCTGGACGAGGTGGTCGACTGGATCGAGCAAATCCCCTTCACGGAAACTCGCGGTTACGTGCAGCGCGTGATGGAAAACCTGCAAGTCTACAAGGCGCGCTTCGGCGAACCCACGGACATTGCAAGCGACCTCCGGTTCGGCTGGACAGATTGATTCCGGAAAATTTCGCAACCGGCTGAAAACCATAAACAATCCGCCTCGGCTCGCGCCTGGCCTCGAAACCTGTAGACAATCACTTCGCACAATGGTCATCAACGAAACGAAGCGTGGCAAGAGTGTCTTCTATTCCGCGCCCGACGGTCTGAAACTGCATGCGGTCGATTACGGCGTGCGAAACGTCGAGACACTGCCGGTCGTCTGTCTTGCCGGTCTTAGCCGAAACGCGCGGGATTTCGCCCGTCTCGCGGTTCATCTCGCGGAAGACGCTTCGCCCCAGCGCCGGGTCATCTGCTTCGACTATCGCGGCCGGGGATTGTCCGATCATGACAGCGACTGGACGCACTACAACATCCTGACGGAAGCCGAGGACGTGATTACCGGTCTCGAAAAATTCGGTATCGAGCAGGCAACACTCATCGGCACGTCGCGGGGCGGCCTGATTGCCATGGCGATCGCCGCGATGCGACCCGGGCTCCTGCGCGCCGTCATCCTGAACGATGTCGGCCCGGTCATCGGGATCGAGAGCCTGCTGGCCATTCGCACGATGCTCGCCGATCCGCCCGAACCGAAGGACTGGGCCGAAGCCATCGCGATCCAGAAGTCCCTTATGGGCAAGGCCTTTCCCGCGTTGACCGAAGAGGACTGGATCTACGAGGCGCATGCGAAGTTCAGGCAGATCGGAGACACGCTAGTGGCCGATCACGACCCGGCGCTCGGCAAAACGCTCGACGCCCTGGTACCCGGTGAGGAACTGCCGGCACTCTGGCCGCAATTCGACGCGTTACGCGATATCCCGGTGATGGTTCTTCGGGGAGAGAATTCCGGACTGCTGTCGCAAGAAACCGTCGATGAAATGGCGGCGCGCCATCCCCGACTGCAATGTGTCAATGTCGAAGGCCAAGGGCATGCGCCTCTGCTCCACACGGCAGGCTTGCCTCAAATGATTCAGCGTTTTCTGGATCAGGCCGGGACATAGCCCGCTCGATCAATTACGGCTCGCAGCAGTCAGCCTTCGGGCCGTTTCAGGTTTGCGAGAGAGCCAATGGCCTGTTCAGGCGGCGGTACGGCAGCAGGCCCCTTGCCGCGGCAGAGGACGGGATAGGTCGCGCGGAACACGGTATCGTCGATCTCGACATCGGGGTCGAAACAGGTGACGCGCCCTTCCCCATTCGCCCAGAGGCGATGCGGATCGATTGGATGCAGCCCGCGTCCGCCCGGCTTGATCTGGCGGCGAATCTCGAAATGCAGATGCAGGATTCCAGCCGCCAGCGCTCCCGTGCGGCCCAGCGTTCCGATCTGTTGCCCGCGAACCACAGTGTCTCCGACAGAGACCATCCGCTTGTCCAGATGCTTGTAAACCGTCTGGGTCCTGCGACCGGTGCCATCAATGCCGTGATCGATGACGACCTGATTTCCGTACATCGGCTCCACGTAGGAACGGGTCACGCGCCCGGATGCTGCGGCAAGAACCGGCGTACCGATCTTCGCGACGACATCTATACCTTCGTGACTGTAAGGCACGCCGTTGTCGGATCCGGGGATGTTGCCAATCCGGAATTCCTGACGGATCGACGGGGCGTTGGCCGGCATGGAGACCGCAATCCTGGCTTTCACGTCGCCCAGATACTTCGCCGCATCGCCGTACTCGGAGACGCAACCGGCGATAAGCATGGCTGACAAAACGACGGAACAAGCACCGAAAAAGTGTCTTGCATGCTTCATTCTTTCACTCCGCGGTCCGCGTACATATTTGTAGCTTGTTTTCTAACAATCTTCACCCTAGTCGAGCGCGCGACAGCAAAATCACTACCCATCTCGCGCCCGGGGCAGTATTGAAATTCCAACATCAAGCGGCGGACTTCACCTGTTCGGCCACTTCCTGGCGTTTGACCTTTCCGTTCTCACCACGCGGAACGGATGCCACGAGTTGAACCGACGCAATATCGTATGGCTGCCTTTTTGATTTCAGGTATTTATTCACCGCATCGGTATCGATTTCTCGGGAAGCCCTGACAAGCGCGATAATTACATCAAATCCGCCCGGCCCCGGCACGACGCCAACCGCCACATCCTCGATTTCCGGCATCTGAATAAGAGTATTTTCTATTCGTTCCGGGTCGAATTTGTTTCCACCGTAGTTGATTACGTTTTTCTTACGACCCGTAGTGACCAGGAATCCATTAGCGTCGATGTGTCCGACATCGCCGGGAGCGAACCACTCGTGGTCGACAATTTCGATACGCCTATTGTCGCGATAAAAGCCAAGCGGGCTGCCTGGAGGCGGCGTAATCCTGATCTCCCCCGTTTCGCCTGAAGGCAGCGTATTTCCAAACTCGTCCACGGCCTCTACGGTCATGCCGGTTACCGGTTTGCCGACGGCGCCGTCAATCGACGCTAATTCTTCGTAGGGCGATAAGGCGACAAGTCCGAGTTCGGTCAATCCATACGCCGGGATGAGGTGGTGGCACAGCTTTTCGTTAGCGGCTTCTAACATGCGAGGGGCACAATAGGATCCACCTGTATAGATGGAGTTGACCTTCTGAAAACGGCGGGGGGTTGTTTCAAGTGCGTTCAGCATTCCAACGAGTGAATATGGCGGCGCCGCCAAATATGTCGGCTGATAGAGTGCGATAGCGTCAAGTGCTTGCTCATGGGACAATGTGCCAGTCAAAACAACCTGACCGCCCTTTTTCCATGTTATAAGCATGTCAATGAAGCTGATCATCGTACCCGCAAGAAACAGCGACAGATAACGGACATCGCCATCGAAAAATACTTCATGCTCTTTTAGCTTAATCCGAAAGTCCAAGTTTGCACGGTTGGCATGAAAAAGCTTGTTGTTTCCCGTTGAGCCCGACGATGCGAACAGCGCGGCATACTGAGGGTTTTTCTCAGGCCGTTTCGGCGTGCCGCGCGGCTGTGTCCAATCGGAAGTCAATGGGACAACGCGTTTTGCGGGCATTGATTGGCCCCGCAATGACGTATCATCCGAAAGCAGAACATCAAGCTCGACATTATGGTTGGCGTAGACTGACGGGTCCTTGGGAAAAGCAATAGTCATCCCGGCGCGCATCAGACCACAGTACAACAACAATTCCATGTACGGATTGCCGCAGCGAACCCCGACAAGGCTGCCGGGAGCGATATTCGATGCTAACGCCAAGGCCGAGATGTTTCTGGTGGCGTGCGCGAAGGCGGCGTAACTCAAATATACGTTATGACCGATCAGTGCGAGCGAGCTCGGATTTCGCTTGGCGTGTTCCTCGATAGCCTTGAAAATATCGACCATTATTCCGTCACTTCCGCATCGGTTCCATTGTTTGACATGTCCAGTTTTTCTATCATTTTGCAGCGGGGTCCGAAACTATGTTCTCAAGTCAAGATCGACAAAGAGGGCTGCGGCGTAGCTCACGACCAAGGCCCTGTGCCCCTTTAGCTTCGGGACTTAAACCCTCATACATTCTGATCGTTACCGGCATTCATCGCGGATGAAACGTTGGGATCCGGCAGGCCTTCGTCGCACAGGAAACCGACCATTTGCCGCGGCCATTTTAAAAGTTTTCCATCATGTAAATCCGAACAGGAGCGGGTCTGGCCATGGCATGGCAAGCAGCAAATCAAATATTAGCCAAATCACCAAGGTTGCGCCTGCGGTGATAAAAAACGCCGCCTTTGTGGATGTTTTCGCCCGAAACTTCAGGTTTGCCAGCAGGAATCCGATTATTGATAAAAACCATCCAAAGCACAGGAAGCACACCAGGAACGCGCCAATATTGGCGAGATATCTGATGTGCCAACCGGGGACACAGATTGCATTGCGAAGCGGCACATCTTGAATCAGAGCAGTGCGCATCAAGCGCAAATCGTTAAGAAACAGGATCGCCGAGAGTGCAACGGAGACGGAGAATACGACGATCGGAAACAAAGACGCCCCGAGCGGCCAGTCCTTCGATGACATGAGACCGAACAATGAAAATGCCAACGCGCAAATGCTCATGAACATAGCCGGGACGGAGAAATTCGGTCGGTCATCGCCACCGCGTTGGCGAAGAGCTCTCAGCCATTCGGGCAGGTAGCGAAAAAAACTTGCGATCGCCAGCGCAAGTATGATCATGACGATGGGTCGTGTCAGCCATGACCAGCCGTAAATCGAATGGGAAATAAAGAAGTACCGCTCGACGCTCGGTCCCAGAATGAAGCCGAGTGCGAATGCCGGCTTTGACCATTTCGCCGCATCAAGAGCGAGTCCAATGATCCCGAATACAAAGAGCACGGCAAAATCGCCGGCATCCCTGCTCGCCTGAAACGCTCCAAGCACAACGAAAACAAGGACGACAGGAACAATAATACCCGATGAAACCAACGAAAGACGCGCGAAGTACGGACTCAGGCCAAGGCAAATCACGGTACCCATGATATTTGCCAGTCCTATTGAGAATACCATCACGACCGTCAGGTCGAGATGCTTAGTGAGCATGTCCGGACCGGGCACGATACCCTGAACCATGAGCGCGCCAAGCAGAATGGTCATGCTGGCACTACCAGGAATGCCGAAAGCAACAGTGGGTACCAGCGCGCCGCCTTCCTTGGCATTGTTTGCAGCTTCCGGCGCTATCACGCCGCGCACATCACCTTTGCCAAACTTGTGATCGCCTTTTACCGTGCGATTCGCGATGCCGTAGGCGATCCAGTCGATTATGGAGACGCCTATGCCAGGTATCGCACCGAGAATTGCACCTAAAGCGCTCATCCGAGCGACCAAGGGAAGATTAGAAAGCGTATCCCGAATACCGGCGAAGAGGCTGTTATTTGGCGACACAGGCAAATCGCTGTCCACAATCGACTTCGATTTCGACAGAACAAAAAGCTCTGGAATGCCGAACAAGCCCAAGAAAAGCGGCACCAGAGGAATCCCCTCCCAAAGATAGACGGTTCCGTATGTCCATCTGTCGGTAGCGGTTTGAGACGATAGACCTATTAGAGCCACGGCAAGTCCCGCGCATACGGAAAGCAGCCCGCGAAGAGGGTTAGCGGCCGATAGGGTCGCAACCATCGAAAGACCGAAAACTGCTATGGCAAACAGTTCTGGCGACGCGACGTTGCGAACGACAGGTTGCATGACCGGAATTGCAAGGGCCAGTGCGACGGCCCCTACGACGCCACCTATCATGGATGCGCTGAATGCTGCACCAAACGCGCGGCCGCTTTCGCCGTTGCGGGCCATCGCATGCCCGTCGATAACCGTGGCGGCCGATCCCACCGTACCTGGAACGCCAAAAAGGACCGCTGAAATTGTGTCGCTTGTCGTGGTCACCGATCCCATGCCGAGCAGAAGCGCAATAGCGGCATAGGCATCGAGATTGTAGGTGAACGGCACCAGCAGCGCCATTCCGATTATACCGCTCAGCCCCGGTATGACACCAATCACCAATCCGCATAATACGCCAATGAAGAGAAACATGAGCCGCGCGGGCTCGCTCAACTCAACGAATGCCGAAAAAAAAGCGTCGGCCAATCTCTTACACCGCTTCTATCGCGAATTGGCGGAGTGCCGGTTGAATCCCCACACCTTCAATCCGACCCTCCCCAATCACGACCGCAAGATGCGATCGCCTTTTCAGTCTCATACTTCGATGCGCTCTCGGAACGTCAACTCAACCCGAAAGCGCCCCAAACCGACCTATTCCAAAAGCTCGGTTGCCCGCTTCAGGGCCGCCTCATCGGATGCCTGAAGGTCCTCGACCATCTGTTGGATTTCATCGCCGGGAACCGCATCCACGTCCAGCCCGAGCGACGCAGCCTCAGCGAGAAACTCTGAATCTTCTGTCATCTTCGTAAAGGCCTGGCGAAGTGTATCCGCAACTTCCGGATCCGTTGATGGCGGAGCGACAAAGGCGCGATAGAAGCGCAGCGGCGCAAGAACCAGCGCGGCAGCTTTCTTGTCCAAGTCAGACTCAATCATGTCGTAGAAGAGCGGAAGATCGGGAAGATCCTTGTTTTTCGTCAAACCGATCTGGCCGATCCGGTTAAACTTGTTCTCCTCCGGCGAGCCTTTCAGCGAAGACCATGAATAGCCGCAGCGCGCTTGCAACTCGTCCTGCTCCATCGCGAGCATGATTTCCGGGCCGCCAGGATAGCCGGTGACGATCCTGAAATTCGCGCCAAACAGATTTTTCAACAATGCGGGGAACTGATAAGTCGTCGCACCCCGGTCGGTTGCACCGACAATGAAATCCTTCGAGAGGAAATCCTCCACAGTGGAGACGCCCGACTGCTTCGTCATGACGCAGACGGATGTCTCGTTGGCGAGGCTGCCGATCCAGACCAGCTCGGTCGGATCGAAGCGCGCGCCCTTCTCGTCGAAAAGCGGAAACGTCGACATGGACGAATTCACCAATGCGATAAGGGAGCCGTCATTTGCGTCGCTGGCAACGGTCGTCAGTGTCAATTTCAGGCTGCCGCCTCCTGGCTGATTCTGGACAACAAAATCCGGGTTGCCCGGCAGATATTTGCCAAGATGGCGCGCAACCAGCCGACCGAACGTGTCATAGCCGCCGCCGGCGCTGTATCCGACGCGAAGTTCCACCGTATCAGCGCTGAATTCCGCTGCCATGGCGGAAATCGGAGACATTACAATCGCAGATACGAATGCACACGCGGCCATCAATGCTGACCTAAGCGGCCATGCGCAAAGCGCATTCCCTTTAAGACATAGAGACATGGGTATTCCTCCCTTTTGTTTAATGTTTGGCAGGCGATTTAATCTGCTCGAGCACCGCTCGCCTGTCGATCTTTCCGTTCGTGTTACGTGGTATGGAAGAAACGCGACGGATCGAATCGATCCGATAAATCTGACGGTTTTTCTCAAGGAACTGATTCAGCTGCTCCAGCTGAATGGGACCGCTCGACTTGACCAATGCTACGATCACGTCATATCCCGAAGCACTGCGAAATGGTCCGACGGCAACGTCCTCGATCCCGTCAATACGGATCAAAGCCGATTCGACACGTTCAGGATCGACCTTGTTACCGCCCATATTTATGACGCTGCTCTTCCGTCCGGATATGATCAGATTGTTTTTCTCGTCGACACGACCAATATCGCCCGGATAAAACCAGCCGTCCTTTAGCGGAGAGATCAACTCGCCGGAGCTAAAATAGCTCAGCGGACTTTCGGCAGGCGGCTTGACGCGAAGTTCGCCGGTTTCGCCTTGTGGAAGCGGCGCTCCGGAGTCATCCACCGTCTCAACCGCCAAGCCCGCCATGATTGCGCCGACTGCGCCATCGATACCGGCAATATCTTCCAGTTCGGCGAAAGCTATCCGGCCAGTTTCCGTCGCACCGTAGGACGTAATCACGTGCGAGGCGAGAAGCTCCTTTGCACTCGCACGCACCTGCGGTGAACAATAGGCTCCAGCTACCCTTAGGTAGTCGATTTTCCGTAATTTGCGCGGATTTGTCTTCAATCCCTCCAGTAGCGACACGAGGGTATAAGGCGGCGTGTTGACATAGGTCGGCTGGAAGACCGTAATCGCATCCAGCGTTTGGGCTGGAGGCATCGCGTCAAGGCGAACAACCTGACCGCCTTTTACGAGAGTAATGACAGCGTCGAGAAAACTTGTCATCGAATTCGGCTGGGAGAGCGTCATGAAGCGCATGTCCTCGTGGAACCACGGCTCCCCCGATTTCACATCTACGCGATAATCTATGTTCTCACGCGATGCAAAAAGAAGCTTGCTGGCGCCGGTCGAACCGGAAGATGCGAATATCAATCCATAATCGGTCGGTTCTATCTTCCGATTGGAGAATTCGTGCGGCTGCACCCAATCCGGCGTCAAGGGAATATGGCGTCGGGCAGCGACATCCTTACCACCATGCGTGCTTCCGTCGGTGAGTAGAACATCCAGCACGACGCCATGTTCGGCATATGTCGATTTGTTACCCGCGATACCTACCCTCATACCGGCGCGCATCAGGCCGAGATTTGTCAGGATTTCCACATTGGGATTTCTGCAGCGGACGCCCACAAGGCTTCCAGGCGAGATATTCATTGTCAACGCCCTGGTTGCGATATTCCTGATGCCATCCGAAAGGCCGGAATAGTTCAGTGACGCAGCGGGGCTTATAAATGCATAACTACCGGGCGTATGTTTTGCGTGGCGGTCGATAGCATCGAATATGTCTGTCATGGCGGAGCTACAATTATCGGCTGGCAGGAGTGCTGGCTTTCCCTAGCATTCCTTGGCGTGACGCGGAATGATTCCCTTTGGATATTTTCAGGCCAAGCCATCTATCCGAACAGATTTCCTGAAGCCTTACCGATCCGCACCAAAAAGCAAGATTCGCAATCTCACTCCTGAAATCAACTATCCGCATCCAAACGAAAAAACCCGGCGGTTGCCCGCCGGGTTCGTCTTACAAGGCATGCACGCGAGGCTTAGAAGGAAGCCTGGAAGCGCAGGAAGTTGCTCCAACCGGTGGCATTTTCCGGATCGCCGGTGTTGCCGTCGTCGAAATCCCAATACTGGACGCTTGCCTTCACTGCGAGATTCGCAGCCAGAGCGTAGTCGAGCGTCACGCCGGCCTTCCACATCGTGTCTTCCGGATCGCCATCGCCAGTATTGTACCACGAACGGTACGAGAAGCCGGGAGTGACCGTCAGCTTGTCGCTAACGGCAGCGGCGTAGGACACTTCAGCGACCCAATGCAGAGCACCGCCATCATCCGGGCTCGTCGCGCTCCCAGTGTACATGTTGACGTTGTTTTCAGCCCAGGTACCGCGAGCCTGAAGCGTACCCATGCCAACATCGGCAGAGATACGGCCGACCACACCGCCGCCAGAGGCTCCGAAGTCATAGAAGCCGGTCACGGTTGCCGCAATAGCGCCGCTCGTGAAGCCGAGCTGGCCCGTCGCACCGAACTTGGCGCCATCTTCGCTATCCCAGACGAGACCATCGTAAGCATCGATCGACGCACCGAAGCTGATGGCACCGGCAGTGCCGGAATACTGGATCGAATGGAACTTGTTGGTCAGACCGTTGGAGTCGGTTTCACCGTTGATGCCGTTGTCCAGGAAGCCACCGAAGTAACCCATGGTCAGGCCGGCGAACGACAGCTTGACGACGTCGAGGTCAACATCGCTGCCACCAGGAGTTTCGAACTCGAGGTAGGTTTCGATCGGGCCGATTTCGCTGTCGGTCCAGGACGAAAGAGCGAACTGGCCAGTCGATGAGAAGCCCATCTTGGCTGCATCTTCGTCCGTGATACCCCAATCGGAGTCAGCACCGTCCATGCCGCCGTCATCAGACCAATGGCTGATCTGGAAACGTGCCCAGCCCGAAATCTTCAGGCAGGTTTCGGAACCCGGAATGTAGAAGTAACCGGCACCGGCCGCGTCGCAGACGCGAACGTATTCGACCATTTCCGGTTCCGGGATGATCACAGCGTCGGCAGCGCGAGCGCCGGAGACAGCGACGAGAGCCGCTGCGGAGCCGAGGAGAAGGCTCTTGATTTTCATTGTCTGACCTCCAGTCAAAGTTAAAAACGGGTCTGGGTATTTAGCTGAAGGACAGCGACCTGTCCCATCCCCTGGTTCGAAAGAAGCACACTTTCATGTCCAACTCTCGCAACGATAAATACCGAAAGCAGAATCCGGCGCAACAGCCCAAGGCCTTGAAAATGCGGGCCGGCACATCTTCCCTAGGGTGATGTTGCAGAAATGACACGGCTTTCGCAGGCGCATCCGCGCAAAAGCGCCGGAATCCCGACAAACCCTAACAAACAGATAATTTGTCAGACGAAAAAGTTCGAAAACGATTCGATTCGAAACGGCAGTCGAGCGACGAGGCGATCAAAGATGCCTCTTTATTAATGCCGCAGATGACGCCTCTCTTTCGTTCGCCCTTTGATAATGAAGAAATCAGATCGGGCACAATCGACATCGAGAGGCATTAACAGAATGCCGAGCGGATTGTCGCCACCAGTTGGCGCAGGAGCCTCAATCTAGATTCAAAGAGCGCATTCCCTCCGGACCGAGTCCCGGATTCGGGCCGATTCGGCAAACTTGCAAAGATCTACCGGCGTGGAAGCCAGCGCCCTCAAAGGCGCGAACCGTCCATCGGAATGGCAAGATCTCATTACAAGACCTCGCAATCGGCCAATTCTGTGTCTTTCGGGCAACAGCGCATCTCAAACCTTCGAAAATCCAAAATTTGCAGACCGAAACAGCTTGCCCCGCAATCCTGAGGAGAGTGTATTACGCTCCGGGATGGGCGAAGTTCGTCGATCTTTCAACCATGGGGTGAAGTTGTTAATGCCGGTTTGGGGGCAACCCGTCTGATAGAGCATTGGCACCTTTGATCCGTCGAAACTTTGACTGGAGGTCAGACAATGAAAATCAAGAGCCTACTTCTCGGCTCCGCAGCGGCCCTCGTCGCTGTCTCCGGCGCTCGCGCTGCCGACGCCGTGATCATTCCGGAACCGGAGATGGTCGAATACGTCCGCGTCTGCGACGCGGCCGGTGCCGGCTACTTCTACATTCCGGGTTCCGAAACCTGCCTGAAGATCGCAGGCTGGGCCCGTTTCCAGATTAACCATACGTCGGACTCTTTTGATAATGGCGCTCTGGACGGATGGGGCACGACCGCGGAAGATGCCGGCAAGATCGGCTTCGCTTCGACCGGCCAGTTCAACATCTCGTCCTGGACCGACAGCGAGATCGGCCCGATCGAAACCTATGTCGAGTTCGAAACTCCCGGTGGCAGCGATGTTGACCTCGACGTCGTGAAGCTCTCGTTCGCTGGCCTGACCATGGGTTACTTCGGTGGCTTCTTGGACAACGGCATCAACGGCGAAACCGACTCCAACGGCCTGACCAACAAGTTCAACTCGATCCAGTATTCCGGCACTGCCGGTGCGATCAGCTTCGGTGCGTCGATCGACCAGAGCGCGGATCTCGGCAATGTGTGGGACAGTGAAGATGGGGCCAAGTTCGGTGTGACCGGCATGCTCGGCTTCTCATCGGGTGCCATCTCAGCGACCGTGGTCGGTTACTACGATCTCGGCACGGAATTGGGCGGCGTCGTCGTTCGCGGTTCGGCCGATATCGGGCCGGGCGCACTGCAGGGCCGCTTCACCTGGAACCAGGGCGGCAACGTGGCCGGTACGGGAACGTCCATGTACGCCACCGCGACGTCGGACAGCCCTGATCCGGGCGACGATGGTCACCTGCATTGGGTCGCCGAGGCGTCCTATGCGGCCCAGGTCAGCGACAAGTTGACCGTTACTCCGGGCTTCTCCTGGAGGCAGTGGCGCAACGACGAGTTCGGCAGCGAATCTGACGACCGCATGTGGAAAGCCGGCGTCACGCTCGATTACGCTCTGGCAGCCAACCTCGCGGTCAAGGCGAGCGTCCAGTACTGGGATTTCCGCGACGCTAATCGCTCTGCCGTTCCGGGCGGACTTGACGACGCCACGGGCTGGAGCAATTTCCTTCGCTTCCAGGCTTCGTTCTAATCGTCTGACGCAAGTCAGTTGATGAAAACCCGGCGGGCAACCGCCGGGTTTTTTTTGCGCGCTTCATACAGTCGACGCGATTGGAGCCCTGTCTACGGAATCGGCGTGACACGCACCTTTCCCCGCGCTAGTCTCCAAACAGCTCACGGGTTTCGGCCCGGTCCGTCAGTGGGAGAGCGCCGAAAGGCCGCCGAAGGGGAAATCGCCCGAAATCTCTCAGGCAAAAAGAACCGCTGACTGATCAAGGCACTCTGGAAAGTCGGGGCAAATGCCCCGCGCCGAAGGTGTAAGTGTTCCCGACAGAGTTCCGGGAATGCGAGTCTCTCAGGCTTCCGACAGAGGGGCACATCCCGCCATCGCCGATGGCCGGGTCGTGCTGACTGACGGAAAGGGTGCCGATGACCGAGAGCGATTCGCCGAAACAACTGCCACTTCACACGCTGCATGAGCGCGCGGGCGCGAAATTCGGCCCGTTCGCCGGATGGTCCATGCCCCTCTCCTATCCGCTTGGCGTGATGAAGGAGCATCTGCACACGCGGACCCATGCCGGATTGTTCGACATCTCCCATATGCGGCTTTTTGAGGTGGCCGGCACCGACGCCGCAGCGTTCATTGCCCAAATCTGTCCGGTGGAGGCCGGCTCACACCCCATCGGGGCGAGCAAATATACCTTCCTGCTCAACACCGACGCAGGAATCCTCGACGACCTGATCGTCACCCGCCTTGCCGACGACCGCTTCATGATTGTCGCCAATGCGGCGCGTGCCGAAGCGGACGAAGCCTGGATGCGCGATGCGCTCCAGGACATGAATGCGACGATCGAAGCACTCGACCGGGTTTTTCTGGCGCTACAGGGGCCGGACGCGGCGCAGGTCATGACCGATTCCGGCTTCGACATCGCCGGAATGTCCTTCATGAGCGGGATGGAGCCGCGGCCCGGCTGGTTTCTGACGCGCTCCGGCTACACCGGCGAGGACGGTTTCGAGATCGCCCTGCCCCATGACCGGGCCGAAGCCTTCGCCGACAATCTCGTCATGGACGAACGCGTCGAATGGATCGGCCTTGCCGCGCGCGACAGCCTGCGCCTCGAGGCCGGTCTTTGCCTCTACGGAAACGATCTCGACGAATCGACCGACCCGATCAGCGCGGGACTGACTTGGGCTGTTCCGAAAAGCCTGCGCGAGGGTGGCTCCTATATCGGCGCCGAACGGCTGGCGGAAATCCACGCCTCCGGCCCGGAAGAAAAGCGCGTCGGGCTGCAAGCCGAGGGCCGGCAACCGGTGCGCGCCGGAGCAATTCTGACCGACAGCGACGGCAAACCCGCCGGACGCGTCACCTCGGGCGGGTTCGGCCCTTCCGTCGAGCACCCCGTCGCCATGGGATATGTGCGCACAGATCTCGCTCAGCCCGGCTCCGAGGTTACCGCTGATGTCCGCGGACGGCAGGTGCCGATGCGTGTGACCAAACTTCCCTTCATCGTCAAACGCAGCCAAAAAGGATGAACCCTTGAGCACCACCTATTACACCGAAGACCACGAGTGGATCCGCGTCGAAAACGGCGTGGCGACCGTCGGCATCACCGAACATGCCCAGGAGCAACTCGGCGACCTCGTCTTCGTCGAACTGCCCTCGCCCGGAGCCAGTGTCTCGAAAGGTGACGCGCTGGTGGTGGTCGAATCGGTCAAGGCGGCATCGGATGTCTACGCGCCGGTGGATGGCGAGGTGAAGAGCGTCAACGAGGCGCTGACGTCCGAGCCCGGTCTTATCAATTCGGCTGCGGAGGCCGATGGCTGGCTGTGGACGATGAGCATCGCCGACGAAAGCCAGCTCGAAGGCCTGATGGACGCCGACGCCTACAAGAACTCGCTGGACTGAGGATCGCCATGAACGCCGTGACAAGCGCATTCGACCGCCGTCATATCGGCCTGTCCGAGGCGGATATCCGCGCCATGCTGACGAAGATCGGCATACCGTCCGTTGAGACGCTGATTTCCGAAACCGTGCCGGCCGCTATCCGGCTCGATCGCCCGCTCGACCTGCCGGAGCCCGCGAGCGAGGCGCAGGCGCTCGGCGAATTGCAAGCCATGATGGCACGCAACACGGTGATGAAGAGCTTCATCGGCCAAGGCTATCACGGATGCCACGTGCCGCCGGTGATCCAGCGCAACCTGTTCGAGAATCCGGCCTGGTACACGGCCTATACGCCTTACCAGCCGGAAATCAGCCAGGGACGGCTGGAACTCCTGTTTCATTTCCAGACGCTTGTGGCGGAATTGACCGGCCTGCCCGTCGCATCCGCCTCGCTGCTGGACGAGGCGACGGCGGTGACGGAAGCCGTCGGCGTGGCGTTGCGCCATCATCGCGACAAGCGGCGCGAGATCGTCTTTGTCGGCGAACCGCATCCGCAGACACTCGATGTCGTCCGGACTCGTTGCCACGCGCTTGGCATGACCATCGCAGATGAGATCGGCGGGAACACCGCAGCCGTGGTCGCCTCATGGCCGGATACAAAAGGTGTGTATGGCAATCACACAGACACGATTTCGCGCGCGAAGGATGCCGGCGCGTTGATCGTCGCCGTCGCCGATCCGCTGGCGCTGACGCTGCTCGAAACACCCGCGTCATGGGGCGCGGATATCGCGGTCGGCTCGATGCAGCGTTTTGGCGTGCCGCTCGGCTATGGCGGGCCGCATGCCGGCTATATGGCGGTGTCGGATGCGCTGACACGGCTGTTGCCCGGCCGTCTGGTCGGCGAATCGGTTGATGCCATGGGCCGGCCGGCCTACCGCCTGGCCTTGCAGACCCGCGAACAGCACATCCGCCGCGACAAGGCGACCTCCAATATCTGCACCGCGCAGGCGCTGCTCGCCAACATGGCGGCGGCCTATGCGATCTGGCACGGGCCGAAAGGACTGCGCGCCATTGCAGAGCAAGTGCACGGGTTGGCGGCGCGCTTCGCGGCAGCCGCCGGCGTGACGGGCACCAGGTTCTTCGACAGCGTTACCGTCCGGGCTCCGGGCCAGGCGAAGGATATCGCAAAGGAAGCAGAAGCCGGCGGCAGACTGATGCGCGTGATCGATGAAGACACGGTCTCGGTCACCTTCGACGAGACCTCGACCGACGCCGATCTTGACGCGCTGGCAGGGCTTTTTGACAAGAAACTGCCGGATTCCGCATCGGAAGCGCTGCCCCCGCGACGAGACGAAGCTCACCTCCTCACCCAGCCGGTCTTCCATGAAAACCGGTCGGAAACGGAGATGATGCGCTTCCTGCGGCGGCTCGCAGACAAGGATCTGGCGCTCGACCGGGCCATGATCCCGCTCGGCTCCTGTACGATGAAGCTGAACGCGGCCGCGGAAATGCTGCCGGTGAGCTGGAACGAAGTGGCCAATCTGCATCCCTTTGCACCGAAGGCGCATGCGGAAGGCTATCATGCGATGTTCGCCGATCTGGAGAGCTGGCTCGCGGAGATCACAGGGCTCGACGCGGTTTCGCTACAACCCAATGCCGGTAGCCAGGGCGAATATGCGGGCCTTCTTGCAATCCGGCGCTACCATGAATCGCGCGGGGACGATCAGCGCACCGTCTGCCTGATCCCCTCCTCCGCGCATGGAACGAACCCGGCATCCGCCCATGTCGCCGGGCTCGACGTTGTCGTCGTCAAATGCACGGATACCGGCGATGTCGATATCGGCGACCTGACGGAGAAGGCCGAAGCCAATGCGGACAGGCTCGCGGGACTGATGATCACCTATCCGTCGACGCACGGCGTTTTCGAGGAAGGTATCCGCGAAATCTGCGATATCGTCCATCAACACGGCGGACAGGTCTATCTGGACGGGGCCAATCTGAATGCGCTCGTGGGGCTGGCGCGGCTCGGCGATTTCGGCGCCGACGTCTGCCACATGAATTTGCACAAGACCTTCTGTATTCCGCATGGCGGCGGCGGACCGGGCATTGGTCCGATCGGGGTCAAGGCGCATCTCGCTCCGTTCCTGCCGGGACATGTCTCTGAGGGAACCGACAATGCGGTGGCCGCAGCGGCTTACGGCAGCGCTTCGATCCTGCCGATCACATGGATGTATATCCGCATGATGGGCGCGCAGGGACTGAAGCGGGCGTCGGAAATGGCGATCCTTTCGGCCAACTATATCGCGACGCAGCTCGAACCGCATTATCCCATTCTCTACAAGGGCCGGAAGAACCGTGTCGCGCATGAATGCATCGTCGACACGCGCATCTTCAAACACACGGCAAGCGTCACGGTGGAAGACATCGCCAAGCGCCTGATCGATTACGGCTTTCACGCGCCGACCATGTCCTGGCCCGTCGCCGGGACACTGATGGTCGAGCCGACGGAATCCGAACCGAAGGCGGAGCTGGACCGGTTCTGCGACGCGATGATCTCGATTGCGGGCGAAGCCGAGCGGGTCATGCAGGGAGACTGGCCGCGCAGCGACAATCCGCTCGTCAACGCGCCGCACACCGCCGACGATGTGCTGGCCGATGACTGGGCTCATCCCTACCCGCGCAAACTGGCGGCGACACCCGGTGGCGATACGGCGGCCTCGAAATACTGGCCGCCGGTCGCACGCGTCGACAATGTACATGGCGACCGACATTTGGTGTGCACCTGCCCGCCGGTCGAAAGCTACGCAGCCAGCGGCTGAGGCGAAAGGTAGCGGCAAGCAGGCTTGTCCCGGCGCATCACCAACCGCATATGCGCCGGGAAGGAGAAACGCGATGACGCAACCAGCCGACAAGAACCGTGCCATGCTGCTGGGCGCAGGCATTCTGGGGATCGGCGGCGTTGCGGCGGCCGCGGCAAGCGCGCATGCGGCGAGTGATCCGCGCCTGCTCGGTTCGGTCGCTCTCGTCTGTATCGCTCACGCGCCAGCGATGCTGGCGCTCGGACTGTCCGGCCGAAAAGACCTTATTCTCCGGCTCGCCGGCCTGCTGCTCTTTGCCGGCGCGGCTCTTTTTTCCGCGGATATCGCCATGCGGGCCTTTGCCGGCGACCGGCTTTTCGCCATGGCCGCGCCAAGCGGTGGTATCGCGATGATGGCGGGTTGGCTCGCTGTCGCGGTTTCGGCGTTCACCCCATCTCGGGAAGCATGACGCCTGCCCCTGTCAGTTCTGGTTTCTGAACAGCTTCGTCTTTCCGAACATCGACTCGAGTTCCTCGATACGATCCTTGGACTCCTCCCACCTCGCCGCCTGAACGTCGGCGATCAGAGCCTCGACAAGCAACATGATGGCGATGGTCGAGTCCCAGCTCGACGGCGCCTCAACGAGCGCATGGAAGCAATGATCGGCAAGACGGCTGATCGGCGATCCCCACTGGTCCGTGAACAGGACAATGCTGCAGTCTCGATCGCGCGCCAGCCGCGCCAGCTTGAGCATGTCCGATTCGTATCGGCGGATATCGAACAGGACGAGCACCGCCGTGTCG
Source organism: Oricola indica (assembly GCF_965227485.1). Classification (NCBI taxonomy): domain Bacteria; kingdom Pseudomonadati; phylum Pseudomonadota; class Alphaproteobacteria; order Hyphomicrobiales; family Ahrensiaceae; genus Oricola; species Oricola indica. Next base: position 3,556,745 of record NZ_OZ245747.1, read on the forward strand.
TCGATATCGAGCAGATATTGCGGCCACACATTCGGTGACTGGCTGAGCAGCGTCACGTTCGCGCGAATGATCTGAAGGTGATTGAAGAAATAGTCCGCGTTTGACCGCGTGATACGGCCGCCCGCCAGATAGACGTGGCGTTTCGGGTCGGCGAGGATCGAGACGACCGCGTCGAACGCCTCGGGGTTGAGACGTTGCAGCGTGTTTCGAATATTCGAGGAGACGGAGTCGGCGAACTGGTTGAGCGTGTGTTCGTCCGAGACATTGGCGCGCCCCGCGTCGCGCCGCGAAATCGGCTCCTTGATCTGCGCGGCGATTTCCTCTCGGATCGCGCCCTGCATGTCCGGAAAGCCATCGAAGCCGAGTTTTCGCGCCGTTCGGATCACGGTCGGCGTCGAAACGCCTGCCATTCGCGCCACCTCGGTGATCGATCCAAGGCCGGAAACCGGGTAATCCTGCAACAACACGCTGACCAGCTGACGCTCGGATGGCGTCAGTGTTTCCATGCGCTCCTGTATGCGCATTTTCACCGATGGCAGCGTTTCAGCCACGGGCGCTCCTTTCGTGTCGGGAGGTAACTCCGAAAATGTAGCGTTGTCTACTGAAACGATGTTGACAGAAACTTTTTTGTTGTAATGAATTATACGCATGGAAGCCCACGCACACAGAGCCGCCATCCTCGCGCCGTCAGAGGAACCTGCCGCCGAGGTCATCAACCCGGATGGCGGCGCGCCAATCGTGCTCGTTTGCGAACATGCCAGCGCCTACATGCCCGAGAGCACCGCAGGTCTCGGTCTGCGCTCGGAAGACCGGCTGTCGCACGCGGCCTGGGACATCGGTGCGCTCGCGGTCGCATCACGCCTTTCCGCCCTGCTCGACGCCCCACTGGTCGCCTCGCGCGTTTCGCGCCTTGTCTATGACTGCAACCGGCCGCCGGAAGCGCCCGATTCCATCCCCGCGAAAAGCGAACTGATCGAGGCGCCCGCCAACGCCAACCTCACGATCGCCGAGCGGCAGGCGCGTATCGCGGAAGTCTACGAGCCCTTCAGGGCGCTTCTCACGGAAACCATTGTCGGTCGCGGACCAGCGCTGCCCGCGCTCATCACGGTCCACAGTTTCACACCGAGCTTCTTCGGCGTCGAACGCAAGGTGGAACTCGGCCTGCTGCACGACACCGACGACCGGCTGGCGACCGCCATGCTGGCCGCCGCACCGGAATTCACGTCCCTGAAGGCGGCTCTCAACGAGCCCTACGGTCCGAAGGACGGCGTTACCCACACCTTGAAAGAACATGCGCTGGAGGCCGGGCTTCTCAACGTGATGATCGAAATTCGCAACGATTTCGTCGCTGATGACGCAGGTGCCGAGCAGGTAGCCTCGTCGCTCGCCAGAATGATTGAACGCGGGCTGGAGGCATGTGAGCATCCGGTGCATTCAGCAGTCGGAAAGAGGCAGTCGGGATGAGTTCGCTTGCCCGCAGTTACGTGCGCATCGTGGATGCGATCAACCGCCGGCTCGGGCGGATCATGATGTACGGCATCTTCGTCATGATCGCGATCCTGCTGTGGTCATCGATCTCGAAGACCTTCTTTCTCCCTTCGCTCTGGACGCTTGAAACCGCGCAGTTCGCGATGGTCGCCTACTATATCCTCGGCGGCCCCTACTCCATCCAGTTGGGATCCAACGTGCGCATGGACCTTTTCTATGGCGGATGGTCCGACAAGACGAAGGCGTGGTTCGACTGCTTCACCGTGCTGTTTCTGATCTTCTTTCTGGTCGTCCTGCTTCTCGGCGGCATCGAGAGCACGGAATACTCGCTGAAATACGGTGAGCGCAGCCCGACCGCCTGGCGGCCCTATCTCTGGCCGATCAAGATTGCGATGTGCGTCGGCTTCGTTCTGATGATCCTGCAAAGCGTTTCCGAACTCATCAAGGACATTTTTCGCATCCGCGGAGAGGCCATCTGATGTCCTATGAGATGATCGCCATCACGATGTTCTCCGCGATGATGCTGATGCTGCTGACCGGGCAGCGCGTCTTCGGCGCGATCGGCTTCGTCGCAGCGGCGGCAGCCATCCTGCTGTGGGGCACGGGCGGCTTCAACATACCCTTCTCCGCAGCCATGAAGCTGATGAAATGGTATCCGCTTCTGACGCTGCCGATGTTCATCTTCATGGGCTACGTGCTGTCGGAATCGAAGATCGCCGACGACCTCTACAAGATGTTCCACGTCTGGATGGGCCCGATAAATGGCGGGCTCGCCATCGGCACGATCCTGCTGATGGTGCTGATCTCGGCGATGAACGGACTGTCGGTCGCCGGCATGGCGATCGGCGCGACCATCGCCCTGCCCGAACTGCTCAAGCGCCGCTACGACAAGCTGATGGTGACCGGCGTGATCCAGGCCGGATCGTCGCTTGGAATCCTCGTGCCGCCATCCGTGGTGCTCGTGCTTTACGCGATGATCGCCCGCCAGCCGGTCGGGCAGTTGTGGCTTGCCGGGATCATTCCGGGCCTGCTGATGGCCGGGCTTTTCGTGCTCTACATCGCGATCCGCTGCCGCATCAATCCCGAACTCGGCCCGGCTCTGTCGAAGGAAGAGCGCGACGTGCCGATGGCGGAGAAGCTGAGGCTCCTGCGCGCCGGCATCCTGCCGCTGGTGATCTTCGCGACGATGATGGTGCCATTCGTCAACGGGTGGACCTCGCTCGTGGAAAGTTCGGCCATCGGCGCGGTGACGGCATTCCTGGCTGCGGTCGTGAAGGGCCGGATGACGAAGGAAGTCTTCGAGACCTCCGTGCGGCAGACGCTGGCGATCTCGTGCATGTTCATGTGGATCATTCTCGCCGCGCTCGGTTTCGGTGCGGTCTTCGACGGGCTCGGCGCGGTCAAGGCGATCGAGAGCTTCTTCACCGAACAGCTCGGGCTGTCTCCCTGGGCGATCCTCATCCTGATGCAGCTCAGCTTCATCCTGATGGGAACGTTCCTCGACGACACCGCCATGCTGGTGATCGTCGCGCCACTTTATATCCCGCTGGTGCGGGCGCTCGGCTTCGATCTGATCTGGTACGGCGTGCTCTACACGATAACCACGCAGATCGCCTACATGACACCGCCATTCGGCTACAACCTGTTCCTCATGCGCGCCATGGCGCCGCCGGAAATCGGTCTGCGCGACATCTATCGCTCGATCGTGCCCTTCGTCTTCGTGATGGTCTTCGCGCTGGCGATCGTGATGGCGTTTCCGCAGATCGCGCTTTGGCTGCCGGAACAGGTTTACGGGAGATAAGGAGACCCCGGTCCACGGGGCGAGTGCATGAACTCAGCAACCACCCAGGAGGTGACCATGACCACGAGACGCAGTTTCATCAAGAATGCCGGTATCGGCGCAGCCGGCGTTGCGGCCGGCAGCACCCTCGCCGCACCCGCGATCGCCCAGTCCAAAATCACGTGGCGGCTTCAGACCTATGCAGGTCCGGCGCTGGCCGAGCATGTCATCAAGCCGGCCGTCGACAGCTTCAACAAGATCGCCGGCGACGAGATGGAGATCGAACTCTTCACCGCCGACCAGTTGGTCCCGACCGGCGAACTGTTCCGCGCTATGCAGAACGGGACCATTGACGCCGTTCAGTCCGACGACGACTCGATGGCCTCGCCGACGGAAGTCACCGTCTTCGGCGGCTACTTCCCCTTCGGCTGCCGCTATTCGCTGGACGTGCCGGTTCTGTTCAACCAGTACGGCTTGAAGGAAATCTGGGACGAGGAATACGCGAAGGTCGGCGTCAAGCACATCTCCGCCGGCTCGTGGGATCCGTGCCACTTCGCGACCAAGGATCCGATCAACAGCCTCGAGGACCTGAAGGGCAAGCGCGTCTTCACCTTCCCGACCGCCGGGCGCTTCCTCGCACAGTTCGGCGTCGTGCCCGTGACACTTCCGTGGGAAGACATCGAGGTCGCAGTGCAGACCGGCGAGCTTGACGGCATCGCATGGTCGGGCATCACCGAGGATTACACGGTTGGCTGGGCCGACGTGACAAACTACTTCCTCACCAACAACATCTCGGGCGCCTGGATCGGCCATTTCTTCGCCAATATGGATCGCTGGAACGAAGTGCCGGACCACCTCAAGGAACTGCTGATGGTGACGTTCGAAAGCTCGCACTACTACCGTCAGCACTGGTACTGGGGCGGCGAGGCAAATCTTCGCGTCAACGGCGACAAGATGCAGCTGACGACGATCCCGGATGCCGAATGGCAAACGGTCGAAGACGCTGCCGTGAAGTTCTGGGACGAGATCGCGGCCGAGTCCGAAACCAAGGCGAAGGTCGTCGAGATCTTCCGCAAGTACAACTCCGACATGGCCAAGGCGGGACGTCCGTACCGCTACACCTGATCGGCATAAAACATCCAAGAGGCGGGGCGCATGTGCGCCCCGTCCTTCCGTTTGAAGAGGTTCCCCGAAATGCCCGGTAACATGACTTTCGACACGCTGAAGAAACTTGTCGGCGACGGCAGCATAGACACGGTGCTCGTCTGCATCGTCGACATGCAAGGCCGGCTCATGGGCAAGCGTTTTCACGCGCAAAATTTCGTCGAAACGTCCTACGAGGAAACCCATTGCTGCAACTACCTGCTGGCGACGGACCTCGAAATGGCGACGCCGGACGGATACGCCTCGACGAGCTGGCGCTCCGGCTATGGCGATTATGTCATGAAGCCGGATCTCGATACGCTGCGTCCGGTGCCGTGGCTGCCCGGCACGGCCATGGTGCTGTGCGACGTGCTCGATCATCACACGCACGAACCGGTTCCGCACTCCCCGCGAGCCGTGCTGAAGCGGCAACTCGCCCGCCTCGAAGCCATGGGCTTTGATGCCATGATGGCGACCGAGCTCGAGTTCTTCCTTTTCGATAAGAGCTTCGACGACATCCGCAAGGACGGCTTCCGGGAGCTCCATCCGATCAGTGGCTACAACGAGGACTATCATATCCTCCAGACCACCAAGGAAGAGGCGATCATGCGGCCGATCCGCAATCATCTCTATGCCGCCGGCATTCCCGTCGAGAACTCCAAGGGCGAAGCTGAATCCGGACAGGAAGAGCTGAATATTCGCTACGCCGCGGCGCTCGATTGCGCCGATCATCATACGATCGCGAAACATGCGGTGAAGGAAATCGCCTGGCAGCAGGGCCACGCGGCGACGTTTCTTCCGAAATGGCACCAAGACCGCGTCGGCTCGTCCTCACATGTCCATCAGTCTTTGTGGAAGGACGGAAAGCCCGCCTTTTACGAGAAGGAGTCCGAACTCGGCATGTCGGAACTCATGCGCAATTACATGGCGGGACTGATCGCCTATGCGCCGGATTACACCTTCTTCCTGGCGCCCTATGTGAACAGCTACAAGCGCTTCATGAAGGGCACCTTCGCCCCCACCAAGACCGTCTGGTCGGTCGACAACCGCACCGCCGGCTTTCGGCTCTGCGGAGACGGCACGAAAGGCATTCGCGTCGAATGCAGGATCGGCGGCTCCGACATCAATCCCTACCTGGCGCTCGCGGCCATGCTGGCAGCCGGCATCAAGGGAATCGAGGAAAAGATGGACCTCGCACCGCCCACCAGCGGCGATGTCTATGAAGACAAGAAGGCAGGTGAAATCCCCTCCACGCTGCGCGCAGCCACGGAAACCCTGCGCAATTCCGCATTTCTCCGCGAGGCGATGGGCGACGACGTGGTGGACCACTACACAAGAGCTGCCGAATGGGAGCAGGAAGAGTTTGACCGCGTCGTGACCGACTGGGAAATCGCCCGCGGCTTTGAAAGGGCATAACATCATGACTGTATTGAAATGTATCTCGCCGATCGACGGCGCGGTTTTTGCCGAGCGTCCGGTGGTTTCGCTGACGGATGCCGAGGCAATGCTCGCCCGTGGCCGCGCCGCGCAGAAGGAATGGGCGAAACGGCCGCTGGCGGAACGCATCGCGCTTGTTCAGGCTGGGGTCGAAACACTCGGCGCAATGGGTGACGAAGTCGTCACCGAACTGGCGCACATGATGGGCCGCCCCGTGCGATATGGCGGCGAGTTCGGCGGCGTGAAGGAACGCGCCGACTACATGGCCGGGATCGCCGAGAACGCGCTTGCCCCGATCGTCACCGAGGACAGTCCCGGTTTCGAGCGCCGCATCGAACGCGAACCGCACGGGATCGTGTTCGTCATCGCGCCGTGGAACTATCCCTATATGACGGCGATCAACACTGTCGCCCCTGCCCTGATCGCGGGCAACGCGGTCGTTCTCAAGCACTCGACACAGACCCTGCTTGTCGGCGAGCGCATGGTGCGCGCCTTCGTCGAGGCCGGTGTTCCGGAAGACGTGTTCCAGAACATCTTCCTCGACCACCAGACAAGCGAAACGCTGATCTCGGCGGGCAGCTTCGATTTCATCAACTTCACAGGCTCGGTCGGCGGCGGACGCGCCATCGAACGCGCCGCGGCGGGCACCTTCACACCGATCGGGCTTGAGCTCGGCGGCAAGGATCCGGGCTACGTCATGGACGATGCCGATCTCGACTGGGCTGTCGACACGCTGATGGACGCGGCGCTCTTCAATTCCGGCCAGTGCTGCTGCGGCATCGAGCGCATCTATGTCGCCGGGCCCCTGTTCGACGAATTCGTCGAGAAGGCAACGGCTTGGGCGTCGAAACTGAAGCTCGGCAACCCGCTCGATACGGAGACGACCATCGGGCCGATGGCCAATGTCCGCTTCGCCTCGACCGTGCGCGCGCAGATCGAGGACGCGCTGTCGAAAGGCGCGAAAGGGCTTGTCGATCCGGCACTGTTCTCGGCCGATGACGGTGGCGCCTATCTCGCGCCGCAGATTCTCGTCGACGTCAATCACGACATGGAAGTCATGCGCGAAGAAAGCTTCGGTCCCGTCGTCGGCATCATGCCGGTCAAGGATGACGAGGAAGCGCTTCGGCTGATGAACGACTGCAAATACGGCCTGACGGCCTCGCTCTGGACGAATGACGCGGACCGCGCTGCGCGGATCGGGAGAAAGATCGAGACCGGCACGGTCTTCATGAACAGGGCCGACTATCTGGACCCCTCGCTGTGCTGGACAGGCTGCAAGGAAACGGGGCGCGGCGGCGCGCTGTCCGTCATCGGCTTCCACAACCTGACCCGGCCGAAATCATACCATCTCAGGAAAACGAAATGAGCCTCAAAGCCAACTGGTCCTATCCCACCGCAATCCGTTTCGGCGCAGGCCGCATCGCCGAGATCGGCGAAGCCTGCGCTGCGGCAAATATCAAGAAACCGCTGCTGGTCACCGACCGGGGCCTCGCCTCGATGGAGATCACCCTTCGCACGCTGAAACTGATGGACGATGCTGGCCTCGGTTCGGCGATCTTCGCGGACGTCGATCCGAATCCCACGGAAAAGAACCTCGAAGCCGGCGTGAAGGTGTTCCGCGACGGCGGGCATGACGGTGTCATCGCGTTCGGCGGCGGGTCCGGCCTCGATCTCGGCAAGATGGTCGCCTTCATGGCGGGCCAGACCCGGCCGATCTGGGATTTCGAGGATGTAGGCGACTGGTGGACCCGCGCCGACGCGGACGCCATCGTGCCGAATATCGCCGTGCCGACAACGGCCGGCACGGGATCGGAAGTCGGTCGCGCCAGCGTGATCACCAACTCTGAAACCCATGTAAAGAAGATCATCTTCCATCCGAAGGTGCTTCCCTCGGTGGTGATCGCCGACCCGGAACTGACGGTCGGCATGCCGGCCAAAATCACGGCGGGCACCGGCATGGACGCCTTTGCGCATTGCCTCGAAGCCTATTGCTCGCCGCATTTCCACCCGATGAGCCAAGGCATTGCCTTGGAAGGCCTGCGCCTTGTGAAGGAATACCTCCCACGCGCCTATGCCGACGGGACCGATATCGAAGCGCGCGGCCAGATGATGGCGGCTGCATCCATGGGTGCGGTGGCGTTCCAGAAGGGACTGGGCGCGATCCACGCGATCTCGCATCCGATCGGCGCCGTCTACAACACCCACCACGGCACGACCAATGCGGTGGTGATGGCCGCTGTGCTCGATCTCAACCGGCCGGAAATCGAGGAACGCATCGAGCGCGCCGCCGCCTATCTCGGCATCGAGGGAGGCTTCGACGGCTTCCGGGCTTTCGTGGTTGCGCTGAACGACTCGCTCGGCATTCCGAAAAAACTGTCGGATATGGGTGTCGACACGTCCCGGCTCGATGAGCTGGTGCCCATGGCGCTGGATGATCCGTCCTGCGGCGGCAATCCGGTGACGCTGAACGCGGAGAATGTGCGCGCTCTGTTCGAGGCGACCATCTGACGACAGCCCGTCCGGATGGAATAGCCAGCGTCAATGTGCTGTAACGAAGGCGGGGTCCAGTGGCCCCGCCTTTCGTTTTCGGGGACCGACGTGACCGACAACCTCCAGACACCGCCGACCGCTTTCGAACACGAAACGGCGGCGACGCACATGGTGCGCGGGATCCCGATCGCCACGATGAAAACACCCGTGGACAGCGTCATTGCTTCGCTGCGCGGACGGAAATTCGACTGTGCCGACACGATTTTCGTCACCGATGACGACGGCCGCCTGGAAGGCATCGTGCGGGTCAACGACCTGTTTCTGGAGACGGACTGCCTGATCGGCCAGATCATGGAGGAGGAACACGAGGCCGTTCGTCCCGACGACGATCAGGAGGCGATCGCAGTTCTCGCCATGGAACTCAACATGATCGCTGTACCCGTCGTCGACGAGGAAGGCCGGCTGATCGGGGCAGTGCCGCCGGAATCACTGTTGAAAATCCTGCGCGCCGAGCACATGGAGGACCTGCAGCGCCTCGCGGGCATCACGCCGCATGAGCGCGGCTCCGATGTCGGTTTCGACGCGCCTCTCGGCAACCGTATCCGCCGACGCCTTCCGTGGCTGCTGTTCGGCCTTCTCGCGTCGTCGCTGATCACGATCGTCATGGCGGGTTTCGAGCATTCGTTGGCCGCCAATGTCTCTGTGGCCTTCTTCGTGCCGGCCATCGTCTATATCGCGGGGGCCATCGGCACGCAGGCGGTCTCCGTCGCTGTGCGCGGCCTGCTGGACGAGGATATCCCCATTTTCAAACTGTTGCGCGGCGAGCTCGTCGTGGGCACCGGGATCGGCGCGGTGCTCGGCATCATCGCCGCCATTCTGGTGCTGGCGAGTTTCGGCGATCCCCTGCTCGCCGCGGCTGTCGGGCTGGCTGTCCTCGGCGGCGGTATCGTCTCGGCCGTTGTCGGGTTCGGGCTGCCGTGGGCCTTCACGCGTTTCGGTTCCGATCCGGCGCTCGGCTCGGGACCGATCTGCACGATCATCCAGGACGTCTCCAGCCTGCTGATCTACTTCTTCTTCGTCACGATCCTGCTTTAAATTTCGACCCGCACCGTGATCCCGAAGTCCTCGACCATGGGCAAGGTCGCGGGGCGAGCCTAACCGCTTACCGCGATATCTCCCGGCACCCAGTCGACGCAGACCGGCAAATCCCGGTCGAGCGGCAGATGGACATGGGCGCCACTGCGCGCGGCGTGGTAAATCGCCGCGACGAGCTCTATGGAGCGCGCACCGTCCTCGGCGGTTACCACCGGGGCCGGCCTGCCTTCCAGACTGTCGGCGATAGCGGCGAACTGGCCGACATATCCGGACGGCATTCGCGCGATTTCCGCCTCCATCTCGCCCAGCGCCGCATCGATCGACGGTTGCTCTTCCGGATTTCTTGCGGTGAACGTCCAGTCATCCTCGCCGGGCGCGTAAGGATTGCGGCCGCTCTCCGCGCTCAGCCCGTCGAAGACGAGGCGCAGGCGCGACCGGTCGTCCGCGCCACCCAGGGTGATCGAAGACGTTACCAGCCCGCCCGACATGGTGCGCATCGAGATGGCGGCGCAATCTTCCGTCTCGATCGCGTTGACCCGGGTGTCGAGAATGGCCGTGACCTCGGTGACGGGGCCAAAAAACGCGGTGACGAGATCGTGGATGTGGATGGCGTGGCCGAGCACGGCACCGCCGCGTTCGCTTGCCCATTTGCCACGCCAGGGCACCGCGTAGTAGTCCGCGCCTCTGTTCCAGTGCGTTTCCAATGTCGCGACAAGGGGTTTCCCGGCAAGCCCCCTCTCCTGCAGCGCAGCAAGCTGGTAGAGACCCCGGCCGTACCGGTACTGGAAGATCGGCGCGAACATACGCCCGGCATCGCGCGCCGCTTCAAGCATTCGGTCGGCCTCCGCGACGCTTCCCGCCACCGGCTTTTCGCAGATGACGTGCTTTCCGGCAGCGAAAGCCTTGAGCGCGACCGGTCCGTGCAGGTGCGGCGGGAGACAGATATCGATGATGTCTATTGCCGGATCCTCGATCACGGCATCCGCATCGGAGACGGCCGCGCAATCCGGGGCTTTTGCCGCCAGAGCACCCGCCTTTTCCGCGTCGAGATCGCAAATCGCGGCCACGCGGTAGCGGTCCGGCAGGCCGAGATAGCCGTCGAGGTGCTTTGCGCCGATTCCGGCGCCGAGGATCGCGACATTCAGCATCATGCGCCCTTCAGATTGCCGAGCCGGACGGCCTGTGCCTGCGCCTTCAGCGCCAGCTCCATGACCTTGAAGCAATGCGCCTGGCTCATCGCCGTTTCGGTGCGGTCGCGAATGTCGTTTGCGAGGTCGCGGAAATAGGTCAGCGGCGCGGCGGACCCGTCGATATGCTCGTAGCGCTCGCCATTGACCAGGAACACGTGGTCCGTGCCCGGACGTCCCGCGATATCGACATATTTGCGTAGTTCGATGGTGCCTTTGGTCCCGAGGATCGTCAGGCGCCCGTCACCCCAGGTCGGCAGTGCATCGGGCGTATACCAGTCGACACGGATATAGCCTTGTCCCTTGTCGCTGCGCAGAAGAATCTCGCCGAAATCCTCGAGCCCCGGATCGCCCCGATTGGCGAAATTGCCGACGCTCGACGCCACGATTTCCGCATCGTCGGACCCGGTGAAGAACAGGAACTGGTCGATCTGGTGGGAAGCGATGTCGCACAGCACGCCGCCATACTGATCGCACTCGAAGAACCAGTCCGGCCGGGTCGGCCGGTTGAGCCGGTGCGGCCCGAGACCGACCGTCTGAACGACGTCGCCGATGAGGCCTTCGCGTACGAGTTCCGCCGCCTTGCCGACCGCCGGCACCTCGAAACGCTCGGAAAAATCGATGGACCAGACGCGCCCCGTCTCGGCCACGACTTTCCTGATCTCGTCGAGTTGTTCGAGCGTCGTGCATCCCGGCTTGTCGGTCATCACGTCCTTGCCGGCGCGCATCGCCTCGATCGCGCGCCCGGCACGGCGCGCCGGGATATCCGCTATCAGAACGAGATCGATTTCCGGATCGTCGATCAGTTCACGTCTGTCGGCGACACGCGGAATGTCGGGGAAACGCTTGACGAACCCTTCGACGGGTTGCGGCTCACCCTCCGTCCACCAGCCCGTGCAGGTACAGCCGAGGTCGAGCATGCCGGCCAATTGGCCGAAGATGTGGCGGTGATCGATCCCGATCACGGCGAGTTTCAGGTCACTCATGGGACACCTTCAGGAGGTTGATATTTCGATTTCGACCGCCCGGCGCTCGCGCGACGAGAGCACAAGCGCATCGATCAGGCGGTGGACATGCAAGGCTTCGCGGCCAGGGACGCCGGGTTCGCGGTTTTCCCGGACAGCATCCGCGAAATCGGCGATCAGGTCCTGGTGCCATCCGTGGGGGAAGGCCATCGGATCGGCTCCGCCGCCCGTGCCGCCGGTTTCTCCGAACTGGTCGACACGGCCATCGCGCCAGTTGACCGTCAGCACGCCCGATTGCAGATGCGCGCTCGCCTTGTCGCAGTCGAGCGTGATCGATTCCGCGTCGCCGGGATAGGCCGCGGTCGTCGCCATGACCGATCCCGGAAACCCGCCGGCAAACCGCATGCCGCCGGCGACGAAATCCTCCGATTCCATTTCGTGGAACCTCGTGGTCGCCGATACGGCCTGCACCTCCGCCACGGGGCCTGTGAGGCTCAGCATCAGGTCCAGCGTGTGGATCGCCTGGCTGATCAGCACACCGCCACCGTCACGCTCGTAGGTGCCCCTGCCCGGCTCGTCGTAATAGGATTGCTCGCGCCACCACGGCACACTGGCGCGCACCAGGCCGATATCGCCGAGCGCGCCTTCGTCGATCAGGCTCCTGAGCTTCAGCGACGCTTCACGGAAACGATGCTGGAAGACGATGCCAAGCCTGACACCGTTTGCCTCGCATATCCGCACGATCTCCTCGGCAGCCTCTGTGGTTCGCTCGACGGGCTTTTCCATCAGGATGTGCTTGCCGGCTCCCGCAAAGATACGAACCAGGTCCAGCCGCTGGTTCGGTGGCGTGATCAGGATCACCGCATCGATATCGGGATCGCCCGCGATCGCCTCGATGCTATCGGCCGGGGGAAAGCCAAACTCCGCAGCGAAAGCCTCGCGCTTCTGCTCGTTGCGCGAAAACACGCCGCGCACATCGATACGATCCGACAGATCGCATAGGGCACGGGCATGCGGCGTCGCCGCCATGCCCGTTCCGATGACGCCGAAACCAAGCCTGTCTGCGCTCATGCCTTAAATCCGTTGACGATCACACGGCCATCGGCCGCGAAGAGGTGCATCGAGGAGCGATCGAGACGCAGATGCACTGTTTCGCCCCGGTGGACCGGCAACTGGCCGACCTGGTGCACGGTCAGCTGCGGAAGCCCGTCGGCCGTGCAGTAGACATAGGTTTCGCCGCCAAGCTGCTCGGTCAGATCGACCGAAGCGGTGATGTCTCCTTCGCCCTCGCCCACAATCGCCATATGCTCGGGCCGTGCTCCGAAAGTGACCTTCTGCCCCGGCGCGATTCCTTCCTGCGCCGGTATGGCGATGCGTTGCCCGCCAACCTGAAGTGACAGACCTCCATCGTCGCCGACGACTTCCGCCTCGATGAGGTTCATGCGCGGCGAGCCGATGAAGCCGGCGACGAAGGTGTTGACGGGCGCGTTGTAGAGATCGAGCGGCGCACCGATCTGTTCGACCCGCCCCGCATTGAGCACGACGATCTTGTTGGCGAGCGTCATCGCCTCGATCTGATCGTGCGTGACATAGATCATCGTGCCGCCGAGCTTGGCATGCAGGGCCGCGAGTTCCTTGCGCATGGCGACGCGCAATTCGGCATCGAGATTGGACAGCGGCTCATCGAACAGGAAGGCCTTCGGATCGCGCACGATCGCACGCCCGATCGCGACGCGTTGGCGCTGACCGCCGGAAAGCGCCTTGGGGCGACGGTTGAGATAGGGTGTGATCTGCAGCATCGCGGCGGCATCATTGACGCGGCTCTCGATCTCGGAACGCCGCATGCGCGAGTTTTCCAGTCCGAAGGCCATGTTCTTGTAGACCGACATGTGCGGGTAAAGCGCATAGGACTGGAAGACCATCGCGAGACCGCGTTCGGAGGCCGGGATTGCGTTGACCACGTCGCCGTCGATGACGACATCGCCACCCGATACCTTTTCCAGACCGGCAATGATGCGAAGAAGCGTGGACTTGCCGCAGCCGGACGGACCGACGAAGACGACGAATTCACCGCTTTCCACATGCAGATCGATGCCATGTATGACCTCGACCTGACCATAGGACTTCAAGACGTTGTTGAGGCGGATTTCGGTCAAACGATCGTTCCTTCTATCGGCTGCGCGCCATCGCCGCGAGGCGCGGCTCGGCCTTTTGCATGCGCAGCGGCGGCAGACCGCCGAGGATCTGCCTGATGTCATCCATCATCATGTCGCGGATGCGGGCATAGGAAGCTTCCAACCCTCCGGCGAGATGCGCGGAATAAAGGATGTCGGGCGCATCGCGCCACGGTGAACCGGCCGGTACCGGCTCTTGCGGAAATACGTCGATGGCCGCGCGGAAACGCCCTTCGCCGGCCATTTCGACAAATGCATCGAAGTCGACGACCTCGGCGCGAGAGCCGAGGATGACCGAGGCGTCATCGGGGATCAGATCGAGCTTGGCCCGATCGAGGAAGCCTTCGTTTTCGCTAGTGACGCCCGCCAGGATAAATAGGAAGCGGCTCCCGGCAAGGACATCCTCCAGCGTTGACGGAATGACACCCTGCGTTTCCAGATAACGGTCGGACAGCCACGGATCATGGACCGCGATGCGGCAGCCAAAAGGCCGCAGGAGCGGCGCGAGCGCGCGACCGAGATTGCCGTAGCCGATGAGACCGACCGGCGCGTCATAAAGGCTGTAGGCGCGACCGTTGCCGGCAATGCCGTATTTCTCCGCCGCGGCTCGAAACAGGACGTTTGCAGCGGAGAACCCGCGCGCCAGCGCAATGGCTTGACCGATGCAATACTCAGCGACAGCAGGGGCCATGGCCGGTGCGGCGGACAGCACGTGGATGCCGCGTTTCTGGCATTCGCCATAGTCGATATTCGGCTCCCAGTTCGCCTTGACGTTGAGTATCGCCTTCAGCTTCGGCGCACGGTCGAGGCGGTCCTTTCCCATCGCGGTCTGACCGACGATGATTTCGACACCGGCCAGCACGCTTTCGACGAGATCATCCGGCGCTCGCGCGCCGAAATGCGTGACGAGTGTGGATACACGGCCGAGTTCTTCCGCAACATCGGGCGTGAAGACCATCGCCTCGTTGCGCGGATAGGGATCGAACAGGATGACGGGCTTCGTGTGGATCATTTCATTCCGCTCGAGGCTATGCCCGTCGTGATGAAGCGTTGCAGGAAGGCGAAGACGAGCGTGACCGGGATCAGCGCGACCACAGTCATCGCCAGCACGTAGTGCCACTGCACGTCCAGTTCGCCCTGGAAGGCGTTGAGGCCGATTTGCAGCGTGTAGACCTCGGAGCGGTTGAGAACGATCAGCGGCCAGAGGAAGTCGTTCCAGCGCCACATCACGGAGAAGATCGCCAGCACCGCGATCGCCGGCAAGGACAGCGGCAGGACGATGCGCCAGTAGATCGACCATTCCGACGCCTTGTCCATTCGCGCGGCCTCAATCAGGTCGCGGGGGATGGTCAGCATGTACTGGCGCAACAGGAAGACGCCTGTTGGCGTCGCCGCCCCCGGCAGGATGACGGCCCACAGGCTGTTGACCATGCCCAGTTGCGTGACCACGAGATAGGCCGGCACGAGAATGATGGTAATCGGAATCATCAGCGTACCGATGACGAACAGCATCACGGCGCTACGGCCGCGAAACTCGTAGATCGCGAGACCGAAGGCGGCCATCGAGTTGATAAGAAGGGTCACCAGCGTCGCGGCGGTGGTCACGATCACCGAATTGTTGAGATAAGTCAGGAAGTTGAAGCGTTCGAGCGGCTTCGTGTAGTTTTCCCATGCGACGCGGAACTCACGGATCGGCTCGCGATTGGCGATCGGCACCTTGATGGTCTCGCCGGGATCGTCCGGATCGACCATCTGCGCGATGATGCCGATACGGCGCACCTGCGCGAGTTCGCGCACGGAGCCGTCCTCCATCGTCACCTCGAACATCGGCAGCGGATCGTCATAGCCCTCCACCTGGCGCTCGATCTGTCCGAGCGGCAGCAGGGTCGGCGGGAATTCCTGCAGGCCGGCCGGCGTCTTGAAGGACGACAATGCCAGCCAGACCACCGGCCCGAACATCAGCGCCACGCCGAGCGCGAGATAGATGTAGGAGAAGACATCCGTCCAGTGCATCGACGCGCCGCCACGACGCACCGTCAGGAACCGTGTGACCGAGCGGTCGTTCATTGCAGTCGTCCCGGCCATGTCAGCCCTCGTCCTTTCGCCGCGAGGCGGCGAGTTGCAGCAGGGTCAGCACGAAGAGCACCACGCCGAGCACGACCGAGGCGGCGGCGGCCAGACCGAAATTCTGGATCTGGTTGGCGAAGCCGGTCGTGTAGATGTACTGGACGACGAATTGCGTGGCAGTGCCCGGCCCGCCTCCGGTCAGCACAAAAACCTCGTCGAAGATCTGCACCGCCTTGATCAAGGCCAGCACGATGACGACCAGCATGTTCGGCCACAGCAACGGCAGCGTGATGCGGAAGAACACGCGCTCGCGCTTCGTTCCGTCCATCTCGGCGGCTTCGTAGAGATCGGGCGGAATCGCCTGCAAGCCGGCGAGCAGGATCAACGTGTAGAAGCCCATATGCGCCCACACGGAGACGAAGATCGCCCAGAACATCGCCCAGGCCGGCGAGATGAAAAACAGGATCGGGTCGAGGCCCATCGAGACAAGGAACGCGTTCAGCACGCCGTCGCGCAACAGGATCCACTTCCAGATCAGGGCGACGACGACCGGCGAAAGCAGCACCGGAAAGAAGAAGGCCGCGCGGAAGAAGCCGCGCCCACGAATCTCCCGGTTCAATATAAGCGCCGTGACGAGCGAGAAAAGCACCATCAGGCTGACCTGGAAGAAGACGAAGGTGAAGGTGTTGTAGACACCGCGCCAGAAACGGTCTTCGCGACAGGTCGACGGGTCGAGGTAATTGCCGCAATCGAACAGGAAGCCATATTGCTCCCCGCCGACATAGGGCCGATTTTCCATGAAGAGATTGGTGCCGCCGGTGACCGAATAGGCGAAATTGATGAACAGCGGAACGACGACGAAAAGGCCGAAAAAGGCCAGGTTCGGCAGGATGAAGAAATAAGGCATCGAGCCGATGCCGAGCAGGCGCTGCAGGGCGCGAAACGGTACGTCGAGAATGCCGAACAGTACGCGTACCGGCCACGCGGCAATCGCGTTAAGCCGGGACGTGCCGGTCTCCGCCTCGGGCTTTATCGTTTCGTCAAGCGCCATGGGTCCGCGTCACGCCGATGGGTTGGAGAGTAGCCGGGCGCGGAGGAACCGCGCCCGGGGATTTGTCAGTTGCCGCGAATGCACTCAGCCGCCGCGCTTCTTCTCGGCGATCTGCTGCTCGACATCCTGCGTCATGCGCTCGAAAGCCTGGTCGAGCGTCAGTTCGCCAACAATAGCTTCACCCAGACGCGAGATGAGCGCGCCGAACATGACGTAGTTGTAGGGATAACCCTGGGTTTCGAACGCGATCGGAGAGATCGACGGGACAGCGCCCGCGAAAGTGCTCAGAGCATGCTTGGCGCGTTCATCATCAGTGTCGAAGTCGATCCCCTTTTCCGCCAGTCCGAGATGTCCCGGAATGAACAGGGTGCGGCTGTAGAACTCGGCAAGATTCTCCTCCTGAGCGAGGTAATCCATCACCATCGCGACCTCTTCGGGATGCTCCGTGTCCTTGATCGCGACGAGTGCCGCGCCGCCAGGCATGCCGGTGCAAGCCGCCGGACCGCATGGCGCGGGGACCGCCCACCAGTCGAATGCGTCGCCGATCGTTTCGGCGAATTGCGGAATCTGCCAGGAGCCGGACATGTAGAGAACGACATTTGCGTTGGCGAAGTCCTCGTTGGCGCCCAGATATTGAGACCCTGAGACCGAGCCCCAGAGCTCCTTGGCCATCGTGCCGTCCTGGTGCCAGTCGTAGAGCTTCGTGGCCATCATTTTCAGACCATCATCGACCAGGGCAGGCTCGCCGTTCTCGTCGAACATCTTGGCGCCCATCGAGATCGCCGGTCCGGCAACGCGGTGGCCGGAGCGGTCCCAGGCCATCGGGATCGGAATATCGAGCTTGTCGGCGACTTCCTTCGACGCGGCCGCCCAGTCATCCCAGGTTGCGCCCTCGCCCGGCATTTCGACGCCGGCCTGCTCGAACAATGTCTTGTTGACGTAAGGTCCGGTCACCGTGAGCTGCGTCATGAAGCCGGAAATCGCGTCGCTGTCGGGCGCGAGCCACTTCAGGAACGGTCCGAAATTCGTGCGCCAGTAGTCGGCATCCGAGAGATATGGCGTCAGGTCCAGATAGTATTGCGACAGGCCGCCGAGATCGGTGACGCGGGCCATGTCCGGCCCCTCGCCCGCGGCGAGCTGAACGCCGATACCGTCGCGAACGGCGGCATAAGGCACGATATCCAGAACGACCTTGATATCCGGATTGGCTTCCTCGAAACGGTCGAGCAGGTCACGCATGACCTCGCCCTCGTTGCCGTCATTGTACCAGGTCATGCGCAGCTCGGTTTCGGCAAGCGCGTTGCCAGCCATCAGGCCGAGCGCCGCAACACCGAGAAGGAGCGTCTTGTTCAGTCGATGTGTCATTGCATTTTCCTCCCTTTGTAACTTGTATACTAGTACACTAACAAATGCCGAGCAAGGCTCGACATGCGTTCATTCATGATTTTTTCCGTTCACCTCCCCGGTTTCGAAAACGGAGTCGACATGGGCACGGATAACCGCTGCAGCGCCTTCCGGATCGCCGGCGCGTATCCGTTCCAGAAGGGCGACATGATCGCGATAGGCCTGCATCGACCGGCCCTTGATCGACGACATCAGCTTCAGCCGCCGGCGGTCGACATGCGCCTTGACCGATTGTACGAGATGCCACGAATTCGGCACACCGGCCATCCGGGCAAGCGCCTCGTGGAACTGCTCGTCATGGCGGAAGAAGGCCATGTAGTCGTCGCGTTCCCCGGCCCGCCGCTGCGCCTCGAGAATCGGCGCGAGTTCGTCTTCGTCGAGGCCGGTCTCGGCCAGCTTGCGCGCGACCGCCTCCTCGATCGCGCATCGGATGAACACCGACTCCCGCAAACGCGCCTCGTTATGTGGCGCCACGACGGATCCCACCTGCGGACGCACGATGATCAGTCCCTCGCCGGACAATTGCTGGAGCGCGGCACGCAGAGGCGTCCGCGAAATATCGCAGAAACGCGCGATTTCGCTCTCGCTCAGCGCCGCGCCCGGCGGAAGGCGATTGTCAACGATGCGGGCACGCAGGGCGTCGTAAATCTGAGGCGCGATGGAGCGCGACCGATCGATCTCGATATCGTCGAGCGCTGGTCCCGGATCGAACCGTTCGGCTTCAGCGCTCAGGCGGGGCATGAATGGCTTGCCACGCGCCCGGGCGGCGCCGGGAATGCGCAAAAAGAGAAACTCGGCAATTGCTCCTCCGAAAGTGCCGAAGTACTAGTATACCAGCTTATCGCGGAATCCCTCGAATGCAAGCATCAACGTTAAAACCGGTCATCGACGTGTCGCAGTTGTGGATGCTTCTCGGCATTCCCCACGGACCGGAACGCTGCCGCGGTGGAACCGTCACCGACAGCACGGCGCAAGACGGCCATATCGAAGAGGAAATCCGCCTGGAAACGGCACGCGGCCCTGTTCCGGGAACGATGTTCCGTCCTTCGCGACCCGGCCCCCACCCTGCGATTCTCTATTGCCACGCGCATGGCAATCGGCACGACATCGGCCGGCGCGAATTGCGGGAAGGCCGCACTGCCCTGCCCGGCGGAGCCTATGGCCCGTTGCTCGCCGACAAAGGGTATGCCGTTCTCTGCATCGACATGCCCGGGTTCGGCGATCGGCAGACAGAGGGGAGCGAGAGCGCGCTGGCAAAGGCCGCGGATTGGACAGGACAGACACTGTTCGGCCTGATGCTCGCGGACCTGTCCGCAGCTCTGGACTATCTCGCCGAACGGCCGGACATCGATGCCCGGCGGATCGCCACATTCGGCATTTCCATGGGCGCCACGCATGCTTACTGGCTTGCAGCGCTCGACGCCCGTATCGAGCGGACGGCGCATCTTTGCGCCTTCTCCAATATCGCAGGGCTCATCGAGGCCGGTACGCACGACCTGCACGGCTCCTACATGACCGTGCCCGGGTTACTCACCCGGTGCGACATGGGCGAAATCGCCGCGATGATTGCACCGACACCGCAGTTCATCGGCGCGGGCGGGACGGACCCGCTGACGCCGCCCGCAGGCTTGCGGCCCGCGATCAAAACCGTGCGCGAAGCCTATGAAAGGGTCGGCGCAAGCGATCGGTTGACCATTCTCGTGTCACCCGAAACCGGGCATGTCGAAACGCCGGAAATGCGCAAAGCCATCCTCGATTTTTTCACGTAATCGGCGATCGTCTCCGAGATCACTCCGGACGGATATCCTTGTAATCCTTCGTGAAGGGCCGGCCGCGAACGGCGACCCAGACGTAGTTGATCGCGTAGCGAAGTCCGACCGTCACAAGCCCCTCGCCCTTCATGCGGCGCGCGGAAGAATAGATCGGCAGGCGGAATGTCCATTTGACCCGCCCTTCCCGGCTCACCCGGCGAGCCACGTCGGTGTCCTCGCCATAGAATTCAATCGTCGTGTCGTAGCCGCCGATCTTGTCCAGGACATCGCGCCGGACGATAAAATTGCCGCCCTGTATCATCGCACCGGCATGCAGAACGTGATGCATGACGAGGTAAACGAGATACCCGACAGCATAGAATGACCGCACCATCAGGCGGCCGATGCGGGACATGTCGTAATAGATCAGGGGACCGGACAATGCGGCGAGATCGGGATCGCGTTCGAACTCGCGCAGCACGGTCTTTATCCACCCCTCGGGCAGACGCGTGTCGGAATCGATGTTGGCGATCAATTCGCCTCTTGCCGCGACATAGCCCGCCTGACGCGCCCGGACGATACCTTTCCTGGGCTCGTCGACAACCTTGACCCCCGGCACGGCCAAGGCACGTTCGCGCGTGTCATCGGTGGAAGCATTGTTGACGACGATGACTTCGGCCTCGCATTCAACCGCCGCGAGTTCGCGCATAACGCTTTCGAGGCACGGGCCGATGAAGTCCTGTTCGTTGAAGGCAGGAATCACAAAGGAGAGTTTCATGCAGGCCGCCGGCTCCGCTGGAACGCCGGTGTCCGCTCGCCGGGCACCTGCTTGCGTGCCATAGCCGACTCGACCCGCAGATGAAATCCCTGGAATCCCGATGCGACGCTGGGGCGCGCGCCGCACCCCGCCGATTGTCATCCGGCGTAGACCCGCAACCGGGAATATGTCGCGGCAATCCCCGCGAACAGGGGGTGACACTGCGTGTCGGTGTGCGTTTACTTGATGCCGACTTCGGGGGCGGAGAAAACCCCCGTCAGATTTCCGGTGGCCAGGCTTGAAACGAATACTGATACTTGAAGACGTCGCGGAGACACGGCGATGGCTTTCTCAGATCGCCTGCGCGGCATTTCCCGACGCAAGCGTCGTCGAAGCGGACAATCTGCGCGCCGGACTAGCCGCGGCGAATGACGCGCCGGATCTGGCGCTCATCGACCTGCGCCTGCCTGACGGTTCCGGGCTCGAATTGTTGCGGCTCCTGCGGTCTCGGAGCCCTCAAACCGTCTGCGTGATCACGACGGTCATGGGTGATGACGCCAATGTCGTCGCCGCACTCTCGCAGGGCGCGGAAGGCTACCTGCTCAAGGACCAGGACGAAGCGGTGCTGATCCACCAGCTTGGCCAGATCAGCCACGGCATACCCGCCCTGTCGCCGGTCATAGCCCGCCGGATCATGAACCACTTCCGCGATACCGGCCCGGTGATCGACGAGGTCCAGCTTACCCGCCGGGAGACCGACGTGCTGGCGCTCATCGCGCGCGGCTTGCGCAACGCGGAGGTGGCGGCCGAACTCGATATCGCCGAGAACACAGTCGCCGGCTATATCAAGGAAATCTATCGCAAGCTCGGCATTTCATCGCGGGCCGAAGCGTCCTGGCACGCGACGCGGCTCGGCTTGCGCGCGCAGGCAAAAGACGGTGACGGGTGACGGATGCCGGCGCTATCTTAGGCTTATGTGGACACGTCGGGCATCGCAATCGGGAGCGCGACCCGGACAGTTGTGCCCGAGGGGCCAGTGTCCAGCCCATACTCGCCCAGCAAAGTACGTACCCGCGTTTCCATGCCGGATAGCCCGACGCCTGTCGTCGCCAAAGCCCGGTCGAAGCCTTTGCCGTCGTCGGTGACCTCGATTTGCGCCGTGCCGTTGCAAAAGGAGATCGTGACTGTCGCACATGACGCGCCGGCGTGGCGGATGATGTTGCTCACCGACTCGCGGACAATCGAGCGGATCGACTGAACCGTGGAGTTCGGCAGTTCCGCGAACTCGCCCTCCTCCAGCCGCCAGTCCAGACTCAACCCTGCCGCCGAGAGACGATCCGCGGTCTCGCGACGAAGTTCGGCGAGCATATCCTCGGCCGTTCTCGGTGCGCCGGCCGACGAGTTGATGATGTCGCGCAGATCGGAGATCGCCTCGCGGATCATCGCATCCTTGCGTTTCGGCTCGCTCCCATGCAGCGCACTCAGGAGCTTCGCGCCGATATTGTCATGGGCGTCACGGGCGATGCGCGCGCGTTCCTCGGCCGCGCCCTTTTCCTGGGCGAGCCGGCTTTCATAGGCATGAGCAAGCATCTGCAGAAGTTCGTCCGCGAGTTCCGTGTCGCGCCCGGAGAACAGGCGCCGTCCACCTCGTGCGTAACCGACCCTCACGGGCGCGACCACACCATACCCGGGCACGCGCAGGAAAAGGCCGTTCTCGGCAATCACCGGCTCCGCGCATTCCCCGGTCGGTTCGACGGAAAGCGGGTCGAACGCCTGACGCAGGAGCCCTGTCCAGCGGTCGTTTCGGATATCGCGATCCGGTGTCAGCGCGATATCGACCACCTTCTCGAAGAAACGGGTTCGGTTCGGTTCCGGTGGCGTGAGCTGACGGGTAAGCGCATCGCGAAGCGGCAGGTAAAGCAAGGCAATCATCGCGAGCGCCAGTCCGAATGCAGGCAGGTAGTCGAGCGCGATGGTCGTGACGAGAAACAGGTCGAATGCCACGAAGGCCAGCGCTCCTGCTACATAGGACAGGATGCGGAACGTCCATCGATCGAGATCGAAAAGCCGGTATTGGAGTATGGATAGCGCCAATCCCGCATAGACGATCAGCGCCAGGGTGTAGGCAAAAGCCTCCGGCGCGAAGCTCGGTTTTCCGGTCAGGATCGGCATGGAATAGAAGATCACAAAGATACCGGTCGCAACCGCCAGCGACAGAGCGAACCAGCGCAGCCCGGCGCGAATCCGGGGATCGTCGCCAGCGCGCCAATATTGAACGCCGGCCGTGACAAACGAGGCGACGGCGAGCGCGCTGACGGGCAGGTATCGCCCTATATCGGGACCGGAAAACAGGTGCAGAATATCCAGCAGCCACCATGCCGCGGTCCCACATGCGATCACGATCGGAACAACAGCCGGAACGATCTTTCGGGGATAGACGAGGAACAGGATGCACAATGCGGCGACATAGGCCATGGAACCGAACGGATTGACCGTATTCAGAAGCCGGAAGAGCGGTTCCGGCAGCGCCAGTTCACGGGTCAGGTAGATCGCCGACGGATATGTCGAAATCACGAGCGCCACGCTGCTGATGCCGAGCATGCGAGCACCCGCCAGGTAAGGCCGAAGCGCCCAGACCGCGATACCGATCACCAAGCCTGCAAAGCCGACCGAGATCTGCAGCCAGTAATCCGCCGACAGCATCGAAAGCGGGCGCCTTTGCGCCGGAACGATGGCCGTTCGCGTGCCATCGCGGAGCGTCATGAGGACACGGCCAGAACGCATAATGTCGGCGATCCGGCCCTGGCGTTCGAAGAAGCGGTCCAACGCTTCGTAGCTGGCCACGCCGTCCGGCTCCTCGGCAATGTCGCCGGCTTCGAGCATCATGATGCCGCCGCCCGGCTCGCTTGCCTTGAGGGCGATCGTCCCGCCTTCGGCGCCGGTGATCCGAACGATTATTGCGCCGCGAGACAGATGAGTCGCAGGCCCCCCCGGCGACACGTCGGCAACTTCCAGGCCCGGGCCGGATTGCGGAGCCTTCAGGGTCAGACCGAGCCAGGGCTGATCGACGGCGACAAAGGTCGCAATCGCCGCCAGAACCAGCGCCGCCGCGGCCGCCACCGTGACGATTAGCGCCGGCGCCAGCCGCGGACCAGTCCCGGCATCGTCAATCGTCATTCATCGCATCCTTGCGCACGAAATCCTCGCGTACCGATCGTCTCACCAATCTTTCTTCTCATATTGCCATGCGCGCAATTGCGAAATGCCCCGAACGGGGCGGCACATCCATATGTGCGGCGCCCGGCTTCCAGGGCGGGGAAGAAAACCTTGTTCACAATACCGACTTGCAACTATTGATGCGTGACCGACAATCCTGGGAGGGGAAGAATGGAAACGGCGGAAGTGGCGATCGTCGGCGGCGGTCCGGTAGGTCTCGGACTAGCCATCGATCTCGGCCAGCGCGGCATCAACGTCGTCCTCTTCGAGAAATACGAAACCATTCAGCCGATCCCCAAGGGCCAGAATCTCACACAGCGCACCGGCGAACACTTTCAGGCATGGGGGATATTCGAACGGATCAAGAGCACGATCAAACTGCCACCGAAACACGGCAGCGGCGGCGCAACCGCCTATGGCTCCCTTCTCGGAGATTATCACTATGACTGGCTCGTGCGAAGCGACGTACAGCAGTATTATGCGGCCTCGAACTTGCGGATCCCGCAATATGATCAGGAGGCGGTGCTGCGCGAGCGCGCAGCGGAGCTCGACACTGTAACAGTTCATTTCAATCACAGGGTCGAGCGGGTCGAGCAGACGCAAGATGGCGTTCATCTTGATGTCACCGACGACTTCGGCGCAACGCGGCGGGTCAGCGCCCTCTACGTCGTCGGCTGCGACGGCGCCCGCTCGATGGTACGCGAAAGCGCCGGTTTGACCCAATCCGTGAGGTCGAACTACCGCAGAATGGTGCTCGCAGTGTTCCGTTCCGACGACCTTCTTTCGATCCTCGAACGCTTTCCCGGCAAGTCCTATTTCAACGCGCTCAGCCCCGACAAGGAAGGCTACTGGCAGTTCTTCGGCAGCGTCGATCTCGGTCGGTGGTTCTTTCACACGCCGGTGCCGGAGGATTCGACGGAGGAAACGCTCGACCTCTCCTACCACCTCGCGCAAGCGGTCGGCCGTGAAATCGAGTTCGAGACGGAGTATCTCGGATTCTGGGATCTCCGTATCGCCATAGCCGACCACTACCGCAATGGCCGGATATTCATCGCCGGAGACGCCGCGCACAGCCATCCGCCCTATGGCGGCTATGGCGTGAATAATGGCTACGAAGACATTCGCAATCTCGCCTGGAAGCTGGAAGCGTCGCTACGCGGATGGGGCAGCGATGCACTTCTGGACAGCTACTCCCGGGAACGTCAGCCGGTCTTCGATTCCACCGCCGACGACTTCATCGCGCAGATGATCGAGAGCGACCGCGCGTTCGTCGCCGAATACAGTCCCGAAAAGGACAAGGTCGCTTTCGAGAAAGCGTGGGCCGAGCGCGCGGAACTTACGAAGCGTGACGTCGAACAATACTGCCCGAATTATGCCGGCTCTCCCATCGTGACCGGCGGCTCCGGAAAGACGAGCGCAGTCGGCCAACATAGCCATACCGCGCGGCCGGGATATCTCTTGTCGCCGAAGGGCGATGTCACAGAGCGCCTCGGCTCGCATTTCAATCTCGTGACCGTCGGCAGTCACCCGGACGCGGTTGCCGCCTTCCGCTCGCGCGCCGACGCGCTCGGTATTCCGCTCGACGTAGTCGAAATGCCGGCGAACGAGGAAACCCGTGAATGGGAAGCGGATCTGATCCTTTTGCGACCGGACCGCTATATCGCCGCTTGCGGAACGGGACCGGCGGACGCTGACGCGTTGGCGACCGCAATCGCCCGGAAGTAGCCCTTCCCCTCGCCGGCTGCTACATGACCCAACCCTTGTAGATCAGACGCAGCGCAATCAGCGACACCAGGATACGGAACAGTTTCCGGAACAGCTCTTCGGAAACGTGGTGCGTCACCCGCTTGCCGGCCCACGTTCCCGCGAAACCCGCGATTGTCGCGAGCACAATATGCGGAACGTAGTCGAAATAGCTGAAGCCGAGACTGACATAGCCGGCGACCTTCATCACATCCAGAGAGATCAGGCATGCCGCCAGCGTGCCGGTGATCTGGAGTTTCACGAGATTCGTGCGCAGCATGACCGGCTGCAGCACGCCGCCGACGCCGAAAAGCGCGCCGAGATAGCTGTGCGCGATACCGACGAAGAAGAATGGGTGTTTTATGCGCAGCTTCAGATTTCCCGTCGGCATCCAGATGAGCACCAAGAGGAGGCAACCGAGCAGCATCGAGATCGTGGCTTCCGGCAGAATGGCGAAGGTTCGCGTGCCCAGATAGACGCCAAACAGGCAGCCGAAGACGAACACACCGACGATTCGCCACTGGATATGGTGCCAGAAATATCCGATGCGCGCGGCAAGAGACCCGGCCGCGAAAGCGGACTGGAGCGGCACAGCCGCCGATACGGGCAACACCCAGACGCTGACCAGAAGCATGATGTAGACGCCGCCGGTCGCGAAGGCCCCATTCACGAAAGAGGCGACGAAACTGCCCAGCGTTATGGCCAGGAGCACGTAATCGATCATCGGAAACGGTCCTCGGGATCCGAACGACTGGTAATCGTCCGATTGGAAAGGCCCTTGGTCTACTCAAGGAACAGCTTCGCGGACAAGCCCCTGTGCGGACACAACCACACGTGCCCATATCAGCGCTTTGCATCAAGGCGTGTCCGCGCTACCTGTCACGCCTGTACGTTGCTTTCGGAGGGGACGCATGTCGGCGAATAAAGCTCATCATTACATCAATGGGGAATGGTTGGCGGATGCGCCGAACGGATTCTGCGACAGCATCAATCCGGCGACCGGAGACGTGATCGGATCAGTGCCGAACGGATCGGTTTCGCTTGCCGAACAGGCCGTGACCGCGGCGCGTGACGCCTTCGAAACGTCGGAATGGGCCAGCAATCCAAGGCTGCGAGCACAGGTGCTGCTCGATTTCGCAGACAGGCTGGAGGCGGACAAGGACAGGATCGCCACCTTGATGGCGACAGAAAACGGCAAGGTGCTCACCCAGGCCAAGCACGAGGTCGCAGCGGGTTTCGGCGAAGCCCGCTATTATGCCGGCGTTGCGCGCAATGTCTTCGGACGCACCTATGAGAGCGGTCCCGGCAAGATGTCGCTGATGACGCGCGAACCGTCCGGTGTTGTCTCGGTGATCGTGCCCTGGAATGCGCCGGTGACGCTTCTGGTGCGCTCCATCGCGCCGGCACTCGCCGCGGGGTGCACCGTTGTTATCAAGCCGGCGCCGCAGACCCCTTTCACAAATGCCGCCGTGATGGAGTGTTTCGCCGCGCTCGACGCCCTGCCCAAGGGCGTCGTCAATTCGGTCAACGAATACGGAACCGAGGTCGGCACCGTACTTTCGACGCATCCCGAGATCGACGTCATCTCGTTCACGGGCTCGTCGCGAACCGGCAAGATCATCATGGCCAATGCCGCAGACACCGTGAAGCACGTTTCGCTGGAACTCGGCGGCAAGGCCCCGGCGATCGTCTTCGACGATGCAGATCTCGACACAGCCGTTGCCGAGATCAAGCGCGGTTCACTGGCGCTGAACGGGCAGATGTGCACCTGCGTCAGCAGGATCCTGGTGCAGGACAGTGTGTACGACACCATGAAGGACCGCATGGTAGCGGCCTATGAGAAGGTAAGAACCGGCGACCCGATGACCGATGGTGTCGAACTCGGACCGCTGATCGACCGACCGAACCAGGAGCGCATCCTCGGCATCATCGAACGCGCGGGCGTCGAGGCGAACATGGTGGTCCGCGGCGAAGCGCCGAAGGGCGACCTCGCACAGGGATGCTATGTCACGCCGACGATGTTCGAGATCGACGACATTTCGAGCGACCTCGTGCAGGATGAATTGTTCGGCCCAATCGTGTCTTTCGAACGGTTTTCCGACGAGGCGGATGCGCTCCACAAAGCGAATGCAACCCGCTACGGGCTCGCGGCATCCGTCTACACAAACCAATTGAAACGCGCGATGCGGATGAGCCGCAAACTGAAATTCGGCACCGTCTGGCTGAACAGTCACAACCGGCTGCTCGCCGAAGTGGAGACCGGCGGTTACCGCGAAAGCGGCGTCGGACGGCTGCACGGGATCGAGGCGATGAACGACTTCCTCGAAACCAAGCATGTCTATTACGAGGCAGAGAACTGATGCCACTGATCCAGTACCTGTCGCGAATCCCGTTCGATTTCGGCGCAATCTCCTGCCTGGGCGAAGAGATCGGTCGTCTCGGTCTGAAGCGGTCCTTGCTGGTGACGGACAAGGGTGTCGCAAACGCCGGAATTCTTGAAAAGGCGCTGGCGGCGGCCGCACCGTTCACGCCTGTGGTCTATGACGGCACAAGTGAAAATCCCACCGAGGCGTCGTTGCTGGAATGCCTCGATATCTGGGCCGACATGGGTTGCGACGGCGTCATCGCGCTGGGTGGAGGATCGGCGATCGATCTGGCGAAAGCCATCGCGCTGATAAGCAGCCATGGCGGCAAGCTGGCGGATTACGACGTCAAGACGGGCGGATCGGGGGCGATCGGCAAGGTCTCGCCGCAAATCGCCATTCCCACGGCGGCAGGCACCGGAGCGGAGGTCGGGCGCGCCTGCGTGATGAGCCTGCTGGACGGGCGCAAGATGGCGGTCGTGAATCTCAACATGGTCGCCGATACCGTGATCTGCGATCCCGAACTCACGCTCAGCCTGCCGCCTCGCCTGACCGCCGCGACGGGGATCGACGCACTCAGCCACGGCATCGAGACGACGATGAGCACGATGGTCAATCCGCCGGCTGCCGCGATCGCGCTGGATTGTATCGCCCGGGCCGCGAAATGGCTGCCGGTGGCTGTCGAGGACGGATCGAACCGTGAGGCCCGCTGGGAAATGATGATGGCGGCGCTGGAAGGCGGAATGTGCCTGCAAAAATCGCTCGGCGGCGCGCATGCCATGGCGACACCGCTTGGTGAATTGCACCTGCATCACGGCACACTGATCGGCGTCTTGCTTCCGCATATTCTTCGCTTCAACAAGGACCATGCAGCCGGAGAGATCGCGCGCATCCGAACCGCGACGGGAATGCCGCCAGAGATCGAGGCGCATGACTGGATGCGCGACTTCATTTCCTCGATCGGCCTGCCTGCGACGCTGAGCGAACTCGGCGTGGACCCTGCCCTGCTGCCGGGCATTGCCGAGAAAGCCGCGGGCGACCACCTCTCGGCGACAAATCCGCGACCGGCCGGGGCCGAGGATTACCTTCAGCTTCTCAGGGACGCGATGTAGCGGCACGTGCTCGGCGACACGCCGTCAGCGTCCGGACAGCGCATCGATCAATGCGCGCTGCGCAGGCGTCAGCGCCCGTTCGGAATGTCGGATCAGGGCGAATTCGCGTTCCGGCAGATCGACGGGAACGGCGCGCAGCCGCCCGGCCTCGATCGATGCAGCGGCCACCTGTTCGGATATGATCGTCACGCCCGCGCCGGCCTCCACGGCCTCGCGCACCGCCTCGTTGCTCGGCAGGACGAGCACGATGCGCAAGGCGTCGAAACGCACGCCCATCCGCTCGCACAGTTCCTCCAGCACATGACGCGTTCCCGACCCCTCCTCGCGAATCACCCAGGGCAGGCTCGTCATGTCCATTCGTCCGCCCGGTGCGATCTGCGCGGATGAGCTTGATGAAACGACAAGCATCGGTCGGTCAGTGTCGATGACCTGGCGGATCAGTACACCATGGCCAGTCGGCCCCTCGACAAGGCCGATATCCACGCGACCGGCCATCACCGCATTCTCGATGCCCTGCGTGTTCCCGATGGTGATGTCGAGGCGAATGCCGGGATAGGCCTCGTGATAGGTGGCGAGCCGCCTCGGAAGCCAGTGATTGGCGATGGTCTGGCTGGCGCCGACGGAAACAGTTCCCCGTGCAATGCCCGAAGCCTGTTCGAGTACGGCACCGGCGATCTTGGCGCGTTCCAGGACTTTCCGCGCTTCCGGCAGGAAACGCCGACCTGCTTCCGTCAGTTCAATTCCGCGACCAACCCGATTGAAAAGCCGCACGCCCGATTGGCGCTCCAGCGATGAAATCGCGGCGGATGTCGCCGATTGCGTCATCCCGATCGCCCGTGCCGCGCGCGTCACATGGGATCGTTCCGCGACCGCCACAAAGACCCTGAGTTGATCGAGTGTCATCCGTTCTCTCGCAATCAATCACTTTCTTCGATTGAACCTACCAAAATTATTCGCTTGTTCAATGAAATAGAAGCCGCCATCCTGATTCAGGAAAGGTTCTCAACGTGTCGAAAAAGAAGGGGAAATCGGGTTTGTTCGTGCGCCTTGGACTTTGGTTCGGCAGAGCATGGTCGTCCCTCACGATGAGAAACCGGTATCGACCGGAGCTACATTACATGCGCGGCCGCCCCGCAGATCGAACGGACAAGAACGGGCAGCATCGTCCATGAGTCTGGACGAACCATCCGGGCAGCAACCGACCCCGTCTACAGCCCGTGTCGATCCCTCGCCGAAAGTTGCCGACGAGATCGCGAAAACCACCTGCTACATGTGCGCCTGCCGGTGCGGCATCGATGTTTTCCTGCGCAAGGACGCCGATGGCACCAAGAAGGTGAGCTACATTCAGGGAAATCGCGATCACCCGAAGAATCGCGGCGTGCTTTGCGCCAAGGGCTCGGCGGGGATCATGCAGCATTACTCCCCCGCACGGCTGCGGAAGCCTCTGCTGCGGACCGGCCCGCGCGGATCGGGCGAGTTCAAGGAGATTTCCTGGGACGAAGCGCTGTCGATCGCGACCAAATGGATGGGCGAGGTTCGAAGCAGGGATCCGAAGCGACTGGCCTTCTTCACCGGCCGTGACCAGTCGCAATCGCTCACCTCCTGGTGGGCGCAGCAGTTCGGCACGCCAAATTACGCGGCCCATGGCGGCTTCTGTTCGGTGAACATGGCAGCGGCCGGCATCTACACGATGGGCGGCGCGTTCTGGGAATTCGGCACGCCGGACTGGGAACGCACGAAGATGTTCATGATCTTCGGCGTCGCCGAGGACCATGACTCCAATCCGATCAAGCTCGGCCTCAGCCGACTGAAGGAGCGCGGCGTCAAGATCGTCGGTGTCAACCCGGTTCGCACGGGGTATAATGCTGTGGCGGACGAATGGGTCGGCATCACGCCAGGAACGGATGGGCTTTTCGTTATTGCCTTGATCCACGAGCTGCTGCGCACCGGATCGGTCGATATCGCCTATCTCGCCCGCTACACCAATGCAGGATGGCTGGTCATCGATGCGCCCGGAACGGCGGAAAACGGCCTGTTCGCGCGAGACGAGGAAGGGCGCACGCTCATCTTCGACCGCAAGAGCCGGACTATTCGACCGAGCGACGACGTCGATGCGGTCCCGGAATTCGACACCGAGGTCGAACTGCCCGACGGCCGCAAGGCGCGGCCGGTGTTCCGCATCATGGCGGAGACCTATCTCGACCCGGCCAACGCGCCCGATAGAGTAGCCGAGCGGTGCGGCATCGACGCTGGGACGATCCGCCGGTTGGCCGCCGAACTGGCCCGCACCGCCTTCGAGGAGGAGATCGTCGTCGAGCAGCCATGGACCGACTGGCTCGGGCGCCGTCACGAGACGTTGATCGGGCGGCCGGTCAGTTTCCATGCCATGCGGGGGATATCGGCCCATTCCAACGGCTTCCAGACCTGCCGCGCGATCCATCTGTTGCAGATATTGCTCGGCTCCGTCGAATGCCCGGGGGGATTCCGGTTCAAACCGCCCTACCCCAAGCCAGTCGACGCGCACCCCAAGCCGCATGCGGGCTGCAAACCGGACTCGCCGCTGGACGGGCCGCATCTGGGCTACGTGCTCGGTCCGGAAGACCTGCTGATCGACAAGGAAAACCAAGCGCTGCGCATCGACAAGGCCTATTCCTGGGAAGCGCCGCTGGCCGCCCACGGCCTGATGCACATGGTGATCTCCAACGCGGTCGAAGCCGATCCCTATCCGGTCGATGTCCTGCTCCTCTACATGGCGAACATGGCGTGGAATTCGTCCATGAATACCGGCGGCGTCATGGAGATGCTGACGCGCACGGACGAAAATGGCGAGTATGTGATCCCGAAGATCATCTATTCGGACGCCTATTCCTCGGAGACCGTCGCCTTTG
Source organism: Oricola indica (assembly GCF_965227485.1). NCBI lineage: Bacteria > Pseudomonadati > Pseudomonadota > Alphaproteobacteria > Hyphomicrobiales > Ahrensiaceae > Oricola > Oricola indica. The sequence continues at coordinate 3,588,856 of NZ_OZ245747.1, forward strand.
CGGACCTCGTCCTGCCGGATACGACCTATCTGGAACGCCACGACTGCATCAGCCTGCTCGACCGGCCGATTTCCGAACCGGACAGCCTTGGCGACGCGATCCGCTGGCCGGTGATCGAACCGGACCGGGACGTGCGCGGATTTCAAAGCGCGCTGATCGACCTCGGTGCGCGGCTGGGCCTCCCGGGCTTCGTTACCGAGGACGGGACGGCGACATATCAGGATTATGCCGACTATATCGCCAATCACGAGCGCCGTCCCGGTGTCGGGCCGCTCGCGGGATGGCGCGGAAACGGCGACAGCCACGGGCGCGGCCTAGCCAACCCGGAACAGGTCGATCGCTATCGGGAAAACGGCGGTTTCTTCGAGACGCATATTCCGGAGGAAGCGCAGTTCTTCAAACCTTGGAACGCCGCCTACCAGGACTGGGCCGTTGAAATGGGCCTGTATGACAAGCCCGCGCCATATCTCTTCCAGCTCTACAGCGAACCGTTGCAGAAATTCCGGCTGGCGGCGGAGGGTTTTGGCGACAGGCAGCCGCCGGAGCATGCGCGCGAACGGATCGCGACCTGCTTCACGCCGCTGCCGCAGTGGTACGCGCCGCTGGAAGAAGCAGCGCTCGATACCGATGAATTTCCATTGCACGCGATCACGCAACGCCCGGCCGCGATGTATCACAGTTGGGGTTCGCAGAACGCCTGGCTGCGCCAGATTCATGGCGAAAACCCGCTCTACGTGCCCGAAAGCGTGGCCGATGCCGCCGGCCTTGCGGACGGCGACTGGGCCTGGGTGATTTCGCATCACGGGCGTATCTGCGTGCCGATACGGCGCATGGCTGCGGTCAACGGCAAGACGCTCTGGACATGGAACGCGATCGGCAAGCGCAAGGGCGCGTGGGCCTTGCAACCGGACGCACCGGAGGCGAAGCGCGGATTCCTGCTCAATCATCTGATCCATGAGTTGCTGCCGCCGAAGGGCGACGGTCTGCGCTGGTCGAATTCCGACCCGATCACCGGGCAGGCCGCGTGGTTCGACCTTCGCGTGCGCATCGAGAAAGCGGATACTCCGCCCGATGTCAGCCAACCCGATACGGGTACACAGAAATCGCCGGTCGGCACGGGGCCGGACGCCCTCGCCTACGGAAAGGCATGGACATGACCAGCCTTCCCCAACCCGGCGCAAAGAAACTCGGCCTCGTCATCGATCTCGATATCTGCGTTGGCTGCCACGCCTGTGCGGTCGCCTGCAAGGAATGGAACACGAGCGCCTATGGCGCGCCGCTTTCGGACCAGGATCCCTATGGCGGGCAACCCGAAGGCACGTGGCTCAACCGCATCCATTCCTACGAGGTGAAACCCGAGGGGCAGCCCGCGCAGCTGGTGCATTTTCCGCGGAGTTGCCTGCATTGCGAGGATGCGCCCTGCGTCACCGTCTGCCCGACCGGCGCGAGCTACAAGCGCGGCGAGGACGGCATCGTGCTCGTCGACGAAAGCATGTGCATGGGCTGCGGATTGTGCGCCTGGGCCTGCCCCTATGGCGCGCGCGAAATGGACATGGCCGAAGGGGTGATGAAGAAATGCACCCTGTGTGTCGATCGTATCTACAACGAGAATCTTCCCGAAGAAGACCGGGAGCCGGCCTGTGTTCGGACATGCCCGGCCAAGGCGCGTCATTTCGGCGATCTCGGCGACCCGGATAGCGCGGTCTCCAGAATGGTGGCCGAACGGGACGGATACGACCTGATGCCGGAACAGGCGACGAAACCGGTGAACAAATATCTTCCGCCCCGCCCGAAGACCGGCTGCGGCAACGGCGCGGCGCCCGACAATCTGGCGCAACTGGCCACGGCGGAGCCGTCCGGCCTGCTCGGCTGGGTCGATAAAGCCCTGGCAATGCTGGAGTAGACCGCATGCATCCCGCCGTCTCGCTTCTGCTTTTCACCACCCTTTCCGGCGCCGGGTTTGGCCTGATCGCCTGGACGGGCCTCGGTTTCGGGCCGACAGGCACGTGGTTCGCATGGCTGGACGCCTTCGTGGCGGGACTTCTCGTCACAGTCGGACTGTCCGCATCGGCGATGCACCTGAGACGTCCGGACCGGGCCTGGCGCGCCTTTTCGCAATGGCGGTCTTCGTGGCTGTCGCGCGAAGCCGTGCTCGCCGCCGCGACATCGGCCGTCTTCGGGGTATACGCACTGATCTGGATATTCACCGGTGCGCGTTTGCTTCCTCTCGGCATAGTCGCCACGCTGCTTTCCGCGATCACGGTGTACGCGACGTCGATGATCTACACGCAATTGCGCACGGTACCGCGCTGGGCGACGCCCCTGACGCCGGCTGTCTTCCTGGCCTTCGCGGCGGCCGGTGGCGCGCTGGTGCTTTCGGTACTCGAGGGGGGACGCAGTTCCCCGATCGCTGCCATCGCCCTGTTCGCGCTGGTCCTCGCCTGGATCATCAAGGCGGCATGGTGGCAACGCGCAATGAAAACGACCCGCGCGAGTGCCGGCGCATCGCCGGAGCAAGCCACCGGGCTCGGCAATATCGGTACCGTGAGCCGGTTCGAACTGCCGCATACAGGCTCGAACTATCTGCTTCGCGAAATGGTCTTCCAGGTCGCACGCAGACGCGCCCGCGCGGTCAGGCGGCTCGCTTTTCTTTTCGGTGCGGCGTTGCCGGCGGTGCTTCTGCTCATCTTCCTCACTTTCGCCCCGAGCCCGGCCCTGCCGGTTCTTGCCCTCGTCTCGCATTTCGCGGGCCTGCTTTGCGAGCGCTGGTTGTTTTTCGCGGAAGCGGAGCATGCCGTCGGCGCCTATTACGGCGCGCGCTGACGATCGCGCTCTGTGCACGGCGTTCCGGATTCTACCAGAATTCGCTTCGCCAGCCGCGCTTGAAGCCGGAAAAGCGCCCAATTCCCGCAAAGTAGTTGCAGACATCGAATATCCGCGATTGAAACCGCGTCCGACTTCTCATAAAAATGGAATTGAATTTCAAAATAGGAGGAATACCACCGAATGCGGAGAACGGTGCCAAAATAGTCGCGATCAAAGATCGCTGCTTGATATGGCGCGATCCTGCCATCCGGTAAGCCACGCGAAACGGGAGCGGCCAATTCCTGCACGGCGCGTCATGCCGAGATCGGTGAGACCGCCTGGCGACGGAGCCGCCGCCCAGAGCTACACATCTCAAAGACGGGGAATACGAAACAATGAAAATGACCACGGAAGAAGCATTCGTAAAAACACTCCAGAAGGCCGGGATCCGGCATGCGTTCGGGATCATCGGATCGGCCATGATGCCGATTTCCGATCTTTTCCCGAAAGCCGGCATCACCTTCTGGGACTGCGCGCATGAAGGCAGCGCCGGCATGATGGCCGACGGCTACACGCGCGCAACCGGCAAGATGTCGATGATGATCGCCCAGAACGGACCCGGCATCACCAACTTCGTGACAGCGGTGAAGACCGCCTACTGGAACCACACCCCGCTGCTGCTGGTCACGCCCCAGGCCTCCAACAAGACGATAGGCCAGGGCGGATTCCAGGAAGTCGAACAGATGAAGCTGTTCGAGGACATGGTGGCCTACCAGGAAGAGGTGCGCGACCCAACCCGCGTAGCCGAAGTGCTGGCTAGGGTCATTTCCAAGGCAAAGGCACTCTCAGCGCCGGCGCAATTGAACATTCCGCGCGATTTCTGGACCCAGATCGTGGATATCGACATCCCCGCCCCGCTCGAGTTCGAACGCAGCTCCGGCGGGGAGAACTCGGTCGAGCAGGCGGCGGCGCTGCTGTCGAAGGCAAAGACCCCCGTCATCCTGAACGGCGCAGGCGTTGTGTTGTCGAAAGGCGGCATCGATGCTTCGAAGGCGCTCGCCGAACGCCTCGATGCGCCGGTCTGTGTCGGCTATCAGCACAATGACGCTTTCCCCGGCTCGCATCCGCTTTTTGCCGGACCGCTTGGCTACAACGGCTCCAAGGCCGCGATGGAACTGATCAAGGAGGCCGACGTCGTGCTCTGCCTCGGCACCCGGCTCAATCCGTTCTCGACGCTGCCCGGATACGGGCTCGAATACTGGCCAGCGGACGCCGAGATCATCCAGGTGGATATCAATCCAGACCGCATCGGCCTGACCAAGAAGGTCAGCGTCGGGATTGTCGGCGACGCGGCGAAGGTCGCGAATGGCATCCTCGCAAGGCTGGCGGACAATGCGGGCGACGCGGGCCGCGACGAGCGCAAGGCGCATATCGCGATGACCAAGAGCCGCTGGGCGCAGCAGCTCTCCAGCATGAACCACGAGGATGACGATCCCGGCACGACCTGGAACGAACGCGCCCGCGCCGACAAGCCGGAATGGATGAGCCCGCGCATGGCCTGGCGCGCTATCCAGACAGCATTGCCCAAGGATGCCATCATATCCTCCGACATCGGCAACAACTGCGCCATCGGCAACGCCTACCCGAGCTTCGAAACGGGCCGGAAATACCTCGCTCCGGGCCTGTTCGGCCCATGCGGCTACGGCCTGCCGGCCATCGTCGGCGCGAAGATCGGCTGTCCGGACGTACCGGTGGTCGGCTTCTCGGGCGACGGGGCCTTCGGCATCGCGGTCAATGAGCTGACCGCAATCGGCCGCGGCGAATGGCCGGCGATCACGCAGGTCGTTTTCCGCAATTACCAGTGGGGTGCGGAAAAACGGAACTCGACGCTTTGGTTCGATGACAATTTCGTCGGCACCGAGCTCGACGAGGACGTCAGCTATGCAGGGATTGCCAATGCATGCGGCCTCAAGGGCGTCGTCGCGCAGACGATGGACGAACTGACCGCGGCGCTGGCGACGGCAATCGAGGACCAGATGAACAATGGCGTGACCACGCTGATCGAAGCGATGATCAACCAGGAGCTGGGTGAACCGTTCCGCCGCGACGCGATGAAGAAGCCCGTCGTCGTGGCCGGCATCGACCCGGCGGACATGGCCGATCAGACAGCCTGATCCGGCTCCGACCTTCTGCAGAACGGCGTCCGGCGGGAGTTCCGCCGGACGCTTGACGTTTCGCCTGTATTTCCGCTCTTCCCGTTCCGCCGACAGATTGCTCCCTTGCTCCCGAAAGGCTAGACACGCCCGGCTTGGCGGAGTTGTCCGCCCCGCATTTGTGGCAAATCCACAAAACAGATGAAGCTACAGCGTTTTGTTATTAGTATCGCTGCGAAAAGACCGGGAAACACACGTGGCAAGACGCAAAACCGAGCAGGACCTGGCCGACGGCGACAAGGATTATCGCTTCAACACCTCACTGGCACGCGGCCTCTCGGTGCTGAAGGCATTCGGACCCGACAACCGCCCCATCGGCAATGCGGAAATCGCGAAACGCGTCGACTTGCCGAAGGCGACGGTGTCGCGCCTGACATTCACGCTGACGGAACTCGGCTACCTCACCTATGACGACGATATCGGGCGCTATTCGCTCGGGCCGGCCGTTCTTTCCCTCGGCTATGACGTGCTGGCGCAGATGGAAATCGGGGATATCGCGCGGCCGTTCATGCAGGAACTGGCCGAATATGCCGACGGGTCGGTTTTTCTTGGCATGCCGAGCGGGACCGAACTGGTCTATATCCAGGCCTGCCGCTCACCGGTTTCGATGACGATCCGGCTGGGCATCGGCTCTCGCATTCCGATGGCAAAGACGGGAATGGGGCGGTCTTATCTGGCGGCACTGCCGGAGGATGATCGCGCGGCGCTCCTTGAACGTATGGCTCACGATTTCGGGGACGAATGGCCGGAAATCGAACGGAAACTCCAGCCCGCGATAGAGGACGCCACGGCGCGGGGCTTCGCCATCGCGGAAGGCGACTGGATCACCGAATCCAACTCGGCCGGCGTCGCCATCAAGAACGCGGCCGGCTACCCGGTCTATGCCGTCAATGTCGGTGGCCTTCGCTCGATCATCACGCGCGAGCGCCTCGAGGTCGATCTGGGTCCGCGCCTCCTTGCCGTCGCACGGCAGATCGAACATGCCGCACGCGCGGTGATGTAACGCGTGATTTCAGCCGGCGAGTGCGTTTCGCCGGAAGATCTCGACGGTTTCGGCGACCCCCTTCTCCAGCGAGGTATCGGGCAGCGGGCCGATGATCCGCTGTAATGGCTCCGTATCGAACCCCGCCACGGGCGACAGCCGGCTTTCATCGGCCAAGGTGATGTGCGCATCCGGAACAACGCTTGTAATCGCGGAGCGGATATCCGACGTGGTCTCAACCCGAGACGTCAGGTCGGACAACAGCGCACCCTCCCAGTCGGACGCAGCGGCCCGAACGAACATCTCGGCGACGTCGCCGGCATATTGAAAGCAGCTCTCTGTCCGGAAGGGCATCTCGTAAGCCTCGCCCAACGCGGCCGCACGGATCGCCGTCGTGATCGCCGAGGTTTCGCCCTGATCCCGACCCACGCCATAGACGATATGCGGTCGCAGACCGAGGCTCGGAACGCCATGATCCTCCCAGTAGAGACGCGCGATCTCCTCGTCCGTTTTCTTGTAGACGCCGTAGAGATTGGCCGGCGCATTAGCCTCGCCGCGCGGTTTGGCGGCGATCGAACTCGTATAGATGACGCGCCGCACGCCATGAATGCGCGCTGCCTCCATTATGTTCAGGTGGCCGATAATGTTGACCTTCGCGCCGAGGACAGGATTGCCCCGGCATTGGGGTATCTGCAGTGCGGCGAGGTGTATGATGGCCGAGGGGCCGGTTTCAGACACGATCGCCTCGACAGCACCCCCGTCTGTCACGTCGCAACTGCGCCATGCGATGCGGTCCATGGGCGGATCGGGTAGCAGCGCTTTCAGGCGGCTGAAGTCGCGGTCGATATCCGTGGCGACAACATCATGACCGGCGGCGACAAGCCGGGCAATGATCCATGCACCCAGAAATCCGTTGGATCCCGTAAGAAGAACAGGGCCGGTCATTGAGGGTTCTCCCGTGATGCGCGGTGACGTTCCTTCAGCCATCGCAGGATCGGCCAAAGCACCATTGTGGCTGTGAGCAGGAACAAACCGAGCGCGATGGGCCGTTCAAAAAAGGCGAGAAAGCTGCCGCGGGTCAGAAGCAGCCCTTGCCGCAGGGAGTTCTCGATCGTCTCGCTCAGCACCATGCCGATCACCAGCGGCGCGAGCGGAAAACCTCCGCGCCTGAGCAGAAAGCCCCCTACTCCACCCAGAAACGCGATTACCAGATCGAGCGGATTGCCGCGCACGCCGTAGGCGCCGACGATGGCGATCACCACGACCATGGTCATCAGCAGCGGTTCGGGAATGCGCAACGCCGGCGTGAACAATTGCGCACCCAATGCGCCGCAGAAGAACATCATGATGTTGACCACGACCAGGATGGCGAAAATCGCGTAGACGAGGTCAAGATGATGCAGGAAAAGCTGCGGGCCCGGCGTCAGACCGTGGACGATGAAGGTACCGAGCATCACGGCGGTGACCGGATCGCCCGGAATACCGAGTGCAAGCGTCGGCACCATGGCCGAACCCGTCACGGCGTTGTTCGCACTCTCCGCCGCGATGATGCCGGACGGCTCACCCTTGCCAAAATTCTCGCGGAAGCGAGAACTGCGCCTCGCCTCGGAGTAGCTGATAAAGGCTGACGTGGTCGCGCCTGTGCCGGGCAAGGCGCCGACGAACGAGCCGATCATGCAGGATTTCAGCAGCGTCCCGAGACGTGGCTTCCATTCCGCGAGAGGCGGCAGCCGAAAGCCCACATTGTGAACGACCTGTGGCTTCGGTTTGTGGTTATCCGCGACACGCGTGAAGACCTCGGAAAGCGCAAACACACCGACAATAGCCGGGATCAAAGAGATACCGGCGCTCATCTCGAAGCTGCCGAAGGTGAACCGCATGTCGCCGGTCACGTGGTCCGCGCCGACCGTCGCCAGAAACAATCCGATCGCCCCGGTCAGAAGTCCTTTCGCCATGGCGCCGCGCGAAACATTCGCGATACAGATCAGCGCAAAGACGCCAAGTGCGAAGAACTCGATAGCGGTGAAATTCAGCGAAAAGGCCGCCAGTTGCGGCGCGGCGAGGATGAGTACGGCAACGGAAAAGAGACCGCCGATCGTCGAGGCCGCGGTCGCCCAGCCGATCGCCAAATCGGCCTCTCCGCGCTGCGCCATGGGAAACCCGTCCAGAGCCGTCGCGGCCGCCTGCGGTGTTCCCGGCGTGTTGATGGCTATGGCGGTGATCGAACCGCCATAAACCGAGCCGCAATAGATGCCGAGCATCAACGCCAGGGCGGGTATCTGATCCATGGAATAGGTGAAGGGTAAAACCATCGTGATACCGATGACCGACCCCAGGCCGGGCAACACGCCGACCATCACGCCGAGCACGGTCCCGGCGAGCATTGCAAAAAATGTGGCCAGGGTCAGGACGTGGCCGAGACCTTGCGCGAACAGTTCCATCAATCAGATCTCCGGTCGCGGCAGAAGCGTTTCTTATCCATGTTCAGAAGGTATCGAACCACGGTGACGACGGCAGGATGATCAGGAAGACTTCCTCGAATACGTACCAAACCGCGAAGGTGTAGATGACAGCAAGCCCCAGTATGATCGGCACGCGCCGGTAGCCCATGATCCAGGGAAGCACCACGGTGAAAGCCAATGTCGAAATGACGAAGCCGATACGCGTTATCGCCAGCGTGTAGAGCCCTGTCGCCACGAGCGCCGCGATCGTCCAGCCATAAGGACCGGGCTCCTCCTCGTCGCGGCTTTCGGCGCGCGCCTGAACGAGCACGATGATCGACAACAGCAATACCGCCCACAGGATGATCCGTGGATAGAAGACCGGCCCTCGCCCGGCAGTCATGAACGATGTCTCATACGCCGGATCGAAAGTATGCCAGACAAGAAAAATCCCGGCGAAGAGAATCCCCGCCGCCGTGAACATCGCCACCGATAAGCCGCTTTTCTGCACGTCTCGCCTCGTTCCAGGAAAGGTCCCCGACTGAACCGGCGGATGCAGCCTCAGAGACGCACCCGCCGGTTGGCCCGAAACGTCTTACTTGCCGAGACCGGCACCAACGAGGAGTTTTTCGTTCTTGTCGAATTCCGAACGAACGAACGCCTCGAATTCCTCGCTGCCCATGAAGGCAACCGGTTGGCGAAGCGTTTTCATGCGTTCGGTGAACGCGTCCGAATGAATACCCTCTTCGCAGGCCGATTCGAGCGCTGCACGGGCCTCGTCCGGAATGCCCTTCGGCGCGACGATTCCACCCCAGATCGGGAAGTCCATCGGAACGCCCTGATCACCGGATGTCGGAAGATCCTCGGCGCCATCGACACGCTCGGAACTAAACATCGCCAGCGAGCGCACCTGATCGCCATTTTGCGTCAGGAACGAAATATGGGCGACGAACATGTCCACCGATCCATCCAGCATCGCCTTAAAGGTCGGCGCGCTTCCCTTGTAGGGAATGAAGGTGAATTCTGCGCCCGTCGCGTCGGCTAGTCCGAGACCCGCAACATGCGGAATGGAACCGACCGCCTGGACGCCATAGTTCAGTTCGCCCGGATGCTCCTTCGCGTAAGCGATCATGTCCTGAAGGTCCTCGAAGGGCGAATCCTTGCGCACGACCAGCGACGACGGCGCTGTATAGGCGAGGCAGATATAGTCGAAACTGTCGGGATTATAGGGCAGTTCGCGCAAATGCGGCTGGGTGGTCATCGGGCCGACAGGCATCATGCCGACCGTGTAGCCGTCAGGCCTCGCGCGGGCCGTTTCCGCGGCTCCGATGGTGCCGCCCGCGCCGGCCGTGTTCTTCACGACGATCTCGCCGCCCAGCGCCGCGGCCATCGGCTCGGCAAGGGTGCGTGTGGTGATGTCGGTACCGCCGCCGGCGGCGAAAGGCACGATGATGGTCACGGGTTTCGCCGGGAAATCCGCCGCATGCGCGGACAGGCCCGTACCGACGGCGGCAACAAGCGCCGCGAGCGTAGTTAAAACAGTCTTCATTTCATTTCCTCCCTTTGTTCGTCTGCCGGCCTGTTTTCTTGGCCGCTGCCGGGGCGGTTGGCTCCGCTCCTTCTTGCTTCGGCCTGACGTTAAGGCGGAATCGGATTTTTTCAAAACATAATTTCAAAAAAATTTGAAATTGAATTCCAAAAGTCGTAACGCTAGACATCAGGACGCGTTTTCCGCGCCCGACTTGGGAGGAAAATCTGATGCTGAACCAACAGGAACTTGACACTTATCACGAGGACGGACTCGTGATGGCGGACTACCGCCTTCCCACCGATGTGCTGGAGAATCTGCGGGGTGCCGTGGACAAACTGATCCACGATCATCCGAATGTCCGTCCGGAACAACTTTCAGGGCCGCACAACCCCTGGGGACAATCCGCTCAGTTGATGGGGAATGTCGACTTCCTCGAATTCTGCCAGCACCCCGATATCCTCGACATGGTCGAGCAGGTTATCGGACCGGACATTATCCTCTGGGGTTCGATGCTGTTCGCCAAACCGGCCGGAGACGGCAAGGCCGTGCCGTGGCATCAGGACGGACGCTACTGGCCAATCGAGCCGCTAGAAACGGTGACCGTGCGCGTCGCAATAGACGGATCCGACCTGGAAAACGGCTGCATGCAGTACATTCCGGGCTCGCACAAATCGCGCTCGCTGGAGTTGCACGAGATCGACATCCGCGACGACATGGCGCTGGGCCAGCGCATGGCGGAAGTGGACGATTCCAAGGCTGCCGACTGCATTCTCGCCCCCGGCCAGATTTCGCTGCACGATGTCTACACCGTACACGGTTCGGCACATAACCGCTCGACCAAACGGCGTGCCGACTATGCGATTCGCTATATGCCGGCGACCTCGCTCTACGACCGGTCGGACGATCATCCGGCGACCGTCTACGCCCGCGAGAACTCGCCCAACATGAACTACACGAAGCGCCCGATCTGGCTGGTGCGCGGACAGGATCGCGCCGGCAACGACTTCAGCGTCGGCAAGGGCTGAGGCCCATCGCAAGGAAAAAGAACAGCAATGACAAAGACAAATGAAGCTGTGGTCCGGACTCTGGTGGAGTCCGGCGTCAACCGCGCCTTTACGCTGCCGGGCCTGGGCATCACATGGTCCCTGCCCGCATTCCACGACGCCAAGGCCGATTTCGATGTGGTTCTGACCCGCAACGAGTGGATCGCTTCCGTCATGGCGCAGGTCACCGGCCGCCTGACCGGCCGGCCGGCGGTTCTGATGGGACAAGGTCCCTGGGTTACGACGATCGGCGGCATGGGAATTCTTGAGGCGCACTTCTCGGGGTCACCCATGGTCGTCCTGACCGAGACCTCGGACTATGACGGCTACGGTCAGATGGGCGTCTACCAGACGATGACCGGAGATTACGGCGGGGCAGACGCGATGGCTTCGCTAAAGCCGATCACGAAATACTGCACCTATGCGACGACGCCCGAGGAAGCCGTCTACGGCACACAGATGGCGGTCAAACACGCGGTCCTGCCGCGACAGGGACCGGCCGCAGTGGTCATGAAAACACCGATCATCCGTGCCGAAATGCCGGAGACCTCGAAACCGAAGCTCTATCCGTCACAGGGATATTACGCATATACGCCGTCGCGGCCCGATGCCGGCGCCGTTTCGCGACTGGCCGAGATGATCGACAAGGCCGAGCGTCCGCTGATCATCGCGGGCAACGGCGTGCTTTCGTCAGGTTGTGGCGCGGCATTGCAGGAACTGGCCGAAGCGGCCGGCGTCGGCATCGCCACGAGCTACAACGCCAAGGGCGCAATATCCGAAAACTCCGACATCTGTGTCGGCATGATGGGAACCTGGGGACACCGCGCAGCCAACCGCGCGGTCGCTCAAGCCGACCTCGTGGTCATGCTGGGCGCCTCGATGGGGCCGGACTACACGCGATTCCGCGAGGAAGGATTGATCCGACCCGGCGACCAGACGCTGGCGCAGGTGGATATCGACCCACGCAATGCGGGTTGGGTCTATCCTGTCGATTTCGCCATCACAGGCGACGCGAGCGATGTCGTCGCGATGCTGGCGGAACAGGGCCTGTCGGGAGCAAGGCGCGAAACACGTGTTGGGGCACTGACCGACGGGAAGAAGCGCAATGGCTATTTCGACCTGCCCGACCTGCCGTCAGCGCAGGGCACGGTACATCACTCCGATGTCGTGCGCGGCCTGCAATGCTTTCTCGGGCCGGACGACCTTCTGGCGCTCGACGCCGGGTCGAACCGGATCTGGGCGACGTTCGGGCTCAGAATGCCCTATCCCGGCCAGCTCCTTGTGCCCGGCGGCACCGGTGCGATGGGCTGGGGCGGACCGGCCGCGGCGGCGGCGAAGCTCGCACTGCCCGAAAAGCGCGTTACCTGCCTTGCCGGCGACGGTGGTTTCATGATGACGGTTCAGGTGATCCCCACCTGCGTCCAGCAGAACCTGGACGTGGTGTTTCTGGTCTCGAACAATTCCGGCCTCGGCATGGTTCGCGACAATCTGGGTGACAAGCGTCTCGCGGTCGATTTCAACGAAGTGGACTTCGTCAAGGTTGCCGAGGGCATGGGCGGCAAGGGACTGGCCGTCTACCATCCCGACGAAATCCGGGATGCACTCGACGAGGCGCACAAGATGGGCGGACCCGTCGTCGTCGACGTGAAGGTCGATCCCGATGCCAGCCACCATCCGGCGGTCGACAATGAACCGCTTTAAGAACCGAACCGCCCTGGTCACCGCCGCTGCAAGCGGCGTTGGCCGCGGCGTGGCCCTCCGGCTCGCGCTCGAGGGCGCGAAGGTCACGGTCTGGGACCGCGACACGGCGAAGCTCGACGACCTTTCGGGCGAAGTCGCCGCCGCCGGACTTCCGGTAACCGCCGAAGTGGTGGACATGACGGATGGCGATGCTGTCGTTGATGCCGTCGCGCGGATGGCCGACCGCAACGGCAGGATCGACGTGCTGGTGAACAATATCGGCGGCTCGCTGCACACGCCCTTCCATTTCCTCGAACAGAGCGACGAGGACTGGGCACGGGTCATGGACGTGAACGTGTCCGCGTGCGTGCGCACGACGCGGGCTGTTCTTCCGCACATGATCGAGTCGGGATACGGGCGCATCATCAATATGGGGTCGAAGGCAGGCCGCTTCGGCAGCCTGTTCGCGGGGGCGAACTACAGCGCCTCGAAAGGCGCGATGCAGGCCTTCACACTGCAGATCGCGCAGGAATTCGGGCCGCACGGCATAACGTGCAACACGCTGTGTCCCGGTGCGATCATTACAGAGCGGGTCGAGCGGTTGCTCGCCGAAAGGCAAAGCGCCGAGGAGCGCGCGCGCGTTCTGGAGAGCATTCCGGTCCGCCGGCACGGTCGCGTGGAGGATGTCGCCGCGGCGATCGCCTATCTCGCATCCGAGGAAGCCGGTTTTGTCAACGGCGCGTCTCTCGACCTGAATGGCGGGCAAGCGATGGTCATCTGACGGCTGGCCGCCCATCACGTTCCGCCCAAAGGCTGGAAACGTGCAGGAAGCTGCTTCCGTGCAGGATGCGCCGTGTTGGGTCCTCAGGATGCCGGAATGCGGTTGAGCAAACCGATGCCGACGTCGTTCCGTTCCGTCGCGAAATGACCCGCATCGAAGACCGCGCGGACTGAGAGGGCGAACTGGTTCGGGCACTATGGCTGAAGGCGCATCCACTGGCTGCTTGAGCAGGACGGCTGGTCTGTCCGTCTCAAGCACGGTGAAGCGCATTTGGCGGCGTGAAGGGCTCAGAATCCCGCATAAACGGCCTAAGCGTGGAAGGTTCTGATTCAATGGCGGCTCTCTGGCCATTGGAAGGCCAGGCAGGATGGGCAGCGCCAATCAGGACGGATATCGCAGGCCGGTCGTGTTCAAAAACACCGAATAGACCCCGGTCGTCGCCGTTATGAACAACCTGTTGTTGCGCGCGCCGCCAAAAGTGACGTTTGCGACAACTTCGGGAACCAGGATTTTTCCGATCAGTTCGCCCGAGGGTGTCAGACAGTGAACGCCGTCCCAGGCGCTGACCCAGAGATTACCGGCTGTATCGACCCGGAACCCGTCCGGAATTCCGGGTGCGATTTCCGCCAGGACCCGTGACGTGCCGAGTTTGTCGCCGTCAACCTCGAATGCCCTGATGTGATGCGGTGCGCTCCGATCCGTCAGCCAGCCGGAATCGGCGATGTAGAGCAAGCTTTCGTCGGGCGAAAACGCCAGACCGTTCGGCATATCGAAATCGTCGGCGACGACCGTCACGTCGCCGCTGTCGGGGTCGATCCGGTAAACGTTGCAGGTCTCTTGTTCCTGCGCCGCCTTTCGCCCGACATAGTCGGAGATGATGCCGTAGTTCGGATCGGTGAACCATATGGATCCGTCCGATTTGACGACGACATCATTGGGGGAGTTCAGCCTCGCCCCGTGGGCACTGTCGGCCAGCACGGTGACATGGCCATCATGCTCCGTGCGGACAACACGCCGTCCGCCCTGCTCGCAGGTCACCAGGCGCCCTTCCCGGTCGCGCGTCGACCCGTTCGGATTGGACACTCCGGCGCGGAAAACGGAAACCGCGCCGGTCTCCTCCTCCCATTTCAGCATTCGGTCATTGGGAATGTCGCTCCAGATCAGGCAACGCAAATCCGCGAACCAGACCGGCCCTTCCGCCCATCGGTTTTCGCCGTGGAGCTTTTCGAGAAACGCCACCGGGTCGATGAGCGAATTGAATCTCGGATCGATGATCTCGTAGCAGTTCATGCCGTCCTCCCTTTCGCACCTGCCGGTTACGGCAGGCGCATCGCGACTGTCTTCGTCTCCGTGTAGAGATCGAGGGCCTGGGCGCCGAGGTCGCGGCCCCATCCCGACTGCTTGAAGCCGCCAAACGGCATCGTGACGTCGTTGAAGTTGTGCGTGTTGACCCACACGGTCCCGGCCTTGATCTTTGCCGCCAGGCGGTGAGCCTTGCTCAGATCGTTGGTCCAGATCGCCGAGGCGAGGCCGTATTCGGTATCGTTGGCCGCACGCGCCACCTCGTCGAGACCATCATCGTCGAAGGGAATGGCGCAGACGACCGGGCCGAAGACCTCTTCGCGCATGACGGCCATGCTGGAACGCACATTGCCGACAATGGTCGGCGAGACGAAATAGCCTTCCCGGTTGGGAGCGAAGCCGCCGCAGACGACCTCCGCGCCCTCGTCCCTGCCCTCTTCGAGAATGCGGAAGATGCGCGACTGCTGCTTTTGCGAAACGACCGGGCCGAGTTGCGTGGCGGGATCGATGCCCGCGCCCATCTGCATGGCCGCACCCTGCTCGGCGACACCTTCGACCACGCGGTCATAGACATCGCGGTGCACGTAAAGCCGGGTGCCGGCCCCGCAACTCTGGCCGGCATTGAAGAAGGAACCGCTCGCCGCGCCGGCAATCGCCATGTCCAGATCGGCATCGGGGAGAATGATGGTCGGTGCCTTGCCGCCGAGTTCCAGGCTCACCTTTTTCAGGTTGCCGATAGCCGCCGTGGCGATGGCCCGGCCGGTCGCCGTCGAGCCGGTGAAGGCAATCTTATCGACCCCCGGATGCGCCGACAGCGCCGCTCCGGCCATCGCGCCATATCCGGTCACAACGTTGAGAACGCCTTCCGGCAGGCCGGCTTCCATTGCAAGCTCGGCCAGCCGCAGAGCGCCGATGGGCGTCTGCTCCGCCGGCTTCAGCACGATGGTGCACCCTGTCGCCAGCGCGGGCGCCACCTTCCAGGCCAGCATCGCCAGCGGGAAGTTCCAGGGAATGATCTGCGCGGTGACGCCAATCGGCTCGCGGCGGGTATAGGTGTGCCAGTTGCCGGGCGCAGAAACCGTCATGGTCTCGCCGTTGAGCTTGGTCGCCCAGCCGGCGTAGTATCGAAACACATCGGCGGTGAACGGCACTTCGCCGTTCAGGCTGTCGCCGATCGGCTTGCCGTTTTCCAGCGTGTTGATCGTCGCCAGTTCGCCGGCATGATCCAGGATCAGGTCGGCCAGGCGCCAGATGATCCGGCTGCGCTCCGACGGCGACATCTCGCTCCACGGACCTTCGAAGGCGCGCCGCGCCGCCATAACCGCGGCATCGACATCGGCCTTGTCGCCTTCCGCGACGCGGCCCAGGACTTCGCCGCTGGACGGGTCCTCCACATCCAGCATCTGCCCGGACACCGGCGGAACGTGTTTCCCGCCGATGAACAGCATCTGGTCGCGGCGGACAAAAGCCTCCCCGTCGCCCGACTGGCCGGGCGCTGCAACGTCTTGAATTGTCATCGTTATCTCCCTTGGGCTTACGGCCCTAGCGTTGAACGAATGGCGCAGGAATCGAGTTTTCCATGTCGATCCAGACCGATTTCTCCTGCAGATATTCGCGAATGGCCGTTTGGCCGTTTTCCCTGCCGAAGCCCGATTGCTTCATCCCGCCGAACGGCGACAGGGGGCTGGTGGCGCGGTACATGTTCACCCATACGGTGCCCGCGACGAGCCGCTTCGGCAGGCGCAACGCGCGCCCGACATCCTGCGTCCACACACCGGCCGCGAGGCCGAAAATGGTGTCGTTGGCAATGCGCACCGCATCGTCCTCATCCTCGAACGGGATAATGGACAGTACCGGCCCGAAGACCTCTTCCTGGGCGATCCGCATTTGCGGGCTGACATCGCCGAAGATCGTCGGCTGGACGAACCAGCCATTACCCTCCGGAACGCCGCCGCCGAGCAGGCAGGTCGCGCCTTCCGACTTGGCGATGTCGATATAGTCGAGCACCTTCTTGCGCTGCGGTTCGGTCGTGATCGGCCCGACCTGGGTGTCCTCCAGCAGCGGATCGCCGATCCGCGCCGTCCGGGCAAAGCCGACGAGCCGTTCGACCACCTCGTCATAGACGGAGCGTTGAACCAGGGCGCGCGAGCCCGCGATGCAGGTCTGTCCGGACGCCGCGAAAATGCCCGACACGATGCCCGGCACAGCGCTATCCATCTTCGCGTCGGCGAACACGATGTTGGCCGACTTGCCGCCGAGTTCCAGCGTCACCTTCTTCAGCCCCTCGGCCGCACCGCCATAGACCTTGCGGCCGGACGCGTCACCGCCAGTGAACGCCACTTTGGCCACCTTGGGATGCTTGACCAACGCCTCGCCTATCTCATGGCCGAAACCAGTGACGATGTTGACGACGCCGTCGGGAAATCCTGCCTTCTCGAACAACCGGCCAAAGGCCAGCGCCGAAACAGAGGAATATTCAGACGGTTTCCAGACCACCGTATTGCCGGCGGCCAGCGCCGGCGCCAGCTTCCATGTCGCCAGCATCAGCGGCGAATTCCACGGCGTGATTGCGGCGATCACGCCAAGCGGCTCTTCCAGCGTGTAGTTGAACACGCCTGGCTTATCGATCGGGATGACCCTGCCTTCGATCTTGTCGGCCAAGCCGCCGAAGTATCGGAACCATTGGGGCATGTAATTGAGCTGCATCCGCATTTCGCTGATTAGCTTGCCGTTGTCGCGGGTCTCAAGCCTGGCCAAGTTTTCGGCTTCCTCGGCCAGCAGATCGGCGAAGCGGCACAGCAACAGCCCCCGCTTCGACGCCGTCATCGAGCGCCACTCACCCTGAAAAGCCGCCTCGGCGGCTTCCGCCGCGTCGGCGACATCGTCGGCCGAAGAACGCGGGACACGCGCCCACGTCTCCCCGGTATAGGGGTCGTGGCTGTCGAAGGTGCGCTCTGTGCGGGAGCCGGTCCACCGGCCCCCGACAAGCATGTCGTAACGTTCGACAGGCAGTTGCTCACGCATGGTCAGGCTTCCAACTCGGCCAGCGCCTCTTTGGCGGTGCGGAAGCTGTCGACGCCCGCCGGCACGCCGGCATAGATCACGACCTGAAGCAGCACTTCGCGAATTTCTTCCTTGGTGACGCCGTTACGGATCGCGCCTTTGACATGCATCGTAAGCTCATGCTTGCGATTGAGCGCGCTGAGCATCGCGATGTTCAGCATCGAGCGCGTCTTCTTGTCGAGCGTGTCCCGGCCCCATACGGCGCCCCAGCAATACTCTGTGACAAGTTCCTGGAGCGGAAGATTGAAATCATCCGCGCTGGCAATCGACTTCTCGACGAATTCCGCGCCGAGCACGGATTTGCGGATTTCGAGGCCCTTCTCGAAGGTTTCCTTGCTCATGTCGTTTGTCTTCCTTTCAATGTGTCGGAGATGAAATTCAAAGCCCCGGGGTGGGGCGATAGGTCTGGCCGCGGGCGATCACTTTCGCCAGCGATCCGTCCACGAGGTAGGGTTGCGTCGCTTTGGAATCGTAGGTGACGCTTTCCTGGCCGGTATAGCCGATCAGTTCGCGAACCTTCTGGTCCATGTAGTAGGTGCAGACCGCCACGGTACTGAGCGCGTTGAACGCCTCCGCATCGCCTTCGGCCATCTTCTCAAGCGCGCCTTCGGCGCCATCCTTCAAATCGACGGCGACGGCGCGCTCGAAGCCTTCCTTGAGATCGATGCGAAAATCCAGTGCGGCCAGCGCAGTGTCATAGGTGCAGACCTCCGAATAGGCCGGCATGTCGCCATGTCGCGGGATCAGGAAATCCGCCAGCGCGAGAAAGGTATCGCCATGTTGCTCACTCATGTCATGCCACCTTCTGGTTGCGCCGCTCGGCAATCATGCGGCGGGTGTTTCGCAATGCGACGGCCATGATGGTCGCAGTCGGGTTGGTCGCGCCCGATGTCGGGAAGGTCGATGCATCCATCACGTAGAGATTCGGGACGTCATGGGTTGCCCCCCACTGGTCCACCACCGACTTGCGCGGGTCGTCGCCCATCACGGTGGTTCCGATCAGATGCCAACCGCTTTCCCGGACCGGCGTACTGACCAGTGTCTCGATCGCGCCGGCCGCATTCACGCTCTCGAGGCACCGCTCGATGTTGAAGTTCAGCAACCGGTTGGAGTTTTCGTTGACCTGATACTTGATCTGGGGTGCCGGCAGGCCATCGCTGTCGACGAGATCCTTCGACAGCACCACCTGGTTATCTTCCTCCGGCAGGTCTTCGCCCACGATGCCCCAGATCAGCGAATGTCCGAAACGCCGGGCAACGTTTTCATGCAGGTTCTTGCCCCAGAAATCGCGGAAATCGCCATCTTCGGACACATAAACCTTCGACCCGATCGCGCCGGACACCCCGACGGGACCGCCGGAGGGCATGCAGTTCCACTTCGACCCCCGGAGGAATCCCCGGCTCTCGTCGGTTTCGTAGAATTCTAGCGAATAGATCTGCTGGCCAAATGGCCCCCGCCAGCTATCGAGCGGGTCCTCGAACGAGGCAAGCACGCTTGCGAACGGGTGCATCATCAGCCGCTTGCCGACAAGGCCGGAGGAGTTGGCGAGACCGTCCTCGCCACCCGACATCAGCAGCAGCCGGGGTGTTCCGACACCGTTCGCGCAGAGAATGACAACCTTGGCCTTCTGGCGGCGAGTTCGCCCGTTGCCGTCGATATAGACGACGCCGGTGGCAAGACCGTCGGCACCGGTCTCGATCTCGCTGACGCGCGCATTCGTTACAAGAGTGGCGCCAGCCTTCAGCGCCAACGGCCAATGCGACCGGTCGGTGGTCGATTTCGCCCCTTCGGGACAGCCGGTCAGGCACGTGCCCCTGCGCACACACGGATTGAGCTGACCGAACGATTCCGACGGGATGGCGTTGGACCCGGGCCACCAGTGCCAACCCATCGCTTCCTGACCCATGATTCCGCGATGCCCCACGCTGCCCATCGGCAGGGCGGGAAACGGATACGGGCCGCGTGGTGGGTAGGCGGGGTCTCCGGACAGACCGGACACACCGACCTGCCGTTCGATTTCGAGCTGGAAGGGCAGTAGATCCTCATAGGTGAACGGCCAGTCGTCGGCCACACCATCCATGCTTCGAACCTTGAAATCGGACGGGAGGAAATGCATCCACTGCGCGCCATAGAGGTTCGCGCTTCCCCCCACGCCGGCATACATGAGCGGATTGATATCGGTCGTCGAGGTATCGACAGGATAGTCGCGCGGATTGTCGCGCACATTCGGATTGGGGTGCCAGAGCTTGGTCGCCACCAGTTCGTGCTCCGGGCGCGCACCGGTATAATCATCGTAGTCGGGCCAATCGCCCTGCTCCAGCACGACGACCGAGATACCGGCCCGCGCCAGTTCGAGCGCAGCCACGGATCCCGACGGCCCCGCACCGACGATGACGACGTCAACCTCCTCGTCGCGCCGCGGGCGGCTTCGTCTCGGCTCCAGTTTTTCGACAGACATCGAAAGTCTCCTCCAGTTCAGGTTTGTTTCGGCGGCGGTTACATCAGCCGCTGACGATAGAAGGCGGCCGCCCCGATGATGATGACGCCCTTGATGACCTCCTGCATCTCGATCGGAAAACCGAGCAGCAATACGAGGTTGCTGATAACGACAAGTACGACGACGCCGAGAAGCGCGCCGACGATCGTCCCACGACCGCCGGAAAGCGCGACGCCGCCCATGACCGCGGCCACGATGGAATCGAGTTCATAGCCCTGCCCCACCCAGTTCGAGACTGTTCCGACATAGCCGAGCAGGAACAGCCCACCGATCCCGGCACAAACCGAACTGAGAACGTAACAAAGGATCGTGATCCGCTCGGGAGAGGTTCCGTTCAGGAACGCCGCACGGGGATTGGTGCCGACCATGTAGATCTGACGCCCGATCCTCGAACGGTGCAACAACACGCCGGCGAATACGGCAAGGATACCCAAGGCGAGCAGATTGACCGGGATTCCGAATACGCGGCCTGACGCCAGCCATGCCATCCCCGGCGGCAAAGTGGAGATGGGCGCGCCGCCGGTATAGGCGAACCGGGCGCCTTGCAAGATGATCATCGTCGCAAGTGTCGCCAGGAACGGGCTCACACCGCGCTTCGCAATCAGCCATCCATTCAGCAAGCCGACCATGGCCGAGAGGATGATGGCGGCCACGAAAATCAAAGGAATGACGCTGTCGTCGGTGGCCTTGAATGCCGTGGCGAGGACCGCAACCGTAGCCATGAGAGAGGCGACCGAAAGATCCAGGCCGCGGACCAGAATTGCAAAAGTCTGGCCAATGACGACCATCCCCAAGGGAGCTGCGATGGTCAACACGTTTACGAGATTCTGAGGCCCGAGAAATGCCGGCGAAGTGACCGCGGCAATTATCAGGAGCAGAGCCAGGAAGACAATCAGCCCGTATTTCTCGAACATGCCGGCCATCGACATGCCTTCGCGCCTGATCGCGGCGTTATCTACCTCGGTCATCCGCCCCTCCTGTCGGACCGGTAAATGCCGACTGCGATAATGATGATCAGGCCTTGAACAACCCACTGCCAGTAGGATGAAACACCGGCGAAGTTCAGAAGGTTGTTAAGGATCGAAACCAGAAGGACGCCCAGAAACGTTCCGAACACGCCGCCACGACCGCCGGCGAGAATGGTACCGCCCACGATTACGGGTGTGATGGACTGCAGCGTCAACGGCAGACCGATGCGCGGATCGCCTACCCCGGTCTTGGCCACCAGGAACAACGCGGCAAGCGACGTGCAGAGTCCGGCGAGCGCATATGCGAGTATCTTCACGCGCCTGACCGGAACGCCATTGAGGCGTGCCGCTTCCTCATCGCCGCCGACGAAATAGAGCATCCGTCCCGTCCCCGTGCGTTGCAGCCAGACCCCCGCGATCGCGAACGCGGCAACCAGCGCATAGGCGGTTATCGGGATGCCCATGAAGTTGTTGTAGGCGATATCCTCGAACACGATCGGTACAGAGCCGCCTGGCTGCTTGCGGTACATCAGCGTCAGTCCGAAAATGACGGACGACATTCCCAGCGTGACGATGAGAGGATGCACCCGGAGGAAAACGGACAACGTACCGTTGATGGCCCCGATCCCCGCGCCGAGCATCATTGCTGCCGGAACCGCAACCCATATCAGGTCCGGCCGCCAATCCAGGAAGGATGCGACAAAGACGGTAATGGCTCCGGCCAATGCGCCGATCGAAAGATCAATGCCGCCGATCAGAATGGTGAATGTCTGGCCAAGGCTGACAAGACCGAGAACGACCATCTGCTGAAACAGGAAGGAGAAATTGCGGACAGTGAGAAAGCGATCGGAGATCAGCGTGCCCGCCACGATTATGATCGCCAGCAAGAGCAGGACGACCAGATAGTTGGGAAGCAGACGATTCCTCCGCATTGTCGCGACTATAGCGCTCATGCTGCCGCCTCCCGTCCCGCGTCGCTCGCCCTATTGGGCGCGGCGACGGCGAAATGCATGATGCTGTCTTCCGTGATCTCGTTGCCTGCGACCTCCCCGGTCACTTCGCCATGCGCCATGACGACGACCCGGTCCGACATGCCCACGACCTCCGGCAACTCCGAACTGATCATCAAGATCGCAAGTCCGCGCTCCGCCAGCTCCCTGATGATCCGGTAGATCTCAACCTTGGCGCCGACATCGACGCCCCGGGTCGGCTCGTCGAGGATCAGCAGGCGGTCCGCGATGCGTGTCCAGCGGGAAAACAGGATCTTTTGCTGATTGCCACCCGACAGGGCTCCGACGCGCGTGGACACGGTCGGGGTCGCGACCGAGAAAGCCTTGACCTGGCCTTCCGCCATTTCCCTTTCGCGCCCGTTGTCCACGAGCATACCTTTACTGACGTCGCTCAGTGCGGGCGCGAAGATGTTCGCCGCCACGGACATGTCCAGGAAAAGCCCCGAACCTTTCCTGTCCTCGGTCAGGTAGCCGATGCCGCGCCCAATGGACACGGACGGCCGGTGACCGGCGATGCGCGAGCCGTCGAGCTCTATACTGCCGTGATCGATTGGTGCGATTCCGAAAATGGCGTCGGCGACCTCGGTACGCCCGGACCCGACCATACCCGCGAGACCGACGATCTCGCCGGCGCGTACGTCGAGGCTGACATCGCGAACCCGCTTTCCCGACGCCAGATTGCGCACACGCAAGACCGGCCCTTCCGCAGCTTCGGTGTTGGCGCTCGCCTTCGCCGGAAAAATCTGCGTGATCTCGCGGCCGACCATCATGTTGATCATGCGGCTTCTCGTGAGTTCCTCCACGGGAGCCGAACCGACAAGCTTGCCGTCCTTCAACACGGTCACACGATCCGCGATATCGAAGATTTCCTCGAGGCGGTGCGAGATATAGACGATTCCGATTCCCTGCGAGCGGAGATGGCGCATCCGGTCGAAAAGCAGATCGACCTCCTTGCCGGAAATGACCGCAGTCGGCTCGTCGAGAATGAGAAGCCTGACCTCGCCGACAAGCGCCTTGGCGATCTCGACCATCTGCTGGTCCGCCAGGGCAAGTTCGTCGATGCGGGCAGACGGATCGATGCTGACGCCAAGAGACTTGAGGATGGTCTTTGCTTGCCTCGTCCGCTCCCGCGCTGACAACAGTCCCAGCCGCCCACGCGGCTGATGATCGACGAGAATGTTTTCGGCGACGGTCAGTTCGGGAAAGAGCGCGAGTTCCTGATGAATGACATGAATTCCAGCGTCGCGCGCTTCCCTGGGATTACGCCATTCCACTTCCCGGCCCAGATATTTGATAGTCCCGCCGTTTGGCCGGATCGCACCACCGATCACATTGGTGAGCGTCGACTTGCCGGCTCCGTTCTCGCCCAACAGCGCATGAACTTCTCCCGGCACGACGTCAAAGCTAACCCGATCCAGCGGCTTGACGCCCGGATAGATCTTTTCGATCTGAGTCAACTCGAGTACAGGCTCGACCATTTTCGACTTTCCCGCAAAATTGTCCCGGTTGTCCTTCCGGCGAAACGCCGGAAGGATTCGACCGAATTTTGCTTACTTCGGATACTCGGGATCGAACGTCGCGGGATTGTATCCCTCGGGCAAACCGTTGCTCGGCGAGAGGTCACCCGGATCATCCATGCTCACATGATCGAGCAGGTAGCGGTCGGCCTTGACGGAGGCTGTTTCCGCATCGGGCGACGTGACAATCTGCATGTTGACCTCGACACGGGATGGCACCGGCACGCCGTTGAGCACATCGAGCGCGGTTTCGACACCGGTAATGCCCATTGATGTCGGATAGTCGATTCCCATCATCGGCACATCGTATTCGTGCGCGAGCTGGTACATGCGCGCCACATCGCCACCG
The DNA here is from genome assembly GCF_965227485.1 of Oricola indica. Lineage (NCBI taxonomy): Bacteria > Pseudomonadati > Pseudomonadota > Alphaproteobacteria > Hyphomicrobiales > Ahrensiaceae > Oricola > Oricola indica. The sequence continues at coordinate 3,613,038 of NZ_OZ245747.1, forward strand.
GTCATCGGAGGGATTTCACCCTTGCCGTAACCCGCGTCCAGATAGGCTTCGATGGCGCCGTATCCCTGCAGCGCGCTGTCCGCGAGCACGCCATCGATCTTGTCGCCGTACTTCTGGATCAACGCGGCCATGGTCGCCTTGCCGGTCGCTGGGTTCCAGTCGGTATATTGCATTTCCAGGACGTTGATGCCCGGATACTTCGAAAAGACCTCCTTGTTGGCCTTGATGCGGATTTCGGCCGGGCTGGCGCCGGCGATGCCGGGGAGCATGACGATGTCGCCTTCCCCGTTCAAATACTCGGCCATCCACTGGGCTTCCATGCGGCCCACAACGGTGTCGGATGCCGTAACGAAGGTAATGTAATTTTCGGGGCTCGACACCTTCCGGTCCACCATCACCACGGGGATGCCCTGTCGCATCGCACGACCCACGACGCTGTCCAGAGCTTCCTCGGTCGCCGGTGCGATGAGAAGCAGATCGACTCCTTGGCTGATCAGGTCCTGAATATCGGAAATCTGCTTGGCCGGATCATCATTTGCGTCGGTGACCAGGAAGCGTTCGATCTGGTCGGAATTCTGCCCGGCAGACCAGAGAATACCGTGTTGAAACGCGACGCGCCAAGCGTTCGATATGGAGGCGTTGGAGAAGCCGATTGTATACGGACCTTCCTTCTTCCACTTCGCCGTATCGACCATCTCGTTGAAGTTCGGGTTCCAAAGCCACGTCCGCGGAACGCCCTCATAGCCTTTTCGCCCAGCGTCCTGTGCAGACGCCGGAACCACTGCCAGCACTCCCGCGACCAATACGCCGGCGATACCTGCGGCGAAGCCCGCTTTTGTCTTATGACGAATTGAATTCATTGATTTTTCTCCTCCCGGAAATCCGGTTCTCATGAATATCGGCAGCGTCAGACCGCCTCAAAATCCGAAGATCTCTGACATTCCTCCAAAGATGTGGAGCGACGCCTGGGCAACGCCTCACAGGCAAAAAATAGCTATCGATACCCGCATCAGGTCAATCTGCAATCCGGTAATATCCGGTATTACCCGACGCCTGCTGGTCGCGGCGGAAAACCGCGTTTAGCCTCCCGAGGAAAAGGCATTGCATTCGCTCTTTCGGCGTTTGCGGCCAGGAATTTGGGAGGAAGAAATGAGGATTCTCGTCATCCTTCGGATGATGCCTGATCCGGCGTCCGAACTGGAATTGAATGAGGACGGTCTGACCCTGGACCGGGAGTGGCTCGACTTCAAACTGAACGATTTCGACGACCAGGCCCTGGAGGAAGCAATCCTTCTGAAAGAGGCCACCGGTGCCGAGGTGACGGCGGTTGGTGTCGGGGAAGGCTCCCGCAGGACATTGCAGATGGCGCTCGCGCGCGGCGCCGATCGGGCCATCGAGGTCGAAACGGACCCGGATGCGATGATTTGTTCGCGCACCATCGCGAAGGGGATCGTGAAGATCATCCAGGATGAAAACGCCGACCTGGTGCTCACAGGCGTTCAGACCCCGGAAGACCTCTACGGCCAGCTGGCGCCGTATCTCGCAGCGTTTCTGGACTGGCCGTCCCTTTCGGGCACGAGCCACGCCGCGCTGTCGGGAAATTCGCTTTCCGTCGCCCAGGAACGCGGAGGCGGACGCACCGCAAACTACGAAATCGCACTTCCCGCCGTTCTCGGCGTTCAAACGGCATCCAAGGCGCCCCGCTACGTTTCGGGAAGCAAGCTGCGTGAAGCTGCCAAGACGCCTATCGAAAGCGCTGAGATCGAAGCTCCGCCGCTTGCTCCCTCCGGGCAACTGGTCGAACTCGCGGCGCCTCAAAGCAATGGCGGCGGCATATCGCTTGGCAGCACGGCAGATGAAGCCGCAGCCCGCCTGATCGATATTCTCGCCACAGAAGCATGACCATGAAAATCCTTGTAGTCGCAGAAACCCTTGACGACGGAATCGATCCGGTCAGCCTGGAACTGATCACAGCGGCGCGCACTGTTGCCGAAACGAGCGATGAGGTCGTCGCGATTGCCTTCGCCGAAACGTCCTCCACTCCCGCAGAATCTCTCGGAAGCGCGGATCGGTTGATCTGCGTCGAGGGCGCGAACACGGATACGCTGACGCCGGAAGCGATCCAGAGCCATGTGCTGGAGATTCTTGAGCGCGAAACGCCGGATCTTGTCCTCGTGGCCTATTCCGCGATGGGCCTCGACTTGGCGTCGTGGCTTGCGGCACGCGCAGAGATGGGTCTTACCGCCTACGTCAACGCATTGGAACACGAGGGCGGCAAGATCGTCGCGCGCTCCCAGCTCTATGGCGGCAAGATGCTCGCGCGTACCGAATTGGCATTGCCAAACGTCTTGTCGGTCACGCCCGGCAATTTCCCGGAAGCGCCCAGAACCGCCGCCGAGAAGGTCGAAGCCTTTGAGCCGAAGCCCCTGGAAAACTGCCACATCCAGCTGAAATCTCTGCAATCGCCCGAGCTGGAGGGAGTGAACCTGACGACGTCGGATCGGATCCTCTGCATCGGACGGGGCATTTCAGACGAAAACGGCGTCGAACAGGCGCGGCAACTGGCGACGCTTCTATCGGCGGATCTCGCCGGAAGCAGACCTGTCGTGGACGGCGGCCTGCTTGAGAAGCGCCGTCAGGTTGGCAAATCGGGACAGAAGGTGAAGCCCAAGCTCTACATCGCACTTGGTGTATCGGGCGCACCGGAACACCTTGAAGGCATGGCGGGTTCCGAAAAGATAGTCGCCGTCAACACCGATCCGGATGCCCCGATCTTCAATGTCGCCCATTATTCGGTGAATTGCGACCTGTTCGATTTCATGCAGGCGCTTGGCGACAGGCTCGAGGAAAGTCCGGCGGAAACTGGGTAACCGGGCATGCGCGACACTGCAATCCTGTGGGCTCTGACCGGCTCCGCTGTTGCCATCACGCTTTGGCGAAGCCGGTTTCTGATCGCTCCCCTCGTCGCAGCCCGCAGGCCGGTCGAAGACCGCACCGGTCATCCCGGAAGGCGCGTATCCGGCGTTCTGGCTGCGGTCGGACTTCATCGCAAACTTCTGCAACGCCCGGTTTCCGGCGTGCTTCACGCGATGATCTTCTCGTCCTTTCTGGTCCTGCTGACGGCGATCGTTCAGGCATTCGGGAGCAAGCTCTTCCCCGGTTTCTCGCTCGCTGCGGTGGGCGGGGAAACCTGGTTCCGGCTGCTGCAGGATATTTTCGGAGTCGTGATGCTGCTGGGCGTCGCCCTGGCCATCTGGCACCGCTACTATCTTCGGCCCGCGAGATTCAAGGGCTCCAACAATGCCGACGCGACCTGGATCTACGTCTTGATCGCGGCAATCGTCGGCTCGATGTTCATGGAAAGCGCGTTTACGATCCAGGCCCACGGATCGACGGCCTGGCGGCCCGTCTCAGGTCTGATCGCTCAGGCACTCGGTGCCGCCGGTTTGACTTGGCCGGCCGGCGAAGCCTTTTTCTACTGGGGGCATGTTCTCGCGATCCTCGCCTTCCTCGTTTACATCCCCGGCTCGAAACACCGGCACATGTTTCTGGCGGCGCCGAATATCTTCCTGCGGAACCTTGAACCGAAAGGCATGTCGCCGGCGGTCCCCGCCGATCGCGAGCAGCCGGGGGTCAATCACTTTTCCGATTTCGGCTGGAAGCATAATCTCGACCTTCTGACATGTACGGAGTGCGGACGTTGCCAGGCGGCCTGCCCGGCCTATGCGGCCGGTTTGCCGCTAAGCCCGAAATTGCTGATCACCGATCTGCGCGACGCGATGATCGACCCGTCATGCACGCACGAACCGATCGTCGGTGGCGCGATTTCACCGGAAACCCTCTGGGCATGCACGACATGCCGTGCCTGTGTGGAAGCCTGCCCCGTCGAGATTGAGCACCTGCCGAAGATAATCGATCTCCGCCGCACCCTCGTCGAAGCCGGTACGATCAATCCCGGCATGCAGGACGCCTTCACCAATCTGGGCAATCTCGGCAATTCCCTGGGTCAGCCGTCGCGCCAGCGCGCGCGCTGGACCAAAGGCCTGCCCTTCAAGGTGAAGGATGCGCGAAAAGAGCCGGTGGATGTCCTCTGGTTCGTCGGCGACTACGCGTCATACGATCCAAGAGTGCAGGAGGTCACCCGCAAGATCGCGATGCTTCTCCATTCGGCCGGCGTCGACTTCGGCATTCTCTATGACGCCGAACAAAACAGCGGCAACGACGTCCGGCGCGCAGGCGAAGAAGGTCTCTTCGAAATGCTCGCTCAGTCGAATATCGACGCGCTCGAAGCGGCCGACTTCAATCGCATCATGACCACGGATCCGCACACGCTGAATGCATTGCGGAACGAGTACCGGTATCTCGGCGCAAACTATGATGTCGTTCACTACACCACCCTGCTCGCCGAACTCGCGGAAACCGGTAGCCTCCGCATCAGGAAGACCGCGGAAGGCGGGACAGCGACATATCACGATCCTTGCTACCTCGGACGCTATAACGGCGAATTCGACGCTCCGCGCACGCTGATAACTTCAGTCGGCCTGAAACTGCACGACATGCCTCGATGCCGCGAAAACAGCTTCTGCTGCGGCGCCGGCGGAGGCCGCATCTGGCAGGATGACGAAGGTGTCGTGGAACGCCCGAGCGAGAACCGAATTCGCGAGGCGCTGGATATAGAAGGCGTTTCGGTCTTCGTCACCTCCTGTCCGAAAGACAAGGTGATGTATTCGGCCGCGGTCGACGCGCTGGGCGTCGGAGATCGCATCGTCGTCCGCGACATCGCGGAAATCCTGGAAATCGAAACGGATAACAACACAGCACCGTCTGCAGATGCGCAGGGCGGAAACGAACGGCGCGTGGCGCGGGATAGGAAGGAGACATCTTAATGAGCAGCAAGAAGATCGGTTTTGTCGGCGTGGGGAAAATGGGAGCGCCGATGGCTCTGCGCCTTATCGCTGCCGGCCACGAGTTGGTGATTCACGACAAGAATCTGGCCGCAGTCGAGATGGTGACCGAAAGCGGGGCAAAAGCAGTCGATTCTCCGAAGGCCGTCGCGGACGAATGCGAGATCGTCATCGTCAGCCTCCCCAACCCGCAGATACTGGAAACCGTTGCGCTGGGCGCCGACGGTCTCGCGCACGGGAAGACGATACGAATTCTCATCGATCTCTCGACGACCGGTCCGAAAACAGCCGCGCACATCGCCAACAACCTCTCCGAAAACGGCGTCAAAATGATCGATTCACCCGTCAGCGGCGGTTTGAAGGGTGCACGAGAGGGGACGCTCGCTGTCATGAATTCGGGACCGCAATCCGCGTATCAGGAAGTGAAGCCGGTTCTGGAAACCTTCGGCCGGCTGTTTTATCTCGGCGAGATCGCGGGTGCCGCGCAAACCATGAAGCTCGCCAACAATCTACTCGCCGCATCCGCTCTCGCCGTCTCCTGCGAGGCCGTCGTCATGGGCGTCAAGGCGGGCCTGGATCCGAAGATCATGCTCGACATCATCAATGCGGGAAGCGGCCGCAACAGCGCCACCGAGGACAAGTTTCCCAAATCCATCCTCCCCAGGACTTTCGACTTCGGCTTCGCGACAGGCCTGTCGTTCAAAGACGTGCGCCTTTGCGTCGATGAAGCCGAGGCCATGGGGGTTCCCATGGTCGTCGGCAGCGCGGTCCGGCAGATGCTCAGCATGACCAACCAGGTCTATGGGCCTGACAGCGATTTCACCTCGATGATAAAGATCGTCGAAGGTTGGGCCCATGTCGAGGTCGGAGAAGCGCAACCGGAAAGGACCGAGGTCCAGGGCTGATGGGTCAAGAACACTACGAGATCTATGCCGTCCGTTATGGCCATGATGGACGGCGATCTTCGCAAAACTTCCTTGGCGGAGATCCCCACGACACCGATATGCCGCTGGACTACTTCGTCTGGGTGATCGCATCGCCAAAGCGCAAGATCGTGCTGGACACCGGCTATTCACCCGAATCGGGCGAGAAGCGCGGCCGCAAAACCATACGTCCGGTCAATGAAGGCCTTGCCGCGATCGGATGCGACCACGCGGCCGTCACGGACGTGATCATCTCGCATCTCCATTACGACCACGCGGGCAATCAGGATCTTTTTCCTGAAGCGACATTCCACCTGCAGGACGCCGAGATGGGATACGCGACGGGGCGCTGCATGTGCCACCACGCGATCAACCACCCCTTCGACGTCGACGACGTCACCGCCATGGTAAAACGTGTCTACCGGGGAAAGGTCTGCTTCCACGAAGGCGACGAGGAGTTCGCGCCCGGCATTAGCTTGCACCACGTCGGCGGTCATTCGCAGGGGCTGCAGATCGTCCGGGTCGAGACCGCGCGCGGACCCGTTGTGCTCGGATCCGATGCCGCGCATTTCTATGCGAACATGGAACGCGGGATACCGTTCCCGGTATGCGACAGCCCGGCCGACGTGCTGGAAGGCGTTACACGCATGCGCAAGCTTGCAGCCAGTGACGACCACATCATTCCCGGGCACGATCCGCTCGTCACTGCCCGGTATCCTTCCGTGTCCGGCGACCTGCCGGATATCGTGAGGCTGGACCTGCCACCGGAGAAATAGCGGTCACGGCCGCCACGGGAAGGTGGATATGATATCCCGGATTTCCTGGCGGACCGTGCGCATCAGCGCACGAAAGGTCGGAGACATCGGTTTGCCGGTGCTCGTCGCCAGAAGCAGTTTCCGGGTCATTGCGGGCTCGAATCGCCATACCCTGACCTTGTCTGCCTGGACCAGCGAATGCACGGTCGCATAGGGGAGTATCGTATAGCCCTCCCCCTCCTCCACCAACAGCAGGGTCGAAGGCATTGCTTCCAGCTCCAGCTCGATCTGGGCAACGATGCCTTCCTTCGCGATCGCGCTGTCGATGAGACGGCGCAAACCGTGCGGACGGCTGGGTAAAATCATGGGAAGCCTTTGGAGGACGTCGAGCTTCACCGTTTGACCTTCGGGGCCATCCTTGGATTGAAACGGGCCGATCAGGCAGAGCTCGTCCTCGACGAGCGGCTCGGTGACGACCGACGGGATCGTGGGCGGATTATAGAGAACAGCAGCATCGATACGCCCTGCGGTGAGCCACTCCAGAATATGTCCCGAGAAGCCCTCGATCACGCGCGGCGTCACATTCGGGAACTCGTTCTTGATTTTCTTGACGAGAGGAACGGTTAGCACTGTTCCGACCGATGGCGGCACGCCCAGTACGAGCTTACCTTGGGGGGATTTTTGCATCGCCGAGACGATGTTCTTCGCATCCGCCGTCCTGTCGAGAATTTCATCGACGAACTCCTTCATCAGGACGCCCGCCTCCGTCAGCAAGACGCCCCGCCCTGTCCGATAGAACAGCTCTACGCCGAGCTCTTCCTCCAATTGCCGGATGTACCGCGTAACCATCGGTTGAGTGACTGACATTTCAAGGGCGGCCTGCGAAAGGCTGCCAACCCTGGCGACCACCTGAAAAGCAGTCATTTGTCGAAGTTCCATAGTTACATTCTAGCACCCAACCCATTGAAAGGGAAAGGAATTCTCCAAAAAACGCCAGAGGTACACATCTACTCTCTCGCTGCATCGGACACCGGAAAACAACTATCAAATTTCAGTAAATGCGTTATCGCCAAGGATTGGAATTTACGTCGGGTCAAATTGACCTTGTTTGTTCAGCGTCAAGCTGCTGAAGCGCTGGGAAACGCGATTTTCTTACAGCGATTCCTGGCAATCATCACTTGCCGCCAGCACACAGAAAAACCGTGTTCACTTCGATTGGTGATGACGCATCGAAAATAGAATGAAGGCTGTGGAATGAATGCTGCAAATCGCAGGGCTCATTGAAGCCACCATGTGACGATTGCCGTGATTGTGATTGCGGCCATTAAGACGTTAGCGCGCCTGTCATAACGCGTGGCAATGCGCCGCCAGCTCTTGAGGTTTGTGAACACATCCTCGATTGTAGAGAGTTGTTTGTATTAGGTTTTACAAGACGCTGCAGGCCATCTTTCAAGACACAGATGACGTCCGAAATGATCCGGCGCTCATCCACCCGCGCCACCCTGTGCGACTTCGGGAAGAATGGCACGATCTTCGACATCCGGGTGGGCGAAAGCAGTAATGGATCAGGGTGGCAAACTCCTTTGCCACCCTGATCCACGCAACGCCAATCAACGCCGATTATTGAGGCCTGAGCCTAAGCTGCCTCGGCTGGAGTCCTGGCTAAAATCTCCTTCACCTTCGAAGCAATCGCCACGCCGAGATCGATATTGTTTTGCGTCGTGAAATGAATCCCGTCGCAGCCATCGGTCGTGATGAAGTCGCTTGCATCGACGAAATCGATTTTCATGAAATCAGCCATGGCCCGATATTGCTGGCCGAGTTCGGCCGTCTTCTCGTGTCCGCCGCCGAACATTCCCTGGAAGTATGGATGAGGCATGGGCGTCAGCGGTGGTGGCGCGATCACGAGGCATTTCGGCGCAGGATACGTTGTGCCGACACCGCCGCCGCCTGTCAGCACCTGGCCGACCAGCTTCGCCATGCCATAGGCGATGTCATAGGGTGTTCTATTGAAGAACGGCTTGGTGTCGTTGGTGCCGAGCATGATGATCACCAGGTCGAGCGGCAGATGACTGGCAATGGCCGACGGCAGATACTGGCTGCCGTTAAGGCGCGGATCGTTCGGGTCGTCGGCGCTGGTCGTGCGCGCGCTCAATCCTTCCTCGATGATGTGGTAGCCCTGTCCGAGTTCCGCTGCCATCACCCCTGTCCACCGCTTCTCGTAGGGATAGCGCAAGGTGGGCGATCCCTCCACGACCGGGATCCAGCCCCAGGTCAGAGAGTCGCCAAAACACAATACGGATTTCTTGTCGGACATTGTTTCCTCCTCGTTTCAAAACATCTGGTCAGTTGGATCTGGCGGTTCTCACGCCGTAGAAAATGGCGGCGAGCAGTATGATCAGCCCCTGCGCGATCAGTTTTCCGGGCTCGTCTATGCCGAAGGTGGTCATCACGACGAACAACAGCGCGAATGACAGGACGCCGAAGAACGGCCCCCAGACACCTCCCTCGCCGCGCCCGAAGACAACGCCTCCGAGGATTGTCGCGGCGACCGCGAGGATCGGCAGATCGAGCCCGACGCGCACGCTGCCGACCGCGATCGAGGCCGTCTGAACCAATGCGGCAATGGCGGCGATGACCCCGGCGATCATGTGGGCGAGGATCACCGTGCGTTCGACGGGAACCCCGGCAAAGTGCGCCGCCTCGGCGTTTTCGCCGACCGAGGTCACGTAGCGGCCAAACACCGTCTTCGACAGGAACAGCGCCATGATGGCGGTGAGGAACACCCAGAAGATAACCGGTGTCGGCACCGGCCCCAACTTGGTGTTGTAGATGTCGTTGAACACGGAAGGCACGTCGCCCGGCGGCTTGCCGCTCGACAGGAACTGCACGAACCCGACCAGAATGATGCTGACGGCCAGCGTCACGATCACCGCCGAAACGCGCCGCTTCGCGACCATCACGCCGTTGAAGAGACCGATCAGCGTGCCGGTCGCCAGCGCCAGCGCGACGAAAAAGGCGACTGATGCGCCGGGAAACAGGCCGGATGATATGAAGTAGTTGACGAGCAGGATCACGCCGCCGCCCGAAAGGTCGATGCTCTTGACCCGCATCACCAGCAGCTGCCCGAGAACCAGAACGCCGAGCGGCGCGACCTGGCGGATGAAGATGCCCAAGATGTTGGCGTTGAGCATATGCGGACGAGCGATCCACAGGATGATCATCAGAATCGCGAAGACGAAATAGGCGGGCGGAATCCGCGTGACTCGCTGGACGACGGCGTTGTTCAGGGCAGCAGCCATGTCAGAGCCCCATCTTCTTGCGCGATTGCAGGCCGACAACGAGCAGTAACAGGCTGCCCTTGATCGCCGTCTGGATGAAGGGTGAGACGTTTGTCAGGTTCATGCCGTTGGAAAGAAGCGCCAACACTGCCGCGCCGATCACGGTTCCCTGCAGGCTGCCTATGCCGCCGGAAAGCTGGGTGCCGCCAATGGCGACCGCGGTGATTGCGTCGAGTTCAAACAGCAAGCCGACATTCGGATCGCCGGACACGATCCGGCCGGCGAGAAACACGCCGGCAAGCGCGGCGAAGCAGGACGAACACACATAGGCGAGCACGACCGTGCGCTTGTCGGCGACACCGAAATTGCGCGCGGCGTCATGGACCCCCGAGGCGATGCCGCCGCCGATCGCAAACAGATGCAGGCCGAACCGCGAACCATGCAGCAGTTTCCAGGCAACCAGAATGACGAAGACACCCCAGTAGACCGGCATCGGTACTCCGAGAAAGGTTTCCGACACCGCCCAGATGACGACATCCGGCACGGTCCCGCCTGAAACCGGCCGCAGGATCCGGGTGATGCCGAGGATGATGTACTGCATCGCCAGCGTCGCGATGATGGGGTGGACATTCAGCCGCGTGACGACGAAACCGTTGGTCGCACCAACAAGCGCGGCGAGGATGAAGACTGCGGGAATGAGAACGTAGCCGGGCCCGTCAAGCGCCAGGATCGCGGTGGTGAAGCTGATCAGCGACCCGACTGACAGGTCGAGCCCGCCGACGACGACAACGAACATCTGGCCGATGGCCGTTATGACCAGCGGCATCGCCTGCGCGACGAGATTGAGCAGGTTCTCCGGATTGGCGAATTGCTCCGTCCGTACGGCGAGAAAGCCGCAAATAATGACCGCGAGGACCAGCGGCAGCATCCACATGCCCTGCCGGCTCTGACTTCCGGTCATCAGTCTTCTTATACTCCGGCTCATACTTCTCCTGCCCGGTCTTGCCGCCGTCACGCGCTCAGCGCGGCGTCGAGGATGTCGTGCTCGGTCGCCGATGCCGCCGGCATTTCCGAAACGACGGTATTGTCGTGGATGACGTAGATGCGGTCGCACAGTCCGATCAGCTCGATCGTCTCGCGCGAAAGGACGAGCACCGCACCACCCTTGTTTGCGAAGTCGCGCAGCAGCCCGTAGATTTCGGATTTCGCGCCGATATCGACGCCACGCGTCGGCTCCTCGATCAGGAGGATGTCCATGTTCGCGGCGAGATAGCGCCCGAGCAGGACCTTCTGCTGGTTACCGCCGGAAAGCGAGCCGACGATGGCCGACGGACCGTCCGCCTTGACGTTCATGCTGGCCATGACGTCGGCGACTGTGTTGCGATGCCCTTTTGCGACCGACAGCTCACGCGCCCTGGCATGCAGCCCGATGGCGATGTTGTGCTCCACCGGCAACCCGAGGAAGAGGCCTTCCTCCTTGCGGTCTTCGGGGACGAAACCCACGCCGGCCGCCTGCAGCTGGCGAATGCCGCCCTCGTGTCCGACCGGCAGGGAAAGCCCCTTGCCCTTGATCGTGACGGTGCCGCCGAAGGGCTGGAACTGGCCAACCAACGCGCGCAGGAATTTCTGCTGTCCCTGCCCCTCGAGGCCGGCGAGCGCGACGATCTCGCCCTTCGAAACATGCAACGAAAAGGCTTTCGAGGCCGTGTCGATCCTGAAGTTCTCGACGGACAGGATTTCGTCTCCGGCCGCTTTTTCGCGCGGCGGAAACAGGTCCTGCAACTCGCGGCCGACCATCATGGCGATGAGCGACGCCGGCGTCATTTCGGAGAGCGGCCGGGTACCGATGAGCGTGCCGTCCTTCAGGACGGTCACCGTGTCGCAAATGGCGAATATCTCGTCCATCCGGTGGGAAATGTAGACGACCGCCTTGCCCTCGTCGCGCAAACGCCGAATGTGACGGTTCAGAACCTCGACGTCGGCGGCGTTGAGAGCGGCCGTCGGCTCGTCGAGAATGAAGATCGAGGCGTCTGCCTTGATTCCGTGTGCGATTTCAACGAATTGCCGCTCCGCGATCGACAATTCCGAGACAAGCGTTTCCGGATCGAGTGTCAGGCCGAGTTCGCCGAGCGCCTTTCGCGTCTCCGCGTTCATCTTGCGGTAGTCCACCGTACCGAACCGCGTCACCGGCTCGCGGCCAAGGAACATGTTCTCGGCGATCGTCAAGTTGGCGAGAAGCGATAATTCCTGGAAAACGGTGGAGATGCCGGATTCGAGCGCCTCGCCAGGGCTGGCGAAGGCGATTTCGAGACCATCCTTGCGGATCGAGCCGCCGTCAGGCTGATGGACGCCTGCGAGAATCTTCATCAGAGTGGACTTGCCGGCACCGTTCTCGCCCATCAGCGCGTGAACGCTTCCCGGCAACAGTTCGAGCGATACCCGATCGACAGCAAGGTTGCCGCCGAACGACTTCGATATGTTCGACATCTCGATTAGATTGACCAACACCGGCCTCCCCGGAAAATTCGTCCTTGCCCCGCGATCGCGACCGCCGGACCCGAAAGTCCGGCAGCCACCATCTCCCGGGAGGAGACTATTACTTGCCGTAGAGTTCCTGCAGCTTTTCTTCGGAGAGCTCGGTCGGCCACCACACATTCGCCGAGAGGTCGGGACGGTAGTATTCTTTCGCCTTCTCGACAGTCCAGCCATCGGGGTTGTAGTCGTAGTGCTTGTACAGCTCCTTGCCTTCCAGCAAAGCAACAGCCGCACGGACACCCGCGGCGCCCTGGGCCGGGGCATATTCCGCCGAGATCGAATCAAAACCGTCGGCGATCCACTGGCCGAAATAGCCATTGTTGCCCTCGCCCGAAATCGGCGGGATCGGCGTGCCGAACTGCTTGAAGACATCGACGCAGGCGCGCGTCATATCCGCGCCCGAAGACCAGATCCCATCGACACTCGGATTGTTCAGATAAAGGGTCTCGCAGAGCTTCTTGGCCTTGTCGTACTGCCAGTCGCCGTGCTCCTCGGCGAGAACTTCGATATCCGTTCCCTCCAGAGACTGCTTCAGCCCGTTGTAGCGATTGGTGTCCTCCGGATGCCCGGCAAGACCGCGAAGAACCCAGATCTTGCCGTCGTTTCCAACCTTATCGACAAGCCAGTCGCCCATCACCTTGCCAAAATGCTCGGCCCCACCCTGAATTTCGGTGGTGAATGCGTCGCTCTCGATACGGCCGGTATGCAGTACGACCGGAATTCCCGCGGCGACGGCCTTCTCGATCGATGCGTTCGCGGATGTCGAGGTAACCGGCTGGACAATGATCGCGTCCACTTTCTGGGCGATCAGGTCCTCGATATCGGCAACCTGCTTTTTCTGGTCGAAGGCAGCGTCAAGCAGGATGAACTTGTTGATACAGGAGTTCTTGGCAGCCGCTTCCTCGGATTCATGAGCGACCTGAACCGTCCAGGTGTTGGCGTTGACGCCGAAGTGGCTCATGCCGATTACCCAGCCGCAATCCTTCTTGTATTTCCCGGCCTCCACCATCGGATTATCGCCGGCGCGCGGCGTGACGCCGTCCATCAGGTTGACATCCTCGGCCAGAGCCGCGCCGGAAAGAAATGTCGCGGCGAGAAGCGCTACCGCCGCCGCTGTTTTATTGAGTCTCATAAGGTCTTCCTCCACATTTCAGGCTCCATCAGATCGCCTTTCGAAAGCCGCTGACGCCCGATAACTCAGCCGGCTCCCGTCGCGGACGCCTTGCCAAGGCAAGTCGTCACACATCGATTGCGGGTCGGGGTCACAAGACAAAGAGCTTCCCTGCCGCGGCAATATCGTCGCTGCGGTTTGGACTTGCACCGAGTGAATTGGGACCTCCCCCAGCCCTCATTCAACACGTTCCGGCTTGCGTGTCAATAATTAGTCAGATTGAATGATTATCTGTGAAGCTTGTCTCGAAAGCGATGCGATGTCATGAATGCGATCCTCGAGGCTGGCCGAACTTTCGGCGAACCTGTTGCTTTTTTTAATCTTTTCAGGGCGATACGCATCATGCGAACAGTTCTGTGTTACGGCGATTCCAACACGCATGGCCAAGCGCCTGGCGGGACACCGCTCGACCGTTACCCACTTTCGAAGCGTTGGCCCGGTGTTCTGGCACGCGAGCTCGGCACCAAATGGTACGTCATCGAGGAAGGCCTGAGCGGCCGCACGACCGTTCACGATGATCCGATCGAAGGAGCAATAAAGAATGGCCGGACTTATCTTCGACCCTGCCTGATGAGCCACGCCCCGGTGGATCTCGTGATCATCATGCTGGGTACCAACGACCTGAAAGCGCGTTTCGGCCAGCCTGCCTCGGAGGTCGCCATGGGCATCGGATGCCTGATCCACGACATTCGCGAATTGGCGCCGGGACCAAATGGCCGGACGCCGGAAATCATGGTCGTTGCCCCTCCCCCGATGCTCGACGACATCAAGGAATGGGAGCAGATATTCAAGAACGCGCAGCCGAAATCCAGGGAGCTCAACCTGCAGTTCGAGATCATGGCCGACTCACTGGAGGTCCATTTCTTCGACGCTGGTTCTGTCTGCGAATGCGATCCCCTGGACGGTTTCCACATCAACGATTCTGCGCATCGGGCACTCGGCGAGGCGCTTGCGCGTGAAGTGGAGGCAATCGGCTGGAAATGATCGGTTCGAACATCAAGTTTTCGGAAGCGAATGAAACGGTGCGCGGCCATGCCTGACATGCGCTTCGCTCCCCCCAATCCGTTGCGTATCGCCGACCGCGCGACCGGCCTGAATGCCGTCAGCGTACGCAGTTACAACGAGCGTCTGGTGCTTTCGCTTCTGCTTCAGAACCAATCGGTGACGCGACTCGAAATAGGCGAACGGACCGGCCTTTCCGCGCAGACGGTCTCGGTGCTTGTGCGCTCTCTTGAGCAGGAAGGCCTTGTCGCCAAGGGCGAGGCGCAGAAAGGCCGTGTCGGACCGCCGACCGTGCCGATTTCACTCAATCCGGAAGGCGCGTTTTCAGTCGGAATCAGCGTGGGCAACCGCCAGACCGATGTCGTGCTGATCGACTTCATCGGCGCGGTCCGTTTTCACGCCACATTGCCCAATCCGGAACCAGGGGCAGGCAGCAATCACTCGGAATTTCTGGACACGATTCGGAACGCTGTTTCCATGTTGCCCGCAACCGCGCGTGTGCGGCTCGCAGGCGTCGGGCTGGCACTCCCGCAAAGCGTCTCGAAAGGGCGCGACGAAGAACCCTATTTCCGGGCGCTTCAGGAAGAGATCGAGGCAACGCTCGGCATTTCGGTTTTCGTCCAGAACGACATCACCTCCGCCGCGAGCGGCGAAAGCATGTTCGGCGTTGCCAAGCAGCTCACCGACTACATGTTTTTCTATCTCGGAGCCCGCTTGCACGGTCGGCTCGTGCTCAACCACCAGATCCATGCCGGCAATTCCCCGATCAGCTTCGATGTGGGGATCGCTTCACTCGAGAAGGTATTGTCCGAACATGGCGAACCCCTTGAGCCACTGTGGGAACGCGCTGGCCAGTGGCCCGATTATGGCGGGCTTGTCAGCGCATGGGAGGAACAATTGATCGAGCAGTTGCGGCAGTCCCTCGCCGCTGTGAGCCAGTTCGTCGAGTTGGAGACTGTTGTGCTTTCTTCCTACGCCCCGAAGAGCGTTTGCGAGGACATCTGCCGCAAGCTGCAGGACGCGGTGCCGGGTGTCAGAGCCATTGCCGGCACCCTCACACCCTCGCCAAAAGCAGTCGGCGCCGCCAGCTTGCCGTACAGTTCGCGATTCATGGTCGAGTGAATCGCGGCTACGCTTTTTCGGCAAAACATCGCTGTTTCCGAAATTCGAGACCCGGGCGCTTGGTCGGCTGAACTGCATCGTCACCCGCGATCATCGAAGATAAAAACGAATTCGCGGCGCCACGTGCTCGCCATCCTCGTCCGGGCAACGATCACATAACCACTTCGAGATGTCCGTTTTCTGCCCGACCCCCATTCGCTCGGCTCGCACCGCAAGCAAATAGTGCGATTGCCATTTGTGATCTCTCTCGAAAGGAGATTCTCGCGATAGCGGCGTTACAAGTGCCAGATTTAAAGTGAAGGTGGCCAGTACTCGAGGTCAGTTCTCGTATTCAGGATATGGAAGCACATAACGTCCTCACGGCATCAGGGCCGCGGCCCTCGTCCGAAGTACGCTTGTTTTCCCAGCTTGCTCATGAGCTGCCTATTGACCCTGCTTACGGCAGTTGGAGTTCGCACTCCTAACGACAATCGAGGGAAAATTAATCTGTCAGAGAACTACATAAACCAAGGCAAAACAAATGGCGGAGAGGAAGGGATTCGAACCCTCGAGACGGGTTACCGCCTACTCCCTTAGCAGGGGAGCGCCTTCGACCACTCGGCCACCTCTCCATGCCATGAAATCCATCGGGATTTCGGCCTGACCGACTCGATTGCATCGTGACCGCAAGGCCGCGCGGCAACGCTATCGGTGGCAGGCTCTTTGCCACGTCCGCAGCGGGACTGCAACACCTGATCGGCTGGCCGACGCGACGCTTTTTCGCCGACCTTTCCTCTACGATTGAGGAAAACCGGACGTTTCCATCGCAACGCAGCGTCATCGGGGCAGAAGAGGCCGGCCTGCGCATGCCAACTGCGCTTGACAGTTGCCGAAAGTCCGGTTTGCTGGCGAGATCGAAACCGGAGATGTGCATGCCGAAAGCCAATCCGCTGGTTGCTTCCCTCCCCGCAAGCACACCATTTGTCGGGCCGGAGCGGCTCGAACGCCAGAACGGACGTCTGTTCAAGGCCCGCATCGGCGCGAACGAATGCAATTTCGGAGCCTCCCCGAAAGCCATTGAGGCGATGGACCGCGCGGCGCGCGAGGATGTCTGGAAATATTGCGACCCGGAGAACTGGGACCTGCGCCAGGCGCTCGCCGCCCATTGCGGTGTCACACCCGATGAGATCGTGGTCGGCGCAGGTATCGACAATCTGCTTGGCACAACCGTGCGCATCTTTTCCGATGTCGGCGATGCGATCATCAATTCCGACGGTGCCTATCCGACATTCAACTATCACGTAAACGGTTACGGCAGGCGGCTCGTCACGGTGCCCTATCGCCATGACAAGGAGGATCTGCTGGCGCTTTCGGAGGCTGCGCGGCGCGAAAATGCGAAGATCGTCTATCTCTCCAACCCCGACAATCCGATGGGGACGTGGTGGGACGCAGCCGCGATCGAAGGTTTCATCGCCGGGCTCCCATCCGAAACACTGCTGATCCTCGACGAGGCCTATGGCGAATTGGCCCCGCCGGGTGTCCTGCCGCAGATCGATACCGGACAGGCGAATGTCATCCGCATGCGCACCTTTTCCAAGGCCTACGGACTGGCCGGGCTGCGCGTCGGCTATGCGATCGGGCCTGCCGAACTGTGCACGGAATATCACAAGGTGCGCGACCATTTCGGCGTCAACGTGATGGCGCAAAAAGCCGCGCTCGCCGCACTGGCGGATACGGAATGGCTGGCTCAACTGACCACGCAGTTCGAGGCTGCGCGCAGGCATATCGAACGGATCGGCGTCGCCAACGGGCTCGTACCAATCCCCTCGGCGACGAACTTCGTGACGCTCGATTGCGGCCGTGACGGCGATTTCGCGATGCGCCTGCTGCAGGAACTCAACGCGCGAGACGTGTTCATCCGCAAGCCGATGGGACCGGGCATCGACCGCTGCATCCGGGTGAGTTGCGGGCTGCCGCACGAACTCGATTATCTGGAGGCCGCCCTGCCCGAGGCATTGCACGCGGCGGGCTAGCGCGCAGGGCGATTGCGGTCTACTTTGCTGCAATGCAAAAAATACCCGAAAACGCGAATTCCGCCGCAGCCGAGACGCCGAATCCCGCCATTGCAGGTTTCCGGAAATCGCGACATAGCCTCGCCGAGGACGTATTCGCGATCGCCATCGGCACAGCGCTCGTTTCTTTCGGTGTCTTTCTCTATCAGCAGTCGTCGCTGGTGCTTGGCGGGCTCGCCGGTGTCTCGCTCATCCTGGACTATCTCACACCGTTCGGCTTCGGCGTCATCTTCTTCGCGATCAATCTGCCGTTCTATCTCTTCGGCGTCGGGCGGCTCGGCTGGGGCTACATCATCCGCACCTTCGCCGCCGTCACAGCCATGTCGTTGATGGTGCGGTTTCTCCCCCAGGGTATCGATATCTCCGGCGTTCATCCGCTGGTCGCATCGACGATGGGCGGCGCGATGATCGGGCTGGGGCTGCTCGCCCTGTTCCGGCACGGCGCGGGGCTCGGCGGCGTCAATATCCTCGTCGCCTTCCTGCAGGAAAGGTTCAATCTGCGGGCCGGCTATGTGCAACTCGGCATCGACCTGGCGATCCTCGCTGCAGGCAGCCTTGTCGTATCGCCGGTGCAGTTGCTCTGGTCGATCGCCGGAGCGGTCATTTTCAACATGATCCTCGGCGTCAACCACAAGCCGGGCCGCTACATGGCCTTCAGTTAGGCCTGCCCTGCCTCTCAGTCCCCACGGCCTCGATCCCTTCGTGAAGCCATGGCTCGGGATCCAGAGACATTCAACATCGCGGCCGGGCGTTCCGCTGCGTCCAGACGACTCTCGCGCGCTTCGGGGGCCGCCAAAACAACGCGATGTGTCAGCCGTAATTAAATAAAAAGCGGATCTGTTTTCGGTTGCGCAATTAACAGCCGCGCTCTATTGTAATTTTCTTCCACCCAAGAAAATATTTTTGGATAAATACTAGGCGGCTCACCTCTTCTTCCGCCTTTTTAATTTTATCGATTCTTCTTTTGTGTCCATGATTTCACGTGCTTTCTTCTAAAAGACGTACTCTAACTCATTCAGGACAAAATCATGAACATTATTAGGGCCTTAGACTCCTCGGCGGATGCCCTGTTCAGGAGATGCGACCGAGTGGGGTCCGGGGTGATCGCAGCATCCGCGCTGCGAGATGCCGGAGATTTCGAGGCGCGTTTCCGACGCATGCGTTTCGCGGCGGGCGCGATAGCGGCCCTGGTACCGCTTTCGGCGTTCAACGTCCCCGGCGCGCAAGCGCAGGATCTGGACAGTTTCGCGATCCTTGCCGGCTCGGGGATCACGAATACCGGTGCGACAACCATTTACGGAAATATCGGCTCCAGTCCGACCGGCAGCTACACCGGATCCGGAAGCGTGACGCAAACGGGCTCCGTATATCTGGCAAATGCCGTCGCCGCGCTGGCGCAGAACGAGCTGACCACTCTCTACAACTATCTCGAGGGACAGCCGACCTCACTGGGTGGAGACCTCACCGGTCAGGAACTCGGCGGCATGACCCTGCTTCCAGGCGCATATAATTTCGATAGCTCGGCCGGCCTTTCGGCGGGCCAGACGCTGACGCTCGACGGCAATGGTGATCCAGATGCCACGTTCGTCATCAATATAGGGTCGACGCTCACCGCCGGAAGCGGATCGACGGTTCTGCTTCAAAACGGTGCGCAGGGCGGAAACGTGTTCTTCCGGGTTGGAAGCTCTGCAACACTGGATACATCAGCCAATTTCGTTGGGCAGATTGTTGCCTATACAAGCATCACGCTCAACACATCGGCGGACATACTGTGTGGCGCGGCCCTCGCCCGCAATGGAGCGGTTGCCCTGGATTCCAATACGATCGGGATCTGTGTCCTGACGTCGGGAACCTTCGTAGACTCGCTGGACGATATGGACGATTCGACGGAGACGAGCGGCAATGCCACGAGCGTTGCCGACGCGCTGGACGATTATGTCTCGAATGGCGGAATCCTTCCTCAAAGCTTCACCATTCTTGCCGCACTCATGACGCCCCAGGAGCTCGCCGACGCTCTCGAGCAAATGGCTGGCGAAACAGCCACCGGCGTGGCCCCTACGGGCATGCAGGCCATGGACTCCTTTCTCGATGTCGCCCTCAACCACCGAAGCTTTCCCACCGCGCCCGCGGCCCCTGCTGCACCGACGGGGCCGGCGACTGTAAGCGTTCTGGGCTATGCATCCCCCACCGACACTGCGTCGGACGAGCCGTTTCTTTCCATCGACGCCGACCGTCCGCCGCCAAGCTTGTCGACCTGGGCGGGCGGCTACGGCGGTTACCGCGAAGCCGGAGGCGACGCGGTGGCAGGTACACATGAGCGCACTTCGCGCGACTACGGGCTGGCGCTGGGCGTCGACTATCACTTCGACAACAACACGACGATCGGCATTGCCGTTGCAGCAGGCCGTTCGAGTTTCGAAATCGGAGAACTCGGCAGCGGCAACGCGGACACATATCATGTGGCGCTTCACGCCCGTACCGAAACCGATGCCGTTTATCTCGTCGGCGCGGTTGCCTATGGCTACAGCGACGTTGACACCAACCGGACTGTCACGATCGCCGGAACAGACAGCTTTAACGCCAATTTCGCGGCAAATGACGTGGCCGGGCACATCGAGGCGGGCTACACGCTCGGCTGGATTACCCCCTATGCCGCGCTTCGCGCGCAAACCTTCCGAACGCCCGCCTATAGCGAAGTGACGGTTGCCGGCGTTTCGACCTACGCTCTCGACTACGAAGCGCGCACCGCGACCTCCATTCGCAGCGAACTCGGCGTCGGTGTGGAATGGTCCCCCGACACGACGCTGACGCTCAGCGCGCGGGCCGCATGGCTTCACGAATACGGATCGGACACGGGCGTCGCCGCCCAGTTCCAATCGATCGCGGGAGCCGGTTTTAGCGTCGCAGGTGCCGAGTCCGACACAGATTCCGTGCAAGTTTCCGCCGGAGCGGACGTGGGTCTGTACGACGGCCTGTTTCTTGCCTCGTCGATTGGCGGAAGGTTCGGCGTCAACGCCCAGGCATATTCGGGCAATATCAAGCTCGGCTACAGCTGGTAGGTTCCGGAGCGGGCGCCCGGGCAGACAGTCAGGAACAAGCGTTCAGAGCAATGCGCCGGATCGGGTGACCGATGGGCCGGACAACGAGGTTATGTCATGCGTACAGTCCGCCAAAGCATCGGCGCGCCGGCACTATCTGGCATTCTCGGAGTGGTGCTGAGTCTCGCATTTCCGCCCCTCGCCGCAGCCGGCGTGCAGGTCGCATTCGAGGACAATGTCAAATCGGGCACGATCGTTATCCGCACGCGAGAGCGTCGGCTTTATCTCGTGCTCGGCGGCGATCGCGCCATTCGCTATGTGGTCGGCGTCGGGCGCAAAGGCTCGCAATGGGCGGGAAAGTCGGCCATCGAAGGCAAATTCATACGTCCCAACTGGGCTCCCCCGGAATCCATCCGCCGCGAGCACCCCAACCTGCCTAAACTGATCGCCAGCGGTTCCCCTTCCAATCCCATGGGCGCCGCAGCGATGACGCTTTCCGGCGGCTCCTATGCGATCCATGGCACCAACTCGCCGAAATCGATCGGGGGCTTCGTGTCACATGGATGCATCCGTATGTACAATGCGGATATCATGGATCTGCTCGACCGGGTCCGGGTTGGAACGCCGGTGCTGGTGACACGCTAAATGTGCGCATTCCGTGCGTGCGCGGGCCGGCTCGGTGCCATTGCTCTGGTCGATGGCCGGCCGGTGCGGTCATTTTCAACATGATCCTCGGCGTCAACCACAAGCCGGGGCGCTATATGGCCTTCAGTTAGGCCTGCCCTGCCCCATCAGTCCACGGGAAACTTTTCTCGGTAAGCCCCGAGGATCATCGGCGCGGTCAGGACAGTCAGTTTCTCGGGAAATTCATTGCCGGCAAACTCCCGGCATTCGAGAGCGGCAGCACGGGTCTTTTCACCGGCAATACCGTCGACGGGCCCGGCGTTGCATCCGAGCGCATTCAGATGCGCCTGCAACTCGCGAATGACCTCCCTGTCGTCTGGCCCATAAAGGCTGACGCCGCTATCGATTTCGATATTGCGCATCCTGAGGGTGATGCCCTCCGGCTGAATGTCGGTGAACTGCGACAGCTTTCCGAATTTCTTCCATTCCGGTCCAAAGCCCGCCATGACCGGACCCAGCGCGAAGAGGAACTTCTCCGGGTGCTTCTCCACGCCCGGTTCGCACTGGTTGGTGATGTAGCAGTGCGGCGCCTGGTTGGTCGCCAGCCCCTCCGCCAGGTGGATCGTTTCGCCGTTGCAGGCGACGCGTATCCAGCCCCGATCGTCATCCGCCCAGCGGATCTTCATCGAGAAACTGTTCCATTCTCCAAAACGGTCGGGTCCGAAGCATGTTTGGTCGAGAAAATAGGCTCCGCGCAGGCTGTCCAGCTTCAGCATGTAGATGAAGTTGTGCAGCAACGGCCCCTCCCAGGAGGCGATGCGCAGACGGCTGTCATGGTTTTGCAGCGGCCATGTCTGGCCGACGCCGAGGAACCCCCATGCGTGCGGGTTTTCGTAGCCGCGATAGCGGAATTCCTTCTCGACGAAGATATCGAAACGATACTCGACCGTGTCGCCAAGCCGTTCGGAAAAGCCACGCGAGAGGATCGAACGCACATTGCCATTGTGGCAATCGGTCTCGCCGCGCCCGTCGCCATAGGGCACGTCGCTGCATTTCCTGTCGAAGATACGAAAGGTGGTGACGCCGTCTTCCGTCACCGGATCGACCGGATTGAACTTGTGGTCCTGCAACCCCGCCGGGTGCGGATCCGCGACCGTACCGACGCAAACCGCCAGCAGCGCGAAAATCACCGCCACGATCCGGCAAAGGACCGACTTCATTCCCATCGCAACATTGCTCCGCACGCTTCCGGTGCGTCGCAAACTAAGGCGCTTTCCCGTGGGAGATCAACGCCTTCTGCGGCAGAGTCATTCACGTTTTTCCCGATACCATGAACGAGGCGGCGCGGACCGCAGTCCATCCCCATGAGCCTGCGGCCCGCCCCGTCCCGATGCACTGTCCGGGAACGTCGCCGCAGCGTGCGGCGATGGCATCAGTATCCGCTCAGTGGCAGGTCATCCACTCGCGCGCTTCGCGCAAGGCGGCCGCGAGGTCGGGCTTCGACATCGTTTCCGCGATTTCCGCGCGCAAAGCGGCGGCGCGGGCGCAGCCCTTGATCGCGGCGATATTGAACCACTTGTGTGCCGCGATCATGTCGACTTCGCATTCGCGGCCGGTCGCATACATGAGACCCATTTCAAAAAGAATGTCGGCATTGTTGGCGGCGCCAAGAGCCGCCATGTCTGCATTTTCCATTTCGATGCGTGCCATTGTCTTTGTCCCCGTTCATTCCTGTTTCAACTCCCGAGACCGCTTTTTTCGTTTGATGTCGCGGGTCGGTGCGATAGGGCCAAGAATGACGCTACCGGCTGAATCGCTCGCTAAAAAGCGTGCTTAATTTCGGGCAAACAAAGTTCAAACTCTTCGTAAACTTGACTCTACGTTAACACATTAACCTATTGATTTTATTTGTTTTAGCGGAAATATTATCGGCAATTTCCACCTGCGCGCTAAAGGCTTTGTTCACCGTGAAGGACGAAGCGCCAGGCGAATCTGCAATAGCCGGGCGGTGGAACGCGTGTGCGCCAACAGCAAAAACCGCGCCTTGAATTCGGAATTACTTTTACGTAATGGTAAGCGACTTTGGCGCGGCATCGGGCCGGCCAGGTTTTCGGGAGGAAACAATGATCCGACAAATCTTTCTTGCCGGCGCCCTCGCCGGGCTCATCGCCACGCCGGCACTCTCCGCTGAGGCCATCGAGGGGACGTGGCTGCGCCCGAGCACAGGAACGCTGGTGAAGTTCGCGCCTTGCGGCAGCGCCTATTGCGGCACCGTGCTCAACGGAAGCTACAAGGGCAAGTCGATCGGCAAGCTGTCCGGTTCAGGTGGCAACTACAAGGGCAAGATCACCGATCTGGCCGCCGGGAAAACCTACACCGGCAAGGCGAAAGTGAGCGGCAACACCATGGACCTGAAGGGCTGCGTCCTCGCCTTTTGCAGAGGCGAAAAGTGGAACCGTAAGTAACCCGAAACTCGACCGATTTGCGAGGGCGGCCTTCCAGTTGGAACGCCGCCTTTTTCTATGCCATGTGTCATTAGTCCAGGACAGCCTTCCACAGGCCAGTCTGGCAACGAACCGTCAATCATCTTGAACCGCACATGAACGACGCCGTCAGCGACCATTCAGCGTCGTGAGGCGATCATCTCCCGAAATAATCATTCGGGGGGGGCGATCCATGCTTATGCGCCGATTTACCGTCATATGTTTCCTCGCCGCGTTCGCGGGCGGAGGGCTGGCGGTGCTGATACAGGAAACCGGACGTTCTCCCTATAGCTGGCGCGCGGAAACGGCACGCGTCTGTCCGCTGGGTTTCACACCGGATTGCCTGCGCCTGATCAATTTAAGTCGCTGACGGCTATCTCGCAGATGAATGCACGCTGAACGGCGATCTCAGCACCGGTTCAGCCGTGATCGTTCATAGTCGCGTCAACGATTGAAGGGACACGACCATGACCACCAGACGCAACCGCTACCAGGCATTCCGAATCGCCGCCCGCGCTGGTATTCTTGCGCTCGCACTGATCGGCCCGCTTGCCGGTTTCGCGGCCGCGCAGGACGACGGATTTCACCGTGGCAACTCGGGCGCCGGTTTCGTGCTTTACGTCTCACTGATGCGCAACGCCTGACGCGCGGCGCTTTACGCTTTCGCGCGATCCGACTACCCTTGCATCAGGCTCCATGGGGGACATGGAGGGAGCGAGGCATCCTATGACAGAGAAAATCTGGTTCTACGCGATCAACGGCGAACAAAAGGGCCCGATCGACGGCGCCGAACTCGATCTCTTGACCGGCGTCTCGACCATCGGGCCGGGTACGCTCGTGTGGCGCGATGGCATGACCGACTGGCAACCCGCCTCCGAGGTTCTGCCAGACATCCATATTCCGGAAGGCTGGCCGAAACGCGCTGCCCCTCCTCCGCCACCGCCGCCTTCCGCGGCGCCGGCTCCAACGGACATGCCCGCATCCGAAGGCGCGCCGTCCTACCAGGAATGGACGTCCACGGACCATCCGACCGATTTCATGGATTGCGTGAAGACCTGCTTCAACAAATACGCGCATTTCCGCGGTCGCGCCCGGCGTCCGGAACTCTGGTACTTCGTCCTCTTCAACTTTCTTGTCAGTATCGGGCTGAACATCGTCGATGGGATGATCTTCGGCTTTGGCAGCGACGTTTCGCTTTTCGGCGGTCTCTATTCACTTGCCGTGCTGGTACCGTCGCTCGCCGTCGGCGCGCGCCGCCTGCACGATATCGGCCGGTCAGGCTGGTGGCTGTTGGTCGCCCTCATACCGCTCATCGGCTGGATCATCCTGATCATCTGGTATGCCAGCCGCGGCGATGACCGAGACAATGAATATGGACCGGCCTGAGCAGTAGGGCGTCGAAACGAATTCGATCGACAATCGCCATTTTCCTGTAGTGATTTCGCCTTTATAAGGCGACATGACCATACAGACTCTTGAAACACTTCCGCAAAATCCCGTCTCGAGCGCAGGCTGCGACATGCCGCCCGCCCAGGAGACGCAATCCTTCACCAACGCAAAAGATGCCGTTGCGGCACTGCAGGCGCTTTACGAGCGCAACACGGCCTTTCTGCGCGCCCGCTTCGAGGCGGTCACGCGCGGCGAGGAACAATCCACCCGCGTTCGCGCCTTCTATCCGATGCTCGAATTCGAGACCGATAGCTATTCCAACGTCGATTCGCGTCTCGCCTACGGCCATGTCGTCGCGCCGGGGCGCTATATCGGCACGATCACCCGCCCGGATCTCTTCGACAACTATCTCGAGACGCAAATCGCCCTGATCATGCGCAATCACAACGTGCCGGTGAAAGTCGGTGAATCGGATACGCCGATCCCGCTGCACTTCGCCTTCCTCGAAGGCACTTATGTCGAACAGGGCGACGCCAACGCCTCCAAGCCGTTGCGCGACACGTTCGACGTGCCGGACCTGAACACGACGAATGACGAGATCGTCAATGGCGATTTCGAACCGCAGCCGGGCCACCCACTGCCGCTCGCGCCGTTCACCGCGCAACGCGTCGACTACTCCCTGCACCGCCTTTCGCACTACACGGCGACCAGCCCGTCACATTTCCAGAACTTCGTCCTGTTCACCAACTACCAGTTCTACATGGACGAGTTCTGCCAGTATGCGCGCGATATCATCGCCAAGGGCGAAGGCGGCTACACCGCTTTCGTGGAGCCCGGCAATCTCGTCACGCAAGCGGGCGATAAAGAGCCCGTTTCCGGTGTCAACCCGGCACGCATGCCGCAAATGCCGGCCTATCATCTGAAGAAGGCCGACAATTCCGGCATCACCATGGTCAATATCGGCGTCGGTCCCTCCAACGCCAAGACCATTACCGACCATATCGCCGTCCTGCGCCCGCATGCGTGGCTGATGCTCGGCCACTGCGCCGGACTGCGCAACTCCCAGGCGCTCGGCGACTATGTCCTGGCGCATGCCTATGTCCGCGAGGACAATGTGCTGAACGAGGACATCCCGCTTTCCGTCCCTGTCCCACCGCTTGCAGAGGTGCAGGTGGCGCTGGAGCAGGCTGTGGAGGAAGTGACCGGATATACGGGCTACGAACTGAAGAGGATCATGCGCACCGGAACGGTCGCGACGATCGACAATCGAAACTGGGAACTGCGTGACCAGCGCGGCCCGGTCCGTCGCCTGTCGCAGTCGCGGGCCATCGCGCTCGACATGGAGTCGGCGACCATCGCGGCCAACGGCTTCCGCTTCCGGGTCCCCTACGGCACGCTGCTATGCGTTTCGGACAAGCCGCTGCACGGAGAACTGAAACTGCCGGGCATGGCGACGGATTTCTACAAGCGCCAGGTTGCTCAGCACCTGATCATCGGCATCCGCGCGATGGAAAAGCTCGCCCAGATGCCGCCTGAAAGGCTTCATTCACGCAAGCTCAGGAGCTTCAACGAGACGGCCTTCCAGTAAGCCGGAAATGCTAGAGTGTCGGGCTCTATTTGAGCCCGGCCAACCGCGCGATCTTGCTGGCGCCGCGGTCGATCAGGTTCAGCAAATAGCGCGGCGGACGCCGGTTGAACGCGATCTTGCGAATATAGCGAGGAACCTCCCATACCGCCGATGTTCCGGCGGGGAAGAAGATGCTGACGCCGGGCTCGGCGCGAAAGACGTTCCCCTCATCATCCGTGATGATGGCTTCTCCCTCGAGAAAGAGCACGGTCTCATCCCAACCGTAGTTCCAGCGGAACCGACCGGCGGTGCATGACCAGTGTGCGCTGTTGGCGCCACCAAGCGTGCCCTGCGAGAGGTATTCACAACGCGCCTTCGGCTCACCTTCCAGAATCCATTCCGGGCGGATCGGAGACGATTTCAGCGCTGCCTTGTCGAGCGTCGCAGCCTGAATGGCGGGCTTTTCCGCGCGGACTGGCGAAGCCAGTTTCAGCTTATTGGCCGGTGCGCTGACGAAGCCGCGAATTACTGTCGGCATGTTTCGATCCCCCAATCGATTTCCGCGAAATCTTCTTGCACCGACCTCGCCTAATTCAGCGTCAAGAACTTTGGTAAATTGCAATTTAACGACGGGATGACATGACATTGGCGAGGCCGCCGTCCGGCGGCGCAGCTTATCGTGGTCGATTGCTTTTTATTCAGCCAAGCCGACCGAACTCTGGCTGACGACCTGTTCCAGAATATCCATACAGCGCCCGGCCATTCGTGTCGGATTTCGGCCACTGGGTCTGAAAGAACTGGCTGGGTACGCTCGCGATGCGAATATCCGCGAAGCCGCGGGCGGCCGGGATACGGCGCGTCGGAGAGCAATGCCGAGCAGTCTCCACTTGTCGCGAAGACCTTAGGAACTTGTCCCGGATCAGGCAGCGGTAGCGGCAGGTCGGGCGCGCCACCACTGCGTCAACGGGCGCTCCAGATAGTGCCAGGACAGCGCCGCGGCCGCGACGCTTGCGATCGAGACGACGATTGCGAGGGGCAGCGGATCGAAATAGTCGTGCAGCGCCAGTTCCCAGGGCGACTGCCAGAGATAGATGCCGTAGGAGATCGTCCCGAGATAGACCATGGGTCGTGCGGACAATGTTCGCGAGATCGCGGATTGCTCCGCCAAGAGATGCAGGATCAGGACCGCCGTGGTGACCTCCACGATGGTCACGCCCAGGATCATCGCGACGGTCACCGAGGAATTGATGCTGAGTTGCACTGCGAGCGCGATGGCGCATCCGATGACAAGCGCCCTGCCCGGTCGCCAGTCGACGAAGGAGATCAACGCCCCAAGGACAAGGCCGGTCAGCCGGTCGTCAAACCGGAAATAGGTGCGGGTTGTATCCTCGAACATGAGCATGTCCGCGACACGCCAGCCCCATAAAGCCATGAATACCGCAGCCAATATCAGGACGGCCGCGCGATCGCGTTTTCCGGCAAGCCAGACGGCGACGAATGGCCAAAAGAGATAGAATTTCATCTCCACGGCGAGCGACCAGGTGTGACCGAAGGTCTTTTCCGCAAAGCCTGTCGCCGCAACGTAGTCCATCAGGTAGGCGGCCGAGTACGCCGCGCCCTGGTACTCGGTATGACCCAGGAAAAGCTGCTGGACCGCCATAACGATCAGCAACATGGCAAAAAGCGCGGGCACCAACCGGACGATACGCTTTCCCAAAAAGCCCGCGAAATCGAAGGAACCGTTCGCGCGCTGTGCCTGCACGATGATGCTTGTGATCAGAAAACCGCTCAGGACGAAAAAAACGGCCACGCCGTAAGACCCGCCCCATGCCATGGGCAGCTTGCAGTGGTACGCGATGACCGCGAAGGCGGCCACGGCGCGCAGACCGTCAAGTGCAGGGTTGTATTTCAAAGGCGTTTTCCGGTTGCAGCTTGCGGACCTGCTGGTATCAGCGGCAGGAGAGACCCGCCCGGCGGAACCTCACACAAACCGGTAAACATCTCGCTACAATCGCAGATTGTATTTTCGCGACACCTTAAGGGCGCTGTATTACCGACGCTTCAAATTGCGCAAACCACGTTCTAGGGTGGCGCAAATCAATCGCCGGACACAGTCATGCCTTTCCTGCCCCGCGCCGTCTATCCGCTCATGATCGGTTCAGCCCTGCTGATGTTCGCGGGCGGTGTGAACGGTCTGATCCTGCCGTTGCGCGGCAGCCAGGAAGGGTTTTCCTCCTTCGCGCTCGGCCTGCTCGGCACGGGATGGGCGATGGGCTACATCCTGGGCTGCCTCGTCATGCCACGAACCGTTGCCCGCGTCGGTCATATCCGTGCATTCGGTGCCATGACGGCACTCGCCGTGGTCTCGGTGCTGGCCTCGCTTCTCGTAATACAATCCTGGGCCTGGGTTCCCTTGCGCGGGGTCGCCGGTTTCGCCTTCGCCGGTGCGGCGATGATCGTGGAAAGCTGGCTGAACGAGCGCGCCGAATCCGCCTCGCGCGGCCGGGTTTTCGGGCTTTACACGATGGTCAATCTCGCCGCCACGACGCTTGGCCAGCTCTCCCTGACACTCGGACCGACATCGACCCATCTGTTCTTCGTGCTCGCCGCCATTTTCTATGCGCTCGCGCTGCTTCCGAGCGGGCTTTATGCCAGCCATCAGCCCAATCCGCTGGTCGGTGCATCGCTCGATCTGCCGACGCTCTGGCGCAACTCGCCCGTTGCCGTCGTCTCGGTCATCCTTGTCGGCGTTTCCAATTCGGCTTTCGGGACACTCGGCGCCGTCTATGCCGACCGGATCGATCTCGATATCGCGACGATCGCCTTCTTCATGAGCTTGGCGATCCTCGCCGGCGCGGGCGCCCAGATTCCGATCGGCTATCTCTCCGACCGGATGGACCGCCGTCTCGTTCTCGTTGCGATTGCCGGCGTCGCGTTTCTGGTCGACCTGTTCCTGATCGTCGTCCAGCCCTCCAGCGTGCCGATGGCGCTCGCCGCTTCGGCCGTGTTCGGCGCATGTATCTTCTCCATGTATCCGGTCATCGTCGCGCATGCGAACGACCACGCTCCGGAGAATTATTTCCTGCGTACGTCTGGCGGCCTGCTGCTGCTGTTCGGCGTCGGTTCGATCGCGGGTCCGCTGCTCGCCGGCGTGATCATGTCGGCAGCCGGCCCGTCCGGATTGTTCATCACGACGGCCCTGACCCATGTCACGCTGATTGGCTATGCGCTCTGGCGTATCCGCCAGCGCGCCGCACCGACCCAGGAGAACAAGACCGACTTCGTGCCAGTGACATCGGCGCGTTATTCGACGATGGAAACGGCTTCACTCGACCCTCGCGCCGAAGAAGAGGAGATAGAAGAGCAGCGTGTGGAGACACCCACGGAAGACGAGAATGGCTAGTCGTGCGAACAAACGTTCGCGCTGCCCGGAAACCACAGGTCAGAGCTCGCTTACTCTGCCTGCGCGCCACAGGGCATGTGAGCAGTGTGCGCAAGAGCACGGACAAGCCATAAATCCGCCGCGGCGCACTGTTTTTCGTTAAAATTGTGGGCTATACGCGCCATATTTTCAAAGGGCGGTAATACGGTGGGCAAGTCGGGCGATTCTGTTCGAGGCCCTCTGCAGGGAGGTATTTGATGAACAGGGCTGGGGTGGCTTCATGCTGAATTGGACGATGAGTTCCGGCTTTGACATCGTGATCGTAATTCTCGCCATCGTGGCTGGCCTCGGGCTTGCCGGGTGGATCGTCAGACGGGCCGCGCGTGATGTCGATGACCTCGAAAAGGCCGCATCCGTCATTCTGTCCGCCTCCCAGGAGGAATTGCCTCCCAGGGAAGCTTTTTCCGCCCAGTTCGAAACAGTTCATGAGAAGCTGAAGACAAACGATACGATCGGAAGGGCGTGGCAGCGCTTCTCGTCGACGATCGTGCCTCTCGAAGCCGATGACGGCATCGAGAAGGAAAAGACCCTGGTCTCGCGGTCTACATCCCCTGCCCGCTATTTCACGCTGGAAAGCCTCAGGCTCGAGAACACTTCCGTCAACATGGTACCCGCGGCCTTTTTGGCAGTCTTCGCGCTGATCGCCGGCGTGGGGCTGGCAGGCGCGCTTGGCGGCATCGCGGCAGCCTTCGCACCGGCCGGTGCGGATGCCGCCGTTTCCGGCGAAATGATGCGCGCGGCAATCGGCAGCGCAGGGGCGAAGCTCTTCTTTATCGCCATCGTGATCGCGCTGTTTTTGGCGCTCCGACTGGCCGTGTCATGGTCTCGCAACGCCAAGGCGAGCGCTGTCCAGCATTTTTGCGACGCCCTGCTCGACCGCATCTATTTCGAGAATGCCGAATCCGCCGGCACGAGACGGCAAGATGCGATGCACTTTCAAACCAAGAGCCTGCAAAGGTTGGGCGAAAAGCTTGCGACGTCGATCGGCGGAACCACACGCGACGCCATCGTCGAAGGCTATATGGACGTCGTCTCGCGCATGGAGACACTGACCAAGCGCTACGACGATCTCGTCTCGGCGGCGCAAAAAGGCGCCAAGGAGGCGGTCGCCAAGGCTTTCGACGAGTCCGTCGAAACCAGCGCCGATATCGTGGTCAAGCGCATGGAAGCGGTCGCAGAGCATCTGTCGGCCATTCCCGAGCGAATGGAGCAGGCATCGCGCTCACTCGAAACCGCCGGCGCGAACATCTCGTCGGAGCAGCAGCGCTTCGCCGCTGATCTCCAGGCGACCGCGAACCAGAGCGTCGCTTCGGCTGCGAGCGCGGTTGCCGGCAATGTCGAGGAAACCATCCGCGGCGTGTTGGCGGAGACCCACGAGGTGTCGGCCGCGGTTTCGGAACGCCTCGGACGTCTCCCGGACCGTATCGAAGAGGCCGCCCGTACATTCGAAACGGCGTCGAGCCAGATGATCGAGGTCCAGGGCACGGTCGCGGAAGAAACGCAGGCACGCACCAAGCAGGCCGTCGAGGCCGTGACGGGGATGATCTCCGATGCCGTGGGTGAAGTCGCGAAAGCCGTTGACGAAACCATCGCGAATTCGCTGCTGCAGACGACGCAGACGCTGCGCGCCGTCGGCGAGGACATGACGCTGTTGCCCGACCGGCTTTCCGGTGTTGCACGGGCACTCGAACAATCCAGCGACCGCATCGCCGAAACGCACGCCCAGATCCTTGCGGACCTCAAGATGGGTGCGCGCGAGATGACAACGACAGCGGCCGACACGATCATCGAGCGGGTCAACGAGAACACGACCGGGTTTATCGACAAACTCTACGAGGCGAACGACGCGTTCGAAGCCCGCACGGAATCGCTGTCCGGCCTGTTCGCTGCCATCGAGCGGACCAGCGACCAGATCGCGCAAACCCATGCCCAGACGCTTGCCGACTTCAAGACCAGCGCAAGCGAGATCACCGCGGTTACCGCCGACGCCATCGCCGCGCGCGTCAATGAAAACACGGATACATTCGTCCAGAGACTGAACGAGTCCAATGACGCGTTCGAGGCGCGCGCCGAGCGGCTATCCAGCCTGTTCGCCGCTATCGAGCGCACCAGCGACCAGATCGCGCAAACCCATGCCCGAACGATTGCCGACTTCAAGACCAGCGCAAGCGAGATCACCGCGGTTACCGCCGACGCCATCGCCGCGCGCGTCAATGAAAACACGGATACATTCGTCCAGAGACTGAACGAGTCCAATGACGCGTTCGAGGCGCGCGCCGAACGGCTATCCGGACTGTATTCGACGCTGGAGCAGGCCAACGAACGGATCGCGGAAACGCACACCCGCTTCATGGCGCAGATGCAGCAATCAACGCGTGACATGACGGCCGCAACGGCCCAATCAGTGTCGCGCCACATCAACGAGAACACGGAAGCCTTCCTTGCGAAGCTCAACGAATCCAATACCGTGTTCGAGGAACGGGCCCAGGCGCTCACCGGGCTTTTCGCGACGCTTCAAACGGCCAGCGACAGGATCGCGGCGACGCATACGGGCTTCATGGAGCGCATGCATGAGGGCGCACGCGAACTGACCGAGGCCACTGCCGATACGCTTGCACGTCATGTCAACGAGAACACGCTCGGCTTTGTCGACAAGCTCAATGAATCCAACGCCGCCTTCGAGGAACGCGCACAGGCGCTGACGGGGCTGTTCGCGACGCTTCAGAAGGCCAGCGACCGGATTGCCGAAACCCATACGCGCTTCATGGGTGAAATGCAGGACAGCACCCGCGACGTCATCGCGAAGACGACGAGCACGATCGCGGCCGAAATCCAGAAAAACACCGCGGATGTGGTTTCGCGACTGCGCGAATCCGACGATTTCTTCGCATCGCGCGTCGAGGCGCTGGCATCGGTGCTGCCGCAGATCGACCAGACCGGGCGGGCGCTTGCGGAAATCATGGAGCGGGTCTCGGCTGAAAACGGGCGCGTCGGCGTAGAATTGACGGAACTGGCCGGCTCGCTGCGGGACGCGACGGGCAGTATCAAGCAGTCCGCAGACCGGTTCTCGAACAACCTGCTCGAGGTCCAGCAGTCGCTCGACGATTTCCAGAAGCTCTCGAAAGAGACCGTCGAAACGGTTGGCACGTCGCAGCGGAACTTCAAGGAATCCATCGGCATGCAGGCCGAGCTCTGGCAGCGCCATGTCGAGCGGTTCGACGATGTCGACCGGAAACTCGGCGACGTCTTTGCGGAAATGGCTTCGCAGATCGATACGCAGACACGGCTGATGCGCGACCAGGTGGCTGAAATGGACAGTTCCCTGGCTACGGCCGTGACACATCTCGGCGAACTCGTGGAAGAGCTCAACGAAACGCGTTCGGGCGCGGGTGAAACCGGGGCCTATCGCTGACCATGGCCAGCTTCACCGGACTGAGAGAGCGGCTGGATAAACATCTCGGCCAGACAGTGCCGGGAGGGCAAACAGCGGCTCCCATTCCCGGTCGTGTGAAGGATGTGGCCAAGAGATGGGCGCGCAAGCGTGCGGCAGCCCGCATTCCCGAGCAGGGCCGCAGGCGGCGCCTGCGCGAGACGGCGCGGAAACTCAAGGAAGGACTGGGCGCGGAAATTCCGCTGAGCGACATCCGGCTTTCCCTGTTTCACATGCGTGACGAGGACGCCTTCACGTCGAGTACCATTGCGCGTCACCGGCTTGTCACCGAAGCGATGACGCGGCCGGGCAAGACACCCGTCAACGTCCTCTTCAACGCCTTCTTCCATATTTTCGAACGGGGCAGCCCCGAGACCGATCGGATCTACCAGCACCTGCGCAAGAACCAGGCGTCGCTGCGGATCAGTTCGCGGGAGTTCGTGGAGAAAACGAAATTCTTCGACGGCGATTATGGTCTGGACACAATCATCGACAGTGTCGATCTGAGGAACCCCGTTCGTTCGCTTGCCCGTTCGGGCCTCAAGGACGACGTGCAGGATTCATTGTACGGACTGGCCATCAAGTGCGCCCTGATCGAACGGACGCTCGCGCATGTCGATCTCGACGCGCAGCCGCTCAAGACCATTCTGGGATGGATCGAACTGGGCGAACGCAGGCGTCCGGACCTCGAATGCGCCTACTACGAGATCCTGCTGTCGCCTTTCGTCGCCAGAGACCCCTCGCCCGATGTGAAGAGAACGATCAGCCGATTCCTGCTCGGCCATTTCGGCGACCCGCGTTCGGTCTCGTGGCCGAAACTGAGAGACGATACGGGTCGCCTCAAGCGGGACGCTTGCATGAGCGTAATGGTTCGGTGGCTGGACACCGGAATCCTGCGCTAGACGAACCCGCGAGCCGGCAGGAGCCTAGATGGGCCGGTCCGGCGGAATCGGCACATTGTCCGGGATAATCGGGCGTCCGGGCTCCGCGTCAGCGACGGCTGCAGTTTCAGGCACCTCTTCAGCTGACGTATCCGCGGGCGCTTCGGAAGGCGCAATGGCGAGTTCGGGTTCTGCAGCCGGCTGCTCTGCCGGTGCGGGCGCAGGTTCCGGCGCAGCGGCTTGAACCGCGGCTTCTTCGCCCCAGGCTTCAGTGGCCGAACGGAACACCTCGCCGCCCGTCGCGCCGGTCACGAGACGCAGTGTCGAACGCCGTCCGCTGAAATAGACAAACGGAATCTCGATCAGATCGGGATTGCTCATCAAGCTGGCGTGCAATTCGCGCGCCGCGGGAACATCCGCGAGAGCGAACAGGAAGATATTGTCGGCGATCTTGACGATGGAACCCACCAGAGGCTGGCTCCGGTCCTGCCCGCTCTGTACGAAGGTAATGCCTTCGACAGAAGAAATCTCGCTGCTGGAAACACTGTCAGCCGGCGCGAAGACCAGTTCAAACAGGTGCGAAGCTGGTAGCGTTTCATCGAGATTGCGCCGCAAGGTCAGCGTCGCGCGCAGGCCCTCGCCCGGTATCGTGATCTCGCCGCGAATGGCAGGCTCCGCCGCGGCACCGGGACTCGGCGCTGACTGGATCAACGACCAGACGACATTGCCGGTGGCAACCGGTTGCTGCCCACCCGAGGTGGCGAACAGGAACGCCTTCTCGCCATCGATGGCGGCCACCGCCGGCTCGGCGGCAGGTTGTTCCGCGGTTTCTTCCTGCGCGGCCTCAGCGGCTTCCGCCGTGTCCGTTTCAGAAACTGTTTCAGTTTCAGCGACTTGCGTCCCGGCGGGTTCGTCGGCGGGCGCCGGTTCTCCCACCGCATCGCCTTCGCCGGCATCCGTCGTTGCGCTGCGCAATGAATCGGAGGATTCACCGGCAAGCCCGGCGACAAACTCGACCACCCATCCGGCAGTGGACTTGGCCTTTGCCGCATAGCGCGACGTCATGTCGGGAAGCGCAAAGGCGGTCGCGATCACTCCCACGATCAGCAAGACCAGCAATACGGCAAACATCCGGCCCGACCCGCCACGTCGTCGGGGCCTGTCGTCTTTCGCACGGACCTGCCGGGCAGCTACCGGGCCGGCCGGTTCGTCCATCGCGAATTCCTGATCGAAGGCATCTTCCGGCAATTCGAAGGAATCATCCGTCGCCCAACGATCGACCTCCGCGGGCGCGGGGTTCGCGCGGCCGTGATCGGCGTAGTTCTCATCCGTATCATCGTCGTCATACTCGACGCGTTCACGACGTGCGGGGCGCTGCGGTTTCTTCGCCGGCTTGCTGCGAATCTGGTGCCGGGAGGTGTCCGCAGCGATCAGATCCTGTACGGCCTCCTCGACTTCATCGTCTATCGAGCGCGGCGCAACGAGGTCTTCCTCGGGAAAATCGAAATCCAGTTCTATGTCGTCTTCGGGAACAGTGAGTTCCTGAACGGCTTCCTCGACCTCGTCGGCGATCGTGCGTTCCAGATCGAATTTCTCGGGCATTGGCGGCGCGGCGGGGCGCACCGGTTTCTCGACCTTGCGCACCTGTGGCTGCTCGTCATCCGCGGACCAGATATCTTCGAGTTCACTGATGAAGCCGCCCTTATCGGCGCCGTCAGTCGCGGCGTCGGTATCGACGGCCTTGGACGACTGTTCCGACTCGACCTCGCGAATCGCCTGGTTGAGCCTTTCGATATGCCCGTGAACGGTATCAAAGTCCGGTTGGGGCGACAAAGCCTTGAGATAGCGGACCAACGCGTTGCGTGCTCTGCGATAGATGATCTCGCGCGTCGCCGAGTCGCGCATGTCCTCATTGCTGACAGCCTTGAGCAGCATGAGTTTGACGTCGAATTCCGGCTTCTCCGACTTCGCTTCCAATACGCCGGCGGGCTCCGGCGCCGGTTCAGGTTGCGGAGCCGCAGTCGCCTGCTCCTCCTTCGGTTCTTCAACGGGTTCCGGATCCGGCGTCGCAGCCGATTTTGTTTGCTGCTCTTCCTCAGGCGTGATCGGAAGCGCCAATTCGGCCGTCAATGCGGACTGGAATTCCGCAAGCGGATCACTTTCGCCGGCTTCCACCTTGAGAGCCTGGCTGGCGGAGCCGCCGATCGCGGTCGTGCGCTGCGGCGTGTATTGCGGCTTTTCGTTGGTTGTGTTCCCGACCGGCGCCTCGGGCGCTGACGGTGTCTTCGCGACTTCGGGATGCGGCGCAGACGGGGCCGTATCGGCCGGCGTCGGCTCATTCGCGCTGGCGGCGACAACAGGCTCCCTGCCGGCAGGCTCCGGATTCTTTCGGATAATCGGCGTGACGTTGCTTTCCGGCGTATAGGCCGGTTTTACAGCGGAAGGCTCGGGTCGCGCAGGTGGTTCCGACTGTGCAGCGGGCGCAGGCGACGCTGGTTTCGCCGGGACCATGAGTTGCTCCGCCTCAAGGTCCAGAATGGCGTTTTCCAGCTCCTCCATCGTGTCGCAAATTTCGGCTTCGCCTGCCGAACGGGCGTCGAGTTGGCGCCTTATCGTCTTGCGCACTTTCTCATAGGCCGATGCCCGCGACAGCGGGGTATTTTCAGAAAGCCCCTGAATAGCGACGCGAATGTAATTGGCAAAATCCGACACGGAAATCCGATTCTCCGTTTCATGTCAGACATACAACGGAAACCCCGGAATTACCCGAACCGCGTACACCCGTTAAAATACAAGGCAAGCCCGCCCGTACCGATGATTACGCCATCTGGACCAAACGATCAAGAAACGGCCGGGCTCGCATAACAATAGGGAACCGCGTCCAGAATCATTCCGAAACCGCGACTCCAATCGCGGGGACACTAGCTCTTTTCATTTGCCGCAACAAGATTCGGGAATATCGAGGCTTTTTTGGGGTTTGACCGCGTTTTTTTCTGGCCGCACGCCGATTTCGTCCACAAAGCATGTGGCTTTGATGCCGTTTCCTTGATCGCGGTCATGGACCGCGTTCCGTTCGCGCGTTCTTTTGGCCCCCACTTGAAATGCGAAGCAGCAACATATATTGAAGTTCGCAAATATACTAAATCAGGAATGTTTTCATACCCGTCAGGGCGTGAAACCAGAAAGCAGGACTTGAACATGCGCGCGACACTTGCCGCCATCACATCCGCAATGGCGCTGGCTTTGATGCTTCCGCCCGTCGCGGGAGCCGAAACCTTCACGCTCGAACCAACCGACGTGACCGAATGGAAGGCCGTCTATGCCCGCATCGAGGCGCGAGACCGCATCCCCGCCCGCGCAAGGCTCGGCGGCACGCTTGTCGAACTCTCGGTGACCGAAGGCGATCTCGTCGAATCGGGGCAGAAACTAGCGCGGATCGTCGACGAGAAGCTCGACTTCCAGATGAATGCGATCGACGCGCAGCTTCAGGCCCTTAATTCGCAGCTCGTCAACGCACAGTCCGAACTCTCCCGGGGCGAGGAACTGCTTCAGCGCGGCGTTACCACCGTGCAGCGGCTCGACGGTCTGCGCACCCAGGTCGAGGTGCTGACCAACCAGATCGAGGCGACGCGCGCCGAACGGCGGGTGCTCGAGCAGCAGGTTTCCGAAGGTACCGTGCTCGCACCCTTGTCCGGCCGGGCGCTGGACGTGCCTGTCGCAGCCGGAGCGGTCGTGGCGCCCGGCGAATCGATTGCCACCATTGGCGGCGGAGGTTTCTTCCTGCGTTTGGCCGTGCCGGAGCGCCATGCCGGAACCTTCCGCGAAGGCGACACGATCCAGATCGAGACCGACGAGACGGTCGAAGGCAAGCTGGCGCGCGTCTACCCACAGATCGAGAATGGCCGCGTGATCGCCGATGTCGAAGTCGAAGGCCTCGACGATGCGTTCGTCGATGCACGCGTGCTGGTGCGTCTCCCGGTCGACACGCGCCCTGCCCTGCTGGTGCCGCAAGACGCGGTCGAAACCGTCTCGGGGCTCGATTTCGTGACGATCACGGAGGGCGGTGAACCCGTCAGGCGCACCGTAATAACCGGCATCCATCACATGGTGGATGGCAAGGACATGGTCGAGATCGTCACCGGTCTCGAAGGCGGCGAAGACGTGGTGACCAACGATGAGTGATGGACAATTCGACGGACGGCTCGGCATTGCCGGGCACCTGACGCGCGCGTTCATCGTCTCGCCGCTAACGCCGCTCTTCATC
Source organism: Oricola indica (assembly GCF_965227485.1). NCBI lineage: Bacteria > Pseudomonadati > Pseudomonadota > Alphaproteobacteria > Hyphomicrobiales > Ahrensiaceae > Oricola > Oricola indica. Next base: position 3,651,900 of record NZ_OZ245747.1, read on the forward strand.
ATCGCCGCTCTTGCGGTCGGTCTCGTCGCGCTGATTTCGCTTCCGCGCGAAGAGGAACCGCAAATCTCCGTGCCCCTGGTGGATATCCACCTTCAGGCTCCCGGCCTGAAGGCCGAGGACGCGGTGAAACTCGTCACCGAGCCGATGGAAACCATCGTCAAGGGCATCAACGGCGTCGAGCACGTCTACAGCCAGACCAGCGACGACTACGCGATGGTCACGGCCCGCTTCCTTGTCGGCACATCGTCCGACGCGGCCATTCTGCGCGTGCATGAGAAACTGCGCGCCAACATGGACCGTATTCCGGTCGGCATAGAGGAACCGCTGATCGTCGGGCGCGGCATTGATGACGTCGCGATCGTCTCGCTGACACTCTCACCGGAACCGGGCCTCGACATCACCGCAAACGATCTGACCCGGGTCGCGCGCGAACTGCGTGCCGAGGTCGCGAAGATCGAGAATGTCGGCCTGACCTATCTTGTCGGCGAGGCACCGGAAGCGATCCGTATCGCGCCCGATCCTGAGCGGCTGGCGCTTTACGGCGTCACCCTGCAGCAACTCGCCGGCAAGGTGCAGTCCGCCAACCGGACGTTCTCGACGGGCAAGCTGCGCGACAATGGCGAGCAGATCGATCTTGTCGCCGGCGAAACGCTCACTGCGCCGGCCGAGGTCGCGAACCTTCTTCTGACGTCCCGCGACGCCCGTCCCGTCTATGTGCGCGATGTGGCGACAGTGGAGTATGTTTCCGACACCTCGGACCAGATAGTCGCCAACGTGACGCGCAACGAGGCAGGCGAACTGCAACGCACGCCCGCCGTGACCCTGGCGGTCGCGAAACGGGCCGGCGCAAATGCCGTGGTGGTCGCTGAGGAGATCCTGCACAAGGCGGAGGAACTGGAAGGACACCTGATTCCGGATGGCATCGAGGTGCAGGTCACCCGCGACTATGGCGAAACGGCCAACGAAAAGGCCAACGAACTGCTGTTTCACCTCGGCCTCGCCACCGTTTCGATCATCGCTCTGGTGCTGTTCACCATCGGTTGGCGGGAAAGCATCGTGGTCGCGATCGTCATTCCCGTGACCATCCTGCTGACACTCTTCGCCGCATGGATCATGGGTTACACGCTCAACCGCGTTTCGCTGTTCGCGCTGATCTTCTCCATCGGTATCCTGGTCGACGACGCCATCGTCGTGATCGAGAACATCGCCCGGCACTGGGGAATGAGCGGCGGCAAGCACCGTGTCGCGCGCGCCATCGAGGCCGTCGCGGAAGTCGGCAACCCGACCATCGTCGCGACGCTGACCGTCGTGGCCGCATTGCTGCCAATGCTGTTCGTTTCCGGCCTGATGGGGCCGTATATGAGCCCCATCCCGGCCAATGCGTCGGCGGCGATGATCTTCTCGTTCTTCGTCGCGGTGATCGTTACGCCGTGGCTGATGGCGAAGATCGCAGGCGGCGCCCCGGTTCACGACCACGAGGGCCCCGGACATCAGCCCGGCGGCAAGCTCGGCGGTCTCTACACGCGATTTGCGCGGCCGATCCTGGCAACCAAGGGACGCAGCCTCGCATTCCTCCTGATCACGGCGGCGCTGTCCTTCGGCTCGCTCGCCCTGCTCTACACCAAGGATGTGACCGTCAAGCTGCTGCCGTTCGACAACAAGTCGGAACTGGCCGTTGTCATCGACATGCCGGAAGGCTCGTCGGTCGAAGCGACGGATGCCGTCGCTCAGGCCGTGGCGCGGACCGTCACGCAACTGCCGGAAGTGGTTTCGGTGCAGACCCACGCGGGAAGCGCCTCCCCGTTCAACTTCAACGGCCTCGTGCGTCACTACTATCTGCGCGCGCAGCCCAATTTGGGCGACCTGCAGATCAACCTGACGCCGAAAACCGAGCGAGACCGGGAAAGCCACGATATCGCGCTGGAAATCCGTGAGCGGATCAGCGAACTCGACGTACCGGAAGGCACCAGCCTGAAGACCGTCGAGCCGCCGCCCGGGCCGCCCGTGATCTCGACGCTCCTCGCCGAGGTGTATGGTCCGGATGCGGAAACCCGTCGCATGGCGGCCGCGAAAATCCGGGAGGCCTTCGAGGCCGTGCCGTTCGTGGTCGATGTGGATGACAGCTTCGGCACCCAGGCACGTCGTCTGCGCGCCACGATCAACACCGACGATCTGGAGTTCGTCCAGGTCCAGGAGAGCGACGTGTTCGACACGCTCGCGATCCTCAACGGTGGTTCGACCGTCGGTTATTCGCATCGCGGCGATGGCCGCCATCCGATCCCGATCCGTGTCGAACGGGCAAAGGGCGACCGGGTTCTCGATGAGCGGTTCATGTCCACACCGATCCCGGCCAATGTTCTCCCCGGCGCTCGCGGCGTGGTGGAACTGGGCGACGTGATCGATGTCGAAGAGGAAAAAGCGTCCTATCCGGTGTTCCGCCACAACGGACGCGATGCCGAGATGGTCACGGCCGAACTCGCCGGCGACTACGAAGCGCCGCTCTATGGCATGATCTCGGTCACGGAAGAGCTGGAGAAAATCGACTGGCCCGAAGGCACCAAGCCTTTGATCAAGCTGCATGGCCAGCCGGATGACGAAAGTGTCGTGACGCTGTTGTGGGACGGCGAATGGGAAGTGACCTGGGTGACATTCCGCGACATGGGCGCCGCCTTCATGGTTGCCCTTCTCGGCATCTACATCCTCGTCGTCGCGCAGTTTGGCTCTTTCAAGCTGCCATTGGTCATCCTGACCCCGATCCCGCTGACCTTCCTGGGCATCATGGGCGGCCACTGGCTGTGGGGCGCGCCGTTCTCGGCAACATCGATGATCGGCTTCATCGCACTTGCCGGCATCATCGTGCGCAACTCGATCCTGCTCGTCGACTTCATTCGGAATGCCGACACCGAGGGCAAGACGAAGATCGATATCCTGCTGGAAGCCGGCGCAATCCGCTTCAAGCCGATCCTCCTGACCGCGGTCGCGGCGATGATCGGCGCGGTGGTGATCCTGGCCGACCCGATCTTCCAGGGGCTGGCGCTGTCGCTGCTCTTCGGCCTGCTGTCGTCAACGCTGCTGACGGTGCTCGTGATCCCGGCGATCTATCGCGTCCTCAGAACCTGACATCGCGCCAGAACAAACGAAAAAGGCCGCCCGCTTCATCGCGGGCGGCCTTTTCAGTTCCGGCGAGGAGATTACTTCTCCGCGATCGGCTCCACCTCTCCGTAGAGTGGCACGGTCGAGATGGCCATCTTCGCGGAGCCGTCCTGTACCTGGCGGGAATGCGACAGATAGATCAGCGTGTTGTTATCGCGATCGTAAATCCGCTTCACCACAAGCTTCTTCCAGATCAGCGAACGCGAGCTCTTGAAGATCTCTTCCCCGTCTTCGTCCAGGTCGATATCCCCGATCTTGATGGGGCCGGTCTGGCGGCAGGCTATGGAGGAATTGGACGGGTCCTCGAACCAATTGCCCTTCTGCAGCCGGTCGATCAGGCCGCGGTCGAAATAGGCAACGTGGCATGTCACGCCATCGACTTCGGGATCGGCGATCGCCTCGATGACAATATCGTTGCCGAGCCAGTCGACACCGACCTCTCCGACCTGCTCGGCGGAGGCAGCGGACGGGACGATGACCGTCATGGCAAGGCCAAGAAACGTGTTACGTAAAATCTTCGACATGTACGGTCTCCGGGTAATGGAATCGTCCATTATGTTTGTTCGCGCCGCCTTTCCCGCAAGGCCGTGAGCGCTTCTTTGTGCCGCAGGCCCGCCATCCAGCGGTCCGTCCATCTTGTTGCAATGCATCAAATCGGCATAGTCTCCATAAGACTTAGAGAGGGCGATGGGGCATGAGCAAGAAATCCGGCGGCATGAAATCCCGGGACGGGACGCCCAGACTGGCCGATGTGGACCTCTCGCTTCACCTCGGCCGATCCGCCTATGAGAACAAGCTGACCAAGCTTCAGCATCTCCTCACGCAGATCCAGCAAGCCTACCTCTTTTCGGGCCAGTCGGCGGTTATCCTCTTCGAGGGCTGGGACGCGGCCGGCAAGGGCGGCACGATCCGCCGTATCTCGGCGGCGCTCGATCCGCGCAGCTTCAAGGTCTGGCCGATCGGCGCGCCGCGAAAATACTATCTCGAACGCCATTTCCTGTTGCGTTTCATGGAGCGGATGCCGCCCAACGGCGCGATCACTATTTTCGACCGCTCGTGGTACGGCCGCGTTCTGGTCGAGCGCGTGGAAAACCTCACTCCCGAAAAACGCTGGAGAAGCGCCTACAAGGAGATCAACGACTTCGAGCGCATGCTCCACGACGACGACACGCGGCTGGTGAAGCTGTTCTTCCACATATCGCCCGAGGAACAGCTGGCCCGGTTCGAGGAACGGTTAAAGAACCCTCTGAAGCGCTGGAAGCTCTCCTACGAGGATTTCCGCAACCGCAACCGCTGGGACGACTATGCCACCGCGATCGACGAGATGTTCGAGCGGACCTCCACGGATTACGCCCCGTGGCATCTGATTGCGGCTAACGACAAGAAACACGCAAGGATCGCGGCGATGAAGACGATCACCAGCGAGTTGAGCAAAGGCGTCGATCTCGAGCCGCCTTTGCTGGACGAGACCGTCCTCGACGCAGCGAAGGAGCATATGGACATTACCCCTTCCCTGATCGAAAGCCTGGCAGGCCGAACGGAATAGGCGCCCGTCCGCTTAGCCGTGACCGTGCCAATCCGATCGGGATGGTCGCAGGCATGCAGGCTGCACTCCATCTCCAGCGTCGAATGGCCGATGCCGAATTTCTCGGACAGCATCGCCTTGACCCGAAGCTTGATGTCGTCGGCGTGATCCCATGCGCCGCGATCAATCACCAGATGGGCGTCGAGCGCGTTGTCATGTTCGTTCATCTGCCAGAAATGGGCGTGATGGATGCCGGCGACGCCTTCGACGGCTTCCATCTGGCCAATGACAGCATCGGTGCGGATATCCGGGGGACTGCCGAGCATCAGGATGCGGATCACACCTCCGATCTCGGCGAATGCCTGCCAGAGGATGTATCCGGCGATGAGCAGGGTCACGAGCGGATCGATAAGCCGCCAGTCGAAGAGCAGGATCAGCGTGCCCGCGACTATCACGGCAACGGAGCCCAGCGCGTCGGCGACATTGTGGAGGAAGGCTGCGCGAATGTTCACGCTCTCCTTTGACAGGGCGAAGGTGAGTGCCGCCGTAACGACATCGACGACGAGCGCGATGGCCGCAATGATCACGACGGTCCAACCCGCGACATCCTGCGGATCGAGGAACCGCATCGCCGCCTCGTAGACGAGATAGACCCCGATCACGATCAGCGTGGTGTAGTTGATCAGCGCAGCGACGATCTCCACGCGGCCATAACCGAAGGTCATTGCCGAATCGGAAGGGCGGCGGGCGATCTTGCGGGCCGCGAATGCGATGATCAGCGAGATCGCGTCGGAGAAATTGTGCAGGGCGTCGGCGATCAGAGCCAGGCTGCCGGCGAGGACGCCGCCCACAACCTGCGCGACCGTCAGGGCGAGATTAACTCCGACGGCCAGCGCCACGCGCATGTCTCCCGCATCGGGATCGACGTGATGGTGGTGATGGCCGTGCTTGTGCCCATGCGCCATAACAGACTCCTTTGGTTCCTCTGTCCCGCAGAGATAGTGTCTCTAGCGACTAGAGCTTCAAGAGGAAAAATAGACGGTTGTCCGATCACGGTTCAATGTTACGAAGATGACCGCGAAGGAGAGATTGATGTCAGCAAAGAAGCGTATCCTTTTCACCGGCGGATCGGGCAAGGCCGGCCGGCATGTCGTCCCCTACCTGCTCGACAAAGGCCATCGGGTGGTCAATGTAGACCTGACGCCGCTCGACCATCCGGGCGTCGACAACCTGACGGCCGACATCGCCGATTCCGGCCAGATGTTCAACGTGATGAGTTCCTATGCGAATTTCGACGAGTTGGAACCCGGCAACGGCGTGCCATCGTTCGACGCGGTCGTCCATTTCGCCGCCATTCCGCGCATCCTGATCCATCCCGACAACGAAACGTTCCGCATCAACACGGTCGGCACGTACAATGTCATCGAGGCGGCGATGAAGCTCGGCATCCGCAAGATCGTGATCGCTTCGTCGGAAACGACCTACGGCATCTGTTTCGCCGACGGGCGGCGCGATCCGGTATCGCTACCGCTCGACGAGGAGTACGACGTCGATCCGATGGACAGCTACGGGCTTTCGAAAGTCGTCAATGAGAAGACTGCCCGCGCCTTTGCGCTGCGGTCCGGCTTCGACATCTACGCGCTGAGGATCGGCAACGTGGTCGAGCCGCACGAATATGAGCAGAACTTCCCGACCTATTTCGCCAATCCCGAAATGCGGAGGCGCAATGCGTTCTGCTATATCGATGCGCGCGATCTCGGCCAGATCGTCGATCGCTGCCTTGCGACCGATGGTCTGGGCTTCCAGGTTTTCAACGCCGGCAACGACACCAACGGGATGAACATCCCGACCGCGGAGCTGGTCGAACGCTTCTTTCCCGGCGTGCCGCTGACCCGCGAAATGGGGGAGAACGAGGCGCTTTTCTCGAACAGGAAAATCCGCGAGGTTCTCGGCTTCGAGGAAGAGCATGACTGGCGGAAATATGTGAAGGGCTGAGGCAATACGCAGCCGCTTCGCACGTCTTCCAGGCCTCTATGCGTCCCGCGCCTCGCTCCGCGTCATGCCGAACCGCGTGGCCCCCGCCGCCTGACGTATCGAAGCGCTGCCAATTGCCGCGCGAAGAGTCGAGAACAAGCCCCGTAAGCTCGTGGACGTGGCGCACTGCCAGTTCCGACACCCGCCCATCCGGGACCTGCCAGATGGCGGGATACAACAACACAGTGACGCTCAATGTCGGATATTCCTACAAATTCGGGCGATAGCGCGCGCCACACTGCGGTCATGGTTCCCCTGCTAATGCACGTCGGCAACAGCAAGGGAAACGGGGCGCGTGTTCAGGACAGTCTTCGTTCGGCTTTCAGCAGCCGCGGTGATATTGCTCGCCATTCCGACGGGATTGTCACTGCTCAACCGGTTGGCTCCGCAATTCGATTCCCTTGCCCATTTCCGGCTCCATCTCGCCGCCGCGCTCACCGCCGCCGCGATACTGGCGGCATTTCTCGGCGCGCGGAGAATGGCCATGGTCGGCGGACTGACCGTCGTGGCCGCGCTGGTTCTCACCTATCCCTATCTTCCGGGTCTTTCGCCGGGCTCCTTCTCGAGCGCCAATGCGTCGCCCCGCAGTTTGCGGGTGCTGCAGTTCAATACCTTGTATGACAATACGCAGACCGATCTCGCCGCCCGGGTCATCCGCGCCGCAGACCCTGATGTTGTTTTCCTGCAGGAGGTCACTGACAGTCCCAAAGCACTGATCAACCTGCTGAAGGACGACTATCCGGTGCAACTGCGCTGTGGCGATTCGGCAATCGGCGGCGCGACGGTGATCTCGCGCATTCCGGCCGCCAGGGACAAGATCGACTGCGTCGAAAGTTTTGCCCTGTCGGCGATCCGGCTCGACCTCGGCGGCGAACCGATAACATTCGCGAGTTACCACGGTTTCTGGCCTTGGCCGTTCAACCAGCAAGAGGGGATCGACAAGCTGGCCGGACAACTCGCCGCCCTGCCCCATCCGCTCATTCTGGCTGGTGACTTCAACGCCACGACATGGAGCGAAGGCGTCCATCAGATTGCTCGGCTCACGGACACCTCGCCGGCCCCCGGGGCACGCGCGACCTGGCTTTCGTCGCATCTGCCGAACGCGCTGAAACCTCTGATCGGCCTGCCGATCGATCAGATCATGGTCTCGGACGAATTTACGATTACCAGCATCGAGAAATTGCCGTTTGCTGGAAGCGACCATCTGCCGGTGGTCGCCGATATCGCGTTCTAAGCGCCCTCTTACATATTCGGATAGACCGGCCCCTCGCCGCCCTGCGGCACCGTCCAGTTGATGTTCTGGTTCGGGTCCTTGATGTCACAGGTCTTGCAGTGGACGCAGTTCTGGGCGTTGATCTGGAAGCGGACTGCATCGCCCGGCTTGCGGTCGGCGTCCGCCGGGACCGAGTTGCCGTCGGCATCGATCCATTCATACACGCCTGCGGGGCAGTAACGGGCGGAAAGTCCCGCGAATTCAGCATATTCGGAGGATTTCTGAAGGTCCATGTCCTTGACCTTGAGATGGACCGGCTGATCCTCCTCATGGTTGGTGTTCGACAGGAACACCGAGGACAGTCGATCGAAGGTCAGCACGCCGTCGGGCTTCGGATAGGCGATGGGCTTGAACTTCGACGCCTTTGCCGTGGCAGCGTAATCCGGCTTGCCGTGTTTCAGCGTACCGAGCGGCGACCAGCCGCCGGTGATCTGCGCGATCCACATGTCGATGCCGCCGATACCGACGCCCAGCGCCGTGCCGAACCGCGACCAGAGCGGCTTGACGTTGCGCACGCGTTTCAGGTCCTTGCCGATCTCGCTGTCGCGCCATTCGTTCTCATAGGCATCGAGCGCGTCATCATTGGCCTTGCCGGCCTTGAGAGCCTCCGCCACCTTGTCGGCGGCCAGGATGCCGGACAGCACCGCGTTGTGCGACCCCTTGATGCGCGGCACGTTCACGAAGCCCGCCGAACAGCCGATCAGAGCGCCGCCGGGGAAGGAAACCTTCGGAACGGACTGGAAGCCGCCTTCGGTGATCGCGCGGGCGCCATAGGCGATGCGCTTGCCGCCCTCGAACGTGTCGCGGATCGCGGGATGTGTCTTGAAGCGCTGGAATTCCTCGAAGGGATAAAGATAGGGATTCTGGTAATTGAGGTGCAGCACGAAGCCGACTGCGACCAGATTGTCCTCAAGGTGATAGAGAAACGAGCCGCCGCCGGTCTTCATGTCGAGCGGCCAGCCGAAGGAGTGCTGCACCAGTCCCTGGCGGTGCTTCTCGGGGCGGACCTCCCAGAGTTCCTTGATGCCGATGCCGAACTTCGGATAGTCGCTTTCGGAATCGAGCTCGAACTTCGCGATCAGTTGCTTGGCCAGCGAGCCGCGCACGCCCTCGCCGATCAGCGTGTACTTGCCGTGCAGTTCCATTCCGCGCGCATACATCGGCCCAGGCGTTCCGTCGCGTTCGATGCCCATGTCGCCGGTCGCGACGCCCTTGACCGAGCCGTCCTCATTGTAGAGCACCTCGGCGGCGGCGAAGCCCGGATAGATCTCGACGCCAAGCGCCTCCGCCCTGCCCGCCAGCCAGCGGCAGACATTGCCGAGCGAGACGATGTAGTTGCCGTGATTGTTCATCAATGGCGGCATTGCGAAATTCGGCAGGCGGAGCGACCCCGCAGGGCCCAGGAACAGGAACTGGTCGTCGGTAACCTCGGTCTTGAAGGGATGATCCGGATCGTCGCGCCAGTCGGGGATCAACTTGTCGATCCCGACGGGATCGACCACCGCGCCGGACAGGATATGCGCGCCCACCTCGGCGCCCTTTTCCAGCACCACGACCGTCATTTCCGGGTCGGCCTGTTTCAGCCGTATCGCCGCTGCAAGCCCTGCCGGGCCCGCCCCGACGATCACCACGTCGAATTCCATGCTTTCGCGCGGTTCGTTCATCGGATTAGCGGTATCATTCATGTTCTGTCTCCACTCCATGCCGAGGCATCCGGCGCTCTTGGGCGGTCCTGCCTCGGGTCGGCGCCGAATGTATCCGCCTGATTTCCCACCGCAAGCGCCGAACAAGCCATTTTTCCGTCAATTTATTGACCTGCACGTAAACGTCAATGACGAAGACGGGCGCGTTCGTGATTGCAACGAAGTTCGATAGTCTCTGGACCGCTTCCGCGTAACGACCGCTTGAAGCCGCTCGCGCCGTCTGCGAAAGGTTAGGCATGGTCAAGGCGACGGACATGACGCGGGGCGAACTGGAAAGCCTGCTGCGCTTTTATGCGGAAAGCGGGCTCGATTTTCCGCTGTCCGACGACGCGCCGGATCGGTTCGAGATTTCGTCGCAGGCTGCCGAACAGCCCGCCCCCAGACAGCAAACCGCGCCGCCTCCGACCGCGCCGGCGCGACTCCCGGCCATGCCGGATTCGGATGTGATCGCGCTCGCGAGCAAGGTCGCGGCCGGTGCGGAGACGCTGGACGACCTGAAAAAGGCCGTTGAGGCCTTCGACGGCTGCAATCTCAAGCTCACCGCGCGGCACACGGTTTTCGAGGGCGGCAACCGTGATGCGCCCATGATGATGATTTCGGATGCGCCCGGGCGAGACGACGACGCCAGCGGAGATGCGATCACCGGGCCGGAAGGACAATTGTTCGACCGGATGCTGGCGGCCATCGGGCGGTCGCGTGACGACTGCTATCTCGGCTTCGCGGTTCCGTGGCGGGTGCCTGGCAACAGTGCGCCTTCCCCGCTGCAATCCGCGATCTGCAAGCCGTTCGTGGAGCGCCAGATCGAACTCGCCCGCCCCGCCTTCCTGGTCCTGCTCGGAAACGGCGCAGCGCGGATCATGCTCGGCGCGTCAGCGGATATTCTCAATTTGCGCGGCGAGTGGAAAGCGGTGCGGACGGCTGGCGGGTTCGAAGTGCCGGCGATCGCCACGCTGCAACCGCGCTACCTGCTAGAACAAACCGCACAGAAGCGCTATGCTTGGGCCGATCTCCTGAAGATACGGGACCGGCTCGAAACGACAACGCCGGATTCATGACGGCGTATTCGAGGCATCATTCGTCGCCTCTCTTTCATGCGCCTTTCACCCATCCGCGTTAGGCGTGCATCGGACAAGCCGGAGACTCACAATGCTGCAACTCGTCGGTCCGGTCGCGGGACTGCTGACATCGACATTTCTGCTTCTCGCCGGCAACGGGCTTGTCGGCGTGCTGCTGCCGATCCGCGCCGCGATCGAGGGCTGGAGTCCGTTCGTCATCGGCTGGATCGGCTTCGGCTATGCGCTCTGCTTCACGGCGGGCTGCCTGTTCGTGCCGCGGATGGTGCTGCGTGTCGGTCATGTGCGCGTCTATGCGGTCCTGGCCGCAGCCCTCGCCATGTCGATCCTGATGCATGCGCTGATCGTCCACCCCGTCGCGTGGATTATCACGCGGGGCATCGGCGGTTTCGCGCTTGCCGGCACCTACATGATCGTCGAGAGCTGGCTGAACGAGAAAGCGCCGAATGAAGAGCGCGGAAAGATTTTCTCGGTCTACATGGTGGTGACCATGATCGGCCTGATGAGCGGCCAATTCCTTCTCGCGGCGGCCAATCCGGCAATGGCGACGCTGTTCATGGTTTCGGCGATGCTGTTCGCCGCGGCCGTGATCCCCACCGGACTGTCCAACGCCTCCTCGCCGAAACCGCTGGCCCAGGTCTCACTCGACCTGCGCAAGCTGTTCGCGAACTCGCCGCTCGCCTTCGTCGGGGTCGCGGTGACGGGCGCTGCTTTCGGCGCATACAGTTTCCAGACGCCGGTCTTTCTTCAGGCCGCTGGGCTGACGCAGGCCCAGATCGCCACGACCATGGCGCTGGTCATGATCGGCGGCATGGTCTTCCAGTTTCCAATCGGGCGGTATTCCGACCGGACGGACCGCCGCCATGTCATCATCGCGACGACGACGGCCGGGGTCGTTCTGGCCACGCTTCTGGCGATGACGGCGGGGACATCGCTGACCATGCTTTTCGTGTTGATGTTCCTGTTCGGCGGCGTGCTGATGCCGCTCTATTCGATCATCGTCGCCCACGCGAACGACCATGCCTCGCCCGACGATTTCGTCGAAGTGTCGTCGGGGCTTCTGATCATCTACGGCGTCGGCTCTATGGCCGGACCGGTGATCGCAGGCGGCTTCATGAACGTGATCGGCCCGGCGGGGATATTTGCCATGATGGCGCTTTCCTTCCTTGCCTTCACCTTCTATGCCGCCTGGCGTCTGACCCGGCGCGATGCGGTTCCGCAGGACGAAATGACCGACTTCACCTACGCGCCACCTAACGCGTCAGCGCAGACCCCGGAAGGCATCCAGCTCGATCCGCGCGCCGAGGAAACCGTAACCTGAAATCCGCGTCAGCCCTGAGGTGTCACGGCCCGTCGCGCCTTGCCGCGCTCGAGGCCAAGCCGGTGCTCGCGATATATGATGAAGATACCGGAGCCGGTCACGATGGCCGATCCGATGATCGTCGCCCAGCCGGGCACTTCGGTGAAGACGAAATATCCGATCACAATGGAAAGGATGACCGAGGTGTATTCGAACGGCGCGATTGTCGACACCTCGCCGTGGCGATAGCTTTCGGTCAGCAGGATCTGGCCGAGACCCCCGAAGAAACCTGACAGGACGAGGGAAATGGTCTGCGTGGTCGACAAGGCTTCCCAGCCGAAGGGAATCGTCACCAGCGAAAACACCGTGGCGGTGACCGAGAAATACAGGACGATGGTCGCCGTCCTCTCGGTGTCGACCAACCGTCGCACCAGCACGGTTGCGAGACCCGCGATACAGGCCGAAGCGAAGGTCGCCAGGACTCCGATGGCTTCGTCCCCGCCAAACCCGCCGTCACCGCGGAAAAGCTGAAGTTTCGGCCAGGAGATCACGAGCACGCCGACAAGGCCGGCGATGACCGCTCCCCAGCGGTAGCGACGCACCACCTCGCCCAGCAACACGGCCCCGAGTATCACCGTCACCAGAGGGCGCGCATAGCCGATCGCTGTCGAATCCGGCAACGGCAGGCGTGTCAGGCCAATGAAGCCGAGCGCCATCGCCGTAACACCGACAAGGCCGCGCATGATGTGGCCGACGGGATGCTTCGTCTTCCATGCGCCGGCGAGTTGCCCCGCGATCACGAGATAAAGGACAATCGGTAGAATCGCGAAGAATGAACGGAAGAAGACGATCTGCCCGGCGGGCAGTTGCCCGGCATATTTGATCGCGGTCGCCATTCCCATGAATGCGCAAACGGAACCGACCTTCATACCGATGGCCAGAAGGGGTCGGGATTGTGGAAGTGAGGAACCGTCGGGTGACATTCACCACGGTTCGTAGCGCCATAAACTCCGCGATGGAAGCCGTCACATGTATCACGGCTAGCCGTTCAGTTGGTCCGGATCCTTCTCGCTGAGCAGATCACCCTTGGCGGCATGCGTTCGTTCCTCGTCGATCTTGCGGGTCACGGCCTCGTCGGGACTGGTGTCATTGACCGCGGACGTCTCCTCGGTTTCCGCGACAGGCTTTTCCTGCCTGTCGGCGACAACGGAGGTTTTTGTCGTCGTATCCGGCGCGGACATGGTGCCCTCGCCGGCCATGCGAACCCGATAGGTCGGTTCGGGCAATGTGAAGCCATTGGCCTCGAGCTCGCGCTTGGCAAGCCGCATCGCCTCCGACCGCGCCTTCAGAAAGCTGGTCTGGTTCTGGTCTATCCAGGCGACGAATGTGAGATTGATCGTGGAGTCTCCGATCTCCTCGATCCAACCATCCGGGCCGGGATCGCTCAAGACGAAATCGAGCGCCTTGATCCGTTTGAGGACGATCTCGAGCGCCTTGTCGGAATTGCCTTCCGGCCCGATGCCGAGCTTGAACACAAAACGCCGCTGCGGATTGCGGCTGTAGTTGGTGATGTTGCTCTTGAAGACGGCGGCGTTGGGGATCCGGATATGGTTTCCGTCGGGGTCCATCAGGATCGTTGCGCGCGAGGTCAGCGCGATGACGAACCCTTCGTAGCTCTCGATGCAGATATAGTCCTTGGGCCGGAAGGGCTGGCGGACGGACAAGAGGATGCTGGCGATATAGTTCTCGACCGTATCCCGGACCGCGAAACCGATCGCCAAACCGACGATGCCGGCAGCACCCAGGATCGTTCCAAGCAGGGCCGTTGCGCCCATTATGTCGAGCGCCATCACCGCGCCAAGCACAAAGAATGCGAGCCGGACCATCTGCCGGAGCAGTTCCGCGATGAAGGCGTTCGGCGCGATGCGGCTCCACGGCCAATCGCGCCGCGCCGCCAGCCATCCGACCATGAAGATCGCGCCCCAACAGACGACGGCGACAGCGAGCAGAGGCAGATACCCGATCGCCTGCACAACGCGGTGGGCCAGCCGCTCATAAACGGGCGAAAGACGCCTCGAAAGCGAGGTCACTTCCTCGATCTGGTTCTTGACCGCGACGACGCCCTTCACGCGCGAGGCTATCGCTCCGGCCTGATCGGCAAGCGCAATTTCGCGGACCTTTCCGCGCAGCGTGACAACGCCCGAACGCACGGTCACGAACACGGTCTGGAGACCGTCGAGCTGATCAAGGATCGCTTCGATCCGCGCATCGATTTCGCTGTCGCCGATCGTCTGGTCGCCCGTTTCGATGAGGCCGTTTTCCTGCCCCCAGGCAAAGGTCGCGAACAGGGAGACAAGCGCGGCAAACAGCAGAGTGGAGAATTTTTGCAAGGGAGTATCCCGGAAGGTCGAACCGAATCCGGGGTGACGTTATTTCGTCGCTGGCGTGTTGTCAGCCATTTTGGCGCCTGCCCGATACACAAAGCGACTCGGGCAGCCGCCCTGTTGCGGGGGCAAGGCGCGTCAGATGCACTCGGCGGTTCGGCCACAGCCACGGAAGACCGGGGAAGCTCTGCCGCCGGACGGGCCGCTATGGGCTGCGCAGACGTTCCAGTTCCGCTAGGATTTCCGCCGTATGCTCGCCTCGCGCAGGGCTTGGCCGCGGGGTCCATCCCGACGAACTCGAGAAGCGCGGAGCCGGCGCGGCCTGCAAATGCCCATCAGTCGCGTGCCAGACCGACCGGGACGCAAGATGGGGATCGCCGGCCGCCTCGCCGGGATCCAGGACCGGGGCGACACAGCAGTCCGTATCGCGAAACAGTTCGGTCCAGTGCGTTCGGGTCTCCCGAACAAAGATGGTCGACAGGCGTTCCTGAAGAGTGGGCCACAGGGTCTGGTCGAACTGGCGGACGAACTCCGGATCGTCGGCGAGGCCCAACCGATCCAGAAACTGCCCATAGAATTTCGGCTCGAGGCATTGCACCGATACGAAGCCGCCGTCGGATGTGCGATACGTCCTGCTCCAATGCGGACCGTCGAGCAGGCTGCCGCCGCGCCGAAGCGAGAAGACGCCGCTGGCCGAAAGCGACATGAGCAGATTCATCATATGCGCGGAGCCGTCGACAATCGCGGCATCGACCACTTCCCCCTCACCGGTCGATTTCGCCCGCAGCAATGCCGCAAGCATGCCGATCACGAGGTAGAGCGCCCCGCCACCGATATCGCCGACCAGCGTCGGCGGTGTAACCGGCGCTTCCCCGGGCGGCGACGCGTACCAGAGCGCGCCGGAGAGCGAGATGTAATTCAGGTCATGGCCCGCGCGTTGCGCCAGCGGCCCCTCCTGACCCCAACCTGTCATGCGCCCGTAGACAAGCGCCGGATTGTCGGCACGGCATTCATCGGGACCGAGCCCCAGGCGCTCCATCACGCCGGGCCTGAACCCCTCGATCAGCCCATCGGCCGAGGCGATCAGCGAGCGGGCCGTGACTATGTCTTCAGGGTCCTTCAGATCGAGCGCGATCGAGCGCTTGCCGCGATCCAGCAAATTGCGTTCCGCAGCAACTGGCGCGCCGGCGACATCCTTTCGATGAATCGTTACCACATCGGCGCCGAGATCCGCGAAGGTCATCGCGGCAAACGGACCTGGTCCGAGCCCTTCGATCTCTATGATCCGGATACCTTCCAGCACTCTGTCCTCCCCGCTTCCCGCCGTAGTTTCCGCGAGTGCGGTAAAATGAAGCGAGTGTCCCGACAGTAACCCAACTTTAAAGTGTACGCCCCTATTTCGTGGCCGGCGCAAAGGCCGTGATCCAAACGATAAAATCTGTCTTTCGTATCAGAATGTTAACATTAAACTGCAAAATTTAGCGGGTTGGTTCGGGCAACGACCGCATGATGCGGTCATTCGACGATCCTGTCGAGATCATACCGACAATGTGCGTTTGTACCCGCGCCGCTCCCGTTACGGCCCATTCTCGCAGAAAACAGTTCCATGCTTCAGAATCCGAAACGCTCGCATGACGACAAAAGGACCGAAGATACCGGAGCACCCGCCGATCTCGAATTCGAACGGGCCGTCTCCCTTTCCAGCAGGGCGCTGCGCTATGCCGAGACCTACAAAACGCCGCCAACGCCGAAGAACTTTGACGTCTGGTACGCATTCGCTTCAGGCAGGCCCGAGGCTTTGTGCCGTGAAATCAGCGAAATCATCGAAAAGGACGGCTCAATCGACTCATACGAGTTGAGCCAGCTCCATTCGGAATATCTCGCCACCGGCGAAACCGAACGACGCCAGCAGGAAATGCTCGGCTATCATCTCGACCGCGAGATGGACAAGGCAATGCAACGCGTGCACAGCCACCTCGCGACGAACGAGCATTATTCGGGTTCGCTTAAACGGGGAGCGAACGAGCTTTCCGCGGCCGCAACACCGGCGCAGGTTCGCAAGACCGTGGAAGTTCTGATGATGGAAAACGCGCGCATGCGCGCCGAATCCGTCAAGCTCAACCGCGATCTCGAACAGACGCGCGTTCAAGTCCGCAAGCTGCGCACGAGCCTTGAAAAATCACGCGAGAACGAGTTCCGCGATCCCCTTACCAATGTGTCGAACCGCCGCTACTTCGAGCGCGCCCTGACGCGGCTCGTGACGGAAACCCGCAGCACGGGCAATCCACTCTGCCTTGTAATGGCCGATATCGACCATTTCAAACGCATCAACGACACGTTCGGTCACCAGGTCGGAGACGACGTCCTGAAATATTTCGCGGCCCTGCTGATGAAGAACGTGAAGGGCCAGGACCTTGTCGCACGCTATGGTGGCGAGGAGTTCTGCATCATTCTGCCTTCCACGACGATCGGCAATGCGCAGCGCCTCATCACGCACATCATGGCGCAACTGGACAGCGCAAATCTTGTGATGTCACGCGGCAAGGATCCGATCGGCAAGGTCACCAGTTCATTCGGCATCGCTCATCTGCAACCCGGCGAGACCGGGGATCAGTTGGTGCAGCGCGCCGATGCGCGCCTCTACCAGGCCAAGCATGCCGGCCGTAACCGGGTTATCTGCGACCCCTCCACGTAGGCTCCCCAAGAGTACGATCCGTACTTGAAGGTAGACGGCGCGGACTTCGCTGATCTGAGGACCGCCGCCGAGACGCTGGGACCCCCGACCTCATTTCGAATCCGTGTCGAGCCAGATCGTCACCGGCCCGTCATTGACCAGCGCGACCTTCATGTCCGCGCCGAAGATGCCGTTGGCGACCGAAACGCCATGGCTCGCCACCTGTTCGGAGAAATGCCCGTAAAGCCGCCGACCCTCGTCAGGCGCGGCCGCGGCGGAAAAGCCGGGACGGTTGCCCTTTGTCTCGGCAGCCAGCGTGAACTGGCTGACAATCAGAGCCTTTCCGCCGATATCGAGCAGCGAGCGGTTCATGCGGTCCTGCTCGCCGCGGAAGATGCGCAGATTGACGACCTTTCGTGCGAGCCATTCTGACTGCGCCTCCGCGTCGTCACGCATGGCGCAAACGAGAACGAGCAAGCCCGTCCCGATTTCGCCCGTCACGACTTCATCGACGGTGACCCTCGCCTCGGAAACCCTCTGGACCAGCGCCCGCATGGATCAGCTCCGCCCTTCAGCCGTTCAGCGCTGCCCATACCTTCTGCGGCGATGCGGGCATGTCGATGTGACCAATGCCTTTGGCGCGCCACAACGCGTCGGTGACCGCGCTCACCACTGCGGGCGTCGATCCGATTGTCGCCGCCTCTCCCGCGCCCTTGATGCCGAGCGCATTGGTGGTCGAAGGCACGTTGCGGGTGTCGAATACGAAATTCGGGAAAAAATCCGCGCGCGGCATGGTGTAATCCATGAAGGTCGCGGTCAGAAGTTGGCCGCTCTCGTCATAAACGGCATCCTCGTAGAGCGCTTGGCCGATACCCTGCACAACGCCGCCATGCACCTGGCCGAGCAGCAGCATCGGGTTTACGGTCAGGCCGTAATCATCGACCATCGTGAAACCGACAATCTCCACCACGCCGGTCGCCGGATCGATTTCCACCTCGCAGATGTGGCATCCATTGGGATAGGTCGCCTCATCCTGCTTGAACTCGCCATCGGCTTTAAGGTCGGCCGGATTGGTGGCCGCCGCAGCGATATCGGCGAAGGAGACCGACTTGTCGGTTCCGGCGACAACAGCCTGGCCACCGACCAGTTCGATATCGTCGGTGGATGCTTCCAGTTCGTCCGCGGCGAGCTTGCGGATCTTTTCCGCCAGCGCCTCTCCAGCGTAATAGGCGGATACGCCGCCAAGCGGGATTGAGCGCGAGCCGCCAGTGCCGCCGCCCTTCGCAAGCCGGTCCGTATCTCCCTGGATCACGGTTACCTTGTCCACATCGAGACCGAGCGTCTCGGCGACGAACTGGGCATAGGCGGTGGCGTGACCCTGGCCGTTGGACTGCGTCCCGATATCCATCGTGATGGTGCCGTCGTCGAGGAGTTGCACATAGGCGGGCTCGGACCCCGCAAAGGCGCATGCCTCGATATAATAGGACATGCCTATTCCGCGCAGCTTGCCGTTTGCCTTTGAGGCCTCAAGCCGCTCCTCGAACCCGGCCCAGCCGGCGTTTTCCATCGCCTGCTCCATGCAGGCTTCGAACTCTCCGACATCGTAGTTGCGACCACCCTGCGTCATGTAGGGCATCTGGTCGGGGCGAATGAAGTTGCGCCGGCGCAACTCCTCGCGCGGCAGACCAAGGTCACGAGCACAGGCATCGACGAGTTTTTCGATCAGAAAGGCGGCTTCCGGGCGTCCTGCGCCACGATAGGCATCTACGGGAGCGGTATTGGTGAAGACGCCGGTCAAGTTGAAGTCGAGCACCGGGATATCGTAGACGCCCGTCGCCATCATCGCGCCGAAATAGGGAATCGCGACACCGAACTGGTGGGTATAGGCGCCCATGTCTGCAATCAGTTCGATGCGCAGCGCCAGGAACTTGCCATTTTCGTCCATGGCCATCTCGGCATGGACGGTGTTGTCGCGACCATGGGCATCGACGAGAAAATGTTCGGTCCGGTCACCGACCCAGCGAACCGGCTTACCCAGGCGCTTTGCCGCTTCGAGAACCAGCGGATATTCGCGATAAACGAAGCCTTTGGGTCCGAATCCTCCGCCGACATCGGGCGTGACGACGCGCAAATCGATATCGCCGCCGAAAACGCCATCGCGTATGATGTTGCGCTGGCCATGCACGCCCTGCGAACCGCAGGTCAGCGTGAAACGATTGGCGTCTTCTTCGTATTCGCCGATGGCCGCCCTCGTTTCCATGTAATTGGAGACAAGACGGTTCTGCACGAAGTCAATTGACGTGACATGGGCCGCGTTGGCGAAGGCCTTCTTCGCGGCGTCCTGATCGCCCGTCGCAAAAAGATATGCGGTGTTCGAGCCGGCTTCCGGCCAGACAAGCGGCGCACCGTCTTCCATCGCACCGGTCATCGTGGTGACCGCATCGTCACTGTCGAAATCTATCTCGATCAGCTCGGCGGCATCCTTGGCCTGGTCCAGCGTGTCGGCGACCACAAAGGCGATGGCGTCGCCAACATGGCGCACGCGGTCGGCGGCCAGCACAGGGATCGGGCGGTAAGGCGCCTTCGTGCCGTCGGGGCCGGGCTGCATGCCCATCGCGGTCAGCGTACCGAGATGAGATATATCATCCGCGGTGAGGACGAGATGGACGCCGGGCGCCGATCTCGCATCCTCAACGGACGTAATACGGAACGCGGCATTGGCGATCGGCGAGCGGACGACGAAGCTTTCCAGCATGCCGGGCTTGCGGATATCCGAGGTGTAGCACCCCTTCCCCCGAATGAAGGCGTCGTCCTCCTTACGGTGGACAGCGGCTCCGATAAGCGACTTTGCTCCGAATTTGGGCGGTGCGACATTCATCTTGATTTCATCCCTCTGATCCGCCATGTCCAAGGCATCGCATGTGAACATCGGCTGATTTCGCGTTTGGGAACATATGCGATGAAACCCGAATGTCGAGCATTTGGCTCGTCACCGTTACAAGTTTCGCCGCTCGCGCCCATGGCCGGTTGCGAGAAATCCCGTCAGACAGGAATGCTGCATGCGCACCGAAACCGGAACCGTCATCCGCCTCGAGGATTATCGGCCGAGCGATTATCTCATCGAAACGACCGATCTGTCCTTCAGCCTGCAGCCGGACGCAACCGTTGTGCGCGCCAAGCTCGGCATCCGGCGCCGCGAGGGCGTGCCGGCGGATGCGCCGCTCACGCTCGACGGCGATGAACTTGTTCTGAAGGACCTGCGGATCAATGGCGAGACGCTGGCCGAGAACGGCTACACAGTATCGCCCGACACGCTCTCTATCGGCGAATTGCCGGAGAGCGACACGTTTACCGTCGAGATCGAAACGGCGCTCGATCCATCCGCCAACAAGCAGCTGATGGGTCTCTACCGCTCCAGCGGGACCTATTGCACCCAGTGCGAGGCGGAGGGATTTCGCCGCATCACCTATTTCCTCGACCGTCCGGATGTCCTTTCGGTCTACACGGTACGTATCGAGGCGCGCACCGAGGACGCGCCGCTTCTGCTTTCCAATGGCAACCGGATCGAAGACGGGGTCCTCGACAATGGCTGGCATTATGCCGTGTGGCACGACCCCTTCCCCAAGCCGTCCTACCTTTTCGCGCTGGTCGCGGGCAATCTCGGCGTCGTCCGCGACAGCTTCACGACCATGTCGGGTCGCGATATAGCGCTGGAAATCTATGTCGAGCACGGCAAGGAACCCCGTGCGGCCTATGCGATGGACGCGTTGAAACGGTCGATGAAGTGGGACGAGGAGGCGTTCGGCCGGGAATACGATCTCGACGTCTTCATGATCGTCGCCGTCTCGGATTTCAACATGGGCGCGATGGAAAACAAGGGGCTCAATGTCTTCAACGACAAATATGTCCTTGCCGATGAGCGCACCGCGACGGACGCCGACTACGCGAATATCGAGGCGATCATCGCGCATGAGTATTTCCACAATTGGACAGGCAACAGAATCACTTGCCGCGACTGGTTCCAGCTTTGCCTGAAGGAAGGGCTGACGGTTTTCCGCGATCATGAGTTCTCCGCCGACATGCGCTCGCGCACGGTCAAGCGGATCGCCGAGGTAAAACTCCTGAAGGCGCATCAGTTCCCGGAAGACGCCGGCCCGCTCGCTCATCCGGTTCGGCCGCGCCGCTACTCGGAGATCAACAACTTCTACACGGCGACGGTCTACGAAAAGGGCTCCGAAGTGGTGCGCATGATCCGCACCATACTCGGGCCGGAAAAGTTCCGCGCCGGTCTCGATCTCTATTTCGACCGCCACGACGGCGAGGCTGCGACGATCGAGCAGTTCATCAAGGCGTTCGAGGACGCGAGCGGTAAGGACCTGTCACAATTCGCGCTCTGGTATGAGCAGCCGGGCACACCGAACCTCATCGTTTCGAACAGCTATGACGCGACGGCGAAGCGGTTCACGCTGACAGTCGAACAACGTCTCAAGCCGCCGGTCGAAGGCGCGCCCCACGCGCCGATGCACATCCCCGTCAAGTTCGGTCTTGTCGGCGCGGGCGACATGGAATGGAATGGCGTATCGGGCGCGGATGTGACCGGCGATGTCATCCATATTACCAAGCCGAAACACGAGATCGTCTTCGAAGGGATTGCGGAACGGCCGGTGCCTTCGCTTCTTCGCGGTTTCTCCGCGCCGGTGACGATCTATCCCGAGCCGGACGATGGCGAACTCGCCTTCCTGGCCCGCAACGACCCCGACGAATATGGCCGCTGGCAGGCCCTTTCGGCGCTCATCGCACGCCAAATGAAACAGGCGGCTTTCCGGACGGACGACGATTCCGGCGACGTGCTGGATCTCGCCACCTGCGATATTCTGACTCAGATCGCGTCGGACGACAGTTACGAACACGCATTCCGCGCCTTCTGCCTGACGTTACCCGGCGAAAACGACATCGCCCGTGAAATCGGATCCGATATCGACCCCGACGCAATCCACCGGGTGCATGCCGCCGCGTCGAGGAAATTCGGCAAGGCCGGCGAACGCATATTCGCACGACTGTTCCATGGCCTTGAGGCGAACGGCCCCTACTCTCCCGACGCGGTCAGCGCCGGCAAACGGTCGCTGCGCAACATCGCGCTTTCCTATCTCTGCCATGCCGCCGGCGATATCGAACTCGCCGCCAAGGTCTATGGCGATGCCGACAACATGACGGACCGCGCGCACGCGCTTGCGCTGATGGTGCATCTCAAGCCCAAGGCGGACGAGACCCTGGATGCCCTGGCCGCCTTCCAGCAGGAATTCCGCGCCGAGCCGATCGTGATTGACAAATGGTTCATGATCCAGGCTACGGCTCCGGGTGCGAAGACGCTCGATTCCGTCAAGGCCCTGACCGGAAATCCGGGCTTCGCCTGGGACAATCCGAACCGCGTGCGTGCATTGATCGGGGCGTACTCGACAGGAAATCCGACCGGGTTCAACCGCGCGGACGGGAAAGGCTATCAGTTCCTCTGCCAGTCGATCGGCCGCATCGATGGCTATAATCCGCAGGTCGCGGCACGTCTTCTGACCGCGATGCGTTCCTGGAAGAACCTCGAAGCCGGACGGCGCGAACTGGCGCGCGGTGCGATGGCCACGCTGGCTGAGCGCCAAAATCTTTCGCGCGATGTGCGGGATATCCTCGACCGGACGCTGACCTGACCGGCCGTCATTGGCCGGGCCAACGATAAAAATCTCCCCTTCCGACTGGACAGCCCGAATCACTTTTGATTCATTATGGGTGATTCGGGAGTGCGGTATCCGGATCCTGTTTCAGGACAAGAAGTTAAAGGCGGCCTTTGTGCGGGGCTGTAACGGTAGCCTACGGCGCCGAGGGGATAAGTGTTGTCAATTGCGGGAATAGACGGCTCTACGACAATGACCGGCCATGCACGGTTCCTGGCCGGTCCCGCCTATGCGCGTCTGGAGGCGATGGAGCCGCTTCTCAAACGCTCCATCCCGATCCTCATCACGATTTTCCTGGGTGTCGTTTTCCTCGCCCGCGCGATGTCACTGATCGCCGACCGGTCCGAGACGATCCATGACGGCCAGCTTTACCTGTCGCTGATATCCGGTGTCGCGAACTCAGCTGTCGAGAGCGCGCGCCAGTCGGACTTCGCGCCGGAGACCGCTTCGCAGTACGAGCACATTCTTGCGCGCGCACTGCCCGAGGAAGCCACGCTCAACGGTCGGTTCATCCTCGTTACGGACACGAAGGCCACGGTCATCGCCGCACGCGGACAGGATGCCGGCTTACTGAACCAGAACCTGCGGCAGCGACTGCACGGCGAACAGGCCCTCTTCCTTTTCGGTGCGGGCGCAGGCGTGCAGCCGGTGACGCTCGACGGGGAAACCTATATCGCGGCATTCGCAAAACTCGACGGCGGCAACGCCGTCATCGCGGTCATGCAATCGCAGGGCGATCTTTTCTCTCAGTGGCGCAAGCGCGTTTCGCTCAACGTAACACTGTTCGTCGCCAGTTCATCGATCCTGATCATCCTGCTCTATGCCTATTTCGGACAGGCCGCGCGGACGAAGGAAGCCGACGAGACCTATTGCGAAACCCAGAAGCGCGTCGATCTCGCGCTGACGCGCGGGCATTGCGGGCTGTGGGACTGGGATCTCGCACGCGGACGCATCTACTGGTCGCGCTCGATGTTCGACATGCTCGGCTACGCGGCAAGCGAGGACATCTTGTCCTTCGGCGAGGTGAAGGATCTCATCCATCCCGAAGACATCGATCTGTTCGACCTCGCCCAGCGCGCCGCCGCACAGGAAATCCGCAGGGTCGATCAGTTGTTCCGCATGCGCCACGCCGCCGGCCACTATCGGTGGATGCGAATCCGCACCGAACTCGTGGAGAAAGGCGGCAGCGGCGTTCACCTGATCGGAATCGCCGTCGACGTCACCGAGCAGCACCGGCTGGAAACCGAGAACGCCATCGCGAACGACAATCTGCGCGCCGCCATCGAGAGCACGTCGGAATCCTTTGCGCTGTGGGACAGCGACGACCGTCTCGTGATGTGCAACACCAAGTTCCAGGAATATAACGGCCTTCCGCCGGAAGCCGTTCAACCGGGCGCGGAGCGTTCGGCCATCAATTCGATGATGCGCCAACCCGTCAGCGAAAGGCGCATTCCCAGCCCGAAGACCCAACACCAGGCACAGACCTTCGAGCGCCAGATCGCCGACGGGCGCTGGCTGCAAGTCAACGAACGACGCACGTCGGGCGGCGGAACGATTTCGGTTGGCACCGACATCACGCAGCTCAAGCTGCATCAGGAAAGACTGATGGAGAGCGAGCGCCGCCTTATGGCGACGATCGACGATCTGTCGGTCGCGCGCAAGGCATCGCAGCAAAAGGCCGGCGAACTCGAGGAGCTGAACGCGAAATATCTGGAAGCGCGCGACCGGGCCGAAGCGGCCAACAAGGCGAAGTCCGGTTTCCTTGCGAACATGTCACACGAATTGCGCACGCCGCTGAATGCGATCATCGGCTTTTCCGAAATTCTCCAGTCGGGAATGTTCGGGCCGCTCGGTTCGGACCGCTACGAAGAATATGTCAGCGACATCCACGCATCGGGCGCTTTCCTGCTCGGCGTGATCAACGACATACTCGACATGTCGAAAATCGAGGCCGGGCGGATGCAGCTCGAACCCGAGACACTCGACCTCGCGCCGCTGATCGACGAGACGCTGCACATGATCGCGATACAGGCGCAAGAAAAGGACATCGCCGTTGAACAGTCCATCGGCGAGACTATCCGCATCTTCGCCGACAAGCGTGCCATGAAGCAGGTCGTCATCAACCTGCTCTCGAACGCAATCAAATTCACCGGCGAAGGCGGCCGCATCCGCATTCGCGCGAAATCGGTCTCGGGAGCGGTTCAGATTTCGATCGAGGATACGGGCTGCGGCATTCCGGCGTCAGCTCTCAAACGGCTCGGGCGCCCATTCGAGCAGGTCCAGAACCAGCTGACGCGCAATCACTCCGGCTCCGGGCTCGGCCTTGCGATTTCCAAATCGCTGACAGAGCTGCATGGCGGATCGCTGAAAATCCGCTCGAAGCCGAACAAGGGCACAATCGTCGCCGTCCGCATCCCCAGCGACGTCCGCGAGACGGGCGATGGAGCGAACAAAAAACAGGGGCCGCACGAGACGGCCCCTGCCTGACTGGAGATCAGGAAAACGATAGCGGGATCAGTTGCGATCCCACCCCTTGCCGCCAGACCGGTGGAACTTCCCACCGCGATCACCCCTGTGGTGATCGCCGCCGCGCAGGTTCATTTCATCCTGTTCGATCGCGCCGGACTCGTCGATATCGAGACGGGAGAACATTTCCTTGCGCTGGCTTTCGATCTCGGCGGTGGAAACCTGACCGTCATTGTCGGTGTCAAAGCGCTGGATCATGCGTTCGGCGCGGCGAAGCAGCATCTGGCGCTGCATCTGATCGGCCAGTTCCACGGCGGTGATGTTGCCGTCGCCGTCAGCATCCGCATCGGTGAAGGTGAACGGCGATGTCGCCGCAAATTCCTCGAGCGTCACGGTGCCGGAATTGTCCTTGTCGGCCTTCTGGAACATGATCTCGAAATTCGGGCCTTGCCGACCTTCGCCGCCGAAACCGCGACCGCCGCGATTGTCCATGCCATGGCCACGTCGACCGTTCTCATTGGAAGCCATCTGGCGGCCCCATTTGCCGTGTCCCTTGCCACGGAAGTCGCCATCACGCGGCCCCATGCCCCGGGAGCCCATGGCCTGCTGCCCCATGCCCTGGGGAGCCATGCCCTGCCCGCCCGGAGCGCACGGCGCATTGCCGTTGGCACCCTGCTGAACCTGGCAGTCTTGGTTGTTGCGCGGCGCCAGCTGGTTTCCGCCTGCGTTCTGGGCGTAGGCGGTCGAAAGTGCGGTGGCGGACAGTGCAACGCCGGCCACAAGCAATACGATCTTGGAATTGGTTTTCATGACAGTCGTCCTTTGCATCGTTCGTCACCCCCGATGCGTAGAAATGCCGACCCGCGCTTCCCTTCACGGTTCGGAACGCGGATCTCCAAGGACGGAACGGAATATCTCCGCCACATTGTCTTCGGTCTCCGCAATGTGCGCCCGCAAGGTTTCCAATGTCGGAAATCCGACGGCCGCGCACAGTCGATCGATCAGTCCTTTCGGTGCGGTTTCGGGGTCGAACCCCTTCTCCGAACACAACCGGACAATCTGCATGATCGCTGTGTAATCGGAAAAGGCGCGGACAAGGAGATCCTTTGCGTTTTTGTCCAGTCCGTCATCTTCCGATGACCTGAAGATATGCGCGGCGTCGCGTTCGTTCAAATTACGATTTGGTAAGCCGGACAACACCATGAACTGGGCAATAAAATCGACGTCCGTGAGGCCGCCTTCCGCCAGCTTGACGTCCCAGGGCGAACGAGCCGGCTTCTCCTTCAAAAGACGACGGCGCATGGAGACGATGTCGGATTTCAGTTTCTCGATATCGCGGGGCATCTCGAGGATTGCCGTCAACTCGGTTTCCGTCTTCTCGCGCAGGCCCGGATCGCCCGCGACGGTGCGCGCCCGGCAAAGCGCCTGGTGTTCCCATGTCCATGCGTCTTCGCGCTGGTACTTCGAAAAGCCCCGGAACGATGTCGCGAGTGGCCCCATATTGCCCGACGGGCGAAGGCGGAAGTCGACCTCGTAGAGAACGCCTTCGGCGGTTGGCGCGGTCAGCGCGGCCATGAGGCGCTGTGTAAGCCGCATGAAATACATCGAGGCCACGAGCGGCTTTTCGCCGTCGCTCTCCGCGTCATTGGGCGCGTCGTAGAGCAAAATTAGGTCGAGGTCGCTGCCTGCGGTCATTTCGCGCGAACCGAGACGCCCCAGTCCGATGACGCACACCTCGCCCCCCTCGATGTTGCCGTGTTTCTCGGCGAGTGCGTCACGCGCCGCTTCGAGCGCATATTCGACGATCAGTTCGGCGAGATCGGCGAGAGCCTGTCCGGCGCGCAAGGGCTCCAGGCTGCCCGTCAGAAGCCGTACCCCGATCAGGAAGCGCTGCTCCGAGGCGAAGATACGCAAACGATCCAGCGTTTCCTCATAAGCGCGCGCCTCGCCCAGAAAGTCCTCAAGTCGTCCGCGCAGATCCTCCTTTGCGGGAACACCCGTAAAGAACGCCGGATCGAGCATGCCGTCGAAGACAAGCGGCTTTGCGGCGATGATCGCTCCAAGCCGTGGCGCCGCGGACAGGATCAGCGCCATCAGATGGATCAGCCGGGGGTTGGATTGCAGCATGGAGAAGACCTGGATGCCGGCGGGAAGCCCGGACAGAAACCGGTCGAAGCCGATCACCACATCGTCGGGCTGGCCGCTTTCCGCGAAGGTCTTCAGAAGAAGCGGCGTGATCTCGGTCAGCCGGGAGCGAGCCCGCTCCGATTGCACCGCCCGATACCGGCCCATGTGCCACTGGCTGACGACCCGCCAGATGTCGCCGGGGCGCGAATAGCCCATGCGGGAAAGGGTTTCGACCGTTTCGGGGTCCGACTCGCCGCCCGTAAAGACAAGATTGCCTTCCGAGCCGAGTTCGGCCTCGTGTTCGAACAAGGCCGCATAGTGGGTCTCGACCGTTCGCAGCGTTTCCAGCAAATCCGCGCGAAACGTTTCGGCGTCCTCATATCCCAGCATCCGGGCGACACGCTCCACGCCTGCCGGGTCATCCGGGAGCTTGTGGGTCTGTTCGTCGGCGATCATCTGGATCGCGTGCTCGACGCGGCGCAGGAAGACGTAGCACCGGCCAAGCACCTCGGCCGCCTGCTGTTCTATGCAGCCATGCTCGGCAAGCGCATCGAGCATGGCAATCGTGCCGCGCCCGCGAAGCTCCGGCACCCTGCCCCCGAAGATGAGCTGCTGGGTCTGGACGAAAAACTCGATCTCGCGGATCCCGCCGCGCCCCAGCTTGACGTTATGCCCCTCGATCGCGATCGACCCATGTCCCTTGTGGGCATGGATCTGCCGCTTGATCGAGTGGACATCGGCGATGGCTGCGTAGTCCAGATGCTTGCGCCAGACGAATGGGCGCAATTCGTAGAGGAAGCCCTCCGCGGCTTCGATATCGCCGGCGGCGGGTTTCGCCTTGATCATGGCAGCGCGTTCCCAGTTCTGGCCGCGCGCCTCGTAATAGACGAGCGCCGCCTCGACCGGGATCGCCAGCGGGGTGGAGCCGGGATCCGGCCTCAGCCTGAGGTCCGTGCGGAAAACGTAACCGTCGCCCGTGCGCTCCTGCATGATCCGCACGAGACGCCGCGTCATCCGCCCCATGGTTTCGCCGATCATGTAACGGTCGGGCCAGGACAGCCCCGCCGGATCGGGGTCGAACAGTGCGATCAGATCGATATCCGAGGAGTAATTCAGCTCATGGGCTCCAAGCTTTCCCATCGAGAGCATGATCCACCCCGAGCCGGCCTCCGGCTCATCGGGATCCGACAGGGTCAGCTTGCCGGTATTGTGGGCATCGCGCAGGATGAAGGCGACGGCAGCGCCCAATGCCGTTTCCGCAAACCGTGACAGCCATGTGGTCGTTTCGCAGACATGCAGCGCGCCGGCGATGTCGCCAAGTGCGAGCAGGAGGTGGAGGACTGCTTTCTCCCGGCGCAAAGCGGTCATGATTTCGGCTTCGCTCGATGCGATCCCTTCTCCATGGCGCATTGTTTCGGTGCGCCGGAGGATCGACTCCAGAGCCTCGGTCAGGGGAACATCGAACAGGCTTTCAAGAACGTTCGTCTGTCGCTCGATCTGATGACCGAGGAAGGGAGACAGCACCATCACCGCGACGAGGAACTCGGACAATTCGCCGCCATCGCGAACAGCCTCGCCCAGTCGGACAGCACCCGCCTTCTCGCAAGCCGCGAGAAGGATGCCGTGCGCTTTCTCAGCCGCTGCCGCATCGCCGGGATGAATCGTCTTCGCCGGTTTTCCAAACCAGGCCGTGCCGTCGTCCGCCAAGCTCCCCTCCGCAATATCACGAGTCTCGTCAACGGTTTGGAGGACGAGGCCGCGAAACCGATTCAAGTCTGTGCGGACCGGTCTAAGACCTTGCGACGGGGAATGACAAGATGACTTTCAGTCCGGGCTCGCCATCTTTCAGGTCGAGCGATCCGCCATGCAGGCTCATGATCGCGGAAACGAGACTGAGGCCGAGCCCGGAGCCGGGCTTGGTGCGGCTTTCGTCGAGACGCACGAACCGGCCCTTGACCCGTTCCTTGTCCTCGTCGGCAACACCCGCCCCCTGGTCGGCGACGGAAAGGCGGACAGTGTTCGTCGCCTTGTCCACGGATGCCGAGATGATGATTTTGCCCCCGGCCGTCGCACCATATTTGATGGCGTTGTCGATCAGGTTGGTCACGGCCTGTCCGATCAATTCCCGGTTTCCGGGGATCGGCAATGGCCCCTCGACCTCGTTGACCAGCACCATGCCGGCATCCTCGACAAGCGGTTCGTAAAGCTCACAAACCTCACCGGCAATCGCCGAAAGATCGACGTCGTCCAGCTTCTGTTTCGAAAATCCGGCCTCGACACGACTGATCAGCAGCAAGGCGTTGAACACCTTGATGAGCTGGTCGGCCTCGCCGATCATGTCCTCGAGGACGGTCCGATATTTCACATCATCGCCATCACGGGCCAACGCGGCCTCGGCCCGGTTGCGCAAGCGGGTCAACGGCGTTTTCAGGTCGTGGGCGATGGAATCCGAGACATCCCGCAAGCCGTCATTCAGCTTCGAGATCTTCTCGATCATGGTGTTGAGACTGGCCGAAAGCCGGTCGAACTCGTCATTGGCGCCGGTTACCGGCAGGCGGCCCGACAGATCGCCCGCCACGATGCGCGCGCTCGCCTCCGAAACACGGTCAATGCGCTGCAGGGCGCGCCGCCCGACGAAGAACCAGATCAGGAACCCGCCGAGCGCCATGACGCCGAGCGCCGTGATCAGTGCCTGCCGCACGATTTCACGGAATCGCTGCGGTTCGCCGAGATCGCGACCGACGAGGATGCGCATGCCGTTGTTGACGACGATCACCTGGGCCAATGCGTGCGGCGCCTTTTCCCTGTCCTCGATCACATCGACATCATCGCCGAATCGCGCATAGACGAAGGGATTTTCGGTCCATCCCTCCTTGTCCAGGACACCCGGCTCCAGCGCGATCACGTTTCCGGAAAGGATGCGCCCGGTGTTGTCGGCGATAATGTAGAGATTGGCACCGGGGCGGCGCGACCGGCGGTCGATTTCGCGCACGAGAACGCGGAGCCCTGCCCTGCGATAAACCTGGCCGAGATCACGCACCTCATCGACGACCGCATTTTGCGTCTCGTTGACGAGAAAGCGCGCCGCCGAACCGGTCATGTAGAAGACGAGGAATACCGCGCAGGCGGTGAAGAGAACGAGATAGAGCGCCGAAAGGCGCGCTGCTGTGGTGTTGAAGACTGCGAGCAGGCGTTTCATCGCGGCGGGCTCAGTCGCGCATCATGTAGCCCGCACCGCGGATCGTATGCAGGAGCGGCTTGTCGAAACCCTTTTCGATTTTCGAGCGCAGGCGCGAGATGTGCACGTCGATGACGTTTGTCTGCGGATCGAAATGGTAATCCCAGACATTCTCCAGAAGCATCGTGCGGGTCACCACCTGACCGGAATGACGCATGAGATATTCCAGCAATCGGTATTCACGCGGTTGCAGCACAATCACCTGTTCGGATCGCTGAACCTCGTGGGAAAGCCTGTTCAGAACGAGGTCGCCAACCTGGTAGCGCGTTTCATGCTCGACGCCATTCTGACGCCGCAACAAGACCTCGAGGCGAGCGAGCAGTTCAGAGAAGGCGTAAGGCTTTGTGAGATAATCATCGCCGCCGGCGCGCAGTCCGGTAACCCGGTCATCGACTTCCCCGAGCGCGGATAGGACCAGCGCGGGGGTCATGTCGCCTTTGGCGCGCAGCGACGAAATGACGGAGAGCCCGTCGCGCTTCGGCAGCATCCTGTCGACCACGAGCGCGTCATAGGTTCCGGTATCGGCCATCGCATAGCCGTCATCGCCATTGTGGGCGACATCGGCCGTATGGCCCGCCTCGTCCATCGCCTTCTTCAGGTAGGCGGCGGCCTCGGTGTCGTCTTCTATGATCAGGACTTTCATGGGACGTTTATCGCGCGGTGCGACGGCAAAGAAAAGCCGGGGCGTAAGGAGAGGATTGGCGACGGCAGGTTGAGGGGGAAGGCCTGCCGCCGCCAGTGTTGTCTGCCCGGGGGGATGACATGGTTCGTCCGGGCAGCCAAACAGTTTGGGATCAGCCGCGGCCGATCGGCATGGCGACAAACCGGGTGGTGTCGTCACGTTCCAGCAAAATCAAGGCCGCCTTGCGTCCGGAGTTCGCGACGTCGTCAAGAGCGTTTTCGATCTCCGACGCGGTCGCGACCGCCTCGTTGTTGACCTCGACGATCTTCTCGCCGGCGCGGATGCCGGCATCGGCTGCCGCGCTGTCCGGATCGACATCGGTGACCACGACGCCGTTACCGTCCTCGGCCGGCGCAACCGTCAGGCCGAAATCGGCAAGCGCGGTTTCGGACGCCTGATCGGGTGTGGACGGCGCTGCCGCAGCGGTCTTGGCGCCAGGCAGTTCACCGAGTTCGACGGATACGGTACGTTCCTTGCCGCCGCGAATGATCGTCACTTCGACTTTCGTGCCCGGATCGAAACCGGCGATCTGGCGCGCCAACTCGCGCGGACCTTCGACCTCGTTCCCGTTTACCGCGATGATGATGTCGCCGGAGCGGATACCCGCCTTGGCGGCCGGGGCGTCTTCCTGCGGGTCGGCGACGAGTGCGCCGGACGTCCGATCGATACCCAGCGATTCCGCAATATCCGCGGTCACCGGCTGGATGGCGACGCCGAGCCAGCCGCGTTCAACCGAACCATCGTCCATAAGCTCCGCCACAACGCCCTTGGCGACGGAGGCCGGGACGGCGAACGCGATACCGACATTGCCGCCGGACGGCGAGAAGATCGCCGTGTTCACGCCGACGACTTCACCGTTGAGATTGAAGGTCGGGCCGCCGGAGTTGCCGCGGTTGACCGCCGCATCGATCTGGATGAAGTCGTCATAAGGGCCGGCGCCGATATCGCGACCGCGTGCCGAGACGATACCGGCCGTGACCGTTCCGCCGAGGCCGAAGGGATTGCCAACGGCAACCACCCAGTCGCCGACGCGGACCTTGGTGTCGTCTGCGAAGTCCACATAGGTGAACTCGCGGTCTTCTTCGACCTTCAGCACGGCAAGGTCGGTGCGCTGATCGGAACCGATCAGTTCAGCGTCCAATTCGGTTCCGTCATCCATCACGACGGTGAATTCCGTGCCGCCGTCAATGACGTGGTTGTTGGTGACGAGAAAGCCGTCTCCGGAAATGAAGAAGCCGGAGCCCTGGGAAACCGGACGCGCGCGGCGCGGGCGCTGCGAACGACGATCGTCGCGGCTGTCAGGACCGCCGAACTGGGGGCCGAACTCACGGAAGAACTTCTTCAGCGGATGATCGTCCGGAAGGTCGTCGAAGCCGCGGCCGCCGAAGCTGAAATCGCTGGAAGCGGGCTGGATGTCCGACTTGACGCGAACCGACACAACGGCCGGCGAGACTTTTTCGATAATGTCTGCAAAGCCAGGCGCCACGGCTGGCGTCTCGATGCGCACGGCCTCGGCATTGGCCACGCCGCTGGTCGCAGCGGAGAAGCCGGAAATGCCAACGCCGAGCACGGTCGTCGCGATCAGCGCGGCGGCGAGCTTGCGGGTAACGGAGTTGCGAGAAGAATTGTTAGGGGTCGTCATCAATTCACGTCCTCGGTTTGAATTGTGCAGGCCGGCGTTTCCGGCCCTAGAGGACAGATATAGGGAAGCCAAAATTACATGCCGCTTTCCACAACATGAAATATTGGTAATGTTCGGGCTGAACGATGCCCGCCGGAAAATGACTTCGGCCTATCGCCGCACGACTTCAACGCGGCGGTTCAGTGCCTTGCCGTCCGCGGTGTTGTTGCTGGCGACCGGTTCACTCTCTCCCCTGCCAGCCGGCTGCATCCGCGTCGCTTCGATGCCGGCATCCGTGAGCCAGGAAACCACCGACGCCGCGCGCCGCTGAGACAGATCGAGGTTGTAGGCGTCATCTCCGTCGGAGTCCGTGTGCCCCTCGATGGTCACATCCAGCGACGTATCGGATGCAAGCGCTTCGCGGAGCTGTTCCAGCGCGGCGCGCGAAGAGGCCTTCGGTACATCGCTGTCGTGATTGAAAAGGATACCGTAGATCTGGACTTCGCCGGCTTCCTGCAGCGCCGCGACAATCGGGTTGACGGGCTGGATGTCGCTGCAAGGCGTCGTGGTCCCCTCTGGCGCGGGCGGACCGCCCCACGCGTTTCGGCTTCGCTGGCGATAGCGAACACCGGCAAGGGCACCTTTTGAATCGATGGTCATGAAGGCATTGCCCTGAATCCCCTGCTCGGAGGTCCAGTTGAGGAGCGCCACACCTTCATTGACCGAACCGGAGAGAGTGCCGGTGCTGCGCCCACTATTCTCGATGTAGCAGCCCGTCAGTGCTGCACCATCCTGTTTGAGTTCGATGAAATCGACCCGGCCACTCTGGAACACGCCGGTGAAACGATCCGTATCGGACGGGGCCACCGTCGTTCCATGTGCGGCCGCCTCGTTGAAATAGAGCCAACTCGCATCGGCGGACTGCGCGCCGTTTATGGTGTAACGCAACCAGCGAACCGGTGTTGAGATGGCGCTTGGCGCAAGCGTCTCGCCGTTCGGCGCAGCGTCAAGCGTGGCGAGCGTTGCGAAACCGGCGTCCGGCCCTTCAGCGGACCCTTCGATCAAGACATTACCCGCCGATCCGCCGGCGACGCCACCGGGGCGGTCGCCTGCACCGATAATGCCCGCCTCCGTGATCGTCGCCGGTGCGATCAACTCAAAGACGAAGACATGCGGCAACGGAACCTTCTTCGTCGAGGCGTTCCAGTTGCTTTCCGGATCGCCGTCCGTCAGGGCAAGCGCCCTGAGGGGATCGGCAGCGGCCGAAACGAGGACAGCTCCCTTCGCCAGGGTGAGAAGATCATCAGGCGCCGGCGCGTCCTCGGCGGTTGCGCCTGCACATGGCATTAAAATACCGAACACGATGACAACCATCACTGCGATTCGTTGAATCATGCGCATTACTCCTATCGCAGTGGTTGCGTCTCCTTGCAGGCTAGCGCGCTATCATTGCGGGAACAACTGCAATACCGACTACCGCGACGCGAGGCACGCGGAGGTTTGCCGGAAGCTCGGCACGCCAGCGAAACAAAGACAAAGAAAGGTTCATCCGTGACAAAGAAACGAACTGTCGCCTACTCCGTGGTGATCGGCCTTGTCGCGCTTCTCGTCGGCGCTGCGCTGGTCATCGGCCAGGTCCGGAAGGTGGATGCGATCTTCGCGGCGAACGACGCGCGAAAGGCGGAAGGCTACTATCTATCCGAGTTCGAGTTCGAATTGCTGAGTGTCTCCTATTACCTCGACAAGGGCCGTTACCTGGACGGTCTGCGGCGTCTGAACGAGATTCACGCCAAGTTCGTCGACAGTCAGGGGCTGGTCAAAGTCCCGGCATTCTCCAGCGTCGAGGAGCAGCTCGATTTCTACCTGGACCGTCAAAACCCGGAAACCGGGGCGTTCTATCCCAACGCGACAGATCCCGTCTTCGCTTATACCGGTGTCACGGCGAACATGATCAACCTGATCGACGACCTGTCGCGCCGCGCCGGCAGGCCTTTCGCGCTGAAATATCCTCTGCGCTTCCTCGAGCGCATCGACACGCCCTCTGAAATGACGGCCGCGCTCGACGATGCGGGAGCGTGGGGTTCATCGGGACGAAATTGAAGCCGCTCTTCGTCAGTTCGATCGAGCTCAACGACCTGCTCGAACAATGCGCGCGCCTGGATATCTACCCCTTCCCGGCCGAAGCGAAGACCGCTTTCCTGCAGTGGTTCTACGACAATCAGGATCCGCAAACCGGTCTTTGGGGACCGCGAGACCGCGCGAGCGGCGCGATCATCGACGGCGGCGATATCGGCGACAGCGGCAAAATCATCAAGCTTTTCGTCGATGACGACGCCAAGGAAATCCATCCGGAGTTCCCGCTGCGCTACAGCGACCGCATACTCGCTTCGACCATTGAGCGGCTGTCCACGCCGCTGCCCGCGCGTCTCGACGAGACGCATCGCTGGATTATCGACCGCGACCGGGGCTTCCGGCTCCTGACCAAGTATATCTGGGCCAAAGGATCGGAGGAAGACCGGGATACGATTCGCGACATGCTCTCGGATTTCGTGCGGCTACGCTTCGAGCGGTTCTTCGTCCCCGCCGACGGAGCGTTCAGTCTTTATCCGGACAGCGACGCCGCCAATCTCGACGGAACCAGCGAAGCCGGCGGCATGCTCGATTATATCGGCGCGCTTACGCCCGACCGGCAGAAGCGCTTGTGGGGCGATGCGTCAGACCTTGGGACCGCGCAAGTCGACGAAGTTACCGGCGCGGATCTCGATCCGGTTGCCGGAAAGGCCGAGGTCAACGCCATCCGCTTCTATGCGGACGACCCGCAGGGCGATTATCTGCGCGCCGTCGCGGCTGTCTACTACCCGCGCGCGACACCCGTTCTCGACATGGTCGATTTGGTGCCGCGTATCGAGACGTGGCTCGACACGACCACGCAAACCATGGGCAATTGGGGCTCGAAGGACGGTGTCCGGGAAAGGCTGTCCGTCGTGACCGTCGATCCGGCCCCGGTCATCGAAACTGGCGATGTCGCCGGCATTGACAGGTTGCTGCAGGAAAACGGCAGCCTCGTCGCCATCGGCTTCGACGTGCTGCAGGCACCGCGCTACCGGATGCAGTTCGTCACCGGATAGGGCGGCACCGACCGACAGGCGAACGCGGCGGCCGGCCTTATCGCTTCACCACTGTCACGACCTTGGCGCTCGCCTCCAATGTCCTGTGGACCGGGCACTTGTTGGCGATCTCCTCGATCTTTGCCGCGAGTTCCGGCGCGATCTCGCCGTCGATGGAGATATGGCGCTCGAAACGATCGATCTTGCCGCCATGCGCGCGTTCCTCCTCGGTGCATTCAACGCAGTCCTTCGCGTGGACCTTGGCGTGGCTGACATCGACAGTGACCGCGCCCAGCGACAGTTTCTTGAAATCCGCATACATGCGAAGCGTCATCGACGTGCAGGCGCCCAGGGCCGCGCCGAGGAGGTCATAGGGCGACGGGCCTGTATCGGTTCCGCCGGCTGAGACCGGTTCGTCCGCGAAAAACCGGTGCAGCCCGGCCTGAACGGTATTCTGAAACTTTGATTCACGTGTCTCGGATACGCGTATGTTTTCGATCGGTTTTTCGCCTTGCGGCTCATCGGCAGGCAGGAAGCGGGTCGCCCATCCGGCGATCACATGGGCGGCGAATTCGGCATCTTCCGGTTTGGTCAGAAGATGGTCCGCATGATCGAGCGAGATATAGCTCTTGGGATGGCGCGCGGCCATGAAAATCCGCTCGGCATTGTCGATCCCGACGGTTTCGTCGAGCGGCGAGTGCATGATCAGGAGCGATGCTTTCAGCTTTGGAAGGCGATCGAGCAGATTGGATGACCGCGCGGCGTCCAGGAACACCTTTCCGATACGGAACTGGCGGCCGCCAAGGGAAACCTCGGCCTCGCCGTCCCGCTCGATCGTCTCAAGATCCTCGTGGAACATGCGCAATATGTGCTCGGTGTCAGCGGGCGCGCCGATGGTCACAACACCCTTGACCTCCGGAATGTCATGCGCCGCCGCGAGCACCGCCGCCCCGCCCAGCGAATGACCGATCAACAGAACCGGCGCTTCGACATGCTCACGCATATGATCGGCCGCGGCAACGAGATCGGCGACATTGGAGCGGAACGACGTGTTGGCGAACTCGCCTTCCGACGAGCCGAGACCGGTGAAATCGAAACGCAATACCGCGATGCCAAGCCGGGACAGGTTGGATGCGATCCGCCGTGCCGCGAGGATGTCCTTGGTGCAGGTGAAACAATGGGCAAACAACGCGCAGCCACGAAGGGCGCCGTCGGGCATGTCCAGCCGCGCGGCAAGCATTTCGCCGGTGGCCGAGGGGAATTCCAGTTTCTGAGTCGCCATCGCCGCCTCCGATCAGGGTTGGGCCGAAAGCCGGATGTTACCGGGACCCGTCTTCGGTATCAGACATTATCCGGGACAGTTTCTCCTGCTCCTCGGCCGTCAGACCGCTGGCCGGCGCTGCGCCGCGACGCATTCGGAAAAGGAAAAAGATCGCGGTCAATCCGAGCGCGAGACCGATCAGAGGGGTTCCCCAGAGCAGCATGTTGCGCGCGGAAAGTCGCGGCTTCAGCAGCACGAACTCGCCATAGCGCGCGACGACGAAATCCATGACCTCTTCGTCCGTGTCGCCCTCCACGAGACGTTCGCGCACGATGACCCTCAGGTCGCGGGCAAGCTCGGCATCGGAGTCGTCGATCGACTGGTTCTGGCAGACAAGGCAGCGCAACTCCGCCGAGATGTCACGCGCGCGCCTTTCGAGAGCCGGATCGTCGAGCACCTCGTCCGGATTGACCGCATGAGCCGCGCCCATGGCGAACATCAGGATAGCAAGGGCGGCAAGAAAACGTTTCACGGCGTGTCCCCTGCCCTATTCCGCGGCGGCAAGCGTCTGGCGACGTTTGGCCGACGGCACGGGCGCTCCGATCCGCAACCTGCGGTCGGATAGCGAGAACAGGCCGCCGATGACCATCAGGACCGGCCCAAACCAGATCAACGTGACCTGTGGTTTCCACCAGAGCCTAACCACAATCTGATCGGTGCCCTCTACAGGATCGCCGAGCGCGATATAGATCTGGCTGAAGCCGGTCGTGTGGATTCCGGCCTCCGTAGTCGGCATGCCGCGCGCGGTGTAAAGGCGCTTGGCCGGCGTGATCGTCGCGACGGGATCGCTGTCCTGCGAGACCTGGAAGGTGGCCACGTCCTCTGTGTAATTCGGTCCGCGCCGCGATTGAGCCCCCTCATACGTCACGGCATAGCCGGCGAGTTCGGTCGTATCGCCGGGCGCCATGCGCAGAACCAGTTCCTCCTGAAACGCCGTCACCGATACGATGCCGAGCGTGATCACGCCCAGACCGGCATGAGCGAAAGCCGTTCCCCAGACCGAACGCGGCAAGCCCCGCAGGCGATAAATAGCCTTCGTCATTCCCGCCTTGGGCAGACCGGATTTCTGCCAGACTTCGGCGAAGGCCCCGAACAGAAGCCAAAAGCCGATCGCGATGCCGACGGCAGCCAGCACCGGAGCGCCGGTCGCGAAATAGACCGTGGCGAGGCCGGCCAGAAGCGCGATGCCCGCAAAGACATAGAGCCGTTGCGCCGCGCCAAAAAGATCGCCGCGTTTCCATGCAAGCAATGGACCGAAAGGCACAGCCAGCAGGAGCGGGATCATCAGCGGCACGAATGTCGCGTCAAAATACGGAGCCCCAACCGAGATTTTTTCGCCAGTGACCGCCTCGACGAGCAACGGATACAGGGTTCCGACGAACACGGTCGCGGTCGCGGTGGTCAAAACGAGATTGTTGAGCAGCAGTCCGCCCTCGCGCGAGATCGGGTGGAACATGCCGCCGTTTCCAAGCGACGACGAGCGCAGTGCAAACAGGAACAGCGCGCCGCCGATAAAGAAAACGAGGATCGCTAGAATGACGACGCCGCGTGTCGGGTCGGATGCGAATGCATGCACCGAGGTAAGCACGCCTGAACGCACCAGAAATGTGCCGAGCAGCGACAGCGAGAAAGCCAGGATCGCGAGCAGGATGGTCCAGACCTTCAACGCCTCGCGCTTCTCCATGACCAGTGCCGAATGCAGAAGCGCAGTTCCCGCCAGCCACGGCATAAAGGACGCGTTTTCGACCGGGTCCCAAAACCACCAACCGCCCCAGCCAAGCTCGTAATATGCCCAGTAGGACCCCATCGCGATGCCGGCAGTCAGGAAGATCCAGGCGGCCAGGGTCCATGGCCGAACCCAGCGCGCCCACGCCGCATCGATACGCCCCTCGATCAGCGCCGCAATGGCGAACGAGAAACTGATCGAGAACCCGACATAGCCGAGATAAAGCAGCGGCGGATGGATCGCGAGGCCGACATCCTGAAGGATCGGGTTGAGATCGTTGCCTTCAAGCGGAGCTGGCGACAAACGGGCAAAAGGGTTCGAGGTGAACAGGATGAAGCCCGTAAAGGCCATCGCGATCAGCCCCTGCACCGAGATCACCATGGCTCGAAGGCTTGGCGGCAGGTTGGAGCCGAACAGCGCAACCATCGCGCCGAACAAGGCGAGGATCAGCACCCAGAGAAGCATCGATCCCTCGTGATTGCCCCACACACCGGTAATCTTGAAGAGCAGAGGCTTTTGCGAATGCGAATTCTCGACGACGTTGAGAAGCGAGAAGTCTGACGACACATAGGCCCAGGTCAGCACGGTAAAGGCGAAGGCCAGTGCGGCGAATACAGCGAAGGCAATGTTGGGCGCCATGGCGATCTGGCGGGCGTTTCCGGTTTTCACGCCGACAAACGGTATGACGGTCTGGAGGACCGCCAGCATCAGGGCCAGAACGAGTGCGTAATGTCCGAGTTCGACTATCATTGTGTCGCGCTTACCTCATCTCCCTGCCAGTAGCCCTGTTCCTTCAGGCGGTCGGCGACTTCCTTGGGCATGTAGGTTTCGTCATGCTTGGCCAGCACCGTATCCGCAAGGAAGGTCCCGTCCTGCTGCAACTGCCCCTCGGCAACCACGCCCTGCCCCTCACGGAACAAATCCGGCAGGATGCCGGAATAGCGCACGAGAATACGATCGTTGGCGTCTTCGACGGCAAACTCGACACCGGAACTCTCGGCATTCGTCACAGAACCCATTTCGACGAGGCCGCCGAGACGGATACGGCCACTGTTTTCCTCGGGCGCAGCGAGAAGTTCGGTCGGCGTGCGGAAGAACGTCACCTGATCGCTGAGAGCAGTCAACACCAGCGCGACCGCGACACCCAGAAGGGCCAAGGCACCGAAAATCACCGTGAAGCGTTTCTGTTTACGGGTCATTGGGTCGTGTCTCCCGGTAGTGAGATGCCAAGCGCCGCCGCGAATGCCACGATTTGTCCGCGCTTTGCGTCCTCCTTTGAGAACGCGCTAGCCGCACGGGCGAGCGCATCCTCGGCATCAGTCTGTCGTCCCAGAACGACATAGGAGCGGATCAGCCGCTGCCAACCGCTGACGTCGTCGGGTTGTTCGCGCAACCGCGCATCCAATTGCGCAATCATTCCCGCGATCATTTCATTGCGGTCTTCCGCATCCATGGCCTGGACGTCTCGCACCGTTTCCTCGTCGAGCTGCGGAGCAGCCGATCCCGGAGCAGAGGCGAGCATTTCGCCGCCATAGCGCCGCAAGCCTTCCTGGGCCGCGGCTTGCCATTCAGGCGCCGCGGCGCCCGTTTCGAGCATCGACTGCCAGTTCTTGACGGCTTCAGCCACATTTCCGGCTTCGGCAGAAGCAAGCGCGAGGAAGAACCGTGCGCGGCTGTCACCTGAATCGAGAGCCACGGCACGTTCGAATTCGGCACGCGCATCAATATCGACCGAACCCGCGAGCATGTAATACGCCTGCCCCAGCCCGGACCGGCGCGCGGCAGTTTCGCCCTGTAATGCGGTGGCCCGCTCGAAAGCGTTGCGCGCATCAGCCGCCCGACCCAGCCGTAGATACATCGGCGCGAGCACGTCCCAGCCGCGCCCATCCTCGGGGTTCGTTTCAAGATGGGCTTCGGCGCGCGCGACAAGTTCGCGAATATCCATCCCTTGCAGGGTTTGCGAGGCTGCCTGCTGGCGGATTTCATCGACGCGTGCGGCGAGAGGCTGCGCCTCCATGCCCGGCGAGCCCGTCATCGAATAGACCAGCGCCGCCGCCAGCGGGGCAAAAAGCGCCGAAGCAACGACGAACGCCCTGCCTCCGGATGGTAGCGCCTTCTTTCCGGAAGCCTCCATGTTCACCGCCTCCTGGGCGGCGATCAGGCGACGCCCGATTTCCGCACGGGCGTATTCAGCCTGTGCAGGCGCTATCGCGCCACGCTCGATATCGGCATCGAGCTCGCGCAGCTGGTCCTTGTAGATTGTCAGATCGAAAGCGTGTTCGTCCGGGTCGGACTCCGTCTTGTCCGCCCGCAGAACGGGCAGGAAAACGATGCCGAGCAGCAGAAGCGTCAGCGAAACAGCGAGAATGACGAACAACATGATGGTCAATTAAATATGCAAGTCAGACTTGCCAATGGAATTCGCCGAAACGCGACATTTTCACGCTTGCGGGATACGCGCCTTGATCTTGATCAGGCAAGCGGCGTCCAGCTGCCATCGCTATTGCGGCAAGCCGTTCCACGCCCGACGAGGGGCGCGCTCCCGCCATAGACGGTGTGGGTATATTGACGGCAATTCTGGGACCCGACCCGGTATGGTTGCGAAGCGACGACATCACCGGTGTACTGATCGCCGGACTCGCCCCATGCGACGCGTTCGCCGGCAGGCGTGTATTCCAGCGCCTGATACTCGGCCTGAAGCGCCCGGTTACGGATATCGGGTGCCATGTCCGCACGCGCCTCATCGGCGAGGATGCCACCGTTGAGCGCAGTCACGAGTGCATCACCGGCGAGGCGATTGTCGGAATCGCGAACACCGGAAACCGAGCCAAAAGCAAGGCTTGGCACCGCGGTTCCCGTCGATGAACAACCGGCTACCACGCTTGTCAGCGCCAGAGCGAATGTCATGGAAATAATTCGCATTGCCTTCCTGCCCATGTCGCACTCAACCCTATTGTGAGGGTCAAAGATGAACAAAACTATGTCGTTATTTTGTTTGCAATTGAAGGATTTCACAGTTTCAACAACCTCATTGCGCCGCTGCAGGAAGAGTGATGATAACGCTCAAGCCGCCGCTCTTGCTTTCGCCCAGTTCGATCTCGCCGCCATAGGCCGCAACCGTTTCCGCGACGATCGCAAGGCCAAGCCCTGTCCCCGGAACCGTTTCGTCGAGCCGCTTGCCGCGTTTCAGCGCCTCTTCGCGTAACTCGGCGGCGATGCCGGGCCCATCGTCTTCGACGCGGAGCCTGATCCCGGAGCGACCGCCAGTGATGCGGGTTCGTTCGATATCGAGCTCGATGGCTTCACGCGCCCACTTGCTCGCATTTTCCATGAGATTGCCGAGCACTTCCTCCAGATCCTCCTTTTCGCCCATGAAAACAAGTGGTTCGGAGGAAATTCTGAGCGCGATCTTCTTGTCCGGATTGAGCTTGCGCATCACCGAAACCAGCTTCTCGGTCACCGGACGTATATCTGTTCGGAAAATGATGCTTTCGCGTTGGGCGGCGATGCGGGCGCGCTTGAGATAATGCTGGATCTGGTAGTCCATCGCCCGCGTTTGCTCCTGAACCACGGCCGCCGACGGCCCGGCCTTCGCGCCGGCCTCGTTGACCAGAACAGACAAGGGCGTCTTGAGCGAGTGGGCCAGATTGCCGACCTGCGTACGCGCGCGCTCGACAATGCGCTTGTTGTTGTCGATCAGCGCGTTCATCTCGTCGACTAGCGGCTGAATCTCACTGGGAAACCGTCCCTTGAGGCTCGTCGCCTCGCCGCTGCGAATCGCGGCAAGTGCGCTGCGGGCGTGATCGAGAGGACGCAATCCCGCCAACAGGATCGCCACATTGATCAGCACGACGCCGAGACCGAAGGCCGACAACAGCAGCCCGACGCGCCTCGCGAAGTCGCGAACGGAGTATTCGAACTCGGTCTGGTTTCCTGCGACCTGAAATCGCGCGATACGCCCCCCACCGAGATCGATTTCCGATTCGAGAACGCGAACTTCCTCGCCGCCCGGACCATCTCCGATCCAGTGTCTGCGGAATTGGCGATCATAGGGCCGCTCGGACAGCGGCGGACGTTCGAACTGGTCGGTTCCCAACGACGGGGAGACAACCGGGGCGCCGGCGATGCCTTCGACCGGCTGAACGCGCCAATACCATCCCGAGAGCGGTTCGAGAAAGCGCGTATTGCCGAGATTGGGAGTGCCGTGAAGCTCGCCCGCATCATCGACCGAAACCGCGCCGACGAGATTGAAC
Source organism: Oricola indica (assembly GCF_965227485.1). NCBI lineage: Bacteria > Pseudomonadati > Pseudomonadota > Alphaproteobacteria > Hyphomicrobiales > Ahrensiaceae > Oricola > Oricola indica. Next base: position 3,695,283 of record NZ_OZ245747.1, read on the forward strand.
AGCTGCGCTTCCTGCAGATTGGCGAAGCCGCGCGCGGAGTCGTTTCTGTAGAGCCCGATCAACAGCCAACCGAGAAGTGCGATAGCGGCTACCGACCAAAGACTGGATATAAGGATGACCCGGAGCGCGAGGGAATCGGTGCGCAGCTTCACCGGGTCAACCGGCCTTTTCGCTGGTCTCGTCCGGCGCGGTCATACGATAGCCGAGCCCGCGAACCGTCTCGATCAAGTCGTGCCCGAGCTTCTTGCGGAGCCGGCCGACAAAGACCTCGATCGTATTGGAATCGCGATCGAAATCCTGGTCGTACAGATGCTCGACGAGTTCGGTGCGAGAAATCACCTCGCCCAGATGATGACCAAGATAGGAGAGAAGCCGGAATTCGTGCGACGTCAGTTTCAGCGTCGCGCCATCGAGCATGGCCTTGGATGACTTCGTGTCGATCGTGAGGGGGCCGCACCTGATTTCGGAAGATGCGTGACCGGCCGCCCGGCGAATGAGCGCGCGCACCCTCGCCAGCACCTCCTCGACGTGAAACGGTTTCGTGACGTAGTCATCCGCTCCCGCATCGATGCCGGAAACCTTATCGCTCCAGCGGTCGCGCGCGGTCAGAATCAGCACTGGCATCACACGTCCGTCGTCACGCCAGCGCTGCAGGACGCTGATTCCGTCCATGACCGGCAGGCCAATATCCAGAACCACGCAGTCATACGGTTCGGTATCGCCGAGGAAATGGCCATCCTCGCCGTCAGTGGCAGCATCAACGACATAGCCGGCTTCTTCCAGCGCGGATTTCAATTGCGCATTCAGCGAAGCGTCATCTTCAACGACGAGAATTCGCATGGTTACGTCCCTCCCGAGAATTCGCACCAATGCCACCGCATATCGACCTTACGGCCAATGCGGCGACATCGGTCTTATCCATTGACGATGATTTCCTCGCGCTTCGGACGCTCGCCGTTCGCGCCGGGCACCAGAAGCACGATCTTGCACTTGCCGCCGCCGACAGATTCCGCGCTTGCCAGCTCCGCACCGCGCTGAGCGGCAACCTGCTGGCCAACGGCGAAACAATTATCGGCGGCATAGACCGGCGCAGTGCCCAGCACCGGAAGTGCTATCAGCGCGGCCACGATGAAACGTAACATTTTTCTTGTTCTCCAACTTGGCTGCCAACCTACACAAGGGTGCCTGAACGGAACATGAATGGATCGTTCGGTCCATTCATGCCCCGAAAATACTCGACGGTTCAAGCGATGCGGCTCGATGCGGCGACGCGTCCCAGGATTGCGACGATTCCGGCGAGGGCCGAAACCGTCTGGAGGATCGCTTCGGTCAAGGCGGTCTGGCCGGCCGCGTCCACCGGCAGTCCGAGCATCGCGCCCAGCGTGGCCGCGACGCTCACCAATGCGCCCCAGATCGTCTTGGAGAGATACCATGGCTTGGCTTCGTTCATGACAGTTCCTTTCATTTGTCAGGGAAGAACGATCGTTTTGCGGGCAGGAAGTCCCTCGCCCGCCGCGAGACTGATTTGCGCGACCTCGACATCGAACACGCAATCCGGCGCATCGAGACCGAGCGACGAAACGGTTGAAGAACCGAGCATCAAGGTTGGATTCGTCGTTTCGGTCGAGAAGACGACCTCGCCGCCGTCAAGCAACCGAACCGCGTAGCGTTCCTCCTCTTCGCCAAGAGGCACATCTGAACCCATCCAGGAATCGCCTCCGGTTCGTGTTCTTCGGATCCATTCGATCGAGATTGCATCCCCGTCGGCGCGAGCGGCCCGCAGGTGAACTGGAGAGAGCGGCATCAGCGCGCGCAACCCACCGGTCGCCTCGACTGTTTCGAAATACCGGTCTGTAAAGGGCCGTCCGGCAACGCCAATTCGCATTTGCAGGGTCAACCCGATCTCTGCGGCGGTTATGCCGGCCGGAACCACCGCCTCGTTGAGAAGGACTGCGCGAGCACCCGCTATCGCGCCAGCGTTCATCGCATCCTCGGTCCCGCCCTGACCGCGTAAAAGATCGGTCAGTCGCCACTGGCCCGCCGACACCTCTTCGGCATTACTGAACTGCAAAACCTCCCAGGACCCGTTCGACGATTCGACCGCGAGACGGTTTCGTCCGGCAAGTAAAGCGGCCTCGCCGACGCTCTCGAAAGCCCCCGAAGGTATTGAGAGTTCCACCGCGTTCGCCCGGTCGATGCGACCGGAAAACCCACCGGACAGCGGTGCGGCCAGTTCGCCCATCACGGCGTTGGACAGTGTCCCGGTTCGATACTCGAAGCCTGACACATCGGGCGAAACATAGATCGCCTGCATCCTTGGCGGTGAAGACCAAGCGGCAATCATGAAGCGCTGCTCCGGCGCGCTTCCTTCCGACAACGGCAGATCGAGCAAGAGGAAATCCGGAACACCCGCCATGTCGCCGGCAACCTGCCCGCGTTGCGCTGGCAAAGCCGGTACGCGGGCGTTGGCCGGCAGCCGCAGCACAGGCACCGCGTCGAGACGCAACACATCGCCGAGGTCGCTGCGCGTGACCAACCATCGTTCCGAGGGAAGCGATGCGAAGACGAACACGTCGCCCGGTGCCAGATCGGCGTGCCGCCAAGGGAGCGAAAACCGCAACGTCCGGCCGTGCGCCCAGGCAAGTGCCAGGATCCGGTCGGCAACCGCATCGACCACGCTGGCGTCCGCGATGACCGGCAGTTCGATACGTTCCTGCCGGTCAGACCCGGTTTCCAGTCGGCGGGAATAGCTCGTCGCGGACCGGTAATCACTCAATCCGTCGCGATAGGACGCGACGATCTCGGTCGGCAACTCACTCTTTTGCGCCTCGGTAATGTCGCGCAATGCCTCGCCGTCGAGATCGGCGATGTCGCCCTCGTCGATTACGCGCGTCGCCGCCGCACCCTCGGCGCGCAAGGCAAACCCGGCCTCGCCATTCATATCGGAAGCTGTCCAGCCAAACGCCGCCGCCAGCGGCTCCAGTGCATCACGAACCGAGGCGGGGCCGGAAATGACCATTCCCTGAACGGTATCGGCGATATCCACCGTCGCCGACCCGGCCAGCATATCGGATGCGACTTCGCGCAGAGGTGCGGTACCGAGCCGTCCATTCAACCAGTGCCCGCGCAGCCAATTGCCGCCATCGCCCCAGACATCTGTCGCCATCGGAAAGGCGGGAAAAGGTCTCGCGTCCCAGGCCCAAAGAAAGATGCGCGACAGGTCGACCATCGGCTCGCCGCTGATCCCGGAAAGCGGGTTGGCGATGCTCCCGCTTGACCAGTGCTCCAGATGCGCCTGCAGGAATGCCCGCTGCTCCGCATCGTCACGCCCGCCATTGGAAAACCAGGGGGGCGCGCTTTCGGCCGACTTCGCGTCCGTGAAGACGTTGGGCTGGGTCGCTCCCTTGTCGATCGCCGGACAACCGAGTTCCATCAACCAGATCGGTTTCGCTTCCGGAATCCAGGCCGTTGCGGACTCGCTTTCGGTCCCGCCGGTCCGCTCGTAATGGGTGTTCGACCACCATGCGACAAGGTCCTTGTAGCGATAGACCCAGTCCTTGCCCGCGAGTCCGTCCGCAATCGGCGTGCGAATCCGGTTCTTCCGATTGTCATCGGAGGCGTAGTACCACTCGAAGCCCTCGCCACCTGTTATCGCGGAACGAAACGCCGTGCGGTCCGATGCCTGCAATTGACCGTCCGGGTTCGCACCGGGATTGGCCTCGTCTTGGTCGCGCCAATCCGAAAGCGGCATGTAATTATCGACACCGACAGCATCGATATTGGCGTCGGCCCAGAGCGGGTCGAGATTAAAGAGAACATCGCCGCTCCCATCCTGGGGGTGATAGCCGAAATATTCCGACCAGTCCGCGGCGTAGGTAATTCCGCAACCTGCGCCGACCGTCGCCCTCACCTCCGCCGCCAACGCCTTCAGTTCGGCGACAAAGGGGAACGCTCCCGTTTCGTCGCGGACCTGCGTCAGGCCCCGCATCTCCGTGCCAATAACGATCGCATCGACTCCCCCGGCAGTCGCCGCAAGGCTCGCATAGTGATTCACCATGCGGGCGTAACCTTCTGCTCTGTCGATGAAATCGGCGATCTGCGTTGCGGCCGCAGCCGTCTGATCCACGGACGCTGGTTGTCCAGGCGCGGGATGGCAGGTGATACGCCCCCGCCACGGATATGCGGGCTGCATCCCCTCCGTCCAGGGATCGGGCAGCGTATTGCCCGCCGGTACGTCCATGAGAATGAAGGGGCAAAGCGTAACCTTCAATCCTCGCGATTTCAGGTCGGAGATCGCGGCAATTACGCTGGCGTCAGATGGTGTCCCTCCATAAGCGGGTTCTCCGTTCGATAGGCTGACGACATGCACGCCCGGGTCGTCGCGCGCCAAGGACGCAACGGTCCAGGCCTCGCTCTCTCCGCCGCCTGAGACCGACACCACGCCCGGCCGCAAACGGCACTCACCTGCCCTCAAGTCGTCGCCAAACCAGGCGACGATCAGCGAGACGTGCTCGAGATTTGGACATACCGCCTGCAACTCGTCGATAGAGGCTTCCCAGTCCGATCCGGCATGGAGAACGTGCCGGTTGATCTCTGTTGTCTCGCCCTTTCGCGGCATCGCCGTCACGAGCCCGGGTGCGTAGCCATGCTCCGTCGATCCAGGAATGACGCAGACAGCCCTGACCTGTTGTTCCAGATCGCCAACGGCACGGATGATTTCGATCTGGAACTGCGGCACGCGATTGCCGAACCGGTCCAGCGGCAAACGCTCGAAGACGACATAAGCCGTTCCGCGAAATGCCGGCGCGAGGCCCTCGCCCTGCTTGGCCTCGATCAACGGATCGGGCTGCTGCGCTTCATCACCCGGATAGAAGCGCATCGTAATTCCGGCAAGGTCCAGCTCCTTCCCGTCGGCCCAGACGCGCTTGATCGCCGAGACAGATCCCTCGCAAAGGCCGATCGCAACGTTTGCGAAGTAGGAATAGGTCGTGACCTTCGGTCCGCCCTTCCCGCCCTGCCGCTCGGTTCGCGCGGTCTCCTCGAAACGGGTCGCCCAAATCACCGTACCGGCGATGCGTGCATGTCCGAAGACACGCGCCATCGGCGAACCTTCTTCCGCTGTCAGCGGCCGCGCGCCCGAAAGCCGCGCGCCTTCGATATGCCGTGTCGAGTTGATCAGCGTCGTGTCAATTGCATAGCCGGCCAATGCGCCCGCAGCGGTACCGACCGCCGCGCCGGCCGCGCCGAAAGCACCGCCGAGCCATCCGCCCGCGGCCTGAAGCAACAGGGTTGCCATCAATACACTCCGTCAGTGATGGGGAAATGCAAAAACGCCGGCGATACGGCGGCGCCAATGCGGGACGAAGGGCGACGCAATGACCGCATGACCTTCATATGCATGTATGATCCGTTTTTCCGGCGCGAGCAGCGCCAGATGTTTCGCCGCAGCACCCGCCTGCCATCGAAAAGCCAGGATATCGCCCGGGCGCATATCGTTGACGTCGACAGTTGCGCAACGCTCCCGCAGAGCATCCAGAAGAGGCTCTCCGGGCGAGGTTTCAGCCCAATCCGCGGAATAGGCGCGTGGTATCTCCACGCCGCTCCCGTACAGCTCGCGCCAGATGCCGAGTATCAGGCCCAGACAGTCGCAGCCGACGCCTTTTCGGCTCGCCTGATGGCGATAAGGCGTACCGATCCAGCCCTTTGCGATTTCAAGCGCCCGTGCTCGTGCCGTATCATGGGATGAGCGGACTGCCATCGAAATCACCTTCGCTGTCGGCATAGTTGAGTGCTGCATCATTCCCGGGAATATGCGGGAAACCCCGAAAATTGAGTCCGTTGGAAAACTTCGCCCGACACGTCCCGAAGCGTTTGTCGCAGCCCGCTTCGACGGTGAAGGTATCGCCGGCCTCGATGCCGGATATGCGTGGCTCGAACAGCGTCATCGCATGTTCCCCGGAGGCCGCGCCCGCGCGCACTGTCGCCACCGTTGCCGTCGTGCCTGCCATGAGGCCTGACGTCCAGGTCAGTCGCCCGCGGACGAACCAGCCATCGTCATATCCGGCGAGCCCCGCCACACGGAGTTCGCCCAACCCGCTTTCGACGACCGTTCCTGTCGCCGAGAAACCCGGCGCGTTCGTGTCGAAGCCACAACGCGCATCGCCAAGATTCGCGTCGCAGCTGCGTAGAAAGTACCGGCCGCGCCGCTCGTCGAGCTTCGCGGACAGGCTGCGAAGCTCCACTTTGAACGCGCCGTCGATGCGCCGGATCTCGCCGACGGAATGACGCTTCAGCAGGCCCGCCTGATCCGGCTCGTCCCAATTGACCAACCACTGCTCGACCGAAGCCGCGTCATATTTTCCCGCCTCGATATCCGCGCCGGAGAGTCTTTCGGACGACAGCGCCCCCCCCACCTCCGAGGTGTCGCCGGCAAATCCGAGGCCGGACTCGATCGCGCCGGCAACGAAGCCCGTATCCGGTTCGCAGGTGATGCCGTCCACGATCAACGCGCGATCATGATCGGTGAATCCGAGCACGACACCGTCCTTACGGCGAACGATCCAGCAGAAACAGACGGTCGTGACGTCGCCATCGAGGTGCTCTTTCAAAGACTGCGGCAACGCTGTCATTCGAACACCTCCACCAGCTGGATATCCGGAATCTCGCCTGCCGCGAACGCGGTCTGCGTCAGGGCAAGGTGCGCGTTGTCGAAACGCACCGGCACATGGAATTCGAAGCCGGCGGTCACCATCGCCTCCGCTGCCGGCGCGGTTTGCAGGGTGACCACGCCCGTCAGCGGATCGACTGCGTATTCGGCGCCCGGCAACTCCACGCCGTCCACTGCCACCCGAACCGTGCCCTCTATCGGCTTGGTTACGAGACGACCCTCCCCGAGCGAAAGTCGAAACTCGACAGTCTCGCCGTCGCCCGCACCGATCGCCCGGTCGGTTGGCGCGATTGCCTCACCCGGAGGCACGGAACTATGATCGACCGGGTCTAGGAACCGGAACGCGTTCAACGGCCCGCCGCGTTCCTCGAAGAATTCCAGCAGGTTATGCAGGTCGGCGAACGATTTGATTCCGGTGGAGATCGTGTAGCGCCGACGCGAGCGGGACCAGCGCGCATTGCGTTGTTCCAACCCCGAAGCCAGCCGCACGATCTCGACACGCCTTTCCGGCCCGCCAGTCGCGCCGAATGCGAGGCGCGAAGGGAAAACCACGTCATGAAAGCTCATCGATCTACCTCAGTTTGCGCGCCGGCCACGCGCGACGGCACGCGCCAACGCCGCGGAAACCTGTGCTTCCGATTTGCGAAAGGAATTGGCATCCGGCGTGGAAATCGTGACGTTCACGGTCATTGAAGATGCACTCTCTCCAGCCGAAACGCCGAGCCGGCCGTCCGCCCCGCGGCTAAGCGGCAGGATCGCTTCCGGCCCCGCCTCGCCGGCCAGGCCGGTGCGTCCTCCGGACAGCGGGAAATACGCAGGAGCGGCCAGCACACCGCCGCCAGCGAACATCGTGTTGGCGCCGACAACACCGCCCTGCGCAAAAGGCAGAACGCCCGAAAAACCTGCAAACGCCCGCGAGGCGAAACCGTTCAGCAGGTTCTGCAAAGGTGACAGCCCGGCATTCAAGGCGTCGATCGCCAAACCACGGCCGATGGAGCGAAGGGTGTCCTCCAGCGACCGGCCCGAGACGACGGCACCTTTCAGCGCGCCCGTCAGCGTCGAACCGAAGGACGAAGCCTGGCGCTCAAGTGTCTTCAATGCCGCTTCGAAACCCGTGGTATCGGCTTCAATGGCAATCGTCAGTTGTTCATCCACGGTTTGGCTCCTTACGGTCCGGATAGGCATTCATCAGGCTCTGGAGAGCCTGTCGTCCCGGCGCCTCCTGTGTTCCATGTCCAAAGGCCTGCATCGCAGCGCCCAACTCGCGCGGTGTCATTGCCCAGAATTCCGTGGGCGATAGCCGCATCACGGCGAACCCGAAGGCCATCGCCGCATCCCAAGGGAACTTCTCAGCCATCGCCAACAAACGTCGCCTGCAATAGGTCCGAGACGATCAGGGCGTAGCCCGCCGCGCCGCCCTCAGCCTGCATCTCGGCCACTTCTTCGCGATTGAAGGTGTGACCCGCACCCTTCAGCCCGGCGTGAATGATCGTCAGCAGGTCGTTGGCCGACAGCTTTCCCGACGAGAAGCGCTGCGTCAGCGCGGTCAGATCGTCCGCGCCGAAATGCGCTTCGAGTTCGGCTAGGGCACCGAGCGTCAGGCACAATGCCCGCTCCTTACCTCCGAGATCGGCAGAAATTTCCCCGCGCTTCCTGTTGATCAGCATCAGGCGGCTCCGAAAGTCAGTTCCGAGCCGGATTCCAGCGCGATATCGAAGGTGACCTCTCCATCGTGGTTGCCGGAATAATCGAGCGACGTGATCTGGAAACCGCCCTCGATGGTGCCAAAATCGGGGATGACCAGCTGACACGTCGTCACCGCCCCGGCGAAGAAGGCCGCACGCACGAGTTCATCGGAAGACGCATCCTTGAATATGCCTGCGGCCGATATCGATGCCCGCTGGATACCTGCACCGTCGAGCAATTCGCGCCAGCGCCCCGCCGACTGCGAATCCGTGATGTCGACCGACTGTGCGTTGAAACTGATGCGCTTCGACCGAAGCCCGGCGACGGTCGCAAACGCAGCGCCGTCCCAAAATTTCAAAAGCAGATCCTTGCCGCGTTGCGATGCCATCGCCGCGTCTCCTGTGTTCGGTTGTGAGTGAGATCAGACGGGTTCAGTCAAGGCCCGAAACCGAAGCACCGCGCGCCAGGCCCGATCCAACGGTTCATAACCGTGCTCGTTCGACATCATCCTGAACGAGACAACCCGGGTGTCGCCGAAGGAGCCTTCGAGGGACGAAAGAGCCGTCGTCACGCGTTCGGCAAGCGCGAGCACCTCGGAGCGACTTTTTACCCGCGACCAGCAGCGCATCGTGACGAGATGCTCCTCGCCCGACCGGTCGTCAGTGCTCCGGTCCTGCACGCTAGTCCGGCCGATGGCGACGAATGGAAATTCCAGCTCGGGCGGCACCCGATCGAGGATGCGCTCAGCGCCGCCCAAGAGCGCGACGAGTTCAGCGTCGGCCTTCAGGGCCGCGACCATGGCCACCTGAAGATCATGCGCGGCGCTCATCGCTGTCCTCCGTTTCCGGCTTCGGCTTTTCCAAGCGTCGTTCTTCGGTTTTTTCATCCACAGCGATCTGCGCGCGTGTCCGAAGCGCTCTCAGCAACCCGTCGAGGGTCATCTGCATGGTCAGTTTCATGCTGTTTCCTCGCGCGTCAGGCAAAGCAAGTAGCGGCCGCTCTCATCGAGATCGCGCACCGCGCGGATCGCGAAAACCCGCTCACCCATCCGCAGGCGGCGTCCTCGCCAGACACGCACATCGAAGCGCAGCACCACCCGATGCGTGATTTCGGCCTCCTCGCCGCCGGCGCGGCTCACGATTTCCGCCGCGGGTTCCAAATGCGCCCACAAAGTCGCGACCGCCTGCCAGCTTTCTGTATGACCAGCCAAAGCGTCGGCGACCTGTGTCGCTTCTTCCAAAACCATCTCGTGACGCAGTTTGCCCGGATCGAAAAAGGTCCCACGCATGGTCACACCGAGAGGAAACGGAAGTGCCGGGTCAGGCGCGCATAGAGCGCGGGGACCGAAACCGGCTGATCTGCCGCATCGAAGACGCCGCGGAACTCGAACCAGTGCGCGACAAGGACGAGGACCGCTCGCTTCAGCATGTCCGGTACATCCGTGCCCGCCTCGCCGTATCCGGCGTCGAAATCGATCTCGATACCATTGGCCCGCATGGCCGCGGTGATGCCATCGACGAGACGAACCCGCGCAGGTCGGGAGACGAGATTGACGTAATAGTCCGACCCGTCGAGTTCGGTCGGATTACCAGCGCTGTCGTAGATCGTAACGGCAACGATACCGCGCACCGGCGAACGCATGAGTTCCAGCACGCCATCGCGCGGGACGGCATCGAAATAGGCCCGCCACTGCTGGTCGAGCAAAGACTGTCCGGTATCGCGCTCGAGGTACTGCGTCGCCGCTGCAATCAGCGACGTGATCGTGTCGTCTTCGGTATCCGAGGTGACCCGCAGATGGGCCTTGGCTTCGGCAAGCGTCACAGGCATCGCCGCAGGTGCGGCAATTTGCGAATAGGTCATCATAATGTCCGTGAAAGAGGAAACGAGGCGGCCCCGGCGGGAGGAGAGCTCCGGGAAGGTAAAGTGCCTCGCTATCGCCTTCCCCCGTCCGTTCCACGAAAGCGTCGCCGGAAAGCAGCATGTGGCCGTAGAGCGTCTCAAGGAACGTCGCCCGGCTGTCTCGAATGTTGGGCCGCCCGATCAGCCCCAGGACCGGATCGTCAGGCGTCTCCTCCTCGCCCTTGTGGGCAAGCCACGGCACCGCCGCACCGGCTTCGGCGATCATCCGCACACAACGATGCACCACCGGATTGCGCATGAAGCCTTCGCGCGACAAGGCGCCATAGGAGGCTGATGTCCACGCCGCCGCGCCCGCGCCATGCATGGCGAGGAATCCATAGGGCATGGCTTTCGCTTCGGCGGGATGCCGCTCAGCGTTTTTCTGACGGCCGAGCCCGAAAGTCCGTGCCAGCCAGTTCGGGGTTTGATTCATGAAAGCGGTCCATGTTGCTGTTTCGGAATCAAAAAAGGGCCGCATGCGGCCCTTTTTGCTGATCTCATTTTTTCCGAGCGTCAGGCCGAGCGGCTACGCGGCTTCCGCCTCTTCGTCGAACGCATGACGCGCGGTGCGAATATCGTCGTGACGCGCTTCGGCCCAGCCTATGAGAGCCGTAAGAGGTTCGAGCACGGAGTGCCCGAGTTCCGTCAGGCGGTAGTCTACCGTTGGCGGTGTCGTCGGATACACAGTCCGTTCCACCAGTCCGTCGCGCTGCAAAGAACGGAGCGTTTGGGTCAACATCCGCTTGGAGATATCGCCGACATCCCTATTGAGGGCGCTGAATCTTTTCGGCTCCCGCGCAAGCGCCGTCAGGATCAGGACTGACCATTTGTCTCCAATTCGATCCAGCACATCGCGAACCGGGCAGTTTTCGGCAAAGCCCGCTTCATGCCAGGCGTCAAAATGTTCGCCCACCGTCTCGGAAGCAGCCGCATGGTTACCTTCGTGTTCCCTGGTCACTGAAAACTGCCTCCTTCCAAGGCCTGTCGAGATGCGGTAACAAAATGAGACCATATCTCATATTGAGACCAAAGAATATCGTCAGGAGTTAAAAATGGCAAACCAGACCGCAAAACACCTCGTAACCGGCGCCTCCGGCCAGCTTGGCCGCCTCGCCGTAACCGAACTCGCAAACAAAGTGCCGGCCGGAAACATCGTCGCGCTCGTTCGACGCCCGGAGGCCGCTGCCTCACTCGAAGCGCTGGGCATCGAGGTCCGCATCGGTGACTACGGGGACCCCGTATCGCTCGAGAAGGCATTTCACGGCATCGACCGCCTGCTCCTGATTTCATCGTCGGAAGTTGGCCAGCGCGCCGCGCAGCATGCCAACGTCGTGAGCGCGGCCCATAAGGCCGGCATTGGTTTCATCGCCTACACTTCGATCCTCCATGCCGATACGTCGCCGCTTGGTCTTGCGTCCGAGCACCGGGAAACAGAAGCCGCAATCAAGGCATCCGGCATTCCTTATGCGTTCCTGCGAAACGGCTGGTACACGGAAAACCGGACCGGCTCGATCGCACCCGCGATCGAACACGGCGCTTATCCCGGTGCAGCCGGCGAAGGGCGTACATCCAGCGCCACGCGGCAGGATTTCGCCGAAGGCGCTGTCGCGGTTCTCACCGCCGAAACGACGGAACCGAATGCGGTTTACGAACTGGCCGGCGATGAGAGTTATTCGATGACCGAGTTCGCCTCCGCGATTTCCGCCGCTGCGGGCAAACCGGTGAGTTATTCCGATATGAGCGAATCTGAATTCGCCTCCCTTCTCGAAGCGGCGGGCCTGCCGGGCCCGATTGCCAAGATGCTCGCCGACAGCGATGCGGGAACGGCGAAAGGCGGGCTCGAGGACAACAGCCGCACTCTCTCGCGCCTGATCGGCCGTCCGACCACTCCCTGGCGGGACAGCGTCGGCGAGGCGGTCACCGCGTCGGGAGCGATCTGATCCGTTGGAGCGGGTACGGGGCATTTTCACAATCCCCTTACCCGCGGTTCTCCCCGCGCTTTCAGCATCAGATCGCTCATGGCCCAAACAAGTGCGTCGAGGCGGTCCGGTGATCGGCCGGAGGCGAGCCCGTCGGTGCCAAATGCACACATCTCATCCTCGAGGGCATCCAGCCCTCGGGCATGGGTCACGCGGCCCTGCTCGTACAGAGCGGCAACCGGCTCTGCGCGAAGCCACTTGCTCCGCCCCGCATGCACTTTCTTAAGCGCCACGCTCTCATCCACCTGACGGATCACCGCCTCCACCATGTCGCCTCCCTGGTTGACCTCGGCCAAAATCAGGTCCGCTTCCAGCGTTTGATAAAGCGCCACCGCCTTTGCTGCCCAGGCGGATGGCTTTGCAGCCCGGAGCGAAGAATCCGCGATGACATGGGCCGTTCGATCTGCGGTCAGGCCGACCGCGACGATCCCGCAAGCGTCCGATGTCGTCTTCGATCCTGCCGGCGGATCGACCGCGACCACGATGCGGGTCAACGCCGGCGATCTCTCTCGGCGTATCCCATCCAGGGCCGCTCTCGACCAGAGCGCGCCTTCGGCTTCGTCGAGGATTTCGGCATACAGTTCCTGACGACCGAGATTGGTGGCTTCGTATTTCGCGCGAACCGCATCCAGAAACCCGGCCGCGAGATTGGCGGCATTGTCGAATGTCGCGCCTCGCGTGACCGCGGTCGATGGGTCCTTGAGGATTTCCTGCAGCAAACCGAGAGGCTTCGGCGTCGTCGTGATGCAGACTTGCGGGGACTGTCCCATCCGAAGTCCGAACATGGCCATGTCCCAGGTCGCTTGCGGATATTTCCAGGCGCACAACTCGTCCGCCCAAATTTTCTCGTTTTGCGGACCGCGCAAGCGTTCCGGCTCCTCTGCCGAAAATACCATTGCCGTCGCACCGTTTCGCCATGTCAGCCTTCGTTTCGTCGGCTCGAAGACCGGCCTGCCGAGCAATTCTCCGCCATGCGTCCGATCCCCTTTCCAGCAAACGGAAAGCACGCCGCTCTCGCCACCGATCATGACATCGCGCGCATCGGCCATGGTCGGCGCGATCAGCGCGAGCCGCATTGCTCCGGCCTTGACCTGCTCTCGCAACCATTCCGCGCCGGTACGGGTCTTGCCGAAACCACGTCCGGCGAGGATCAGCCAGTTGCGCCAGTCGCCACCGGGCGGCAGTTGGGCCGGTCTTCCGACAAACGGCCAGAAATGAAGAAGATCCGCGCACTGTATGTCACTTATCTTCCCCGGAAGCGCCTTCAGCATCACGGGTGGCAATGTGTCGATCGACAAGCTCTTCGAACGCCTTGCGCGCATCCGCCAGTTCCGACGTCGTGAATGTTACGGTCTCTTCCGGGCGGCCGACGATACCGCCGCATGTCGGACATGTGTCACCGGGCTTCAGCGCGTTCAGCTTGCTCGCAGACGCCCTGCCCGCACCTCTCGGCTTCGTCTTTTCGTTGGAGCTTTCCAAGAAGCGTCTCCCGGCAAGGCGACAACAAAAAGAGCCGCGATGCGGCTGGCATCCGGCTCTCGACCCATTTCTTTGATTATGCCGTAACCCTACCCCAGGACCGTCACGGCGTCAAGGATTATTTTCCTATTTTTTCGCCGAGCGGTTTACGCGAATGTTCCACGCCATACAACCAGATGTTGCCAAACATTATGGATGTAATAACGCGAAATATTATGATGTCTTAAAACGTGACTAGATTACGTGAAACATTTCTGTAAGTCGGCCGCAATTCACGAATTCGACAGAAATCCGCCTTGCTTTCAACAAGAGCCGCGGCTTTTCAGCGTCTAACGAAATCGCGGTTTAGACTTACCGCCTCCAAGTCAAAAGAAAAAGACAACCATGATCCGGCTCCTCTCCGCCGAGCGCAAATTCGCGCGCACGGTTCGCCTGTCCGTTCTTGCGGTCATCCTCGCGGCCACATCCGTCGCCAGCATGCCTTTGTATAAACCCCCGCTTCCCGATCCACGTGTAGCGTTCCTGCTTCGCCACGAACTGTTTCTGTCGCCTCATGCGCTCGAGTCGAAGGATCCGGTGATGCCGCTCGCGGTTCCACCTGTCGCCTATCTCAACCCGCCAATTATCGATACGACGCCGGCGGTACCGAAAAGCGAACTCGCCTGTCTCGCCACGGCGATCTATTTTGAGGCGCGCGGCGAGCCGGAACGCGGTCAGAAAGCGGTCGCGCAGGTCATCATCAACCGTGTTGCGAGCAACGCCTATCCGAAAACCATATGCGGCGTGGTCTATCAGAACGCGAAGCGCCGCAATGCGTGCCAGTTTTCCTTCGCCTGCGACGGTCGGCCCGATATCGCCAAGGAGAAGAAGGCATGGAGCCGCGCCAAATCCATCGCGTCGGACATCGTCAAGGGACGCGGCGCACCCGGCGCGACCCTCTCGGCCACCCATTATCACGCGGACTATGTCAGCCCGCGCTGGGCGCGAAAAATGAAGCGCCTGTCCAAGATCGGGAACCACATCTTCTATCGAGGCTGATGACGGCGGAATATTGGCCTAAAGCGCCGCGCACGGGATGACCGGCGCGGCGCTTTCGCATATAGGCTTCGCCGCGGCGGCAGGACCGGACAGCATTTTTCAGGGAGACCGATAAGGATGGATGGCGGCAGCACTTCGCCCGCTCGCGGCTTGGGCTTTGCGTTCCTGGCCTTTGCCCTGTTCGCCACGCACGATGCGATCATCAAGGCGCTGGGACAGGACTACTCGATCTTTCAGATCATCTTCTTCGCCATGCTCTTCGCGTTCGTTCCCTTGGCGGTGATGGTTCTCGCAGACCAGTCCACCGGCAATTTCCGTCCGCGCCATCCTTGGCTGGTTCTTGCCCGTGCCGTTCTCTCGCTCACCGCCATGAGCTGCGCATTCTACGCATTCGTCGAACTGCCGCTCGCCGAGGTCTACGCCCTTCTGTTCGCAACGCCGCTGCTGATCACTGCGCTGTCGGTTCCTTTGCTCGGCGAGACCGTCAGGGCGCGCCGCTGGGCCGCAGTCGTGGTCGGCCTGATCGGAGTGCTTATCGTGCTGCGACCCGGCATGACGGCGTTTTCGCCGGGGCATCTCGCCGCGCTCTGCTCGGCATGCGCGGCTGCGACCGCGACGATCATCGTCCGCAAGATCGGCGGAGAGGAGCGCTCCGCCGTTCTGATCCTTTACCCGATGCTCACATCGATGATCGTGATGGGCGCGGCCCTCCCCTGGACATATGTCCCGATCGAATTGCCGTCGCTGGGCTTGATGGCCACCGTCGGTCTTCTGTCTGTGATCGCACAGCTCTGCTCCATCACGGCATACCGGTTCGCGCCGGCGGCCGTCGTCGCGCCGATGCAATATAGCCAGATCCTCTGGGCCACCCTTTACGGCGTCGTCTTCTTCGCGGAGAAGCCGGACACGATGGTCGCGATCGGCGCATCGATCATCATCGGATCGGGCATTTTCATTGTCTGGCGCGAAAGCCGCCCGGATGTTTCCGAGCGCAACCCCGTCCTGCGCACGCCCAACCCGCGTTACGACACTGGCCCCTCGCCGAGGCCGAAAGGATGGTGGCGCAAGGATCGAAGCTGATCTTCCGCCGCCTCGAACCGACTGGAGAAAGACCGCGTTTTCATCGCAACGCGGCCAAACTGGCCACGAAAGACATGAGTGGTGACCGCTTGCTGTTACCCATGGGCACGTCAGGAGCGGGCGCCGTATTCATTCCACGGCGAACCGCGCGCGACCATCCGCCACTCCACTTTCGAGCCTCCATCGACTATGTGAGCAGGAAATGGAGTACCCCCCAATGAGAGACGACCAGTATCCGCCGCTGCCGCCCCTGTCTGTCGGCCCCGCCGGAAAATGCCCACGCTGCGGTCAGGGCTCGATATTCAAGAGTTTCATCACGCTGAAGGAGAAATGTGACGTCTGCGATCTCGATCTGACTTTCGCAGACGCGGCCGACGGGCCCGCGTTCTTTGTGATGCTTATTGCATCCGTGCCGGTGCTCGGCTTCGTCCTCTGGATGATCCTCGGCGTTGGAGCGTCCTATTGGCTGACCGCGCTCATCACGCTTCCGCTCCTGATCGTCCTGTGTATCCTGCCGCTTCGGCCGATAAAAGGCTGGCTTGTTGCAAGCCAGTACTACCACAAGGCAGAACAAGGAAAACTTGATACCCAGGAATAGCGAGTTCGCTTGAGGTCGCAATGTAAATGCGGCATGTGTATCGTAGGGGTATGCAGCGCATAGCAAGGCCGGGTCGGTTCGCAACTGAACGGGCCAGGCGGATTTGAGCGCAGGGATGCGGGCGACCAGATGGAAGAATCAGAGAAAACCGAATCCTCCGAGAGTGAGAAAGGCCGGATCAGGAAGCGCTCGTTCCTGCTCGAGGTCGATGCGTGGATTGATTCGACACTCTATGAATCCCGCTTCGCGGCAGCCGAATTCTGGGAAGAAATAATCATTTTCTTCAGGCGCTTCCGTGCCCGCGGGTTCAAGCGCTTCATTGTCGAGATCCTCGGAGAAAGCGCGACGCTCGGTGCGGGCGGTCTGGTCGTCATGTTGATGCTCGCCTTGCCGGCTTCCGAGGAGATAGCGGGAAACTGGCGCGAACAGGACGAGTTCGCGGTCACCTTCCTCGACCGTTATGGCAATGAAATCGGCAAACGGGGGATCCTGCACTCCGACGCCGTCCCGATCGACGAGTTGCCGGATCACCTGATCAAGGCGGTTCTTGCGACGGAAGACCGGCGGTTTTTCGATCACTATGGCATCGATATTTTCGGCCTCGTTCGCGCAATGAGCGAGAACGTGCGCGCGAACACGGTCGTACAGGGCGGCTCCACTATTACGCAGCAGCTCGCCAAGAACCTGTTCCTGACTCCGGAACAGTCGCTGGAGCGCAAGATCAAGGAAGCTTTCCTGGCGATGTGGCTGGAAGCCAACCTGTCGAAAGAGGAGATTTTGAAGCTCTACCTCGATCGCGCCTATATGGGTGGCGGCACTTTCGGCGTGGCTGCGGCCTCCGAGTTCTACTTCGGCAAAGACGTTCGCAACGTCAATCTTGCCGAAAGCGCCATGCTGGCCGGCCTGTTCAAGGCACCTGCCAACTACGCGCCGCACATCAACCTGCCGGCGGCCCGCGCCCGCGCCAACGAGGTCCTGACCAATATGGTTCAGGCCAGTTTCATGACCGAAGGCCAGGTGACCGGTGCCCGCCGTCATCCCGCGGACGCCGTCCTGCGCGATACGGCCGACAGTCCCGACTACTTCCTCGACTGGGCTTTCGAGGAAACCAAGAATTACATGATATCGAACCGGCTGCCGAACCGCTCCATCGTCGTGCGCACGACGCTCGACCGCGACCTGCAGCGCGCCTCCGAGGAAGCCGTCCAGTTCTTCCTTCGGCAAAACGGCAAACAGTACAACGTCTCGGAATCGGCGGTGGTTCTGATCGAGAACAACGGCGCGGTTCGCGCCATCGTCGGCGGGCGCGATTATGGCGAAAGCCAGTTCAACAGGGCCACGGCTGCGGAAAGACAAGCCGGCTCGTCGTTCAAGCCCTATGTCTACGCGGCGGCGCTGGAAAACTCCGATCTTACGCCCGATAGCGTGGTGCGCGACGGGCCTGTCACCTGGCGCGGCTGGTCGCCGAAGAACTACGGTCGTTCTTTCCGCGGTAACGTGACGCTGGCCACCGCTCTCGCCAAGTCGATCAACACCGTGCCGGTTCGTCTGGCGCGCGACTATCTGAAAGGCACCGATCAGATCGTCGAACTGACCCACCGGATGGGCATCACTTCGCCGATCATCAAGCACCACACCATGGTGCTCGGCACGTCCGGCATCACGGTGCTGGATCAGGCGACGGGCTACCTCGCTTTCGCCTCGGGCGGATACGCTCATCGGCGCCACGCCTTCACCCAGATCATCAGCGTGGCCGGCGACGCGCTATACAAGAAAGACGATACCGAATTCGTTGGCGACCGGATCTTGTCCGAAGAAACGACGCTTTACATGAACCAGATGCTGGCCAACGTGCCGAAATGGGGCACGGGGCGCCGTGCAGACCTCAAGATGACCACGGCCGCCGGCAAGACTGGCACGACGCAGTCCTATCGTGATGCTTGGTTCGTTGGCTACACGGGCAATTTCACGGCTGCGGTCTGGTACGGGAACGACAACTACATGCCGACAAACCGGCTCACTGGCGGCAGCCTGCCCGCGATGACATGGCAACGGATCATGGAATTCGCCCATACGGGTATCGAACTCAAAGCGATACCAGGCATTCCGCAGCCAGATAACGGGCAGCAGAAGGACACGTCGCAGGACGCGATTGCGGATGCCGCGGAACAGGGAGCCCGGCCGCGCGTGCTGTCCGCGGCGATGTCAGGCTTCCTTAACCGGCTGGGCGAACGTCTCGAAAGCGCCAAACCGCTCAACGCCGACGACCTGACCGTCGCAAGCACCCGCCCGAAATAGTCCGGGTCATGCCGCGTTTACGATTGATTTCCTGACGCTTTCCGGCACAACACCGATATGATCCGAGAACTGTCCACTCTCCTGTTCAGCGTCGCGCTCGCGCTTGTGCTCGGCATTGGATCGGCTGTGTGGGCATCCGGACAGATGGCGTTGCTCGGCGAATTGGAGATCAACGACTGGCGGGCCAGCTCAGGGATCGGCGCGAACAGTCCGGACCCGTATGTTCAGGCGTACTATTCACGCTCCGGCGGGTTGCCGCTTGCGAAAGCCGAAGGATTGGCGTTCGTACGCCAGACCGACGAGTCCGGCGATGGGCTGAACGCCCGCTGCACCTACGTTATCGAAGGCGACACCCCCGGCGCACGCCTGTGGACGCTCTACGTTCTTCGCAACGATGCGCCAATGGATGCGCCGGAAGCAGCCATTCCGACCGCCCTTCATTCCGGTTCCATCCTGCGTTTCAGCGACGGCGATTTCGACATCCGGATCGCCCCTCTCCCACAACCGCGCAACTGGCTCTATGCCGGCGCCAGTGGACCGTTCGCATTGGTGCTTTCGCTTTATGACACGGCGATCGCGAGCGATACCGGCCTTTCGGAACTGCGCATGCCCGAGGTCAAAAAGCTTGGGTGCACCAATGGGTAGGATCATCTATGCGACGCTGGTCGGACTGGTGGGGGCTGCGCTGGTGCACCTCGCCGTCATCCTCATGCTTCCGCAACTGTCGGAAAACGACGTGTGGCGGCAGGTCGAGACCCGTGTCGCGTTGAACGATCCGGTCCGCCTGGACCGTTACGGAGTGGAACTCGCGGCGGCTCGAACGCTCGATCCGATGTTCGCCGTCATTGCGTGCCGCTATGATCTCTCGGCAGGTATCTTCTCGATCACCGCTCCGGCGACGGGAGATTTCTGGTCCGTCGCGGTCTTCGATGATCTCGGCCGCATTCGCTTTTCGGCCAACGATCGGATTGTCGCGACGGAGAATCTCGACCTTGTGGTCGCGCAACCATTGCAGATGCGCATCCTTCGCCAGTCCCCTCGCCCGGAACTGGCCGACGCCGTCATGGCCGAGTCGAACCGCAGCAGCGGCTTCGTTGTGCTGCGAATCTTCCGTCCGGACGAGACCTACGAACCCGTCGTGCGTGAGTTCATAGACCGCATCAACTGCAACACCACGCCGATCTAGACGCCGCTATTTTTTCGGCTTGCGTCTCTTTTTCGGGGCCTCGGGTAAATCCTCGCCATCGACGCGCTCATGCCACACGCCGGTGAAAACGATCACTTTGCCGAATACGCTGTCTCCATCCGCCCGTCTGACCGTTTTCGGACGGCGGGCAGTACGCGGAGCGAATGATGGGAACGCGACAACCTGTGCCATGTTCTATTCCTCGCTCGCTGAATGCGATGCATAAGCCCTGACATTTCATGGTTAACAACTTGCTAACGCTTTGGCCGTTACGCTGCTCTCGAAATGACACGGGAGCATTTGCCGGCCATGACGCAGACGATCGAAACCTCTGACTATTTCGACAATAACAAGATCGCCGTGGCGGCGGTTCGAGAATTCTGCGATGCGCCGAGACCGTCGAAATCCGACATGACGCGGCTGGTCGATCTGGTTCTGCCGCTCTTGCCCACGATCAGTGACGACAGCCGCCGCGAGATCGCCTCGCTGCTCGCGATCAGCGAGCTTGCCCCGAAACCGTTGCTCCTCGCCCTTTGTGACTTTCCCGTTGCAATATGCTCGCCAATCCTCACGCGCAGCCACCTGCTCTCCGCTGCGGAATTGCTCGCTATTCTCTCGCAACGCGACATCGAACATGCGCGCGCCATCGCACGCCGAACCCGGCTTGAAACTCCGGTGGTCAATGCTTTGCGCCACATGGAGAATGAGGGCATCGACCGGGCACTGGACCTGCGCCAGAGGCTCGACAACGCCATGCCGCGAGAGCAGGCGGAATCATTCGAGAAGTTTCGCAACGACCTGCGGGGCGATATCGCCTCACAGGCGCAACCTGTTATCGACGTTTCGATGGAGCAAATCATCGAGGCGGCGAATGACCCCAATCCGCGGGTTCTGCACACCGCTGTTGCCGACGCACTTGCGATCACGATGGTCAGCGCGGAGGGCCTGTGCAGCAATCCGACGTCGCGCAACCTTATCTACATGCTGCGCTTCGTAGGCGCTTCGCCGGAGGACGGTTTGAAGGTTTTTGCCGCGCTGTCTCCGGACCTGGCGGCGGATCCCGCGGTCGCGGACCGCTTCTCGACGGTCTTTAACGAAATCACGACCGAACAGGCTGTTCACAAGGTCTGGTCATGGCGAAGCGATGATCTCCTGGCCCTCGCCCGC
Source organism: Oricola indica (assembly GCF_965227485.1). NCBI lineage: Bacteria > Pseudomonadati > Pseudomonadota > Alphaproteobacteria > Hyphomicrobiales > Ahrensiaceae > Oricola > Oricola indica. The sequence continues at coordinate 3,716,360 of NZ_OZ245747.1, forward strand.
GAAGCGCTGTCTGCCAATGATCCCGGCGAATCGCATCGAGACCATGCCGACATGTCGGGCACCAGCTTCATGAAGGTCGCCTGACGGGTTTCAGGCGATATCGAAGTAATCCGAGGCCTGCTTGCCGAAAAGGTCAAGCTCGACGACCCAGAAATCCGGGTCCATCCGAGCCTCGCGTGCGAACTTTTCCGCCAGTTCGTCGTCCGCAAGGCCCTCTCCGACGCGTTCGAACAGCCGTCCGCCTACGAAAGGCCGATCATTGTCGGTAAACATGCTTTGCGGCGCCTGGGCATAAAGCGTTGTCCCGGCTCCGGGTCCTGCCGGAACGCAGATGAAGATCGCGCCTGCCTCGTCCGAACCATGCCGGAGCACGGTGGCGAAGCCTCCGGCGCTGTTCACATTGCGTATCACCGCCGCCACGAATATCGCGGAGGTCAAGCGGTTGGACATCGAATCTCCCGGCAGTTCCGAGTCGGCTACTTTATCAGACCGATCGCGCGCATCTTGTCGAGCAATGTACCGTCGATTTCCCCGGTCACGGGCAAATGAAACAGGGCCTGAAACTCACGAATGGCGACTTCCGTTTGTGTTCCCGATATTCCATCGACGGCAATATCGGTATTGCCGAAGGCACGCAGCGCGGCCTGGACTTTCACCACTTCCATCGACGGTATCTGCGCCGGAAGGGCGGCCTGACCACCGGCACCGCTCGTGTTCGCGATCAATTCGGCGACAATCTCTGATGCGTTAGGCGCGCGCGGCTCCGGCCGCGAATCCGGAATGGCAGCGGTGACGCCCAGATTGTTGCGCAGCGAAGTGATCAACTCGGCTTCGCTGAGTTCGATGCCGCGCAGACCCGCCTTGTCCTTGTAGGTTTCGATCGCGGCGCCGGTCATCGGTCCCATCAGCCCGTCGACCGCACCATCATAATATCCCATTTTGGCAAGCAATTCCTGGATGCCGGCCACCTGCGGGCTCTTGTCTTCCTGAGAAACGGACGGCCCATCGGACGACGGCCTGATCGCCGGCACCGGAGCGACCTCCGGAATGACTTCACTGACCCTTTTCGGCATCGGCTCCGGCTCGGCGAAGCGTTTCGTGTCAGGTGCCTGCGGCAGGTTGACGGCCGTTTCCGCTTTCGAGGCTTCGGATTGCGGCAATTGCGTCTCGACAACGGGCGCGGGCCTCGTCGCGAACAACGCGGAGGGATGGCGTTGTTCCTGGAAGTAGACTGCGTTGGCGGTGAAGAAGGTCATCGCGACGCACATGGCGGTCGCACCGCCCGCAAAGCCGGGATTTGCCGCGATCGTTTCGCCGAGAAAACCTGCCGTTCCACGAATGGCTGATAGAACCGTCATATCCTTACCCTGCAAGTCGTACTGCACTGCTGTTGACCTTGCGCCGCGCCTTGCCCGGCGCATCCAAGAAAACCTGCTCATCGCCGGCGTCGATCGAGGCACATTCCTTGCCCGCCGGGATGAACACCGTCACCTCGGTTCCCTCGCCGGCTTTGCTTTTTACGTCGAGCGACCCGCCGTGCAATTGCACAAGTCCGGTGACGACCGTAAGCCCGAGGCCTGTCCCTTCGCAACTGCGCGTGTAGGCATTGTCGACTTGCGAAAATGGCGCGCCGATGACCGCAAGATCCGCGTCAGACATCCCGATACCGTCATCGGAAACGCGGAGCGCAAATCCACCTTCGTCGCACTCGATCGTCATTCGCACAGTTCCGCCGGCTTCGGTGAACTTGATGGCGTTCGACAGGAGATTGATCGCGATCTGCTTCATGGCGCGTCTGTCCGCATCTGCCTGAGCAACATCGCCCGTACTGTCGAACTCGAGCGTAACGCCTTTCGCGGCCGCCTGCGGTTGCAGCATGGCGGCGCATTCCTGCGCGACCATACCGAGATCGAACGTTTCACGGTGAATGGCATATGTCCCGGCGCTGATCTTGGAGACGTCGAGGATCGTGTTTACGACACCCAGAAGGTGCGAACCGGAACTGTGAATCAGGTTCACATATTCGCGCTGTCGGTCGTTGGCCAATGGACCGAACATGTCACGGCGCAGAATATCGGAGAACCCGATAATGGAATTGAGCGGTGTCCGCAGTTCATGGCTGACCGTCGCGAGGAAGCGCTTCTGCGCATCATTGTCCGCTACGTCCGCTTCGGCGGCCTCTTCTTTCAGAACAAGCGCCACGAATTCACCCGATGCAGAGAGCTCGAGTCGCATGGACGAGAAGGATTGCGGCTCATCGGGCGACGCGAGGTCGATCCTCACTGTGATCGATCTGGGCATCCGGCTCTTTTCGGACACATCGGCGATCGCTTCCAGAAAAGCGATCCTGTCAGCAACATGTACCTGATCGATAAACTGGCCGCGAACCGGAAACAGACCGGCTCGTTTACCCGTCGCCGACCTTATCTTTCCACGACGGGTCAGTTCGATGCGCGTGTTTGGCGGCGACGCCTCTTCGGCTTCGGCGGGCGGCGACTCCATGAGCAAGCGCACGCGGCTGGCCGTGACGTATCGGCCGACAACCAGAAACAGGACAAACCCGTTGGCGAGTGCCAGTATCGGTGAAACCGCGACAAGCGTCCCTGCCAGAGCACTCCAGCATGCGATTGCGAAGACACCGGCGCTCCAGGGCGTTCGCGAAATGCTCAACCAACCGAGAGCGAGAAACGGGATTGCGACATGCGCCAACGCGATCGCTGCGGCGGCACCATAAGTCCCCGGCAGACCAAAGCCGCTGAGCGCGATGCAAACCGGAGCGATGATGAATGCTGCGCCGGCAGCGAGACCGACCAGTCGCTCGGCAACGAACGACAGGATTTCCGGTTCGCCATCCTCTGTCTGCCGACCGGCCGAAATCGAGCGGCGCGCCATATCATGAAGCGCCTTGCCGTAAATTTCAGGAATGGTTCGCTGTAACGCCAACAATCGTACTCGCAACGCGGATGAGCGGCAATAATCGCCTCGGCCTCAAGATCGCAGCTAGCGTTTAATGAATGGATAAACGGCCGGGCCGCTCATCCCCTTTCCAGCACACAATTCGGTTTTGTCCGCCCTGAACGGCGAGGTTTTGACGGTATGGTTAACGCGCTGTGTAGAAGCCAATCGCTTGAATGAGCGGGATAATTTCAGGCTCTGTAAACTTTTAGCAAAACACGCCTAAAAACGATCATTCCGTGCATGCAATGCGCCAACGGCTGCCGGGCTAGATGTCGGTTAGGGACGAATGTGAAGGAACCAGGTTTGGCGGATTGAAAATGCGTTTTCTATTGAAAATGTTTGTCTTAGGCTTCATCGGACTGGCAATTTTGCCGGCCTTTGCGCCATCGGAATACCGCGACGCCTCGGCCAGCATCCAGAGCGATACTGCACCAACGCCTTCACCATACGACATCGCATCGCTGGTCGGTCAGGCAGCGGCGGATATACGTGGATTGTGCGACCGCCAGCCGGAGGTTTGCAGAACTGGTGGAGATCTCGTTTCCTATGCGAGTTCGAGGGCGCGTGAAGGACTGGATATCGCATATGCGATGTTCCGCCATGGTCACCCGTCGATGAAGGAACCCGCTTCCGGGAATACACCCGAAGCCAAATAAACCGGCGCCTCCCACCCTTGCCGGGTGTCCCTGTACCGACTAAGTAGCCTGCAGATCCGGGGATTTTCACTATCGCCGGTTGAACAGGAACTCTGCGCGGCCGATGCTACCTTCGCTCGAAACGATCACGGATGATTTCGCTTTCCTCGACGATTGGGAAGACAAGTACCGTTATGTCATCGAGATCGGAAAGAGCCTCCCCGACATGCCCGAGTCCGAGAAAACGGCTGCCAACAAGGTCAATGGATGTGTCAGCCAGGTGTGGCTTGCGACCTCGACCGGTGACGGAAGCGATCCCGTGGTGACGTTCCGCGGTGACTCCGACGCTCATATCGTTCGCGGGCTTGTAGCGATCATGATTGCGGCGTTGTCAGGCAGAAAGGCATCGGAGATCGGTTCTTTCGATGCGGCGGAACTTCTGAAATTACTGGGGCTTGAAGACAACCTCACACCGCAACGCTCCAACGGCTTGCGTGCCATGGTGGCGCGAATGAAGGAAGAAGCGCACGCTGCAACAAACGCGGCCTGACGCTTTCCGGAGCACTTCAGAGCCCGGTTGCCTTGCTCTAGCAGTTCAACGACGGGCGAAATCCATCGGATCCCCAGTGGAGAATTTTGCGCGAGCGCCGTTTCCGCGTCGATCCTGGATCATAGTGAGCGTCCAGAAGCCCAAGCGCTGTTTTGAGCATCAGCTTCGCGGAGCGACGCGGCCAGTTTCTTTCGCGTTCGACCTGCTCCAGACCCTTCAAAAAGCAGCAGACGTCCACGAGAGCGCCGCCAAGATCGGGCCCGACGGCGGTCAACGCGGCGTTGACCCGATCGCGAGCGGCCATGACATGATCGGCCATCTCCGCGGCTCCGGACTGCCCACCAGACCTTGCGACATGCGAAATATCCCAGGAAGCGGTGACTCGTGGTTGAAGCAATGCATGCTCGAAGTCACTCCGCAGCCTGTCGCCTGCCGCGAGTTCCGCCCCATCGAACCATGTCTCGCCATCCGGGCGTTTGAGGCGCGCCAGCATCGCAAGGGGCGACTCAGCATCATTGAGCGTGACTCGATGCGGATGTCCGTGAAATTGCACATGCGCCTCGCGGATTTGGCGGTGTTGACCAGCGACATCGCCCGACCGTTGCCGGCGCAGTGAAGCCTGCCCCGCATCTGTCAGCCTTACCTCTGCCAAGTCATCCCGGCGCGAGACGACGATACTCCCCGATCGCAGCATCGTTTCGATATCCGAACTCTCACATCGGACCGATCGACTGCCGGCAAATTCCAGCAACTTCACATCGGAACTGCCGGTATCTCTCAGAACCGCAGGAGACTTCTCGAGCATCTGCATGAAACGCAGGATCCGCCTCTCGGATTTTGCGTCAGACATTCCGCTGCTCCGATCGGCAATTCAGCGAAAACGCAATCGTGACAAGATGTTCCACCCGGGAAACGATCACGTTGAAATCCTCGTCGTCACGCATGTCTTCTATCGTATGGCAGGCATGGACAACCGTGCTCTTGTCGCGCCCGAACCCGGCGCCGACCGCCACCATCTTCAGTCCGAGCGTGACGTGGGCGACATACATGCCGATCTGGCGGATTCGGGAAACCGGCTTCACCGTTCGTTTCGATGAGCGCAACTGGCGGCCGCTGACATTGAAGAACACTGCCAGCAGATCGATAATCCCGTCGCATATTTCCACCGCCTCGGCGGTTCCGACAGAATGGCCGAAGCCAAAATCGGCATCGTCATTATTTTCCCTGTCGATTTCCGCTGCTCCGCTTCGAGCGGGGCTGCCGCCGTCGTGAATTGAAACGCCTGCGAGAGTGTTCAGCATTCGCAAAATTCTCCGTAATAGGTTTTTATTCCTATATCGGATTGGCAAGCGTTGAATAAGTGGATTTCCGGACTTTGTTCATACGCCCGGTTTTCCGGCCTCTATCGCCGGGTCCCGAAGGTTTTCACCAGGCACTTATCCAACAGATCACCGATGCGCCTACTGTCAGCACCGGTATCGATTGCAGGAGCGCGGCATTGGAATTAGAGCGAGACCGCAGCGGGAGCGCCCGAACCGCACGCATTCATGCACTTGCGAGCAGGCCCACGCAATTGCTTCAACTTGCGCGTGCAAGCCAGTGTCGTCTTGCCGCCGCCTCGCCCGATGAGTTGCGCGACTGGATGGACAGCATCACGATTGCGCTGCGACGCGAGCGGACCAAGAGCGCGTCCCGGCACTGGTCATACGATCTCAACCGCCACATCGCGCTAAAAGCGGCCCGGGACCGCGTGCGGAAAGAAATCGAAGCCAGGAAGACCTGACCCCGCCAAAAAGAAAGCCGCGGACGAAGCCGCGGCCTTGAAAGATCGATTTCGGGTCAGGCTGTATCTAGCGCTTCGATCCGCGCTTGCGGCCAAGACCCATCTCACGTGCGAGACGCGAACGCTGCGCGGCATATGCGGGAGCGACCATCGGATAGTCAGCCGGCAGGCTCCATTTCTCGCGATACTCTTCCGGCGTCATACTATAGTGGCTCATGAGATGGCGCTTCAGCGATTTGAACTTCTGGCCATCTTCAAGGCAGATGATGTAATCGTCGGTGACCGAACGCTTCGGATTGACGGCGGGACGCGGCTTTTCCTGAACTTCCTCAACAACGCCGCCAAGTGTCTTGCCGAGTGCTGTATGAATCTCCGAAATCAGTCCGGGCAGATCCGAGGCGGGAACAGGGTTATTGCTGACATAGGCAGATACGACGTCTGCGGTCAGTTCGGCCAAAAGGTCGTTTTGTCCCGAATTGTCTGTCATAGTTGTATTATCCTTTATTAACTTTCTACGCGCGCCGAGTTGTTGACCGCGTGCTGTATGGTTTCCATCCCAAACCGTACATGACACCTATCACAATAAATTGGAATACAATAATTAAATTCGCCGTGATGTCAGCAACTAAAGGTTGTAAATGCTTTACTTTTTCGAATGTTCTAACGGTATGGCTGTATAAAAGGGATTTAACTGTCTCTTTTCGATTCGCCCATTTCATCCAGCACCGAAGATTTTGCAAGTTCATAACCTACGACATAGGCTGCTTTAGCAAGCAAATGAGCCGAAATCGGTGCCGTCAGAAGAAAAAACGTAATACCCGCAAGTGCTCGCGTTACAGTTGCGGTATCACCTGCATGCACGGCAAGCGCAAGTAAAACCATACCCGATCCGAGCGTGCCAGCTTTCGACGCAGCGTGCATCTTCGAATATATATCAGGAAAACGCCAAAGGCCAACTGCCGCGACGAATGCAAAGAAAGTACCTGCAAGTATTAATAGTCCAGCTACGATATTGACGACTGTTTCCATGTCAGCCTGCCTTTTCCTTATCAGACGCAGTCGCGTCCGAATGGGGCTTCACGGTCGTGACCAGCCGTGGCCGATTTTCCTCGGTTTCCTCGATGCGCCCCCGCGCCATGATGAATCTGGCGAACGCAACGGTCGCGAGAAACCCGACCAACCCGAGTGCGATCGCGATGTCGAGATAGAGAGTGTATCCCGTCTTGATGCCGAGCACCGCGATGAAGCCGATTGCCACCGCGACCAGCATATCGAGTGCGAGGACACGATCCGGCAGCGTCGGTCCATAAATGACCTTGATCACCGTCAGGAGAAACGTCACCGACAGAACTGCGAGCGCGACATGAACGGCGATGTCTAGAAAATCGGAGGCGATCATCAGCGGAATGCCTCCAGGATCTTGCGTTCGAATCCATCCGCAATGTCTTCACGGACTTGTTCGGGATCCGAACAGTCAAGCGCGTGGACAAAAAGGAAGCGCCTGTCATCCGAAACATCGACTGACAGCGTTCCCGGCGTCAGCGTAATCAAATTCGCCAGGAGCGTGATCTCGAAGTCGCGATCGACCTTCAGCGGATAGGCGAAGATACCGGGTTTCAGGTTCATGTTTGGCGTAAGAACGAGCTTGGCGACCCTGACGGACGACAGGACAAGCTCGTATATGAACAGCAGAATCAGCGAGAGGACGCGCCGCGCTCGGGAAAAATATCCCATCGAGCCAACCTGCTCGCGGATCAGCGACAGAGCCAGCGCGCCAAGCGCGAAGCCAAAGATCAAATTGATCACGCTGAACGAACCGGTCACGGCCGCCCAGACGAACGCCATCAGGATATTTGCAAGATAGAGGTTCATTCCTGCGCCTCCCCTTCATCCGCCGACGGTTCTTCCACCATCGGCTCTTCAGCAGGAAACACCGCATCCACGTAACTGCCAGGCGTCAGAAGCTCACTGGCGATCCGGTCGGTTACACGGATGACGGGTTCGGGGTAGATACCCACCGCAACCGACAAGAGCGTAAGGGCAATCAGGGAACCGGCAACCGCGCGTCCGCCGTTAGCGGGCCGTGTCGTATCGGTGTCGTCAGTCTCCCGCGTGCTTTCGCGCCAGAATGCAAAAGCGAAAGTCCGCCCGACCGCGATCGTGGTCAGCAGTCCGGTGAGCAGGATGCCGAAAGCGACCCACCACGCGCCGACGTCGAGCGAGGCCTTGACCAGAAACGCTTTCGGCCAAAGGCCCGAAAACGGCGGCAATCCCGAAACCGAAAGAAACAGGATCAGTGCAATCGCGGCAAGCCAGGGTACCCGGCTATAAAGCCCGCCCGCCTCGTTGAGCGCAAATCCGTTCATCCGCTCACCGATCATTCCCGCGAGGAAATACAGCGCCGTCATGACCACCATCGAATGGGCCGCATAGAAAACCGCGCCAGACAGTCCGGTCTGGCTGCCCAACGCGAGCCCCGCCAGCATCATGCCGATACCGGAAATGACGAGATAGCCGAGCAGACGCCGGATATCGTTCTGGGCGAGCGCTCCCATGGCGCCGAGCACCATCGTCGCGACGGCGACGATGGCGATCGTACCGGCCAAAGCATCACGTTCGACGTCAAAGAGGGTCAGGAAGATGCGCAGAAGGGCATAGACGCCCACTTTCGTCAGCAGGCCCGCAAACAGACCGGAAACGACGATCCGCGGTGTATGATAGGAAGCCGGCAACCAGAAATTGACCGGGAATGCGGCCGCCTTCATCGCAAAGGCGAATAGAAACAGCGCCGCAATGGTGAAAAGCGGTCCGTTGTCCCGTAGTCCTGCCGCCTTGCGCGAGATGTCGGCCATGTTGAGCGTGCCGAACATGCCGTACATGTAGGCCACGGCGAGCAGGAACAGCGTTGTCGCAATGAGGTTCAACAGCGCGTATTTCGTCGCGCCGTCCAACTGCTCGCGTTCCGAGCCCAGCACAAGCAGGCCGAAGGATCCGATCAGCAGCACCTCGAACCAGACGTAGAGATTGAAAATATCGCCGGTCAGGAATGCGGCGGTCACGCCTGACAACATCAGCAGGAGGAACGGATAGAAGCCGTAGCGCCGGCCGGTGCGGTCCACATCCTCCAGCGCATAGATACCTCCTGCAAGGCCGACGATTCCAGCGACCAATGCAAACGTGGCACCCAGCATGTCGGCAGCGAACGTAATACCAAAGGGCGGCAGCCAGCGGCCCATCGTCATGACCACCGTGCCATTCTGCAAGACGTGCCAGAAGAGGCCGATATCGGCCAGCAGCATCAGGACGAGGCCACTGATCGCGATATAGGGCTGGCGATCGATGTTCTTGCGGGTCATCAGACACAGCGCGCCGAACACGAAGCCGATCGCCAATGGCGCGACGACGAGATAGTCGGCCAGAGGCGGCGGTGTCAGCACCATCGCAGCTTCGAGATTGACATTATGGGCGGTTGAAGTGGCCATTAAGCTTTGGTCCGGAGTGTCAGTAGCCAAGCGGCGGCGCGGGTTCGTCGCGCGGTTCGGCGTCGCGCATCTCGTCCGTGTCGTCGGTGCCCAGTTCCTGGTAGCTGCGGAACACCAGCACCAGCAGGAACGCGAAGAAAGAGAAGGAAATGACGATCGCGGTCAGCACCAGCGCCTGGGGCAGCGGATTGGCGATAGCCTCAATCGGCATGACCGCGTCGTCTGGAATGATCGGCGGCACTTCGCGGGTAATCCGTCCCGTCGTGAAAATCGTCAGGTTGACCGCGTTTCCAAGAATGGTGACGCCGAGCAGGATGCGGATGATATGCCGCGACAGCATCAGGTAGAAGGACGTCGCAAAGAAGAGCCCGGTCAGGACCGCCATGGCCGTTTCCATCAGTCGCGCTCCCTTTCTTCCAGGGCAAGCGCGGTCGAGGTGATCGACCCGAAAACGACGAAATAGACCCCGATGTCGAATATCAGCGGGGTCGACAATGCGAGTTCGACACCGAACAGCCGCGGATAGACCCACAATCCGGTCAGGAAGGGCACGCCGGAGAACATCGACAGGATACCGGCTATCGCCGCCAACAGCAGGCCGAAGCCCGAGAGTGCCATGGGGTGAAAGCGGATTGCGCGGCGGACCGGCGAAACGCCGAAGGCGATGCCGTAGATCGCAAGCGCCGACGCCGCGATCAGGCCACCGATGAAACCGCCGCCGGGCTCGTTGTGGCCGCGAAGCAGCACGAACACCGAAAACAGGATCATCAGGCTCGAAAGGAATGGCGCGACGGTCCGGAAGATCAAAGTGCGCATGGTCAGCCTGCCTCCACTACCCGGTCGGATAGCGACGCGGGCGACTCCGTCGTCACCGGCGTCGACCGCTTCGGCACCACGCGGATGAGCGCGAGAATGGCAAGTCCCGACACCATCACCACCGCGATCTCGCCAAACGTGTCTATGCCGCGGAAGTCGACCAGGATCACGTTCACGATGTTACGACCATGGGCGATCTGCAACGAATAGGTGTTGAAGAAATCCGTCAGCGTCGCATCGAAGGGCACCTGCAGGACACGCAGCAGCAGCAAAGTCAGCGCGCCGCCCAATGCCAGGGCGATCGCCCCGTCGAGCACTGTCTGGGTTGCAGATCGATGGTCCTGTGGAGACAACCGGAGCCGCGTCATCGCCAGCGCGAGAATGACGACCGACAGCGTTTCAACCATGAACTGGGTGAAGGACAGGTCGGGAGCGCCCATCAGCATGAAGAAAACGGCAACCGCGAAGCCCTGAATGCCGAGCGAGACGATCGCGGTCAGGCGGTCCTTGGCCCATATCACCGCGAAAAGCCCCATCACCGCGATGAGGAACAGAAGCCATTCGTAGAAGAACAGCTGCGGGAACGCAGGCACCAACGGCCAGTCGCCCGCGACAGCCATCGGCACGAAGATCGATGCGGCGAGGAGAACAAAACTCGCTGTGATGTAAAATTCCAGCCGCCCGTTCTGCACCAGACGCGTCACCGCCACCGACAGCTTCACGATACCCCGTATTGCCTGGTCGAAACCACGATCCGGGCCCCATCCGATCGCCACCAGAAGGTTCTCCATGCCAGCGCGCAAACGCCAGAGCGACAGATAAAGCACCACGCCAAGCGCGATCGTGAGCAGCGACAGATAGAGTGGCACCCCGATATGGGGGATCACGGTGATGGTGATATCGGCTTCATGGCCGCTGACGGCACTGGCCATCGGGCTCGAAAAGCGTGCGTGGAACCATCCGGAAAAGATGGCGGAGGAGAGGCTGCACAGGGCGAGTATCGCGGGCCCCACCCAGAGCAGGATTGGCCCTTCATGCGCGTGTTTCGGCGTGTCGACTTTCGGACCCAGGAAAGGTTTCAAAGCGACCGCGAAACCGATCACGAACATCAGCGCGTTGCCTGTAATCGCGACGATCGTAAAAAGAATCGACCACGCATCGCCATGCGCCAATCCGTAGTAAATCTCCTCTTTCGCGAGGAAGCCGACAAATGGCGGCAAACCGCCCATCGACAGGGCCGCGAACAGCGCCGCGGCGAAGGTGATCGGCATCGCGCTGGCAAGACCGCCGAGCCTCGTGATATCGCGTGTGCCGGCCTCGTGATCGACATTGCCGGCGACCATGAACAGACCGCCCTTGAACATCGAATGGGCGATCAGATACAGCACCGCGCCCTCGATTGCCTTCTCGTTGCCGAAGCCGGTCAGCATGACGAGAATGCCAAGCGAGGCCATGGTCGTGTAGGCCAGCATCAGCTTGAGATCGGTTTGGCGCGCGGCCAGAAGCGTACCGGCGATCAGCGTAAAACCGCCGAATATCGGCAAGACCGTTTCCCAGGCCACCGTCTCGCCCATCACCGGGTTCAGGCGCATCAGCAGATAAACGCCGGCCTTCACCATGGTGGCGGAATGCAGGTAAGCGGAAACGGGCGTCGGCGCTTCCATGGCGTTGGGCAACCAGAAATGGAACGGGAACTGCGCCGATTTCGTGAACGCCCCGCCGAGTACCAGCAGAAAAGCCGCGATAAAGAACGGGCTCTCTCTCAGCAGATCGCCGGAGGAAAGAAGCAGAGAAAGCTCGCTCAGACCCGTGATGTTCCAGATGACCAGAAGGCCAGCGAGCAGTGAAAGCCCGCCGAGGCCGGTTACGACCAGCGCCTGAATCGCCGACCGGCGAGACTTTTCTTCCGCGTGATTGAAGCCGATCAGCAGGAATGACGTGATCGAGGTCAGTTCCCAGAAAACGAACAGCATCAGGAACGAGTCCGACAGGACAAGCCCCTGCATAGACCCCATGAACATGAGGATGAACGAGAAGAACCGTCCCTGGTGCTTGTGCCCCTTCAGGTAGCCGCCGGAATACAGAACGACCAACGTTCCGATCCCGGTGATCAACAGGGCGAATGTCAGTGACAGGCCGTCGATCAGCCAGGAGAAATTCACGTTGAAGGACGGGATCCAGGAATAGCCGCCCGTAATACGCTCGCCCTGCGACACGTCTTCGGCAAAGCCGAAAAAATGCCAGAACAGAAGCGCCGGAACCACCGCGAGTATCCATGCCGCATTGTGCTTGAAAACGCGGGTCAACACCGGCGCGAACAACGCGGCGATGAACGGGGCAAGAAGCGCGTAGAACGTCATGTCAGGCTACGCACCCCAGTACTATTTCAGGAAAAGGCAAGTCGATATGTGCATGCTGACCGGACCTAGGTCGGTTCGTACCAAATCTCAAGAGGTTGCGGGGAAAACCCGCAGTTTTCGAACAGTTATGGGCCCTCGCCCACATTTCCAGCACGCAAAACCAATCGCTGCCGCTTCGATCAAGGCCGTGACGGCAGGCTTTCCCAACGGGCCAGGGCAATTCGCGCCCGCTCTCGCAAGCCATCCTCGTCGAGATCATCCGGCCCGCGCAGCGACGCGTCATCGCAAAATGCATCAACATCATAGAACAGCAGATCGACCGCATGGCGGATCGAATGGCCGTTGTCTCTCGCGCGTCGGAAATTTTCCAGAAACCTGGCCTCGAAATCCCGACCGTTGATGTGACCGAGAACAAATGTCTCAATCAACTGCCTGAGATGATCGTCGGGCGCATTGCGGTTTTGCGTCAATCCCCTCTCTCCGCCGACACGTGCTTATCCATTGCTCTGCATGGCTTCGATATATGTGGCATCGATCGCCTTCGCGGCCTGGTATGCCGGTCTCGCCCTCAGCCGTTCGGCATAGGCGATGTACTCAGCGCGTTCGGGAAGGGTCTTGAACATGAGACCCCAATCCACCTGCGAACCGACATAGATATCGGCAGCAGTGAAGCGATCGCCGCATATGAAGTCCCGGTCTTTGAGCATTCCGGCCAGCACATCGACGACGAGATCGAAATTTCCGAAACCGAGCCGGCCCTGCGCCCTCGCATCGAGCCCCTCATCCCACTTGAAAGAGTGCGCGATGATCGCCTGTTCGACCGGGCCCGCCGCAAAGAAACTCCAGCGGAAATAAGCCGCCTTTTCGGCCAGCGTAGTCGGCTGGAGACCCGCTTCGGGATACACTTCGGCGAGATAGAGACAGATCGCGGACGCTTCTGTGACGACATTCCCCTCATGCACGATGGCGGGGACCTTTCCCATCGGATTTATGCGACGGTAATCGCCTTTCATCTCCGCGCCGTAACCGAGAATATGTTCCTCGTAATCCGCGCCGGCTTCGTGCAGAGCCCACCGCGCTATCTGCCCGCGGCTCATCGGATTGGTATAGAATTGAATCTTCGCGGACATGCGCCCCTCCGTTAGCCTGCTTTAGCGGCCGTGTTCGGAGGGAATAAGACCGGAGAAGGCATCGCGGCGCAACGCCATTCTCCGTGGGCAAGCATCACTCCTGTCAATTCGGACGCATATATTTCATATACACCCAACCGGTCTTCCACTGGCCGTTGTTGGCAGGGTCGTGCCAGACCTCGCACCATTTGTAGCGGACTGCCTGACGCTTCTGCCAATCCGGCAAATGAGCGATATCGTCGAGCATCAATCCGCCCTTGCACCGGCCGGTGAGCGACAGCACCGTACCGTTCGGATAGGCGCTCTGCTTCTGGGAATAGGATGCCGGCCAGCGGCGAACGTTGAGAAGGTCACCCCAGGAGACATTGGTCACCTCCCAGGCATGGAACACCGACGCCCCGACCGGGGCGGTGGCGGCTGTTGCGGTGATGAGCGCTGCGAGCGCGATGGGGATCATTTTCAGTTTCATGGCTTCCTCCGGGCTTGAACAGGGGACTGCAATCGATACATCTGATCTAGCTCCCTCTCGCTGAACCGGTCCTTATCCTGCCGTTCAGCTCCCGTTCATTCCGTGCAGATGCGCACAACTGGAGGCCCGATGTCCCGTTCCTTTGGCACCTTGCCGCAAGCGCCCGCCGCCCAAAAACGTCCCGTAGAGGACGAACGGCACGGGATCACGAGACAGGACGAATACGCCTGGCTGCGCGCGGACAACTGGCAGGACGTCTTCAAGGAGACATCCGTCCTGGACCCGGAGATCCGCGCTCACCTGGAAGCCGAAAACGTCTACCAGGACGCCCTGATGGCGGATACCAAAGATCTCCAGAAGGTCCTGTTCGAGGAGATGAAGGGGCGCATCAAGGAAGACGACTCGACGGTCCCTGCGCCCGACGGCCCCTGGGCTTACGGCTCCTCATTTCGCAAAGGCGGCCAGCAGCCCCTTTTCGAGCGCATGCCGCGCGGCAAGACGGCGCCAGAGGACAAGACCATCATTCTCGACGGTGACGCCGAGGCGGAAGGCAGGGCGTATTTTCGGATCGCCTCGAGCGACCATTCCTCCGATCACTCGAAGCTCTTGTGGGGTTTCGACGACAAGGGATCGGAATTCTTCCGGCTAAGGGTTCGCGATCTCGACACGCTCGAAGACCTTGACGACGATGTCGCCGACTCCAGTGGAGGCGGTGTCTGGGATGCGGCCGGCAACGGATTTCTTTATTCGAAGCTCGACGCCAACCATCGGCCATCCAAGCTCTATTACCATCGTGTCGGCACCGATCAGACAGATGACATTCTCGTCTACGAAGAGCCGGATGCGGGCTTTTTCATGGGCGCGGGCGGAAGCCGGCTCGATGATTTCGTCTTCGTCAGTTCCTACGACCACGAAACAAGCGAAGTCCGCCTGATCCGCGCGGACGACCCGCTCGGCGGGGCGGTCATGGTGGCGCAACGCGAGACCGGGGTCGAATATGAACTGGAGTCGGGCGGCGATGTGTTCTTCATCCTGACCAACGCCGACGGAGCCAAGGATTTCAAGATCATGACGGCGCCGGTCGATGCGCCGCAGAAGGAAAACTGGACCGAGCTTGTGCCGCACAAGCCGGGACGTCTGATCCTCGCCATGCAGGCTTACAAGGGCTATCTCGTCTGGATCGAGCGTGAGAACGGCCTGCCGCGCATCGTCATTCGCGACCGCACAAGCGGCGAAGAACACGCCATCGACTTCGAGGAGGAAGCCTACTCGCTGGGGCTGGCAGGCAGCCTCGAATACGACACGACCGTCATTCGCTTCACCTATTCCTCGATGACAACGCCTGCCCAGGTCTACGACTACGACATGGGTACCCGTGAACGGGTTCTCCTGAAGACTCAGGAGGTTCCGTCTGGCCACAACCCCGAGGATTACGTCACGCGCCGCGTCAACGCCCCTTCGCATGACGGTGAACTGGTGCCGGTGACACTTCTCTACCGTGAGGACACGAAGCTCGACGGCTCCGCGCCCTGCCTGCTTTATGGCTACGGCTCCTATGGCATCGCCATTCCCGCATCCTTCAACACCAATTGCCTTTCCCTGGTCGATCGGGGGTTCGTCTACGCGATCGCGCATATCCGGGGCGGCAAAGACAAGGGCTTCGCCTGGTACGAGAACGGCAAGCGCGCGCTCAAGCAGAATACCTTCAAGGATTTCATCGCCGCAGCGCGCTATCTCGCAAAGGAGGGGTTCACCTCCGCCGACCGGATCGTCGCGCAGGGTGGATCCGCCGGGGGCATGCTGATGGGTGCGGTCACGAACATGGCACCAGACGCTTTCGGCGGCATCATCGCGGAAGTTGCCTTCGTCGATGTTCTGAACACCATGCTGGACGACACCTTGCCGCTCACGCCGCCCGAATGGCCGGAATGGGGAAACCCGATCGAGTCCGCCGACGATTACCGCACGATCGCGGATTATTCGCCTTACGACAACGTGACCGCTCTACCCTATCCGCCCGTACTCGCCGTCGCAGGGTTGACCGATCCGCGCGTGACCTACTGGGAACCGGCGAAATGGATCTCCAGGCTGCGGGACCATTCCACCAGCGGCGAGCCGCTGTTGTTGAAAACGAACATGGACTCCGGCCATGGCGGGGCGTCGGGACGTTTCTCGCGCCTGGAAGAAATCACGTTTTCCTACGCTTTCGCGCTCAAAGTGGTTGGCAAGGCCTGAGGTTTCTCGCGCGGCTCGGGTCAGCCAGGGCAGATTGCAGTCCCGTCAGGCAAGCGGGACTGGGATCGCGGAAAGACCTGCAGGACGCGCTACCGCGCGCCCTCGACCGCGGGGATCGCCTTCAGATAGGCGGCAATGGCGTCCCTGTCCTCGGCGGGAAGCTTGGCCATGTTCTCCTGAACATCGACCATCGAACCGCCGACGGAATCGAACTCCGGCGTGAACCCGCTTTCGAGATAGTAAGCGATATCCGCCTCTGACCAGTCGCCGATGGTTCCGCCGGGGGTGATGTTGGGGATACGTCCCTCACCGTCCGGATTGGGCGCTCCGCCGAGCCATTCGCTATTGTTCAGCCCACCAGCGAAGTCGCGTGGCGTATGGCATTCTCCGCAATGGCCGAGCGCTTCGACCAGATACTGGCCACGCACGAGTTTTTCGTCGCTTTCGTCCAGCGGAACGATCGGTTCGTTGCCCGCATAAAGCAGCTTCCACATGCCGACGCCACGGCGGATATTGAACGGGAAACCCATACGGTGCGGACCGGGATCATTTTCAACGGCGGGTAGCGTCTGCATGAACGCCCAAAGGTCCGCGACATCACCGGATTTCATCCGCGAATAGGATGTCCACGGAAAGGAAGGATAATAGTGTCCGCCGTCCGGCGACACCCCTCTCAGCATCGCGTTTGCGAAGTCCTCACGCGACCATGAACCGATGCCGGTCGAAGGGTCCGTCGATATATTGGGAACGACAAAGTCGCCGAAATCGCTGGCGAGGACATGCCCTCCGCCGAGTTTCAGCTTGTCATCGCCTTCGGCGTTGTCGGCAGCGTGGCAGGATGCACAGCCCCCGGCCCAGAAGACCAGTTCGCCGCGCTCGGCGTCGCCTTCCGGCATCTCCGCCAGGACATCGGCTGGCAATGTCTGCGGTATCGTCAGGACATAGAATGCAAGCCCGCCCACGACCGCGGCGAGTGCGACAATCAGGGCGAGCTTGCGAATCATCGGAATCAACGAGTCTGGTAACCTTCGTGGCAGCTCCGGCACGTGCCGAGGATCGGACCAACGGCGGCCTGGAATGCCTCAAGATCGGCGGGGCCCTCTCTGCCGGACGCTTCCATCGCGGCGGCCGCGGCGGTCTTGAACTTCTCCAGTTCGGCCTTGAACCCGTCCGGATCTTCCCAGATCTTCGCCGACGCCCTGGTATCCGCTCCCATGTCGCTTCCCTCGGGGAAATAGTCGCCAAATGCTTCGGCGGAGGCATGGAACGCGGCGATAGCGGCTTTACCGACTGCCGGACTGTAGTCGATTTCCTTCTTCATCATGCCGGCAGATGCTCCTGCGGCGGCCCCGTTGGACTGCATAAGGGATTTGCGCACCGCAATGGGATCGTCCGCGGCAAATGCCGTGGCTGTCGTGGCCGCGATAAGGGAAAAGGCAAAAATCGTCTTCTTCACGTAAATCCTCCTGGGATGGTTGGCTCGCAGTTTAGACACGAAGACTGCGACATTTGTTTTATCGGATGGAGTCACGGTTTCGTGAATTCGGGCAATTTGGCTGCGACACAGTGTCAATCATCACGAAACACGGCTCCGGACCATGTCCGGAGCCGCTGAAGATTGAGGGAATCGGTCGATCGCGTCAGGCGGTCGCCGCCTCGTACATCTCGAGCACATAATCCCAGTTGATCAGGCTATCGACGAAGGCTTCGAGGTACTTCGGCCGCGCATTGCGATAGTCGATATAGTAGGAATGCTCCCACACATCGACGCCGAGGATCGGCGTTGCGCCGTGAACCAGCGGGTTTTCGCCATTCGGCGTCTTCATGATCTCAAGCTTGCCGTCCTTGACGGCGATCCATGCCCAACCGGAACCGAACTGGCCGACACCGGCCGCGATGAAGTCAGCCTTGAACTTTTCATAACCGCCAAGGTCGCTGTCGACAGCGCTTTGCAGCTTTCCGGGAAGCGACGTTCCGCCGCCGTCCTTCTTCATCCATTTCCAGAAATGGACGTGGTTGTAGTGCTGGGCAGCATTGTTGAAGAGGCCCGGGTTCTTGCGATGAGACTGCTTGACGATCTCCTCGAGCGACAATCCGTCCATGCCGGCTTCGGCGGCGAGATCGTTGCCTTTGTCGACATAGGCCTTGTGGTGCTTGTCGTGGTGATATTCGAGCGTCTCCTTGGACATGAAGGGCTGCAGCGCTTCGTAGTCGTAGGGAAGGTCGGGAAGCGTGAAGGCCATTGGGGATCTCCTTGTTTCAAACGAATTCGTATCCAAATCGGCAGGGGCGGATCACTCCGTCGACTGTCACTCAGACACATAGAATTCCGGCACGGCGACCGCAATAATGGAAGCGGGTTTTTTCCCGCACCTAAGAGTGCGCCCACTCCCAGTACAATTCGCGTGCCTTGGTTGCCACGGGACCGGGCTGCAATTCCCGGTCCTCTATTCTGATAATCGGTACGACCTTGGAATGGTTCCCTGTCGAGAAGATTTCATCAGCATCCATGAAGTCGGCGACCGTCAATGTTTTCTCGACGGTGGAGAAACCGTACTGCGCCAGAAGGTCGATGGTCCGCGAGCGTGTAATGCCCGACAGGAAGGTTCCGTTCGGCGCGGGTGTGAAGACCTGCGCGTCCTTTACCATGAAGATGTTCGATGCGCCGGTTTCAGCGACATTGCCGAGCATGTCGAGAACCAGGCAGTTGTCGAAGCCGCGGCTCTTGGCCTCCAATATCGCACGCCCGTTGTTCGGGTAGAGGCAGCCCGCCTTGGCATTTGTTGGCATCGTCTCGATGGTCGGCCGGCGAAACGGCGACAAAGTTACGGAAAAACCGGCGGGCGGAAGCATCGGTGCTTCGTGAAGGCACAGGCAAAACCGGGTCGACTCGGGATCGGCCGGCACCGACATGTAGCCACCATGTTCCGCCCAGTACATCGGCCGGATATAGACAGCGGTCTTGCCGTCGAACTTCTTCAGCCCTTCATGGGTCAGCCCGACAATCTCCTCGGCGGTCATGGTCGGCTTGAGGCCCAGTGCCCAGGCGGAGGCGTTGACCCGCTCGGCGTGCCGGTCGAGATCCGGCGAAACGCCCTCGAACCACCGTGCCCCGTCGAAAACGGAGGAACCGAGCCACATGGCATGGGTGCGCGGCCCGATGATCGGCACATTGCCTTCATGCCAGTCGCCATCGACATAGGTCCATGTCGCGGATTGTGCCTTCGTATCGACCGCCATTTTCGCCTCCGGATTCTCCAAACGCGAGCAGGCAAACCGGATTTCCGCGATGAGGTCAATCACTTGCGCGTTCATTAGGGCATTACGCCGCTATTGACCCCCCTTCCCGATTTGCCCAAAGTCGTCGTAACCCGGATTGGTACTATGCAATTCAAGACCTACGTTTTCGACGCCTACGGCACTCTTTTCGACGTTCATTCGGCAGTCCGGAAATACGCCGACACCCTTGGCCCTGATGGCCAGCGGCTTTCGGAGATCTGGCGCACCAAGCAGCTCGAATATTCCTGGATCCGCACTCTGATGGGGTCCTACACGGATTTCTGGCGTCTCACCGAGGAGGCCCTCGACTACGCTTTTGGTGTTGTGCCCGGTGTCGATAAATCCTGCCGCGACAAACTGCTGGAAGCTTATTGGACGCTCGACTGCTATCCCGAAGTGCCGGAAATCCTCGCAAAACTTCGCGAGCGCGGAGCGCATGTCGCGATCCTCTCGAACGGCTCATCCGACATGCTCGCGGCCGCCGTGGAGTCGGCTCATCTGGGCGGACTTTTCGATGCCGTCCTGTCGGTCGATGCGATCAAGACCTTCAAGACCGCGCCGGATGTCTACCGCATGGTCACTGACACCTTCGCTATTGCGCCCGCCGAGGTTTCTTTCCAGTCATCGAACCGATGGGATATCGCGGGCGCGCACAAGTTCGGCTTCCACACCGTCTGGATCAACCGCGCGGGATTACCCAACGAGTATCAGAACTACGGGCCAGCGCGGGAAATCGGAAATTTGACCGAGCTCTGAGCCTCTTTAATGTGTTGCGGTGCTGCAACGGTGCGGATGGTATCGCATCCAGCTGCGCATAAACTCTCGTTTCTCCGTCATTTTCCGCTCTGATGTTTTGACGAATACGGGTATCTGGATGACATCGCCCTGCCCGCTTCGCATTGCGCCATGTGCAGCCCCATAGTCACGGATCAATGATGAAAGACCTTTCGCGCCGCAATTTCCTTGCCACGTCCGGCGTGCTGACCGCCGGCTTTGCCATCAGCGCCTGCACGACAGTTGAAGAGACGGACGAAAACGGTCCGCGTTTCACCGGCCGCGCTCCCGACTTTCCCGATTACGCCTCGATGTACGGCCCTGTCAGCGATGGCGGTTTCCAAATCCCGGCGGTTCCCTACACCAAAATCCCGGAGCGCTTTCTGCGTCAGGTCGTTTCGGACCCGACCGGCGAAGACCGTGGCACGATCGTCGTCGATACGCGGGGGCACTTCCTCTATCTCGTTTTGGGAGGAGGCAAGGCTGTTCGCTATGGTGTGGGTCTCGGCCGCGCCGGTTTCGAATGGTCCGGCCGCGCCGAAATCGGCGCCCGTCGCGAATGGCCGAAATGGTTTCCGCCTGACGAGATGATCGACCGCGAGCCGAAGCTGGAAAAGTACCGCGTCGAATACGACAGGGAAAACGACGTTTATCTGGGCGGCATGGAGCCCGGCGTCACAAATCCGCTCGGCGCGCGCGCGCTCTATCTCTATCAGGGCGAGAAGGACACGCTTTATCGACTGCACGGCTCGCCGGAATGGAACTCCATCGGCAAGTCGGTTTCGTCGGGTTGCGTCCGCCTGATGAACCAGGACATCATCGACCTTTACAGCCGCGTGCCGAAGGGGACTCCGGTTCTCGTTCGCTAGTCAGGACGACGATCAGTCAAGAACAACGCCGGCCTCGCGCCGGCGTTTTTGTCAGTCCAGAGCCTTTTTCAATCCGCCGAGAATTCCCCGAACCAGCGCGCGTCCGAGCTGGGTCGAGACCGAACGCGCCAACGACTTCATTGCGGCCTCGCTGACGGTCTGGCGGTTCGATCTTCTCTTGGTGGATTTCTTGCGGCTGCTGGATTTCCGGCTCTTGCGATCGTCATCGCCCAAATCGGGCAATGTCCAACGTGAACCGGTTTCCTCGCGCTCTTCTTCCTCTTCGCGCAGCCTCTCGCGTTCGGCGACCTCGGCGGTCTTCTTGGCCTTTTCTGCGAGCATTTCAGAGGCGGACTCCCTGTCCACCGTCTCGTCATATCGTCCCGCCACCGGGCTCAATTTCATGATCTCCGCACGCTCGTCGTCTTTGAGCGGGCCAAGCCTTGAAGACGGTGGGCGGATCAAGGTGCGCTGCACGATTCCGGGTACGCCCTTCTTCTCCAATGTCGATACCAATGCCTCGCCGACACCGAGTTGGGTAATCGCCTCGTAGCAATCGAACTCCGGGTTGGGACGGAATGTTTCGGCGGCGACCTTCACGGCCTTCTGTTCGCGCGGCGTGTAGGCGCGCAATGCATGCTGAACGCGGTTGCCGAGCTGGGAAAGGACCGTATCGGGCACGTCGAGCGGATTCTGCGTCACGAAGAAAACGCCGACGCCCTTGGATCGGATCAGCCGGACGACCTGCTCGACCCGCTCGATCAGGATTTTCGGCGCTTCATCGAACAGAAGATGCGCTTCGTCGAAGAAGAAAACCAGCTTCGGTTTTTCCGGGTCGCCGACTTCCGGCAATTCCTCGAACAGTTCCGATAGCAGCCAGAGGAGGAACGTCGCGTAGAGGCGAGGATTCATCATCAGCTTGTCGGCCGCAAGCACATTGATCGCGCCGAGCCCGTCGCGCGTCGTGCGCATCAGGTCGCTGATCTGAAGTGCCGGTTCTCCGAAGAAGAAATCGGCCCCCTCGCGTTCCAGCACCAGTAGGGAGCGCTGGATCGCGCCGAGCGACGACGAATGGATATTGCCGTAGCGAACAGAGATTTCCTTCGCATTCTCGCCCAGATGCACGAGAAGGGAGCGCAAATCCTTGAGATCGAGAAGCAGTAATCCCTCGTCGTCGGCGATTTCGAAGGCAATATTAAGAATACCTTCCTGCGCATCGGACAGGTTCATCAGGCGGGAAAGCAGAAGCGGTCCCATTTCCGATATGGTCGTGCGGATCGGATGGCCCTTTTTTCCGAAGAGGTCCCAGAAGATCACGGGGAACTCCTGAAACTCATAAGGGTCGAGCTTGATCGTCTCGGCGCGCGCGAGCAGGAAGTCCTTCGCCTCCCCTTTCGCGGCGATGCCGGAAAGATCGCCCTTTACGTCGGCGCAGAATACCGGGACGCCCGCATTGGAGAAGGATTCGGCAAGTATCTGGAGCGACACGGTCTTACCCGTGCCGGTTGCGCCGGTGATCAGGCCATGACGGTTGGCGTATCGAAGCGCCATGAATTCATGCTCCTGGAAACTGTCATCCGGCTTGCGGCTCGCGCCAAGGAAAATCCGGTCTGTCACGTCCCACATGGTCGCCTCTTTCCGCTATATCGGTGTAATGGCGTATAGTCGCCGCGGCTGCGAACGGCAATGCCGCCAGAAACGACCGCATTTTCCAACATTCGCCTTTACGGCGAAAGGCTTTCTACATATTACGTAAACGTCAATATCCGGAGGACAGAATGGACGAACTCATCTCCCGCATAACAGAGTCCGTCGGCATCGATGCCGACGTTGCACAAAAAGCCGTCGGAATGATCCTCGGCTTCCTCAAGAACGAAGGCCCGGCCGAGCAGGTCAACGAAATGCTGGCGGCGATGCCCGGCGTGCAGGATCTCATCGACAATGCGCCCGAAGCGGGTGGCGGGATGTTCGGTGGCGGCGTCATGGGGCTTGGCTCCGCGCTGATGGGCCTCGGCCTCGGCATGGGAGAGATCTCCGGCGTCTCCCGCCAGACGGTCGATTACGCAAAGGAAAAGGCCGGCGACGGCCCAGTCGATGCCGTCATCGCGGCGATTCCGGGTCTGAGCCAGTTCGTCTGAAGCCAATTTCCGCAATCTGAATTGGGCCCGGCCGCCTCGCGGCCGGGCTTTTCTTTTGCGCGCGCATCCGTTTGCACCCATTCTTCACGCGGAGCGAATCGATGAAACGACGCCAGTTCCTGACTCACGCCGGCGCAACGGCATTCCTGGCCGCCAAGCCGCTGGCGGCGATGGCGCAGTCTTCTCCATTTTCGAATGTCGAACTGCGCGGCAGCCGGAGCGCGACCGATTTTGGGGTCCTTCCCGACGCGCCGGTGGACCAATCGGCGAGCTTCCAGGCGATGCTCGACAGCGGTGCCGGCAACGGCATGGCGGTTTTCATTCCAGCCGGCCTCTATGTCCTGTCCGATATCCGCATTCCGTCCGGTACCGTGATCACGGGAATTCCCGGCAAGAGCCGCCTGATTCTCGGCGGGACCGGTCCGCTCCTGGGGGCTCTCGGCGGCGAAAGCATCACGCTTGACGGCCTCGTACTCGGCGGTGCCGGCGTGCAGCAAAACGGCGCGGACGGCCTGATCGAGATGCAATCGGTCCGCTCGCTCCGTATCGAAAAATGCCGGATCTTGCGCGCGTCCGCGGATGCTATTCACCTCCGGGGCTGTTCGGGGGTCATCACCGGGTGCGAGATCGAAAGCGCACAGCGTCTCGGGATTTTCGCGATCGACAGCGAAGGCCTGTCCATCAGAGATAACACGATCGAAAAGTGCCTGAACGGCGGGGTCGTCATCCACAGGAACAGCCAGGGCTTCGACGGCTCGATCGTCACCGGCAACCGGATCGCCGATACGGGCGCGACGAACGGAGGAACTGGTCAGTGGGGAAATGCGATCAACTTCTTTCGAGCCGACAACGTCGCAGCCACCCATAACATCATTTCGGGAAGCGCATTTTCCGCGGTCCGCGGGAATACCGTTCGCGGCATGCAAGTCACGGGAAACACCTGCACGGCAAATGGCGAAACCGCGATCTATGCCGAGTTTTCTTTCGAGAATGCCGTGATTTCCGACAATATCGTGGACGGTGCCGCGAACGGGGTCTCCGTCACGAATTTCGACAAGGGCGGACGCGCCGCGACCGTCAGCGGAAACATTATCCGCAACCTTCATGCGACCGGTCCCTATGAAGCCGATTTCCCGGGCTTTGGAACCGGGATTGGCGTCGAGGCGGATGCGGTCGTATCGGGAAACCTCGTTGAAGGCGCACCGCTTTACGGCATCAATGCCGGATGGGGCAGATTTCTGCGAGACGTGGCGATTTCCGGCAATGTCGTCAGGGACGTCCGCTATGGCATCGGCGTATCGGCGGCAGAAGGCGCGGGCCGCGCCCTGATCCGCGGAAATGTGATCTCCGCGCGTGAAATGGGCATCATGGCGCATGCATGGGGAAAACCTGTCGCCAGGGATCTCCTCACCAATTCCAGCGACGCGCCGCCCAATGTCTCGCTATCGGGGAATGTCGCCGGCTGAAACGGATACCTATTCCGGCAAGGCCGCTCGAAGTTCACCCACCTCGATCCCCTTCCGGTTCGTCAACGGCCTGCGCGAAAGCGGCTCGATGCGCGACCGCATCGTGTCGTCATGACTGAATAACGTCAGCAATATTCCCGCGAGCATGACTTCGGCGGCCGGGTCCGAGCCGTCATCGCATTTCAGGGCGATCCCGAGCCCCGCCTCAGGCAGGCACGCGACAAAGACGCCGTCGGCGCCATTCTTGGCGTAGATTGCCCCCTCACCGGCTTCGATGATGCGCGTGCAGAAATGCCCTGTTCCCGCTGTGAACCAGGGATTGGAGATACACGCCTGCATCAGCCGCGATGTCGCCTTTGCACGTTCGACTCCAAGCGAATGCCCGGTGGCGACTTTCGCGAAGCCATGCGCAAGCGCACGCAGGGGAAAGGCGAATGCGGGGATGGAGCACCCATCGATGGCGAATTCCGCACCGGTAAGCCGGTGTTCCGTAATCGTTTCCTGGGCAGCCATCGCCTGCCTCTGAATCTCATGCCCGGCCCCGGTGTAACCGCCGGTTTCGATATCCTGATGACACGCAGCGCACAGAAAGCCCGCATGCTTGCCTGAACAATTGTTGTGCAGTTGGTTTGGTGTCTGCCCGCTGCGAACGAACTCGACCAGTTTCGATTGGTCGCCCAGTGGCCAATGCGAACCACAGGCGAGATCGCTTTCCTTCAGTCCGGCTTTGGCCAGCATGGCCTCGGCGGCGGCGACATGCTCCTCCTCCGCCAAATGCGATGCACAAGCCATCGCCAGCTGCGTGTCATCGAACCCGAACCGGTCGGCGGCACCGCTTTCGACAAGCGGCAGGGCCTGGAACAGCTTGACGGCAGAACGCGGATAAACCGGCCGCTCCACATCTCCGGATGACCAGACCAGCCGTCCTTGGGGGTCCGAGACAGCAATCGCGCCGCGATGGCGCAGATCGACAATTCCGCCACGTACCGTCTCCGCGAGAACGGGATTGATCATGTCCACCTCCGAGCGAATTCGCACATAGCGTTCACCGCATTGTGCATGTGTATCGTTTGCGTTTGCCTCGATTTGGACGCCACTATCAGGCAATTCGATCGCAGAGCCAGAGGATTTTGGGAAAAGTACCGATGCGTTTTGCAAAAACGGCGATCCTGTTCATAGCGTTGGTGTTTATCGCGCCGATGGCTTTTGCCGGTGCTTGGTGGTCGACCGTCGATCGGCCATCCTCCTGGCGGTCCGCCGACTGGTCAGCGACCGGGCTTCTCCCCTCCCCATCCGCATCCACCGATGCGGCGATTTATGTCCTTTCGGCGCGGACGGGCGGGTTCAAGGGCGCATTCTCGGTCCACAGCTGGATCGCCGTGAAGGAACGCAACGCTGCCAGCTATACGCGTTTCGACAAGGTGGGATGGGGCAGCCCCATTCGGCGCGACGCCTATGCCGCGGACGCAGCGTGGTATTCGAACCGGCCCTGGATCGTTGCGCACCTGTCCGGCGCCGAAGCGGAAGCAGCCCTACCGCGCGTAGAGGCGGCAATTGCCGCCTATCCGTTCTCCAAACGCGGAGATTATCGGATCTGGCCGGGCCCGAATTCAAACAGCTTCGTCGCACATGTCTTGCGCGAGGTTCCGCAACTCGATGCCGTTCTTCCACCGAATGCGGTCGGGCGCGACTATCTCTCGGGCGGCGAATGGTTCGCGCTCGACCCTGACGGCCTCGACGTCCACGTTTCATTGGCTGGGCTCGCGGGATTGTCCGCAGGCCTGCGGAGCGGGATCGAGATCAATCTTCTTGGCCAGACGGCGGGGATCGATTTCAAAGGCCCCGCCCTGAAGATTCCCGCGGTCGGCCGGGTCGGCTTCTGAAGTCAGATCGACTGGTTATAGGCGCCAACTTCCTCGTTCTCGCGAAGGATCGCATCGACGGCGCGGAACATCTCCAGCTTGCGTTCCTCGGACACGGGACTTTCCACGACAACGACGAGTTCGGGCTTGTTCGAGGAAGCGCGCACCAGTCCCCATGTCCCGTCATCGGTCACGACGCGAATGCCATTGACCGTGACGAGATCGACGATTGGATGCCCGGCGACGGTCTCGCCAGCGGACTTCATCTCTGTGAACCGGTCCACGACGCGCGAAATCACATCGTATTTGATCTCGTCGGCGCAATGCGGCGACATGGTTGGCGAACCGTAGGTCAGCGGCAGGGCCCGGTAGAGATCGGCCATCGATTGTCCGGGATTGCGGTCAAGCATCCGGCAAATCGCGATCGCCGTCACCAACCCGTCGTCGTAGCCGCGCCCGATCGGCGGATTGAAAAAGAAATGGCCGGATTTCTCGAAACCGGCAATCGCTCCGAGTTCGGCAACGCGGCGCTTGATGTAGGAATGGCCGGTTTTCCAGTAATCGGTTACCGCGCCATTGGCCTGCAAAACGGGATCGGTCATGAAAAGGCCGGTCGATTTCACATCGACCACGAACTTCGCGTTTTCATGCTGCGCGGAGATGTCCCGCGCGAGCATGACACCGACCTTGTCAGCGAAAATCTCGTTGCCTTCATTATCGACGACACCGCAGCGGTCACCATCGCCGTCGAAGCCGAGACCGACATCGGCGCCAGTCTCCAGCACTTTGTCCCGGATCGCATGGAGCATCTCCATGTCCTCGGGATTGGGGTTGTAGCGCGGAAAGGAATAGTCGAGCTCGGCATCGAGCGGAATCACCTCGCACCCGATGCGCTCCAGCATTTCTGGCGCGAACGCCCCCGCGGTTCCGTTGCCGCAGGCCGCGACCACCTTGAGCGGGCGATTCAATTTCACGCCTTCCACGAGATCGTCGAGATAGACAGCGCGGAAATCGCGGACCGTTTCGTATGTTCCGCCGCCGGTAAGGTCGAAATCCCCGGAAAGCACGATATCGCGCAGTTGCGCCATTTCCTCCTGACCGAATGTCAGTGGGCGCTGGCACCCCATCTTCACTCCGGTCCAGCCATTCTCGTTATGCGACGCGGTCACCATCGCCACCGACGGCGCATCGAGGGCGAACTGCGCAAAATAGGCCATGGGCGAAAGCGCAAGACCGATATCCTTCACGTCGCAGCCGGCCGCCATCAATCCCTGAGCAAGGGCAAGCTTGATCGACAGCGAGTAGAAGCGAAAATCATGGCCCACGACGATTTTCGGCCCCGCGCCCAGGCGACGGATCAGCGTGCCCAATCCCATTCCGAGCGCCTGGACACCCAGCAGGTTGAGTTCCGGCGCCTTGTCCGACGCGGGATGGCCAAACCACCAGCGCGCGTCATACTCGCGAAACCCGGTCGGCTTGACCAAGGCCTGTGTCTCGAATTCGAAACTGTTCGGCAACAGGTCTGAACGTGGTTTCATGGCAGCTATCCCGGCGGTCTCGATGAATCTCGTTTGAATGGAATGATGCCATAAGTCCCGCGACCGCCTGTGTACAGCGGTGGATTGCGACCCAACCCTCAAGCCGGCTCAACCGCGCGAACGGCAATCGAAACGATTGCAGAAAAAACCGAAGCGGAATCGTCCGACCGCACTTGCGGGAATGAAAGGCCGGCGTTATAGACCCGTGCCGTTTGGTCACGGAGTGTAGCGCAGCCTGGTAGCGCACCTCGTTCGGGACGAGGGGGTCGCAGGTTCAAATCCTGCCACTCCGACCATTTTCCACAAAATTCCCGATTTCGTTTGCGGAATGCCCCTGCGGTTCGTCGCGGCATACGCATGTCCGGGAAGGGCTCGACCGACAGCAGCAGCAGTTTGCCAAGAGCGCGCAGCCGGGCACCTCGGGGGATGTCGTTCATCGCGGCAGCGGCGTCGGTCCGGGAAACCGGGCCGAATAGCCGGTATGTTTCGAGGTGGCAGTTTTTTCCACTCTTACGCCAATGAAACTCGATTTTACTGGGCGCTTGCGAAGACGTTAACAAACTTCTCTTGTTCAATCACCAGATCACGCCTGCCTGAATACACGGATATCCTCGACTGAAGAAATTTGGTTTCATGCCTCGGGCAAGGCAGCAAAAGGAATATGCATGGAGCCGGTAAGATCTCCGTTCGAGCGGCGTTCATCAGAGCGTAGCAGGTGTTCGCATCTTGCCGAAATCCGTATCGGATCGAGCTTCGTGCTCAGGGCTATCGTCAAGGATCTTTCCGAGAAGGGTGCGAAGCTTCAGCTGCCTCGAGACTCCTGGCTTCCGAAATCCTTCGATATCTGCATTCCCGATACGGGCCTTCAGCGCAAGGCGGTTTGCCGGTGGCGTCGCGGGGAGTATGCGGGCCTTGAATTCGCCATAATCGCGGAATAGCCGCGCTCTCATACCGGTTGTACAGGGTTTTATTAAACCCGGCTACGTTTAGCTCGGCTGCCCTTCTGCGAAGCGCCGCTCGCACATAATTCGTGCCCCAGGACAACAACCTTTAAACCGACGACATCAGCATCACCGCCATCAAGCGGCGGTGCTGTTTTAACAGTGGAACCCCCTCCAATGAAGACGCGACACGTCGTCCCCCTCAGTCAGGAACCCGGCGTCACTCTCCTCGACAGGGTTGCGGACTGCGACACAAGCTACGATATCCTTCGTTTGACCAGGGATATCACCAAGTCCTACGGATTCGAGTATTTCTCTATTATCCGGCTTCCGCGCAGCGATGAGCGATACTTGTCTTCGCTTTCGACAATCAGCAACTGGCCTCCGGAACTGGTCGGCACATACGACCAACTCGGCCTGCTCGAAAAAAGCCCGATCATGGACGCGCTTCGGCGCAGCACGAAGCCCGTCATTTGGCGGCTTGAAGACCTGGAAAGGAATCAGGCGGATGGCCGCGAGGAAAAAGTGGCCACGCTCTTTGCCGCCCACGGCTTCCATCGCAGCGTCTTTATCGCCACCCAGGATCCGTCGGGTGAACGCGGTGCTGTTTCCTTCAGCGGCACCCGAGACACGCCTACCGATCCCGAGTTGATGGAACTGAGCTATATCGCCAACCGCATCTACGAGAAAGTGTCTGAAATCAGGGAGCCGGCCGCCCTCGCCGACCAGATCCTGAGCGCGCGCGAACGCGAGTGTCTTCACTGGACCGCCGGCGGCAAGACCAGCTCCGAAATCGCCATCATTCTCGGACTGTCTGAGCATACGGTGAACCACTATCTCAGCGCCGTCTGTCAGAAGCTCGGCGCCGCCAATCGCGCTCATGCCGTGGCGCGGGCAATCCGTTCAGGCATATTGGACTGAAATATGAGCGACGCAGAAACTCCTCAACTTAGTATCGAGTTCAGGGACACGCCCTGCCCGTCCCAGCCGCTCGCCGCCATTGGACTGGAAGACGCCAATCTTCTGGATGCC
Organism: Oricola indica; assembly: GCF_965227485.1. NCBI lineage: Bacteria > Pseudomonadati > Pseudomonadota > Alphaproteobacteria > Hyphomicrobiales > Ahrensiaceae > Oricola > Oricola indica. The sequence continues at coordinate 3,746,677 of NZ_OZ245747.1, forward strand.
CTGTCACAGTTCGATCCCTACGGGGCATGGCGTGTCGATCTCGAAACGGGAATGGTCTACTGGACGCGCGACGTCTTCGAGATTCACGGCATGCCCTACAAGGAAGGGCCAATCGATCTCGCCCTTGCGATATCGCGCTATCATCCCGACGACCGGGAGTTGGTGATGAACTGCATCGAGGAAGCCACGGAGCGGAAAACCGGATTTCGCTTCGTGTTGCGACTGGCAACCCCGGACGGTCATAACAAGCTCGTGAGGGCCAGCGGGCTCTATCGCGTCAACAGCCAGGGAAAAGGCGAAGTTTTCGGCGCGTTCTCGCAGTTTCAGCCAAGAGTGCGTACCGTGGCCGTCAACTCCTGACACGCTTGGCAGGCATTTTTGCAAAACGTGATTTTTTGACAATCTGAATCGAGTCTTAACTGTTTTGCGCTACGATTGACTCGCTCTAAAACCGGGACACATAGGCGGTATGATATTTTATTCGCCAAAAGCCCGGCTTGACGAATTTCGTCAAGAAACTGGAGTTGGGTGAGCGTGTGCAGCGTCAAGGCGGGATTTTGATTTTTTCTGAAGACATTGTCCGGATAGGCGGAGCGGCAAGAGCGGGACTTCGTCTCGTTTCGCGTGCCATTGCGGTTTTGGCTTTGTCGTCCAGCCTCTCGACTTTCAATGCGCCAGCCGCACACGCGTTCGAACTTCTCGGTCGATGCCTGATTGGCACCTGCGAGGATGAAGACGGTCCGATCGATCCCAAGAATTACCAGGTTGAGTTGACGGTGCTCGCCGATGGCCAACCGAATCGGGACCTCGAGAAAGCCGTCGGCAATGCGTCGCAACTCTGGCAGGGTCGCGACGAACCGGCTGCGGGCTCGGCCGGTCTCCTGACCCGGGCCAAAGCCGACTACAAGCGCATACTCGCCGCTCTCTACAATGATGCGCGATACGCTGCCGATATCTCCATCACCTGGAATGGCCGTGAAATCGCCGATGTGGAGGCGGGAACCGAGTTTCCCGACGACGCAGTGCTTGCAATCTCCGTGCGTGCCGAGCCGCAATTTCTCTTCGGGACTGCGGAAATCGACAACCGCGCGCCCGTCGCAACCGATCGCTTCGACCGGGTCGATCCGCCGGAAGCGGAAGGCTTCATGACCGGTGCACCGGCCTATGCAACCGCAGTCAGAAAGGCCGGGCAGCTTGCCGTCGAGGCCTGGCGCCAGCAAGGCTATGCGAAAGCGAAAATCACCGGCAGGAAGGTGACCGCCAATCACGCGACGCGCGAACTGAACGTACGACTGACCGTCGAGCCGGGTCCGCGCGCAGTTTACGGACAGGTCGCGGTTGAAGGCACCAGCCGGATGAAAGACTCTTTCGTCGCGCGACAGGCAGGCCTGGAGCCCGGCGCGGAATACGATCCCGACGACCTGAAGCGAGCCGAGAAAAGACTGCAGCGTCTCGGGGTATTCCAATCGATTTCGCTGAAAGAGGCGGAATCCGTGAACCGCGACGGCTCCCTTCCCTTCATGCTCACCGTTCAGGAACGCAAGCTGCGACGCATTGGCGTCGGCGCGACGGTCTCGACCATCGACGGCGTCGGTGTGGAAGGCTACTGGCTGCACCGAAACCTTTTCGGCAGGGCCGAGCGGCTGCGTTTCGATGGCCGCATTTCCGGGATCGGCACCACCTCGGATTTCAGGGATTTCGACTATTTCCTGGGCACGGAACTTACCTTGCCCGGACGGTTCACGCCCGACACTGACATTATCATCGGTGGCTTCTTTGAGCGCGAGGTGCTCGACCTCTACTCGAAGAATCGGGGTTCGGCGTCCGTCTATGCCAATCACTTCTACAGCGACCAGCTGACACTGCGCGGCGGGGCATACGCTTCCTATGGCGAATTCGAAGACGTGTTCGGAACCCGTCGTTTCGGGATTGTCGGCTTCGAGGCCGGGGCCGAATACGACACGCGCGACAACGAACTCGACCCGAAGAGCGGTTTCTATGCGAAAATCGCGGCCAAGCCGTTCTATGAATGGGAATACGGAAACGCGATCGGCAAGATCGTGGCGGAAGCACGGTTGTTCCATGCGCTCGGTGCCGAAGAACGCACGGTTCTCGCAGGGCGTGTGAAGGTCGGATCCATCATGGGAGCGCCGCTTTCGGAGATTCCGCAGGACGAGTTGTTCCTCGCCGGCGGCGGCTCGTCGGTTCGTGGATATCCCTATCGGGGGATCGGCGTCGCGGTGCCCGGCGGAATGTCAGGCGGGCGGTCTCTTTTCGAGGCATCCGCCGAAATCCGTCAAACGGTGACCGATTCCATCGGCATCGTCGGGTTCGCCGATATCGGTCATGTCGGTTCGGATTCATTCCCCGACTTTTCGGAGAGCGTTCGGGTCGGTGCGGGCCTCGGTCTGCGCTACAACACGGGTCTCGGTCCGCTGCGCCTCGATGTGGCGTTTCCTCTCAACCGTCAGGCAGGCGATCCGCGTTATGCGATCTATGCCGGGATCGGACAGGCGTTCTGATGATAACCAAACGCCACGCCTTCGCTCTCGCCGCTTCCGGCGCCGTTCTCACAGGAACGGCCGGCTACGTGCTTGCCCAGGATCAGGACGACCAGGAAAAATCGCGCTTCATCCGCTTTGTCGAGGAGCAGCTGTCGACGCCGAACCGCCAGATCCGGCTGAATGGCATTCAGGGGACCCTCTCCTCCAATGTCAGATTCGAGAGCATCACGATCGCCGACGAGAACGGCGTCTGGTTGACGATCGAAAACCCGAGCCTGCAATGGCAGCGCAGCGCGCTCATTCTCGGCAAGCTCGACATCAGCAATCTGTCTGCCGACCGGATCGACTGGCCGCGAAATCCGATACCCGACGAAAACCTCCCGACACCCGAGTCGTCCGGTTTCTCGCTGCCCGAACTCCCGGTGTCGGTCGATATCGGGGAACTCGCCATTGGCGAAGCCCAGTTCGGCGAACCGGTATTCGGCCTTGCCTCGACATTATCGCTCGAAGGCCAGATTTCCCTCGGTGACGGCACGCTGAATACCGATCTCGATATCACGCGCCTCGACGGACCGGGGGGCCAGCTTGCGTTGCAGGCCGCCTATTCCAATGCGACGACCCAACTCGATCTCGACCTTTCGCTGCAGGAGCCGGCGGACGGTGTTGTCGCCAACCTCATCGACATTCCCGAACGCCCCCCGGTCTCGCTCACGCTTGCGGGTGGCGGGCAACTGGACGATCTCGACCTGGGGCTTGCCTTCGACGTCGACTCCCGCCGGATCGCGACCGGAAGTTTCCGCCTGAGCGACAACCTGTTGACCGACGATCGGCGCGCCGAATTGCGCCTTTCCGGACCGCTCTCAAGCATTCTCCCGCAACAGCATCGCGCCTTCTTCGGCGCAGAGACGTCCATCGAGTCGGACATGATCCTGCGGAACGGCGGCGGTCTCGACCTTCAGCGTTTCGAGTTTGGCGGTGGAGCGCTCTCCATGTCCGCCTCCGGATCGACCCTTGCGGGCTGGTTCCCCCGCGAACTGATCGCGGACATCTCCATGCGCTCAAACGATGGATCGCCGGTTCGCCTTCCCGTATCCGGAGAAGCCGTGACCGTCGGCTCCGGCTCAGTCTCGCTGCGTTTCGGACAGCGGGACGCGCAGGAGTGGAGCCTGGACGGGCGACTCCTCGATTTCAGCGCGCCGGATTACGCGATCGGCGAAATACGGCTCGACGGATCGGGCGCGATCCAAAACATCGCGGATGCCGCCAACCGTTTCCTGTCATTCGATATTGATGCGCAAGCGCAATCCGTGGAACCCGCCGATCCGGACATCGCCGCCGCAACCGGCGACAGCCTGAGCCTTGCAATAACCGGCGACTGGCGAAGTGAAAATCCGATCCGCCTGGAGAGTGTCACCTTGTCTGGCGACACACTCGACATCGCCGCAAACGGTCAGTTGGAGAGCCTGAAATTCAACGGCAATGCGCGGATCGAAGCCGCTGATCTCGCAGCATTTTCGCCGCTGGCGGATCGCGAGCTGAGAGGTGCTGCCTCACTGTCCGCGCGTGGCGAAGCCGCGCTTGTGGGCGGCGCATTCGATCTTTCGCTGGACGGTACGCTGGTCGATGCGGTAGTCGGAGATGCGCTCGCCGACCGCTTGATTCGCGGTACGACCCGCCTCACCGGCGGCGTGGCGCGCACGCCCGATGGTCTTCGCTTCAACTCGTTGCTGCTGGAAAACCCGCAATCGCGAACGCAAGTGAACGGTGCATTCGCCACGACCCGCGCCGACCTGCGCGCGCATGCCGAAATTTTCGATGTCGCAACGCTCGACGATCGTGCCTCGGGACGGCTGGCCCTTGATGCGACGATCGACAAGGCCCCTGAATCGCAGCGCGACGACCCTTTTGACGTGAGCGCCAGCCTGTCGCTTTCCGGCGCAAAACTTCTCGACCGCCGCGTTCCCTCCGCCGAGTTCACCTTTGACGGCGCCATCAAAGGCGCCGAACTGGCCGGAAATCTCAGCGGGACGGGACTGATCGGCGGCGAGCCGATCGACGTCAGCGGCGCAATCTCCAGATCCAGAGACCGGATCGACATTTCCGACCTGTCCGCGAGGATCGGAGCCAGCACGTTCGACGGAGACATCATCGTCGAAAACGGCCTGTCGACCGGGTCAGTCGCGGCGCGATCGAACGACATTTCCTCGGTCGCGGCACTCGCATTGGTAGATGCGTCGGGAGCCGTGAACGGCGATATCAGGCTTTCCGCAGCCGACGGCCGGCAAGACGCCACTGTCGATCTGACCGCGCGCGACTTCCGATTCGAGACCAACACGGTTGGCAACGCGGATATCGATGTCGCGGCGCGCGACCTGTTCGGCGTCCCGCAGGTCGATGCGACGGTCAATGCCTCCGACATCGAAGCAGGTGGCATCGCCGTTGCGTCAGCTCAGGTCACAGCCAAAAACGAAGGCGACACGACGCGATTTACGGCCGATGCGCGGCTCGACGACGGCGCGCGCGCCATGACAGCCGGGACGTTGCGCGCGACATCCGATGGTTTCGATGCCCGCCTTGAAACGCTGTCGGCCGACACGAATTATGGCGACATGCGACTGCGCGCGCCGGCCACGATCAGCCGCGCCGGCGGCCTTACGCGCATCGACAATTTCGACGCGGATGTCGCGGGAGGCCGCATCACAGCGTCCGGCACGGTCGCAGACCGGATATCGATACGATCGACTGTTTCCAGCCTTCCCCTGTCGATCGCCAATGGCTTTCGACCGGATCTCGGTTTGGGCGGCGTCGTGAATGGCTCGATCGATGTCTCCGGAACGCCTGGCGATCCGAGTGTTTCCTTTTCGATGCAGGGCGACGGGCTGAACGCCGCAGCGCTGCGCTCCGCATCCGTCTCGCCGATCAACGCATCCGTCTCGGGCACTTATTCGAACAGCACCGTGCGTATCGACTCGTTCTCCGCGCGCAATGCGCAGGATCTCGATTTCTCCGGCTCCGGTACGGTTCCGCTCTCAGGGCCCGGTCTTTCGGTAAGACTGACCGGCGGCGCTCCGCTTGCGCTGGCAGAGCGCTATCTTGCAGAGCGCGGAACACGGGTATCGGGAACGCTGCGCATCGACGCGACCGTCGGCGGATCGCTGTCTTCTCCCGCAGCCGACGGCCTGTTTTCAATCTCGAACGGCTCCGTGGCCGACCCGCTCTCCAATCTGCGGTTGAACCAGATCGGCGGCGTCGCCGGGCTCCGGGGCGATACGCTGTCGATCAACCGGCTCACCGGACAGCTTGCGGGCGGCGGAAACGTCTCGCTGAGCGGGACGGTTGGGCTGACCGGCACGCTTCCGGCCGATCTCGCCATCCGCCTTTCCAATGCGGTCTATTCGGACGGAGAAACGATCCGTACCACGCTTTCCGGAGACCTCGCCGTCTCCGGAGGCCTGACAGCGGGCCCCCTGCTCTCGGGGCGCATCAATCTTCTGGGAACGGAAATCACGATACCCGAGACCCTTAGCAGTGACGCCAACCTCCTGGACGTCGATCACGTGAACGTCGAAGCGGGCACACTTCGCACGCTCCGCCGCTTGCAAGCGGTCCTGCCACGCGACGACAACAACGCACCCCAGGCGCCCGTTCGGCTCGATATCACGGTGAATTCGCCAAACCGCATTTTCGTGCGTGGCCGTGGGATCGATGCGGAACTCGGCGGGCAGGTTCGCGTCACCGGGCCACTCAATGACGTTCGGCCGGTCGGCGCCTTCAACCTGATCCGGGGCCGCCTGTCGATCCTCAACAAGCGGCTTGAGCTGACAGAGGGACGCATCACGCTCAGCGGCTCGCTCGACCCGATGATCAACCTGACCGCGCAGGTCAATGGCGATGACATCGTCGCCTATGTCCGGCTGACCGGCCGCGCTTCCGACCTTTCGCTTGACCTCTCGGCCTCGCCCGAACTCCCCGAAGACGAGATTCTGGCGCGCGTATTGTTCGGCAAGGGGATTGCCAGCCTGTCGCCGATTCAGATCGCCAATCTGGCAACCGCGGCCGCTTCCCTCGCCAGTGGCGGTGGCGGAGGCGGGCTTTCGGAGCAGATCCGGCAAGGCCTCGGTGTCGATGATCTCGACATCACGCAGGACAAGGAAGGCAACGTCGCCGTGAAGGCCGGCAAATATATTCAGGACAATGTCTATCTCGACGTCCAGGCCGGCCAGTCCGGTGGCGAGGTGTCGATCAATCTCGATGTTACGGACAGCCTGACGGCCAAGGGATCCGTCGACACGGACGGCGATTCCAAGCTCGGCATCTTTTTCGAGAAGGACTACTGACGGTTCCTCGCTGACGCGCACCGGAACCGGAAAGACGGCCTTCGGCCGTCAGGCTCGAAGATTGAGCGGTTTCGCCTTGTCCAGGCCCAATGCAGTCAATGCCGTGCGGACGATGCCCGCTTTGTCCAGCCCCGCCTGAGCGTACATACGCGACAGACCGGCCTGATCCATATAGACATCGGGCATGACGAGCGACCGCACCTTCAGACCGCCGTCGAGATATCCGCCCGTGCTCAGATACTGCAGAACATGTGCGCCGAACCCGCCGGCCGCGCCTTCCTCCAGCATGATGAGCACTTCGTGCTCGCGCGCCAGAGTGGCAATCATCTCGTGATCGAGCGGTTTGGCGAAACGAGCGTCAGCGACGGTCGTGGGCAAGCCGTAGCTTTCCAGTTCTTCCGCTGCAAGCAAGGCTTCAGCGAGCCGCGTTCCCAGCGAGAGAAGCGCGATCTTGCCGCCTTCCCGCAGAACGCGCCCCTTGCCGATTTCCAAGGCGGTTCCGCGTTCCGGCAATTCGACACCGACACCCTCGCCGCGCGGATAGCGGAACGCGATCGGCCCGTCATCATATTCGACGGCCGTGCGCACCATGTGCCGCAGTTCCGCCTCATCCGACGCGGCCATGACCACGAAACCCGGCAGGCAGGAAAGATAGGCGACATCATAGGCGCCGGCATGCGTGGCGCCGTCTGCCCCGACATAGCCCGCGCGATCGATCGGAAACCGGACCGGCAGCTTCTGGATGGCGACGTCGTGGACGACCTGGTCGTAAGCGCGCTGAAGAAAGGTCGAGTAGATCGCCGTGAATGGTTTCATTCCATCCGCGGCGAGGCCTGCCGCGAAGGTGACGGCATGCTGTTCCGCAATGCCGACGTCATAGGCGCGCGCCGGAAATTCCTTCTGGAACAAGTCGACGCCGGTTCCCGACGGCATGGCCGCTGTAATCGCGACGATCCGATCGTCTTCCCGGCCTTCCTGCACCAGCGTTTCGCCGAAGACCTTCGTATAGCTCGGCGCATTCGGTTTCGGCTTGGCTTGCGCCCCGGTGATCACGTCGAACTTGACGACGCCGTGGTATTTGTCCGCGGCCTGTTCGGCGGGCGCATATCCCTTGCCCTTCTGGGTGACACAATGGATCAGCACCGGGCCGGAGATGTTGTCTCGCACATTGCGCAACACGGCGAGCAACGTCGGAAGATCGTGACCGTCGATAGGGCCGATATGATAGAAGCCCAGCTCCTCGAACAGCGTACCGCCCGTGACATAGCCGCGCGCATGCTCCACCGCCCGCGTGATCGCGCGATCGACTCGGCGGCCGAGATAGGCCGTCAGTTTCTTGCCGAAATCCCGGATACCCAGATAGGCCGCTCCTGACGCCATTCGTGCGAGATAGGCGCTCATCGCACCCGTCGGCTGGTCGATGGACATGTCATTGTCGTTGAGGATCACGATCTGGCGTGCATCGATAGCCCCGGCGTTGTTGAGCGCTTCATAGGCCATGCCCGCCGACATCGCGCCATCGCCGATGACCGAGATCACTTGCCGGTCGATGCCCTGCAGGCGAGCAGCCTCCACCATCCCGAGACCCGCCGACACGGATGTCGAGGAATGCCCGGCCCCGAACGCGTCAAAGTCGCTTTCCGCGCGTTTGGTGAACCCGGAAAGTCCATCCTCCTGCCGCAATGTACGAATGCGATCGCGACGACCGGTCAGGATCTTGTGCGGATAACACTGATGGCCGACATCCCAGATCAGCCGGTCATGCGGCGTGTTGAAGACGTGGTGGATGGCGATGGTCAGTTCGACGACGCCGAGGCCGGCGCCCAGATGGCCACCCGTACGCGATACCGCGTCGATCATTTCCGCGCGCAATTCTCCGGCAAGCTGCGGCAGCAGCTTGTCGTCCATCTCACGCAAACGAGTGATGTCGGTTATGCCGTCAAGAAGCGGCGTTTCGGGCGCGTTGGTCGTCAATTTTCTTATCCGTTCGTCCGAACAGCCATAGCCGAAATCACCGGTCGGTCACAAGTTGCACGGCGGTCTTGCAACGAAACATGGCGGGTCGATGGCATATTTCAACGCGACGGACCGTCTCAGGCGAGCAATTGGTCCTGCCGGGCACGCAGTTGCGCAATGAGCGATCCTTCCATCGGTACCGCGTTATCCCAGGTGATCAATTCGCCCCGCGCGATCGGCTTCAGAGCCGTCCCGTTTTCGAGCAGGCCGCAAGGAATGGCATTTGCGCGCTTCGCGTCATCCGCAGTGAGGGTCCATGAACGGTAGCAATACTGTCCGACGGCATCGAGTTTTTCGCCCGCTGCGATGTCGCGCTTCGCCACTGCGCAGACTTCGGCGACACGCCTTGGCAACGGCACCATGTCCCGCTTGCCATGCAAGACGACCCGCGCCGCTGTCAGCGGGACTTCGAGGGACGTCAGGTGATAGGGGCGGTGGAAGGTGAAATAAGGCCCCTCGCCCATCTTCAGGTCGGACATTCGCTCGTGGATGCGCGGATGCTCCGCCTTGATCACGACGAAGATACCCGGCGAAACCCCTTTGCCGATCGAATAGTCGACACATCCGGGCTTCGACAGGACGCCGCCGTCCTCTTTCGGAATCAGGACCGACGCCAGTTGATCGACGGTCGCGCGCGGCCCGTGCATGCCGGGCACGTCCGGCACAAGCCCCGTCGCGTTCGCGATCGCGGCCATTTCCACCATGGTCTTCGAGCCGTCCACGAACTCGACCAGCATGCGAACATTCATGTTCCGCCGGTCGGCCTCCTCCTGATAGTCGTCGGGCACCGCATCGAAGTTCAGTGGATTGTTCTTGCCCTTTCCCGCGCAGACAACGGAGTGTCCCATCGCCGTGACGAACTCGATGATCTCCATGCAGGAGGACGGTTCGTCACCGGCGCCAAGCGTGTAGATCACGCCAGCCTTGTCGGCCTCGTGTTTGAGGTAGGGGCCGATACAGACATCGCATTCGACATTCATCATGATGAGATGCTTGCCATGGCGAATGGTCCGCATGCCGATATCGGCACCGGCTTCCGGCACGCCGGTCGCATCGATGACCACGTCGATCAGACCGTGCGAGAGAGCGAGATCCATATCTCCCGTGACGGCGATCTTCCCGGCTTCCATCGCCGCCGACATCTGATCGTGAGTGGAAACGTCCTGCGTGTGGCCTTTTTCGCCATAGGCCATTTCCGCGCCAATGGCCGCGCGGCCCGGCGTTCGCTCGACGACGGCGCCGACCCGGATGCCCTGCATCTGGGCAATCTGGGTGAAGATGTCCGTTCCCATCTCACCGGTGCCGACGAGCCCGATACGAATCGGGCGGCCGGAATGCGCGCGTTCGCGCAATTCTGCGGCAAGGCCGGTCAGGGCGACGTTTGGAGGAGGTATCGGCATGCAGGCTCTGGCATCATAAGCGGGCACACAGGGCTCCGCGGCTGGCAATCTTGTCAACTATCGTGTTCGCGAAAGCAACAGCGCCGGTCAATTTGCCGCCCCCTTTGCGGGCTGAGGGACCGGTCCTGGAACCGGCCCGTCCGATGGCAAATAATCGAGTCGTATCGGCCGTTTACGGCAGCGACTTCAGCAGATCCCGAACTTCGTCACGCACATCGTCGTTCTTCAGGGCGAGCATGATGTTCGCTTCGAGGAAGCCGAATTTCGATCCGCAGTCGAAGGTTCGCCCGTCGAAGGAAACACCGTAGAACGGTTCGCTCTCCATCAGGTTCAGCATGGCGTCCGTCAGCTGTATCTCGCCACCCGCGCCGGCGGCCTGCGTGGACAGGATTTCCATGACCTTCGGCTGAAGGATGTATCGCCCGTTAATATAGAGATTGGATGGGGCTGTTCCGGGCTCCGGCTTTTCGACCATGCCGGTGATTTCAAATGCCGAGCCCTTCTCCGCCCCGGTTGCGACGATCCCGTATTTATGCGCGAGGTCGGGGGTCGTTTCCTGAACGGAGATGATGTTTCCGCCGACCTCGTTGTAGGCATCCATCATCTGCTTAAGGCAGCCCGGTTCGCCATCCATAACCATGTCGGGAAGGAGCACCGCAAAGGGCTCATTGCCCACGATGTCGCGGGCACACCACACGGCATGGCCGAGACCCAGCGGCTTCTGCTGCCGCGTGAAACTCACCTGCCCGGCCCCCGGCGTCTCAGTATCGAGTTGCTCGGCAGCGGCCGTCTTGCCGCGCCCGCGCAAAGTCGCATCCAGTTCGAACTGATAGTCGAAATGATCTTCGATCAGGCCTTTGCCGCGCCCGGTGACGAAAATCACGTGCTCGATACCGGCCTCGAAAGCCTCGTCGACGCAGTATTGAACCACGGGTCGGTCGACTACGGTCAACATCTCCTTCGGCAGCGCCTTGGTGGCGGGAAGGAAACGGGTTCCAAGACCTGCGACGGGAACGACGGCTTTTCGAACGGGTAAGGCCATATCGGTATTCGGACTCCTTTGTTTTTCACTTTGAACTGCTTCGCAGCGCAACATAACGATTTTTCGAGGTCCCGTAACCTCTCCCAATGGATTGGAAGAGCCGGCAAAATTTCACTATGAGCTCCCTTCGCATAGGCAGCCTATTCCTTGCGCAGCGTAAGCGAATGGTTCAATAACCGCCGAACTTCGCGCTGGTTCCCGTTTGGACTGACATGACCGTTTTTGCGATAGACGACCTTATAGACCTGACCCGAGAAGCCGGTGTGCTGGCAATGGAAACCTACGGGCGCCCGCACAATGTCGCCACCAAGCAAGACAACAGCCCCGTCACCGAAGCTGATCTTGCGGTCGATAATTTGATATTTCCAGCGCTGAAGAAGCGCTTCCCCGATATCCCGATCGTCACCGAGGAGCGTGCTGCGACCCACGCGGCCATGCCAGAAAGCGCCCGGTTCTTCCTGATCGATCCGATCGACGGAACAAAGGAATTCATCAAGAAGACCGGCGAATTCACGATCAATATCGCGCTGATCGAAGCCGGACGACCGGTGGCCGGGATAGTCTATGCGCCGGCGATCGGGCGTATGTTCGTCGGCGCCATCAATTCGGGCGCCCGTGAAATCGGCGCGGACGGTTCGTCGCGCAAGATTTCGGTCCGGGAGTGTCCGGGACAGCAAACCGCCGTCGCGAGCCGCTCACACCTGACAAAAGAGACCGAAACCTTCATCGCGGAAAATAAAATTTACGATTGCGTGAATGCCGGATCGTCGCTGAAATTTTGTCTTGTCGCCGCGGGCGAAGCGGACATTTATCCACGTTTCGGACCAACGATGGAATGGGATACCGCTGCCGGGCATGCGGTTCTCGCCGCGGCCGGCGGACAGGTTTTGACATGTGATGGCACGCCGCTTAGCTACGGCAAATCGCAATTCAGGAACCCCTATTTCATCGCCGGATCGCCAACGGCGCACTACTCGATCCCCGCATCGGTTCGGACGATGTAAGCCTGCCGCGCCTCGTGGACGGTGCAGCGAACGGCCCACGGAGCATATCCCGCATGCAAACCCTCACTCATCTGCAACGACTGGAAGCCGAGAGCATCCAGATCATGCGTGAAGTCGTCGCCGAGGCCGAAAACCCGGTGATGCTCTATTCCATCGGCAAGGATTCAGCGGTCATGCTGCATCTTGCCCTCAAGGCCTTTTATCCGGCCAGGCCGCCCTTCCCGCTTCTCCACGTCGACACGACCTGGAAATTCCGCGACATGATCGCTTTCCGGGACGACGTGGCCGCCAGGAACGGCCTCGATCTCATCGTCCATATCAACGAGGACGGCGTGAAACGCGGCATTGGTCCCTTCACCCACGGCTCGGCCCTCCATACCGATGTCATGAAGACCGAAGCGCTCAAACAGGCGCTCAACAAGCACAAGTTCGATGTCGCATTCGGCGGTGCGCGGCGCGACGAGGAGAAATCGCGGGCCAAGGAGCGGGTATTCTCATTTCGTACGTCGGACCATCGCTGGGATCCCAAGAACCAGCGACCGGAACTCTGGCGCCTCTTCAATGCACGCAAGAACAAGGGAGAATCGATCCGGGTCTTCCCGTTGTCGAACTGGACCGAACTCGACATCTGGCAGTACATCCACCTGGAAAATATCGATATCGTCCCGCTCTATTTCGCCGCCAAGCGCCCGGTCGTGGAACGCGATGGCGTGCTGGTCATGGTCGATGACGAGCGAATGCCGATCGGCCCGGATGAAGTCGTCGAGGAGCGTATGGTCCGCTTCCGTACGCTCGGTTGCTATCCGCTGACAGGCGGCGTCGAAAGCGAGGCCGCCACGCTGCCCGAAATCATCCAGGAAATGCTGCTGACAACCACCTCCGAACGCCAGGGCCGCGTGATCGACCACGACCAGGCCGCCTCGATGGAGAAAAAGAAGCAGGAGGGCTATTTCTGATGGCACACAAGTCAGAGCTCATCGCAGACGATATCGAGGCCTATCTGAAATCCCAGGAGGAAAAGTCTCTCCTGCGGTTCATCACCTGCGGCAGTGTGGATGACGGCAAGTCGACGCTGATCGGCCGGCTGCTCTATGAATCCAAGCTGATCTTCGAGGACCAGCTGTCGGCGCTGGAGGCCGACTCGAAGAAGATGGGCACACAGGGCGACAAGCTCGATTTCGCCCTGCTTGTCGATGGACTGGCCTCCGAACGCGAACAGGGCATCACCATCGATGTGGCCTATCGCTTCTTCTCGACGGAAAAGCGCAAATTCATCGTCGCGGATACACCCGGTCACGAGCAATATACGCGCAACATGGCGACCGGTGCCTCCACGGCGGATCTGGCGATCATCCTGATCGATGCGCGCAAGGGCATCCTCACGCAAACCAGGCGGCACTCCTTCATCGTGTCGCGGCTCGGGATCGAGAACATCGTCCTGGCGATCAACAAAATGGACCTCGTCGATTACTCGCAGCAGGTCTTCTCCGACATCGAAATCGCCTATCGCGAGTTCGCTCGGGACCTGGGCGGTATCGAGCACATTACAGCCATCCCCATGTCGGCGCTCGAAGGCGACAACATCGTCGATCACAGCGCCAATATGGACTGGTACACGGGGCCGGCCCTGCTTGAGCATCTGGAGACTGTCGGCGTCCGCGACGCGGCGCAAACCAAACCGTTTCGCATGCCTGTGCAGTGGGTTAACCGCCCCAATCTCGATTTCCGCGGCTTCGCCGGCTATATCGCGTCAGGCACGATCGAGCCCGGCGACCGCGTCAAGGTTCTGCCGTCGGCAAAGGAGAGCACAGTCAAGTCCATTGTGACGATGGACGGCGATCTGAACGAGGCCGTCGCCGGACAATCGGTGACGCTGACGCTCGAGGACGAAATCGATATCTCGCGCGGCGACATCATCTGCGCCTCCGGCAACCCTGCGGAAGTCGCCAATCAATTCGAAACGACGATTCTCTGGATGGCCGACGAGCCCCTCTATCCGGGCCGGCCCTATCTTCTCAAGATCGGCACGGCGACAGTGAACGCAACGATCACCCGGCCGAAATATCGCATCGACGTCAACACCCTCGCCCACGAAGCAGCGCTTGAACTCGACCTCAACGAGGTCGGTGTCTGCAATATCTCGCTCGACCGCGCGATTGCATTCGATGCCTATGACGACAATCGCGAAACCGGCGGGTTCATCCTGATCGACAAGATCACCAATGCGACCGTCGGAATGGGCATGATCCATTTCGCATTGCGCCGCTCGTCCAACGTGCACTGGCAGGCGCTCGACGTCGACCGGACCACACGGGCATCGATCAAGGGGCAGAAGCCGGTCGTTCTGTGGTTCACCGGTTTGTCCGGCTCCGGCAAATCGACCATCGCGAACATCGTCGACCGCAAGCTGATCGCCATGGGCGCGCACACGATGATGCTCGACGGAGACAATGTCCGTCACGGGCTTAACAAGGATCTCGGCTTCACCGACGCGGACCGCGTGGAAAACATTAGGCGTGTCGCGGAGGTGGCGAAATTGATGACCGACGCCGGACTGATTACCCTCGTCTCCTTCATTTCGCCCTTCCGCGCCGAGCGCCGCCTGGCGCGGGAACTGATGGGAGAGGACGAATTCAAAGTCGTCTACGTGGACACGCCGCTCGAGGTCGCGGAAGCACGAGACGCGAAGGGCCTCTACAAGAAAGCGCGGGCCGGTCAGATCAAGAATTTCACCGGCATCGACTCGCCATATGAAACGCCGGAGAACGCCGCGATCACCATCGATACGACGACTACCTCACCGGAAGACGCTGCCGAGCAGATCATTGAAATGATGGCGCAATGGGGTGTCATCTCGCGATAGATGGGTTTCCCTGCTTTCTCCAAAAAACAGCGAGTTTTCGGCGATTCATCGCTATTCATGCGTAACAGGCGACAAAAAACGCTCGTATTAACAACGGCATAGAGCAGCGTTCCCTACGGTAAAAGCAGGGAACAATCGAGCGCTTGCAGGGATTTCGATCGGCGCTTGCAGGGATTTGCAGCGAAATTAAATCCCTGATCGGATGATCGCTTGATGGCGGGCCTATTCGCGTGCGCAGAGCGGGCGTTTTTCGACGCGGTGACGGTCTTGCGATGGGGCGGGCGCGGATCACGGTCTGCGTTGCAAGCGCGCCTGCGCAGGGTTGTCGACACAGCGGATGGATACAGCCGCCATGCGGAACGCGAAAGCGTCTTCGCAATGATTTTCGAACGCCTTGATCTCACCTGAAAGCGGCGACTGATCGTTTGGCGATCGGTGTGTGGTCCAGGCCATCGCAAGGGCGCGTGCGGCCGGTTTCGGTTGGCGGGCTAGCATTACAGTTGCGTTGTCGAGGGTCGTCTGAAAGCATCATGGTGAAAAAAGAAAACGCCCGCGCGTTGCACGGGCGTTTCTTCGTTTCGGGCAGCCAGGCTGCAATCAGTTAAAGCGCCAGGAAAGGCCGGTGGTAAACGACTGAACGTTGGAGTCTTCCGACCGCGAAAAGCCTTGAATAGCATCGCCGTACAGTTCGTTATCGGTCCACTTCGTATTGCGGTATTCCAACTTGGCCGAAAGATTTTCGGATACCATGGTTTCCATACCGAAACCAAAGGTCCATCCGTCGCGATCATACGAATAGGAAAGCAACTCTTCAGATCCGATTGGAGCATAACCGGTGTTCAGCGTAATATCCGCATCCATCTTCGTGCGGGTAAAAGCACCAAGCCCATAGAACAGCGTCTGCGGATTTAGCAGAACGCCTGCGCGGCCACCAACAGACCAGCTGTTGCCCGTATGGAGCGTGTAGGTCAAATCGCCTGATGCGGTGGTGACCGCGTTGTCGCAATCGTCAGCGCCGGGCCCCGGAACTGTCTCTACACCTTCAAGACAGTAATCACCGAACAATCCGACTTGTGACTTTGTGTTTGAGAACGTGTAATCACCGACGAGACCGACAACAAGCCGATCGCCAAACTGCATGTCATAGCCGGCATCCAGCCGTCCGATCATGCCTTCGCCGCCAAAATCCAGGTCCCCGCCGATTTTGAACAGATCGATGGGACCGACCTGCAAAAGGCCACCAGTGTTATAGTCGTGAACTTCGATACCGGCGTTGTGACGTACCGTAGAGAATCCGCCACTTGCGCCGACATGGAAACCGGTCCAGTCGACAGCCGGGATCGCATCGACAGCTGCCTGCTGTTCGGCGCTGCCGCCACCGAAACGATAGGACAGGACGCCTCGAATCGTATGAATTGCGGCATCGTCCCAAGTGTTGATGCCTGCGTCAGCGCCAATCGGAATCGGATAATTGTTGCTGCTATCCCATTGAGTGCGCCGGTATTCCAACTTCATGGACATCGCGCCGCTGATCAGAGCTTCGATGCCGCCACCGACTGTCCACCCGTCTCGATCATAATCATAAGACGACAGCGGCACTGTCCCCGTATCAAGGGAAGTCAGAGACAGGTTCCCTTCCATGTGGGTGCGTGTGAAACCGCCCAGTCCGTAGGCCAAGGAGCCGGGATTGACGACAAATCCGGCGCGACCGAGGACGCTCCAGCTGTTCTTCGCTGTCAGCGAGTAGTCTATGCTCGGCGAGTCGCTTACCGTGGCTGTGTCGCAATCGTCGCCGGGGCCTGGCGTCGGGAAGTCTTCGTAGCAAACATCGCCATTTATGCCGCCTGTCGCATCAATGTTCGACCAGGTGTAGTCGCCCTGGATGCCGATGACGAAGCGGTCACCGATTTGATAATCGTAACCGCCCTCAATGGTCCCAAGGTAACCATCACCCCCGACATCCAACATCGCGCCGATGGAGAAAAGGTCGATGGGACCGACCTGAATCAATCCGCCAAGATCGCGATTGTAGATTTCTGCGCCAGCGTTGTGAGAAGCGCCACCTAGCCCCGCACCGACGCCGACATGAAAACCTGTCCAGTCATATGCGTTTGGTGCAGGCTGGATATCATCGGCCGCGTAGGCTGCGGTGCCAGACAACAGCAGCGTCGAAAAAAGTACCAATATGCTTGTTTGCGGTCTCACGTAACGCCCTCCAATTTCGCAGATCCGAATCTGTTGCCATACCTACCCGTCATTCACGCGAAAGTTGAGTCAAATACTGGCCGTCTCGTAACTAAATCTCGCAATGTTGCAGCGGCGACACATGTTTCTAGCGTTGCAGTTGCTTTCTAGGCCGTGTGGACGGATTTGAGCAAGATAGACCCCGCTGCGAGGGCGACGAAGGACGCGAAGTTCCGTTTGGTCTTTTCGCAGCGTAGTGCAATCCGTTTGAAGCGCTTCAGTTTGCCGACGGCCTGCTCAATGCGGGCCCGGCCCTTGTAGATTGCGTTTGCGAGGCGCGCGGGCTTTCTCTTTTCATTGGCCTTGTGCGGAATCACGGCAATTGCGCCACGGCGACGTGCTGCCTGCCGGTTGGCCTTGCTGGCATACCCCTTGTCGCCCACCACCGCGCGTGGCTCAACATCGGGACCGAGCGCCAGCAGGACGGGAAAGTGCGGCGCGTCGGCCTTCTCGCCACCGGTCAGGTCGAAAGCGATCGGATGGCCGTCAAAGTCTGTTTTCAAATGGATTTTCGTCGAGAACCCGCCGCGCGAGCGGCCGAGCGCCTGGTTTTGCTGCCCCCTTTATGGATGGCCCGCCCCTCCCGCCGACGCCTGTGTAGGATGTCGGTATTCAAGAAAGGAAGGAACGGACCATGAGCATAGTGATCCTCGGTATCGACCTGGGCAAGAACAGCTGCAGCATCGTCGGCCTCGACGCAGATGGATCGGTGATCGTACGACGGCGGATGCGACGCGACGGGGTGATCGCGTTCGCCGCCAAGCTGCCGCCCTGCACGATGGCAATGGAGGCGTGTTGCGGAGCGCATCATATGGGCCGCATGTTAGCGGGACTCGGCCACGAAGTCCGCTTGATGTCGCCGGAATATGTGCGCCCGTACGTCAAGGCGCAGAAGAACGACGACCGTGACGCCGAGGCGATCGCCGAAGCGGCGACCCGGCCAACCATGCGCTTCGTCGAACTCAAGAGCGAGGAGCAACTCGACGTTCAGACGCTGCATCGGGTGCGCGATCGCCTCGTCGGCGAACGCACCTCGCTGACCAACCAGATCAGGAGCCTGCTGCTGGAGCGCGGGCACGTCGCGGCGCAGGGCCACGCCCGATTGCGCCTCCTGCTCGGAGAATTGCTGGATTCAGGTGCGGATGCGCTCAGCCCGCGCATGGCGTTCCTGCTCGGGGATATGCGTACACGCTGGGAAGAACTGGACCGCCGCATTGCCGCCTTTGATGCCGAGTTCGCAACCATGGCTCGGACCGACGATCGGGCCCGGCGGCTGACAGGTATTCCTGGCATCGGAGCGCTGAACGCCACGGCGCTGGTAGCCGCAGTGGGCAGCGCGGCGACCTTCTCGAAGGGACGCGATCTTGCTGCTTGGTTGGGGCTCGTGGCTCGCCAGGTCACCACCGGCGGCAGGCCGAAGCTACTCGGGATCACGAAGCGCGGCAGCCGATATCTGCGCAAGATGCTGATCCAGGGCGCACGATCCGCCATGCCCTCGCTGGCCAAAGCCGACACTGCGATTGGATCGTGGCTACGTGCACTTTTGGCCCGAGCCCATCCCAACGTTGCCGTCGTCGCGCTGGCCGCGAAGTTGGCCCGTATCGTCTGGGCGTTGCTCCGCCACGGAAAAACTTATCAAGCTGCGTCGATACCGGCATGAGGAACATGCGTCCGGAGAAAACTTCGCCGGACGCGACGAACTGCGAGTGGTGAAAGGAAGATGGCCTGACAGTCGATCGGCGTCCCGAAAACCTCCGGCGCTAAATGGCCCTCGAGGCCGGCCCCTTTATGAGGATCGGAGCGCGCGGATCTCCATCTTGGCAGCGGTTTTGCGCCGACATGCCGGATACGTTTGTGCAGACTGATCACACCATCACCGGCAAACCACTTGCAACCGGGGCGGGCCATACGTTTGCGCCCGCTGCCGGTCCTCGATCCGGGCCGTGGCAGGACAAGGACGGGCCGGCTGTGGGTCTATGCCCGAGACCAGCGCGGCTGGGCCGGCTCCGATCCGCCCGCGGCCGTTTACTTCTACGAGCCCGATCGACGGGCACAACGGCCAAGGGATCATCTGAAGGAGTTTACAGGCATTCTGCACGTCGACGGATATGCCGACTTCGAACAACTGACCAACGACAACAGGATTATGCTCGCTGCGTGCTGGGCGCACACGAGGCGCAAGTTCTATGACGTTCACCAGGCGACCGGCTCACCGATCGCCGGCGAAGCGGTTCGCCGCATCGCCAGGCCGAGACACGTCCCCTGGTCATGAAACTGCGGAAATGGCTGGAGGCGCAGTTGCCGAGCGTTCCCCAGCGCAATTGCTCGCGCTGCGCATAAAGGACCGGTACGCCTTCGATAGAGGAATCTGGACCCGAATGAAGTGTCAAGCATTTCTTGACATATGTCAGGTAATGCCTTACATTTCGGCGCATGATTAAGACCTTCAGAAACAAGGAACTTGCGGCCCTGTGGGAAGGTAAGCGGTCGAAAATCGACAAGAAGATGCATGCGCGAATTCTGAGGCGTCTCGATCGATTGGAAGTGGCGGAAAAGCCGGAAGAGATGAATCTCCCAGGATTCGATTTTTATTCGCTTCAAGGCTTCAAGCCAACCCGGTACACAGTCCATGTCAATGGCCCATGGTGCATCACCTTCGCCTTCGAAGATGGCGACGCCTATGCGGTCGACTGGGAGCAATACCACTAATGCTAATGCTACGTCATCAATACCATGGAGGGTCAGAATGGCACGTAATGATATCCCTGCGGTCCGCAATCGCGACCGTTGCCCTACGCATCCTGGCGAACTTCTCGCCGAGGAAGTAATTCCGGCTACGGGCAAGTCGAAGGCCGAAATCGCGCGTCTGCTCGGCATCTCCCGTCAGACTCTGTACGATATCCTGAATGAGGACGCCCCTGTCCGGCCGGCTGTTGCCGTCAGGCTGGGAAAGCTCTTCGGCGACGGCGCTGGCGTATGGCTGCGCATGCAGGCCGCTTATGACACTTGGCATGCTGAGCGGGAAGTGGACGTGACGGATATTCCGACTCTCACAGCCGCCTGATTTACCGCGCGCGGGAAAAAGCGTAACTACGCTACCATTCAGGGGCGGGGGCTACACCTGCCGTGGACGCGATCATTAAGGGCCGAAAAGAACAGGGTCGCCGCGCGGATACCGGACAATCGCTGACAACGTGCAACGCCCGGACGCTTACGGGATTTGCAGCGAAATTAGATCCCTGATCGGATAAACGCTTGATGGCGGCCTATTCGCATGCGCAGAGCGGGCGCTTTTCGACGCGGTGACGGTCTTGCGATGGGGTGGGCGCGGATCACGGTCTGCGTTGCAAGCGCGCCAGCGCAGGGTTGTCGA
This sequence comes from Oricola indica, assembly GCF_965227485.1. Lineage (NCBI taxonomy): Bacteria > Pseudomonadati > Pseudomonadota > Alphaproteobacteria > Hyphomicrobiales > Ahrensiaceae > Oricola > Oricola indica. The sequence goes on from NZ_OZ245747.1 coordinate 3,767,460, forward strand.
CACGCCGGATGGTACAGCCGCCTGCGAACCGACGCTGAACGCGAAAGCGTCTTCGAAGCGATTTTCGAACGCCTTGATCTCACCTGAAAACGGCGGCTGATCGTTTGGCGATCGGCGTGTGGTCCAGGTCATAGCAAGGGCGCGTGCGGCCGGCTGTGATTGGCGGACGGCTCCGTCTGGTCAATCGACCATCGGCACATCCGCGATTGCGACGATGGCTCCAACGACAATCCTGACGGCGCCGGTATTGCGACGTCGCATCAGCGACGCCTTCCAACAGGTTTTAAGTCGACGTTTGCGGCGACGTTTCGACGACACTTTTGTCGCCGCGTTCTTTCGTCGATGTAGCGACAAGCTCTGTCGACACTTCCGTCATCGTTACTATTTAAGTAATGCCGCACTTTAAATCGTCACTTACGTCACACTTATTTCATCAATTCGTCGATATCCAATTTTTTTTATTTATCGTAATCCTCTATTTGCAATTTTTTTATCCTTTGTATTGCGCTTCCTGTATTTATACTTTATCAAACACCCCATGAAACAGTCTGCCCTTACCCCTAAGCGACACCTGGCGGTCGAAATTTTTCCGATCGGATCGATCCGGCGCTACGAGAAGAATCCGCGCCAGCACCGGCGCCGCGATCTTGAAATGCTGAAAGCCAGCATCCGCGAACACGGGTTCACGAATCCGATCCTCGTCGATGAGGAGAAGGTCATCATCGCCGGTCACGGGCGCTTGACGGCGGCGACCGAGCTTGGGTTGCCGGAACTGCCCGTCATCATCTTGCGCGGCCTGACGGAAGCGCAAAAGAAGGCGCTGCGCATCGCCGACAACAAGATCGCGCTTGAATCGTCCTGGTCGCCTGAAATTCTCGCCGACGAATTGGCGTCACTTGCGCTGGAAGATATCGATCTGTCGCTAACCGGTTTTGAAGGCATCGAGTTGGAGAAGATCCTGACGCCGGATTTCGGCGAACCGGATGATCCGCCGTTGCCGCCTGCGCCGGACGAACCGACGAGCCGGCCCGGCGATCTCTATCGTCTTGGCGACCACTTGCTCTTTTGCGGTGACGCGCTTGATCAGGCCTCTTATGAGCCTCTTCTTGAGGGGCGCAAGGCGGATATGGTGTTTTCCGATTTCCCCTACAATGTACCGGTCCGGGGCCATGTCAGCGGCAAAGGCAAGGTCACCCATGGCGAATTCCGCATGGCGTCGGGAGAGATGTCGCGCGAAGAGTTCGCCCGCTTTCTGGCGTCAGCAACCACGTTGTGCCGGTCTCATTCCCGAGACGGCTCGCTGCATTATCTGTGTTGCGATTGGCGCATGGTCCGGGCGTTGATCGAAGCCGGCGAGGACAATCTCGGCACACTGTTCAATCTCGTTGTCTGGGCCAAGGCGAATGGCGGCATGGGACGCTTCTACCGGTCGCAGCACGAGATGATTGCGATCTTCAAGAACGGCGCCGGCCGCCATGTCAACAATATCCAGCTCGGGCGCCTGGGCCGCAACCGAAGCAATGTCTGGCATTATCCGGGCGCGACAGGATTTTCCAAAACCCGCAAACGCGACCTTGCCGATCACCCGACCATCAAGCCTGTCCGGATGGTCGCAGACGCCATACGCGATGCGTCGAATCCGGGCGACCTGATACTCGATCCGTTTGGCGGTGCGGGAACGACGCTGATCGCTGCCCAGAAAGTCGGGCGCAAGGCCGCCCTGATCGAGATTGAACCGAAATATGTCGACGTGACCCTGCGGCGGTTCCGCGACGAAACCGGGATCGACCCCATACGCCTAACAACATCTTTAATCCAGAAGGAGCCTACAGATGGCTAAAAATCACGAGAACAATGAAGACATCGGTTACAAGAAGCCGCCCAAGACGACACGCTGGAAAAAGGGTCAGTCGGGCAATCCGCGCGGACGAAAGAAGAAACCGCGCGACGCGAACGGATTGTTGAAGCTCGAGCTCGAGAAGGTCATCACCATCCGCGACGGTGGCGAGGATGTGCGCATCACCAAGAAGGAAGCGCTGATCACGTCGCTGGTCAATGACGGAATCAAAGGCAATGCGAAGGCACGCGAAATGATGATGCGCCTCCTCGATGTCGACTCCGTGCCGGAACCGTTTATCGCCAACGATAACGACCAGGCGTTGCTCGACGAGTTCTTGAAGCAGAACCGGTAAAGATGACGACACATCCTGTTGAAGCGCTTTATCGCACACAGTTCGCGCCATTTGTGCGTTTTGCCCTGGGCGAATTACGGCCGAAGGATAAATTTCTTCCCAATTGGCATATCGACGTTGTCATCGATCGATTGAAGCGCATAATTGCCGGCGAGCCCTTGCGCATGGTCGTAAACATGCCGCCACGCAATCTGAAATCGCTTGTCTGCTCGCTAGCGCTGCCTGCGTTTCTCGCCGGCAATGACCCGACCAAGCAAATCATGCTGATCGTGGGCAGCGACGGGCTGGCACAAGAGTTTGCGGAGAAGCTTGCGACACTCATGGGTGGCAAGCGCTATCGGTCGCTGTTTCCGCATATGCGCATGACATGGACGAAGCGATCGGTCAGCTTCGGCCATGGGGGCTTCATCCGGATCGTGACCGTCGGCAAAGCCCTCAGCGGACGCGGCGCCGATCTGGTTATCATTGACGATCCGATCTCGCCCTCGCAGGCCAGCGATCCCGCAAAGCGTCAAAAGGTCAATGACTGGTACAGAAAGGAAGTACTCACGCGATCAAACGATGGGAAGATCGAGGCGATTCTGCTGGTTATGCAGCGCGTCCATGGTGAGGATTTGTCGGGTTTTGTTAAGCGCAACGATCCGTCATTCGAACAGCTTGTCTTGCCGGCTATCGCGGTGGCACCCGAGACTTGGCGGCTCGACAACGGCCAGGTCTTTACCCGCAACCGAGGTGACTTGCTGCATGCCGAACGCACCGATATTAACGCATTGCTGCGTATGCTCGACCGCATGAACGGCGTCGACTTCTGCCTGCAACAGCTCCAGGCCGCCTATATGCCGCGGACCTATGCCGATAAGGAACATTTCCACGAGTTCCTGTGGACGTCGCGTCCTGAAGGATGGACCGCGCCGGCGCCGTTGCCGCCGTTCGGTCTGTTGAAGATCCTATCGAAGGAATATGTTCTGCGCGACGTTTTCGGGATTGCGCCGCCCGAACCAGTGCTGGTCCCCGAGCAGTCGGTCACGGATGAAGAGATCCAGATAAGCGCTATCGAACACCAACGGCTGTTGGTCGAAGGCAAGCCCTATTTTGGCATAGAGAACCCCGACACGACGCATGCCTTCGAAACGCGAGGATCGCTCTACGGACGCAAGTTGAACGCGATCTTCAAATCCGCCTACGCCGACCAGTTCACTCATGCTGTCGCTTCAAAGTGACGCCTGTTCGATCGTCTTGATCAACAAAGTCGATGCCGGCCGCTTTGAGGCATTCTTCTATTTGATAGGCTGTCCGCACGTTGCCCTGAATCAGGCCCGGCCGCGCTTCGATGCGTTTTATCGTCGAACCGCCGACCCCTGCCCGTTCGGCTAATTCCGACTGGTCCCAGTGAAGCAGCGCACGCGCCGCCTTTATTTGTTCTGTGGTGATCATGATCGAAGGCAACTTGACTTCTGATGCTTAAAACGATACTTTTAGTATCATGTTCGAGTAAAGGAGTTAACACATGCAAAGCGTCTCTGTCAATTTAGAGCTAAATCGATTCACGGAATTTAAGCGCCGCATTCTCGAAGCCGAACCGGATATCGACGATGAAACGCTGGCCGACACGCTGGAAGGGGCGACCAACCTGCATGAAGCGCTCGCCGCGCTGGTGCGTTCGGCGATTGATGATGCCGATCTGGTCGCGGCGCTGAAAACCCGCATCGCGGAAAGCCGCGAAAGGCTCGATCGGCTGTCCGGGCGGATGGAAAAGAAACGCGCGCTGGCGCTGGTGGCGATGGAGGAAGCCGGGCTCGACAAGATCATGGAGCCGGACTTTACCTTGTCGCTTCGCACCGCCCCACCAAGCGTGGTAGTGACCGATGAAAGCCTCATTCCCGAATGGTTCTTCGTGCCGCAGCCACCCAAGCTCGACAAACGGGCGCTTCTGGACACGCTGAAAGCCGGCACCTTTGTCAATGGCGCCGCGCTGTCGAACAGCCGTCGGTCGCTGTCGGTGCGTACAAAGTAACGGCGGGGAGGATATGATGAGCTTTGATGCAAAACAGATCCGCCAATTGCGCGCCAAGCTGAAACCGCGCCATGTCCGGGCCCGAACCGAAGACGGCATTACGCTGCATTATCTAGAAGGCTGGCATGTGATCGGCGAAGCCAATCGGATCTTCGGCTTTGACGGTTGGAACCGTGAGACCGTGGAGAGCACTTGTGTCTATACAAAACATCTGGGCGTTCGCTTCGAGGCTGTCTATGTGGCGAGAGTTCGCGTAACGGTCAGGACCGACGGCGGGACGATCATCACACGGGAAGGCTCGGGGACAGGCGAAGCGAGCACGTCCACGCCGGGCAAGGCGCATGAACTTGCCCTCAAGGCGGCGGAAACCGATGCGACCAAGCGGGCGCTGATGACCTTCGGCAATGCATTCGGGCTCTCGCTCTATGATCCCAATGGCTCACATCGGACAGCCGCCCCGCAACAGCTCAACGGACGCACCCAAGATAGCAGCACTATCGGCGCATCTCCGGTCTCGCAGGACGCAACTGTCCACACAGAAACTTCCTGCGATACAGGTGATCCGGGGACAGGCAACGAATTGAACCGGGGAACAAACCGCGCGACGATCGCTTGCGAAGCCGTTGCGCATGATGCCAGCCCACAGACCGACCAGATCAATGGTTCGGGCCCTGCGGCATCAAAGGGGAAGGATCCGGTTTCTTCACCCCAATCCGATGATCTGCCCGCGATCGATGCCGGCCAAGATCCGGCGGGCAAGGGTGACAGTTGCCAAACCGAAAACGAAGCATCGAACCATACGCAGCAATGCCGAATCGATAAATCGACACTTACCCTTTCCGAGCCGAAGCGCGTTCGCGATCCCGAACATCTGCGCTTTGTCGTTACCCATGGCTGTGCGATCTGCGGGCGCAACCGCACCCATGCCCATCACCTCACCTTTACCCAGCCGCATGCGCTTGGTCGCAAGGTCTCTGATGAATTTACCGTTCCCTTGTGCGCAAAACATCACCGCGAATTGCATCACGCGGGAAACGAGGAGGCATGGTGGCGCAACCACAAGCTTGATCCGCGTGCCATCGCCGACGACCTTTGGATGAGAAGCCGAAAAAAGAGGGTGCGAATCTGAAAAAGGACCCGGTCACGAGATGGGCGAGACACCCCGCATTCGTATCCTGATCGCGGTCGAGGAGGTATTCGCAGACCGCCACGAACAAAGGCCCGATGATGGCGATCGGCTGATCGAACCGGCGAACCATTCCCGCACAGTCACCCGCGCGGAGCTTCTGATTGCGGTTCTCACCGGATGGAATATTGGTGCGATGATCGCCTGGATCTTATGATATCTGCCGGACGGAGCCAGGTCTTGGATTGAATTTCGGTTCGGCGCCCCGTTTGCCCGGTGGCTCTATCGTGCCGGGCACGTCGACAGCGTCGAGGAAATGGGCTGCGCACGTTCCTTAATCCTCGCATTGTGCGAGCCTTCCTGGGATTCGCGATGTGCTCGGTGAGTTTCACGCTGGTTGTCTGAACGGAGATGTCGAAGGACTGTGTAATGTCTGATCATAGGACGGCACCAGGTCATTGGCGAACACTGTTCGGAATGTAATGTCCACGGACAGCGTGTTTACTTATCCCAGCACCGTCGCTTACGAAGGGTCACAGTGTGTATTTGTAGGCCGGTACACGTATATTGAGGAGGCGTCGACTGCATTCGACACACGTTAATGTTGAATCAATTTTACATGTCCTGTATTTACACGGCGGGTTGGGATGTTCCGAAAGGAAATCGCTCATGCATGTCACGATTCCCTTGTTGCGCGGCTGCCTGAAGATAAAATCCTATCGCTATCTGCGTACGCGTGAACGCGACGGAGAGGTGCCTGTCTGGAGGCTGGGCGGCCTATACTTCATCTATCGGCGCGACACGCGATCGTGATCGCGCGAATTTGGATAAAGTCAGCTGCGCGCAGCGAGGCGCGCCGACAGCGCGCTTGCAGGTTCTATTGTGATCCCGGAAAACGTCCCCGTTTTTGGCTAGAGCGGCACCCGATCTGATTGAATCGGCAGGGATTCCCAAATCAGCGGTTTGATGATTCATGATGTCTGCCGGAGCAAGGAGGCCGGCGGACATGTCCAAGGCTCTGTCGCTCGATCTTCGCACACGTGTTCTCGCCGCTGTCGCCGGCGGTCTCAGCCATCGTCAGGCGGGTGAGCGCTTTGGCGTCAGCGCGGCCAGTGTCAGCCGCTGGCGGACGCGTGAACGCGAACAAGGCGATCCTCGTCCCAAGGCGCTGGGCGGCGATCGACGGTCCGGGCGCATCGACGCCTGCAAGGGATTGATCTTGTCGCTGCTCAAGGAGACGCCCGACATTACCATCCAGGAGATGCGCCAAGCGCTTGCCGCACGCGGCCACGTTTTCGGCTTCGGCACGATCCAACGCTTTTTCAAGCGTCACCGGATCACGCGCAAAAAAAGACCGCGCACGCCAGTGAGCAGGACCGTCCGGACATCCTGAAGCGACGAAGGACGTGGTTCAACGACCAGATCGACCTCGATCCGGCAAGGTTGGTCTTCATCGATGAAACCTGGGCCAAGACGAACATGGCGCGCACCCATGGCCGGGCTCCGCGCGGTGAACGGTTGCGGGTGGGCGTGCCTCATGGCCATTGGAAGACTACGACCTTTGTCGGCGCACTGACGCTGCGGGGCATGATCGCGCCCTTCGTCTTGAACAGGCCGATCAACCGGATCGCTTTCGAGGCCTATGTAGAGCAAGTGCTCGTGCCGGAACTGCGGCATGGCGACATCGTGATCATGGACAACCTCTCCAGCCACAAGGGACCTCGGACCCGCCAGATGATCGAGGCGGCCGGAGCCTCCCTGCTGTTTCTTCCGCCCTACAGCCCAGACTTCAACCCTATCGAGAATGCCTTCTCCAAGCTGAAGGCCATGCTCAGGAAGGCGGCCGAGCGGACCATAGATGACCTGTGGGACAGGATCGGGAGCCTGATCCCGACATTCACGACGCAGGAATGCGCGAACTACTTCGCCGCCGCCGGATACGATGCAGCATGAACGGATTCTGCTCTAGAGTTTTCCGCATTTCCCCTTTGGCTGGGAGAGGAGCGGAAGCGCATGAAAGCATCGAAGTTCACGGACGCGCAGAAGGCGTTCATCATCAAGCAGGCGGAAGATGGGACGCCCGTGGCGGAGGTCTGTCTGAAGAGCCCAGCAAAGGCGCGGCCGCCAGACCGAGCTCATCTTGTCCACGTAAGCATCCAATCAGACCGGCAACGACATCCAGCCGGACAATCCCGGCCTACTTCTTCCGCTTGGTTTTCGGCTTTTCTCCCGGCTTGCGCCCGAGCCCCATGCTTTTCGCCAAGGCGGAGCGCTGTTCGGCGTAACTCGGCGCAACCATCGGGTAATCGGCTGAGAGGTTCCACCGGGCGCGGTATTCCTCCGGTTCAAGACCGTGATGAGCGCTGAGGTGGCGGCGGAGAGACTTGAATCGGGCGCCGCACTCCAGGCACACGATATAGTCCTTTTGCACCGAGCGCTTCGGATTGACCGCCGGAACAGGCTTTTCCTCTTCGCGAGCGCCTGCTACGCCGTCCAGGCTCGTCAGGGCGCCATGAATGTCGGCGATGAGCTTCTGCAATTCCGACGAAGGCACCGGATTGTTTTCCACATAGGCGGAAACAACCTCGGCCGTCATCCGCGCATAGCGCAGGCCGTCTTCTTCGCGTTCACCCGTTTCAAGTGCATCCATACTACGAATCCAATCCTTTTCTTATGCACGCCGCGATAGTGCAGATTGAACCGGCGCGCAACCGCAAGAATCGCGCGCCGATATTTCTGCTTTAGACACCTCGGCGTCAAAGCATGACCTTATATACCTTGGTTAAACAGCTCGGCATACGGTTCGGTTGCTTTCCGAGCCTCCAGTTCCTGCGCCTCAAGAAGCGCCATGCCGATTAACAGACACAGGAATCCACGGTGCTGTTTGCTCGCCAGTTCATAGGCCATTTGAAGAAAATAGATCGTATCCATTGCCATTCCCTTTCTCGGTTTGGTTGACCGGAGGGATTGGCGAAACTTGAGATATTATCGTGCCGCTCCAATTAGTTGGAATGACCGTCATCAAAACAGGACTTCACCCCATATCGACACTTACGGCCTTATGCGCCGAAAGCCACATTCGAGGCAATCGTAGCTGCGGAGAAAGGAGGAAGTATCCACGACTGGGATTTAATCGGTGATGCGGGCGAACATGCCCTACGTCTATGACGAGCGAATTGCCCTTGGATGACGGGGAATTCGCGAGAACGATTGTTTGGAACGAATGCGCTAGAGTCCAAAAAAGGTCGTCATGTAGCTGAAAGGCCCGCGCGAATTAATCAGGTGATTGGGAATTGGCTGGGGCGGCTGGATTCGAACCAGCGCATGGCGGTACCAAAAACCGCTGCCTTACCGCTTGGCTACGCCCCAAGGAGATCGCCGTCGCTGCGGCGAAACAAGGTCGTCGATATATTGGCGATTAAACGCCTGTCAACTGCCTATGTGGCAAGCGTGTCGGACGGCGGTGATCCACATTGATGCCGATCGGGTCGGTAACCGATCCTTTTCGGTCAGTTTGAATAGTCGCGCAATATTTCGCCACGTTAAGTTATGTTTGGTAGCGGTAGCCATCTCATTGCCGCATTTAACTGGAATTGGCTTGAGATCGGTAGATTTCACAGTTTACATGATCGCTTCATGAGGTATGCCTCGGGGGCAACAACCGACGGATTCGGTTCGAGGTGGGATGATCAGCACTGGATCGCAAAGACTGGCGCTTGTGGGCCTTATGGCGTTTTTGCTGTGGGGCTGTACCAGTGCGTCCGGAACGCTGGAAGACGCGTCCAACTCATTTGCCGAAAATGAAGCCGGTGGTGATCTGCAACTCGTCTCTGCCCTCCCCGCGCCCGCCAATACCAATAACGGCCTCGAACAAAGGCTCGCCGAGAACGATCTGATCAAGGTCGACGTTTTCCAGGTCGATGAGCTCGACCGCGAGGTTCGCATCGATCCGCAGGGACGGATCAATCTGGCGCTGATCGGCACGGTTCAAGCCGGCGGCAAGACGATCCCGGAACTCGAAACGGAAATCGAACGCGCCTATGGCGCGAAATATCTGCAGAATCCCGAAGTCTCGGTTTTCGTCGAAGAATCGGCTGGGCAGAAAATCACGGTTGACGGCGCGGTCCGGAAACCAGGCGTTTACACGGTCTCAAGTACCTCGACCCTGCTGGAAGTTGTTGCGCAGGCTGGCGGCTTTGCAGAGATCGCCGACGATCAGAAGACTTACATCTTTCGCGATGTTGGAGGACGCAAGCTGGTTGCCAACTATAATGTCAAGAATATCCGCGGCGGAAAGGCTCGTGATCCTCGCATCTTCGGCGGTGACGTGATTGTGTCATTTTCGTCCGGCTCGAAAATTGCTATGAGAAACTTGCGTGAAGCGCTGGGCGTCGCGAGCAGTGCGTCTTCTCTGGCCGTACTTCCGTTGTAAAATTGATTCTGGGACCACGGTGACTGGTCCGACATAGAAAACCCGGGGCCACCGTGAACAAATTCGAACCAGACAGGCGATCCTATGAGCTGCCGGCCATGGCTGAACGTGGTATGGTTCACTATCAGGAGCCAGCCTTCGGTTACGGCCGTCTACCCGAGGAAGATGAGGACAGCCTCGATCCGCTCAAGCTGATTTGGTATGTCATTCACTACCGTTGGCTGTTTGCCGCGCTTCTTTTGGCCGGATTAGTGATCGGTGTCTTCGTAACCTTGCTCCAGACGCCGCTTTACCGCGCAACGACCGATGTCGAAGTGATTACGCCGAGTGCCAAGGTCATCCAGGATTTGGAACTCGTATCGCAATCGGCCGACCTGCGCGCCTTTGAGACTGCGCGTGAGAAGATGCAGAGCCGCGATCTTGCGCGCCGCGTTGTTTTTGCACTGGGACTGACTGAGGACGAGAAGTTCCTCGCCCCCACACCGAGTTTCTCGGTGATGAACCTGTTCAATCGAGTTTTTAATTATACATCAACCGCAGATCTCGAAGACCTCGACGCCGAAGAGCGGGAAGCGATGGCGGTTAGGAAGATCCAGGACAACCTTTCCGTGGATCTGGTCCGCAACACCTCGATCCTGTCCGTGGCCTATAGTCACGCCGATCCGAAATATGCGGCGGAGGTGTCGCGCCAGGTCGTGCGCAGCTTCATTGACCAGAATGTCGACAAAACTAGCGAAACCTCCGACCTCACACGGCAGTTCATTGAGGAACAGGTCCGCGAGACAAAAGCGAAGCTGCAGAGATCAGAAGAAGCTTTAGTCGAGTACGCCAAGCAAGCAGGGATTACACTGACTGGAGATGACGCTTCGTTGATCTCTGAGAATATATCCAAACTCAACGAGTCGCTGGGAGACGCACTTCAAGACCGCCTTGCGGCACAAGCCTACGTGCAACAGGTCGAGGATGGCGATGCTGCGACGTTGCCAGAAGTGTTTAAGAGCGAGTCAATCCAGAACACCAAGCAGAGACTAGCCGAGCTTAAGGCCACCTATCAGGAAAAGCTAACGACGCTAAAGCCGGGCTTCCCGGAAATGCGGCGTTTGCAGTCGCAAATCTCCGAACTGCAAAAACAGATCGATGCAGAGGTGGCCGCAATTGCGAATGCCGCGCGAATTCGGTTTGCCCAAGCGGAAGAGAGGGTCAGTGGCCTGCAAGGCGAAATCGCGAAGCTGGAAGCCGAACAAGCCGAATTCCAAGACAAGAACATCCAGTACACGATTCTGCGTCGCGAGGTTGAATCCAACCGCTCGCAATATGATTCGCTTATCTCGAAGCTCAATGAGGTCGGGGTCGGGTCCGAGCTTAGAACATCCAACGCTTCGATCATAGATCTGGCGGTGCGGCCGACCACCCCCTATTCGCCGAGCCTCAAGCGCAATCTGGCGCTATCGCTGGCACTGTTCCTTACGCTTGCGGCAGCGCTCGTCTATCTCCTCGAACTGATGCGCAATACCTTCACCGTGCCCGATCAGGTGGAAAGCGAATTGAAAATACCCGTGCTCGGTATTCTGCCGCGGACGTCGGAGGATGCGCTCGAAACCGAAATGGCGGACAGTAAGTCGGGTCTTTCGGAAGCCTATCGATCCCTGCGAACGTCGATCCAGTTTACCGGTGTTGGCGACACTATGCATTCGCTCTTGGTTACTTCACCGGAGCAAAGCGAAGGCAAGTCGACAACCGCCTACAAGCTTGCGCATGATTTTGCCGCGCTTGGAAAAAAGGTCCTCGTGGTCGATGCCGACATGCGCAAGCCGCGCATGCATCGGCTGTTCAAGACCGACAATTCAGCCGGCCTTAGCAATGTGCTGTCGAACGTACTGCGAAAAGGGGACGTGCGTTCGATCCTCCACCCAACACATCATCCAAATATCACGCTTCTTGCCGCAGGCACGATTCCGCCAAATCCAGTCGAATTGCTGATGTCTCAGAAGATGGCCATGGCGGTCGCGCAGATGGCGAAATCCTATGACATAGTAATCATCGACGCGCCGCCGGTTCTAGGTCTCGCGGACGCGCCGGTTCTGAGCCGCCTGGCGGACGCGACGCTGCTTGTCGTCTCCTCGAAACAGGTGACGCGGAAATCGGCCAAGCACGCGCTGGAACGCCTTAGGAGTGCATCAGGCAATGTTGTCGGCGCCGCATTGTCGAAATTCGCGGTCGATAAATTCGATTACAATTACGCCTATCGCTACACGCAGTATAACTACTACGGCTATGACAATGCTTCGGTTGAAATAGAAGATCATGGCACACGCGCATCCAAAGGCGATATCGCCGGCAAGCTGGCTCGCGGCGGGTCTGATATCATTGATCGTTTCAAGCGCCGTTTTGATTAATGGTACGAGCTCGCTGATCTCGCAATTCAACCCGGCAATCGCTCTTCAAATCAATCCGCTCCGTTCCGATGACAGGGTCTCGGTCTCGCTCGCGAAGACCGACGACGCGAGAACCGGCAAGATTGTCGAGAAAGGTATGTTCCTCTCGCCGATCGATGCGCGATTCTATAGCTTGATGGGCGTTCTCGCGGAACGCAGCGACGACCGGGAAGCCGCATCGCAATTCTATCGTCATGCACTGGACCTACTGCCAACCGAATTGCAGGCGCTGAGCCGCCAGCTGGTCTTCGACATACAGTCCCAGCGTTATCTCGAGGCCGCGGAAACGCTGGAAATCCTGGGACGGCGATGGCCGGATCGATGGAGCAGTTTCGAACCCGCCCTGCCGATTCTTTTGTCTGATCCCGACGCCAATGGCCGGATCACGCAGCGTTTCGCCGATTATCCACCGTTGCGCGTTCGCCTAATACGCAGCCTCGCAAGAACCAAGGAGATGTTGCCCTTTGCCTATCGCATGGCTGTCGACTGGCATGATCGCGGCGTCGAAGACGTCGACAGCGTCATCAACCTAGTGACCAATGCTTTCCTGCGCGAAAAACGATACACCGAGGCTTATCTCCTGTTTCAACTGACGCGCCCGGAAAGCACAAAGTCAGCGTTCGTCTACAATGACACCTTTGAAATGCCTTTTTCAGGCAACGCCTTCGACTGGCGCATCCGCGACCAGGCCGGTGTCAGCTTCGACCGGGTCACGCAAGACGGGGACGCAGCCCTTTCGATGCGGTTTCTCGACAATCCGATCCGGTTTCGCAATGTCAGCCAGTTGGTACGCCTAGTTCCCGGTCGCTACGAGGTAGCCATTTCATATGAAAGCCGGGACCTCGTGACCCCGAAACCAATCCGGTTTGCAGTTCGATGCATCCCGTCAGGGCAGATGGTCCTGAGTACGCCTTTTCAGGACGCAACAAGCAAACATAAAGAACGCCATGGCTTCACGGTGCCGGCCACCGGCTGCGCATTACTGGAGCTTCATCTCTTCAACGAGAAAATGCCGATGAGCTGGCGCAACCGCTATCGCGGAACGCTTGTGCTCCGGTCGGTTTCTATTGTGCAAAGGCGTGGCGTATGACACCCGGATCCGCTGCGTCTCCGCGCTATGCCGGTGCTGTGATCGTCATTGCCCTGATCCTTGGCGGTGGCGCTGGCCAAGGAATATGGACCGACCATCTGCTCGAACTCATCCTGGTCCCGGCTCTGTTTTTCGGTATCGCAGGACTCTGGTCCAACCAACTTGGCACCGCAGCGCGGATACTGACGATCCTCGTTCTGGCGACCATCGCTATCCAGTTTGTTCCGATAACGCGAACCATTCCCCTGACCGGTGGTAATGGGCTGGGCTTCTGGTCACCGGCGCCGCAAAAGAGTCTTGACGCGGGGCTTTTTACAACCGCGGCGCTAGGTTTTTTTCTCTATGTCTCGCTGATGAGTGAGCGAGAGCGGGCGCGGCTATTACCATATTTCTATGTCGGGCTCTTTCTCCAGGCGGTCGTTGCCGTCGTGCAACTCTCCTTCAGCCGTTCGGTCACCCTGTCGGGGATCCTCCCTTTTGACGTGACCACAGGCCTCTTTGCGAATGAGAACCACTTTTCAAGCCTATTCTTTGCAACGATCCCGCTCCTCGCCTACACGATGATCGTGCGCGCGGAGAGCATGCTGGGCTTCGTCGCGCTCAGTCTCGTCATGGTCGGCATCCTATTTGCCGTCGGCTCTCGCGCCGGAATGGGTATCTCGTCAGCAAGCGCAGTGTTGTCGCTGATCTGGTTTGCGCCTGTCGGGAACAAGCTTGTCGCGAGGATCGGCGCGCTTTTCGTTGGCGTGTTTGGACTGCTTACAGCCTTGTGGGCTTTCGGTTCCGGAAGCTCGCTTGAGGGTGATCAGCGGTGGGTCATTTTTGAGACAACCTGGGAGGCCATCGGCGATCACTGGCTCTTGGGATCTGGACTGGGGACTTTCACGCTTGTCTACCCAGCCTATGAGGAGGTCGAGCAGGTGATGGCCGCATACGTCAATCATGCCCACAACGACTTCCTCGAAATCATGCTCGAACTCGGTCTGACGGGAACCACCTTGTTGCTGGGCTATTTTGCTCTCTTGCTGCGCGGTGCATTTCGATCCGGCCTGTCCGAGGCCGCATTCCTGTCCGTCGTGGCGCTTTGTATCCACTCCATTCTAGATTATCCGCTCAGGACGATGGCACTTGCGATAACTCTCGGCTATCTGAGCTCTGTTGTTCTGTCACACAAGGACGACATGGAGCGAGACAGAAACCGGCCGGCAACATAATTATCGGGAACGAAAAGGGGAGCAGGTCACCATCTCTGATCTGACGCTGGACAAGCTTATCCTCACCGAGGCTGCAAAGGGAAACTTCTGAGCCCCTCTCGTCGCCATGCGTGCATCAATCACGTGCGCGTGCAGACGAATGTGGAGCTTCGCGTCTGTCGCTTTCTGGGCCCAGCATCGTTCGACGCAGCCGCGCCCACCGCGCGGGACAGCAGACGAGGAGCGCCTCGTCGCGGACATGATAGACGGCGAGAAGGTGAACACTTTCTCCCAAAACCTCGACGTCGGTTTCATCTGGCGCATCACCAATATCGCACTCAATACCGCAATTTTATTTCATCTAGTGTTGTGGATCTGCGCCCTGCGCATCCGCCCCGTTCATTCTCAGGGAATGTCGCTAGAAAATGAATATGTCATCAACATTGCCGAGCGTTTGATAATCAAAGTTATGCAGCACCAATTCGTCACCGGTGCCGTTGTTGAATGCGATGGTCGTGTCACCGCTGCCGGCGTCATATGTGAATCCGAAACCGCTGGAGTCGACGGCAATAGCGGATACGTCGAGCTGATCACCGTCACTGAGGAAATCGAAATCATCGATTTCGTCGCTGCCATCACTGAAGAGGAAGACGAAGGTATCGGCACCAGCTCCGCCTTCCAGACGGTCATTACCACCTTCACCGACAATGGTATCATCTCCACCCTGACCGCGCAGGCGGTTTTCGCCGGAATTGCCGTAGAGGATGTCGGCATAGTCCGAACCACGCAGCTCGTTCGCGCCAACAAACGTGTCGGTTCCGATCAGGTCTTGAACACCTGCAACATTTTCGGTTGCAATACCGGTATCGAGGTCCGCGTTGACGCCTTCCCCGGCATCGGCATAGCTGACGCGAGCCGAACCAGTCATGTTCGTGAAATCCATAAAATCATCGCCATCGCCAGGACGGACCTCGATCCGATTAGCTCCTTGGCTATTTCGGTAGTCACCATCGACGTAGATGAAGTCGTTGAACGCGCTGCCGACGATCACATTGAGGCCGGAGACCGTGTCAGTCGTACCCCAGCCATCATCAATTTGCATCGAGCCCGGCATTGTCGACGGCGTTCCGGAACTCGGCGTACCTGAGGTCAGATTGGCGACAATAGCTCCTGGTGAATTGTCGTAGACGCCGAACACGTAATCCCAATTCGGATCGCCAAATTCGTTGGTAGCCTTGAGGACATCGTTGCCGGCTTCGCCCCTCAAATAGACCGATCCACCCTCTGCGACGAGAATGTCATTCCCATTCCCGCCGGAGAGATCGTCGAAGCCGGTGGCAAGATCTGTTCCGCCACTCAACAACATGTCATTGCCGTCACCGCCATTGATTTCATCACTGCCATCAAAGCCGTCGATAACCTCATTGGCCGCCGTGCCGTTCAGCGCGCTTGCGCCGTTGTCATCACCTGACGTGCCATTGATCAAATCGATGATGAAGACGTCCGCGGGATCTTCGATGGTTAAGTCCACACCCTTCACAACAATCGTGTCGACGCCATTCAGATCGATTGTGGTTTCGTCATTGGTCCCGTCATAAGAAAATCCATCGAAGCCACTGGGATCAACGGTAGCCGTCGTTAAGCCATAGGCCGACAGGTCTATGAAGTCACGGCCAACGACGAAATCCCTGATCTCGTCATTGCCGCTTCCCGGCTCGAAGGAGAATAGGTTGGCGTCACCATTTGCGACTAGAGCGGCACCCGATCTGATTGAATCGGCAGGGATTCCCAAATCAGCGGTTTGATGATTCATGATGTCTGCCGGAGCAAGGAGGCCGGCGGACATGTCCAAGGCTCTGTCGCTCGATCTTCGCACACGTGTTCTCGCCGCTGTCGCCGGCGGTCTCAGCCATCGTCAGGCGGGTGAGCGCTTTGGCGTCAGCGCGGCCAGTGTCAGCCGCTGGCGGACGCGTGAACGCGAACAAGGCGATCCTCGTCCCAAGGCGCTGGGCGGCGATCGACGGTCCGGGCGCATCGACGCCTGCAAGGGATTGATCTTGTCGCTGCTCAAGGAGACGCCCGACATTACCATCCAGGAGATGCGCCAAGCGCTTGCCGCACGCGGCCACGTTTTCGGCTTCGGCACGATCCAACGCTTTTTCAAGCGTCACCGGATCACGCGCAAAAAAAGACCGCGCACGCCAGTGAGCAGGACCGTCCGGACATCCTGAAGCGACGAAGGACGTGGTTCAACGACCAGATCGACCTCGATCCGGCAAGGTTGGTCTTCATCGATGAAACCTGGGCCAAGACGAACATGGCGCGCACCCATGGCCGGGCTCCGCGCGGTGAACGGTTGCGGGTGGGCGTGCCTCATGGCCATTGGAAGACTACGACCTTTGTCGGCGCACTGACGCTGCGGGGCATGATCGCGCCCTTCGTCTTGAACAGGCCGATCAACCGGATCGCTTTCGAGGCCTATGTAGAGCAAGTGCTCGTGCCGGAACTGCGGCATGGCGACATCGTGATCATGGACAACCTCTCCAGCCACAAGGGACCTCGGACCCGCCAGATGATCGAGGCGGCCGGAGCCTCCCTGCTGTTTCTTCCGCCCTACAGCCCAGACTTCAACCCTATCGAGAATGCCTTCTCCAAGCTGAAGGCCATGCTCAGGAAGGCGGCCGAGCGGACCATAGATGACCTGTGGGACAGGATCGGGAGCCTGATCCCGACATTCACGACGCAGGAATGCGCGAACTACTTCGCCGCCGCCGGATACGATGCAGCATGAACGGATTCTGCTCTAGAAGGTCGTTACCAGCACCACCTTCGAAATAGTTGGAACCACGGCCGCCGACCAGCACCTCGCCACCGACATCTCCGAAGAGAACCGAAACGCCGAAGCGGCCGCCGCGGACCTCTTCGATATTGGTCAAGGTGTCCGTGAAGGTCTGACCATTCCAGACGCCGGTCACAATTGCGCTGCCGATGCCCGTGAAGCTGACAGTCAGATCCGTGACGCCGGGTCGGTCGTATCGAACGACGTCATAGCCATTGCCACCATCGACCTGGTCATCACCTTGACCGGTGACAAAGCGTTCATTTTCGTCGGAACCGAGGAAGGTGTCGTCCTGGCTCGAGCCGCGCCATTCATCGACGATGCCAATGACCTCGACGGAAGACGTACCGCCATTGCGCTCAGTCGCAATGCCGGTCGTCGCGTCGATGTCGACACCGCTATAGTCATTGAAATTCAGACCGAACTTGCCGCCGCCGAGACTCGAATAGACGTTGACGAAATCATTACCGGTGCCGGGATTGAGAAGCACGAAACCGGTTCCGCCGGCCAATCCGCTCTTGTCGACGCTGAAGGCATCGTTGCCGCTGCCAGCGATCAGATGCAGCCCTTCTTCCGTTGTAAGCTGGTCGATATTGATCACCCAGTCGAAGCCGATGCCGTCCTTGATGATTGTCGCAACGTCCTGGGTAATATCGACATTCAGCGCGGCGCCGCCGAGATTGTTGTAGATCAGGTCGATAAAGTCGGACCCTGTCACATCGACTGCGTCGTTTCCGTTGCCCGCTTCAATGGAGTCGTAGCCGCCACCCGTCGTAATGAAATCGTCACTGTTCGTGCCTGTGAGATATTCATCACCCGCACCGCCGGGAACCTGGTTGAAGTTGTCGAAAAATAGGAACGGCGTTGTTCCCTGAGTACTCAGGTCGACCCCTTCGACGACAATCGTGTCGGTCCCCGCCATAGCATTCGTGATGGATATTGTCGTGTCGGTACCGTCCCAATTTACGGTGATCCCGCTCAGGTTGGTGACGCCGGCCTGGACATAGGCGCGCAAATCGATCCTGTCGCCCTCGGCGAGATTGAAATCCTTGATGGTGCTCGAATTGTACTGGACAAAGACAAACCGGTCGGCATCGGCTTCGCCCCAAAGCTCATTGGTACCCTCACCTGCGCCAAGGATGTCGTCTCCGTCACCGCCTTTGAAGACTTCATCGCCGTCATTACCGATCAGGATATCGCCGCCATTGTTGGAACCGACAAGCATTTCGATGTTTGTCAGCCGATCTATGAAGGCTTCACCGCCCCATGCTCCGGTGACATGGGCGCCGTTGGTATCGACATAGAGCGCGCTGATCGCCGAAGCGTTGCCGTGGTTGTAGCGCGCCGTGTCAAAGCCATCGCCACCATCGACCACATCATTACCCTTGTTGGTCATGAACCGGTCGTCGTTGGCAGTACCCACAATAACGTCGTCTTTGTTGGAACCGCGCCATTCTCCGACGAAACCATCGACATTCAGCGTTGCTGTACCGCCATTCAATTCGGTCGCGACACCGGATGTCGCGTCAATAGAGACACCGTCATAGTCCAGGAAATTCAATGCCAGTATGCCGCTGGCACCGGAGACGCTGACATAGTCATTGCCTGTCCCGGGGTTGATGAGGATGTATCCGTTGCCCCCCGCGACGCCACTTGTGTCAACGACAAAGCTGTCATTGCCCGTATCCGTCATGAGATGGAAGCCGGCACTCATCTGGTCGATATTGGCGATCCAATCGAAACCGATACCGTTCTTGGCCAAAGTGGCGTTGGACGGACCAATTATTGCATTGACCGCTGCACCGCTCAGGTTGTTGTAGATGAGGTCCACGAAGTCCGAGCCGGTGACGTCAACCACGTCATTCCCGTCGCCGCCGGTTATCTGATCGAATCCACCAAGCGGCTGGATCAGATCGTCGGCCGCTGTACTGGACAGGATATCATCGCCGGCTGTACCGCCGGGAACAACATTCATGCTGCTGGCAAGCAGGAACGGCGCGTCGCCATCACCGGTGAGATCAACACCCTCAACAGTGAGGATATCGCCATTTCCAAGATCGATGACCGTGTCAACACCCCCGCTGAGGGTTACCAGCCCGGCCGTCGTCCCAATTCCGAAAGCCCGCAGATCAATGCGGTCGCCGGAACCGCTCCACTCGAAATCTCCATTTATAATCGTATCGGTACCGTCGCCCGGCTTGAATACAAACCGGTCCGCCCCGGCACCGCCTTCGAGGAGGTCAACGCCAGCTCCGCCGCCAAGTACGTCATCACCACCCCGGCCTCTCAGGGTTTCGTCGCCCTCGGCACCAAAAAGGATGTCGGTGTCAGTGTCAGAACCACGAACTTCCTCGATATTGGTCACCATATCGAGGAAATTCTGTCCGTTCCAAACGCCGTTGATGTTGGCAGAACCAACGCCATTGAAAAACGCGGAAACTCCAGTCACGCCGCCGCGGTCATAGCGCAAAATGTCATGGCCACCGCCGCCATCGACCTGATCATTGCCTTCGCCAGTTATGAAGCGCTCGTCTTCAGCGGTTCCAAGAATGGAATCATCCTTGTTGGTCAATTGCCAGTCGCGGACAAACCCTGTGCCCGTGATGGAAAGTGTCGAACCACCATTGCGCTCCGCCGCACTTCCTGTCGTGGCATCAACATCGACACCGTCATAGTTGAGCAGCGCGACGCGGACAGGCCCACTGCCCGCGCTGATATCGATCGTATCGGTGCCCGTTCCCGGATTGGCTATAAAGTACAGGCCTGACGGGCCGGCTATGGTGAAACTGTCATTCTGGGCGCCTGCCCCGAAGTAGATGCCGTCGCCAATCTGGTCGATATTGGAAAGTGTGTCGTTGCCAATCCCGTCTTTGCCAACAGTTCCCGAAGTCGCCCCGATATTGACGTTAAGGGCAACGCCGAGATTACTATACAGCAGATCATAAAAGGCATTGCCTGACGAACCGGTGAAGTCGATCTCGTCATCACCTTCAGACGCTTCAATCGAATCCAGCCCTGTGTTCGTGTCCGGCAGGATCAGATCATCTCCCGGCGTTCCTGCCAGATTATCGTTGCCTGTCGTGCCGTTGATTTGGTTGGTGCCCGAAAAATAGACTTCGAAGTCATCTTCGTGCAGTTGCGCCAATGTCACGCCCATGAGGACGAAACCGTCATCGAAGCTGTCGCCGTCGAGGTCGCCGAAATTGAATGTCGTGTTTCCGCCCGCTTCGGAGGCAAAGGAAGCCAGCGATCCAGGCGTCACGCCCGACACATGGTCGATGACGATGACATCGTCGGATCCTTGCCCTGGCGTAAAATCGGTAATCGTGTCGAAACCGTCGCTCTGATAATAAAAGACCGTGTCATTTCCGGCGCCGGTGGTGATCGTGTCGTCACCCTTTCCGCCTTCGAGAAAGTCGTCCTGCGCGCTGCCGGTGATGCTGTCGCCCAAAGCCGAACCGGCAATATCGTTGATACCGCTCACGGAGTCGACAATGGATCCGCCGCCACGCGTGACCGTACCCGAACCGAGGTCGGCGGTAATCGCCGTATCGGAGAACAAATAATTGAGGAAGACGGAGTTCGAAGCCGAACTCAGATCGGTATAGCTGTTGGCGCCACCAATGCCGATGACGCTCGAATTGCCCTCGGTGAAGGCGGCGCTGCGCTGATAGCTGACCTGTCCTTCAAACAGGATGAACTCGGCACCGCCGAAACCAACCCCATCCAGCAAGCCGGTCGAAGCGACGCTGCCATCGGATTGATAAAGTGTAGCTTCTTCCAGGTTCCCCGATAGGAAAAGGCCGAGTAGGACGCTCAGATTGGTCGTCAAGCCGTTCGCGGAGTCAAGAACTGTCGTTCCATCGGGACCCGTGATGGTCACATCACTGACCGTGCCAAATCCGGCCACATCAGCCGACTGCAGCGACAGGCTGGCTCCGTCTACACTTACCTTCTGCCCGTTTGCATAGGTGACCTCAATGTTCGTTGCCGACAGCGCGGTGATCTGATAGGAGCCGGCATCCGATGCAAGGTTTGCAACAACCAGATCCCGCAGATCGCTGGCCTGCGAAACAGCACCAACGAGGTCGGTCACAAGAACGGAGCTGGAAACCGTCTTTGATTCGAGCAGCGTCGTACCGTCCGCGGCAAAGCGTCGAATACCGTCAGCGTCACCACCGTCAGGGCTGCCCCCGGGACCGTTGAACGTAAAGCTGGACCCGAAAAGCTCGGTGATCGTACCATCGCTGTTGACCCAGCGGATCGTTGTACCATCGGTGAAAACCGGCGCATCGCTCAGATCGGCGACATTGGCCCAATTGTTGATGAAACCCGTGAAGGAAAATGCCGCATTTCCCAATCCGGTCAGATCGACACCCTCGACAATAATGACGTCGGTACCGTTGACGCTGATTGTTGTGCTGCCCGGATTGGTTGTGTTGTAGTCAAACACGGCGAACTGGCTGACATCAGAGATGCCGGCATAGCTCGAAATGTCGATAGTATCGCCTTCACCGGAATTGAAGTCGGAAATCGTATCGGTCCCGTCTCCCGGCGCAAACACGAAGGTGTCTGCATCCGCGCCGCCAACCAGCGTGTCATCTCCGGCGCCGCCCTCGATAAGGTCGTTTCCGCCGCGTCCCTCGAGATAGTTGTTGCCGCCCGACCCGATCAGAGTATCGGCCTGGTCCGTTCCCAGCACGCCTTCGATGTCTTCAAGCGTGTCCGTGTCGCCATAAGTATCCGTGGCAGTTCCCGTTCCCAGATTGACAGTGACCCCTGCCCCGCCGCTTTCCAGGTTATAATTTACGGTATCCCACCCGCCCTTGCCGTCGATGGAGTCGTTGCCAGCCTCGCCGACCCAGCTTTCCGAAGAATTGTCAGGACCGGACCCGAAGTCGGAACCGATCAGCGTGTCAGCATCCTGCGTGCCTTCGAAATGGTCCGCAAAGGTGAATGTAGAATTGACACCCGTACCGACGACCGTGCCACTTCCGGCACTGTCGGTGACTGTCAGTGTAATGCCGCCAATGCCGGACAGGTTTTCGTAGATAATGTCGAGACCGCCGCCATAACGGTCGGCAAAGGCGGCCGCGTGGCCAATAATCGTATCGCTACCGAGACCAGCCAGAATGATGTCGCCATCGCCCTGCGAAGCGGAATCACCACCTGATGAGTTGATGGTGTCGTCGCCGTCGCCGGCATTAATGTTGTCACGCCCACCACGTCCTTCGAGGTAGTTGTTGCCGCTGGTCCCGATCAGCGTATCCGCCAGATCCGTACCCTGCGCTGCCTCGATATCTAAGAGCGTATCCGTGTCGCCAAACGTATCGGTGGCGGTCCCTGCCCCAAGGTTCACGAATACTGCGCCGCCGCCGTTTTCCAGGTTGTAGGAAACCGTGTCCCAGCCGCCATTGCCGTCGATGTAATCGTTGCCTGCCTCGCCGACCCAGCTTTCCGAAGAATTGTCAGGACCGGATCCGAAGTCGGAACCGATCAGCGTGTCGGAATCCTGCGTGCCTTCGAAATGGTCCGCAAATGTAAACGTGGCATTGACGCCCGTACCAACGACCGTGCCGCTGCCCGCATTGTCTGTCACCGTCAGTGTGATACCGCCAATGCCGGACAAGTCCTCGTAGAGGATGTCGAGACCGCCGCCGTAGCGGTCGGCAAAGGCAGCCGCATGGCCGGTAATCGTGTCGCTGCCGAGACCGGGCAGAATAATATCGCCATCGCCCTGCGATGCAGAGTCGCCACCTGAAGAGTCGATGATGTCGTCGCCGTCGCCGGCATTTATGATGTCGCGACCGCCGCCGCCCTGAAGATTGTCGATGCCATCCAGTCCGCCTAACTGGTTATCGTCGGCATCGCCTATGATCGTGTCGTTTTCGTTGGTGCCCGTCACTCTCTCGATACCCGAGAAAGTGTCGGTATCGCCGAACGTATCGGTACCAGTGCCAGTCCCAAGATTTACGTTGATGCCAGAAGGCCCGCCTTCATTGGAATAATCGACGCGGTCGAAGCCTGCTCCACCGTTGAAGTCGTCATCACCGGAACCGCCGGTCAAATCGCTGCCGCCGTCGCCAACGGTTATCGTGTCGTTGTTGACACCAGCTTCGAACTGGATCCCGTCGCCGTTGACCGAAGTGGAGTCAAAATTGAAGTCGTAATGTGAATAGAGGACATCGAAGGCGGTATCGTCCCCACCATTATAGGCAAAGATCGCAGTCGCCACGTCCGTTGCGGGTTCGAAGACGTTCTGTATCTCTGCTTGTACGACTAAGCCTGTGTTGTCGAGGAACTGGTATGATGTCACCGTACCACCGGTAACGACAGGCCCGGCACCGAATGTGAAATTGGTCCCGTGAAATTGGGTGATCAGTCCGTTGCCGGTGTTTGTAATTTCGATCAGCGTGGATGTGTTCTGCGTAATCGAAATGGACCCAATAAGATGAGCGTCCAGGATGTCGCCGACCGATCCTCCGATGTATTGATCGATATCAGCTGTCGTAATTAGGTTTGGCGCACCGACAATCGTCAGCTCGATGCTGTCGGTGCCGATATCACCATCGGCATCCGTTACCTGGTAGCTGACCGTGCGCGCACCGGTCGGCGGCGTCGATGAAGAATTGACCAGCTGGATCGCCTGCGCCAGCGCACTCATCCCGACCGAGCTGACCGCCACGCCCTTGTCGAAGGCGATTGTCAGTGGCGTGAACGAAACTCCGTTCCACGTCCCGCCAGAAATCGTCCCGATCGCCGTGCCGTTGTAGCTCACATCGCTACCTGAAACCGTGATAAGGCCGCGGTCCACCACCTGCAGCGTATCATCGGCCGTCGGGCTATCGTCGATATCAACCACCAGCGACCCGCCCTGAAAGCCGGTCACATCCGGATTGTTCATCGCCACATTGGTGTCCAGGAACACGCCCGCATTCGCCTCGAGCTCGCCCAACGTCACCGATGCGCCGAGACCCACGACCGTCGGCGCCTGCGTCGGCTCAATCGTCAGCTCGATGCTGTCGGTGCCGATATCACCATCGGCATCCGTTACCTGGTAGCTGACCGTGCGCGCACCGGTCGGCGGCGTCGATGAAGAATTGACCAGCTGGATCGCCTGCGCCAGCGCACTCATCCCGACCGAGCTGACCGCCACGCCCTTGTCGAAGGCGATTGTCAGTGGCGTGAACGAAACTCCGTTCCACGTCCCGCCAGAAATCGTCCCGATCGCCGTGCCGTTGTAGCTCACATCGCTACCTGAAACCGTGATAAGGCCGCGGTCCACCACCTGCAGCGTATCATCGGCCGTCGGGCTATCGTCGATATCAACCACCAGCGACCCGCCCTGAAAGCCGGTCACATCCGGATTGTTCATCGCCACATTGGTGTCCAGGAACACGCCCGCATTCGCCTCGAGCTCGCCCAACGTCACCGATGCGCCGAGACCCACGACCGTCGGCGCCTGCGTCGGCTCAATCGTCAGCTCGATGCTGTCGGTGCCGATATCACCATCGGCATCCGTTACCTGGTAGCTGACCGTGCGCGCACCGGTCGGCGGCGTCGATGAAGAATTGACCAGCTGGATCGCCTGCGCCAGCGCACTCATCCCGACCGAGCTGACCGCCACGCCCTTGTCGAAGGCGATTGTCAGTGGCGTGAACGAAACTCCGTTCCACGTCCCGCCAGAAATCGTCCCGATCGCCGTGCCGTTGTAGCTCACATCGCTACCTGAAACCGTGATAAGGCCGCGGTCCACCACCTGCAGCGTATCATCGGCCGTCGGGCTATCGTCGATATCAACCACCAGCGACCCGCCCTGAAAGCCGGTCACATCCGGATTGTTCATCGCCACATTGGTGTCCAGGAACACGCCCGCATTCGCCTCGAGCTCGCCCAACGTCACCGATGCGCCGAGACCCACGACCGTCGGCGCCTGCGTCGGCTCAATCGTCAGCTCGATGCTGTCGGTGCCGATATCACCATCGGCATCCGTTACCTGGTAGCTGACCGTGCGCGCACCGGTCGGCGGCGTCGATGAAGAATTGACCAGCTGGATCGCCTGCGCCAGCGCACTCATCCCGACCGAGCTGACCGCCACGCCCTTGTCGAAGGCGATTGTCAGTGGCGTGAACGAAACTCCGTTCCACGTCCCGCCAGAAATCGTCCCGATCGCCGTGCCGTTGTAGCTCACATCGCTACCTGAAACCGTGATAAGGCCGCGGTCCACCACCTGCAGCGTATCATCGGCCGTCGGGCTATCGTCGATATCAACCACCAGCGACCCGCCCTGAAAGCCGGTCACATCCGGATTGTTCATCGCCACATTGGTGTCCAGGAACACGCCCGCATTCGCCTCGAGCTCGCCCAACGTCACCGATGCGCCGAGACCCACGACCGTCGGCGCCTGCGTCGGCTCAATCGTCAGCTCGATGCTGTCGGTGCCGATATCACCATCGGCATCCGTTACCTGGTAGCTGACCGTGCGCGCACCGGTCGGCGGCGTCGATGAAGAATTGACCAGCTGGATCGCCTGCGCCAGCGCACTCATCCCGACCGAGCTGACCGCCACGCCCTTGTCGAAGGCGATTGTCAGTGGCGTGAACGAAACTCCGTTCCACGTCCCGCCAGAAATCGTCCCGATCGCCGTGCCGTTGTAGCTCACATCGCTACCTGAAACCGTGATAAGGCCGCGGTCCGCCACCTGCAGCGTATCATCGGCCGTCGGGCTATCGTCGATATCAACCACCAGCGACCCGCCCTGAAAGCCGGTCACATCCGGATTGTTCATCGCCACATTGGTGTCCAGGAACACGCCCGCATTCGCCTCGAGCTCGCCCAACGTCACCGATGCGCCGAGACCCACGACCGTCGACGCCTGCGTCGGCTCAATCGTCAGCTCGATGCTGTCGGTGCCGATATCACCATCGGCATCCGTTACCTGGTAGCTGACCGTGCGCGCACCGGTCGGCGGCGTCGATGAAGAATTGACCAGCTGGATCGCCTGCGCCAGCGCACTCATCCCGACCGAGCTGACCGCCACGCCCTTGTCGAAGGCGATTGTCAGTGGCGTGAACGAAACTCCGTTCCACGTCCCGCCAGAAATCGTCCCGATCGCCGTGCCGTTGTAGCTCACATCGCTACCTGAAACCGTGATAAGGCCGCGGTCCACCACCTGCAGCGTATCATCGGCCGTCGGGCTATCGTCGATATCAACCACCAGCGACCCGCCCTGAAAGCCGGTCACATCCGGATTGTTCATCGCCACATTGGTGTCCAGGAACACGCCCGCATTCGCCTCGAGCTCGCCCAACGTCACCGATGCGCCGAGACCCACGACCGTCGGCGCCTGCGTCGGCTCAATCGTCAGCTCGATGCTGTCGGTGCCGATATCACCATCGGCATCCGTTACCTGGTAGCTGACCGTGCGCGCACCGGTCGGCGGCGTCGATGAAGAATTGACCAGCTGGATCGCCTGCGCCAGCGCACTCATCCCGACCGAGCTGACCGCCACGCCCTTGTCGAAGGCGATTGTCAGTGGCGTGAACGAAACTCCGTTCCACGTCCCGCCAGAAATCGTCCCGATCGCCGTGCCGTTGTAGCTCACATCGCTACCTGAAACCGTGATAAGGCCGCGGTCCACCACCTGCAGCGTATCATCGGCCGTCGGGCTATCGTCGATATCAACCACCAGCGACCCGCCCTGAAAGCCGGTCACATCCGGATTGTTCATCGCCACATTGGTGTCCAGGAACACGCCCGCATTCGCCTCGAGCTCGCCCAACGTCACCGATGCGCCGAGACCCACGACCGTCGGCGCCTGCGTCGGCTCAATCGTCAGCTCGATGCTGTCGGTGCCGATATCACCATCGGCATCCGTTACCTGGTAGCTGACCGTGCGCGCACCGGTCGGCGGCGTCGATGAAGAATTGACCAGCTGGATCGCCTGCGCCAGCGCACTCATCCCGACCGAGCTGACCGCCACGCCCTTGTCGAAGGCGATTGTCAGTGGCGTGAACGAAACTCCGTTCCACGTCCCGCCAGAAATCGTCCCGATCGCCGTGCCGTTGTAGCTCACATCGCTACCTGAAACCGTGATAAGGCCGCGGTCCACCACCTGCAGCGTATCATCGGCCGTCGGGCTATCGTCGATATCAACCACCAGCGACCCGCCCTGAAAGCCGGTCACATCCGGATTGTTCATCGCCACATTGGTGTCCAGGAACACGCCCGCATTCGCCTCGAGCTCGCCCAACGTCACCGATGCGCCGAGACCCACGACCGTCGGCGCCTGCGTCGGCTCAATCGTCAGCTCGATGCTGTCGGTGCCGATATCACCATCGGCATCCGTTACCTGGTAGCTGACCGTGCGCGCACCGGTCGGCGGCGTCGATGAAGAATTGACCAGCTGGATCGCCTGCGCCAGCGCACTCATCCCGACCGAGCTGACCGCCACGCCCTTGTCGAAGGCGATTGTCAGTGGCGTGAACGAAACTCCGTTCCACGTCCCGCCAGAAATCGTCCCGATCGCCGTGCCGTTGTAGCTCACATCGCTACCTGAAACCGTGATAAGGCCGCGGTCCACCACCTGCAGCGTATCATCGGCCGTCGGGCTATCGTCGATATCAACCACCAGCGACCCGCCCTGAAAGCCGGTCACATCCGGATTGTTCATCGCCACATTGGTGTCCAGGAACACGCCCGCATTCGCCTCGAGCTCGCCCAACGTCACCGATGCGCCGAGACCCACGACCGTCGGCGCCTGCGTCGGCTCAATCGTCAGCTCGATGCTGTCGGTGCCGATATCACCATCGGCATCCGTTACCTGGTAGCTGACCGTGCGCGCACCGGTCGGCGGCGTCGATGAAGAATTGACCAGCTGGATCGCCTGCGCCAGCGCACTCATCCCGACCGAGCTGACCGCCACGCCCTTGTCGAAGGCGATTGTCAGTGGCGTGAACGAAACTCCGTTCCACGTCCCGCCAGAAATCGTCCCGATCGCCGTGCCGTTGTAGCTCACATCGCTACCTGAAACCGTGATAAGGCCGCGGTCCACCACCTGCAGCGTATCATCGGCCGTCGGGCTATCGTCGATATCAACCACCAGCGACCCGCCCTGAAAGCCGGTCACATCCGGATTGTTCATCGCCACATTGGTGTCCAGGAACACGCCCGCATTCGCCTCGAGCTCGCCCAACGTCACCGATGCGCGGAGATTATTAATAACCGGCACGTCCCCCATCACCCACTCCCCAAATTAGAGAAATCATTGCGAAAGTCATATTGCAGATATGCGACAGCAACTTCGCACTCGGGAAAACTCAGGAAACTGCTGCAGCCTAAATCGACCCTAAAAAATAGGGGCCTAACGGCCAAAAAACTGGTTCCGCACCACCCCCTCGTTTTCGAATTTCGAGATTTGCAGTTTGGCAAGAATAGTAACTTGCGCATGACCCAAATGGGCTATTTTATTGATTTTTTCTTAATTTACGAATACCCTTTTTGTCCAGACTCGTTCGGACCCAGAACGCGACGAGTGTTGCGAGCGCGACGGCGGACAGGAAGTTGCGGGCAAACTTGTCGTAACGCATTGCAACGCGGAGGGAGACCTTGAGATGGCAGAAAGCGTTCTCGGTTAGGTCGCGGTCTCGATAGCGCCGTTTGTCATATGACCTGACACTGTACTTTCATCCAGCCGAGACCGGAGCCGGGGTAGTGTTTACGCCGATCGGCGCAGGTTGAGCAATCGCCAGACGCGCGGAGCTTTCATCTCGCGCAGCGGGGCGGGCGATTGCAGCGGTCAGGGTCCGCGCGTAATCGGCTGGAGTCCGGTAAACCAAGGCCGAGTGCGGGCGTTCAGTATTTTAGTCAGCCGCCCATCGCGCGATTACGACACGCGCATGAGGCAAATTGCGGAACACGGTCTCGTTGAGCAGTTCGTTCCGCATCCTGCCGTGAAGCTCTCAAAGAAGCCATTTTGAATTAGTTTTCCTGGCGCAATTTAATGCCATTCGATCCTGTTTTCGGAGCACCAGTGCAAGATGGCGTTCGAGGTCAGTTCCGTTCCGTTGTCGCTGACGAACATGCCGGGCTTTCCGCGACGCTCGATCAGGGTCGTCAGTTCACGCGCTACCCGACGCCCCGAGATCGAAGTGCCTGGGATGGTAGCCAGACATTCCCGTGTGACGTCGTCGACTGCGTTGAGTACTCGGAAACGGGCCATTCGCGAATTGGTCGTGAACGAAATCCAGTGACCACCGCGCATTGGCGCGCGCCTCGATCAGGATCGGCGCCCGTGCACCGATCGCCTTGCGTCGGGCCTTCCGTTTGCGCACCGTCAGCCCTTCCTCGCGGTAGAGCCGGTAGATCCGGTTGATCCCCGAGGGTTCACCTTCGCGACGCAGCAGGACGAAGAGCCGCCGATAGCCAAACTGCCGACGCTCGTTCGCCAACTCCCGCAGCCTGCCACGCACCTCCGTGTCGGCTGCGCGCTGAGCCTGGTATCGGATGATCTTGCGTTCCGCCCCGGCAATCCGGCACGCCCGCCGTTCCGAAAGCCCGAACAGAGTCTTCAGATGTGCGGCTGCCTCGCGCTGCATGATGGGCGTCACCACTTTTTTGCAACCAGTTCCTTCACCGCGGCGAGATCGAGCATCTGCTCGGCCAGCAGCTTCTTGAGCTGCGCGTTCTCATCCTCGATCGACTTCAGCCGCGTGGTATCCAATAGCGTCATGCCGCCGAATTTGGCTTTCCAGTTGTAGAAGGCGTCTTCCGACATGCCGTTCTTTCCGCACAGGTCTGCGCACTTCGCGCCCGCCTCGTGCTTAGCCAGGATGCCGATGATCTGCTCGTCCGCAAATCTCTTTCGCTTCATTGCCCGTCCCCATGTTGGTCCGGGCTCCATTCGACGCTGAAGGAAATATCCCGTGGCAGATCAGGATTAATGTAATGTTCAGGATAGATTTTCTCCCCCGATAGAAAGAAGATGAGAAAAAAATATCATCTAACTTCACCGCTTTTTACTGTATCCCCACCTCATTCCGATGGAGACCCTTAGCTTTTCAGTACTGGCGTCAATTAGAGGTACAGCAAGAATCGCTGAAATTATTAGCAATTTTGGCCTTGAAAAGCCCGCAGAAAATGAACAGTAAACAAGAAGAAAACTTATCCAATAAGTAGCAAAGGACAAACCCATATTGATATCAGGCCGCGATCTACTAAGCGTAAAAATTAGCGCCAACTTAATCGAACGCCAAGTGAAGAATAATACTATTGGAAATGAGATTATTCCTAGGCGCGATATTAATCCCATCCACTCACTTTCATAGAATTCTGCTAGATATGGATAACGAAGTCCAAATATCTTTTGCCACATCGGCGCCGAACCAAACTCAATGTACTCCTGTATTCTTTTCGATCTTTCAATAAATTTCGCTGTACTATCTGTGTTTCTTAAAAGATAATCTCCCTCAATATAATCCACTACATAATCTAATTTTAAATAGATTATAATACATAATATCATTGCAACTAAAAGATATAAAATCGCGCCCGTCAACTTATACCTTGCCAGCCGCAAAAATGAAACCAAAAACAGATACGCAATGAACGTCGCTATCGCGGCGCGGCTTTGCGTTTTGTATAATAACAAAACAAGTATGAGAAATATCGTATATACAATCCATTTTTTTCGAGTTACTGTCGATATCAGCGCGATGCCCATCACGCAAGCAATTCCTAAATCTCCTGGGAAAGCGTAGAAGCCGGAGTAGCGAAGATATTGTATTGTATCAAACCCTCCGATGTTTTGCCTTGCTTTAAATAGGCTTAGTAGGCTTGTGTTCTGTGTATAGTGCGAAAAGAACTCAAATACACCGCCCATGGCGGTAAAGATCACAATTGGACCGAGTAGTGCCGAGAACGCGGCGGCAGGTCCATACAATTTGACCGCAATACGATAAATAGGTCGAATGCCGACAAAAAGAGTTACCCAAAGACTGATACGCACAATATAAAAAATAGTCGAATATAGTCTGCTGTCATCACTAGAGCTAAATAATCCAATAGTTATTATGTAAATAATTACTATAGATGAATAAAATATTAAAAGATGCGAATTGGTATCGTATCTTATATTTTTTGGCACGTGATATAGTTCATGACTTCGAGAGACGCCTTTCGTGTAAGCGAATCTCAGAAAAATAACGATAGCGATCTCAGCGGCAACAGCATAGTAAGATCCATACCCCATACGCGCGGTTGGGAGTAACAAAGGCAGAGCTAAGAGCCAAAATTTATTCATAATTTCATCAGCTTTGCGCAGTTCTAAGCGAGATAATCTCTCGGTACAACTAGAGCGGCACCCGAACAGAGTGTAACGGAGGGATTCCCAAATCAGCGATTTTATGATTCAGACGTTTGTCGGAGCATGGTGTTCGGCGAACATGTCAAAGTCGCCTTCGTTCGATCTTCGCACACGTGTTCCTGCCGCCGTGGCTGGCTGCCTCAACCATCGTCAGGCGAGCGAGCGCTTTGGCGTCAGTGCAGCCAGCGTGAGCCGTTGGCGGGCACGTGAACGCGAGCAAGGCGATCCTCCTCAGTGCGAAGTGCTCGGCGGCGACCGACGGTCGGGACGCATCGGTGCCTGCACGGGATTGATGTTGTCACTGGTCTATGAGGCGCCCGGCATGACGATCAGGGAGATGCGCTTGGCGTGCTTCTGCGGCATCTTCAGGTCGGCGATGATGGCGTGCAACTGAACGAGGTCGCTCGCCTTTACCGTGAATACCATCCCACTGCGCATGCCTCAGAATCGCACCGAAAACGCCGCGAGAGATCCCCAAAACGAGGACTCTTTTAATCCAAACAATCCGCTAATCGTTAAGTCAGTCGTTTAGTTCTGCGGAGCCATAATAGAAACTCCTCGCGAACAAAAAGAACCATGAAGGCAGGATAATCCTTTAGAAGCCTGATCCTCACATGGGGCTCCAAGATCGCGCGATAAAGCCACCTCAGATTATAACGTTTAACCCATTCAGGATAGTAATCCCCCGAAGACGCGGTTTGTGAAATGAAAGCGCCGCAGGTGAAGATTAGCATGGCCTTGCCGTCCGTTCGCGTATCAGCAGCCTCGCAAAGCTTTGCAGCAAAGAACTCCTGCTTAGGGGTACCCAATCCAGTTACTACTACGTCTGGTCTAGATTCGATTATCGAATTATGTAAGGCATCAATTCTTTCATCATTAAAATATCCGGATGCATAAAAGCAAATCTCCATTCCCTTGTAGGCGTCCTGAAGGTATTCAATTGCCGCGGTTACCTCGTCAGCGGTACCGCCGATGAAGGCGACTCGAAGTCTATTTTCTCTACAAAAACAGAACACACGATGCGCTGCAGAACTAAAGTCAAAACTAAGCCTTGATATCTTTCGATTAGAAAATATGTTATGCATAATACAAAGGAACTGACCGTCGGCGAACCAGTAGTCTATCTTCTGCTCCAATTCCTTCTCGATCAACATCAGTCGGTAGGAAAAAGAGTTGAGAAAGGACACGATCTCGGATTTCTCGCTTGGTAGATTCTCCAAAATCGCTTCTAGCTCTTCAGCTGCGTTCAACCGGTCATGAAGTCTCGATGGTCGATCCATGTTTTCACCTGTGATGTCGAGATTTGAGCGCGCTACGCATGTAAGTATCTATCTGCGCTATTGAGGTCGCCCCCCGCCAGACGAATTGAAGCTGTACCTTGCGAGAACATACAGGGTCCAAAGCGCCCCAAGAAAATGCGTCGCAGTCAGCGTTTCCAAGGGATAGCCGGCCAAGAAAATGCTGATGATCGCGCTGACCTTCAATGTAATAGTACCGAAAATAAGTTTCGACGGTTGCCTGTATGAACCCAAGCATGAAACGATTAGCGTACTAGTTCCGTTGAAAGCGAAAACGACGATCATCATAATCTTCGGCCATTGGGTGTTTATCATCCCGATCAAGCCAATCTCCACAAAGGCAATATACACTGAAATGGTAATCACGCTTACGACTAATGCGAGCTGAAGCCACTTTCTGAGTAGCCACATTCGCTTACTGAGATTATCTTTTCCATCTTCAAAACTTCTCAGGCGACTTAGAGTCCGACTCGAAACTCATGCTGACCGGGCCAGTCGTCGTGTGAGCAGCATGACGGATGCGGCGTAGAGGAAGACCTCGGCGGAGGCGATGGTGCCTTCGAAATCCTTGGCCAGCCGTCGGTTGCGACTGATCCAGGCGAATGTGCGTTCGACCACCCAGCGGCGCGGCAGGACGTGGAAGCCGATCTGGTTGGCGATCTTCTTGACCACCTCGATGGCGATGCATGTTGCATCCTTGACCCTCTGGGCGCCATAGGCGCTGTCGGCGAAGGTGATTTCGACGAAAGGGAAGGATCGTCGTGACGCCTTGAGCAGCGGGACGGCACCGTCACGATCCTGAATGTCGGCCGGATGCGCCTGGATGACCAAGGCCCGGCCATCGGTATCGACCATGGCGTGGCGCTTGCGCCCTTTGATCTTCTTGCCAGCGTCAAAGCCCCTGGGGCCGCCGGCCTCGACGGTCTTGACGCTTTGGCTGTCGATCACCGCCGCCGAGGGACTGGCCTCACGTCCGGTCCGTTCTCGATCGGTCATGACAAGGTGGTGATTGATTGTCTGGAACAGACCTTCGCGGCGGAAGCGCAGGAACCAGCCATAGACCGTCGTCATCGGCGGGAAGTCCTTGGGCAGAAGCCGCCAGGCGATGCCACCCCGCAGCACATAGAAGATGGCGTTCATGATCTCGCGCATCGGCCATTGACGCGGCCGGCCGGTCCTTGCCGGCGCCGGCATGAAAGGGGCGAGAATTTCCCATTCCGCATCACTCAGATCGCTTCCATAACGCAGATGATCGCGGCTATGCTGCCGCCGGGTGGCCGGTGTCCACATGAGGCTCTCCAAACTGGCTTTGACAACCGTTTGGAATCACATTCGGGACCGGCCATCCAGCCTCGCCCCGAGTTTCAGGACGGCCTCTTACGATCGGCGGAAGAAGCACTTGTGTGACGAGAGAAGCCAACAGCGGCCCAGCAACAAGAATACGATAGAAATTAATATCCGATATATTGTTGCCTCCGCTAATGATGTATTGAGGGACGTTGAGGAAAGCAATGGCTACGACTGAATTGAACCAATATGCGTAGCTCTGCGCAGGCATTTTTAAAGTATCGGACATTAATGGCCAAGCCAGCCGATACCTATGATGGGCCCATTCTCTCAAGAGAATAATCGCGTGTACAATTAAAGCGACGCCGAGCGCCGCGTCGACATTCAACTTCCAGCCCAGGAGTCTAATAAAAATTATTAAAATAAGAATATGCGCTACCTTAAAAAATATCCCGTAGTAAACTGGAAATCCCGTTAAATTACCGTTTGAAAGATGGTAGTGAAAGACAAGCTCGGAGATTGAAATCATAAGGCCAAGACACACAACGACAGCGAGATACTGACTCTGGGATGTTAACACAAACATGATCAGAATCAGCGCGGATGTGAGTACACCTAAATTGACGTAGCTGACGAGTTCCTTGAGCGCGATGTGTTTAGTCTCACCGCCGACCCGCGCTCTGGCAGAATAGGCGTTCAGAATGCGCTGACGCCCGCCGAACGACAGAAACGCGGCGATAACCTGTGCAAGGCTCATCGCCTTTATGAGTTCGGGCCCGATATCGTTGGGCAGCAGATTCACGATCGCCAACAGATAGACCGTAGACGCCAAAGATATCAGGATCCGGATTACCAGATTGAATATAGACCGGCTCAATTGCAGTTGTCCGCTAGGGGGATCGCTAAAGCTGCTTACCGAACTTATGTAAAACGAAGTCCACGTCGGTGGCGTAGTGTTCGTCTAGACGGGTACGCCTTGGATCGCTGGATATCTGCTCGGCAATCGCGGCTTTCTCGGGGCGGCGGTTCCAGCTGTTCACAGCGGTCCCCATCTTGCGCAGTGCGTGACGGTTGATCGTCCTCTTCAGCAACCTCTTAGGCACGCTGTCTTTCGCGATCTGCCTAGCTAGCCAAAGGCTTTTTGGGCTTCCGGAGATATTGAGGTTACCCGACGCCATACTTACCATCGCGTCGGATTGATCAGGCAACTCAAGGAAGGCGAGGATCGCCCGTAGACAATAATTCATGCTGGTGCGCAGTTCGACATTAGACAGAACCAGCACGTCATCTTCCTCAAAAATACTGAACAGAATTTCAAAAATTCTCTTATATTCGCCATCGCCGATATACTGATCCCAAGCTCCACTATCCCGATGACCTTCAACTATCTGGCGTTCGGCGATTTCAAAGAAATCTTCTGTAACTTGGCCTACACGATAGCGATCCAAATAGTGGGAAATCGCGCGTTCGGTTGGATTGCGTATAAGAACGATTATTCTCGGCCGCAACCCGTGCACGCGATAATAATCTGCCAGTCGTCTAAGATAGTTTGCTTGGCATATATACGCAGGGGTCGCGTCGATGTTGAATAGGTCCGCAGTTAAGAACGCACTGTGATAGTATTTATAACCTTTCGCGAAAATTTCATCCACGTCGAAGAAATGGGCCTCCTTCCCCGCCGCCAATGTAATATCGGTATGTTTGGAAAGCGCCTCTGCGAGGGTCGTCGTTCCGCATTTCGCTACTCCAATAATGTGCGCATGGTACATTGTACTCTCTGCCTTTATATTCTCGTGGCAACTCGCGACTTGCCGAGCCAGACGCTAAGTTGGCCGTCAACGAGCCACAGTTTCCGAGTGAATACCAAAACAACGGTTGTCCGGACACTGAATTGGCGATACGGACTGGCAACCGCGTTATGGTCTATTGTCGTTGGTCCCTGAGACCGCTACACGGACGATTTCCGCCAAGCGCTCATGATAGCGTTCGTGTCCGAATAGCCTTCGAGCGAGCTGGCTCACCCTTGCAATGTTTCTATACGAAATAGTGTCCTTGAGATCGACGGCAGAATTCCGGATTTCAGGCATTTCTCTAGCGATAAACACGATCCCGATTTTCAACTTATCGATGAATTTCGCGGTACGGTCATGAGATTTCGCTACATAGATGATCGGTCGGCCAAGGCAGAGTAGTTCGGTAAGCTTCGAGGGAATAAATTCCGGACCGGATGAGTTTACGAGGACCAAAGTACCCGCATTGAGCTGAAGTTCAATCGCCTTCTCCTTTGTTAGAACACCGTGCGGTCGCACAGCCGCGTCCAGCTCGCGCCCTGGCTGATACATGAACTGCCCAGCCCATTCGAGAGATACGGCAAGTCGGCTAGAAACGAGGTTGAGCGCGGCGATATAGTAATCGTCGTAAATGTTGCCACAATAGACGCAAGACTCATCTGGTTCGGCGTCCTGTTCCAAAAGCTCCACCAACGCTGAGTTGACACCGAATTCTGGCGCCAGCGCCAGCTTTCGTCCCAGGAGACGGCGTTCGATCAGGTTTAAGTGTAGTCCGGAACGAGCAAGAAACGCCGAACCCCGAGTGGAAGCGGCGAATAATAAGGCGACGTCAACGAGTTTTCGAAGCCTCCCAGTATGGTAGACCCAGTCGCAAAGGGGATCGCGCAATTCGAAGACCACCTTTGCTTTCCATATCATCAGGGCAGCGATGACGCTACGACGCGGCGAAATCTGAGCGATTACCACGTCGCTGCGATTGGTGGCACGGAAGAATTCTCTAAGCCGACCTGGGCCGAAAGCGACAACACTTATCTCACAGCCGGCGCTCCCCAAAAAGGCTCGGATTTCTTCCGTCCGCCGTGTTCGGTTCGCCGTCGCCGCGGAGTCTGTCAAGATGCAAATATTAAGATTCATGAACGGTGTATCGCCATGAATGCCCTACTACCTTTCGCGGCACCGAGCCCTCCCGCCAAAAGCGGCAGTCGAGTTACAAAGTTCAGAGAACATCTCGGTCCGCCAGATAATTGGCCAGCGCCTCACGCGCCATAGCCGGCTCAACCGCGGAATTATAGGGCCGATCAGGACGGGGTGTGCTTGCGAGGTGGGAGTATTGCACTTTTTTTATATCGGCGAAGGCCGAGATTACGATGAAAAAGTCCTTGTATTCATATGTCCTCCGCACCTCTTCATCGTTCATCAATTCCTCGTACATCTTCTCTCCCGGCTTGGCGCCGATCTCAGTGATCGCGATCTCGCGCCCGGCGCCGAGGCCCACGCGCATCACCTCGGCGATGTCCTCGATCCGGGCGACCGGCATCTTGGTGACCATCACCTCGCCCCCGGTAGCGATCCAGACCGAGTCCAGCACCAGCGACGTAGCCTCCTCCAGCGTCATGATGAAGCGGGTCATCCGCCGGTCAGTAAGGGTGATCGGCCCGCCCGTGTCGATCTGACGCTTGAAGAGCGGCACCACAGAGCCCCGCGAGCCCAACACATTGCCGAAGCGGGTCGAAGCAAAGATCGTGCTGGGACCGTTTTTACCACGCCCAATGACCTTCCCGTAGGTCTCAGCCGCCGCCGTTATTAGCCGCTCACCCATCAGCTTCGAGGTGCCCATCACGTTCGTCGGGTTCACTGCCTTATCCGACGAAGTGAAGATCACACGCTCCACCCCGCTCGCCAGCGCTGCGTCGATAACGTTCTGGGTGCCCTGGATGTTGGTGTGGATCGCTTGATTGGGGCTATCTTCGCAAAGGCCCACATGTTTCAGCGCAGCCGCGTGCAGCACCACATCGACTCCTCGCATTCGAAGCTTCAGCGCATCACCATCCCGGATGTCCGCTAGATGTGCCGAGACCTTGCCAGTTGGCTTGTAGTGCTCGAGCTGGAAGAACAGCTCGGTCTCGTTGTTGTCGAGGCACACGACATGCGCTGCCGGCCCGGCAACGAGCTGGCGCACCAGTTCGGCGCCCACCGTACCGCAAGCGCCTGTGACGAGGACGTTCTTGCCATGAAACTTGTTAGTCATCGCTCAGTTCCAACTCACTCTCGGCATGATACGCTCGGCCGCAATCGCGTTTTTATGGGCAATGATGCGCTCGATCATGTCGGCAAGCACCTCGTCGGTCATATAGTTGGGCTTTAATCCTAGCTCGATCAGCCCCGAAAATGTGGGGTTGTAGTAATGCTCTTCCTTCTCCTTGCGCGGATTCGTGATCGACTTGATCTGAACTTTCAGTCCCATGGTATCGCCGGCGCGCCTCACCCGTTCCGCCAGCTCGTTCACCGTGAAGGTCTCTGTCAGCTGGTTATATATGCGAAGTTCGCCTTTGGCCGCCGGGTGCTCAGTCGCCAGCCGCACGCATTGTAACGTGTCGCGCAGGTTAAGATAGCCGCGGGTCTGGCCGCCGCCGCCATATACAGTCAACGGAATGCCCGCTACGGCCTGCACCAGGAAACGGTTTACGACGGTGCCGAAGATATCGTCGTAGTGGAAGTTCGGCCCCAGCGCGGGGTCGAGGTCAGCCTCGGGCGTAGACATGCCGTAGACCGGGCCCTGCATCAGATCGGTCACGCGCAACCCGTAAGTGCGCACGTAGAACCATAGCAGGTCGGTATCGAGCACCTTGGTGGTGTGGTATAGCGAGCCTGCGGCGCGCGGAAATAAAAACTTATCCTTTCGACCCTTGTGCTCGATCTCCAGCCATCCTTCCTCGATGTCGATGTCAGGAGTGCCGTATTCGCCCATCGTGCCGAGCTTCACGATATGGCACTCGGGCGCGTGTTCCATCACGGCCCAGATCACGTTGAAGGTGACGTCGAGGTTGTTCTGGAAGGTCTCGCGCGCCTCGGCGAAGCCGCGCATCGAATAGGGTGCCGAGGGCTGCTCGGCATAATGCACGATGGTGTCGGGTTGGAACTGGCGCACCATGTTGAACGTCAGGTCCGAATCGGCGAGATCACCGATGAATACCTTGATCTTCTTGCCGGTCAACGCCTCGAAGCGCCGTGCCCGGGCGCTCAGCGTCGGCGTCGGGATTAGCGCCTCGCTATCGGTCTTTTCGGCAATCAAGCGGCGAAGGTAGTTGTCGGCCACCGCCACATCGTGCCCGGCCGCGGCGAAGTCCATTGCGGTGGGCCAGCCGAGATAGCCATCGCCGCCCAAGATTAAAACACGCATCACTCAATCTCCATGTTGATAGAAGTAACTCTGCGCTCGACAGGAGCTGCCGAACCGACCTGCAGAGCTACTTGCGCCTGCCTGCCCAGCCGGGAGCGGCCTTCTAGGCGTCTGGAAAGTTGCGCGCGCTGCACCAAATGAGGAGACAAACGCATAGCATCCCACACCGGTGTCAGACAGTAGCCCTGTAATATCAACATCCTTGTTTGATGGAACGCAGTCCTCTTGATGTTGGGTCAATAGATCGTCGCTTCCGCCTATAGGCCAAATATTGATCATTGCGATTCGCCCAATTTTTGGACTTCACAGCTCCAATTCATGGTTCCTGATTAATTCACAAACTAGCGACATGACATACGCCGTCGTCGGCACCATTTCACAAAAATATCTGGAAATATTATTGTAAGGAATTTCGCACAGAGTTCCTTCACTTATTTTCATCGATCCCTCATCTATACCATTAGAAAAAAAGAATGTTCCAGCGCGGATGATTCCATTCGCAAACTGGACTCTTGTTCGCACGATAAGAGCCAACTGGGTTATCGAGAGTTTGATATTTGTTTCTTCGTAAACTTCTCGTAGAGCGCAGTCGATATCGCTTTCGGCTCCTTCCTTGTGACCACCAAACATCCCGATCAGTCCCGGGTTGCTGACTGCAGGACTCTGATCGCGACGCTGCAACAGAAATCGTCCATTTCCATCCGCCAGGATCACACCGGCGACATCGGTATGGGGTGCACTGGTCAAGTCCATCATTTGGGTGGTTGTCGGAGTTTTCGATTGCGAGCGATTAGGATTGATGTCCGCCACACTTCCTCCAAGCGATCTCAATCGCCATTACGACCACGGACATGGTGAGAGCCCCCATTCCGGGTCGACCTCAGACTGATGCGGCGACCTTTGAAACGCGCAGCAAACGCCCAATAACGCGAAATACGCGCTTGACACGAGACCAACATAGCGCACGCCGGTTCCGATGAATTTCATGAGCTCATTTCCTTGACACTTGTAATCATTGCCAGTGTAGCAGATTGCAACGCTGGCGCTGCTCGCAAGCCAGTCGTTCAGTTCCATATCGCGACCGACCGGCCCTTGCGCGATCTCCAGCAGGCCGCCGGCGGCAATCATGATGCCGGCAAGCAGCAAAACCCGAGCCCAGAGCCAAGCGCCAAAAGATGTCAGCGCCATAAAGGTGGCAGCATGCATGACGTGGTCGCCGCGAAACAGCAGCTGCGCAAATCGGATTGTTGGCGGCTGCATTACCAAGTCAAACCACAGAGCAAACGAGACACCGGCGACAAAAAGCAACTCCAGTCCGCGCGGATCGGAACCGAGTTAACCGATGAGCTCCGGCGGATCATGGCGGGAGCCCCATCTTGGGCAAGAAATCGCCCTCACCTGCTGTCCTTCAAGGCCGAGGCAATCTCGAATTCGGCATCTTCGAGTAGTGATTCGATTTCTTCCCTCAAGGCTTCGTATTCGCGCAGCTTTCGTCTGAGGAACCTCGAGGTGAGCGCAGCCTTTTCCGCAATACCGTTTGGCGTAAGAAGATAGGCGTAACGCAGCTTATTATCGGCTGCCCGGAAATTGTTGACCTTCACATGGCCCTTTTCGACAAGTGCCGCCAAGCAGAAGTTCACAGCCCCTAGGCTCACACCCAGATATCGAGCAATATCGCGCTGTGAGAATTCCGGATTTTCCTCAAGCAGTCGCAGAACGCGAAACCGCACATCCTCACGTTGTTCGCTGATCTTGTCCGGCATCAGGCTGGGGTTTCTAACAGGTAGAGAAAAGCGAAAGCTACCGCAGCGAGGGTCACTTCGGCGACCGCCCGGTATCAACACTTCGGCAATGGACGTGACAGCAAGTCATCCAGCGTTCACGCATGAACGGTCAAGGATGTCGCTACATTTGGCAACCCCAATTTCTTCCAATTCCCGGATTTTACGGCAATGCTCCGACTGAAGAGCAGCCTGTCTATTTAGACCCAAACCCTCGGATCATCGTCTCGATGGTGCGTAGAACGATCAGGCAATCGAGCCAGAAGGACAGGTACTTGATGTAGAAGAAATCGTAATAGAGCTTCTCTAGCACGTCGTCGGAAGCCACCACATGACCCTGATTGACCTGCGCCCAGCCCGAAATCCCCGGACGCACCACGTGACGATAGCGATAGAAGGGCAATTCCTCCTCGTACCAGACGGACAAAGGCACCGCCTCAGGACGCGGACCGATCCAGCTCATCTCGCCTTTCAGGATATTGATGATCTGCGGCAGTTCGTCGATGCGGTATTTGCGCAAGACCTTGCCGACCGACGTGATGCGGCCATCGTCGTCCTTGGTCTGCGCCGCCTCCCGGTCACCGTGACCGGATTTTATATCGGTCATGGTCCGGAACTTGTAGACAATGATTTCCTGGCCGCGATAGCCGACCCGCGGCTGTCGAAATAAGACAGGACCATCAGATGTCAATCGAATCAACGGACCCACCACCGCCAGAACAACACCGAAAAAAGGCAGAAGGATCAAGGCTGCCACCCAGTCGATGACCTGTTTCGCCTGGATATAGATCAGATTTGGCAGGAGCGACCCGAAGGTATTCTCGGAAAGATGTTCGATCTGCACGCGGCCTGTCAGCGATTCCACCACCTGCTTGGTGTGATAGACGGGAACGCCTCGAAGCGTCGTATCTGCCAGAAATTGTTCCCATTCATCGCTCAAATCGGCGCGAAGGTCAGCGACGATGCCCGCGACATGGGGCAGCGGGCTATCCGGGGCGGGCAGCGAAGTCCAGCGCACACTGCTTATCTCCAAGACGTCATCGGCATTGCCGCCCGGCACCACCGCGAGATGCGGGCGGACCACGCGTTCATTGATCCACTGGATCACCGTGAACCAGCCAAGCGCGAAGACATAGCTCGCGATCAGGATGAAGCGGCTATATTCGAAACGGAATACCAGGAAGGTGATCGCCAGCGCGGCGTAGGGCAAGCTCACCGTGACGAGCGTATAGGCCCCCATCTGGATACCGGGAAAACTGTAAAGCCGTCGGACCAGAATGAAGGTGGCGATCACTGCAATGCTGGACCCTGTCGCGGCATGAAAGACCGTATCCGGCATGCGCCCGAAGATCGGATACTGCCCCCTCAGGAGCACCGGCACGACAACGCAGAGCAGAAGCGCCATCGGCAATTGAAACCGCATCCGCATGACGAAACGCGGAATTCGACTTTCTCGGCCGCGCGTCGTCTCCGAGCGGGCATGGTACAACGAGAAAGAGGTGTTCATCTTTTCGGTCCGTTTTCTCCATCCGCCGCTTGCGCCCAGATGATACTTTCGGGTCCGGCCGCTGCTCTTCGGCCGGTTGAAATGTCATGCGGGCAACAAATTGTCCTGTGTCGTCTTGACCGCCACCGAGGAGACGAAACGCATCAGCACCTCGACGCGGCCGCGATCATCTTTCGCGATCAATTCACCAATCTCGTTTGCAAACGGTCCCGCCATCAAAGTGACCTTGTCGCCGACCTTTAGATCCGGCGCATAAGTCACCATGCCGTCCGGACCGGCATGAGCCATGATCGCCTCGACGAAGCCTTTGGGAAGCGGCACCGGCCGCTCGTCCTGGCTTAGAATGAACTTGACGCCCAGCGTTCCGTTGATCGCGCGCCAGCGGATCGCGTCGAGACGCATTTGCACGAAGAGATAGCCAGGGAAAAGCGGCCTGGACCGCGTTACGAGCTTTCGCACATGGCGGATTGTCGCCTTGCGCTTTGGAGAAAACACCTCGAAACCCTGGTTACGCAACTGCCCGGCGGCGAAAAATTCGCGCGCCGGCTTGGTCGCCACCACATACCATCGCGGCGTATCGGCGATCTTCTGCGTTGCCATGCGTCGTCGCACCTTTTTCCGGTGTTTCGTCACCCTGCCCTACCCGGCAAGGGTTTCGCTTTGCCTGCAACCCCGGCGCAATTAAGGACAACCCAAGGTATAATGCAACATCAAATATTCAATCCGGCAACAAGTTGCTATGCCGGTCACACAGACACCTATCCGCATGCCTCGACCTCGTCATGCCGCAAGATCTCTATCCGCCAAAATCTTCAGCGGTATGCCCTCGGTCACCTCAAGCGCAAGCGCCTCATCGTGACGCGCCGCGATCGCGTCGCGGGCCTCCGACATGATCGGCGGACGCCGGCGCGGATCATGGGCA
The DNA here is from genome assembly GCF_965227485.1 of Oricola indica. Taxonomy (NCBI): domain Bacteria; kingdom Pseudomonadati; phylum Pseudomonadota; class Alphaproteobacteria; order Hyphomicrobiales; family Ahrensiaceae; genus Oricola; species Oricola indica. Next base: position 3,811,128 of record NZ_OZ245747.1, read on the forward strand.
TCCGTGGCGATCACATCGACTATCCCTTCATCGAGCATGCGTTCCGACCAGTATTTCACCCGCGATCCGAACCGCCCCGTTACCGCTCCTGCCGTCACCTGGATAAGGCAGCCCGCCTTTTTCAGATCGAGCACCGTCTGATAATGTTTCTCGATCCAGCTCAACCGCTCCGGATGGGTGACGATGGGACAAAAACCGGCGCGGATCAAAACGCCGGCGAATTCCACCAGGCCCGGCGGTCGGACATGATGTGGCGGCTCGAACAGGAAATAGCGGGTCTCATTCAGGGTCGGGATTTCACCGCGCCTGAACCGCTCATCAAGATGCGGCGCGACATGAATATCTGCGCCCGCAAGGAGCCAGAGGTTGATATCTTCCTCGTCAAGGCGCTGCTGCAGCGCGGCGATGCGCTTCAGGATATCCGGCTTGGTATTGTCATAAACGCCCGGCGTCACATGCGGCGTGCAGGCCATATGAGTAATTCCGTCATCAACCGCGATCCGCGCCATTTTCAGCGCAGTCTCGATCGTGTCGGCCCCGTCGTCGATGCCAGGCAGGAGATGAGCGTGCAGATCAATCATGGATCGGTTGTCGAATTCGCAAATTGTCCGGCGGCCCGTCTTTGCGTTACCGGTCCCGGATGCTCCTGCATAACTTAGGCATCGACGTCCTGTCGACCTTGACTGCGATCAATTACTCAACGCTCATCTTCTTGTCGCCGCCATCGGTTGTGGCGAAATGAATAGTCAAACCCGCTTCGAGCGCGCTAAACCCGATGAGTGGACCCCAATTCTGCCAGAACCCAGGCGATGTCGACGCGGTTGTGGGAACTTCGCTCACCCTCACGCACATTTGCCCGCGCGAATCGAGGATCGAAACCTCCGAATTGGCGGCAACCGACATGGAACAGTCGCCAAGAGCAAGATCGGCGGATGATGCCGGCCCGGTTATCATCTGCGAGCCAACGACAAGCGGACTTCCCTGCTGCGCAGGGACCAGCCCCCCATCCGTCGACACGAGGACCCGCCCTGTCATACGCGTCAGTTCGCCGGCCGCAGCGCCTTGCGGCAACTGCGTCGCACAATCGCAGTCAAGCGATTGCGCCGCCACCGGGCCCGCGGCGGCAAATGTCGCGACGGCCAAAATCAAGATCGTTTTCATCGGTTCAAACACTCCAGGTTTTACCCCCCAACCTAGCTGTCGCCTTAAACGTGCAATGCCAAGCTGTTGTGAAACTTGATTCGCCGTCCGGCTCTTGTGCCATGCAACAAGCCGGATGCGCCGGGATTGTACAATTCACGAAATCTTATAGGCCAGAACCTGCGGAAGCCCCCGCGCAGCGGAATGTGAGCGCACCGCACCGATCAAGTGACTGGAATATCGAGGGAAAATATCAGGAAACCGAAAATGAAAACGGCCGCGCTCGAAAGAGCCCGGCCGATCAACAAGTCGCAAAGGCTGTAAACCGAGCGTTATTGGGCGCTCGTCTTCTTGTCACCGCCGCTCACGACGATCGCGGTCACGCCACCAACAGTGCCCAGGATAAGAAGCGCCGCTGCAGCCTGGCCATTTCCGCCCGACGCGGTCGTCGAGGCAGGTTGAGACTGATAAGCCGCAACGCAGATTTCCGTGTCGCTGGCGAAAATCGACATCTCCGAGTTCACATCCATCGTGAACTGGCACCCATTATCCGCCGTGTCATTGGTCGGGAAGATCGAGATCTGCGCCGTCCCGTCGGTGCCGGTCACAACCCGCGAACCAAGAAAAAGAGGTTGCCCGGCCTTCGCGCCAGACAATGCCCCGCTGAAATCGATCGCGCGAACGTCACCAGCACCGTCGGCGATTTCGCCGATCTCCTTGCTGCCATCGGTGAGCGGGATTTTACAGGTGCATTCCTGCTGCGCGAAGACAGGCCCGACTGTAGCTGCCAACAATGACGCGGCCAACAAGGCTTTGATCGTGTTCATGCGAGCGGACCCCCAGATCCTCAAATAAATAATTGATTCCGTGATTTTAAGGTATCATGCACAGCAGTTGCTGATCAACAGTTAACCTCTTCGGATTTCCGAAGTTTTGCGTTCAGTAAAGCAAACGTGAGTGATTGTAGCAAAAGCACAACACGTGCCCTGACGTCAGCAAACGAAATATTTCTGTCAGTCGCGGATCCGGGCACGAATGACGACGCCAAACCGAAAACGCCGGATTAAGAAAGCGCCAGATTCAGCGCGCGCGCCAGTTTTTTAAGCAGACCACCGGCAGCATCATTTCACTTGCCTGCAGGACCGGTTGCCAAAACAAAAAAGCCCTCTCGCCGGCCGTTAACGGTTTTGACGGGGCTTTTATGCCATGACCCACGTAAAGCTCTCGCGAAGGGGAACCCCCCGTCATGGAAATCCAAAAGCTGTCACTGGAACAGTTCGGTCGGGCCTTGTCGCCGACCATCGCCGTCCTGATCCCCTGTTTCAACGAGGCTGCGACGATCGCGGCGGTCGTGAGGGATTTCAAGGCGGCCCTGCCCGACGCGCGCATCTATGTGCATGACAACAACTCGACGGACGGCACGTCCGAAATCGCCGCCAAGGCCGGCGCCATCGTCAGGCACGAGGGAAATCAGGGCAAAGGCAATGTCGTGCGGCGCATGTTCGCCGACATAGAGGCCGATCTCTACATCATGGTGGACGGGGACGGCACATATGATGCCCAAAGCGCCACGCGTATTCTCGAAATGCTCCGCACCGGACCCTTTGACATGGTCAACGCCGCGCGCGCGCATACGGAGTCGGGTGCCTATCGCCCCGCGCATGTGTTCGGGAATCGAATGCTCACAGGCACCGTCGGCATGCTTTTCGGCAAGCAGACCAATGACATGCTGTCGGGCTACAAGGGATTCAGCCGCCGTTTCGTGAAGACATTTCCTGCGCTCAGCCGCAATTTCGAGATCGAAACCGAACTGATGATCCACGCCCTCGACCTGCGCCTGCCGATCGCGGAGATCGAAGCGCCTTACGGTGCGCGCCCGGACGGATCGGAAAGCAAGCTCAGCACGTTCCGCGACGGCTTCAGGATCTTGCGCCTGATCGGCTGGTTCCTGCGCAACGAAAAGCCGCTCGCATTCTTCTCGGCGGTCGCAGCGGCCTTCTGCCTGCTGTCGATTGGCATCGCCACACCCGTGATCATCGAGTTTTTCGAAACTGGGCTCGTGCCGCGTCTGCCGACGGCAGTCCTTGCGGCATCAATCATGCTGCTGTCGGCTCTTAGCCTCTTTACAGGATTCATCCTCGACACCGTCACCCACGGTCGCCGCGAGGCGAAGCGCCTCGCCTATCTCAAGGAACCGCCACCGCCGGAAAGCGGCCGAATCTAGCTCCCGCGATAGGTGGAGTAGCTCCAGGGTGTGACCAGCAACGGGACGTGATAGCCCGAGTTGGTGTCCGATATCCCAAAACGGATCGGCACCACGTCCAGGAACGGCGGATCGGTCTGTTCCACGCCGTCCTTTTGCCCATAGTAAGCCGCCACTTCGAAATGGATTTCGTAGACTCCGGCCTTCATTTCGTCAGCGCCCAGCAGCAATTCGTCCGTGCGTCCATCCGCATTCGTGACCGCCTGTTTGACTGTTTCGAGATCGCCGGTACCCGATTTCGCCGCATAGAGTGTCAGGTGCATGCCCTGCGCCGGCTTTCCGGTGGCAGTATCCAGCACATGGGTCGAGAGTTTTCCGGGCATGTTATTCCTCGATCAGGTCGTGAAGGCGAAAAGAGCCGATCTGCGCGATCTGGGCCAGCGCTTCGGATTTCTCATCCGGTTGTGAGTTCTCGAGACGGCGCTCGAAGGCGTCGAGTATCGAATGCTTGTCGTGACCCCGCACTGCCAGAATGAACGGGAAACCGAATTTCTGTTTGTAGGCGTCGTTCAGGGTGTGAAATCGGGTAAATTCCTCGCCCGTCAATCGGTCGAGGCCCGCTCCCTTTTGCTCGGACGTCGATTCAGCCGTCAGTTCACCGGCGAGCGCGGCCTTTCCCGCAAGGTCGGGATGGGCGCGAATAAGCGCCAGCTGCGCGCCCTCGTCCGCGTCGTCGACGGCTGAGACCATGGCAGCGTGCAGAGCTTCGATGCTCGCGAAGGGCCGCATGCCCGAAACCGCCTCGGCGACCCATGGCGAGTGCTCGAAAATCGCACCGAGCGCGGCGACGAATTCAGAGTCGGAACAGGTGTTTAGCGTGGAAAGCGGAAGTGTCACGAAAGGCTCCCGCTGCGTGCGCGGACATCGTCGATCGCGGCCAGAATGTTTTCCGGCGTAGCCGGCGCTATCAATTGCGGCGCCAGGCCGGGTGCCCCGCAGGAGGCGACCGCGTCGCGGATCGCAAGCCACACCGACACGGCGAGCATCAATGGCGGTTCGCCAACCGCCTTCGAGCGATAGACGGTTTCCTCGGCATTCGGTGCATTGCCCAGAAGCTGAACATTGAATTCGCGCGGCACATCGCGGGAACCGGGGATCTTGTAGGTCGACGGCCCGATCGTGCGCAGCCGGCCCTTGCCGTCCCACCAAAGTTCCTCGCATGTGAGCCATCCCATGCCCTGTACGAAAGCCCCCTCGATCTGGCCAAGATCGATCGCGGGATTGAGCGACGCGCCGCAATCCTGCAGCAGGTCCGCGCGAAGGCACCGGCTTTCGCCGGTCAGCGTGTCGATGGCGACCTCGGCGACGGCGGCGCCGTAGGTGTAGTAGAAGAACGGCCGGCCCTTCAGCGTCTTCGGGTCCCAGTGGATCTTCGGCGTCGCATAGTACCCCGCCTCGGAGAGCTGCACTCGGGCCGCCCAGGTCATCTTCGCCAGTTCCCCGAAGGAGACGGAGCGATTGCCGGCATGCACGCGGCTCTCGCGAAACACGATCTGCTCGACGGGAACATCGAAATGTTCGGCGGCAACACTGGCCATGCGTCCCCGTATCGCTGTCGCCGCATTGTAGGCCGCCATGCCGTTCAGGTCCGAACCGGTGGATGCGGCGGTCGCCGAAGTATTCGGCACCTTTCCGGTCGTCGTCGCCGTGATCTTCACCTGGTCGATGTCGATCTGGAAGACTTCCGCCACGACCTGGGCGACCTTCATGAACAGCCCCTGCCCCATCTCGGTACCGCCATGGTTCAGATGCACCGATCCGTCCTGGTAGACATGGACCAGCGCGCCGGCCTGGTTCAGGGAGGTCAGGTTGAAGGAGATGCCGAACTTGATCGGCACCATCGCCAGGCCCCGCCGCAGCAACGGGTCTTCGGCATTGTGCGCATCGATTTCCGCCCGGCGGCGCTGCCAATCGGAGCTCGCCAGCAGCGCTTCCGTCACTTCGATGAGCCGGTTGTGCTCGACCGGCTGACCATAGGGCGTAACCTCGCCCGTCTCCGGACCGTAATAGTTGATCGCGCGGACCACGTTCGGATCGAGCTGCAATTCGCGCGCGATCGAATCCATGATCGCCTCGATGGCGATGATGCCCTGCGGTCCGCCGAACCCGCGAAATGCCGTATTCGAGACGGTGTTCGTCTTGCAGGCATGGCCGACAAAGCGCGCCGCGGGAATGAAATAGGAATTGTCGGAATGGGTCAGTGTGCGCGTGATAACCGGGCCCGTCAGGTCCGGTGTGTTGCCGGCGCGCGCAAGATATTCGATATCGAGGCCGCGAATGCGTCCGTTCGCATCCACGCCGGCCTTCCATGTCGCCACCATATCGTGGCGCTTGCCCGTGGCCGTCATGTCCGTCGAGCGCTTGAGGCGCAGCTTCACCGGCTTTCCGGTCTGTCGAGCGAGCAAGGCGGCGGCCGCCGCAATAATCGTCGGCTGGCTCTCTTTGCCGCCGAAGCCGCCGCCCATGCGGCGTGTGAACACATCGACGGAGTTCGCCAGCCCGCCCAGCACATGGGCGACGTGGTGCTGCACCTCCGTGGGATGCTGGGTGGATGAATGGACGACCATGTCGCCGTCCTCGCCGGGAATGGCGTAGGCAATATGGGTTTCCAGGTAAAAATGGTCCTGGCCACCGATATCCAGCCGGCCTTCGATGATTCTTTCGGCAGACGCAAGCGCCGCGTCGACATCGCCTTCCAGCACCTTTTGCGGCGGCATCACGTAGGAACCGGCCTTGTGCGCGGCTTCGACATCGAGCGCGGGTTCCAGTTCATCGATATCAAGCCCGACCGCACGCGCGGCCTTCACGGCCTGTTCGAATGTCTCGGCTGCGATCGCGCCGATCGGCTGACCGAGATAATCGACGATTTCTTCCGCGAAAAGCGGCTCTCCGTGAAGGATCGGGCCGATGTCATTGTGACCCGGAATGTCCGCCGCCGCGACGAAGCCCTTCACGCCCGGCATGGCGAGCGCCTTTGCCGGATCAATGGCATTCAACCTGCCATGCGCGACCGGCGAGATGACCAGCGCCGCATGCAGCGTGCCGGGCATTTCGGTCATATCGTCGATATAGGCCGCATCGCCCGAAACATGTTTGACGGCGCTGTCATGGGCCAGGCCATGGCCGACAACGCTTCGCTGAATCGTTTCGATCTCGATCGTCATAGCGCCATTACCTCCACCGTCTCGCCCGCGAGGTCACGGGCAAAGCGCTGCAACAACGATGCGGCGCTGCGCGAACGATAGGCCGCACTGCCGCGCCAGTCCGACAGCGGATCGAAATCCTCCGAAAGGGCCTGGCCCGCCTCGGCCGCCGAACCTGAATCAAGGGACGTGCCCAACAGCTTGTTTTCAGACGCTTTTGCGCGCTTCGGAATCGCGGCCATTCCGCCGAAAGCCAAGCGGCATGCGGCGACTTTTCCGTCGTCCATCGAGACCCAGAAAGCGCCACAGACGGTTGAAATGTCCTGATCGTAGCGTTTCGACAATTTATAGACACGGAACGCTTCGCCGTCTTTCGGACGCGGCAACGTCACGGAGGCGATCACCTCGTCGTCGGCGAGTTCGGTCTTGCGGTAATCGAGGAAGAAATCCTCCAGCGGCAGCGTTCGCGCGCCACGCGCCTTCGAGGCGAGCGTGATGGATGCGCCAAGCGCGATCAGTGCGGGCGGACCATCGCCGATGGGGCTGGCGGTCCCTATGTTGCCGCCGACCGTTCCCATCGCGCGGATCTGGGTCGAGCCGAACCGGCGGATCAGGACTGCAAGGCTCGGATAGTCCGCGCCGACTGCCTGAAGGATTTCATCCCAGGTTACGGCCGCGCCGAAGGTCCAGGCGTCCGAGCCTGTCTCGATCATGCGCAATTCACGAACGTGACGTGTGGAGATGATCCGGTCCCAATCGGAATGATAATCGGCGCGCGCGACACCGAGGTCGGTTCCGCCCGCAAGGATGACCGCATCGGGATATTGCGCGCGCAGGTCGGCGAATTCGTCCAGTGTTGCCGGCTGATGCAGGACCGATCCGCCGAACTCGATTTCCGGCTGACAACCGGGCAGCACCGGTGCGGCCTGCTCCGGCCTGTCCGCTTTCGCCGCCGTTTTCGCCGCCTCGACGATCGGCCGGTAGCCGGTACAGCGGCACAGATTTCCTGCGAGCGTGTCGTGAATGATCTCCTCGTCCGGGTCGGACGTCTTTTCGAGCAACCCGGTGAGCGCCATGACGATGCCCGGCGTGCAAAACCCGCATTGCGACGATCCGTTCGACGCCATCGCCTCCTGGACGGGGGTCAGAACATTGTCGGTCTTCAATCCTTCCACGGTCGTCAGTTCCGCGCCGTCGAGTTGGGCCGCAGTCATGATACAGGCATTGGCGGCCATGCGAGGTCCATCGCCACGCCGCAGAAGCACGGTGCAGGCCCCGCAATCGCCTTCGGCACAGCCCTCTTTGGTGCCCTTCAGACCAAGATGATTGCGGATCGCATCGAGTGCCGTTGTGTCCGGCCGGATCGGCAAATCGACCGGACTGCCGTTAAGCACGAACCGAATTGAACCGGATGATTGCGGAGAGGTTGTCATGATCGGAAACCCTGCCCGTCAGCTTGCGATTGCGTCAATGCGGTAATGCGCGTTGGCATAGACACGCTCCTCGAGATTGTCGCCCGGCCCGTCGCGGTCGACGACGATGAAATCGCTGACCGCCTCAAGGGAAAGCAGCGGATGATGCCAGGTATTCCTGGCGTAGTTCACGCCGGTTCCCGGCGGGCACAAAAACGCAACCGGCTCGCCCGGCAGCCCGTCCGCGTCCGGCGCAACAACGGCGAGAAACGGCCGTTGCGAAAGGGGGAAGAACAGCTGGCTTCCCAGCGGGTGACGTTCCATCATCGAAATCGTGATCGGCAGGGAGAATGGCTGACCGCGAAACAGGCTTACGATCGCACTTCCGCCGCCCTCGGAGACATCGATTGTCGCCAGATCATGAAACCGCTCCGTTGAGCCCTGATTGATCATCCGCAATTCCGCGCCTTCGGTTTCGACAACATCGCCGAAATGAGCGAAAGCTTCCTTCGACAGCGCGCGGACGGGAAGCGGTACGATTGTCATGCGCTCTCCGACTTCGGGGGGTGAACGTCCTGCCAGTGGCGCGCGATCTCGATACGCTTCGCCACCCAGACATCCTCGTGCGTTTTGACGTAGTCCAGAAAACGCGCAAGCGCTGCGGCCCGACCCGGTCGGCCGACGAGACGGCAATGCAGGCCGACGGACATCATCTTCGGCGCGCCCGCGCGTCCTTCCGCCAAAAGGACATCGAAACTGTCCTTCAGATAGGCGAAGAACTGATCCCCGGAATTGAAACCCTGCGGGGTTGCGAAGCGCATGTCGTTTGCGTCAAGCGTGTAGGGCACGATCAGATGCGGTCCCTTCGGTCCGTCAACGTAATAGGGCAGTTCGTCGGCATAGGAGTCGGCCGAATAGACGAACCCGCCCTCTTCCATGACGATCTTCAGCGTGTTGTCGGACGGCTTGCCCTGGTAGATGCCGAGCGGTCTCTCACCGGTGATTTCCGTATGCAGCCGCACGGCCTCCAGAATGTGGGCGCGCTCGGTCTCTTCGTCGAAATCCTTGTATTCCAGCCATCGCAGGCCGTGGCTGGCGATTTCCCAACCCGCCTCCTTCATCGCCGCCACGGCTTCGGGATTGCGGGCCATCGCGACCGTCACACCGTAAACCGTGACCGGCATGTCGCGCTCTGTGAACAAGCGCCACAAACGCCAGAAGCCGGCCCGCGACCCGTACTCGTAAAGCGATTCCATGTTGAGGTTGCGCTGACCGGGCCATGCATCGGCGCCGACGATCTCGGAGAGAAGCTTCTCGGAAGCCGGGTCGCCGTCGAGAATGGTGCTTTCGGCGCCTTCCTCGTAATTGACCACGAATTGCACCGCCAGTTTCGCACCGCCGGGCCACTTGGGATCGGGTGGAGTCCGACCGTAACCGGTCAAATCCCTCGGATAATCGTTTTTTGAATACATGGTCTAATTTTGAACCCGGAATTGTCTTGTTCGCAAGCGCAAAAAAGCCGCGGACACAGCCGCGGCTTTCGATTGTGTCGTAAACAGCCGTTCTTACTTGCGGCGGAACAGGCTCCACAGCGCCGGAACGAGCGCGGCGGCCAGCGTTGCCTTGATGATATCGGTGATGATGAACGGGCCGACGCCCCAGGCGATCATCTTTTCCGATCCGAAGAGAATGCCCATCCAGAGAGCGCCGAGGACGAGAACCACAAGCGTACCGGCCATGTTCGCCGTCCAGAGCTTAACCGGGCTGCGCGACCAGCCCCGATCCGCCGCCCAGCCGGTGATTCCGGCGGCAACGACGAAACCGACGAGGTATCCGAAGGTCGGTCCGACAAGGTTCGCGACACCGCCACCATTGGTGAACACCGGCAGGCCCGCGGCGCCTTCGGCGAGGTAGGCGATCAGCGTGGCGACGGCGAGGTTGCGGCCATAGGCGGCTGCGATGGTGAAAATGGCGAGCGTCTGCAGCGTGACGGGCGTCGGGTTCGGCCAGAGCGGCACCTTGATCTGGCCGGCGACGGCGATCAGCATCGAACCGGCGATCACGAGAAACGCATACATCGCGTAGCGCGTCGCGGTTTCCGTCGGCAAGGCGCGGGAAACGAGCGATTGGGAAGTGGTGGGAAATGCCATGTCCATAATCCTGTCTTGGAGCCCCGGACGGGAATGCGGGACCTTCCTTGCCTATATCGGCGAAGCTGGTAATCAGCAACCCGACCTTATGGCGAGACCGCAAAAAGGACCGCATTATCCATGGCCGAAGACATCGAGTTCGACCGCCATTTCGAACCGGCGCATGGCGAGGCCGTTCCCGTCGCGGAGAATGTCCTTCGCGTCACGGTCAACAATCCCGGTCCGTTTACCTTCCAGGGGACGAACAGCTACGTGATCGGGCGCGACACACTCGCGGTGATCGACCCCGGCCCGGATGACGAGGCTCATTTGCAGGCCTTGCTTGCCGCGATCGACGGACGACCGGTCAGCCATATCTTCGTCAGCCATACCCATGCCGACCACTCGCCCCTGACGCCGCGTTTGAAGGACGCCACGGGCGCGACAGTCATGGCCGAAGGCCCGCATCGGGCCGCCCGCCCCTTGCATATCGGCGAGGTAAATCCCCTCGACGCCTCCTCCGATACCGCCTTCGCCCCGGATTTCCGGTTGGCCGACGGCGAAGTCGTCGACACGGGCGAATGGGCCGTGGAAGCAATCGCGACGCCGGGGCATACGGCCAATCACATGGCGTTCGCGCTCAATGGCACGGGGATATTGTTCTCCGCGGATCACGTCATGGCCTGGGCCACCTCGATCGTCGCGCCACCCGACGGCGCGATGGCGGACTACATTGCCTCGCTCGAACGGCTCATGCAGCGGGAGGACGCGATCTATCTTCCGGGCCATGGCGGTCCGGTGATGAAACCGCGCAGCTTCGTCCGCGCGCTGAAAACGCATCGCCGGCTGCGCGAGGCCGCTATTCTCGAACGATTGCGCAAGGGCGACCGGACGATCGCCGGGATGGTTCGCGAGATCTATCGTGACACCGATCCGCGGCTGCATCAGGCGGCCGGGCTTTCGGTTCTTGCGCATCTGGAAGACCTTGTGGCGCGCGGGGCCGTCGAAACCGACGGGCCGCCGGCCATCGAGGGCATCTACCGGCCGAACTAGGCTTCGACAATTCCGATGAGTTGGAAATCGAGCGCTTTCAGGTAGCGGTCGATCAGCCAGGCGTTCCAGCCGAGATCATGGGTTACGAAGTCGGTGCGCGCGCGCATGTCGATGAAACTCGTGTCGCCCTCGTCGGTGAGCCTCAACACGACCGTGCCGGGAATAGCGATGACCGGAATGGAATAGGCGAATTCGAACAGAAGTTCATCATCGGCACCGATTCGCCCGCGCCGCGAGACCAGCGTCCAGCCGAGATTCCCGCCGACCGCCAGTATCGTTTCCTCGATCGCGTCCGGCGCTGCCTTGAAACGCCGGCCGGTCAAATTGGGATAGCCGTTTCTCAGTTGCGCGGCGACCTGGGCCGCCGAGCCGCCGGCAGGTGTTCGCAGTTCCTCGGACAGGAGAGGCGGATCGATCAAATCCGTCGAGACATCGCTCTGTTGCGGGCGCGCGATCCAGGCGAACAAGGCGAGCACAAAAGGCGCGAGCGTCAATGTGACGAGAAAAAGCGCCCAGATCGCCTGCTGACCGCCCCTTGTTCCCCGCGTCCAAAGGCTTCGAAACGCCACGCCGACCAGAAACAGTGCAAGCAGCGCGACCAGCACGACACAACCGATCAGGAGAAGGAAGTTCGGCGTATCGACGATTTCCATGTTGTGGGCGATGAGGATCACGATCGCCAGGACCGGTGCAAAGGACGCCAGGCGAAGCGACCAGCCAGCGGCATGCGAGCGTTTCCGCTCCGGCAAAGGGCGAAGTGTAACGGGTTCGTGTCTGCGTCCAGCCTTGAGCATCGCCATGATCAGTCGCGTTAGCGCGAAAACACGCAATGTGTAAAGCCGATCATAAAAGTGCCCCGGTACCGCCCCGTCCCCGCCCAATTGCGGCCAAACTGGCCTTCGAGAGTCGATCGCGCTGGTGGGAATGAAAACCACATATGGGAGACGTGCATATGCCGTCGGCTGACATGATTGAAACGATGCTCATCGAGCAAACCGGAAACCAGATCGCAAACGGCGAAAAAGAGTTCGTCGACCTGGAATCGGTTGAACTGGAACTCGCCCTGAACCTGCAGACACTGCAGGAGTTCGGCTTCGAGGAATGTCTCAAGGAAGCCAGCGAAGCGAGCGGCTTCAAATTCCTTTTCCAGCTTCCGGTCTTCGACCAGATTCCCGGCCAACGTATCGCCGTGATGAGCACCAAAGACGGCGACAAGCTGCTCTATGCGGTGCTCGACAACACCGGCAAGGCCATCGAGATCGTTCCACAGGATGCGATGCGCGTCGAAATCCGTGATTTCGCATCGGCATTCATGGACGTGTTCGCACAGCTCGGCAATCTGCAGAGCTAGGCTCTGCACAGCACGGTCAGGCGCGCTCGTCCGTCCCGTTGGCGAGCGTCGCCTGTGCTGCGGCCAGTCGCGCGACCGGCACGCGATAGGGCGAGCACGAAACATAGTGCAGACCCACGGTCTCGCAGAAATGGATCGAGGCGGGATCGCCGCCATGTTCACCGCAAATACCCAGCGTGATGTCGGGCCTGGTCCTCTGGCCGCGTTCTGCCGCCATCTGGACGAATTCACCGACACCTTCGACATCGATAGTTATGAACGGATCACGATCGATCACGCCCTTGCGGAGATATTCGTTGAGGTAAAGGCCCGCGTCGTCTCGCGATATTCCGAACGTCGATTGCGTCAGGTCGTTCGTGCCGAATGAGAAGAAGTCCGCACTCTCGGCGATCTTGTCGGCCCGAATGGCCGCACGCGGCAATTCGATCATCGTGCCGACGAGGTACTGGATTTCGGTGTCCCACTTTTCCATGACCGCCTTCGCGATCACGTCGATGCGGTCCTTGATGAATTTCAGTTCGCGCTCATAGGCGACGAGAGGCACCATGATTTCCGGGACGACCTTCTCGCCCGTCTTTTCGCCGGCCTTCATCACAGCCTCGAAAATGGCGCGGGCCTGCATCTCGATGACTTCCGGATAGCAAATCGCCAGCCGCACGCCGCGATTGCCGAGCATCGGATTGATCTCGTGCAGGTCCTCCGCCCTCTGGCGGATCCGCTCCACGTCGATACCCATAGCCTCCGCGGCATGCTCCATTTCCCGGCCCGGACGTGGCAGGAATTCGTGCAGCGGCGGATCGAAAAGGCGGATCGTCACCGGCATGCCGCGCATGATCTCGAAGAGTTCGAGAAAATCGGCTTCCTGCATCGCCTGCATGTCGGCGAGCGCACCGTCTCGCGCCGCGCCGCCATCGGCCAGTATGAATTCGCGCACCGCGCGCAATTTCTCGTCGTCGTTGAACATGCGCTCGGTGCGGCACAATCCGAGCCCTTCGGCACCGAACTCCCGCGCCGTCAGCGCGTCCTCCGGCGTCTCGGCATTGGCGCGCACCTTCATGCGGCGGATGCCGTCCGCCCATTCCATCAATTGCCCAAAGTCGCCGGACAGCGCGGGCTGCACCATCGGCAATGCGCCGAGAAGCACCTCCCCCTTCGTGCCGTCGATCGTGATCACCTCGCCGGCGTGCAGGGTACGGCCGCCGGCCAGCATGGTCCCCTTCTCGGCATTGATCCGGACCGCGCCGGCGCCGGAAATGCAGGGCTTTCCCATACCGCGCGCAACCACGGCCGCATGGCTGGTCGTGCCGCCATGGATAGTCAGGATGCCCTCGGAGGCATGCATGCCATGGATATCCTCGGGACTCGTTTCCGGCCGGACGAGAATCGTCTTCCGGCCTGCGCCATGGGCTTCCACTGCTTCTTCGGAGGTGAAGACGATTTCCCCGGTCGCCGCGCCCGGCGAAGCCGGCAAACCGCGCCCGATGACGATGCGTTCCACGTCGGGGCTGATGGCCGGGTGGAGCAATTGTTCAAGCGAGGCGGGATCGATACGCCGTAGCGCCTCGGTCTTGGAGATCAGCCCCTTCTCCGCCATCGCTACAGCGATGCGGATCGCGGCCCGCGCGGAGCGCTTGCCGTCGCGCGTTTGCAACAGCCACAGCTTGCCCGCCTCGATCGTGAACTCGATATCCTGCATCTCGCGATAGTGGTTCTCGAGCCTCTTGGCGACGTCCTTCAATTCCTGGAAAGTCACCGGCATGGCGTCTTCCATGGAAACCGCATCGCCGCCCGAAGCTTGCGCCTTGCTCAGAGGGTGCGGGGTGCGCAGCCCTGCGACGATGTCCTCGCCCTGGGCGTTGGGAAGGAATTCGCCGTAAAGACAGTCCTCGCCGCTCGCCGGATCGCGCGTGAATACGACGCCGGTCGCGGATCCCTCTCCCCGATTGCCGAACACCATCGACTGGACGGTCACCGCCGTACCCCAGCCCTCGGGAATGTTGTGCAATGCCCGGAAGGTCAATGCCCGCGGGTTCATCCAGCTCTTGAGGACGGCGCGGATGGCGCCCCAGAGCTGTTCCGTCGCGTCCTGGGGAAACTCTTCGTCGAGCTCGTCGATAACGGCCGCCTTGTAGCCGTCGATCACGGTGCGCCAGTGGTCTGCGGTCAGTTCGCCGTCACGGGTGGCGCCGCTCTCCTGCTTGACGCTGTCGATGATGTCCTCGAACACGGAATGATCCAGGCCGAGCACGACGCCGGCATACATCTGGATGAATCGTCGGTAGCTGTCATAGGCGAATGTCGCATCACCGCTCGCCTTGGCCAGGGCTTCGACCGACTTGTCGTTGAGACCAAGATTGAGCACCGTGTCGAGCATACCCGGCATGGATTCGCGCGATCCGGAACGCACCGACACGAGGAGCGGTTTCCCTGCCCCGCCGAATTCCCTGCCGGTCTGGCGTTCGAGGGTTTCCAGCGCCTGGGCAACCTCGCGTTCGAGGCCATCAGGCAACGCATTCGCGTTCGCGTAGAAATGCCGGCAAACGTCAGTGGCAACGGTAAAACCGGGCGGTACGGGCAGGCCCAGCCGCGCCATTTCCGCAAGGTTAGCACCCTTGCCGCCGAGCTTGTCTCGGTCGCGCGCGCTACCCTCGGCCTTTCCTCCTCCGAAGCTATACACCCAATTCGTCATTGGTTCTGGTCGGTCCTCTCCCGTCCGGTCATTGGCGGCCTCCTCCTTGCCGCGTCAACAGGAACTGATGCATAGCGCAAACACACGGCGCAATGCGAGGTCTTTTTTGCAGTGCAGCAAATTCGGCCACAATCGCGGTAAATGCGGTTGGAATTCACGGTCTGGGCCAAACTCGGAGAATTCCCTAGACCGCCTCGCGCAATTCCTCGGCCTGCTGGAGATCGACCGAGACCAGCTGAGATACGCCCTGCTCCGCCATCGTGACTCCGAACAGGCGATCCATGCGCGCCATGGTGATCGGATTGTGGGTGATGATAACGAAACGGGTGTCCGTATCCTTGGCCATCTGGTCCATCAGGTTGCAGAAACGCTCGACATTGTGATCGTCGAGTGGGGCATCGACCTCGTCGAGGACGCAGATTGGGGCCGGATTGGTCAGGAAGACGGCGAAGATCAGCGCCATCGCGGTCAGAGCCTGCTCGCCGCCGGACAGCAGCGTCATGGTCTGTGGTTTCTTGCCTGGTGGCCGCGCGACGATTTCCAGACCTGCTTCCAGCGGATCCTCGCTTTCGATCAGCTGCAGGTCGGCCGTTCCGCCACCGAAGAGATGCGTGAAAAGCCGCTTGAAATGGTCGTTGACCACGTCGAAGGCTTCGAGCAACCGCTCGCGGCCCTCCCGGTTCAGGCTCGCGATCGCCGAGCGCAGTTCGCGGATCGCATCGATCACGTCGTCACGTTCGCGGACCAGCGATTCCAGCCGCTCGATCAGTTCTGTCTGTTCTTCCTCGGCGCGAAGGTTCACCGCGCCGAGGCGCTCGCGTTCTATCTTCAACCGGTCGAGACGCCGTTCGGTGGCGTCCATGTCCGGCATGGCGTCGTCCGACGACAAACCGCTCAGTTTCAGGGCTTCGTGCGGCGCGCAGTTCAGCGCCTCGTGAATACGCCCCTCGACCTCCTTGCGGCGCTCCATGGCGGCCGTCAGGCGTTCTTCGGCGCGGGCGCGTTCCTCGCGGGCGCCGGAGAGCGCCGTGATCGCGTCGGTCGCGGCCTTGTCGGACTCCCGCACCGCCGTTTCCGCCAGAGCCAGCTTGTCTCCGGCCTCCTTGCGCGCCTGTTCCGCCGCCTCGATTTCGCGAACCAGTTGACGGCGGCGCGCCGGCATCTCGTCCGGCGTCTCGTCGAGTGAAGCCAGTTCGGTCGCCGTCTCCTGGCGGCGCTTTGCGAGAACGCCGATCTGCCCGTCCGCATTCGCGGCGCGGGTAATCCAGTTTTCGCGTTCGCCCTTGATGGCCGCAAGACGCCGCTGACGCGCTTCGCGCTCTCGGGCCAGAGACTGGTGATTGGCGCGCGCTTCGGTCAAAGCCGCGCGCTCCGTCGTGACGATCGTACCCTGCTTCTCGACGCCGACATCCAGGGCAGAGAGATCCGGCTCGCCGGCCAAGGCTGTCTCGGCTTCAGCGAGAACGCCCGCCGTCTCTTCGATGTCGGACTTTGCCCGCTGGAGGCTCTCATCGAGCACTGCCTTGCGCTTGGACAGTTCGCCTGTTGCGCGTTCGGCGGCGGCAAGCGCCTCGCGGGCTTCGCGCGCGCCGCCCTGTGCGGCGCGAAGGGCTTCGCGGGCCTGCCGTTCGGTTTCGATGGCGGCGCGTGTCGCTTCCTTGCGTTCCGCAGCGTCGGCCTCGCAAGCACGCAGCGATTTGGTCGCTTCCACGATCTCCGCATCGAGCTCGGCAAGACGGTTCTTATGCGCAAGGCGCTGGGCTGCCGGTGTCGGTGCATCGGCGCGTGCGGTGTATCCGTCCCAGCGCCACAGGGCACCGTCCTTCGTTACAAGCCGCTGCCCGGTTTTCAGCTCAGCCTGAAGCAGGCCGCCCTTGTCGACGCTCTCGACCACGCCGATCTGGCTCAGGGCGCGTTTCAGAGCGTCCGGCGCCTTGACGAAATCGGCAAGCGCCTCTGCCCCCGTCGGCAGGGCCGGATCGTCGGCAAGCGGGTCGACCGCAGCCCAGTAGGCAGGCGCATTGGAGTCCAGCGGCAGATCGAGATCGTCGCCAAGCGCCGCGCCCAGCGCAGCCTCGTAGCCCTTCTCGACCCTGATCTTTTCGACCACGGCGGGGAACAGGTCGCCGGCACCGGTATTGAGCATCTTCGCCAGTGTCTGTGCTTCGGTTTCGAGGCGGTTAAGCGCCGCCTTGGCTTCCTGCAAGGCCGGCTGGCGCGCATTCTCGGCCTCGCGCGCCGCTCCGACACTCTGCTCCGCCTCCGCAGCGACCCGCTCGGCCTGGATCGCGGCGTCTTCCGCGGCTTCCAGCAGAACGCGCTTTTCAGCGGGATCGGCAAGTGTCTTGATGCGATTGTCGATCTCCGACAATTCGGACATCAGCCGGTTCTGTTGCGACACCAGGCGGTCGTTGCGTTCGCGTGTCTCGCGAATTCGACGTTCAAGCTGCGTTCGCAGCGCGCCGACCTCGGCACGTTCGCCGGTCAGGCGCGCCAGTTCCGTCTCACTGCGGGCCAGTGCCGCTTCGGCCGCCTCGAACAGCTGCTTCAACTCGGTTTCGCGATCGCCAGTCGCCGCTTCCTCGGCGCTCAGTTCCGCTTCTTCCGCGTTGAGACGGGCGATGGCGGAGGCGTTTTCCTCCTTCATCGTCTCCTCGCGTTCGATGTCCCCCGAAAGCTGGGTCAACCGGTTTTGCAGTTCGGTGCGCCGCGCTTCCTGGCGTCGGGCGTCCTCGTCGAGCTGATTGAGGGCAATCGTCAGGCGCTGCAACGCGGCGGCTGCGGCCGCTTCATTGTCACGCAGTTCAGGCAGTTTCTTCTGCGCGATGGCCTGAACCTTCGCGGCCTCCATCTGCAGCTGCGAACGCTCGCCGACCAGCGAGGTCGCCTTGGACAGGGTCGACTGCGCGTCGCCCTCCTGCTGCTTGGCCAGCGTCCATTTGAGGTGGAGGAGCGTCGCCTCGGCCTCGCGAATATCGCGCGACAGGGACTTGAAGCGATTGGCCTGGCGAGCCTGCCGCTTCAAGCTCTCGATCTGGCTTTCCAGTTCGGAGACGACATCTTCCAGGCGTTCGAGATTGGTCTCCGCGCCGCGCAACCGCAATTCGGCGTCGTGGCGACGCGAATGCAGTCCGGAGATACCGGCCGCCTCTTCCAGCAAGGCTCGCCGCGCCTGCGGCTTGGCCTGAATGAGTTCGCCGATACGGCCTTGCCCGACCATCGAGGGCGAACGGGCCCCGGTCGACTGGTCAGCGAAGAGAAGCTGTACGTCCTTGGCGCGGGCGTCCTTGCCGTTGATCTTGTAGGCGGATCCCGCCTCGCGCTCGATACGCCGGGTCACCTGCAGCGTATCATCCTGATTGAATGCGGCCGGCGCCGTGCGGTCGGCATTTTCGAGGAACAGGGAAACTTCGGCGGTATTGCGCGATGGACGCGTGCCGGACCCCGAAAAGATCACGTCATCCATGCCGGATGCGCGCATGTTCTTGTAGGAGGATTCACCCATCACCCAGCGCAGGGCCTCGACAAGGTTCGACTTGCCGCAGCCATTCGGCCCGACCACGCCGGTCAGGCCGCTTTCGATGATGAATTCAGTCGGCTCTACGAAGGACTTGAAGCCCAGAAGGCGGAGTTTTTCGAAGCGCATCAGCGGCTCCGCCCATAGTGTCGGCCGCGCACGCGACGAAGCGCGCGCGCGTACCTGCCATTACAGCAGGTCGTCGAAAATGGCCGACATCTGGTCAACTGTCAGGGCTCCGGAATATTTCTTTCCGTTGATGAAGAACGTCGGCGTGGCGTTAACGCCGAATTCCGCCGAGGCGCGCTCCCGTATGGAATTGATGTCATCCAGAAGCTTCTGATTGGTCAAGCAGGTCTGAAAGCTCTCCTGTGTAAAACCGGCGAGCTTCGCGATATTTTCCAGCGGCGGACGCGCATTCTCCACGAAGGCCCAGCTTTGCTGCTGCTTGAACAGCACATCGACCATGGCGAAGTATTTCCCCTCGGGGGCGCAGCGCGCGAGCATGAACGCGGCCGCCGCGCGAGGATCGAAGGGAAACTCACGCAGGATGAAGCGCACCTTGCCGGTGTCGATGTAGTTTTCCTTGATGGCAGGGAAGGTTTCCTTGTGGAAATGGGCGCAGTGGCTACACGTCATCGAGGCGTATTCCACCACGGTGATCGGCGCATCTTCCGCGCCTTCGACCTGTTCTTCGAGCGGGCCGGGCTCCAGCAGCTTGTCCATGTCTACGCTGCCGGCAGCCGCCGGTGCGGATTGCGCAAAGGCCGTCAGCGGCACGGCCGAAGCGGCTGTGAATGCGGCCGCGGCCAGCAGCGTGGAACGGCGCGTCAGGAAAGTGTCAGCCATCTTTGTCATTCTCCGGATTCATTCGATCTGGGGCGATATAGAATATCAAGGGTGTCAGGACCATGGCGTTTTTCGGCTGAACGCAATCTGAACGGCGATGACCGGTAAACTCTTCGTCAAACGATCGGTCATGTCGAGAGGTGCAAAACCACCTCGCGGCGATGCCTGCGGTCGCGATGTTCGAACAGGTAGATCCCCTGCCAGGTTCCGAAAACGGGTCTGCCGCCCGTTACCGGTATGCCGATGGAGGTCTGCGTCAGCGCCGCCTTGATGTGTGCGGGCATGTCGTCCGGGCCTTCCATCGTGTGCACGATCCAGTCCATCGACGGGTCGGTCGAAGGCGGGACAAGCCGGCGAAAAAACGCGTGCAGGTCACGCTGCACGTCCGGATCGGCATTTTCCTGGATCAGCAGGGAGCAGGAGGTGTGCCGCACAAAGACGGTCAGCAGCCCTTCTCCGGCGCCTGCCTCCCGCAGGAAGGCATGCACGCGGTCGGTGAACTCGTACAAGCCCTGCCCGCTGGTTTCTATCGTCAGCGTGGACTGCATTACCGGGCGGTAGTCAGGGCCAGTTTCGCACCGAGCGCAACGAAGGCGGCGGCAAAGCCGCGGCGCATCCATGCCATGACCCGCGCGCTTGCCAGCATGCGGTCACGCACCGCCGAGGCCACGAAGCCATAAGCCGCGAAAACAACGAAAGTCATCGCCATGAAGACGGCGGACAATTCCACCATCGCGCCCAACGGGCTTGCGGCCGCCGGATCGACGAATTGCGGCAGGAAGGCGAGGAAGAAGATCGACAGTTTCGGATTGAGGATGTTGATCAGCGTGCCCGTTACGGCGATGCGCGGCAGGCTTCCCGCTTCCTTGCCCGCCTCCACTTTCAGCGCGCCGCGATCCCTGATCGTCTGCCAGGCCAGCCAAAGCAGATAGGCGACGCCGGCGAACTTCACCACCTGGAACAACAGTGCGCTTGCATGAAGGATTGCCGCAACGCCGAGAATGGCGGCCACCATGTGCGGCACGATCCCGAGCGTGCAACCGAACGCCGCCCAGATGCTGGCGAGACGACCGCGCGCAAGCGCGACGGCCAGCGTGTAAATGACGCCCGTGCCCGGCGCCAGAACGACGACAAGTGCCGTAGCGAGAAATTCGGGAGACATCGGGCACCTTTCCTTTTGGTACAGTGACGGTATCCACGAAGGCGGCCAATGGCAATCGGCGCATGCGGGCCCAGCGATCATTCGCCTGCCGTCGGCCCGAAAACGAAAACCGGGGAAGTTGCCGCCGCAAACTGGAATCGCGGACAAGCCCGTGTGACGATCCGGACAGGATGGAACAGGGCGATCGACAATGGTCAAATTGCACGAAAGCTGGCTGACGCCGCTCCAGGGCGAATTCGACAGCCCATACATGACCGCGCTGAAACAGTTCCTCGTCGAGGAGAAACAGGCGGGCAAGCACATTTTTCCACCGGGAGGCGAGTGGTTCCACGCGCTCGACGCCACGCCGCTGGACGACGTGCGCGTGGTCATCCTCGGCCAGGACCCCTATCACGGGCCGGGCCAGGCACACGGCCTGTGTTTTTCGGTGCGGCCCGGCGTGCGCATTCCGCCGTCGCTGGTAAACATCTACAAGGAACTGAAGGCAGATTTGGGCATCGACCCGCCAGGACACGGCAATCTGGAGGCTTGGGCAAAGCAGGGCGTTCTGCTGCTCAACGCGGTTCTGACTGTGGAGGCGCATCGCGCCGCATCGCATCAGGGCAAGGGCTGGGAACGCTTCACCGACGCCGTCATCCGGCTCGTCAACGACCGCGACCGGCCGGCCGTCTTCATCCTGTGGGGGGCGTATGCCCAGAGAAAGGCGGCCTTCGTCGATCAGTCGAAGCACTGCATCATCAAGTCGCCCCACCCCTCGCCGCTTTCGGCCCATAACGGCTTCTTCGGCTCCAAGCCGTTCTCGAAGGCCAACGCGTTCCTTCAGGACAAGGGGCTGGAGCCCATCGACTGGCGACTGCCCGAAATCGCGGCGAACTGAGGCAAGGCGAACATGAACCCGCATACGCTGGCGCTCTTCATTCCAGCCTGTTTCGCGCTCAACCTGACCTTCGGGCCGAGCAACCTGCTGGCGCTGACCAACGGGGCGCGGGCCGGCGTCGGCGCGGCGGTCATCGCCATCTTCGGCCGGCTGGTCGCCTATGCGATCCTGATCGCGATCACCGGCATCGGCCTCGGCGCGCTGCTGGCGGCGTCGGCGCATGCCTTCGCGATCGTCAAATGGGGCGGCGCGGCCTATCTGATCTGGCTCGGCGTCAGGATGATGCGCGGCGGCGGCGCGCGAACAAGCATCGAAGCCGCGATGGCGACCCGGCCGCCGACGCCACAGCTTTTCCGCCAGGAATTCCTCGTCGGCATCGGCAACCCGAAGGCGATCCTGATCTTCACGGCCTTCTTTCCGCAATTCGTCGAGCCCGGACGCTATCTGGCGAGCTTCGCGGTGCTGGGGGCGCTCTTCCTCTTGCTGGAACTGACGGCCGCCGCGCTCTACGCGCTGGCCGGACGCCATATCGGCCGGATGGCGAGCCGGACCAGCGCCACGCAATGGCTCAACCGTATCAGCGGCGCGATGATGATCGCCTTCGGCCTGCTGATGCTGTTCGCGAGACGGCCGGCGGCATAGCGCGCGGCATCGCCGCCGCGCCTCGCCATCGAGACCGGCTCGTCAGGCCTGCGATTTCCCCCCGTTCACGACGAATTGGGCGAGAGGGCGTGCAGGGCCAGCAGGTGACAGTTCCTCAGGATCTCGTCGACCTCGTGGATCTGCCGCTTGCGGCGGCCCGGCGCGTAACCCGGACGCATGGGGGAGAGCCGTCCGGTACGGTATGGCTCACGGTCGCGCCTCGCCCGCCATCGCGCCAGACGACGGGCCTGGGCGTCGATATCGTCAAGCGCGCGCCGGACCGACGCAAGCCGGCGACAAACGCCCGTCGCGTCGACCATGTCATCGTCCGACGGGATCGGCGGAAGCGGTGGCGGGGTCGGCCCGTCGAGAAAGAGGATGCGCGGGACCGAGCGGGAGTATCTGCGCCGGGGGGCGAAGTTCTTCAGCGGATCGAGCAGGGGAAAAGCGGGGTTTTGCGCGTTTTTGCCGGGCTTCACGGATTGGGTCCTCGGGTCAGGCCCGAGGATGACGGAGCGTGGGGGGCGCACATCGACAACCAGGTCGCGCGCGGCGATCACGATCAGCCGGCGGGCGGCGGATTCGGCCGGCCGCAGGATGCGCGTCAGATAATTGCGCAACTGCCGCCGCATTTTTCCGTCTTCCGTCAGACCGGCAAGATCGAGCAGCGCCACGACGACGCTCAGAAGCGCGGCGCGGTTGCTCTCGATGATGACGGCCCATTGCATGTTCGTCTTCTTCCGCTTCGGAAACGTTCGTGCGATTTTGCGGGAAACAGGAAGACGGTGGACAAGTTTCGGCGGGTTTCGGTTGATGGAGCCTAGTCTTTGGTCTCCTTCTTTTGCTCCTTGGAAGGCAAAGGGAGCAGCGATCCGCTGGTGGCGGGCATGACGCCGGCCAGCCATACGATATCTGCGGGCGTTATCGGCTCGGCCGCCCAGCCATCAGCCGGCGCGGTCATCAGGAGCAGCTTCTTCACAGACTCCTTTGCGGATATCAGTGCCGCATAGGCGGAAAGCGTCTCGTCTTCGGGGGTTTCCGGCGTCTTACCGGCTTGCGTCGGCATCCACTCCATGATCCCGGGATTGAGCGTCAGCGTGTACCAGCTCTGCGGCCATTCGATCATGACCACGACCCAGCGTGCCAGCTTCTGCCACTTGATGTCGTCGGCGTCCGGCCAGAACTCCTCGTCCCGCGTTCGCGCTACTTGCTGCATCACGGTGACCGTGTTGATGATGCGCTTGATCTGACGCGGATTGCCTGGAAGCATCGGCGCTAGGCCAACGAGCATGTGCGATGTTTCCGTTTCCGCCGACCGGTCGGTCGCTCCCCTGCGGGCGAGGCGCGTGACGAAATCGGTCTCGAACGCGGCTTTGGTCTCCGCCGGGAGATCCGAGCCGCGCACCTCTTCAACAAAGGATTTCGCGGCTTCCTCGCGGTCGCGGAAGTTCCTCTGTCTAAGGATCCGATCGATCTTTTCGGAAATTTCACGATCGAATTCGAGACCGGCGTTTCCAGGCGGCAGCGCCTCGTCAGCGGTCTTCTGAGATTTGTCCTTCCGTTCCGGCTTCCTTAGTATGGCCTCGGTGAAACCGGCCCGACGTTTTTCGTCCATCTCGGGCAGCGCGAAGGACATCTGGATCGCCTTTTCGACAAAACGGCCACCGAAGGAGTGTTCTGGACCGACATCAATGGCGGCCATAGGCTTGTGCGTCTCGGCGAAGGCTTTCTCGATCCAGTCTCGGTCGCCGAGAAGTAGGTAGACCACGCGGGGCGACACCATGACCGTCTGCATGCCGCGGACAAGACCGACGACATATTCGTGGTCGCAGCGGTCGAGATCGTCGACGACCACGACGACCGGCCGGCCGAAAGCCTCGATGGTGCGGGCGAAGTGGACCCGGAAGCGTTCGAGCGGATCGGCCGAGCCGAGTTCGAACTGCTGCGCTGCAGCTGGCGTTCCCGAAAACAGGTTCTTCGCCAGGTAGTCGATCACGCCGCGTATCGAGGCGACGCCGCCGAACAGGGAGGCGAGCGCGGCCAAGGTAAATGCCGACAGGTCTCCGAAAAAAATGAGCTTGTCTTCCTTCTCAGTGACCCAGCCAATACGGTACATCGCGTAGACAGCGGCGAATGTCAGTGCCGCCACGCCAAGCGGCAGCAGTGCCGATCCGATCTGCATGCGCCAGACGCGCTCGGCCAGCCACAGCGAGATGTTGCGCAGCAGGTGCGCCGGGCCGACCCCGTAGTCGTAGGCCGGCAACGGATCGGGAAACGCCCCAGTCGTGCGCTGGTTGGTTTCCTTCCAAAGGGATTTCATGCATTGCCGTCGGATCGTCTCGGAAAAGACCCACCAGGGCGGATCGACATGCTGGTGCTTCCAGGCATTGAAATTGACGACGAGCCAGGGGCGCCGGTAGCGCTCCATCCAGTCCTCGTCCTCCGGCAGGGCGAGTTTGGACAGCCACTTCGGCATGTTTGCGTCGCGCCACGGATTAAGGATACGGGTGACGTAGGCGGCGAAATTGGTCTTCCCGCCGCCCCACCGGGCATCTATATGAACAACGAAGCCCGTATCCAGCGTTGCGTCCCAGTTCTTCGCCTCCATGCCCGTCCAGAGGCGGGACAAGTAGTATCTCAATCCATGTTTAGACGCGGGCTCTCCGTTCTGCGAATCCCAAATCTGGTTGATCCGCCCGGCGAGTTGGAACGCAATCTCTGAGCGGCCGAGATGATCGACCATCGCGTCGGGGTGATCGGGGAGAAAGTCGGACTCGGTGTCGCGATTGTTGCGTTCGGGCGTGGGCGACGGCGCCTCTCCATCGCTGGATGGCGGCTGGGCCGGTGGGATCTGTTCTGCAATCCCTACTATATCATCCAGGATCTTAAAAGCAGTCCTATCTTCGGAAACCGCCCAAAACTCATCCGGTAGGGACGCAATTTCTATATCTACACGCTCGCCGAAAAGGCTTCTCGGTGTCTTTCTCATATTGGCGATGATCGCGCGATACCAACCTCCGACGACTCGCCGTGATGAGGTGCTTATGCGATCCGAATTTACAAAATGGTCGAGCGGTTTCCGCGCCCAAGGCGGAAGATTCGCCGCATATTTGTCGTTTTCGCGCACATCGATAAACCACAACTGCTGATCGATCAGCGAAGCATTTTTGCTGTCCAACAGCCATCGGCAGTCCTCTGAAATCGCTCGCCATATATTGGCGGAGGCGTCGGAGGCGTCCGCGAAGGCAGCGGCTTTGGCGGCGGCGTCGGCGGCGGTGGCGGTGGCGGAGGCAACGGCGTTGACGTCGGCGGAGGCAAAGGCGGCGTTGGCGGAGGCAAAGGCGGCGGTGGCGGCGGCGACGGCGGGGGTGGCGGCGGCGACGGCGGGGGTGGCGGAGGCAAAGGCGGGGGTGATCATATCATGGGCCGGATATTTACGCGCCGCCCATGATATGAAGCTTGCGCGGAAAGACTGGAGGATCAAATTCTCCCCTCCTTCCCGAAAGGCAACCGGCAATACCAGCGGAAACACGCGCAAGGCCGCGCGCGCGGCAATTGCCTGCGCCCATTCGACCGGCTTGTCGTCCAACCAGCCTTCAAGGTCTTCCTGCGAATTGATCTTCGGTTCCGGCGCGGTTGCCATTGCGTATCCCCCACCCGGTCATCGTTGCAGAGGGTACCCAGCGCTTCAAGTCAAAGTTGCAGTAAAAGCCCGCGAAGTCGGCAGCTTAGCCGAACTTCCCGCCTTTTCGATTCAATTCTACTTCGCGGCCATCAATGGCGAGGCAAGTTTGAGGGCGGCGACGAGAAATGGCGCGGCGTGCATGAGGAGGTCGAAGACGTCGATCGGTCTGGCGAGCGTGCCGGCCATCAGCATTTTCAGCTTTTCCCAGATATGCGGCTCGGGAACGAAGGGCGCAAGGCCGAGCGTCAGGCAGGCGATGATGACGAGGCTCCAGGGAAGCTGGGCGAGAAGATTGGCGAGCGATTGCATCTGGAGCGTGTCTCCGAATTTTCAGGGCGTTCCGCCGGTGCGGTGAGGCGCATATCGTTCGAGCGGGGCCGAAATACCACCACGCCCCACGGCGTTGGGCGCTTATGTCGCGGGCGCGGCCTCTTTGCTCAGCCGCCCGGAAACCCCCTCGCCCGCCACTGCTCGCGCGGGATCGGCGCGCCGACATCGAAGGCGAATGACCGGACGCGGGTGGCGGCTTCGTCAAGATCGCAGCGGAAGCTGAGATCGTACCAGACACCGCCGGCCCGGAACGCCGCCTCGCGAACCTCGATCGCCGTCCCGGAACCGAGCCGATAGGCCGGAAGAAGGTCCGGCCAGTAAAGCGGCGAGACGCGGCGAAGCTGTTCTCGCAATTCCGTTGTGCACAGTTCAGCACCGCGTTCGCCACGCGACAATGATCCCATCGCGGCCATCGCGACCGGATCGTCGGTCACCGCACGCGAGAAAAGCGTGCGGGCCTCCGTCAGTTCGACCGGAGGCTTCGGTTCCGGAAGCGGCGCGGCGGCCTCGTCGATCTCGGCCGGTTCCGGTTCGAGCGATGTGTCGTCGGTTTCGGAGTCGGTGGACGAATTTCCATCCTGCGCTTCGCGCGGGCCGGTATCCTCCTCGCCGAATTCGAAAACCGGCCGCAGGACCTGGATCGGCTGGGCGCTTGCCTGCTCCTCGCCCGCAGCGTCTTCGGGCGGCGGAGGCGGCGCTTCTTCCGCGGCCTGCTCCGCCTCTTCCGCCTCGGGCTCTTCGGCCTCAGGTTCCGGCGCCTCGGGTTCGGGCGGCGGGACGAGTTCGACGGCGATCGCCTCCGGCTCCTCGCGGTCGAACTCCGGCAGCGGCAGGCCGAAGATCAGCAGGGCGATGACAAGCACATGCGCCGCCACCGAGGCGGGAACACCCCAGCGCGCATATCGTCCCTGTCTATCGGTATCCTGCTGCATTGCGCGATCACTACATGGCGAAAGGGCATGATTGAAATCAACTTGCCGCCAACGCGAAAAACAAGGTGATTTCGAGGCCGTGTTTCTCGGTCACGCACGCGCCCCCAGGACTGGACTGACCTCGGCAGGGTCTCGGCCCTTCCCCTACCAGCGCCCGTTTCGGCGATTCCACGCGTAGAGAATATCGGCGAACCGGTCATAGGCGACGCGAGTCACCGGGAGCACGACCCTGTTACCGAACAGGGAAGCGATCCAGCCCTCGCCGGGCGTGGCGCGCCAGATCGCAATCGCGACATCGGCCCCGACCAGGAGATTGCCTTCGCCGTCAGTCGCGTGGAGGCGCCGGCGCACGTCATTCAACGACGATCCGTGACCGGCAAGAACGTCCGGCTCCAGATTGATGTCACGAAACTCGATACGGCCCGCCTTTACGGCCTCGATCAATCGGCTTTTCTGTCGATTGATACCGGCATCGCAGACCGGGCAGCGCGTGTTGTACCAGACGGTGAGCATCGCAAAGACATGCCGAACAAAAAAGGGCGCCGTATGGCGCCCTTTCGCAAAACTAGCTGTCGAGGAAGCTCCGGAGCTTCCGCGAGCGGCTCGGGTGCTTGAGCTTGCGGAGCGCCTTGGCCTCGATCTGGCGGATACGTTCGCGGGTAACCGAGAACTGCTGGCCGACTTCCTCAAGCGTGTGGTCGGTGTTCATGCCGATGCCGAAGCGCATCCGCAGCACGCGCTCCTCGCGCGGTGTGAGCGATGCCAGAACCCGTGTGGTCGTTTCGCGCAGGTTCGCCTGAATGGCGGCGTCGATCGGCAGGACCGCGTTCTTGTCCTCGATGAAATCGCCGAGATGCGAATCCTCCTCGTCGCCGACCGGTGTCTCGAGCGAGATCGGCTCTTTGGCGATCTTGAGGACCTTGCGGACCTTTTCGAGCGGCATGGCGAGTTTTTCGGCCAGTTCTTCCGGCGTCGGCTCGCGGCCGATCTCGTGCAGCATCTGGCGCGAGGTGCGGACGATCTTGTTGATCGTCTCGATCATGTGCACCGGGATGCGGATCGTGCGGGCCTGGTCGGCGATCGAACGGGTGATCGCCTGGCGAATCCACCACGTCGCATAGGTCGAGAACTTGTAGCCGCGGCGATACTCGAACTTGTCGACCGCCTTCATGAGGCCGATATTGCCTTCCTGAATCAAATCAAGAAATTGCAGACCCCGGTTCGTGTATTTCTTCGCAATCGAAATCACGAGCCGCAGGTTGGCCTCAACCATCTCCTTCTTGGCGATACGCGCTTCGCGCTCGCCCTTCTGGACCTGGTTGACGATCTTGCGGAATTCCGAGATCGAGATGCCGGTTTCGGTCGAGAGTTCCTGGATTTCGGAACGCAATTCGTCGATTGCCGCCAGTTCCTTGGCGAATTCGCGCCAGCCGCGCGCCGTCAGGCCCGAGACCGTATCGACCCAGTTCGGGTCCAGTTCGGAGCCGTGGTAGCGCAGGAGGAATTCTTCGCGCGACACGCCGTAGCTTTCGGCAAGGCGCAGAAGACGGCCCTCGTTCTGCACGAGACGCTTGTTGATCGAATAGAGCTGTTCGACGAGAGCCTCGATGCGCTGATTGTTCAGCGAAAGCGACTTCACGTCGGTGATCAATTCGTCCTTGAGCTGCTTCAGGCGCTTCTGCTGGCTCGGCGAAAGGGCGTCGCTATCGGAATCCGACAGCGAGCTTTCGACGTGCTGGTCCTGCAGCTTGCGCAGCTTCGCATAGGTCGAGGCAATGGTGTCGAGCGTCTCCATGACGCCCTCGCGCAGTTCCGCCTCCATCGCGGCGAGAGACAGGTTGACCTCGTCCTCGTCGTCGTCATCGTCTTCCTGCTGGCCCTCGCCGCCGACATCGGTGATGTCGTCGGAGCGGCGCGGCTGACGCAATGCGCGTTCCTTTTCCTCGCGCTCCTTCTTGGCCTGCTCGATCTCTTCCGGCGTCGGCACCTTGGGCGCCTGCTTGGCCTCGGGGCCGGCATAGGTCGCTTCAAGGTCGATGATGTCGCGCAGGAGGATGTTGCCTTCGTTCAGTTCCTCGCGCCAGATGATGATCGCCTGGAAGGTCAGCGGGCTTTCGCAAAGACCCGCGATCATCGTCTCGCGGCCGGCCTCGATCCGCTTGGCGATGGCGATCTCGCCCTCGCGCGAAAGCAGTTCGACCGTCCCCATCTCGCGCAGATACATGCGCACGGGGTCGTCGGTCCGGTCGGTCGGCTCTTTCTTCTTGACGGTCGTCGTAACGGCGCTGCCGGTCGTCGTCGCCAGTTCGGTGGAACCTTCGTTGTCGTCATTCGAGGTTTCATTGTCGGAATCGTTGTCGTTGTCGCTTTCGACCTCGTCGTCCTCGACAACATTGATCCCCATCTCCGACAGCGAGGACATCGTGTCCTCGATCTGCTCGGACGTGACCTCTTCCGACGGCAGGACGGCGTTCAGCTCGTCCATGGTCACATAGCCACGCTTTTTCGCGAGGCGCAGCATCTTCTTGACGCTGTCTGCGCTCAGGTCCAGGAGCGGCCCATCGGGCGCGTGCTCCGGCGTGGTTTCACTTTCGGTCTTTTCTTTGGTCTTGGTTGCCATGAAAGCCTTCATCTCCGGCGACGGTGATCCAGGGCCCTGATCCCGCCTCGTGAAGCCCACCTGTTCGGTGAACGTCGCATTTCCGATCCCGATATCCCCGGGGTCAGGATTATGCGAAGGTTGTTAATTGCCAATTACCCCTAATCTAGGCGTTATTCGCGCCAATCCAACACGACGCGGCGAAAAACGAATCCCCAAACTGACAATAATTTTCGGGAGGCAGCCCGGACCGCCCTTGATTCCCGCGAATCGGGCGTGCGTCAACACCCGAGCAGCCGAATCAGTCAAAAAAGCGGGTACTGCGCGCGAATCACTAGAAAGAGCGCGTCGGACGGCCGGATGAGACGCCGAATCCCTCGACCAGCGCCTCCAGTGATTCCGTCTCGTCGATCTCCTTGCGGATATCCGCCAGCCGTCCGAAGTTGAAATCGCTGGCGTCAGTGCCGAGCGCGGCCTCGGCAGCACGCAACTCCCGCCGCAGGGTTCGGGACCTGCGATGAAGATGCAATGCCTGGCGGAACCCCTCGAGCGCATCCTCATGCGCCGCCTCGCCCGTCGCCGTCCACAGGCGGGCGCGACGTATCAACTGATCCAGTGCAGCAACCGTCGTCGCCTGCGAAACCAGCGCGGGATGCTCCAACAGCGCGTCGCGACTTCTCGGGCGGCCGGTGGCGCAGGCATCGAGGATGGCGCTGCGCAATCGCTCCAATCCGCCATGGTCGAGTTCCAGCACGGCAAAATCGTCGAAATGGTCCGCCAGCAGATCCGGGTGCCAAAGGACCGTCGAGACAAGCGCTGCCTCGCGCAACGGCATGTCCACTCCGCCAGTGGTCAAGAGGCGCGACCGCGTCAGGCTTTCGGAGATCGCCAGGCGTCCGCCACTCATGCCGCCCCGCCCCGAAGACCGGCCATAACGATCGCGATTGCCTTTTCCGCGTCCCTTGCCGCCCGATGACGGCGCACCGAAATGCGCCGCGATACGCTCGCGCATTGCCTGGCCGTAGTGACGCCGCACGCTTTCGTCCTTGATCCGGCTCGTCGCCTCGCGCAACTGCTTTTCCAGTTCGGCGCGACGCTCGGGCGTATCGAACACACGGCCCTGCGTCTCGCGCGACCACAGCATGTCAGCGAGCGGCTTTGCAGATTTCAGCACCGCCTCGAAGGCTTCGTGCCCGCCGGCCTTGACGAGATCGTCGGGATCCTTGCCCTCCGGCAGCAGGGCGTATCGCACCGACCGCCCCGGCTGGAGCCCCGGGAAAGCAAGATCGAGCGAACGCCAGGCCGCGCGCAAACCCGCCTTGTCGCCGTCGAAGCATAGGACCGGCTCGGGCGTCACACGCCATAACAGTGCAAGCTGGTTTTCGGTCAGCGCGGTCCCGAGCGGCGCAACCGCATTGGAGAAGCCGGCCTGATCGAGGGCGATCACGTCCATATAGCCTTCGGCGACGACCACGGTGCCCGCCTCGCGCACCGCCTCCCGGGCGCGCCGGAAATTGTAAAGGACATTGCCCTTGTGAAAGAGGTCTGTTTCCGGGGAATTGAGATATTTCGCGGGCACGTCCGGCGACAGGGCCCGCCCGCCAAACGCGATCGTCCGCCCCCGCGCATCTTCGATCGGAAACATGATGCGGTCGCGGAAACGGTCAAAGGAAACCGGAATATCCTCGCCGAAGACGACCAGACCGCATGCCTCGATCTGCTCCTTGGACGCACCTTTCTGCGCGAGATGCTCCTTCAAGGCGTTACGGCTGTCCGGCGCGTAGCCCAGGCGGAACTTCTTCTGGGTCGTGCCCGAAAGGCCCCGGTCGCGCAGATAGGCCCGCGCCTTTGCGCCTCCGGAGAGCTGCAGTTGGCTTTCGAAGAAGACGACCGCCATCTCCATGACGTCGTGCAGCGTGGCGCGTATTTCCTCGCGGCGCTCCGCTTCCGGATCGCGCTCGGGCATCGGCACGCCGGCGAGATCGGCAATCTGCTGCACGGCCTCCGGAAAGGACACACCTTCCAGTTCGGTCAGGAAGCGGAAGTGATCACCCTTCACGCCGCAGCCGAAACAGTAATAGCGGCCCTTCTTGTCCTCGCAGTGGAAACTCGGCGTTTTCTCGCCATGGAAGGGGCAGCAGGCCCAGTAGTCGCCGCGCGACGCGTTCGTCTTGCGCTTGTCCCACGCCACGCGCTTGCCGATCACGTCCGAGATGGGAACGCGATCGCGGATTTCGTCGAGGAAAGATTGCGGAAAACGCATCGTCGGCCTTTTCGGGATTCTGCCCCTCTATACAGGGCCGACCGATCCGAGGCCAAGGATGCCTGCGTGCTTTCCCGCTATTCACAGGCGCTACGCGAAAGGCACTTCAGAATTGCGCGTTTTTCAGGAAAGCCGCCACCTTGGCGGCATTGTTCGTGGTGCGGTCGAATTCGATGCCGATCCGGCGCGGTTTTACCCAGCGGATCATTCCATCGATATAGCCGATCTCTTCGGAGTGCAGTTCGACCTTGTCTCCGAAATTCATGCCGGAGGTGTTGTGCATTTCCACATCCACGCCACCCGAAGATATGTCGAGCACCATGCCGCCGGTCTTCATGAAGCCGTTGCGCAAGTTGATATATGTGCGTGCCACTCCCCGCGGAGCGGACTTGTCATCGGCAATACGGGACGCTGGCATGATGTTTTCCCGGGTGCGACTGTTCCTGTTGTTCGCACCAACCTCCCAGAAAAAGGCAAACATTGCGTTTACTTCCCGCAACGTCACTTTCGATCGGGATTGCCCAATGCGCGACAAATCCGGCCCGGTGAGTCAGGATATTCACGACAACGGAGCGGCGCGATGCTGAATTACCTGACCTTGATTTTCCTGTGCCAACTCATCGGCGAAGCATTTGTTGCGTTCGTCGAACTTCCCGTGCCCGGTCCGGTGATGGGCATGGTGCTGCTTTTCGCCGGGCTGTCGGTGCGCCGCTCGGTTCCAGACGATCTCGACACCGTGTCACGCGCGCTTCTCTCCAACTTGTCATTGCTGTTCGTACCGGCGGGAACAGGCATCATGGTGCATCTCGGCCTGCTTGCGAATGACGGTCTCGCGGTCTCCGCCGCGCTTGTCGTTTCGACCGTGGCAACCGTCGCGGTCACGGGCCTTCTCATGCAGGCACTGACGGCAAAACGCGGGGGAAATCAGGATGATGCATGAAACTGTGCAAACCGGGATTCAGGATGTTTGGGTCTATCTGTCCGCCAGCCCGCTGCTGCACCTGACGCTAACGCTTGTCGCCTATCAGGCAGGCATGTGGATCTACAAGCGCGCCGGGATGAACCCGTTGCTCAATCCCGTCCTGATCGCCGTCGTGGCGCTGGTCTCGATCCTGCTCGTGACCGGCACTTCCTACGAAACATATTTCGAGGGTGCGCAGTTCGTGCACTTCCTGCTCGGCCCGGCAACCGTCTCGCTCGCTATTCCGCTCTACAGGCAGTTTCATCGGGTTCGAAAATCCGCTCTCGCCATAGCGATCAGCCTGCTGACCGGATCGATCTTTGCCTCTGCGAGCGCGATGGCGATCGCCTGGCTGCTCGGCGCGGGAACTCAAACGATCATCTCGATCGGTCCGAAATCGGTCACGGCACCGGTTGCGATGGGCATATCCGAAAGCCTGGGCGGACTTCCCTCCCTGACCGCGGTTCTGGTCATAGCGACAGGGATACTCGGCGCGGCGCTCGGCCCGCTCGTGCTCAACGCCGTCGGCGTGAAGGACTGGGCCTCGCGCGGTTTCGCCATGGGGACGACCGCGCATGGCATCGGTACGGCACGGGCGCTTCAGGTCGATGAAGTGGCTGGCGCGTTTTCGGGCCTCGCCATGGGGCTCAATGCGCTGGCGACGGCAATCCTGTTGCCGCTCGCATGGTCCCTGTTTTTCTAGGATTGATCCGCGCGGCTACTGGCGCAGCATCGTCTTGACGACGCCGCTCGCCTTGGCGAAATCCATCTGGCCGGCAAAGCGCTGCTTGAGCGTCGACATGCACTTGCCGACGTCGCGGAGGCCTTCGGCGCCTGTTTCCTGGACGACGTTCTGGCAAGCCTGCTGAACTTCTTCTTCGCACATCTGCTTCGGCAGAAATTCCAGGATAACCGCGGATTCGCTGCGCTCCTGCTCGGCAAGTTCGAGACGCCCGGACTGCTCGTAAGTCGCGGCCGACTCGCGCCGCTGTTTGACCATCTTGGTCAGGATATCCGATATCTCGCTGTCGGAGACGGGATCCTTGCCGGCGGCCCGGTTGGCAATATCACGATCCTTCACCGCCGCGCAGATCAGGCGCAGTGTTGAAATACGTGTATTGTCCTGGGTTTTTTGAGCATCCTTGAGCGCAGCTTGAATCGCATCGCGCATCGTAAAAAACTCCTTGATGGTCGCCGGACCATAGCGCCGTTCAAAGCGCAAAGCAAGAGCGACCAAAGCCTATAACGTGTTGAATTTGCTTCGTTTTTTTATCCACAGCCAGAATGTGATCACTGGCGGATCACAAAAAAGCCACAAATCGCTACGAACGCCTCACCGCCATTTGCGGCCCTGTGATCAGCTCGCACCCGGTGTTTCCAGCGCCTAGATATGGTGTTACAGGCCCGCTACGGCAAGATGCCCCCCAATCACTGTTCCGAGAGCCCCATGACCGACCCCGCCGCACCCGAAACCACACAAACCGAAACCGCATGGACGATTGCCAAGCCGACCGCCCTCCTCGTTCTCGCCGACGGGACTGTTCTGGAAGGCAAGGGCTTTGGCGCGACCGGCGCCGTGGAAGCGGAAGTCTGCTTCAACACGGCCATCACGGGATATCAGGAGATCCTGACCGACCCGTCCTATTCCGGACAGATCGTGACCTTCACTTTTCCGCATATCGGCAATATCGGCACGAATGACGAGGATCTCGAGGATCTGAACCCTGCGCGCCGGGCGGGTGCCGTCGGTGCGATCTTCAAGGCCGATATCACCGAGCCTTCGAACTACCGGGCCTCAGAACATCTCGACGCATGGCTGAAGGCGCGCGGCATCGTCGCGCTCTCGGGCATCGATACGCGCGCATTGACGGCGCATATCCGCGAGCACGGCGTGCCGAACGCGGTATTGGCGCACGAACCGTCCGGGCAATTCGACATCGACGCGCTGAAGGCGCGCGCAAAAGCCTGGGGCGGGCTGGTCGGCCTCGATCTTGCGAAGGAAGTCACCTCGGGACAGTCCTCGACGTGGGACGAGACGCCATGGGAGTGGGACAAGGGCTACGGCTCGTATTCGGTCGGCGACGGGGATATGCACATCGTCGCGCTCGACTATGGCGTGAAACGCAACATCCTGCGGCTTCTGGCCGGTCTGGGCACCAAGGTCACGGTCTTGCCGGCCACGGCGACAGCCGAAGACGTGCTGGCGCTGAAGCCTGACGGCATCTTCCTGTCGAACGGTCCGGGCGACCCGGCAGCAACCGGAGAATACGCCGTGCCGACGATCAAGGATTTGCTCGATACCGGGATACCGGTCTTCGGCATCTGCCTTGGCCACCAGATGCTGGCGCTGGCGCTGGGCGCGAAGACCGTGAAGATGCATCAGGGCCATCATGGCGCGAACCACCCGGTGAAGGACCACACCACCGGCAAGGTGGAGATCGTGTCGATGAACCACGGCTTCGCGGTCGATTCCGGTTCCCTGCCGGCGGGTGTGACCGAAACGCACATCTCGCTGTTCGACGGCTCGAACTGCGGATTGGCGGTCGATGGCAAGCCCGTCTTTTCGGTGCAACACCATCCGGAAGCTTCGCCCGGACCGCAGGACAGCCACTATCTGTTCAAGCGCTTCCTGAATCTCATCCGCGAAAAGCGCGGCGAAGCGGCGCTGGCCGAGCGCTAACGCCCCGAAAAGCTTTCCATATCCGCCGGATGCTCTAATCTCGGATCATGGAAAGCTACGACATAACCGAATGGGGCCAGCGGCTGGGGGATTTCCTCCGCTTGCTGCAAGGCTATGTCGCGCAACCCTGGACGCTATACCAGTTCCTGATCATCGCCGCCTGTTTCGGCGTCGCCTATCTGCTTTCGCTGAAGATCGAGCCTGCGCTCGAAGAAAGAGCGCGACAGATCAAGGGCAATCCGGGGCTGTTGCGCGTCATCATCGCCTTCATGCGACGCACCGAATGGGTGATGTTCCTTGTCTTCCTGGCGGTTGCCCGGGAAGCGATCCTGATGATGACATGGCCCAGCCGCAGCTACATGCTTTCGCTGGCGCTGGTGCTCGGCTTCACATGGCTCGCCGCCTCTGTGCTGACACGGATCATCCGCAGCCGTTCGCTGGCCCGATTCGTAGCCTTCTGCATCTTTGTCTATGTCGCCGTCGGCGTCCTTGACGTGCGCGACGAGGCGCAGACATTCCTGGATGGGCTGGCGGTCAATCTGGGCGACTTCCGGCTGTCGGCGCTGTTCGTGCTCCGCGCTATCGCGGTGACGACGGTGCTGCTCTGGGTGGCACATATCGCCGGTAGCTTCATCGCCAGCCTCATCGCCACCTCGTCGGACCTGTCGCCCTCTTTCAAGGTGCTGGCGGGCAAGGTGGTGAGCATCACGCTCACCGTGCTGGCGGGGATGATCGCGCTCAATGCCATCGGCGTCGATCTGACCGCGCTGACGGTTTTCTCCGGCG
This sequence comes from Oricola indica, assembly GCF_965227485.1. Classification (NCBI taxonomy): domain Bacteria; kingdom Pseudomonadati; phylum Pseudomonadota; class Alphaproteobacteria; order Hyphomicrobiales; family Ahrensiaceae; genus Oricola; species Oricola indica. Next base: position 3,847,591 of record NZ_OZ245747.1, read on the forward strand.
CGGTCGGAGTCGGGCTCGGTTTCGGGCTGCAGAAAGTGGTGTCGAATTTCATCTCCGGCGTGATCATCCTTGCCGACAAGTCGATCAAGCCAGGCGACACGATCGAGCTGGGCGACACGTTTGGATGGATCCGCGAATTGCGGGCCCGCTTCGTCTCGGTGATCACCCGCGACGGGCGCGAATACCTGATCCCGAACGAGGATCTGATTACCCAGCAGGTGATCAACTGGTCGTTCTCCGACAAGTTTGTCCGCCTCGACGTCGATTTCGGCGTTTCCTATGACAGCGACCCGCATGAGGTGATCCGCATCGCCATCGAGGCGGCACAGTCCGTCGAGCGCGTGGTGGACAACAAGAAGCCGGTCTGCTGGATGACCGCCTTCGGGTCGTCGTCTATCGACTTCAAGCTGCGCTTCTGGATCACCGATCCGCAGGGCGGGCTGACCAATATTCGCGGCCAGGTTCTGCTGGCGTTGTGGGACGCCTTCAAGAAGGCCGGTATCAACATCCCCTTCCCGCATCGCGAAGTCATCATGCGCACGCCGGTGGAGGTGGTGCACAAGGATGGAAAGGCGGACTAGAAACCGGTCAAGGCGAATCTCTCCTGACACGTTCCGGCGCTGCGTCATGCGATAGCGGCCCCGAAACAGGAGCCAGATCATGCCGACACCGAACCTCGTCCTCCTCTATGTGGAGGATCCCGCAAAAAGCGCCGCATTCTACGAAACGCTGTTCGAGACCGCGCCGACCGCAGTCTTCCCGACCTACGCCGCATTCGATTTCGAGAACGGGACCAGCCTCGGCCTGTGGTCGACCGCCGCCCGGGATTTTGTCTCCGGCGGCTCGGGACACCGCAGCGAGATCGCTTTCATGGTTCCCGCCGAAGACGAGGTGCGGGCCTTGCACGACCGGTGGTCGGAGGCGGGAATCGCGATCGAGCAGGCGTTGCACGACGCGGTCTTCGGCCTGACCTTCGTCGCCATCGATCCGGACGGGCACCGCATTCGCGTTTGCATGCCGGACAAGACCTGACAAACCGCCGGGCGTTCATCGCCGGACATTCATCGTCGAATATGGCGCCCGTCATCGACGGTGGGGCCGTCCGGATCGGGCAGCACTTCCGGCGCGCCGCCAACCATCTCGCCGGCATAGGCCGCCTTGCCCTGCCGCGTGGCAGGGACGCCGCGACGGCGCGCGGCGCCGGCTGTGCCGCGGCCGACAATGCGTCCACCCTGGGCCAGAAGCGCGGCCGCGAGGAAGCCTAGGGCGGCCCAGATCGCGCCCGTCGCCGTCAAGGGCACGCCAGGCCTGAATTCCTGCCATGCACCATGGACAAGCGTCGGGTCGCTTTCGCCGATCAGCGCGGCAGGCCGAGCGAAGTCCGGCCATGTTTCGAAGCGGACAGCCTGACGCTGCAGGCTCTCATAGCGGTGGATCGCCTTGCCGATAGACATGCCGCGCTCACGCAGGAATGCGTCGGCGGAGGCGCGGTAGCGGCTCAGCGCTTCCTGCCGCGACAGGTCGCTGCGGTTGGCGTCGGCGTCGAAATCCTCGACGATCGTGCGCAATTCCTGCAATGCGCCGCCAAGGCGCTGGCGATATTGCTGGGTGAATTCCGGCGCCTGCGACGTCACCGCTGCACCGGCGATACCGGTCACGACGACGATGGTACGCGCAATCAGGGCCATGCTCTCCTCCCGTGCCATGCAGATTAACACAGCCATATGAAAAGTAATGTGCGGCGAGTTGGTTGCCCAGCGATCAAGGTTGGTCCTATTCGCCTGACGCCTTCTCCCCTTTCGGGCTGAGGCGATATACCCCGCGTTCGACGCGCTCGAACCAGCCATAGTGATCGTCGGCCATGATCGTGCGCGCACGGGCAACTCCGGTTTCCCTGGCAACGTCGGACGCCTTGGAAGGGCCGGCCTCGCCGAGATATGCCGCGACGCGCATGGCATCCTGCCGGTAGGCGGTCATGATCGTCGTACGATTCGATCCGCCGAGATTGGGATCTCCGACACGGCGGGCGAATTCGCGGAGCAAGCGCGTCGATTTCGCCTTGCTTTTGCGCGGCGCATAGGGGCCGGGATCGAGGTGGATTTCCGTGAACCCGTCCTCCATGCGCACGGTAATCAGACCAAGACCCAGCCGGCGGCAGAGTTTCAGGTTGGATTTCAGCGATGAAAGGAATGCGCGGCCGCTCCCGCGCGGCACGGCCACATAGACCGTGTCGGTAATCGCCAGCCGGTCGATCGCCTGATGGAAGAGCGACAGGGTGAACCCCGTCTTCAGTTCGACGACAAGGGGCGGCTCGTCACCTCGGATCCCGACGACATCCGCTGCGCCGATTTCGGACTTTACCTCGTAGCCCTGCTCCTCGAGCAATTTCTTGACCGGTGGATAGAGGTCGGTTTCCTTCGGCTTCGCCATGCGAAGTCGTCAGACAGGATTGTTGAACGTGTCGCAATCCTGCAGCCGGCCGGACTGGAAGCCGCGATTGAACCAGTCGCGGCGCTGTGCCGACGTGCCGTGATTGAAGCTCTCGGGCACGATATAGCCCTGCGTCCGGCGCTGGATTGCATCGTCGCCAATCTGGGTCGCGGCGTTGAGCGCCTCCTCCAGGTCGCCGGCTTCGAGCAGCCCTTTCTGAGCCGTGAAATGTCCCCAGATGCCGGCGAAGCAATCGGCCTGCAGTTCCACGCGGACGGACATCGCATTCGCTTCGGCCGCGCTCATCGTGCGGCGCATGCGATTGAACTCCGGCAGGACGCCAATGACGTTCTGGACATGGTGGCCGACCTCATGCGCGACGACATAGGCCTGGGCGAAATCGCCGGCAGCCTTGAAGCGACGTGCCAGTTCGTCGAAGAACGACACATCGAGATAAAGCTTCTTGTCGCCCGGACAATAGAACGGGCCGGATGCCGCGCTGGCGTAACCGCATGCGGACGACACCTGCCCTTCGAAGAGGACGAGGACCGGTTCCGGATATCGCTTGCCGTTTGCCTCGAAAATGCCGCCCCAGACATCCTCTGTCTCGGCCAGCACCGTGGCGACGAACTGGGTCGTCTGATCGGTGCGTGTCGTGCCGGTTGGCGCGCTGGTCTGTGTCCGCGGCGCAACCTGATCGAACGGGTTGGAGCCGCCGCTCCCCGCCAGGATCGCGAGAGGATCGATACCGCAGGAGCGTAGCACGAAGAACAGGACGACCAGCAAGACGATCCCGCCTATCCCGCCGCCACCGGCGCGCATGGTGCGGCCGCCGGAGGGAATACGCACACGGGGTCGGGGGGAATACCCGGAAGTGCGGCGGGAGCGTTTGCCGCGCATGTCCTGGATGTTCGAACTCTGTCGGCGGCCTTCCCAGCGCATATGCTGTCTCCTTACGCACGAATTCCATCAATGGCGCAGGAATGAAAAAGCTTCAAGGCGTCGAAGGTTGCAGCCTGGCTCAACCCGGCGGCGGTCAAGCGGACAGGCCAAGGCGGCGCGCAAAACCCGGAAAGGCCTTCGCGGCGACAAAGATGGCGAACAGAACCGCCGCGCCGACCGCCGCATACCCCAGCAAGGGATGATCGCCGTGAAAGGCGAGCCGGTTCATCAGGCGGCCCGGCAGGAAGGTGAAGGCCCCTGCCCCGATCAGCGCGAAGACGTAGAGACCGCGCATGGTGTTCAGGTGGCGAGCGATGTCGCGTTGCAGCGCGGCGCGCAGCGCGATCCATAGCGAGCCCAGCGTGACGACGGAAAGGATGTGGATCGGGCTGAACGGGCCGATCATGCGGATCGTATGGATGACGAAGGAAGACAGTGCGGTCAGCGCCATGAGTGCGACCCAGACCTTGCCGAGATTGCGGTGCAGGCGGTCGCCCTTTCGGCGGATCAGTACATAGCCGCCGATCAGGAAGGCGAGGATGGCGGCGACGACGTGCACCTGAATGGCGAGCGATGCGTTTGCGAAGAGGGCGAGGTTCACGGCAAACTCCTTTTGCGTGCGCTTTTCGTTGTTCGAAACGCTTGCTAGGAAAGCTGCATGGAGCAGCACAAATCCGATTACGCGGACAGACGGGACGCCTTCGCGAAAGGCGGCGCGCTGCAATTCGCGCTTCGCGAAGTGCGGGGGCTTTTGCGTCGTCCGGGCTTCTGGATCGTGCTCGCGGCGGCCATCGCGATCCTCGTCGTCAGCGGCCCGTCCGACACGCTGACCCGTTTCAACGCAGCCGAGCGAACCGCCTATTGGGCGACGATCGCGTTCCCCACCTTCGTGACAGGCCAGTTTGCAACTGTACTTCTCGTGCGGTTGATCCGGCCGCTCATCGGCGCGCGCATACCGTCGATCGCGCTCGGGGCGCTACTGGCCGCCTTGCCAATTACGGCGGAGGTCTGGCTGGTCAATTTCGTCTTTCCCGATTCAACGCCGACTTCCGCCGCCGATCTGGTGGGGCTCTACGGCATGTGCCTGGTGATCACGCTAGCGATCGCGACGATCTACGATGTGTCGAGCCCAAAGGCGGCGGAAACGGTCCCGTCTCCCGCACTCGCGGAGGACAACGGCAACCGCTTCCTGAAACGTATTCCGGCCCGACTGGGTACGGAACTCGTCAGCCTGCAGGCGCAGGATCATTATCTGGAAGTGACGACGACCAAGGGGCACGATCTCATCCTGATGCGGCTCTCCGACGCGGAGGCCGAATTGGCCGGTTATCCCGGCATGCGCGTGCACCGGTCCTGGTGGGTGGCGCGCGCCGGCGTGGACGGCATCGAGACGGCGGGGGACCGGATGACGATCCGGCTGTCTAGCGGGGCCGTCGCGCCCGTCAGCCGTGCGAATCGGACGCGGGTGAAATCCTGGATGTCGGGATGAGCCCCCTACCGGATGGTTGAAGAGCATGTTTACGTAACGTTATAAAAACCATGTAACATTTGAAGAATGAACGACATTCAAAAAAACATTCGAGAAAGCACTCGACGCCGCGCCCTAAAGGCCGGTCTGGTCTCCTACCATAATGACGAGATGTCGGTTCCTTGCACTGTTCGCGACGAGAGCGAGTCCGGCGCGCGGCTGCAATTCGAGCGCCACGTCAACCTGCCGGCAAGCTTCCACCTAACGGTCCCGCTCGACGGCAAGAAATGGCCTGCAGCGGTCCAGTGGACCAAAGGCCTGGTCTGCGGCGTGCGTTTCACCGGTCCGGCGGTTCCCTCCGACATACACCGCAACCAGTATATCGAGCACTATCAGCCTGACGAGAACGCCGGCCAAGAGCCCGGCGCAAGACCATCGGCCACTCCAGCGCCTGAAACCGAAATACAGCCGACGCCGTCGACCGTCCGCAGGAAGCCATTCGGTCGGCGCAAATAGTCGATCGGCGTCGCCGTCGGCCGACGGATTTTTCTCGGCAAAACTTTCGCAGGGGGTTACATGGCGAAGCGGTTTACCCTATAGCCCGCGTCTAGCCTGAAATTCGAGTTTTCACGCCGGATGAGCCCAGCCCATCCGGTCGTTTTGCACGAGCCGGACCACACCATGCCCAAACGTAATGATATCGACACCGTCCTCATCATCGGCGCGGGGCCGATCGTCATCGGGCAGGCCTGCGAATTCGACTATTCCGGCACACAGGCCTGCAAGGCGCTCAAGGAGGAAGGCTACCGAATCGTCCTGGTCAATTCGAACCCGGCGACGATCATGACCGACCCGGACCTGGCCGACGCCACCTATATCGAGCCGATCACGCCCGAGGTCGTCGCCAAGATCATCGCGCGCGAGCGGGCGGAACGCCCGGACGAGACCATGGTGCTGTTGCCGACCATGGGCGGCCAGACGGCGCTCAACACCGCGCTCTCGCTGCAGCAGATGGGCGTCCTCGAAAAATACGATGTCGAGATGATCGGTGCGAAGCCGGAAGCCATCGACAAGGCCGAGGACCGCAAGCTTTTCCGCGAGGCGATGGACAAGATCGGGCTGGAAAGCCCCCGCTCGGTGCTCGTCAACGCGACCGAGATCAAGGATACCGACCGCAAGGCGCACGAAGCGAAGCGCGCCGATCTGAAGGCGAAGCTTTCCGGTGCCGAACTCGATGCCGCCCTGGATCGTCTGGAACAGGAATGGCGTGACGGGACGTCCGACCGCAAGCAGCGCTACATGAACCATGCCATGGGTCTCGCGGCGCAGGCGCTCGAGGAAGTCGGACTGCCGGCGATCATTCGCCCGTCGTTCACGCTTGGCGGAACCGGCGGCGGTATTGCCTACAACCGTGCGGAGTTCTTCGAGATCGTGCAAAGCGGCCTCGATGCGTCGCCGACGACGGAAGTCCTGATCGACGAGAGCGTGCTCGGCTGGAAGGAATATGAAATGGAAGTCGTCCGCGACAAGGCGGACAACTGTATCATTATCTGTTCCATCGAAAACGTCGATCCGATGGGCGTCCACACGGGTGATTCCATAACCATCGCCCCGGCCCTGACGCTGACCGACAAGGAATACCAGGTCATGCGTAACGCATCGATTGCGGTGCTGCGCGAGATCGGCGTCGAAACCGGCGGCTCCAACGTCCAGTTCGCGGTCAATCCCGACACCGGACGCCTCGTCGTCATCGAGATGAACCCGCGCGTGTCGCGCTCTTCCGCGCTCGCATCGAAAGCGACCGGGTTCCCGATCGCCAAGGTGGCTGCGAAGCTCGCGGTTGGCTACACGCTGGACGAACTCGAAAACGATATCACCGGTGGCGCGACCCCGGCATCGTTCGAACCGTCGATCGACTATATCGTCACGAAGATCCCGCGTTTTGCCTTCGAGAAATTCCCCGGCGCCGAACCGACTCTGACAACCGCAATGAAATCGGTCGGCGAGGTCATGGCTATTGGCCGGACATTTGCGGAATCCCTGCAAAAAGCGCTTCGTGGTCTCGAAACCGGCCTGACCGGGCTCGACGAGATCGAGATCCCAGGCCTCGACGAGGGCGATGACAAGAACGCCATTCGCGCCGCCATCGGTACCCCCACGCCGGACCGTCTTCGGATGGTGGCTCAGGCCTTCCGCCTTGGCTTCACGATCGAGGAAGTGCATGCGGGCTGCCAGATCGATCCGTGGTTCCTCGAACAGATCAAGGCCATTACCGACATGGAAGCGCGCATCCGCGCGCATGGCCTGCCGCAAGATGCAACCAACCTGCGCATGCTGAAGGCCATGGGCTTTTCCGATCAGCGGCTCGCAGGGCTGACCAACTCGACCGAGAAGCACGTCGCCCAGTTGCGCCATGCGCTGGAGGTTCGGCCCGTCTTCAAGCGCATCGACACCTGCGCCGCCGAGTTCGCGTCGCCGACGGCATATATGTACTCGACCTATGAAACCCCCTTCGCGGGACAACCCGCCAACGAGGCGGGAATATCGGATCGCAAGAAGGTCGTGATCCTCGGCGGCGGACCGAACCGGATCGGCCAGGGCATCGAGTTCGACTATTGCTGCTGTCACGCCGCCTTCGCCCTGAGGGACGCAGGCTTCGAAGCGATCATGATCAACTGCAACCCGGAAACGGTCTCGACCGACTACGATACGTCGGACCGGCTCTATTTCGAGCCGCTGACCGCGGAAGACGTGCTGGAAATCCTGAAACTGGAACAGGAGAAGGGCGAACTTCTCGGCGTGATCGTCCAGTTCGGCGGCCAGACGCCGCTGAAACTCGCCGATGCGCTCGAAAAGGCCGGCATACCGATCCTCGGCACTTCGCCGGATGCGATCGACCTCGCCGAGGACCGCGACCGTTTCCAGAAGCTGCTGATCAAGCTCGATCTGACGCAGCCGAAAAACGGCATCGCCTATTCGGTGGAACAGGCGCGTATGGTCGCCGCCTCGCTCGGTTATCCGCTGGTCGTCCGGCCATCCTATGTGCTGGGCGGTCGCGCGATGCAGATCATCCGCGAGGATTCCGGCCTCGATTCCTACCTGCTCGGAACGGTCCCGGAACTGATCCCCGAGGACATCAAGGCGCGCTATCCGAACGACAAGACCGGCCAGATCAACACGCTGCTCGGCACCAACCCGCTGCTGTTCGACACCTATCTGACCGATGCCGTGGAGGTCGATGTCGACTGCCTGTGCGACGGCACGGACGTTTATGTCTCCGGCATCATGGAGCATATCGAGGAAGCCGGGATTCACTCCGGCGACTCCGCCTGCTCCCTGCCCGTTCACACGCTCGGTCCCGACATGGTCGCGGAACTGGAACGGCAGACGATTGCCCTCGCCAAGGCGCTGAATGTCGGCGGTCTGATGAATGTGCAATACGCGATCAAGGACGGCCAGGTTTACGTCCTGGAGGTCAACCCGCGCGCCTCGCGGACCGTGCCCTTCGTCGCCAAAACGATCGGGTTGCCGATCGCCAAGATCGCGGCCCGGATCATGGCCGGCGAGATGCTGGAACCGGCGATCGGAAATTACGGCACACGGCGCGATGTCAATTCGCTGAACCACATCGCGGTCAAGGAAGCCGTCTTCCCGTTCTCCAAGTTCCCCGGCGTGGACACCCTGCTTGGACCGGAGATGCGGTCGACCGGCGAAGTCATGGGCCTGAACCACGACTATGCGGTGGCTTTCGCGAAGGCGCAGCTCGGCGTCGGCGTCGATCTGCCCAAGACGGGATCGGTGTTCATTTCGGTGAAGGACAGCGACAAGGCTCGCATTCTTGACACTGCCAAGTTGTTCATTGAACTCGGCTTCGGCGTGCTGGCGACCGGCGGCACACAGCGCTATCTCGCCGAAAACGGCGTCCCGGCGACCAAGGTCAACAAGGTTCTGGAAGGCCGCCCGCATATCGAGGACGCAATCCGCAACCGGCAGGTGCAGCTCGTCATCAACACGACGGAGGGCAAGAAGGCCTTCGCCGATTCCAAGCCGCTGCGCCGTGCAGCGCTGATGAACAAGGTTCCCTATTTCACCACCATGGCCGGCTCCATCGCGTGCGGCGAGGCCATCCAGGCGCTGACCAAGGGCGAATTGCAGGTGCGGCCGCTGCAGAGCTATTTCGAGTAAACAATTTCGGGCGGGCTAACGGCCCGCCATCCTCACTGTCTGAAAACCGAACACCGCCGCGATTGCCGCAACCATGGCCGCCGCCACATAGGCGACGACCATGCCCGTGCGGGCGCCATCCATATCCGCCGTATTGCCGAAGCCCGCCAGGTTGGCGACAAGGCCGAAAATGGCGGCCCCGAGTGCGTAGCCGGCGGTTTGCAGGGTCGGCAGCATGGCCGAGGTTCGGTCGCGTTCCACGCCGCCGCCGACCCGGTCCATCAGCAACTGGCAGAGCGGGCCCCAATTCAGCCCCATGCCGACGCCCATCGTGACCTGTCCGACGATCACCAAGGGCAGTGCATGAGCGGCAACGCCTATGGCTGCGAACACCATCCCGAAGGTCAGCAGCACCGACGAAACCGCGATCGCGCGCAATCGTCCAACCTCGCCCGGGATCATGGCAACGAGGATCGCGGTGCCGCTCCAGGCGACGGCAAGACTTGCGGCCCACGCGCCCGCCAGTGTCGGGCCATGCCCCCACAGGAACTGGAACCCGTAGACCATGAAGACAGCGCCGGCGGCCTGAGCCAGCGGCATCAGCAAAATGACCCACAGCCCCGCGCCGACCACGTCGTCCCACCGAAACGCAGTGGCGGGCAGGATGGCGCTCTCGCTGCGCCGGTCGCGGCGAAAGGTGGCGTAGAGCATCACCGTTGCAGCGCCGGACAGGGCAATCGCGACACCCGGCGTCGTGGCGGCCGCAACGGAGATCAGAAGGATGGCACCGCCCGCGAGGGTCAAACGCCCGACGGGCATCGGCGCCACGGCATCGGCCTCGCCGCCCGGCGGAACGGTCGGGAAGACGAGAATGATAAAAGCGGTTCCCATGGCGATGTTAAAGGCGAATGCCATTCGCCAGGAAAGGAACTCGGTTAGGAAGCCCGCGAGCAAAGGACCGCTGAATGCCGCTATCGCCCAAATGACGGCTTCAAGACCGAAGATTTTCTGCACGAGCCTTGGCGGAAACAGGACCGGGATCAGCGCGTAGCAAATCGCCGCGACAACGCCCTCCCCAAAGCCCTGCAATGCCCGCCCGGTTATGAGGACCGGCATGTTGGGAGCGAATACCGTGATGATACTGCCGACAAGGAAGATCAGGGCCGAAACCACCAGCGCCCGGCGCGCGCCGAGCCTCGCCTTGACATCGGTCGCGGCCAAACCGCCCACGATCGCGAAGACGAGAAAGAAGGTGAAGGCCCAGGAAATCAGCGCCGCGCCACCGAGTTCTTCCACGGCCGACGGCAGCGCCGTCGAGATGAAGAATTCGTTGAACGCGTAGAGCGCGACGCCGAGGCTGATCGTCGTCGTCGGGCCGAGATAGCGCAGCGAAAGAAGCGCACGCCATTCGCCATCGGCAAAGGCCGGCATCTGGTCCGTCAAAAGCAACTCCCACGCGTTCCATTCAGGCGGGACTGCTACAACCTCAACCGTGGTTGAGGTCAAGAGAATAAACCTTGAACCGGCACCGAATTGATGGAGCGGCGTGATATGCGTAGCTTGCGCGTATGAGATGCTCGACGGTTGAAGGCACAGTGATGCAGTTGTCGCGCCGTGTACGGCGTTTGGAGGGTTTCAGGCAAACCTCTTTTCCGGAGCTGAACCGATGTTCCCGTTCCTGAAAAACTTCATGGCCCGATTGCGTTTGCCGAGGAGTGCCCTGCCCGTCCCTTCCCTGTCTGCTGCCGACATTGGAGCCTCGAACGAACCTTACCGCGATGCATTCGGCTACCATGATCCCGAGCTGGGCGACCTGAAGGACGATTGGAATTACGCTTGCTGGCGCGGACGCATGGTCTTCGAATCGGGCGAGGATTGCGACCTTGTGCTGCTGGAAAGGGAGGAAGACGGTTTTCCCGACAGCGATCCACGTCCGTCCGGACTTGCACGCCTGCGCGGTGCTCGGCTCATCTTAGAAAACGAATTGATGGGCCGTGCGACAAGAGCCGTCATCGAGGCCCGCATGGCGCGTCTCAACTGGCGCGACGGACCACCGGCGGACCGGTGGGGACCGATCCAGATCCTCGTCTCGAAAGACGATACGCTCCGGCTGGCCATATACGAAGGCGAAACCGATGAATATTCGCTCTGGATCGTGAGTTTCGACGAGTTGAACAGAGCCGTGGAGGTGCGCCGAACGCCTTTCATCGCAACCGACAAGACGATCGACGACGTGGGCATCATCGTCTGAATATCGGCCTTGTCGTCCTGACGTCATTTTTCTTCGTCAGTGCTTCGCGTTATCCTTCCCCAAAGAAAGGTAACGCCCCATGCCCAAGAACATCGTCATCCTGTGCGACGGGACGTCCAATGAAATCACCGAGAGCCGCACGAACATATTGCGGCTCTATGGCTGCATGCGGAAGAACGACGACCAGCTCGTCTACTACGATCCCGGCGTCGGCACGTTCGGCGGGGCGAATGACTGGCTGAGCTGGACGCGCAAGGCCAAGGAAGTCTGGGGGTTGCTGACCGGCTGGGGTCTCGACCAGAATGTGAAGGAGACCTATCGCTTCCTGGTCGAGAACTTCGATCCGGGCAAGCCGAAAACAAAGACACGGGCCGCAGTCCCGCCTGACACGATCTTCATTTTCGGTTTCAGCCGCGGCGCGTATACCGCCCGTGTCCTCGCAGGCTTCATACACGCATTCGGCATCATGGAGAGCCATCAGCTCAACCTGCTGGACTACGCGTTCCGCACATACAAGGCGATCAGCGATTATCGCGCGCCGGGCGACGAGGAAGCGGATTTCGATCCCAATGCGGCCTTCCGCACCATGCGCCTCTATGAACGTTCGCTCGGCACCTACCGGCCAGACATCAAGGCGCTGGGACTTTTCGACACGGTGAGCTCCGTCATCGAGATGGGGCGCTGGTTCCCGCAATTGCGCACACACGCCTTCACCAGCTCCAATCCGAGTGTCGAACATGTCCGTCATGCGGTCGCGATCGACGAGCAGCGCACCATGTTCAATCCGCTGCTCTGGCCGTCAGGCAAGGAATTTTCCGGCCCTCCCTTCAAGCAAAAGGACCCTGTCCCGCAGGATGTGAAGGAGGTCTGGTTTTCGGGCTCGCATGGCGATGTCGGTGGCGGATATCCGGAACGCCAGAGCGCGCAGGCCAAGATACCGCTCCTGTGGATGATCGAGGAAACGCAAAAACTTGGCGTGAAATACTACCAGCCGACGGTGACGAAAATCGCCCGCGGCGAGGACGAGGATTTCCCGAAATACATGAAGCCCGGCGTCGGGCAGCCAATCAACGGCTCCATGGTCGATTTCTGGCCTTTCGTGGAGTTCCTGCCGCGACGAATCCCGGACACCTCCTTCAAGAAAGGCCCAGATGCGCGAGGATTCTACTTCCCGCTTTTCGACTACCGCCGCATCCCGGCCGGCGCGACGATCCATCCAACAGTTCGCGAGCGAATGAAACTCGACGCCTACTACCGGCCCCCGAACGTGCCCAAAAAGCCCTGATACGCGGGATTCGCGGCCCTATTTGCAACCTGGCTGAATCGCACTATAGTCTTTGTGAACTGAAGAAGCGGTTCCTGAGCGTTCGCTCCGGGGGCCGTTTTATTTTGTGCCGCGCCGGTGGCAGAGGCGCGCGCAAAACCAACGGGGCCAATAAGAAGGATCAGGCCAAATGGAAAAAGCGCCAATGACTGCGAATGGTTTCGCGCAGCTCAAGGAAGAGCTTCGCTGGCGCCAGCAGGAGGAACGCCCTCGCATCATCGAGGCGATTTCCGAAGCGCGCGCCCATGGCGACTTGTCCGAGAACGCCGAGTATCACGCCGCCAAGGAAGCTCAGTCTCACAATGAGGGGCGGATCGGCGAATTGGAGGATCTCGTCAGCCGCGCGGACATCATCGATATTTCCAAGCTGTCCGGCACGTCGGTGAAATTCGGCGCGACCGTGACGCTTGCCGATGAGGATACGGACGAGGAAAAGGTCTACCAGATCGTCGGCGACCAGGAAGCCGACGTGAAAGCCGGGAGGATTTCGATCTCCTCACCGATCGCCCGCGCGCTGATCGGCAAGGAGGAAGGCGACTCCGTCGAAGTTCAGGCTCCCGGCGGCGCGCGTGGCTACGAGATCGTCAGCGTGAAATACATTTAGATCGGTCAGTAAGCCGCCCGGGAACATTCCAGACAACTCACGCACTGCAATTGCTCACCAGAACGCCCGGCAAAAAGCCGGGCGTGCGGTGCGCAAAAGTGGTCGTTAGCGGAGTTCGGGCTCCCGGCACGGTTTGTCCCGATACAGAGAATCCGCTATCAGATTTTCCTGGCGGACATTTCGTCGCGCGCCGGCGGCAGACGACGACCTGCGGACAAACTGGAATGGGTCTCAGTACGAAACGAAAACAGGCCTGTTTTCTGCCGAGGGACTTCAAACCGCTCGGCAAGAACGAGCTGATCCGACTCGGCAGTGACAACAAGGGCGGGTATGTCGTGTCCGCCGATGCAGTCACCAGCACAAGATATCTCCTCTCGCTCGGCCTTGGGAACAGATGCGAATTCGAGCTGGATTTCGCTGCCATGGCGCGGCTGAAGCGCCTGCATGCCCATGACCCCGCGCTCGACGCGGACGAATTGCGCGAGGCGGGACGCCGATCGATACTGCCTTTTTTCGGCGACACGCCCCAGCGTCGCAGGGCACGCGCGCATCTTAAAAACTACCGCACGCTCTTTACGGACCGTGGCCCGGATTTCCGGCACTCGCGCGACCCCATCGGTCTCAGCGAAGGCGCCCTACCCCTCCACGAGGCACTTGCCGCACTGGGCGCCGAGCCTAGAAGAGGGTTCCTGAAATGCGATATCGGCGGCGCCGAATACGAGATGCTCGATGCAATCATCGAAGCCAATGAATCCCTGTCCGGCCTCGTGATCGCATTCCACGACGTTCCCGCGAGACTGCGGGAGATCAGGGTCTTCCTGATGGCGATGAAGGACTTCATGGTTCTCGACAATATTGTCGCGGACAACCGGCGCGGCGTTGATCCGCAAGGCTTGCCGAATGTCATAACCCTTTCGATGTCCACCGCTTTTCCCGTCGATCCGCATATCCCGACCGCCGGAGCAACACGACGCTACAAGATCCTGAACGAGCCGGACGACCCGAGCCTGATCGACTTCGAAATCCTCTACGTGGATGATCAGGAAAAGGGGACCAGATAGGGCTTGTCCGAGCCGGTCGGCCTAACCGGTTTCCGTCGTTTCCGACCCGTCGAAAGCAATCAGCCCCTCATCCTTGACCTTGCGTATCGTCAAAGCGGTGCGCACGGTATCGACGTTTTCGGAGGCGGTCAGTTCTTCAAGCACGAAATCCTGAAACGTTCGAAAATCCGGTGCGACGCAATGCAGGAGGAAGTCGCTATCGACCGAAACCATCCATGCCTCGCGCACAAGCGGCCAGCCGCTGGTCCGCGAAGCAAATACCTTCAATTCCGCGTCCGACTGGTGGTGCAGTCCGACGAGACAGAACGCGACAATCTCCTGTCCGAGCCGGGTCGTGTCGAGGATGGCGCGATAGCCAGCGATGATTCCGGCCTCTTCCAGCCGACGGACCCGTCGCAGGCATGGCGGAGCCGAGATGCCGACGCGGCTCGCCAGTTCCACATTGGTCATGCGACCGTCATTCTGCAATTCGCGCAAAATGGCCAGATCGATGGAATCGAGTTCGACGGTGTCTTTCATGACCAAGGATTATTGTCAGAATTTCGCAGTGACAACAAAAATGGCGAATACTGCCGCCACTAGGCAGTGGGCACCCGGCCTCGCGCCCTTGCGCGCGAACTACCGCAAGCCTTAGATAATGGCCAAGGATCGCGGGTTACCGATCTCCCGCTTTTTCACTCGAAAGGTCTAGACATGAGTGCGACGAAACACAGCCCCGTGCTGATCATCGGGTCCGGTCCGGCTGGCTACACCGCCGGAATCTACACGGCCCGCGCGATGCTGGAGCCCATCCTCGTGGCCGGAATGGAACAGGGCGGCCAGTTGACGATCACGACGGATGTGGAGAACTATCCAGGCTATGCGGAGCCCGTCATGGGTCCGTGGATGATGGAGCAGATGCTGGAGCAGGCGAAGAACGTCGGCACCGAGGTCATCAACGATGTCATCACCGAAGTCGATCTCGACGCACGGCCCTTCCGCGCCATTGGCGACAGCGGAACCGTTTACACCGCAGATGCGCTCATCATCGCCACAGGCGCCCAGGCCAAATGGCTCGGGATCGATAGCGAGAAAACCTACATGGGATATGGCGTCTCCGCTTGCGCGACCTGTGACGGCTTCTTCTATCGCGGAAAGGACGTGATCGTCGTCGGCGGAGGAAACTCGGCGGTCGAGGAATCTCTTTATCTCGCCAATCTCGCGAAATCAGTCACGCTTGTGCACCGCCGCGACGAGTTGCGTTCGGAGAAGATCCTGCAGGAGAGGCTCTTCGCCAAGGAGAACGTCACCATCATGTGGGACACGGTGATCGACGAGATTCTCGGCGCCAAGAACAATCCGGCCCTCCCCGCCGCCGTGACCGGCGCGCGGCTGAAGAACGTCAAGACGGGCGAGACCAGCGAAATGCCGATCGACGGCATCTTCGTCGCGATCGGGCACGCGCCGGCCGTTTCGCTGTTCGAAGGCAAGCTGAAGCAGAAGCCGAACGGCTATCTGTGGACGGCGCCGGATTCGACCGCGACCAACATTCCCGGTGTCTTTGCCGCCGGCGATGTCACCGACGACGTCTATCGTCAGGCCGTCACCGCCGCCGGACTGGGCTGCATGGCCGCATTGGAAGCGGAAAAATACTTGGCTGCACAGGAATCGGAGCTGCAGGCCGCCGAATAAGCCTGCAGTGCTGAGGGGAGAACCAGAGCCATGCCGCTAGATTGGGACAAATTGCGTGTATTCCACGCTGCCGCAGAGGCCGGGTCGTTCACCCATGCCGGCGAAACGCTGCACATGTCGCAATCGGCGGTCAGCCGTCAGGTTTCCGCGCTCGAGCATGAGGTCGGCGTCTCGCTGTTCAACCGGCATGCGCGCGGTTTGGTGCTGACGGAACAGGGCGAACATCTTTTCCGCGCCGCGAATGAAGTGTTCGTCAAGCTGGAAACCGTTCGTGCCCAGCTTTCGGAATCCACCGAACGTCCCTCCGGTCAATTGCGCGTGACGACGACGGTAGGCCTGGGCTCCGGCTGGCTTACCTACCGCGTGCAGGATTTCCTCGAGCTTTTTCCGGAAATCCAATTGCACCTGATGCTGTCGAACGAAGAGCTCGACCTGAACATGCGGCAGGCGGACTGCGCGATCCGTCTGCGGGCTCCCTCGCAGCCGGATCTGATCCAGCGCAAGCTGTTTACCGTGCATTTTCACGTCTATGCGTCCCCGTCCTATCTCAACAAGTACGGACGACCGGAGAAGCCCGAGGATCTGGACAATCACCGCATTATCGGTTTTGCGGAGCCTGCTCCCGCCTATCTGATGGAAATGCGCTCGTTCCTCACCTTGGGAAGACCGGACGGCACGCCGAGGGTGCCGGTTCTGGACATCAATTCGATCATGTCGATCAAGCGCGCCGTGCAGCGCGGCATCGGAATAGCCATGCTTCCCGACTACGCGGTCGAGAAGGATGCGGGGCTGGTCCAGCTTCTCGGCAATGTGGCGCTGCCGTCATTCGACACGTATTTCGTATACCCTGAGGCCCTTCGCAACAGCGCCAAACTTCAGGCTTTCCGGGATTTTCTTATCTCCAAGGCACGCAGCTGGGAGTTCTGATCGCCCGCGATGCATACATGGTTTTCGAGCTATGCGTCTAATGCATATGTGCAATGCACAAAAAGAAATTGAAATTTAACCGGACGGTCAGCATATTACGAACATCAAGAACACGCCGTATCCTCCTCCCACGGTACTGTTCGAGATTTTCGAATGAGAAGGCTATCCTCCTCCCAGCCTTCCCATGAGTGAGACCGGGCCGCTATCCTCCTCCCAGCGCGCCCGGTCTTTTTTTATCCAAACCGCTAAGAATGCAGACCACTGCGAGCGATTGCGGTCGCCATCTCCGCATAAACACCACCTTGGTCGATCAGAGAACGAGCCCAAGTGTAACCGCCCTCACCGCGCGTAATCCACAGGCTCACATTTCGTTTCGATCAGCGGGGCAAAGCTGATTGGGAAAGCCGGCGCGGGGCAAATAACCTCGCATCGGTTGGGGGGGCGACATGCAAACGGGAGACTTGTCGCATGCTCGTCCGCTACCTTACGCTCACAACCGCTCTGCTCTTCTGCTTTCCGTCCCCTGCTGCCGACCTGTCCTGCAACGGCCTCGTTGCTCCCGGCCAGAGCCTCGTCTGCGCCGGCTTTGAACCGAACTGGGCGATCGAACTGAAGTGCGACGGCGCGTTGACATCGAATTTTACCGATGCCTTTTCCGGCAATATCGAAGTGACCGCCGGGAGTGTCGCGATTCTTGCCGAAGATCCATGGCAATTCGAGACGAGCCACCCTGTCGCCGGCACGATCGCCTATACGCCCGCGGGATGCATGGACGAGAGCGACCGCATCTTCGATTTCACATTCACCCCGACAGCGGCACCGGGACTGGCCGGTCCGTTTCATCCGTTCTGCTGCCGGATCGAATAATTCGCGCTGAAAAATAGGGCGATCACAGCCGACCGGTAATGCAATGCATCCGCCACCTGCAGGGCGGATGTATTAATCTCCCTATTCACTTAACGGTATTTTCTTCTTTTCCATGATTTGTTCCATCAGAGCGAGAATATACTTTCTCGATGTGCGCGGCGGTGGTTTTCGGAAAGGAAGCGTGATGTCACAGGGACAGGCTCGGAGCGCCACGTTCGGACGAAGAGGGCTAGCGGAACCGTCCACGCGGCCGCGGCAGCGGTTCGGTTCTACGGGACCTGTGTCGGGCGGGCCGCAAATGCCCGGAGAGAGGACCGAAGGCGACATCGACATCGTAGCGCCGAGGACTGTCAGCGAACATCCGCTGTGGTCCTATTTCAAGGCGTGCGTGGCGGCGTTCGCCACGGCGATCCTGTTGTCGGGCTTCTTCATGGATTCCAACGCGCCCGCCCCGTTTGCTTCGCGCATATTCGTCAATATCGTCAGCGGCATCGTGATGATGACCTTCGCGCCGCTCCTGCTGATCCCGATCCGGTTGCTTTCAGACCTTTTCCGGCTGGTATCCGTGCCTCGCGGCGTCTCTGACATCCTCATTGGCGGCTTGGTCGGCTCGCTGATGCTTTTACCGGCGATCACCGAGGGCACCGCGCCGGATCCGCTGGCGGGCTGTTTCGTCGTCGGCGGACTGCTCGGTGGCTTCGTGTTCTGGCGTGCGCGCGGCTATCCGGGGCTCAGCTCGCGCCATCATCGTACGGCAGACCGGTTCGGCGCGGCTCTCGACAAGTCCCGCCAGCAACTTTGACCAAAACGCCGCGCCCCAAGGCGCGGCGACCATCAGCTATCGCGTCAGCCGCTTATAGGTCACCCGCTTCGGATTGACGCTGTCGGGGCCGAGACGTCTGATCTTGTCGGCTTCGTAATCCTCGAAGTTGCCCTCGAACCATTCGACATGGCTGTCCCCCTCGAAGGCGAGGATGTGGGTGGCAAGGCGGTCGAGGAACATGCGGTCATGCGAGATGACCACGGCGCAGCCGGCGAAATTCTCCAGTGCGTCTTCCAGCGCGCCCAGCGTCTCGGTGTCGAGGTCGTTGGTCGGTTCGTCGAGAAGCAGTACGTTACCACCCTCCTTCAGGAGCTTGGCCAGATGAACGCGGTTGCGCTGGCCGCCCGAAAGCGTCCCCACCTTCTGCTGCTGGTCGCCGCCCTTGAAGTTGAAGGAGCCGCAATAGGCACGGGAATTCACCTCGTGCCTGCCCAGCTTGATGATGTCGTTGCCGCCGGAAATCTCCTCCCAGACGGTCTTGTTGCCGTCGAGCGTATCGCGGCTCTGGTCGACATAGGAGAGATTGACCGTATCGCCGACGGTGATCGTGCCGGAGTCGGGCTGCTCCTGACCGGTGATCATGCGGAACAGCGTGGTCTTGCCGGCGCCGTTGGGGCCGATGACGCCGACGATGCCGCCGGGCGGGAGCTTGAACTCCAGATTGTCGATCAGGAGGCGGTCGCCATAGCCCTTCGACAGGCCCTCGGCCTCGATCACCACGTTGCCGAGACGCTCGCCGGCCGGAATGACGATCTGCGCGTCGCCGGGGCGGCGGTCGTTGGCGGCCTTCACCAGCTCGTCATAGGCGCGAATACGCGCTTTCGACTTGGCCTGGCGGGCCTTGGGCGAGGATGCGATCCATTCCTGCTCGGACGACAGCGCACGCTGGCGGGCGGCTTCCTCGCGGCCCTCCTGCTTCATGCGCTTGGCCTTGGCTTCCAGATAGGCGGTGTAGTTGCCCTCGTACGGGATGCCGCGGCCACGGTCGAGTTCGAGAATCCAGCCGGTGACATTGTCGAGGAAGTAACGGTCGTGGGTGATCATCAGGACGGAGCCCGGATATTCGCGCAGGTGCTTTTCCAGCCAGGCGATGGTCTCGGCGTCGAGGTGGTTGGTCGGCTCGTCGAGCAGCAGCAGGTCAGGCTGGCGCAGCAGCAGCTGGCAGAGCGCGACGCGGCGCTTCTCGCCGCCGGAGAGATTGTCGATCGAGGCGTGGCCGGGCGGGCAGCGCAGCGCTTCCATCGCCATCTCGACCTGCGAATCGAGATCCCAGAGGTTCTGCGCGTCGATGATATCCTGGAGCTTGGCGCCCTCTTCCGCTGTCTCGTCGGAATAGTTCATCATCAGTTCGTTGTAGCGGTCGAGGATCGCCTTCTTGTCGGCGACGCCCTCCATGACATTGCCCATCACGTCGAGGCTTTCGTCAAGCTGCGGCTCCTGCGGGAGATAGCCGCGCGTGGCGCCCTCGGCCAGCCACGCCTCGCCTGTATATTCCGTGTCGAGACCCGCCATGATCCGCAGGACGGTCGACTTGCCGGCGCCGTTCGGACCAAGAATGCCGATCTTGGCATCCGGATAGAAGGACAGGTGAATGTTCTCGAGAACCTTCTTGGCGCCATAGGCCTTGTTGAGACCGGACATGTGATAGATGAACTGGCGTGCCATCGGGCAAAAAGCTCCATTGCGCATGTTTTCGTGGAATTGCGCGCTTCCTAGGTGAAATTCACTTCGCCTGCAACGGGCCAGAACAGCTCGGTTTCCAGTTCGCCGATTAATCCGATCTTAGCCGCTTTCGGTTAGACGGTCCGTACAGACGAGCGGCTGGAGCAGACATTCATGTCCTTTACGACAGAGGCGCCATCGGTCGCGGACAGGGGCGAGTCCGCGCTCTTTTCACGCTCCTCCCTCCTGTTCGCGCTCTTTGTGGCGGTGATTCCGAACCTGATGTTCGCGCTGGCCGCGCCGTTCTACATCGCGTCGCGGCTGATCTCGCCTCTTCTGTTCCTGGCGGCCGGGATCGCGGGCCTCTTCGTGCCCGCGCCGCTGACTTACCTGCTGTTCTTCGCCGCCGCGGCGATTGACATGACGCTGATCATCATGATCGCGTTCCACCTGCCGCTCGACGTGGCGCTCGACTCGCTGCATTACGCAGCGTCGATCGACCCGACCGCATCCATCCTCTACGTTTCGGTCGGGATGGCCGTCACCGCGACGACTGTGCTTTCGGCCTATCTGGTCAACCGTCACCGCACCATGCTGCGCGGGGCATCGCTGATCCCCGCCCTGCTTGTTGCGGGCGGCCTGTCGGCAGCCGACTATCTGTGGACGCAGCCCTATTTCCAAAAGCCGGACGTCGCCATCGACAGCGCTCGAATTCAGACGGGACTGAGCGCGCAGACCGTGGCGGCAAGCGGCCACAACCTGCTGATCGTCACTGTCGAAGGGCTCGGCGCTTTCGCGGCCCCGGAGGAGCGCGACCTGTTCAAGTCGATCCTGACGCAAAACCTTCCCGAAGGCCGGTTCCGCGTCGAAGACGGCCAAACCTATTATTCCGGTTCGACCACCGGTGCCGCCGCGCGCGAATTATGTGGCCGCTGGGGCGACTATATCGATTACCTGACCGGTGCAGCATCCTATGACTGCCTGCCGAAAAAACTCGCCGCCGATGGCTACGAGACAATCGCGTTCCACGGCTTCGGCACCGACATGTTCCAGCGCGATAAATGGTATCCGGAGATCGGTTTCCAGAAGCTGGAATTCATGGACCAGCTCCTGGCGGAAAAGCCCGGCCAATTCCCGCAGCGTTGCGGCAGCGTGTTCGAAGGGCTTTGCGACGCCGATGTGGGCGAGGCCGTGCACGCGGCGCTCAGGACCGACCCGGAAAAACGCAAGTTCATCTACTGGCTGACGCTCAATTCCCATATTCCGTTCGTCGAAAGCGAAGACGACCGGATGGGATGCCGCTCCGCCGCCCCGAAGATCGGCAACAAAACGGTGTGTGAACTGTCCAACCTGTGGTCGGGCGTGTTCGAAAAGGTCAATGCGATCGCGGCCGATCCGAGCATTGCCGCAACCGATATCCTCATCGTCGGCGACCACCACACGCCGCTGTGGGAACGCGCGGCCAAGAAGCGCTTCGTTCTCGGCAAGGTCGACTGGTTCCTGTTGCGCCATCGATAGTCATAGCCCCCCCGGCAACCGGTACACCTGCCGAGTCTTGACAGCGTGCGGTATCTGGCAGCAATTCGATGCCGGGAGGTTGGGGCAAAATGGGATTTTCGGAACGGCAGATTCACGCCTCACAGACTGGCGCGGCGCTATGCATGCGCCACGAGCCGGCAAGCGATGGCGCTATCGGCGTGATCCACATTCTTCACGGTCTTGCTGAGCACTCGGAGCGATATGACGCATTCGCGCGGCAATTGTCGCAGTCGGGACTTCATGTCTATGCGCACGACCATAGAGGCCACGGCTTCACCGAAGCACCCGGCGCGCCGCTCGGCTCCTTCGACAGTGGCGGCGAAGGCGCGCGGCTCGTGCTGGCGGATATCGCCTCTATCCACGATCATGTCGCCGACGCGCATCCGGGCCTGCCCGTGCTGCTCTTCGGTCACTCCATGGGCGGCACGATCGCGCTCAGATATGCTTTCGAACACCCGGAGTCCCTGACAGGCGTCGCCGCGTGGAACGCCAGCCTGATCACCGGCCTTCTCGGCCGCGCGGGGATGTGGATACTCGCCTGGGAACGCTTCAGGCTCGGTTCCGACGTGCCCTCCCGGCTGCTGCCGCGGCTGACCTTCGGAGAATGGGCGAAATCGGTGAAAAGCCGCCGCACCGAATTCGACTGGCTGAGCCGCGACCCGGCCGTCGTCGATGCCTATGTCGCCGATCCTCTCTGCGGATGGCCGGCCTCGGTTGGGATGTGGCGCGATGTTCAGGAGATGGCTTTGACCGTCACCGACATGTCGAATGCGCCGGCGGCCGCCCGGCGTCTGCCCTGGCATCTGCTTGGCGGCGGGCGCGATCCGGCGACGATGTTCGGCAAGGCGGTCACGGCCCAGGTGAGCCGCATGCGAGCTGCCGGATTCGACGACGTCACACTCGAACTGCTTCCCGAAATGCGCCACGAAACGCTCAACGAGATCGACCGGGACGAAGCTATCGCCCCGCTGATCCGCTGGTTCACGGCCAAGGCGGTGTCTCAAGCCTCGGCCTGAGGATCCGATTTCCCGATACTCGTCACCGCTTTCCACAGCGGCGTGAAGATCGCCTTGGCGAAGGGGATCAGGAGTATGCCGAGAGCAACGCCAAAAACACCGTCCATTGCCGCTTTTGCCGTCCACTCCACCGCGCCCTGCGCCTGCGGCACGGCATGGCCGGCTGCGACGGCCAGGTCGTGAATTTGATGACCGAGCCAGGAAAAGCCCAGCGCCTCAAGCCCGTGAACAACGATTGAGCCGCCGACCCACAACATCGCCGCGGTGCCGACGATGGTCAGCGTCTTCAGGAAACCGGGCATGCCCTTGACGACAGCGCGGCCCACGGCGCGGGTGAAGGAAAAGCGGCCGCCTTCAGCCATCAGCAAGCCAAGATCGTCGGCCTTCACGATCAGCGCGACACTGCCATAGACCAGAATCGTGATACCGGCGCCTGCGGCGGCCAGCGTCGCCGCCTCGAACCAGATATTGCTTTCCGGAATCTCGGCGAGCACGATCGTCATGATTTCCGCCGAGAGGATGAAATCGGTCTTGATGGCGCCTTCCACCTTCTCCTTCTCCAGATGCAGCGGATCGTCCGGGGTCGCGGCGGCGGCCTTCGCATCGGGACCGTGATGCGGCATGAAGAGATGGACGACCTTCTCGGCCCCCTCGAAACACAGATAGGCACCGCCGACCATCAGGAGCGGCGTAATCGCCCAGGGCGCGAAGGTGGAGAGCAGCAGCGCGGCCGGCAACAGGACGATCATCTTGTTGCGCAGCGAGCCCTTGGTGATCTGCCAGACGATCGGCAATTCGCGGGCCGGCGAAAAGCCGTGCAGATATTTCGGCGTGACAGCCGCGTCATCGATCAGCGCGCCCGACGCCTTGGCGCTGGCCTTGACCGCCTGTCCAACGACATCATCGACCGAAGAGGCTGCAATTTTGGCGATCGCCGCAACATCGTCGAGAAGGGCCAGAAGACCGCTCATACTGGAATACTCCGCCTGTTCATCGAATCCGTTCAGCCCCATTGAACGGTGTAACGGTCAAGCGCCCATAAGAGAACACCCGGCCGTCCATAGCTTCCGGATGCGCAAAGAAAAACCCCGCCAAAAAGGCGGGGCTGTTTGCGTCAGGCTGCGCCCGGTGGCGCTAAAACGGCTTACTCGCCGCTTTCATGCGCCAGATATGCGATGACGTCGGCGATTTCCTTTTCCTTGGTCAGCTTGAAAGTCATCTTGGACTTTTCAACCATGTCTTTCGGAGAAGGCAGATACTGGGTCAGCGTCTCGACGTTCCAGACGAGGCCTTCGTCGTGGAGCTTCTTAAGACCGACCGAATATTTGTAGCCGTCGACAGAGCCCGCAGTACGGCCATAGATGCCGACGAGATGCGGACCGACCTTGTTCTGTTCCTTTTCGATCGTATGGCAGGCCTTGCACTTGCGGAACACCTTTTCGCCGGCCTCGGCGTCGCCGGTGATGTCCTGCGCGTAGGCGGCGGAGCCGGCGAGAACCATGGCGCCGGCAATAATTGCAGTTACGAATTTCACTCAGTTTCTCCCACTCAATTTGGAGCCTCGTCCCTTAACGCAAGGGTATGGCATTTGTGCGCCTTATGCCACCGCCCTTGCGAGCGCGCACTGGGACCACAGGTCGCAGAGCGCTGTGGCGAGGTGATCGATGTCGGCCTGGGTGTGCAGCGGCGTCGGCGTGATCCTCAGCCGTTCCGTCTTCACCGGAACCGTCGGGTAGTTGATCGGCTGCACATAGATCCCGTAGCTGTCGAGCAGGATGTCGGAGATCCACTTGCACTTCTTCGCATCCCCCACCATCACCGGCACGATATGCGACGGGTTGGGCATATGCGGGATACCGCGCGCGTCCAGCGCAGCGCGTACCTTGGCCACATTCGCCTTGTGCATCTCGCGCTCCGCCCGGCTTTCCTTCAAATGCCGGATCGACGCCGTCGCGCCGGCGGCAAGCGAAGGCGGAAGCGCCGTGGTGAAGATGAAGCCCGAGGCAAACGAACGCACGAAGTCGATCAGGTTCGACGAACCGGTGATGTAGCCGCCCATCACGCCGAAGGCCTTGCCGAGCGTACCCTCGATCACCGTCAAACGGTCCATCAGGCCCTCGCGCTCGGCCACCCCGCCGCCGCGCGGACCGTACATGCCGACCGCGTGCACCTCGTCGAGATAGGTCATCGCATTGTGCTTCTCGGCGACCGAGCAGATCTCCGCGATCGGCGCGATGTCGCCATCCATCGAATAGACGCTCTCGAAGGCCACCAGCTTCGGCGCCGCCGGATCGTCCTGGCTCATCAGCCGGTCGAGATCCTTCCAGTCATTGTGCTTGAAGATGCGCTTCTCGCAGCGCGAATGGCGGATGCCCTCGATCATCGAGGCGTGGTTCAGCGCGTCCGAATAGACGATGATGCCGGGGATCTTCGAGGCCAGCGTGCCAAGTGCCGCCCAGTTGGAGACATAGCCGCTCGTGAAGATCAGCGCCGCTTCCTTGCCGTGCAGGTCGGCCAGTTCGCGCTCCAGCATGACATGGTAGTGGTTGGTGCCGGAGATGTTGCGCGTGCCGCCCGCGCCGGTGCCGCATTTGTCGATCGCCTCGTGCATCGCCGCCACGACCCTGTCGTTCTGGCCCATGCCGAGATAGTCGTTCGAGCACCAAACCGTCACGTCCTGCTTCGAGCCGTCCGCGCGATACCGCGTCGCCTTCGGGAACTCACCCGCATGCCGCTCGAGATCCGCAAAAACTCGGTAGTTCCCGTCATCACGCAACGACGAAAGACGGTCGGTGAAAAACTGTTCGTAATCCAATCCCCTGGTCTCCACTGAACGGTACACGAAACCGCCTTCCATTATTTTGGCGTTCATATAGCGGGTGCCTCCGTATTTTGGAATGACTCAAAATCGGAGTTATCTGGCATTGCTGCCGCGACAACGACATTGATCCTGATCAAGCATCGTCAATCACCCGCAAAAAGAAACAGTATTCCGATCTTTTTTAAACATTTGGAACGCGCGTCCTCGTGCGCCATTTTGCCGCCATCTAAATTGCGGGCTCGAAACAGACGAGGCCCGAAATGCGTCACTTTCCCATTTATCTCGATCTCACCGGACGGCAAGTCGTCGTTTCAGGGGCGGGAGAGTGCGCTGTTTCGAAACTGCGTCTTCTCCTTAAAACACGTGCCGATATCGCCGTCTTCGGAACCGAACCCGTCCGCCAGATACAGGAATGGGCCGCCGCAGGGCGCATCACGCTTGCCCGGCGCGCCCTCGCCGACGGCGATGCGAAAGGCGCGATCCTCCTCTATGCCGCCAATGAGGACGACACCGAGGACGCCCGCGTGGCCGATATCGGCCGCGAAGCCGGCGCGCTGGTCAACATCGTCGACAATCTCGACGATTCGCACTTCATAACCCCGGCCATCGTCGATCGTGACCCGGTCACCATCGCGATCGGCACGGAAGGTGCCGCACCCGTGCTCGCGCGCAGGATCAAGGCCGATATCGAGGAACGGCTGCCCGCATCGCTCGGCTTGCTCGCCCGCATCGGCCAGGCCTTCCGGGACCGCGCCGCCCTCCTCCCGATGGGGCGCAAGCGGCGGGACTTCTGGACACGCTACTACTCCGGTGAAGGCGATGCCGCATTGAAGCAAGATGGCGAAGCCGGTGTGCGCGCCAAGCTGGAAGAACTTCTGACCGACGCCATCGAAACCCGGCCGCGAGACGGTCATGTGGCGCTGATCGGCGCAGGACCCGGCGACCCGGATCTCCTGACCGTCAAGGCGCGCCGCCTCATCCACGAGGCGGATGTCGTCCTGCACGACCGCCTCGTCCCGCAAGCGATCATCGAACTGGCGCGCCGGGAGGCCGTCATCGTCGAAACCGGAAAGACAGGGTACGGCCCGTCCTGGACACAGCAGGATATCAATGCGCTGACGGTGGACCACGCCCGCAAGGGCGCGCAGGTTGTGCGCCTGAAATCAGGCGATCCCGCGATCTTCGGCAGGCTCGATGAGGAGCTGGATGCCCTGGACGAGGCCGGCATCTCGTGGGAGATCGTGCCCGGCATCACGGCTGCGTCCGCGGCCGCAGCCTCCTCCGGCCTGTCGCTGACGAAACGAGGACGGAACTCCTCGATCACTTTCCTGACGGGCCGCGACATCGAGGGCTTCGCCGAGCATGACTGGCGCGACCTCGCCAATCCCGGCGCGGGCGCCGCAATCTATATGGGCGTGCGCGCGGCCACCTTCCTGCGCGGACGGCTGATGATGCATGGCGCGGCGGCCGATACGCCGGTCACCGTTATCGAGAACGCGTCGCGCCCCGAACAGAAAACCATCGCAACGACATTGCTTGCCCTGCCCGATGCATTGAACGCGGCGGAAATTACCGGCCCCGCGGTCCTGCTTTACGGCATGGAGGCTCGCAAGGCCGTTCAAGTCGCTGCCAATCCGATTCACGAAAAAGCTGGAGTGCTTTGAAATGGCTCGCGAATACAAGCCCCGCATTGTCACCGCCAACGACCTGTTCGAGGGTGACGCGGTCTATTTCACCGCCTCGCATGGATGGTCGCGCGACCATGGCGACGCTGTTGTCGCGTTTTCGCAGGACGCCGCCGACAAGCTTCTGTCGGCCGCCAACATGCAGCAGGACCAGGTCGTCGGCCCCTACCTCGCGGAAACCGTGATGGGCGAAGACAACCGTCCTCAACCGCTGCACTTCCGCGAAGCATTCCGCACGCGCGGCCCGTCCAATTATTTCCACGGCAAACAGGCAGGAGCCTGAGACCCATGTACACGTACAATGAATTCGACGAAGCCTTCGTGCGCAACCGCGTGGCGGAATTCCGCGACCAGGTGGAACGGCGTATCGACGGGTCCCTGACCGAAGACGAGTTCAAGCCGCTGCGGCTGAAGAACGGCGTCTACCTGCAGTTGCATGCCTACATGCTGCGCGTCGCGATCCCCTACGGCACGATCAATTCTCGGCAGATGCGCCAGCTTGCGCTGATCGCGGAGCGCTTCGACAAGGGCTACGGTCACTTCACCACGCGCCAGAACATTCAGTTCAACTGGCCGCGCCTGAAGGACATTCCCGATATACTGAACCTTCTCGCCGATGTCGGCATGCACGCTATCCAGACCTCGGGCAATTGCATCCGCAACGTGACCGCCGATCATTTCGCCGGCGCGGCCGCGGACGAGATCGAGGATCCGCGCCCGACGGCGGAGCTGCTGCGGCAGTGGTCGACGGATCATCCGGAGTTCCAGTATCTGCCCCGCAAGTTCAAGATCGCGATCACCGGAGCGCCGAACGACCGCGCGGTGACGAAAGCCCATGACATCGGCCTGCGGATGCTGCGCAACGAGGCGGGTGAACCGGGCTACGAGGTCATTGTCGGCGGCGGGCTCGGCCGCACGCCGATGGTCGGCAAGGTGGTGCGCGACTTCCTGCCGAAGGCAGACCTGCTGCCCTATCTGGAAGCGATCCTGCAGGTCTACAATCTGTCGGGACGCCGGGACAACAAATACAAGGCGCGGATCAAGATCCTCGTTCACGAAACCGGGCTCGACGAAATCAGGGAAAAAATCGAGGCGGCCTTCGTACGCCAGAAGCGGGACTTCGCGGGCGTGCCGGCGGACCTCGTCGCACAGATCGATGAGGCGTTCGCGCCGCCGCTGTTCGACAACACCCGTTCCCTCGCCTACGAACAGGCGCTTGGCGCCGACCCGCTGTTGCGCTCTTTTGCCGAGACCAATGTCGCGGAACACAAGAACCCGGCCTACGGCATCGTCTCGGTCTCTCTCAAGCCGGTCGGCGGTACGCCGGGCGACGCGACGGCGGACCAGATGCGGGTCCTCGCCGATCTCGCCGAACGCTACGGCCATGACGAATTGCGGATTTCGCACGAGCAGAACGTGATCCTGCCGCATGTCCGCAAGGCGGATATTCCGGCGGTTCACGCGGCCCTGCGGGAAGCCGGCCTCGCCACCGCGAATATCGGCCTCGTCTCCGACATCATTGCCTGTCCCGGCATGGATTACTGCGCGCTGGCGACGGCACGCTCGATCCCGGTCGCCCAGGCGATCTCGAACCGTTTCGACGAACTGAAGCTGGAACGCGATATCGGTCCGCTCAAGATCAAGATCTCCGGCTGCATCAATGCCTGCGGTCATCACCATGTCGGCCACATAGGCATACTGGGGCTGGACAAGGCGGGGCGTGAAAACTACCAGATCACGCTTGGCGGCGACGGCACCGAGACCACGACGATCGGCGAACGGACAGGTCCCGGCTTCGACGCCGAAGACCTCGTTCCAGCCATCGAGGCCATCGTTCTCGCCTATCTGGATCAGCGCGTGGACGCGTCGGAGACGTTCCTCGAAGCCTATCGCCGTCTTGGCGCCGAGCCTTTCAAGCAGGCGATCTACGACAAGGAAAAGGATGAAGCCCGTGCTGCATGAACGCCTCCTGCCGGATGGCGCCGATAACGGTATGCAAGCCCGTTACGCCCACACCCGCGACGTGTTGAGAAAGGCCCTTGTCGGCAAGGCGCATGGCAAGATCGCCGTCGTATCCTCCTTCGGGGCCGAATCCGCGGTGCTTCTTCATCTCGTTGCAGAAGTTGATCCGGCGACCCCTGTGATCTTCATCGACACGCGCATGCTGTTCGAGGAAACGTTGGCCTACAAGGACCAGCTCATTCGCCATCTCGGTCTCTCCAATGTGCGCACCGTGTCGCCGGACGGCGCGGCCATCAGCGACACCGATCCCTTCGGCCGGCTGCACCTGACCGATACGAATGCATGCTGCGGATTCCGCAAGACGCATGTGCTGCGGGAGGCGCTGGCCGGTTTCGACGGCTGGATCACCGGGCGCAAGCGCTTCCAGGCGGCGACCCGCCACGGCGTTGGCACCTATGAGCAGGCCGCCGACGGCAAGCTGAAGATCAATCCGCTGGCGTTCTGGTCGAAGCAGGACATCGACGCGCATTTTGACGCATTTGATCTGCCTCAACATCCGCTGGTCGAGCATGGCTATCCTTCGATTGGCTGCGCGGCCTGCACAAGTCCGGTGGCGGCCGGCGAAGATGCGCGCGCCGGGCGTTGGCGCGGTTCCGAAAAAACCGAGTGCGGCATCCATTTCGAAAACGGAAAGCTGGTGCGCACGGGCGGCGCGGGCGCGGGAGAACAGGCATGAGTATCATCGTCACCGATGACGGTTTCCGTCCGGACGATCTTGAGACCGGCGGGGCTCGCCGTTTGTCGCTGGATGCAATGCGGGAAACGAATGGTGGGGGCGATATCGCGCTCGATATTCCCAACGACGCCGATCCGAACGAGGTTTCCGCATATTTCGATCGGGTCTCCGCGATCGTCATCCCGTTTCCGTCCTTTGCGGACGGGCGCGGATTTTCGCTGGCGCGGCAATTGCGGCAGGCGGGATATACCGGACGGCTGCGTGCCAGCGGCCATGTCATCGCCGACCAGTATGCCCATGCCCGCCGCGTCGGCTTCGACGAGGTGGAAATCGGCGAGGAACTGGCCGCGCGCCAGCCGGAAGCGCAATGGCGGTCGCGCGCGGACTGGCGCGCCCATGACTATCAAAAGCGTTTGCAGGCAACGGCCTGAAGGGTTTAACAGGACAATCGAACCATGAACGACCTGCCGTCAATCAAAGAGACGGGAACGCCCGTGAACATTGCCACGCCCCTGCCCGACGGCCAGACCGTCACCGAAGTCAAGCACTGGACGGACAAGCTGTTTTCGTTTCGGCTGACGCGACCGCAGAGTCTGCGCTTCCGCTCCGGCGAGTTCGTGATGATCGGACTGATGGGCGATCCTGTCGGCGACAAGCCTGCCAAGCCGATCCTGCGGGCCTATTCCATCGCGTCTCCGTCCTGGGACGAGGAACTGGAGTTCTATTCCATCGCGGTGCCGGACGGCCCGCTGACCTCGAAGCTCGTCCACATCAAGCCGGGCGATCAGGTGATCCTCAAGACCAAGCCCGTCGGGACGCTGGTCGTCGATGCACTGCTGCCTGGCAAGCGTCTCTACATGATCGCCACCGGCACGGGCATCGCGCCCTTTGCCTCGCTGATCCGCGATCCGGAAGTCTACGAGAAATTCGACCAGGTGATCCTGACCCATACCTGCCGCCAAGTTGCAGAACTGGATTACGGTCGCGAACTGGTCGAGAACCTCATCAACGACCCGCTGATCGGCGAAATGGTGGATGGCAAGCTCGTCTACTACCCGACGACAACGCGCGAAGAGTCGCCGAAGATGGGCCGCATCACCGACAAGATCCGCTCCGGCGAATTGTTTTCCGATCTCGGGCTTCCTACCTGGAGCACCGCCGAAGACCGCGTGATGATCTGCGGGTCGATGGGCCTCAACCTGGAAATCAAGGAACTGTGCGAAGCCGCCGGCATGGAGGAAGGCGCCAATTCCCAGCCGGGGCATTTCGTGCTGGAAAAGAGCTTCGTCGGCGAAGGCGGGATTCTTTAAGGTTTGTCCTTGGGGGAAGGACCGAGGCAGGTGACTATTAGTTATCGTCCTTGCTCGGATGCTCCGCCAGCTTCCTTTTTTCGATCTCACTATTAACATCGATCACTATCCAAGATTTCTGACCCTCAGAAAACTCGAAATAGTATGTTCGACCGAGCATTGTTGAGTTCGAAATTTGATCCGAAAGGCGATCACCTTCTTCCATTGAATGGTGTTCAGTAAGCATCCCAAAAATCCCATCGAGCATTGTGGAGTAGGTTTCGTGATCGACTCCCTCGGGGAACACAAACTTTATTGGCTCCCCATCTCTCGTCGCCGACTGAACGGAAAATAGTAGTGACCGGCGCAGAGGTCTCTGCTCTAGCGTAGATCCATATACCTTTTCCAAAAGTTTAACGAGAGCTCTCTTTAAAACAGAATAGTGGTCTTTGCCCGCTTCACTCAGAAATGCATCTAAATACGGCGAAGAATGTAGACCGCTATTAGTGTTGGTATAGCCCATTCAAAAGCTGCATACAGCCCAATTGGTCGTTTTTCAGACCCTATATGCAAGCCACTCAAACTTGCTTCACCTATGAATTCGTTAGCCATCCACTCAGGAAGATCTTCCTGATAGGAAAGCGCGACATGAATCGGCTCATTCACAGTGTTTCTCCGTCGCAGAATTCCTTTAATCACAGTTTTCTCTGCAATACACGATGAAAACAATACCCTCTAGCAAGCCCTGAAGAGGTCGCCTTACGTTCGAATAATGACGACGGAAGGTATTCTCATTAATATATTTAAAACTGTGGCGAACTGTCTGTTTTCCAACTGCTCTGATCCATCGGTAAGCGGCCGGACGGGTCGAACACCGTCACGCGATGCGGCGGCTCGGCGCTCCATTTCCACAGAACCGCGTTGAATTGGTCAGGGCGCGCGCCAATGGCGAAGGAAGGCACCAATGCGCCCGCGACACCCTTGTCGATCAATCGCTGTGCGACATCCCAGGATTTCGGCCGCCGGCCGTCGGCTATGTCCAAGATCCATGGGCTCGTCATGTCCGTAAGCGCGACGCCCGCTTCATCTCTGGCTGACGGGGTCCGAAGGTCGGCCATATCCTCGATGTCGAGATCGTAGCTACACACGGTCAATGGTTCGAAGCGGCGGACGAAGCCGTGGCCCATTTCCGCGTACATGCCCTCGACTGTCGAGGCGAGATAGAGCGCCGGCACACCCTTTGGATTGAAGCGTCCCCCATGGATCGCCGCCCCGTCGCCGGATATGGGCGCCCAAGCCCATCTCGGGTCGTGCGCCCGGTAGCAGACGCCCTGAAACCTCAAGCAAATCCGCCGGTTGCGACGTGATCGAGATAATCGCGGACTGTCGCCGCCTTGCCGTCCTTGACGAGGGATTCAGCGGTCCGACCGCCAAAGGCCGGAATCGGTTCAGCGCGGTACCATGACAGGGCCTGCAGCGGGCCGCCGGCCCAACCTGCGACACGGCCAAGGATTTCCAGCATCTCGCGAAGCCGCGTCTGTGCCGGACGGGCATTGAGCCGCGCGGCGCGATAGATCGTATCGGGTTTCAACCCGGCTGTTTCAGCCAATTGCGCCTTCGACATGCCAAATCCGTCGGCGAGTTTATCAATGGAAATCATCTGATCCTTGTCCTCGAATGCCGAAACCACGGACAGGCCACGACGCGCAAAAGACGCGCGATAGGCACTTACGCTTTCTTCCAGTCCCGCGATTTCAGCCTTTTCAGACATATGCCATACCAATTTACAGCTTTATATGCTCTTGAATATGGCACTCTGTGTGAGCAAGTCAAGCTTAGACGGTCATCCATCCTTGACCTGCGCCACCGGCACGCCCGCGCCCATGCGGTTCCAGGCATCCAGCGCCGCGATCTTGTAGGCTTCGGCAAGCGTCGGATAGTTGAAGGTGTTTTCGACGAAATAGTCGAGCGTACCTTTCAGGTTGAGCACGGCCTGGCCGATATGGATCAGTTCCGTCGCGCCCTCCCCGACGATATGGCAGCCGAGCAGGCGGCGGGTTTTCAGGGAAAACAGCATCTTCAACATGCCGCGATCGAGGCCCATGATGTGGCCGCGTGACGTTTCGCGGAAACGGGCGATGCCCGATTCATAGGGTATGCCCCGCTCGTTGACCTCTTCCTCCGTCATGCCGACGGTCGAGATCTCCGGCACGGCATAAATGCCATAGGGAAAGAACTCCGGCGGCTCATGTGCCGGCACGCCGAGGGCATGGCAGGCCGCGATCCGTCCCTGTTCCATCGATGTCGAGGCGAGGCTCGGAAAGCCTATGACGTCGCCAGCCGCATAGATATGCGGCGCGGAGGTCTGCAGTGTCTCGGGATCGACCTTCAGACGGCCGCGATGATCGACCTCAAGCCCACAGGCGTCCAGACCGAGCGAACCGGTCGCGCCTATGCGTCCAGCGGCGAAAAGCAGCATTTCCGAGCGCACCTTGCGGCCACCCTCGAGCGTTACCTCGCAGCCCCTTTCATTGCGCGTCACGCTCTCGACCTTCTTGCCGAAACGCAAGGCCATGCCGCGGTCGCGCAGCTGATAGGTGAAGTCCTCCATCAACTCGTTATCGATGAAATCGAGCATGGAATCGCGCGGCTCGATCAGCGTGACATGGACATCGAGGGCGGAGAAGATCGTCGCGTATTCCACGCCAATCACACCGGCACCAATGACGGCGATCGAACGCGGAAGGTCCGGGAGTTCGAGGATTTCGTCGGAGTCGAAAACCGAAACGCCATTGTCGAAGGGGATGTAGTCGGGGCGAAACGGGATGGTGCCGACGGCGATCAGGAAACGATCCGCCGACATGGTGAAGGTCTCGCCCTCCTCGCCCTCGACTTCGATCGTGTGCGGATCGGTAAACTTCGCCGCACCGCGCAGTGTCGAGACCTGGTTGCGGGCGAACTGGTGTTCGAGCACCTCAACCTCGTGAGAGAGCGTCAGGTGCAAGCGTCGACGAAGGTCGTCAGCGTTGATGTCCTGCTTGACGCGATAGGATCGGCCGTAAAAGCCCCGCTCGCGCCAGCCGGAAAGATTGAGCGCGGTTTCGCGCAGCGTCTTCGACGGTATCGTGCCGGTGTGAACGGACACGCCGCCGACACGTCCGCCGCGCTCGACGACCAGCACGTCCTTGCCCAGCTTTGCGGCCTGAATTGCGGCACGACGGCCTGCCGGGCCGCTGCCGATGACGATCATATCGTAGTGGTCCACGTGACTTTCCCCTCGGTACGTGGGCCTCCTCCCGATACACACTATCGGTCAGAAGCCGGGGCAAAATCCAGCCCCTGTCTCATATTCGGCATCCTCGCCCTCCTGAGCCGGCCCGGAAACGACGACGGACGACGGTCCGCGAAAAGTGCCGCATCCTGAATCGGTTAGCCAATCGGCTTCATGGTCCGCGTGAAAACCTCGCATTCCGATCCAACCGGCGGATGACAAGGAGTGCCCGACGGGGGCGAAACTTCGCTTGGTGTTTAGGGTCGCAACTCCGACGCACATCTTGCTAAGAAGAAATCGAAAGCGAGTCCGTATTCGTCTCAGCCGGGGAGTTGCATGTCACATACCGTCATCATCGGGGGAAGCCACGCGGGCGTCGCGGCGGCTGCCGCATTACGCCAGCACGACGCGAACATGGAAATCACGCTCGTCTGCGGCGAGAATGAACTGCCCTATCAGCGCCCGCCGCTGTCGAAGGCCTACATGTCCGGCGAGATGAGCCTCGACCGGTTGAGACTGCGTCCCGCCAGTTGGTACGAGGAAAACAATATCGCGCTCAAACTCGGTGTCGCGGCGACGGCGATCGACCGCGTCGGCCACCATGTTCACCTCGATTCCGGCGACGGCCTCTCCTATGATGCGCTTGTTCTCGCGACTGGCGCGGAGGCACGCCGACTTCCCGCCGAGATCGGCGGGGATTTGCCGAATGTCCGCGTCATGCGCTCGCTTGACGATGCCAACGGGCTCATGACCGACATGAAGCCCGGCCAGAAGCTGGTCGTTATCGGCGGCGGCTATATCGGATTGGAAGCGGCCGCCGAAGCCGCCAAGAAAGGGCTCGACGTCACTGTCGTCGAGGCCGCCGAACGGATCTTGCGCCGGGTCGCCTGCCGGGAGACGGCGGACGCATTCCATGCGCTGCACCAGTCTCACGGCGTGACGATTCTCGAGAACACACAGATCGAACGGCTGGTCGAAGCAGGCGGCATCGCTTCGGCGGTCAAGCTCGCCAATGGAGAGGAACTGCCGCTCGATCTCGCAATTGTCGGGATCGGTATCGCACCAAATGTCCAGCTCGCCGAAGCGGCGGGGCTGGAAACGGCCGTCGGCGTTGTCGTCGATGATCACGGGCGGACATCCGATCCCGAAATCCTGGCTGCGGGAGACTGCACAGTCCTGCCATTCGACAATATGCCGACACGGCTGGAATCGGTGCAGAACGCCCATGATCAGGCCGCCGTCGTGGCCGCCAACATTGCGGGTATCGACACTGTTTACGCGCCCACGCCATGGTTCTGGTCCGATCAGTACGACATGAAGCTCCAGATCGCCGGCCTCAACCGGGGATATGACGCGGTCGTGGTTCGACCGGGCAAGCGCGAAGGCGCGGTATCGCACTTTTATTTCAGGCAGGGCCAATTCATCGCTGTCGACTGCCTTAACGATGCCGCGACCTACGCCATGAGCCGCAAGCTGCTGGAAGGCGGAGCATTGATATCGCCGGAGCAGATCGCCGACGACGCGTTCGACCTTCGCGCCGCCATGAAAGCTCTCCAGGGATAGCGGCCGTTTCGGTCAGTTCAGCGTCGCCCGATCGACGACTTCGACGCCGTCCTCGACCCTGTCGCTCGGATGCGTGATGACGCGGGCGCCCTCGTCCACACCGGACAGGATTTCCGCCATCAGGCCGCTGCGACGGCCAACTTCGACGGGAACCCGCCGCGCGATGCCGTTCTCATAGGCGAACAATGCCCAGCCGCCATCATTGCGGAAAAGCGCGGATATCGGCACCTGCAGGACATTCTCGCCCTCCCAGACAATGATGCGCACGAAGACGGCGTAGCCATTGCCGAGACCCTTGCCGGCGACATCGCCGTTCTCGAAATCGAGTGTCACGTCGACGCGCTGCTCCTCGATGCCAAGTGCGGAGACCTTGGTCGTTGCCGCCGGATCGATCTCGCGTACACGGGCCCGCAAGGTTTCGTCGCCGCCCCAGCGCTCGACGAGCGCGGGCGCGCCTTCTTCGATGCGAACCGCTTCGGATGACAGGATGTCGGCGACGATTTCCAGATTGTCGCGCTGCCCGATCGAGAGGAGTTGCGCACCCGCCTGAACGGGACGTTCGCTGACATTCACGATGTCGAGAACGACGCCGTCGGACGGCGCCATGATCTGCACGCAGCAATTCTCGTCCGCTTCACCGTTTTGCGGCGGACCGGGTTCGATGAGCGCCGCCTTCGCGCGTTCGAGCGCGCTCTCGGCGGCCGCGCGATTGGCCTTGGCGGAGTCGAGCGCCGCCTCCCGAACGCTCTTCGTCTGCGCGGCATCCTCCAGCTGGGTCAGCGAGGCGACGCCGCGATCGACCAGCGTCTGGATACGCGTATACTGCGTTATCACGTAGTTCAGTTCCTCTTCGGCCTGTCGCACGGATGTCTCGGCAGACTGCAACGCGGCCTCCGCTTCACGTACAGCGGCTTCGGCCTGAACGCGGGTGCGAGTGTCCAGAAATCCGGTCTCGGACGGTTGAACGATCGCGACAACGGTCACGCCTTCGACAACATCCTCGCCGACGGAGACCGGCGAGCGCTGCGCCGTGCCGGCGATCGGGGCCGACACTTCGAAAATGTCCTTGATCCGCGTCTTGCCGTCTGCATCGACGGTCACGCGCATCACATCGCGGTTTGCCGCGACAAGATCGACGGGAACCGGGTCGTCCCGAAAAGCGACGTAGAGCAGTCCGGCGACAGCCGCGAGGCCGACCAAAGTGCCGATGATCGTGCGAGGTTTGAACGGCATGAATTACTCCCGCGTTTTCATGACGGAGACCAGGTCGAGCGTGTCGAGGCGCCTGCGGACAACGAGGACGGAGCCGACGGCAGCCACGAGCGCGACCACGCTCGCAAAGCCAAAGGTGTGGTTCTTCAGAACGACCGGAATCGTGTAGAGGTCGCTTGCGAATGCGAAACTCATTCCCCAGGCGAGCAGCGCACCGACCGCCCATCCAAGCGGCTGGGCAACGATCGCGAGCAACAATGTCTCGCCCATCAGGATGTATGAGACCTCCGCATTGGTGAAGCCGAGAATGCGAAGACTGGCCAACTCGCGGGCGCGTTCCGACAACTGGATGCGCGCGCTGTTGTAGGTGACGCCGATGGTGATCATGGCCGCGATCGCGATGTAGATGACCGACTGGATCACGATGTTTTCCTTGATCGTGTCGCGGAAGGTCTGGCGCGTATCCGTGAGCATGATCAGACCAGCCAGATTGGGCGTATCCTTCAACTCCTGATGCAGTTCGTCGATACGATTTTCGTCGACAAGCACATTGGCGGCCGAGATGCGCGGCGACTGTCGAAAAAGCCGCGCCGCGTATTCCGCATCCATATAGGCCCCCATGCCGAAATATTGCGTGACGATACCAC
Organism: Oricola indica; assembly: GCF_965227485.1. Classification (NCBI taxonomy): domain Bacteria; kingdom Pseudomonadati; phylum Pseudomonadota; class Alphaproteobacteria; order Hyphomicrobiales; family Ahrensiaceae; genus Oricola; species Oricola indica. Next base: position 3,885,526 of record NZ_OZ245747.1, read on the forward strand.
TCACCACGAGGTGGTGTTCTTCACGGCGACCGGTCAGGAATTCGACATCGATCCATTCACCCGGTCTGACATCGAGCTGGCCGGCAAGGCGCTTTGTCAGAAGAATACCTTCAGCCGGCGCTTCGATCACCTTGCCGTCGCGATCGATGACGCGGCTCAGATCGGCATTCGGCCAGCTCGCCTCGATCGACACCCGCTTTTCCAGGTGACCGTTCGTCAGGCGCACCGGCAGGCTGTACTGGCCTTCCGCCCGCAGAATACCGGGCAGTCGCTCGATATCTTCGAGAACCGAAAGCGGCTGATCGCCGGAGAGAAGCAGGATCGCGTCCTGGCGATTGGACTGGAAGAACGCGACGTCGAGGATCTCTTCCATGGAGTCGTCGAAGAAGCTCGAGGCGACGAGAACCGCGACACCGAGCGCCATGCCCAGAGACGTCAGGGATGCACGCAGCGGCCAGCGCATGATGCCGCGAAGGATCATCATGGTCGGTTGCGACAGCCGCATCGAGGCAAACAACCGGTCGAACAGCCCACGCCGGAAATTCGGCGGAGCTGGCGGTGACATCGCGACCGCAGGCGCCAGCCGCGCCGCCTTCATCGCATTGAATACCGCGCCGAGAGCCGCCGACAGTAGGCCCAGGACACCGGAAAGCACATAGGTGAATTTGGAGACGCTGAAGATCAGATAGGGGAAGGTGAAGAACTCGGCATACATCAGCGCCATGCCCCGCGCCGCCCATGTGCCGAGCCCCCAGCCGATCAGGACGCCGATGACGGCGATCAGCGCGGACAGCATGATGTAGTGCATGGCAATCGTGAAATTGGTGTAGCCGAGCGCTTTCATAAGCCCGATCTGGCTACGCTCCAGCGCCACGATGCGGCCGATCACCATGTTGACGAGAAACGCCGCAATTCCGAAGAAAACCGGCGGCAGGATGCGTGCCATGGTCTCCAGTCCGAGCAGTTCGGAATCGATGAAGGCATCGGACATTTGCTGGTCGCGCCCGTATGCGCCCGTGCCGCCATATGGTCGCAGAATGTCATCGAGACGGTCGATCACCTCGTCGGCATCGGCGCTGCGTGTCAGTTTCAGACTGACATCGTTGAACGCGCCGGACATGTCGAAAGCGGAGGCCGCAGCGTTTTCGGCCATCCAGAGGATACCAAAATTCTCGTTGTCGGGCATTAGGGAGCCCGGTCCGATCGTATAGATATATTCGGGCGACAATGCCGTGCCGACGATCGTGAGCGGACGCTTGCGGCCGTTCAGATTAGCCTGGATGACGTCGCCGAGCTGATAGTCGTTTTCGAGCGCGAAGGGCTCGTTGACCATGATTTCATCGGAAGCATCCGGATCGGGCGGACGGCCGGATCGAACCAGAGGCACGTTCAGGACCGCGCCATTGGCCGGCAGCGAGATGATGCGCCCGGTCGCGGTCTTGACCCGGTTCGGAAGGTCCAGCACCGCATCCTTGACCGTGCGCAGTTCGACCGCCCAGACCCCCTCGATCCCGGCGATCTCGTCCTTCAGATTGCGCGGCGCCCGCGTGGCGGATGCGAAGACATCGGCAAAGCGGTTGCGCTCGTAATAGGCCGACCGCGTGTTTTCGAGTGCGCCGTACATGCCGTATGAGATCAATACGATGGCGACGCCGCAGGCCAGCACAAGCGCAATCGACAGGCCCTGCGCCCATAGACGGCGGAAATCGCGCAGCAATTTCTTGTCGAGCGCCCTCATCGCCTCACCACTGGATGTCTTTCGGGTCGATGCGCGTGTCGTTTACCTCGACCTCGCCGATCCTGCCGTCCTGGAAACGGATGACGCGATGCGCCATCTTGCGGATCGAGGCATTGTGCGTGATCACCGCCGTCGTGGTTCCGAACTGATCGTTGATGTCCTTCAACGCCTGCAGGACCGTGATGCCGGTTTTGGAATCGAGCGCTCCAGTCGGCTCGTCGCATAGAAGCACATCGGGCCGCTTGGCGATGGCGCGGGCGATTGCCACCCGTTGCTGTTCGCCGCCCGACATCTCCGCCGGAAAATGATCGAGGCGATGACCTAGCCCGACGAGGGAAAGCGCGTCTTCCGGGCGCATCGGATCGGGAGCAATATCGGTGACGAGAGCGACGTTCTCTCGCGCCGAAAGGCTCGGGACGAGATTGTAGAACTGAAAGACGAAACCGACATTGTCCCGCCGGTACCGCGTCAGTTCGCGGTCGTTGAGTTTCGAAAGCTCCAGATCGCGGAACCAGACATCGCCGCTCGTGGCATGGTCCAGTCCACCGAGGATGTTCAGAAGCGTCGACTTGCCGCTTCCCGACGGGCCGAGCAGGACCGTCAGTTCGCCCGAGAATAATTCCAGATCGACGCCGGCAAGCGCATACACCTTCACCTCGCCCGTGTCGTAGACCTTGGTCACGTCATCGGTGCGGAATACGATTTCGGCCTTTCGCTTTTCTTCCATGTCGAACCGCCTGTGAAACCGCACTATGCCCGATCAATAGACGCATGCGTTGATCGCGCTCAAGAGGCGGCGCAATTGAAATCCGCAGCGGTGGCGGACCCAGGGAACGACACGGATGGCGGTGTCCGCCTCGTTCAACCGAGTGTCGGAATGCACCTGTCCCCTATTGAACGCCGACGTGGGCGTCGTCGCGCTCGGCCATTTCCTGCAATTCGCGCTGCAGCTTCTCCTCGCCAACGGCACTCGGCTCGGACAGTCTCGCAAGGAGAAGATAGGCGACCGGCGTCAGGAACAGGGTTGCAAGCGTCGCAAGGCCAAGCCCGCCGACGATCACCCAGCCAAGCGCGGTGCGCGCCTCTGCCCCCGCGCCGAAGGAGAAGATCAGCGGAACCGCTCCGAGCACGGTGGAGATCATCGTCATCATCACCGGACGAAGGCGGATATTCGCGGCCTGTTCGATCGCCTCGCGAACGGATCGGCCCCGATTGCGCAACTGGTTGGCGAATTCGACGATCAGGATACCGTTCTTGGCCATGACGCCAACCAGCAGAACGAGGCCAATCTGGCTGTAGACATTGAGACTCGTACCCGTGATCGCCATGGCGAAAATCGCGCAAGCGAGCCCCAGCGGCACGGTTGCCATGATGATCAGCGCAGAGACGAAACTCTCGAACTGCGCCGCCAGCACCAGAAGCACCACCACGATCGCGATACCGAAAGTAAACGCCATGTCACGCGACGACTGGTCCAGCGTCGCGGCTTCGGCCAGCGGGACGACACGCGCGCCCGGCGGCAGGAGCGGTTCGGCCATGCGAACCACTTCGCGATAGGCTTCGCCCAGCGAGAAACCCTCGGCCATGTTCGTCCGCATCGAAACGGAGCGCAGTTGCTGCTCACGATTGAGGCTCGGCGCAACCGCCTTTTCCTGCAGGTCGGCGATGACCGACATGGGCACGATACGGCCGTCGCCGGTCTTCAGATAGATCGCCTCCAGGTCGGTCGGGTCGTTGATCGGCGTCGTGGTCGAAATCAGTTTGACCGGGAACGACCGGTCATTGATGAAGACCTGCGCCACTTCCCGGCCGTCCAGAAGCGCCTGTATCGCCTCCGCGAGGCCATCAATATCGATGCCCAGATCGGACGCACGGTCCCGGTTGATACGCACCGACAGCTGCGGCTGCGTCGTCTCGTAGGAAAGCCGCACCTGCTGGAAGCGTGGATCGTCCTCCATCTGGCGCACCATCGCCTCCGCGGCTTCGCCGAGATCCGCATAGCTGTTTCCGACAAAGGCGAACTGCAGGCCGTTGCCGGCCCCGCGAATGCCGAGACTGTTGGGCTGGATGGCGAATGCGCGCACGCCGGGAACCTGCGAGGTCAGCCGGTTCATATCCGCGACGATATCGGCCTGGCTTCGGCTGCGTTCCTCCCAGGGCGCCAGCGACAAGACCATGAAGCCGGAATTCGTGCTCGCACCGAGCCCGGCAATGGAAAAGATGTTCTCCACCTCGCCACTTTCACGCATCGGCATGACGAGTCTCTCGATCTCGCGCATCTTCTCACGCGTGTATTCGAGGCTGACACCCTGTGGCGCGCTGACCCGCATGAGAGCGACCGAACGGTCTTCCGGCGGTGTCAGTTCCTGGGGAATCGAACGCGCCAGCGCCAACGCCACGCCGGAAACAATCACGGCGACGACGACGATGACCAGCGGTGCATCGAGCGCCTTGTGCAAGAGCCATTGATAGAACGACACCATCGCGCCGCCAAAGCGATGCAACGGGGTTGCGCCGTGGACCTTGGTGTCGTCGCGCCGCCGGATCAGGCGCGATGCCAGCATCGGACTCAAGGTCAGCGCCACGACACTCGACAGCATGACGGCGAAGGCCAGCACGAAGCCGAATTCGCGGAACAGGCCACCTGCCTGACCGGGCAGGAAGGAAATCGGGATGAAAACCGCGGCGAGCGTCGCCGTCGTCGTCACGACGGCGAAGAACACCTCGCGCACGCCGACGATAGCGGCGGCGCGCGGCCCAAGCCCTTCATTGCGTTTGCGCACGATGTTCTCGAGTACGACGATCGCGTCATCCACGACCATACCTGTCGCGAGAACAAGGGCGAGGAGGGTCAGGATATTGATCGAGAATCCGGCGAGGTAGATCGCCGCAAACGTGCCGATGAGGGCGATCGGAAGCGTCACCGTGGGGATCAGCGTCGCGCGCCAGTCGAGCAGGAAGAGGAATATGACGGCGACGACGATCCCGATGGCGAGCAGCAGCGTTCGACGCACCTCGTCAATGGATCCGCGAATGAAGGTTGCGTCGTCACTTGTCACGCGAATGTCGACGCCTTCGGGCAGAATTCCCTGCAGGTCCCGCGCCGCCGCACGAACGCCGTTGGAAATCTCCAGCGTGTTCGATTTCGCCTGACGGACAATGCCCATGCCGATGCCGGTCTGGCCATTGGCGCGCAGAGAGGAATCGCCGGGATCTGCTCCAAGGGTGACGGAGGCGACATCCTTGAACTGAACCCGATCGTTTATGTAGAGATTCTCGAAATCCTCGACCGACGTCACATCCGCGGTCGCGCGGACCACAATGTCCTGCGTGTTTGCGGTCAATGAGCCGGCGGGCACGTCGTAGGACACGCTGGCCAGCGCATTGCGCAGATTGGCGACAGTCAATCCGAGAGCAGCGAGCCGGGACTGGTCGACGTCGATACGGAACACCTTGTCGCGCCCGCCATAGACCTGCACGTCGGCGACGCCCGGAACGGCAGCCAGCCGGTCCACCACCTCGTCCTCGACGAGGACCGTCATGTCCTGCACCGACATGGTGGAAGAGGTTACGGCAAGCCGCATCACTGCGCTCGCATCGGCATCCGCCTTGACGATCTGCGGCTCATCCGCGCCATCCGGAAGGCGGTTCGTGATACGGCCTATGGAGTCGCGTATATCGGAGGCGGCAGTCGACAGGTCGGTGTCATCGGAGAACTCGATCGTGACACGGCTGCGTCCGAAGGATGAGTCCGAGGAAATGGACGATACGCCGGAAACGCGCGCCACGGCGCCCTCGATGACGGCGGTCAGTTCCCTGTCGATGGTTTCCGGCGACGCACCGCTGTAGTCCGTCCGCACCGAAATGACCGGGCGATCGACATCGGGCAATTCGCGCACCTCGCCGCCGTAAAGCCCGGCAAGGCCGGCGACGACGATCAGCATGTTGATCACCAATGCGAGAACCGGGCGGCGAATAAAGATCGCCGTGCCGCCAGAAGCGAGTTTTTCGATTGTCAGGCCCGGCCGGTCTTCCGATGATTGCTCCGGTTCACTCACCGTGTCGGTCATGAGCCCGCACCTCCGGAACCGGGCCTCTCGCCGCCACCACCCTGCTGCTCGGCATTCGGCTCAGCGCCGGCGATCCGAACGGCGGCGCCCTGTCGCACGCTTTGCACGCCCTCGGTGATCACTTCGTCGCCTTCCGCGATTTCGGCCTCGACAAGGACCCGGTCGGCATTGCGCTGAATGATCGCCACTTCCACGCGCTCGGCCTTGCCGTCGACCACGCGCCAGACATATGGGCCCGTGGAATCCCACTGGACCGCGAGCGGATCGATCGTCGGATAGGTCTCGCCCTGGAACTGGATTTCGACCTCGAACGACATGCCCGCGCGCAGATGATCGCTCTGATTGGGAACGAGGGCACGGACCCGCAGCGTGCGGCTGCTCTCATCGACACGGTTATCGACCGCGGTAACGGACCCTTCGAAAGTCTCGCCGGGCCGTGCGATCGCAGTCGCCTCAATCGGTTTGCGGACGGTCATCGCGGCCGCGAAACGCTCCGGAACATGAAATTCGACGAGGATCTCGCTACGGTCGTCGATGGTGGTGATATCGGTTTGATTGGTGATATAGTCGCCCACATTCACCGACAGAATCCCAAGCGAACCGGATATGGGGGCCGTCACGGTGCGGCGGCTCAACGCGAGTTCGGCTTCTTTCAACGCGACCCGCGCGGTCTGCAGTTCAGTGCGGGCAGCATCGGCTTCGACGGAACTGATGGCGCGCTGCTCGGCAAGGCTTCCAAGCCGCGTCGCTTTCTGTTCGGCATCCATGGCCGCCAGCCTCGCCCGTTCGACGGACAGTTCCTCCTCCGCGGAATCGAGCCGGATAATCACGTCACCCGCATCGACCCTCGCTCCCGATGTCACGGGAATTTCGGCGATCTGGCCGGCAACCAGCGGGCGTATGGAGACAGTGCGCACAGCCTGTCCGGTACCAATCGCGGTCAGGCGGTCGTTGACGACGCCCTGCCCCACCGGCGCGACGACCACGAGCGCTTCGCGGGAAAAACCGCCGCGACGCGGCGCGCCACCGCCTGAGCGGGCATCGCCTGCCTGCTGCCCTGTCGATGAGACCGAGAACCAGTCAATACCGTATCGGGCCAGCGTGTCTCCTGCGCCGGGGTAGAACCACGCCCAGCCAAGGAATGCGCCTCCCGCTAGCACGAGCGACCAGACAATTTGCTTCCAAATCTTCATTTGCGCCGCGATCCCGACATCCGTCAGCCGCCCGGTTCGGCTGTTCTCGATCCGGGATATTGCGAATGAATATAGCGGAGCTTCGATATCTGGCACCCGGAAAATCAAACATTAAGGAATTGTAATGATGGCGTGTCTCGGATGCTCAACCGGTCACCTTTGGAACGCTCGCCGACCCGACGAGACACCAAGGAAAAGGCACCCGGCGCACAAAAAATAGCCAGAAATCCGGGATTCGGGCGATTTCCCTTGCGGTATCGCGACGAATTCGCGGCGAAACGGCTCTGGCACAGACCTTGCTTTCCCTCAAGTCGTGCAGAGGCGCCTAGGGTTCCGGTTCGATTGCGAATGTCTGGTCCAAGAGGTGCAAGCCGCCGAATGCAAGGCGGTGACACGGCGGGGCAAAATCCCGGGAGACAACTGCACAGGTTTGCGCGCGCAGACCTCTCCCGGATGTGCGCTCGAACCTCCCATGAATGCGGCCCGACCGCACGAAACTTGAGAGGCAGGAGCATGATCACAAAACTCATCACCACCCTCGGGCTGGCGGCAACGCTGGCATTGCCCCTTTCAATCAGCCACGCGGCTGCGGAGGAAAAAACGGACTTCAAGGTGTGCTGGTCGATCTATGTCGGCTGGATGCCATGGGGCTATCTCGAAGACTCCGGCATCATGGACAAATGGGCCGAGAAATACGGCATCGATGTCGAGATCGTTCAGATCAACGACTATGTCGAGTCGATCAACCAGTACACGGCCGGCGAATATGACGGCTGCTCGATGACCAATATGGATGCCCTGTCGATCCCGGCCGGCGGCGTCGATACGACGGCACTGATCGTCGGTGACTATTCCAACGGCAACGACGCCATCATCCTGAAGGACAAGAGCGAGCTCGCCGAAATCGAGGGCCAGAGCGTCAACCTCGTCGAGCTCTCGGTCTCGCACTACCTCCTGGCCCGCGCCCTGGAGTCTGTCGATCTTTCGGAACGCGACGTCACGGTGGTCAACACGTCCGACGCGGACATGATCGCGGCTTACGCGACCGACGACGTCACCGCCGTCGTGACGTGGAATCCCTTGGTCTCGGAAATCCTGACACAGTCCAATGCCAACAAGGTGTTCGACTCGGCCGGCATTCCCGGTGAGATCATCGACATCATGATGGTCAATACCGAGACGCTGGCGGACAACCCGGCCTTCGGCAAAGCGCTGGCGGGCGCCTGGTACGAAGTCATGGAGATGATGGCCTCCGGCGACGAGGAAGCGCTGACCGCGATGGCCGAAGCCTCGGGGACCGACCTCGAAGGTTACAAGTCGCAGCTCGATTCCACCGAGATGTTCTACGCTCCGGCCGATGCCGTCGCGTTTACCGAGTCCGGCGATCTGCCGAAGACGATGCAGTTCGTCGCCGAATTCCTCTTCGACAAGGGCATCCTTGGCGAAGGTGCGCCAAGCCCGGAATTCGTAGGGGTCTCGTTCCCCGACGGCTCCGTCTATGGCGACGAGGCGAATGTGAAGCTTCGGTTCGACACGACCTACATGACGATGGCCGCCGACGGCGCCCTGTGAGCTCAACCCGCGCCCGGCGCCAAGCGCGCCGGGCCATCTGCTCGGGATCTCCATGCGCCTGATCAACCGGAAACCCTCGCGGATCACCGCCTTCGCGCTCGGCGCCGCGCCGTTCGTGGCCGTCATCATCGCATATGCCGTGGCCAGCCATTACCGGCGGCTGGACAATCCCGCCGACAAGCTGCTGCCCTCGCTGCCCGACATGGCGTCAGCCTTCGGCCGCATGGCGTTCACGCCGGATCGGCGCTCCGGCGACCTGCTGTTGTGGATGGACACGCTCGACAGCCTCGAACGTCTCGCCGCCGGCATGGGCATCTCGATCCTTCTCGCCCTGTCGCTTGGCATCCTGATCGGTTTCATTCCGCATGTCCGGGCATCGATGGCGCCTTTCGTCGCAACGTTCTCGCTGATCCCGCCGATCACGGTCCTGCCGATCCTGTTCATCATCTTCGGCCTCGGCGAACTCTCGAAAGTCATGCTGATCGTCGTCGGCACCGCGCCGGTGATGATCCGCTCGGTCGCGCAAGCGGTGATGGAACTTCCGCGCGAACTGATCATCAAGGCGGAAACGCTCGGCGCATCCGTCTGGCAGATGATGATGCGCGTCGTGCTGCCGCAAATCCTGCCGAAACTGATCACCGCGATCCGGCTCGGCCTCGTGCCGGCCTGGATATTCCTGATCTCGGCTGAGGCCATCGCATCCACCTCCGGCCTCGGCTATCGAATCTTCCTCGTCCGGCGCTACCTCGCGATGGACGTGATCCTGCCTTACGTCATCTGGATCACGCTGCTCGCCTTTATCCTCGACCGGCTTCTCCTGCTCGCCTCGCGCAAGGCGTTCCCGTGGCATCACATGCAGGGAGAAAGCCTGTGAGCGCTCAGCCGAAAGTCTCCGTCCAGAACGTCGCGAAGATCTATGCCGGCACCGTCGTGCTCGAACGCCTCGACCTCGACATCGCGGCGGGCAGCCTTTGCACGATCGTCGGCGCGTCGGGCTGCGGCAAGTCGACCTTCCTGCGCATGCTCCTGTCCCAGGAAACCCCGTCGCGCGGGCGGATCCTGATCGACGGCGAACCGCTGCCCACGGAACCGACGCCCGATCGCGGCATCGTCTTTCAGCGCTACTCCGTGTTCCCGCACCTGACCGTCGAGGAAAACCTGATCCTTTCGTCGGAATTCGACGCCGCGCCGTTTTCGGGCAAGCTGCGCGGCGCAGCGCGGACAAAGGCACGCGAAGAGATCGCGGAAACGCTCGACCGTATCGGACTTTCTCCGGCGCGCGACCGATATCCGGCGCAGTTGTCGGGGGGCATGCAGCAACGCCTCGCCATCGCCCAGGCCCTTTTGAAGAAGCCGAAGATCCTGCTCCTCGACGAGCCGTTCGGCGCGCTCGATCCCGGCATCCGGGCCGACATGCAGGAACTGCTGATCGAGCTCTGGCGCGAGCTATCCATGACCATTTTCATGGTCACGCACGATATCCACGAAGCCTTCAAGCTCGGCACTCGCGTTCTCGTCTTCGACAAGATCCGCCACGATCCCGACGCACCCGACCGCTGGGGCGCGACGATCACCTACGACCTGCCGCTCGGCCGGCCCGGCGCGCAGACCATCCCCGATGCCAAGGCGCTATTCGCTCTCAAAAACACTACAAGAGGAGACGCTCCCAATGCGTGACATGTTCCCGTCCAAACCGGCGCGCGCCGGCCGCAAGGCCGGCCTGACGCTTCGCGATGAACAGCAGAGGCTGCACCATCCGGATTTCGACAAGCTCAACATGCGCGGCTGGAAAGCGGCGGAGAAGGAAGGGGAACTCCCCTCGGCGGCATGGCAGAAGGAGCGCCAGTGGGCGTTGCGCATGGGGCTGACCGGCTCGGATTCGCTCGAAGACAAGTCGATCCCGACCTTCTCGCGCGGGGAACTGCCCCATTATGCAGGCATCAACACCTTCCTGAAGGCGCCCTATATCGAGGACGTCACCAAGGTCGGCGCCTATGATGCCGCGATCATCGGCATTCCGTTCGACGGCGGCACGACATACAGGCCGGGAACCCGTTTCGGCCCGCAGGGCGTGCGCAAGATCTCCGCGCTCTACACGCCCTACAATTACGAGATGGGTATCGACCTGCGCGAGCAGATGACGCTCTGCGACGTCGGCGACGTCTTCACCATCCCCGCCAATATCGAGAAGACCTTCGATCAGATCACGCGGGCCGTTTCGCATGTCGCCTCATCGGGCGCACTGCCGATCATGATCGGCGGCGACCATTCCATCGGCTTTCCCTGCGTGCGCGGCATCGCGCAATGCACCTCCAAACGCATCGGCATCGTGCATTTCGACCGGCACATCGACATCCAGGAAAAGGATCTCGACGAGCGAATGCACACGACGCCCTGGTTCCACGCAACGGACCTCGCAAACGTGCCGGCCGTGAACCTCGTCCAGGTCGGCATCGGCGGCTGGCAGGTGCCGCGCGAAGGCGTGCAGGAGGCGCGCAAGCGCAACACGAACATCTTCACCATGCGCGACATCGAGGAGATGGGCCTCGCCGAAACCGCCGCCCGCGCGCTCGAACTCGCATGGAAGGACGCCGACGCCGTTTACATCTCGTTCGATATCGACAGCGTGGACTGCGGCTTCGTACCCGGCACCGGCTGGCCGGAGCCCGGCGGGTTCCTGCCGCGCGAAGCGCTGGAACTGGTCTCGCTGGTCGCCGCGGAAGGCATTTGCGGGCTGGAGGTCGTCGAGGTCTCGCCTCCCTACGACACCTCGGACATCACCGCGCTGCTGGCGACCCGCGTGATTGTCGACGTTCTCGGCACGCTCGTCAGCCACGGCAAGATGGGCGCCCACAAATCCATCATCGACAAGCCGGTGCAAATCCCGGCCGGTCCGGATGTCGATGGCCAGGGTTGGGGGACGAACAATGCATGACGACCACGACCATCCCCACCACCACGATCACGGACACCACCATCACCACGGTCCGGGCCACAATCATGCGCATGATCACGGAGAACACCTGCATTCCCATGTGCATGGCGATGCCGCGAAAGAACGCGCGGAGGAACTGCGTGTGCTTGCGACAGCGTTCCTCGACGGCTACCGCAAAGCCGACGACAAGACGTCATTTCTGCGTGTCGCCGGCGTACCGTTCAAGCTTCAGGGTTCCGACGGTCTCGCGATGCACCTGATCGAGGCCCGGATCGAATCCCGCTGGCAGTTGGGCACCGCCTCACCTGCCTTCGGTTCGCGCGAGCTCGTCTACCTCCCCTACCCCGGAAAGATGGTGTCCGAACGCGAGACGATGACCTTCACCTATGTCTCACTGACCGAGCGCGACGACATCGACCTTTCGGAAATCCTCGCGGCCCGCGCCGAGAAATAAGCCGCCCGGTCTATCGATAGAGATAGACCGGCAGCCACATCGACAGGCCGGGTACGAAGGAGAGCAGAAGCAGCACCGCGCCCAAAGGCACGAGGAACGGCGCGGTCGCGACGACGCAGCGCTCGAACGGGACATCGGCGACCTTCGAAAGCACGTAAAGCACCATGCCGACGGGCGGCGTCAGAAGGCCGATCATCAGGTTCAGAATGAGGATGATCCCGAAATGCACCGGATCGATGCCGATCTGCATCGCCACCGGCAGCAGCACCGGCGTCAGGATCGTGATCGCCGCAATCGTCTCCATGAAGCAGCCGACGAAGAGCACGATCGCCATGATGATCAGCAGGATCATCGTCGGGTTCTCCGTCAGGCCCAGCAACTCGTTGGCGAAGAGCTGGGCGACCTGGTTGGCGGTCAGAATCCAGGCGAAGATCGCGGAAGCTGCGACGATCATCATGATCGACGCCGTCGTCTCGATGGTTTCCATCGACACGCGCAGAATCCGTTTGATGTCGAGTGTCCGGTAGACGAACACGCCGAGAAAAAGCGAATAGGCAACGGCAGCGATGGCCGCCTCGGTTGGCGTGAACATGCCAGTCAGAATTCCGCCAACGATGATGATCGGCGTGAAGAGCGGCATCAGAGCATCAACGAATGTTCTCAGGAAAACCCGGAACTCGAACCGGTCGTCACGCGGATAGTTCCGGATGCGCGAGTAGAAACCGACCATGACCATCAGCGCCAGCGCCATGATCATTCCGGGTATCAGGCCGGCGGCGAAAAGCTGGCCAATCGACGTGTCCGCAATGACACCATAGACGACCAGCGGCAGGGACGGCGGAATGATCGGCCCGATCGTCGACGACGCGGCCGTGATGCCGACCGAGAAATCCGTGTCGTAGCCGGCTTCCCGCATCGCCTTGATCTCGATATTGCCGAGACCTCCGGCGTCCGCCACGGCCGCGCCCGACATGCCTGCGAAAATGACACTCGCGCCGACATTCACGTGACCGAGACCGCCATGCATCCAGCCGACCGTGGCCCGCGCGAAGGTGAAGATCTTCGTCGTGATGCCCGCCGTGTTCATCAAGTGCCCGGCCATGATGAAGAACGGCACCGCGATCAGCGGGAATGAATTGATGCCATTGACCATGTTGTGCAGGACCACGAGGCTCGGCATCCCCGAGGTCGCGATGAAATAGAGCGACGACAGGCCAAGCGCGACAGCCACCGGCGCGCCGGCGATAAGCAGCGCGAAAAGGATGACGAACATCAGGGTCAGTTCCATGGCCGCGCCACTACCTAGTCTTGAATGTCGGAAAGGGCGTGCTCGGCGATATCGCGCAGCACGGTTTCAGGCTGCTGGCGGATTTTCCGGACCAGCCACACGAATGAAAAGAACGCCATGACCGCAAGACCCGCGGCGACGCCCCAATAGAGCAGGCTTTTGGGAATTTCGGCCGACGCCATTTTCGTTTTCGTCTTCAGCGCCAGTTCAACGGCGATCCAGGACATGTAGCCGTAGAAGATGCATGACAGCAGTTCCATCGCCACTGCCAGCCACTTGCCGGCGAGCGCCGGAACGTAGCGGTAGAAGAACTCCAGGAAGATATGCGTCCCCCTGCGCGTCACCGTGACGGCACCGAAAAACGCGACCAGGATCAGAACGTATCGCGCGATCTCCTCCGTCCAGGCCAGGCTGTCGTTGAGCACGTAGCGGGTGAAGAACTGGAGAAAGACGATGACCGCGAGGCACCAGAGCGCGAGGAGCCCGGGCACATCGACCAGCTTGATGTCGATCGGCCCGGAATCCTCCGTGGCCGTGAAAACGGAGCGCGCAGGATCTGCGCGCTCCTTTTCGGTCTTGTCGACAGGCAAAGTGCTCATGTCTGTCTATCCGCAATCGCGGTTTGTCAAAGCGCCTGGAGCCGGTCGAACTGCTCCTTGTCGTAAGGCACCTTGTCCCAGTCGGTCAGCTTGGGCAACACCGCGTCCTGGAAGGGCTTGCGGTCGATTTCATTGACCTGCGTGCCTTGGTCGCGGAACCAGGAAATGAGATCGGTCTCAGCCTGGTAGATGCTGTCGGACACCTTTGCAGCGGCCTCTTCCAGCACTTCGCGAACCGCGTCGGAATCGTCGCCCATCTTGCCCATGGCGCTGTCCGACGCGATGATCAGCAGCGAGTTCAGGAGGTGGCCGGTCAGATTGATGTTCGACTGGACCTCGTAGAACTTCTTGAACTTGATGGTCGGCAGCGGGTTTTCCTGCGCGTCGACCACGCCCTGCTGAAGGGCAAGGTAAACTTCCGAGAAGGCCATCGGCGTCGGATTGGCGCCGACCGCGTTCGGGAACATCAGCATGACCGGCGAGTTCGGCACGCGGATCTTCAGACCCTTCATGTCATCCGGCTTGAGGATCGGGAAATTCGAGGTCACGTGGCGCTGGCCGTAGTAAACGAGCCCCATCACGGTGTGGCCGGTCGCATCCTTGTAGCCGGCCGAAAGATCCTTGAAGAGATCGCTTCCGCGATACGACTTCCAGTGATCGAAGCCGCGCATGATGAACGGATAATCCGAGATGGCGATCGGTCCGTAGTAGCGCTCGACGAAACTCGGCCCGGTATAGATGATGTCCACGGCACCGATGCCGAGGCCTTCGTTGATCTCTACCTCCTTGCCCAGCGATGAGGCCGGGAACACCTTGATTTCGACGCGCCCGTCCGTGCGCTTGGCGACCTCCTCCGCCGCCCATTCGGCAACCTGATGATAGTCGGAGCCGACTTCGTAGACATGCGCCCATTTGAGCTCCACCGCGAATGCGGCGGACGTGGCGCTCAGCGCCACCGTGGCGGCAACGGCCGTCAGTGTGATCATCTTTCGAAACATCGCTTCCTCCCTTGCGTGTCGATCGGGCGAAAATGCCCTTCCTCCATCGACATGTTCGAATTTTCTGGTATACAAGATATATCTAATATACTAGAAAAAGATGAGCCGCAAGTGGCTGCGTCCCCGGTGAATGCCAAGTCCATTGGGAAAGGCGCAGGGCGGGACTAACAATGGAACGGAAAAAGGGTGCGATTCGCAGACGAGACGGCATGAAGGACGGAACTCAGACCATGACCGGCGAGGAGACGGCGCGGCAGCGCAAGCCGCGCTCGCCCAATGCGCCACCGAACGCGAACGGCCATCACGTTTCGGCCATCCCGGCGAAGAATTCCGACATCGTCTATCAGGACCTGCGGCGCGACATCATTTCAATGAAGCTCGTTCCCGGCACTGCGATCCACGAGAAAGAGATCACGCAGCGCTACGGCATCAGCCGTACGCCCGTGCGCGAAGCGGTGCTGCGGCTTGCCGAGGACCGGCTGATCGACGTCATTCCGAAATCGGGGACCTTCGTCGCCCGCATTCCGCTGTCGATGGTGCGCGAAGCGATCGTGGCGCGGCACGCGCTGGAAGCGGTTACGGTTCGCGAAGCGACGCTCAAGGCAAGCGAAAGCCAGTTCATGGAACTGGGCGCGATCATCCAGCGCCAGCGCGAGCGGGCCGAGGCCGGCGAGGAAGAAGCGTTCCACAAGGCCGACGACGACTTCCACGCCGCCATCGCCGCCGCCGGCCGGCTCGCCGGCATATGGGACCTGATCCAGCAGATCCGCATCCAGATCGAGCGCTATCGTCGCCTGACGCTGCCGCAGCCGGGCCGCATGCTCAAGGTGGTCGGCGAGCACGAGGCCATTCTGGATGCCATGAAACGGCGCGAGCCGGACGAGGCCGTGAACTGCATGGCCTATCATCTCAACAAGCTGCAGCTCGACATCGCGGTCTTCCGCGACCTGTGGCCGAATTATTTCCTTTTCGACCCCGCCCTCGACAGCGAATTGCTCGCGAATTGACCGGCGGACCACACGCGGCAAGGGAGGGCTGTGTGAACCCATGACCATTTCGATCCGACAAGCTATCAGTCCCGCGGAAGCGCGTTCGTTCGACACGACCGCGCTGCGTGAAAATTTTCTTGTCACCGACCTGTTTTCGCCAGGTGCGATCCGCATGACCTATTCGCATGTCGATCGCACGATACTGGGCGGCGCCGTTCCCGGCGCGGATACGTTGACGCTCGACGCTCCGGCGGAACTCGTCACGCCGACATTTCTCGCGCGGCGCGAAATGGGCATTTTCAGCATTGGCGGCGGGGGCGCCGTGATCCTCGACGGGAGGGAGTATCCCCTTCCCGTCGGGGATTGCCTCTATGTACCGATGGGCGTCGAAGCGATCGCGTTTTCCAGCGCGAACGCCGACGATCCGGCCCGGTTCTACTTCGTATCGACACCGGCGCATCACAGCCATGAGATCCGCATCATTGCGCAATCCGACGCCAACCGTCTCGACATCGGCAGCGACAGCGATGCGAACCGGCGCACGTTGCGGCAATATATCCATCCCGATATCTGCGCTTCGTGTCAGTTGCTGATGGGCATGACAATGATTGCCGACGGCAGCGTCTGGAACACGATGCCGTGCCACACGCATGACCGGCGGTCCGAGGCCTATCTCTATTTCGACATGGCCCCTGACGCGCGCGTCTTTCATTTCATGGGCGAACCCGACGAAACGCGTCACCTCGTCATCGCCAACGAACAGGCGATCATCTCGCCCGGCTGGTCCGTCCATTGCGGGGCCGGAACATCGAATTACGGGTTCATCTGGTCGATGGCGGGCGACAACCAGGAGTTCACGGACATGGACATGGTTGCGATGGAGACGCTGCGATGATCGACCAATTCAGCCTGGAGGGCCGGACGGCCGTCGTGACCGGCGCGAATACCGGGATCGGTCAAGCGATCGCGGTCGCACTTGCCGGGGCCGGTGCGAAGATCGTCGCGGTCGGGCGCTCCGCCATGGACGAGACGACGGCCAAGATCGACGCCCCCGAGCGCTTTCACGCGATCCGGGCGGATCTTTCGGTGACGGCGAACCTCGCTCCGGTCATCGAAGAGGCCATCGCATGGTCCGGCGGGATCGACATTCTCGTCAACAATGCCGGCATCATCCGCCGCAATGCCGCGCTCGATTTCACCGAGGACGACTGGGACGCGGTGATGGACACGAACCTGAAATCCGCCTTCTTCCTGTCCCAGGCGGCCGCGCGGCACATGAAGGAACGCGGCGGCGGAAGGATCGTCAACATCGCCTCGCTCATGTCGTTCCAGGGCGGCATCCGCATCGCCTCCTACACGGCAGCGAAGAGCGGCCTGGCTGGAATGACACGGCTGCTCGCCTGCGAATGGGCTTCGCTCGGCATCAATGTCAACGCGGTCGCACCCGGCTATGTCGTCACCAACAACACCGAGGCGTTGCGCAACGATCCCGTCCGCTATCAGGCGATTCTCGACCGGATTCCCGCGGGCCATTGGGCCGAGCCCGAAGACATCGCAGGCGCCGTGGTCTATCTGGCCTCGGACGCGGCACGCTATGTCCACGGTATTTTACTGCCGGTCGACGGGGGCTGGCTGGCGCGCTAGCCCCCGGAAAACCGCTTACTGCGCGGCGACGACGATAATCTCGACAGTGTATTCGGGCGTCGCCAGCTTGGCTTCGCCACAGGCACGTGCAGGGGCATGACCCGGCTCGACCCAGGCATCCCATACGGCATTCATTTCCGCGAAATCCGACATGTCGGCGAGCCAGATGACCGCCTGCAGGATTTTGGTCTTGTCGGATCCTGCCTGAGAAAGCTGAGCTTCGATTTTCGAAAGAATGCTCTTTGTCTGGTCGGTGACGCTGTCGCCCGGGTTGCCGACCTGGCCCGCCAGATAGACCGTGCCATTGTGAATAACGGCCTGGCTCATGCGCGTGCCGGAATCGATACGGGTAATGTCGCTCATATTGTCCTCGTCGTGGTGGTTTGTCCGATCAGGCTTCCGAGAAACCCTGCAGGACATGGGTGAGATTGTCTCCGAGTGCGTCGGAAACATAACCGCCCTCCTGCACGAAAAGCGTCGGCAGGCCAAGCCCGGCGATCGCCGCGCCGATACGCGCGAAGCCCGGGGTCGTGACTGCCAGTCCTTTGAACGGGTCGTCGATATGCGCATCGAGACCCAAGGCGACGACGAGGGCGTCGGTCCCGAAAGCCGCGATTCGTTCAAAGGCGATATCGAGTGTTTTCAAATAGGCGTCGTCGCCGGTGCCACGGTCGAGCGGAAGGTTCAGGTTGCACCCAATGCCGTCGCCCTCGCCGCGCTCATGCGCGTGGCCCCAGAAGAACGGATAGAAGCGTGCCGGATCGGCATGGATCGACAGGGTGAGAACATCGGCCCTGCGATAGAATATCCCCTGCGTGCCGTTGCCGTGATGTACGTCGATATCGAGGATCGCCGGAAGCTTTCCGGCTTTTCGCAGCCTTTCGGCGGCGATGCCGGCATTGTTGAAGAAGCAGAACCCGCCCGCGAGATCGGCATAGGCGTGATGACCGGGCGGACGGCTCAGCGCATAGGCCGAACGCTCACCCCAGGCGATATGATCCGCGCCGCGGATCGCGGTCTGCGCCGACCAGTAGGCTGATTCGAACGTGTTTTCCGCAATCGGGCAGGACGTGTCGACCTGGTGGTATCCGGCCTGACCGATCGCCGATTTGGGATAGGAATCGGTTCTGTTGGCCGGGTGGATGTTCGGGACCACTTCCGCGCCGGCCCCTTCGATATATTGCCAGCGGCGGTAGATGTTCTGCAGAAAGACGATGTATTCGGCCGTGTGCAAGGCCGCAATCGGTCCCATGCCCTCATCGGTCGGCGCTTCGAAAGAGCAGCCCGCCTGTTCCGCCGCCGCCTTCAGGATATCGATGCGCTTCGGCTGTTCGGGATTGGGCAGCAATGTGCCATTGGCCATAAAGTGCTTCGGATCGTGGCGGCGCTGGCGTTCGTCGAGTATCGCTTTCATCATTGTCCTTTCAGCGACTCGAACCCGGACTGGTCGAGCAGCATGATGGTCTCGTCCGCCATGGGCGCGAAACCGAGCCGGTCGTAGAACGCCCGCGCGCCGTCATTGTCGTCATAGACGGCGAGCTTGAGATAACCCGCATTCCAGACTGTCCGGGCATCCTCGGCAACGGCGCTCAGGAGGCGCTTGCCGAGCCCCTGCCCGCGCGTAGAATCCGCGACCCACAAATCGGAAACATAAACACCCGCGGACGCCATGACTGTGGAAAAGACGGGTGAATAAAGCGCCGCGCCGACAACCAGGCCGCCCGCTTCGGCAAGCAATGCCCGGAAGGCCGGGTTATCCCCGAACCCGGCCTTCCGAAGCAGCCCGGCCGTCCCGCCGTGTTCGTCTCCGATTTCGCCGGAGAGATGCCTAAGCGCCTCGTTCAACTGTTCCATGTCTTCGGCGACCGCCCGCCTTATCGTGATGGCGTCCATGTCAGATCGCCGTCCGGTCGGCGCCCTTGAGCCCGAGCATCGCGCGCGCGTCCGCCGGGGTCGCCACTTCGCGGCCCAGTTCCTCCACGATGCGACGGATCTTGGCGACCTGTTCTGCGTTCGACGTCGCGAGCTTTCCGCGCGCGATCATGAGGCTGTCCTCCAGTCCGACGCGCACATGCCCGCCCATCGCGGCCGCTATGGTGGTCAGCGGAATCTGGTGACGGCCGGCCGCGAGCACCGAAAAGGCGTAGTCCGCACCGAACAGCTTGTCGGCGATCAGCTTCATGTGGCTCAGATTCTCCGGGTCGGGACCAATGCCGCCGAGCACACCGAAAACGAACTGGATGAAGTATGGCGGCTTGATCAGGCCACGATCCGCGAAATGGCGGAGCATGTACAGGTGCCCGACATCGTAGCACTCGAACTCGAAGCGCGCGCCGCGCTCGACGCCGAGTTCTGTCAGGATGCGCGCGATGTCGCGCGGGGTGTTCTTGAAGACGAGGTCGTCGGAGTTCTCGAGGAAGGGTTTCTCCCAGTCGTACTTCCAGTCGGAAATCTTCTCGGCCGCAGGATAGAGCGCGAAATTCATCGAGCCCATGTTGAGCGAACACATTTCGGGTTCGGCGCGCTTCGGCGCCTCCAGACGCTCGTCCAACGTCATGGTCGCGCTGCCGCCGGTGGATATGTTCATCACCGCGTCGCTGGCCTGCTTGATGCGCGGCAGGAAGGCCATGAAGTGGTCGGGTGCGGCGGACGGCTTCCCGTTTTCGGGGTCGCGCGCATGCAGATGCAGGATCGCAGCGCCCGCTTCCGACGCCGCGATCGACTGTTCGGCGATCTCGTTGGCGCTGACCGGCAAATGCGGCGACATGGACGGGGTGTGGATCGAGCCGGTGACGGCGCAGGTGATGATGATTTTCGACATGGTAACCGTCAGGCGCTCAGCGGCATGGCCGCGCCCACTTCAGCCGTGAACTGCCTCAAGGAGCGATCGAGCATGTCCATGATCTCCTCGATCTGGCTCTCGTTCACGATCATCGGCGGACAGACGAGGATGTGATCGCCGTCCACGCCGCCGCGCGTGCGCCGGGAATAGACGATCAGGCCGTTCTCATAGGCGATATCGACGAAGCGGGCATAGGCATTCAGGGACGCGGGAAGCGGCGCCATGGTGCGCCGGTCGCCGACGAATTCGAACGCCAGAAGCAACCCCTTGCCGCGAACATCGCCAATGATCGCATAGCGTTGCATCAGATCCTGGAGCCGGGATTTCAGGACATCACCCATGGTTCCGGCATTGGCGACCAGGCCCTGCCGTTCGATCTCGTCCAGAACCGCGAGACCGGCGGCGCAGGCGAGCGGATTGCCGGCATAGGTGTAACCATGCTGGAACCCCCCGGTGTCGAGGACCGGCTCGACCAGCCGGTCATGCGCCGCCATTGCGCCGAGCGGCACGTATCCGGCGGCGAAGCCTTTCGACATCACGACGATGTCTGGCTCCATGTTCCAGTGTTCGCCGGCGAGGAATTTTCCGGTCCGCCCCGCCCCCGTCATCACTTCGTCGAGGATCAGCAGCACGCCGTATTCGCGGCAAATCTGCTGCACGCGTTCCATGTAGCCTTTCGGCGGCACCAGTGCGCCGGTGGACGCCCCGCCAACCGGCTCGACGAAGAAGGCGAGAACGGTTTCGGGACCCTCGTCCAGAATTTTCTGCTCGAGCATGTCGGCGTAATGAATCCCTGTCGCCTCATCCTCGGGATCGAGGCCGTCGAGATAAGCGCGGGGCGCGGGCACTTTCGGCATCGAGCGCATCATCGGCCCGAAGGGGTCGGTCAGAGGCTGATAGCCCGTAATCGCCAAGGCGCCGAGCGTTGACCCATGATAGGAAGGATAGCGAGATATCACTTTCCAGCGCGTCCCCTGCCCGGTGGCCAACGCATATTGGCGCGCCAGTTTGGTCGCGCTTTCGACGGCTTCAGAGCCGCCGGAAACGAAAAATATCCGGTCTAATCCCTCAGGCGTCAGCGTCGCCGTCTTCGCGGCCAGCTTTTCGGACGCCTCGGTCTCGAAATGCAGCCGGTAGCCGAAGGTGGATTTCTCCATCTGCAGGCGCATGGCGGCGAGAACATTCTCGTTGGAATGACCGATATTGCAGACCATCGCGCCGGATGATCCGTCGAGATAGCGCTTGCCGTCGACATCCCACATGTAGATGCCGCGTGCCTGGTCGAGCACCGGTTTGCGCCGGCGCGTCTGGTAGAAGAGATGGCTCTTTTGCTGGTTCGCCATGCGAATCGTCCGAAATGAAAATCAGGTGGCCGGCAGCGCGGCGCAGTCGCGTGGGCGCAGCCGCAGGGACACGGGCGCGCCTTCGTCGAAGGGGTGCTCGTCAATCATGTTGATGGCCTGAAGCTGGCGGTCGCCGGCACGCACGAAATAGCGCACCGCCTGCCCCTGGTAGTCGACGGCTTCGACCGTCCCATCGACCGCCACGGTTCCGTCGGCAGGCTCATCGCGGTTCGTCAGGAGCAGTTTTTCCGCGCGCAGCACCATCTTCGCCGGACCTTCGGATGCAACATCGGCCACCTTCCTGCCGGGCACGGCGACTCGGCCGAACACGTCCACATCAAGCATCAGGTCGTCGCCGTCACGGCCAAGCACCGTTGCGTCCATGATGTTGGATGCGCCGAGGAAATTGGCGACGAACTCGCTCGCAGGCGTGTTGTAGACTTCTTCGGGCGGTCCGACCTGCTCGACGCGACCTGCCGACATGACGACGATCCGGTCGGACATCGCCAAGGCTTCGGATTGGTCGTGCGTCACGAAGATGGTCGTCACCCCGATCCTTTCCTGGATTCGTTTCAGTTCCACGCGCATGTCCTCACGCAGATTGGCATCGAGCGCCGAAAGCGGTTCGTCCAGAAGCAGGACATCCGGCTCGATCACGATGGCACGGGCAAGCGCGATACGCTGTTGCTGGCCGCCGGACAACTGTTTTGGATAGCGGTCGCCGACGGACGGCAATTGAACGAGTTCGAGCGCATCCTGGACGCGTTTTCTCGCATCCTCTTTTGCCACGCCGCGATACTTCAATCCGAAGGCGACATTCTCGGCGATCGTCTTGTGCGGGAACAGCGCGTAATTCTGAAACACGAGCCCGAGATTTCGCTTGTGGATTGGCACGTCGTTGACCCGACGATCCTTGATGCGGATTTCGCCTTTGGACGGGTCGAGCAGCCCGGCGACCATGCGCAGCGTGGTTGTCTTGCCGCAGCCGGACGGGCCGAGCAGCGTGACGAAGCTCCCGTCGGGGATTTCGAGCGACGTCTTGTAGACGGCCGTGAAGTCGCCGAAGTGTTTCTCGATGTCAGTCAGGATAACAGAACTCACGGGCTCTTCTCCGGTCGCGGCTTGAGGCTCCCCGCCGCGCGAGGCGGCGGGGAGTGCGTTTATCGAGGGATCAGTATCCCTTCTGGACCCGGCCGAACATTTTCGACCAATCGGCCTCATGGCCGTTCCAGTATTCGGGATCGGCAAAGGTCAGCCCGGACAGTGTGCCGGTCGGATCGAAGGCCGGCAGCGTCGGGATCTTGTCGCCGAGATCGACCTTGGTCGGGTCGAGTGCGGGCGGATAGTTCTGTCCTTCCGCGACGGCGATGGACGTCTCCGGCGCCAGCATGAAGTTCAGCAGTTCCTCGCAGGCTTCCATCGGCGAACCCTTGATGACGAACAGGCACTCCTGCCAGCCGAAGCCGTTGGGCGGATCCATGTAGCCGATGTCGTGGCCCTGCTCCTGCAGCGCGTAGATACGACCGGACCAGCCTTCGGTGACGTAGATTTCCTCCTCGGCGAGAAGGCTCATCAATTCGGCGCCCGAGGTCCAGTATTTCAGGGCCAGATCGCGGTGCGCGCGGACGGCATCCCACATCGCATCGACATCGGTCGCGCCATTCGGATCCTGCCCGGTCTGCAGCGCCGCGTACCACATGCGGGTGCGCCAGTCGGCCCAGCCGCCGATCTTTCCCTTGTAGGCATCGTCGATCAGGATCTTCGCGCCTTTTTCCTTCATCTCCTCGTCAGAGATGTGCTTGCGATTGTAGGCGAGGCCCGTCGTGCCGTAGTCATAGGGCACACAGGACAGCTTTCCGTCGGTGATCTTGCGGAACACGTCGTTCAGTTTCGGAATGACGTATTGCAGGTTCGGGATGTTGTCTTCGTTGAGCTCCGACGTCAGACCCAGACCGTGATACCGCGCATAGTCGAACACGCCCGAAAGGTGGGCAATGTTGTATTCGCCGGGCTGGCTCGCCTTGACGCGGGAGAGATACTCGTCGCCGCCGCCGAACGTTCCGTCGACCACGGTGACACCGGTCTTCTCCGTGAACGGGTCGAAGGCATATTCGCGGAACGCTTCGGAAACGACGCCGCCCCAGCCGTCAAAGCGCACTTCCTTGACGTCCTGGGCGTGGGCGAATTTCGCGAAGGGCGTCTGCACCCCGTAGGCGAGACCGGCCGCGCCGATCAGGCCCAGGAACTTGCGCCGCTCCATGTCGCCATTCATGTAGCGCTCGAGCAGCCTTCCGTATCGCTCGGTGTTGTCCATAGTGATCTCCTTCAAGAACCTGTTTGGCGGGAGCGGTTATCCGCCGCTTTTTCGGGCGAGTTGTCGGGCAATCGCGGCTCCCAGAAGCGGCAGCCCGACAGTAAGCACGATCATCACCGTGCCGAGCGCGTTGATCTCCGGCGAGATCGAATTGCGCAGCATGGCGAAGATCTGGGTGGGAACGGTCTCGACGCCGCCCGGCTTCCAGAAGAGGGTGCCGGTGATGTCGTCGAAACTGATGGTGAAGGCGAAAAGCCCGCCCGCCAGCACAGCCGGCAGCATCAGGGGCAGCGTCACCTCGAAAAAGGTCTGGACCGGGCTCGCACCGAGACTCATCGCCGCTTCCTCGATGTCGCGCCGGATGGAGACCAACCGCGCCTGAACGACAAGGACGACGAAGGGCAAGGTGAAGATCACGTGGCCGAAAAGCAGCAGCGCGAAGCTCTTGTTGATCGACATGAAATTGAGAAAGAGCAGCAGCGCCACGGCCAGGACGACCTCCGGAACCAGGATCGGCGCGATCAGCAAGGTCGAAATCAAATTGGAGCCCGGCACCCGGTAGCGAACGAGCGCGAGGCTCGCCAGCACGCCGAGCGTGGTCGAGATCAGAGCCGTGAGCGCACCGAGGATCATCGAGGTTCGGAATGCCCGCAGGATCGCCTCGTTCTGCGCAAGCTCGACGAACCAGCGTATCGAAAAGCCGGTCATCGGAAAGGAACCGAACTGGCTCGCATTGAAGCTCAGCAGGACCACGACGGCGACCGGCAGGAACATGAAGAGATAGACGAGCAGCGTCCAGAAACGGATGAGTTGCCAACCCATTAGCCGAGCCCCTTCATCAATTGCGCCATGCCGAGATAGCGGTTGTAGATGAGCACCAGCGCGCCGAGGACGGCCAGCAGCATGAGCGACAGCGCCGAGCCAAGCGGCCAGTTGAGCTGCGTGATGATCGCCTCAAAAACCAAGTTCGCGAACATCGCGTCCGTCGGCCCGCCGAGTACGAGCGGCGTGATATAGGTGCCGGCTCCAAGCACGAAGCAGAGGAGGCCGCCTGCCGCGAGGCCGGGCAGCGAGAGCGGCAATGTTACCTCGGTGAAGGCCTGCCACCGGGTGGCGCCCAGAGAATTGGCCGCATCCTCCAGCGTCTCGTCGATCCCGTCGAGGCTGACGAAGACATTGAGGATCATGAAGGGCAGCAGGAAGTGGACGAGGCCGAGAATGACCGTCGTCTCGTTGTAGAGCATCTGGATCAGCTCATTGATGATACCGAGCCCGATCAGGACCGAATTCAGCGCGCCCGAGACGCCGAGAATGTTGATCCAGCTCATCGTGCGGATGATGTAGCTGATCCAGAAGGGCAACATCAGGAGCAGGAGCAGGATCGCCTTGTTGCCGCGCGAGCGCGCGATGAAATAGGCGGCCGGATACCCCATCAGCGCGCAGACGATCGTGGTGATTCCCGCGATCTTGAGCGTGTTGAGGAGGATATCGCGATAGAACGAGTCCGTGAGGGCTTCCTGCCAGTTATCGAGAAAGAAGCCGGCCTGGTCGGCCCCGGTCGCGGTGCGAAGCCAGAACGAATACACGACGATGAAGCCGAGCGGCACGAAGAGCAGCAGAATGATCGCCGTCAGAGCCGGCGACAGCAATATCCAGGGTTGACGCGCCTCGCGGCTTTCGACCGACATTCAGGGTCCTCGGCTTTCGCGGAAGCCTTGACATTGAAGCGCGGGAGACCATCAATCAAATAGATAATCGCAATTATCATTATAGGTCTGATCTATGATGGACGCCATCGCTCCTTCCCGCCCCGCGGAACGCCTCGTCCGCGACCTCGACTGGAACCTGTTGCGAACCTTCGTCGTTCTGGCGGAATCGCGCTCCGTCACGGAGGCCGCAGGAAAACTGCGGCTCGCCCAACCCTCGGTTTCCACCGCGCTCAAGCGTCTCGAAAGCAATATCGGAAAGAAACTGATCGAACGGTCGCCCGGCCGGTTCAAACTCACGCGTGCGGGCGAGTTGCTTTACCGTGAAGCCATCGACATCCAGGGCGCGATCTTCCGCCTGTCGACGCTGATGCGCGACGTCACCGACGAGGTACAGGGCCATGTGAAAATCGCGGTTGCGAGCCATGTCATCTGCCCGGTCTTCGATGAGGCGCTGGCGCATTTCCACGCCAAGCATCCCAAGGCGACGCTTTCCATCGATGTCGACACCAGCCGCGAGGCGATCGCCGCAGTGACCGCACGCAGCGCCACTTTCGCCATCTGCCTCGTCCGCGAGCGCAATCCGAAGCTCGAGTATCGCCGACTCTATCGCGAGTTTTTCGGGCTGTTCTGCGGGCCGCCGCATCCGCTTTTCGGGCGCAAGGGCCTGACACAGGCCGATCTCTCGGGGCATGCGTCGGTATCCTTCGAGACAGATCGGCTGCACGATGTGCTGAAACCCGTCACCCTGATGCGGGCCGAAGCCGATCTCGGCGACCGCATTGTCGGCACGTCGAGCCACCTCGAAGAGGTTCGCCGCATGATCATTGCGGGTCTCGGCATCGGGCCCCTCCCCGTTCACGTCGCCCAGCGCGACGTCGCCGCCGGGCAGTTGTGGCATCTGCCGCCCTACGACAAGATGCCGGAAATCGACGTGCATGTGGTCTGGAACCCGCGCGCCAACCTCAATCGCGCCGAGCAGTCCCTTCTGGAGGAGTTGCTGGAACGTATCGAGACGATCCCGATCGAGGAGCGCACCTACCTCTGACCGACGCGAAGGCAGTACCTTTCCACGTCCGATTGTCCGCATGCGATTGCGCGGTATCGCAGCGCTGCCTAATGCTGGAAGCATTCATCCGCGATTCCCCTCAAGCGCCCCGGCGGCGACCGAGTTTTCATGCCCAGCAAACATGCCGTTCTCAAAGATGTCTTCGGTTTCGATACCTTCCGGCCCGGACAGGAGGAAATCGTCGACTGTCTGCTCGAGGACCGCAATGTGCTCGCGGTCATGCCGACCGGTGCAGGCAAGTCCCTCACCTATCAGGTGCCGGCACTGGTCAAGGGTGGACTGACCGTCGTCGTGTCCCCGCTCGTCGCACTGATGCAGGACCAGGTCGCGGCGCTGAAACTTGCCGGAGTCGCGGCGGAGTCGATCAACTCCGCCGCAAGCCGCGACGACAACGTCGCGATCTGGCGCCGCGTCGCGTCAGGCCAGGTCCGTATCCTGTACATGGCGCCGGAGCGGCTGATGACGGACCGCATGATCGCCGCGCTGCAAAAGATCGGGGTCACGCTTTTCGCCATCGACGAAGCGCATTGCATTTCGCAATGGGGCGCATCGTTCCGCCCGGAATACGACATGCTTCAAAACCTGCGTACCGCTTTTCCGGGTGTCCCGATCGGGGCCGTGACCGCGACTGCCGACGAGGCAACCCGCCGCGACATCGCAGAGAAGCTCTTTGCCGGAAATGCGGCGCAGTTTGTCGCCGGTTTCGACCGGCCCAATATCAGCCTCACCGTCGAGCCAAAAGCCAACATGAAGAAGCAGTTGCTGGCTTTTCTTGACGGCCGCAGCCAGCAGAGCGGTATCGTCTACGCCCTGTCGCGAAAGAGCAGCGAGGAACTGGCTACATTCCTTTGCGAAAACGGCTGTCGCGCGGTTCCCTACCATGCCGGCCTTTCCTCGGAACAACGCGCGGAGACGCAAAACCTTTTCATGACGGAAAGCGGCGTGATCGTGTGTGCGACCATCGCCTTCGGGATGGGTATCGACAAGCCGGACGTGCGTTTCGTTTTCCATGCGGATCTACCCGGCTCGCTCGACGCCTATTACCAGGAGATCGGACGTGCGGGCCGTGACGGCGATCCGGCGGATGCGCACATGGTGTTCGGCCTGCAGGACATAACCATGCGCCGCCGCTTCATCGACGACGAGAACGGGAGCGACGAAAGGCTCCGGCGCGAGCACAAACGCCTCGATGCGCTGGTGGCCTATTGCGAGGCGCCGACCTGTCGCCGCCAGAGCCTGCTTTCCTATTTCGGCGAGGAATCGGAGCCCTGCGGCAATTGCGATGTCTGCCTCAACCCGGTCGAGACCGTCGATGGCGCGGATGATGCGCGCAAGATCCTGTTTGCCGCGCAAATGACCGGCGAACGCTTCGGCGCGACCCACCTGGTCGACCTCCTTCTGGGCAAGGCCAATGAGAAGGCGCAGGCGCAGGGCCATACTGAGCTTTCGGTATTTGCGGCGGGACGCAACCATCCCCGACCGGTCTGGCAATCCCTGATCCGGCAACTCGTCGGCGGCGGGTTCCTGACCCTCGATGTCGCGGGCTATGGCGGTCTTTCGATCGCGCCGAAGGGGCATGCGCTGCTGAACGGCGAAGCCGAATTCCGCTACAGGCCGGACATGATCCGCAGCGCAAAGAGCAAGTCGAGGGCCAGTGTCGCCGCGGAGATGGATGCCGACGTCCCGCAGCCTCTCCTGCAGCGCCTGAAAGCCCGCCGCACCGATCTCGCGCGCGAACGCTCGGTCCCCGCCTACGTCATCTTTCCCGACAAGACACTGATCGAAATGGCGAAATCCCAGCCTGCCGACCGCCGAGACTTTGCGCGCCTGCATGGTGTCGGCGAAGCCAAGCTCGAACGTTTCGCGGATGCGTTCCTGGACGAGATCAGGCTCTACGCACAGGAGGGCTGAGGTGTCGCGCTATCCGACAGGAACGACATCGACCGCCTGGGAACTCGTATGCGCCCCGGCGGATCGCGTCACGCCTCTGATGGGCGCAACATCGAAGTAGTCGCGGGCGCGCGCGATGACGATATGGTCCTCTCCGGCGAGGACCGCATTGGTCGGATCGAACTCGATCCACCCCATTTCCTCCCCGCACCACGCCCGAACCCACGCATGCATCGCGTCGGCGCCCTCCAGCCTGGGTTTCCCCTCGGGCGGGATCGTTCGCAGGAACCCGCTGACATAGCCGGCCGGTATGCCGATGCCGCGCAGGCAGGAAATCATGATGTGGGTGAAATCCTGACAGACACCGTGCCGGCGCTCGAAGGCTTCCAGCATCGGTGTTTCCACGGTCGTCGCCTCCGGATCGAACTTCATGTCGCGGTGCAGCGCCAGATTGATCGCGCTCACCGTCTCCAGCGTGCTTGCATTGCCGACGATGACACTTCGCGCATAGTCCGTCGTCCGCCTGTCGATTGGAACCCGGGTGGAAGACCCCTTGAAGTGATGCGGAGACGCCGCGTCGACGCCTCTGTAGGCGGCGAGATCCTCCGCCAGTCCGCCAAGCGTCGGCGACATGTCGAATTGCGGGCCGCGCGCAATGCGATCGACCCGCGCCTGCGCTTCGAAGGAGAGCACCTCATGCGGGCTGTCGAAGGCGAGTTCGGTGAACCGGTTGCCGAAAAAGTCGATACGGTCGACCCACTCCTGCGGACGAGGCTTGACCGTCATCGTGCCGGCGATGGCACGCTGTTCGCCGGGCAGATCCGCAGGCATGAGCCGTACCAGGTGACGGCCCGCATCGGCGAGATCGGGATAGGTGTATTCGATTTTCAGCGAGATGTCGTAGCGCATCGGCTCGGCCTAGCGGAAATAGGTGCGGCTGAGTTCTCCGGAAATGGCGCCCAGATCGGCACCCACTTCCAGGAGAGCCTCGGTGTCGAGCGTATCGGCCGCATGGGTGGCCAGCGCCGCATGGGTCTTGAGCAGAACCCGCTGAAGCTCGTTGGACGGCCGGTGCTGCTCCGCGCCGGGAAGATAGCCGAAATGTTCCCGCATCTTGTCCAGCTGATGCACGATGGATCGCGGGTTGAGCGGATCGAGCGCCAGAAGGTCGATCACCGTCTCGCGGTTGGTCGCGACCGCGTAGCGCCGGCGGTGCGACATGGCGCTGTCGCCGACCTCGATGGCGAGATCGAAGCCGCCTTCCGGCGCTTCGATGTCGGCATATCGGGCAAGGAGGTAGGTCATCGCGATGGCACGCTCGAGCGAACGGCCGATACTCAGGAAACGCCATCCGGTAAACCGGTACATGTTTTCGTGTACGAGGCCGGAGAAGCCGGACAGTTTGCGCAGCAGGATACCCATTGCCCGGGCCGTGTCGTCGCCGGGCATTGCCGTTACGGCCATCCTGTCTATCGTCCGGTCGATATCCGAAAGGGCGAGCCAGCCATCGACCGAGAACCGGTCCCGCACATGGCCGGCGGATGTCGTGGCCGAAGCGATTGCCGTCTGTATGCCTTCCTCGAGACCGTCTTCCGGATCGACGCCGGTCGAGATCATGTATTCGGCCAGATCCTTCAACAGGGGCGTATCCGGAAAGGCCGTTTCCGCGAGGCGGACATGATAGCCGCGCATCAGACGGATCATCGTCTCGGCGCGCTCCACATAGCGGCCGAGCCAGAACAGATTGTCGGCGGCCCTGCTCGGCAGGATGCCGGGCTGGTTGCGCACGAACGGCGCGACCGGCTGGGCCAGCATCGTATCCTTGTCGACAGGCGATTTCCTGACGACCCAGACATCGGCAACCGAACCGCCGCGCTGCATCGCCAATTGTGGCGTGTCGCCCGACCGGCCGATACGCGCGAAACCGCCCGGCATGACCCGCCAGCCTTCCGCGGTCCGGGCAAGAAACACGCGCAGGCTCATCGGCCTCGGCGCGAGACCGCCATCGACGAAAGCCGGGGCGGTGGACAAGGTGACCGTCTCTTGGCCGACGAGATTGCCTGCCTCCTGATCGATCCAGCCATCGACCGTCTCCCGCATCTCGCTGGTGAAAACACCGCCGACCGCCGAGATATCGTCGAGTTCGAACGGCAGTCTCGTCGTATAGGCATCGCCGATCGTCATGCGTGTGGCATTCGCCTTGACATGCTCGCGCTCGGCCTGCTGACCGCACCACCATGTCGCGATATTGGGAAGCTTCAGCGGTTCGCCCGTCAGCGCCTCGCAGATGCGCGGAACAAACGCGAGGAACGCGCGGGTTTCGAGAACACCCGAGCCAAGCGCGTTGATCATCGTTATCGAGCCGTTCCGGATCGTACCGAGAAGACCCGGCGTGCCGAGCCTCGACGCTTCATTGAGTTCGAGCGGGTCGGCCCATTGCGCATCGAGACGCCGCCACAAAACGCTGATCGGCGACAGGCCCGCGACGGTGCGCACCATCAGCTTGCCGTTATGGACGGTCAGGTCCTCGCCCTCCAACAGCATGAAGCCGAGATAGCGCGCGATATAGGCGTGCTCGAAATAGGTATCGTTCAAAAGGCCGGGCGTCAGGATACCGACCCGGCTCGCATCGTCTTCACGCAGGCCCAGCAGCGTATCCCGAAAATCGCGGAAGAAACCGGCCAACCGCTCGACATTGGTGCGGCCATAGATATCGGAATAGATGCGCGAGGTGGCGATACGGTTTTCCAGCGCAAACCCGGCACCCGAGGGAGCCTGCGTTCGGTCTCCAAGCACCCACCAGTTTCCTCCCGGTCCACGTCCGATATCGAATGCGACGAAGTGCAGGAAATGGCCGGAGCGCGGCGTCACTCCGACAAGCGGACGCAGCCACTCGCGATTGTCGGCGATCAGCGGCGCAGGCAGATAGCCGTCCCTGACCAGTTCGTTGGGGCCATAGAGGTCCGCCAGGATTCGTTCCAGCAAATCCGCGCGCTGGACGAGTCCGGTGCCGATGGCGTTCCATTCGTCCTCATCGATGAGGAGCGGCATGTGGCTGAGCGGCCAGTCGCGCTCGGAAGTGTCCTGCGGACCGTAGTGGCGATAGAACACGCCGGAATCGCGCAGGTGCTGATCGCCTCTTGCCATGCGGGCGGAGAGTTCTTCGGGCGTCATCTCCGAAAGAGACCGGATCAGGTCGCCCCAGACCGGACGAATCCGGCCATCCGCGGCGACCAATTCATCGGGCACGTCATCGATCCGCCGATAACCGGCGAGCAGCCTCTCGACGGAATTGTCAGGCGCGCGATCGCCGCGAATGTTCATGTCTTCAAATACCTGGCGACCGTCTCAGGTCGAGCGTCATCGGAAACTCGCGATGCGGCGCTTCCGGCGGCGGCACATACGCGCCCGGAGTATGGCCATTGGCCTCGAAGCGCGCAAGCCGTCTGGCTTCCGCCTCGTTCGCGTTGACCGGGAAGGTCTCGTAATTGCGCCCGCCGGGATGAATGACATGGTAGATGCAACCGCCGAGCGCCCGACCGGTCCAGGTGTCGAAGATATCGAAGGTCAAAGGCGCATCCACCGGCAGCACCGGGTGAAGTGCGGCGGAAGGCTGCCATGCCTTGAAGCGAACCGCGCCGACCGACATGCCGCCCGTGCCGGTTTTCTGGAGCGGAATCCGCCGCTTGTTGCAGGTGACGAGATAGCGTTCCGGGTCGGTCGTGACGAGCTTGACCTGAAGGCGTTCCGTCGAACTGTCCGTGTAGCGCACCGTGCCGCCGATCGCGCCGGTTTCGCCCAGCACGTGCCAGGGCTCGAGCGCCTGCCGGATTTCCAGGTGGACATCCTCGTAATCGACGGCACCGCAGAAGGGGAAGCGGAATTCCGCCTGCGCCTCGAACCATTCCGGACGCAGGTCGAAACCGTGCTCGCGCAGATCGCGCAGAACATCGAGGAAGTCCTGCCAGACGAAATGCGGCAGCATGAAACGGTCGTGCAGCACTGTTCCCCAGCGCGTCAGGTCGCCGCCGACCGGGCTGTGCCAGAACCGAGCCACCAGGGCACGGATCAGAACCTGCTGGGCAAGGCTCATGCGCGCATTGGGCGGCATCTCGAAGCCGCGGAACTCGATCAGGCCGAGCCGGCCCGTGGGACCGTCGGGCGAATAGAGCTTGTCGATGCAGATTTCGGCGCGATGGGTGTTGCCGGTCACGTCGGTGAGCATGTTTCGCAACAGGCGGTCCGTGAGCCATGGAAGCGGCGGCTCGCCCTCGCCCGGATGCGGAATCTGCGCCAGCGCGATTTCGAGCTCGTAAAGACTGTCGTGGCGCGCCTCGTCGATGCGCGGCGCCTGGCTGGTCGGTCCGATGAACAGGCCGGAAAACAGATAGGACATGCTCGGATGGCGCTGCCAGTGCAGGATCAGGCTGCGCAGGAGATCCGGCCGGCGCAGGAACGGACTGTCCATCGTCGTCGCTCCGCCGACGACGACGTGGTTGCCGCCGCCCGTTCCGGTGTGCTTGCCGTCGATCATGAACTTGTCTGCGCCGAGGCGTGTCTGGCGCGCCTCCTCGTAGATCGCCTCCGTCGTCGCCACACATTCCTCCCAGCTTGACGCGGGATGGATGTTGACCTCGATCACGCCGGGATCGGGCGCGACGCGGATAACATTCATGCGCGGATCGGTCGGCGGCGCATAGCCCTCGATATGCACCTGCAGATCGAGCTTCGCGGCTGCCGCCTCCGCTGCGGCCACCAGTTCCAGATAGTCCTCGATGCGCTCCACGGGCGGCATGAAAACGCAAAGCCTTCCGTCGCGCGGTTCGACCGAGAGCGCCGTACGCACCGCACCGCCCAATTCGCCGAGTTCCTGCTCGACAACGTCCTGAACCCGACCTCCAGCCGTAAACGAGGCAACAGGCTGGGCATGGCCACCCTGTTCGGCGGCAATCGAGTCAGAAGCCTGAAAGTCGGGCAGCGGGCCGCGAGGCTCCGTCGGATCGGCGATATTGACGTATGGGTATTGAGACGGCGGGACGTAGGGCAGCGAGCCGAGCGGCAGACGATAGCCGACCGGGCTGTCGCCCGGGACGAGATAGACATTGCCGCGCCGCGTTTTCCATTTTTCCGAACGCCAGCGAACGCCGGAGCCGGTCGCCTTGGCCTGCCAGCGCTGGATCGGCAACACGAAACCGGATGGTTCCGTCAGACCCCGCTCGAACACCGTCGTCATGCGGTGTCGCTCCTCCGGGTCCTCAAGCTTGGAATTCTGCGGCGTCACGTTTTCCGGAAGATTGCCTTCCTTGAGAATCCATTCCGCCGGATCCTCATAGGCCGGAACCACGAATTCGCTCTCGACGCCGAGTTCTTCCGCAATCGTGGCGAGCAGCTTCTCCGCCTTCTCCTTGTCGGCTCCGGCATCTTCGCCTTCGGGCGCGATCAGCGCGGTATCCTGCCAGATCGGCTTTCCGTCTCGACGCCAGTAGAGCGAGAACGTCCATCGCGGCAGGGTCTCGCCCGGATACCACTTGCCCTGCCCGTAATGAAGAAAGCCTCCCGGCGCGAAACGCTCGCGAAGCCGGCGGATCAGCTTGTCGGCAAGAGCGCGCTTCTGCGGACCGACGGCATCGATATTCCATTCTTCGGATTCGAAATCGTCGATCGAAACGAAGGTCGGTTCCCCGCCCATCGTCAACCGGACATCGCCCGCGGCGAGCGAGGCATCGACCTTGCGCCCGAGTTCATCGAGCGCAGCCCACGACTCGTCGGAGAACGGCTTGGTGATGCGCGGGTGCTCTGCCGTACGCCGAACCTTCATGTCGAAGGCGAAATCAACATTGGCGAAGCTCGCCGCACCGGAAATCGGCGCCGCGTTGCGGAAATGCGGGGTCGCCGCCAGCGGTATGTGGCTTTCGCCGGTGAGCAAGCCTGACGTCGGGTCGAGCCCGATCCAGCCTGCGCCGGGCAGATAGACCTCGGCCCAGGCGTGAAGATCCGTGAAATCGTGATCGGTTCCGGGTGGTCCGTCGAGCGACACGAGGTCCGGCTTCAACTGTATCAGGTAACCGGAAACGAAACGCGCCGCGAGCCCGAGATTGCGGAGGATCTGCACCAGCAGCCAGGATGTGTCGCGGCACGAGCCCTTGCCGATCTGCAACGTCTCTTCGGGCGTCTGAACACCCGGCTCCATGCGAATGACGTAGTCGATTTCCTGCGACAAGCGGGCATTGAGATTGACGATCATGTCGACCGTACGCTGTTGCGACCGGTCTATCGTGGCGAGAAGTTCGGTCAGCAACGGACCGGCGGGCTCCGGCGTCTTGTAGATGACGAGGTCGGGGCCGAGATCGGCATCATAGTCGAACGGGTATTCCTCCGCCTTTTCCTCGACGAAGAAATCGAACGGGTTGTAGACCGTCATGTCGGCGACGAGATCGACCTCGATCTTCAGTTCCGTCACCGGTTTCGGAAAGACGAACCGCGCCAGCCAGTTGCCATAGGGATCCTGCTGGTGATTCACGAAATGCTCGGATGGCGAGACCTTCAGCGAATGCGAGATCACCCGCGTGCGGCTGTGCGGCGCCGGCCGGAGCCGAATGATCTGCGGTCCGAGCGACACGGGTCGATCATAGCGGTAATGCGTCAGATGGTAGAGGGCGGCCTTGATCGACATTTATCCAGCTTTTCCGTTGGTTACCGGATCAGGTTTCCACAAATCGCCGCATCGCACAAATCGATTCGAAGAAAACGGCATAACGACCTCCCGGGAAGACCGGCGAGGCGTCGATGGACCGGTGCAGGTGACATCCGGTCCAATCCGGGGTCTGTTCGACAGCAGATTAGTTGGTGGGCCCGGAGGGACTCGAACCCCCAACCAAGCGGTTATGAGCCGCCGGCTCTAACCAATTGAGCTACAGGCCCCACCCGCGATCTGCCTAGCCGAAACGTTGCGGCTCCACAAGCCGTTACGTCCCTGTTGCCTGAGCGCCTTATTGGCGGCGCAATGACGTGGCACCGGCGGCATCGAAGGGTCAAATGACGGGAACACCACAATGAACATCGCACGCAATGCCATCGCCTCCGCCCTATTCCTGGCTACTCCGCTTGCCGCCTCTCCGGCGCTTGCGCAACAGGCCGATCAAACACCGCGGATCGTCGTCACCGGCGAAGGCACAGCATCGGTTGCGCCCGACATGGCGGTCTTGTCGCTGACTGTCCTGCGCGAAGGAAAGAGCGCCCGCGAGGCGCTCGACGCCAATTCGGCGGCAATGGCCGAAGTGCTGGCCGCGATGAAGGCGGAGGGCATTGCCGAGCGGGACCTGCAGACCGCCAATTTCTCCATCGAACCGCAATATTACTATCCGCCGCGCAAGGAAGGCACCGATCCCGAGCAGCCGCGCATCACCGGCTATATCGTGCGCAACTCGCTGACAGTGCGGCTGCGCGACCTCGACAAGCTTGGGGCCGTGCTAGACAAATCGGTGACCCTCGGCGTCAATCAGGGCGGCAACATCGCCTTCACCAATGACGACCCGTCATCGACAGTGACCGAGGCCCGGATCGCGGCAATGAAGGATGCGAAGGCAAAGGCCGAAACGCTGACGCAGGCCGCCGGCATCGGCCTCGGCAAGGTGCTTGAAATCTCGGAAAACTCCGGCGGGCGCATGCCGGAACCGCTTGCGAAGGTGCGCTCGGCCATGGTCGAAGCGTCGGCCGATGTTCCCGTCGCGGCCGGCGAAAACAACTACACGGTTTCAGTCACCGTCACATTCGGCCTGGACCAGTAGGAAACGACCTCGTCACTGGCCGGACAAGTCCGGCCAGATGGCATCCGCCTAGCGCAGGTCGCGCATCCAGTATTCCATGGGTTTCTCGGTCTCGACCGTCTCGCCTAGGTCCTTCCAGCCATAAGAGGTCGAAAGCCCGTCCACGCGCTCATAGCCACGATTGCGCCAGAACCCGTCGAGCGGAACATGGTCGGTCGGGCGCATCGGGTGATCGGCCGGGCGTATGACAGCGGAGAAAATGCACTTCGAAAAACCCTGCCGGCGCGCCTCCGCCTCGCGTTCCTCGAAAAAACGGATGCCGACGCCCTGACCGCGATAGCCGGGCAGCAGGACGGATTCGCCGAAGTAAAAGAATGCGTCCGGGTCGAGGCCGAGCTTTGCGAAAGGCCCCGCGAACTCCTCCTTGTGCTCGGAAAGCGGCGAGGCCGTCGCCATGCCGACTAGCGTCGCGCCGTCGAAAGCCCCGCAAACGAAAGCGCCCGGAGCATCGAGATAGGTCTCCAGATAGCGTCGTTCGTAGTCCATGTCGCCGTCATAGAGATAGGGCCAGGCGCGGAACACCGTGATGCGCAGCCGCGCCATGTCCTCGAAGCGGTCCCCGATCTCCTCACGGGTGAGCGGGCGGGCTTTGGCGGCCATCAGTCCGCCTTCGAGACCTGCGCAGTCCAGTCGGTCAGGTTGTAATAGGTCGTCACGCGGCTGATCAGCCCGTCGTCGATCTCGAAAAAGATACCGGCGGGCAGTGTATAGCTCTGGCCGTTCGCGGGCGGCAGGCCGTCGGCTGTCGAAAGGTATTTTCCGTGCACAGTGAATTCGGCGGCGGCACGCACACCGCCCTCGCCCACCATGATGGCGATATCTGTCAGGCGTTCCTCGTAATGGCGCGACATCTCGGCATTGAACCAGCGGAACTTTTCCTTGCCGATCTCCCGGCCGCCCTGATTGATGTCATGGGCGACATCGTCGTGCAGGCAGGCAAGCATGGCGTCTGAATCGCTGGCATTGAACGCGGCGAGATAGCGCTCGATCAGGGCTTTGGCATCGGCTTCAGACATGGTCGTTCCTCTCAAATAATCCGGTCGGATCAAAACGCCGGCGCGCCGGCGCGGTTCCGTCCTACATCCCTTCCTCGACCATGTGGTCGAGATATTCGCCCTCATGCGCCATATCCTGCTCGAAGGCGGTGACGCGATCGCGCATCGACATGGACGCCGCATGAACCGATGTCGGGTCCCCGGTAATCAGCGGATGCCAGTCGTAAAGCGGCCTGCCTTCGGCGAGCAGTCTGTAGGCGCATGTCTGGGGCAGCCATGGGATCGTGCGTACGTTTTGCGGCGTCAGCCCCACGCAATCGGGCACTTCCACCAACCGGTTCGCATAGTCGGTGCAGCGGCACTTTTCAGCATCGAAAAGACGGCAGGCGACCGTGGTGTAATAGATCTCGTCGGTATCGTCGTCGATCAGCTTCGACATGCAGCATTTGCCGCAGCCGTCGCACAGCGCTTCCCACTCGGCGGGGGTCATCGCCTCGAGGGGAACGGTTTCCCAGAAACGGTCGCGCATGGGTGCAGCTTCGTCTGTCATTGTCGCGACCAACCATATGCGCAACGCCCTTGCAAGCAGGACGGAACAACAATCGGGCCTCGATTATTTCTCCATGAAGCACTAAGCCGAAATCGAGAGGAGACTGCATATGCGCTTTAAGGCAAAAACCGTCATCGTCACCGGTGCGGCGGGCAATCTCGGCAGCGCCGTCGCGCGTCGCTTCGCCGAGGAAGGCGCGTCTGTCGCCCTGTTCGGCCACAAGCTGGAAAAGGTTCAGGCGGTCGCGGCGGCGCTGGATGGTGACCACGCGGCTTTCGCCGTCGATCTGACCGACCGCGACGCGACAAAGCAGGCCATAGAGGCCGCAAGCCGGCAATTCGGGCCACCCGCTGTCCTGTGCGCGATCGCGGGCGGTTTCG
Organism: Oricola indica; assembly: GCF_965227485.1. Lineage (NCBI taxonomy): Bacteria > Pseudomonadati > Pseudomonadota > Alphaproteobacteria > Hyphomicrobiales > Ahrensiaceae > Oricola > Oricola indica. Next base: position 3,923,921 of record NZ_OZ245747.1, read on the forward strand.
ACATGGGGACTCCGGTGCACGAGGTTCCTGCCGAGAGCTGGCAGAAGATGATGGACCTCAATCTCGGCACGCTTCTTTCGGTGCTCGCCGCCGTCACGCCGGGCATGATCGAACGCGGCAACGGCAAGATCGTCACTGTCGGCGCGAATGGCGCGAAAGCGGGTGGCAAGACCATGGGGCCCTACGCGGCTTCGAAATCCGCCGTGATGCGCGTGACCGAAAGCGCCTCGGCGGAGCTCAAGTCACACGGCATCAATGTCAATTCCGTGCTTCCGTCGATCATCGATACGCCGGAAAACCGCGAAGCCATGCCAAAGGCGGACAGTTCCAAATGGGTTTCGCCCGAGAGCCTTGCCGGCGTCATCGCCTTCCTCTGCTCCGAGGACGCAAAGGACATCCACGGCGCGCTGCTGCCCGTTACCGGGCTCAGCTAGCGGCTGTCCTGCTTGACGCTCCGGCCGAGCCGCGCGAGCGCCTCGCGCAGCCCCTCGTCTTCGATGCTTTCGGTGAGCGCATCGATCCGCTTCTCGTCTGCGGGCGACACGGGCGCCTTCCTGCGGGGCGGCTTTCGTGTCGGCGCGACCGGTTTTTGGACGAGTTGCAGGCGTTCGATGGCCTGGAAACCGAAAAACGCGTTCACCCGCTGAATGATTTCACCGGTCTGATGCTGGAGGTGAAGCGCAGACATTCCCTCGGCGGCGACGATCAGCGTCGCGGGCTTGAAGGGATCGTCCTCGGAAGCGCGGCGCGGCCAGTTGATCTTTTGCGGTCTTGTCGTTTCGGCAAGCGATGCAGGCACGATTTCCGGCCATGAAGACAACAAGGCCGATGTCATGCCGGCGCGCTTCGCAAGCACCGGATCGAGCACGTCGGAGACCAGCCCCCCGAGTTGTTCGGGGAAGGCCTTTTTCCATGGTCCTGATCGTGATTTCCGTGCCGTCACGCCGAGTTGTCCTCGCTATGTGGCGATGCGGTGATAATAAACATGCGAGCCGACAAAAAGCGATGCTTGATCTTGATGGTCGGGTTGGCACAAGAACGGGACATGAATGCGGCCCCTTCTCCCGCCATCGCGACGAAATTGCTTGCCTGGTACGATCGCCATGCCCGCGACCTGCCCTGGCGCGTTGGCCCCATCGATCTCGCCAAAGGCGTTCGGCCCGATCCGTACCGCGTATGGCTCTCGGAAATCATGCTGCAGCAGACGACCGTCGCCGCTGTCCGGGACTATTTCGCGAAATTCACGGCAAAATGGCCGAACGTCGATGCGCTTTCCGCTGCAAGCGAGGACGACATCCTGCGCGCGTGGGCGGGGCTCGGCTACTATTCGCGCGCCCGAAACCTCAAGAAATGCGCCGACGCCGTGATGGGCTCGCACGACGGGCGGTTTCCGCAGACGGCTGCGGCTTTGCGCGATCTTCCGGGCATCGGCGACTACACCAGCGCGGCCATCGCGGCCATCGCCTTCGATGAACCGGTCGCCGTGGTCGACGGCAATGTCGAACGCGTGATGACCCGTCTTTTTGCCATCGACACGCCGCTGCCTGAAGCCAAGAAAGGCATCAAGACGAAGACACAGGCGCTCACGCCCGAGCGCCGGCCGGGCGATTTCGCGCAGGCGATGATGGATCTCGGCGCCACCCTTTGTACGCCGAAGCGGCCGGCCTGCATGCACTGCCCCTTGCGTGCAGATTGCGCGGCCTTGACGAAAGACGATCCGGAGCGTTTTCCGGTCAAGCCACCGAAGAAGGCGAAACCGGTGCGAAGAGGCGCTGCCTTCGTGCTCACCAATCGCGACGGTGCGATCCTGCTCGAGAAGCGCGGCGACAGTGGCCTGCTCGCCGGCATGACACAGGTGCCGACCACGGAATGGTCCGCGCGCCGGGACGGAGAAACCGGGACCGGCAGTGCTCCACTGCCCGGCATTGACTGGATATCCTGCGGCACGATCGTCCATGTCTTCACCCATTTCGAATTGCGCCTCGACGTCTATCGCGGCGAAGGCGAAAAGGCCCCTGCCGCACATCAATGGTGGAGCGCGCCGGACGACATCGCGGGAGAGGCCCTACCAACTGTCATGAAAAAAGTGTTGGGTCTCGCCATCGAGCACGAATCGGAACACGACCTTTCCTGAAACGCCCAGGTTCATTCCATGACCGCTATCCGCCACATTGTTTTCGACATCGGAAAGGTGCTCCTGCACTACGATCCCGAACTGCCCTTCCGGCGTATCATTCCCGATGATCGTCGACGTGCGTGGTTCCTGGAGGACGTTTGCTCGAATGCCTGGAATGTCGAGCAGGATCGCGGCAGAAACTGGAGCGAGGCGGAGGACGAACTGATCGCCCACTTCCCGGACGAGGCCGACAATATCCGCGCCTTCCGTCGAAACTGGTCGGAGATGATCCCCTATGCCTATGAGGGGAGCGTCGCGATCCTGCGCGAACACCTCGAGGCCGGGCGCGACGTGACGATGCTGACCAATTTCGCATCGGACACGTTCCGCGAGGCGCAGGAATTGTATCCGTTTCTCAAGTCCACGCGCGGGGTGACAGTGTCCGGTGACATAAAGCTGATCAAGCCGGATCCGGCGATCTACGCGCACCACACCCGGACATTCGATCTCGATCCGGCGGCAACTCTCTTCATCGACGATTCCGAGAAAAACGTCGTGTCAGCACGCGAATTCGGCTGGCAGGCGATCCATTTCGAGGATCCGGACCAGTTGCGCGAAGCGCTCGCGGAATACGAATTGACCGCTTAGGCGCGACCCGCGTCCACGCGCGATCGCGATCCTCCTGGTTCAGATGAATGCGCGCGGCGATGCGTTCGAACCTGGAGGACTCCGAAACACATCGCCGCGCAAGCGACCTAGCGGATCAGCCACAGGTCAAGCTCCGGCTGTCCCCATCGACTGGCGCACTTGCTGGCGCAGGGTATCGATGGAAATCAGCGAACCGTTTTCTTCATAGTGCCAGAAGGTCCAGCCATTGCAGGCGTCGAGGCCTTGCACCTTGGCACCGATGCGATGGATCGACGCCTGGTCGTTGCCATGCGACAGCGAGCCATCGGCCTGGACCGTGGCGGCCCAGCGTCGTTTCTTGTCGGTCAGGGCGGTCCCCGGCTTCAACAATCCGCTGTCGAGCAAGGTAACAAAGGCGACCCGCGGCTCGGCGCGTTTCGAGGCGACAATCTTCAATGTCTTGAGATCCGCCGGCTCCACCGCCTCGATGCGGGCGGTCGCGGCGTCGATATAGGCCTGTTCGCGTTCCACGCCGATGAAATGACGGCCGAGGCGCTTCGCCACCGCGCCGGTTGTGCCGGAACCGAAGAACGGATCGAGCACCACGTCGCCCGGCTTGGTCGATGCCATCATGATGCGCGCGAGAAGCGCTTCCGGCTTCTGCGTCGGATGAACCTTGTCGCCATTATCGTCTTTCAGCCGCTCGCCGCCATTGCAGATCGGGAAAAGCCAATCCGAACGCATCTGAAGGTCGTCATTCGCCGCCTTCAGTGCCTCGTAATTGAATGTGTAGCCCTTGGCGTTCTGGTCGCGGGAGGCCCAGATCATGGTCTCATGCGCATTCTGGAACCGGCGGCCGCGGAAGTTCGGCATCGGGTTCGTCTTGCGCCAGATCACGTCGTTGAGGATCCAGAAGCCGATGTCCTGCAGCGTCGTGCCGACGCGGAAAATATTGTGATACGAGCCGATCACCCAGATCGTGCCGGACGGCTTCAGGACACGGCGAGCGGCAAGCAGCCAGGCGCGGGTAAAGGCGTCATAGGCCTGGAAGGACTCGAACTGGTCCCAGTGATCGTCGACGGCATCGACCTTCGACTGGTCGGGACGATGCAAATCGCCGTCGAGCTGAAGATTGTAGGGCGGGTCCGCGAAGATGACATCCACCGATTTCTCGGGAAGGCTCTCGAGCGCGGTAACGCAGTCACCCTTGATGATGGTGTCGACGACGTCCGGAAGGACGCGCGAAGAGGGGAGCTTGGGAGCCGCGGCGGCGCGGTCCCTGGAAGCAAGGCGAACGACAGACATGTAACACCCGAAATACGCAATACGATACGGGCGCATGGTTACGCAGTGCGGTTAATGACGGGTTAGCGGATTGCGAAGAATTCAAACAAACGCGCTGGCGGTCAGCCGCAAAACACTGGCTTGCTGGTCCAGGGGGAGTCTTTCAGCTTGCTTTCGAAATCGGCATTGATGTCGGCCAGCGTGATCTCACCGAACCGGGCGAGCAGCATCGCCCTCGCATCATCGAGCGTCGCCGCCAGCCGCTCGTTGATGGCCTGCTCGACGAGACAATCGGGCTGATCCTCGGTCGGGCCAAACGCGAAAACCGCAGGATCGCCGAGTGCATGAAAGACATCGGCAAGCGTGATGGCTTCGAGCGGCGCAGCAAGCTCCCAGCCGCCGCCGTGCCCCTTTTTGGAGGTCAGGAAACCGGCGTCGCGCAATCCCGCCATAAGCCGGCGCGCCACGACCGGATTTGTCGAAAGAAAAGCCGCAACCGCCTCCGACGTCAGCGGTTCCTCATGTTCGGCCATATGAATCAGCACATGCAGTATGCGCGATAAACGACTGTCTCGTCTCACTCAAATCTCCCGCCAGTTTCCAGGAATTTAGGGCAGTTCGCGCGTTTATGCAACTTTTCGTGTTTCATGATATTGACTCCGTCAGATATGAAACATTTAATGTTGCATGAAATTCACAAGGAGAATGGCATGTACGACGTCATCGTTCTCGGCGGCAGCTTCGCCGGCTTGTCCGCAACCATGTATCTCGCCCGATCCCGGCACCGGGTCCTGCTTGTCGATGCAGGACAGCCGCGCAACCGCTTCACCAACGCCTCGCATGGGTTTCTCGGCCAGGACGGAAAGGCGCCCGCGACGATCCGCGAGGCCGGGCGGGCTGAACTGGCCCGCTACGACAATGTCGGTTTTCTCGACGGCACGGCCGTCGATGCGACCACCGAAGAGGATGGCTTCACCGTGGTGATGGCGGATGGAAACGGCGTGCGCGCTAAGCGGCTCGTGCTGGCGACCGGCGTGACCGACATCCTGCCGGAGATCGACGGGCTTTCGGAACGCTGGGGCCGCTCGGTCCTGCATTGTCCATTCTGTCACGGTTACGAGTATCGCGACCGCCCGCTCGGCGTACTCGCGACAGGCCCTGCATCGGCGCATCAGGGGGATATGATACCGGACTGGGGGCCGACGACCTATTTCACGCAAGGCCAATTTGAGCCGACACCCGAGGAACAGGCACGCTTCAGCCAGCGTGGCGTGACGATCGAACGCACGCCGATCGCAAAGCTTCTCGGCGACGAGCCTGACCTGGAAGCCGTACGTCTCGCCGACGGGCGGGAACTCCCCCTCGCCGCCCTGTTCACCGCGACGCGACTGACGATGGCGAGCCCCATCGCCGAAAAGCTGGGCTGCGAGATGGAAGGTGGGCCGCAAGGCCCCATTCTGGTCGTCGACGATCAGAAACAGACAAGTGTGACCGGCGTATTCGCCGCGGGCGACGCGACCATGCCGATGCACAGCGCGTTGCTCGCATCATCCTCGGGGATGATCGCCGGCGTGTGCGCCTATCGATCGCTGGTCGCCTGACTTCTCGCGTCAGGGCGTATCGTAAGGCCCCTCGTCGAAGCCGACGAAGATCTGGAGATTCTGTGATGTCGGTGCGGGAACAGCGACCTGTTCGTCCTTGAAGATGAACTGCGTCGCGCCCGCATTCGGCGAAACCGCAACCTGGATCTTGCCCAGTTGCGAGTAAGGCACGTCCTCGCCCTGCCGCACGGCGACGCGTACCGGCAATTCAAGGTTTCCGGCCGTGCCCTTGGGTCCCTCGACGACCCGTCCAGCCGCTGCGATCTGCATGTAGAGCATTCCGCCAGAATACTTGCATGAGCGCGTCACGTCCGTGATGGTCGCCTGATAAATGATCTCGTCGGGATTATCCTGATTGTTGCGCGTATAGGTCCGCAGAATGGCCGTGCCTTCGCGCAGCGTGACGCGCGGACAATAGGCGCGCAAATCATCAGCCGTCAGTTCCTCGTCCGCCGCATTGCCGGTCGACTTCTTTCCGAACGCGTCGTTCATGTTCATGGACTGGCAGGAAGCCAAGGTCAGAAGCGCGATAAGAGCGCCAAAACGCAAGGCTTGTTTCGCCTGGACGATACGCATGATGAACCGTTTACCCCGTAATCCGTTCCCGTATTGCAGCTGTTTCCATCACGAAAATGGCGATTCAGCGATGGCGGCGGCACCATCCATAGCTTTGTCCGGTTCGTCAATGGCGGACGATGTCGCTTCAGCCGGTTCGGGCTTTGGAATTGGCGGGTTTTCGGTTAAGCAGCGCGCGGCATATACATGCGCGGCGCGCAAGGAAGTGAGTGAATACCCGTGAAATACGTCTCTACCCGCGGCCAGGCTCCCGTCCTGGGTTTCTGCGACACCATGCTTGCCGGACTTGCCGGCGATGGCGGCCTTTACGTACCCGAGACATGGCCGCATTTTTCGGCCGCCGACATACGGGCGCTGCGCGGCAAGAGCTACACGGAGATCGCCGTTGCGGTGATGTGGCCGTTCGTCGAAGGCGAGATCGAGCGCGCGACTTTCATGCGGATCGTCGAGGAAGCCTATTCGACCTTCCGGCATGAGGCGGTCTGTCCGCTCGTTCAGACGGATGACAACGAGTTCGTGCTGGAACTTTTCCACGGACCGACGCTCGCCTTCAAGGACGTCGCGATGCAACTCATCGGCCGGCTGATGGACCATGTGCTGGCCGAGCGCGACGAGCGGGCGACGATCGTCGGCGCAACGTCGGGCGATACGGGCGGTGCGGCAATCGAGGCCTTTGCCGGACGCGACCGCACCGACATTTTCATCCTGTTTCCGAAGGGGCGCGTTTCTCCGGTCCAGCAGCGCCAGATGACATCGAGCGCGGAAGCGAACGTTCATGCGCTGGCCGTCGAAGGCAATTTCGACGATTGCCAGGGACTGCTGAAGGACATGTTCAATCACGTGGCGTTCCGCGACTCCGTCAAGCTGTCCGGCGTCAACTCGATCAACTGGGCACGCATCATGGCGCAGGTGGTCTATTACTTCACCTCGGCCCTGTCGCTCGGCGCGCCCGATCGTCCGGTTTCGTTCACGGTGCCGACAGGAAATTTCGGCGACATCTTCGCTGGTCATGTCGCCCGGCAGATGGGCCTTCCGATCGAAACCCTGGTCATTGCGACGAACGACAACGACATTCTCGCCCGCACGCTGGAGACCGGCATCTACGAGATGCGCGGCGTCGTCGAGACGACTTCGCCCTCCATGGACATCCAGATTTCGTCAAATTTCGAGCGACTGCTTTACGATGCCGGAGGCCGGGACGACGCGGAAGTTCGCAATGCAATGGCAAGCCTCAAGCAGTCACGCAGCTTCGACCTGCCACCCCACACGCTGAGCGCGATCCGGTCCGGCTTTGCCGCGGGACGTGCGGACGTAAATGAGGCCGCAGCCACCATTCGCCAAATACGCGAGAAATCGGGCTATCTGCTCGATCCGCACACCGCATGCGGTGTCCATGTCGCCCGCAAGGTGGCGCGCAGCGCGGCGCCCATGATCGTTCTTTCGACGGCACATCCCGCGAAATTCCCGGCGGCCGTGGAAGAAGCATCCGGCGTCCATCCGGCATTGCCCGAATGGCTGTCCGATCTGATGGAGCGTCACGAAAGTTTCACGGAGCTTCCATCCGATCTCAAAATGATAGAAGATCACATCAAGAGCCACGCCCGCGCGGCCCAGTGACGACGCGGGCGGGAAAAGCGAGGAAGCGTTTGGCCGCCGCGCGGCCCTAGGGAGTATGCACATGACCGTAGAGACGACACGTCTCTCCAACGGCATTACCGTTGCCACGCAAAGATTTGAACATGTGGAGAGCGTCGCTCTCGGGGTCTGGGTCAAGGCCGGCTCGCGAAACGAGTTCGAAGACGAACACGGAATAGCGCATCTTCTGGAACACATGGCCTTCAAGGGCACCCGTCGCCGCGATGCCCGCACCATTGCCGAGGAAATCGAGAATGTCGGCGGCGATATCAATGCAGGCACGAGTGTCGAAACGACATCCTATTTCGTGCGGGTGCTCAAGAACGACGTCCCGCTGGCCCTCGACCTTCTGGCCGACATCCTGCAAAACTCGAAATTCGACGAAGACGAACTGCAGCGCGAAAAACACGTGATCCTGCAGGAACTGGGCGCGGCGAACGACGTGCCGGACGACGCCGTCTTCGACCGCTTCACCGAAGCCGCCTTTCGCCACCAGCCTATCGGCCGTGCCATTCTCGGCACGCGCGATACGATCAAATCCTTCACCAGCGAGCAGATCCGCACCTATATCGACCGCGAGTATTGCGGCGAACGCATGGTGATCGCAGCCGCCGGCGCCATCGATCACGACGAATTCGTCAAGCTGGTCGAGGCGGATTTCGGCTCGATCCAGGCCAAGCCCAAGGGAAAGGCCGTCTCGCTCGCCCATTATGTCGGGGGCGACTATCGCGAACACCGCCCGCTTCAGGACACCCAGTTCCTGCTCGGCTTCGAGGGCCGCGCCTATCATGTGCGCGATTTCTACGCCTCGCAGGTCCTCGCCATGCTGCTCGGCGGCGGCATGTCGTCGCGGCTGTTTCAGGAAGTGCGCGAGAAACGCGGTATCTGCTACTCGGTCTACGCTTTCCATTGGGGGTTCTCGGACACCGGCATCTTCGGCATCCATGCCGCGACCGAGCCCGGCGATCTCGAGGAACTCGTCCATCTGATCCTCAAGGAATTGCGCCGCGCCGCGGCGGATATCGATACGCCCGAATTGAACCGCGCACGCGCGCAGTTCCGGGCAAGCCTGCTGATGTCCGGCGAAAGCGCCCCCAGCCGGGCAGGCCAGATCGCCCGCCAGATCCTGCTTTTCGGCCGGCCTATCCCGAACGAGGAACTGCTCGACAGGCTCGACAAGCTGACGGTCGAACGCCTGCGCGACCTCGCCGGCAGGCTGTTCACCAGCTCGACGCCGACGGTTTCGGCCATCGGCCCGGTCGATCAACTCATGGATATCGATACAATCCGCTCGGAACTCGCTTCAGGCGGCGCGGAATCGCAGCGCGCGAATGCCCGGTTCGCCGTCGGCTGATCCGCCAGCAAGTCGCAAAACAACGGTGCCGGACATGATTGCCTTCCCTTTTCGTGGAGCGCGCCAGCAAATCATAACCGGCAAGAGCATCGTGCTGCGTCATCCCGAGATTTCCGATCACACGGAATGGGCGTCCCTGCGCGCGGACAGCCGCACCTTTCTGCAGCCATGGGAACCGACATGGCCGAATGACGATCTGGAACGCGCCGCGTTTCGCGGGCGCATCCGGCGCTACAATCATGAAATCGCGGCGGGCACGGGTCTTCCCTTCTTCATTTGCGAAAAGGGAACCGGCGCGATCATGGGCGGAATAACGCTCGGCAACATCAGGCGCGGCGTTTCACAATGCGGTCATATTGGCTACTGGATCGGCGAACGCCACAGCGGCAGAGGCATCATGAGCGAAGCGGTCGGTTTACTTTGCGACCACGCGTTTCGCGCTTGCGGATTGCACCGCCTTGAAGCTGCCTGTATCCCGGACAATACGCGGTCGATCCGGATTCTCGAAAAAGCCGGATTCACGCGCGAGGGATACCTGCGGTCGTATCTGAAGATCAACGGCGCCTGGCGCGACCACGTGCTCTTTTCGCGGATCAATCCGCGGCACGAAAGGCTGAGTGCGCCTGTGGAAAAAGGTGAAACGGTTTGACGCGGACGGACGCGATAACGGGAGGGCGATACGGCCGCGGCATTCTACGCCTTGGCGCATTGCTCCTGCTTGCTTTCGCGACAGTCCTCACGGCCTTCGGCGGGCGCGCCTTTGCCGTCGAACCGATTTCCATCGGCCGAAACGCGGAGGCTCTGGATCTTTCGCGCGCCGTCACGATCTACCGGAACCGCGGTGAAACCTTCCGCATCTCCACCGCCCCCGGCATCGACGGCATCGTGCGCACCATCGAGGTGCAGGCGACGCAGGAATCGACAGATGGTCACTGGGCGGTATTCGCGCTCGCCAACACCACGGAACAGCAGATCGACCGCCTGATCGTCGCGCCGCATTTTCGGCTCGTCGATTCGCACTTCTTCTGGCCGGACCTCGGCTCGAAACGCATCGTCGCCATCACGCCGAGCGAGGGCTTCGCGCTCGACAGGGTCGAAAGTTCCGACGCGGATATCTTCTCGATCACTCTCAATCCGGGCGCGGTGGTTACCTTCGTTGCCGAACTGGCATCGCCGAACCTCCCGCAGGTCTATCTGTGGGAAGCCGACCGCTACAAGGACATCATCAATTCCTACACGCTCTATCGCGGGATCGTGCTCGGCATTTCCGGCCTGTTGGCACTGTTCCTGACGATCCTGTTCGTGGTGCGCGGAACGTCGATGTTTCCGGCCGCCGCGGCCCTCGCCTGGGCCGTGCTCGCCTATATCAGCATCGATTTCGGTTTCATCGACCGCTTCTTCGACGTACCGCCAGCAGATGTGCGAACATGGCGAGGGATGAGCGAGGTGTCGCTTGCCGCGACGCTGGCGCTGTTCATCTTCACCTATCTGAATCTCAATCGCTGGAACGATCACCTGAGCTATGGCGCCATCGCATGGGTGATGGCGCTCGCTGGCCTGTCGGCGCTGGTGTTCTACGACCCCGCGCTCGCGGCCGGTGTCGCCCGTTTCTCGATCGCGGGAACCGCGCTCTTCGGATCAGTCCTGATCGCTTATCTGAGCTGGCGCGGATTCGACCGGGCGATCATGCTTGTGCCCGCCTGGGCGTTGCTGATCGCATGGATTATCGCCGGATACATGACAGTGTCCGGCCAGGTCGATAACGACATCATCCAGCCGGCACTCGCAGGCGGCCTCGTGCTCATCGTGCTGCTTATCGGCTTCACGATCATGCAGAACGCCTTTTCCGGCGGCGCCTTCCAGCAGAACCTTCTTTCCAATGTCGAGCGTCAGGCGCTTGCGGTGAAAGGCTCCGGCGGCATTGTCTGGGACTGGGACGTCGGACGCGACCGACTGTCGACGACGCCGGACCTCGGCGCTGTTCTCGGCCTCGGCGCCGGAAAGCTGCAGGGACCGCCCAAGAACTGGCTCTCCCATATCCACAGCGACGACCGTGACCGTTTCCGCGTGACGCTCGACGCAGTGCTCGAGAAGCGCCGCGGCAAGATCGACATCAATATCCGGCTTCGCGGATCGGACGGCTACTACAGCTGGTTCGCGGTACGCGCACGGCCGGTTGTCGGCGCGGACGGACAGGTCATTCGCTGCATCGGTACGATTATCGATGTCAGCGACCAGAAGCGCGCTGAAGAGCGGCTGTTGCACGATGCCGTGCACGACAACCTCACCGGCCTTCCGAACCGCGAATTGTTCATGGACCGACTGCGCAACGCGCTCGCGATCGCCAATGCCGACGATGCAATGAAGCCGACTGCGCTCATCATCGATATCGACCGCTTCAGGCAGGTCAACGAGTCGATCGGCATGGCAGCCGGCGATACAATGCTGATCACCGTTGCCCGTCGATTGCGCCGGCTGCTTCGCCCACACGACACGCTGGCGCGCATTTCCGGCAACCAGTTCGGCATCATCCTGCTTTCGGAAAATGAACCCGGACGCATTGCCGCGTTCGCGGACGCGGTCAAGAAGACCATCAAGGCCCCGATTTCCTTTGCCGAGCGCCAGATCATCCTGACGGTTTCCATCGGCCTCGCGACGTTCACGCAGGCCCGCTCGCAGGACGAAGACCTGTTCGGCGACGCCGAACTCGCGCTGTTCCAGGCGAAGCGTTTCGGCGGCGACCGCGTGGAGCCGTTCCGGCCGGCATTCCGGACTTCGGGCTCGGACAAGCTGCAACTGGAATCGGATCTCAGACGCGCCATCGAACGCGGCGAGATCTCGCTGGCCTATCAGCCGATCGTGCATTCCGGATCGCTCGATATCGCCGGCTTCGAAGCGCTGATGCGCTGGAACCACCCGCGCCGCGGCGAGATACAGCCTTCGGAATTCATCGCGATCGCCGAACGGTCCGACCTGATCGTTGAACTCGGCAACCATGCGCTGGAACTGGCCATGCGCCAGTTGATGGACTGGGATGTCCAGTTGCCGGATGCGAGGCTTTTCCTCTCCGTCAATGTGTCGAGCCAGCAGGTGATGACGCGCGATTTCGCCAACACGCTGTCGGGCATGCGCGCGCGGTTCTCGTCACGCCGTCACAAGCTGCGGCTTGAAATCACCGAGACCGTGCTGATGCAGAATCCGGAGCACAACTCGCGCGTCCTGCAGAAGATCAAGGAACTGGGCATCGGTCTCGCGATGGACGATTTCGGCACCGGCTATTCGTCACTCGCCTATCTGTCGCAATTCCCTTTCGACATCATCAAGATCGACCAGTCGCTCGTCCGCAACGACTGGTCGCAGCGCGATATTCTTCTTCAGTCGGTGATCGCGATGGCGACCAATCTCGGCCTTGCCACCGTTGCCGAAGGCGTGGAATTGCCGGAAGACGCCGACAAGCTGGAAGATATGGGATGTACCTACATCCAGGGTTTCGTGGCCGGGGCGCCGGTCAGTGCGGAGGAAGCCACGGAACTGGTCATGGAGCAAAATCCGGTCGTCTCCAATGACGACGCGGCCGAATAATCCAATACAGACCTGGTCGTTCAGGCGTGGCCGCAATCGGCGACGAAATGTGCCGGCTGGATGCCCGCCGCACGCAGCAGGCGGTCGTATTTGGTCTCATGATCCTGATCGAAGACCAGTCCGCTATCCGCGTCGAGCGTCAGCCAGCTATTGTCCAGCATCTCGTTTTCGAGCTGGCCGGGACCCCAGCCCGAATACCCGAGCGAGATCGCGCAGCGATTGGGGCCCTCCCCTTCGGCGATCATCCGCAGGACCTGCGTCGTCGACGTCAGGAACACCGATTCCGAAATCGGAATCGTCGAGTCGCCGCAATAGTCGGCGGAATGCAGGACGAAACCGCGATGCTCGTCCACCGGACCGCCATGCCCGACCGGCGCATGCGCCACGCTGGTCGGCATGTTCGGCAAGTTCGCCTCGGAGAATACATCCGTCTGCTCCACGAGATCGCAGAACGTCATCCCACGCGCCTTGTTGACGACAAAGCCCATCGCGCCCTCTTCGTTGTGGGCACAGACATAGATGATGGTCTGCGCGAAAAACGAAGACGCCATGCCCGGCATGGCAACGAGGAATTTTCCCTCGAATTGCCCTGAACCGCTGGCAACATGCTTATGCGTCAAAATTTCCATATGAGAAGCGTAACACCGAACATGGATTTCGCCAGTATTTTTTCTGTCCGCTCTCTCACCCCACGAGATGACGGGACTCACGAAGAGTTGACGCCGCTATCGGACGAAATTCATTTGCCATTCAAACGAGTTAGGGCCAACTGAACGACATGGCTTTTCACCTGCCAGTAAAATATGCCGCGATTTTCGCCGCTTTGTGCGCGTGCCTGCCACAGGCCGCGCATGCCGCTTCCTCGCAATGGGAAGCGACCGACGGCGCGCGCATCCGGATCGTCGCGGAGCCGCCAATACCGGGCGCGAATGAACTCCGGGCAATCCTGCAAATCGACCTAGAACCCGGCTGGAAAACCTACTGGCGCGAGCCCGGTGCGGCCGGCATACCGCCGCAAGTGGCAGTATCCGGGGACGGTGTCTCCGCGGTTCAGATCCATTTTCCCGCTCCGGAATGGACGGATGACGCTTACGGCTCCTGGGCCGGATACAAACACCCGGTGGCGCTGCCGCTGACCTTGGCTCTCGACGGAAACGATACGCCCGGCGCAATCGCCGCCGACGTCTTTCTCGGCATCTGCCGCGATGTCTGCGTCCCCGTTTCCGCGCATCTCGACTTCGATCCACGAGACGCGCGCGGCAAGATGATTCAGGGGTTGCTGATCGACGCTGCGTTCTCTGCCCTTCCCGACGGCAACTCCGACAACCTTGCGATCGAAGGCGCATCATGGACGGCTGACGGCGAGATCGAGATAGTACTGCACCACAAGGCTTCCGACAGGGAAGCGCCGCAGCTGTTTCTCTCCGCCGGGTCGGATCACCCGTTTTCAAAACCGGTTCAGGTTTCGTCCGATGCGGGCACGACCATTTTCCGCGCGCGACCGGCCTTCGATCCTTCAAAGGCCGGCGCATTCGACCTGATCGCCACCGCCCGACACGGAATCGACGCCGTCGAGATCACGCTCCCGATCGACGCATTCTAAATCGCGATTTCGGCGAACATCCTCTCCCAATTTTAGTGCATTCGCCCTATGTCAGGGCTGACCCATTCAATCTGGAGATGCAAATGCCTATCGAAGCCGGCGCGAAGATTCCCTCAGCCACTGTCACGAAGATCACGGTGGACGGACCGGAGGAGATCACGACGGACGATTTGTTTGGCGGCCGCAAGGTCGTCGTCTTCGGCGTGCCCGGAGCATTCACGCCGACCTGTTCGCTGAACCACCTGCCCGGCTTCATCGAAAACCGCGACACGATCCTCGCCAAGAGCGTCGACGAGATCGTGTGCGTCTCCGTCAACGACCACCACGTCATGAAGGCATGGGCGGAGACGACGGGCGCGCTCGGCAAGATCACGTTCGTCGCCGACTGGGACGCGGCATTCTCCAAGGCGATCGGCATGGAGGTGGATATCTCCGCCGGCAAGCTCGGCCTGCGTTCGCTTCGCTATTCCATGATCGTCGATGATGGGACGGTGACTGTCGTCAATCTGGAGGAAAAGCGTGGCGAAGCGACCAATTCCGGCGCGGCAGCGATGCTGGAGCAGCTTGCCTAGTTTCCGCTCGTAACCGGCGCGTAGGGATCGATCTCCGGCCAGGCGATCCAGAGATAGCTCTTCCCGGCGGTCGCATAGCTGTCGCCGGGAATTCGCCCGGCATCCTTGAGGCGCTTGAGCGTCTCCTGCACGACCCCGTCCCTCACGACATCGACGACGATGGCGTACCAGCCGTTCTGCGATTGCAGGACGGCGACACGGGGAAACTGTGCGGTGTATTGTTCAGCGACTTCGATCGCATCCGGCAGCGTCTGCCGGCTGGCGACCTGTATCCAGAACTCGTCCGCCTGAAGCGCGGTCACTGGCCGCTTCACGGGACCGCTGACAGGCGGTTGCTCGGCCCTTGCCGTGGCGACAATCAGTGACATTGCAATGGCCAGAATGCCTGCGAATGCGACCTTCATTTCCGTTGCACCCCCAATTCGTTCCGGGGCATCCAGTCTAGAAAGAAAAAATCCGCGCGGCAATTTCGCGCGTCAGCCTTTGAACGGCTTCATGCCCTCGCGCGCCAGTTCGTCGGCGCGCTCGTTTTCCGGGTGGCCCGCATGACCCTTGACCCAGTTCCAGTTGATTTCGTGGCGGCGCGACAGATCGTCGAGCTCCTGCCAGAGTTCCGCGTTCTTGACCGGCTTCTTGGCGGCCGTCTTCCAGCCATTGCGTTTCCAGCCATGGATCCAGCCGGAAATGCCGTCCTTCACATAGGATGAATCCGTATAGAGTTCGATCCGATGCGGCCCTCCGCGAAGCGCTTCCAGCGCCCGGATCGCCGCCAACAGTTCCATGCGATTGTTGGTGGTCTCGGCCTCGCCGCCGTTCAGTTCCTTCTCGGTGCCGTTCCAGCGCAGGATCGCACCCCAGCCACCGGGCCCGGGATTTCCCGAACACGCGCCGTCCGTGAATATCTCGATGGTCTTGGACGTTGCTTTCGCCATCAGCCGAGCCCGTATTCACTTGCGGACCGGACCTGCCCGTGGAAGCGCATTTTCATGAGATACTCGAGCGGATCCTTCTTGACGACAAGCGAGCCTTCCGGGGTCATCACCCAGTCATAGAGCCGCGTCAGCATGAAACGCAGGGATGCGCCCCCGCAGAGCATCGGCAGGGCCGCCGTCTCGTCCTCCGTCAAAGGACGAACCGCATTATATGCGTTCAGGAACGCCTGCCCCTTGGTGATGTTGAACGCGTGATCGCGCTCGAAACACCACGCGTTCAGGCAAACGGCGATGTCGTAGGCAAATGCGTCATTGCATGCGAAATAGAAGTCGATGAAGCCGGACAGGCTGTCACCGAGGAAAAAGACATTGTCCGGGAACAGATCGGCGTGGACGACGCCTTGCGGCAGTTCGCGGGGCCATTCCGCCTCCAACCGGTCGAGCAAGGCCTCGGTTTCCGGGATCAGCTTCGGATCGATCGCATCGGCGTGCGCGCGCGATTTTTCCCAAAGCGGACGCCAGTCCTCCAAGGTCAGTCCGTTCCGGCGCTTCAACGCGAAGTCCTCGCCGGCAAGGTGCATTTCCGCCAGCCCCCGCCCGACTTCGGCGCAATGCATCGGTTGCGGCCGGCGCAGCCAGATACCTTCCAAGAAGGTCACCATCGCGGCGGGGCGGCCGGCAAGTTCGCCCAGCATGGCGCCGTCGCGGCGATGAACCGGCAGTGGGCAGGATACGCCGCGCTCGGCCAGATGCTGCATGAGGCCGAGGAAAAAAGGCAGGTCGTCCCGGTTCACCCGCTTTTCGTAAAGCGTCAGGATAAACTGGCCCGACGTGGTGTGAACGAGGAAGTTGGAGTTTTCGACGCCCTCGGCGATGCCGCGATAGGACTGCAGGTCGCCCACATCGTATTCGGCCAGAAAGCTTCCGAGTTCGGCTTCGGTAATGTCGGTATAGACAGCCATTTGTCAGTCGCCGCTTCCATTGAGAAAAGCCATGTCGGCGGTTTCGAGCGGCGTATCGCGAAGATCGCGCATGACGGGAAAATTCTCCGTCTCCTCAACCGTGAGCGCGATGTCGACCGTCACGTCGAACCGGTCGCGGAAGGCATCGATGATTTCCTCGACTACGATCTCCGGGGCCGAGGCGCCAGCCGATATTCCGATGGCGGAGACGCCATCCATGCGATCCCAGTCTATCTCTCCGGCGCGCTGGACGAGCGTTGCGTCTGCCGCGCCGTGCTTGCGCGCGACCTCGACGAGGCGGCGCGAATTGGAGGAGTTCGGCGCGCCGACGATCAGGAACATATCCGTGTCCGGCGCGGCTTTCTTCACCGCTTCCTGGCGATTGGTTGTGGCGTAGCAGATCGATTCCGAGGATGGCGCGGTCAGCTTCGGAAAGCGCCTTTCCAGCGCCGCGACGATATCGGCGGTGTCATCGACCGACAGTGTGGTCTGCGTAACAAAACCGAGGTTCTCTTCGTCGGGCACGTCGAGGCCTGCAACCTGTTCGACAGTCTCAACGAGCGTTACGTCACCGGGCTCCAGTTGGCCCATTGTCCCCACCACTTCCGGGTGGCCGGCATGTCCGATCAGAAGAACATGACGCCCCAGGCGCTGGTGGCGCATCGCCTGCTTGTGAACCTTCGAGACCAGCGGACAGGTCGCGTCGAGATAGAACATGTGCCTGTTCTCGGCATCGGCGGGCACAGATTTTGGGACGCCATGCGCCGAGAAGACCACCGGCCGTTCGTCGCGATGTTCGGCGGGAATGTCCGAAAGCTCCTGCACGAACACGGCGCCACGTTCACGCAGCCCGTCGACGACAAAACGGTTATGTACGATCTCGTGCCGGACATAGACCGGCGCGCCGTATTTCTTGAGCGCCAGAACGACAATCTGGATCGCCCGGTCGACGCCGGCACAAAAGCCGCGCGGCTCGCAAAGGCGGATCGTCAGCGGTGGCTTTATGGGGGCGTTCATTCGGGTCATCCGGTTCGATGCCGATTTGGAAGCCAGGGCACAGCTTGTCAAGGCTGGCGCAGCCTGCGCCACAGGAAGACCCCCGACACGGCGAGCAGAGCCGCCGCCAGTCCGTACCATGTCACCACATATTGCAGGTGGTTGTTCGGGAGGTCGATATTCGTGATGCCGCCGATCGGCAGTTTCGACGGATCGGCTTGCGGCCCGGCATCGACGAAGAGCGGCACAATCGTTTCGCCGTCGAGCTCCGCTGCGGCCGTCATGGCCGCAAGATCCTTCCAGTAATATTCATTCTTCACCGGATCATTTTCCGGCACGAGGAAGCCCGGCTTGTCATCGAGCGGCAGGCGGGCAAGGCCGGTTATCGTCTGCTCGCCTTCCGGCCGGCTATCCGGACGCGTGGCGGGATCCTTGCGGTCATAGGGCACGAAGCCGCGATTGACGAAAAGGATCTCTCCATCGTCCAGTCTGAGGGGTTGATAGACGTTCCAGCCGGACGCGCCCTTCCACGTTGAAAGCACGTGCTGCTCGGTATCCGGCAAGAACGTGCCGCCAAGAGAGACCGGCAGGTACTCGATATCCTCTCCCGAGCGCATCATGGTCAGCGCCTCCGAAAGCGGCACGGCCTCCGCGTGGATGCGTTGATCGATTGTCGCGAGCAGCCCTTCTTTCCAGGCCAGCCTGCGAACCTGCCAGTTTCCGAGGGAAACCAGGATGGCAAGCGAAACCAGTGTCGATACAACAAGAACCCATGGAAAGCGGTTCGCCTTCCCGGCCCCGGTGTTTCCGGAGGTCAATTTCATCTCCTCAAAAACGAAGGGGCGATCCTGACGACCGCCCCCTCCGCAATTTGTATCCGTCCAGGATCGTCAATGCGCGATCGGTGCGCCCCACGATCCCCAGACATAGATCACAAGGAACAGGAACAGCCAGACAACGTCAACGAAGTGCCAGTACCAGGCCGCGGCCTCGAAGCCGAAATGCTGCTTGGGCGTGAAATCACCGGCCAGCGCCCGGAAAAAGCAGACCAGCAGGAAGATCGTTCCGACCAGCACGTGGAAGCCATGGAAGCCCGTCGCCATGAAGAAGGTCGCGCCGTAAAGCGAGCCCGTGAACGAATAGGGCGCATGAATATATTCATAGGCCTGCACGCTGGAGAACAGGATTCCGAGCACGATCGTCAGCGCCAATCCCCATTTCAGACCACTGCGGTCGTCGTGCAAGAGTGCATGGTGCGCCCAGGTGACCGTGGTGCCGGAAAGAAGCAGGATAACCGTGTTGTAGAGCGGCAGGTGCAGCGGATCGAGCACTTCCAGTCCGGCCGGCGGCCATGTTCCGCCGGTATATTCGAGGCGCATGACCTGGATTGCTTCGTCATAGAAAAGGCTGGCGTCGAAGACGGCCCAGAACCAAGCGACGAAGAACATGACCTCCGAGGCGATGAACATGATCATGCCGTAGCGCAGGTGAAGCGAGACCACCTTGGTGTGATGCCCCTGATGGGCTTCCTTGATCGTGTCGCCCCACCAGCCGAACATCGTGTAGAGCACGATCAGAAGGCCGATGAAGAACACCCAGGGATTGTCCAGCGGAATACCGAGCAGGCCGAACTCGTTGCCCTGCAGGGACTGCATCCAGCCGATACCGCCAATCGCCATCACCAAAGCGCCGATCGAGCCGAAGAGCGGCCAGGGACTCGGATCAATGATGTGATAATCGTGATGTTTGGTGTGTGCGTCGGCCATGTGGCTATCCCCGGTTACTGTATTGTTCGCGTGACGTCCGCGCCGATGTTTGATTGCGCGACAGGCTTCGGTTCGTCAACTGGAAAGAAGGTGTAGGAAAGCGTCAGCGTATCGATGTCCTTCAGTTCCTCGGAATTCATGATGTCCGGGTCGATGAAGAACACGATGGGCATGTCGGCGGTTTCGCCTGGAACAAGCGTCTGTTCCGTGAAGCAAAAACACTCGATTTTGTTGAAGTAGGCGCCCGCCGACTGCGGTGTCACGTTGAATGTTGCCGTGCCCGTTATTGTCTGGGACGAATTGTTGTGCGCCGTGTAGCCAACCTGCATGGTTTCGCCGATCTTCAATTCGACCTGGCGTTGGTTTGGCTTGAAATCCCAGTTCACGCCTGCGGTATTTGCGTCGAAACGAACCTTGATCGTTTGGTCGAGGACCTGGATCCCCGCCGTCTGCGCGCGCTGCGTGGTGCCGCCATAGCCGGTCACCTGGCAGAAAAGGCGATAGAGCGGCACAGAAGCGTAAGCCATGCCGACCATGCCGACGGCAATGCCGAGACCAATCGCGGCGATCAGCCCGTTGCGGCGGCTACTCTTCGATTGTGCGGTTGTCTGGGTCATCAATGCCTCACAGAGAACGGTCGAAGAGCGAGGCGCCCATCTTGGCCCATGAGCCGACATAGATGATGACGACGAAAGCCGCGAGCACGAGGCCGAGAGCAACAGAGCGGCGGCGCTGCGCCTTCTTCTGCGCGTCGGTCATCTCGACCGTATCCTGCTTGTTTTCGGCCATCGCGATCACCCCGCCAGCACTTTCATGACAAGCGCTTCACCCAGCAACACCGAGAACAGGGAAGCAAGGTAGACGAGCGAGAAGCCGAACAGCTTCTTGGCCGGAACCATGGTGGCATCGCCATCGGGCATGCGCCAGACAGCAACGGCATGGCGAAGAAAATTGAGCCCGAGCAGGATGGAAACCGCGCCATAGACCGGCCCCGCCAGGCCAAGCGGCCAAGGCGATACGGCGACAGCGGCCAACACCAGCGAATAGGCGACGATCTGAAGCTTGGTATGGCGCTCGCCCGCGACGTTCGGCAGCATCGGCACCTTGGCCATGTCGTAGTCGCGCAGTTTGAACAGCGCCAGCGCCCAGAAATGCGGCGGCGTCCACAAAAAGATGATCAGGAACAGAACGACGCTTTCCAGGCTGATTCCGCCAGTCACGGCCGCCCAGCCGATCATCGGCGGAAACGCGCCGGCCGCGCCGCCAATAACGATGTTCTGCGGCGTGGAGCGCTTCAGCCACATCGTATAGATGACCGCGTAGAAGAAGATCGTAAAGGCGAGCAGTCCGCCGGCAACCCAGTTGGTCAGCGTGCCGAGCGTCAGCACCGAAAACACAGACAGGACCAGGCCGAAAGCCAGCGCCTCGCCACCGGCGATCCGGCCGGCGGGAATCGGACGCTTCTTCGTGCGCGTCATGACGGCGTCGATATCGGCGTCGTACCACATGTTCAACGCGCCCGATGCGCCGCCGCCCACGGCGATCGCCAGGATGGCGATCAACGCGATCAACGGATTGATCGAGCCGGGAGCGAGCATCATGCCGACAAAGGCCGTGAACACGACCAGCGACATCACGCGCGGCTTGAGCAGCGCGAAGTAGTCTCCGGGCATCGCCTCGGAGATGCGCGCCTCGTTGCTATGGATGTTTTCGACTAACGCCATTCTGTCCAGTCCGGTCCCGTCGGGCTTTTCACCCTACTTGTCGGCCACAGGAGACCTTTTTGTGCAGTTGCCCGGAGCAATGCGCCGGGCAACCAGTTTCTCGTTTCTTGCCGCCGGCCTTACTTGATGCGCGGCAGCTGCTCCCACTGGTGGTACGGGGGCGGCGAGGAAAGCTGCCATTCCAGCGTCGTCGCACCCTCGCCCCACGGATTGTCGCCCGCCTCGCGCTTCTTGGCGAAGGCTTCCCAGACACCATAGAGGAAGATCAGGACGCCGATCGCCGACAGGTAAGACCCGTAGGAGGAAATCTGGTTCCAGCCCGCAAACGCATCCGGATAGTCGATGTAGCGGCGCGGCATGCCGGCCAGACCGAGGAAGTGCTGCGGGAAGAAGATCAGGTTCACGCCGATGAAGGTCACCCAGAAATGGGTCCGCGCGATGAACGGCGAGTACATGTAGCCGAACATCTTCGGGAACCAGTAGTACCAGGCCGCGAAGATCGCGAAGACCGCACCCAGCGACAGCACGTAGTGGAAGTGCGCCACGACGTAGTAGGTGTCATGCAGAGCCCGGTCGAGACCGGCATTGGCGAGCTGAACGCCGGTCACACCGCCGACGGTGAACAGGAAGATGAAGCCGATCGCCCACAGCATCGGGGTCCTCATCTCGATCGATCCGCCCCACATGGTGGCAATCCACGAGAAGATCTTCACCCCGGTCGGCACCGCGATGACCATCGTCGCGAACACGAAGTAGCGCTGCGTGTCGAGCGACAGTCCGGTCGTGTACATGTGGTGCGCCCACACGATGAAGCCGACCACACCGATGGCGACCATGGCGTAGGCCATGCCGAGATAGCCGAAGACCGGCTTCTTCGAGAAGGTCGAGACGATGTGGCTGATGATGCCGAAGCCCGGCAGGATCAGGATGTAGACTTCCGGGTGACCGAAGAACCAGAACAGGTGCTGGAACAGGATCGGGTCACCGCCGCCTTCGGGCGCGAAGAAGGCCGTGCCGAAATTGCGGTCGGTCAGCAGCATGGTGATGCCACCCGCCAGAACCGGCAGCGACAGCAGCAGCAGGAAGGCCGTGATCAGCACCGACCATGCGAACAGCGGCATCTTGTGCAGGGTCATGCCCGGCGCGCGCATGTTGAAGATGGTGGTGATGAAGTTGATCGCGCCAAGGATCGAGGACGCGCCGGCAATGTGCAGCGACAGGATCGCGAAATCCATCGCCGGTCCCGGCTGGCCGGATGTCGATAGCGGCGGATAGATCGTCCAGCCGCCGCCCACACCATGCGCGCCAGGAGCGGACGGCATGAAGATGGAAATCAGCAGCAGGATGAAGGCCGGCGGCAGCAGCCAGAAGGAGATGTTGTTCATGCGCGGGAACGCCATGTCCGGCGCGCCGATCATGATCGGCACCATCCAGTTGGCGAAACCGCCGATCAGCGCCGGCATGACCATGAAGAAGATCATGATGAGGCCGTGGCCGGTCGTGAACACGTTATACATGTGCTTGCCGGCATCCAGGGCGCTGTCGCCCTCGACCCCGTAGACCATCGAAGCCAGCCCGTGGAAAATCTGAATGCCCGGCTCGGCAAGCTCCCACCGCATCATAACGGACAGGAAGCCACCGATGACGCCGGCCGTGATCGCGAAGATCAGGTACAGCGTTCCGATATCCTTGTGGTTGGTCGAAAACATCCAGCGACGCACGAAACCCTGGGGCTTGTGGTCGGCATGGGCGTCATGGGCGATTGATCCAGCCATGTCTTGCATGCTCCTCGAAAAATACTCCGGCCAGCCGCTTATTCAGCGGAAGCCAGTTGGCGCTGCGCGTCGATGGCAGCCATCAAATCTCTGTTCGCGGCACCGACGTCGTCGCGTGCGGCGGCGAGCCAGCCATCATACTGCTCGCGCGAAACGGCACGTACGGCGATCGGCATGAATGCGTGATCCTTGCCGCAAAGCTCCGAGCACTGACCGTAATAAATGCCCTCTTCCTCGACACGGAACCACGTCTCGTTGAGGCGACCCGGCACGGCGTCCATCTTCACGCCGAAGGCAGGCATCGCCCAGGAATGGAGCACATCACCGGCTGTGACGAGCAGGCGTACGGTCGTGTCCACAGGCACGACGATCTCGTTGTCGACAGCGAGAAGGCGAGGATACACCGCCTTGTCTTCCTTGCCATAATCGGCGCGATCTTCTTCGCGCAGCAGAAGCGCATCGAAGGAGACATCCTCGCCCTCATCGCCCTGATATTCGTAGCCCCAGTACCACTGGTAACCGGTCGCCTTGATGGTGAGTTCGGGTTCACCTTCGGGCGTGTACTGCGCGGTGAGCAACTGGAAGGACGGCACCGCGAAGAACAGAAGGATCAGCACCGGACCGACCGTCCAGATGATCTCGATCATCGTGTTGTGGCTGGTACGCGACGGCGTCGGATTGCTGCGTTTGTTATAACGCATGATGACGTAAACCAGCAGCGCCAGAACCAACAGCACGATCGGAATGAGGAACCACAGCGTGTATTCCTCGAACCAGCGAATCTCGTGCATGATGCCGGTCGCTGCCGGCTGCAAGTCCGTCTGCCACGGGGTCGGTTGAGCGGCGAAGGCAGCGCCCGACGACAACGCGGTCGCGATGGAAACGATGCCTGCAAGCCAGGCCGGTTTATTCAGCACGTTGTTAACTCCCAATCATCGCGCGGCCGTTGCCTCGGCTGCGCCGGACGGAAAAGAGCCCGTCTTTGACCTGTATCAATCACAGACCGCTTTTACGCGCAACTGAAACACAAGTCGAAACCGTGCGTCATTTTGCGCGTCGAAGGGCCGCAACACGGGGGCTTATTGGCGATATTGACCTGTTTGCCAAGTCGTCACCGCGACAAAAAAACGCGCATGCCATGATTTCGACCAGAAAGCATGTGTGAAGCTCTCCCAAGGGTCGGGATATGCGAATGTGAGGGTTCGAATTCCCGCTCCCGGGGCTCGTTCCCTTTCACTGCGGCCTGCGATAAAAGAGCGGACCGAATCGACCAGCCGAGGTGATTTTCGCCGAATCAGGTGAAACACAGCCTTGCCGATAGACGATCGACACCGGACGGGAAACTCTGATGGCCGCCGACATGACTGATAAAACGATGCAGCACACAAACGACCGATTTCAGCGCGGGCACAAAACCGGCCACGGAAAGCTGCGCGTGATCGCGGCAGGCTTTGCGCTCATGCTCGGGGCCGCCGGCTTTCTTGCCCATGACCACCTGACACAACCGGCCGACAGCCAAACAGCCTCGACCGATGGGGGCATGGACGCCGGTTATATGCGGACGGCCCGGGAAGTCGCGTCGGTCGGTCCGATCGATCTCGGCACGGGCGCGCCGCTGCAGATCCGCAAGCCGGATCCGGAACCCGTTGACGGTGTGAAAGTCGCGCAGGTCGGCGCGGGAGGTTCGATCCAGCCCTCCAACGTGCGCGCCACGCATGGCGCTTGGTCAATCGTCTGCGACCTGCCGCCAGGTGCAACGAACGAGCAATGTGTGCTCATGCAGAATGTCGTGGCTGCCGACCGCGAGGAATTCGGCTTGTCCGTGGTGGTCCTTAAGACCGCCGACAAGAAGGCCCGGATCCTGCGCGTTCTCGCTCCGCTCGGCGTTCTTCTGCCGAACGGGCTTGGCCTCAATATCGACGGCAATGATATCGGCCGCGCATATTTCGTTCGCTGCTTCACCGATGGCTGCTATGCCGAGGTGATCCTCGAAGACACGCTGATCAAGGCGTTGTCGGAAGGCAATAGCGCCACATTCTACGTCTTCCAGACACCCGAGGAAGGCATCGGCATCCCCGTCGATCTCACCGGCTTTACCGACGGATACCGGGCGCTGCCCTGATCCCGGGCGCCAACGGTTGTCCCCTCGCCTCACGACGCCTAAATGAGTCGTGAGACGAAAGGACTGTCCATGCCCGCCGATTCCATTCCCGACCTGATCAACGCCTTCGATGTGCCGAAGGAGACGCTGCAAGGCGTCGTCGCCGATGCGCTGGAAAAAGCCGACGACGGCGAGCTGTTCGTCGAGCACCGCGAATCCGAACAGCTGATGTTCGACAACGGACGTTTGAAGACCGGGTCTTTCAATACAGGACGCGGCTTCGGCCTGCGCTCGGTCGCCGGCGATGCCGTTGGTTATGCCGAGTCCGGCGAACTTTCGCTCGCGGCGCTGAAACGGGCGGCGGACGCGGTTGGCGCGGTGACCACCGGCTATTCGGGCAAATACTCCGACGCACCCCAGGGCACGAACCACAAGCTCTACGGCGACGCCAACCCGATCGGCGAGCCTTCCTTCGAGGCGAAGGTCAAGCTGCTGACCGAGATCGATGCCTATCTGAGGGCAAAAGATCCGCGTGTTCGCCAGGTCAGCGCGTCGCTGGCCGCGTCATGGCAGGTGGTGGAAATCCTGCGCGCCGACGGCCATTTCGCCAAGGACGTGCGGCCGCTGACCCGCATCAACATCTCGGTCATCGTCGGTGACGGCGACCGGCAGGAGAGCGGCTCGCATGGCATGGGCGGCCGACAGGAATTCGGCGAATTCATCGCCACCGACACCTGGAAGCACGGCGCGGATCAGGCGTTGCGGCAGGCATTGGTCAATCTCGACGCGAAACCCGCCCCGGCCGGCACATTCGACATCGTGCTTGGCGCTGGCTGGCCGGGCGTGATGTTGCACGAGGCCGTCGGCCACGGGCTAGAGGGCGATTTCAACCGCAAGGGCACCTCCGCATTCGCCGGATTGATGGGCGAACAGGTCGCGGCGAAGGGCGTCACAGTCGTCGATGACGGTACGATCGAAAACCGGCGCGGCTCTCTTTCCATCGACGACGAGGGTACACCGTCTGGCTACAACGTACTGATCGAGGACGGCAAACTCGTCGGCTACATGCAGGACCGGCAAAACGCGCGCCTGATGGGCGTCAAGCCGACCGGCAACGGACGCCGCGAATCCTATGCTCACGTGCCGATGCCGCGCATGACCAACACCTACATGCTCGGCGGCGACAAGAGCCCGGAGGAAATCATCGCTTCGGTCGACAAGGGCATTTACGCGGTCTCGTTCGGCGGCGGCCAGGTCGACATCACCTCCGGCAAGTTCGTCTTCGGCTGCACCGAGGCCTACATGATCGAGAACGGCAAGGTGACGTATCCGGTCAAGGGCGCGATGCTGATCGGAAACGGCCCGGACGCCATGCACCGCGTCTCCATGGTCGGAAACGACATGGCACTCGATACCGGTATCGGCATGTGTGGAAAGGCCGGACAGGGCGTGCCCGTCGGCGTCGGCCAGCCGCACTTGCGCATGGATCAGATGACGGTCGGCGGCACCGAACGCTAAGCTCTCTCCTTAATCGTCTGTCGTTGCGGGCGGGCGGACTGCTTCCGGCAGGAAGTGGCCTATTTCGTCCCACATGTCCTGGATCCCGCCCAAGACAGTGGTGTTGCTTTCATGCGTCGTGCCGAGAGCGACAACCCGGCGCAAAGCCGAGACGTCGAGTACCGCGAAACTCCGCGCGACATGGCCTACGGCATGGGCGCATTCGCTTATCAGGAAGGCGATTTCGTCGTCATCCGCGATTTCTCCGCGCCATGCTTCGGCTGCGCCAAGACTTGCGTCGAGTGCAGCGCGGATCTCATCGAGCGATTCCGAATGGATCGCGATACCCGCCAAGTCTGCCGGCTTCATTGGACGACCTCCGATTTCGGTCCGTTTCCGGGAAACAATAAGCAGCCG
This sequence comes from Oricola indica, assembly GCF_965227485.1. Taxonomy (NCBI): domain Bacteria; kingdom Pseudomonadati; phylum Pseudomonadota; class Alphaproteobacteria; order Hyphomicrobiales; family Ahrensiaceae; genus Oricola; species Oricola indica. The sequence goes on from NZ_OZ245747.1 coordinate 3,951,041, forward strand.
ATCGCGGTGTTGTCGTCAAGCAAACGAAGGAGGCTTTCGGCGCAAGGCTGCCCGGAAATTTCCTTGTTCGGGCGACGAGGACATGGTCCGTGCGATCGATCCGGTACGCGACATGCTGAAGGCGTTCGTCGAAGATATCTGACGCGGCCGGCCAAGCGGGATTGACCTCGCTCGCGCTTGTGGCTATATGCGCCTCTTCCGCGCACGCTCCCATCGTCTAGCGGTTAGGACGCCGCCCTCTCACGGCGGAAACAGGGGTTCGATTCCCCTTGGGAGTACCAGCGTTTTCCATCACTTGGCCGATCATCTCTGCTCTATGTGCAGCATTCGCGGAACGTCGCGATGGAACCCGGTGCTTGGATTCACCCATCACAATCGGTCATCGATGATCGGCCGCAGACACCCCACATTGAATAGCACCGAGTTTGACAGACGCCCTCGATGCTCACCTTCAGCTGTCGTTCGAACCCGATGGGTGATTCGCTGAGGCAGATTCGCTCGCGTGAAATGACCGGGCAGAACGCCCTGCCCGGTCATGCGCTCAACCCTTGAGCATCAGAACTGCATTCTCGAAGGGGTAGCCAAAATCATCCACATCGCGCCGGGAAACCTCCTCGAATCCGAGAGCGGCATAGAAGCGAACGGCCTGTTCGTTCCGGGTGTAGACTTCGAGCGACAGCTCGCCCTTGCGTTCAAGAGCATGGGCAATCAGCTTGCGGCCAACGCCTTGGCCCTGCCAGTTCGGTTCTATGAAAATCGCGCCGATGAAACTGCCCAGCAGGCTGATGAAACCCACCGGCTCGCCCGCATGACAGGCGACCCAGGTCTCTGATTTCGGGAGGTACTCGTCCTCGATCAACGGCCGCTGCTCCAGAAGCCTTGGCCGACCGATAAACGGATGCGCCCTCAGAGATGCGTCGAGCCAGATGCCTGACAGTTTTTCGGTGTCCGCTGCCGCGTCAAACGGCCGGATTATTACGTCCTGGTTCTCCATGAGAACTCCATAGAATTCATGCACAATTGGATCGGCACACGCGGTGCCGAGCGATTCCGCTCCATGCGGTTCAATCCAAGCCTCTGTGCATCCAGCTCCTTCCATGGACTCGTCGCACCCATACCAACTGGCCCGAGGCTGTCAATAAACGCACGGGGCTCAGGGCTTCGTGCCGCCGCCACAGCCTCTTTCGGAGCAGCCGTAGCTGCATGACGCCACAATTTCCGAGCGGCACGAAATGGCATTCAGACAGGGCTGAGCCGCAATGGTGGAGCGTGCTTGCGGACAGTTCCTCGCACAATCCGGGGAACTTCCGGCCGGACGGTTTACAGCGCGATGGATGCCGCGTTAGCCTCGCGTCGTAATCGGAACGTCAATCTCCGCTTGCGGAACAGCAGCTGGCTGCCATACCCGCCAGCCTGATGCAAAAAACACAATATCGGCAAAGCATAAGCGATGCCTCACATATGACGGGGAGAGCCAATGTATCACAAAATCATGGTGCCCGTGGACCTCGCGCACGCCGACAAGCTGGCGCAGGCGCTCGACACGGCGGCTAATCTTTCTTCACTCTACAAGGTTCCGGTGACCTATGTCGGCGTCACGGCGTCGACGCCCGGCCCGATGGCCCACAATCCGGCGGAGTACGAGCAAAAGCTCCTGGCATTCGCGAAGGAGCAGGCCGAACGGCATGGCATCGAGACCCACGGCAAAACCGTGGTCAGTCACGACCCGGCCGCCGAGCTTGACGACGCGCTGGTCAAGGCCGTTCACGAAACAAAAAGCGATCTCGTGGTCATGGCGACGCATATCCCGAATGTCGCCGATCACGTCTGGCCTTCGAATGGCGGCCGCCTGGCAACGCATACCGACGCATCGGTTTTCCTCGTTCGCCCGAGCTGATCCGGCGAATTTCAACAACACTCAAATCATAAACGGGAGGAAATCCCATGAGCGACACTTCCACCGGCATTCCGGAACCCGAGGGTGACGCGGGCCTGATCGAAACCGATTACGAAATCGGTCAGGACAACATCGAAGCACAGATCGGGCCGTTCGGCCTCGATATCCACAACCCCGTCTTCGCGGTTTCGGCCGGCGTAATCGTCCTGTTCGTCGTCGTGGCGCTGATCTTTCCACAGCAGGCCGCGGATTTCTTTGGCTGGCTGCGTCCGGCACTGACGAGCACATTCGACTGGGTGTTCCTTCTGGCCGGCAACATTTTCGTGATCTTCACGGTGGCGCTGATCTTCACGCCCTACGGCTCGATCCGGCTTGGCGGCAAGGAGGCGACGCCCGACTATAGCTATATCGGCTGGTTCGCGATGCTGTTCGCGGCCGGGATGGGTATCGGGCTGATGTTCTTCGGCGTGCTCGAGCCGGTCTACCACATGGCGATCAGCCAGCCGCTCGGCACCCCCTCGCCCTTCGATGCGGACGGTGTCCTCATTCCGGAGAATGTCGAGGCGGCGCGGCAGATGGGCCTCGCGGCGACGATCTATCACTGGGGCCTGCACCCATGGGCGATCTATGCCGTTCTGGCGCTGGCGCTCGCACTGTTCAGCTACAACAAGGGCCTTCCGCTTTCCGTGCGCTCTGCCTTCTACCCGATCCTCGGGGAGCGCGTCTGGGGCTGGTGGGGCCACATCATCGATATCCTGGCCGTCTTTGCGACCCTGTTTGGTCTCACCACATCGCTCGGGATCGGCGCGCAACAGGCCAATGCCGGTCTGGAGCATGTGTTTGGCATTCCGAACAACCTGACCGTGCAGGTCATCCTGATCATCGGCATTACGTCGATCGCTCTGGTTTCGGTGGTCCGCGGCCTCGACGGCGGCGTCAAGGTGCTCAGCGAGATCAACATGGCGATCGCCGCACTGCTGTTGATCTTCGTGTTCCTGGTCGGCCCGACCGCCACGATCGTCTCGGATTTCGGCAAAGGCCTCGTCGCATACATCGTCGACCTGCCTGCCCTGTCGAACCCGTTCGGCCGCGAGGATACCGGCTACATGCAGGGCTGGACGTCCTTCTACTGGGCATGGTGGATTTCGTGGTCGCCCTTCGTCGGCATGTTCATCGCCCGCGTGTCGCGCGGCCGCACCGTCCGGGAGTTCATCATCTGCGTGTTGCTGATCCCGTCACTGGTCTGCGTCATGTGGATGGCCGTCTTCGGCGGCACCGCGATCGACCAGGTCCTGACAAGCCCGGAGACGAGCGCGGTGAAAGCCAATGTGATCGACAGCTACTCGCCGGAACTGTCGCTCTTCGCCATGCTGGAAGGCCTGCCGCTTGCCGGGCTCACCTCCTTCATCGGCGTTGTGCTGGTGATCGTCTTCTTCGTCACCTCGTCGGACTCCGGTTCGCTGGTGATCGATACGATCACGGCCGGAGGCAAGGTGGATGCACCGGTCCCGCAGCGCGTGTTCTGGGCGAGCTTCGAGGGCTTGGTGGCCATCGTGCTGCTGCTCGGCGGAGGATTGACGGCGCTACAGGCGATGGTCATTTCGACCGGCCTGCCCTTCACGCTGGTGCTGCTGGCGATGTGTTGGGCGATATTCCAGGGGCTTCGAAGCGAACCCCGATAAGGATCGACGAAGGCCGCGGTGATCCCGCGGCCTTTTTCATTTACGCGGCACCGCATTCACGGTCGAGAATGGCGACCATTGCCTGATAAAGTTCCTCGGCGTCCTTCCTGCTGCGGCCGACGCAGACCGCCCCGAGCTTGCCGAACTGCGAAAGCGCGCCGATCAGGTGAAAGACCACACCGGTCTGGGTCGCGCCGTGGAAATGTATGCCGTTTCGAACGGCGATATCGATCAGGTCCTCGGGCAGAAGCCCCCGGTAGCAATCCGATTCCAGATTGTCGGTCGCATAGTAGTAGCGCGGCTCGCCCTGCGGCGTATTGAAGAGACCCGTCGCGGAATCGTAAGCACCATCGGTCAGATATTGCAGCATGATGAAGGGATGCGTCGTGCCGCCCTTGCGCAGGTTGATCTCGATCGCATAGTGCTTCCAGCCATCCCCCTCGCGCACGGAAATGAAATCGACGGCGAAGCGACCGAGCACACCCTGTCTCGACAAGGCTTTCGCAGCTTTCAATCCTTCGGCCTGCACCTCGAGACGATAGGACTCGTCGGCCGGAAACAGCGCGCCCAGAAATTCCTGGTCGGTCAGCCCGCCGAGAACCTGGTCATGCGTCGAGATCGCCTCCACCGCGCCGGCGGGATCGATACGGAACTGCGCCGATGGCGAGCGCTTGTCCTTTCCCTCCACGAAAGCCTCGACGATGCCCCCCATCTCGTGGAACTTGCTGCGATACACATCCCAGTCCACATCATGAGCGCCGAACTCCATTTGCGGCAGATGCGCGGCGATCCACTCCTCGGTGCCGCTCTCGGGACAACCGTCGAAGCGGAACGTGGCATTGCCTTCCCCGGAAAAACCCTCATTGAACTTCACGACGGCGCGCCGCAATTGCGGATTGCGCCGTTTCAGTTCCGCAAGCGAGGATACGATATCCTTCTCGCTGTCCAGGTCCTCGAAACCGTCCGGCATCAGCACGCCGGCTTCACGAAAGAGCTTGCGCCCCCCGCTCTTCGAACCAAGCGGCAGCAGTTCCGGATCGCAGCCATAGATCGGGATATCGAGTTCGAGAGCGAGCCGCCGTTCGATATCTGAGACGGTATAGCAGGCCATGTGGGCGAGCGAACTGTCGCCGAGCGACGCGCGAATGCGCTTCATGAGGCGCGGCCGTTCGAGGATCTTCTCCGTCAGCGACCTGTCGGACGTATCCTGGCAGTTGAGAAGCGTAAGCCTCTCGCGCGCATGCCGGTGCGGGACGCCTTCAAGAAGGTGGAGATAGTAGTCGATCGTCGCCTCGGCGATCGGTGCGCTCGTGACATAGACGACTCGCGTCTCGGGCATGCGCAACAGGAACAGGAGGCACAGCAGGCGTTCCTCGTAATGCGGAACGCCCGCAATGCGGGCCAGAACCTCGTTGTCGAGCGACAGGCTCGGTACGATCAGGACCGTGCGCGGAAGAAGGTGGTCGGGAAAAACACGCTCGTAGATGCGGGCAAGGCGTTTCTGCAATTCGCGGAAGGCTTCAGTGTCGCCGGGTTCCGTGAATCCTTGCGCCATCGATTCCTCTCCCTGCCCCGTCCTCAGGCGCCGGATGTTGGCGGCGTGCGCCCACGCTTCTGGAATTCGGCGTTCAGGCGCTCCTCGAAGTCCACCAGATCCTGCGGCATCGGCTGACCGGTGGCCTTCATCTGCATCAATTCAAGATGGATCTGCTCCAGCAATTCATGATCGTCCTCCGGCTGGTTCTCCATGTCGTTGAACAGCATGTTGAGCCGTGTGATCAGTCCTTCGAACGCCATTTTCACTCGCCTTGGTCAGTGGTTGCAGAAAATCAGTAGCATCGACGCACGCGCATGGGAATTGTCCCGGATCAAGCATCCGCCGGAAGCGACGCCATGACTTGCGCCGCGATCTCGAACGATCTCAGCCGTGCCCGATGGTCGTGAATCTGTCCGGTCAGGATCAGTTCCTCCGGTTCGTAACGTTCAACGAAGCCGAGCAGCGCCTTGCGAACCGTCTCCGGCGAGCCAACGGCCGTGACGGAGAGGGCCTCGTCCACCATCTCGCGCAATTGCACGGTGAGAAGTTCGTCCAGATTGTCGACCGGGCGCGGCAGCGGGCCGGGCATGCCGGTTCGCAACCGCGCAAAGGCCAGCTGCATGGATGTGCGCAGGAATGCCCCTTCTTCGTCCGTCGGCGCCGCGAAGACATTGACCGCAAGCATGAAATGCGGACGGTCGAGATATTGCGACGGCCGGAAAGTCCGGCGGTAGACCTCGACCGCCTGTTCCAGTGCCGCCGGTGCAAAATGCGATGCGAAGGCATAGGGGAGCCCGAGATGCGCGGCGAGTTGCGCCCCGTAAAGGCTCGATCCAAGAATCCAGACCGGTACATGCGTGCCTGCGCCTGGGATGGCGCGAACACGGCCACCGCCGGGCGGTTCGTCCTCGAAATAGCCCATCAGTTCGACGACATCGTTGGGAAAGCCATCCGCCTGATCGAGACCGCGGCGCAAGGCCCGGGCGGTCGCCATATCGGTTCCCGGCGCGCGCCCCAATCCCAGGTCGATGCGATCCGGATAGAGCGTTGCGAGCGTGCCGAACTGCTCGGCTATGACCAACGGCGCATGGTTCGGCAGCATGACGCCACCCGCGCCGACACGGATCGTCTTCGTCCCATTGGCGACATGGCCAATCAGAACGGATGTGGCTGCACTCGCGATTCCGGGCGAATTGTGGTGTTCGGCCAGCCAGAAGCGGTTGTAGCCCCACTCCTCCGCATGCCGCGCGAGATCAAGCGTATTGTCGAGCGCATCGGCGGCGCTATGGCCTTCCGGAATCGGTGAAAGATCGAGGACGGAAATCGGAATCATCATCCGCTCCAATGGTTCAAACGGCGAGCCGTTCCACACGGCCCAGTGTTTCGAGACGCCGCCAGATCTGTTCGGTGAGCGAACGATCGACGGGCAAGGCGAATTCTTCGGTCATAACGTCGTGCAGGTCGTCGAGTGAACCGACAGCGCGCTTCGCCACGCCTTCGCGGTTCTCGATACGCAACGCCGTGTTCAACAGGCTGACGCGGCCATCCGGGCGGTGGCGGCTGAGCATGAGGTTGGATGGAAACGGGGCCTTCTCCCATCGCGCGGTAACGAAATTCGCCGCCTCGATATCCGCATCGCGCACCGAGGCGCGGTCAAAACCGTAGAGCGAAAACCAGCCTTCCGGCGTCAGGCGCTCCAGAACCAGTTCACCCGCGTCTTCGTCCTCGCGCAACCGGTAGTCGCCGGACGGGGCAGACTGGGTCTCGAGGGTACCGGTTCGCAGCGGAACGGATGCTCCGGCCCCGCCAAATCCGGTATCGGCCAGCCATTCCTCGCCATCGATGCTGACAAGCCAGGCAAGATGACTGCGATTGGCGCCCTGCGCCGCGCCGTTCCTCACGCGCGCCATGACACGCCGCGCAACGAATCCGACATCGCCAAGCGCCGCGCCGAAAAGCGTGTTCACCTCGAAACAATACCCGCCCCGCCGGTGTTCGACGACTTTTTCGAAAATGCCCGATATCAATACATCGGGGACGATGCCGAGCAACGGATCGATATTCTCGAACGTGACGGCATTCATCTGCGCCGATTGCAGCACGCGAAGCCCCTTCGCGTCGGGCGCCGGTTTCTCGATGCCAAGTCGCCGGTAGTAGTTGTCGAAATCCATGGAACACCCGAATACGCTTCGAAACCGCTATTTGGAGATTTATGACCGGCGTTGCAATTGTCAGGAGAGGCTAATCCAATCCGTAGCCGGGTGTTTAAATCGATTGTCCTGACGCCTATCTAACGCGTTCCCTCCATAGACCGGCCGAGCTCTTCATGGCGCCTCTTATTTCCATAGACCGACTCACCAAGACCTATGACGGCGGCTTCCAGGCGCTCAAGGGTGTCTCGATGACCATCGAAAAGGGCGAAATCATAGCCCTGCTCGGGCCGAACGGCGCCGGCAAGACGACCATGATCTCAATCATCTGCGGCATTGCCCGCGCGACCTCGGGCACAGTGACGGTCGATGGAGACGATACCGTCAAAGACTATCGCAAGACCCGAGCGCGCATCGGGCTTGTGCCGCAGGAACTGACGACCGACCAGTTCGAGACGGTCCATGCCACCGTCACCTATTCGCGCGGTCTCTTCGGCAAGCGGCCCAAACCCGAGCACATCGAATGGGTGCTGAAGGAACTGTCGCTCTGGGAAAAGCGCGACGAGAAGGTCGGTACCCTGTCCGGCGGAATGAAACGCCGCCTGCTGATCGCCAAGGCCCTGTCTCACGAACCCGACATCCTGTTTCTCGACGAACCCTCCGCCGGTGTCGATGTCAGCCTTCGCAAGGACATGTGGAACACGGTCCGCAAGCTGCGCGAAAGTGGCGTCACCATCATCCTGACGACCCACTACATCGAGGAGGCCGAGGAAATGGCCGACCGCATCGCGGTGATCCGCAATGGCGAGATCATCGTGGTCGAGGACAAGGCCGAATTGATGCGCAAGCTCGGCCAGAAGGACATAACGCTGACCTTGGCGAAACCGATCGACGCGATCCCCGAAAGCGTCTCGGACTACAATCTCGCGCTTTCCGAGGACGGACGCCAGCTGACCTACTCCTTCATGACTACCAGCGAACGCACTGGCATAACCCGCCTGCTGACGACGCTGGCGGATGAAGGCATCCGCTTCTCCGACGTCGATACACGCAAGAGTTCGCTCGAAGACATCTTCGTCTCTCTGGTGGAGGAAAACGCATGAACCTGCTCGCTGTCTGGGCCATCTATCGATACGAAATGGCGCGCTGGTTCCGCACGCTCTTCCAGAGCGTCGTCTCTCCGGTCGTGTCGACATCCCTCTACTTCGTCGTCTTCGGCGCCGCCATCGGGTCCCGCATCACGGAGGTGGAAGGCGTTTCCTATGGCGCGTTCCTCGTTCCCGGCGTCATCATGCTGAACCTGTTGACCCAGAGCGTGACGAATGCCGCGTTCGGGATCTATTTTCCGAAGTTCGTCGGCACGATCTACGAGATATTGTCGGCGCCCATCTCCTATTTCGAGATCGTGCTGGGTTATGTCGGCGCGGCGGCGACCAAGGCGACGATCCTCGGCCTTATCATTCTCGCCACGGCCAGCCTGTTCGTAGACCTGCATATCGCCCACCCCTTCGCGATGGCGGCCTTCCTGCTGCTCACCGCGATCACCTTCTCGCTGCTCGGCTTCATCATCGGCATATGGGCGGACAGTTTCGAGAAACTGCAGATCGTACCGCTTCTCGTCATCACGCCGCTGGTCTTCCTCGGCGGCAGCTTCTACTCGATTTCGATGCTGCCGGAGTTCTGGCAGAAGGTGACGCTGTTCAATCCGGTGCTCTACCTGATCAGCGGTTTCCGGTGGAGTTTCTACGAGATTTCCGATGTATCCGTCGGCATCAGCCTTGCGATGATCGGCCTCTTCCTTGTCATATGCATGTCGGCCGTCTGGTGGATCTTCCGGACAGGTTATCGGCTGAAAAGCTGAACGGAGACGGCCCCGCAAGAAAAGGCGCACATGAAACTCGTGGTCCTCACCGGTGCAGGCATATCCGCTGAGAGCGGGGTGTCCACCTTCCGCGATCCGGACGGCGTCTGGATGAAAATGGATCCGATGAAACTGGCGACGCCGGAGGCATTCGCCGCCGATCCGGCGCTGGTGCACGGTTTCTACAATGCCCGCAGGACCCAGTTGCGCGAGGTCGAACCGAATGACGCGCATCGGGCGCTGGCGCAACTGGAACGGAAGCTGGGCAACGATTTCATGCTGGTGACGCAGAATGTCGACGACCTGCATGAACGCGGCGGATCCCGCGATGTCGTGCATATGCACGGACAGCTTCGACAGGCATGGTGCCGCAGCTGCGACACGAGAATGGGCTGGGATGAAGACCTGTCGACCGGGACCGAGTGCCCGCATTGCGGTTCGGCCGGTCGCATGCGCCCGGACATCGTCTGGTTCGGCGAAATGCCCTACCGGATGGACGAGATCCTCGGTGCGCTCGACACGTGCGACATGTTCGTCGCCATAGGGACGAGCGGCGCGGTATACCCCGCCGCGGGCTTCGTCGAGATCGCTGCCAATGCCGGCGCCGAAACGCTGGAGCTCAATCTGCAACCCTCCGAAGGCACCCGTCTCTTCGACGACTTCCGCCACGGACCGGCAACCGGGATCGTGCCGGCTTTCGTGGACGAACTCCTTGCCAGGTGAACGGGATCGGGACTGACACGACGAACCCGTCGGTCGCGGTTGCCACGGCCATCGTGCTGCTCAGGGGTAAAACCGGGTTCGGGTCCACGGTGCGGTTTCCGTTTCGCGTCGGAAAATCACCCGGTCATGCAGCCGAAACGCGCCGTCCTTCCAGAATTCGATATAGACGGGCGCGATGCGAAAGCCCGACCAGTGGGGCGGGCGCGGAATCTCGCCGACGGCGTATTTGGCCGTGAATTTCGCGACTTCCTTTTCGAGTGCGAAGCGGCTTTCGAGCGGACGGGACTGCTTCGACGCCCATGCTCCGATGCGACTGCCACGCGCACGCGACGCGAAATAGGCGTCCGCCTCGGCATCGTCGACGACCGTGACGGCCCCGCGCAGCCGCACCTGGCGGCGCAGCGACTTCCAGTGAAAACACATCGCCGCCTTCTTCGTGGCGAGGATTTCCTCGCCCTTCTGGCTTTCGAAGTTGGTGTAGAAGACGAAACCGTCCTCGTCATAGTCCTTCAAAAGGACCATGCGCACATTCGGCAAGCCGTCGGAATCGACGGTTGCAAGCGATGTCGCATTGGGGTCGTTGATTTCGGATTTCTTCGCTTCTTCCAGCCAGTCGCCAAACAGGGCGAACGGGTCCTCGCGGGTGGTGAAGTCAGGATTTGTTAACTCTACGGGCGCCATAATCTCTCCCGGAACATGCGGCATTTACCGCAGATGAGTGATTGATTGATGCGTCATGTGTTGCACACAAACGGAGCTTTCGCGCAAGCGCTTGACGCCCGTATTGTATCCGGTGCCCGGTTTCTGGCGATGGGTTTGACCGCCTTGGCGCTGACCGGCTGCAGCATGACCGGCAAGGGACTGGACGAAGCCACCGTTGGCGCGATCGCCATCGTTGACGATTCGGTTGCCGTTACAGCCGATCCCTTCAAGAAAGCCACCGACCTGGAAGGCGTGGAACGCGACAGGCTGCTGGACGAAGACACGATCCGGAACGCGGTGACGTCGGCGGATCTGAAAACCCGCGACGGCGGGCCTTTGGCCTGGGCCAACCAGTCGACCGGTTCCAAGGGCGAAATCACCGACATTCGGCAGCGCAAGGTCGCCGGCCAGACCTGCCGCAGCTTCAACGCGACGCGGCAATCCTATGACGGCGTGACGCTCTATGAGGGTGACCTTTGCCTCGATCGCCGCACCGGCTGGTGGACGCGGATTCTCGCCCCGGCGGGATCGCGTGGCGATGTCTGATCCGTCGCGATTTCCAGGCAAACATCTGGAATTTCCCATATTTAATCGCCATATGCTGCACAACTACAGTTGAAACAGCGCAAGAGTGCCATGAGAGACCCGTATGCTGTGCTCGGCGTCGCAAAGACGGCCAGCGCATCCGAAATAAAATCTGCGTACCGCAAGCTCGCCAAGAAGTATCACCCGGACGCAAACAAGGACGATCCGAAAGCGCAGGAGCGCTTCACGGAGGCTTCGCGCGCCTATGAGATTCTCGGCGACGAAGCCAAACGCAAGCAGTTCGACCGCGGCGAGATAGACGCCGAGGGCCGCGAGACCTTCCAGGGTTTCGGCGGCGGCAACCCCTATACAGCCTATGACGGCTTCGATGCGCGCGGCGGACCCGGCGGGTTCGAGTTCCGTTCCGGCGGCCAAGGCCCGACAGAAGACATTCTGAGCGAATTGTTCGGATCCGCCTTTGGTGGTGGCGCACGGCAGTCCGGCCCGTTTTCGGGTTTCGGAAGGACCGGTGGCGCCGGTGCACGCCAGACGAAAGCGCAGCCGCCCAAGGGCAAGGATATCGAAGCCGACCTCGCCGTGACGCCCGCCGATCTTATGGGCGAACGAAAGGCACGACTGACCCTGCCTGACGGACGGACGGTCGCCGTTTCCATTCCGCAAGGTGCGACCGACGGCCAGGTCATCCGCCTGAAAGGCCAGGGATTGGCCGGACCGGCAGGACATCGCGGCGACGTTCTCGCGAAGATTCGCCTCAAGCAGGCCGATGGCGCGCGGGTCGAAGGCGCCAATATCATCATGGATGTCGAGGTGCCGCTGGAAACCGCAATCGTCGGCGGCAAGGTTCCGCTGACCATGCCCGACGGCAAGAAAATCGCCCTGACCGTCCCGGCCTGGTCCTCCTCCGGGCAGACGCTGCGCCTCAAGGGCAAAGGGCTCCCGCGCGCGAAATCCGGCCATGGCGACCTGCTCGCAGTGCTGCAAATCCAGCTCCCGGATGAAAAACGCGAGGCGCTGGAGGCGCTTTTCCGCAAGACCGAGGTATGACGCCCGCCTTGTGGGTCCAATGCCTTCTAGCTTGATGGACCGAATGTGCTGTGCGATATGCTCGCCCGAGAAAGACAATATCTTTATCTTTTCGGGATGACAGCCATGACCACAGGTTCGGGCCTCATGAAGGGCAAGCGGGGCCTTATCATCGGCCTCGCAAACAACAAGTCGATCGCCTGGGGCATTGCGAAATCCTGCGCGGACCAGGGTGCCGAACTGGCGTTCACCTATCAGGGCGATGCACTGCGGAAACGCGTCGAGCCGCTGGCCGGTGAACTGAACGCAATCGTCTGCGGTCACTGCGACGTGACCGAACCGGATACGATCGAGGCGGTGTTCTCGCATCTCGAAAAGACCTGGGGTCGGCTCGATTTCGTCGTTCATGCGGTCGCGTTCTCCGACAAGGACGAATTGACGGGACGCTATGTCGATACGACGCGCGAAAACTTCGCGCGCACGATGGACATCTCCGTCTATTCGCTGACCGCCGTCGCGAAACGCGCCGAACCGCTGATGACCAATGGCGGCTCCATCCTGACGCTGACCTATTACGGTGCCGAAAAGGTGATGCCGCATTACAACGTGATGGGCGTCGCGAAGGCCGGGCTCGAGGCGAGCGTGCGCTATCTCGCTGCGGATCTCGGACCGTCCGGCATCCGCGTCAACGCCCTGTCGGCCGGGCCGATCAAGACGCTCGCGGCATCGGGGATCGGCGACTTCCGCTATATCCTTAGGTGGAACGAGTACAACTCGCCCATGCGCAAGACGGTGACGACCGACGAGGTGGGCGATTCCGCGCTCTATCTCCTGAGCGACCTGTCACGCGCCGTGACGGGCGAAGTGCATCATGTCGATTCGGGCTACCATGTCGTCGGCATGAAGGCGGTCGACGCGCCGGATATCACCAAGGACTGACCGGCACAGTTTCACGGGGCAATTTCGCGATGACAGGCACGACGCTGCCGAGATTCTACATGATCCGGCACGGCGAGACCGAATGGAATCGGGAACGCCGATACCAGGGCAAGGCGGATATACCGCTCAATGACACCGGACGGGGTCAGGCGGCGGGAAACGGCAGATACCTCGCCTCGCTTCCGATCGACTGGAAAGACTGGAGTTTCGTCGCAAGCCCGCTTTCGCGCGCGGTGGAGACGACACGGATCATCCGCACCGAACTCGGACTTGATCCCGACGAATTCCGCACCGATGAGCGATTGATGGAGGTGAGTTTCGGAGAATGGGAGCGCAAGCTCCATTCCGAACTGCTGCAGGAATATCCTGAAGCGATGGCGGCCCGCGATCGCAGCAAATGGGATCATGTTCCGCCCGGCGGCGAGAGCTATGCGCAGGCCGTGAACCGCGTCCGCGACTTTTTCGATGGGTTGGACACGCAGACCGTGATCGTCTGTCACGGCGGCATCATTCGCGCGACCCGATATCTTGTCGAGGGTCCCGGCGATGGCACTCTCGCCGATGGCCACGTCCCGCAGGACCGGGTCTACCGGTACGACGGACAGGACGGCGTCTGGGTCGGGCTGGACTGAAGCGCCTCGGGTCTCGAGCGGCCAAAACCTGTTCCCATACGTACAGGGAGTTTCCCGCCTCGACAGGACGCGGCTTCTCATTTCGCGAATGCTGCTCTAGAAGGTCGTCACGAACGGAATTTCCTCATGTCGCATAACACTTTCGGCCATCTTTTCCGCGTCACCACCTGGGGCGAAAGCCACGGTATCGCGCTGGGCTGCGTGATCGACGGTTGCCCGCCCGGCATCGCGTTCACAGAGGCCGAAGTCCAAGCGTATCTCGACAAACGCAAACCGGGCCAATCGAAATTTACGACACAGCGCCGGGAAGCCGATGCGGTCCGGGTTCTTTCGGGGGTCATGCCGCAGGAAGACGGCGAGACGCTTGTCACCACGGGTACGCCCGTCTGCATGATGATCGAGAACACCGACCAGCGATCGAAGGATTATTCCGACATCGCCCAGCGCTACCGGCCGGGTCATGCGGACTTCACCTACGACAAGAAATACGGCATCCGCGATTATCGCGGCGGAGGCAGGTCTTCGGCGCGCGAAACCGCCGCGCGCGTGGCCGCCGGCGCATTGGCGCGAAAGATCGTGCCTGGGCTTTCGGTGCGCGCGGCGCTGGTCTCTATGGGTACAAAGGAAATCGACCGCGCGAAATGGGATTGGGAAGAGGTGGATCGCAATCCGTTCTTCACGCCCGATGCGGATGCGGCAGAGGCTTTCGCGGACTATCTCGGCGAAATCCGGAAGACCGGCTCTTCCGTCGGCGCGGTGGTCGAAGTCGTGGCCGAGGGTGTCCCGGCGGGGCTCGGCGCGCCGATCTACGCCAAGCTCGATCAGGATATCGCTTCCGGGCTGATGTCGATCAATGCGGTCAAGGGCGTCGAGATCGGCAACGGGTTCGAAGCCGGGCGCATCCGCGGCGAGGACAATGCCGACGAAATCCGTATCGACGAATATGGCAACCCGGCCTTTCTCTCCAACAATGCCGGCGGCATCCTTGGAGGCATTTCAACCGGACAGCCCGTCGTCGCACGTTTCGCCGTCAAACCCACCTCCTCCATCCTGACGCCGACCCGGTCCATCACGGCCGACGGCGAGGAGACCGAGGTCGTGACAAAAGGACGCCACGATCCGTGCGTCGGCATTCGCGCGGTACCGATCGGAGAGGCAATGGTTGCCTGCGCCATCGCCGATCATTATCTGCGGCACAGGGGCCAGACCGGCCGTATTTGAGGATTTCAATGGCATACGATCAGGCAAGGGTCATCGAGGCGCTGCGCGCTTTCGAGCGTGGTGAAATCGTCGTCGTCATGGACGATGACGGACGCGAGAACGAGGGCGACCTGATCGTTGCCGCGGTTCACACGACGCCGGAGAAGATGGCCTTCATCGTTCGGCACACGTCAGGCATCGTCTGCGCGCCAATGACCCGCGAGGACGCCAAGCGACTCAATCTAGCGCCGATGGTGGCCGAGAACGACGCGCCGCACGCCACCGCGTTCACCGTGACCGTCGATTACAAGCACGGCACCACGACAGGAATTTCCGCCGACGACCGCACCATGACCGTGCGCAACCTCGCCAATCCGAATGCCGGCGCTCCGGATTTCGTGCGTCCAGGCCATATCTTCCCGCTCGTGGCGCGGGAGGGCGGTGTCCTGATGCGGTCGGGTCATACCGAGGCCGCCGTCGATCTCTGCAAGCTTGCCGGTTTGCCCCAGGTCGGAGTGATCTGCGAACTGGTCAATGACGACGGTACCGTGATGCGCGGACCGCAGGTGACCGCCTTCGCACAGGAACACGGTCTCAAGCAGATCAATGTCGCGGACCTGATCAATTACCGCCAGCGCAAGGAAACGCTGATCGAACTGGTCGAGACATTCGACCTCGAGACCACGGTCGGGCCAGCGAAGGCGTATTCCTACACGCTTCCCTGGGATCCGATGCATCATCTCGCCGTCGTCTATGGCGACATTCGCGACGGTGTGGACATACCGGTGCGGCTGCATCTGGAATCGGTCGTCGACGATGTCTTCGGCAAGGAAAAGATGGTCTCGGCCGTGATGCAACGAATGGCCGACGAGGGACGCGGCGTTGTGGTCTATCTTCGAGAGGGTTCCGTCGGCGTCGGCAAGTCAGCGGGTCGCCGCTTGCCGGAGGAGCATATGGAGGCGCAGGATCGGGAAGCCGAGTGGCGGGAAATCGGTCTCGGCGCGCAGATCCTGAAAGATCTCGGGATAGGCTCGATCAAACTCTACTCCACCAGGGAGCGACACTATGTGGGGCTCGAAGGCTTCGGAATCCGGATATCGTCTACTGAAATTCTGTAACGGCGCGGCTCTTGCCGTTTTCCTGACGCTCGGCGCGCCTTCGGGCGCACACGCGGTCGAGTTGTTCGAGCTCGATCTTCCCGCACCGGTCACCGCGATCCGGAAATCCGCCGACGGCGCTTACATCGCACTTGGACAGGAAACCTTCCGCCTTGTGAGCTGCGACCGGCCCGAAGGCGTTTGCCTGTCAACGGCAGCGCCCGAAGCCAGGCGGCCGAAACCGGCAGGCGCCCTTCCCGACGGCGGCATGGACGTGGCACAGGACGGCGATATCCGCAGGGCATGGTATGGAGCACCGACCAACCGTTATGCCCATGGTGTTCTCGGCGACACGACCGAAGGCGGCGCCCTGATCGCAATCGACGAAAGCGGCCGGGAAATCAGGTTCGACCTGCCGGAGAGCCAGGTCTTCGAGGACCTGACGCCACGCATCCATGACCTCGACGGTGACGGTTCGAACGAGGTCGTCACGATACGCTCTTCGAAAACCGGCGGGTCGGCGGTCGCTATCTACGGGCTGCGCGACGGCCAACTCGTCGAACTCGGCGCAAGCAGCGAGAATGGACGTCCAAATCGCTGGCTCAATATCGCCGGCATCGTTCCCGACGGATCCGGCGCGGCCACGATCTATGCCGTGCGCACACCGCATATCGGCGGACGATTGTTCTCGCTCTCCTATGCGAATGACACGATCACCGAGAAAAACGATATCGCCGGCGACGTCTCGAACCACGTCATCGGCTCGCGCGATCTCGGCCTGTCCGCGGTCTCGGACTTCGACGGCGACGGAAATCCCGATCTCGTCCTTCCGTCCCAGGACCGCATGCGCCTGCGCTTTCCGCTGTCGAATCTGCCGGACATCGCCCTGCCCGGCCCGATCGACAGGTCCATCGCAGTCGTCGGAGGACGGATTGTCACCGTCACGCAGGATGACCGTCTGCTGGTGGTCGCCCCCTGACCGGCTTGTGACATCGGTCACATCGCATTGTCCCTCGGCGCCTAGTGTTGGCCGCAGTCACAAACCGAAGGGGCAATCGCCATGTGGGACTTTTCCATCGCAAAAACCTTGTCGATTCTCGGCCGCACGATGCCGTTCATCCTGCTCAGGATGGCGGTCTATTTCGGCATCACCTTCGCCTATATCATCGCGACCGGGGCGGGAGCCGGTGTCGGATACGGTATCGGGCAGATCGGCAGCGAACCGGGATCCTTCGCGGTCTGGGGCGGGATCGCCGGTTTCGGTATCGTCTCCGCAATCGTCTACTGGATCCGCGAATACATTCTCTACATGGTCAAGGCCGGCCACATCGCGGTCATGGTCGAACTGATTGAAGGCGAACCGCTGCCGGAAGGGCAGATCGCACACGCGCAGGAAACGGTGAAGGAACGGTTCGGCGAAGCCAATATCCTGTTTGCGCTCGACCAGCTCATCAAGGGCGTGATTCGCGCGATCACCGGCCTGCTCGGCGGCGTCGCGGCCTTCCTGCCGATCCCGGGACTGAACGCCCTTGTCGGTTTCATCAACGGCATCATCCGAATGTCGCTGACCTATGTCGACGAGGTGATCCTCGGCTACAATATCCGCATCGGCAGCACCAATCCGTGGGAGACATCGCGGCACGCGCTGGTGCTCTACGCGCAGAACGGCACGCACATGATCAAGAATGCCGTGTGGCTGACCGCGATCATGTGGCTCTTCTCGCTCTTCGTCTTCCTGATCATGCTCGTTCCCGCCGGATTGCTGGTCTATCTCGTCCCCGGTTCGGCAACCGGCTACGGATTCGTCTTCGCGATCCTTCTCGCCTGGTCTTTCAAGGCCGCGATCATGGAACCCTTCGCCATCGCCGCACTGCTGCAAGTCTACTTCAAGCGCATCGAGGGACAGGTTCCGGATCCGGAATGGGACCGCAAGCTGGCCGGCGCATCGGGCAAGTTCCGCGACCTCACGGAAAAGGCGAAGGAAGCGTTCGGCGGCCGTCCTGTCGCCCAATAACAACATTCTTTCAGGGACGGATGGCATGGCCGGACATTGATGATACAAACCGGCCATGACCACCCGTCTCTATTCGCACGACATCTTTCTCGATCACCTCACGCCCCCCGGCCATCCGGAACGACCGGACCGGATCAGGGCGGTCGCGGAAGCCCTTGGGCTGGAGTTCTTTGATTCGCTGGACCGGGTCGATGCGCCCCGCGGCGATGCGGAGACCATTCGCTACGCCCATCCCGAAGACTACGTCACCCGCGTGATGGCGCAGATTCCCGAAGAGGGTATTGCGCGCATCGATGCCGACACCTGCGTCAGCCCGAAAAGCTACGAGGTCGCGCTGCATGCCCTCGGCGCGGCGAACGCCGCTGTTGACGACGTGTTCGCGCAGGCAGTGTCGAATGTCTTTGTCGCGGCGAGGCCGCCCGGCCACCATGCCGAAAAGAACACCGCCATGGGGTTCTGCCTGTTCAACACGGCAGCCATCGCAGCGCGTCACGCGCAGAGGCAACACGGCGCCGAGCGTGTCGCGATCGTCGACTGGGACGTCCATCACGGCAATGGCACGCAGGACATCTTCTGGGACGACGCCTCCGTGCTCTATTGCTCGACCCACCAGATGCCGCTCTATCCGGGTACGGGCGCAAAGGGCGAGACGGGCGAGCATGGCACGATCTGCAATGCGCCGCTTCGTCCGCAGGATACCGGCGACCAGTTCCGCGCCGCGTTCAAGGAGCGCGTGCTGACCGCGCTGGACGATTTCCAACCCGACCTGATCATCATTTCCGCCGGCTTCGATGCGCACCACCGCGATCCACTGGCCGAGATCAATCTGGTTGAGGACGATTTCGATTGGGCGACCGGCAAGCTGATGGATGCCGCCGGACGCCATTGCAACGACCGTCTCGTCAGCCTGCTGGAGGGCGGTTACGATCTGAAGGGCCTGGCGGCATCGACCGCCGCCCATGTTTTGCGACTGATGCGAGGATAGACCATGGCGGACGCCCCGACCCACGCCGATGTGAAGGACATGAATTTCGAGACGGCGCTCCAGCAACTCGAATCCATCGTCGACCAGCTCGAACGCGGAGACGTGCCTCTCTACAAATCCATCGAGATCTACGAACGCGGCGAGGCGCTGCGCAATCGCTGCGACGAACTGCTCAAGGCCGCCGAAGCCAAGATCGAGAAGATCAAGCTCACCCGCGAGGGCAAACCGGCGGGCACCGAGCCGCTGGACGGCTGACAAGCGCTGCGCTGACGAAAGGGACCGATCAGGCCGCTTCGCCATCGGCATGAACCGACAAATGGACGCCGGTCGCCTTCTGAAGATGGCTGATGATCGCGAACAGGTTCGCCGCGGTCGGATTGCCCTTTGCGCTGAACATCTGCATCAGGTTCTTGGGCTGTTTGCCCACGTCCTGCGCGAGGTTTTCGAACCCGATCGTTGCGTTGATATAGTCGCGCAGAACCGACTTCCCGGTCTCCACGTCGCCCTCGAGCAACGCCTCGACAGCCTCCGAAAGCAGGGCCGCGCGAAATGCCTCGTCCGCCTGCGCGCGGGCTTGAACGGTTTCCTTGAAAGCGCGTGTCAGGGGCATCATCCGGCTCCTTTCTTTCGTTGCTTATAGTCCACCCAGCGTTCCTGGGCGTCCTCGATATCTTTTTGCTGCCGGCGTTTCGTCCCGCCTGCGAGAAGGATGACCAACCTGTCCCCGTCCCGGCCGAAATAGATTCGGTATCCCGGCCCCCAATTGACGCGGTATTCCATCACCCCGCCGCCAACCGTCTTCACATTGGAGAGGTTGCCGGCCTCCATGCGAACGACAGCGATCGTCACCTTCGCGGCGGCCTGTGCATCCAGTTTTCCGAACCACGCCGCAAACGGACTGTTTCCGTCCCCGTCAAGATATTCCCTGATCTCCACTGCCCTATGGTATAAATTATGATACCATCATTCAAGCCCAATCGGGCGACACTGCGTTCACCTTGATATCCACCGTCCTCAAACCATTTCCACTCTGACGAAACACCCGGAGCACCGCCATGAGCTTCTTTCCCGGAAACGACCCCGAGGCCGGCGACGCATTTGCGTGCGACGCGATTGAAACCCTGATCATACCGAAAGTGTCCGACATCGGCGGCTTCGAGGTGAAGCGCGCCCTGCCCTCGTTGAAACGAAAACTGGTCGGCCCGTTCATTTTCTTCGACCGGATGGGACCGGCCACGTTCAAGCCGGGCGAAGCCATCGACGTGCGCCCGCACCCGCATATCGGGCTGTCCACCGTCACCTATCTCTATGACGGCGCGATCCGGCACCGCGACAGTCTCGGCACCGAGATGGTCATCGCGCCGGGCGACATCAATCTGATGACGGCCGGGCGCGGCATCGTCCATTCGGAGCGTTCGCCGGAGGAGACCCGCGCGACCGGAAGGCGCATGTCCGGTCTGCAGACATGGCTGGCGCTTCCCGACGACAAGGAAGAGATCGCGCCCACTTTCGAAAACACCGCGGCCGCCGAAATGGGTATCGTCGAGGACGGCAAGGCGCATGCGCGCGTGCTGATCGGTTCGTTTCACGGCGCGTCATCGCCGGTCGCTCAGTATTCCGACACGCTCTATGTCGATATCACGCTGCCGGCCGATGGGGAGATCGAAATTCCGGCCGAGGCGGAGGAGCGCGCCATCTACGTGTCGGAGGGCGAGATCGAGATCGCCGGGGACGTATTCGCGCCGGATCAGTTGCTGGTCTTCCGGCCGGGCGACAGGATCGTCGTTCGGTCTACGCGCGGCGCGTCCTTCATGCTGTTTGGCGGCGCGTCGCTCGGCTCGCGGCGCTATATCTGGTGGAACTTCGTCTCCTCCTCGCGCGAGCGCATCGAGCAGGCTAAGGAAGAATGGAAAAGCCGCCGCTTCGACATCGTGCCGGGCGACGAAGAAGAGTATATCCCGCTGCCGGAACGGTGACGCCGGGCCACTGTCTTAACCCGCAGTTCACCCTGTCCTTTAGCTCAGGGCTTACCTTCTTTATTTTCCAAAGACTTACCGCGTTTCTTTGCGCCGAAATAACCCGCCTTCCCTAGAGTCTCCGCAGCAACGGGGAAGGTGGCTATGTACTTCAATGACACGCTGAAAACAGCGGTCGTGTTCGCTTTTCTGGGAGCCGCGACAATCGCGGTCCCGGTCACGGGGGCAAACGCTGAACCGCAATTCGACAAGAAACTGGCCAAGGTGCTCGCCGACAAGGCAGCGGCGATGCTCGGCGATTTGCGCGGCGGATACACGCTTGAGGACGGAGCCGGACTGGCGCCTGAGGAAGAAGAGGCGGGCTGGTTTAACCAGCGCACGCCCGACGACAGCGCCATGCTGATCGCACCCTATGTCGACCGAACGACGACGAGTTCGATCGAGTCCGATGCCTGGCTGTTGCCGCGCACGGACATCCGTGTCGTCTATACCGGCTGACGCAATCCATTGACCTTGCGTGCATGATTGTCATTGCCAACGCGCGCGTCGCGCGGCAATGACATGATCATGACCTCTCAGGATAATTCGCAACGCGCCCGTCTCGACCAGTTGCTGGTGGATACAGGCGCGTTCGCATCGCGCTCTCGTGCGAGAGACGCGATCCTTCGCGGCGCGGTCCGCATCGCCGGACAGGCAGCCTCCAAACCGGGCCAGATGGTTTCGTCGGACAGCCCGATCGATATCGACGATCCGGCGCGGAACTACGTCTCGCGGGCGGCGCTGAAGCTGAAAGCCGCGCTGGAGCATTTCAACCTCTCGCCAAAAGGCCGGACGGCTCTGGATATCGGCGCGTCGACCGGGGGCTTCACGCAGGTCCTGCTGGAAGAAGGCGCGACGCATGTCATCGCCGTCGATGTCGGCCATGGCCAGATGGATGCCGGCCTCGCCGCAGACCCGCGCGTCACGAATATCGAGGGCCTCAACGCCCGCGATCTCGATCTCGTCCATTTGCAGGGCGAACATCCTCAGTTCATCGTTTCCGATGTGAGCTTCATCTCGCTGAAGCTTGCCTTGCCTTCGGCGCTTGCACTTGCCGCGCCGGGCGCGGAAGCGGTGCTGCTGGTCAAGCCGCAGTTCGAGGTCGGACGCGCGAGAATCGGCAAGGGCGGGCTTGTTTCGCGAGAGGATGCCGAGAGTTGCTCCCGCGATCTCGCCCAGTGGCTGTCTGAACAGCCGGGCTGGCGCGTTCTGGGTCTCCATCCCTCCCCGATTTCAGGCGGCGACGGAAATGCCGAATTCCTCCTCGCGGGGAGGAAAGCATGAGCCGGACCGCAACCTTGACGATCGACGAACTCGGTCTGCGCGGCGACGGTATCGCCAAGACAGACACCGGACAGATTTTCGTGCCCTATTCGCTTCCCGGCGAAACCGTGACCGCGATCGCGGATGGCAAGCGCGCCGCGCTTCTCTCCGTCCGGACCCCTTCCCCCGACCGGATAGAACCCGTCTGCGCGCATTTCGAGACGTGCGGCGGCTGTTCTCTCCAGCACCTGAGCGAGGAAGCCTACCGTGTCTGGAAAGCCGGCCTACTCGAAAAGGCGCTTTCCGCACACGGTATCGATACGACGAAGATCAAGCCCGCCCAGTTCTGCACCCCGCATACAAGGCGGCGCGCGGTGTTCTCCGCGATCAGAACCGAAAAGGGTGTCCTGCTCGGCTTTCAGCAGGCTGCCAGCAACCATGTCGTCGATCTGGACGAATGCCATGTCGTCACGCCGGAGATATTCGGCGCGCGCTCGGCCATGAAGGATCTGCTTGCAGCCTTTCTGCCAACCGCGAAAACCGTGCATGTGACCGTCAACCAGACACTTGCCGGCCTCGATCTCGCCGTGGATGGAAAGATCGAACCGGGGGACGCCGAAAAGCGCGCGGCGGCCGACAAGCTTCGCGCGCTCGGTTTTGCCCGGCTGACCGTCAACGGGGAAGTGATCCTTGCGCCGAGACGACCGGTGGTCGAGTTCGGCGATGTTGTCGTCGCACCGCCGCCGGGCGCGTTCCTGCAAGCCGTCCCCGCGATGGAGGAGGCCATGGCGGGCCTTGTCACCGCGCATATGGCCAAGTGCAAGCGGGTCGCCGACCTCTATGCAGGCTGCGGCACCTTCGCATTGCGGCTTGCCAAGGGCTCGACCGTGCATGCGGTGGAAGGCGACGGCCCGGCACTTGCCGCGCTCGACCGGGCGTTTCGCGACAATCCCGACAAGCGGCTGAAGCCCGTGACGACCGAGCGGCGCGACCTCGTGCGTCGGCCGATGACCGCGCACGATCTCAGGATTTTCGACGGCGTCGTCTTCGATCCTCCGCGCGCGGGCGCCGAAGCGCAGGCACGCGAGATCGCGGCATCGACCGTTCGCCGCGTGGCCGCAATATCCTGCAATCCCGAGACTTTAGCCCGCGATCTTTCGATTCTGATTCAGGCAGGTTTCAAGTTGAAATCGGTGACGCCGATCGACCAGTTCATCTGGACGCCACACCTCGAAGCCGTCGCATTGCTCGAACGCACGGGCGGAAAGAAGCGTCACTGGTCGGACATGTAGGCCGGTCTATTTCTTGCGCGCCATGAACGCCATGAAGGCTTCGCGCGCCTCGTCCGATTTCAGCCTCTGCAAAAAGAGTTCGCCTTCCTCGCGGATGCGATCGAGCACGGGCTCACGCGGCCCCTTGACCAGTTTCTTGGCCAGCTGGAGTGCCTCCGGCGGTTTGGCGGCGAATGCCTCGGCGGCCGCGATGACCTCCGCCTCGAGCGCTTCCGGCTCGGCGATCTTCCAGATCAGTCCGGCATCGAGCGCCTGTTCGGCGGAGAATCCCTCGCCCATCGCAAGCAGCGCAAAAGCGCGTTGATGGCCCATGATCTGCGGCGCAATCAGGCTGGATGCGGCTTCCGGCACGAGGCCAAGATCCGTGAATGGCGTTTTGAACAACGAGCCGGGCGTCGCGAAGGTCATGTCGCAATGCAGGTGGATCGTCGTGCCGATGCCGATGGCCAAGCCATCCACACCCGACACGATCGGCTTCCGCGCGCTGGCGAGCGCGACCAGGAAGTCGAACACATCCTTGCCGTGGTCTCCGCCGGTGGCGACCGCCAGGAAATCCTGCATGTCGTTGCCGGATGAGAACGCGCCGGGCGCGCCGAGAAAAACATGCACGCGCACGTCGTCGTCGGCATCTCCGGCACGCAGGGCGGAGGCCATCCGGTCATACATGGCGCGCGTGATCGCGTTCTTCTTGTCCGGACGGTTCAGCCGGACAAGCTGAATGGCGCCACGGCGCTCGACGATAATATGGTCGGACATGCTGGCCTCCTCAGGCGATCAGGAATTTGCCGGCGGCAGCCAGGCTGTCTGAGCCCGCTTCGACGGTCATGCGCAGCCCGGCCGTCTCGCCGGCCAGGTTTTCGGCAAAGAACCGGCACAGTGCAGCCCGTTCCTCGTTTTCGCCGTCAGTCAGCGCGGAAGTGGCGAGATAGACACCGCCCGCGGCCAGTCCGAACAAGCGGAGATAGGGTGTCGCTCCGGCCAGCGCACCGGCCATGTCACCGTCTTTCAACATTCGACCGAGCGCATACGTCGCAGCGCGAAGGTCCGCTACCGACGCTTTCAGCCGTTCCGCAGACTGACCGAATGCCGGATTGTTGGACGCGGCGAGATCGGCCAGCACCGCATCGAGTTCATCGAAATATGAATTCACGCAGGCACCGTCTGACTGCGGCAGCTTGCGCGTGACGAGGTCGATCGCCTGGATACCGTTGGTTCCCTCGTAGATCTGGGCGATACGCGCGTCGCGCATGTAGATCGCCGCGCCCGTCTCCTCGATATAGCCCATTCCGCCATGCACCTGCACGCCGATCGAGGCCACCTGAGAGCCGATATCGGTCGAGAACGCCTTTGCGACAGGGGTCAGCAGGCTCGCCCTCTCGTGCCAGGCGCGCGCCTCGTCGCCAGCATGGACTCGCGCCATGTCGATCGCATGCGCGCAGGCGAGGCAGATCGATCGCGCCATCTGCGTCAGTGCGCCCATGGTCAGGAGGTCGCGCTGGATATCGGGATGGAGAACGATCGGACTCATGCCATCGCCGGTCCAGCCCGGCGCGCGCCCCTGGCGGCGTTCGTTGGCATATTCCAAGGCCTTCTGTCGCGCCGCTTCCGCGACGGCCACACCCTCGACACCAACGGCCAGGCGGGCGTTGTTCATCATCGTGAACATGCAATTGAGGCCGCGATTTTCCTCGCCGACCAGCCAGCCGATCGCGCCGGGTTCGTCGCCGAACTTGCCGTCTCCGTAAATCATGGTGCAGGTCGGCGAAACATGGATGCCGAGCTTGTGTTCGATGGCGTTGCACCAGACATCGTTGCGCGCGCCGAGCGACCCGTCCTCATTGACGAGAAATTTCGGCACCAGAAACAACGAGATGCCGCGCGTTCCGGCAGGCGCGCCCGGCAGACGGGCAAGCACCAGATGGACGATGTTGTCCGTCATGTCGTGTTCGCCGTAGGTGATGAAGATCTTCTGTCCGAAAATCCGGTAGGTGCCGTCGCCGACGGGTTCCGCGCGGCTGCGAAGGGCGCCGACATCGGAGCCGGCCTGCGGCTCGGTCAGGTTCATCGTCCCGGTCCACTCGCCCAACACGAGTTTCGGAAGATACTTCGCTTTCAACGCGTCGGTCGCATGCGCCTCGAGCGCCTCGATCGCGCCCATCGTCAGGGTCGATGCCAGTCCGAATCCCATCGACCCGGAATTCCACATTTCCGCGACCGCCATGGCGAGCATCGTCGGCAAATTCTGGCCGCCATATTCGGCATCGGCGGCAAGGCTGTTCCAGCCGCCCGCCGTCCAGCTGCGAAAGAGATCGACATAGCCATCGGGCATGGTCACGACCCCATCGGCGCAGCGTGCGCCCTGCCGGTCGCCCGGGATGTGCAACGGCGCGATTTCCTCCGTCGCGAAACGGCCCGCTTCCTCAAGGATCGCATCGACGAGATCCTCGCTCAGATCGCCGAAGCGGCCATCGGCAAGCGCGGCCGAAAGGCCCGCGACCGATTTCAACGTGTGGGCAATTTCGCTGACTGGGGCTTTGTACATGAATCCCTCCCGAACGACTCGCGGCAACGACCGGCTTCCAACCGATGCAGGCAGCGCTAAATTCTTTTTACGTAAACGTCAATATTTCACGTTCACGTCAACAAGCATGATATTCCCGGAAGCCATGTTGCACGCGCCGACGGCGTACATACATAGTTGATGAAGCGAAACCAGCGAGTATTTATTCCGTGGCATCCGATCTCAAACGTCTCCTCCCGAAACGCTTCCGTCGCGAAGGACCCGTCATCCCGGTTGTGCGGCTCCACGGCATGATCGCCGCCGGCAGTTCGCCGATGGCGCAGCGCATCTCGCTGGCCACCACGGCCACGATGATCGAAAAGGCATTTGACGACAAGCGCGCGCCCGCAGTCGCCTTCAGCGTCAACTCGCCCGGCGGATCGCCCGCCCAGTCGCGGTTGATCTTCAAACGCATTCGCGACCTCACGGAAGAAAAGAACAAACGCGTTCTTGTCTTCACCGAAGACGTAGCGGCGTCCGGCGGGTACATGATCGCAGTTGCCGGCGACGAGATCATTGCGGACCCCTCCTCCGTCATCGGCTCGATCGGCGTGATTTCCGCCGGGTTCGGTTTTGTCGATGCGATCGGCAAGCTCGGAATCGAGCGCCGGGTTCACACCGCCGGCCAGAACAAGTCCATCCTCGACCCGTTCCAGCCGGAGAAGGAAGAGGACGTGGAGCGGCTGAAAGCGCTGCAACTCGACATTCACAAGGTTTTCATCGACCTGGTGAAGGCGCGGCGCGGCGACAAGCTGGCCGATAATCCCGACCTCTTCACCGGCGCATTCTGGACGGGCGAAAAAGCCAGGGAACTGGGACTGGTCGATCACATCGGCGACATGCGTTCCTTCCTGAAGGCGCGCTTCGGCGACAAGACGGAGTTGCGCCTTGTCCAACCGCAGCGCAATCTGTTCGGACGCAGGCAGGCGGCCGGTGTCATTTCCGGTCTTGCCGGCATCGACGCCGAGACGCTTTCGGCGTCGGCCGCCAACGGCCTCGCCGGGGCGTTCGAAGAGCGCGCCCTGTGGGCGCGATACGGATTGTAGGCAACACCCGGCAGGGGGAGAACGAAATGCCGCAATTGCTGTTCATAGCCGCCGTCGCAGCGGTCGGGGTCATCGGTTACCGCGCCTTTGTGAAAGAGGCCGAGAAAGTTTCTGCGCGGGTGCGCCGCGCCGAGAAAGAGCAGGAAACCGGAGCCGTCGGAACGCTTGTCGAAGACCGGGAGACCGGCGAATACCGGGTCGTGAAACCGGACGAATAAAAAAGGGCGGCCCAAAGACCGCCCTTTCCGTTTCCACCGGCGTTGCGATCAGCGCATGATCGCCGGGTTCGGGCAGTAGTAGACCTCGTTGGTCGGCAGCAGCACATAGCAGTCCCGCACGGCGACCTTTTGTCCACCGACCATCTTGTAGGTCAGTTCACACGAGCAATCATCCTTCGATGAGGCCACGCGTCTCGGCGGCGTCCAGGGCGTGCAGTCGATCGCCGCGACGCTGGCTGTACCAGGCCGGCACGGAGGCAATTTCTGTTGTTGCGGGCCCTTGTCGCTGATCGAGTTGCCGGGCTCCTTTTCGGTCTTCTGTTGCAATTGCTGGGCCTCTGCCGAGGACAGGCCGGCAGCGACTTCCGCACCGATCGTGGTAACGGCGAGGCCGGGAATGAGAATGGCCAGTGCAAGCGTTTTGCGGATATTCAATGCGATGGTCATGACGTTTTCCTTTCGGTTCAAGTTTCAGCCCCGAACTTCCGGTCGGCGTCCCGTCAAAGCGGAACCACGGCTGCCTGAAAGTTGACCTGATCTTGCGGTTTTCCGGTTGGAGCTTCTGTGCGACTGCGCACAGGACCGGACATTCCGCCGCTCTTGACCGCTGGTGACCGTCATGCAACGGAAGCGCCGACCCGTCAGAAGGCCAAATCAATGACCGCGCACACCACTATCGACACGCTACATCCCACCCGCTCGTTCCAGGGTCTGATCCTGACCCTGCACAACTACTGGGCGTCGCATGGTTGCGTCGTGTTGCAGCCTTACGACATGGAGGTCGGCGCAGGCACATTCCATCCGGCGACGACGTTGCGCTCGCTCGGCCCGAAATCGTGGAAAGCGGCCTATGTGCAGCCGTCGCGACGGCCGACGGACGGCCGCTATGGCGAAAACCCGAACCGGCTGCAGCACTATTACCAGTACCAGGTCATCCTGAAGCCCTCGCCGCCGGACCTTCAGGATCTTTATCTCGGATCACTGAAAGCGATCGGGCTCGATCCGCTGCTGCATGACATCCGTTTCGTCGAGGACGACTGGGAAAGCCCGACGCTCGGCGCGTGGGGGCTGGGCTGGGAGTGCTGGTGCGACGGGATGGAGGTCTCGCAGTTCACCTATTTCCAGCAGGTCTGCGGCATCGAATGCGCGCCGGTATCGGGCGAACTGACCTACGGACTGGAGCGGCTGGCGATGTATGTGCAAGGCGTCGACAATGTCTACGACCTGAACTTCAACGGCCAGGAAGGCGAAGACAAGATCACCTATGGCGACGTCTTCCTGCAGGCCGAACAGGAATATTCGCGGCACAATTTCGAATATGCCGATACGGCGATGTTGCTGAAGCACTTCGAAGACGCCGAGAAGGAATGCGAAGCGCTGCTCAAGGCAGGCGCGCCGGATGGCGATTCCAACGAACGCCTGCACACATGCGTGCTGCCGGCCTATGACCAGTGCATCAAGGCGTCCCACGTCTTCAACCTGCTTGACGCGCGCGGCGTGATCTCCGTGACGGAGCGGCAGAGCTACATCCTCAAGGTCCGCAACCTGTCGCGCCAATGCGGCGAGGCTTTCCTGCTGACCGAGGCCGGCGGCGTGAACTACTCGGGCTGAGGGCTATCGGCGAGAGCCGTGAAGCCGCCCCGACCGTTTTCGTCGAGGGGCTCCACTGTCTGTGGCCTGCGCTTATCCGGCCGACTTGAACGCGGATGCGAGTTCGCCCGCCTTTTTCTGCGCGGCCAGGAACTCTGCGCTCGTATAGGCGCGCACCGTCTTGAGGTTGGACACGGTTCCCGAAGCCCCGGCCACCATCAGCGCGGGAACCAGGTTCGCGCTGTCATCGGTATCCACAAGCAGCATGAAATCGCTGTCCCCGCTCGTGATGTAGTAGCTGGTCATCTTTCCGCCGGCGGCTTCGACAAGCGAGCGCGTTGCGGCTTCTCGATCCGAGGGATTGGCGATCATCCCCTTCATTGCGGCTGCGGTATAGTTCCCGGTGATTACGAATTGCGGCATTTTCAGCCCTCCCTTTTCAATATGATTTCGTTGTCGAAAGCTCCGTTTTTCTCTTCAGACTACGGCGAAACATCATAACACCGAAAGATGCCCTTCCCTAACGGAATGTTGGATAATCGCCGGTGCGCCGGCGCGATCATCGGCGGACGGCTGTTCGTCTTGGCGAAGCTGCAAAAGGCAGGCGGGCCTCGATGTCCGGTGGAGCGGTGCGCCGGCGCAACGAACTGGCCTGAAGGCTCGTGCTCACGCTCAGGCCAAGACGAGGAAAATGCAATCCGGGCGCTGCGCGTCATGCCGGACGCCATCGACCGCGTGAAGAAACGACACAATAGATTAACAATAAAGACCTGGTTTCTCCTGTAATTCGCAAGTTGCAATTCGCCATAATGGAACCGACCTGATACAGAATGGTTTTTCTGTCGCGGGAGAAACGCATGACCGCACACGGCATCGTCCACTGGACCGAATTGAACACGCATGACGCCGACAAGGCGATGAAGTTCTACGGCGAAACACTTGGCTGGACCTTCGACGCCATGCCGATGGGCGGCGACGCGCCTTACTACCTCATCTCGTCCGAGGGCGAGACGATCGCCGGCATCTTCACCTTGACCGGCTGGAAGCTCATGATGGTTCCGGAGCACTGGTTCACCTATTTCTCGGTCGATGATGTCGATGCCCGCGTCGAGAAGGCGAAGGCGGCCGGCGGGCGGCTCATTCGCGAACCGATGAACATTCCCAACATTGGCCGCGTCGCAATCGTCAAGTCCGCGTCGGGCTCGGTTTCGGGCTGGATCACCCCCGGCTGAAATGGGGATCATTGGCCTGACGCGGCCGCAACGGCTTCATTCCGCTTACGGATTGGGCTAGGCTCCGGGCGTCCAACAGGAGACCTTCGCATGTCCAGCAGCATGATTATTCTGGCGATCGTTGTCGCCGTGGCCGGCTATGTCATGGTCACCTACAACGCGCTGGTGCGTGTCCGTCAGATGGTCCAGGAGGCATGGAGCGGCATCGACGTGCAGCTGAAACGCCGCGCCGACCTGATCCCAAATCTCGTCGAGACCGTGAAAGGCTATGCCGGCCACGAGAAGGAGACGCTTGAAAAGGTCACAGAGATGCGCACCCGCGCACAGAACGTGCCGGCGGGCGACGTGGCCGGGCGCGCCGCGGCCGAGGGCATGCTGAGCCAGGCGCTCGGCCGGCTGATGGCCGTTGCCGAAGCCTATCCCGACCTCAAGGCGAACGAGAATTTCCGCGACCTGCAAGGCACGCTGGAGACGCTGGAGAGCGAAATCCAGATGGCCCGGCGCTATTACAACGGCTCTGCGCGCGAGCTGAACGTGAAGGTCGAGAGTTTCCCGTCCAACCTGGTCGCGAACAATTTCGGTTTCGCCAAGGCGGACTATTTCGAACTGGAGGATCCGTCGGACCGCGAGACGCCCGACGTCAAGTTCAATTGACCCGCATCGAAACAACCGTACTGCGCAGCGTTCTCGCGCTGTTCGTCCTGCTTGCCTCATCCGCGATTACATTTGCCGCGGAGGAAATCCTGCTGTTTCGCAGCGACGTGGATGTCAGCCGGGACGGCGACTTTCTCGTCACCGAGACGATCAGGGTCAATGCGGAGGGCCGCAATATCCGGCGCGGCATCTATCGCGACTTTCCGGTCACCTTCGAGGACGCCAACGGCAACACGGCCCGAAACGGCTTCGAACTGATTTCGGCGACCCGCGACGGACGCGAGGAAACCACCCGGGTCGTCGAGGGCGGAACGTTCGTGCGTGTCTATCTGGGCCAGGAGGACGTTTTCCTCTCGCCCGGCGTCCACACCTACGAACTGACCTATCGGACAGACCGTCAGGTCCGTTTCTTCGACGATCACGACGAGGTCTACTGGAATGCCACCGGCACCGAGTGGATCTTCCCGATCCGAAAGGCCTTCGCGGTGATCACCTTGCCCGAGGGCGCCGATGTGAGCGAAACGGAGGTCTATACCGGCGGATACGGGTCGACCTCGCATAACGCCAGTTCGACACTTTCGGCGGGCAGCAACGCGGTAACGTTTGAAACCACGCAGCCGCTCGGCCCGCGCGAAGGGTTGACCGTCGTCGTCGCCTTTCAGAAGGGCGTTATCGCCGAACCGAGCGATGAGCAGAAATTCGCATGGTATATCCGCGACAATCTCGGCACGCTGATCGCCGTCGGCGGGCTGACGCTGGTTCTGCTCTACTATTTCTGGGCATGGGTCCGTGTCGGACGCGATCCGCCGGGTGGCGTCGTCGTGCCGCGTTGGGACCTGCCGCAGGGCGTCTCACCGGCGCTGACGCACTACATCTCGAACAAGGGCCTGAAGAAAGGCGGCTTTCCGGCCATCTCGGCCGCGGCGATCAATCTCGCGGTCCAGGGCTATCTCGTGCTGGAGGATATCGGCGAGACAATCACCATACGCCGCACGCAAAAGCCGATTGCGGGCGCGAAGTTCCCCGTCGGCGAGGCGGCGCTGCTCAACAAGATCGCGGGCTATGGCGGTTCCCTCACCGTCTCCAAGGCAACGGGCACGAAGGTTAAATCGCTCGCCTCCAAATTCAAATCCGCCATGGAGAAGGAACACCGCTCGGTGTTCTACAAGTTCAATATCGGCTGGATCGTACCGGGCGCCATCCTGTCGATCGTGACGATCATCGCCACCCTCGCCCTGGGTCGCTTGAGCGACGCGACGATCGGCTTCGCCATTCCGGCCGGCATCATCGGCATCGTCTTCACCATCCTGGCGATCAATCTCGGAAAACGCGCCCGTTCCGGTTTCGGCGGCAAGCTGCAGCTCGTCATGATGCTGTTCTTCGTCGGCGCCTTCGTCGTCAATTCCGGCCTGTTCACCGCATCCGGTCTCATCGATGTGCTCGACAAGCCGCTTCTTGTCGGCGCGCTCGCGACACTGGTCATGCTCAACGTGCTGTTCTTCTTCCTGATGGGCGCGCCGACGAAGCTCGGTGCACAGCGGTCCGACGAGATAGAGGGGCTGAAGCGGTACCTGACCGTTGCCGAGAAGGACCGAATGAACATGGCCGGCGCGCCGAAAATGTCGCCGCAGCACTATGAGAAGCTGCTGCCCTACGCCGTCGCGCTCGATGTCGAGGATCAGTGGTCGAAGGCATTCCAGACATGGCTGGCAACCGCCGTGGCCGCCGGTGCGGCGGCAGCCGTCGCCTATCACGGGCCCGGCTGGTATCGCGGCAGCGGCCCGTTCGACACCGGTCGCGTCGGCGACACGCTGGGCGGCCTCGCTGGCTCCATGTCGGACAGCTTCACCGCCTCGCTTCCGCAGCCGAAATCCTCGTCGTCGGGCTTTTCTGGCGGTGGCGGCTTTTCCGGCGGCGGCGGCGGCGGTGGCGGCGGAGGCGGCTGGTAGGCCGCAAATGCGCTTGACCGCGTGACATCGCAACGCGGGCTTGCTATTCGCCCCGCGAAAGCCCTTTCCGATCATACTTTTCCGATTACGCGGGACCCACCATGCCAGACCTCCTGCTCGAACTCTTTTGCGAAGAAATCCCCGCGCGCATGCAGCGCAAGGCGGCGGGCGATCTGAGGAAAGCCGTCACGGACGCGCTGGTCGATGCCGGTCTGACCTATGAGGGTGCACGCGAGTACTGGACGCCGCGCCGCCTGGCGCTCGACCTGCGCGGCCTGACCGCCCGGTCGGCCGATATCACAGAGGAACGCAAGGGGCCGCGTACCGACGCGCCGGAAAAGGCCGTCGCCGGCTTCCTGCGCGGCGCCGGGCTTTCCTCGGTCGATGAGGCGGAAATCCGAACGGACCCCAAGAAAGGCGATTTCTACGTCGCGGTGATCAAGAAGGCCGGCCGCGATGCCGAGGAGATCATCGCCGACATCATGCCCGGCATCATCCGCAACTTCCCCTGGCCGAAATCGATGCGCTGGGGCAAGGCATCACGCGAGCCGGGTTCGCTGCGCTGGGTGCGGCCACTGCAATCGATCCTGTGCACCTTCGGACCGGAAACCGAGGAGACGAAAGTTATCGCCTTCGAGGTCGACGGGATCGTCGCCGGCAACGCCACGCGCGGCCACCGCTTCCACGCGCCGGAACCGATCACGGTCCGCCGTTTCGAGGATTACGTCTCGAGCCTGGAAAAGGCGCATGTCGTCCTCGACGCGGAACGCCGCAAGGACATCATCGCGACGGACGCGCGCAACCTCGCTTTCGCGCAGGGCGTCGAACTGGTCGAGGATGACGGGCTGCTGGAGGAAGTGTCCGGGCTGGTCGAATGGCCCGTCGTGCTGATGGGCGAATTCGAGCGGGACTATCTGGAAATCCCGGACGAAGTGGTGCGGCTGACCATCAAGACCAACCAGAAATGCTTCGTCTGCCGCGATCCGGAGACGCAACAGCTCACCAACCGCTTCATCCTCGTCGCCAATATCGAGGCATCCGACGGCGGCAAGGAGATTGTCCACGGCAACGGCAAGGTCGTGCGCGCGCGCCTGTCCGACGCGCTGCATTTCTGGAAAACCGACCAGTCCGACCTGCCCGACCTCGGCGAATTGACCGCCTCGGCGGAGAAATTCGGCCTCAACCTGAAAAAGCCGCTCGACCAGCGCATGGCGAAGCTCGACCGGCTTAACGTCACATTCCACGCCAAGCTCGGCACGCAGGGCGAGCGCGTCGTGCGTATCGCGAAGCTGGCCGAAGAACTGGCGCCGAAGGTCGGCGCGGAGCCCGCCCAGGCACGCCGCGCTGCGGTGCTCGCCAAGGCGGACCTCACCACCGAGGTCGTCGGCGAGTTCCCCGAGGTGCAGGGCGCGATGGGCCGCATTTATGCGGAATTGCAGGGCGAGGAACTCGACGTCGCGAAAGCCGTCGAAGATCACTACAAGCCGCTCGGCCCGACCGACGACGTCCCGACCGGCCCGGTCGCAATTGCCGTGGCGCTGGCCGACAAACTCGATACGCTGACCGGCTTCTGGGCCATCGACGAAAAGCCGACGGGTTCGAAAGACCCCTATGCGCTGCGTCGCGCGGCGCTCGGCGTGATCAGGATTGTATTAGAGAACAAACTTACAATTCCGTGGGCTAGCGGATTCATTGTGGCCGGTCGGCGAGTCATGGGCCAAGTGCTGAAGACAGCGCTCGACAACAAGATCACCGTTCCGCTAACGGGCTTATCTTCCGAAGCTATGGGCCTCATCAGAGAACTTTCGGAAACCTCAGAGAAAGCCTCTGGCCTCATGATCGACGGTCATTGGGAAGTTCCCCCTCAGCAATGGGAAGTCGAGCGCGCGAAGGACCTGCTCTCGTTCTTCCATGACCGACTGAAGGTCTATCTGCGCGACACAGGCGCGCGCCACGACCTGATCGACGCGATCCTGTCGCCGGAGGATGACGACCTGCTGATCGTCGTGCGCAAGGTCGAGGCGCTCGGGGCGATGCTCGACACCGAGGCCGGCGCGAACCTTTTCGCCGGCACGAAGCGCGCGCTGAACATCCTCACGGCCGAGGAAAAGAAGGACGGCGAAGGTGCGTTTGACGGCGAGATCGACAAGTCACTTCTGAGCGAACCGGCCGAGCGCGAACTCGCCAATGTCCTCGAAGCCGTCTCCGGCCATGTCGATGCGCATATCGCGAAAGAGGAATATGCGGAGGCATTTGCCGCGCTGTCGGAATTGCGTCCCGCCGTCGATGCGTTCTTCGAGGGCGTGATGGTGAATGCGGACGACCCGGCAGTCCGCGTCAACCGCCTGCGGCTTCTCTCTTCGCTGCGCGCGACGACACGCAAGCTCGCCGATTTCTCGAAGATCGCCGGCTAGCGCAATTCAGGTCTTGGTTGAAACATCAGCATCGGAATGCGCATTCGAGCCGAAGGCGAGAGGCTGCGCATTGTGATTCTATTGCAACCTGAAATGCACTAAGCCCGGTTCGATCCCCCGAAACGAAAACGCCCGCGACTGGCGCGGGCGTTTTCGCTGCCGTGTTGCTTGCAGATTACCGAAGCAAGTCCGCATCGCTAAGGATGTTGTCCTCGATCGTCCGCTCGATGATGAAATCCTCGACGGCCGTGTCGCTCGTATCCAGTTCCCGGAGACGATCCTCGATACGCTGCTCGATCGGCGAGGTGGACGCGGTCTGGTCGTCGTCGAAATCCTCGTCGTCCTCTTCCTCGTCCGCATCCTGATCGGTCGATGCCTGATCCGCGTTTTGCAGGTCCGGTGAGGTCGGATCGGTCGTGGACGCATCGATCTGCCCCGGATTGTCACCGCCATTGATGATGGTCATGTCGATGCTGCCCGGCGACGGCGCGAGATAGACCTTCGGCGTTGTGGTGTTGTCGAATTCGACGAAAAGCACCGACGGAAAAGCCGGGTCTTCCTCGATCACATAATCGGCATGGGCCGGCGCGGAAGCGAGCAAGGCGGCCGCGCAGGTCGCGGATGCGAAAATACCAAATCTGCTCATCGGTTTGTTCCCCGTTTTCTCATCACCCAGCCGGAACCCTAGCAAAACCGTCTTGAAGCGCCGTTTTGGATTTCGCTCAAATTTTAACGGCCGCCGCCGGGCCGTTGCACACGCCCGGATCGGGGTGTAGCAGTCGCGCCATGGAACCGATGCCGAAACAGCGAGTGTGCCGCATCCTGAACGCGGGCGACGACGCCCTGCGCGAGGCGTGCACGGCGCTGCTTGCCGGCGAGGTCGTCGCGATCCCGACGGAGACGGTTTACGGTCTTGCCGCCGACGCGACCAACGGCCAGGCGGTAGCGCGGATTTTCGAGTCGAAACAACGCCCTTCCTTCAATCCGCTCATCTGCCACGTGACCGGCGTCGCGATGGCCGAACGCTTCGCATCCTTCGATCCCTTGTCACGCAAACTGGCCGACGCTTTCTGGCCCGGAGCGCTGACGCTGGTGCTGCCGCTCAGGGACGATCACGCCATTCATCCGCTTGTGACGGCAGGGGTGGATACGGTCGCGGTGCGCGCGCCGCAGGGCTTTGGCGCGGAGCTGATCGCGGCTGTCGGCCGGCCCCTCGCCGCGCCCAGCGCCAACCGCTCCGGACGGATCAGCCCGACGACGGCACAGGCCGTGGCGGACAGTCTCGGCGACGCGATCCCGCTGGTGATCGATGGCGGTCCGACGGCTGTCGGCGTCGAATCCACCATCGTGAAGGTCGATGGCGAGACGGTCCGGTTGCTTCGCCCGGGCGGCGTCGCCGCAGAGAAGATCGAGGCCGTGGTCGGACACACCCTGGTCCGCGCCGAGGCGAATGCGGCGATCCAGGCACCCGGAATGCTCGCCTCGCATTACGCGCCCCGCGCGCAAATGCGCCTCAATGCCGATCATGTCGCGCCGGGAGAGGCGCTGCTCGGTTTCGGGCCGGTGCGCATCGCGGGCGCGGACGCCGCGACAGAGGTCCTCGTCTTGTCGGAGGCCGCCGACATGAAGGAGGCAGCCGCCAATCTGTTCGAATTTATGAGCCGGCTGGACGCCGCCGGCGCGGCGACCATCGCTGTCGAACCGATCCCTTCGAACGGGCTCGGCGAGGCGATCAACGACCGCCTGGCGCGGGCGGCGGCACCCAGGGGAGAAGAATGAAGACGGATCTCATCAAGCGCCTTGCCGAAATCTGCGGCGAAAACAACGTTCTGACCGATGATGCGGACACCGCGCCTTATCTCAAGGAATGGCGTGGCCGGTGGACCGGCAAGACAGCCGCCGTCGTGAAACCCGGTTCGACGGCGGAGGTTGCCGCGATCCTGAAACTCGCCAATGACACGAAGACCCCAGTGGTGCCGCAGGGGGGCAATACCGGGCTGGTCGGCGGGCAGATACCCGACATGAGCGGCGACGAGATCGTCCTGTCGACCTCCCGGCTGAACCGGATCCGCGACATCGACCCCGCCGGCAACACCATCACGGTCGAGTCCGGTGTCGTGTTGCAGGCTGTGCAGGAAGCCGCCGAAGACGCGGGACGCTTCTTTCCGCTGTCGCTCGGCTCGCAAGGGTCCTGCCAGATCGGCGGAACCCTCTCCACCAATGCCGGCGGGACCGGCGCGCTCGCCCATGGTGTGGCCCGCGACCTCTGTGTCGGTCTCGAAGTCGTGCTGCCGACGGGCGAGATCCTCGACGATCTCAACAAGCTCAAGAAGGACAATACCGGTTACAACCTTCGCAACCTGTTCATCGGCGCGGAAGGCACGCTCGGCGTCATCACTGCCGCGGTCCTGAAACTGTTTCCGAAGCCCGCCGGCCGGGCCACGGCCTTTGTCGCCCTTCCCTCTCCTGAGGAAGCGCTGGCCCTTTTCGACCGGGCGCGCAATTCCGCCGGAACCGGTCTCACTGCCTTCGAACTGATGGCGCGGATCGGCGTCGATTTCACGACGCGGCACGTGTCTGACGTGCGCGATCCGCTGTCGACGCATTATCCATGGTACGTGCTGATGGAAATCTCGTCGGGAATTTCGGAAGAAGATGCACGCGCCACGCTGGATGGGGTGCTGGAACACGGCATGGAGCATGGGCTGATTCTCGACGGCGCCATCGCCGAGAGCTTTCAGCAGCGCGCCGATTTCTGGCGGTTGCGGGAGGGCATGTCGGAAAGCCAGATACCGGAAGGAGGCTCGATCAAGCACGATGTTTCGGTCCCGGTCGACCGTGTCCCCGATTTCCTCGCCGAAGCGGACAAGGCGGTTCTGGCAATCGAGCCGGGTTCGCGCATATGCGCCTTCGGCCATGTCGGCGACGGCAACATCCATTACAACATTTCCCAGCCCGTCGGCGCCGACAAGGCGGTGTTCCTGACGCTGACCGAGGTGATCACCCCCGCCGTCCACGCGATCGTGGGCAAGCATGGCGGCTCGATTTCGGCGGAGCATGGAATCGGCCAGATGAAGCGGGGCGAACTGGCGGAGGTCAAGTCTCCGGTCGCGCTCGACCTGATGCGGCGCATCAAGAAGGACTTCGATCCAAAAGGGATCATGAATCCCGGCAAGGTGATCTGAGACCCGCGCCAAATTTGTGCCGTTGCGGGACTCGTCCGCATTTGAACCTGCATGATTCCAATTTGCTAACCATTTAAAAGATCAGCCTTTTTTAACGCTGTTTCTTAGCTCGTAGTCAGGGCACACCGTCTAGTGTGACATCCAAGCCGGCCGCCAGAACAACAATAATGGCCGGTGAACAGGGAACGAGGGACGCAGAGGCGAAAACGCCCGCAACTCTCAGGATGAACAGACGAGGCGTCAAACATGGCTACTGGTGCGCAACCGGTATGGGCCGGGCATGAATTCAGGCTCGACCCGGCAAAACTCCCGCAGAAACTGGTCTATGCAACCCGCAACGCCGCAGGCGATGTGGACATAACCGTGAACCAGAACGGCTGCGTGCTGAAACGCCAACTGGATGTGTCCGGCCTGCCGCTGAACATAGCCCTGCCGGTCAACGCCTTTTCCGGCGTCGCCGCGCGCGCCATGTACACCGGCCCGGAGAACGTGCTGGTTACGCTGGAACTGATGCATCACGATCCGGAACTTTGCGTGCCGCTCTTCGTCGGTCACGACCTCGAAGGCATCGCCAGGGACTGGCAGACATGGTCAGACCTTCTTGGCCTTCCGATGCTGATCGTCGACGAGGATGGCGTTACGCGTACGCTCGACGAAAGCGCGCGGAACGTCATCAAGGACAAGAGCCATGCGCGCCGGCACCACGCGATGTTCACCGAACGCCGCCCGCGCTTCCTTGCGCGTCGCCGCATGGGCACGCTCGGATGCCGCATGGTGCTCGACGGCGTCGAGATCATCGCTCGCGACTGAGCTTCAGGCGGCCAGTGCGCCGGCCAGGATGCCGGCAAAGATGAGCCAGCCGACCACCGTATTCGCCTTGAACAGTTTCAGGCACTGATCCGCATCGTCGATATCGAGGATGCGGATTTGCCAGAGCATGTGCCCGGCTGCCGCCACGAGGCCGACAAAAGCGAGCAGCGGAAGGCCGGCCGCCCAAAAAGCTCCGCCGATCAGGAGGAGCGAGCCGGAGTAGAGACCGAAGAGCCACGGCTTGGTGTTCTCGCCGAAAAGCCGCGCCGTGGAGCGGACACCGACAAGCGCGTCGTCTTCCTTGTCCTGATGGGCATAGATCGTGTCGTAACCGATCACCCACAAAATCGAGCCGAGATAGAGCAGAGCCGGCGCCAGCGAAACCGAGCCGTAGATCGCGGCCCAGCCCATCCATGCGCCCCAGGAAAAGGCAAGTCCCAGAGTCAGTTGCGGCCAGTCGGTGATACGCTTCATGAACGGATAGACCGCGACCACGAGCAGCGAAAGAATGCCGAAGCCGATGGCAAAAAGGTTGAACTGGATCAGCACCAGGAAACCGACAAGCGCCTGGCTCACGAGGAATATCCATGCCTGCCGGCGGGTCACCTGTCCGGACGGCAGCGGGCGCGACCGGGTGCGCGCCACCTGGTCGTCGATCTCCTGGTCGACGAGATCGTTATAGGTGCAGCCCGCGCCGCGCATCGCGACCGCGCCGATCAAAAACAGAACGAGATGCCAGGGATCGGGAAACGGAGCGAAGGTCAGTGCCGTGTTTCCCGCGCCGGCAAGCCCCGCCATCGCCGCCGACCACCAGCATGGCCACAGCAACAGCCACCAGCCGATCGGACGGTCCCAGCGCGCCAGCTGGGCATAGGGCCAATGGCGGCGCGGCAGCGCGCGATAGACCCAATGGCCCGACGGCGCATCGGCGACCCGGCCCTGACTTCCACGCGACTGGATGGTGTCCTGCATGGCCGCACTGGTGACAAGCCTGCGGACAAAGGTCAAGGGTCGGGCCCTGCGGCTTGACCGCGCGCGGCCCAGACCGTACCGCAACCGCATCGAAGACGGAGCGGGCCATGAATGTTTTGCTGATCGGATCGGGCGGACGCGAACACGCGCTGGCGGCGAAACTGGCGGCCTCCCCTCTCCTCAAGACGCTGTTCTGCGCGCCGGGCAATCCGGGTATCGCCGACGTGGCCCAATGTGTCGTTCTGGACGTCACGGACCACGGCAAGGTGGTGGATTTCTGCCGTATCAACGGCATCGGCCTCGTCGTGGTCGGCCCGGAGGCGCCGCTGGTGGACGGGCTCGCGGATTCACTGAAATCGGCGGGCATCCCGGTTTTCGGTCCGAGCGCGGCCGCCGCCCAACTTGAGGGCTCCAAAGCCTTCACAAAGGCGCTGTGCGACCGGATGGACATCCCGACTGCGGCATACGGGCGGTTCAACAATGCGCCGAAGGCAAAGAACCACGTTCGCCAGCAGGGTGCCCCGATCGTCATCAAGGCCGACGGACTCGCCGCCGGCAAGGGCGTGACCGTGGCCATGACGCTGGAGGAGGCCTTCGCGGCCATCGAGGATTGTTTCGAGGGCGCTTTCGGCGACGCGGGTGCGGAAGTCGTCGTCGAGGAGTTCCTGGAAGGCGAAGAAGCGTCCTTCTTCTGCATTTGCGACGGCGAGACCGCCCTGCCCCTGACGACCGCGCAGGACCACAAGCGTGTCGGCGAAGGCGATACGGGGCCAAATACCGGCGGCATGGGTGCCTACTCGCCGGCTTCGATCATGTCCGATGCGCTGATCGAGCAAACGATGGAGACCATCATCCGGCCCACCATGCGCGGCATGGCGGAACAGGGCATGCCATTTACAGGCATTCTCTATGCCGGGCTGATGCTGACCGAGTCCGGCCCCAAGCTGATCGAATACAATGTCCGCTTCGGCGATCCGGAATGCCAGGTGATCATGCCGCGGCTGAAGGACGATCTGCTCGTCCTGATGAAAGCGGCTGCAGACGGCGTGTTGTCATCGATGGGCGTGCATTGGCGCGACGAGGCGGCCGCCACCGTCGTAATGTGCGCGCCGGGCTATCCCGCCTCGGCCAAAAAGGGATCGGTCATCGCGCTTCCCAAGTCGATCGACCTGCCGGACGGCGTCACGATCTATCACGCTGGAACGGCAAC
Source organism: Oricola indica (assembly GCF_965227485.1). Taxonomy (NCBI): domain Bacteria; kingdom Pseudomonadati; phylum Pseudomonadota; class Alphaproteobacteria; order Hyphomicrobiales; family Ahrensiaceae; genus Oricola; species Oricola indica. The sequence continues at coordinate 3,992,439 of NZ_OZ245747.1, forward strand.
AATGGGCGATGATCTCGTCGCCAATGGCGGCCGCGTCCTGAACGTCACCGCAACGGGCAAGACCGTTACCGCCGCTCTCGAAACGGCCTATCAGGCAGTCGACCTGATCAAGTGGCCGGAAGGCTTCTGCCGCCGCGATATCGGCTGGCGGGAGATCGCGCGGGAAAAGGAAGAGTAGGCAAGTCTCCGAACCGAACCCGCGATTTCCTTGTCTTAGATCAAAGAAGAACGCGCGAACGGCTGCAATTCTTTCGACATCGAATTCGAAAGGAAAGCATTATGGGACTGTTGGCGAACATTGGCAAAAGAATGGACCGTCAGGCTCACCTGATGGGTGCGATGATGAAGCGCCTTGACGTTGATATCGAGTCGGTCGGCCTCGAGGGTGACGGCGCAAGGCTGCAATCCGCCGCCCGTTCCTGCCTTCTGTGCCGCGACAGCGATGTTTGCGAGCGCTGGCTTGAGGGCGCGGGAGATACCCCACCCGATTTTTGCCGAAACTCCCAGTTGTTCGCCCTGCACCGCAAATCGTGAACTACTGCCAGGGATTGAGCGCTGCTTTTCCATTCGTGACCGCATAGGCCCTCGCGGTGACCTTCCTGCCGCCGTCATCCTCATGCAGGAACAATGGCGGCGCCAATTCCATGGGCTTCCGGCTTCCCTTGATGCCGCAAACGACGATGCGGATCGCCGGTTTCGATGCGCGGGGATGGATCGGCAGAACCGATATCGCTCCGTAACGGCGTTTCATCGCCTCCAGTATCTCGACGACCGATTGCGGCCGCGCGATGATCGACAGTCCCGCGCCCGGCCGCGCTATGGCGCATGCGGTCTTGATCCAGCGGGTGAGAAGGTCCGGCTGCATGACATGCGCGCCGGCCTTTTCCGGATCGGGCGTGGCCCTGTCTCTCGGGTCGTTGAAGGGCGGATTGGCGATCACCCAGTCATGGCGTTCCCGCGGCAGGCCGGCGGCTTCCCGCGCCTTGCCGTCAAGCGAAACATCAGCCTCGATCACCTGCGCCCGGTCTTTCAGATGCTCGTTGCCTTCAAGCGCCAGCCCTGCGCGAGCGCATGCGGCCATCAGCGGAGATTTCTCGTAGAGCACCGCAGTCGCCCGAGGGTAGCGGTCGAGGACGGCAAAGGCCGCCGCACCCGCCCCGGCGCCGAGATCGGCAAGCGTGCCGGAGAAGCCGTCAGGTAGGCTTGCCGCCAAGATCATCGCGTCGATGCCGGATCTGTGCGCGCCCCTTGCAGGCTGGACGAGGCGGAAGCCATCGCGATGAAACGCATCGATGGTCGTCTCGATGCCGTCTATGACCGGCCCGGCCATATGCCGTTCAGTCTTTCAGTTCGTTTTCGAGACCGGCATCGCGGAGAATTCGGCGCGCCTGCTCGATGCGATCGGCCTCGACGAGAACGCGGCGCGGAAGGATGCCGAGCGAACCGTCCATGATCGACATGTTCTCATCGGCGACGAGAACCCCTATCCCCGCCTCGCGCATCAGCGACTCGACAAAAGACAGCGTGACGGGGTTGTTTGTACGCAACAGTTCTTCCATGACCCCTGATAGGCCGCGCGGCGCGGCGCTACAAGATTTCTTCGCCGTTCTGTTGAAAACGAAGAGCCGAACGCGCCAATTCGCCGCTTGCCCGCCAAAAGCGGAATTCATAATGTGGCCCGGCAATCTGGAGACTTAGTTTTGGGCGTCGTCGTAGCACTGGGTGAAAACAAGAAGGAACCGGCGGGAATCAGGGATCTCGTCGATCTCGTCGCAAACGGCATGCAGCGGGTCAACGAGTTGATCCTCTCCAAGGCCGGCTCCGACGTGGAGATGATTCCGGAAGTCGCCAATCACCTGATTTCGTCCGGCGGCAAGCGCCTCCGTCCGATGATCACTCTCGCCGCCGCCGACATGTTCGGTTACAGCGGCGAAGGCCATGTGAAGCTGGCGACCAGCGTCGAATTCATGCATACGGCGACACTCCTGCACGACGATGTCGTCGACGAGAGCGACATGCGCCGCTCCAAGCCGACCGCCCGCATGATCTGGGGCAACCAGGCGAGCGTCCTGGTGGGCGATTTCCTGCTCGGCCAGGCCTTCAAGATGATGGTGGAAGTCGGATCGCTCGATGCGCTGGACGTTCTTTCCTCCGCGGCGTCGGTGATCGCCGAAGGTGAGGTCATGCAGCTCGCCGCAGCCAAGAACCTCGAAACCACCGAGGACGAGTATCTCGCGGTCATCAAGGCGAAGACGGCGGCGCTTTTCTCGGCCGCGGCCGAGGTCGGCCCGATCATCGCCAATGCCTCCAAATCGGATCGGGCGGCACTGCGTTCCTACGGCCTCAATCTCGGCCTTGCGTTCCAGTTGGTGGACGATGCGCTCGACTATGGCGGCAACGCGAAAGACCTCGGCAAGAACACGGGCGACGACTTTCGCGAGGGCAAGATCACGCTTCCCGTGGTGCTCGCCTACCGGCGCGGCACGGATACCGAGCGCACATTCTGGAAGAACGCTATCGAGAACGGCGAGAACAACGACGCAGCCCTCGAGGAAGCGCGTGGCATGATGCTGAAATACGGCGCGTTGCCCGACACGATCCAGCGCGCGCGTCATTTCGGCGAGATCGCGCGCGACGCTCTGGCGCCGCTCAAACCGTCACCGCAGAAGAACGCACTTCTCGACGTGGTCGAGTTCTGCATCTCGCGGATCAACTGACCGGCGCGCCGGCCGATCCGGCCACGTTGCGCGGACACCATAAAAAGGCCATTCTCGCACGGTGATTTGGTGCGTGAACGCGCCATGAAACCGGCAACCCGGATTGGAATTCGATGAAACGGTCCTTCGCACTCCCCGCCCTTGTTCTCGCCGCCGGCCTCGCTGCCTTCCCGGCATCGGCCGAACGGGGACCGAAAGACCAGCTTAGCCCGGCCGATTCGCTGTCAGGCGCCTTCCTTGCGGCGGCAACCGCACGTGCCGAAAACGATTTCGATGCCGCCGTCACCTACTATACCGAAGCGCTTCGCTACGACCCGGACAATGCCGCCCTTCAGCAGGAGTTGCTGCTCGCGCTGATCACCAATGGCGAGTTTGACGAAGCGCTGCCGATCGCGGAGAAACTCAAGAAGGATCCCCAGATCGAGCGCGTTTCACGCGTCGTTCTCGGTATCGAGGCGATCCGCTCGCGGCGCTTCCTCCTCGCCGACAGCGCCCTGATCCTGACCTTCGAAAGCGATCTGGAACGGCTCCTGACCGGTGTTATGCGCTCATGGGCGAAGCTCGGCGCGGGCGAACCCGACAATGCGCTCAAAACCATCGACTCACTCGAAGGGCCTGACTGGTTCGTTCTTTTCACCGCCTATCACGGAGCGCTCATCGCCGATGCGGCCGGGCGCGAGGATGACGCCATCGAGCGTTTCCGCTTCGGAATGGACAACACCGCCGGCGGCAGCGCCTCGCCGCAGACCTATATCCGGATGGCGGAAGCCTTTTCCGGTCTCCTCGCCCGAGAGGGCGAGATAGAGGAAGCCCGTTCCGTGCTCGACAGGGCTCTGGAGATCGCACCGGCCAATCCGGCCCTCCTGGCGCTGGCGCCGGAAGACGTCGATATCTCGCGCAAGGCATTGCGCATCGCCGATCCGGCATCCGGCGCCGCGGAGATTCTGTTCAATGTCGGCACCGCGATCAATCGCGACGGAGCCGAGAGTTTCGCGGCACTCTATCTGGAGATGGCGCGCGTCCTCGCACCCAAAAACGCGCAGATCTATTTCGAACTCGGCGGAATTTCGGAGCGGCTCGGGCTGACCGAGCGCGCCATTTCCTACTACGAGCAAATTCCCGCGGAATCCTCCTACGGCCGGATCGCCCAATTGCAAAAGGGGCTGAACCTCGCGGATATCGACCGCAACGAGGAAGCAAAGGAAATCCTCGCGGCGGCCGTCGAGACCGACCCAGACGAATACAGGGGCTATCTCGCGCTTGGAGGCGTCTATGCCTCGCTCAAGGAGTACGAGGAGGCCGCAGCGCTCTACGAGCGCGCCATAGCGCATATCGACACCTCGGACTCGACCTTCTGGCCGCTCTATTACCGCATGGGCATCGCCTATGAGCGCATCAAGCAGTGGGACAAGGCCGAAGCCGCGTTCAAGCATGCGCTGGAACTGTCGCCCGATCAGCCGGATGTGCTCAACTATCTCGGCTATTCCTGGATCGACATGAACATCAATCTCGACGAAGGGCTCGAGATGATCCGCAAGGCGGTCGAGCGGCGGCCGCGCGACGGCTATATCGTCGACTCCCTCGGATGGGTCTATTACCGGCTCGGACGCTTCGAGGAAGCGGTCACCGAACTGGAAAAGGCAACCGATCTGCGCCCCCGCGACGCCACGATCAACGATCACCTCGGTGATGCCTATTGGCGCGTCGGCCGGAAGCTGGAGGCCACCTATCAGTGGGAGCAGGCGCTCGGCATGGAGATCGAACCCGCGGATGCCGCGCATATCGAAGCGAAACTGGCCTCCAGCAAAACGCCGGGCGGCGAACCGCAGATCGCTGAGAGTCGTATCGACGATGGTGCGATGGGCAAGACCGCCGCTTCTCCCAATACCGGCAATGGCGGCTGACAACACCATTCTCTTGTCCGCCTGACGTCATGGGTGAACCAGTCTGGATTGACGCGCCGGCGAAGATCAATCTCGCCCTGCACGTTACGGGCCAACGCCCGGACGGCTATCACCTGATCGAAACGCTCGCCGTTTTCGCGGATATCCACGACCGTATTGCGGTTGCGCTTGCGGAAAAGGACGGTTTCGTTGTCGAGGGCTCGGAAGCCTCGGCGCTCGCCGGAGAGGATCCATCCAGCAATCTGGTGATCCGGGCACGCGATTTCCTGCGCGACATCGCAGACAAGGCCGGAATGGCGGCCCCATCCGTCAATGTGCGGCTGGAAAAGAACCTGCCGACCGGCTCCGGTATCGGCGGAGGGTCCGCCGACGCGGCGGCGACATTGCGCGCCCTGTCGGCCTTGTGGCGCCTGGATCACCTCGAACAAACGATTAGGGACCACGCAGTGCGCCTGGGGGCCGACGTGCCGATGTGCCTGGCGTCAATGCCCCTTGTCGCACGCGGAATCGGTGAGGACCTGGAGCCGCTTTCCGGCATGCCGGCGCTGGACATCCTGCTCGTCAATCCGCGCCGCCACATATCCACGCCGGCAGTCTTCAAGGCGCTGGATCGCAAAGACAACGCTCCCCTTCCGCAAGCCAATATTGCGTCCGGACCGCATGGTCTTGCGGATTGGCTCGCGCGCGAAACACGCAACGACCTCGAAGCGCCGTCCGTCCGGCTGACGCCGGCCATTGGAGACTGCCTTGTTGCGCTGGACGCGACAGACCCTCTTCTGGCGCGCATGTCCGGCTCCGGAGCGACCTGTTTTGCAATCTATCCAGACGGCGATACAGCACGCGATGCGGCGTCACGTCTCTTGCGCGACCACCCGGATTGGTGGATCAAGACGGGCAGGACTGGCCCCTCAGGGAGAGAAGGCGCATGAGCCGCATCGACGAAAGCCGCCCCTTCATACCGGTGCGCATCGCCGTACTGACGGTTTCCGACACACGGTCTCTGGAGGACGACAAGTCGGGAGCGACGCTTGCGGCACGTATCGAAAAGGCCGGCCACATCCTTGTGGACCGCGCCATTGTCACAGACGACCTCGACACGATAGCCGGCAAGGTTTCGGACTGGGCCTACAGCCCTGATATCGAGGCGATCATCACCACGGGCGGGACCGGTTTCACCGGCCGCGACGTGACGCCGGAAGCGCTGGAACCGCTTTTCGAGAAACGCATGGACGGATTTTCCGCCCTGTTTCACCGTATCTCCTACGACAAGATCGGCACATCCACCATCCAGTCGCGGGCGACAGCCGGACTGATGCACCAGACCTTCGTCTTCGTGTTGCCGGGGTCGCCGGGAGCGTGCAAGGACGCCTGGGACGGTATTCTGGAGCCGCAGTTCGACTATCGCCACATGCCCTGCAATTTCGTGGAGATCATGCCGCGCCTCGACGAGCACTTGCGGCGCGGCGGCGGAAAGTCCGCCTAGGCTTTCGGCTTAGGCGGCATCGCGATTTCCGACTTGAGTGGCCGCAGCGCCAGACCGCGCACGAGATCCTCGGCGTTTACCGCCCCGTCAGCAAGATTGGCCAGCGCCTGGGTTTTCGAGATCAGTAATCCACGTGACAGCGGACCGCGCCTGCCCGTGATCGGGAAGAACACCCGCGACAGCCAATTGCCGGCTTTCGCCGGCGTGAAACATGCGGCGGAAGCATCGGGCCGCATGATGTGATCCATCACGGCTCCGTTCCATCCATCCGCCAGCCGGGCGCCCGGCTCGATCACGATCAGCCAGTCGCCGCGTGCGCCGGAAACGATGTCACGCAGAGGCGTCCCCGCCTCGACCGCGTTGCACCCGGCGGCATCCGCGATGGACGCTGTGGAATCGGTCGATGCGGCATCGACGACGATCACTTCCGAGATGTGCCCCTCGATCGCGTCATGCACCAAAGGCGCCAGCGAATGCGCCAGCAGATGTGCCTGATTGTGCGTGAAAAAAAGGATTGTGACCATCGTTCCCCCAGTGCCGCCTGCTTAGAACCTGTCGCGGCCGAAATGCAAGCGATCCGAATTTTGTTCTTGTATTGTTCTCTTTTTGCGAATAGGAATAAAGTCATCGAACAAAGCGATTCCATGACCCTCCGGGAGACATGAGATGGACGTGATTGCAGCAGCAGACAGGACGGCATTTTCGGGTTCGGCCGAACAGGGCACCGACAACGCGAATCGGTTGATCGCGCGGTCCGGATTGCGCGAACACGAGCACCGGACGCGCGGCCGGGCGAGCGCGGTCAATCCGTCGGGACGGTTCGAGCCCCTTTCCCGAAACGTCTTCGACGATGGCTGGAACAGTTTCGAGGATTTGCCGCCCTTCAAGACGGAAGTGCAGACCGAGCATGCGCGCACGATCATCACGCGCAACACCTCGCCGGACATTTCCTTCGACAGGTCGATCAATCCCTATCGCGGTTGCGAGCATGGCTGCGTCTACTGCTTCGCACGGCCGACCCATGCCTATATGGGGTTGTCGGCGGGCATCGATTTCGAGGCGAAACTGTTCGCCAAACCGGACGCGGCCAAGCTCCTGGAAAAGGAGATCACGAAGCCGGGCTACAAGGTGAAATCGATCGCCATCGGCACCAACACCGATCCCTACCAGCCGATCGAGCGCGACTGGATGCTCATGCGCTCCATCCTCGAGGTCCTCGAGCGGCACAATCACCCCGTCAGCCTCGTCACCAAGTCGCATCTGGTTACCCGCGACGCGGACATACTGTCGCGGATGGCCGAAAAGGGCCTCGCCAAGGTGGCGCTTTCGGTGACCACCATGGATCGAAGGCTGGCGCGCACGATGGAACCTCGGGCTTCGACACCGTCGAAGCGGCTAGAGGCGATCCGCATTCTCACGGATCAGGGCATTCCCACATCGGCGATGCTCGCGCCGATCATCCCGGGGCTCAACGACCATGAAATCGAGAAGATCCTGGATGCCGTCGCCGGTATGGGCGCGCGCGAGGCTGGCTACGTGCTTTTACGCCTGCCGCTGGAAGTGGCGCCCGTCTTCAAGGAATGGCTGTTGCGCCATTACCCGGAACGTTACCGGCACGTCCTGTCGCTGATTCGCTCGATGCGCGGCGGCAAGGATTACGACGCCGAGTGGGGAAAGCGCATGCGCGGGACCGGCCCCTATGCCTGGCAGATCGCCCGCCGCTTCGAACTGGCGAGCAAGCGTCTCGGGCTGAACAGCACCCGCCTGAAACTGCGCACCGACCTGTTCGAGCCACCGAAACCGGAGAGTGAGCAACTCAGTCTCCTGTAATCTGTCGGTCGGGCCGACGTCCCCTCTCCATCCCCCGGCCCGCCCGACAGTGTGACCCCGAACCGATGCCTGCCTGATCCACCCCGCCCGGATCCAGTGCACAACGGGGTCAAGGCAAAGGGAATCGGGAGAGCGTGACAGAGTTTCGTGGTATGTGTCGCCGCACCATGACCACCACGAACACGCCTCCCGGTTCTCTCCTGCTTCCGCTCGATGGCATCGACCTGCCGCCGGTGCCGGATTTTCGAATCGAGACAGCCTACTGGAACGATGGCCACCGATATGTGGCCGGCGCCGACGAAGCCGGACGAGGCCCGTTGGCGGGGCCGGTCGTCGCGGCGGCGGTCATCCTCGACCCGGAGGACGTACCGGACGGGCTGAACGACTCCAAGAAACTGACCGCACGCGACCGAGACCGTCTGTATGACGAAATCATGCAGAAGGCCCTTGCGGTCAGCGTATCTAGCCGCTGTTCAAGTTCGATCGATGCGAGCAATATCCTGCGGGCGAGCCTCGCCGCGATGCATACAGCTGTCACGAGCCTGGCGCTCACGGCCGACAGCGCGCTGTTCGACGGGCGTGACATTCCACCCGGCCTGACGTTTCGCGCCCCGCCGCGCGCAGTAATCAAGGGGGACGGGCGGTCACTGTCCATCGCCGCCGCCTCGATCATCGCCAAGGTGATACGCGACCGGATGATGGTGCGGCTCGGCGCATACCATCCGCAATACGGGCTGGAACGGCATATGGGCTATGCCTCGAAGGCGCATCGCGACCAGATCGCCGCGCATGGCGGCGTGGCCCGTGTCCACCGCTTCACCTTCGCACCGCTCAGGCACAACGCATAAAAAAAGGCCGGGCTTTGCGCCCGGCCTGATCGATTTGCTGGAGAAGCTCCGGCGCGTCAGTTCATCCGCGTCTTGACCTCGTCGAGGGACTGCTTGAACAGATCGGTCGCTGCCTTGCCGGAAACCTTCTCGCCAAGGATCTGCGTCGCGGCGGCCAGCGCCATGTCGACAGCAGAGCCGCGGACTTCGTCCATGGCATCGGCTTCCGCCTGGGCGATCTTCTGCTCGGCCATCGCGGTACGACGCGTCACATATTCGTCCGTCTTCTGCTTCGCCTCGGCGGTGATCATCTCAGCCTCGCGCTTGGCCGCATCGACGATGTCGGAGGCCTCCTTCTCGGCTTCCTTGCGCTTCTTCTGGTATTCGGCCAGCAGGGCCTGCGCTTCTTCGCGCAGCTTGCGGGCTTCTTCCAGTTCGTTGCGGATTTTCTCCGCACGATTGTCGAGGGCAGTGGCGATCGTGCCCGGCACCTTTATGTAGATGACGATACCGAGGAAGATGACGAGAGCGATCAGCGCCCAGAATGTTGCGTCTGCCATGGTGCCTTCCTTAGCCTTCCGACGCTTTCAGCGCCTTGTCGATCTCGGCCTTGGTCACCGAGCCGCCGATCAGCTGTGAAACGATGGCTTCCGTGGTTTCGCCGGCGATCGAGCCGACATCGGCCATGGCCTTGTCCCGGATCTGGGCGATACGTGCCTCGGCTTCGGAAAGCTGCTCGGCCAGTTTCTTTTCGACCTTCTGGCGCTCCGCTTCCGCCGCGAATTTGGCGGTATCACGGGCCTTGTTGCCGATCTCGTTGGCCGATGCCTTGGCTTCGGCGAGCTCCTGCTCGTAGGCGGCAATTGCAGCATCGGCTTCGGCCTTGAGCTCGTGCGCCTTGTCGAGATCCTGCGCGATCCGGTCCTGGCGCATCTCGAGAATGCCGCCAATACGCGGAACGATGACCTTGGACATGAACCAGTAGAGGAAGCCGAAGGTCAGCGCGAGCCAGAAGAGCTGCGATGCGAAAGTCGACGAATCGAAAGGCGGGAAGCCTCCACCGTGACTTTCAGCAGCGCCGTGCGCCGCTTCCGCAGCCCCGTGGGCGGCTTCCTGGGCTATTGCCTGGGTTACAAACATGGGCGTCCCTTAACGGAGATTGGCGCGGCAGTGCCGCGCTTTATCCTGGAGCGATCCGGCCGGGAGACCCGGCCGGTGTCATTGCGCGCTGCGATCAGACTGCGAAGAGCAGCAGGAGCGCGACGAGCAGGGAGAAGATGCCCAGAGCTTCCGTCACGGCGAAGCCGAAGATCAGGCGGCCGAACTGGCCGTCGGCAGCCGACGGGTTGCGCAGAGCGCCGGAGAGGTAGTTGCCGAAGATGGTGCCGAGGCCGATACCGGCTCCGCCCATGCCGAGGCATGCAATACCTGCACCGATGAACTTTGCTGCTTCCGCTTCCATGATGAACTCCTTTGGATGAGAAATTGCGGATGAACTTGGCGGCGCGCCGCCGGTTAACTGGTCAGTGGCTCGGGTGCAATGCGTCGTTGAGATACATGCAGGTGAGCACTGCGAAGACGTAGGCCTGCAGGAATGCCACGAGGAATTCCAGGCCGGTAAGCGCGACCGTCATTGCCAGCGGCAGGATCGCCCCGCCAATGCCGAGCGCGCCCATGGCGGTCAGCGAGGTCACGAAGCCCGCGAAGACCTTCAGCGTGATGTGACCGGCAAGCATGTTGGCGAACAGACGGACCGAGAGGCTGATCGGGCGCGACAGGAAGGAGATGATCTCGATCATCACGACCAGCGGCACGAGGAGACCCGGAACGCCTTCCGGCACGAACAGGCCGAGAAACTTGAGGCCGTGCTTCATGAAACCGTAGACGACAACCGTGCCGATCACGAGCATCGCCAGCGCGAAGGTCACGATGATCGAGGACGTCACGGTGAAGAAATAGGGGAACATGCCGAACAGGTTGGCGATCAGCACGAACATGAAGAGCGAGAAAACGAGTGGGAAAAAGCGCATTCCCTGCGTGCCCGCCGCGTCTCGCAACATCGAGGCCACGAACTCGTAGGCCATCTCGGACATCGACTGCAGCCGGCCCGGCACGAGACCGCGATTGGCGGTGGTCAGATAGAGGAACGCCGAGGTCACGGCGACCGTGATGACCATGAACAGCGACACGTTGGTAAAGGACAGATCGAGACCGCCGACATTTTCGATCGGAATGATCTTCGAGATCTGAAACTGGTGGATCGGATCGTTTGCCACCGAATACCCCTCGGTTGTCGCGCGTCGCGCGGCTATTCCTGATTCGAGCCCGGTTTGTCGCCGGACCGTGTGCTTTGCTCTGGATCTGCCACAAGACCGGCGGATCTCAGTACGTTCAATACGCCGGCGACGAAACCGAGGAGCAGAAACACGATCATGCCCCATGGCGCCGTTCCGGCCAGACGATCGATCAGGTATCCGATGCCCGCTCCGACCAGAATGCCGGCGATGAACTCGCTCGACAACCTGAGAGCGTTGGCGTAACCGGATCCGCCGCTCGTCCTGCTATCCCTTCTACCCTTGGCATCGGCTGCTGTCCTTGAGGCCAGTGCCGTATCCAACGCCTTTCGGCGGGTTTCGAGATCGCCAACCTCGCCGGCTTCGCGGTCTTCGTTATCCTGTGCGTTTCCGCCCGGCAGGTCTGGCGACTTATCGTGTGCCATCGGCCTTGTCGGGTTTGAACATCAGAATTACGGAGACCCCGGTGAAGTCGGGCGCAACATAGTTTCGCCACCTTGGCTAGTCAAGGCGCGTTTGCACATGCGAAAACAGTGTTTTTATGACGTTTTTTCAGAGACTTACGACCATCATAGCAAATGGTCGCAGTCTCTTTTGCGGGCCATGGACGCCATATGACGCCGACTCCCGCGGCGCGAAGCGGTTCTAGCTCCAGCCGCCGCCATAGGTGCGGTAGAAGATATGCAGGCCGATACGCGTCTTTCGCTGCATCGAACGCGCCCAGCGCGGACGCACGTAAACCGCGTGATAATGAGTCGAAGATCCGACGTCCTCGAGCCAGATCTTGCCCGCGGACACGGCCAGAGCGATGTCCTTCGCCGTTCTCCAGTGGCTCGGCGAATTGATGCGCTCCTTCTTGCCGTCGCAGGCAAACGAGAATTGGCAACGATTGCGCCAGGTCACGTTCTGATAGACGACGCCGCACACGGTGTTGGGAAAAGTGGGGTTGCGCACGCGGTTGAGGATAACCTGCGCCACCGCGGCCTGCCCTTCCAGCTTTTCGCCGCGCGCCTCGAAGTAGATGCCCTCGGCGAGGCATTTCTGTTCCTTCGCGGTAAACACGACGGCGGGCAGCGGCGTCCGCGCCCAGGGATGGTCGCTGCGCGGCACCGGCGGAATAAAGCGTCCCAGCTTGTCCGACTCAGGCTCTTTCAGCAGGCTTTGAAAGGGAGACTGACGCGCGAAATCCGGCTTGGCCGGCGCATAGGCGGTCGCGAGCGAATCGGCTTGGTCGTTGGTAATCAGGCTGGCAAGCATCACCGGCACTTGCGAATCGCGCGCCGGATCGGCGCGCTTGTGGAATGCTGTCGCTATCTGGATTTCCTTGCCGCCGATCTTCGGCTTGGCGAAGGCCATCAGGTTGCTCCCGTCCGTGGGAGGACCGAACAGTCGGCTGTGGCGTTCCAGGACGGAACCCGCCGAGAAATCCCTGGGCGGTGCGCTCGGTGCGACGGTAACGATGCGACCCGTCTTTTCGGCGCGGTTGATCCGCTCTTCGTCGGGGGTGGCGGCTTTCTCCGGCTTGAGCGGCGTCATGACAACGCGACCGATGCCGGGCATGTCGATGCCGGATGATGCGATGGAACCCGTGACCGTCGGATCGACATCGAACATGGCTTCGGCCTGCTGGATGGACCCTGCCGCCGATTCGACCAGGAATGTGCGCCAGCGCTCGCCGTTTCCGTCGCTACCCGCCAACAGGCCGGAAATGTCCTGATAGGCGATCGTGGTCGGATTGGAGACAAAGAATGCGGCCGCCAGAACCGCCGGCACCGAGAACCGGGCCATGAGGCGGCGGAGGCCGAAAGACGTCGATCTACCCACTGACAAACTCCGTGACTGACGCAACCCTACGTGAGGTTGGTCATCACAATGATGGATTAACCTTGATAGCGGGTTAATGGGCAGAATAAGGCGTCCGGATTCGGAACAGATCACCCGTGTTCGGGGTCAGCGCTTCTTCTTGGCGCGCCCCGCGAACGGGTTGTCGCTGGTGCGCGTCATCATGCGGATCGGCACGCCCGGCAGCTCGAAATCCTGCCGCAGCGTGTTGGTCAGATAGCGCAGATAGGAGGCGGGCATGGCGTCCGGCCTCGAGCAGGACAGGACGAATGCCGGCGGGCGCATCTTGACCTGCGTGATGTAACGAAGCTTCAGCCGGCGTCCCGCCACGGCGGGCGGCGGATGGTGCGCGACCACGCCCTCGAGCCACCGGTTGAGACGGCCCGTGGAGATGCGTCGGTTCCAGACTTCGTGGGTGCTTGCGATCTCGGCCATCAGCTTGTCGAGACCGGCGCCCGTCTGACCGGAGATCGGGACCGCACGGATGCCACGCACCTGCGGCAGCAGCCGATCGGTCTTTTCGCGGAGATCGGCAAGCGCTTCCTGGCGGTTTTCGATCATGTCCCACTTGTTGAAGGCGATGACCGGCGCCCTGCCCTCGCGGATGATCAGATCGGCGATCTGGAGATCCTGTTTTTCAAAGGGGATCTGCGAATCCAGCACGACGACGACCACTTCGGCGAAGCGGATTGCACGCAGCGCATCGCCGACCGACAGCTTTTCCAGTTTTTCCTGAACGCGCGCCTTGCGGCGCAGGCCGGCCGTGTCGAAGAGCTTGATCTTGCGGCCCTTCCATTCCCAGTCGACGGAAATGGAGTCCCGGGTGATCCCGGCTTCCGGGCCGGTCAGCAGCCGGTCCTGGCCGATCAGCTTGTTGATCAGCGTCGACTTGCCCGCATTCGGCCGCCCGACGATGGCGATCCTGAGTGGCTTGGTGGCGTCGTAGGATGGGATTTCCTCATCGGTCTCGTCGGACACGTCCTCGCCGACAAGACCGTCTTCGGGGATATCTTCCTCGTCATCGTCGTCGGCCAGCGCGCGTTCTTCGCCGACAGCGGAAACGACGGCGTCACGCAAATCGGCGAGGCCAAGGCCGTGCTCGGCGGAAATGCCGACCGGTTCCCCAAGTCCGAGTTCGAACGCGTCGTAAAGCCCCGCCTCGGCTCCGCGCGCTTCCGCCTTGTTGGCGACCAGCACGACGGGTTTCCCCGACTTGCGCAGGATTTCGGCGAATGTCCGGTCGTCCGGGGTCAAGCCGGATTTCGCGTCAATGATGAAGAGCGCGATATCCGCGTCATCGATGGCGTGCAGCGTCTGGGAGCGCATGCGCCCCTGAAGCGTATCGGCATGCCCGACCTCGAGCCCCGCTGTGTCGATCACGTCGAAGACGAGATCATACAGCTTGGCGGAATGGAGGCGGCGGTCGCGCGTAACGCCCGGCGTGTCATCGACGATCGCGAGCTTTCGCCCGACGAGCCGGTTGAACAGCGTCGATTTGCCGACATTCGGCCGCCCCACGATGGCGACGGTAAAGCTCACCCTTCGGAGACCTCGCCAGAGGCAGTGATCAGGTCGAGCATGATGGCGGCACGCTGCTGCGCATTGCGCGGCGCCGCCGGATCATCCGCGATCTGCTGGAACAGCACCTTGGCATCGGCGAGACGTCCTTCCTTCCAGGCTGCCAGACCAAGCGCCTCGCGGGCCGCGTGGCGCAATGGATTGTCATCGGAGGACAGGGCTTCGGCCCGTTGGGCCACGTCTGAAGCCGTGCCGCTGTCGACGAGAATGAACGCGGCGCGGATATTCGCGATGTCGCGTACGGCAACAGGCGCAGAGCTATCCGCGGCAACGGCGTCGAAGGCGGCGACGGCACCGGCGGAATCGCCCTTTTCCTGCAAGACCGTCGCTGCGCGCATACGCGCGAGCACCGGATAGGCCCCGAACCCGTCGCCCTCCAATGCTTCGAGAGCGGCGAGCGCCTCGTCGGATTTGCCGTCATTTGCGAGATTGAGCGCTGCAAGGAACCGGTCGCCCGAGGCCGAGGCCTGGGTATCGACATAATACTCATAGCCGCGCCATCCCGCCGTCGCGACCACGACCAGGATCGCTGCGCCAATGAGGATCGGGCCGAAGCGGTCCCAGAAACCCTTCAGGCGATCGGAGCGGAGTTCTTCCTCCACCTCGCGGATAAAACTGTCGTCGGACATGAATGCTGCCGTTTCTGTCTCTTGTCGTGCTGTGCGCTTTTATAAGTTTTGGCGGTAAAAGAAAGGGGGCGGAACAGACCGCGACGACCTCAAAGCGGTGAAACGCCGAACAGGTAGGCGTGAAGCTGCATGATGAACCAGACCGTGAGCACAGTGCCCACCGCGACCGCGATGATGTCATAGCGTGCCGATACTGTCCCGAAGACCGGATCGCCACGCCGCTTGACCGCGATCCGGTTCCACACCGCCCACGCCAGGAAGGACAGGAATAGGATCAGCGAAGCCGCGTCGCCATTGGCAAGCAGATGGGCGAAAGCCCAGACCTTCACGGCCGTTATCATCGGATGCTTGACCCGCTTCTTGATGTGTCCGGCCGGCAGATAGGCCGCGACGAGCAGGATCATGGCCACAAGTATGAACAGCATCACGATATGCCGTATCCACACGGGCGGTTCGTACAGAAACGCCGCATCGGGCCGTGCCTGGGCATATCCCCATACGAGCAGGACGAAGCCCGCCAGCGAGACAAGCGAGTAGATGCCCTTCCAGGCATTTTCGCCGTATCGCGCGATCATCCGGTCGCGATATCCGGGGGCGACCACTCGTACGCTGTGAATGCCGAGAAACACGACAATGCCTGCAATCAACCAGATCACGAATTTGCTCTCCCTTGTTCCATGCACATGATTTGCATAGCCTGTGCATATGGCAGTCGATCTCGCAAAGGCAAAGAGACGACTGGCGGAAAAACAAGCCGAAATCGAGGCTCATTCCGCCCTGAGCGCCGACTCGCGCCAACCCGTGGAACTTGATCAGGTTGCCGTCGGCCGTCTTTCACGCATGGATGCGATGCAACAGCAAGCCATGGCCGAAGCAGCGGAGCGCGCCCGCAAGCGCGACATGATCCGTATCGAGATGGCGGAACGGCGCATTGCTTCGGGCGACTACGGCTATTGCGAGGAATGCGGCAACGAAATCCCAGACGGCCGGCTCACCATCGACCCGATGGCAACGCATTGCGTGAAGTGCGCGACATAGAAAGAGGGAACCGAACGCGCGCGCGCGAATTCTCCTCTCATGCATGGACGCGGTCATGGCGCCAATTCGCCTCTCGAAATCCCCCCACGTGGCTGGTTCGATATAGGAACCAGCGTGTTCCAGAAGGTCGGAGAAGACAATGTCAGCCTGATAGCGGCCGGCATCGCCTTTTACGGCCTGCTTGCGGTTTTTCCCGGCATCACCGCGTGTATGGCGATCGCCGGGCTGGTGGCCGAGCCGTCGACCATCGTTCACCAACTCGAAAGCTTCGGTCAGTTGCTTCCCCAACAGGCGGCCGCAATCATCGTCGGACAGGCGACTGAGGTCGCCGGATCGCGTGAAGGCGGTCTGGGACTTGCCGCGCTGGCTGGTGTGCTGATCGCGATCTACTCCTCGTCCAAGGGCATTCGCAGCATTATCGCGGGGCTGAACGTCGCTTTCGACGTGAAGGAGCGCCGCAACATCATCAGCCAGTATTGGCTGACATTCGTTATGACGCTTTTCCTGATCGTCGGCTTTCTCGTGGCCATTGCAGCCACGATTGTCCTGCCGGCGGTCTTCGCGGTGCTTCCGCTGGCGCGCGGGACCGAGACGTTCGTCTCGTTCCTTCCCTGGCCGATCCTGCTCGCATTCGCGGTCCTTGGCCTGTCGCTGATCTATCGCTTCGGGCCGAACCGTCCGAAGACGCGCTGGCGCTGGATCACGCCCGGCGCCGCCATCGCCTGTCTTCTGTGGCTTGGCGCGTCGGTGATGTTTTCCGTCTATGTGCGCAATTTCGCCAGCTACAACGAAACCTTCGGGTCTCTGGGCGGGGTGGTGATCCTGCTGATGTGGCTGTGGCTTTCGGCTTTCGTCATTCTGCTCGGCGCGGAGATCGACTCGGAAATGGAATCGCATGCCAAGACCGACCCCGTTGAGGGATCGGCCCCGTCGACCGGAAACAGCGTGGGATCAGACGCCTGATCCCATGGTCTCCGTACCGTCGCCGTCCGGCGCGCCATGCATCTTCAGCCATTCCTTGTCGATGTCCGGCAGATCCTCGCCGGTGATGGCCGCCTCGAAAGCCTTCAGGCGTTTGTAGATCGACAGAAGTTCGACGATCGTCGTCCAGGAATTGACGAGATACTGGAACGAGTTCGAGACCTGATTGAATGCGGTCAGGACCTGCTGCATGATGCCGAACGTGAAGCCGACCGTGCCCGCTGCGACGATGGTGGGGATCAGCAGGAAATAGGCGAAGATGTTGTCGGCCTGCAGAAAGAGCGAGCGGAACACGTTGAAATACATGTAGTGGAAATAGAGCCGGAAATAGTTCCGGCGGACGTGGCCGAACAGTTCGCTGACCGTCATCGGCTGCGCGCGATCGAAATCGTCCTCGCCGTAGACGAGTTCCTTGCGGTAGGCCGCCTCGACGCGCTGGTTGCGAAACTCCAGCCCCGGCAGCTTGATGCCGACCGCGGCAAGCAGCACCGTGCCGAAGGTCGACCAGAAGATCACAGCGATGAAGAGCGGTGCCGGAATGTCACCGACAATCGGCAATTCCGTGATGTAGCTGGACAAGGACCAGAGCAGCGGAAGGAACGCGATCAGTGTCATGACGGAATCGATCATCGACACGCCGAGCCCCTCCATGATGCCGGCAAACCGCATCGTGTCTTCCTGCACGCGCTGCGAGGCGCCCTCGATGTGGCGCAGCTGTTTCCAGCGGGCCATGTAGTAGTCGTTCATCGCGGTGCGCCAGCGGAAGATCCAGTGGCTGACGAGGAAGCGGGTCGCGACGAATACGAAAATCGCCATGAAGGCGATCGCCGCGAAAACCCCGATCAGATCGTAGAGCTGAACCGCCGTGACCGTCGAATCGTCCTCGAAGGCGTTTTGCACGAGGTCGAAGAACGGCCGGCGCCAGTTGTTCAGGGCAACCGATATCTGGACGCCGAAATAGGTGGTGAACAGGATCACCGACGAACCGATAATCGACCACCATTGCCAGGGATGCGGCGACCACTTGAACCAGAAGGCGGCGAAGATCACGACCGCGATGACGTAATAGAGGTAAAGCCAGAGGAAGGATGGCGACCAGAAGTACTGGATGCCGACAATGGTCTCGTCTTCCGGGGACGCCACACCGAGGCCGAGATACTGCCCCCAGTTATGCGCCCCTGCATACCAGAGCGTCATGGCGACGGCGGTCCAGAGGATGACCGACAAGAAGAACAGTTTCGGCTTGGGGAAAAAGGATTGGAACACGGAGTTGATCCTCAGTGTGCGGGAATGCGTTGATTCCGATAGTTAAAGCAAATCACGCGAAAAGCCATGTGGCATTGATCACGCGCTATCACGCTACGGTGTGGCGGGAGAATGGCAGCGGTCCCGATCGACGCGTTCGTCAGTCGGTGGCCAGGATCATGTTGCGCACGACGGGATAGATTTCGCGCTCCCAACGCTTTCCGTTGAAGACCCCGTAATGGCCGACATTGGCCTGCAGGTGATGGCGCTTGAGATGCGGCCGCAACGTATTGCAGAGATCATGCGCCGCGGATGTCTGGCCGAGCGCGCAGATGTCGTCTCGTCCGCCCTCGACCGTCAGCAGCGCGGTGTGGCGGATCGCGCCGGGATCGACCTTTTTCCCGCGGTAGGTGAAGTCGCCGGTGGCGAGTTCGGCCTTGTGAAAAATCCGGTCGATCGTTTCGAGATAGAACTCCTCGGTCATGTCGAGGACGGCAAAATACTCGTCGTAGAACGTCTTGATCTTCGCGGCCTCGTCCGTTTCACCCTTCGCAAGGTGATCGTACAGCTTGCGATGCGCGGAGGAGTGCCGGTCGATATTCATCGCCACGAACGCGGCGAGTTGGAGAAAACCCGGATAGACTCCCCGGCCACCACCCGCAAACCGCGCGGGAACCCTCGAAATGACCGAGGTTTCGAACCAGTCGAGCGACTTCGAAACCGCGAACTCGTTGACCTCGGTCGGGCTTTCGCGCGGATCGATCGGGCCCGCCATCAATGTCATCGAGTGCGGGGTTGCCGGGTTCTTCTCCTCCGACATCACCGCGACGGCCACGAGCGCCTGAACGCAGGGCTGACAGACGGCGAGGATGTGCGCGCCGGGGCCGATCTCCTCCAGAAAGCGGATGAGATAGTCCACATAGTCCTCAACACCGAAATCCCCGGCATCCAGCGGCACGTCGCGGGCATTCGTCCAGTCGGTGATATAGACTTCGTGATCCTGAAGAAGCGTCTTCACCGTACCGCGCAGAAGCGTTGCGAAATGGCCGGACAAGGGTGCGACGACAAGCACCCGCGGCTGACGGGTATCGACGTCCTTGGAGAATTTCAGCAGCTTGCCGAAAGGAAGGTCCAGCGCGACCTCCTCGGTCACCGGCACGTCCCTGTTGCCGACACGAACGCTCGTTATGCCGAACTCCGGGCGCTCATGGGTCAACCGGTAGCGCGAGATCAGTTCCCAGGCCGCGGCGAACCCGCGTATGGGCGAGCCCGGCGGCGCCGGTATGTGGCGATAGAGCCCGCCTGTCATGAAGTTCGCGAAATCGCGTATCGGAGTCAGGAAATCATCCTGCAACTGATAGGTCTGGTACAGCATTCGCGGCTTCCGGTCCTCGCCGATTATGTGCGCTGCAAAAAAGCTAGTGCAAATTCGTGTGCGATGCGAGAAGATTATGCCAGCACGGAATTGTCACAAAGGCTTACGGATAATCGATGAGCGGAACCGTCCTGACCATATCCTCCAAGAATTATTCCTCATGGTCTTTGCGCGGCTGGCTGCTGTGCAAGATGGCCGGCCTCGACTTCGAGGAGGAACATGCAGACCTCGACAGTCCGGAAATGCGCCAGGAGCTGCTGCTGCTTTCGCCTTCGGTGCTGGTGCCGCGGCTGAAAAATGAAGGCGTGACCGTGTGGGATACGCTGGCGATCGCAGAATATCTCGCCGAAATTCGCCCCAAGGCGGGCCTCTGGCCGTCCGACATGGTGGCGCGGGCGCATTGCCGGGCCATATCCGGCGAGATGCATTCGGGCTTCGCAAATCTGCGATCCGCCCTGCCGATGAACCTCAAGGCACGGCACAAGTCCTTCAAGATCTTCTCCGGCGCGCGGCCTGACGTGGAGCGCATCAAGGCGATCTGGCGCGAATGCCTGACGACATTTGGCGGGCCGTTCCTGTTCGGCGTGAATCCGACCGTCGCCGACGCGATGTACGCGCCGGTCTGCACGCGGTTCCGGACCTATGCCGTGGACCTCGAGCCGCCGCTGGACGCTTATTGCGAGACCATCTTCAACTGGCCGCTGATGAAGGAATGGGAAGACGGCGCCCTGGCGGAACCGGACGAGATCGTCGAACTCGAAGTGGAATTCTAGGCGCCAGGCTATAGCGCCTAGATCGCCTCCAGCGCGACGGCGATGCCCTGCCCCACGCCCACGCACATCGTCGCCAGCGCGCGCTTTGCGCCGCGTTCGCGCATCTCGATCGCCGCCGTGCCGGTTATCCGCGCGCCGGACATGCCGAGCGGGTGGCCAAGCGCGATCGCGCCGCCATTCGGGTTGACGTGTTCGGCGTCTGTGACGATGCCGAGTTCGCGCAGGACGGCGATGCCCTGGCTGGCAAAGGCCTCGTTCAGTTCGATGATATCGAAGTCCTGCGGCGTCAGGCCCAGCCGGGCGCAGAGTTTCCGCGTCGCCGGCGCAGGGCCGATACCCATGATACGCGGCGGAACGCCGGCCGTCGCGCCGCCCACAATGCGCGCGATCGGCGTCAGCCCGTGCTTTTTCGCAGCAGCCTCGGAGGCGATGATCATAGCCGCCGCTCCGTCATTGACGCCCGATGCATTGCCTGCGGTGACGGTGCCGTTGTCGCGAAACGGTGTGCGCAGCCTGGCCAGCGCTTCCATGGATGTTTCGCGCGGATGTTCGTCGCGATCGACAAGAACCGGATCGCCCTTGCGCTGGGGAATTTCGACCGGGACGATCTCCATGGCAAGGCGGCCATTCTTCTGCGCGGCGGCGGCCTTGGCTTGCGATCGCAGCGCGAAGGCATCCTGATCCTCGCGTGACACGCTGAATTCTTCAGCGACGTTCTCGCCGGTCTCCGGCATGGAATCGACGCCGTATTGCTTCTTCATGACAGGGTTGACGAAGCGCCAGCCGATCGTCGTGTCGTGGATCTCGGCATGACGCGAAAATGCGGCGTCGGCCTTCGGCATGACGAAGGGTGCCCGGCTCATGCTTTCCACGCCACCGGCGATGGCGAAATCCATCTCGCCGGCCCGGATCGCCCGCGCGGCCATGATGACGGCGTCCATGCCCGACCCGCACAACCGGTTGATGCTGGTCCCCGGCACTGTGACCGGCAGTCCGGCAAGCAGGGAACACATGCGCGCAACGTTGCGGTTGTCCTCGCCCGCCTGGTTGGCGCAGCCGTAATAGACATCCTCGACGGCCTCCCAATCGATGCCCGTATTGCGCTCCATCAGCGACCGGATGGGCACCGCGCCAAGATCGTCGGTGCGAACCGCAGACAAAACGCCACCGAAGCGGCCAATCGGTGTGCGGACATAATCGCAGATAAAGGCGTCAGCCATTCGGGTCCTCCCTGGACGTTGATGCAACAGGCCATCGACCCGATAGCCCCGCAGCGTGCGACTTCCAATACCGGCTGAAATGCAACAAGTGAATGCTTGGAATAGAATTTATTATGACAGGATAATCAATTACTTCCCGTGACACGCGTCACGATCCGGAATGCGCCCGATCGCGCTGTCCCCGGGTGGCCCGGGTTCCCTGGCGCGCTTCCGTTTCAGGCCGCGTTGACGTTGCGGGCTGCTTCTTTCCGCTTGGCGGAATAGTATTCCCGCTTCTCCGCATACATCAGGGAATCGGCACGCCGGATGACCGATTCCATGTTCTCGCCGGCTTCGCTGACAGCGGCGCCCAGTGCGATTTCCAGCGGCGCGTCGGAATAGAACTGGTTGTTGATCTTGCGGAGCTTCTGGATGTTTTCCACCATCACCGCAACTTCCAGCCAGCCGCTGCCCGGCATGAGAATGGCGAATTCGTCGCCGCCGATCCTGGCAGCGCAGTTCGGTTGCGAGACCGCTTCGTTCAACACCTCGCCAAGCCTGCGCAACATGTTGTCGCCGGCCTCGTGACCGAGGCTGTCATTGGTTTCCTTCAGCCCGTTCAGGTCGATCAGGATCGCCGCAACCGGACGCAGCGGCTTTCTCTCGAGCCTGTTCAGTTCATCCGTATAGAAAGCGCGATTGTGCAGTTTCGTCAGGACGTCGTGCTTGCCGAGATATTCCAGATAGGCTTCCGCCTTCTTGCGGGCGGTGATGTCGGTCAGCGACACCTGGACGAGGGACCAGTCGTCTTCGTGACCGGGAAATACGGAAAACTGCAGCAGGACGTGGCGCTCCGTCCCGTCCAGCGCATAGTTCACCACCTCCCTGCCATGCAGCAGGTTGCCGTTCCACAACTCGATGAGTTGCTCGCGGAAATGTTGCTCCGTGTTGTCGCCGAAAATTTCCTGCTGCCGCTGAAGCAGCGTCTTGCGATCGGGCGCGCGAAAGAGTTCGAGCGTCGCATTGTTGACCCCGATGACCCGGACCTCGCTCATGCATTGGCGCACGAACTCCGGGTGTACATCCGTAAAGACACGGAAATCGGTGATCCCGCGTTCCCGGATTTCCTCGAGGAGCGTCTTGATCGCGCTGAAATCCTCGACCCAGAGCGAAACGGGGGAATGCTCGAAAATCCCTTCCGCGTATCGGCGCTGCTCTTCCGCGCGGCGACGCGCTTCCTCGCGCGCCGTCACGTCTTCGGTGGTCAGCAGGAGCCGGTCCATCGTCTCCTCGTGGCCGGGCAGAACGGAGCCGCGCAGCTGGATATCGAGACGACGCCCGGAGAGGGTGTAGTTGACGGCGTTGCTGGAAAACTCGCGCGCGCCATCCCAAAGCTGTGCCAGTTCCTCGATATGCGTGGTCAGCATGTCATCCCGGAACACCGAGTCGAGATTGGAGACCAGATGGTCCTGGTCCCTCGCCTCGAAGAGTTCGAGTGTCCGGCGGTTGACCTGCAGCACGCGGATTGCGCTGGAACAGTCGGCGACGCGGGAGAGATCTTCCTTCAGATAGGCACGAAGATCCTGCACGCCTTCAGCGCGCCATTTATCGAAGAAGGCCTTAACGCCGCTGAAATCCTCGATCCACATGGCGACAGGAGCAAGGTCGAAGACCTGCTCTTCATGAATGGCGCTGTTCACGTCGAAATCCCGTAGTTTCTGGTCAATGCAATCGTGACGGGAAAAGGTATCCAAGCCTTTAATTTATCGACTTCAGACAGCGGGAACTCACAGCAATATCTTGTCGCCATCCACATCACCAAGTGAACCGCTGCCACGCCGTCAATCTTGCCGACGGGTCAGGCGTCCAGCGTGTCGTGTATCGTGTCGCGAATCCTTTCGCGATCCACGTCACTGACGTCCGCAGACATCCTGAGATCGAGCGCGATCTCGGCTGGACGTTTCAGCACGACGATCCGGTCGCCAATATCGAAAGCTTCGTCGATCGAGTGGGTAATGAAGACCGCGGTCTTGTTGTTTTCGCGGACGAGGCGCGCGAATTCGGTGCGAAGGCGTCTCGACGTGATTTCGTCGAGCGCCGAGAACGGTTCGTCGCACAACAGGAGCGGCGCATCGGTCGCGAAGGCCCTGCTGATGGAAACGCGTTGGCGCATGCCGCCGGAAAGGGCATGGGGATAGTCGTTTTCGTGTCCCTTGAGGCCAAGCGCATTCAGCCAGTAGAGCGCACGTTCCGTGCGCTCGGCGGCCGATAGCCCCAGCGTCTCAAGTCCGAGTTCCACATTCTTCACGGCACTACGCCATGGAAGCAGTCTGTCGGACTGGAAGACGATCGCCATCTTCCCCCGATACCAGTCGAATTCGCGGAATGGGGAGTGACCCATGACCTCGACCCGGCCATCGGTGGGAGCCATCAGCCCGGAGATCATGTTGAACATGGTCGACTTGCCGCAACCGGTCTTGCCGAGCAGGGCGACGAGCGCGCCCTTGTGGATATCGAGAGAGAGATCGTCTACCGCGACCAGATCGCCGAAGCGCTTCGTCACATTCTGGAACGCGATCTCAACTTCCGCACCCTCAGGCGCGCTGAAACGCATGTCGTCGAGGGATAACATATTGTCTACCTTCGCCAAATTCATGAAACCGGCCCCTTAGCTACGTTCGGATTTTGAACGGTAGCGGAAAGCGAACTGCTCGAACTGCGACAGGATCCACTGGAACAGAAGCACGAAAAAGACCAATTGCAACGTCCAGGCCAGGGCGCCGGCCATGTCGAAAAGTTGCTGTTGCTGCAGCAGTTGATAGCCAACGCCGCCGGAAGACCCGACGAGTTCGGCGACGACAACGACGCGTGACGCGTTGCCCAGATTGACCTTCCATGCTGTGATGACTTCCGGAAGCACGGCCGGCAGCACCATCGCGGTGAAAAACTTCCAGCGCGAGGGGCGGAAGCTCATGACCATTTCCAGAAGGTCCTTGTCCATTCCGCGCAGTGCGCCAACGACCTGAAACGTGAAAGCCGGCAGCGTCGTCATCACCATGATGAAAATGATGCGGAATTCGACCCCGTGAAACCAGATAATCGCGAAAACGACCCATGAGAGCGCCGGGATACCCTGAAAAAAGGTCAGCGTCGGCGTCAAAAGCCGATCGGCCATTCGGGAGTTCGTGATGGCGACGCCGAGAACCGCCCCGAGCAGGAAAGCGCCCGCCAAGCCGCCGAGGATACGCATCGCGGTCGCCAGAACCGACGAAAACTGGGACCAGGTCGTCAGGATATCCCACACCCTCGCAAAAACGTCGATCAGCGAGGGAAACAGGAATGGCGGGAAAAACAGCGAGGCGACCTGCCACGCAGCGGCAATCAGAACAAAGGGTGCGGCGAGCCAGAAGGCCCACCGCACGGTATCGAATACCGAATCGGCATAGGATTGCCGATCGGAAGCAATGTCCCTCATTCGCCGGATGCTCCGTAGATCGTGGCGTCTGTCGGCATTGCGGGCAGGTAATCCAGTTCAACGCCAACCTTGTACACGCTGCGGATTTCCTCCTGCATGTCAGCAGCCAACGCGACATTGAGCCCGAGCCGGTCGTTCTGTTTGATCAGGGTGGTGTAGTTCTTGCGAACATCGTCCGTGCCGTCACCCGCGATGATGGCCGCAGCCTCCTCGGGGTTTTCCCTGACGAACTTGGCAGCATCCGAATAGGCGGCGTAAAGCGCCTCGACGGCTTCCGGGTTCTCTGCCACCCAATCGCGATGCGCGGCGACGCCGAGATACGGGATCTTTTCGGAGCCGGCGAACTCGGACCAGGCACCCTTGATGTTCAGGTCGATCGACCGGATGGCGTCATTCTGCGCGGACAGCGACGTGAAAGCCGGTTCCCACAGCTGGACGGCAGCAGCACGGTCCGCCATCGCATAACCGACGAGGCCGGGAGGCGCGGTGTTGACGGCGGTCACGGAGGAGAGATCGACGCCCTGCTGCGCGGCAAGCCACCTGAACATCTGGTAGTTCGTTGTTCCTGTCGCGGCGGCCAGATCCTTGCCTGCCAGATCCCCGAGAGACTGGACATCGTCACGCGTGGTCACCACGGCGCCCCAGTAATCGAAGAGGTTGAAGAGGTAAGTCGCCTCGACACCGCGCGCTTCGGCCAGGCCCACGGTCAACAGGGCGGCCGAACCGCCGACCTTGAACTCGCCAGAGTTGAACTGCGCGGCATAGGCGTCGGGCGTGCGCTGCTCGAAAGTGATCGAAAGACCATGCGCTTCATCGAAATTCTGGCTTTCGATGATCGGCGGCAGGAAGGCCCCCAGCGACGGCGGCCCGAACACCACGATGGAGACGTCGGTGAGCGCGTCCTGAGCCGCTGCCGGGCCACAAATTGCAAGGCTCGCCGCGATTGCGGTGGCGGACATCAGGTGTTGAATGCTTTTCATATCTTCCTCCCTTTGCCACGCATTCGAAGGCCATGAAAGCGACCCGTCGCGCGTGATGATGAGAAACGTTACAGTCCGATTGCGCAAATTGTCAAATTAATTATAGTTCATTCCAGAAATTGGATCACAAAAATGATACAATCATGCTGCACATGCGAAGGTCAATTGCATCGAATTCCGATTTATCCAACTATTTCAAAGCCTGTGCTGTTCGCACGTGCCACATCGCCTGCGTGGATAAATCAGATTGTCCTATCCCGGAATGATGCACAATGAGCGTCGGCATCGCCATCGCGGGCTTCGTTCTGCTGGCGATCGGGGCTGCGGTGAAGGGAATTCTCGGCATAGGCCTGCCGATGATCGCCATCCCCGGCCTCGCGCTTCTCGTGGGCTTGCCAAAGGCGCTGGCCATTGTCGCGTTGCCCGTGGCCGCGGCCAATCTGGTTCAAATCTGGCAGTTTCGCCGCTCTGTGCCCGATCGGAAAATTCTTCTGCCGTTCATTGTCGCGGGCGGGATCGGAACGGCACTGGGCACGTCTCTTCTCATCAGCGTTGCCGAAGTCCTG
Organism: Oricola indica; assembly: GCF_965227485.1. Classification (NCBI taxonomy): domain Bacteria; kingdom Pseudomonadati; phylum Pseudomonadota; class Alphaproteobacteria; order Hyphomicrobiales; family Ahrensiaceae; genus Oricola; species Oricola indica. Next base: position 4,019,175 of record NZ_OZ245747.1, read on the forward strand.
CTCGAGGTCGGGCTCGCGGCCATCCTGGCCATCTATATCGCGATGCGGCTCATGGCGCCTACGTTGACGCTGCAATCACAGGTCGCGCGACGCCTCGCCGCTCCGGTCGGGTTCGCCGCAGGCCTCTTGCACGGGTTCACCGGCATCTCGGGCCCGATCGGAATCACCTATTTCCACGCGCAGCGGCCGACGCGGCCGGAATTTATCTTTTCAACCGGCGCCATGTTTTTCGTTTTCACCGCCGTACAGGTCCCGGTGCTCGGCATGACGGGACTTTATTCGGGCGGCATTCTCACGACCGGGTTTCTCGCCCTGCCCGCGGTTGCCTTCGGCCTTTGGGTCGGCAATGTCCTGGCGCGCCGAATTCCGATCAAGCTCTTCGACAATCTGGTGCTTGGGGTTTTGGGCTGGACCGCCCTCGCGCTGCTGTGGCGCGCGTATCATGGCGGTTAGGCCGCCGCGCGGAACCTTCCGGGATCAGCCGCGCTGCCCCGGAGATCCCACAGTAACGGCGCGCGGGTCAGCCTTTTTGCGCCTCGCATTTTGCGACGAAGGTTTCCAGCGCTGCCGCGAAGGCGTCGGATGCCTCGATGGCGGAAACATGCGCCGCGTCGAGAACGACCATATTCGCGCCTGACGCCAGCCTCACCATCTCCTCCGACCGGGAGACGGGGGCGGATTGGTCATGTGCTCCGGCGATGACAAGCGTGGGACCTGCCCAGGCCGAAAGGGCCGCTGTCGTGTCCCCGCTCTCCAGTGCATGACATGCCGCCGCATAGCCCTCGGGCGGCATTGCTTCCAGCATGGCGCGCACGCGCGCGGTCTCCTGCGGATGCGAATTGCGCCAGCCCTTGGTGAGCCAGCGCTCGAGCGTCGGCGAAACGAGATCGGCGTACCTCCCCTCGCGGGCCGCAAGCGCACGCTCGCGCCACATCTCGACAGGAGGGAAATTGACGGCGGTATTGGCAAGCACCAGCCCGGCCACGCGTTCCGGTGCCTGATCGGCGAGATGCATCGCGGTCATGCCGCCAAGCGAGAGGCCGCACAGCACCGCGCTTTCGATATTTTCCGCGTCCATCACCGCCAGCGCATCCGCCGCGAGGTCTTCGACCGTAAGCGGCGATGCCGGGATATCGGAAACACCGTGTCCGCGCGCATCAAAGGCGACCGTCAACCGGTCAAGCCGCGCCCGCACTGCGTCCCACATGGTGTGATCGGCGGCGAAGGAATTGAGGAACAATACCGGCAGCCCGCCGCCATCGCTGCGCGAAACAGCCAGCCCGTGGCCCTCCGGCGTCGTTATCCTGTGTGTATCTCCCACCGCTCGTCTCCTCTCGGCTTCGATTGCGGCCGTGCTCAACCGGCCGCTTTTTCAGCGCCGAAATGCTTTTTGAGCGCAGTGAAGAATTGTTTTGTCAGATGCTTGGCGACAGATTTCAGGACTCGTTGCCCCACTCCGGCCACGAGGCCGCCAATCTCGCCTTCACCTTCGTAGTCCAGCCGCGACTTGCCCGGCTCCAGTTCAGAGATCGTGAATTTCGCGGTACCGTCGCCGGTGCCCAAAGTGCCGCCACCGGACACCGTGATATGGCAGCTTTCCGGTTCATCCTTGTCGAAAAGGCGAACCTTGCCATCGAAAGACCCGCCGACAGCCGCGACCTTCAACTGCATCTTGACCTCGTAATCGTCCGGGGCGATTTCGGTCATTTCCTTGCAGCCGGGAATGCACTCCGTCAGCACCGCCGGATCCTGCAGCGCATCCCAGAGGTCCTGACGGCTGGCAGCGATTTCTTCGCTGCCGTAGAGTTCCATCTTCATCGGGTTTCTCCCATCAGTTCGAGAGCAAGACCGGATTCGATACTCAGGCGCTGTTCCGGGGTCAGCTGAACGCCATCCAGGATTTCACGCGGCTTCGGATCGCCAATCGGAAACGGCATGTCGGACCCCAGCATGATGCGGTCGGCGCCGACGCAGTCGATCAGCAATTGCAGTGCCCGGGGGTCATGCAGAAGCGTGTCATAATAGAGCAGTGACATCGCCTTGACCGGGTCTGCCATGTCTTCGGGATGAAGCGCATGGTTGTGGCGCAGCCGGCCGATAACATACGGCAGCGCGGCACCGCCAATTCCAACGACGATCTTGGCATTCGAGTATTTCTCGACGTGACCGGAATATATGATCCGGGTGACCGCGATCAGGCTGTCGGTGATACGTCCCAGCGCGTTCGGCATGCCGAAGTCGTGTACCCTGTCGTCGCCCGCATCGAAAACGGGATGAATGGCAACGATGGAGCCCAGGTCATGGGCCGCCTGCCAGAAGGCATCCAGCGCGGGATCGTCGAGTTCGCCACCGCCATTGTTTGGCTGCGTGCCGATCATTGTCCCTGAAAATCCGGCTTCATGCGCCTCGCGGAGCACTTCCGCCGCCGCCGCCCCATCCTGGGTCGGCGTTACGGAGAGACCGACGAAACGACCGCCGTTTTCCTTGCCGGCGGCCAGAAGATGGGCGTTGATGGTGCGCGCCCAGGCCTTGCCTTCCTCGGTGGGCAGGTCATTTCCGAACATGTCGAGCCATCCGGCGACGACCTGCCGATCGATTCCCTGCGCATCCATCCAGCCAAGGCGCTTCTCGATATTCGTGAGGCCGGGCGAAACCGGACGCGTCGCCTTCTTGCCTGAGAAGGAAAAGCTCACGCTCCCGTCCTTCGGCGTAATCGCGACGCTCGGGAACTCCGATGCGCGATCCTGAAGTTCCTCCAGAAGCTTCGGCGGTACCAGATGGGCGTGGGCGTCGATGATCATGTGTTCTCCTTGGCCGAAGCGATGGCGTCGCTGATTGCGCTCATCCGGATCGGCAGTTTGTTCAGGTGGATGTTCCAGGGGCGGAGCGCATCGTGGATCGCGCCGGAGATCGCCGCCGGCGCACCCAGATATCCGCTTTCGCCCGAACCCTTCTGACCAAATTCGGTAAAGGGCGACGGGGTACAATGGTGCACGATCTCGACCTCTGGCACCTCGTTTGACGAAGGCATCAGATAGTCGAGGAAGCTCTGGGTCATCAGATGACCCTCCGCGTCATAGGCAAATTCCTCGAGCAGGGCCGCGCCGATCCCGTGAGCGATACCGCCCAGCGTCATGCCCTTGACGATGTGCGGATTGATGACCGTGCCGCAGTCGTGACCGATGATGTAGCGCCGGATCTCGGGCTTCGCGAGCACCGGGTCGAATGCCATCAGCACGACATGAAACTCGAAGGAATAGCAGGGGTACATCTGTGCCTTGCCATCCTTCGGAAGAGCAACGCCCGTGGGAACCTGCTGAATGAAACTGGCGGTCAGGCCCGGATTGGTGCCTTCCGGCAGGTCGTGGAAACGCCGGTGCGCTATGTCCACCACCTCACTCCATTCGACCTTCCGGCCGTCCGGCCCGTGCACGACGCCCTCGGCATAGGTCACGGCGTCGGGCGCCACGCCCATCGAATGGGCGGCGATGGCGGAAATCTGGCGCTTGATATCGCGCGCGGCATTCGCAGCCGCGCCGCCAAGCATGATCGCCATGCGGCTGCCAACCGGCGAGTTGCCGGGCAGAGAACCGAGACTGTCCGGCCTCACGACACGAATGCGGTCTGGGTCGATTTCGAGCACTTCACCGACAACGGTCGCCGCCAGCGTCTCGTGCCCCTGCCCCGAACTCGTGGTGTGGATTGTCACCGTGACGTCGCCGAGCGCATCGACGTTCACGCGGCTGCCTTCCATCCAGGTGGATGTGCGGTTCTTGGGATTGAGAAGCGGTTCGAAGGATGAGTTGCCGCCGGACGGCTCGAGGCAGGCGGCGATTCCGATTCCAGCGCAGAGGCCGTCCGCACGCAGGCGGTCGCGTTCGGCGACGATGTCCTCGTAGCCCGATTGCGCCAATACCTTGTCGACCACCGCATGATAGTCGCCGCTGTCATATTTGCTGCCGGACGGGATCTCCCACGGAAACTCGTCCGACCGGATGAAGTTCTTGCGCCTCAGCGCGATCCGATCCATGCCGAGGTGCTCGGCAACCCGGTCCATCATGGTTTCCAGCGCGTAGTTGGTCGGAGACTGGCCGAAGCCGCGCACCGCCTCCTGGACCGCCTTGTTCGTGGTCACCGATTGCGCGCGATACTGCACCGAGTTGATGCGATAGGGGCCAACGATCGCTCCGATCGGCTTGCCGAGCTGGAACGGCGCCCGACCGGCGTAGGCGCCGGCATTGTCAAGCGCACGCATCTTCATCGCGTTGATCGTCCCATCGCGGTCAAAGGCAACCTCGATATCGAAAATCCGCTCCGGGCCGTGGGCGTCGCCCGAACGCATGTTTTCCAGGCGATCCTCGATAAGGCGAACCGGGCGTCCGAGCTTGCGCGCCAGATAAGCCGCCAGAACCGTGTGCTTGATCCCGCGCTTCACTCCGTAGGAACCGCCGACATCGACATCGTAATACACGCGAACGTCATTGCCGCGCAGGCCAAGCGCGCGGGCGATCTGGTCGGCGTATTTCGGCATCTGGATCGAGGCCCAGACTTCCAGCACGTTTTCCCAGGCGTTCCACTCACAGATCACGCCGAATGTCTCGATCGGCACGGTGGAGTTGCGACCCCAGGTCACGCGCAGCTTGAGCGTTTCGTCGCTCTTGGCGAAATCGTCCTCGACAGGGCCCCAGTCGAAGGTACGGTCGAGCAGGACATTGGAACCGTGCGACGGATGGACCGGGGTGGAATCCCCTTCCATCGCCTTTTCGGGATCCATCACATAGCCGAGCTTCTCGCCCTTGACCTTGACCTTTTCCGCCGCGTCTTCGGCGAGCGCCCGGCTGGTCGCGACCACGGCCGCAACCCATTCCCCGGCATATCGGTTCTGCCCAACTGCAAGCGGGAAACGGCGCACTTCCGGGGTATCGAGGCCGTTCATCAGCGGATTGACGGCGTTGGAAAGTTCGTTTCCGTCCACGACAGCAACCACGCCCTCCATCGCCAGCGCCTCTGACGCATCGATGTCCTCGATGGTCGCCGCGGGATGTTGGCTGGCGACGAGCGCCACGTGCAGCATGCCCGGGCGTTCGATGTCCTGCACGAAATGGCCTGCACCGGCGACAAAGCGGGTGTCCTCGCGGACCCGACGATCCGACGAAACGTAACGGCCGGAAAATGGTTTGGCGTGCTCGTTCATTGGCCTGCCTCCACCGCCGCAGCGTTGCTTTCACGCAACCGCCTGGCCGCGAGCCGCACCGCTTCGACGATCTGCCCGTAGCCGGTGCAACGGCAGATATTGCCCGAGATCGCTTCGCGGATCTCTTCGTCTGACGGGTCGCGGTTCTTGGCCAGCAAGGTCTTTGCAGCGAGGATCATGCCCGGCGTGCAATAACCGCATTGCAGGCCGTGGGTGGCACAGAAGCTGTCCTGTATGATGTCCATTTCGCCCGGCGCCGGCACGACGCCTTCGATGGTTGTCACCTCCGTCCCGTCGCACTGAACGCCGAGTATGAGGCAGGAGCGCACGGCCTCGCCGTCAATTTCCACGGTGCAGGCACCGCATACACCATGCTCGCACCCGGCATGCGTGCCCTTGAGACCGAGTTCATCGCGCAGCGCATCAAGCAGCGTCACGCGCGGCTCGACATCGATCTGGACCTGCTGGCCGTTGACTGTGAGGTTTGTTTTCATGCCGCCTCTCCCATTGCGGCCACACGCGCGTCTTCCAGCGCCTGCCCGGCGAGACGCGCGGCGGCACGGCGGCGATAGCTCGCAGTGGCGTGAAGATCCTCGACGCATTCGAGATCCTCGAGCGCAGCTTCGACCGCGTCCTGAACATCCTTCTCGCCGAGACCGGTTCCCGCGAGACTCGATACATCGACAGCAACCGGGACATCGCCGACTGCGCCGATGCCCAGCAAGGCCTCGATGCATTTTCCTTCGGCATCCAGCACGACCTGCGCGCCGGCGGAGGCAAAGGCATAGTCGCTGCGACGGGACGCCACTTCACGGAACCCGGCTCCAACGCGACCGGATGGCCGTTTCGGGAAGATGACGCGTGTCAGGAGACCGCCCATCGGGGCCATTGTGACAGTGGGACCGATGAAGAAGTCTTCGGGCGTGATCACCTCTTCCTCACCGTCGGCGAGGAAGACGATCCGGGCATCCAGTATGGTTGCGGCGAGCGCGATCTCCGCGGACGGATCACCATGCGCAACAGATCCACCGACAGTGCCGCGTGCGCGGGTCGGCGGGTGGCCGACATTCGGAAGCGCTGCCGCAAGCAGCGGCACCTCACGGGCGATCAAATCCGAGCGCAAGGCGACCGCCTGACGCACGGCCGCACCGATGGCGATGCCTTCGCCGGAATCCTCTATGGCGCCCAATTCGTCGAGCCGAGTGATGTCCACCAGCAACGACGGACGGGCGAGCCGCATGGCGAGCATGGGCACGAGCGTCTGGCCACCGGCCAGCACACGCGCCTCCGCGTCGTCCGCCAGCGCTTCGCAAGCCTCCGTCACGGAGGCCGGGCGCAGATAGTTGAATGGGGCCGCTTTCACGACATACTCCTCCAGAGGCCTGCCGGGACGGTCAGCTGTTCGGCAGTCCGGGAACCAGCGGCTTCAGCACCGTTTTGTGCTGCTTGGCGATCAGAGGACCATTGGCCTCGGAAGCCGCCTTCGCAGCCTTCCAGCCCTCGTCGCCTCCGAACGACGCCCAAGCCTTGTCACGGGCTTCCTCGTCTTCGTAACGCGTCAGGTAGGTCAGCATGCCACTGTCGGCATCGGTGAACACACCAAGCAGTTCAATGCCGTGCCCCGGCAGGCGCGGCACCACTTCCTCGATGAAACGCTGCCGCACTTTGTCCGCACATCCTTCGACGTGCTCATAGACACGCATTTCATATAGCATTGGAATGACCCACTAACACAATGTTTCTCAATTTGCCCAACGGTACAATGACAATGCGATATGTCAAACGGAAAGTTATACAATTAGTGGTTTAATTTCCAGATTCCTTTGGACGCAATGCAACAATCCATATGCGGCAGCGCAAAAAAGACGGCGAACACGTGCGGATACCGTCTCCGGGAAGGAAAATGTTGCGACAATCCGAAAATTGTCCTATTCGTCGAAAAAGCGCAGAGGATGCAATGGACTGGTACCCGACACTCCCTTTCGGCGAGGGCCCACGCTACGTTCAGATCGTCGCCGCCCTGAAAAGCGACATCGCGAGTGGCCGGGTTGCCGGCGGCCAACGCCTGCCCACCCACAGGGAGATGGCGTCCCAGCTCGGATTGAGCGTGGGAACGATTTCCAAAGCCTACGCGCTTGCCGAACGTCAACGCCTTATTTCGGGGCAAGTCGGGCGCGGCACATTCGTACTGCCGCCTGCAAACAATATCGGCGTCGTCGAATCGACGACTGGCGCGGAGCAGGTCAATATGGCCCTGAACGCGCCTCCGGCCACGGGTGAGGCCGCGATCTTTGCGAAGGTCCTCAACGAGATCGCGGCGGATGACGATTTTCCGTCGTTGCTGAGCTACCTGCCGCACCAGGGTATAAGACGGCACCGCGCGGCGGTTGCCGGGTGGCTCGGACGGCATGGAACCGCCGTTGAGCAGAGCGACATCTACATTACCAACGGCGCGCAGCATGCCATCTCCGTTTCGCTCCGTCTTCTGGCGCGGCCCGGCACACCGGTCCTGGCCGAGAACCTCCCCTATTCGGGGCTGACCGCTCTCGCACTCATGGAAGATTATGTGCTGCACGGCGTGGCGATGGATAACCACGGGCTCGTTCCCGACGCCCTGGATGCCGCGTTGCGAGAAACGGGTTCCAAGGTTCTGTGCTGCACGCCCACGATCCAGACTGCGACCGGTTCGATCATGCCGACGGAGCGCCGTCGCGAGATCGCCGAGATCATTCGTCGCCATGACGCGTGGATCATCGAGGACGACGTGTACAGTTTCCTCTGTCCCGATCCGCCGCCAACGCTTTCGTCCTTCCTGCCCGAGCGCTCATTCTACGTGATCAGTTTCGCGAAATGTCTGATGCCCGGGCTCAGGATCGGCGCATTGCACGCGCCTGCCGCGTTTCGCGACAGGATTGTCAATGCCATCCGCTCCACCGGCTGGATGGCGAACGCGATCATGAGCGAAGCCGTTGTGAGGATGATCGAAAGCGGCGCGCTCGAAAGCCAGATCCGGCTGAAGCGCAATGCGGCTGCGGAAAGAACGATGCTGGCGCAGAGCATTCTGGGCAGCTATCTGCACTCGACGGCGGTGCCCGCTTTCCACGCATGGCTCACCATGCCCGCGGGGCGAACCGCGACAAGTCTCGCCGCTCAGGCCGCGTTCCGCGGCATTACGCTGGCAACGCCCAGCCCGCTGAGCGCCGCATCAGGCGTCGCGCCGGGCATTCGCGTGTGCCTCGGCGCGGCAGAAACGCCCGAGAAACTCAGCTCGGCCCTGCATGTTTTGGGGTCGATTCTTCGGGAGTCCGAGGAGATGGCGTTCGTCTGAACGCCCCAATCCAATGCGGCCGGACTGAAACTCGGCTGCGCCGGCATTTTTCCAAAGCCGGCACCTACGTCCCTCACTCCCACTCGATCTTATACTGGGTGGATAGTGCATTGTTTTCGCGAGTAAACTTGCGACACTTGGGCTGCTGTACCGTCATTGATACCGTCGCAATCTCAAATTATTGAAATCATTAAAATATTTCTTGGATCAAGTTTTCGTTATCTAAATGCGGCGTCCCGGAACGACTGCCAGGGCCGTTCCGGGCAGACGAATCCCCGTCCTCATTTCGCGGCAATGGCACTCCAGTGGCGATAGGCGGTGGTGTGGTCGTCGTCGGAACTGCCTGCCTCAAGTGCCCCACGCCACCAAGAGCCGGTTTGCGCGACCATGGGCAGATTTGCCTCGAGCTCCTCGGACATGGTGGCGGCGATGCCAACATCCTTGGTTAAGAGTCCGAGTGTGAAACCCGAATTGTAGCGCTCGCTTAGCACCTGGGCACCAAGCAGATTCTCGGTCGCGAAATTTCGGCCCGTAGACGTGTTGATGATGTCCAGCATGACAGCACGATCCAGGCCAAAACGTTCGCCGAGGATCAGCGCTTCGCTGGCGGACGCGAAGTTCGAACCGGCGATGAAGTTGTTCAGCGCCTTCATCGCGTGTCCCGAACCGACGCCCCCAGTGGCGATTATCTTCTTTCCGAAGGTCTCGAGCACGGGGCGAAGCCTGTCGACCAGTGCGGCATCCTTCGCGCCGACCATGATCGTCAACGTTCCGTTCACCGCGCCCGGCACGCCACCTGAAACCGGAGCGTCCGCAAACACGACCCCCGACTTTTCCAGTTCGTCCGCCAGCATGCGCGATCCACCGGGCTCCGACGAACTCATATCAACGATGACGTCGCCGGCGGACATTCTGCCAGCAAGCCCGCCATCGCATGTCACAACCTCGCGAACCACGCTTCCGGTCGGCAGCATCGTGATCACGATGCCACTGGCCTCGCCCAATTCGGCCAGATTTGCCGCTGCTGTCGCTCCGATCTCCTGCGCGAAATCCCGGGTGAGAAGATCGTCGACATCGTAAACGGTCAGAGAGAACCCCTTGGCGACAAGGTGCCTCGCCATCGGCTTGCCCATGTTGCCGAGGCCGACCAGTCCTATGTGTTCGCCGCTCATGCGTTCTGCTCCCCGTCGATTTCGTCAAATACTTCCTTCGCTGCCAGCATCGCGTCGACCATGAGCGGGATACCGCAATAGAGATGAGCATGAAGAAACAGGGCCTGAAGCTCCTCGCGAGAGGCACCATTGGAAAGCGCACCGCGCACATGGATCTTGATCTCGTGCCTTCGCCCTGCAGCGGTCAGCATGGCCACGGTCAGCAGGCTGCGCCATTTCAGGTCGATGACCTCATTCTGCCAGCCGTCGCCGAAACAGTGTTCCGTGACGATGGCCTGCATCGGCTTCAGAAAATCGCCGCATTCGCTCACCTGGCGATCCGTCGTTTCTTTTCCAAACATCGCCCGGCGCAATTCAAGCCCGCGCTCGGCATTTTTGCTATTCATCGTCTTTCTCACTTTCTTCGTTGTGCTGGCAGGACTTAGTGGCGAGCCCAGCGTTGCTCCGCAAAAAATCAGCGCTGTCACCCATCGGCGAGCATGAAGTTTGCCGTGCGATCGGCGATCATCATGACGGGCGCATTGGTGTTTCCGGATACGAGCGTCGGCATGACGGAACAGTCCGAAATCCGCAGCCCTTCCATGCCGTGAACCTTCAACTGCGGATCGACGACGGCCATCGTGTCAGTGCCGGGGCCCATCTTCGCTGTCCCGGCCGGATGATAGATCGTCTTGGCGACCGACCGCACGTAATCGCGCATGGCCTTCGGATCCTTCTCGACGCCGGGTTCCGGCAAGGCGCGGCGTTTCACCAGCTTCTCAAGAGACGGCTGCTCGCCGATACGGATGGCCAGTTCGGTTCCGCGCACCAATGTCTCCAGATCCTCGGGATCGGACAGCGAATTGGGTTTGAAGTCCGGCGCGACATTCGGGTCGGATGATTTCAGCTTGACCTGCCCTCGTGACCGCGGCCGCAGGAAGGCAGGTCCGATGGCGATACCGTGGCCGGGCTCCGGATCGCGGTCCACGAAACCGATGAATGTCGGCAGCACATGGAACTGGATGTCAGGCAATCCGGTCCCAGCCGTATCTGCGAAACCGCCGGATTCGATTATGTTCGAAGCGAGAAGGCCGGATTTGCTCGCCAGATACCGGAAGAAATGCTTGAGGGCGGAAAATCCCTTGTCCTGACCCAGAATGGATATCGGGTCGTTCAGTTCGAACTGGACAGTCGATTCCAGATGGTCCTGATAGTTCTCCCCGACGCCCGGCAGGTCATGAACGACATCGATGCCGAGGTTCTGCAGTTCCTCGCCATTGCCTATGCCGGAGCGCTGGAGGAGAACCGGTGTCGCGATGGCCCCGGCGGTGAGCACGACCTCGCGTTTTGCGCGGATGCTTCGACCATCGGCCAGTCGCACCCCGACAACGCGCCGCCCCTCGGTTTCCAGCCGGTCAACCCGTTGTTGCGTCATGATCGTAAGGTTCGGCCGCGCGCGGGCCTCCTGGAGAAACGCCGTCGCGCTGCTCCAGCGTTTCCCGTCATGGGTGGTCGTGTGATAGAAGCCCACCCCCTCCTGCGCCGCACCGTTGAAATCCTCATTGTAGGGAAGGCCCGCCTCCTGCCCCGCGCGTACGAAAGCGCGCGCCAGGGGATGGGCATGAAGATTGCGCGACACGCACAATTCTCCCGCGGAACCGTGATAGTCGTTGGAGAGAAATTCGTGCCTTTCCATGCCGCGAAAAACCGGCAGAACGTCGCTGTATGACCAGCCGGTGCAGCCCATTTGCGCCCAGCTGTCGTAATCGGCAGCCTGTCCGCGGATATAGACCATCCCGTTGACCGACGACCCCCCGCCAATCACCTTGGCCTGCGGGACAATTGTCGAACGGTTTGCCAGCCCGGCATCGCCGTCGCTTCTGTACTCCTTAACCTTTTCGCCTTTCGCGAGCACCCGGAAGAATGTGGCCGGCGTACGGATGTCCCAGCTGTCATCCCAGCCGCCCCACTCAATCAGCAGAACCCGGTTCGAGGATGACGCCGACAGGCGGTTCGCCAGCACGCAACCGGAGGAACCGCCGCCGACCACGATAAAATCATAATCAGACATGGGATGCGGCTCCTACCCGTTGATGACCTGCAGATCGGTGTATTCGGCCAATCCCCACTTGCCGAACTCGACACCCAGGCCGGAGCGCTTGACCCCGCCAAACGGCACGTCCGGGCGGACCGGACCGTGATTGTTGATCCAGGCCGTGCCGCATTCGAGGCGCCGCGCCAGTTCCCGCCCACGCTCCAGGTCCTTGGTCCAGATCGAACCGCCCAGTCCGTTCGGATTGTCGTTGGCTCGGGTGATCACATCGTCGATATCGCTGAAGCGGATAATTGGCAGGACCGGGCCGAACTGCTCCTCGTCGACGAGGCGCACGCCGTTATCGACGTCGGCGACCAATGTGACGGGATAGAAAAGCCCCTCGCCCGCGGCGTCCGGGTCACCGCCCAGAAGAAACCGGCCGCCATGGGCACGCGCATCCTCGACGAGGTTGGCGACCTTGTCGTACTGCATGCGGTTCTGGATCGGACCGAGATGCGTACCTTCCTGCAGGCCGTTACCGACGACGATCCCCTTGGCGAAGTCGGTCAGCTCCCGACACACCTCGTCATAAATATCGTCATGGACGTAAAGCCGCTTGAGCGCGGCGCAGGTCTGGCCGTTGTTGATGAATGCGCCCCAGAAAAGGCCTTCGGCGATCTGCCTGGGATCGCAGTCGGGCAGAACGATCCCGGCGTCATTGCCGCCAAGTTCCAGCGTGAGCCGTTTGATCGTCTCGGACGCGCCGGCCATCACCTTGCCGCCGGTCGTCGACGATCCGGTGAAGACGATCTTGGCGATCCCTTCATGTGCGGACATGGCTCCGCCGATCTCGCCATCGCCGGTGATGCAGTTGACGACACCGTCAGGTAAGACCCCCGCAATCAGTTCGATCATTCGCAAGGTGGACAACGGGGTATAGGGAGACGGCTTGATGATCGCCGTGTTCCCCGACCGGATCGCCGGCATCAGATGCCAGATTGCCGTCATGAGCGGCCAGTTCCAAGGCGTAATCGAGCCGACAACACCAACTGGCTTCTGATAGACGGCAACCCGCCCCTCATTGTCATCCTGAATGATCTCGGGTTCCATACTCAAGCTAGAAGCGTGGCGCGCCCAGCCAACGCATCCACCGAGTTCGAAACGCGAACCCAGGCCATCGAGCGGCTTGCCCTGCTCGAGCGTGACCAGCTTCGCGAGTTCCTCGGAATTGGCCTCGATGACGTCGGCGACCTTGTTGCAGTAGTCCCTCAAGGCAGCATCTCCGGACATCGAATAGGCCGGGAAAGCGTCTTTCGCGGCCGTCACGGCGGCGTCGAGGTGGGCAAGCGTGGAAACCGGCGCCAGTGCGACGACTTCGTTCGTCGCCGGGTTCCTGACTTCCGTGTGCTGTTCGGTGGCAATTTTCTGGCCGCCGATAATCAGGTCATACTTTTCCATTTCCGTTCCTCCAGTTTTCAGGTGGCCGCTCGGTACGGCCCATTGCTATGGCGTTTCCGCCGCTGTTTTTCCGCGCGTTTTTCCCATGCGTGCCGCTTCGCCCGGGACAGGCCGGCGGACGCCGAAAATCTCGAAATTCAGTTTCCGGTGGAGAAGGCCCCAGATCCCCTGCGGAGCGAGCAACATCGTCACGACCGCCACCAAGCCGGTCAGCACGAGGTACCAATTGCCGTAGTCCGAGAAGAGCTCGCGGAGCGCGAAGTACACCACGGCGCCGATAATCGGTCCTTCGACGCGGCCGATGCCGCCGATAATGGTGATGAACAACATCATCACAGCCCAGTTCAGATCGAAGGCTGCGGCGGGCACGACCTGCAGCGACGAGACGAAATAGACCGCCCCGGCGAGACCGACACCCGCGGCCGAAATCACGAAGGTCACGAACCGGATCTTCCAGACATCTATGCCCAGGCTGAGAGCCGCCCTTTCGTTATTGCGCACCGCGCTCAGGGCCAATCCGATATCCGAGCGAAGCACCGCGCTGACGACCACCAGCGATCCGAGCGCGACAGCTCCGGAAATCCAGAAGATCGCGATCGAGAACGTGTTGAAATCAAGTTGGCGGATACTCATCAGCGTCATGCCAAGCTGGCCGCCGAAACCCGGTATCTTGCCACTCAATATCGAGAAGACTTCCGCCACGACCCAGATGCCGATGGCGAAATAGGCGTCGCGCAGCCGAAACAGCATTGGCGCGAGCAACGCCGCTGCTAATCCCGCACCGATTGGAGCGGCAAGGAGCGACACATAGGGATTGAGGCCAAGTCCGTTGGAGACCACGAATGCACTGTAGGCTCCGACGCCCACGAAAGCCTGATGCCCGAAGGAGAGCAGCCCGGCATATCCGGCAAGCAGGTTCCACATCTGCGCCATGGCGAGAACGAGTAGTATCTCGCTGCCTATCCGCATCGTACCCTCGTCGAGATACCAGGGGCCGGCGGCTACAAGCCCGGCGGCAAGCAAACCGAGCGTGGCCAATACGGGCAATGGCAGGACACGGGCGGCGCGATCGGAGCCGTGCGTGGCGGATTTCCGGCTCATGTCCTCACCCCCGCAAAACCCTGCGGTCGGAATAGGAGGACCGCCAGAAACGTCAAATGAGCGAACAGCAGCCCGCTGCCGGGATCGAATTTGAGGCCGACCAGATGAGCGACTCCCAGAAGAAGGCCGCCAAAGAAGGTGTAGAACATCGAGCCGGCGCCGCCGATGATCACCACCTCGAGTGCGATCAGCAGCCGATCGACCCCGGAGAAGGGCGTGAAGCCCGACCGCATGCCCAGCAGCACGCCGGCCACACAGGACATCGCTATGGCGATGCCCATCGCTGCCGCGTAAATTCGGCGATGATCGACGCCGAAGATCTCGATAGTATCCGCATCATCCGCGGCAGCGCGGATGTTCCGGCCGAAGCGGGTTTGCCGGATGATCCAGAACAGCAGTCCGAAACACGCCGCAGTAACGACGAACAAGACGAGCGGCAGCACGCCGATCGACAGACCGCCGAAATCGACGCTTGCGGTCTTGAGCGCACCGGCATCGATTGACCTTAGGTCAGCGCCGAACAGTTCCGCCATGGCGTTGCGCATGATGATCGACAGGCCGAATGTCAGGATCAGCGGCCGCAGCGGGTCGGCTCCGATCACCCTGTTGAGAAGGCCGGCCTGAAGCAGATAGCCTATAGCGACACCGATCAGCGCGACGACAATCACATTGAGAGCCGGCGGCAGACCGAGACTCGTGCTGAGAAAATAGCCGATATAGGCGGCAAGCACGATGAATTCGCCATGCGCGACATTGACGATCCGCATGATGCCGAAGGCGAATGCCAGCCCCAGCCCGAACAGGCCATAGAGCGACCCGATCAGCAATCCGTTTACGATTGTCGATACCCAATCCATGAGTCACATACCAAAATAGGCGTCAGAGATTTCATCCATCGAGAAACCATCGCTGCGGCCGGTCAGGCTGAAGCGGCCCTCGAGAAGGCAATACAGGCGGTCGGAGGCGTCTTTCGCGCGGGCGACGTCCTGTTCAACGAGAATGATCGATACGCCGCTCTCGCGGATCTGACCGAAACAGGCGTAGATTTCCCGGATGACTTTCGGCGCGAGGCCCAGCGAGATCTCGTCGCAGAGCATCAACCTCGGATTCGAGATAAGGGCGCGACCGATCGCCACCATCTGCTGCTGTCCACCGGAGATCTGGCTGACGGGATGGCGGCGCAGATCACGCAGGACCGGAAAAAGCGAATAGACCGCGTCGAGCGTCCAGGCGCCCTCGCGTCCGGTCATGCCGCCAATCTGCAGGTTTTCCTCGACATTCAGCGACCGGAACAAGCGTCGCCCCTCGGGGACGAGGGTTATGCCGGCACGAGCATTGGAAAATACGTGTTCGCGCGTGATGTCGACACCGTCGAATTCGACCGTGCCGTTCTTGGAGGCAAGTGAACCCAGAATGGCCGACAGAAAGGTGGATTTTCCAGCTCCGTTGGCGCCGATGACCGCAACGGTCTCGCCGCTCCCGATCGAAAAATCGAGATCGAACAGGGCCTGGAAATCGCCGTAGAAGGCGTTCAGCTTGCGAATGTCAATGAGCGGCATCGACTTCGATCCCGAGATAGATTTCGCGCACCTCGGCGCTGTCGAGCGTTTCGCGAACAGGGCCTTCCAGCAGTTTCTGCCCGAAATGGAGAACCATGAGACGGTCGGCCACGGCGGTAAGCGCGTGTGCCACGTGCTCAATCCAGATCATGGCGACACCGGCCTTGAGACTGCGAAGAAGCGATACCAGTTCCTTGCCTTCGAGCTCGGTGAGGCCGCCTGCGATTTCGTCGAGGAGCAGAACCTTGGGACGGATCGCGATCGCCTTGGCCAGTTCCAGCCGCTTGCGGTCCAGCAGCGTCAGGGCGCCGGCATTGCGATGCCGCTTGTCATACAACGCGGTCTGCTCAAGAACCTCGCAACTGTATTCCGCCGCTTCCTTGTGATGCATGCCGCCGCCAAAACGGGCTGCGACCAGAACATTCTCGAAGACCGGAATATCGGCGAAGGGTTGCGGCACCTGAAAAGCACGGGAGATGCCGGCGCCTGCCCGCTTGTGGGCCGGCAGATTGGAGATGTCGGCGCCCTCAAGCAGAACCTTGCCGGCATCCGGCCTTATCGATCCGTCCATCAAGTTGAACAGCGATGTCTTGCCGGCGCCATTCGGTCCGAGAATGCCAAGGCACTCATCTTTCCCGACCGAAAACGATATGCCTTGAGCGACATGGATCGCGCCGAAGCGTTTATCCAGTCCTTCCACGCGGAGGACTTCATTTGCGTTATGCATGATCTCGACATCCGGTGTTGCCGGCCGCCGGACTATCCGGCGGCCGGTTTGCAGGGATCAGGCCCGTAATTCAGACAGAAGCTTGAAGTCCGCCTGGGGGTTGATCGCCGGCGCTGTCGGATTGGAGGTGATCAGGAGATCGTACTCGAACGGCCCGTCAGGCGTCCGGAACCACTGCCCCATTGCCATGTCCGTGATTGCGCAACTCTTGACCGGCGACTTGACGAAGTCGATCGGTCCGAGAACGGAATCGATCTGCATTGCGTTGATTGCGTCACGCACGGCTACAGGGTTTTTCGGATCGCCCGATGTCGCGAGAGCATTGAAGCCGACCTCGAACAAGGCATGCATGTAGCCGATCGGCTGCGTCCACTGGCGTCCGGTATCTTTTGTCCACTGCTGGGCGAGCTCCGCCGCGCTTTGCCCCGTCTGTGACGAGGAAAACGGTACACCGGGGCTCCACCAGACTTCGGTCGAGACGCCGTTACCGCGATCGCCGAGCGCTTCCACTCCGGAAGGGAACAGGAATGCCGCGGCGATTGTGACGACCTCCGGCGAGTAGCCCATTTGAGCAGCCTGGTTCCAGAGCGTCACGAAGGACGGCGCAAAAACGAAGCCGGTCATGATGTCGGCGTTCGCATTCTTGAACTTGCCGATCTGGTTGCTGAAATCATCGGTGTCCAGTCGGTAGAACCCGCCTGGGACCTGCTCGTAGCCGGCCTTGATGAATGCGCCGGCAAGGCCATTGTCGGTGTCGGCGAAGACATGGCCGGGAGGATTGTCGACATAGAGATCGCCGACGACCTTGTTGGTGTCCACCGCGTTCCACTGCCCGACATAATTCTTGGCCAGATCACCCGCGGAAAACCCGAAGAAGAAGGTGAATGGATAGCCTTTTTCCGGCGTTGACCCGCGTGCCGCTATGAACGGCTCCCACTGGGTCAGTGTCGAAACGAAGGGGACGCCGACCTGATCAGCGAGCTCACCGCCAGTGATGTGCGAATCGGCATCGTCGGCGAGAAGAATATCCACGCGGTCACGCAGGATCAGGTCGGAAACGACCTGCCCCGCTCTGGCCGGATTGGACTGTGTATCGCGAACAAGGATCTCTACCGGGTAAGACTTACCGCCGATATCGATGCCGTTCGCATATTTTTGGCGAAATTTCTCAACGTTCCACTCGGCCGGCTCGCTGAACTCGGCACGCGGCCCAGTAAGCGATGTGATGTAGCCGATCTTGATGGAATTTTCCTTGGCGCGGGCGATGTTCGGCATCGCAAGCCCTGCGACTGACGCTGCGCTTGCCGCCAAGAAATGCCGGCGCGGCATGATAATAGCCGAGTTTGATGGCCCCTTCGGGGTGTTCTTTCCCATATGATCCTCCCTTTTTGTCCGGAGTACGCCAGCCACTTCCCTCCTCCCGTGGAGGAAACACTGCGAACTCCGATTGGGCCAATCCTGCACGGACACCAAAGGCGAACAACGAGGTTGCGTCGATGCTTAAGTTCGATATTTTCGAACGGTTAGCGGACAAAGCACCTAAAACATGGAGTATTTAGATTGGAGCGCGAAGACCTGCTGAAAGTCGATTTTCATACCCTCCGCGTGCTGGTTACGGTCCATCAATACTCCTCGATCCGCAAGGCTGCGGACAGTCTGGATATGAGCCAATCCTCGATCAGCTATCTGATCGACCGCTTGCGTTCAGTGTTCAACGACGAGCTTTTCGTGCGCCTCGGCCGCGGGATCACGGCAACGCGGAGATGCGATACAATCGTCGAAGGCGCGAAGTCCCTGATTACCCAACTGGACGAACTTGCCTCTGTTGCCGAATTCGAACCCGCATCGACGACCGAGCACTTTGTCCTGAGCTGCAATTTCTACGAGCGCAGCATCTTTCTGCCCCCGCTCACCCACCGTCTGAGCGCCCTCGCACCTCACGTAAAACTGTCGGTCGTGACAGTCGGCGGGCACGGCTTGCAACTGCTGGAGTCGGGGAATTGCGACGTTGTGATATCGCCGCTGCAAGGAGAAACCGGCGGCTTGTACTGCAAACGCCTGATGGCCGAATCCTATGCGTGTTTCGTTTCGGAAGGCAGTCGCTGGGCGAAGGAACCCCTGACGATGGAAAGCTACATGGACGCCAAGCACATCATCGCGAGACCGGCACCTGAATGGAAACCCCATTTCCTCGCGACACTGGACGCGATGGGCGTTTCCATAAGGCCGCAGATCGAGGTATCCGGTTTCGGGGCAATCGACCGCGTCGTAGAGGATACCGACCTGGTTCTCACCGCTTCTGAAGGGTTTTCACGAATATTTTCGCCGAGGATCAAATCGGTAGCGGCACCATTCGAATGCGAATTTCCCTTCTACATGACCTGGCACGGAAGAACCCACGCATCCCCCGCTCATAGATGGTTTCGAAATCAGATAAGCGAGACCGCTCAAGAACTGAAATCGACGTTCGGGGCATCAAAAAAGGCCGGCTAAAAGGGAGCCCCACTGTTGATTTGGGCACCGTGCCATCCGCCCGAAACAATGCACTCAAGAATGCAGGACTTTCACCGACCAACTATCAGCCGACAGGTTGAAGCGTCCGTGAAACGAATTCGGACGCATCACGAACGAGATCCAGGCGGGCGCGATTTTTATATATAAAACAAAGAACTAGAGCGGCACCCGATCTGATTGAATCGGCAGGGATTCCCAAATCAGCGGTTTGATGATTCATGATGTCTGCCGGAGCAAGGAGGCCGGCGGACATGTCCAAGGCTCTGTCGCTCGATCTTCGCACACGTGTTCTCGCCGCTGTCGCCGGCGGTCTCAGCCATCGTCAGGCGGGTGAGCGCTTTGGCGTCAGCGCGGCCAGTGTCAGCCGCTGGCGGACGCGTGAACGCGAACAAGGCGATCCTCGTCCCAAGGCGCTGGGCGGCGATCGACGGTCCGGGCGCATCGACGCCTGCAAGGGATTGATCTTGTCGCTGCTCAAGGAGACGCCCGACATTACCATCCAGGAGATGCGCCAAGCGCTTGCCGCACGCGGCCACGTTTTCGGCTTCGGCACGATCCAACGCTTTTTCAAGCGTCACCGGATCACGCGCAAAAAAAGACCGCGCACGCCAGTGAGCAGGACCGTCCGGACATCCTGAAGCGACGAAGGACGTGGTTCAACGACCAGATCGACCTCGATCCGGCAAGGTTGGTCTTCATCGATGAAACCTGGGCCAAGACGAACATGGCGCGCACCCATGGCCGGGCTCCGCGCGGTGAACGGTTGCGGGTGGGCGTGCCTCATGGCCATTGGAAGACTACGACCTTTGTCGGCGCACTGACGCTGCGGGGCATGATCGCGCCCTTCGTCTTGAACAGGCCGATCAACCGGATCGCTTTCGAGGCCTATGTAGAGCAAGTGCTCGTGCCGGAACTGCGGCATGGCGACATCGTGATCATGGACAACCTCTCCAGCCACAAGGGACCTCGGACCCGCCAGATGATCGAGGCGGCCGGAGCCTCCCTGCTGTTTCTTCCGCCCTACAGCCCAGACTTCAACCCTATCGAGAATGCCTTCTCCAAGCTGAAGGCCATGCTCAGGAAGGCGGCCGAGCGGACCATAGATGACCTGTGGGACAGGATCGGGAGCCTGATCCCGACATTCACGACGCAGGAATGCGCGAACTACTTCGCCGCCGCCGGATACGATGCAGCATGAACGGATTCTGCTCTAGAGAGATTAGCGCCTTCTCACTCCCATTCCATCATATCCTGAAGTCCTAACTGCTTGATTTCATAGGTAGTTCTCGAGCTAGCAAGCCCGCGTACCGTCAGAAATACCGTCAAATACTAAGCATTTGTTTTGTAACCATTTTTCGAAATTCACGTTTCTGTGAAAGCTTGCATCTAACCTCTACCATGGCTCTTTGCCGGTCTAACCAGTCATCAAACACGCTGGTAGACGAATGCTCCTTTGCCCATATGAACCGGGCTCCTAACGTGCACAACTGATCTCAGATCTTCTGCACTCAAAAAAATCCGTCCCCACGTTCGGCAAAGCCCGCTTCCCGCAGACGTTTAGTCAGACGACCCAATCTGGTGCCGCCAATGTTGGTGGGGAAACACTCTTCCTTCGAACAGCTTGCGGGCGGTGCGCACGATTTCGGCCCGGTGAATGATCGGTTGCGGTCCAGTTGAGCGCTCGACATCCATGAGGACGGTCACCTCGCCCGATGGGTGCTCGATAGACATTCGGGAGTAATCGTCATCCTTGAACCGTGCTGTTTCGGCTCGGAGAACCGGTCGCGCTCGACCGGCAAGCCTAGCCGTCCGCGTACCGATTCCAGCTCGGAGATACGCACGTAGCCAAGCTCGGGACATTGCATGCCGAGATCGCAAAGGCCGAAGGCCATATCGGTACCTTCGGGGTCGAGTTCGCTCAGCAGCCATGTGCATTGCGCATCGGGCGTGAAGAGTTTGACGACCGGCAGGAAGTCGGGATCGTCCTCGCCCTGCTCGTCGAGCCTGCGGCGAGTTTGCCATTGCGCAAGAGCTTGTCGCGGATGGATTTGGTCAAGAGTTTCATGATGGTCTCCTTTCGCTAAAGGGTTTCTCAAGGCGCGAAAGAAGACGGCCGGGGGCTCCAGCCGGCCGGTCCACCGGTCACACGGACCCTTGGAGCGGGCAGCCGGTTGACCGGACGGCGCGCCCGGCCAGAAAGCGTCATTCCTTGAGAAACGGTAGCGGAAGGGACCATGAGAGCTGTGCCCATCGATCCTGCCAGCGACAACGGAAAATCGGCGATGCCTTGAACCGGAAAGGCATACTAGCCGTCTAACTGGTCATGAAACTAGACATACACGTGGCAAAAAACCAGCTTTTGAATTCCTATAAATATATGGCATTATTGAATTTATGAGCGATGATAAATGCGACATTGAAGTAGACATAGCAGCCGATCGCGGTGAGCCGATCGGCCTGATAGAGCCTCTAACCATTGGTGAGAGCTCCCGGCAACGCACGCAGCTAATCGATCTCACTGTAGAGCTCGCGCAGCGCTCCGCCGGATTCCGCAAGAGCCTACCCGACGGCGTGATAAAGGCGCTCGCCGATCTCGTTCGGGCGATGAACTGCTATTACAGCAATCTGATCGAAGGGCGCGATACCCATCCGATCGATATCGAGCGTGCTTTGAAGAACGACTATAGCGCCGATCCCGAAAAGCGCGATCTGCAGCTCGAAGCGAAAGCCCATATCGCGGTTCAAGAATGGATCGACGAGGGCGGGATGGATGGCCGCGCCTTCACTGCCGAAGGCATCCGCGAAATCCACCGCCGCTTCTGCGAGCTTATGCCGAAAGAGCTATTGGTGCTAAAAATCGAAAGCACCGGCGAAGAAGTCCCGGTCATCCCCGGTGAGTACCGCACCCGCGATGTCGAGGTCGGCCGGCATATCCCCGTCAGCCCTGGTGCGGTACCGCGCTTCATGGCGCGTTTCGAAGAGGTCTATACGAAGCTGGGGCGAACGGACACGATCCTTGCTGCCGCGACGGCCCATGTCCGAGGTGAATTGTTGACACAGGAAACCTGTCCATGACTTCATCCATACGTCTTAAGAAGACCGAAGAATTGGACGTCAAGTATGATAGATGACTGTTAGGCCGCATTTCGTGCTACGCATCACGCGCGCGTTTCGATGCGACGAGAGTTCGCGCAGCACTTGCGATGTCCACTGCATCTGGAATCAGCGCCTCCTGAAGCACCGGACTCGCCGGAATACGAGTATCGGGGGTAGTCACCCTCTGGACGTCCAGTTTCAACCCCGGCAGCCATTCCCCGAGGCGCATGGCCAACTCCCCCGCAAATCCGCCGGTTCGAACGGCTTCATGCGCGATAAGCACGTTGCCACCCGCTCCTTTCACCACTTCGACGATCGCGTCCCTGTCGAGCGGGTTGAGCCATCTAAGGTCAAGCACCCCGGCTTCGATGCCTTCGTTTGACAGTTGCTCGGCCGCTTCAAGTGCTATTGGCACCATGGCGCCCCAACTCAGGATCGCCAGGTCATGGCCATCCCGCCGCCGCCGTGCCACACCGACCGGCTCAACCCCCTCCGTGATCGCCACATCGGCCTTAGTGAGGTAGAGTTTTCTTGCTTCAATAATGATGCAGGGATCCGGATCGGCCGCCGCCGCCCGCAACAGCGCATATGCATCGGTCGCTGAGGCCGCCAATCCTAGTTTCAGTCCCGGCACATGCGCTAGTATCGCCTCAATCGACTGGGAATGCTGGGCACAGGAGCCCGGGGTTGCCCCCTGCTGAGTGCGCACCACCATGGGAACTGTCGCAGCACCGTCGGTCATGAAGCGAACATTGGCCGCCTGATTGATGAGCTGGTCGATCGCGACGAACAAGAAATCCGCCCACATGATCTCCACGATCGGTTTCATTCCGGCGAGTGCCGCACCGACCGCCGAGCCCAAGATGGCGTTCTCCGCAACAGGGGTGTCGAACACCCGGTCTGCGCCGAAGTCTCTTTGCAGATAACGACTGGCGCCGAATATACCGCCAGCTTTGCCGACATCCTCGCCGTAGACCAAGGTGCGCTGGTCCGTTTCCAATTCGGTGCGCAAAGCCAGATTGACCGCCTCGATATAGCTCATCTCCCGCGTCTCAACGGTAGCGGGGCGGCTCAGCGTAGAGGCGGCCGAGAGTGTGGCCGGAATACGATCACCATCGGGCAAAGCCGAAATCATGACGGCGCGGGCCATCTCATCGACCTTCTCACCCTCTCGCGCGATAAGGGTCTCGGTCTCGCCTGCTGTCATGAGCCTGGCGGCCACAAGCCGTTCGGCCAACGCATCCAGAGGGTCAGCCCGTTCGGCGGAAGTCCGGTCCGATTTGGGCCGATAGTGTTCGATGTCCTTGTTGTAGTGCCCCCAAAGCCGCGGCACACGGCATTCAAGCAGACTTGGTCCCTCGCCTTTGCGCGCCCGATCCGCGGCCATGGCCACGCTGTCGCGCACAATCATCGGATCGGTGCCATCAATCGTCGCAGACGCGATACCATAGCCCGCTGCCCGCTTGGCCAATCGGTCGAGCTTGAACATGGCTGAAGTTGCAGTCATTTCTGACCACCCGTTATTCTCGACAACAAAGATCACCGGCAGTGAACGGGCAGCCGCGAAAGCCAGGGCTTCGTGTGTACCCCCCTGATTGAGCGCGCCATCGCCGATCGTCACCACCGTGACTCCATCAGCACCTCGGCTTTGCTGTGCCATGGCCACACCACAGGCGATGGTGGTACCGGCCCCCACGATGGAATTCTCACCGATGAAACGGGTCCCGGGTGCCATCATATAGGCGGACCCGCCCCGTCCACCATTGATGCCTCCGGCCCGCTGGGCAATTTCCGCGAACACAGCATCGGGATCGAGCCCGCAAGCCAGCGCCCAGCCATGTCCGCGATAAGTGGCAATTACCCGGTCTTGCTCACCCAGTGCACTCAGGGCACCAAGGGGCACAGCCTCCTGCCCGGCGCAGAAATGCATCGAACCATCGATGCTGGGTGGCTTGGTCATGGTCAAGTCCCAGGCCTTCTGCTCGAAAGCCCGGACAAACGCGATTTGCGCTAGCATTTCGCGGGCAAAGTTGTGGTCATCAGATTTGATGGCAGCGGGGGAATCGCTGGACATGTCAGTTCCTTTGGGAGGGTTTTCAGCGGGCGTGAGCCTGGTCACGAGGATCGGCTGATCCGGCGACACACATTTCAGGGACCAGCACGAGGCTTCCTGCCTGCAAGCGCCGCAATGGGTGGGCAATTACAATTCTGCTCAATTTGCGTATCTCGAGATATCAAGTCCCTCGAGGTTCACCTCGGGCTCTCGACCCAGCACGAGATCTGAAACAATGCGGGAAGACCCGCAGGCCATGGTCCATCCGAGTGTACCGTGGCCGGTATTGAGAAAGAGATTTTTGAATGCCGTACCACCAATCACCGGTGGACCGTCGGGCGTCATGGGGCGCAATCCCGTCCATGATTCAACGCGGGAGAGGTCAACGCCTCCAGGAAACAAGGACTGAAGAACAAAACGTACGGTATCGGTGGCCCGCTTGCCCAATCGCTTGTTATAGCCGATGAGCTCCGCCTGTCCTGCCACTCTGACGCGGTCACCCAGCCTGGTGATGGCGACCTTGTAGGTCTCATCCATAATCGTCGACTGCGGCGCGACATGAGGGTCCGAAACCGGGACGGTAATGGAGTATCCCTTCACGGGGTAGACCGGCAACGAAATGCCAATGCCCCTTAGAAGTCTAGGCGAGTAGGATCCCAGGCAGCATACATATGCGTCTGCCTTCTCGTACCCCCTATCGGTCCAGACACCCACTATCTTGCAACCGTCGTACTCAAGTCCGGTAATGTTGACATTGTAACGGAAATCAACGCCACGCTCCGTCGCCATTGATGCAAGCGACCGTGCGAACTTATGGCAATCACCAGTACGGTCGCCAGGCAACCTCAGCCCACCGACAAAGCTATCAGAAACTGATGCCAGACCCGGTTCGGCCGCCACGCAGCCTGCCCTATCCAGGACCTCAAATGGAGAACCAAACTCTGACAGAATTTCCTGATCGGCGGTCGATGCTGATACCTGCATCTGGGACCTGAATAGTTGGAGCGTACCCTTCTCCCGCAGATCAAAGTCAAAATCTGCGCCAGACTCTATCAGGAGTTGGCCGAGTGCGCGTCGACTGTATTCCGACACGCGAACCATGCGTTCCTTGTTGATGCGATAGGCGTCAGGATTGCAATTCGCCAGCATGCTCAGTCCCCAAGACCACATCTTCGGACTGACCATCGGCCAAATGGACAGTGGGCTGTGACGCATGAGCGACCATTTGAGGGCCTTCCGGGGAATGCCCGGTGCAGCCCAGGGTGAGGACATTCCGTAGGATAGCTGGCCAGCATTAGCATAACTGGTTTCCAGTGCTGGAGCGGGTTGGCGATCCATCACCACAACTTCGGCACCCAGATTTGCGAGGTACCAAGCCGTTGTTACACCAATGACACCCGAGCCGAGAACGATAACTTTCAAGCCCACCTCCAGTAATATTACCAATTACATTAAAATCATTGAATATTCCGTCACGTATACTATCCCGCCACAGACAACTCCCTTCTTGCCACTTCGCATACCTCATCGATAGCCTTGGTCAGCACCTTGGCAATGAAATGTACTTGTTCGCGGGTGACAATGTAGGGCGGACAAATCGAAATCGTATCGCCCAGATTCCGCAATATCAGCCCGTTCGCGCGACAGACTCTTTCAATGCGCTGTCCAACGGCCATGTCTCGAGGGAAGGCGGTACCGTCGGACGGATCGGCGACGATCTCGACGCCCGCCATGAATCCTCTTGAGCGTATTTCTCCAAGGTTCGCATGTCCGGAAAGGCTGCTTGCGAGCTCACTTTGCAAACACGCCCCAAGGTTTGCCGCTACAGCCGGTGCATCCATTTCTCGCAATGCCGCAAGCGTTGAAAGAGCGATTGCCGCACCAACAGGGTGCGCAGAATAGGTAAACCCATGGGAGAACACACCAACATCATGCGCGGATTCCGCAATTGACTGATATATCTTGTTGTCAATAACAACGGCACCCATCGGAAAGTAACCCGATGTAATACCCTTGGCTAGACTCAACATATCAGGCCTCGAATTAAAACTTTGCGAGCCGAACCATTCGCCCGTCCGACCAAATCCGCAAATTACTTCATCGGAAAGCATGAGAATATCGTGGCTTCTGAGAGTCCGACTCGAAACTCATGCTGACCGGGCCAGTCGTCGTGTGAGCAGCATGACGGATGCGGCGTAGAGGAAGACCTCGGCGGAGGCGATGGTGCCTTCGAAATCCTTGGCCAGCCGTCGGTTGCGACTGATCCAGGCGAATGTGCGTTCGACCACCCAGCGGCGCGGCAGGACGTGGAAGCCGATCTGGTTGGCGATCTTCTTGACCACCTCGATGGCGATGCATGTTGCATCCTTGACCCTCTGGGCGCCATAGGCGCTGTCGGCGAAGGTGATTTCGACGAAAGGGAAGGATCGTCGTGACGCCTTGAGCAGCGGGACGGCACCGTCACGATCCTGAATGTCGGCCGGATGCGCCTGGATGACCAAGGCCCGGCCATCGGTATCGACCATGGCGTGGCGCTTGCGCCCTTTGATCTTCTTGCCAGCGTCAAAGCCCCTGGGGCCGCCGGCCTCGACGGTCTTGACGCTTTGGCTGTCGATCACCGCCGCCGAGGGACTGGCCTCACGTCCGGTCCGTTCTCGATCGGTCATGACAAGGTGGTGATTGATTGTCTGGAACAGACCTTCGCGGCGGAAGCGCAGGAACCAGCCATAGACCGTCGTCATCGGCGGGAAGTCCTTGGGCAGAAGCCGCCAGGCGATGCCACCCCGCAGCACATAGAAGATGGCGTTCATGATCTCGCGCATCGGCCATTGACGCGGCCGGCCGGTCCTTGCCGGCGCCGGCATGAAAGGGGCGAGAATTTCCCATTCCGCATCACTCAGATCGCTTCCATAACGCAGATGATCGCGGCTATGCTGCCGCCGGGTGGCCGGTGTCCACATGAGGCTCTCCAAACTGGCTTTGACAACCGTTTGGAATCACATTCGGGACCGGCCATCCAGCCTCGCCCCGAGTTTCAGGACGGCCTCTGAGAACTTTCTCCACTTCGATCAGATAGTTTTCTGGTGGAACAATAACACCACCGGCACCCATTACTGGCTCAACAATCATCGCTGCGATCGTATCCGGGTTCTCTCGGACGATCAGATCGTCCAATTCCTGGGCCAATCGTCTGCCGAAAGTGATGGGATCTTCCTGCCTGCGCGCATACCGGTAGTGATATGGTGGATCCGTATAGATGACGTTCAAGTCGGGTAAGTTGAAATTCTTGTGCATCTGCGGCAGACCGGAAAGAACCGCTCCAAGTACAGTGCTGCCGTGATAGGCCTTAGTCCGACTTATTATGCGGCGTTTTTCTGGCAAACCCCTTGACATGTTGTAGTACCACGCCATCTTGATCATGGTGTCGACAGCATCCGAACCTGAATTTGTGAAGAAGACTTTGCCATCAGGCATGTCTGCCAAGGCCAAGATCTCATTCGACAGTTCAATCGCCGGCGGGTTTGTCCGATAGTTAAAAGCGTGATAGGTCGACAATGCCTCGAACTGCTGGAAAGCTGCCTCCCTCAGTCTCTGATCATCAAATCCCAAAGACGCGCACCAGAGGCCAGCCATACCGTCAAGGTATTCACGCCCTTCGCTGTCGCACACAGACGCACCATTCCCGCGCGTCATGACCAGAGGTCCTTCAAGCTCAAGCACGCGCGGGTCCGACTGCGGGTGAAGATGCGAGGCAATATCGAGATTCACCAGTGAATTTTTCATATGAACAGGCACTGTGGTTGTCATGCGAAGCTCTCCATGCCACCTGGACGTCAGCGTGAGGAATTCTTGCCGGCCTGGCACCCTGCCGCCAATCGAACCCCATTATCTGGTTAGGCTTTCTGCATCTCATTGCAGAAATGTCAGGATTGTTGCGATCTGCTTAGTGTACCCGTTCACAACTTGCGCGGGTTCTCGTATCCATCATCGGATTGCGCAGTTCTGCCCGATGACAGTGTCTTTGTGATATCTGCATAGATGATGCGACCGCCCGGACCTGTCCCTTGAACATCAGAGAGCGCAATCCCGTTCTCCATCGCGGTGCGGCGCGCCAGCGGTGAAGCGACAATACGTTCGCGCTGGGAACCCACCGAGGCCAGAGACCACGCATTGCAGATCTGGATGGATCGCCGGGCAGCTTGCGCGACGACTGAATGTCTTTTCTTCTTACACATCAATGCGCCAATTCTCCGCCGCGAAACGCTATGATCCCAATAGGTTCTCAACGCCGACTTCCGAAAACAATATCACAATTTAAATATAACTATATTTGATATATAGTTTTTCACTTGGTTTTTCCGTATTCATTTTCTAACACCAAACGCGTTTTTCTAATGTGCGCCTCTATTAGATTTTCTGCTTCTTTCAAATCTCTCTGGACGATGGCATTCATGATCATTCTATGCTCAGCATGTATTATCCATTGGCCATTATCTCCAAGTATTCTTGAATAACTTCGCCGGTAATGTTGGGTCGTGTTCCAGAATTTTTCGATTATCTTCATCAAATCCGGCATCCTGGACCTGGAATAACTCAATAGATGAAATTCACGATCGATTTGAAGGAAACTCTCGATATCGGGAGCCGCCTCGATATGCTCTACGAGTTCCATCAACCTATTCTCGGTTTCTTCATTCATGTTCTTAATGCTCTCTGACAGTGCGAGAGGTTCGAGGCGCTCACGGATCTTGTAGACTTCAATACACTCGGTCATATCGAGATCGGCCACCCACGCTCCATTGTTCGGAATGAATATGACCAATCCACTATTCTCAAGAATGCGAAGCGCCTCCCTGACCGGTATTCGGCTGGTGCCGTATCGTTCTGCCAGAATTTCCTGCTTGATCCTTTCACCGGGCTTCAAAACACCGGTCAGAATCTTCTCCCGGACATCGGCTGCGATCTCGTTGCTCATGGTCTTGGACATGATTGGAACTGCTCTCGCTGGGTCGATTCAGTTATTCAATAGAGTCGTTCGAGACGCTTCGAATGAAGCGCCAAGGCCCTTATGTCGGTGCGGGCTGCCAAAGCCTACGACCGCCTTGGCGTTCGTACGCCTTGCCTGTCGGGTAGCTCACCAGTTCACATTGCAGTCCCCAGGGGGTAAGGAAATAAATCCAGGACTGGCCGCCACTTGGACCTGAATCCCGAGCCACAGGGTCCCCGAGCACCTCAACCTCGTTGTGACGCAAGCAGTCGAGCGCCGCGTCAAAGTCATCGACATAGAACGCGAGATGATGACCACCTATGTCGCTGTTTCTGGGTGGAAAGGCGGCCTGCTCTGTCGTTTCGTACTCGAACAGTTCGAGATTTGGCCCGTTGGCGCATCTCAAAAAAGCCAAGCGCCGCATGACTGTTCCGCGAGGAACGTTGAGCTGGCTGCGCATCCAGTCATCTCCTCTAAACGGACCCAGCTCATATACCTTCTCGAATCCAAATACCCTTGCGAAGAATTCGATCGCCTGGTCGAGTGATGGAACGGTAAGGCCGACATGCTCTATGCCGCGGCAATCAATGCGATGGTTGGGACTCTTATCGGTCATGTCATCTGTCATGCGAGATCGGCTTCCTGGGAGTCTGGTCGTAGCGACAAAGAACGAAGGTGGAGATATGGCCTGAAGTCCGTATCTCACCTAGTGTTCGCGTGGGTTGCGCAATCCGGCGGTCTCTCCGCCATCAACCGTGATAACGTCTCCGTTCACGAATTGAGACCGCGGAGAGATAAGCCAATATGCTGCCTCGGCGATGTCTTCTGGGCTGCCAAGGCGCCCTGCAGGAATACGGCTTTCCAATAACTGACGCCGACCCGGTATCGACAATGTCCGCGCCATCATCGTGGTTTCGATCTGACCCGGACAGATGGCGTTGACCCTTACTTCTGGCGCGATTTCCAGCGCGAGCGCCTTGGTCAGACCCAATAGGCCGGCCTTTGAAGCGGTATACAGCGCCAGGCCCTCCTCCCCGGTCTTGCCGGCGATGGAGGAGATCATGACAATAGAGCCATTGGCGGCCCTCAAGGCGGGCAGGCAGTAAGTCGTCAACATGATCGGTGCACGCAGGTTCAAGGACAGCACGTCGTCACACAACGACTCGGTCGTTTCGCCGAACCGTGAACGCGCACCGACTCCCGCATTGTTGATCAAACCCGCCAGACGGCCATCGGAGATTTCGCAAGCCCTATTCGCCAGATACCGGGCGGCCTCCGAACGCGAAAGGTCGCTCTCCACAAAAGTCGCATTCTGCAGCTCTTCGGCTAACCTTTCTCCAGTTCCAGCGTCACGTCCACTGAGGATGACGCTGTAGCCATGAGTGGCCAGCAGTCTGGCGCAGGCCGCACCAATCCCACCTGTACCTCCAGTGATGAGCACATAATCCGTCATACTAGTACTCCTCAAGTCCGGTGGTCAGGCGGGGATCCGTGTGTAGCTCCCAATAGGCCTTTCGCAGGGCCAGCGTTTTCGGACCTGGGCCGCCGTTTCCGACAGGTCGGCCCTCGAACTCGGTAACCGGCATTATCCCGCCTGCCGTACTGGTCACGAAAATTTCCTGTGCCTTCTCCAGAACTTCCGTACCAATTGCCCCTATGTTCAAGTTCAGCTGAAAGCTCGGCGCCAGCTCAATGACCGTGCGGCGCGTCACACCTTCGAATATCCCGGTCGCGGGCGTGAAAAGCTGGTTTCCATCAAGCGCGAATATGTTGAATCCCGCCCCTTCGGTGAGCTTGCCGTCCAGACCCAAATGGACGGCAATGTCCGCGCCTTTATCCTGAGCCTCAAAGATCCCCATTGTGAGATCGAGCCAATGAAAATTCTTGATCCGCTGATCGACCGACTGCGAAGGAATTCGCATGGTATCCGCGACAACAAGCCTGAGACCGGCTTCTTGCTGCTCGAGGCTGGATATCCAGACAAACGGCTGTGAAAACACACTCAGTCGACTGCGGCAAAGGCGAGGATCACGTGTCCCCGCAGGAGGCACCCCGCGCGTACAGGTCATCTGCACATAGGCGTCGGTCAGACCGCTGCGCCGGGTCGTCTCACAAATGATAGCCTTGAGCTCCTCGGGCTGCTGTTCAATTTGAAGCCTGAGCCCCCTCATCGACCGATAAAAACGTTCCAAGTGATCGTCCAAACGGAAGAACCTTCCGCCCCACAGGTGCACAACGTCATACGTCGCATCGGAGCGCACAAAGCCCCGGTCAAGCATATGCACATGAGCTTCGGACAAGTGGGAATACGTGCCATCGACATAGGCAAAACCTTCGATCGCATCGCATTGCGGCATAACTGAAACCTGACCAATCACCTCGCACTCCTCCGGACACCTTGGGACGCATTTCCCCTCTTCTGCGGGCATCACAAAAAACCACAGCATGGCGTGGAATACAACCCCAATGGATACATTTTCTATTCAACTCATGGGACTATGATCGGTGGATATATGGCGCATGTCCAGATTCCAATCCGAGAGCGCCCTATGGCAAAGCTAATCCACCAAGAGCCAAAACATTTTTCACTTTATTTTCAATGTTTTACGATATTTTCGTATTGGCATCGGGGGACGCTTGTAGAAATACCGCATTCTCGCGAACTGAGCAGCCAACAGGAAGATCGGCTTTTTTTTCAAAAAATGGATACATTATTGTTGACTCATGAGTGATGGTCGTGGAACCTGAACCCCAAGACGGCACGTGCTGCGAAGGTGCTTGACCAACTCGTTATGCGCAAAGACAGCGGTGCTGATTTTTGAGAATCGCAGGCGTGACGAGGCATACGCGGCCACAAAAGGCATTCGCCAAATCATCCTGATCATTGCCCGCACAGAGTTGAACCATGCCAAAGACAAGAACACTCAAGCCGGCTGCCGCATGGCAGGAAATCGAACCATCCGAAAAGGACTGGGACAACCTCGGTAAAAGCGAGGCTCTTCGGATGTACCATCACCTTCGTCTGGTGAGGGCATTTGAAGAGCAGGTTCTCGAACTAGACGCGCAAGGTCTGATCCATGGCCCTGCGCATTCATCAATCGGTCAGGAAGGTGGTGCCATAGGCTCCATTTCTCCCATGCGGCCAGGGGATCAGGTGAGCGGCTCCCATCGTGGGCACCATCAGTTTCTGGCGAAAGGGCTGAATTACCTCGACGCTGACGGATACGATCCGTTGGCCGAAGCGACGCCACAGGTCATAGAAGAACTCGTTCTGAAATCATTGGCCGAAATCATGGGGCTGGCGCCTGGATTCTGCAAGGGGCGGGGCGGCTCCATGCATCTGCGTTGGTCCGAGGCCGGCGCCCTGGGGACAAATGCAATCGTGGGAGGTGGCGTGCCGTTCGCCACGGGGGCTGCCTGGTCCAAAAAGCGAGACGGCTCCGGGGATGTAGTATTTACCTACTTCGGCGAGGGCGGCGCCCATATTGGCTCGGTGCATGAATCGCTTAACCTGGCCGCATTGTGGAATCTTCCCATTTGTTTCTTCGTTGAGAACAACGGTTTTGCTGTCTCGACAACGTTGGCAGAACAAACCCGCGAAACCAGGATTTCGTCACGCGGCGTTGCCTACGGCATTCCCTCCTTCCGCGTCGACGGAATGAACCCACTAGCCGTTCGGCTCGCGACCGAGAGGGCCATGGAGATCATGCGATCCGGTGGCGGGCCAGTTTTGATAGAGGCCATGCTCTACCGATTCTACCATCACGGCGGTGGACTGCCCGCAAGCGCGTTCGGATACCGGTCAAAAGATGAAGAGACTGAATGGCGGAACCGAGACCCGCTCTTGGTGATGTCCGGCGAACTTAAGGCGCGCGGATGGCTTGACAATGCCGTTGATGCAGAACTTGCCGTCATCACCCAAGACCTGATGAACAGGATAACGAACGAACTGACAGATCGCCAAGACAACCAACGTCAAATCAAGCCTTCGCTCTGGCCGGACACGGCCACACGCGATGAAGGTCTGCGAGGGAACCTGTCGGAGCTGGACGGCCGGCCCCACATCGAACAGGAAGACTTCGAGGGCGAACTCGCCCCCATCCGCTTTGTTGATGCGGTCTCAAAAGTGATGAACCGCCGGATGGAGATGGAAGAAGACATTTTCTGTATGGGTGAAGATATTCACCGTTTGAAAGGTGGTACCAACGGTGCCACCAAGGGACTCAGCGAGCGATTTCCCGACAGGGTCATACCGACCCCCATCGCAGAGGCGGGATTTTGTGGCCTCGCGGGCGGCGTGGCCTCCCTGGGGCGGTACCGTCCCGTCGTGGAGTTGATGTATCCGGACTTTTCACTGGTCGCAGCGGATCAGTTGTTCAACCAGATCGGGAAGGCCCGTCACATGTTTGGTGGCGATACCGACATGCCCCTGGTTCTCCGCACAAAAATTGCCATTGGAACTGGATATGGAAGCCAGCATTCGATGGATCCGGCGGGCCTGTTTGTCAACTGGCCAGGCTGGAGAATCGTCGCACCTTCGACTCCTTACGACTATGTTGGCCTAATGAACAGCGCCTTGGTCTGTCGAGACCCAGTGTTGGTTATTGAGCACGTGGACTTGTACTCTGAGAAAGGACTTTGCCCTGTCGAGAACTATGACTTCTTCTTGCCTTTGGGCAAGGCAAAGATCCGACGTCCAGGAAGCGACCTGACCATCCTTACCTACTCCAGTATGGTACAGGAGACGCAGCGCGCCGTTCAGAACACTGGAATTGATGCTGAAATCATTGACCTCCGCTCGCTCGATCGAGCGGGCTTGGACTGGGAGACCATTGGCACGTCGCTGCGCAAGACCAATACTGTCCTGATCGTGGAACAAGGCTCATTGACCTGTTCCTACGGAGCAATACTGGCAGATGAAATCCATAAACGCTTCTTCGACTTCCTGGACCATCCAGTAGAACGGATCGTTGGAGGCGAAGCATCTCCCAGCGTTTCGAAAGTCCTGGAGCGCTCCACATATGTATGCGCAGAAGATATCGAACTTGGCCTTCGCCAAGTTATGATCAATGTTTCCCACCCCCGTTTTGTAGCGTAACGGAGAATACGAGATGAAACTCACCACAGATCCCGAGATATCAGGTCCATTTGGCCCCTATTCTCACGCCGCGTTGATACCCCACAACTGCAATGTTCTCGCCATTTCCGGCCTGGTTGGCTGTGACGCAAATGGCATGGTACCGGAGAGCCCGAAAGCCCAGGCGACACTGATCTTCGAGTCTCTATCATCGCTTCTGACCAGGCACGGCCTTGGAACAAAACACATGGCCAAGCTCAATCTGTTTGTAACGAACCGCGCGCATCTAGCGGACATTCGGGGGGTCAGGGACAACTGGTTAAAGGATCACAGGCCTGCCATGTCCCTGATATTGGTCGCAGGTCTGGGCAATCCAGATTGGCATATTGAGGTGGACGGCTTCGCGGCCTTCGAACCGCGCGCGGAACCATCTGCCTGAAACTGTGGCGCGGGTTAACAAGACCCATTCGGCCGCGGCTGCTGCAATCAGGGTCCGAAGAAGCTGACGATTCACCGTGGAAGCACCAATGCTGAGGGGTCTTCGCCAGCGATTCCAATTCCGGCCACGACCTCACCCGTTCGTCAAATCGGTTCAGCCTCTCTTTCCCTAACCAGACACCTGACTTTGTGCTCGGCTTCGAGTTCGACCATCTTTGGACGATTCAGTTCGCATTGAGATTCCCGGAGTGGGCATCTCGAGGCGAAGGCGCAACCTTGAAAGACACTAAGCGGGCTCGGGAGTTCGCCCTCAAGTATCTTGCGCCCCCTACCCTGTTCCACACAGGGATCAGGTACAAGCACCGCGGAGAGTAGCGCCTGCGTGTAAGGATGCCTGGGTGTATCAAACAGCTGCGTGGCGTCCGCCTCCTCGACGATCTGACCCAAATACATTACAAGAATCCGGTCCGCAATATGACGCACGACTGACAGGTCATGTGAAATAAACAACAGCGTCAAATCAAGTTTCTTTTGAAGATCCAGAAGAAGATTAAGTATTTGCGATTGTATTGAAACATCCAGTGCCGAGACAGGCTCATCGCAGATAATCATCTTTGGCCCTGTTGCCAGCGCCCTGGCAATCACGGCGCGCTGACGCTGACCGCCGGACAGTTCGTTGGGAAACCGATCACGGTGGGACTGCTGGAGACCCACAAGTTCCATTACTTCCGAAACACGCGCGTTCTCACTGCCAACAGACCTTCCCAGGATCCGGAGAGGTTCACCGATGGACTTACCAATGGTTCTGCGTGGATTCAGCGCCGCCACGGGATCCTGGAAGACCGCCTGAATATCCTTCCAATAGTCACTCCGCTGTCCGGCCGGAATTGCCGAAATCTCATCTCCGTCAAAAAACACGCGTCCCGACGTGACTGGCGTCAATCCCAGCAACGCGTTTCCAGTGGTTGACTTGCCACATCCTGATTCCCCGACAACTGCCAGTGTCTCACCCTGTTGAATATCAAAGGAAACACCATCAACGGCGCGCAAGATCAGCTTGTTGGACGTCAGGCCTTGATTTCTGACCGGAAAATGAACCTTCAGGTCCTCGACGCGCATGAGCGGCTGCATGGCAATTACTCCCTGGTTACTATTTCATTAGTTCCGACACGCGGCCGCTGTGCCAGCAGGCAGCCAAATGGCTGCCCTCTTGTGCGAATTCGGGACTTCTCAGCTCTGGCGTTGTCTTGCACTGCTCATCGGCAATAGGGCACCGGGTTCGAAATCGACAGCCCTCGGGCCAGGCACGGATATCGGGGACTGCTCCGGGTATCGAGTACAATGCCTGCTTTCGTTCGGTCTCCAGCCGGGGAATCGTCTGGAGCAGCATGCGGGTGTAGGGATGCGCCGGAGACCGAAACAAATCCTTCACGGAAGCTGTTTCAACGATCCGGCCTCCATACATTACGCAGACACGGTCAGCCATTGAGGCAACGACACCGAGATCATGGGTAATGAACAGAATGGAAGTGCCGGTCTTATCTCTCAGACCGCGCATCAGCTGTAGTATCTGTATCTGAATGGTCACATCCAGCGCGGTAGTTGGCTCATCGGCTATCAGCATTTTGGGCTCGGCAATCAGTGCCGAAGCAATCATGACTCGCTGACACATGCCGCCAGACAGTTCGAACGGAAACTGCTTCGCGCGCTTGGCCGGATCGGGTATTCCGACGTCTCTCAACATTTCAATGGCAAGGTCCCAGGCTGTCTTGCCGCTCGCCTTTCCGTGAATGATCAGACTTTCGCTGACTTGATCACCTATCCGCATGAGCGGATTGAGCGACGCCACAGGCTCTTGAAAGATCATTGCCATCTGCGTACCACGAAGCCGGTTCATGACAGTGGGAGAGGCGTTTTCGATCCCCTCTCCCAGCAATGTAATCGAGCCTCCAGTAACCCTGGTCGAGCCTGAATGAAGTCCCATGACCGATAGAGCGGTCATGCTCTTACCGGAGCCGCTTTCTCCAACAAGAGCGACGATCTCTCCTTCACCTACATCGATATTCACATTCTCGATAATTGAGATGTTACCGACCTTGACGGTCAGGTCCGAGACGCTCAGTACAGGCTTGCTGCTCATGCAATCAGTCCTCCGGGATACAGGCCGTCCACGGACTGGCGGAGTGCACCATCCCAATATTGCCATTGCCGGTCGGATCGAGCATGACAGCGGACGGAATCGCATAGTTGATGGGATGCAATCCGTTGGGCATGATCCTGATCGGAAATTCCTCTGCGACTGTTGCGGCCACCGTATCCTCAGCCGCCACGTCGACCGTGATTGTCGGCGTGCTGGCGTCGATGCGTGGGGAGTTGAACGCATCCTCGAGCGTCATGCCTTTGTCGACCACATACGATATGATTTGAGCGATCGCAGGGAAGATCTGACGTCCGCCGGCGGCCCCGACAGCCATTGACGGTTTACCGTTCTGTCGGAGAAGTGTCGGCGACATGTTGGCCAACGGACGAACGCCCGGCGCTATCGAATTGGGTTTGTCCGGTCGCGGATCGAACCACATCAAGCCATTGTTCATCAGGATACCGGACTTCTCCAAGGTCACCTTTGAACCGAACCGGGACAGCAATGTGTTGGTCAACGACACCATGTTTCCGTCCGCATCGACGACCGACACATGGCTGGTGCAGTCCTGGCCGATCCGGCCGGCATGTCCCATAGTCTTCAGGCGTTCCTCATATGAGCGACGAATGGCCCGTGCATAGATGACGGCCGCGCTCGCGGCATCGCCTTCGATATCGAGTTCCTCAGACAGATAGTCCAAGGTGGATAGCAGACTCGGACCACCGCAAAACTCGGGCGGGACATTGACTTCGAAACCGCGATAGTCGGTCGTGCCGGGCTTCTTCCATACCGCCTCATAGTCACGCATGTCGGCGGCCGAAACAGGGGCACCGCCGGCCTTGAGGTCTTCCACGAGTTGGCCAGCAATCTCGCCCTCATAGAAGTCGCGCGCGCCCGCCTTCGCTAGCCGACGAAGCAGAGCCGCCTTTTCTGGCATTGGAAGCAGATATTCCGATGTGTTGGCACCGGTGGGCTTTTCATGCTCAAGGAATAACTCTGCAGAACGCCGATACTCCGCCAGATTGCCTCTGTCGATGGCGAAGCACAAGGACGCAAACCAGTCGACACGCATTCCGCGTTCGGCAAGTTCCGCTACCGGCTGGACCGCGTCCTCCCAGCTTATCGTGCCGTATTTGTTCAAAGCTTCAGCGAAACCCGCAATCGCGCCGGGGACACATATCGAACTGTAACCGACGATGTTCCGGTTCCCCTGGACCTTAGGCCAACCGAACCAGTCGCTGTCGCTACCACCTGCCAGCGGATAGTCAGCCGGGTTCAGTTCCCGGCCAGCGCGTACATTGAAGTCCAGAGTATCGACCGATTTGCCGGCACCATCGGCCCAGAGGAGAAATCCGCCGCCACCGATGCCGCTCAGCCATGGCTCGACAACCGAGAGGGCAAGCGCGGTCACAACCGCAGCATCCATGGCATTCCCACCGGCCCGAAGCACCGCAGCCCCGGCTTCCGACGCTTCATAATGTTGCGAGGCCACAAGACCACGTTTGGTTGTGACCTGCCGCTTCTTGATGTCCCAGTGATGCATTATGATTGACCCCACGCATGATGGTCAAACAGCGAACCAGGCCGATCCGAATTGACCGCATCCCGATCCAAGGCGGTTTGTTCATGGTGCCTGGCAATTTCGCCAGCCGTCGCGATCCACACGTCATCGCTCGCAACGATGTCACCCAGGAAGCGGTCAAGCATGTACGCTCTGGACGCCCGGCCGGATATGAAATCGTGGACAGTCGACATGTATAGCGTTCCGTATTCCCGGCTTGCGGCCAGTTCTTCTTTCCAGGCAGAGTAGACGACGTCCGTGCCTACCGGCGGCCAAAGATCATTTCCCGCCCCGCCATAGAACTTGAAAAATATTGCATCATCGGTGGCCCAACTGACGGGCAGCTCGGTCACGCCATCCACCGAATAGGGTGTTTCCTGCCCCATCAGTGAGCTGTCGTACAAACCAAAGCGCTTGCATTCGCGCAGCATGTGCGGCGTCATTTCCCAGGCCGGCGATCGGAACCCCTTTGGCACTCTGCCAATCTGCTGCTCAAAAAGGGAAATCGATGCTTCGAGAACGCCGGTGAATTCAGCGTCGCTGACTTCGGTCACGAGCTCGTGAAAATACCCGTGCAAGCCAACCTCGTGCCCTGCCTCGACGAGGTGAGGGAGCAACCAAGGATGGTGCTCAGCAACCACAGCCGGCACAAAGAAACTTCCCTTGATGCCGTGACGCTGCAATAGCCCCGCTAACCTCAGAACCCCCACCCTTGGGCCGAAGTTGCGCTGCTCGAGATGAGCGAGCAGCTCGGGTACCTTCTGACGATGGGACCACATCCAGGCAGAATGAGCGTCCACATCAACAGTGAAGCAAAAAGCTGACTTCTTTTCGTCTGGCCATGGATATTTTTCAATATTATTCACGTCTTACTCCGTGGTTCACACACATCTATATTCAACTATTTATTTATCGATCTTGGGTTCAAACGCTCGCTAACCTGATCTCCAATCATGTTTACTGTCAAAACCAACACGAAGAGACAGACACCAGGCAAAGTCGCTATCCACCAAGCGTTGGAAACGTAGTTTCGACCGACGCTAAGCATCGCCCCCCAGCTCGCCATCGGAGGCTGAACCCCCAAGCCGAGAAACGACAACGCAGCCTCGAACAGAACCATCAGTCCGAATTCGAGCGTTGCCACGACAGCAAGCGGCGAAAGGATGTTCGGGAGAATGTGAATGACCAGCACTCGTGGCCATTTCGCTCCCATCGCTACCGAGTAGCGAACGAAGGGCGAGCTGGCGACGGACAGGGTCTG
The DNA here is from genome assembly GCF_965227485.1 of Oricola indica. Taxonomy (NCBI): domain Bacteria; kingdom Pseudomonadati; phylum Pseudomonadota; class Alphaproteobacteria; order Hyphomicrobiales; family Ahrensiaceae; genus Oricola; species Oricola indica. The sequence goes on from NZ_OZ245747.1 coordinate 4,058,855, forward strand.
GCCGTAAGCAACTCTCGCATAGCGAGGCCAACGGGTGAGCGCCAGAACGAATACTACATTGACGAAACCGGGCCCAACGACCGCAACCGTGATTACTGCGAGCAAGATGGCCGGGACGGAGAGAAAGATATCCACCAGCCGCATGATGACCACTTCCAGCCAACCGCGCTTGTATCCTGCGATCATCCCCAGCGTCGTTCCCACGACTCCAGACAGAACAACAGACAGGAAAGCCACCGAAAGTGATATCCGCGCACCATAGACCAGGCGGCTAAGCAGATCCCGGCCAAGTTCGTCGGATCCCAGCGCATAGAACACGCCAAAAGACTCAGTTCCCGGCGCTTTGAGGCGACCGAGCAGGTTCTGCGCATTCGGATCGTAGGGCGCAATAACGGGTGCGAATATCGCCGCCAGAACCAGGACGGCAAGGATAGCGAATAAATATCCCGGGACCCAAAGACGCAACATAGAAATACTATGCGCGATCCTCTTAACCATGCTGCTCGGAGACTTTGCTTTATTCATTGCTGAATTCCACCAATTCTAATTCGCGGATCAACAACACTATACAGTATATCTGTCGCAAAATTCACAGAAACACTTACCGTGGCACCTAGGAGAACAATGCCCTGCACGACCGAGAAATCCCGATTCAGAACCGATTGCACAGTGAGAAGTCCCAATCCAGGCCAGGCAAAGACTGTCTCGACAATCACAGCGCCTGCCAGAAGTTGTGACACTTCCAGAGCCGTTATCGATATGACTGGAATGATCGAATTTCGGAGAAGATGCCGTCCGATCAGCCTCTTCGTTCCAACGCCCCGCGATCTTGCGGATCGCACATAGTCCTTAGACAATTCCTCGAGGACCGAGCTTCTGGCGATCCGCGCATAGGTCGCCATGGATAGCAAACCCAACGCAACGGAGGGCATTATCAAATGCTGGAAGGAGCCTATGCCTGAGGGTGGCAACCAGCCCAGCCAGACTGCGAAGACCATGATCATCAGAATGCCGCTCCAGAAAGTCGGCATGCTTTGAGCGGCAAGTACAAGTGCCATCAAAGACCTGTACAAGATCCCCTTACGGACAAATGCCAGCATCAACCCAATGGGCAAGCCAACGAGGAGCGCAAGCAGGAGTGCTCCACCTGCAAGCTGCAACGTGTGCGGTAAGCGGGCAGAAATGACCGTGACCACATCGACGTTCTGCACGTAGGACTTACCGAGATCGAACCTGATGATGTTCCAGAGGAACTCGACGTATTGGATGAAGATTGGGCGATCCAGCCCCAGCGTGTGGCGCATAGCCTCAATGTCGGCCTGGGTCGCGGTTTCCGGGACCAGAAGATATGTCGGGTCTCCGGCCAGACGCTGGATAAAGAATACCAACGTCATGACCCCGAAGAGTGCAACGATAGCCTGCCCCAGGCGCTTCAAGAAGTAACTTAGCATCGCCCAATCTCTCAGCCTACTGCGACGACCAGCTCATGCGGTTGAGGAACATGCTTTCGTTGGACGTCGGGGTCCATTCAAGTTCGTCGGCCGCACCGTAGAGAATGGCAGTCTGGTACAGCGGGACTATCGCAACCTTTTCCAAGATGGTTCGATTGACGTCCGCATAGAGTTCCAGGCGCACTTCGGGATCGAGCTCTTCACGAGCCTTGTCCAGCATGGCATCAACTTCGGGATCGCTAACCCGCGACCAGCTGGAGTCCGAATGCAGAAGCGGGAACATGATCCCGTCAGCGTCCTGGCAGGTGCATGACCAGCGCGAAAATGTCAGCATCGGTGCCTGTTCTGACGTTGACTGCTGCCCCTGGAGCCACGTGGACATGTCTGTGGTTTCAATCGACACGTTCAGGCCGATATCGTTCAGCATTTGCTGGATTGCCTGCACGATCCGTTGATCGAAGATCGGCGATGTTGCGATGGCCATTTCCGTTTTCGCCGCATCGCCGAGTTCCGCGACAATCTCGCGCGCCTTCTCGGGGTTGTATTCCACACCCTGAATGCCTTCGGACCAACCAAAGTGAGCCGGGGACAGCAACTGATCAACCACGCGCGGAAATCCACCGAGCAGACCGTCGACGATGGCCTGACGATTGATTGCGTGCGAGATTGCTTGCCGCAGATCTGCATCGTCAAGCGGCGGCCTGGCCAAGTTCATGGCGAAGTAGGCCACTCTCTCGGTGTTGACGGCCAGAATCTTGCCTCTACTCGCACCCTCCAATTGCATGGCCAGGTCCGTGTTCAGCGCCATGACAAGATCGGCAGCCCCTGCCCTGAGGTTTGCAACCCGTGTTGCAGCATCCGGCACAGCTCGGAACACTGCCGATTCAAAAAACCCGCGATCACCCCAATAATTGTCGTTCCGCACGAGGCGAACTTCGACACCACGAACCCATTCGTCGAACACGTAGGGCCCGCTTCCCACGGGAGCCGCGTTGAATTCATCATCGCCGACAGCGGTCACCACATGCTCAGGCACAATCGAAAGCTTGACCAATTGCGCAAGCAGCGCCGGATATGGCCCTTTGGTCGTGACCTTTACTCGCCCGTCATCCAACACTTCCGCATCGGCAATCTTGTTGAACTGACCAAGTTGCGGACTACCGAGCTCCGGATCGGTAATTCTCTTGATGCTGAAGACGACATCGTCAGGGCCCAGCACCTCGCCGTCGTGAAATCTAATGTCGTCCCGGATCTCGAACACCATTTCGGTATCGCTTACCTGGTCCCAACGAAGTGCGACCTGCGGAACGATCTCGCCCTCGTTGTTCCTTGTGACGAGGTTGTCGAAGATGTTGCGGTAGACATAGTAGCTGCTCGGATCCCATTGCAGATGTGGATCAAGCGTTGCCGGCTCACTAACAGCATTTACAATAATCTCATCCTTTGCAGATGCGCTAACAATCCCCGCACCTCCTAGAATGATTGCGCAAGCCAACAACAATGATAATATTTTCATTTTTGTTTCTCTCCCTGGTTGTCAAGTTTTTCGCTTCTTTCGCCTTCATTCCGAATATCAATATCGATTTTCTCGGAAGACATACTTATTGATGTTTTCATAGCTGCTTCGCTCCTGCCAGGCGCAGTGTCTACTGACTGACGAAGCGACATTTCGGACTTATCCTGAAGAAAGGCAGACATTGCGAGTTCACGCAGAGCGAGAAGATCGGAACGAATAACCTGCCTGAGTGCATCGCGATCACCGGCAATCACAGCAGCGACAAGGCCCTGAGAATCGCGCGCCGGGAGCTTTGCATCGCAACGCCCTTCCAAGAACCGAACGATGCGATCAGCGCAATCCCACAGAAAATGCAGGTGCGTCGCGATGTATGGATTGATCTTTGACGCAACGAGTTCGCGCAATTCGCGCTCATATCCTGACCGCGACAGACGCGCCGCTGCCTCGCTCCTGCCCGCCAGCGGCTGCAGAATTCCAGCCAACTCTTTCAGGCGCGCCACCTCATCCACCTCCAGCGCACAATCGGCCAACGCTTCCTCGGCAAATTCCAGGGCACCAACAATCTGACCGATATGGGCACCACTGACTGGAAGCACTCTCCATCCCAACCTCGGAATGGCGTGCACAAACCCGACAGCTGACAACTTTGCCAGCGCTGCGCGCGTTGCAGCTCGGCCCAGCCCAAATCGCTCAGCCAGCTCAACCTCCGTCGCTGTCGCACCGGGCGCCAACTCGCACCACAAGACTGCCTCGCGTAATCGCACCTCGGCTTGATCAGACTTCTGGCTGGGCGGCGACTTATCGCTGGATTTCAAAAATGGTGAGTCCGGATCGTACATGAGCTGCCCACTTCGCCCCTTTAACATCTTTATTGACCATCTTATAATTTCTATACTCCATTTTAGACATGTTTACAAGCCGTCTTTGAAATTTTTATAAATTGCCCTACTCAGTCTGATACGCGTTTTAGGCATGTTCATTTCGCGGAGAACGCCGATCGGCGGCGGCAAGGTCATCAAGGAACGCCGCCGAGGCCGTGCGCCTGTTCGAAGAAGCAGCGGTACCGTTTGGGCCGGGCAAAGCCGCCAATGCCGGTGGTGTCGCAACAAGTGCCCTCGAAATGCGGCTGAACGCATCACGGGATTCATGGACATTCGAGCAGACCGAAACACGCCTTGCCGAGATTGTGTGATCTGCTTCCGATAAATGCCCTCGAAGTGATGTAGAGTTATCCGGGTCGTTTCCTTGGCTGGGAGAGGAACGGAGACAGATGAAAGCATCGAGGTTCACGGACGCGCAGAAGGCGTGCATTGTCAAACAGGGCGAGGACCGCATTGCGGTTGTCGAGTTTTGCCGGCAGGCGGGCATCCGCCAGGCGACATACTTCAACTGGAAGTAGAAGTATGCCGGGCTGATGCCCTCGGAGATGAAGCGGCTGCGGGAGCTGGAAGAAGAGAACAACCGGCTCAAAAAGATCGTTGCCGACCTGTCGCTCGACAAGGTGATGCTGCAGGATGTTCTCAAACGAAAAATCTAAGGCCTGACCGGAAGAGAACGCTGGTCGACATCATACGATCGGAAAGGGTGATCTCGATCCGCCGCGCCTGTGCGGTGATCCTGTTCGATCCCAAAACCTATCGGTACAAGTCTCGTCGACCCGGTCATGCCGCTTTGGAACAGCGGATAAAGGCGATTTGTGAGACCCGTGTGCGTCTCGGCTACCTGCGCGTGCATGTGCTGCTGCGGAGAGGGGGTTGGGAGGTCAATCAGAAGAAGACCTACAGGGTTTACAAGGAGTTGGGCGTGCTGCTGCGCAACAAGACTCCCAAACGGCGGGTCAAAGCCAAGCCTCGAGATGATCGCAACGAGGCGGTCGGCCCCAACGATGTCTGGGCGATGGACTTTGTCCACGACCAGCTGGCAACCGGACGAAAGTTCAGGGTGTTGACCGTGGTCGACACCTACTCCCGCTATGTCCCTGTACTCGATCCACGGTTCAGTTATCGCGGCGAGGATGTGGTTGCAACGCTGGAACGGGTCTGCGGTCGGATCGGCTATCCAAAGATCATCAGGGTAGACCAGGGGTCGGAGTTCATATCACGCGACATGGATCTGTGGGCCTATCAGCGCGGCGTGATCCTCGACATCTCACGCCCCGGATATCGGATGTCCCTGCCACTTGGCTTCCAGCAGATAGACGTCGCTGCTAAGCTGGAAGCTGCCGTCGATCTGTTCGCCGCGGAGCCGGAATGGTTCCTGGGCGGCCAATCCGAAGGTATCGAACAAGTCCTTGAGAAATGTCTCGTACGCGTAGCCTCGAGCCTGGGGAGCAAGTGATGAGATTTGGATGAGGTCCGACTTCGCCTTTTCGATCTTCTTGCTGTCGATGGCAGTAGCTGCAGCATTTGTCGCGGCCGATGGCCGGGTGGATTTGCCCGAGAGACGATTGATAAGCGCCTGATAGCGGTCTTCGGCATTCTTGACCGGGTCCTTCGTATCATTGCGGGCAAGGTACTCGACCCGGTGCTCCCACAGCGCTGCGAGAGTGCGAACTGCTGTGGCATCATCACACTGCTGAAGGAAGTATCGCAGGCGCTTGCCTTTCGAACCACCCTTCACAGAGTATTTCGGGTCATCGATATCGACCTGGAGTTCCGACGCAAAGAACTCGGCAAAGCTCGAGTCGGAGAAGTCCAGCACGAAACCCTGCCCTCGGACGAAGTCAACGAGATCATCTACAAGACGGAGATCGATGGATCGTATCGAGCTAATAAGGCCTCCCCCACAGCTTGGGAAAATGAGCTAGCTATTTATTGATTCCTGAAGCTTTCCGATTTTGGCAAGTATCTCGTCGAACGAGAGCGGATTTTCGTCAAACATCATGGGTGCCATGGCACGATAATCGGAGCGTAAGTCTTTGATCCGGGGCTCGCTGGGCATCAGTAACAACGTTCCTGGTCGCGCTGTCTCGTAACTGGCCCAACCTGAGCGAAAGAAGGTGGCCTTGTGCTTTGCCACTGTGGCCAGGAGTTCAAGATCAGCCGCGGCGGCCCTGCCCTCATCGGAACCGAATAGCATGGCGAGATCGTAGTAGTGTCGCGAGAAATATTGCGGCGTGGGCGACTCCGCCGGACGATTCGCCTCCGCGTGCAAGGCGGTCGCCTTTTCCCAGAAGGTTCTCCGTGCCGAAAGTACCGTGACGGTCGTGTCCGGATCCTCGAAGAAGTCAGGGAAATCCTCTGCCGCGTAGGGCCGAATGACCTTCTTTTCTGCGGGCCATGGATCACCTCGCGCGCCGAGTTCCAGCTTCACCCGCGGTGTGATGTAGGCCATCCCTTGATATTCTGAGGCAGGCAGCGCGATCGGGTAGTGAAAGTTCAATGTCTGCGCGTCAGCCTCATCGATTGAAAGCGACCACTCCTCTTTTTGTGGCTCGCCGAGTTCATCGACGAACGCCGCGTGAAGTGCCGGAAGCAGGTTGTGGGCGATGTGTTTCTCCACATCGCCCACAAGATCGTCAATGAGCCGTCCTGCCTTCTTTCGGCTTAGACCCTCTTTCTCCGGATCGCGATCACCTGTGTAGCCGAGATGAGCCCGATCGAACGACAAGTCGATGTCCTCCGAAAAGCGCCTGACGATTTCTCCCGGGCAATCGCTAGAGATATCCCGACTCTTCCATAACGACCTAAGACGATGGTTTCTCGTCGGCCGTTGAGACGGTAGTCGTAGCGGAACGTGACGGCACCGCTCGAACTGACATGAGCGTACATCCCGTCCCGATCGGCGACCTTGTATGGTTTTCCCTTTTGTTTCAGCTTCTTAAGTGCTGCGTCGGTGAGCATTTCAGCCTCCACAAGACAGCAAAATACCGTCAGCCCGAAAACAGGCTGTTTCGCATGTCTTTACTCAATGAAATCAGTGGGTCGGGGCAGAAAAATACCGTCACAACCACCGAACGGACTGACGGTATGCGGCAACGCGCCCAGGTTCAAGCCTTCCGCGTCCCGTCAGATATACCGTCAAAGCGGTTTTCATGCCCAAACTAGCGAAAACCGGCCAGGGCCGGATCAGATTGGAAAGTTTATTGATTTCAATAGATTAAGGCTGGCGGAGATTTCCTCACGCCAGCCTCTACTGGAAAATCACTATTCCCATTCGATCGTTCCCGGCGGCTTCGAGGTGACGTCGTAGACGACGCGGTTGATGCCGCGGACCTCGTTGATGATGCGGGTGGCCGTGTTGCCGAGGAAGCTCATGTCGTAGTGGTAGAAATCCGCGGTCATGCCGTCGACGGAGGTGACGGCGCGAAGGGCGCAGACGAATTCGTAGGTGCGGTAGTCACCCATCACGCCAACAGTCTGGACAGGCAGCAGGACGGCGAAGGCCTGCCAGATGTGGTCATAGAGGCCGGCGGCGCGGATTTCCTCGAGATAGATCGCGTCGGCCTCCTGCAGGATGCGGATCTTCTCGCGCGTGACACCGCCCGGGCAGCGGATGGCGAGGCCCGGACCGGGGAACGGGTGGCGGCCGATGAAATGTTCGGGAAGCCCGAGCTCGCGGCCGAGCAGGCGGACCTCGTCCTTGAACAGTTCGCGCAGAGGCTCGACAAGCTGCATGTTCATGCGCTCGGGCAGGCCGCCGACATTGTGGTGCGACTTGATGGTGACGGACGGGCCGCCGGAAAAGGAAACGCTCTCGATCACGTCGGGATAGAGCGTGCCCTGGGCGAGGAAATCGGCGCCGCCGATCTTGTTCGCCTCTTCCTCGAAAACGTCGATGAAGAGCCTGCCGATGGTCTTGCGCTTCTTCTCGGGGTCGGCCTCGCCTTCCAGCGCGTCGATGAACAGGTCCGCCGCGTCCACATGGACCAGCGGGATGTTGTAATATTCGCGGAACATCGAGACGACCTCGGCCGCCTCGTTTTTGCGCATCAGGCCGTGGTCGACGAGGATGCAGGTCAGCTGGTCGCCGATCGCCTCGTGGATCAGCACGGCGGCGACGGAGGAATCGACACCGCCCGACAGTCCGCAAATGACCTTTCGGTCGCCAACCTGCTCGCGAATCGCGGCGATGGCCTGTTCCTTGTAGGCGGCCATGGTCCAGTCGCCCTTCAAACCGGCGATGCGGTGGACGAAATTGGCCAGCAGCTTGGCGCCGTCGGGCGTGTGCACCACCTCCGGGTGGAACATGGTCGTGTAATATTTGCGGCTCTCATCGGCGGCGATGGCGAAGGGCGCGTTGGGCGAGGTGCCGATCACCTCGAAGCCGTCGGGCAGTTCGGTGACGCGGTCGCCATGGCTCATCCAGACAGGGTATTTCGAGCCCTTGGTCCAGAAACCGTCGAAGAGCGGGCTTTCCTTGAGGATCTCGACATCGGCGCGGCCGAATTCGCGGTGATGGCCGCCCTCGACCGTGCCGCCAAGCTGGTGGCAGAGCGTCTGCTGGCCATAGCAGATGGCGAGGATCGGCACGCCGGAATCGAGAACCGCCTGCGGCGCGCGCGGGCTGCCTTCGTCGGGCACGGAGGACGGGCCGCCGGAGAAAATCACCGCCTTTGGCTTGAGGCGCTCGAAGCCTTCCTCGGCGGACTGGAACGGCACGATCTCGGAATAGACACCGGCTTCGCGGACGCGGCGCGCGATGAGCTGGGTCACCTGGCTGCCAAAGTCGATGATGAGGACGTTTTCGGGATGGATGGTCAAGTCGGGAGCGTTCATGAAGCGGCTTTAATGCGAGTCCGCCCGGCTTTCAATTGCTGCGCTGCAATGCCCACCGGGATTTGCGGGACTTACCGCTGTTTGAGAACTTGCACCGAGGCCTATCCCACCCTCCGTCATCCTCGGGCGAGAGCCGACGACCCAATCCGTGAAACTTGAGACCGCCACCGATGACGGAGGCTGCCACTTCATTCTGGATATTCGAAGCGGTGTCGAAGTCTCCGGAATGGGTCCTCGGGTCAAGCCCGAGGATGACGACCTATGGTTGGCCTCTCCGCCAATCGCCGGTATCCAGCCAAGCGGCATTATCGCCAAACCACATTGCGGTCTGGCGTCCGTCTCACCGAAGTATCCATCCTCCCCATTCAAGACGTGTTCCAGGCTTCGAGCCCGAGATAGTTGCATTCCTTCAGCACCTCCTCGATCTCGGTCTTGGGCCGTTTCCTCCATCCGGGCGGAGAGCCGGGGCGGAAGGGGCTGAAACGGATTGGCCGGCCGGAACCGGCGGCGCGGCGTGCGCGCCAGCGGGCCAGCCGCAGCGCCTGGCCGTCCAGATCGTCCAGCGCATTGGCGAGCGCGCGGATGCGCCGGCCGAGCGCCCTTGCATCGACCGGTTCGTTCGGCCGCGAGGCCGGGACGATCACTCCGTCGGAAGGATTGGCGAGCGCGGCGATTTCCGCCTCTGCCAGCCACGGTTCGGCGAAGGGCTTGAACGGGTCGAAGAGGGCGAATGCGGGTTGTGGCGTGTTTTGCGCGGTGTCGGCGGCTTTTCGCGGCGTCTTTTCACGCACGCCATCCTCTTGCTTGACGCGAGGATTCGCTCCGTCGAGCCGGAGAACGCCGGCGATGACAGAAGATGGCTCCTCGTTCTCGGTCTTCGAAGCGGTGGCGGCGTCTCCGGAATGGGTCCTCGGCTCAAGGCCGAGGATGACGGAGTTTGGTGACTTCCTCTGGCGCTCTGTAACGGGCTGCACAGTGATCATCACCAGCTTGCAGGCGGCCATGGCGATCAATCGGCGCGCGGCGAATTCGGCGGGGCGGAGAAGCGCGAGGATGCGCAGATAGAGATAGCGCGGCAGGGTGTCGGCAGTGCGTCCTGCATGAATCCCGGCCATGACGATCAGCCGCCCGGCGATGGTGCAGAGTATCTCGCAGTTGCGATCGACCGCCCTGCGCCAGTTGAACTCCATGCCTCATGCGCCTCCGTTTGGTGCGAGGATTGTGAGGGGAGGTTTGGGGGTGGTGGATGAGAACGTTTTGTGCCCATTGGCCTATAAGGTCGCAAGGGACTGAATTCGCGAGGACTCTTTGATTGTCGCTTCGCGACGACCCCCACCCTTCATCCCTCCCCACAAGGGGGAGGGAAGCCGGCCGCATCGCCGTTCGTGCCTGGCTCATCGTGGGAAGTGGGACGTTCAGTGCTGGTGACCTCCCTCCCCCTTGTGGGGAGGGATGAAGGGTGGGGGTACTCCAGAAGACGCCACTTGGATCCGGCACTCCGCGTTCAGCACTCGACACGGTTCACCGGATCGTTTCGCCCTATCCGGCCCCCATTTCAGGCCCTGTGTCGTAAACAAACGCCCAAGCGGCGCTGGAACGGGGGTTGCGGCGGGCGGTCTGGGTGAAGTTGACTGAGGGGAATGAATTACCCGGTGCGTGAAGGGACGTCGCATGTTCAAGACATTGTCCGGGGTGTGGGCGCTTCTGCTCGGCATCTTGCTGATCATGCTGGGCAACGGCATGCAATTCACGCTGATCGGCCTGCGCGGCGGCATCGAGGGGTTCTCGGCGACCGCGCTGGCGGTCGTCACCTCGGCCTATTTCGCAGGCTTCCTGTCGGGTGCGCGCTTTACGCCGGTGCTGATCCGGCGTGTCGGCCATGTCCGGGTTTTCGCGGCGCTGGGCAGTTTCATGTCGGCGGCGTTGATCAGTTTTCCGCTGGTGACCGAACCCTGGGCGTGGACGCTGCTGCGGCTGCTGGTGGGGTTCTGCATGTCGGGCATCTATGTCACCGCCGAAAGCTGGCTCAACGATGCGTCCACCAACGAGACGCGGGGCCAGGTGCTGGCGGCCTACATGATTGCGCAGACGCTGGGCATCATCGGCGCGCAATGGCTGCTGACATTCGGCGACGCCGGCACGTCGGTGCTGTTCATCGGCGCGTCCATCCTGGTCTCGATCTCGTTTGCGCCGATCCTGCTGTCGGCCAGCCGGACGCCGACGACCGAGGTGGCGCGGCCGATGCCGTTGCGCGAACTCTTCGGTGAATCGCCGCTCGGCACGGTCGGGATCTTCCTGCTCGGCAGCATCTACGCCACCCAGTCGGGCATGGGGGCCGTGTTCGGCTCACAGATCGGCATGGCCGCGGACCAGATCGCGCTGTTCGTCGCGATGCTGTTCGCGGGCGCGCTGGTGCTGCAATATCCGATCGGCTGGCTGTCGGACCGGGTCGACCGGCGCCAATTGATCTTCGGGGCGTCGGCGGGCGGTGTCATCTTCTGCGCGGTCGGGTTCCTCTCCGGCGGGCAGGTGTGGTTCCTGATGCTCTCCGCCTTCATCGCCGGCGGTGTGACCACACCGCTCTATGCGCTGTTCCTGGCCTATACGAACGATTTCCTGACGACCGAGCAGATGCCGGCGGCGTCCGGCGGCCTCGTCTTCACCTTCGGGCTCGGGGCAATCGCCGGCCCGCTGGCGACCGGCTTCGGGATGGAGCGTTTCGGCCCCTTCACCTTCTGGGTGGTGCTGGGCACGACATTCGCGGCCATCGCGCTCTACGCGCTCTACCGCATGACCCGGCGCGCGCCCGTCCCGGTCGCCGACACCGAGAGCTATCTCGGCGTCCTGCCGACCGCGACTCCCGTGGCGGTGGAGGCGGCGGGAACATGGGCGGCCGAAAATGCCGAGGCGGGCTCGGACGCGGAGGAGTGAGCGCAGCCGCGAACGAAGGGCATCGCCGAGGCGGGCGGCCTAGTCGGAGATGACGCGGTAGCCCTTGGAGATGCGGTCGACGCGGTGGCCGGATTTCAGCGGCACTTTCTCGTCGACCTTGTAGGTCACGAAGCCCATCCGGTCGTAATAGGCGAGGCCACCGGCATTGTCCGCGCGGATGGTGGCGTTGATGGCCGCGAGTTCGAAACGGCGGGCCTGGGTCAGCGTCTCCGCAAAGAGCGCGCTTCCGACGCCGGACGTTTGCGAACCGACGCGCGCGAAGGTGGCGATGTCGGCCCAGTCCTCCGGCAGCTTTTCATGGGCGGCGAGGACCTGGAACCCCAGCAGGTCGCCACCCGAAGCTTCGGCGACCATGAAGGATATCTGGATCTGGGACCGGAAGAAGGTATCGAGAAAGCTCTCGATCGTCATCGGCGTTTCCATCGCCGTGGTCCCGCCGATGCGGATAATCTCGTTCAGCAACGCGCAAAGGCCCGGTATGTCGGCTGGACCGACGGGCCGGACCGCGAATTCTCCAGCGCTCATTCCAGCAGGCCGGCCTCGATCGCCGCCTCGACGCGGTCGACGGCATCGGCGAGTTTCTCGTCGATGACGTGGAGATATTGCGTCCAGTCATCGTAGTGATGCAGGTCGCCGGCACCGTCGGATACGCCGCGCAGGCCGATCAGCGGTATGTAGTATCCCATGCAGGCACGCAGGAGCGCGAATGTCTCCATGTCGACCATGTCCGCATCGATACCGTCATAGGCCGCGCCCGACACGATGTTGCCGCCGGTCGAAAGGCGCACCGCGGGCAGTCCCTCGATGCGGTGGGGAAGCTCCAGCTCGACCGGAAGGTCCAGAAACGGGGTCTTCCCCTTTTCGAAGCCAAGCGGCGACGCGTCCATGTCCCGATAGGAAACCGAAGCGACCTGGAAGACCTCGGCCTGCTCCAGCGAGCGCGACCCGGCGGAGCCGAGCGATACGACGACGTCCGGCTTGCCGGCGGCGAGCGCGCGGGCGAGATTGACCGCCGCCTCGACGGGTCCGACGCCGCAGATCAGCGGCTCGAAACGCGCTTTGAGATGCGGCCCATATTCGGGATCCGCCGCCATCACGTAGAGCACCTTCGCGTTTCCGACTGTCTTCATCTTCAATCCTTCACATCGTCGCGGCCATGCACGCACATCATGGTGGCCGTCATCGTCGCTATGCGTTTCGTCGTTTCCCCGGTCACGGCATAGGCGGTGCCGTCCACCACCGTGATCGTGCGCCCCGGCTTGACGACGGTTCCCTCGAAACGGAACCGCTCTCCCCTGGCGGGCGCGAGCAAATTCACCTTGAACTCGATGGTGAGAATTCCCGCGTCCTCCGGCAACAGCGTCAAGGCGGCAAATCCGCAAGCCGAATCCAGTGCCGCAGAGATCATGCCGCCATGGATGAAACCATGCTGTTGCGTGAGTTTGCGATCGTGGGGCATGACGATTTCGACCTGCCCCTCCCGCACGGCAGCCAACGTCGCGCCCATGGTTTGCATGGCGGGCTGGCGGGCGAAGGAGTCGCGGACGCGACGCTCGAAATGAAGCATGGCGTCTGTCATCGGGTCACGCCGCTCTGGTCTGTCACGGTCATCATGCGGTTTCCGGTGCGTTTGCGCTCACGGAAAAGGCGTTCATGCGCGCGATCTTTTCAAGCAGGTTGCGCGATATTCCCGCATGCAGCGCATGCCGGACCGGCTCCACCCTGGCGACGAGCCTTTCCAGCGCGGCGCGCTCGAAGACGAGCATCTCGCAAGGCTCGAGCGTGGAGGCGGTGGCGTTGGCTTCTCCTCGCGAAAGCAGGCTCATCTCGCCCAGGAAGTCTCCCTTCCCGCAGGTTCCGATGACGACGCCGTGCTGGACGATCTGAACCTTGCCGGACACGACGAAATAGAGCTTGTCCGGAACGGTGCCCTCGGTGACGATCACCTGCCCGCCGGGCACTGTTTCGTGGCGCGCCTGATGCACCATCTTGGCGGCATGGACCGGCTTCAGATCCATCAGCGCGCGGGTGACGAAGTCGCGCTCGGCTCCGTCGAACTGGCCGGGGCGGTTTTCGTACCAAAGCAGGAACAGTTGCGCGACATTGACCGTCACGTAGCAGGCTTCCCAGAACGCGCTGACATAATCGCCGCGCACGAGACCGAAATAGATGAGCGCGACAAGACCGGACAGGATCGCGAAAAAACGCAGCCATGACATGGTGCGCATGATCATGGAGACGATCGCCAGGACGTAGGTCAGATGACCGAAAATGTTTTCGTAGGCGGTAAAATCATCAAGAAACTGCGCAAATTGCATCGGGACAGACCGGGTCGGGAATAGGGATTTCGCCGGACGTCCGGCATGGAACGCGAAATACTCGCGCGGTCAGCCGCGAAATCCAATCGAAAAAGTCATCTTTCCCTATCCGGCCGTCCCCAGTGGCGTCAGTTCAGCCACCAGATCGACAGGTTCAACAGACCGGCAAACGTGACCCAGCAGGCATAGGGCACAAACAGGAGAGCGGAGATCCGGTCCGGTTTCCAGGTCAATTGAATGAACAGAACGATCAGCGCCAGCATGACGGTGAGGACCAGCAGGGCAAGACCGGTGGTGTGCATGCCGAAAAAGGCGGGCGTCCAGATGAAATTGAACAGGAGCTGCCCGAACCACAATTGCATCGGAAGGCCGGCGGGGCCGCGCCGCCAGGTGCGCCAACCCGCGATCGCGATCATCAGGTAGAGCAGGGTCCAGACCGGCCCGAAGATCGCGTTCGGCGGATTGAACCAGGGTTTTTCGAGGCCGGCATACCATTCGCCCGGCGTGAAGGTGATGCCGATCAGAGTGCCTCCCGCCATGACGAAGAACACGAACAGGACGAGGGTAACCCACTTCCAACCGTTGTCGCGGGCATGAACATGCTGCATCGAAACCTCCAGCAAATCGCTATTATGACAGTACTACGCAGAACACCCGCTTCGGGTTCACATTTCCGGCGTTATTTGCGCCGCTGCATGACCGCGAAGAAGAAGCCATCGGTCCCGGTGGAGCGCGGTGTCAGCGTGATGCACTTCATGTCCGCCGACCAGGGTTGCGGCTTGTCGAAGCCGAAAAGATCCTGCCAGACCTCGCCGGCCGACAACAGGTCGTAATCGCCGTGCCGGTCGCCGAATGCATAGACCTGGTATTCGTTTTCCTGCGAGAACACGGAACAGGTGACGTAAACCAGGAAGCCACCGGGCTTCACATAGGCTGACGCCTTGTCGAGCACGTCGGCCTGCTCCTCGATCCGCTTTTCCAGCGCCGAAGGCTGCAGCCGCCATTTCGCGTCCGGATTGCGCCGCCAGGTTCCCGAACCGGTGCATGGGGCATCGACGAGCACACGATCCATCTTGCCCGCGAGCGGGGATAGATCGGCATCGGCGGCATGAACCTGCACATTGCGCGTGCCCGCGCGCTTCAGCCGCTCGAAGATCGGCGCCAGCCTGTTCCTGTCGGCGTCCCAGGCGTGAACCTGACCCTTGTTGTCGAGCGCAGCCGAAAGCGCGAGCGTCTTGCCGCCGCCGCCCGCGCAGTAATCGAGCACCTGCTCGCCGGGCTGGGGGAAAACGAGGTCGGCGACGATCTGGCTACCCTCGTCCTGGATTTCGAACCAACCCTTCTGGAAGGCGGGCTCGGACTGGACATTGGGCATCCGGGCAGCGCCCCTGCCCGCCGCGATACGCAGGCCCTGACGGGCGATGGCGGTCGGCTTGGCGCCGAACTTCGCGAGTTGCTTCTGCACCTTGTCGCGATCCGCCTTCAGGGTGTTCACGCGCATGTCGAGCGGCGCGCGTTCCGACAGGGCGGCCGCCTCGGCGATCCATTCGTCGTCGAAATTCTCCTCGAAATAGTCGGCGCACCAGTCGGGAATATCGGCCTCGACATGCGGCTTGGCGAAGGCGAAATCGCGCTTGGCTGCCGCTTCGAGGCTCTGTTCCGGTATCTCGGGTGCGAATTTGTCGTCGGCGAAGGCCTCGCGCATCTGATCGAGCGACACGTTCCACTGTCGCCACAAGGTGCCGAAGGCGAGCGCCCTGCCCCCGTCGTCATTCATCAGGTGCGCGGTGGACAGCTTCTTGCGCAAAGCGTCATGGACCAGATTGCCGATCGCGGCGCGATCTCCGGATCCCGCGAAGCGATGCGAAAGGCCCCAATCCTTCAGCGCATCCGCCGCCGGACGTTTGCGGTCCGCAATGTCCTGCAGCACTTCGATGGCCGCGCCGACTCGTCCGCCAAGACGCATGGTTTTCGCTCCGTTGGAAATTGGAGCGTGGTTACAGAGCGGCCGGACGCTTGGCAAGCATGCGAGACGAATTGCCCTTGGGATCGGGCTTATTCAGCCGGTTACAGCCGGGACGGCCATCTGGACGCCGAGATAGTAGGGCCAGATCACTATCGCGAGGACCCCTTTCCAGAAACCCAGGTCCATATAGCCCAGGGTGAACAGCCAGCCGGCGCACCAGACCAGGCCCAGGCCGCCATGCTGCTCAATCTTGATGCGCTGCTTGTCCATGATCGCCTCCGTGCTTCCAGCGAAACGCCGACGTTACGCTGAAATGATGGGGAAGCCATTGGCGACGATCAATGACAGAAAAAGCCGGCGCGGAGACCGCGCCGGCTCTTATCGTTTGTGCTTTCGCCGTGATCAGACGTCGAAGCGGTCCGCGTTCATGACCTTGGTCCAGGCGGCGACGAAGTCCTTGACGAACTTCTGCTCGCCATCGTCCTGGGCGTAGACCTCGGCATAGGCGCGCAGCACCGAATTGGAGCCGAAGACCAGATCCATACGCGTCGCGGTCCACTTGGCCGTGCCGCTCTTGCGGTCACGGATTTCGTAGATGCCGCCATCCACAGGTGCCCAGCTGTTGGCCATGTCGGTCAGGTTGACGAAGAAATCCGTCGTCAGCGCGCCTTCGCGGTCGGTGAAGACACCGTGCTTCGTGCCGGCATAGTTGGCGCCCATGGCGCGCATGCCGCCGACCAGAACGGTCATCTCGTTGGCCGTCAGACCCATGAGCTGGGTGCGGTCGAGCATCAGTTCCTCAGGGCTGACCGCATAGTCTTTCTTCAGCCAGTTGCGGTAGCCGTCGGCGAGCGGTTCCAACACGTCGAAGGAGTCGGCATCGGTCATCTCGTCGGTCGCGTCGCCGCGGCCCGGCTTGAAGGGAACCGTGACGTCGTAACCGGCTGCCTTGGCAGCCTTCTCGACGCCGACACTGCCGGCAAGGACGATCACGTCGGCGACGCTGGCGCCGTATTCCGCCGCGATCGGCTCAAGAACGCCGAGGACCTTGGCGAGACGGGCCGGCTCGTTGCCCTCCCAATCCTTCTGCGGCGCGAGACGGATTCGCGCACCGTTGGCTCCGCCCCGCATGTCGGAGCCGCGGAACGTGCGGGCGCTGTCCCATGCGGTCGAAACCAGTTCGGCCACGGACAGTCCGGACGCGGCGATCTTCGACTTGATGGCGCCGACATCGTAGTTGGTCGGGCCGGCCGGAATCGGGTCCTGCCAGATCAGGTCTTCCGCAGGCACATCCGGACCGACATAGCGCGCCTTCGGGCCCATGTCGCGGTGGGTCAGCTTGAACCATGCACGGGCGAAAGCGTCCTTGAAATACTCCGGATCGGCCATGAATTTCTGGCAGATCGCGTTGTAGGCCGGGTCCATCTTCATGGCCATGTCGGCATCGGTCATGATCGGGTTGTGACGTTTGGAGGGATCGGTCGCGTCGAGCGGCTTGTCCTCTTCCTTGATGTTCACGGGTTCCCACTGGTTGGCGCCGGCGGGGCTCTTCTTCAGTTCCCACTCGTAGCCGAACAGCAGGTCGAAATAGCCCATGTCGAACTGCGTCGGGTTGGTCGTCCATGCGCCTTCGATGCCGGACGTCACCGCATTGGCGGCCTTGCCGCCCATGTTGGGGTTCGCCCAGCCGAGACCCTGCATTTCGGGGCCAGCGGATTCCGGGTCGGGACCGAGCGCTGACGCGTCGCCGTTGCCATGCGTCTTGCCGACGGTATGGCCGCCTGCGGTCAGTGCGACGGTTTCCTCGTCATTCATCGCCATGCGGGCGAAGGTCTCACGCACCTGAGCGGCCGTCTTGAGCGGGTCCGGCGTGCCGTTCACGCCTTCCGGGTTGACGTAGATCAGGCCCATCTGAACAGCGGCCAGCGGGTTTTCCATCGTCGACGGATCGTCGACGTCCTCGTAACGGCCGTCGCTGGGAGCCAGCCATTCCTTCTCGGCGCCCCAATAGACGTCCTTTTCGGGATGCCAGATGTCCTCGCGGCCGAAGCCGAAGCCGAACGTTTTAAAGCCCATGGATTCATAGGCGATATTGCCCGCCAGGACGATCAGGTCGGCCCAGGAGACCGCGTTGCCGTATTTCTTCTTGATCGGCCACAGCAGACGGCGGGCCTTGTCGAGGCTGACATTGTCCGGCCAGGAATTGAGCGGAGCGAAGCGCTGATTGCCGGTGCCCGCGCCGCCACGGCCATCGGCCAGGCGATACGAACCGGCAGCGTGCCACGCCATGCGGATCATCAGGCCACCATAGTGACCCCAGTCCGCCGGCCACCAGTCCTGGCTGTCGGTCATCAGGGCGTGGAGATCTTTCTTGAGCGCCTCGATATCGAGCGTCTTGAGCTCTTCGCGATAGTCGAAGTCCAGCCCCATCGGGTTGGTCTTGGAGTCGTGCTGGTGGAGAATGTCGAGATTGAGCGAATTCGGCCACCAATCCATCACCGAACTGCCGGTATGCGTGTTGCCGCCATGCATTACGGGGCAACCGCCCGCCTTATCAACTTTCGCGTCCATTACTGTCTCCCGTTGTGACCGCATTTATCTGGGGTTTGTTCCGTACATGATGATCATGTCTTCCGGGTGTCGTTACCCGACGTGCAATTTGCCGCGCATTCGCACGGCACGCCTCCCTTCACTGGAACAGTTCCAAATTACAGATGCGCCAGCCCGGCCATAATTTCAAATTGTAATTTCCAATCTTGATGATAAGAAAAACCTATGAAGCTCACGCTCAAGCAAATGCACTATTTCGACGCCCTGGCGCGCAGCCTGCACTTCGGAAAAGCGGCGGCATCGGTCAATATTTCGCAGCCCGCGCTGTCGGCCCAGATCATGGACATGGAGGCCCGGCTGGAGCGCAAGCTGGTTGAACGCCGCCATGGCAAGGTGGTGCTCACGGAGGCCGGCCAGCGGCTCCTGCCGCATATCCGCCGCATCCTCGGCGACGTCCAGTCGCTGGAGGAAATGGTCTCGCAGGATCGCGGCCTGCTGGTGGGAAACCTTCGGGTCGGCATGATCCCGACGATCGCGCCATATTTGTTGCCGAAGCTGATCCCGCATCTTCAGGCGCGCTTTCCGAAACTGGACCTGAAGGTGCGCGAGGCGATTACCGACACGCTGACCCGCGAACTCGTCGAAGGACAGCTCGACGCGATCGTCGCCGCCGAACCGATCGCCGAAGCCGGACTTCATACCGAGCACCTCTTTCGCGACCGGTTCTTCATCGCCAGCGCCGCGAACGGCGCCGACGTCCTGCATTCGCCGCTGGCCGAGGACCAGGTCGCGCTCGACCGGTTGCTCCTGCTCGACGAAGGCCACTGCCTGCGCGACCAGGCGCTGGCGGTCTGCGCCAAGGACAAGGAGCGCCGGCTCGTCAATTTCGGCGCCACCTCGATGACGACCCTGCTGCAACTGGTTTCGAACGGCCTTGGCCTGACATTGCTGCCGGAAATCGCTATCCCGGTCGAAACCGCGCATCTGCACAGCCTGACAATCACGCCATTCGCCGATCCCGTGCCGCATCGTGACATCGCATTGTTCTGGCGCAAATCCTCGCGGCGGCTTCCCGATTTCGGCGCGCTGGCCGGCGCGATTACGCACGTGGCGGGCGAAATCCTGCCCGAGGCGGAAGCGGCCTAGCCCATTTCAGGTTGCAGCAGAATCAAGAAGCGCTGCCTCTCGACTTCCTCTCGAACGCGCATCTTGATGAAGATGTTTCGATCTAAACCTGAATTGCACTACCGCCCGCGAACATGATGCGGATGGCGAACCATCCCCACATCGCGATGACGATGACGAAACCCAGGATGAACAACCGGCGGCGCATCAGAACGATGTTCGACGTCATGTGGACCCATGCATGGGCGATACGCGCGGCGACGAACAACCAGGCAAGGACCAAAGCGACGAGGTCCGCTCCGCCGGTCTGCTGGAAAGCCAGGCACACCACATAGAACAGAACCGGCAGCTCGAACTGGCTCGACACGTTGCGCGCGGCGCTGGCGCTCGATTCCGGATCGCTTGGGATGCGGAAATCACGGGCCCGCGCCTCGCCCGATTTGACGGCGGCGATGCGGCGCGCGCTCATGATGGCATAGGCGGCGATGGTCAGGGCGACCTGTACGATCATCGGCCAGAAAATAGCGGTGGATTGCATGTGGAAAGCACCTCCCCTCCGCAGCAAAGCCGCCGGTGCGCGATCTTGCAAGCCCGCCACCGCTCCGTGCACCGGCTTTGCATTCGCGGCAATTCTTAACGGGCCGTAAACCATATTGATGCAACCTGAGATAGTCAGCCTCGAGTGGTGATTCTCGTCTCCGGAGATCAACGTGACCGCCATCGGTACATTCCATCTTCAGCCGGCCCTTGCCGTGATGAAGGGCATCGCAGCGCCGCAGAACGCAATGCGGGGGCAAGGCGAAGACACGCCCATGGCAGCGGCGGCACTCGGGCAAACCCAATCCGCGGAAACCACCGAGGCGAGTGAGGATTTCTACTTCGGCACGCAGATGACCGTGACCAAGCTGATGTTCCTCATGATGGAAAAGATTACCGGCTATCTGAACGGCAAGCTGGAGGTCGGGCGCGACGGCGATTTGAAATCCGTCGAAGCCGGAAACCAGTGGCGCAAGCAGGCATTGCTCAAAGAGATTCCCGTCGATTCGGAAAAGGACTTCACGATCCCGAAGCCGGGCGAGAACGGCGTCACGTTCCGCGAGGTCGCGGGCACGATCAAGAAGCAATTCAGCATGGGTTTTCTCGCCGGTGACCGCGATCTGCTTCAGATGCTGGAGAAGTTCGTCGGCTTCCGGCTCTACGGCACGAACGCCGCCGACATCATCGAATCGTTCACCGATCCCGACGGTCCGGCCGCGCGACGCGTCCGCGCGGTTCTGGAGAACGGTCTGGCGGGCCAGGAAGGCAGCAAGGTTTCGCAGCGTCTCGAACGCGCAGCCGAAGGGCCGCGATCCGTGTCGGACGTGCTGACGGAAAAGCGGTCCGCCGCGGATGTCGTCGACGAGGAAACGATCGAGGAAGACCGGGAAGCACTGGAAACCGCGCGGATGCAGGAGCGCCTGCAGTCGGTCGAAGAAATGCAGGACAAGCTCGCCGAGGCATTGGAGGCAGACCGGAGTTCCGCCTCGCAACCCGACCGCGACACGGCCATGCGCGCCTATGAACGGGCGATGGAGATCATCCAGCAGCTCGCGGCGATGCCGGCCGGCGAGGAAACGGACGACGCTGAGGCTCCTCCGGCGCCAGAGGTATACGGCACTGTCGAGACGACCGAACAGCGCCTCGAAGGGCTTGAAGAAGAGCAGCAGGAAATCGAGGACTCGGGCAAATCCTATGCCGCGCTGGCCGAAGCCTACGATATGGGTCCCGAGCGGGAGCGCGAGGAAGACGAGGACGTCAGGACGCGTTTCCTGATCTAGCGGCTGGACGCCGACAGAACTCCGTCAGGCCCGCGCCGAACGAAGCTTCAGAAAGACCCTTGCCCAGATCGCGATGACGATCAGGATCGCCGCGCCGAGCGTCGCGAACTTCCACGACGTGAAGGCGGGCAGCATTCTTGCGAGACCGAGCGGAACGTCGCCGGAAAGCGACGGCTCGGAAAAGAGCGCCTGTGCCAGGCCGTTCTCACGCAGATCGATGACCAGATACGGTACCGCGATCGCTCCGGATGCGATGCGCGCGAGCGGCGTGGAGATGTTCGAGCCGAGCTTCGCCAATGCCGCGAAACCGGAAGCGGCAAGCATGGTTATCGAAAGCGCCAGCAGCGCCGGAAATGCGAAATCGAACGTGCGATAGGTGCGATTGGCGATCGCGGCCGCTTCCGGGTTGGCTTTCACGCGGGCATGCAGATCCGCGACATCGGCCGGCGTGTAGCCGAAGACCCGGCCATCGAGCATCGGCGCACCGGCCGCGCGCTCGAAGGCAGGCCCGGTCACGAACGCCATCCAGAGAAAGACCGCCGCCGTCGCGACGAAGAGCGCAGTCACGGCCGGATTTCGGAGTGGATTGCTCGCGCCGGGATTTTCTTCAGTCATAGGCCCGCTCACATATTTCCGGGATAGTTGGGGCTTTCGCGCGTGATCGTCACGTCATGGGCGTGGCTCTCGCGCTGGCCGGCGCCGGTGATCCGCACGAAGGTCGCTTTTTCATGGAACTCCGGCAAGGTCTTCGCCCCGGTGTAACCCATGGCGGCGCGCAGGCCGCCGGCGAGCTGGTGCAGGACGCCGGAAACCGGCCCCTTGTAGGGCACCTGCCCCTCGATGCCTTCGGGCACGAGTTTCAACTCGTCGCGCACCTCGGCCTGGAAGTAGCGGTCGGCGGATCCGCGCGCCATGGCGCCGACGGAGCCCATGCCGCGATAGGCCTTGTAGGAGCGGCCCTGGTGCAAATACACCTCGCCCGGGCTCTCTTCCGTGCCGGCGAGCAACGAGCCGACCATGGCGGCCTTGGCTCCGGCGGCGAGTGCCTTGGCGAGATCGCCCGAGAACTTGATGCCGCCATCGGCGATAACCGGAATACCCTGCTTGTCGGCCTCCTCGGCGGAGGCCATGACGGCGGCCAGCTGCGGTACGCCGACACCGGCGACGATGCGGGTGGTGCAGATCGAGCCGGGGCCGATGCCGACCTTGACCGCGTCCGCACCGGCATCGATCAGCGCCTTGGTGCCGTGCACGGTGGCGACGTTGCCGGCGATGATGCGCACCGAGTTGGACATTTTCTTCACGACGCCGACCGAATCGAGCACGCGCTGGGAATGACCGTGGGCGGTGTCGATGACGATGACGTCGACGCCGGCATCGATAAGCCTTTCGGCGCGCTCCTGCGCATCCGCGCCGACCGATACGGCGGCACCGGCGCGAAGGCGGCCCTGTACGTCCTTGGCGGCGTCGGGATTGAGCTGCGACTTTTCCATGTCCTTGACCGTGATCAGGCCGACGCAATAGCCGCGCTCGTCGATGACAAGCAGCTTTTCGATGCGGTGCTGGTGAAGCAGCCGCTTGGCCTCGTCCTGCTCTACAGTCTCGCGCACCGTGACCAGCCCCTCGCGGGTCATCAGTTCGTAGACCTTCTGGCCCGGATCGGAGGCAAAGCGCACGTCGCGGTTGGTGAGGATGCCGACGAGGCGGCCGGGCGTCTGGCTGCCGAGACCGGCGTTCTCGACCACGGGAATGCCGGAAATGCGGTGCGCCTTCATCAGTTCGAGCGCATCGGCCAGGGTCGCATCGGGGCCGATGGTGACCGGATTGACCACCATGCCGCTCTCGAACTTCTTGACCTGGCGAACTTCCTCGGCCTGCGCGGCCGGGTTGAGATTGCGGTGAATGATGCCCATGCCGCCGGCCTGCGCCATGGCGATGGCGAGGCGCGACTCGGTCACCGTGTCCATGGCCGAGGAGAGGATCGGCAGCGACAGGTGAATGTCGCGCGCGATCGTCGTGCCGATAATGGTCTCGCCCGGCATGACTTCCGAGTGGCCGGGCTGCAAGAGCACGTCGTCAAAGGTAAGCGCCTCGGCGCCGGTAATCGTCTGTAGGATGGTCGCCATCGCTGTTCGTTCCATTATCCGGATATGCCGAGCGGGAGGACTCGACGCTGCGTTGGCAGTGGCTGGTACCACGCTTGTTTGCATTGCGAAAGCCTCCCCGAACCGATTGACACCGCATTATATCACGATATAACCAGTTTTATGGTTATATTAGACGAACCGCATATCGAAGAGGCCGCGCAGGGCTTTGCGGCAATGGGATCGGAAGCGCGCCTTCAGGTCCTGCAAACCCTGGTGAAGGCCGGGCACGGCGGCCTGACCGTCGGAGATATCCAGTCGCGAACCGGCATGGCGGCGTCGACGCTTGCCCATCACCTGCGTTTTCTCGCCTCCGCCGGCCTGATCGAGCAGGAGAAGGACGGCCGCTCCGTGATCTCGCGCGCCGCCTATGGCCGGCTCGAGGCGCTGGCAGGATTCATCCTCAAGGAATGCTGCATCGACGCAGATACGGGAGACTGTTCATGAGCGACGTGTTGCAATCGCCGGCGCGTGACCGGTTTGCCTGGAAAGACCGGCTACTGACCCCATGGACGATCACACTCGCGGTTCCACTGATCGTGGCCGTGGTCGATCCGGGCCGGTTCGCAGACGTGGTCTCGATTGCGGCCGGCGCATTTGCGGGCACCCTGCCCTACATCATCGTCGCCGTTCTGCTGATCGCCGCGCTGAAGGCGACCGGCGCGGAAACGCTCGTGGCCAAGGCCTTTCAGGGCCGCGAGAACCGGATGATCGTGCTCACCGCCCTGTTTGGCGGGCTTGCGCCGTTCTGCTCCTGCCAGGTCATTCCGTTTATCGCCGGCCTGCTTGCCGTCGGCGCGCCGCTTCCGGCGGTCATGGCGTTCTGGCTGTCCTCGCCGCTGATCGATCCGCCGACCCTGCTGATCACCGCTGGCGCGCTCGGCTGGGATTTCGCCATCGGCAAGGCGTTGGCAGCGGTCGGACTCGGCCTGTTCGGCGGATTCGCCATGCAAGCGGCCATTTCCGGCGGCTGGTTTTCCGATCCCTTGCGGCCTCGCTCCGGTGGCGGCTGCGGATGCAGCAAGTCACCATTCGGCGGATCGCCTGTCTGGAAATTCTGGCACGAGGAAAGCCGAAACGCCGTGTTCCGCAGCGAAATCGCAACGAATGCGCTGTTTCTCGTCAAGTGGCTGGCGCTGGCTTACGTCCTGGAGGCGCTGCTGATCCTCTACGTGCCGGCCTCGCTGATTGCCGGGCTGGTCGGTGGCGAGGGATTGCTGCCGATCGGGATCGCGGCGCTGGTCGGCATGCCGGCCTATCTGAACTCCTATGTCGCGCCGCCGCTTCTGGCCGGCCTGACCGAACAGGGTATGAGCGCGGGCGCGGCGATGGCGTTCATGGTCGCGGGCGCGGTCAGTTCCGTCCCCGCCATGGCCGCCGTCTGGTCGCTTGTGAAGCGCGAGGTGTTTGCGGCCTATCTCGGTCTCGGCATTGCCGGCGCGATCGTGTCGGGAGTGCTGTTCCAGGCGATCGCGAGAGGCTGAGATGGGCGCCGAGATCACGACCGTCACCGTCACGGTTCATCCCGAGAGGCCGGGTTCCGGTCGATTGCTGGCGCCGGTCGGCATCCCGACGCCCTACCAGACGCCGCTTTCCTTTACCGCCAATGGCGCCTCCTGTTCGCTCGCCGGCGAGATGGCGACAGGCCAGATGGTGGCGTTGATCGAACCGGATGGCGACGGCCCGATCACGCTGTCCTATCGCTTCGCGGAGATCGCGGGGCATTACCCGGAAGCCCTGTTTCGCCCCCGCGAGACGCGGTTCACCCGTGCTGCCGCCGATCTCGTTCGCGACGCGCGGCGGATCGCCGAGGACGCGCGAGACGCGCATGCGGCGATTGCGGCCATCGTCAACGACACGGCCGAGAAGTTCACCTACGGCCATCCGGCAACGCGGTTCAATGACGGGCTGGAAGCGATCCCGCATCTCGGCTGCGGTCTGACGGAAGGCTCCTGCATCGACATCAACACCTACCTGATCGCGGCACTGCGCTCGGCCGGGTTCGAGGCGGGATATGTGACAGGCTATTTCTTTCCGGCGGAGAAAAACGGCTGCTGCGACGACATGCATTGCTGGGTCGTCACCCGCCACGACGGCGCGGTGCTGGAGTGGGACATCGCCCACCACCTGAAGATGGGCACGCGCCGCATCTGCTGCGGGCTCAATCCGAAGCCGGGCAGCCGGGTTGCCGTGGCGCATTCGATGGGGCTCGACATCCCCGAGGCCGGCCTGAAGGCGATCAAGCTGATCGGCGAGCCGGTGTGGCTGGATGGAAATGGCGGATTGAATGCTGCGCGTCTCGATATCCGGCTGTCGACGAAAAAGCCCGGCGCAACGGCCGGGCTCTCGCAGGACAATGTGGTTCCGATCAGAGATCGAGTTGATAGGTCTCCGGGATGAAGCGGTAGCCTTCCCCGATCTTCTCGACATACCCCACAGACGGGAACGGCATGTGATAGCCGATGAAGGGCATGCGATCGGTGGCGATCATGTCGAAGACCTTCTTGCGGGTTGCCGCGGCAGCCGCCTTGTCGGCGTCGAAGCGGACTTCCCAATCCGGGCGCTGCAGCGACAGGACGAAGTGGTTCGCGGTATCGGCCGTAATGACCATCGACTTGCCGCCCGAGGACACGGTGAAAGCAAGATGGCCCGGCGTGTGGCCGAAGGCGGCCATCGCGGTGATGCCGCTTGTCACGTCATCGCCGTCGCCGATGAAGGTGGTTTTCTCGGCGAAGGGCTGGACCTTGGAAGCGACCAGCTTGGCAACGCCTTCGGCCGGAGTGCCGGCGCGGTCCGCACTGGTCCAGAAGTCATACTCCGCCTGGCCGGCGACATAGGCGGCGTTCGGGAAGGCCGGCGCGCCGCCCTCGGTCATGCCGCCGATATGGTCCGGATGCATGTGGGTGAGGACGACATGGGTGACCTCGTCGGGCGCGTAGCCGGAGGCTTGCAGATTGGCGAGCGTCTGGCCGACCCCGCCCTCACGGCCACCCTCGCCATTGCCGGTGTCGAACAGGATCAGTTCGCTGCCGGTGTTGATCAGCGTCGGCGCGAAGGTGAACTGCATCTGGCCGACAGGCAGATAGTTCTCGGTCAGCAGCGCCTCGACGTCCTCCTTCGTCGTGTTGGTGCCGAAAATCGACTGCGGGTCCGGCACCGCCCTGTGACCGTCGGACAGCGCCGTGATCTCGAAATCGCCGAGCGTGAAGCGCTTGAAGGCCGCCGGCATGGTGGCCGCCATGGGCACCTCGGCCTGGGCGGCACGCGTCATCAGCATCGGAGTGGCGAGCGCCGCGGCGCCCGACAGCTTGAACATGGAACGTCTGGTAAGGTTCATTGGTCTCTCCCCTGGAATGGATAGAGGCAAAATGGCGCGGAAGAGGGTTTCGGCAACGCCGATCACGGCGCTGTGATCGGCTGCTTCGCCGCCACGTGCCGGCGACTTACCGGGGGCAATGCTTGCCAATAGCGCCTCAAGCGCCTTATCACGATGCAGCCCGATCGACCGAAGCCCCACCGTGAATCGCACCGTCCCTCTCGTCCTCGCCATCGCCCTCTTCATGGAGCACATGGATTCGACGGTCATCTCGACCGCGCTTCCGGCAATCGCGGAGGATATCGGCACGACGCCAATCGCCCTGAAGCTGGCGCTCACGGCATATCTGGTGGCGCTGGCGATCTTCATCCCGATATCCGGCTGGATGGCGGACCGTTTCGGTGCACGGCGCGTATTCGCCAGCGCCATCGTCGTCTTCATGATCGGATCGATCGCCTGCGCCGTCTCGGGCTCGTTGACGCAGTTCGTCTTCGCGCGGTTCCTGCAAGGCATGGGCGGCGCGATGATGACACCTGTCGGCAGGCTCGTGCTGGTGCGATCGACGGCGAAATCCGATCTCGTCAACGCCATGGCGTGGCTCACGATGCCAGCCCTGATCGGCCCGCTGGCCGGACCGCCGGTCGGTGGTTTCCTGACCACCTTCATGTCCTGGCACTGGATCTTCCTGATCAATATTCCCATCGGGATCGCAGGCGTCATCTTTGCCCTCACCCTGCTGCCGGAAAGCGAGGCGCCACCGGTGCGACGCGTCGACTGGACAGGTTTCATCCTGGCGGGAGCGGCCGCATCCGGCATCGTGTTCGGCCTGTCGGTGATCAGCCTGCCGGCCCTGCCGCCGGTCTGGGGCATGATGGCGACAATCGCCGGCGCGGCTTGCTTCGCCGGCTATGTGGTGCACGCGCGGCGTACGCCCGATCCGCTGCTCGATCCGAAGCTTTTTGCCAACCAGACCTTCCGCGCCGCGATCATCGGCTCGAACCTGTTTCGCATCGGCGCGGGCGCAGTGCCCTTCCTGCTGCCGCTGATGCTGCAGATCGGGTTCGGCCTGACACCGTTCCAGTCCGGCATGGTGACCTTCGTCTCCGCCGGCGGCGCGATCGTGATGAAGTTCACCGTCAAGCGGATCCTGCGGGCGGGCGGGTTTCGCATGGTCCTGATCGGCGCGGCCGGCGGTGCGGCGATCTCGATCGCGGTGAACGGCCTCTACACGCCGGCAACGCCTCTGGCGCTGATCATGGTGCTGCTGTTCGCCTCCGGGCTGGTGCGTTCGCTCTTCTTCACCTCGGCCAATGCGCTGACCTTCGCCGAAGTGTCGGACGCGGAGGCTTCACAGGCAACGGCCGTGACCTCGGCGATGCAGCAGGTATCGATTGCCGTCGGGGTGGCGCTGGCCGGCGGCGTGCTCGATCTGGTCACCGTGTTGAGCGACGGCGCGCTGGAGCTTCCGGCCTTTCACATGGCGTTCTTCACGGTCTCCGCCATTTCGGCGCTCGCGATCATTCCCTTCCTGTCCTTGCCGCCAAGTGCCGGAAACGCCGTTTCCGGCCATTCGATCCGAAGCGCGGGCGCTCGCGCGGCGGCGCCGGTGCGGTAACGCCCGGGACAGACGCTCTCAGACCGTTTTGGATGACTCGACGAGCCGGACAAGCTCGGCCTGCCGGTGCGATCCCGTTTTCTGCATCGCCGATTTGAGCTGATTGCGGATCGTGTGGATGCTCACCGAGCGCATCTCGGCGAGTTCGGCCGGAGACAGGCCTTCGGCTATGCCGACCGCGACATCGGTCTCAGTGGCCGTCAGCCCGTGAGCCGTCATGAAGGCGTCGCGATCCAGCCGCCGCCCGGCAACCGGACTGACCGTCACCAGAAGTGCGGGACGCCAATAACCGAGCATAAGGGCGAAGGGCGATACCGGATGGTCCTCCGGCGTGAAACGAACGATGCGGCAGGCGTATCGGGAGCCATCGGCGCCCGTGCTCACAAACGTCGCGGAAATCGGCTCGACGCCCGCCCGAAGCTGCTTGAGGCATTTCTCGAGTATATCGGCAGCATCAGGGTCGCGGAACGACAACCGCCCGGCATGATCGTCGAGCATGACCGCCCGGTCCTCCGTCAGACGGTCGGTGCTCGTATTGGCATAAAGCAGGAAGCCGGTATCGGCGAGGACCATGACGGCCGCGCCGGGCATGATGGTTCGGTCGTGCAGCAGGTCCAGTTCCAGCGACTGGCCGGACATGAGGCGGCTGATCTCGAAGGCCTGCTGGAGATGCGGGACCAGAAGCCCCACCGTGCGCAGCCAGGGCGCCTCCAGCTTCTCCTCGTCCTTGAGGCGGATGTTGCCCCCGAAGGCCAACATGCGCGTCACATCCTTGAAGATCAGTGCGCCGCCGCCGGCAGCCACATTCTCCTGCGGGCGCACCCAGTCATTGTAGAATTCTGTCGAGTAGAGCGTCTCTTTCGAACACATCCATTGCGATGGCGTGGCGATCCCGACTTCGGCATTCGCAAAGCCCGGCGCCCAGCTGTTCACCTCGCCATAATACTCGTTGTAACTGTCGACATATTCCGGCGCATATCCGGCCGCCGTCAGACCGAGCGAAATGCCGGCAGGCATGTCGAAACCGAAGAGATGCGTACAAACGCCTCCGGAGACATGGGTCAACTCGGTGAGGAAGTCCTGCCAGCGCGCCTGATCCAGAGCCGACGCGTAGATAAGCCTCGTCAGACGGGCATAGGACTCCACATCAAGATCGGGACCTGCCAATACGCTTCTCCCCCACTTTCCCCGGCAGTGGGAACATGCTTGGCTATCAAGCGCCTGACCGCAAAGTTACGCGGACGGAAATGGCAAGACAAGCACAAGTTGCAAAATCTTGCCCCCCACATGCCACAGCCACACACGATGCCGGGTCAATCTCCGTCGAGAGCCGGCCCGTCGCTTTTGCGCCCCTTGAACTCCTTGGCGAGGATATAAAGCTCGACCGACTCGGCGCGCGAGGACGGCGGCTTGACGTGAATGACGGACTTGAAGTTGCGCTTCAGGAGATCGAGCAGGTCCTTCTCCGTGCCGCCCTGGAAGGTCTTGGCGAGGAAATGCCCGCCCGGCTTGAGGACGCGAATGGCGAAATCGGCGGCGACCTCGATGAGATGCATGGTACGCAGATGGTCGGTCTGGCGATGGCCTATGGTTGGCGCCGCCATGTCGGAGACCACCAGATCCGGCATGCTGCCGAGCGCCTCCATCAGCTTTCCGGGTGCTTCGTCGTCGAGGAAATCCATCTGCAGGATTTCGACGCCCGGCATCGGATCCATCTCCAGATAGTCGATCGCCACGATCCGCTTGTCCTCGTCGCTCGAGCCGACACGATGAGCGGCGACCTGGCACCAGCCGCCCGGCGCCGCGCCGAGGTCGATCACGCGGTCGCCCCTGGCGAGAATCTTGTGCTTGTCGTCGATCTCGATCAGCTTGTAGGCGGCGCGCGAGCGCATGCCTTCCGCCTTGGCGCGCTGGACATAGGGATCGTTGATTTGCCGCTCGATCCAGCGCCGCGACGAGTTCTTCAGGCCCCTGCCCTTCTTGACGCGCTGGTTGATCGAGCGCCCCGTCCGGCCGGATGGCGAGCCGCCGCGCGGTGGTTTGCGTCCGCTCATCGCCGGCTCCAGTGCGGTCGGTTGCGCCACGGATTGGCGCCGCGCCGCCAGACGCCCTCGGCGGCCATCATCTCGGTCAGGATGCCCTCGCGCAAACCGCGGTCGGCGACGCGCAGCCGGTTGGAGGGCCAGACACCGCGGATCGCCTCGAGGATCGCGCAGCCGGCCAATACGAGATCGGCCCTGTCGGCGCCGATGCACGGGTTGGCGACGCGCTCGTCGAAAGACCAGGACAGGAGGCGCGCATTCATCGCGTCGACTTCCTCGGAGGTCATCCAGAGCCCGTCGACCCGGCGGCGGTCGTAGCGCGGCAGGTCGAGATGGATGCCGGCAAGCGTCGTCACCGTGCCGGACGTGCCGAGCAGGTGAAAGCCGTCATTGCCGACACGGTCGGCCAGCCTGTGGCGGTCGTCGAAGCGGTGCAGCAGTTCCGTCGCGTAGTCGATCATGTCGGCGAAGGTCTTCTCGCTGACATTGCGCCCGTCGAATTTTTCGGAAAGCGTCACGACGCCGACCTGCAGCGATGTCCAGGCAACGATGTGGTCGGCCAGCCGGCGCGACCGCCGGTCCTTGACGTCAACCAGCGCGATTTCCGAGGAGCCGCCGCCAATGTCGAACAATACGACGGAATCGGTGTCGCGGCCGACCAGCGACGAACAGCCGGACACGGCAAGCCTGGCTTCAGTCTCGCGATCGACGATTTCCAGCTTCAGGCCGGTTTCCTCGAAGACCCTCTCCAGGAATTCCTCGCCATTCTCGGCGGCGCGGCACGCTTCGGTGGCAATCAGGCGCATGCGCCGTATCGATCGCGACTCCAGCTTGTCGCGGCACACTTTCAACGCCTCGACGGCGCGGTCCATGGCCGCGTCCGACAGCCTGCCGGTGCGCGACAGCCCCTCGCCGAGCCGCACGATGCGGGAGAACGCATCGACGACCCGAAACTGGCCGGGCCGTGTCGGCGTGGCGACCAGCAGACGGCAATTGTTCGTCCCGAGATCGAGCGCGGCAAAATATTCCGATGTCCGCGGCGCCCGTTGCTGACCGTCGGCCACCACTGCGGGATGCTGTTGTGTCACGACCGGCGGCGCCGGCTGTACCGCCGGCGGACTGCCCGAATCGACCGCGGTCTGGGTGTGCGGCTTCCTGCGCCGGCGGCGGCGCTTGCCCTTCGGCGCCGCGGGCTGCGGCGCTTCCCCGTCGGTCGGAACGGTGTCCAGCTGCGGCGTCGCGATCAGGCCGGCTTCGCCGGTCTTGCGCGCACCCCTGCGCCGACGGCGGCGCTTGCGGCCCTTCTTTTCCTTGTGATGATCAAGCCTTCCGTCCTGCGCGGCAGCGGGCGCTTCGGGCTCCCCCGCGTCACCAACCGGCCGTGCAGTCTTACCGGACATCGCTTCGGCGGGCGCTGACGCACCGCTTGCGACACCGGCCGGCTGCGGCTCCTTCGAACCGAAACCGGATTCGGAAGGTCCCGATCCGGATGCATACGCATCCGCCCCGGTGCCCTTCACGTCCTATCCCTTCCTGCGCCGCGCTGCCCGAGAAGGCGCTGCAGGCGCATGTCATATGTTGTTGGCAAAATGGTATCAGGACATGGCGAATTCACCAAGTGCAATTGTCGCAGATTGATGTTTGCATTTTCGTCGCCAAGGCTCTATATCGCCGGTCTCGTCAAGGCGATGGGGAATAGGTTAACGGTAGACCCACGGACTCTGACTCCGTTAGTCCTGGTTCGAATCCAGGTTCCCCAGCCAACCTCTTTAGTGTCAATAAAATCAATCGTTTATCGCACTATCAATCGCCGGTTGCCATCGATTCTAGGGGACCTGCCGAGGGGTATCCGAGATCAGTTCAAAATCGCATTGAGCTTTTTTCCATGCACTGCGAATTCGTTGAGTGTGTGACCTGCGCCTGCCATTTCCCGCGTAGTCGGCGGATCGTCGCCATGAAGCACCTCCTTACATTGTGCCTCTGACGCGTAGGACGCCGCCCAGACGGCGCCAAGGAGGTTTCCCAGGTCGAGTGTGATCAGATTGTGCCGGGAGCGTCTGGGGGCGCCTGGGCGACGTTCATGACTGCGAGGGGATGCAGAAGGATCAAGGACTTCCGGCGCGTGGAATACGCCGGAGAGCGCTGCCTAAAGTTGGCAGTTATTGCCTTCGAGCGCGCAGTAGCCGCATGGCGTTCGCCGTTACCAGGACGGTAGCGCCAGTATCGGCGAGAATCGCCGGCCATAGGCCGGTGATGCCGGCAATCGTCGTCACGAGGAATATGCCCTTCAATCCGAGGGCGATGGCGATGTTCTGCCAGATGGTGTTCATGACGCGATGTGAGAGGTCGATCATTTCCGAGATGTCTTCTAGCCGGTTGTGCAAGATGGCAGCGTCTGCCGTGTCGAGAGCGACGTCGCTGCCTCCGCCCATCGCGATTCCAATGTCTGCCGTGGCGAGTGCAGGCGCGTCGTTGATACCGTCGCCGACCTTGGCGACGACCTCGCCCTCCAACTGAAGGTTTCGGACGATTTCTTGTTTGTCTTGCGGTAGTAATCCTGAGCGGGCTTCGATGGCGAGTTTGCCTGCTACCGCTTCGGCGACGCGCGCGTTATCGCCCGTCAACATTAGCGCGCGGATACCGCGTTGAAGAAGCATGCGCAGACCGTCGGCGGCGTCAGGTCGCACAGTATCCCGCAAAGCGATGAGGCCGGCTGCCTCTCCATTCACCAAGACCGCGACGAGGGTGTTGCCGGTTTTCATAAGGCGTTCGATTTCCGGCATCGCCGTTGCCATGTCGGCATGGACTACAGCCGCCGCTGGTGATGCCAGGAAGACCCTGTCGCGACCGACGCTGCCCTTCATTCCTTCGCCGGGAACAGCTTGCACGTCGAACGCAGGTGGAATTGGCGCCTTCTTCGCTTTCGCATAGGCGACGATGGCGGCGGCGAGCGGGTGCGTCGAACCCAATTCTACCGCACCAGCAAGCGAAAGCACGTCGCGCACGCCGCGAGCCAGCGGAACGATCTCCGTCACTTCGGGTCGTCCCTCGGTTATAGTCCCGGTCTTGTCGAGCGCGACCACGGTCACATCGCGCAGCCGCTCGAGCACCGCTCCGCCCTTCATCAGCAGGCCGCGTCGTGCGCCGGCGGAAAGCCCGGCGGCGATGGCGGCCGGCGTCGAGATTACCAGCGCACAGGGGCAGCCGATGAGGAGCAGCGCCAAGCCCTTGTAGACCCACTCGCCCCACGGTTCGCCGAAGCCGAGTGGAGGAACGACGGCGGCAATCGCCGCGACCGCCAACACTCCAGGGGTATAATAGCGCGAGAAGCGATCGATGAAACGTTGCGTAGGCGCCTTAAATCCCTGTGCCTCTTCCACGAGCCTCACGATGCGCGATATTGTGTTGTCGGCGGCGGCGGCGGTCACGCGGATGCGGAGCGTGCCGTTGGCGTTGATTGTTCCTGCAAACACCTCGTCTCCGGTCTTCTTGGGAACCGGCACGCTCTCACCCGTAATCGAGGCTTCATCAATCTCGCTCGTGCCATCGACAATCGCGCCGTCTGCCGGAATCCTGTCGCCTGGTCGCACAACAACGACCATGCCGACCGCGAGTTCTGGCACAGACACCTCAACGAGGCCCTCTTCGCTCTCTACGCACGCCGAGTCCGGCAGCAGCTTCGTAAGCGCGCGGATATTACGCCGCGCGCTGCCGGCTGCTGCTCCCTCCAGCATCTCGCCGACTAGAAATAACAGCACCACAGTAGCGGCTTCTCCAGTCGCCCCGATTGCGGTAGCGCCGGCAGCCGCGACTGTCATCAATGTTTCGATTGAGAACGGGGTCCCGGCCCGCGCCGCAGCGAAGGCGCGCTTGGCGATAGGGACGAGGCCGATGAGCAAAGCCATAAGGAATAAGCTCTCGGAGGCGCCCGGCAATGCGAGCCCGACGATCCATGCAGTAGTCAGGGCAACCGCATAGCCGAGCGTGATTTTCGCCTTCGGCGTCAGCATCCAGGGGCTATCCACGATCTCCGAGGCATCGCCGTGAAGGCTATCCTCTGTCGCGCCGGAAATGCCATAGCCGAGATTTCGGACGCGCCGAGCGATTTCGTCCAGGTCAGCCGCGCCGTCATGCGCGACAACTAGTCGGCCTGTCGACAATGATGCGTTGGCTGTATCCACCCCCGGCAGGCGCAAAACCGCCGTCTCGACCTTCGTGACGCATGCGCCGCAGTCCATCCCGCTGACGCGGAAAATACTCTCAGTTGATGGCGGGCCGGGGTCGCCGTTTTCGAGTTCGGTATCCATGGCCGAAGACGCTAAGACCTCTAGCGGCTGGAGAAGCAACATCGAATTTGGGATTTAGTCGCCATTCGAACTCGAACTAGGGCTACGTGCGCCGAATTCGTGCCTGTATCAGATCCTGGACAGCGAGGGGTGTTATCAGCCGAATGCTAGTTCAAGGGCAACCAATGCGGGTTGGTCGGCAGAAACATCAAGCCGGGGACTCTTCGGAGGGCAGCGCTCTATCCAGCTGAGCTACGGGTGCTCGCGGCGCAAGGCCAAAGTCCACCCTTGATAACCGAGGCGGGCGATTCCATCAATGCGAAATTCCGATGGGGAGCCGCGCTGTCTCCCCAGGCAGAGGTCACAGGTTCGAAGCCCGTCGGGTTCGCCGGGGAAAGAACATTACTGTCATCGGTATTTCCCAACTTCCTTTCAGTAGGTAGCTGGACTCCTAATCACTCCGCAGAAACAATCCTCTGCTGCTCGGGATCATATCGGAGTTGATGCAATGTCCCCGCACGTATCGCCCGGACCGCCTGGGCTACATGCTCCGGTAGTAAATAGAACCACTCTCTTGGTCGCACTTTCCGGCCGAAACGATCCTTAATCCAAAGGTCCTGAGGTCTGGCGGCATCGAAAAAGCGATGTAGGAGGCTCTCAACTTTTTGTCGGGACAGGTTCTTCAATTCATAGGTCGCGATGACATCGACCGGCGCGAGAAGGAACGTTGGATCGTTGCGGGCATCGGCAACGCGCCTGTTCACGTCCTGGGTCGTAACCCCGATTTTGAGGAGTATGTCGCGCACTTCTTTAATCGCGGGCTCATCCGATCGACTCCTGGCAACATAGATCGTGCCGGTCAGGTCGAGTTGGTCTGCCTCCCAATCTGGGTCAAGGGGTCCGAGACCGGGGCGGTGTATAATGCGCGCTGTTGGATCGGCGGCAAGCGCCTTGCGAAAGGATGAGATCAGCGGATCGCTCTCGGTGCCGTTCGAGAAGACAACCCGGAGGCGATGATCCCGTTTGCCGCCGCGGGCGGTCATCTCGGCCTTCTCCGCGATATAAGCCAGGAGCCCATTCCGAATGAAGTAGCTGCCCTCCTGGACATCGATCACCTCGCGCGCGCCTACGGCCGTTGCCTCCCTGGTGCCGACCTCAAGCTCCGACTGGAGCTCCTCGAAAGCCGGCCGAAAGACCTCGAAA
Organism: Oricola indica; assembly: GCF_965227485.1. NCBI lineage: Bacteria > Pseudomonadati > Pseudomonadota > Alphaproteobacteria > Hyphomicrobiales > Ahrensiaceae > Oricola > Oricola indica. The sequence goes on from NZ_OZ245747.1 coordinate 4,094,873, forward strand.
TCGGGGCAAGGGAAGAACTCGGCCCGGTGGTCTGGAAGGTTGCGTTGGGCGACCCGCGTAACATGCTCGATCCGCGTGAACGCTTCGGACAGGTCTTCGTCGTCCTCATCGAAGATGTCGTCCATGCTGTCTGGGATCTCGTCCTCAAGGGGATCGTCGCGCCAATCGCGGGCCGGCGGCGTATCGTCGACCGGCGCCATGGCAAGCAACCCATTGCGATCGACATCGCGAAAAACCTCGGGGTCGGCGCGTCCTGAAAGACCGCTCCAGATCGTTCCGAGCCGCATCTCATCGTGATCGGCGGCGTCCTCGTTCGGCAGTCGGCCATGCCGGTCATAGAAATCGTTCACCTCACGCACGAGACCCGCGTCGCGCTCGAGCTCCGGCGGCCGCGTGCCGCGCGGACTAAGCTGGACATCGAGCAGGCCGAACTCATCCGGTTCGTCAAAGATCTCGTCAAGCGTCGGGCGCGGCATACATTCACCCCGCGGCGGCGGAGCGCATCCGTTCCGCTTTCTTGGCGCGAATATAAGCGAGAGCCTCGGCCATACGCTTCTCCAGGGGGTCGGCTGCATGCGGGTTCGGCTCCCGCCCCTCGGCCTCGCGGAAACGCTTGATCCGCGGCCAGAGCGTGCGCGCCTCGTCCTCGGTCATCTGGATGCGCTGCGCGATCATGGCGCTCTGGATCTGTTTTAATAGCGGTGTGTCTAACGCCTTCGAGGCGACGTCGAAGCCTTCTCGGAACGGGTTGATACCGTCGATCAAATCAATGTCGAGCTCTCGCACGTTGATGAACTTCTTCACCATGTTGATCAGGTTCATGCCGTCTGGCGCGTGTTCGAACTCTTCAGAGTCTTCCGAAAACTCCGATTGCGACGACGCCTGTTCCGCTTCCTTGCGGGCGATTGAGGCGATGTTCATGCGCGCCGCCAGATCTTGACGGATCGCCTCCGTCTCGTCCTCGGAGAGATCCTCGTAGCTCTGCTCGATGATGTCGGTGAGCACCATCTGGGTGGCGACCTCAGGTGCGATGTCGTCAGCGACAGTGCGGCGATCCATGGCCTGACACGCCTTGGCGATCAAATCCTGCATGTCGTTCTCGCAGATCGCCTTCGATCGATCGGTCGGCGGCTCCATCAACCCCTTGATGCCGATGTGGATGGTGCCAGTGTCATCGAAATGGACCGGTTCGCGGATGTCGCCGTCTTCGCGCCGGTAGAATCGGAAGTTCGGCTGAAGCACCTGCTCCATCAGCAACGCGCCCGAGATTGCCTTCAGCATGTCGTTGACCGCATCAGCCACGACTGTGGTCTCGACGCCGGGCTCGGCGATCAGGTTGGTGAACTGGGCATGGGACTTTCCCGTGGCGTCCCGTGTTGCGCGCCCTATGATCTGAACGATCTCTGTTAGCGAGGAGCGGTAGCCGATCGTCAGGGCGTGCTCGCACCAGGGCCAGTCGAAGCCTTCCTTGGCCATGCCAAGCGCGATGATGATGTCGACCTTGTCGCGGTCAGCCGTATCGTCCCGGCGGCCGTCGGGGCCGGTGATCTCGCGTGTCAGCGCAGCCTTCACGCCGCCGCGCTCCTCGTTATCGTTCACCAGGTCCGCGACCTTGAGGATCTTGCCGTCCGACTTGCGGCGGACCAGATCGAAGCCGGTCTCCTTGTCTCGTCCGACATGCTCGCCGATCGCGTCGATGATCCGACCGACCTCGTCGTTCTTTTCGCCATAGGCCTCGGCCGAGCCACGGTGCGGGATATGCACGATTGTCTTGAGGTCAGTGTTGAGGACGTCCGGGATCGCCGAGATGTATTTGCCGCGGTAGAAGCTGTAACTGATGCCAAGCGACTTGAGGTGTTCGTATCCGTCGAGCTGCTCGTAGTATGAGTAGGTGATCGACCGGAACTTGGCCTCATCCTCGGGCCGCAGGACCGGGATGCTGTCTCCGCGGAAGTAGCTGCCGGTCATGGCCACGACATGTGCCTTCTCGCGCACCAGAAGCCGCCGCAAGATCTCGCCCAGGCGGTTGCCGTCGCCGGCGCTGACATGGTGGAATTCGTCGATCGCGATCAGGCAGTCGTCAAAGGCCTCTACGCCCGCCTCGGCCTCGATGGCGTCATAGGCAAAGCGGAAGGTGGCGTGGGTGCATACGATCACCTCCTCATCGGAGGCCATGAACTCCTGAAAGGCTTTCACCTTCTGAGACTTCGACCCGTCCTCGGTGCCACTAACGCAGAGGTTCCAACGCGGCTCGACGTTCCAGTCCCAGAAGAAGCCGTGCGAAGTCAGGTCTGTCGACCGGAAAGAGGCCCCGATCGAGGTCTCGGGCACGGCTACGATCACCTTGCGCACGCCCTGGTGCTCGAGTTTGTCGAGGCCGAGGAACATCAGCGCCCGAGACTTACCGGCAGCGGGCGGCGCCTTGAGCAGGATGAACTGGGCGCCGCGTGCCTCGAAGACCCGCGCCTGCATCGGCCGCATGCCCATGGCGTTGGTGGTCTTGGATGTGCCCGTGCGTCCGTAGGCGACCTTTACCAGATCGACCATCACGCGGCCTCCTTCTTTGGCTTCTTCACTTTGGCCGCGTAGAGCTTGAATAGATGTTCGAGGCGTTCGGTGTCCGTTCTGAAAGCTCTGCCTATGTAGATCTCCTCGACCAGCCTATCGTTCGCCATATGGATCGTGCGAAGATCTTCCGGCATGGTATCCGGATTATAGAGTTGGGCAATAGTCGCTGGGTGATGCTTGTATCGCACTTTCATGATTGCCCGGGCACTCTCACCCATCCGTTTCGTCTCTTCGACCGTGAATTTGGGGGCCGGGAAAGTATGCCAGCCCAAAGAGTTGGAGTAACGGTAATCTCGTTTCCATTTTCCACAAATGGTTGCCACCCAAACGAGATGAAGCCGTGAGGAAATGAGGGCAAAGCACCAGTCAGGCGCGTCGGGTATGACGAAGCACAGATTCGAAGCGACCACCTCCGCAGGGAAGCGATCCGACGGCAACACTTCGCGCCGCTCAGACGAGGCGCTGGCAACCAGAAGCGAGTGAGAATTTGAAGTCAGACCCGGGTGCCAGAAGCGATGTGCGCTGTCCGCTCGTGCATTGGTCTCAGGATTCTTGCTCTTTTCGCGATGGATCTTCGTGCGTTCGATACGATCAGCGATGTCCGAAACCTGCTGGGCTTCAGCCAGATCACCGTCCTCAATCCAGAGGCAGTATCGAGCGGTTCCTTCCATAATTTCCGTTGTCCCGAGCAACGGCCGAATGAACCGCGCCGCGCGGCTATCTCGTGCCACGAATTCATCTCGTTCCTCGGACGAGAGGATAAGCCCGCCGCCGTCGTTGGGCATCGCGCCATAGACCATCTGCGGAAGACCAAAAAGCGATGCGTTTTTTTGCTTCACATAAAGGTCCGGTCCAGGAACGAGATAGGCATTGATGCGGGACACGAGGGAGACGCCCGCGTCTTCAAAAAGTTGCGCCTGGCGTCCCGATGGTGCTCTTAGTCCAGCGATGATGCAGTCAACAGCGGCATTGGCTGCCGCGTTGTTGCGCCATTTGAATGGCCGGTGCGCGAAAAAGATCTCGTGCTCTTCAAGCAGGTAGGGCCAAAGAGCCGGCACTTGGCGACCCTGCGTGATCGAGCTTGTTGCAACTAGCGCAAATCGGCAATTGGGAGAGGCGCGACGGTATTTCGCAGCAAGATAGAACCACGCCGATACGAGGTCGAGGCATTTGTAGCCTTTGCGACGATCTGCGTCGAAAACACTGTTTCGGTCCTCCTTCTGTTCGTCAGTCTGATTACCGGTTCCGACGAAAGGCGGATTCGAGGCAATGACTGTCTCCCATCCTTCGTCGTGCGGACAGACCTCAGCCCAGTCGACATGCAGAGCGTTGCGGCAAACGACCCTTGCACCGGTCTTGAGCGGGAGGTCTGCTGGCCGTTGACCAAAAACCTCGCCGAACATGGCATTGGCCTGATACTCAGCGATGAACATGGCAAGCTTGGCAGTCTCGGCCGAGAAGTCCGTGATCTCGATGCCATAGAAATTCGTGATCGGGATCAGCGACCACATCTGGATCTGGGTCTGACGCTCAAGCTCGCCGAGGCGCCGCAGGATGCGGATCTCTCGGGCCCGCAGCTCGCGATATGCGACGACAAGGAAGTTGCCGCTGCCGCAGGCCGGATCGAACACCCGGATCGCCGACATCCGGTCCACAACCTTGCGCAGCCCGTTCGGCCGGTTCCAGGCCTTGTTAATCTCGGCGTCAATTTCGTCGAGGAATAGCGGGCCCAGCACCTTCATAATATTTGGCACGCTGGTGTAGTGCATGCCGAGTTCGGCACGGGCCTTGGGGTCGGCCACTGACTGGATCATCGAGCCGAAAATGTCCGGGTTGATCTCTTTCCAGTCGAGATCGCTGGCCTCGCGAAGATAGCGGAAGGCGATGACGTCGAAGCGCGGCGCGTCGATCGTGCCGGCAAAGAGGCCGCCGTTGACGTATTCGAGGTCCTGGCTCCAGGCTGGGAGATCCGTCCGCTTGTTCTTGGGTAGGTTCATCGCCTGGAAGGCGGAGATCAGGACGCCGTGGGCTTCCTCGCCCTTGTCGCCGGCATGGGTGAAGATGGCGCGGGAGAACTGGTCCTCCGGGAAGATCCCGACATCTTCGGCGAACATGCAAAAGATTAGCCGCGTCATGAACTGGTTCATGTCGTGTCGGCGCGCATCGGTGGCCCAGTCGGGGTTGGCTTTCACCAGGGCGTCGTAGAGCTTCGCGAGCTTGCCCGTCGCCTTGACGTCGACCGGGTTCTCCTCTGCCGGGCGATACCGGTCCTTGCCGGCGGCCGGCAGGAAGAACCCGAAGTGGTCGCCGATCTCGGAGAAGGCGCAGTGCAGCCGCTCACCGCTCTTCCAGTGCTCGGCCGCGACGGTCTCGCCGTCGGTGGCTATTAGGATCGCTGGCTTGTGCTTCGCAGTCCGCTTGCTGCCTTTTATGGCATCGAGAGTGGCTTCAATCCCCAGAGCGTCGGCCGGGGCGTAATGGAATTTGAGGTTCAGCAGCACCCCGCCGTCGATATCGGACCTGTTGAGCGCGCCGGATCGCAAGCGAGCCAAGGTTGCCTTCGCGTTGTCTGTCGCTTCGGCGAACTGGAATGCAAATTCGGACGAACTAAAAGGAGCCTTCGCTAAGGCGTCGAGGGCTTCGTAAATATCAGTCGGGTTCATATAATACTTTGACCGCCAAGAGTATGCTGCGCCTGCAATGAATAGGACAAATTACCTACGTATTTCCAGCCTTATGGGTATACGCGGCGGTTTCCCTCGAAGATTTCCGCGTATTCTCCGTCATCACACCAAGCCGCCTGGTCCACGAGATCCAGCCCGGCGAAAAGACCAAGCTCACCGACCTGGTCCTCGTCTGGTCGAACTGTCACCGCATGATCCATCGTCGTCGGCCCTGGTTGTCGATGGGCGAGTTAAGGGCGACGGTGCGCAGCTAATTGTGCTCTGTTTGACTCGAGGTTCGTCCGTGGCGAGCGCCGAAGTGCTCGACGCTGTCAGATTGCATGGCGACCGGCCTCGCTCGTCTGCGAGTCTATCCTGACGGAAATTCTGATATCTTCTGACTTCATTGTTGCAACTTTCTCCCACCAAATCCGCAGTGCTGTCGAGTAAGTGCTTGCTTATCGCACAAGGGTTAAGTGGCGATCGGTTGCTGGCGATCTAATAACTTGTCTAAGGTGTAAGCCTTCTACCCTATCTCTATCACACACTCTGCTTCTTCACCCTCCCAGTCAGCTTCTCCAACGCCATCGCGACACGGTCGTTCAGTTTCTCGTAGGCGACCAGGGTTTGCATCGGCCCGCCTGCTACGCGTTCCGTCTTCAACGTCTTCTCGTTGCGGCGGAACACGGCTCGCATGTCTTTTCGTTGAACCGTCCGGCTGTCTGCCCATGCATCGTCCATCGCTTTGAGGCCGACCACGCCGGCAGCAAGGAAGCGCTTTCGCCTCTCTCCCTCACGCATGTCCTTGACGACTTTCCTCCGGCCGGCGTCCATGGTCGACGTGTCAGCAAAGGTCGGCAGCATGAAGCGGAAGCAGGACTTCTGCAGCGTCGTGAACCTGAAGCGCTTCAGATCCTCGAACGTGACGATGTCGCGCTTCCGGAGTTCGGAGGCCAGAAGCGTCACCTCGATACGAACGCGCCTCCGATCCGGCGGAAGATCGATCCATGATCCTTTCGATTTGTCCTGGCGATCGATCACCTTGTCCATGATGCGCCAGGAAGACACTGCGCCTTTCTGGAACCGCATTCCCGACGACATCCGAGAAAATATCATCGACCTTGCGCTTGATGAGCCGGAGCTGTCACCGCGCGAACTGGCGGTGACGTTCACCGACACGCGAGGCTACTTCGTCTCGGAATCCTCGGTCTACCGCCTGCTCAAGGCGCAGGATCTGATCACCAGTCCAGCCTTCATCGTCATCAAGGCTGCCGATGAGTTCCATGACAAGACGACCGCGCCGAACCAGCTGTGGCAGACCGACTTCACCTATCTGAAGGTCATCGGCTGGGGCTGGTTCTATCTGTCGACCATCCTCGACGATTACTCGCGCTACATCATCGCCTGGAAGCTATGCACCACGATGAAGGCCGGGGATGTCACCGACACGCTGGAACTCGCCCTGCAGGCATCGGGTTGCGACAACGCCAAGGTGATGCAACGTCCACGGCTCTTGTCAGACAATGGTCCATGTTACGTCGCCGGCGAACTGGCCGATTGGCTCTCCGGCATTGGGATGGAGCACACCCGCGGTTCGCCTTGCCATCCCCAGACCCAGGGCAAGATCGAGCGATGGCACCAGACGTTGAAAAACCGCATCCTGCTCGAAAACCACTTCCTGCCGGGTGCTCTCGAAACGCAGATCGACGCCTTTGTCGATCATTACAATAACCGGCGCTACCACGAGAGCCTCGGCAATCTCACACCGGCCGACGTCTACTTCGGACGCAGCCAGACCATCCTGCAGACAAGAGAAAGGATCAAACGCGAAACTATCAATCAACGGCGCTTGCTGCATCGCAAGGCCGCCGCTTAGAATGAAATCCTGATGGGCCAGAGCCTCCACTAGATCAGGCCGCCGAACTGCTCAAAACCTCTGACGACGGACACGGAAGAGCCAGCGAGGGGAATGGTCGACTTCAACGCCCTCATCCACGAATTCAGGGAAATTGGCTACGAAGGCTTTGCGGTCGTCGAACAGGACATGTTTCCCTGTGATCCGGCGGTTCCCCTGCCCCTCGCCAAACGGACAATCGAATTCCTGACCAGTATCGGATTCGTCACGAATTCAAAAAACTGATCCCCTCTTCGACCAGCAAGAGGCGGGACACTCCCAAATACGAGGCTAGACACCCATGAAACTTCTACGCATCGGCGCCAAGGGCGCCGAGAAACCCGCCATTGTTCATTCCGACGGGACGATCCGCGATCTCTCCTCCGTCGTCGGCGACATCGCCGGCGATGCCCTGACCGATGAGGGGCTGGCGACAATCGCCGCGGCCGATCCCGCCGCACTTCCCGTGCTCGATGCGGACAGCCGTATCGGGCCCTGTGTCGGCCATGTCGGCAAGTTCATCTGCATCGGCCTGAACTACGCCGATCATGCCGCCGAAAGCGGCATGGCCGTGCCCGATGAGCCGATCATCTTCTTCAAGGCGACCAGCGCGATCACCGGACCGAACGATCCTGTCATTATCCCCAAGGGCAGCGAGAAGACCGACTGGGAAGTCGAACTCGGCATCGTGATCGGCAAGGAGGCCCGCTACATCGGCGAGGACGCCGCGATGGATCATGTGGCCGGCTACTGCCTCGTCAACGATGTCTCCGAACGCGCCTTCCAGATCGAGCGGGCGGGCCAGTGGGTCAAGGGCAAGAGCGCCGACAGTTTCGGCCCGATCGGCCCCTGGCTGGTGACGCGGGACGACATCGCCGATCCCCAGAACCTCTCTATGTGGCTGGAGGTCGACGGACACCGCTACCAGGACGGCTCGACGCGCACGATGGTGTTCGGCGTGGCGCATCTGGTCAGCTACCTGTCGCAGTTCATGAGCCTGCAGCCGGGCGACATCATCTCGACGGGTACCCCGCCGGGCGTCGGCATGGGGCAAAAGCCGCCGGTCTATCTGAAAGCAGGCCAGACCATCCGGCTCGGCATCGAGGGCCTCGGCGAACAGACGCAAACGACCGTCGCGTGGGACGCACTGGAAGACTGATCCACAAACCCGTTCGACCTGCCAGCACCACGCTTCCTTTGCCGAGGAAGTCGAGCGGGAAAGCGCTCAAAAAGATCGCCTTCTCTGCGAAGCAAAATAGCGAAGACGAATTGCGATCGGGTAGGCTCGGATAGATGCTGGCAATCTGCGTAACGCCGTGAAAGTGGCCGTTCTCTCAATGACGGCTTCGCACCCCGAAGCGGACACGCCAATGCCCTTCGCTGGACTTCCGCTTCTGACACGGGAACAGTTTCTGAATAGCCGGAATGCGTTGTGCAGAAGTTGCCGTTCTGATTCACTCTCCGCGTTTACCGGCCCAGCACTTGCGGTGGATCGAATGCGGTGACAGCCGGCGGTTCTGTTTCCAGACGTTTTGCTTCAATCAGACAGGTCTGGGCGCTGGGGCCTTGCGCGAGGGTCGATGTCGGCAGATCGCGTGTCAGCGTATTCGGATTGCCGTGTCTGCAACACTCCGGATCATTGTCCCAATCGGGGTCATACCAGGCTCCGGTCGCTATCATGACGACGCCCGGGAGCAGGTCCGCGTCGAGCCTGACCGCGCTGATGCAAGCGCCGCGATCATTGAACAGGCGCACCAGATCGCCCTCCGCAATGTTGCGGGCGGCAGCGTCTTGCGGGTTCATCCGGCACGGTTCGCGGCCCTGCAGCTTTCCCGCGCGGCTGTGGCTGCCATGATCGAGCTGGCTATGCAGGCGCCGCTCCGGCTGATGCGAAATGAGGTGCAGCGGGAATTTTTCCGAAAGTCTTGAGCCCAGCCATTCCGACGGCTCGATCCAGACCGGGTGGCCGGCATGGCCGAACCCCGCGAGCGTTTCCGAAAAGATCTCGATCCGGCCGGAGGGCGTCGGCAACGGATGTCCGGCCGGATCGGCGCGGAAATCGCTCAACATCGTGACGGGTTCGTCCGGGGGCGCAAGCCTGATGGCCCCGGAATCGAGAAATTCCTTGAAGCCCGGAAGGTCATGACCCTTTGCCGATGCCCTTCGCCTGGACTCCTCGTAGATCGCCCGCAGCCATTCGCCTTCGCCCCGCCCCTCCGTGAACGCGTCATCGAAGCCGGTCTCATTGCTGCCGCTCGGGCGCAACCGCCTGGCGATCCCGGCGAAAATAGCGTGGTCGTTGCGTGACTGACCGTATGGATCGGCCGCGCGCTTCATTGCGAATGCGTAATTGTCGCGTGGCGACGCGGCGATGTCGTTGCGTTCCAGTCCGACAGTCGCAGGCAGGACGATATCGGCATGGCGCGCCAGCGGTGTCCAGAACGGCTCGTGGACGATGACCGTCTCGATGCGCCGCCACGCCCTGCGCAACCGGTTGAGGTCCTGGTGATGATGGAAGGGATTGCCGCCCGCCCAGTAGACGAGGCGCGTATCCGGATAATGGTATTGGCCGCCATCATAGTCGAACGGCGCGCCCGGATCGAGCAGCATGTCGGCGATCCGGGCGACCGGTATGAAGCTTCGAACGGGATTGCGACCGGTCGGGAAGGCCGCCCACGGCATATGCGCGCGGTGGCTGCCGACGCTGCTGACCGCGCCGAGGCCGAGGCCGAAACCGGTGCCCTTGATGCCGATGCCACCGAGTATGGCCGCCAGCACGACGAGCATCCAATAGGCCTGCTCGCCATTCTGCTGGCGGGTCAGCGACCAACTCGCATTGACCAGGGTCGGTGTGGAGGCCATTCGCCGGGCCAGCGTCACGATCTTGTCGGCGGGGAGCCCGGTGATTTCCTCGGCCCAGCCGGCGGTCTTCGGCATGCCGTCCGCGGTCCCCATCAGATAGGGAAGAAACCGGTCGAAGCCCGTACAGTGGCTCTTCAGGAATGCCTCATCGTGGCGATCTTCGCTGATGATCGTGTGCGCCAGTGCAAGCATCAAGGCGACATCTGTGTTGGGCCGGATCGGCAACCAGTCCGCGTCCAGTTCCGGCATCGTATCCGCCCTCGCCGGACTGACATTGACGAACTCCACGCCGGCGGCGCGCGCGGCGCGCATCTCCGCTTGTTGAGCATGGCTCCCGGTGCCACCGGGATTCATCTGCGAATTGCGGACCGCAATGCCGCCGAAGGCGACGACGAGCTTCGCCCCCTCCGCGATCGCCTTCCAGGAGGTGTGTCCGAGCAGCAACGACGGCATCGGCGCGACGATGTGCGGAAGGATGACCTCGGCTGCCGCATAGGAGTAGGAATCCTTCGATGTCGTGCAGCCGCCGAACAGGTTCATGAAGCGGCGCAACTGGCTTTGGGCGTGATGGAAGCGTCCCGCGCTCGCCCAGCCATAGGAGCCGGCATAAATCGACTCATGCCCGTGATCGGTGCGCACGCGATCGAGTTCCCTGGCGACAAGGTCCAGCGCGTTGTCCCAGCCAAGCTCGACATAGCTGTCGCGCCCGCGCGCTTCGCGATCTCCCTCCAGCCATCCCTTGCGCACGACCGGCGCCGAGACCCGGCATGGGCCACTCAGCGTGTCGAGCATGGCGTCGCCGATCGGTGACGGTTCGAGATCGTCCTCGAATGGCGTCAACCGTGTCGGGCGCCCATTCTCGGAATGGACGCGATATGCCCCCCAATGGCCGACGGTCAGGGTCGTCGATGGGTCTGGATCGTCGCGATCGTCAATCATGGCCATTCTCCGTGGTGAACCCGCCATGTCTGTCCGGTTCCGCGGGTTTGGTCAGGCTGTCTCCGGACCTTCCGTCGCGATCAGGAGACAGCGGGCGTCCGCTCCAAGACCGGCATTCTCGAGCGCGGCAAGCGGTGCGGCCCCGCTCGGCGTGGTGGAAATGCCGTGACTTGCGAGCAGGCGCGCCGAAGCTTCGGCTTCTTCATCGGTCACCGTCACGAAAGCATTGGCGTCCCGGCGCAGGGCCTCGAAGGCGATCAGCGAGGCATCCTTGCAGTCGAGCCGGCCCATGTTCGACTCCGGGCCGTCAGCGCGCGTCAGCTTGCCGGTTTCGATGCTTTTCAGCAGGCAGGGCGCGGCGTCCGGTTCGACGATGGTGATCCTGGGCTGGACCGGCCATTGGTCGCGGATATGTGCGGAAATGGCCGCCGCCAATCCGCCAACGCCGGCCTGAAGGAAGACATGCGTCGGCCAGTCGCCCGTCTGCTCGAGAATGGAACGGCATTCTTCCGCGAGAACCGTATAGCCTTCCATGACAAGGGCCGGCCGCTCTGTGTATCCATCCCAGGAGCCATCCGCGAGCAGCAGCCAGCCATTCCGGTCGGCGGCGTCGATCGCATAGCGTACGCTGTCCTCGTAGGAACCGTCGACGCGGAGCACCTCGCTTCCGGTCTCCCGAATGCGCTTGGCAAAGCCCTCGGGGACGGCGCTGCACAGCACGATGATCCCGCGCGCGCCGAAGATACGGGCGCCGGCCGCGACCGACAGGCCGTGATTGCCGGCGCTGGCCGTGATGAAGGTCATCCCCGCCGCGGCTTCGCGAGCCTTTTCGCTTAGCAGGTCGGCGGTTCTGGCGGCGTCCTCGACCATCTGGGCGACGGCAAACACGCCGCCGAGCGCCTTGAAACTGCCCAACCGCATGCGGCGCGTCTCATCCTTGATCCACAACGCGCCGATGCCCAACGCCTCCGCCAGGTCCGGCATGAGGCGCAGCGGCGTGGGCTGATAGACCGGGCATTGCCGAAGCATGGCCAGCGGCCGGTCCGGGACGGCCCGAAATCGGCGCGGTATCTCGCCGTGGTTCACGGCTGAATTCTCTATTTTCATTCGCGGCAAGATATGCCCCGTACTTGACTGAGAAACATCAAAATTGCCCAAAAAATGAGAAAATTAAATTCCCGAAACACTATTTGTGATCTGCCCGCATCGAACAAAGTCCGCAAACTCGGGCCGGCGGGCCTGCATTGAACGGTTGGAAATCGGCCCCGGACAATTGGCCTCCTTTAAGCCGCGCAGACCGGCAGGAAAAGGACAAATTCAGCATGGAAACCGCGCGCGCACCGGAAACTCCTGCACGGGCAAGCCTCCCCGAGGACCTTTGTCGGCAAATGGGTGAATGGCGGCATGACCTGCATCGCAATCCGGAACTCGGATTCAGCGAGAAGCGGACGTCGGGCATGATCGCCGCGCATTTGCGTTCGGCCGGAATCGCTGTCCACGAAGGCGTTGGCGGCACCGGCATTGTCGGGGTGCTTCAGCGCGGGACAGGCAGCGGCGCCATTGCCATCCGGGCGGAGATGGACGCCTTGCCGATCTCGGAAGAGAACGATTTCGGATACGCATCGGCGACGCCCGATACCATGCATGCCTGTGGACATGACGGTCATGCATCCATGCTTCTTGGCGCAGCGTTGTACCTCGCCAGACAAGGAGCCTTCGACGGAACGGCGGTGTTCATCTTCCAGCCGGACGAGGAAAACGGGCGCGGCGCGCGTGCCATGATATCCGACGGTCTGTTCGAGCGGTTCCCCATCGACGCGATCTATGCGCTCCACAATTTGCCGGGCCTCGCCTCCGGACGCGTGGCCGTTCGTTCGGGAGCGGTGATGGCCTGCGAGGATACGTTCCGCATCGAACTGACCGGCAAGGGCACCCATGCCGCCATGCCGCATCGCGGCGTCGACCCGATCGTTGCCGGCGCGCAGGTGGTCACCGCCTTGCAGACAATCGTCTCCAGGGAGATGGATCCTGTCGAAAGTGCGGTTGTCTCGGTGACCGATTTCACGACCAGCGGCGTTCGCAACGTTATCCCTGGCCAGGTGGTGATCACCGGAGATGCCCGATCCTATTCGCCGCAGACAGGCGATGTCATCGATGCCGCGATGCGCCGGATCGCCTCGGGCATCGCCACCGCGCATCGCGCCGAATGCGAGGTGCGCTACAATCGCGAATTCACGGCCACCATCAACACACCGCGCGAAGCCGACATCGTGGCGCAACTTGCGGCGACCTTGTTCGGAGCGGACGAGGTTGACGCCGATTGCCCGCCATTGCTGGCGTCCGACGATTTCGGGGCGTTTCTGGAGCACCGTCCCGGCGCCTATTTCTTCCTCGGCAACGGCACGGACGGTTCACATGGCCGCGCGCTGCACAATCCGCGCTACGATTTCAACGACGAGATTCTCGCCAGAGGCGCCGAATTCTGGACGCGTCTGATCGAAACCCGATTGCCGGCCTGAGATCACTTGCCCATGAGCGATTTCCGCCTCCAGACCATGTCCGCCGCCAGCGCTCCGCAGCGCGGATTTTCCTCGTCGGAATTCGAACGACGACTTGCCAAAGCCCAGGCCCGAATGGCGGAGACCGGTTTCGACGGGCTTCTCCTCACGACCGAACCGGAAATCCGCTATTTCACGGGCTTCCTCTCTCGCTTCTGGTTGAGCCCGACCCGGCCCTGGTTCCTGCTGGTCCCGGCGTCGGGCAAGCCGGTCGCCATCGTGCCGTCGATCGGGCGCGAGTGTTTCGAGTCAACCTGGCTCGACGATGTGCGATGCTGGGATTCGCCGCAGCCGCATGACGAAGGCATCACGCTCGTCGCCGATACGCTTCGCGAAGTGCTGGGTGAAAAGGCCAGGATCGGTATTCTCGAAGGGCCGGAGACCCATCTTCGCATGCCGCTCGGGGATTTTCGCAGGCTTTGTGCTTCGCTGCCGAATACGGTCTTCGCCGACGCAACAGGCCTGATCCGGCAATTGCGCATGGTGAAGTCGCCGGCGGAGGTCGAGAAGATCGCCCATGCCTGCGGTCTCGTTTCCGGCGTCTTCGGATCCTTTGCGGAGCAATTGCGCGTCGGCATGTCGGGTATCGAGATCTTCCGGCGCTTCAAGATCGCCTGTCTCGAAGCGGGTATCGACGATGTCGACTATCTTGTCGGCGGTGCGGGACGCGGCGGCTATGGCAACATCATTTCGCCGCCCTCGACACGGCGCGTCGAGAATGGCGATATCCTTATGCTCGACACCGGGTCGACATTTGACGGTTACTTTTGCGACTTCGATCGCAATTTCGCGTTCGGTCCGGTCACCGAGGAGACGGCCAGGGCCTATGACGCGCTGCTCGAAGCGGTGGAAGCCGGACTGCAGGCCTCGCGTCCGGGTGCGACCTGCGCCGGGGTTTTCCATGCCATGCAGCAGATCCTCCGGAAGGACTTCCCCGGCGAAGGCGGCGTTGGCCGAATGGGTCATGGGCTCGGCATGCAACTGACCGAATGGCCGTCCTTTGCCGCCAATGACGACACCGTGCTGCAGGCCGGCATGGTGCTGACGCTGGAGCCGTCTGTCGGCCTGCCGGGCGGCAGGATGCTGGTGCATGAGGAAGACTTTCTCCTGACCGAAGAGGGGCCTGTGCTTCTGACCACCGCAGCGCCGGCCACCATTCCCGTCATCGCCTGACGACAGCTTCTACAGCGGCACGTTCGCGCCGACCTTGGTGCGATCCATGACCACCGAGGTGCGGAAGCGCTTGACGTTGGAGTCCTTGAAGAACAGCCGGTGCGTCAAGTGTTCGTAGTCCTCCATGTCCCTGGCGAGCGCGATGATCGCGAAGTCGGCTTCACCGGTAATGTAGTAGCACTGCTGCACCTGCGGTTCCGCGCGGGCCTTGCGGCGAAACGCGTCGATCTGGTCGATGCGCTCGTGCTCCAGTTCGACAAAAACCAGGAACGTCATCGCATAGCCGACCGACTTCGGATTGATCAGCGCGCTTTCCGCCATGATCGTACCGTCGGCCTTCAGATTGCGGATGCGGCGCTGCACGGTCGCAACCGAAAGCCCGGTTTCCATGGCGATGGCCTCCAGCCTCTCGCGTGAATTTTCCTGCAGCATTCTGAGGATTGTCTGGTCTGCGGCGGATAGGTCCATGTTGATTACTACCGGTCAATTGGGATGCGAAAAATAGCGGTTTTTATCATCTACGGCATTGGAAGTGAACAATACCATCAAATTCCTTTGCTACGCTACGATCTAGCATCACAGAGAGAACGGTTTGTCAAAGAGCTTCGATCTCGTCTTCCGGTAACCCTGTTTGCGTGGCGTATCGCCGGGCAGCCACTGAAAAGGTCATGACTGCTGACTGAGGTTCCCAACATCATCGAGTTCCGGAATGTCCACAAAAGCTTCGGCAGTTTGAAGGTTCTGGACAGTCTCAATCTCGAAGTCGCCGCCGGTGAAAAACTCGCCCTCATCGGGCCGAGCGGATCCGGAAAAACCACCATCCTCCGCATTCTCATGACGCTGGAAACGATCAGCGCGGGTCAGGTCGTCGTCAATGGCGACTATCTCTGGCACGAGGAGAAGGACGGAAAGCTGGTCGACGCCAGCGAGGCGCATCTCCACAAGATGCGCAACGACATCGGGATGGTGTTCCAGCACTTCAACCTGTTCCCGCACCTCAACGCGGTCCAGAACATCGAGCAGCCGCAGGTTCTCGTCCGCAAGACGTCAAAATCCGAAGCGCGCGACAAGGCGATGGAACTGCTCGGCCTCGTCGGTCTGAGCGACAAGGCCAATCACTTTCCGCACCAGCTTTCCGGCGGGCAGCAGCAGCGCGTGGCCATCGCACGCTCGCTGGCCATGGACCCGAAGATCATGCTCTTCGACGAGGTCACCTCGGCGCTCGATCCCGAACTCGTCGACGAGGTTCTGACCGTCCTGCGCAAACTGGCGTCCGATTCCGACACAACCATGCTGACGGTCACCCACGAGATGAACTTCGCCCGCGATTTCGCGGATCGCGTCCTGTTCTTCGACAAGGGAAAGATCGTCGAATCCGGCGATCCGAAGATCATCTTCTCGGATCCAAGCGAGCCCAGGACCCGGGCCTTTCTCAGCAAGTACATCAATGTTTCGTAACTCCCGCCCCCGACCGAAAGGAAAGACCATGATGAAATCCTCCACCCGACAACGCCTCGGACTGACGCTTGCCGGCGTATTGGTGACGATGCTCTCGGTATCGTCCGCATCGGCCGAAGACACGCTCGAGAAGCTTCGCAAACAGGGATACGCGACCGTTGCGGTCGCCAATGAGCCGCCATACAGCGACATCAAGTCCGACGGCTACGTCTCCGGCGCCGCGCCGGAAGTCGCCCGCGCCGTCATGAAGAAACTGGGCGTGCCGGAACTGAGGGCCCAGGTCGTTCCCTACGGCTCGATGATCCCGGCGCTTCTGGCCCGGCGCGTCGACATGGCCACGTCAGGCCTCTACATCAAGCCGAACCGCTGCGAAGCGATCATTTATTCCGAGCCGGATCTCTGCGGCGCGGAAGCCTTCGCCGTCGCCAAGGGCAATCCGCACAACATCAAGACCTATGAGGATATCGCGGCCAATCCGGAGGTCACCATGACCACTTGCGCCGGTTGCGCCGAGGAGCTTTATGCGACCGAGCGCGGCGTGCAGCCCGCACAGATCAAGGTGTTCACCGATCCGCCGAGCGGCATCAAGATGCTGCAGCAGGGCCGCGTCGACGTCTTCGCGCTGTCCGGCCTCGGCACCAAGGATCTCCTGGAGAAGTTCGACGACGACAATCTGGAACTCGTCATGCCGGTCAAGGGTGTCCCGATGGGCTGCGCCGGTTCCGCGTTCAATCCGGAGGACACCGCTTTCCGCGAGGCCTACGACAAGGCTCTCAGCGAGATCAAGGCGAGCGGCGAATTCGCCTCGATCATCGAGCCTTTCGGCTTCTCCGCCGAGGCGACGATGAGCGTCAAGCGCGACGATTTCTGCCCCGGCAACTGATCTGCGGTTTCCCAATTGAAACGAGGGCCGCGCGGACGCCGGGCGGCTCTCGAACGGAGCGGGCATGGAACTGATCGTCGAATTCTATCCCCTGCTGGTCAAGGGAACCCTGCTGACCATCGAACTCACCGTGGTCAGCGCGGTCATCGCCTTGGCGATATCTTTTATCGTCGGCCTCGCGCGCCTGTCGCGTCACTGGATCGTGCGCACCCTGGCGCTGATCTATCTGGAGTTCTTCCGCGGCACATCCGCATTGGTGCAGATGTTCTTCATGTTCTACGTGCTGCCGCTTCTGGGCATCAGCCTGTCGCCCTTTCTTGCCGGCGTCATCGCCTGCGGCTTCAACCTCGGCAGCTACGGTTCCGAAGTCGTCCGCGGCGCGATCAAGTCCGTCGGCAAGGGCCAGTCCGAAGCCGCTCACTCCCTGAACTACACATCCTATCAGCGCTATCGCTACGTCCTCATCCCACAGGCCGTGCCGATGATGATACCGCCCTTCGGCAATCTGCTGATCGAGCTGATGAAGCTCACCGCGCTGACGTCGCTGATCACGCTGTCCGACCTGACCTTCGCCGCCCAGATTATCCGGTCCCAGACCGCGATGACACTGGAGCCGTTCCTTCTGATCCTCGTCATCTATTTCCTGATCGCTTCGGTCCTGGTCGGCTTTACCGACTGGCTGGCGAAATCGATCGCGAAACGACGCGGCATGACGCCCGTAAGGACAAACTGACATGCATTGGGATTGGGCCGTCGCCGCAGAAGTTTTTCCGCGCCTCATGGCGGGGCTCGTCGTCACCGTACAGGCGACATTCGTCGGAGCCGCGCTTGCCTACGCACTGGGGCTTGTTCTGGCTATTCTCAAGATGTCGGAAAACCGCGCGGTGCGCTGGACGGTCTACTGGCTGTCGGAATTCATCCGCCGCACGCCGCTGCTGGTGCAGCTCTATTTCCTGTTCTACGTTCTTCCCGATCTCGGCCTCTTCCTTTCGCCGTTCGTGGCCGGCGTGATCGGCCTCGGCCTGCATTTCTCGACCTACACTTCGGAAGTGTTTCGCGCCGGCATCGAGAACGTGCCGAAGGGCCAATGGGAAGCGGCGAAATCGCTCAACTACACGATGGCGCAGACATGGACCCGAGTCATCCTTCCCCAGTCCATCCCGCCGATGATCCCGCCGTTGGCGAATTACCTGATCACCATGTTCAAGGAGACGCCGCTGCTCGCCGCGATCACGGTGGTCGAGCTGTTCAACGCGGCCAATATCTATTCCAACAGCTACTACAAATATCTCGAGCCGATGACGCTGGTCGGCGCGCTGTTCCTGTTGGTGTCGATCCCGTCGGCCTATGCGGCGATGTGGCTGGAACAAAAATATTCCCGCAGGAACTGATCTGCCCGACGCCGGCTGAAACTTCGAAGGATATCCGCATATGGGCCTCGCATTTGAGACGAACGAACGCGACGAGCCCCGGCTGGGATTGATCGTCCTGCAATCCGACGAAACGATCGAGAACGAGTTTTGCCGGATGATCCCGTCCGAAGCGACGTTGCACGTTTCACGCGTGCCGAGCGCGGACGAGGTCACGCCGGAAACACTGGCCGAGATGGAGCACCACATCTCCGCGAGCGCCCGCCTACTGCCGCTCCCGGCCCGTTTCGACGCCGTGGGCTATGGCTGCACTTCGGGAACCTCAGTGATCGGCATTGAACGGATCGGCGATCTCGTCCGCTCCGGAACCACGACACGGTCCGTCACCGAACCGGTTTCGGCCTTGATCGCCGCATGCGGGGAATTGGGCGTATCCCGCCTCGCATTCCTATCGCCCTATGTCGGGAGCGTTTCGTCCAGGATGCGCGCGGTGCTGGCTGAGAACGGGATAGACACGCCTCTTTTCGGCTCCTTCGAAACGAGCGAGGAGGCACTTGTCGCGCGCATTACGCCTGCATCGATCCTTGAGGCGGCGGTGAGCCTCATGGACGATCCGGCTGCGGAAGCGATCTTCATCTCATGTACGAATCTGCGCACTCTCGACATCATCGAGGAGATCGAGGACCGCACGGGAAGACCGGCCCTTTCCAGCAACCAGGTGCTGGCCTGGCATTTGTGCCGCCTCGCAGGGATGGAGATTCGCAAAAAAGAATTCGGGAAGCTTCTCTCCGACAATAGCTGACCCCGCGCGACGGGATGCGGCACCAGGCCAACTGAACCGCGTCTCGAACGAATGCCGTTTCACAACAGAGGCTTATGTCTTGTTACCGGCGCCGTCTCTGAACCCTTTGACTGCGGCCGCAGC
Source organism: Oricola indica (assembly GCF_965227485.1). Classification (NCBI taxonomy): domain Bacteria; kingdom Pseudomonadati; phylum Pseudomonadota; class Alphaproteobacteria; order Hyphomicrobiales; family Ahrensiaceae; genus Oricola; species Oricola indica. Next base: position 4,114,166 of record NZ_OZ245747.1, read on the forward strand.
GCCGGCTTCGACGAAGCGGGCGTCGGAACCGATGGTGACCAGGTCCATTCCGTCGGCGGCAGCGCGTGCCGCATAGGCGGGCGAGCCGCAATGGAGACAGCACCGGAGACCCGCGGTTGCCGACCGTTTTCGGATATCGGCGATCAAGGTTTGCATCTCAGGCTCTTCCCGGTCGAAGCCCGGCGAAAAGCCGTGCGAGAGCGAGAGATCGGCTGGGCCGATATATATGCCCGACAACCCCGGCACCGACAGGATCGCATCGAGATTGGCGACAGCGGCCTTCGTTTCGATCATCGCGAAGACGAGGACTTCCTCCTTGGCGATACGCGCATAATCGTCGCCCCATGCGAAGCGCGCTCGCACCGGGCCGAAACTGCGCGCGCCGTCGGGAGGATAGCGGCATGCGGATACAAGGCGTTCGGCGTCCTCGCGCGTTTCGATCATCGGCGCGATGATCCCGAGCGCGCCGGCATCCAGCGAACGCATGATCGCGGCCTCGTCCAGCCATGGCACCCGAACGATCGGCGCGGCACCCGATTTCTCGATCACCGGCAGAATTGAAAGTAGATCGGCATAGTCCGCCGTGCCGTGCTGCATGTCGACCGTCAGCGCGTCCCAGCGCGCCTTGGCCATCGCCTCGACATTGAGCACCGACGGGACCGCGATCCAGCCGTTGACGGCCGCGCGCCCCTCCGCCCAGACGCGACGAACAGGGTTCACGGGCGCCATGTCAGACCGCCATCATGTGGCTGAGCTTCGTATTCTGATAGTCGCGGATCGCCTCGCGCCCCCCTTCCCGGCCCATCCCGGAGTGATCGACGCCACCGAACGGCGCCTCGGCATGCGCGATCATGAAGGTGTTGATCCCGACCATGCCCGCATGGAGGCCGCGCGAAAGCGCCGCGGCCTTCGCCTGGCTGGAGGTAAAGGCATAGGCTGCGAGGCCGTAAGGCGTGGAATTGGCGCGTGCGATCGCATCGTCAAACGAACCGAAAGTCGCGACAGGCGCGACCGGACCGAAGGGCTCCTCGCTCATGATATCCGCATCGTCCGGCACGCCGGCCAAAACAGTCGGCTGGAGGAAATATCCCGCGTTGCGCCCTTCCGGTCGCCTGCCGCCGGTCACCAGTCTCGCGCCCTTTTCCTGCGCGTCGGCGATCAGGCGCTCGACCTTCTCGCGGCCCGAGGCCAGCGTCAGCGGACCCATCGAGGTCTCTTCGTTCTGGCTGTCGCCGAGCACGAGCTTTTCGGCTTCGGCCTTCATTGTGGACAGGAAACGGTCGGCCACGCTTTCCTCGACATAAAACCGGTTCGGAGCGATGCAGACCTGGCCGGCATTTCGGAACTTGAAACCGGCGCACTGCACCGCCGCGGCCTCCACGTCTGCATCCGCGCACACGACGACAGGAGAATGGCCGCCCAGTTCCATCGAGCATCGTTTCACGGTCTGCGCGGCCTCGGCCATCAGAATCTTGCCGACGCGGGTCGACCCGGTGAGCGAGATCTTGCGCACCTCGTCCGCGGCGAGGATCGCGGGGGTGATATCCGCCGCATGGCCGAGCAGAAGTTGCACCGTACCAGCCGGCACGCCGCCTGCGACGAATGCCTCGGCGATAAGCGTCGACGTCATCGGAACCTGCTCCGAGGGCCGCACGAGGATGGCGCAACCGGCGGCGAGCGCCGGCGCCATCTTGCGGACAGGCAGGTTGACCGGAAAATTCCAGGCGGTGAATGCGGCGCAGATGCCGACAGGCTCCGGTTCGATGATCAGCCGCCCGCCCTGGCGCGACGGGATCGTCTCGCCGAACAGCCGTTCCGCCTCGCCCGCGAACCACTCGATCTGTTCGATCGCCGCGCCGACCTCGCCAGCCGACTGGTTGTAGGGCCTGCCGATTTCGAGGGACAACGCACGGGCAATGGCGTCGGTGCGGCCCCTCATTTCCTCCGCCACCTTCCGCAGGATGCGGCCCCGCTCCCAGCCATGGACTCTGCTCCATTCCGCATGCGCCTGACGGGCGTGCGACAGCGCTTCGGCGACATCGTCGCTCGAACAGGCCGGCTGTTCCCACAACACCTCCTCGGTGCAGGGATTGATGACGGGAATTGGAGCCGCGCCTCCGCTTTCGCGAAACTCGCCTCCGATCAGAAGCTTCGGTTGCATGCCAGCCATGGTCCTACCTCGCGTCACAATATCTCGGGTTCCGGCACCGCGGCGCCGAAACCGGTTTCCAGGAAATCGAAGTCGCAGCCCTGGTCGGCCTGCAGAACGTGATCGGAGTAGATCCATCCGTAGCCCCGGCCAAACTTGCGGTGGGGCCGAACCCAGCCGGCGCGGCGGCGGTCGAGTTCGTCGGCGTCCACCTCCATGTCGAGACGGCCGGCGCGGGTGTCGACAGAAATGGTGTCTCCGGTTCGAACCAGCGCGAGCGGACCGCCGACATGCGCTTCCGGGGCGACATGCAGGATGCATGCGCCGTAGCTGGTGCCGCTCATGCGCGCATCGGAAATTCGCAGCATGTCTCGCACGCCCTGTTCCAACAGGTATTTCGGGATCGGCAGCATGCCCCATTCCGGCATGCCCGGCCCGCCTTGCGGCCCGGCGCCGCGCATGATCAGCACATGGTCGGGTGTGATCTCAAGCGCCGGATCGTCGATCCGCTGCTTCATCTCGCCATAGCTTTCGAACACAACCGCAGGACCGCGATGTTTCAACAGACGCGGATCGGCGGCCGAAGGCTTCATCACCGCGCCGTCGGGCGCGAGATTGCCGCGCAGGACCGCCATGGCCGGCTCTTTGGAGACGGGATCGTCAAGCCTGCGGATGACATCGGGCAGATATGTCTCCGCGCCTTCGATCGCCTCGCCCATGGTCCGGCCGGTAACGGTGCGCGCCGCCGGGTCGATGTGATAGCCCATATTCGCCATCAGGGCGCGAAGGCCTCCGGCGTAGAAGAAATCCTCCATGAGATAGGTCGCGCCCGAGGGCCGTATGTTGGCGAGAAGCGGCACACGCTGGCCGGCGGCGTGGAAGTCATCCAGGGTCAACGGAAAACCGGCACGCCGGGACAATGCGATCAGATGGATGATCGCGTTGGTCGAACAGCCCATCGCCATCGCGACATGCAGTGCATTGGCGAAGGAGGCAGGCGACAGGACTGTCGACGGACGCAGGTCCTCACGCACCATCTCGACAGCACGCCGCCCGGTGGCGGCGGCCATGCGGATGTGGTTGGCGTCAGCGGCGGGAATCGAGGACGCACCGGTCAGGCACAGGCCCAGCGCATCGGCGATGCCTGTCATCGTGGCCGCCGTGCCCATGGTCATGCAGTGTCCGTAGGACCGGGCGATGCCGGCCTCGACCTGCTGCCATTCGGCAAGGCCGATCCGTCCGGCGCGACGCTCGTCCCAGTATTTCCAGGTGTCGGAGCCGGAGCCCAACACCTCGCCTTTCAGATTGCCGCGCAGCATCGGGCCGGCGGGCATGAAAATCGCCGGTAGATCCATGCTGATCGCGCCCATCAAAAGCGCCGGCCCGGTCTTGTCGCAGCCACCCATCAGCACCGCGCCGTCTACGGGATGCGACCGCAACAGTTCCTCGGCTTCCATTGCCAGGAGATTGCGATAGAGCATGGTCGTCGGCTTGACGAAGTTCTCCGACAGCGACAGCGCCGGCAGTTCGATCGGGAAGCCACCGGCCTGCAGCACGCCGCGCTTGACGTCTTCCACGCGCGCCTTGAAATGTGCGTGGCAGGGATTGATGTCCGACCACGTGTTGACGATGGCAATGACCGGGCGGCCTTCCCAGTCCTCGCGCGCATAGCCCATCTGCATCAGGCGGGAGCGGTGGCCGAATCCGCGCAAATCGTCGGCGTCGAACCAGCGGGATGAGCGCAATCGGGTCATTGCGATGCCGTGACCCCGCCGTCGATATAGACGATCTGTCCGGTCATGTAGCTGCCGGCCGGGGCGGCGAACACGATCACCTGGCCGCACACTTCCAGCGGATCGCCAATGCGGCCAAGCGGATTGCGTTCGAGAATGAAATCGCGGAACTCGGGCTTGTCGAGATGCATGCGGATACGATCCGACTGGATGAATGTCGGGGCGACACCGTTGACGGTGATGTTGTGCGGCGCAAGCTCCATCGCATGCTGCTTGACGAGCATGGCGAGCCCGCCCTTGGTGGAGCAGTAGGCGGAATATCCGCGCCCGCGCAGCGCGAGTTGCGAACGGACCGACAGGATATGGATCTGCCGTCCGCCCTTGCCGCGAGCGATCTGGTCGCGCGCCGTCTCCTGGGCGAGGAACATCGCGGATTTCAGGTTGGTCTGGTAGACTTCGTCGAAGACATCCTCGGTCACGTCCATCAAGTGCTGCTCGCGCTGGATGCCGACGCAATTCACCAGCGTGTCGATGCCGCCCATGGCGCCAATGGCCTCGGCGGTGGCGTCTCGAACAGAGCCGATGTCCCGCGCATCCAGTTCGAAGCCATGAGCCTTTCCGCCCGCGTCGACGATGCGGTCGGCCAGCGCCCGGGCCTTGTCGATCTTCGGGCCGGCAATGGTCACCACCGCACCGTGAGCCGCCATGGCGGTGGCGGTTGCCTCGCCGATCGCTCCATAGCCTCCCGGTACGAAAACGCGCATGCCCGTGATGTCGAACAGCCTGGCGATCCGCTCCGGGTCGAGACGCGGCGTGAGGCTCGCGGGTTGCTGGTTCATTGCTCTATCTCCACTCCAGCCGCGGCATAGACGCTTTCCATCAGTCGCAGGGTCTCCAGATTGTCGAGGCGATCGGTCTCGAACGGCGTCCCGTCGCGCAGTCCCCGGACGAACCCCGCTATCACCGTGTCGAAACATTCCTGGTAGCGGCCGAGAAGGTCGACCTCCTCAGCCTCGGCCTCCGCACCGACGAGATGAATGCGATTCAACTCCATCAGGATCGTGCCCTTGGTGCCGATGACCTCCAGCCGATCGCCGTGAAGCTGAGGATAGCCCGGCGCAACGAGGCAGCCGTCGGCGGAGGCGATGAAACCGTCCTCGCCGGACAGCAGTATTGCCGCCGTGTCCTCGCCCGGCAGCCCTTCGGCGAGCCGGTTGAGCCGCGCCGCGACGACGGTGAGCGGTCCGCACAGGCAGCGCAGCACGTCGAGATGGTGGATCATCGTCTCGAAGACGAGGTTGCGGCGAAAGCCCGTCAAATATGGCTGGCGCTCGATCAGGAAGGGCGGAGCACCGTCGCGCGGGCACAATCCCGAACCCCGGCAGGAGATCGCCGCGTGACGGACCGCACCGATGCGGCCCTCGCCGATCCAGTCGCGCACGGTCATGTAATGCGGCCGGAAGCGGTAGTTCTCGTGCACCATGAAGCGGACGCGGTCGCCCACATAGTCGATCAGCGCCTCGGCTTCAGCGACCGTTTCCGTCAGCGGTTTCTGACACATGATATGGACGCCATGATCGGCGGCGATGCGGGCAACCGGCGCGTGCGCGCCGACCGAAGCCGCGATATCCACGGCGTCGAACCCGCCTTGCGCGAACATCTCGCCCGCCTCGACATGGACGCGCGAAACCCCGAATTCCTCGGCGCGCGCTTTCGCCTTGTCGATATCGGTGTCGCACAGCGCCACGATCTCAGCGCCCGCTGCCTTCCAGGCGCGCAGGTGGTAGAGGCTGATCAGCCCGCAGCCGACCAGCGCGACGCGCAGCGGCTCAGCCATCCGCGCCTCCGAAGGTTCCGTAGCCGTAGAACCAGACGCTGCCGCCCTGCCGCGAAGTGCGCAGCGTGTGCGACGCGCCGTAGGCCGACTTGCGAAATGCGCTCATGCCGCCCGCTCCGTCAGAAGATCGCCGAGATAGGCGCGCGCCGGCTCGTGCGCCAGCAGGTCGTTATACGAGGCCAGCGGCGTGACCGAGCCCTTCTGGACGAAGATGAAGCGCTCGCAGATCTCCTCGACGATCTCCAGATGGAAGCGCTCGTTGGGGTGGACGCACAGGAACACCAGCCGCCCCTCGTCGCGCAGCCGGCGGAAGAAATCGAGCATGAAGCCGATATAGCCGTCCTGCGTGTTGAACTGCGGCTCATCGAAGAGATGCAGCATCGGGTAGTCCGATCCGGCATTTTCCAGCAGGGCGTTCGGCGTCCATGACCGGAAATGACGAACCTGGTAGGATTGGTGATAATGAATCGCCAGCCGGTCGCGCTGGTCGGTGCGCACGCGGTGAATGTTGCGCCCCATCACCGAGACTTCGCCCGATGTCGGCGCATTGGAGCCGGTGACGAGTTCGAACAGCGTCGTCTTGCCGGAACCGTTCGGCCCCATCATGCCGACGATGCCCGGTTCGGCGATGGTGAAATCCGCGGTCAGCCGGAAGGTCGGCGTGCGGTCGAAAACCGATCTTCTGTAGACCTTCTCCAGACCCTTTACTTCGAGCATCGCTTTCATCGTCACATCCCGATCAGCCGGCGGCGCAAAGCCGCGTTGTCCAGCAATTCGCGCGCGTCGCCTTCGTGGACGATACGGCCGCGATCCATGACATAGACCCTGTCCGATACCTCCAGCGCGGCCAGCGCGTTCTGTTCGACGATCAGCGAGGCGATGCCTTCCGCCTTCATCTTGCGCACCGTCTTGAGCACGTCCTGCACGATCTTCGGCGCGAGCCCCTGGCTCGGCTCGTCGAACAGCACGATGCCAGGCGAGCCGAGCAGCGCGCGGGAGATCGCGACCATCTGCAATTCGCCGCCGGACATCGCCTCGCAGTCGCGCACCATCAGGTGATCGAGCGCCGGGAATATCTCGCACACCTCCTCCTGCCGCCAGGCGCGAAACCGCGTCCTGCGTGCGCCGAGCGCGAGGTTGCGTCGGCCGGAAAGCATTGGGAAAACGCGGCGGTCGTCCGGCACCCAGCCGACGCCCATTCGCGTGATGCGATGGGTCGGCATCCGCGTGATGTCAGTGCCGTCGAAGCGGATCTGACCGGCGCGCGGTGGCGACAGTCCCAGTACCGAGCGGATCGTCGTCGTCTTTCCCGCGCCATTCGGCCCAAGCAGTGCGACGACCTCGGCCTCACCGACGCGCAGCGACGGGCCGAACAGTGCCTGTGTCTCGCCGTGGAAGGTTTCGATACCGGATATCTCGAGCATCACGCCAGTTCCCCCAGCGCTGAGCGGGCGACCCACTTATTGGCCATCAGTTCGGCCGGCGTGTCCTCGGCGATCACCTGTCCCCAATGAATGACCGAGATGCGGTCGGCCAGTTCGAACAGGAAGCGCATGTCGTGCTCGATCATGACGATCGTGTAGCTCTCGCGCAGGCGCCGGACGAGCTGCGCCAGTGCGCGCGTGGCCTCTGCGCCAAGGCCCGAGGTGGGCTCGTCGAGAAAGACGATCTTCGGACGCGCCGCCAGAGCCACCGCGATTTCGAGCGCCCGGCGCTGGCCGTAGGAGAGCGACGCCGCCTTGTCCCACGCCTTTTCGGCGAGATCGACCTGCGCCAGGATCTCCAGCGCGGCGTCGGTCAGCGTGCGGTCGATGAAGACGTTGCGCGACGGGCTGAAGGTCATCGCTCGGAACTCCGGCAGAGCCAGCATGACGTTCTCGATCACCACCGTGTCGTCGAAGAGGTTCATGATCTGGAACGACCGGGAGACGCCGAGCCGCGCGATGCGGTGCGGCTTCATCCCGGCGATATCTCGCCCGGCGAAACGGATCGTGCCGCCGTCCGGAGCGTAGTGGCCGGTCAGGACATTAAAGCAGGTGGTCTTGCCGGCGCCGTTTGGCCCCATGATGCCGTGCACCGCGCCTTGCTCGACGCTGAGCGAGACATTCTCCAGCACGACCCGCGCGCCGAAGCGTTTCTGGATGTTGCGCGCCTCGAACAACGGCATCTCAGGCGCTCCTCTCGGCGGGCGTGGACACCGGCGCCTTCACCGGCGCGCGGGCGAACCGGGCGCGGACGACATGGGCGAGACCCGCCGCCCCTTCCGGCCGCACCATCACCATGACGACGAACATCAGCCCGAACCAGAGCAGCCAGGTTTCTGTGATGCCGCCGATAATGTCGCGCGCGATGAAATAGACCAGTACACCGAGCACCGGCCCCCAGAAGCTTACCAAACCGCCGCCAACCAGGATCATCATCACGATCAGGCCGGACTGGTGCAGGCTCATGACGTCGGGATAGGCGCTTTCCTGCGCCATGGCGAAAAGACCGCCGGCGAGACCCGCCACCGAGGCGGAAAGCGTGAAGACCAGCCACTTGATGCGCCAGACATCGTAGCCGGCAAAGCGCGCGCGCATCTCGTTCTGGCGGATCGCCTGGAGGACGCGGCCGAAAGGCGCGTTGACCAGCCGCCACAGCCCCAGCATTGCCAGCCCCAGTATCGCGGCTGAGAACCAGTGCAGCGACGTGTTTTCCTGCAGGCTCACCCGCAGCGGGCCGATGACGAGGTCTGGCCGCGGAATGCCCAGAAGCCCGTCCTCGCCCCCGGTGAGCCAGCGCAGCTTGATCGCACAGAACCAGAAGACCTGCCCGAAGGCGATCGTCAGCAGCGCGAAATAGATGCCGCGACGGTGAGCGACGAACAGGGCAACCGCCGCGCCCGCGATCGTCGCCGCGAGCACGGCAGCCAGCAGCCCCCCCCACAGGCTGACCCCGACATGATGTTGAAACAGACCGAAGGCGTAAGCCCCAACACCGAGATAGGCGCCGTGTCCGAACGAGTGCAGTCCGGCATAGCCGAACAGCAGGTTGAACCCCATCGCATAGAGAATCCAGATGGTGATCTCGATGCCGAGATAGCTGTAGAGCCCCACGGCCTCGAGCCAGAACGGCGCGGTGGCGAGCGCCAGCAGGAACACGATCATCGGCGGCGTGAAGGGCGATCCGCCACGGGCGGGAATATCCGACAGCGAGATCATCAGTTCTCCAGGGCGCTCTTGCGGCCGAAAAGGCCGCGGGCGCGGAAGCCGACCACGAGGATCAGCAGAATGTACATGGACAGCATCGACCAGGCCGCCGCGTAGGCGCCGGTGATGCCGACGGCGAGGCCGACGAGCATGGCGGCGGCGACCGCGCCCCAGAAGCTGCCGACGCCGCCGACGACGATGATGAGAAAGGCGGGAATCACGACATCGATGCCGATATGCGGCCGCAGCCCCCAGATCGGCGCCATGATGACGCCCGCGAGGCCCGCAAGAGCCGCGCCGAAGGCGAAAACGGCCAAACGCAGCTTGCCCAGATCAAAGCCCAGGGCCCGGACCATCTCGCTGTCGTGGCTGCCGGCCTTGATGATCGCGCCATAGGGCGTCTTCTCCAGGAACAGCCAGACGAGAAAAATCGCCAGAATGGAAAATGCGGCTGCGTAGAACTTGTATTTCGAGAAGATCAGCCCGCCCATCAGGAAGGCACCGTTGATCGCCTGCGGCACCGACAGGCTCTGTTCCCCGGTTCCCCAGACGAGGCGGATGAGTTCCTCGATCACCAGCGCCGCACCGAAGGTCAGCAGCAGGCCGTAGAGCGGCGCCTTGCCGTAGGTCGGGCGCAGACACAGTTCAAGGATCATTCCTGCCCCGGCGGCGCAAAGAGGGCCGAAGATCAGCCCCGAGGCATATCGCGCGCCCGGCGACAGGCTGCTCCACCAGACGCCGAACTCCGTGCCTGCAAACCAGCTTCCGCCAATCGTGGCGAGAGCGAAATATGCGCCAAGCGCGAAAAAGGCCCCATGGGCGAGGTTGATGACCTCCATGACGCCGACGATCAGCGTGAATCCGAGCGCGATCAGCGCAAAGAGCAATCCGAGCGTCAGCCCGTTCACGATATGGGGTATCAGACTGTACATGCGTTATTCCCAGGCGCTCCGGAGAGCGGTGGTCGGGTTGCCGCGACCGGCCCCGGGAGGGGCCGGCCCACCTTTCTTCATCAAGCGTCAGGCGTCGAAGCTTGGCGTCTCGTCGTAGCTTTCCAGCTTGCAGGCAGCGGCAGCACCCTCGTCGCGCACCTCCTCCGGGGCAGACTGGGTGAGGACCTTGAACATGTCGTCCTTGTTGTCGCCCATCTCGGTGTTCGCGGTCGCCAGATAGACCGTCTGCTGCACCTGGTGCGTATCGGGGTCGATCCAGGCATCGTGATGCTGCATGCGGCTCTCGGCGGACATCTTGTGCCCCTCAAGCTGCTTGATGACCGCGATATTGTTGGTGCTGTCGGCCCTCTCGATGGCGGCGAGCAGTTCGCGGGTCGCCATATAGCCGTTGTAGAAGACATTGCCCGGAACCCGCATCGCCGTATCCGGATAGGCTGCCTGGTAGCGCTCGACGAACTCCTTCACGCCGGGCAGATCGAGCCCGTAATACCAGGTCGTGCCGAAGACACCGAAAAGATTGTCCACCGGCAGGCCGTAGACGTCCGGCCAGTCCTGCTGGTTATTGATCCAGGCAGGCTTGGAGCCCATCCCGAGCTGGGCGACCTGCTGGCGCATGGCAACCTGGTCGTCGCCGCCGACAGCCGCAGCGACCACGTCGGGATTGGCTTGCTGGATTTTCAGGAGCGCGGCGCTGAAATCGCGGGTCCCCTGCGGCACCAGAATCTCCTCGACCACCTCGCCGCCATACTGATCCAGCAGCTTCTTCGTCGCGGCTGCGGTGTCATGGCCCCAGCCATAGTCATTGGTGAGCAGCATCCACTTCTTGCCGTAGGCGTCGATGGAGTTCTTGACCGCCGCCTTGGCGAAGTTGGTGCCGTTGCCGTCCCAGACGAACTTGACGCGATGGCAATTCTGCCCGCTTTCGGTGGGCGAGGACGAGTTGGTGTTCAGGTAGATCACGCCGTAGCGCTGAGCCACCTGGCTGATCGCGTTGGCGACGCCGGAGCTGACCGCTCCGACAAGGAAACCGCACTCCTCGCGGGTGATCAATCGCTCGGCGACGCGGCTTCCCGTCGCGGCGGTGGTCTCGGTGTCGAGATGCTGGAACTCGATCTTGCGACCGAGCACGCCGCCCTTGGCGTTGGCCTCGTCGATGGCCATCAGCATGCCGCGCCGGTCGGATGCGCCGGAGTTGGCATACTGGCCGCTTGCATCGGACGTGATGCCGATCCTGATCGGCTTGTCGGACGCCTGTGCATAGGCGCGATTGTGTTTCCACGGACCCGCAAACGCGGCGACTCCGCCGACAGCCGCTGTCGCGCCGGTCAGCAGGCCTCGCCTTGAGAATTTCTTATTGGACATCGATTTCCTCCCTTGAGCAGACCCGCCTCTGGCGGGCCATAACCGGCGCGACACCCCTCCCGCGGGCCAATTGAACGCCGTATCAATTAGTGTGAAAATTTATTCAATCCGTGTCAATGAAAAATTCATTCACAAACATCGAATGCGTGCTATACCACTCGGAATGAACGAAAAAAGTTTCGCGAACGGGCCTGCGGCGCCCGAGACATTCGACGGATTGCGCCAGCGGGTCCGGGACCGTTTCCCGACGCTGAGCCCGCATCTTCAGCGCATCGCGCGCGCCTCGCTGGAGGAACCGAACAGCTTTGCCCTCAACACGACCCAGGTGATCGCCGACGAGCTGGAGATCCAGCCCTCGACCCTGATCCGCTTCGCCAAGGAATTCGGCTACAAGGGTTTTTCGGAGTTTCAGCGGGTCTTTCGCCAGCGCCTGATCGAAGGGCAGGCCGGCGTGCGCGGACAGGTGCTGGAGGACAGCGCGAACATGCCGCCACCCGATGCGAAGGCGCTGCTCGACGCCTCCGTCGCCGCGCATATGGAGGCGCTCAAGCATTTGTCGGAAACCTGCGACCTGGGCGACCTCGCCACGGCGATCCGGATGATGAGATCCGCCCGGCATGTCTATATCGCCGGGCTACGGCGCTCGAGCCCGATCGCGGAGTACCTTCATTATGGCCTGCTGCGCGCCGAACGGGCCTGCTCGATGCTCGACTTTTCAGGCGGGATGGCCGGGCCCCAGATCGCGACGATATCGCGTGAGGACCTGCTGGTCGCGATCGCGTTTCCACCCTATTCGGTGCCCGTTGTGGAAGTCGTGATGGATGCCGACGTCGTTGGTCGCCGTATCCTGACAATCACCGACACCGCGGAAAGTCCGCTGGCGCGGCATGCGGAGACGACCCTTCTCGTCGGCTCTGAATCGAAAAGCCACCTGCAACCGATCTCCGCCGCAATCGCACTCGTCCAGACGCTGATTACGGCGACCGCACAAGACGAGCTCGACTGAGCGGCTGGAGTGAGCGTGGCAAATCTATCTCGTAAGAATTCACTGATGCCGGTTTGAGGCCAGCAAACCGCGCCTGAATCGAGCGAAATCCGTCGATTGCTTGCCCAAGGCATGTGTGGACGGGGACGCGATCCCAGATGCCCGGCGCCGCCGCGCAATTACATCCCAACTACAATGAGTTCAGGTGCGGATATTACAGCGAATAGTCCGCTTCTGGCCCTAAGCTGCCCTCAAATCGCAAGCTCGTGATCCTGAGTCTGGCTCTGGTTGCTGGCGGACCGCGGCTAAGGTTCCGCGAAACCCTGCAAGAGAAGGGGCTGCCAGGAGGGATCAGCCCGAACTGACCAATGCCATATGATCCTCCCGGAGCCATCGGATGATACCGGACTCCTGCGGGAGAAGCTGCTCCGCCAAACCGCCGGCGAAGGCCAGGAAGTCCGGAAGGTTCAGTCCGTTCACGCCGACAACCACGGGAATATCCCGATCGAGCGCTTCGACAATCAGGCTGCAGAAGCCGCGCCCGGCGGCTTCCTGCTTGCCGAACTTGTTGATGATCAGGACATCGGCACCGGCGAAACGCGCCAAAACCTCGGCGACCGCCTGTTCGAGTGCGCCCGCATCCAGCCTGCACCCGCGCGAGCCGGGACCCAGGTTCTGGTTTATGACAAGGAGCGGACCGTCCGGCAGGACGCGCAGGGCGGTCTCGCAGGGATGTTGACCGGGTCCGACAGGGGCTGCCTGAACAACGCCCGAGGGCCGGATCCCTTCATTGCGCAACCGGTCTGCGACGCCCCCCAGGATCAGACCTGCGGCACCGCGCCCTTCCATCATCACATAGCCAAGTTTCACGATCGTTTCCCCTGCTGCAACGCCCGGCCCCCGCCTCGGGGCCGCCCGTCCCACCTGCGGGGTGGCGGCCCGGAAGCCTGGTCATGGCACGTATGGTCAGGCCGACGGCTGGCTGAAGACCGTCACCTCCGGCAGCGGGCCTTCGAAGAGCTCAACTTCTGCCACGCCGGTATGACCGCAATTTCCCTGCGCCAGTTTCGAGGTGGCGACACCAGTCGTCAGGATGTTGACGTCACCATAGACACAGAGACTGCCGATCTCGCGCGGATTCTCCGGATCGAACCAGCCGCCCTCGTTGATGCGAACGACACCTGGCATGATCTCGTCGGTGATCTTCAGGCCGGCAAGCATTTGGCCGCGGTCGTTGAAAACCCGCACCACGTCACCATCGGACAGGCCGCGCTGCTCCGCATCCGCGGGGTTCATCCAGCATGGCTCGCGCTCCGCGATCTGATAGGTTTCGCGGTTGACGGTGCCGCAGAGCTGCGAGTGGAGCCGCATCTGCGGATGGTTGGCCGCCAGGTGCAGCGGGTACTTCGTGGTCGGACCGCCAAGGCGTTCGATCGGCTCCATCCAGGTCGCATGCGGCGGACAATCGTCATAGCCGTATCTCTCGATGGCCACGGAGTAGAGCTCGAACTTGCCCGACGCCGTGCCGAGCGCATTCAGCAACGGATCTTCACGGAAGTCGGCATGGCGGACAAAGTCCTCCTGAGCCTCCGTCACGGGGAAGGCGAGCGGCTTGTTGCTGTCCCAGAAGACATCGAAGACCGGCATCTCCATGCCCTTGGCGCGGGATTCAATCTTGGCCGCCTCGTAGATCTTGCGGACCCAGTCCATTTCGGTCAGGCCCTGGGTGTAGGCATAGCCCTGGCCGAGCTTTTCGGCGATGTCGGCGAAGATGTCGAAATCGCTGCGCGCCTCGAAGACGGGCTCCACGATCTTCTTCATCGGAACGATGTGGCTGAGGGCGTAGTCACCGACCTGCTCGATGTCGTTGCGCTCATAGGAGGTTATCGCGGGCAGCACGATATCGGCATGGCGCGCCGAGGCGGTCCATTGCACATCATGCACGATGAAGGTGTCCAGCTCGCGCCAGGCACGCAGCATCTCGTTGCGGTCCTGCTGGTGCGAGAAGGGGTTGCCGCCAACCCAATAGGCCATCTTGATGAGCGGCAGCTCGATCTCGTGCCCGTTGAACTGCATCGTCTTGCCGGGGTTGAGCAGCGTCTCGACGAAGCGCGAGACGGGGATCGAGACCGCGCCGCCCCCCGCCAGCCATGCCGCGCCCTCGGTCGTCTGCCCCGAGGCATCGTCGACGGCCTTCAGGATCGGCGTGGTATGGGTGGGCGAGCCGCCCGAGGAATAGTGGTAGCTCAGCCCGTAGCCGCCACCCGGCAGGCCGATCTGCCCCAGCATCGCGGCCAGCGTGATCAGCATCCAGTGGACCTGCTCGCCATGGTGCTGGCGCTGTGTCGAATAGCCGAGCGCGAGCATCGTGCGCTTGCTGGCGAAACGCCGTGCCAGATCGCGCAGCGTGTCCGCCGGAAGGCCGCAGATCTCGGCCGCCCAGTCCGCCGTCTTGGGCGTACCGTCGCTCTGGCCGAGAAGGTAGGGCAGGAATTTGTCGAAGCCCGCCGTGTAGCGGTCGAGAAACGCTTGGTCGTGGAGCCCCTCTTCATAGAGCGTGTGGGCGATGCCCAGCATCATCGCGACATCGGTCTGGGGACGCGGCGCGATCCACTCTCCGTTCAGCGCCTCGCAGGTTTCGGTGCGGACCGGGTCGATGCAGAGGACCGGCGTGCCGGCTTCCTTCATGCGCGCGATACCGGGCCAGGCGCCATGATCGGCGACCTGCCAGGAAATCTGCGAATTGTTGAGCGGATTGCAGCCCCAGAACACCATCAGCTCGCAGTTTTCCGCGAGATTGTTCCAGGTCGTGCACTGCTCGTAGACCTCGAGCGAGCCCGAGACATAGGGCAGGATCACCTGCGCCGCGCCGGTGGAATAGTCGCCGGAGCTGTTGGTGTAGCTGCCGGTGAGGTTCAGCATCCGGCGCAGCAGGGTCTGGCAATTGTGGATCTTGCCGGGGCTCTTCCAGCCGTAGGACCCGGCATAAAGCGCCTGTTGTCCGTAGGTCTCACGCACCCGCACGATCTCGTTCGCGACGAGTTCGATTGCCTTCTCCCAGCTCACCCTGACGAAATCGCCCGAGCCGCGGCCATCCGGATCGGCGCCGGGACCCTGTTCGAGCCAGGCGCGCCGCACCATGGGGTAGCGGATGCGCGATTCCGAATAGAGCGAGTCCATCACGCCGGGAAGCTGCGGCGACGGATGAGGGTCTTCCTCCCACGGCTTGAACTCCACCGCGCGGCCGTCCTCGACCATCCCGTAGAACACCCCCCAGTGGCAGCCGGAGAGCACACCCTGCGTCCCGCTCTGCGCGGCAGCGCCGCGTGCAAAGAGCGGCAGGCCGGCAAGGCCAAGCGCGGCGGCAGATCCCTTGAGAAAGCTCCGCTTGGAAAGCATCGGACCGTCCAGTGTTTTATAGGAGTTATTGGTCATAGCCTGTCCTTTCAGATCGAAACCGAAGCAAGAGCCCGGTCCGGGCCCGCCTCGCTCGATTAATTCTGTTCTGCCTTCTCGACGAAGGCGTTCAGCAATTGCGCAACGGCCCCGTAGTAGCCGTTGCCATCCGCCGCGGTGAGGGACGCCGCGAACCGGGCCACCCAGCGCAGCTCGTCAAGCAGAGCGGGAACCAGCTCGGTCCGGCCCTGCCGCAGGGCCTCGGCCAATGCGGCAAGCTGGATGGCAATATGGTCAGGCGGTTCGCAACACGTCTGGTCAAGATGCAGGTCCAGCTCGCGAAGAAGCTCCTGCATCCGGCCGACTGCGGGCCCGTAGAGCCGGCCCGTTCCGTCCCAGACACTGGCATAGGGCGGCAGGCCGCGCTGCCGGAAAATGCCTTCGAAAAGCGCTGTGTACCGGCGCTGGAGCGCGACGGTCACTTCGGGCGCGCTGCCGTTCGCAAGCTTGTGGCAGAGCGCTTCGGCTGCGTCCCGGCGATCAAGAAGAACCCCGATCTGCCGGAGCGCGGCCTGACCCTCGGTCGAGCGCCCTGCCCCGATGCGTGCCGCATCGGGCGCGGTCAGAAACTGGAGGGCGAGCCAGTCCGCGACCAATGCGAGATCAGGGTCAGCCTCGCGATCCGCCACGGGTGCGAAATTCAGGGCGGCGTTCATTCGACCGCTCCGTCACTCGTGTTGAGATCCTTCGAATGGTTCTGCACATAGGCCAGGATCAGGCGATACTGATCATCGGTGAAGGACGTGAAGCGGCGCATCGCCTTCATCGTGCCGATCCACTGGTTCGCCGTGAAGTGGGTCTTCTGCGGCAGGACGTGACACGCGGAACAAGCCTTCTGGTACGTGTCCTGGCTGTAGTCCCACACCGCATCACGATCGGCGTTCAGATCGGTTGCATCCGACCAGAGCGTGACTTCGACCGGGACCCAGGACTGGCCCGTATCGGCATCGGTCTCGGGCTCGCCACGCTGGACGGCCTCGATCGCCGCATCCGAGAGAACCGCCGTCATGACCCTCTGGCCCTTCGCCTGATAGACCACAGACGGAGCGTCGGTCATCTGCCAGCCCTTCAGCCGCAGTTCGGCCTTGTCCCCATCACGGGCTGCGACCGTGGCGAGCGCGCCGCCGAGAAGCTTTCCGTCCTCTTCAGAGCCGCCGTCAACGTCGGCCGCGTCAAGCCAGACATCCTTGGTGCCGATCACGGTGGCCTGCGCCCCCTGGGCAATGTCCGAGGCGGGCGAAGTCGGCAGGTCGGGTGCCGCCGCGATGACGTTATCGAGCATCACCAGCTCGGCGGTATAGTTCGGCTCAGGCATCCCGGGCGCGGGCTTGTCCACGGCGGGGACGTGCTTGAGATAGAGCGCCATGGCTTGCACGTCTTCGAAGGGCAACCGCGACGTATTCTCGATGACTTCCGCCATGTCCCCATCGGCAGTCCGCCCGATCGGGTTCACACCCGTGTGCAGATAGTTCGCGATCGACGCCGCGGACCAGAAACCGATTCCGGTCTCGTCAGGCGTGATGTTGGGGAAATAGCCGGTGCCGTCGGTATTCGGTCCGCCGCCATAGCGCTTCGATGCGATCACGTTCCCCATGAAGCCGCGCGGCGAATGGCATTCGGCACAGTGGCCCGCGCCTTCGACCAGATACGCGCCCTCATGGTAGGTCGCCTCGTCCACCCCTTCCGGGACCGGACCGGGCTCGAACGGCTTGCCGTCGAGAAAGGCGAGCCGCCAGACGCCGACGCCGCGGCGGATATTGAAGGGGAACTTCAACTCGTGCTCGGGCACCTCGTCGGCTTCGGGCGACAATGTCATCATGTAGGCATAGAGGTCGCGGACGTCTTCGCCGGTCAGCCGCTGGTAGGACGTGTAGGGGAACGCGGGATAGAGGTTCTGCCCATCCGGCAACAGGCCGTCCGGCCCGACACCCTGGCGCAGCGCGCGGTCGAACTCCGCCAGCGTCCAGTCGCCGATTCCGTGTTCCTTGTCCGGTGAGATATTCGGCATGTGGAACAAGCCGAACTGCGTGTCGAGCGTCTTACCGCCCCCCAGGATCGTATCCTCCTCCTGTCCGGGCGTGGCATGGCAGGTGGCACAATCCGAAGCGACGAAGACGGAGCGTCCGTTTGCGAGGTCGGCGCCCTCCACCGCGGGGAGATCGCGGGCGGGATGGACGGCCGACCAGGTCCAGGGAGACGTCAACACGAGAAATCCGACGCCGCCCAAAAGGGCGAGGCCGCCCCCGATCTTCATTAGCGATCTACGGTTCAAAGTCATGGTCTGTGCCTCCGGTCTGGCCGACTGGGAGTCATCGGCCATGCATGGCGTAGCACCAACAGCGCGATAAGAGGCTGACAGCCTGTGAACAGATGTAAACGGCATGTAAACACAGCGCGATTGGGGCATGCGCCTTGCCAACGACTCGATATACTGATGGAAGCGCCAGCATCCCCAACGCCAGCGAGATGACGATGCCCTTGTCCCCTGACCGCTTGTCCGAAACACTGCGCCGCGAGAGCGATGCGCTGGTGAAGGAAACGGTGCGGCTCGCGCTGGAAACAGGCTTCACCGACCAGACAAGTTCCATGCGGGCGGCATGGACGGAAGCGACGGAGCGCCTCAACGATTGCATCGTGGCGTATTTGTCCGACCCGTTGCGCCATGGCCGCCTCGACGGGCGGCACAACTACCGAAGCGACGAGCGGTTCGACGCCCTGCGGGAAATCGCTTGGCGGCACCACGATTCGGGTGTCCCGCTCGAGCTGAATCATGGGCTGTTCAGGCTCTACCGCCGTGTCTATCTCGATCATCTTGGACCATTGCTGCGCGCCGAAGACGGATCGTCCGGCGACGGCCTGGCGGACCAGCCCTCCCTCGCGGACCGGCTCGAAGACTTCTTCGACGAGGCGGACCAGGCCATGCTCGCCCCCTGGGCTATGACCGGCGCGAAGGATGCCGCGCTCGGCGACAGTGTTCGCCGCCTCACCCGCGAGCGCGATCAGTATTTCGGGGTCATCGAGAGCCTGCGCGGCCCGGTCTTCATTGCCGACGAAGACGGTCAGCTCGTGAACGCCAATCAGGCGGCGCTGCAGTCGTTTCTTGGCCTGTCCGAGGCCGGTGGCCTCACCTACCGCCTCGCGCTCCAGCCGCATCGCAGCGAACTCCAGGCGGTGATCGACGAGATTTTTGCCATCCCCAGCGAACGCCGGAGCGCGGTCTGGCTGCAGACCGAAGACGGCAGCCGCTGTTTCGACATCCGTGTCCGAGGCGTCGAGGATACCGTATACAAGCTGGACCGCTGGCAGATCATCCTGCTGCACGACGTGACCGAGCACCTTCGCGCGGTCGAACGCGCACGCGATGCCGAAAATACCATGTCGCTCTTTCTCGCCGCGATGAGCCACGAGATCCGTGGCCCGCTTCACTGCGTGCTCGGAGCCGCCGATCTTCTGGAGGGGGCCGATCCGGCAGAGGCGGAACGGCTTGTCGAACTCATAGGCGTCTCGGCCCGCGGCCTCAATGCGACACTTGAAAACGTGCTCAGCTTCTCGCGTTTCGAGCATCAATCGCCGCAACCGAGGCCAGAGCCTATCGCCATTGGAGACGCGCTCGCGAATTGCGTCCGTATGCAGGAAATCCTCGCCCGGCAGCAGGGCGTCCCGCTTCGGCTCGACATGGTGCCCGAGGAGGTCACGGGGGAAGTCCTGCTCGACTGGTCGATGACCCAACAGGTTCTGGGAAACCTGGTCCGAAACGCGCTCAGACATGACGACGGCCGGGGCGTGACGGTCAGCCTGCGCACCGATGCCGACACGCTGCGCTTCCGCATTGATGACCACGGGCCCGGCCTGCCCGCGGAAATCCGCGAGATGCTGGCGCAGGGCGTGGCCGAACTCCGGCCGCGTGCCACCGGGCGCGAAGGTTCGGGGCTCGGGCTCGCCATTGCGCAGCGAATGACCCACGCACTTGGCGGACAGATCATGGTACGCGATACATCGGCCGGCGCGTCGGTCGAGGTCCGGCTGCCGCTGGTTCCTGCCGAAGCCGCTCCGCAGCCTTCCATGCCACGCGACCATGGCGGGCAGTACGATGCCAGCTGTCTTGTCGTGGATGACGACCCGATCAGCGGCCTCGTGACCGGCGCCATGCTCGAGCGCCTTGGCCTCTCGGTCGATCATGCGGGCGATCTCGCCCAGGCAAGAGCGCTCTGTGCGGCCCATCCCGACGCCTATGACTACTTCATCGTCGACTATCGTCTGTCGGACGGCACGGGGAGCGATTTCGCGCGGTCGCTGCGAGCAGACCCTGCGTTACGTGGAAAACCGGTGCTGTTGTTGAGCGCCAATGTCGGCGTGGTCCGCGACCGGCCCGAGGAGGCGGAGATGTTTACGGCCGTCCTCGAAAAACCGCTCGACGCGGTCGCTCTGGCGCATGCGATCCAGATCCCCACACGGCCGCCGGTGGGCACGGCCCTGCTCGACGGCCTGTCCCTCTCCGCGCAACGGCGCATGGCCGAAGCCTTTACCGAAAACTGGTCGGAGTTGAGGGAAATGCTCTCTCTGGAGACGTCCGCCGCGAAAGACCCGACGATCGCAAGCCGGGCGCACAAGCTGGCGAACGGCGCCAAGATATTCGGCCTGACCGAGTTGGCGGAGGCGCTGCGCGCACTCGAAGATGCATACGAAGCCGAGGCGCCGGACGCCTCCGCGCTCGAAGCGGCACGGACGCAGGTGTTGCACCACAGCTTGGCGCCAGGTTCGCTGGACTCCATTGTGAAAGACCCGGAATGACCGACAAAGCCGACATCCTCCTCGTAGATGACGACGTTCTGGCACAGCTTATGGTCGAGGATATCGTCGACCAACTCGGTCACCGCTTCAGCTACGCTCCCGATGGTGAATCCGCCTCCAAGGCGCTCACCGAGAAAGACTTCGACCTGGTGCTCCTCGACCGGCGCCTTCCGGACACGGACGGGTTGCTTCTCGCCCCGCAGATACGGGATGAGAACAAGGCTCCCTTCATTGTCTTGTCGAGCCTCAACTCACCCAACGACCAGGTCCTCGGCCTCGGCATGGGGGCAATGGACTACGTCTGCAAGCCGGTCGAACCCGTCATTCTGAGCGCGCGCATCAAAGCCTGCCGGGCGGCACGCCATAAGTCCCGCGAGCAAACGCAGTTCAGCGTCAGTGATTCGCTGCATCTCGACGCGCGGTCGCGTCGGCTCAGCGTTGCCGGGAGGACGGAAACACTGTCGCCGGCCGAGACACGGCTGCTTGTATGCCTGATCCGGGAACTCGGCCGTCCATGCAACCGGATGCAGATCAGCATTGCCATCTGCGGGCGGGAGTGGTTTTACGGAGATCGCACCATCGATGTCCTGATTTCGCGCTTGCGCCGCCGGCTGCGGGGCAGCAGCGCACAAATCATCACGGTCCACGGTCTCGGCTACAGTCTCATCGAGGACGGATGATCTCTCTGCACGGGTTTGCTGCAGTCGTTCGATTTCCACTGTCAGCCGAAGCCATGGCCCTTTCCAGATCAATGACTTAAGCGAGAACGCCTGAACCGCTTGGGCTGCTGAAGATCGTAAACGACGACCGGCGCAAAGAAGCAGACTGGTCGCTCCCGGTCGCCAGGAACTCAGAAGGCGGCGCCGTCGGCGGAGAAGCGGTGAATGCGGGCGCGGTCCAGTATGAGCGGCAGCGTGTCGCCGGGGCTCACCTGCAAGTGCGGCGGCGCACGCATTGTGACCGGCTCCGGCGTGAAACCGGTCTGCACGTAAACGAGCGATTCCGCCCCCAGCTTCTCGACGATCTCGACGGTGCCGCTAAAGTCGGCCTCGCCGTCGCTGGCGATCGAAATATGTTCCGGACGCACGCCAAGGCGGATCGGACCCTCGGGCAGCCTCGCCGCCTCAATCGGCAGCATGGCCGGGCCGAAGGCGGCAGCCGGCGCGCCGCGGCTCGTGTCGATATTCGCCTCGATGAAGTTCATCGACGGCGCGCCGATGAAGCCGGCGACGAAGGTGTTGGCCGGCTTTTCGTAAAGCTCGATCGGCGTGCCGACCTGCTCGATGCGTCCGGCATTGAAGACGACGATGCGGTCGGCGAGCGTCATCGCCTCGGTCTGGTCATGGGTGACATAGACCATGGTCGCGTCGAGGCGCTGGTGCAGACGAGCGATTTCGAGGCGCATCTGCACGCGCAGCGCGGCATCGAGGTTCGACAACGGCTCATCGAACAGAAAGACCTTTGGATTGCGGATGATCGAACGGCCGATGGCGACGCGCTGACGTTGCCCGCCGGACAATTGCCGCGGCTTGCGCTCCAGAAGCATCTCCAACTGCAGGGTCTTGGCGACATCGGCGACGCGACGGTCGATCTCCTCGCGCGAGACCTTCGCCAGCCGCAGGCCGAAACCGATATTCTCGGCCACCGTCAGGTGCGGAAACAGCGCATAGGACTGGAACACCATTGCGATCTCGCGCTTTGACGGCGCGACATTGGTGATGTCGCGGTCACCGATCCTTATCTGGCCGCCACTGACGGTTTCCAGCCCGGCGATCATGCGCAGCATGGTGGACTTGCCGCAACCGGACGGCCCGACAAAGACAACGAACTCACGGTGCGCGATGTCGAGATTGACGCCGTTGATGACCTGGACACTGCCGAAGGACTTGGTGATGTTTTCGATTGTCAGACGAGCCATTTTCTATCCTTTAACCGCGCCCATGGTCATGCCCTTGATGAAGTAGCGTTGGAAGAAGAGGAAGACGATCAGCGTCGGCAGACTGGCGATCAGCGACAATGCGCCTTGCACGCCCCAGGCGACAGAGTACTGGCCCTTCAGATTGACAAGCCCGAGCATGATGGTGCGCTTTTCGTCGGACTGGGTGAAGATCAGCGGCCACAGGAAGTCGTTCCAGATCCAGGTGAATTGCAGTGTTGCCAGCACGGCGAGCGCCGGCAGGCTCAGCGGCAGGGCGACACGGGTGAGGACCTGCCATTCATTGGCGCCCTCGAGGATCGCCGCCTCGCGCAGGGCGTTCGGCACGGTGGCGAAGAAGTTGCGCATCAGCAATGTGCAGATCGGCAGACCCATTGCGATGTGCACGAAGATCACCGGCCACAGCGTGTCGATCAGCCCGACTGCGTTGAACAGGCGATAGAGCGGGATCAGGATTACCTGCGGCGGAAAGAACATGCCGGCGATGATGACGAGGAACAGCGCCTCGGAGCCGCGGAACGGCAGCTTGGCGAAAACGTAGCCCGCCAGCACGCCGAGCGCCAGCGACACCGACGTCGCCGGGATCGCCACCATCAGCGTGTTGAGCAGGTACCGGTGCACCGCCGGGTTCTGCAGGACCTCGGTGAAGTTGCCGAGATAAAGCCGGTCGGGGATCGACCACAGATCGCCGAGCGCGATCTCGCGTGTCGTCTTGATTGACGACAGCAACACACCTGCGGTCGGCGCAAGGAACAGCAGCGCCAGGCACACCAGCACGATGAAAATGACCGCCGGCCACGGATTGAATTCCTTGCCGGCGGGATGGATGGCGTGGACGTCAGCCATAGATCTCGTCGACTTTCTTAAGTTCGCGGAAATAGATGCCGATGATCGTCAGCGCCACGAGGAACAGCACGACGGAGATCGCGCTGCCGTAGCCCATCAGGTATTTCTTGAAGGACTCGTTGTACATGTGCATGGCGAGCGTGTCGGAGGAGTTGAACGGCCCGCCCCCGGTCATGATGTAGAGGATCTCGAAGCCCTTCAGCGAATTGATGACGGAGAGCGCGACGACCACAACGGTTGCCGGCGTCAGAAGCGGGATGACGACGATGCGGATGCGCTGCCAGATCGAGGCGCCCTCGATCTCGCAAACTTCCAGCAGGTCCTCGGAAATTGAGGTCAGACCGGCCAGGTAGATGACCATGGAAAGCCCCGTCTGCTGCCACGACCACGCGACGATGACCGAGCCGAGGGCCGTGCCGGGCTTTGCCAGCCAGGCGAACGACAGGTCGCTGCCGACAGCCGCGTTGACGGCGGTGTTCAGAAGCCCCCAGTCGGGCTGGTAGATCCAGATCCAGATCTGGCCGACGACGACAGCAGACAGGCAGATCGGGAAATAGAAGATCGACTTGAACACCGATCCGCCCGGGATGCGGCTGTCGATCAACAGCGCAAGAACGAGCCCCAGAAGTGTCGGCAGCAGGATCGCCGCCACCATCCAGATCACCGTGTTCACGGCCGCGTTGAAAAACAGCTTGTCGGTCCACAGCTTGGCGAAGTTCTCGAACCCGACATAGTCGTACTCAGACGAGAAGCCGTTCCAGTTGGTGAAGGAATAATAGAACGAACTGGCCAGCGGCCAGATCACCAGAAGTGTGAAAACGCCGAGCGGCAGGGCGAGGAAGACAAGGCGCCAGACGCCGGTTTCGCGCTCCATGGACCGCATTCTCCAAAAACGATGCCCGGCCGCCGAAACGGCCGGGCGGATTGTCGATTATTCTGCGAAGGCCTTTTCGGCATCCTCGGACGCCTGGGCCAAGATGTCGTCCACCTTGGACGGATCATCCATGAAGCGTGCGAACATGGAAAGCCCGACCTCGGCGACCGGCGGCGGCGTCGACAGGTCGTAGTTGAAGACGAAGGCATCCGCTCCGGCAACCGCCTTCAAAGCGTGCTGCATGACCGGCGTATAGGCCGAGTCGTCGACATTGACGTTGGCCGAGAGCGCGCCCTGGATACCGGCCCACTTCGCCTGTACGTCCGTATCGGAGATCATGAAGTTGAGCAGCTTCTCCGCGTCTTCCGGATTGGCGGCGTTGGCCGAGATGACCAGTCCGTCGACCGGGCCGACAACCGCGTTCGGTACGCCTGTCTCAACCTGCGGGAATTCGAAGAAATCGTAATCGCCGCCGGGCTCAAGGCCGATGCCGTTCCAGTAGCCGGTGATCCACGTGCCCATCAGCGTCATCGCCGCGTCGCCGCGCGCCACCTTGTCGGAGGCGTCCGTCCACGTGTCGGCATTGGCGTTGTCCACGAAGTAGCCCTTGTCGATGAGCTCCTTCCACATCGCCATCGCCTTCTTGACCTCATCGTCGTCATAGGAGGCGGAGCCGTCCATCAGCTTGGCGCGGTAGTCCGGTCCCGCCGTACGCAGGATCAGGTAGTCGAACCAGAACTGCGCCGGCCAACGGTTCTTCGAGCCGAGCGCGATCGGGGTGACGCCGTTCGATTTGAGCGTTTCGCACATGGCCAGGAAATCGTCCCAGCTTTCCGGCATCTCGGTGATGCCGGCCTCTTCGAGCACGGCAGTGTTATAGAACATGCCCGCGTAGTGGTAGCCGAACGGCACGAGGTATCGCTTGCCGTCATACAGCGTCGCGCCGTCGGCGACAGATTTCGCCACCACGTCGTCAAGGCCGTTGGCATTCCACATGTCGTCGATCGGTCGCAGGCTGTCCGAATCGATCACGAACTGCGTGCGTGCGCCCGCCCAGTAGGAAAAGACGTCCGGCAAATTGTTGCCCGCGGCGCGCACGAGGATGCCCGTCTTGAAGTCCTCGTGGCCGATCGGGCTGTCCTTGACGGCGATTCCGGTCTCGTCCTGGAATTCGGCGAAGATCTCCTTCAGGCCACCGAGCCCGAGTTCGCCGGTGAAATAATGCGAGATGGTGACTTCGCCGTCGGCGGCAAGCGTTGGCCCGGCAGTCATCAGCGCCGGCACGGCGATTGCCGTCATGAGCAGGTTGCGTCTCGAAAGCATGGACATGGGCTCCTCCCTTGGAATTAGTTCGTATATGTTGAACATATTGCCGATAAGACCCGCATTCACACTTAAACCAACACCTATGTCAACAAAAAGTGTTGCATATGGGTGGAAAATATGGCGAGTTTAGCGAAATTGGCGGCATTCGACGCATTAGTTTGACTATCTTGTACTTTTGGTATGTAAATGTTGAACTTTACGTCACAGACCGTCGAAAAGGACCGGACCATCATGCGTCTACTGCAATCACTGACCCGCGGGCTGGACACGCTCGACTACATGCGCAGCCAGGACAATCCCGTCCGGCTGACGGATGTCGCCGGCGCGCTCGGTGTGGAGAAGTCCAATGCCGCGCATGTTCTCAAGACGCTGGTCGCGGCCGGTTACGCAGAACAGGACGGCAGCCGCCGCTACCGCCTGACGGCCAAGGCCGCCCCCGCCGCCCGCTCCGAGCACTCGCTCGAGGACATCGTCGCCTGCAAGGAAGCGTGGCGCCCGGCACTTGAGGAACTCGTCGCCCGTACGCATGAGTGCGCGCATCTCGCCGTCCTCGTGGAATCGCGCGTCTGGTACATCGACAAGATCGATTCCACCCTGCCGCTCAAGGTCGACCACCCGATCGGGTCGCTTTCGCCGCTGCACTGCACGGCGCTCGGCAAGGCGTTCCTGGCTTTCGGCGACGCCCGCCCGCAGGACGATCTGACCAGCTATACACGCACAACCATCACCGCGCCCGGCAGGCTCAAGGCGGAGATCGCCGTCACGCGCCAGCGCGGATACGCCATCGACGACGAAGAGTTCGCGCCGGGCATCCGCTGCGTTGCTCGTCCAGTCTACGACTCCAACGGAACCATGATCGCCGCCATCGGCGTATCCGGCCCCAGCGTGCGCGTCGACGACGCGCGGCTGGAGGAACTCGGCCGGATCGTCATGTCGGTTTCAGCCAATAACGGAAAGGACATCGCCTCATGGCAGGAAAGCCTATCGGCGTAGGCATCGTCGGCACGGGCCGCATATCGGACCTGCACGCGATCGAATACGGCCGCAATCCCGACGCGAACATCGTCGCGCTGTGCGACCGCGACATTGACGCCGCCGAGGCGCGCGCCGCCGCCTGGGGATGCGCCGATGCCGCAATTCTCGACGACATGGACGCGCTTCTCGCGCGCGACGATGTCGACCTCGTCGAGATTCTGCTGCCGCATCACCTGCATCTCGACGCCGCGATAAAGGCAGTCGAGGCCGGAAAGGCCGTGTCGCTGCAAAAGCCGATGTGCCTGTCGATGGACGAGGCCAACCGGCTGGTCGAGGTGGCCGCCGCCTCGAAGCGGCCCTTCAAGGTGTTCGAGAACTTCATCTTCTATCCGCCGGTGCTCAAGGCGCGCGAACTGGTGGACGCCGACGCCATCGGCACGCCGCTGTCGATCCGCATCAAGAGCAATCCTGGCAAGAGCGCCACCGCGTGGGAGGTGCCCGCAGCGGCGAATGCCTGGCGCCAGCAGAAGGCGCATTCGGGCGGCGGACCGCTGGTCTTCGACGACGGCCACCACAAATTCGCGCTCGCATGGCACTTCATGGGCAACCCGGAAGCCGTCCACGCCTTTATCGGACGGACCGAGACCGCCAGCGGCTCCGTCCTCGACGCGCCGTCGATCGTCTCCTTCCGGTTTTCGGGCGGACGTATCGGCAATCTCGAGGTGGTCTACTCGCCGGAACTGGAGATCATCACCCGCCACTACGCCCAGGACGATCGCGTCGAGATCACCGGCACCAAGGGCGTCATCTGGATCAATTGCGGCCATGGACGGCTTGGCGATCCACCGCCGGTCGCACTCTACCGCGATGGCCAGATCACCACGTGGCACGACCTCGCAACCGGCTGGGAAGAGAGCTTCGTCCTTTCGACGCGGCATTACATCGACGTCGTGTCGAACGGCGGCAGACCGGTTCTTACCGCCGACGAGGGCCGCCAGGTCCTGCGCTTCGCGCTGGCCGCCGAAGAGTCCGCGCAGACCGGCAAGCCTGTCGAATTCGGGCCACGGGAGGCCGCCTGACCCATGGACGCACGCAGCTCATCCGCACCCTTCCCCGACACGACCGAGGCCCGCGCCGCATTTCTCGCCGAGGCCGGCGGGCTGGACGCGGCGATTGCCGGTGGCACGCTCGGCGAAACCGTCACCATTCCGATGGCCGAGGCCCTCGTCCTCGGACTCATGCGACAGGGGGTCACGACCTATCTCGCAATCTTCGGCCACGGCTCGACCGCGCTCGGTGAGGTGCTGCGTGCCTATGAGGCCGCGGGACTGGTGCGCACATTCCAGTTCCGCAACGAGGTCGCGATGGCGCATGCGGGAACGGCGCTGCGCTGGATCTACGGCGAGACATGCGCCGTCGTCACGTCCATCGGCCCGGGTGCGCTGCAGGCCATGGCCGGCTCGCTCGCCGCCGCGTCGAACGGCGTCGGTGTCTATCACATCTATGGTGACGAGACGACGCATGGCGAGGGCTACAACATGCAGCAGGTGCCCAAGCCCGGCCAGGGCCTGTTCGGGCAGATTACGGCGGCGATGGGCGCGTCCTACACGCTGCATTCGCCCGGCGCGGTCCGCGATGCGCTGCGCAAGGGCGCTTCCGCCGTGTTTCATCCCTGGAAGCCGGGCCCCTTCTATCTCAACCTGCCGCTCAACACCCAGCCGGCGCCGGCGACCCTGAGGCTCGATGCGCTGCCGCTGCGCCCGGAATTCGCACCGCAGAGCCCGGCAGAACCGGCCGTTTTCTCCGAGGCCGTCGATTTGATCGCCAATGCGTCGCGTGTCGCGATCAAGGCAGGCGGCGGCTCCCGGCCCTTCGCGGAGCATGTCCGCCGGCTGGCGGAAGCATCCGGCGGGGTGGTCGTGCAAAGCCCGGGCTCGACCGGCATCCTGCCGGACGCCGATGAGCGCAATATGCATGTGGGCGGGTCGAAGGGATCGATCTCCGGCAACTACGCCATGGACGAGGCCGACCTGCTGATCGTCGTCGGCAGCCGCGCGGTGTGCCAGAGCGACTGTTCGGGCACCGGCTGGCCGCGGGTCGAAAACGTCATCAACATCAACGCCGATCCCGTAGACGTGCAGCACTACAACCGCACGCTGGCGCTCACCGGCGACATCGGCGCGGTGACGGAACGCCTCTGCGCCTCACTCGACGGCAGCGGCGCGAAGGATAACAAGGCGGACTGGCTCGCCGACTGCGTCGAGAAAAAGCGCGAGTGGCAGACCTTCAAGCAGGCGCAATACGACGCCGGCCCGCTTGCCGATCCGGTCTGGGGCGAAGCCGTTTTGACGCAGCCGCAGGCGATCAAGGTCGCCGCCGACTTCTGCAAGTCCGTCGCCGCGATCAAGCTGTTCGATGCCGGCGACGTGCAGGCCAACGGCTTCCAGATCGTCGAGGACGACGCACCCGGCGAAAGCTACACCGAGAGCGGCGCCTCCTATATGGGCTTCGCCGTGTCGGCGCTCACGGCCGGCGCGCTTGCCGAGATGGGCCGCTACATGGTGGCCTTCACCGGCGATGGCTCCTTCATGATGAATCCGCAGGTGCTCATCGACGGCGTCGAGCACGGCGTTCACGCCACGATCCTGCTGTTCGACAACCGTCGCATGGCGGCGATCAGTTCGCTGCAGGAGGCGCAGTACGGACGCGACTTCCGCACCAGCGACGGCGTCGCCGTCGATTATGTCGCCATGGCCGCGTCAGTCACCGGCGTGAAGGCGCTGTGGGGCGGCACGACAGCGGAAACGCTGAGGAACGCGCTCGGCGAGGCACAAGCCCACAAGGGGCTCAGCCTCATTCACGTGCCGGTCTATTACGGCACGGATCCGCGTGGCGGCATGGGCGCCTACGGGCGCTGGAACGTCGGCAACTGGTGCGACGACGTCCAGAAACTCTACCAGAACACGGCCGTCTGAACGGCCCGGCAAACTCCAGGGGAGACACTATGTACGAGGCATACGGCCTACTGATCGACGGGGAATGGAAAGCGGCGACGGACAACGCAACGCTGGAGGTGTTCAGCCCGGTCAGCGAGGAGCGCATCGGCAGTGTGCCCGCCGCAGGCGACGCGGACATCGCCGCCGCGCTGAAATCCGCTGCGGAGGGCTTTCGCGTCTGGTCGTCGGTTTCGGCCTGGAACCGCGCCGCGATCCTGCGACGCACGGCCGACCTGCTGCGCGAGCGCATCGAAGACGCGGCCCGCGTCATGAGCACCGAGACCGGCAAGCCGCTGGCCGAGGCCCGCGCCGAGATCAACGCGTCGGCCGACCAGTTCGAATGGTATGGCGAGGAGGCGAAGCGCATTTACGGCCAGACGATCCCCGGTCGCGCCGCGGACGAGCGCCTCAGCGTCATTCACCAGCCCGTCGGCCCCTGCCTCGCGCTGTCGGCCTGGAACTTCCCGGCCCTGCTGCCGGCGCGCAAGATCGCCGCCGCGCTCGCCGCCGGCTGTTCGGTCATCGCGCGGCCCGCCTCCGAGGCACCCGGCTCCTGCATGGTGCTGGCGCAGGCGCTGCTCGATGCCGGCCTGCCCGCCGGGGCGCTGTCGGTCCTGACCGGCGATCCCGTACCGATGGTCGAAAAGCTGATCGCCTCGCCGGTGATCCGAAAGGTCTCGCTGACCGGCTCGGTGCCGGTCGGCAAGGAAGTGCTGCGCCAGTGCGCCGCCGGCGTGAAGAAGGTGACGCTGGAACTGGGCGGCCACGCCCCGGTTATCGTGCATTCCGATTTCGATCCCGTCGCCGCGGCTGAAAAGCTTGCAGCGACCAAGTTCCGCAATTGCGGCCAGGTCTGCATCTCGCCGAGCCGCTTCTATGTGCATGAATCGATCCGCGAACCGTTCGAACAGGCCTTTGCCGAATATGCCCGAAAGCTGGTGGTCGGCGATGGACTGGAAGACGGCGTGACCACCGGTCCGATGATCCGCCGGCGCGCGCTCGACAGCGCGTTGCGGCTGATCGAGGACGCCTTGGCGAAGGGCGGGCGGCTGATGGCCGGCGGCGGGCGGCCCGAGGGGCTCGACAAGGGCCACTTCCTCGCGCCGACCGTGATCGCCGGCGTGCCGGACGACGCCGCGATCATGAGTGAGGAACCCTTCGCACCGGTTGCGCCGATCGCCGCCTTCAGCGATTTCGACGAGGTCATCGCCCGCGCCAACGCGACGCCCTTCGGCCTCGCCTCCTATGTCTTCACCCATGACGGCGCGCTCGCCTCGCAGACCGCCGAGGCGCTCGAAGCGGGCATGGTCGGCGTCAACGAGACCCTGCTGGCGACGGCGGAAGCGCCGTTCGGCGGCGTCAAGGAAAGCGGCTTCGGCCGCGAGGGCGGTTCGCTGGGCATTCTCGATTACCTGACGCCGAAATACATTCGCCACAAGCTGGTGCGCGGAGCCGTCCATGTCTGAGAAACCGAAGGGACTCGACAACGGCCTGACCAATTACGGCGACCGGGATTTCGCACGCTACCTGCGCCGCTCCTTCGCCAAGTCGATGGGCTATACCGACGCGTCGCTCGACAAGCCGATCGTCGGCATCTGCACCACCGAAAGCGGCTTCAACAACTGCCACCGGCATTTCCCGGAAATGCTGGAGGCGGTGAAGCGCGGCGTGCTGGCGGCCGGCGCGCTGCCGGTGCCCTTCCCCGTCATCTCGCTGGGCGAAGTCTTCCTGAGCCCAACCTCGCTGGTCTACCGCAACCTGATGGCGATGGCCGTCGAAGAAATGATCCGCGCCCAGCCAATGGATTCGGTCGTGCTGATGGGTGGCTGCGACAAGACCGTTCCGGCCCTGCTGATGGGCGCCGCTTCGGCCGGCAAGCCCGCATCATTGGTCGTCGCCGGGCCGATGATGACCGGGCGCCATCGCGGCGAGCGCCTCGGCGCGTGTACCGACTGCCGCCGATTCTGGGCCAATTACCGCGCCGGCACGGTCGACGACGAGGAGATCAACCAGGTCGAGGGACGCCTCGCGGTCACCGCCGGCACTTGCGCCGTGATGGGCACGGCCAGCACCATGGCGCTGATCGGCGAAACGCTT
Organism: Oricola indica; assembly: GCF_965227485.1. Taxonomy (NCBI): domain Bacteria; kingdom Pseudomonadati; phylum Pseudomonadota; class Alphaproteobacteria; order Hyphomicrobiales; family Ahrensiaceae; genus Oricola; species Oricola indica. The sequence continues at coordinate 4,145,670 of NZ_OZ245747.1, forward strand.
GGCATGATGCTGCCCGGCACGGCCGCGATCCCCGCCGTTCACGCCGACCGGCTGCGGGCGGCCGAGGAAACGGGCGCGCTGGCCGCGAAAATGGCAACGACAGGCGGTCCGACGCCAGAAAAACTGATCACCAGGGAATCCGTCGAGAACGCCCTGCGCGTGTTGCTCGCCGTTTCCGGTTCGACCAACGCCATCATCCACCTGGCGGCGATTGCGGGACGCCTCGGCATCGATATCGATCTGGAGCGGTTCAACGCACTCAGCGACGAGACGCCGGTGCTGGTCGACCTGAAACCGGTCGGCTCCGGCTACATGGAGGATTTCCACACCGCCGGCGGCCTCGACGGCGTGCTGCGCGGCATTGCCGGCAAGCTGAACGCCGGCTGCGCCGATGTCACCGGCCTGACCATGGAAGACCGGCTCGCCCGTCCCCTCGCCGACCCGATCGACGCCAGCTTCATCCGCACCGCGGACTCGCCGGTCAACCCGGTCGGCGGACTGATCGCGCTGACCGGGACGCTGGCGCCCGAAGGCGCGATCCTCAAGCGCGCGGCGGCGACGCCGGGCCTGCTCGAACACGAGGGCCGCGCCGTTGTGTTCTCCTCGCTGGAGGACCTCGCCAACAGGATCGACGATCCCGATCTCGACGTTACCGCCGACGACATACTGGTGCTTCAGAATGCCGGTCCGCGCAGTGCTTCGGGCATGCCCGAAGCCGGATACCTTCCGATCCCGAAAAAGCTCGCCCGCCAGGGCGTCAAGGACATGGTGCGCATCTCGGACGCGCGCATGAGCGGCACCGCCTTCGGCACGATCGTGCTGCATGTGACGCCGGAAGCCGATGTGGGCGGCCCGCTGGCGCTGGTCCGGGACGGGGATCGCATCCGCCTCTCGGCATCACGGAAAAGCATCGACCTGCTGGTCGATCCGGCGGAACTCGCCACACGAAAACCGGCCATCGCGGCCGGCGACAAGCCCGCCGACCGCGGCTACGCGAAACTCTACCGCGACAGCGTCCTTCCGGCGACGCTGGGCTGCGATTTCGATTTCTTGAGACATTCGTAGGCCATATCAGCCAACGCAGGCCGATGTGGGATCCGAAATAGGGAGAGAATTGAGCGGCGGCGGCCTTACGGCCGCTTTGGGTTACATCCGGACACGGTTTTGAGTTTCGGAACGTCAGTTCCGCAACATGGCATTGCTTCCGTTTCGACTAGCGGCTTGCCCAGAGCAGCCCGCGGCGAAGGATCTCTCGCATGGCCTCGTGTTCGAATTCGTCGGGTCCATGGCCAAGTGCGCTGAAAAATACCTTTCCCCGGCCAAACTTCTTTCTCCACACTGTCGGCATAACCACGCCGTTGATCCACGGATATGGATTGTCGTCGAAGCGCGTGACGGCCAGAACTTCGACGCCGCGTATGCGATACAAGCTTTCGCATGTGCCGTTTCTGCCCCGAGATTGACAATTCGCGCCTCGCATCGTTAGCTTTCCTTGGGGAAGGTCTGGGGCAGGAAAATCCTTGTGTTTCTAATGGATTATCCCGGGCGAAATATTGCGTGAGCCTTTTAGGAATCCAACAAAGCTGTTGCTTGTCGAAAGCGCATAGGAACGCCGATGCGGCTTTCCGGGTCTTCTCATGATCGGGGACGGCGATCCCGCGAGTGTGGCGTTCAGTGAAGACCGCGCCTCGGTCACTTTCGGATCCGGCGACGTGGTGCACTTCACCCGGGCCGAAAGAAAAGTTCTCGACTATCTCTTTCGAAACCCGACCCGTATCCTCAGCCGCAGCCAACTTCTCGACGCAATGGCCGAGACCGGCTCGGACAGCAGCGATCGCAATATCGATTTCGTGATCAACAGGATCAGGCGGAAACTGCGCGACAGCGCCCGCTCGCCGAAATTCATCGCGACCCATTACGGCGAGGGCTATCAGTGGATATTCCAGGGCGATCAGGCGGCGTCGGAGGCGGGCGAAGCCCATCTCGTCGTCGGACCGCTGTTGGGGCTTGCGAGTCTGGAAGGGCACGAGCAGACCGGCCGGACATTCGCGCGTTACCTCGTCAATGAACTCCAGCAGCATCTCGGAAGCGGGAAGCTCGCGGCATTTCAGGAGAGCTACCAGGCACCGGAAAAAGCTAGGGCCGCTGGCCCGGAGATCAGTATTCAGCTGGGTTTCTTCAGGGACGGCGAGAGCACCGAATGTGTTCTGACCGCGCGAAACGATCTCGACTGGCGCATTTGTCACGTCGAACGCGTGCGTATTCCATCCGACAACTCGGCGCTTGCCGAGCTTTCCTCGCAGGCCCGGCGGCTGGCTCCAGCCATTCTGGCCAAGTGCTGGAAGACGTCGGCGGACGACGCGGTCATGTCCATGCCGCTGCCGGTGGCGATGCATGTGGCGGGACGGCCGGAGAAACTGGAGGATCAGCCCTGGCCCGACAATGACCGGCGGCTGAAGGCGCTCATGGCCGAAACGCCTGACGACCCGGTCCTGAAGATGTTCTACGCGTCTCATCTGCATACGAAATACGTCCTGCTCGGCCCGCGGCTGTTCAGGACCGGGAAAGACACATGCGCCGAGGACGAGGCCGAGATCGAGCGCCTTGTCACGGAAGCGCTTCCCTTCGTTCAAGCGCAGCCGGAATACTCAGCGATGGCGGCGAAACTGCTCTATTTCGTCGATCGGGGTTATCGGGATCTGGCGCTTGAACTCGCAGACAGGTCGCTTCGCGAAAGCACGTCCGTCGCCTCGTCCCTGGCGATCTCCGGGCAACTGCGCGGCTTTGTCGGCGACATGGATATCGCGCAGAACCATCTGCTTCAGGCCGAGGCGTTGTGCACGCCGCGATCCCAGTTTCATATCTACGTACTGGTGCTCCTTTGCCAGGTGCTCATGGCTGCCGGAGAAAGGGACAAATTGCTCGAGGCGACGCGCAGGATGTATCGCGCCAATGCCGCCACGCGTTTCGTGTTCGAGCCGCTTTTCTCCGACCCGGATCGCCCTTCACTGAGCGCCAAGGGTGTCACTTTGGCGTTGTCCCGGAAGAAAATCGACGGATTGCTCCGCCACGTGAGCTACATTTCGGCGCGCCTTTTCCAGGAACCCGCGCATCGTGAAAACACGTTGCGGACGCTGGTCAATCTCGCGGTCAGGCGTTTCGGCGCTGATTTTGTCCATGAGGACGTGCGCAAGGTCGCACCGGGCCTGTTCTGACGGACCAGCCTTGCGGCGTGGCACCGGCGGCTTTCTGCGCTCCTCGCGGTTATCAAATAGTCTTGCAACAATTGTGCGGAATTTACGAAGAAGGAAAAGCGGTGCGGGGGAAAAGGCGCGTGACTGCAAGTCGATTGGGGAGGTTTTCGGACCTCGGGAGCGGATTCGGGAAGGCCGATTATCGTCGTGTGTCTTGCAGCATGCTGGCGGTGTGTCTGCTCTCTGTCGTGTCGATCCCGGCAAAAGCCCAGACGCCGGCCGATCTGTTGATCCTGCAGAAACAGCAGGAAGAGCTGGTGCGCAGGCAGCAGCTCGAAGACGCGCGAAGGCAGCGCGATGAGGACTTGCGGTACAGTCCGCCCGGCAGGAGGCCGGTGCAACAGTCCGGGGCCGAACAGGCGCCGCCGGGTGAAAACTGCCTGGAGGTCGACACGATCGACATCGTCGGCTCCACCCGGCTTTCGGAAGACCTGAAGAAAGCGATCGTGGCTCCCTACGAGGGGCGATGCATCGGCCTCGGCCAGATCAACGAAATCGTCCGCGCCACGACCAACCTCTATATCGACAAGGGCTACATCACATCGCGTGTTGTCATCCCGGAGCAGGACCTCGGCGACGGCTCTCTCGAACTGCAGGTTATCGAGGGCTACACGGGCAAGATCGTGCGCGGCGAACTCGCCGGAGACGTCAATTTGAGAACGTCGTTTCCCGGCCTCGCGGGCACCTTGCTGAATATTCGCGATATCGAGCAGGGTCTCGACCAGATCAACAGGCTGCAGTCGAACAATGCAAAGATGCGACTGCTGCCGGGCGAAGAGGCTGGCCAGTCGATCATTGTCGTGGACAACAAGCCGTCCCGCCCCGTGTCGGGTAGCATCAACTTCGACAATCACGGTTCGTCCGGCACGGGCGAAATAAAGGGCAGCGCGACGCTTGTCTTCGACAATCCCCTTCACCTCAACGATCAGTTGACGCTGACTTATGGCCGCAATCTGGAGAAGCCTTCCGACAATGCACTCAGCCAGAACTACGCCATCAATTACTCGGTGCCGTGGGGATACTGGACGTTGTCCGGAGGCTACAGCAATTTCGAGTATGCCAGTCTGCTCCAGGGCGAGGTCGACAATTTCGAGACCGACGGTGACGGCAACACCTCCACGCTTTCCTTGTCCAGGGTGCTGAAACGCGACCAGACGAGCAAGACGACGCTCACGGGCACCCTCACCCGTAAGGACAATCTGAATTACGTGGAAGGCTCGAAGCTGGTCTCGAGCAGTCGCGTGACCACCGTGCTGGATATCGCAGCCGTGCACACATTCTTTGCCGCCGGCGCGACATTCACGGTCGATGGCGGCGTGTCGCACGGACTGCCCGCGTTCGGCGCGCAGAACAATCCCGAATTTGCTGGGAGCGCCGACGACGAGTTTCTGCTGACCCATGCGGGCGCGAGTTTCGCGAAGGTCTGGGACGCGGGCGCCATGGCTTTCGGCGCGAATTCGAACCTGACCGCGCAGATGTCCTTCGACCGGCTGCCGGGGACCGAGCAGATTTCCATCGGCGGCGTCAGCACGGTTCGCGGTTTCCGGAACAGGTCCGTTTCGGGCATTTCCGGCTTTTATTCGCGCAACGAGATCTACGCGATACTGCCCGACACCGGTAATGAAACGCTTACCGAGATGATCGGCAGCATCCGTCCCTATCTGGCTGCCGATTTCGGGCATGTCTTCGAGCAGCAGGATATCGGCGTGGTCGACGGTGCGACGCTGTTCGGCGGCGCTCTGGGCATTCGGGCGGTCGGCGGCAACCTGAATTTCGACGCCGCGATCGGGCGGCCGATCTACGGACCGGACGGGTTCGACACCGATTGGTCGGTGAATGATTTCTATTTCAAGCTCGGCATGAATTACTGACCGACGAAACTCCGGGAAAAGTTTCATGAGCAATACATTTTTCAGTGGCCGTTACCTGTCGATGTGCGGCCTTGCATTGCTTGGCTCCTCATCCCTGACCCCGGCGCTTGCCCAATCGACGACACTCCAGATCGATCCTGCGGGGCAGAACAACACGTCGGTCACATCCGTCGTGGTCGAAGGTGAGGCCGAAGACACACCGGTCCTGAACATCGCCACGCCGAACGCGGCCGGGCTCTCGCACAATGTTTTCACGCAATACGATGTCGGTCCGGAAGGGCTGGTCATCAACAACCACGGCGGCGACGCGCCGATCGCATCCGATCTGGCCGGCGCGGTTCTGGCCAATCCCAATCTCTCGGCGAATGGCGAAGCGCAGACGATCCTCAACGAGATCACCAGCAACAGCCGGTCGTCCCTTCTCGGCCCGCAGGAACTGGTTGGCGGCGCCGCGGATTTCATCCTCGCCAACCCCAATGGCGTCACCTGCAGCGGTTGCGGCTTCCTTGCATTTCCGGGCGCGACGGTCATCACGGGAAAGCCGTCTCTGAATCCCGACGGGTCACTCGGCACGATCGATGTCGACGGAGGAGACGTTGCGATCGAGGGAGATGGCCTCGATGCGAGCACGGTCGATTATTTCGACATCGTCAGCCGTTCGGTCATCATCAACGGGCAGGTCAACGCCAAGAACCTCACCATAACCGCGGGCCGTAATCTCTACGACTACGGTACCGGTATCGCGACGCCGAAGGCCGATGATCCCAATGGGAAACCCGAATTCGGGATCGATTCCTCGGCGCTCGGCGGAATGTATGCCGACCGGATCAAACTGATCGGCACGGAAGCGGGTGTCGGGGTGCGTTTGCGTGGCGACGCCGCTGCCAATGCGGGTGAGATGACCATACGGGCCGACGGCAAACTCGTCTTCAAGAAGAATGCCGGCGCCTCCGCTCGCCCGCGGATTCGCTCGAAGGGCGCGCTGACAGCCACGTCTGACAGCGGTCCCATCGAGATCGATGGCGTCGATCTGGAATCGCAGGGCGATTTGCAGCTGAGCGGCACGGCGCTGATGGTTCTGAACGGATCGAGCGTGCGCTCGGTGACGCCCGATGGCGGGACTGCGCCCACCCTCACCGCGACGGCGGCGGACACTGTCCAGATCTCCGACTCGCTGTTGAGGAGCGACGGCCTGCTGAGCGTGACGGCGTCCACCATCGACGTGAACAGCGACAGCACCGCGCCCGACAAGGGCATCCAGGGATCCGCCGACGTGACCCTCACCGCGACGGACACGATCGCCAATGCCGGGTTCGTCGCCGCCGGAAGCAAGCTGACCCTGGAAGGCTGGAACCACATCACCAATAGCGGTGGCACGCTTCAGGCCGGCACCGAGATCGAATTTCGCGACGGTCCCGGCGGTGACGGCATTCTGACCAACGATGCCGACTCGACGATACTGGCGCCGGTCATCAATGCCGGTCTCGCGGGGATATATAATTCCGGTGCCATCATCGCGAATTCCAACTCGACGAAGAGCAGCCTGACTGCCGGTATCATCGAAAATACCGGAGACGGCGACAGGGACGTTTCCAGCACCAATGGCCTGATCTATGCCTATTCCGGCATCGATATTCTCACGTCCACACGCTTCGAGAACACCAGCGATGCGTATCTCTACGCGATCGAAGGCCCGATCACGCTTGGCGGTCTCGACATATCACAGGCGCAGGGCACCGTCCGGAATTACGATTCTTCGATCGAGAGCTTCAACGGCGATGTGTCGATCTATGCGGAGGTCTTCGAGAACACCGGCACGCCGGCGGTCGTCACCGATGGAGCCGCCGTGTTGATAGCCGATACGGGCTGGGACGACTTTATCGTTGTCGGTAGCCAGTTGATTCACCTCGTAGACTCATGCGGATCATTCGACGAAGGCAATTTCGACGAACATGTCAACCAGACGTGCGCCCGAATCGCGACCCAAACGACCCAGACAATCGAGGAAGCGCCAACCGACTATCGCAGCCAGTTGCTGGCCGGCGGCGACATCGAAATTTACGTACTGGACAGCGCGCTCAACAAGGCAAGCATCATCTCGGCCGCGCAGAACGTGACAATCAGCGGTCCGACGGATACGGGCGGCGACCCGTTGGCGACATTCGTCAATGAATCCCAGGCAATCTACACGATCACGACGCTGGCCGAATTCGAAAGGGATTCCTGGACCGGGGAAGGTCACTTCAAGACCCTTACGACGACGCCGACCTATGGCGTCACGTATCGGCAGGGATCCAATCTCGGAATTGCCTGTTACGACCCGGGCGAGATTTGTTTCAGCTACGTCTCGACAACAACAGGGCCCGTCGGGGGCGTCATTATCGGCGACGAGTACCTGAAAAGCTACGACGATATCGATCAGCCCGTTCACTACACCGACAATACCGGAATACGGTCGGCCGTCGAGGCTGGCGGAACATTGGCCGTTACCGGCGGGATGTCTATCCAGAACGTCAACAACGGGGCACACCAACGAGAGGGTAGCACGAGCCTTTCCGCGGGCGAATCCTCGCTTTCGCCACCCGATGCCGCCAGCCTTGTCAGCAACAATCCGCTGGTCGTTCAAAACCCCGACCCCAACGCGCAGTTCGTTTTCCAGACCGATCCGCGGTTCTCCGTTTCCGGCCTGTATGGTTCTTCGGATTTCCTTGCCCAGATGGGTGTGAATGTTGCCGAGTACCAGTTCCTCGGCGATTCCTACTATGAACAGCTCTACCTGCGGCAGCAGATCCTGAGCGCAACCGGTCAGCGTTTCGTGGCCCAGGGGCTGGGGAGCGAGGAAGAGCAATACAAGTACCTGCTCGAGCGTGGCGAGTCGCTGCGCGGCGATCTGAATATCGGCATTGGCGTCGCGCTGACGCCCGACCAGATGGCCAATCTGCAGGAAGACGTGGTTCTGCTCGTCGAAACCGAGGTCGACGGCAAGTCCGTATTGGCCCCCAAACTCTATCTCGCGGCGAACCGCGACACGACAATCGTCGGCGGCGCGCTTCTCGCAGCCACAGACATCAAGCTGGATACCGCAGGCTCGGTCACCAATGAAGGAACGTTGCTGGCGAGCAACGACCTGACGGTCAATTCGGGCGGCGAAGTCACCAACGAGCTTGGCCGAATCGAGGCGGGCGAGGACGTCACCATCACGGCCGATGGCGACATCACCAATCTGAGCGCGGAAATCAGCGGCGGTTCAGTCACGCTGGAAAGCCGCGAAGGCTCGGTCGTCAACAAGACGCTGACATCCGACGCTCGCGACTCGAGCGGCGAAGCCGTCGAAACCCAGGTCGGCGATACCGCGACGATAACCGCGCGTGACGATCTGACGATCTCCGCGAAAGACGAGATCGTGTCCAGCGGCGGCGAGCTTGGCAGCGGTGGCGATACGGAACTGAATGCCCAGGACGTGACTCTGGAGGGAATCGAGGAGAAGTCCACGACAATAACGACCGAACAGACGAACGGAGGCCTCGGAGAAGAAAGCTCGACTACGCGTACCGTCGTGGTCGATACCGAGGTCGAGGGTAGCGGGCTCAGCGTTGGCGGGAACCTCACGGTCAATGCCGGCAATCAGGTTACTGTCAGGGGCAGCGATGTGGATGTCGAGGGCGATAGCGATATCAACGCGGCCAATGTCGTCATCGAGTCGCAGACGGAGACGACGACTGTATCGGAAACGACCGAGCGGTCGGACATCTATGAAAAGCGAGACGACGGATCGATCGTCCTCTTCGGTACCGGCGAAACGACGGTCGAGGGCACAGTGACGACCGAGCGCGGCTCGAACGTCGATTTCGGCGAAAATGTCACGATAAGCAACGGCGTGGACGAGAACGGCAAGGTTCAGGCAGCAGATTCCGTGCGGATTTCCGGATCCGACGTATCGGTCGGTAACGCGACGATAACGTCGAGGGACGTCACTATCGAGGCGGCGACCGAAACCGTGGATGTCACCCAAACGGAGACGGACCGGGGCAGCGTACTCGGCGGCCAGACACGTTCGGGCGCGCCCAGCGACGAAGACGAAACGGGAGAGGATTCCGCCGGCGCCAGCGGTTCGATCGAAGTCTATACCAGCGAGACAACCACCGACGAACTCTACCAGGAAACGTCCCGCGCCAGCGACATCAATGTAGAGGGTTCGCTGACCATCAATGGCGGCGACGAAGCCGATGGCCAAGATGACGATTCCAGCGTCACCATAACCGGCAGCGATGTCAGTGTCGGCGGGAAGCTGAAGATCGATTCCAAGGACGTCACGATCGAGACGCACCAGACGGAGACGGAATTTTCGACGACTACGACAGAGACCACAGGGGTTCTTGGAGGCAGCGTCGATACCAATGAACTCGTGGTGGAAGGCGGGGTGGATGTCGATTCCAGCACGACCACGCTCAACGCGACCGAGAACCGCTCCACCACCATCTCGGCCGGCGAAGTCGAAATCAACGCATCGGGCACCGTGACCGACCGGGGCACCGTGTATGACGTCGAAGGCGATATCTCGATCAACGGCGATGACGGCGTCTCCGTCGAGGCGCCGACCGATACCACCACGGTCACGCAGGAAGGATCCGAGACAAGCGTCAGGGCCGGCGTGGCCGTCGATTACAGCACGATCGGCGGAGCCATCGACGACGTGCAGGACAAGGTGCTTGCCGAAGACGAGAAACGGCGCATCGCGGCGATCGAGGAAAACGACCCCGACCAGGCGCAAGAGGAACGCGAAAACACGAATGTCGATCTCGACCCGGAAATGGACGGTCTCAGCCCGCAGAACATCGACGATATCGTGCCCGGCGCGGAGGTCTATGTTTCCGCCGAGCACAACGAAACCACCGACACGGTTGTCAACGAAGAGGCAGTGACTTCCGACATGACCTCGCGCTCGGGAAAGATCACCATCACGAGCGGCGCCACAGGCGACGGTATCACGATTGAGGGGGCGGAGCTTTCGGCGGATAAGGGCATTGAGATTAAGTCAAGAGCCGGTGTCGATGTAACAGTGGCCGAAACCACCGATACGCGCACGACAAGTGAAACCGGCGGAAGCGGTCGAGCCAGTTACGATGTGATTGACCAGAGTGTCTCGCTTGAAGGCGAAGGCCATTCAACTGAACTCGATGGTGATGATCCGAATGTGAAGATTACCAACCAGGATACGGCAACACTAGCCACCAGGTCTGGCGGCGTCACGATCGACGGCGGACAGGGTGGAACCAGTCTGACCGGCACCAAGGTCGACGGTGGCGGAGGAGTCGTGATCTCTGGTAAGGATGTTACCCTGAACGCTGCAGAGAACACCTACGAGACGAAGGAACAGTCCACCTCGGGCGGCGGCAGCGTGACTGTCGGAAAGAAGGCGCTCTCCGTCTCCGGGAGCGGTGCTTTCTCCTCCAGCGAGGAAAGCTACTCGGAGGCCGATACGACCCAATTGTCGAGCCCGGACAGCAGCATCACAGTCACAGCAACGGGTTCCGAGGGCGAGACCGGCAAGCTGGCGTCTGAGGGGACCGATTTTTACGCAAAGTCTGGCGACGTCAACCTAAGCGGCGGCGAGGTAAAGCTGGATACTGCCACGAACACATACCACCGTGAATCCGAAAGCGTGTCCGTGGAGGTCGGAATCGGTGGCACGCAAGCCGGATCAAGCGAAGTCCAGGACAATGTCGATGGGGGGCTGAGCAATTCGGGGCAAAGCGGCGATGTCGGTGCGTCCGTCCAGTATTCGACATCCAACGAGACGACAAACGAGGCCGTCCAATCCACCTATAACGCGCAGAACCTGACGGTCACCTCGACGAATGGGGGCGTAACGATCGTCGGCGGCGAGGCGAATGTCACCGAGGAGACGGATATATCCGCAAATGGCGGCTCGGTTTCCTTGGAGGCCGCGACCAGCACCTACGAAAAACAATCCACCGATATCGATGTGAGCGTGGGGCTGAGCCTTGATATCGGCACAAACAAGACAGGCCAGGGAACAAAGGACTCGGGTGGGTCTTCGGATTCGGACTCAAGCAACGGCGGGAACTCCAGCCAAAGCGACGGCAGCAAGACCACGACGCAAAATGGCGCGCCGCCACGGCCTTCGAACCCCGCGCCAAGCGACGGCGGCAAGACCACGACGCCTGCACCGACCGGCAAGTTGGACGAGAAAGATTCGAGTGAGACGGAAAACGAGAAGAAGGATCCGGGGATTGTCGACACCCTGCTTGGTACAGTTGATATCGAGGGTTCGATCGAAGTCGAGGACACCACCATCGTGGAAAAAGAGGGTGGCACCTTCAACTCGGGTGGCAGTTTCAATGTCAAGGGAGACGGGATCGAGATGGAGGGAACCCAGGTCAATGCGAATGGCGGGAGCCTGGATTCGAATGGAAGGGATCTGACGGTCTCGTCCGCGGAATCCACAATCGACTCCACCCAGTTCGGGCTGGAGATCGGCGTCGGAGTCGAAGTTCAGAAGAAGTCGAAGACGACCAGCAGCAACTCCGGTAACGACACGGACAAGACTACCACGCAAGACGACTCGTCATCGAAATCGTCCACATCGTCATCAAGCGATGCGGGCAAGACCACGACGCAGGACGACGCGTCGTCGAAAACATCCACATCGTCATCGAGCGATGCGGGCAAGACCACGACGCAGGACGACGCGTCGTCGAAAACATCCACACCGTCATCGAGCCATGCGGGCAAGACCACGACGCAGGACGACGCGTCGTCGAAAACATCCACATCGTCATCAAGCGATGCGGGCAAGACCACGACGCAGGACGACTCTTCGTCGAAATCGTCCACATCGTCATCGAGCGATGCAGGCAAGACCACGACACCGAACGCGGCCCCGCCACGGCCATCGTCGCCCGCGCCGGCGACACCGTCCGTCAACGATCCCTCCAAAGGCTCGACCGGCAAGACCACGACACCGAACGCGGCTCCGCCACGGCCATCGTCGCCCGCGCCGTCGTCTCCTCCGGGCGACGATTCCGCGAAAGGCTCGACGGACAACGATGCCGACACGCCCCGGACGAAAGACGGTTCGCTGAAGACCTACGACCTCGCCGGCATACTCGATACTGGCGCGGACATCGATCTGAACCACTCGGAGAAGGAGAACACGACGGCCGGTGAACAGAGCGGCATAACGGCGACAGGCAATCTGACAGTCAATGTGGGCGGCAAGACAACCCTCAACGCGGGAAAGATTGCCGCTGGCGAAGACGGAACGCTCGATGTGACAACAGGGGAACTGGTGGTCGGCGACGATCTGGAAGGGTCGAAAACCCAGGACATGTTCAATTTCCGCTTTGCCGCGACGGCGACGGATGTTCAGGAGATCGCCGAGAACTGGGACACGACGGAGGATACAGCCTTCCAGGAACAGGGCTTCATAAAGGCCGACGCCCAGGGTGACAGCACGGAACTCGATCAGACCGTCAGGAGCACGATTGGCGAAGGCAATGTGACGGTGACCGGCTCCGGCGCCAACGAGCTCGACGAGGCGAACCGGGTTGTGGAAACGGCCGTGACGACGACCGGAGAGGACCGCGAACTGAACCTGAAGGATACAAACGTGCTTGCCGGCGATATCGCCCAGGATGCGATCGACGATCTCAATTCACGAATCGGTTCGAGCATCGAGACGGGAGGGGAGGTCCAGGAGGATCTCACGAACGATATCGAGCTTCGATCAGAGGAAATGGGCGACATTGCTGACGCCGTGGAGCGCGGAGAGGAACTGGGAGACAGCGCGCGCACCATGGTTGCAGTCGCGGAAGCCGGCGCGACGTCCGATGTGCTGACCGGCCGGTTCGGCGACGATGTTACCGAAGAGCAATCGGTCGCGGTTCACGAAAGCGAGGCCGTGCGCAATGCGTCCTATTTTTCGGCGGAGTTGCGAAAGGCGCAGGCCGGCAACCGGCAGCCAACCCCGCAAGAGGTCGAGGCGATATTCCGGAAGGCGGGCATATCGGTCGATCTGGTCAATGCAGCCGATCCGCAGGCAGCCTACGACGCCGCCGTCGAAGCCCTCGTCGCCAGCGCCGGCAGCGACCTGAATACCATCCTGGGCAAGAACCTGGCGCCACAGGAAATCGAGGCGCTGATCAATGACCTGTCGAAGCAGTAAACGCCGATGCGGCAGCCAGCGGTTGCCGGCACCCGGCGTCGCCTTGCTCTTGATGATGCTGCTGTTGCCGGCGGCCGCATGGGCTCAACAGGATGAAACCGCGGACCCGCCGCCGGCGGAGATCGGCAGTCGCGCGGAAACGACCGAGGTGGCGTTCAAGGACTGGCGGGTGATCTGTCCGGCGTCGGACAGCGGCCCGCTCGCCATCTGTGTCATGGCCCCGCGCATCGTTTCCGATGAACAGGCCCAGGCACCGATCAAAATGGCCCTGGAGTTGCACGGCGAAGGCGCGAAAGAGCAGGCGCTGGTGATCTTCAGTGCGCCGCAGGATACGCTGCTTCCCGCGGGGGTGGTGTTTCAGGTCGACAATCGCCGCGGCGTGAAAGTGCCTTTCCGCTCCTGTTCGAACAACGGATGCCTGGCGCCGTTCAATCCCGACAAGTCGGTGATGGACGGGTTTCTGCGCGGGCTCGACCTGAAGGTCGCCTCGCTGGCTTTGGACGGGTCGCAACGAACCGCCGAGGTCTCGCTTCGCGGATTCACCGCTGCCCTGCGCGCGCTTCGCGAGTCCGTTTACGGGAAGCAAGATTAGGCACGAAGGTTTCTGACAGCGGCTGCGGAGTGACGCGGAACTACCAGTTTACGATGGTTCCGTCGTCAAGAACGGCGGCCTTTGTATGATAGACTTCCGGCGAGAACGGGTGCCTGGCGCATTCGTCCTCGTCCACCTCAATCCCCAGACCCGGCGCGTCCGGGACCTGCCAGTGTCCGTCCTTCATGACGATCGGTCCGCGCACCACGTCAAAATACCACGGAACCGCGCCGACCATCTCTTCCTGGATGATGTGGTTGGGCGTGGAGACGGCGAAATGCAGCGCCGCGGCGCCGGCGATCGGCCCGAGCGGGTTGTGCGGCGCGACGCCCATGCCTGCCGTTTCCGCCATGGCGGCGATCTTCTTGGCCTCCAGCAGGCCGCCGCAATGGCAGATATCGGGCTGAGCGATATCCATAGCGCGCATGTGAAAATGTTCTTCGAATTCGCTGCGCTCGATCAAGCGTTCGCCCGTCGCGATGGGAACGGGCGATCTGTCCGTTACCCGTTTCATGCCGCGAACATCGCCAGGCTGAACGGGTTCCTCGACAAACATCGGCGCGTAGGGGGCGACGGCATCGATGAACGACATGGCGGCAGCCGCCGATCCCGGTTTTCCATGAAAATCGAGCATGATCTCGGTGTCCGGGCCGGTCGCCTCGCGCAGCCCCGCCATGAGGCGCTCCACATGCGATACGGCCTTGCGCGGCGCATAAGCATGAACATAGGGCAGGATCACAACCTTGAACGCGGTGTACCCCTTCGCGAGCACCTCTTGCGCGCGTTCGATCAGTGGATCGACGCTTTCGGTCTCGTAGACGGCGCGCATGTCGCCGAAACCGAGATGGGTATAGACATGCACCTTGTCGCGTGTCTGCCCGCCCAGAAGCCGCCAGACCGGCACGCCGAAATGCTTGCCCGCGATGTCCCACAGGGCGAGTTCGATCCCGGAGACCGCGCTCATGCCGATCGCGCCGAGCGGCCAGAAGGACTGTTTGCGCATGGCCCGGACCGCCTGCTCGATATCGAGCGGATTCCTGCCGATGACCAGCGGAGCGAGATCCTCGATCGCGCCGGCGACGCCGCGTGTCTTCCATTCGAGCGTGGCTTCGCCCCAGCCGTGAAGGCCCGGCACGTCGGTCTGGACCTTGACGAAGACCCAGTTGCGCATCTCGGCGTTGACGACATGCGCAGTGATAGAGACGATCTTCACCCGATCGTCTCCTAGATGGGCCAGATGGCAAGCGGCGGATAGAACAGCAGGATGCCCAGCACCAGCAACTGAAGCGCGATGAACGGCAGCAGCGCCGTGTAGATGTGCTTCAGGGTGATGTCGGGCGGCGCCACGCTCTTCAGGTAGAAGGCCGCCGGACCAAAGGGCGGTGTCAGATAGGACACCTGCATGTTGACCGCGAACAGGATGCCGAACCAGATCGGATCATAGCCGAGCTGCTTGACGATCGGGACGAAGATCGGAAGCGTCAGCAGCGCGATTCCGATCCAGTCGAGGAACATGCCGAGCACGATCAGGATCGCCATCATCACCATGATGATGATCACCGGCGAGGCGTCGAGCCCGAGGATCGCGGCGGACACGAACCGGTTGCCGCCCATGAGATTGTAGACGCCGACCAGCACGGCGGCGGCGATGCCGATCCAGATGATCATGCCGCAAGTCTCCAGCGTGTGGACGAGACTTGCCTGCAGCATCTTGACATTGAGCTCGCGGCGCAGCGCGGAAATGATCAGGACCGACGAGACGCCAAGCGCCGCGGCCTCGGTGATCGAGGCGACGCCGGCATAGATCGACCCCAGCACCGCGATGACGATGAAGAGCGGCGCGATCAGTGCCTTGAGCGCGGAGCCGACGGATTCCTCTGCCTGCTCCTCCACCGACATGGGCGGACCGAGGGCGGGGTTTTTCAGGCAGCGTACCAGCACATAGGCGATGTAGAAGCCGAGCAGCAGCATGGCCGGCGTGATCGCGGCGACGAACAGGTCGGCGATCGAGACGCCCGCGACGAGGCCGTAGATGATCAGGACGATCGACGGCGGCATCATGGTGCCGAGCGAACCGCCCGCACAGACCACGCCGATGGACAGCGAGCGGTCGTAACCCAGCCGCAGCATTTGCGGCAGCGCGAGGATGCCCAACAGGACGATCTCGCCGCCGATGACGCCGGACATGGCCGCCATCAGGATTGCCACGATCAGCGTTTGAACCGCGACGCCGCCGGGCAGACGCCCGGCGAGTATTCGCATCCCGTTGAACAGGTCCTTGGCGATGCCCGACCTGTCGAGCAAGGCAGCCATCAGGATGAACATGGGAATGGCGACGAGCGAATACTCGGTAATGAAGCCGAAAATGCGCGAGGTCACGAGCGGCAGGGCATTTCCGCCGAACCAGCCGAAGGTGAAGATCAGCGCGACGAGCCCGGTCACCCAGGCGAGCGGCTGTCCGGTAATCAGCAGCAGAAAGATCAGCCCGACGAGAAGGAAGGTGCCGTACTCGATGCCGAGAGCGTCAAGTCCCATGTCAGCGTTCCCCGCCCTGTTCCTGCCGGACGTCGCGGCGAATGGCCTTGACCAGATGAGTGGCCGACTGGACGAACATCAGCACAACGCAGAACAGGATGATGATCTTGAGCAGCGCCGGCGTAGGCGGGTTCCAGGCCGTACCCGTCCCCTCGAAGTGAATGTCGCCGGTCGGCGTATGCGTCGCCTTCCAGGCAAGGATCCAGCCGGCGTATCCGAGGCCGGCGAAAAATATCATCGCGATGATCGAGTTGACGATGTCGAGCCAGCGGCGCGTGGCCGGCGACACGGTGTCGTAGATCATGCGCACGCGGATGTGCTTGTCGCGGGCAAGCGCAATGGGGCCGCCGACAAGGAAGATCGCGGCGATCAGGAATGTCGTGGATTCATGCACCCACATCGTCGGGCTGTCGAAGACATAGCGCGCGATCACCTCGAAGACGCTGATGGCGAAAGCGACGAAAATCGCCCAGGACAGGATTTTCGCGGAATTCGCGACAACCCGGTCGAGACCGCTTCTAATCTCGACGTCTTCCTCCGGCGGCTCCGGGATCAGATCCGGATTGTCCGACATGGTTTCCTCCCCGTCAGGTGTCCGCGCCCGGCCGATTGTCCGGCCGGGCGCTTGTCTTTTCCGGTCAAATTGTCCGGATCAGAGCTGGTTGCGGCCCTTCAGGTAGGAGACCACGGCGTCGTAGTAGCGCTGGGTCATCTCGGTCTTGCCAGCCCAGTTCTCCCACTCCTGCTGCGCGATCTGGCGGAACTTCGTCCGCTCATCGCCCGACCAGTTGATGATCTCGATCTCCGGGTTTTCCTTCGCCGTGGCGACGGCTTCGGCGTCGAGCTTGCGCACCGAGTAGACGTGCTGGAAGATGAACTTGTCGACGGATGCGTTGAGGATCGCCTTCAGGTCATCCGGCAGATCGTCCCAGATCGACTTGGTCATGGAGATGTCGATCAGCGGCAACGAGTGGAAGCCCGGATAGAGCGGATAGTGGGCGATGTCGTTCATGCCCTGCGCCTGGTTGGTGGCGAAGACCGTATAGTCGGCAGCTTCGACGACACCCTTGTCGAGCGCGGTGAAGACCTCGGAACCCGGCAGCGCGACAGGCGACGCTCCAGCCTTGGAGAAGATCTCGTAGACCATGCCTTCAGGCGCGCGCAGCTTCAGGCCCTTGAGGTCCTCGACCGTGCGCACAGGCTTGGAGGAAACGAAGGCCTCCGGTTCGGTCGCCGCGGCACCGATGAAGTGCACGCCGTAGGGTTCGACCAGTTCGGCGTAGAGTTCGTGACCGCCGCCCGACTGCATGAAGCCGAGCAGTTCGAACGGATCGCTCCACGCGCCGACCAGGTTGCCCATCATGGCGAAGGCCGGGTCCTTGCCCGCGAAGTAGCTCGGGTCAGTCAGGTGGCCCTGCAGGATGCCGGAGCCGACAGCATCGAGTGTGTCGGTGTGCGGGACAACGGCGCCGATCGGCAGGATCTCGATCTCGATCCGTCCGCCGGACATCTCTTTGACGCTTTCGGCCCATTTCTGTTTGTTGATGAAGCCCGGCTCGCCGGCGGTTTCGGACGTCTGGAACGTCCAGTTATAATCCGCGGCCATGGCCGCACCGGACACAAGAAGTGCCGAGGCCGTGACAAGCGCATGGCCAAGTAATTTCTTCAGCATTTGGTTTCCTCCCAAGAGACTGCTCTCATTGTCGGACCGGACGGTCCCTCAGGCCATCGTTTCGTGGACTGAACGGCAACAAATGCATGAAGCGCACGCATGATCAACAGCTCCCATCGGAAATAATCATACTTTTTACCGCGAATGATGCGGTTCCGAGATATCGCGCTTCAAGGCGAAGATTACCAAGATCGTAGCGGAATCCCGCCAGTACGATCACGCAGCTGGGGAGGTGAGCCGGGGGCAGTCAGACGAATCCCAACCAGTCTCTGTTTCGCGAAAACGCCCTGCCCCATGCCATAAAAAGCTGGCGCCACTCTTCGGGAAATGATTGTCGGGCGGAAGCCGATGGGGGCGATAATTGAGGCGCTTCGTTCTTCCAGACGATCGCCTGTCAGGGACAAGGGCAGCCGGTTTTTTTGTGGCGATGTCCATAACCGAGCGTTCCGGCACTGATCCGTCGCCACTCTACCACCTGTAGGGCAGACTAAACGTGGAGCGTCACTCCCGGTCTGTTATCATTCGACCTCGCGCCGATTCGCGCGTAACTTGGCACTGAAACTAACTTTTCGACTTCAGCAGTTACAAAGAGAACGCTCTTATGCCCGCCACCGCGTCAGTTGTTGTCCCTTTCACGCCGAAAGATTCTGAGCCGGATGACGCACCCGCGGCAATTCCCGAGCGAGCGTCTCGCTACCCCGAAATGCGCTATATGGGCTCCAAGAAACGCCTCCTGCCATGGATTCATGAAGTCTTGGAAACGCTGGACTTCGAAACGGCGCTTGATCCCTTTTCCGGAACTGGCAGCGTCGCCTACTTGATGAAAACCATGGGCCGACGGGTGGTGGCGTCAGACTTCCTCAACTTTTCGAGTCTGGTGGCGAAGGCGACGATCGAGAACAATCGCACCCACCTGGACGGCAAAGCGGTCAAACAACTGCTCGACCGGAGCCGATCCGCGCACAGCTTTATCGAAGACACCTTCAACGGCGTCTTCTACACACGGGAAGACCTCCAATTTCTCGATAGCATATCGGGGAATATCAGGCTCCTTCAGCACCCACACCAACAGGCCTTGGCTTTTTCCGCCTTGTTTCGGTCTTGCTTGAAACGGCAACCTCGCGGCGTTTTCACGCTTTCCGGCGATCTCTCCAGATATGACGACGGCAGACGTGACCTGCGCCTTACCATCGAAGAGCATTTCCTGGAGCAGGTTGAAGTCTACAACGCCGCGGTCTGTGACAATGGGCGTCGCAACCTCGCCTACCGCTCAGATGTATTCGAACTCCCGAAGAAGGCGATTGATCTTGTATATCTCGATCCGCCATACGTGCCTCGCGCCGACGATAACTGCTATATTAAGCGATATCATTTCTTAGAGGGGCTTTCATGCTACTGGCAAGGGATGCCGGTCGACCAAACAACGAAGGTCAAGAAGATCGCCAAAAAGCACACGCCCTTCAACTACCGGCGAAACGCGGTAGACGCCTTCGAGCGCATGTTTGCAAAATTCTCGAACAGCCAGATCGTGCTATCCTATAGCTCGAATGGTTACCCGGATCTGGATCAACTCATTTCCCTCCTGAGAAGGCACAAGGACACGGTGAAAGTCTTTGAGAAGCCGCACCGCTATCACTTTGGCACGCACAAGAACGTCTCCAGGGCCGCAGTTACCGAATATCTGATCGTGGGCCGCTGATGCAGGCAATCGAACAGCGCCTTGATGAAGTTGTTGCGTCACTCAGCCCGCTGGATGTGGACTGGATGGATGATGCGGCAGCCGCGGCAATAGCGAAGCTCGCCGACCTGCCTAAGAGTCCGACTCGAAACTCATGCTGACCGGGCCAGTCGTCGTGTGAGCAGCATGACGGATGCGGCGTAGAGGAAGACCTCGGCGGAGGCGATGGTGCCTTCGAAATCCTTGGCCAGCCGTCGGTTGCGACTGATCCAGGCGAATGTGCGTTCGACCACCCAGCGGCGCGGCAGGACGTGGAAGCCGATCTGGTTGGCGATCTTCTTGACCACCTCGATGGCGATGCATGTTGCATCCTTGACCCTCTGGGCGCCATAGGCGCTGTCGGCGAAGGTGATTTCGACGAAAGGGAAGGATCGTCGTGACGCCTTGAGCAGCGGGACGGCACCGTCACGATCCTGAATGTCGGCCGGATGCGCCTGGATGACCAAGGCCCGGCCATCGGTATCGACCATGGCGTGGCGCTTGCGCCCTTTGATCTTCTTGCCAGCGTCAAAGCCCCTGGGGCCGCCGGCCTCGACGGTCTTGACGCTTTGGCTGTCGATCACCGCCGCCGAGGGACTGGCCTCACGTCCGGTCCGTTCTCGATCGGTCATGACAAGGTGGTGATTGATTGTCTGGAACAGACCTTCGCGGCGGAAGCGCAGGAACCAGCCATAGACCGTCGTCATCGGCGGGAAGTCCTTGGGCAGAAGCCGCCAGGCGATGCCACCCCGCAGCACATAGAAGATGGCGTTCATGATCTCGCGCATCGGCCATTGACGCGGCCGGCCGGTCCTTGCCGGCGCCGGCATGAAAGGGGCGAGAATTTCCCATTCCGCATCACTCAGATCGCTTCCATAACGCAGATGATCGCGGCTATGCTGCCGCCGGGTGGCCGGTGTCCACATGAGGCTCTCCAAACTGGCTTTGACAACCGTTTGGAATCACATTCGGGACCGGCCATCCAGCCTCGCCCCGAGTTTCAGGACGGCCTCTAAGAAGGATGACTACGACCGCAGAGACATTGCTCTGCTTTTCGATGGCCCGTTTGATATCGGCATTCTTTGTTGCCGTCTTTTTCTTATAATGTCCAAAGACTCAATGGATGCCAAGTTGAAGAGAGCGCTCGGGAAAAGTGGAAGCGGTAAGACGCGGCTGAAAAAAGATCCCGAAGGCTTCTATGCCGCTCTTGAGGAGATGGGCCTTTTGGAAGCCATGGCCGAAACAATCAACTACAAGCCTATCTGGAGCGACATTCTCGTGGAGCGACTGCGGGCTGGACGAGGCTCTGCGATCTCCGGCCAAAGGCGAGGCCGCGGACTT
This sequence comes from Oricola indica, assembly GCF_965227485.1. Classification (NCBI taxonomy): domain Bacteria; kingdom Pseudomonadati; phylum Pseudomonadota; class Alphaproteobacteria; order Hyphomicrobiales; family Ahrensiaceae; genus Oricola; species Oricola indica. Next base: position 4,166,840 of record NZ_OZ245747.1, read on the forward strand.
GAAGACGTCGTCGAAGGCCTAGTTGGCGAGGTTTTCGGGAAGGACGGCTACGAGACTCGCTGCACTTTCTCTGGCGTGCGCGGCAAGAGCGCGAAATGTGATGTGGTGATTCCAGATCGCCACCACCCGCGGATAATCATCGAAGTTAAAGGGTACGGCGCAACCGGCTCAAAGATGACGGACGTCATTGGCGATCTTGATGCGATCGTAGAAGCCAAGCGGCACGACACAACTCTCCTGTTCTTCACCGACGGGACCACATGGGAAGCACGCCTTTCGGACCTACAAAAGATCATTGAACGGCAGAACGATGGTAGGATCGCGCGAATCTACACGACCAAAATGAGGGAAAGGTTTATCGAAGATCTTCAGGTATTGAAGAGTGAGCACGGGATATAAGCTGCCGTTACTCCCGCTGAGCCAGCAACAATCGCGGATAGACCACTGCTCCCATTGACATTTGTCGTATAACCCAGCGTTCTCGAACTTTAGCCACACCGACCGATGGCTGAAACAAACGATCCAGCGGTCAACGAGCGATTAATTTAGAGTTCCTATTCATCGCTTAAGTTACCAAAAGCATAAACAGCTATCGTCTGGAACGTCGTCTGGATCCGAACGACAAGACCGGGGACTCGATGCCCGACCGCAGGATTTTCGGCGCGTTCGGAACGCCTGCATTATAGCCCCAATCTTCGGGACGAATTATCCAGATGGAATTGCATCGCCTGACGTGCGCCCTCGGGATCATGGGCAGCGAGGCAGCGGAAGATTTCGTCGTGCTCCTCGGCGGATACCTCGATCGTCTCCTCGAAATTGAGCGATTTCAGCGCTACCGAGATGCTCTCCTTCAGCTTCATATCGACGAAGGAAATGAACAGGACGAGGAACGGGTTCTTGCTTGCGGACGCTATCGCTCGGTGGAAGGCGATATCGGCCTCGACATAGGTCTCATGGTTCACGTCGGGCCCGATCATCGTCGCGAGGTGTCTACGCAATTCCTCGAGATCGTCTTCGTCGTGGTGCAACGCCGCGAGGGCCGCGGTGCCGCTTTCGAGCACTTTTCGGACATCGTACAGGCGTTGATAGTCCTCCGGTCGGGAGAGCGCGGACTGCGCGATGGTCAGGAAACGGCTTTCTTCGGGGGAGGCGACGAAAACACCCCGCCCCTGCTGGGAGGTAACCAATCCTTCGTGACGCAGGCGCGCAATCGCTTCGCGGACAACCACGCGGCTCACGCCGTGGTTTTCGCTCATTTCGCGTTCAGTTGGCAGCTTGCTACCGGTAGCGAGCTTGCCTTTCACGATCTGACCGCGAATTTCATCGGCGATGATCGCAGGAAGATCCGACGTGCCGAGGCGCCTGCGGTTCTGCGAGTTGGCTTTTGTCTCAGGCATGCAATTCCTCCCACTCCTGAAGGGCGATCCGGACTATACTCCGAGTTGCGCTTTCAGGCCTCCGTCGACCGAAAAATCTCCGCCTATGCAGAATTGTGATTCCGGGCCGACGAGAAATGCCACCATTGCACCGATCTCTTCAACGGTTCCGACGCGTCCGGCGGCATGCGACGCGCCGAATTCCGCGAGCGTGGCCTCCATGTCTCCACCTTCAGGCGTCAGTTCGCGCGCCGCGAATTCCAGCAGCGGCGTGCGAATGGAGCCGGGGGAAATCGAGTTCACGCGAACCCGGTCGCGGGCGCAATCGACAGCCATGGCGCGGGTGAGTGCATGGATCGCACCCTTGCTGGTCGCATAGGCAAGCACGTTGTTCTGGTTCAGGTGGCCCTGCACCGAAGCGATATTGACGATGGATGCGGTCTCGCAAGCCTTGAGCAGCGGATAGAGAAAATGCGCCATGTAGAAATATCCGCTCAGGTTTACATCGATCACGTGGCGCCAGGCCTCCGGTGTCGTGGTCTCGATCGTCCCATAGGGCTGAATGCCGGCGCAGTTTACAAGGGCATCCAGACGCGATGTCTGTCCTGCGATGCCGGCCGCGAATGCGCGTACATCCTCTTCCCTGGACACGTCGAGCTGGACGACCTCTATCGGCTTGCCGGCCGTGCGCTCCCGCGCGGCCTTGTTGTCGGCCGGATCGACACCGCAGAGAATCACGCCGAAGCCCTCTTCCAGCAAGCGGGTCGCCACCCCCAGTCCGATTCCGGCACTGCCTGTGACAACGGCCAGTTTCGAGCAGTCTTTCCAGTTGGTCATTCCCTCAGCCTTTCTTTACGTTCCGCATTCCGTCCTGCACCTGGCGATCGATGATGATAGCCGCAATCAGGACGATGCCTTGCGCCACCCACTGCCAGAAAGGCTCAACCCCGGCGAGGTTCAGTCCATTGCCGAGAACAGCGATGATCAACGCGCCAATGACAGTGCCGATAATACGCCCCTCGCCTCCGGAAAGACTTGTGCCGCCGATGATAACCGCCGCGATAACCTGAAGCTCGAAACCGACCCCGATATTCGGGTCCCCGGCACCGACGCGCGACGACAGGACGATACCGGCAATCGCCGCAGTCGTGCCGCACAGGACGTAAAGCAGGATAAGTGCGCGCGGGACGTTGATGCCCGAGAGGCGCGCCGCCTCCTCGTTGCCGCCGATCGCATAGATGCGCTTTCCAAAAGTGGAGTAGCTCATGATGACGTGAAACAGGCAGGCCACGACGATCGCGATGACGATCGGCATGGGAAGGCCCGCAAGCTTGCTCGTTCCCAGATCGCTCCAGTTGCGCGGCAGGCCGACAAGGATCGCGCTCGGCGTGATGAGATAGGCGACGCCGCGCGCAATGTTCAGCATTCCGAGCGTGACGATGATCGGACTGACCGACAGCTTCGCGATAATCGTCCCGTTGATCAGCCCGACGCCACCGCCGAACAGGATACCCAGCACGAAGGCCGCGTAGAGCGGGACGCCGGCGACCACCAACGATGCGGCCAGCACGGAAGCCGCCGCCAGCACGCTGCCGACCGAAAGGTCCAGCCCGCGCGCGATCATGACTGCCGTCATGCCACAACTCGCAATGATCAGCGGCGCCGCGTTGCGCATGATGTTCTGAAAGTTGGACGCTGTCAGGAACCGGTCGCTCAAGACGGCAAAGAGCACGCACATCAGGGTCAGCACCATCAGTGTCGCTATGGTTTGAAGGTTGTGCCCGTCGCGTATCAACCTGACAAACCCGCTATTGCCGTGACCTGGTTTTGCCGTCTGCACGCTGTCTGTGTCTGCCATCTTAATTGTCCTGGAATGCGTTCGATTGTGTGCCGGCTTTTCGCTCGGCATGGAGCATGGAAACCGCGATGACTTCCTCTTCGCTGACATCTCCGGGCAATTCGCCGACGATGCGCCCGCCATTGATCACAATGATGCGGTCTGAAAGCCCAAGAAGTTCGGGCAGTTCCGAGGAAACGAGAACGACCGCGAGACCCTTTTCGGCGAAGTCATTGATGATTTGATAGATTTCCCGTTTGGCGCCAACGTCGATTCCGCGCGTGGGTTCGTCCAGCAGCATGACTTGTGTCTTGGTCAGCAGCCACTTACCAAGCACCACCTTCTGCTGGTTGCCGCCGCTCAACGTGCTGATGCGCTGGGAAAGCGAAGGGGTCTTGACCTTGAGGAGATCGACGATCTCGCCGACTGCCGCCGTCCGGTCGGATGCCCCGTCCCGCTGGCCGGGGAACTGATCCCAGACAATTCCGGCATTGTCGCCGACCGTCAGCACCGGAACGATGCCCTGGCTTCGGCGCTCTTCCGGAACGAGACCGATACCGGCCTGGATCGCCTTGATCACCGAATTCGCACCGATCCGGCGGCCATCGACACTCACGGTTCCCGAATGGACGATATCCGCGCCGAAGATCGACCGCAGGAGTTCGGTGCGTCCGGCGCCGGCGAGCCCGGCGATACCGAGCACTTCGCCGTGCCGGACGTCGAAACTGACATCGGTTATGCTCGGGCCGGTCAGTCCAAGAACTTCCAGGGCAATGTCGCCCGGCGAGTGCGACTTGGCCGGAAACATGTTCGACAGTTCCCGACCGACCATCAGTTGGACCAGATCCTCGCTTGTCGCCTCGCCCCGATTGAGGGTCGCCACCCGCTCTCCATCCTTGAAGACGGTAATCCGGTCGCCCAGCAGGTCGATTTCCCGCATCTTGTGCGACACGTAGATAATCCCCTTCCCCGCGGCTTTCAGGCGCTCGATGACGTCGAAAAGCTTTCTGACCTCGGCATCCTCGAGCGGCGACGTAGGCTCATCCATGATCATGATGCGGGTATTCTGGCGCAGCGCCTTGGCGATCATGACGGCCTGTTTTTCGGCCGGCGAAAGCTTGCCGCAAAGCCGGGTTACCGGCAGATCCGTGAAGCCGATGCTGGCGAGGAGCTGTTCAGCACGTTTCCTGGCCTGGGACTGCCTGAAAATGCCGAACGAACCCGGCTCGTCGCCAAGCGCGATGTTCTCGGCGATCGTCAGACCGTCGACGACGGTCAGTTCCTGAAAGATACAGGCGATACCGGCGTTCTGGGCATCCAGCGGGCCGCTGAAACTTGCGGTCACGCCGTTGACCTGCATGTCGCCCTCATCAGGGGCCTGAACGCCGGCGATGATCTTGACCAGCGTGGACTTGCCGGCCCCGTTCTCGCCGATCAGGCAATGAACCTCACCGGGTTTCAGGTCGAAATCGACATTGTGCAGCGCGCGGACACCCGGAAAGGACTTCGAGAGCCCGCTGACGGCAAGAAGCGCGCCGTCAGCGGCTCGCGCGGTTTCGGCTGACGGAGGCGTGCGGGCATCCATGAGAAACGTTTCCTGAAAAGTGTTTCGGAAAGGGTTCCGGAGAGTGTGCAGCGGCAATGCCGCTGCACACAAGACCCGTCAATCGCGCGGATACTGCCGATCGAGCCAGGACTTGATGCCGTCCTCGGAAGGCGCGATCGGCGGATACCCGACCACAACCTGCGTGTTTTCATCGGCCTCGCCGGCGACCGCCGCACCGAGCAGATTGAACGTCGCGATCGTGAAGTCGTAGGGCGGGTAGCCGCTTTCCGCTTTTTGCGGAGACTCGTCGCTGCTCAGTTCGGACATGATCGGCTCCGATCCGTCGACGGAAGCGACGACGCCCCAGTCGCTGGAGTAGGAACCGGCAGCGCGAAGCGCCGCAAGCGCGCCGAGCGAGCTGTCATTGTTGATCCCGAAGATCACGTTGATCTCGGGATTGGCCTGAAGCATGTCGGAAGCCGCGGCATTGGCTTTATCGATGACCGCGCCGCCATCCACCATCTGCGCGACCGTGGCGTCGGGCACGATGGACAAAAAGCCGTAGAGAAAGCCATTTCGGCGATCCTGCACCTGCGGCAACTGCGGAAAATCGACCACGCCGATGATGGCCGGCTCATCGCCGAACTTGGCCTTGTAGTAGCGACCGGCATTGCAGCCGACGATACGCGGACCGTCATAGTCATTGGCAAAGACGCGCGGCGCGACGACTTCGGCCGGCTGCACGTTGTAGGTGACGACGGTCAGGCCCTCATTCTTCATGCGCTGAACCTGCGGAACGGCGGCGGCGCTGTCGAGCGGCGCGAAGGCAACCGCGTCCGGAGCGTAGGAAATAACGTCATCGACGAGGCGCTGAACGGTGCCGGCATCGAAGCGACCGTCGAAGACGCGAAGCTCAAAGTCGTACTTTTCCGCGAGACGCTTCCAGTGACCGGAGATGGCGAGGAAGTAGGGCTGACCGAGCCCCATGACGGTCAGCGCGACGCGTTTGCCGGTGAGCGCGCTTGCTTCCGGCTCCGAGAGCCACGCGCCCGGCGCCGAGTCATATCCGGTAAAGCCGGAAACGCCCGAAGGAATGTCGGCAACCGCAGCCGGATCGGCCGGTTCGCAGACTTCGTCCGAGAAGGTTTGAACAGCCAGGGCCGTCGCATCTTCCGCAAGCGCTGTTGAAATCATGGCGCCAAGCGCGATCGCGCTCGCACCGGCGAGCCGCAGTACATTCCGATTCATGAGAACTCCTCCGTTCCTGTTGGTCCGCGCCGATCCTCAGTGCGTGAATTGCCTGTTGCTCATTGGTGCGGATGATGTATAGTTATATGATGTCATACCAATTTGCAAGCGCGAAAACCTTCGGGAGGGGCAATGTTCGAGAACCTGGATCTACTGCATCAAGCCAATGCGACCCTGGCCGAAGGCCCCGTATGGGATGATCGCCTCGCCTGTATTTACTGGGTGGACATCCGACGCTGCCGGATTGCCCGCTTCGAAACGGCATCCATGAGCCAGACCGGTATCTGGATCACGCCGAACCGGCCCGGATGCATCGGACTGACCGACGATCCGGGCGTCCTCGTGGTTTGTCACGGGGCCGATGTCAGCCTGCTGAACACGAGGTCCGGCACCCTTGCTCCCCTCGCCCGGCTTCCGATCGAGACGCCGCGATACAGGGCAAATGACGGGCGGGTCGATTGCGCCGGCAGGCTTTGGGTCGGGACCATGATCGATGACATCCACGCACCGGACAGCTTCTCCGGCGGGCAGCTGTTCGCGGTCGGCGGGGACGGCTCCGTCACCGCAACGGACGAAGATTTCGAGCTACCGAACGGGATGGGCTGGAGTCCCGATCAAACGACCTTCTACATCAACGACACGACTGCGGCCAAAACCTATCGGTACGACTTCGACGCGAAAGCGGGCCGCATCTCAAACCGCGCCGTCCTGTACGATCACTCGGGCGGCGAAGGCTTCCCCGACGGGCTGTCCATCGATTGCGAAGGGAACATCTGGTCGGCGCAATGGGACGGCTGGAACGTCAGGAAGATATCGCCTTCGGGAGAACTGCTTCAGGAGATTCCGATGCCCGTTCGCCGTCCCTCCTCGGCGGCTTTCTTCGGCGAGGGAATGGACCAGATCGTCATCACGTCGGCGGCCGTGGATTTCACCTCGGATGACTTTATCAAGAGCCCAGACGCCGGCTCCCTCTTCGCCATGGCTGCAGAGACCCAAGGGCTTCCGGAACATCGATTCTCAAGCTGACGCCACTTCACTATCAAGCGGAATTTCAATCACATGATGAATGACGAACACACGATTGCATGGCCACATGGCGAGTTCAGCGTATTGCGGAGCGGCGCGATGTGCGCGCCCGCGACCTTCACCCTGCCGGACGGGCGCAAGCTGCAGCCTTTCGCTGTCGCGCCGTGGCAGGATGATGGATCGGCGGAATTCGCCGAACTGCCCGAACTGTTGAAAAGACTGCGCGGCGAGTGGCCTTGCGTGCCCTTTGGCATGCCGGTCACGCGCGACGATCTTCCGCCGGCATGGCAACCGGAGACGGGCGCCGAGCCCGGCCTCGGGAATTTCCTGCACGGGCCCAGCGCCAATCTCGAATGGTCGGTCACGGGCGAAGGCGATGGCGCGATCGCGCTGGAGCTCGCCTATCCGGAAGAACACCCGATCGAGCTCGTGCGGCGCCGGATCACCGGAGATCCGGATGGTGCGCGCCTCATCTTCGATCTGGAGATCGTTGCGCGCAGGGACTGCGCCCTTCCCATCGGCGTCCATCCGGTGTTTCGCCTTCCCGAACGCCCCGGCGCGGCGCATCTTGAAATAAACGGAAAGCTGCGGGTCTGTACCTACCCCGTGCAGGCGGAACCCGGCGTATCGAGGCTGGCGGAAGGACAGGTTTTCGACGCCCTTTCATCCGCGCGGTACACGGACGGATCGCCAGTGGACCTGTCGCGCCATCCGCTCGAAGAGACGACCGAGGAGATTTTGCTGGTCGCAGGCGTGCAAGGCCGTGCCGTGCTGAGCAATCACGATGAGGGTTACGCGGCAACACTGCGCTGGGACGCGGAAGCCTTCCCGTCCTGCAACCTCTGGATCTCGAACAAGGGCCGCAATCCCCGCCCGTGGAACGGCGCGTTCCAGGCTATCGGCATCGAGCCGGTTGCCGCGCCCTTCGATCTCGGCGCCGCTATCGCTGCGCATGATGGGAACCCGCTGCAAGAAGCGGGCGTTGCCTGCCGCCGGGAATTTACGGCCGGAGAACCGTGGACCACGCAATATTCGATCGAGGTGTCATCGCTATGAAGCGGGTGGCGTCAAATTCCGACCTGAGGAAAATCGCCCGCCGACGCGTGCCCAAGATGTTCTTCGATTATGTGGATGGCGGGGCCTGGACCGAGGCCACGTACCGGGCCAATGCCGACGACCTCGCGCGAATTCGCCTCAAGCAGCGTGTCGCGGTCGACGTATCGCGCCGGTCCGCCAAGAGCACCATTCTCGGCCAGAACGTCTCGTTGCCGATCGGCATGTCGCCCACCGGGCTGACGGGCATGGTCTGGCCGAACGGGGAGATCGAGGTCCTCAAGGCATGTGAGGGCGCCGGCATCCCCTATTGCCTTTCCACGGTCAGCATCGCCTCGGTCGAAGACGTCGCCAACGCCGCTTCGGCACCGTTCTGGTTCCAGGTCTACATGGTGCGGGATCGCGACTTCATCGAAAAGCTCATTCGCCGCGTTGAAGCGGCCGGCGTGAACACGCTTGTCCTGACCCTCGACCTGCAGATGTCGGGTCAGAGAAACAAGGACATCCACAACGGCCTTTCGTCCCCCCCCAAGCCGACTTTGCGCAATATCGCCAACCTAGCGACGAAACCGGCCTGGTGCCTGAACATGTTGCGCTACCGGAAAATGGAGTTCGGCAACCTCTATGGTCATGTCTCGCAGGTCAGCAGTCCGAAAAGCCTGTCGAAATGGACCGACGAGCAATTCGACCCGACGTTGAACTGGGACGACGTGAAGCGGTTGCGTGAACGCTGGAAGGGCAAGCTTGTCCTGAAGGGCATCCTGTCACCGGAAGACACCGGGATGGCGATGGATGTCGGTCCCGATGCGATCGTCGTCTCCAATCATGGCGGCCGCCAACTGGACGGCGCGCCCTCGACGATCGAGGTGCTGCCGAACATCGTGTCGACGGTGGCGGGACGATGCGAAATCCTGATCGATGGTGGCTTCACCTCCGGCCAGGACGTGTTCAAGGGACTGGCCCTCGGCGCCGACGGCGTGATGATGGGGCGCGCATTGCTTTATGGCCTCGGCGCCGGCGGCCGCAAAGGTGTCGCCAAGGCGCTTGCGATGATCCGGCATGAACTCGAGACCACGATGGGTCTCTGCGGGATCAACTCGACAGCCGAGATCGGCCCCGAGAACCTCTTCCACAAGGCATGAGATGAAAGCGGAATTCGATCATATCGTCGTCGGCGGCGGCGCCTCCGGCTGCGTTGTCGCGGCGGAACTCGTGGCCAGGGGGGACCGCAAGGTTCTTCTGATCGAGGGAGGCCATTCGCATCGGCATCCGCTGATCGACATGCCGCCGGGGATTTTCAAGCTGATCTCGGGCAACAAATACATGACGGTCCATCAGACCGCTCCGCAAGACCAGCTCAACGGTCGCGTTCACGATATACCGCAAGGCAATGTTCTTGGCGGCGGATCCTCCGTGAACGCGCAAGTCTACATGCGCGGCCGTCCGTCCGACTACGAGGCGTGGGACAGCGCGCTGGCGAACAACGCGGATCCGGTGTCCTGGGGCTGGCAGACCATGCTGTCCTGCTTTCGGGACATGGAAGACAACAACCGCCTGAACGGCGAACTGCACGGAGTGGGCGGTCCTCTGAAAGTCTCGGATCCGGGATATGTCGACGTCGCGTCGCGCTGGTTCCTGCAAAGCGTCCAGCAGCTTGGCGTTCCGTTCAACTCGGATTTCAACGGAGCCTCCCAGGCCGGTGTCGGCTTCTACCAGTTCATGAACCGAGACGGGCAACGCTCAAGCGCGGCCACCGCCTATATCGATCCGTTGCGCCACAATCCGAACCTGACCGTTTCGCTCCGCTCACGGGTCGGCAGTGTCCTGATCGAGAACGGGACGGCATGCGGCGTCCGCTATACCGACGCCTCGGGCGCCGAGAAGGTTGCCCGAGCCCGTTCTGACGTGATTCTGGCCGCCGGCGCGCTCATCACGCCGAAACTGCTGATGCTTTCGGGTATCGGGCCGGCAGACGAACTTCTCGGACACGGCATCCCCGTCGCCGTGGACTTGCCGGGTGTGGGCCGGAACCTCGTGGACCACCCGGAAATCCCGATGATCGCGCAGTTCAAGGGCCGTCACGGCTATTTCGGCGAAGGCGAAGGCTGGCGGATGTTGCGCAACGGCCTCAATTTCAAGCTCTTCGGCACCGGCCCGATCAATACGGTCGGCTTCGAGGCCGGCGCTTTCATCAATCCGGTCGATATCGACGCCACGCCGACGATCCAGGCCTTCTGCATTCCGATCATGTATCTGGATCACGCCCTGCGACGCGAAATCAGGGAGGCGAGCGGGATCACGATCACGACAGTGCTCTGCAAGCCGCGCTCGCGTGGAACGGTCAAACTGCGCTCGGCAAATCCGGCGGACCTGCCCGTGGTTTCACCGAACCTTCTCAAACATCCCGATGACATGCGCGACGTTATCGACGGTCAACGCTTCCTGAGGCGCGCTTTCCTCGAAGGGCCGCTTGGCAAGCATGTCGAAAGGGTGATCGCGCCGGAAGACAACAAACTGGACCAGGCGTCGATGGAGGCGCACTGCAAGCGGTTCGTGAAAACCGACTATCACCCCTGCAGCACAGCGCGCATGGGAGCGGACGGCGACGAAACGGCCGTTCTGGATTCGAGGCTTCGCGTCCGTGGCATCGACAACCTCCGCGTCTGCGACATGTCGGCTCCGCCCGATCTGATCGCCGGCAACACCAACGCCCTGGCGATGGTGCTCGGCAAGCGGTGCGCCGATTTCATCCTGGAACCAACAGACCATTCGCGTGAGCGCTTTCAGCCCGCCGAAACCGAGGGAGTATGAACGAAATGATCCTGGACAAATTCCGGCTCGACGGAAAAATCGCACTGGTGACAGGCGGGACACGCGGCATCGGATTGGGGATATCCCGTGCCCTGGCCGAGGCGGGCGCACATGTGATCATGGCCGCCACAGCAGATCGCCCGGACGTCGTCGACGCGTTTCGCGCAGACGGACTGAGCGCCGAATGCATGACAGGTGATCTGCTTGACAGCTCCGCGCCTGATCGGCTCGTTGCGGACTGTCTCGCGCGTCACGGGCGGCTGGACATCCTCGTGAACAATGCCGGCATCGCCGACAATGAGGATACCGAGCATTTCGACGACGAACGGTATCGCCGCCTCATGACGATCAATCTGGACGCTGTGTTCCGTTGCTGCCGCGCGGCCCTGACGCCGATGCGCAAGCAGAAATCGGGCGTGATCGTCAATATCGGCTCCATGTCGGGTTTCGTCTCGAACTACCCCCAGCCCCAGGCTGCCTACAACGCCTCGAAGGCGGCAGTTCACATGTTCACCAAGAGCCTTGCCAGCGACTATGCGGAGGAGAACATCCGGGTGAACGCGATCGCGCCGGGATATATCGCCACGGACATGACCCGCGGCGGGCTCGACGATGCCGAAATGGCGAAGGCCTGGATTGACATGACGCCGATGAAACGCGTTGGCGAGCCCGACGACGTCGGCGGCGCCTGCGTCTACATGTGCTCCGACGCGGCGCGCTTCGTCACCGGATCCGTCCTTCTGGTCGATGGCGGCTACACCTCCCGCTAGGCGCCCCGTCCAATCATCGGCGGGACGACGTGCTGCGCCCGCCTGCAAAGCTGGAAAACACAATGCGATTTGACACCAAGACAGTGATCGTCACGGGTGCGGCGGCCGGCATCGGCCTTGCGGCAACCAGGCTCTTCGCCGAAGCCGGCGCGCATGTGGTCGCGACCGACCGGAACCCGGATGCGCTCGAAGACGCCATGCGGGACGTCTCCGGCGCGGTCGAGACGCGGGCGCTCGACGTGACCGACGAGGACGCCGTGGCGCGGGTCGTCGGCCCGGTCCCGGCCGTCGACATCCTCTTCAATTGCGCCGGCATCGTCGCCAACGGCTCCATTCTGGAGACGTCCCGCGAGAACTGGGACCAGTCGTTCCTCGTCAACGCGACCGGCGGCTTCCTGATGGCAAGGGCCGTGTTGCCCAAAATGCTGGAAGGCGGCGGCGGCGCGATCATCAACATGGCTTCGATCGTCTCCAGCGAGAAGGGCCTGCCCAACCGGTTCGCCTACGGAGCCTCCAAGGCCGCTGTGATCGGCATGACGAAATCCATCGCCGCCGACTACGTGACGCACGGCATCCGCTGCAACGCCATCTGTCCGGGAACCGTCGATACGCCATCGCTTCGCCGGCGGCTGGAGGATACCGGCGACTACGATGCCGCGATGAAGGCGTTCGTCGCGCGCCAACCCATGGGCCGGCTCGCGCAGGCCGAGGAAATCGCGGAACTTGTCATCTATCTCGCATCCGATGCCGCCAACTTCATTACGGGCCAGGCGATCGCCATCGATGGCGGAATCTCCATCTAGAGAAAATCACCCATGAAACTTCTGCGCATCGGTGCCAAGGGCGCCGAGAAACCCGCCATTGTGCATTCCGACGGGACGATCCGCGACCTGTCCTCCGTCGTCGGCGACATCGCCGACGATGTGCTGACCGATGCGGGGCTGGCGACAATCGCCGCGGCCGATCCCGCCGCGCTGCCCGTGCTCGATGCGGACAGCCGCATCGGACCCTGTGTCGGCCATGTCGGCAAGTTCATCTGTATCGGCCTGAACTATGCCGATCATGCCGCCGAAAGCGGCATGGCGGTGCCCGAGGAGCCGATCATCTTCTTCAAGGCGACCAGCGCGATCACCGGACCGAACGATCCTGTCATTATCCCGAAGGGCAGCGAGAAGACCGACTGGGAAGTCGAACTCGGCATCGTGATCGGCAAGGCGGCCCGTTACATCGGCGAGGACGCGGCGATGGACCATGTGGCCGGCTACTGCCTCGTCAACGATGTCTCCGAGCGCGCCTTCCAGATCGAGCGGGCGGGCCAGTGGGTCAAGGGCAAGAGCGCCGACAATTTCGGCCCGATCGGCCCCTGGCTGGTGACGCGGGACGACATCGCCGATCCGCAGAACCTCGCCATGTGGCTGGAGGTCGACGGACACCGCTACCAGGACGGCTCGACGCGCACGATGGTGTTCGGCGTGGCGCATCTGGTCAGCTACCTGTCGCAGTTCATGAGCCTGCAGCCGGGCGACATCATCTCGACGGGCACCCCGCCGGGCGTCGGCATGGGGCAAACACCGCCGGTCTATCTGAAACCGGGCCAGACCATCCGGCTCGGCATCGAGGGCCTCGGTGAACAAACGCAGACGACCGTCGCGTGGGACGAACTGGAAGACTGATCCACAAACCCGTTTGCACTTCAGCCGTTTTCGCAGCAATTTCAATGCCGCTTCAGCATCTCGGCGCTTGGTGACAACAGCATCAAATACCTCACCTCCATTATCGACAGTCCGCCAAAGGCAGGCGGATAACTTTGGGCGGCGTCTTGAAATAGCGAAACGGAAAGATCTTGCTCGTGCCCAGACGCTACGAAACCGCCCTCGTCTGCTCAACACCGGCTTCTTCCGACAAGCACCTCACGAACAGGGCGAGAGAATACGCGGCCCCAAATTGCCCACGTGGCGCGCGTTTGCCGCAGGCCGGCAACTGAACGTCCGGAAAGCCGAGACGGCGCCGTTGCGATTGTCGGCGGGCAGGTTCTACCAGACGCTTCCGAATAGCGTGGCGTAGACGACGAAAGCGACGACCAACGTAACCCCGATCGATACGAACAGAGCCGGATAATCGACGAGGTAAAATCGATGCGGAATTAGTTCTCTAATAGGTCTCATACGGATCTCCATCTTTTTTGCAGGATAAAATTCGTCCGAAGGTCCAAGCGGCACAGCCTGGCAACCCATGCAACGCAGAACATATTTCCAACTGCTCTCAGGAGCCCATGCTCACTGCAGGTCTTTTGAAGTGAGGATGTATACCGACTTGCGGGCATCGGAATACACGCGCCCGGCAGCCCGTTCGATCGTTGACCGCCTTGCGTCGAAGGCTCTGAGACATGCCGTTTCTACCGGCGTGGTCTCGCCGGCAATACTGCCGATCAACGCGTCGGCATCAATTCGAAACGGAATAGATTCCATGCCTACATGGCCCAGGAAGCGGACCTGGCGCCGCACGTCATCATAACTTCGGCTCTGGTTGGGGAATGACAGTTTCACAGCATTTCTCATCTGCATGCCCTTCACGCGGCCATCAGCGACGGTGCCCCGCCCTCATCGTCCCAGCGATCAATGAATCGATCCGGGACGATGGCCACGCGTAGCCAAACCTCAAGGATGCGGCGTAATTCACCTTCGCAGGTCACACCGGCTTGAAAGTTCTTGACGAGAAGCCGGGCCGGTTCTGAAAAGAACGCCAAGCTTCGTTCCGGATATTTTCCGCGCGCCTCGACAAGAAGGACGCCTATCATGTTCATTTCGGAAGAAGTCAGGAAAACGGAAGACATATCGTCCTCCTTCCATTTGGGGCGAGCGAAGCTGAGCCGCTCATTAGGTGACGCCCTTTTCAGAAGTCACCTATGCCTTCATATAGGAATGGCGTGCTTGCCGCACAAGGCACGGCGCTTGGCTCATCACATCTCAGCCGGGCGGAACTTCGCTTCCTCGGTCGCCGGGTTCAATTCGGCCAAATCCGTCAGCACGGTCTGATGCCGTCAAGCTATCCAGTTGGTACGCTGCCCGATCGCGATATGGGCCGACTTCACTTCGGTGTATTCTTCGATGCCGAGCATGCCGCCCTCTCGACCGATGCCCGACTGTTTGAAGCCGCCCATGGGCTGGCCCGGTCCACCGGCGATTGTCGTGTTGACCCATGTCCTGCCCGCATGAACCCCGCGCATCAGGGTCAACGCCTTGTCGATGTCCTTGGTCCATATGCTTGCGGCGAGACCGTACTGACAATCATTCGCGATCTTCAACGCCTCTTCCGCGTCGCCGAAGGTGGTGACCGTCAGGACCGGTCCGAAAATCTCTTCCTGCGCGATGCGCATGTTCGGCTGAACATCCGTCAGGACGGTCGGCGCGATGTAACGACCGGACAGGCCCTCGCATTCTCCACCACCCAACGCCACCGCTGCGCCCTCCTTTGCCCCGAGTTCGAGATATGAAAGGATCTTTTCATGGTGCTGTTTACTGACGATGGCGCCGAGTTGCGTGTCCGGGTCCAGGCATTCCCCTATCTTCACGCGGGCGAGCTTGTCTTTCACCATTTCGGTGAACCGCTCCGCGATCGCGTCCTCGACGATCAGCCTACTGCCGCTGACACAGCACTGGCCGGCATTGAAGCAAAGACCGAAGGCAACGCCATCGGCGGCCGCGTCAAGGTCCGCATCGGCGAAAACGATCTGCGGGTTCTTGCCGCCGAGCTCGAGGCTCGCCTTCTTGAAGTTCGACGTCGTCGCCTGCAAAACCGCGGCACCAGTCGCCGTCGATCCGGTGAATGAGATGATATCGATGTCCGGGTGGACCGACATGGCCTGACCAACGACCGGGCCGAGCCCGGTCACCACGTTATAAACCCCGTCCGGAATGCCGGCCTCAGCCAGGATTTCCGCCAGAACAAGTGTGGTCGTGGATGTCATCTCCGACGGTTTGACGACGACGGAGTTTCCCGAAGCGAGTATGTAAGGCAGGCGCTCCGCCAACACGATGAAGGGGAAGTTCCATGGGGTTATGAGTCCGACAACCCCGGCTGGCTGGCGCGTGACGACACCGAACATCTGGTCGCCCTGATTGTTGTAAGTCTCGCCATGCAGCATCCGTGCCGCACCGGCGCAGTATTCGTAGTGGCCGGCCGCATCGCCGATTTCGGCTCGTGCCTGGGTTATGGGCTTCCCGGTTTCCAGCGTTTCCCAGTAGGCGATTTCGTCCAGACGCTCGCGGATTCCTGCTGCAACACGAAGCAGCGCGGTTGCCCGCACGGCGGCGTCGCAGCGCGACCATGCACCGCTTTCGAAGGCGCCGCGCGCCGCGGCAACGGCATCATCGACATCCGACGTCGTGCACAGCGTGACTTCCGAAACCGGAACCAGATAGCCCGGCGCCTCGCGAACGAGCGTCTCGCGATCGCCAGCGTCGCGCATACTGCCGTTTACGTAGAAGCCGAGCGAACGAACGGAGCCGGGCAACGTCGAGTGGTTTTTCAGTTGGTCCATTGAATTTGTCTCTTTCGCTTTCGGTGTTCGATCAGACGGCCTGCGCCATCCGGGGGCTTTCCACCCCCGGGGCTAGATTGCGGCCGAGGATCATGTCCGCCCCCTTCTCGCCAATCATGATCGTGGGTGCATTGGTGTTTCCGCTGGTCAGAACCGGCATGATGGAACTGTCGATGACCCGAAGTCCCTCGAGCCCGTGGACCTTCAACTCCGGATCGACAACCGCAGTTTCATCGGATGCGGTTCCCATTTTGCATGTGCCGACGGGATGATAGTCGCAACACGCATACTGCCGGATATAGGCCATCAATTCGTCGTCGCTTTCCTTGCCGTCGCCCGGCAGGCGCTCATGCGACACATAGGGCGCGATTGCCGGTTGCCGGAGCAGTTCGCGAATGATGCGAACTGAGCGAAGCGCCATTTCGCGATCATAGGGATCGCCCAGATAGTTCGGATCGATCAGGGGTTCATCGGCCGGATTTGCCGATGCCAATCGAATGCTTCCGCGCGCTCGCGGACGCAGCGACGTCGAGTTCACGGTGAAGCCGTGTCCCGCGATGCGCGTCTGACCACCGCGAACAACCGTCGCCGGCGCAATGTGAATCTGGAGATTGGGGGTTGCTTCCCCTTCGGTCTGGAAGAAGCCGCCTCCCTCGACGATGACCGAGGAAACGGGCCCGGTCCGGTAAAGCAGCCATTGCAGGCCATGCAGGATCGAACGCGGAAAGCGATCCTGTCCGTCGTAGGTTATCCGCTCCTTGGTCTGCACGTGAACGTTGGTGCAGATATGGTCATGGAGGTTCTTGCCGACACCCGGCAGATCATGAACCGGATCGATCCCTATCGCTCGCAATTCATCGGCGTCGCCGATTCCCGAGAGCATCAGCAACCGCGGCGAGTTGATGGCGCCGGAGGATACGATCACCTCACCGGCTGCTTTTTCAATGCGACGGGAGCCGTTCGCGTCGGCGAGTTCGACACCGATGGCGCGGCCCTTCTCCAACACGAGCCGTGTCACCCTGGCGCCGGTTTCGATTCTCAGATTCTTGCGATCGCGGATAGGGTTCAGATAGGAAACCGCCGCCGAGCGACGGCGGCCGTCGCGGCAGGTTACCTGATAAAGCCCGGCGCCATACATGGTTTCGCCGTTGAAATCCGAATTGTAGGGAAGCCCCCATTGCTGCGCCGCCTTGACGAAAGCGCGGGTTATCGGGTGCGGGCCAACCTGATCCGAGACCCAAAGCGGTCCACCGTCGCCGTGATACCGGTCGGCAAGCCGGTTGTTGTCTTCCGCACGACGGAAATACGGCAACACCTCTTCATAGGACCAGCCGGTGTTCCCCAGCGCCGCCCAATTGTCGTAGTCCTCGGCCTGGCAACGGATGTAGATCATCGCATTGATCGAGCTCGAGCCCCCGAGCGTCTTTCCCTGCGGATACCAGATCCGGCGGTTGTCGAGATGCTTTTGCGGCTGCGTGAAGAAACGCCAGTTCACGCCAGGGCCGAACAGTTTCCCGAGGCCGCCGGGCATGTGGATCATCGGATTCCAGTCGCGGCTGCCCGCCTCCAGCAACAGCACCCTGGTGCCCGGATCCTCCGACAGGCGATTTGCCAATGCACATCCCGCCGACCCGGCTCCGATCACAATGAAATCCCAGTCATCGCGCGCCATTGTTCTATTTCCCCTTGAATTTGGCCGGCCGTTTTTCGGCGAAGGCCCGAAGGCCTTCCACCCGGTCGTGGGTTTCGAATGCCTCGATCGTCAATTCGCGCTCACGCAAGAGGCCTTCGGCGAGGGGCAATTCCGCGGCGGCGCGGACCGCCGTCTTGGCATAGGGCGTGATCGCAACCGATCGCTGCGCGATCTGACCCGCGATCTCCAGTGCCCTTTCGAGCAGACGGTCTGCCGGCAATACCTCGGAGATGAGGCCTTTTCGCTCCGCCAGATCCGCCGATATCGGTTCGCCCGTCAGCACCATCTGCATGGCAAAGGAGTTGCCGACGAGACGCGGCAGACGCTGTGTGCCGCCATCACCCGGAAACGAACCGATCTTGATCTCCGGCGTTCCGAGTTTCGCAGTGTCGGACGCCAGAAGAATATCGCACAGAAGGGCCAGTTCCAGCCCGCCGCCGAGCGCATATCCGTTGATGGCGGCAATAAGCGGCTTTCGAAACCCCTCGATCCTGGCCCAGCGGGATAGCCGCTCGGGATCAGCATAGCTGTCCACACCGCGCTCCAGCATATCCGATATGTCGGCACCTGCGGCAAAGGCACGGCCGGCACCCGTGAGCACGACGCATCCCGTTTCGGGATCCGCTTCGGCGTCCGCGAGATGCGCTTCCAGTTCGCCAAGAAGCGCCTTCGAGAGCGCATTTAGCTTGTCGGGACGGTTCAACGTCAGCAACACGACCCCATCGGCGGGCCGGCTGGCGAGAACGAGTTGGACATCTGAGGTCTTCGGGGAGTCGCGATCTGTTGACATTGCCATCGGGCCGTTGGGTGGTCAGGCTGCGTTACGATAGACGTTTTCCGGCGTAAGGCCCGCATCGATCATGCACTGCCTGATCTTCTCGATTTCCGAGGCGGACGGTTTCATCAGGGGCGGACGCACGTGAGCCTCTTTCGCCTTTCCGAGGATGACCAGCGCTTCCTTCATCCTGTTATGCATGTCCAGCAACGGTTGGTCGTAGAAAGCGCGAACGGTCGGATAGATCCGGTCATTGATGGCGCGGGCCGTTGCGAGGTCGTCGTTCTTGATCGCCTTGAAAAGGGCGACCTGAAGGTCCGCTATCACGCTGCCCGCTCCGGAAAGAAGACCGTCGCATCCCAGGGCAAGCGAACCGAGCAGCCAGGCGCTGTGGGTCGTCAAAACGTTCACCGGATTGTCGAGAGCATGCAACTCGCGGATCTGCCGTTCGTGCATGTTGCCGTCACCGATCTGATCCTTCACCGCGCGGATGGTGGGGAACCGCTCACACAGCTCCAACAGGGTCGAGAGAGGATAGGAGAGGTTGGACGCATAGGGGAACTGGAAGAGAATGATGGGCAAGTCCGAATTGTCGGTGATGCGCTTGACGTGCTCGATGATCATCTCCGGGCGCATGTGGCCGCCCAGCGTCATGAAAGCCGGAGGGAAGACAAGAAGGCCGTCAGCGCCTTCCTTCTGTGCGTAGGCGGCCATGCGGCCGGCCTCGATACTGGATTCGGTGTAGACGCCCGCTATGACCGGAACACGGTTCCCCAGAACATCCTTGGAAACGACGACGGCACGCTCCTGCTCGGCAATCGTCAGGGCATGCACTTCCGCGGCATGCCCGTTTATCGCAATACCGGCGATGTCATCGACCGAAGCGATGTCTTCCAGATGCGACCGAAAGCTGTTTTCGTCGACCGCCAGGTCGGCATCGAAAGGCATCAGGCACGCGGGAATTACACCGCGCGGTTCGAAGGCATCTGCACTCATGACATGCTCCAGTTGATCGTTGGGAGGGCACCGCCCGCGAGGGGCGGTGCTTATTCAGGTTTGCTTAGAAGCCCTTGCCGAGCATCTCGTCGATGTTGGTCGCATCGACCTTCTTGCCTTCGAGGACGACTTCCTCCGGCATCTCTTCACCCGTGGCGATCTTGTAGGCGATCTGGACGCCTTCAGGAGCCACATAGGGGTAAACGAAGGAGGCATCGAGCCGGCCTTCCTTGATGGCCTCGAAAGCCGAATTCTGGCCATCGATTCCGACGACGACGACCTCATCGAGGCGATCCGCCGCCTCCAGGGCCTGCACGGCACCCAGAGCCATCTCGTCATTGTGGGCGTATACGGCCTGGATTTCGCCAGGACCGAACCGCTGAAGCTGATCTTCCATGAACTTCAGCGCAT
This sequence comes from Oricola indica, assembly GCF_965227485.1. Classification (NCBI taxonomy): domain Bacteria; kingdom Pseudomonadati; phylum Pseudomonadota; class Alphaproteobacteria; order Hyphomicrobiales; family Ahrensiaceae; genus Oricola; species Oricola indica. Next base: position 4,186,922 of record NZ_OZ245747.1, read on the forward strand.
TCTCGCGAAGATAATCCGCGTGCTGGGACGCCACGACCTCGAGATCACTACCCTTGATCGCATCCATGAAACCGTCATGACGATCAACGGTGGCCGACGCGCCGGCCGTGCCCTGGATTTCGATCACCGCGCCTTTGCCGCCGAGTTTCTCGGAGATGAACTCGCCGGCCGATTCACCGATCGGGCGGTTCTCGGCGCCGACATGGACGGTAACCGGGACGTTGACCTTGCGGTCCATGGTGACGACCGGGATGCCGGCATCCATCGCGTCCAGAACCACGGGCGTGAGCGCGTCAGACGTCAGCGGGCTGATCATCAGCACGTCGATGCCCCGGGCGAGAAGTGTCTCGACGTCGGTTACCTGCTTCTCCGAGGAGTTTTGCCCATCGGTGACGATAAGCTCGACATTCGGCAGGTTTTCTTCCGCGTATTTCTGGTTGCCCTCGACCATTGCGACGCGCCAAGGGTGGTTCATCGTCCCCTGGCTGAACCCGATGACAATCTTGTCCTGTGCCAGAGCCGTATTCGCCATCAACAGCGCGGCGCCGCCGACGATTGCACCTTTCAGAAAACTTCTCTTATCCATGGATACCTCCTCTTTTGGATATTGGGTCGTGGTAGTCTCGTTTCGCTTCGCCGGACGATCGATCCGGTCGAGAGCGCAAACTGCTTTCAAGTCTTGGAGCGACGCTTGCTCCACATTTCGTAGAGGACCGCGATGACGATGATCGCGCCCTTGACGATCTGCTGAGTGAAGGGCGAAACGCCGACCAGGTTCATGATGTTGGCGAGCACGGCCAGGATGGCTGCGCCGATAATGGTGCCGACCACGCCACCCTCCCCGCCGAAGAGGCTCGTGCCGCCGATAACGGCGATGGCAATCGCCTCAAGCTCGATACCTTCGCCCGCCGTCGGCTCGCCGACCGTCAGTCGCGAAACGAAGATGAGAGCGGTCAGGCTCGCGAGGAAGCCGCTGACGACATAGACGCTGAACGTCACGAACCGGACATTGATACCCGACAGCCGCGCGGCTTCGGCATTCGATCCGACCGCGTAAATCTGCCGGCCATAGGGCGTGTATCGCAGGACGTAGATGGCGATTGCGGATATGGCGATGAAGACCCAGACCGGGACCGGCAAGCCGGCGAAGTCGCCGCGTCCGAGCCACATGAAGTCCTTCGTGCGGCTGCCGAGGCTGATCGGCTGGCCATTGGCGAGCGTCAAAGCGAGGCCACGGCCCATCACCATCATTCCAAGCGTCATGATGAAGGCCGGCACACGCCCGAAGGCGACGCCTATTCCGTTGATCGCGCCCATGAGCGTGCCGGCGACCAATGTCAGGATAAAGACGATGACAATCGGCAGATCGAGCCCGATAAGCAGGGCCGCCGTGACCGCACACACACCGAGGATGGAGCCAACCGAGAGATCGATCCCTTTCGTCAGAATGACAAAGGTCATGCCGACGCTGACGATGCCGAACAGCGCGACCTGGCGCAGCACATTGGTCAGGTTGATCGGATTGAGAAAGGCCGGCGAGAGAAATGCCGCCACCACACAAAGCCCGACGAGAACCCAGACAAGCCCCGCCGCCTTCGGAAGACGTATGCCGGTGCGGCGTCCGCTCTTCGTGTCGCTTGTTTCTATCGAAGCCATCCGGCTACTCCTTCAGTCAGGTCACTCCGCATCGGATGCGGCCGCGCGGTCTCAGTGGAACGTCGCGTAATTCATGATTTCTTCTTCGCTTGCGTTGCGCGGCAGCTCGGCGGTGATCTCGCCTTCGCGCATCACCAGAATCCGGTCGCACATGCCGATAATCTCGGGCAGTTCGGACGAAACCATGAGAACGGCCATGCCGCGGGTCTCGACGAGTTCGATCATCAGTTCATAGATTTCGCGCCGCGCGCCGACATCGACACCACGGGTCGGCTCATCGATCAGCAAGACGTCGCACTCGGCGTTCAATTGCTTGGCGATGACGCATTTCTGCTGGTTTCCACCCGACAGATTGCCGACGGGTGTTGCGATGTGAGGCGTCTTGACGCGCAAACGCTGAACGTGCTGCTCGACGGCTTTCCGCTCCTCGGCAAGTTTCAGCCGTCCAAAGTAGAGAAAGCGCTTGAGCCTGGAAATCGTGACGTTGAAGCGCACGGATTGTCCGAGGAAAAGCCCTTCCGTCTTCCGGTCTTCGGGAGCGAACCCGATATGCAGGCCGATCGCATCGCGCGGGCTTGCAATCCGGGTCGTCTTGCCATGGACCCTGATGCTGCCGCTATCCAGTTCATCGGCGCCCATGATTGCGCGGAGCACTTCGGAGCGCCCGGCGCCCGCAAGCCCGCAGATGCCCAGGATCTCTCCCTTGCGCAGCGTGAAGGAAATGTCGCGGATGATGCCGTTGCGGGTCAGTCCCTCGACATGCAGCACTTCCTCACCCGGCGAGGGATTGCGCGGCGGAAAATAGTCGGAAATGGAGCGCCCCACCATCGAACCGATGAGCGTGTCGGTCGTCCAGTCCTCCACCGCCCGTGTCGCGATCCACTTTCCATCGCGAAGAACCGTCGCCGACTGGCAAAGCTCGAACACCTCCTTCAGCCGGTGGGAGATGTAGATGAAAGCAACGCCTTCCTGCCGGAGCCGGTGAATGATGGCGAAGAGCGTGTGGAGTTCGCTGTCGCCGAGCACGGCGGAGGGTTCATCGAGCACGATAAGCTTGGCTTCGCGCGATATCGCTCGCGCAATCTCCACGAGCTGGCGCTGCGCGACGCTGAGGCTATCGATCGGCAGGTCGGGATCGATCTGAAAGCCAAGGCGCTCCATCGCCTTCGTCGCGTCGCTGCGCAATCTCCGCCAGTCGATACGGCCGAACGCGGTGCGCGGCATGCGGTTCATGAAGATATTCTCGGCGACCGAAAGATGCTCGGCCTGTGCGAATTCCTGGTAGATCACGGCCACGCCGCGATTGATCATGTCAGAAGGCGAAGGCGCTTCGATCCGCTCGCCCTCGAGCCAAATCTCTCCGCCATCCGCCTGATAGGCACCCGAGAGGATTTTCATCAGTGTCGACTTGCCGGCGCCGTTTTCTCCGACAAGGCCGTGGACTTCGCCGCGCCGCACCTTGAAGCTGACCCCCTGCAGCGCCTTCACGCCGGGAAACGACTTCTCGATTTCTTTCATCTCCAGCAGATCGGAAGACGAATTCATGCCGTTCGCCTCCCCGCCGACACCGTCCGCAGCCGTGCGATCTTCTTGTGAAATCGATTTCTCGAAAGCGCTGTCGAAAGCGTCAGAGACGGGCAATTTGCATTCCTCCGCCTATGTGGAAAATGTCGCCGGTGCTGTAGGGAATCGCACCGGTCGCGAGCGATGCAATGCTGAGCGCGATATCGTCTGGACGACCCCAGCGCCTCAAGGCGCATATGCTGCCGTCGCTGATCCTCGGGGAATATTTCTCGTTCACTTCGGCTGTCATCTCGGTCTCGATGAGACCGGGCCGGATTTCGTGAACTCGGATACCCGCCTCCGCCAGACGCAGCGCATAGGCCTGCATCGCCATCGAAAGGCCCGCCTTCGAGATGCAATAGGCGCCCTTTTCAGGCGAAACCAAACCGGCATTCGCCGATGTGATTGTGATGATTGAACGCTGACGATCCTGCCGATCCGTCTCGAGCATGTGCCTTGCGACAGCCTGGGTGAGGAAAAACGTGCCACGAAGATTGATACCGACAAGGCGATCGAATTCGGCTTCGTCCACATTGAGCAGATCGCCCCTGACCGAAACCTGCACGCCTGCATTGTTCACGAGGCAATCCACAGGGCCCAGCTTTTCGACGAACCGGTCCAGCATGGTCTGCATGTCGCGGGTGTTGGCGATGTCGGCTTTTTCGAATTCGACGCGCCGACCGATTTCGGCAACGAGCTGCTCGGTGCGACGCGCATCATCGTCATAGGCGAGATCAAGAAAGGCGATGTCATAACCACGACGCGCCAATTCCACGCAGATTGCGCGCCCAATGCCTCTTCGTCCGCCCGTCACCAGCGCCACGCCCAGCGCCGGCCCGGCGCCTTCAACCCTTGCGGTCTCCTTGGTCGTATCCAGCAACATCAGACCGCCTTCTTCTGCTCGCCATGACTTGCAGGCTCGACGATCGCGCCGGCCGCAAGCATCCGCTCCATGTCTTCGGAGGAGTAGCCGAGTTCGTTCATGATCTCGCGCGAGTGCTCGCCAATCTCCAATGCCAGGACCTTAAGCCCGGGAACCTGCCCATCGTAGCGGTTGGGGTGGTTGACGAGCTTCACCGTGTGACCACGGACCTCGATCTCGCGAAAAATTTCACAATGCTCGACCTGCGGATCATCCGCGAGATCGTCATAGGTTTGAACAGGCGAATACCAGACACCGTGATCGGCAAATCGCTGCGAAAGCTGCGCGATCGTCATCGATTGCGTCGTCTCCCGCACGGCAGCGGCCCAGGCATCGCGATGATCGTAGCGGTCCTTACCCACCAGATCGCGGAGCGCATCGGAATCCAGCGCTTCCGCCAGGGCTTCGTCGGAACACAGCGAAATCACCATATCCCCGTCTTTCGCCGGATAGACGCCGTAGGGCGCCTCATGGAACCAGGTCGCCAGGCTCTCGTCGCGCTCGAAGCGATCCTGCGGCACCTGGCCTGCGAAGTAGTTCACGAGAGGCTCCGTCTGGAGGTCTAAGCCGGAATTCAACAGGCTGGATTCAACGCGCGTCGTCTTGCCTTCGCGCTCTCGCCGAAGAAGGGCGCCAAGAATACCCATCGCCATGAGAGCGCCGCCATGCTGGTCGCAGACAGCCGCGCCGACCGCGGTCGCGCCACGCGAGGGCGCTCCCGTCGCGCTAATCAGGCCCGAAGCCGCCTGGATCAGAATGTCCTGACCGGGCCTTCCCGCCATCGGACCGCTCGACCCGAATCCGCTTGCCGATGCGAAGATAACGTTTGGATTGATCTTCTTCAGATCTTCCTCGCCGAAGCCGAGCCGCTCGAAAACCCCCGGCCGGAAATTTTCCATGACGACATCCGCGCTCGCGACAAGTCGGCGGGCGATTTCCTTGCCGCCTTCCGACTTGAGGTCCAACCCGATCGATCGCTTGTTTCGATTGGCGCAGAGATAAAATCCGCTGACGCCCTCGACGAAAACATTGGCCCCGGACCAGTGCCGCTCATGCGCGCCAGCCACCGGCTCGACCTTGATCACATCGGCACCCATGTCGGCCAGATACTGGGCGGCCGCCGGTCCCTGAAGGAAGTGGCAGAAACTGACGACCCTGATTCCGTTGAGCAACAAACCCGCTCCTCCCTGTCGTGCCGAGCTTCCGCCGGCTTGAGAAAACGTTTTCTCAAATTGCCGGAAACACGTCAATAAGAATTTTTTTATTGCTTATTATCAGGTACTTAAGTCGATCTATCTTCTGAAATCGGTTCCAGAGACTGCTTATCGATCACTACCAACCAAATTCATCCGCGCACTCCGCCAAGGCCATTGCGACGCCGCCGTCCTCATTGCTCGCGGTGATCCTCTTCGCGGCGGCCTTCACGGTTGGCGAGGCGTTTCCCATCGCGATCGAAAGTCCGGCAATGGCAAACATCGGAAGATCATTCTCGGAATCACCGATCGCGATCAACCTGTCCCGGGGTACCGCCCAGGACGTGCCGAGCCGCTCCAGCGCCCGGCCCTTGGAGACATCGGGATGCGTGATTTCCAGATAGTTCGCAAGCGAAAAATGGCAGGCGAGACGTTCCGCAAATCGGCTCTTGAGATGCGACAATTCCGCGACCCGCTCGACAGCCGAGATCGCCAGGAGTTTCGCAACAGGCGCATCCAGCGACGTCAGATCCGCCACGCGCCCCTCGACACCGGTGAGAGCGAATTCCCGGTCCAGCAGCGGGTCCGTCCGGTCCGTGTAAACAGCATCGGCCGTGTAGGCGGCCAGTGCCACATTGCGTTCGCGGCAGGCCAGTATCACCTCACGACAGAGAGCCGGAGGGACCGGACTGTCAAGCGCCGGCAAGGCGCACCCAACGCCGGGCCGATACCAGGTCGCCACCCCTCCGTAACAGATCGCGGCATCCACCGAACCAAGCTCTTCGAGAATAAAGGCGACGGACTGCGGCGAACGCGCGGTGCACAGCACCACCGCGACACCGGCCGCGCGGGTCTCCGCGACATGCGCGCGAACCTCCGGCAGAACGCGATAATCATTGGTGAGAATTGTCCGGTCGACGTCGAGCGCGACCATCCAGGCAAAGCTCATAAGCATGTTCTTTCTTGTGAAATCGTTTTCTCAAAGTTCTTGTGCACCGTCAACATGCAACCTATGATCCGCCCAACGGAGGGATCGTTCATGCAATTTCTGGTGATGTCGCGCCGCAAACTGGAGTCGTTTCCGCAGGACGCGTTTTCGGAACTGTTCGATGACGAAGTGGCGAAAGCACGAGAGTTCTATGGTGACGGATTTACCCGGCAGATATGGCATCGGGCGGATAATTCGGGGGTTTGCCAGATCGTCGAGGCCGCCAACGAGAGCGAGGTGCGTGAAAAGCTCGAAACTCTCCCGTTCTATCGCGCCGGAATGCTGGAGATCGATGTCATCGGACTGAAGCCCTATTCCGGTTTCGGGACATAGGCCGCATGTCTTCGGAAGAAACCTCGTCCGACGGCTCCACGAGATCGCCCGCCGGGGTCGTACGGCTTCGAGACGTCGCATTGCGTGCCGGATGTTCGGTTGCCACGGCCTCGCGCGTTCTCAATGGCAACAACAAGGTCGGGAAGGCCGAGCGCGAGCGTGTTCTCGCCGCCGCCACCCAGCTCGGCTACGTTCCCAACAGCTCTGCGCGCGCGCTGCGCTCGCAAAGCACCCGGCTGGTCGGGGCGATCATACCGACGCTCGACCATGCGATTTACGCGAAGATGGTCGATGGGCTGCAGGAGCAGCTTTCCGCACTCGGCATGTCGCTGATCATCAATACATCGGAATACGACCTCGAACGCGAAAAGACCCAGGCGCGGATTCTGGTGGGACGCGGCGTGGAATCGATAGTGCTTGTCGGGACCGAGCACGATCCGGACACAACGCGTTACCTGCGCGATGCCGGCGTGAGGCAGATCTACACCTACACCTGCGTGGTGGATGGAGGCGATGCGGCGGTGGGTTTCGACAACTCGGCCGCCGGTCGGATGATCGCGAACTATCTGCGCGACCTGAACCACGAACGCATCGCCATGATCGCTGGCGTAACCAAGGGAAATGATCGCGCCCGGCTCAGAAGGGACGGTTTCCTGGAAGGGTTGGAAGCATCGGGGCTTTCTGCCCAGGACGTGTTCGTGATCGAGGCGCCATACAAGATCGAGAACGGCATTCATGCGATGCAATCGCTGATGCAGACATATCCGCGGCCAACCGCCGTGTTCTGCGGCAGCGACATTCTCGCAGCCGGGGCGGTCAAATACTGCAATTCTCACGGCATCCGGATTCCCGATGACGTCTCGATCGTCGGCTTCGACGACCTCGAAATTGCCGAACTTGTCGATCCATCCCTGACGACCGTGCACGTGCCCGCAAAGCAGATGGGCGAGCATGCCGCACGCATGTTAAGCAAGACGCCGTCCGAAAAGAGCGGCCATGACGTTCACGAACTGCAGACAAGGCTCATCGTGCGTGCAAGCACCGGACCGGCGCCGGCGTGAGCATGTGTCGGGCGCGAAGGCGGCCGATCCGGCTCGCAAGCGCGGGGGCAGCGGGACGGCCCGTATTACCGGAAGGCTAGAATACCAAGCTGAGGAATCTGTTCGCGGACCAGCGATTGTGCGGCTCGGCTGCCTAGCCGTTCTCCAGAGACTGCAGCGCTCGGGTGAAGCCGCGAAGAGACACCGTCCATTCCCTTTCGCTACCGTCCAGCGCATAGCCTGTAATCGTCAGGTCGAGTCCGTTTATGAGCTGCCGCCTGATGGCACCCGACGGGCGAAACGGGACGAGACATCCCTGCCGGACACCATCGGCGTGACAGGATCGAAATGCGAGGCTGAATGGCGCCCCGCCGTCAATTTGGAGCTTCAAGCCCTTTGGCAGCAGCCAACCAAGCGGAGTCGTGATCACGACGACCAGAGAAGGCGCGCGCTCCCCCGGCACAGTCACAAGCTGACCGCTCATTTCCAGGCTTGCGCCAGCCGCCGCCTGATCGCTGCCGTCAGCCTTCGGTGCGATTGCCGCAGGCGCGATCTCGCAGTTCAACCTTTCGTCCGTGGCTACGAGCGGGCACAGCACCTGCCAGTCGCGAAATCGATCGACAATCTGCCTGGTCTCATCAAACGCACCAGCGGGATCGTTCGCCGGCCTGATAGTGCGCTCGATCAGTAACGGTTGTGCATCAGCGGACGGAATGGCCCCCGCGACCGCGACTGCGAATATCAGCCGCCTCGCCAGTTCTTTCACGGTTTCAATGTTGCGCTCGCGGCATCGCCGAAACCGTTCAGCGAGATGGCCACACGAACGCGACGATCGGCGCCATCGACGAACTGCAATTGCGCAGTCTCCGCGGATCTCAGCGACTGCAGATCCTCATCCGGCAAAGATGCTTCAGCAAGGCACGCCTGGCCAATGCAGCGGAAGTAATTGGCCGCGATCACTGCGGTGCCCCCATCGCCCTGCGGGTTTGGATCGACAATGACCTTGGCATCCTCACGGAGGCTCACGCCAATCGGCAGCTGGATGACCATCGTCGTTCCAGCGGCATTTTCGCTCTCCGCAGATGTAGCGCCGATGGCGATTTGCGCCAGCGTCTGCTGTCCCTGGCCTTGCCTCACGACATTGATGACAGTCGCCATTTCGCAGATCTTATCCGATCCGGTTTGCGACGCTTCGCTTCCTCCGGCTGGAGGATTGGCGCGGCAGCGGACGACCCAATCGCCATAAGTCGCAGTTGTGGCAGTCGGCTGCTGGGCCTTGACGCTAACGACCGTCGAGACCCCGAACGCCAAGAGGACAGCAGCAAGCAAATGGTTTCTGGAATTCCAGCTTGTTCTTGCAGTAATGGACAAAGCGACCCCCACAAAGATGGTTAACGTTCACTTAACAAAGTAATGAGTTTCAGTTATTCGAGAAACAACAATCCTGATGTAAAGTTAACAGCTCAAGAAACCACTGGTCCCGCATCAGAAGCTCGCTGTAACGTCGGCATAGACGCTTGGTGCGTAGGCCCTGGTCTTTGGGCCGGCGACCAGAGAAACAGCTCCCGCGACCGATGCGGTCAAATTACGGCCAGCTGCGAGATCTATACCCAAGCCCGCACTGAGAAGGTTCTGCGTTGTATCATTTCCAATGTCGTAGGCAGAGCCAATGTCCACGAAACTGAAGGGCTGCGCCGCGAACCGGCCGGCGCTATCGCCGGACAGATCCAGGGAGATCCAACGAAGCTCGTTCTGGGCAAAGGCACCGACCTCGCCTGTCAGCTCATTCGTGGCGTAACCGCGAACCGAGTTCTTCCCGCCCAAGGCGATCTGCTCGACGCCCGGCAGGATTTGGGGAGCCCCCTGAACCGCCGCTTTCGTACGCGCGACGAGAGCGGATGACAGTGCGGTCGTGTGAGTAATCTCACCATAGGCATAAACATAGCTCGCGCGCGCATCGGGATCGCCGCTGGCCGCGACAAACGCGGCATCGTCATTGTTGGCAAGCAGGTCACCCGGGCTGTAGACCAGGCGCAGATCGAAGCTGTTGCGCACGCCGCCGGTCGGCAACTGTTCACCGTAGGATCCGCGGATACCGCCAACAACCTGAAGGATGTTCAGGGTCGTGGAGGTCGAGAGTACGCCGCCGAAGAAGACATTCGACTTCTGCTGCTTGAAGTCCACGCCGCCATAGGTCTCAGCTTCGACCCCATCGATCGCGGAAAGTGGCGTCGCATAGTCTCCGTACACGCTCAGCGTATCGCTCGACTGGGTGAACGGAGCTGTCAGTTCGTCGCCGGATTGAACATAGGATGCATCAAGCCGCAGCTTGTGGCGAACTCGGTTGCCGTAACCGATGGGCGCAAAGTAGCTGCCCGCGTGAGACACATAACCAAGGTCTTGTCCGAGCTCGAACAGGTTACCGGACGCGAAAGCATCGGGACTGACGGTCAACTGATAACCAATCTGGTGCTCGGGCAGGAACGGATTGGCAAAATTGATGCCCGCGAACAGACGCGTGTCGTCTCCCTGAGGAACACCGTTGTAGCTGGCGCCCGTATAGACGCGCCATGGTTTGCCCTCTGTGGTGCGGATGGCCAGATCGGTCGTTCCAGGCTTCGCGCCCGGCTCGAAGACGACGACAGAGTTGCGAAACGGGTTCTGGTTGAGCCAATTGATATCGTCGAGCAGCTGCTCGCTGTCGACCGGCTGACCTCGTTGTGCCCGCACCGTGCCGAGGATATAGCTGTCAGAGGTGCGTTCATTGCCTTCGGCCCGCTTTTCGGCGAGTACGTATTCGCGGACACTGACCTGAAGCGAACCATCCGTCACCTCTTGTGGCGGCACGGTGACCGCGACAAGCGGGCGGCCGATATCGCGCATGTAGCGGGTTACCGTGACGGTGATCTCCGATATCAGTTTCCGCGACAGCGGACGGTTGAGGAAACCGGTCAGACGCATCGTCAGCCGGGGCGATTTGAGCTCGTCGGCTGCCTTGCTGACATCGATACCCCTGACGGAGGATCTCACCAGTCCCGGCGTCTGCGCGCTGTCGACAATGACAATAGACCGCAGCACCACACCGAGCGGCATGTCGTCACCACTGACGGAAAGATCCGGATCAGGCAGCGCTCCGGATTGCTCGCCGATGAGAATTTGTGCCGGGTTGGTCTCAACAGCTTGGGCAAGAACGGAGGTGCCCGTTGTCGAGAGCGCAAGTCCCGCCAAAGCCACACAAGCCGTTAGACGCAACCATGTCTTCCGTGGCATCCCGGCAGCAACAAGCTTCCTGCCGTCCAATTTTACCGACCGCCCCACAGGTATCACCTTGATTGAATCACTCATTGGAGCATCGCCACATCAGGAAGATTTTCTACCAGGAACGCGCACAGGCCACCTTCCGAATCCACGATTTCCATGCAGTAAGGATCATCCGGTTCGAACAGCTGGATCGGACCCGGCAGCACAGGCACAACAATCTCCGACGTCTGCGGTTCACTCTCGATGGTCAGTTCGCCATCGACGAAGCTGATCAGATAGTTGCCCGACGTCAGTCCGCCTGGCGTGATGACGTAGGAGCCCGGATCAACGGCACCTTGTGACGTGCCTGTGTAAACGAGCGTTCCAGCGAGGTCAGACTCGTCTTCACTTGCCACGAAGCCCGCGTAGACCACACCGTTGCCACCCGTATACGGCGTGCCGTCGAAGTCCTTACCAAAGTCCAATGCCGTCACGACCAGCGTCGCGGGATCGATCGTGAAGTCCGCGCCCGTGAAGTCGATCGTGTAGTTCGAGCCGGCATCAAGGCTGCCCTGCCCGATCGCATACGGTCCGTCCGCGACCGTCTCGCCCGACGCCCGCACCAGGACGCCTGTCAGAAGCGCGGCGCTGTCGCTCAGCTGCCAGCCGCTCGTCTGGTAGGTCAGCGTCGGGTCCGCATCGCCATAGGTCTTCGACAGCGCATCCGCCGTCACGACCAGCGTCGCGGGATCGATCGTGAAGTCCGCGCCCGTGAAGTCGATCGTGTAGTTCGAGCCGGCATCAAGGCTGCCCTGCCCGATCGCATACGGTCCGTCCGCGACCGTCTCGCCCGACGCCCGCACCAGGACGCCTGTCAGAAGCGCGGCGCTGTCGCTCAGCTGCCAGCCGCTCGTCTGGTAGGTCAGCGTCGGGTCCGCATCGCCATAGGTCTTCGACAGCGCATCCGCCGTCACCGTCAGCGTCGCGGGATCGATGGTGAAGTCCGCGCCCGTGAAGTCGATCGTGTAGTTCGATCCGGCATCCAGCGTGCCCTGCCCGATCGCATAGGGACCGTCCGCGACCGTCTCGCCCGAGGCCCGCACCAGGACGCCCGTCAGAAGCACGTCGCTGTCGCTCAGCTGCCAGCCGCTCGTCTGGTAGGTCAGCGTCGGGTCCGCATCGCCATAGGTCTTCGACAGCGCATCCGCCGTCACGACCAGCGTCGCGGGATCGATCGTGAAGTCCGCGCCCGTGAAGTCGATCGTGTAGTTCGAGCCGGCATCAAGGCTGCCCTGCCCGATCGCATACGGTCCGTCCGCGACCGTCTCGCCCGACGCCCGCACCAGGACGCCTGTCAGAAGCGCGGCGCTGTCGCTCAGCTGCCAGCCGCTCGTCTGGTAGGTCAGCGTCGGGTCCGCATCGCCATAGGTCTTCGACAGCGCATCCGCCGTCACCGTCAGCGTCGCGGGATCGATGGTGAAGTCCGCGCCCGTGAAGTCGATCGTGTAGTTCGATCCGGCATCCAGCGTGCCCTGCCCGATCGCATAGGGACCGTCCGCGACCGTCTCGCCCGAGGCCCGCACCAGGACGCCCGTCAGAAGCACGTCGCTGTCGCTCAGCTGCCAGCCGCTCGTCTGGTAGGTCAGCGTCGGGTCCGCATCGCCATAGGTCTTCGACAGCGCATCCGCCGTCACCGTCAGCGTCGCGGGATCGATGGCGAAGTCGGCGCCCGTGAAGTCGATCGTGTAGTTCGAGCCGGCATCGAGGCTGCCCTGCCCGATCGCATAGGGACCGTCCGCGACCGTCTCGCCCGAGGTCCGCACCAGGACGCCCGTCAGAAGCGCGGCGCTGTCGCTCAGCTGCCAGCCGCTCGTCTGGTAGGTCAGCGTCGGGTCCGCATCACCATAGGTCTTCGACAGCGCATCCGCCGTCACCGTCAGCGTCGCGGGATCGATGGTGCCGACACTGCCTGAGGCTGATGAGGCGATGAGTGTGTAGCCATAGATCGTGGCGCTGCCGTTAGTCGCAGTCACCGAAAGGCCATTGGCGGTTACGCTCTTGCCCGTGCCTGCATTCTCGTCATCGTAGGATGCCGACGTCGATGCGACGACAAGCAAGTCGCCGTCAATCGCACCGCCCGACGTGAATGTGAAATTGGCCGCGACCACGGTCGCATCGCTGTTGCCGTCATAGGTCTTGGATACGGTGCCGGTGAGCCCGACCGTCAGGCCCGATGCGATCGAATACAGGAACCCGTTGCCGGTGCCGAGGACACTGCTTACGCCGTAGGTGGCGTCGTACTGCTTGAAGTCATAGCCCAGGCCGCCGCGCGTGTCGGCGGAGGGGTCGCCGGACCAGACCAGCCAGCGGCCGTTGACGGCGTTGAGAGCGCTTGTTCCGGCCGAATTGACGAAGCTCGCGCCGGAAATCACGATCGCGTCGCCGATCCCTGTCGAACTGACGGTTCCGGCGAGGTTGACGCCGCCGTCCGCCACGAGCGAAATCCCCGCGTCTCCACTCACCACTGCGCCGGACACGACGTAAATACCGCTCTCACCGATCACCGAGAGACTGCCGCTTCCGGACGTCTGGATGTTACCGAGGGTGATTTGACCGGCCGTGCTGTTGGTTTGGCCGGCCCCGTTCGCGACCCCGGCAATCAGCGAACCGCCGCCAAGATCGATCGTACCGGAGCTGGTGTCTAGGGTCGCGGCTCCGGGGTCGCGCTCCGAGTCAACGACACCTGCCGCGGTACCGGCATTCGCCAGCATGGTCAGATCGCCACCATCGGTCGAGATCGCGGCATCAATCGTGATCGAGCGGCCTGCTTCCAGCACAAGACTGCCGGCAGTTCCGCCTCCCGCGCTGACCAGAACATCTGAAAGCACCGTAATATCGCTGTTGGCCTGAAGCGTTATCGACGTACCGGCCGAAAGCGTATCGGCGAGTGCCGAAGCGCTGACACCGATCGTGTCTCCAGCCATGTAATCGTAGGGCAGGCTCTCCAACCCGTTGGTGTTGATCTGCACGATACTCGTGCTGTTACCCCCGAAATAGTGGATTCCTTCGGTTTCCGACTGGACAACCCTGTATCCCAGGCGCTGATTGGCGACCGTTCCTACAATGGAATTGGAGGTCGAGACCGCACCGACTGCGGCTGCGCTCGTGCCGAGAAACGTGCCGGTGGCAAGGTCGATCAGCGTCACAGCGCCAGCATCCGTCGCGCCGGTATTGTTCCAGAAGTACGAGCGAATGGAGGCGACGCCGCTGTCGCCGAGCAGGCTCACGCCGGCATTGCCGACGCTGTCACTAGCGGTGCTGCCGACAATGGAATTGGAGGCCGAGACCGCGCCGACAGCCGCCGTGCCCGTGCCGAGAAAAGTGCCCGCGGCAAGGTCAATCAGCGTCACTGCGCCAGCATCCGCGGCACCGGTATCGTCCCAGTCTTGTGAGCGAATGGAAGCGACGCCGCTGTCGCCGAGCATGTAAACGCCGTGGGCTCCAATCCGGTCATATGCGTTACTGCCGATGATGGAATTGGAGGCCGAGACCGAACCAACAGCCGCCAAACCCGTGCCGAGAAACGTACCCGCGGCAAGGTCGATCAGCGTCACGGCGCCCGCATCCGTCGCGCCGGTATTGTTCCAGTTTTGTGAGCGAATGTAAGCGACGCCGCTGTCGCCGAACAGGCTGATAGCGGTGTCACCGACGTAATCATAAGTCGTACTGCCGGTGATGGAATTGCCGGCCGAGACCGCACCGACGGCCGTCGTGCTCGTACCGAGGAACGTGCCGGCGGAAAGGTCGATCAGCGTCACCGCACCCGCATCGGTCGCACCGATATTGTCCCAGTAGTACGAGCGAATGTAAGCGACACCGCTGTCGCCGAGCAGGCTCACGCCGCCATAGCCGACGGAATCACCAGTCGTACTGCCGGTGATGGAATTGGCGGCCGAGACCGCGCCGACGGCCGTCGTGCTCGTACCGAGGAACGTACCCGCGGCAAGGTCGATCAGCGTCACCGCCCCGGCATTCGTCGCACCGATGTTGTCCCAGTTTTGTGAGCGAATGAAGGCGACGCCGCTGTCGCCGAGCAGGTTCACGCCGTCACTGCCGACGTAATCATAAGTCGTACTGCCGGTGATGGAATTGGAAGCCGAGACCGCACCAACGGCCGTCGTGCCCGTGCCGAGGAACGTGCCCGCAGCAAGGTCGATCAGCGTCACCGCGCCCGCATCCGCCGCACCGGTGTTGTCCCAGTTTCGCGAGCGAATATAGGCGACGCCGCTGTCGCCGAGCAGGCCGACGCCGTAATTGCCGACGTAATCATAAGTCGTACTGCCGGTGATGGAATTGGCGGCCGAGACCGCGCCGACCGCCATCGTGGCGGTGCCGAGAAACGTACCCGCGGCAAGGTCGATCAGCGTCACCGCACCCGCATCGGTCGCACCGATATTGTCCCAGTAGTACGAGCGAATGTAAGCGACACCGCTGTCGCCGAGCAGGCTCACGCCGCCATAGCCGACGTTGTCACCAGCGGTGCTGCCGACAATGGAATTGGCGGCCGAGACCGCGCCGACAGCCGTCGTGCCCGTGCCGAGGAACGTGCCCGCGGAGAGGTCAATCAGCGTCACCGTGCCAGCAGCCGCCGCGCCGGTGTTGTTCCAGTATCGCGAGCGAATGTAAGCGATGCCGCTGTCGCCGAGCACGGCTACACCGTCATTGCCGACGTTGTCATTAGCGGTGCTGCCGGTGATGGAATTGGTGGCCGTGACCGCGCCGACCGCCGTCGTCGCCGTGCCGAGGAACGTACCCGCGGCAAGGTCGATCAGCGTCACAGCGCCAGCATCCGCCGCGCCGGTATTGTTCCATAAGTACGAGCGAATGGAAGCGACACCGCTGTCGCCGAGCAGGCTGACACCACCATTGCCGACGTTATCACCAGTCGTACTGCCGGTGATGGAATTGGTGGCCGTGACCGCGCCCACCGCCGTCGTCGCCGTGCCGATGAACGTACCCGCGGCAAGGTCGATCAACGTCACAGCGCCAGCATCCGCCGCGCCGGTGTCGTTCCAGGAATACGAGCGAATGTAAGCGATGCCGCTGTCGCCGAGCACGGCTACACCGTCATTGCCGACGTAATCATAAGTCGTACTGCCGATGATGGAATTGGAGGCCGAGACCGCGCCCACCGCCGGCGCCCCTGTGCCGAGAAACGTGCCGGCGGAAAGGTCGATCAGCGTCACGGCACCGGCATTCGTCGCGCCGGTCGTGTCCCATGCTTGTGAGCGAATATAAGCAACGCCGCTGTCGCCGAGCAGGTTCACGCCGCCTTTGCCGATATTGTCATTAGCGGTGCTGCCGACAATGGAATTGGAGGCGGAAACAGCGCCGACGGCCGTCGTGGACGTACCGAGAAACGTGCCGGCGGAAAGGTCGATCAGCGTCACAGCGCCCGCATCCGCCGCGCTGGTGTCGTTCCAGTAGTACGAGAGAATGTAAGCGATACCGCTGTCGCCGAGCAGGCTCACGCCGTAGGTTCCAATCCGGTCATCAGCGGTGCTGCCGAGGATGGAATTGGAGGCCGAGACCGAACCAACAGCCGCCAAACCCGTGCCGAGAAACGTGCCGGCGGAAAGGTCGATCAGCGTCACCGCGCCAGCACCCGCCGCGCCGGTATTGTTCCAGAAATCCGAGCGAATATAGGCGACGCCGCTGTCGCCAAGCAGGTAGACACCGTTTTTGCCGACGTTGTCATTAGCGGTGCTGCCGGTGATGGAATTGGAGGCGGAAACAGCGCCGACTGCCGTCGTGGCCGTACCGAGGAACGTGCCGGCGGCAAGGTCGATCAGCGTCACAGCCCCCGCATCCGCCGCGCCGCTATTGTTCCAAATATGTGAGCGAATGGAAGCGACGCCGCTGTCGCCGAGCAGGTCCACGCCGTAGGCTCCAATCCGGTCATTCGCGGTACTGCCGACGATGGAATTGGAGGCCGAGACCGAACCAACAGCCGCCAAACCCGTGCCGAGGAACGTGCCGGTGGCAAGGTCGATCAGTGTCACTGCGCCAGCATCCGCCGCGCCGGTATTGTTCCAGACATCCGAGCGAATGTAAGCGACGCCGCTGTCGCCAAGCAGGCCGACGCCACCGGATCCGACTACGTCAGAAGCGGTGCTGCCGGTGATGGAATTGGAGGCGGAAACCGCACCGACGGCCGTCGTGGCCGTGCCGAGAAACGTGCCCGCGGCAAGGTCGATCAGCGTCACCGCACCAGCGCCCACCGCGCCGGTGTCGTTCCAGACATGCGAGCGAATGTAAGCGACGCCGCTGTCGCCGAGCATGTAAAGGCCGCCAACGCCGACTTGGTCATGAGCGGTACTGCCCGTAATTGTCCCGATCAATTGACGGGTTTGCTCATCGAACACATAGACCGCGCCAGCATTCTCGGCCGCATCGTCGTCATTGTAGTCGGAGACGAGAAGCAATCCGTTGCTTGCGGCAGTATAAACGCCGAAGGCGCCGGCGGCCCCGGAATTGTTGGGATCGTCGATCGCGTAGGCGACGAACGTGCCAGCGGAGTCGTCGACGATAATGAATTTCGGATCGAGCAGCAGCGTCTCGCCTTCGGCGAGGCCGCCATAGCGTATCTGCTCATGACCGGAGACTTCCATGAAGCCCCAGCCACCCGACGCCGTCGTATCCAGATGGCTGCCGACGGCGGTATCTTCCGTCGACCAGAAGGTTATCGTTCCACCTGTTGCCGCGGAAGCCGTGGCAGTCGCCGAAAAGCTCGACGGGCCGTCGGCAAAGATCTGCCTGGCGGACGTGTCCTCACGCGTACCGCCGATGAGGATCGTGCCGCCACCGTCCAGCCCATCTGCCGAGAGGGACGCGGAGGCAAACTTGATCGTCTCGCCATCGACCGAAATGGTGCCGCCGTTGCCGGTGGTGCTGTCAACCAGCAACGCGCCCGAGGAAAAGAAATTCGTTCCGGCATCGATAGCAACACTGCCGCCACCGGCACCCCCGGACGCATCGATCGTCGTTCCGGCCACTCCAAGGAAAGTCTCGTCCGTATTTAAGGCCACCGTTCCGCCGTTACCGACATCTCCGGTCGCTTGAATATCACCGTAAAGATGAACGGCACGGCCATCGACACGCGCTGTCCCGCCCTCGTCGCCGGAAATATCAAGCAGTCCGCCGATGGACACAAAATCCGCATTGGCGAAGATGGTGCCGCCATCTGCTTTCGGGCTTGCCGGCGTCGGCTTTTTGCGTGCGCGGACGGTTTTCTTCACCGTTACCGAACCGCCCGGCGTGGTCAGGAAAACGCGGCCACCGCTCGTTGCGACACCGGTCGCGTTGATCGCGCCGTCATTGTTGCCGGCCAGCGCGTAGATGTTGCCG
Source organism: Oricola indica (assembly GCF_965227485.1). Lineage (NCBI taxonomy): Bacteria > Pseudomonadati > Pseudomonadota > Alphaproteobacteria > Hyphomicrobiales > Ahrensiaceae > Oricola > Oricola indica. The sequence goes on from NZ_OZ245747.1 coordinate 4,205,264, forward strand.
CCATTGGCGCGCAGTTCAACCTCGGCGGCCTCGACATGGCCCTTCTCGGTGATGGAGGAGCCCGGATCGCCGATACGGACAAAAAACTTGCCGTCATCAAGCGCAGCATCGCGCAACAGGATTTCCCAGCCGACAGCCAGGCCAACCGTGCCGTTCGGTGCGCTGATCCGGCCGTCGTTGACGACGGTTTTCGAAATCATGGCGACATCGCCGCCAAGAGAACCGATCCGGCCCAGATTGACGACCTGGGTATCGGCGGCCCCTGCAAAGGTGGTGTCGCCACCATCAAGGAAATCTCCGTCCGCGACATCAAGCGTCGAGGCAATGAAGCTTCCCCCGGTCTCGACGACACCGTCCTCGCCTATGATCACGCCGTTTTCGTTGATGAGGAAAAGCGAGCCGCTGGCCGTCAGAGACCCATCGATCGCGGAAATCGAACTGCCGGTCACCCGGTTGAGGGTCGCACCCGTGCCGTTCTGGAAACTGACCGCGCTGCCCGATCCGACGGAAAATCCGTCCCACTCGATTATTCCATACTGGCTGGATTGGTCGATCAGGAGTGAGCCAGCGGCCGGCGCGGAGATGTTCGCACTTCCCGATACGGCATTGCCGCCGGTTGGCAGCGTGTCCTGCGCTGACACGGGAAACGTCGCGATCGCCTGACCCAGCAGAAACGTCGCAATAAAACCGGTCGTCCCGGCGCGCCTGCAGCGGCACCCGCGCATTCCGGCACCTGGTATCTGGCGCGCCCCCACGCTTCGCATCCCTCTAAACTCGGCACCCCTAAAAACTGTTAGGCAAGATTTAACATTTTTATGTATCGACAAGTCAATTCCCAATGCACTTCGTTCCGCAATACAGCGAATGATATGTTGGTGATACTTGCCTGTTTTCATTTCTCTGCATCGAAAGTACCCGGCAGGGATTTCAGACTTTCCGAAATCCAAGTCAGGATACTAACCTCCCGCTTTGCGCACCCGATGCACACGCAACCAAAGGTGATTTCCCCAATTCACGAGACTAAATAACGAAATACAACGCCACTTCATGACCCATATGAGCTATATTGCGCGATGAATCGCAGCCGCTCGCCGAAATCCGCTTTCGCGCAGCTCAATTCGAGGATGTCCCTCCGGGATCTGCCGGATGCATATGCGCCAAGCTCGATACCGGAGACTGGTATGTACTGAGCGCCCCTCGCGTCACCTCGATCCTGTCCAGCCCCCATTGTCGGGGCCACTGATTCGGGATTTCCCTGTTCGCATTTCCGGAACGGATGCTCGCATGCCAAGCGCGTGATGCGGGCGGATGTGATTGTGCTGGCGCAGCCATTGATTGATGGCGATCCCGGCCTGTCGGATCGAGGCGAAGCGCCGCCGAGCAAAGGGAGAATGGCTGCTGCGAGAGCTTCAATGGCCATTTCTGCGATGAATTGCTCGACACGGTCATCGCCTACGGCCTCAGCGAAGCGCAGATCCTCGTCGAGCAATGGAGGAAACATCACATACAAATGGCCGCAGAGTTCTTTCGGTGACGTCCACCGGCTCCCGAAACCATCGTCCGGATGGACCGAAGGCCGGTCACGCGCGAACAATCAACATGGTCTACTCGGGTGGGCCTGATCCGAAAGGCCAGAATCCGCTCGCGTGTAATCGTTCACGATACGGGAGGAACGCCAACTCGAAAATGCCTGTTGGCACTCGAACGAAAGGCCGCTTGATTGAGATAATCAAGCGACGTCAATCTGTTACGAGTTGAGGGCTGATGACAACCCGATCCGGCCACCAAACCCTCATTCCTCGACGTAACCGTGTTACGCTTGCAATGCGCCGGCCTATAACGCGAATTCGGAAACGAATTTCGTGCGCTGAAAGGCTTCCAGGCCTTCCAGGCCGCTCTCCGAGCCGAAGCCGGATTCATTGACGCCGCCGAAAGGTGTTTCGGGTGTTGAAATGGCCATGTGGTTCACACCAACCATTCCGGCGTTCAACCGCGATTCCGTCTTTTGCGCGAGGGCGGAACTGCGGGTGAAGCAGAACGAGGCCAATCCATAGGGAAGCGCATTGGCACGATCGATGACTTCATCCACATCCGAAAAGCGCATCAGCGGCGCGATCGGGCCGAACGGCTCTTCGGCGAGGATACGCGCATCGTCACTCAGATCGGTCAGCACCGTCGGTTCGAAGAAATAGCCCCGGTTTGCGATCCGGCGTCCGCCAAGAGCAACCGTCGCGCCCTTGGATTTGGCGTCCTCGACAAAGTCCTCCATCACGCCAAGCCGGCGCTCGGCGATCATCGGCCCCATCTGCGTGCCGTCTTCCATGCCGTTTCCGACAACCAGCGACTTCGCTTGCGCGACGAAACCATCGACAAATTTTCCGAAGAGCTTGTCATGAACAAAGAAGCGGGTCGGCGAGGTGCAGACCTGACCGGCGTTGCGGAACTTGGCCGCCACCAGCGTCTTGACCGCATGATCGAGATCCGCATCCTCGTGGACGATCACAGGCGCGTGGCCGCCGAGCTCCATCGTGCTGCGCTTCAGCGTTTCCGCGGCACGGCGCTGAAGCAGCTTTCCGACCGCTGTCGAGCCGGTGAGCGTGAGTTTCTTGAAAACGGGCGATGCCAAAAGCGTTTCCGAAACGTGATCCGGCTCACCGAAAACCACATTCAAGACGCCGTCCGGTACGCCTGCCTCCTGGAAGCAGCGCGCCATCGCGATGGCCGTACCGGGCGTTTCTTCCGCGGGCTTGACGACGATGGAGCAACCGGCGCCCAGGGCTCCGGCGATTTTGCGGATGACATTGCTTGCAGGGAAATTCCAGGCGGCAAAAGCGGCAACCGGCCCCACGGGCTCCTTCAGAACCATCTGGCGAACGTTCGGCATGCGAGCCGGAACAATGCGGCCATAGGCGCGCTTGCCTTCTTCGGCGTACCAGCGCGTGGCATCTGCCGAAAACTGGACTTCCGGCACGGCTTCAGCGAGCGGCTTGCCGTTTTCGATGGTCAAGGTCCGGCCGATCGCTTCCTTGCGCTCCTCGATGAGGGCGGCGGCCTTCATCATGATCGCATAGCGCTCGTTTGCCGTCTTGTTCTTCCAGACTTCGAAGCCGCGCTCGGCCGCATCGATTGCCTCGCTCAGATCGTCGTCGCTGCAAAGCGGGACCTGACCGATCACATCCTCGTTCGCCGGATTGACGAGATCACGGGTGCGTCCATCGCTCGCCTGTCGCCATTTGCCATTGATCAGCAGTTCCAATTTTTCCTGATACATAGGTTGTCTTTCTTTCCGTTTTTTGTGCGGTTCGGAGGATGGTCACGCGCATAGGAAACCGTCCTGAAGCGGATCGTTTTCTCCGAGGATGAAAAAGTGTGTGCCCGTGACGTGCGCCATGCCCTCGATGCGGGGCTGGTAGAGAGTTGGGGCCGAGGATGAAGGGGACGGTTCGGGCCGGGCAGACGCGGCGAAGTCGATATCCAGAATGTTGCGCATTCTGACGCGTTCGCCGGGCTTGATCTCCCCGTCCTCCAGCAATTGCGCCAGACGCGCCGAGCTTCCCGTTCCGCAGGGCGACCGGTCGAACTTGTTGGGCGCCAAAACGACCAACTGGCGCGAAACCATACCGGCTCCAACGCTTTGCGTGTCGTAAAAGAGCACGCTGTGGACAGGCTCGACGGCACCATCGATCGCGCCGTTTTTGATACGGGTGTTGATGTCCGTCTTGATGGAGGACCCGATGGAAAGCGCATTCTGCACGCCATCGGGCTTCAGGGAGACGCCCACGTCGCTCGCCTTCACCAGGGCATACCAGTTGCCGCCATAGGCGATGTCGCATTCATGGTTTTCTCCCGACAGGGAGAAAGGAACGCGTCGTGCCGCAAGGTAAGCTGGCACGTTCTCAAACTCGACACCGACCAGCCGGTCGCCCTCGTAACGGGCATGCACCGTGATCACGCCTGCGGGAACTTCGAGAGTGAAGCTGGCCTGTCCTTGCCCATCCGGTTTCAGCTTGCCCAGATAATCGAGTGTCGCGGCGAGGCCGATCGTGGCGTGGCCGCACATCGGCAGGTAATTGTAGCTGCCCATGAAGAACGCGCCGTGATCGGCGATATCGCTTTCGAACAGCACCGCACCGACCATTGCGGAATGGCCGCGCGGCTCGTGCAGAAGCACTTTGCGGACATCATCGTGATGTTGCTCGAACCAGACGCACTTTTCCTGCGCGGTCCGGCCTTCGAGCGTCGGCACGCCGGACATGATGACCCGCGTCGGATGGCCAGCCGTGTGACTGTCGATCGTCCGGATTTCGTGTTTGTGGGCCACAGGGACCACTCAGTTCCCGGCCTTGATGGCATCGGCGATTTTCTCGCCGGCCATCACGGTCGTCAGCATCGTGTTGCCGCTGATGACGAATGGCATGATCGAGGCATCGACCACGCGCAGGCCATCCACACCGATAACCCTGCCGTTATTGTCCACGACGGCGTTCGGGTCGTCCCTGTCTCCCATCTTGCAGGTGCCGCTGGCGTGCCAGCTGCCGCACGCATTGTCGATGATCCATGAGCGCAGCATGTTCGGGGAGTTCTGCAATCCTGCGATATCGACATCGGGAACGATGACGTTTTCGATCAGCAGCCGACGGAATATCGATCCCATCTGCATGATGCCGGCCGCAATCAGAGTCAGGAACCAGTTCATTGAACTGACGGCCCCGAGTTTTCGAACGCGCTCCGAGAACGTCGCGGGGAAGATCTCGCCGACAGCCGACTTCATCTGCGGGTCGGACATGATCTTGAACAACCGCTGCATCCCGTCTTCGAGGCGCCTGAGATCGCGCTCATCGGTCAGTTGCCTGAAATTCACATGGGGCCCTGTCGACGGATCACTGTCTTTCAGACGCACATAGCCGGTGGAGTAAGGCCGGTTCACGCAAACGAGGATCGAAGCAAGCCGCCGTCCGAGCGGATGCCAGGCTGCGCGGTTGGAGGCCAGGATAAACATGTCACCCGGCGTGGTTTCCGGCATACCGGATGTGTAGCGATAACCCATCTGGATATGCCGCCGCATTGTCGCTGGGAGGCGCGATTTTGCGGGTAGGTAAGCTGCCAGCGCCACCATCGGGTGGTCCTGGAGGTTCTGTCCCGTACCGGGCCGATCGGCCCGCACGGTAATTCCGAGTTCCTTGAGGTGCTCGGCCGGGCCAATGCCGGCGCGCATCAACATCGCAGGCGACTGCAGTGCGCCAGCCGACAAGATGACCTCTTTGGCGTGAAGCGTCCTTTCGCCGGACGGCCCTGCGACCTCGACTCCGCGTGCGCGATTGCCCTCGAACAGGATCTTGCGCATGTCGGTCGAGCCAAGAACAGTCAGGTTCGGCCGGTTGCGAACCTCATTGGTTAAATATGCCCTTGCCGTCGAAATCCGCTTTCCGTCGACATTGTTGGTCGTCATCGGAAAATAGCCATCGTCCCAACAGCCATTGTGGTCGCGGATGTTGGTCTGACCCTGTTTCTCGAGAACATTTGCCGTTGCTTTCGAAAAAGGCGACCAGTCCTTTTCCGGGATACGGCGCAATTTCATCGGCCCGCTATCGCCGTGAACATCGCTCGGGCCGAAATCCAGATCGTTCTCCAGCTTCTTGAAATAGGGAAGCACGTTTTCCCAGTTCCAGCCGGTCGCGCCTTGCTCGGCCCAGGAATCATAATCCCAAGGCAAACCCCGGAACGCGAACTGGCCGTTGATGGCCGTTCCGCCCCCAATGACCTTCGCCTGTTCGTAGCGACGCGGAGGCTCGTTTGCTGCCTGCTGATCGTTGAGATGAACCTGGATGTTCTGCCAGTGGTAATGGCGATTGAAGTAAGCAACGATCGGATAGGCATCGAGAATGTCGTCCGGCTCTTCGCCGGGCTTCATGTCAGGGCCAGCCTCGATCAACGCCACCTGGCGGCTGCTGTCTTCGGACAACCGGTTTGCAAGAACCGCGCCGGCGGCGCCGCCGCCGACAATGATGTAGTCAAAATGATCAGTTTTCATGTGACTAGCCGTGATTGACCCAAACGGTTTTGAAACGCAGGAAGCTTTCGAGCCCTGCGCGGCCCATTTCCTTGCCGAAGCCCGATCCGTTGAAGCCGCCTTGCGGTGTGGAGAAATCCGGTTGACGGCCATGCGCGTTGACCCATACAGTCCCTGCCTCGATCCGTCCCGGCAGTGACATCGCCTTGTTCAAATCGTCGGTATAGATGCTTGCCGCGAGGGCGTAGGAGGGATGGTTCGCCATGGCGATCCCCTCTTCCTCGTCGTCATACTCGTAGACCGAGAGGACCGGACCGAAGAATTCCTCGGTGAATCCGACAGACGTGTCGGGCACATTGCGAAGGATCGTCGGCTCGTAATAGGCGCCGGCATTCTGGGATGCGACACGGCTTCCGCCGATGATGGCTTCCGCGCCATCCGAAAGCGTTTGCCGCATCAGATCATCAATGCGTTTTGCCTGTTTTTCGGAGATGATCGGCGGAAGCGTGTTTCCAACCTCCCAGGTTGGACCCGCTCGCCGCTCGCCGGCGATTTTCGCGACTTTTTCGATGAGTTCATCGCGAAGTCCGGTCGGCGTGATCAGTCTGGTCCCGGCTGTGCAGACCTGACCGGAGTTGGCCAGAAACCCGTTGGCGATATTCAAGGCGACCGCATCGACATCACGGATATCCTTGAGAACCAGCTGCGGTGACTTGCCGCCAAGCTCCAGCGTCAGCGGCTTGGTCCCGGTGGCGGCCGCATCGGCCATGACCTTGGCACCGGTTGCCGATGACCCGGTAAAGGTGATCTTACGGACGAGCGGATGGCGTACGAGTTGCGAACCAGTGTCGCCGGCGCCCTGGATGACATTGAAAAGACCCGCCGGAAGCCCCGCTTCGATGGCGAGTTCCGCAATCGCCAAAGCCGAAAACGGTGTCATTTCCGACGGCTTGAGAACGACCGCGTTGCCCACGGCCAGTGCCGGAGCGGACTTCCAGATCGCATTGATTGCGGGAAAGTTGAACGGTGCAATCGACGCCACCACGCCGTAAGGCTCGGGCCGCGCCATCGCAGTGGTTCCGGACTTGCCGGCCAGCAATTGCCCTTCGACCTTGTCGGCCCATTCGGCGAAATAGCGAAGCGCCCCGCTGGCGCGCACAAGATCGCGGTTGACGAGATCCTCGACGGGTCGGGTCGACGAGGCCGCTTCGATCTTTGCGATCCGAATACGATCACGATCGAGCAAATCGGCCCATCGCTTCAGGACCTCGGCTCGCTCCATAGGCGAGGCTTCCGGCCAGCCGGTGTTTCGGAACGCGGTGTCGGCAGAACGCACAGCGCGGTCCACCGTGTCTTCATCCGCAACCGACATCTGCGCAGAGCCGTTGCCGTCCGAGGGACGATACACCGGCATTTTATTATCAGAATGGACCCGCTCACCATCAATGAGGTGCGCGCCGACAAGCTCAACGCTTGAAGGGTCAAATGATAAGCTCATGATAACTCCTTGCGATCCGCTCAAACGCCGGTCAGGCGAAAGCCATTCGGGAACGGATCATTTGGATCGAGGAAAAAGTTGAATGTGCCGGTGAGATAGGCAGATCCCGTCACCGTACAGGTGATCGCCGGGAGGTCACCCACCGTCGTTTCTCCGGTAACATTTCCAGTGAAGACCGTGTCGAGTATGCCGGAGTGACGGAAACGATCACCTGGCTTCAGTTCGCCACGCGCAGCCAGCATTGCCATTCTCGATGCGGTACCGGTTCCGCAGGGCGACCGGTCGATCACGGTCGGCGGGCAGATGACGGCATTCTTGCCGTCACATGTCTCGCCGTCGCCATCCTGGATGATTTCGATCTGGTAAATCTCGTTGATGTGCGACAGCGTCGGATGCTGGACCGGATGATCCTTGAGGCCATCGCGCAGCTCCGATGCGGCGCCGACGATTTCCCACGCACGCTCCGGCGAGATTTCGAGGCCGAGGTCACTTGCCTTGACGATCAGATAGAAGTCGCCGCCGTAAGCAATATCGGCCCGCACTTTGCCGAAGCTCTTCGTCTCCACGAGGATGTTTTCCTTGTAGAGAAAGCTGGCCGGCATCTCGAGCGTGACGGAAACCGCGCGGCCACCCTCCACCTGAAGCCGGGCGGGCACGACACCGGCAGGCGTGTCGAGCCGGACGAGAACTTCTCCGTCCTTTGCATCGACATAGCCCGCTTCGACCGCGATCGTCGCGACAGCCATCGCGCAGTGTCCACACATCGGCGGGTAGGTATCCGGCTCCAGGATGATCATGCCGATGTCCGCGTCTTCCGAGCACGCTTCCGTCAGCACTGCGGCGGGCATGTTGAAGCTGCCGCGCGGCTCGAACAGAACCAGCTGCCGCAGCCAGTCGCGCGTCATCAGATCGGCGCGCTTTTCGACCATCGTCTTACCGCGGATCGGGCCAAATCCGGACGTGATCAGCCGCAGCGGACAACCCGCCGTATGCGAGTCGACGCCCTGAATGATACGGGAACTGCGCATCAGGCGTGTTCTCCGGCTTGCTTGATCGCCGCGGCGACATTGTTGTCGGCGAGAATTGTCTCGACCTTCGCCATCTGGTCAGCGGTGAACGGTAATAGCGGCTCGCGGGGCAGGCCGGCACTTTGGCCGAGCGTGTTCATCACCGCCTTGATGCCGGCGTAGTAGCTGCCCTGCTTGAAGCAGGCGTAGATGGCAAAGAGCGCCGGCTCCAGGCGATCGATCGTCGCCTGATCATTTGCGGCACAGGCATCGAAATACGTACGGACCAGTCGTCCGGACAGCTGGTGCGCCATGGCGACGACGCCGACGGCTCCAACGCTCAGGGCCGGACGGATCATCGTCTCGTAACCCACGAAGACACTGAGCCTGTCGCCGAGCCGGCGCGCCAATTCGCTGACCTGAACGATATCGCCCGAACTGTCCTTGATGGCGGCAACCGTCGGCAGCTCCGCAAGCTCGCTCACGAGTTGCACGTCAAGCCCGACGCCTGCCCGGCGGGGTGAATTGTAAAGCATGACCGGCAGGCCGCTGGCAGAGCACAGCTGCTTGAAATAGTGCAGCGTCTCGCGTCGGTCCGGCATCGCATAGAGCGGCGGCATGGCGAGGACACCATCAAGGCCGAGCTTTTCCGATGTGCGTGCGAGTTCCATCGCATTGGCCGGGAGAAGGTCCGAGACACCGGCGATGACGGGCACGCGTCCATTCGAGAATTTGGCGGTCTGCCCGAGCAGTTCGGCGCGCTCCGCCATGGTCAAGGCGTAGAACTCTCCGGTGCTTCCGCAGGCGATAAGGCCGTCCGCACCGTTTTCGATGTTCGTTTCGACCTGTTTTTCGTAGGTGGCGAAATCGATCTTACCGTCCGTATCAAAAGGGGTGATGAGGACGCTGTGGATTCCGGACCATTTCGGCGTGTGCATGTTTATTCCTGTTCAGATTATTAGCTGACGAACGGCTTCATGAGCTGTGCCGTCTGGTGAAAGCGGTTTACGAATCCCTTGACCCGGTCATTGGGCGGATTCATCAGGATTTCGTGCGGGGCGCCCTCCGCACAGATCGTCCCCTGATCGAGGAAGACTGTGCGTTTTGCGACTTCCAGCGCGAAACCAAGTTCGTGCGTGACGACGATCATCGTCATCCCCTCTTTCGCGAGGTCGATCATCGTGTTGAGGACTTCGCCAACCAGTTCGGGATCGAGCGCCGAAGTGGGCTCGTCGAAAAGCATGACCTCCGGCTCCATGTTGAGAGCGCGGGCGATCGAAACCCGTTGTTTCTGGCCGCCTGAAAGGTTGTCGGGCCGCCGGTCGGCATATTCCGCCATGCCAACCTTCTCGAGAAGGGACATGGCGCGGTCCCTGTTGGTCTTCTCCGCCTCTTTCTTGACGGTCCGAGGCCCTTCCATGACGTTGGCAAGAACGGTCATGTGCGGGAACAGATTGAACTGCTGGAAGACCATCCCGATGTGACTGCGGATGGCGTTGGTCTTGGCGGACGACAGCTTGAGGACGTCCTTTCCGGAGTCATGTTGAAAGAACGGCTCACCGTTGAGCGAGATACGCCCGTGATTGGGATGAGCGAGCAGGTTGAGGCAACGCAGGAGTGTTGTCTTACCGGACCCGCTGGATCCGATGAGTGCCACGACGTCTCCACGCCCTACCGTAAGATCAAGCCCCTTGAGGACCTTCGACTCGCCGAAGGACAGATGAAGATCTTCAACCGCTATGACTGCGTTGTCGGTTTTCTTGTTGTCGTCACGCATTATCTTGGCCCTTTGTCCTCGAGGCGTCGCGCGATGTAGGTGAGCGGGACCAGTACGATCAGGAAGATCACGGCGACTGCGGTGTAGGTCTCAAGCGGACGATACGTGAACGAGGCTATGTAATCGGCCTGATAGAGAAGGTCCGGCACGGTGATGACCGACAGAAGTGTCGTGTTCTTGAGCTGAATGATCATCTGCCCCGCAAGCGGCGGAATCATCCGACGGAGCGCCTGCGGCAGGATGATGCGAGTCAGTTTTTGCCGATAAGACATACCGAGCGCGACAGCGGCGTCGCTCTGTCCCGGATCGATCGACTGAATGCCGGCCCGGAATATCTCTGCGAAATATGCGGCGCCATACAGGCTCAAGGCGAGAATGCCGGCGGATTCCTTGCTGATGTTGATGCCCATGAAGATCGGCAGGGCGTAATAGGCCCACAACAACCAGACCAGAAGCGGGATATTCCGGAAGAACTCGACGAATAACCGTCCGACAAGGACAGTTAATCGCGCTGACGTTAACTGCATCAATGCGACGATCAGACCAATCGCGAGCCCAAGGGCAGAGGTGATCACGGTGTACTTGATGGTGATCCACAACCCCATGAGGAGAAGATGGGAATTTTGCTCAATGACGGACCAATCAAACATGATGGCTTTCCGATTTCAGTTTTAGCTGCCGACACTGACATGAAGCAGTGTCGGCATGTGTTGATCAGAAGCTGAAGTCGCCCGGCAGGACCGACATATCGAGGCCTGCGTCTTCGAACGACTTGGCGAGCTTGCCCTGTGCAAGGCCAAGCGAGCGCTGCTGTGACGTCCAGTTTTCGAGCCAGTTGATCCAACCCGCGTTACCGGCTTCACGCCGCACGCCGATCACCGCCGTGTTGGTCAGCGCCGGTGTGGGAACGAACACATCGCCTTCAACCTCTGGCGCAACCTGGATCGCATCAAAGCTCGCCAGGAGCATCGCGTCGGCGCGACCGGAGTTGATTTCGAGGACGCCGAGAGGACGCGTACCGACAACGATGATTTCCGCCTTCGGTGTCAGAGCTTCCGCGACCACCTGCATGGTGCTGCCCTTCTGGACGGCAAGGCGGACGGACGGATCGTTGAGTTCAGCCCAGCTCGTTTTTTCGAAGCCCTTTTTGGCAACGATCGTCCACGGTCCGTAGAAAAGCGGGGTTGTCGTGTAGTCGACGACGAGGCCGCGCTGCGGGTTCGGGTTCAGGCCGATTGCGATATCAACCTTCTGCGACTGGAAATCAGCTGCAAGGTTGCCCCAGGTCGTCTCAACGAACTCAAGGTCAACGCCGAGGATGTCAGCGATTTCCTCGCCCCACTCAACGTAAAAACCGCTCCATTCGCCGGTTTGCGGATCCTTGATGTAGCTTGGCTCCTCGCCGGTGATGACGGGAAACTTCAGAACGCCAGAATCGCGAATCCTGTCGAGTACAAGTGAGGGATCTTCCGCGTGAGCAGGTTGAAGTGTGGCCGCGGCCACCATGGCGAATGCGCCGAACGCAACTGCCAAGGATTTCAGCTTTTTGATTAGCATTTACCTGTGCCTCCTTTTGAAGGGTTTTTGGTTCAAGTCCCGAGGAAACCGCGCTTCAGGGGGTCTTCCGGCTCAACGATGAGCGTGGAAACGCCGTTGAGATGCGCACGCCCCGAGATATTCGGGACGCATACGAGGCGCCCATCGGTCGCCTTCGCAATGCTGATGATTTCGCCGCTGAGGCGGCCGCCAAAGATACTTTCAGCCTCGATCTTCCGGCCGGTATCCAGCGTGCCGCGTGTCGCCTCCAGCGCCATGCAGGCGGACAGGCCTGTCACGCCGGGCGAACGGTCGTAGCGATGCCGATCGATGGCAAGAAAGAGACGCCGCGTGCCCGCATCCGGCTTCCTGAACAACAGGACATTGTCGATCGGCGGATGCGATGAGACCGCCTTCGCGGTGTAGGCCTGCTTCAGCGCAGCGCCGAGCGAAAGGAGATCATCGAGATTTTCCGAATTGAGGTCGATGTCCGCCTGATCGCAGTCAATGAGCAACTGGCACGAACCGCCACCGACAAGTGCGCCCTCGAAGGTTCTGCCGCCCTGCTCGATCTCGATACCGTCCTGCAGGACGAACGTACCCGGCATTTCGACGTCGATCTCATCGCGTGTGCGACGCAGCTTCACCGCGACTGTGGCGCCGGGCATTTCGATTGTAAAATCGGTGCGCCCTTCCAGCCGGTTCAGCGCCGACAGCGCCTTCGCGTAACCGAAGATCGCATGGCCGCACAAAGACGGATAACCATAGGACGTTATGAAAAACGCGCCGAAATCCGCTGTCTGAGACGCGAAGGGAATTAACCCGAACGAGCCCGTGTGGCCGCGCGGTTCCTGCAGCAGAAGGTTGCGCAGATGGTCGTATTTTTCGCGAAATGCTTCTGCCTTTTCAGCGGCCGTCTCGCCATCCAGCCCCTCGAGCGCTTCGATGAGAATGCGTGTCGGATGGCCGGCGGTGTGGGTCTCCATGACCCGGTAGGTTTCGCACCCCTCCTGCAACTGCAGATCAAGCGCACCTTCTCCGAGGCCGTCGCTGTGACTGGTGCCTAGCTCCAGCCGACGCCCGCCACCCCGGAACTGCATCGCCGAAGCGCGCGCGCTGTCCGTGTTGACCCACAGAACTACCGCCTTCCCGGCGCCGGGGTTACGCCAGCGGTGCTCTGTGGAACTGCTGAAATAGGCGCTGTCACCGGAACGAAGGAGAACCGGATCACGAGCGCCCAGCGTGACTTCCAACTCACCGGAGAGCACATGGAGAAGCTCTTCACCATCGTGGGAGTAAAATCCGTCGCTCTCGCGGCCTGACTCGATCGTCCAGAGCTCGACGTCCATCATGCGCTCTGCGACGGTCACCTGCTCGATGGATACACCCGGCCCGAATGTGCCGACGATGCGCCCACCGCCTTTCCTGACGAATGGCAGATTGTCGTTGCTCGTTCCGCCCAGCAGCTCGGCCAGCGACTTGCCGAAAACATCGGCAACCGCGCTTAGCCGCGCCGGCGACAGGAACGCCGCGCCGCGTTCGAACATGCTGAGATGCGAAACCGTGATGTCGGTCTTGACGGACAGATCCCTCAGCGACATGCGCGCGAGCTTTCTCATCTCGCGCACCTTCGCACCGATCTTGTTGTAATCTATCGGGAGGCGCTGGACCTTGCTTTCATCAGCTTCATCCGCCTTCGGAAGCGGATCGGATGAGATTTTCTTGCGTATTGCAGAGAGGCTTTGCCCCTCAATCCGCCGGAGCTTTTCAATCTTGCGAATGCGTTCGATGTCTTCCGATGAGAACGAACGATGCCCGCTCTCGGATTTATGCGGCTGAACCAGGCCGAGACTTTCCCATGACCTGAGCGTCGAAACCGAGACGCCGCCCATCTTGGCCGCGTGGCCAATCGAAAAGGGGCGCCGTTGGTTCACTGGATCAGACATAAAACCTACATATCATCCGTAGATATATTGAATTTTGCAGATCGTATGTTGATATTTTGAACGAGTCAAGGGCAGGAGACACCGGCTTTTGACGCAGAGGCATCCGACGTGGCGGCATCGGCAATGCCGGCGCATTGGCCACAGGTGCGATTGGAGGGGCTTTAAAGCTCCCTAAGGGAAGCCGATGGCATGGACCGCCGAGCTTGCGCTTCTCGCGATGGATGAAAGTGTCTCGTCAGACGGCCATGTGAAAATTGAACCGCCCCCCCGGGGTTTGCCGGAAGCTGGTTGGAGCGGGCCGTCGGACAAACTCCACAGCCTCCGCTTCCCGAGAACGCCCTGCCCCATGCCGCAAGAAGCTGGCGCCACTCGTTGGGAGCGCCGCTGCGGTTGTGCTTGAACTTCTGTCGGCCAGGGAGGCGGCATTTCTGGCTGAAACGAATGTAGACCAGGCCATGAATGGCGGCGCGCTTCTACACACTTATCACGCGCCGAAATCCCGGTATCGCCCGTTCTCGTCTTCGTAACGGAAGGGCTGATTTCTGTTCTGTGGTTGATCCATCGGCCGCCGGTTTCACGGCGGCTTGCGTCGATGCCGGTTTACCGCATCGCGGCGCCAAAAGGCTTCAGCTTGTCGGTGACGATTGCCTCTGGCTTCAGCTGCTTTCGCGGCAATTCCAATGCCGTTTCTGCATCTCGGCGCCTAGTGACAACAGCATCAAGCACCGCACCGTCATGGACGACTGCCCGCGAAAGGCAGGCGGATGACTTCGCGCGGCGTCTTGAAATAGCGAAACGGATTGATCCTGCTCATGCCCAGTCGCGACGAAACCGCCCTCGACTGCTCAAGACCGGTTTCTTCTGACAAGGCAGTCTCGACGCAAGCATCGCCTGCATTCGGATTTCACGGCGACGCCAAGCTGCTATTTTCGGTCTGAGCGTATCGCTTTGGAAAGCCCTTTGGCGCGTATTGCGGCGAACTCTTCGGTCTCATGGCTGAGCTGATGAAGCTCGAAATGAGCTTCCAAGGCCGAACGCATGCCCTGCACGTCGAAGGTGCGATTCAGGGAACGCTTCAGGAGGCGCAGGGCAAAGGGCGGTGCCGCCGCGATCTTGGCGGCCTCCGCAAGAGCGGCGGCATCGAGGTCGTCTCGCGGAACTACGCTGTTGACCATCCCGATCCTAAGCGCGTCTTCGGCCTTCAGGCGACCACCGGTGAAAAGGAGATGTTTTGCCTGGCGCAAGCCCATCACCCAGGGGTGAATCAACACCTCGATCGAAGCGGTTGCGAGCGTGTGGCAAACGGGATCGGCGAAGAAGGCGTCGTCGGATGCGATTACCAGGTCGCACATATTGGCCATCATGAAGCCGCCGGCGACACAGGCCCCCTGAACCTGCGCGATCGTCGGCTTCGGGCTGTCCCAGATGCGGATGCAGTAGTCGAAATATCGCAGGGATTCATAGGCCCAGCGCTCCTCGACCGTGAAATTCGCCCGCTTCGCCTGCGCCTCCTTGAGGTCATGCCCCGCCGAGAAGTGCTTCCCCTTGCCCGCTATGATGATGACGCGGATATCGTCGTCGGCTTCGGCTCGGGTGAAGGCCGCATCCATTTCGTCGAGAAGAAGCTGGCTCTCCGCGTTGCTCGCTTCGGGACGGTTATGGGAGATGCGCGCGACGTTATCGAGCTTCTCGTAGGTAATGCATTCGTAGTCCGCCATGACGTTCCGCCTATCGGTCTTTTCTTGCTGTCAATTGTTGCGTTGGGCCGGACCACCTTTGGCGATACCGGCCCGGCCGTTTCCGAAATCAGACGGAACGATCACCGCGAGGCTGCTGCGAGCTTCTTCACCAGCAAATCAGATTCGACGAAATCGTGTTTCTTGAAAGCCGGACGAAGCTTGAGCTCGTCATACCAGGCGGCCAGGCCCGGATGATCCGCACGCCAATCCTTCTGACCCCAGCGGAAATCCAGATAGGCGAGCGCGTTGGAACACGCCACGGTTCCGACGGTCATTGACGCGGACACGCTTTCGATTTCACGTTCGAGGCAGTCGAGCCCCTCGTCGACCTTGCTCAACTGCTTGGAGATGCGCTCCGGCATCTGCTTGTCCGCCGGACGGGACAGCTCCTGCCGGGCGAAGATCGCCGCGTCGACCATCCCGTCACCCAGCGCCTCGTAGCGCAGGGCCTTCCACAACTCGTCGGGATCCGTGGGATAGAAGGAATTCCCGGCATCGCCGAAGGCATCAACATAGCGGCAGATCACCCGCGAATCGAAAATCGCGAAACCCGGCTCGATGACCAGCGCCGGCATTTTCGCAAGCGGGTTCTCCCGAACGATCCCTGCCTGCCCTTCCGGGGTGAACGGCGAAATGAACTCGAAAACGTCATCCTTACCGTGCTCGGCCGCAATGATGAGCACCTTCCTGGAATAAGGGCAGTTGGAATCGTGATACATCTTGAACTTCATGGTCTCCCCCGACTTTGCATGGACCGGGATCCGGTCAAACGGCCGCATGGCCGGCCATGCCTCACGCTAGCAAGCCGCCGCCACATTGTCCAGAATTGTTTCAAACGTTTGTTGTAATTTTTGAATGCATGCGGCCTACCGAGAGGCCTTTGAAGGACCCTTCCCCCACCATCGCACCAACCTTGCGCCGGCGCATTTGACGGGGAACGCCGGTGCATTGCGCTTCGGCCGGCACGGCAAATAGCGCTTTCCGGCCAAAGCAAAATCGGAAACCGTTGTTTAAACGTTTGATAAAAAACTGTATCTGTCGGATCGTGCTTCGGATATCACGTTGAGCGCGATCTCTTGATGGAACAGAGCCCGGATAAATAGATGCCAGAAACCATGAAGCGCGGCGAAAAAGCCGGAAATTCGGCGGGCAAGAAAGCCGCTCCGCGCAAGGGCGATATACCGCCGACAAAGGAACGTATCCTTGACGCCGCCGAACGACTATTTGTCCGATACGGATACAAGGGCGTGTCCATGCGCCTCCTCACCCGGGAGAGCAAGGTCAATCTGGGCGCGGTACATTACCATTTCGGCGGGATGGAAAGCGTTCTCCGCGCGCTGTTTGAAAAGCACATCGTACCGCTCAATCAGGAACGTCACGAGCTTCTGGACAAGTGCCTGGCGGAGGAGGCCGACACTTATACGAGTGTTCGGAATTTGATCGAGGCCTATATCCGTCCTTCGCTGCGCTATCCAGCCAGTTCCAAGCCGCCCAAGAGCCTGTTCGCGAGGCTGCAGGCGCAGCTTTCCGTCGACCCCTCGCCCGAAGTCCGACGCGTCATCGACCGGGGATATGACGAGATCGGCACCAGGTTCGCCCGGATGCTGCGGGCGCATTGCCCTCACCTGGCGGACCATGAATTCTTCTGGCGATTGAACTGCTTGTACGGAACAATGTTCTACACCCAGGCCGATACCGGACGGACACAGAAGATCGCCGAACTCATGGGCGTCGAATTCGACCAGACCGACCGGGCGGATGACATCACGCTGATCGCCGGTTTCCTCGCTTCGGGATTTCTCGCGCCGGCCGTCGACACAAGCACATCGCCCGCCGCGACGGCAAAATCTCAATCCGGCAAGTCACCTTCCGGCAAGTCTTCGTCCGGCAACGCAAAGGGCAAATAGTCCTCCGTTCGCGCCGTGTTGACGAGCGCGACCTCCCAATCGATGTAGCCCTTCATGGCCGCCAGAAGATCGGCCGACCCGTCATAGATCGAACGGCGCATGTCGTGCGCGGGATGCAACAGCGAGCGCGCGCCGGCCTCCAGCGCGAACCCCGCTTCGCGCCAAGCCCGGTTGCCGCCGCGCAGCACCGCAACCGGTCCGGCGAAAAGCTCGGAGACCTCGGGTTTTGCCAGCATCGCGCGGACGCCGTTTTCGCTGGTGAGCACGACAAGCCGCGGCTGGCCGAGCCTTTCAATCGCCTCGGGCGAAAGCTTCGACCGGATCGCGAAATGCGCGCCCGGTACATGGCCCCTCTCGTAGTCGAGGCTGGATGAGAGATCGATCACGGCGGCTTCCCCGCCGGCCAGCATCCGATCCAGCGCTTCCGGCTCCACCAGCCCGGCCGGATCGAACCCCGCCGGACATCCGTTATCCTTGTCCGGTTCGGCCGCAAGCAGCGGCTGCGCGCAACGGTCCAGCCGAATCCATGCGATGTCCCGCCAACCCATGCGCCACAACCAATATGCGGCGAAGGCGGCCCGGTCGCCCAGATCGTCGAAAAGAACGACCCTGGCGTTGCGGACGGCCATGAAACGGTCGGTTTCCTGCACCAACTGCCCGGCCGGCGCATGGCGTGCCAGCGGATGATGGCCGGTATCGAATTCGGCCGCGGAGCGCACATCGAAGAAATAGGTCGACCGGCTTTGGGAATGCGCGATCAATTCCGCCAAACCAGCCTCGTCGATTTCCCGCGCCCGGCTCGCGCCATACAGGCGGTCGAGTGCGAGAGGCAGGCCAGAGCCGGCCGACTGAGGCGGCTTATGGGAAGCCTGTTCCGGGCCAGGGACTGTTTCCCGCCCCGATAATCGCCAGCCGATCGTCCCGTTCTCGAGCACCGAAACCGGGTGAGGCAGCCCCGCCGCAACCACGGTCTGCGCGGCGATGATGCCGCGCGTTCGCCCGCCACAATGCAGGACGACCAGCTTTCCGGCGTCGACGGCAATGTCCGGCAAGGAACGCAGAAGCTCGCCCGCCGGAATGTTTATCGAGCCGGGCAAGGTCGATCGGCGGTATTCGTCGGGCGGGCGGACATCGACGACGATCGCGCCTTCGCTCTCCTGTTGCGCGCCGGCGAGTTGTTCGGCTGTCACCGACTTCAAGCCGGCATCGTGCTCTACGACTTCGCCAAACAGCTTGCTGAAGGCGTGGATCCCGGTGAATGCGGAATAGCCGGCACCGACCCAGCCCGACAGCCCGCCGTCGAGAACGGAGACATCCTCATATCCGAGCGACGCCAGCTTTCGCGCCGCGCGAACCGCCAATCCGTTTTCCTCCGCCGCGTCGTCATCCTTGACCACGACGGGTGACGCCTTGCACGGCACGAGCGCCGGGACAGCCATTTCCAGCGAACTCAACGGACAGGACGATGCCAGCAGCGCGTGGCCCCGGCAAAAATCCCACTGCTCACGCACATCGAGAAGGGCGATCTCCTCACCATTCCGATAACGGCGCGCAACCTCCCGGGCCTCAATCCGCCGCACGTCCGGCCGCCAGATCGAAACGTCTGATGTTGGGCCGATGGGCGAAGTAGCTCCATTCGCCGGACGACTCTGAATAAAACATGCGCTCGGTCGTCTTCTCGAACGGCATGCCGTAACAGTGAAAGCTGAAGAAGCGTTCCGGCGTCTTCTCGATGCGGATCGAATGCAAGTCCTCCGGCATCATCATGATCGCCGTTCCGTTCTCGACAACGCGGTGATCGGTGGCGACAGGCCGCCCATCGCCATCGCGCGTGTAGAACTGGTTGAACTCGGCTCCGCGCAATCCGGCGATGACCGCCCAGGTCGTATGGAAATGGACAGGCGTCGTCAGGCCGGCGGGAGCGACACTGACATAGAGCGTCGGCCCGTCATTTTCGCAGCGGAACAGCTCGAACATGTTGGAATTGCGCTTCGGATCGTCCGGAGGCGCGAAATGTTCGGGCTGGAAGCATTCCGGATGTGCGGTCAGCCCGAGAAGCGTCTGCCGGACCCGATCGAGCCTCGCGCGATCGATCGTGTTCGACGAAACGATCGCGTTGACGCGATTCATCACGTCACTGACGAGTTTTTGACGTTCTTCCGTGATGGATGACATGAGACTCCCCCCCGTTCAGTCGCAGTAATCGTCGACGAAATGATCGATGATGGCATTTGCGTCCGCATCGGCTTCGAGGCCGCTCTCCAGCGCCCAACGATTGTCGACCGCCTGCGGCCTGCCCTTGAATATCCGCGCTATTGCGGGGTCTGCCTTCCAGGACAGCGCACCGACCTCACGGCCGCCTCTGTTTCCGACGGCGGCAGCCAGTTCGCTGACACTCACATTGAGCGACGGCATGTTGATCACGCGGCCTTCCGTCAGCTGTTCGGCCGCGAGATCGTTCACGCGAACCGACATTTCGGCGGCTTTGTGCGCCGAGGTGACGGGCATCCGGAGTTCCGGATCGAAGGGAATCGCGAAATCGGCTCCAAGCATCGGCTCCCGAATGATGCCCGACATTGTCCCAGACACGGAGGTGTCGTTGCGCCCGGGGCGCGTCAAAACCATCGGATAGCGCAAGCCGCGCCCGTCGATCGCGCCAGTGCGCGAGAAATCGTCGATCAGCAGCTCCCCGATCGCCTTGTGGCTGCCGTAGGAACTGACCGGGGCGTGACGGGTGAAGTTGTCGATCGTGTCATGACCGTTCGCGTAAACACCGATCGAACTGGCGAAGAAGAATTTCGGCTTCGTGCCGAGCATGCGGCACCGTTCCAGCAGATCGATCGTCGCGCGTACGTTGAAGTTCAGTGCCGCGGAGAAATCCTTCGACGCATCGGCCTTGAGCATCGCTGCGAAATGAAAGACCGCACCGCATTCCGGCGTGATCACGGATTCCAGAATTTGCGGGCTGGTGATGTCGCCGACGACCTGCCTGACACGCCCGTCCGACGCCCATGACTGGGAAACGGCATTCAGGTCGGCGACGACGAGTTCGGAAATCTCCCGGGTCCGGCCAGATGAATCCGTGAACGTACCCTGCTGCAGGAGAACCCGGGCAACGTGAGATCCGAGAAAACCACCGCCACCTGTCAAGACTACCCGCACATCATTCCTCCCAATCAGAACTTTTCGGGCGCCGCACCTCCCTGCGTCCAGCGCCGCGCCGGATGCTAACAGAGGGATATTTTTCTATCAATCGTTTGTTTTAATTTTTGACATCTTTGTTTCCTTAAATGGCGATGATATAATGATTTTAGGCGAGGTTTTGCTGATATAGAAAACTCTCGTGATTTCCATACGTTTGTATGAATTTTTACGTTTCTGCATGGAGGAGAAAGCTTGAATAACGAAACCAAGAACCCGATCCCGCCGCTCGTCTCGACGGATTGGCTGCTGGATCACCTGGACGATCCGGACATCCGGATTTTCGATTGCAGCACCTATCTGGCGCGCGATCCGGAAACGACGTTTCGCGAGGTTACGGGCGAAAGCGACTGGTGGAACGAACACATTCCGGGCGCCGGGTTCCTCAACATCCCCGAGGCGCTGTCGGACAAGACCAGCAGTCTGCGCCTGACCATGCTGCCGCCGGACGAGTTCGCACGGCGCATGGCCGCCTATGGCGTATCGGAGGATACGCGGGTCGTGCTCTATGCGGCAGGCCAGATCATGTGGGCGACCCGGGTCTGGTGGATGCTCCGGGCGATCGGTTTCGACAATGCCGCGGTCCTCGACGGCGGTTTCCAGAAATGGAAGAGCGAGAACAAGCCGGTGTCGAACGCGCCGTGCCTCTACACACCCGGAACGCTCACTGCCCGCCCGCGCCCCGAGGCATTTTGCGACAGGCGAGAAGTCCTCTCCGCGATCGACGCACCCGGCTGCATTATCGTCAATGCGCTACCGCCGGATCAGCACCGCGGCGAGTCGGATGTCAGCCACGGTCGACGCGGCCGGATCGCCTCCAGCATCAACCTCAACGCCTTCGACCTCATCAAGCAGCCCGACGGCACGTTTCACGGCACGGACGATTTGCGAAAGCTATTCGAGGAAGCCGGAATCGGAAAGGAAGACCGCGTGCTTTGCTATTGCGGCGGCGGCATTTCGGCGACCGGGGACGCATTTGCGCTCCTGATGGCCGGATACGACAATGTGTCCGTGTATGACGGTTCGATGAACGAATGGGCGAAGGATCCCGACCTGCCGATGGAGACCGGTTAGGCCATCGCCTCGCAATGAGGGAACCCGCCGGCCAAGCCGGCGGGAACAGCGCTCACTGCATGTAGGTGCCGCCGTTGACGTTCAGCGTGTGCCCGGTGATGAAGGCAGCCTGATCGCCGGCCAGGAAGCGGATGGCGGCGGCGACGTCCTCGGGACGGCCAAGACGACCCAGCGGAACGACCTTGCTGAGAGCATCCCACTTCTCGCGCGGAATCATTGGCCCTTCGATCGGACCCGGCGCGACGCAATTCACACGAACCCCTTTCAGCGCCAGTTCCATGGCGAACGACTTGGTCATGGCGATCACGCCAGCCTTTGACGAGACATAATGCGGTTTGGTCGCCACCGGATTGACCCCGTGTGCCGATGCACCGACCTGCCCTGCCCGCGACGAGATCAGCACCACGCTGGAGGGTGCAGTGTCGACGAGCAGGTCCATCGCCGCCTGCATCAACAGGAAGCTTCCGGTGAGATTGACACGGATGACGTCTTCCCAGTCAGACAGCTTGATCTCGCCGGCAGGCACGGTTTCGCGGGTGATCCCCGCCGCATGCGCCAGGACGTGCAGACCGCCGGCCTGGCGAGCCGTATCGATCCACCGACGGCAGTCTTCTGCATTCGACACATCGCCACGCACGGATATGGCCCCGTTGCCGATCCGCTTGGCGAGTTCGGTGGTATCCACGACGTCCGCAAGAATAACGGTGTGGTCGCGACCAAGGTCCTCCGCCGTGGCCTTGCCGATATTGCTGGCCGCACCTGTCACCAGGGCGATTTTGTCTCCCGACATTCAATCCTCCAAAAATACAAATTGGTATCGCGGCCCCAGAGCCGCGAGAAAATGGTCAATCGTAGCTCACACCAAGGCCCTCTGCCGGATCCATCCCGGTACCGTAGGGTAGAATCGGATAGCGGATGCCGACCTTTTCGAGTTCGGCGAGGCCGACAATCGCCTCGATGAAATCACTCGGCGTCAAGGCGAACAGCATCTCGTCATCCGCGACACCTCCGAAGCGCCTTTCGGCGAAACACGGAATCGAAAGGGAGGAACGGCCGCTCGCCAGCGCCTGCCCCCAGGAATCCGCGCAGGCGCTCTCGCCGGTGATGCTCATTTCGATGCGACGATAATTGTTGCGCTGGAGCCCGTTGATAAACAGGATCATCTGCGCGGGACTGGCGTAGAGCAGGATCGTGTCCGGCGGATCCAGGCGGGCTTTCGCCACCGGCGATGCCACAAGTCCCTGGTAGCGCCCCTTTTCGACACGCGGCATCTGGTCCTGATGAAAACGCGCGGCTTCCTGATTGCCGAACCACACACCGTTCATGCGCTCTCCCGAAAGATGCTCATCGCTGGCCGCTGCGAGCCCGATCACGTCCGAACAGGTTGAATTGCGGATCACGGAATCGGACACGATCCCGAGCGTATAGCCGATCATGCGGCATTGGCTGACGAGCTGGCACGTCGTCAGCCGCCGCCCGCCGACTTTCAGCCGCAGGCCGGGCGTCTCCATCATCTCTTCACGGCTCTCGAAGAGCTTCAGTCCAATCGGTTCCGTCCTCAGGCGCAGCAGGCGCACCAGTTCGGTGGAACGCTCCTTCAGTTCTTCCGCATTCGGGCTCATTTGAACATTTCCGTCAGCTTGAATTTCTGGGGTTTGTCGGAAGACGATCGCGGCAGCGCATCCACGAAATGGACCCGCTTCGGCACCTTGAAGCCGGCCAACTGCGATCGGCAGAAATCCCGGACCTCTTCCTCGGTCAGAGAGGCATTTTCGGTCGTTTCGACGGCGACGCACAGCATCTCGCCCAGATGATCGTCCGGAATGCCGAAGGCGGCGGCGTCGCGGATGCCGGGACACCGGATCACGACCTGCTCGACCTCCTGGGCGGCAACATTCTCGCCTCCGGTCTTGACCATGTCCTTGGAGCGGCCGACGAAATAGGCGAATCCGTCTTCATCGAAACGGAACAAATCGCCCGACTTGAGCCAGCCGCCGTCCACAATCGCTTCGCTGGTCGCCGCCTCGTTGTTCCAGTAGCCCTTGAACACGACGGGGCCCTTGACCTGAAGCTCCCCGCTGTTGCCGATCGGGTCGAGCACGGTCCCGTCTTCATCGACAAGGCGATAGCGCACATGCCGCCAGCCATATCCCAAGGTACCGGCGTGGCCTTCCAGCTCTTCGGTTCGCTGCGACTTGATGGTCGTGACACAGCTTTCCGTCATGCCGTAACCCCAGCCGAACTCAGCATTCGGGAAACGGGCGCGAATCTTTTCCTGGCGCTCCTCGCTGAGAGGACCGGCAGCGGTCGATACGAATGTGGTGCCGGGGAAGGTTTCGCCGAGAAAACTCGGATCCTCCGTCACCTTCACCCACATGGCGGACACGAGGAAGACGTGGCTCGGCTGAAAGCTCCTGATCGCGTCGAGCACCGCTTCGGTCGAGAACCTGTCGACGATGTACAGCGCCCCTCCCGCATGGAGGAGCGGACCGTGCAGGACACCGAAACCGGAAATATGAAAAAGCGGCGCGACCAGGACTGCCGAATGCGACGGCCGCAACTCGCTTTCCATGATGTAGTTGATCGAATTCCAGGCGAGATTTCCGTGCGTGAGCATGGCGCCCTTGGGACGTGACGTGGTGCCGGACGTGTAGATCAGCATCGCCACGTCATCCGTGGAAATGCAGCCATACTGAACCTGCTCGTAGTTGCGCGCAGCGCGCCAGTCAGCGACGGCCTGCGGCGACGGCGTTTCGCAATAGGAGCGTATCTCCTCGACCCGGGGCGGATTGACCATCCCCGAAAGCGCCTCCGCAAGAAGCGGAGCATATTCCTCCCCGCACAACACAAGCGATGGCGTGGAGTCGTCGATGAGGAAACGCAGTTCGTCGGCGGAGTAACGGGTATTCGCCGGAACCATGATGCAACCGTTCAGAGCGGTCGCATGGAGGAACGCGATCGTTTCGATGCAGTTGTCGACGAGGATGACAACCCGATCGCCGAAACCGACGCCGTCTCCGTCAAGCCTGACGGCAATGCCGTAGATGTATTCGGCGAGCTCGCCGAAATTGAAGCTTCGGCTCCGATCGCGAACAGCCAGTTTCCCGGGCCGACGGAGCGCATGCCAATTCAATGTCTGAAAGATATTCAAGCGAAGGTTTCCTCCCAAAACACTCCCGGCCGAAAACGCTACCGCAGCACCGCGCCGGGCCTTGATCGATGATAGAAAACTGTGATTGATATGTAAACAAACGTTTGTATTAATTTTCATCGCCACAAGACAGCGATGGACGCGAGGGAGAGAGACGATGTCGAACACAAACGGGCGCTTGCCCGCCAGAAGCACCGCGTGGCTCGAGGACAATCTGGCCGACCCCGGCCTGCGGATTTACGACTGCACGGCCTACCTCCGGCCTGACCCGGAGACCGTTTTCCGCGTCGAAAGCGGGCGCGAGGAATGGGCCCGGGCCCATATCCCGGGCGCGAACCATGTCGATATCGAGAAGGACATTTCCGATCCCGACAGCCCGCTGCGCTTCACCATGCCGAAACGCGCGGACTTCGCGGCGGCGATGGCGGCGCTTGGCGTCAGCGACCGCACCGAAGTCGTGCTCTACAGCGCGACCCATTACATGTGGGCAACGCGCGTCCTCTGGATGCTCCAGGATATCGGCTTCACCAACGCCTCCATCCTCGACGGGGGGCTGCCCAAATGGCTCCGCGAGGATCGCCCGATGACCAGCGAAGCACGGTCCTACGCCCCGGGAAACCTCACCGTCCGGCCGGCCGGCACGCACTTCGTCGGCAAGGACGCGGTGCTGTCCGCGATCGACGGCTCCGGCGCGGCGCTGGTCAACGCACTGCCGCCGGGCCAGTTCCGCGGCGATCCGAACGAGACCAATCACGGCCGGCTCGGCCGCATTGCGTCCAGCATCAACATTCCGGCCAACGCCCTGCTCGATCCGAAGGAAGGCATCCTCCGAGAGATCGATGACATCGCCGACATGGCGGCGGGCGCGGGACTTTCGCGGGACCAGCCCGTCATCTGCTATTGCGGCGGCGGCGTGTCGGCGACCTGCGTCGCGATTGCGCTTCAGGCGTGCGGATACAACGATGTCAGCGTCTATGACGGATCGATGAACGAATGGGTGCAGGATCCGGATCTTCCGATGGAAATCGGCTGACATGACAATGCCGGCGGCTCTCGCCGCCGGCATTGAACAGGCTGACATGGTTTGTGTCGGCCCCGAGGAATTCAGGCCTCGGCAGCCGGTTTCTGCGTCTCGGCGCGCGCACGGCCGAACCAGGCCGCGGCAAAGCCGGCCACGGCGGCGGCACCGCCGACCGAATCCGTGAACACACCAGGGCTCAGCAGCATGCCGCCCGCCAACAGGAAGAGCGCGCGCGGCACCATGCGGATCGGACCGACACGATAGGCCCAGCCCTCCATCGCCTGCGAGATCAGCACGATGCTGATGCATGCCGTGACCACGGCCGCGACGCAGTCGATGAACTCTCCATGCAGGATCAGTTCGGGATTGAGCGCGAACATGAACGGCAGCACGAACAGAATCGCGCCGATCCGCATGCTCTTGAAGCCCACCGGCATGGTTTTGGTGCCCGCCACGCTACCCGCGGCCATCGCACCGAGTGCGACGGGCGGCGTGATGAAAGACAGCATGCCCCAGTACAGGATGAACAGATGCACGGCCATCGGGTCCAGCCCCTGCTGGACCAGCGCGCTTGGCAGGATCGTCGCCAGCAGCAGATAACATGCGGTGATCGTCATCCCCATGCCGAGAATGAAGCTGGTGATCGCGCCGAAACCGAGCAGGAGAAGCGTGTTGTTGCCACCGAAAAGGATCAGTTCGCGCGAAAAGGCCGCGCCGACGCCGGTGAAGGTCAACGCCCCGATCACCATGCCGATGCCGGCCAGGATGGCGAAGATATTGACGATCGTCCGGATGCTCTCCCGGACCAGCTTCAACAGGTCAAGCAAACCGATCTGGCGGCGCAACAGCGACACGCCGACGACGAAAACCGTCGCATAATAGGGCGCGTAAGTTTCCAGGCGCATGCCGATCAGAAGGTAGGTCAGCAGAACGAGCCCGCCGAGATGATGCCAGCCGCGTCCCAGCACCTCCCACACACTCGGCAGGTCCTCCATCGCGGGAACCGTCAGCTTCTTGCGCGCGGCGAACATGTCCACCTGCAACACCAAGGCAAGGTAGAACAGGATCGAGGGCACCAGCGCGGCGATCGCGACTTCGACATAGGACACCCGCAGGAAGTCCGCCATGATGAAGGCGACCGCGCCCATGACAGGCGGCATGAGCGTACCGCCCGTCGAGGCGCAAGCCTCGACAGCGGCGGCATAGGTCGCCGGATAACCCGCCTTGCGCATCGCGGGGATCGTCAGCCGCCCGGTTGTCACGATGTTGGAAAGCACACTTCCGCTCAGCGAGCCGAACAGCGCGCTGGACATGATCGCCACCTTGGCGGTGCCGCCGCGCGTGCGCCCGAGCAGAGCCATGGCGATGTCCATGAAGAAACGCCCGCCGCCGGTGACGATCAGGGACGCGCCGAAAATCAGGAACCCCATGAGGACGGTCATGACAACCCTGATCGGCTGGCCGAGAATGCTGTCGGCGCCAAGAGCGTGCTCGCGCAGCACCGTGCCGACATCCAGTCGCGGCGCCCAGAGAAAGCCCGGCATGACGTGCGCGATGATCGGATAGGCCCCGAAGATCGCGCAGACCACAAGGATAACCGTGCCGCCGACGCGGCGCACAGCCTCGAGCGCAAGCAGGCACAACAGGCCGCTCGCCACCGTCGCCGCAACCGGCGAGCGATAGACCCAGCCAAGATTGACGATGTTCTCGCCATTCAGCGCCAGGTAGCCGCAGGTCGCTGCACAGCAGACAAAAAGCAGCCAGTCATACCAGGGAACGGCGCCGCTGGCCGTTTTTCTTGCCGGGTAGAGGAGGAAGGTGATCGAAAGGAACAGGACCATCTCAAGATAGAGAAAAACGTTCTCCACCAGGACGATGCCCATTATCCGGAGCCCAAGAATGTGATTGAGCGCGACCAGTATCCCGGCCGCACCCATGAATAGCGCGATCATGTCCGGGACACGCCGAAGATTTCGCTCCTGCGCCTCGAAAGTGAATTCTGCTGATTCCAATTTCACAATCCTGTGCGTTACGGACTCCGGCTGGCATGCTTACCTGCCCGGAGCACAGTGACCACGCGATAAAGCCCGCCCGGGCTCATGCCAAACTGACGCAGGGTTGGCCGGTCGCGGCGGATTTCGAAGGTTGAAGTCGCGCCCCGCCGCCTATCCGACAGCGGGGCGCCAGCCGGTCTTGGGACTAGCTCGTACGATATGCTTCCCAGAATTCGGCCCAGGCTTCGTCATCACTGCCCGTATAGCCGGCAGCCTTTTTCTCTTCGAGCCAGGGACCAAAAGCCTCCGTCGCCGCATTCCACTTCGCCTTGGCTTTCGCGAGGCGATCGAGGCGCTTTTCCTGCCAGGCGCGGTCTTCGTCCGTCCAGACACCCTTCTCCTCGAGATAGCGCACCGCGCCTTCGTGGAAGGGAACGTCCGCCGGAGAATGACCTGCCTTGGAGATATGAAGGTTGCCTATGTCGGGATGCGCATTCTTGTAAATGTCGTAGGATTCATCGAGCGCCTTGATGAAGGCGTATACCTCGTCGGCGTCGCGCGAGTCGTAGCAGGCGACCTGCGGATACTTCCAACCCATGATGTCGACCGGATTCTCTTTCGACATCGCCTCGCCATTCGTGTCGTGACGCGGCGTGATCGCCGGCATGATCGCCTGCAGGCGCGCCCAGCCTTCCTTGTCGTCCGGCGGGAACTCGACCCAGCGCAGGCCGCGCGACGAAAGCTCGACTTCCTTCATGGCGGGAGAGTTGGTCGTGTAGGTGACGGCGTCGATCTGGTTGTTGATCAACCCCTCCTTGGAGCCGACCGACGAATTGCTGAGCCAGACCACCTCGACATCATCGCGCGTCAGACCCGCGAAGGCGAGATAGGCATCCGTCTTCACATTCACCGACGGGCTACCCTTCACATAGCCGACGCGCTTGCCCTTCAGGTCCTTGGGATAGAAAATATTCGCGTCTTTCGCGCTGGCGAGCGCCAAGGCTTTCGGCGGCGCGAGCACCATGCGCAGATCCTGCGGCCCGCCCCAGTCGCGCGTGCCGAATTCAAAGGCGGCTTCCGACGCAAAGAACAGCTCGTTGGCCGCGAAGGTGTAATCGGCCCCGCCGAGTTTCAACGGCAGGACAAGAGCCACACCATTGGCCGCGGGAGAGATTCTGACCCGTGATGATGTGGTCTTCTGCAGCGCATCTGCCACCGCGGTGGCGATGATGTTGCCGGACCCGGTGCCGTGGCACTTGAAGATGAGTGTATCGGCCATGCCCGTCGCCGCCCTGGCGACATGCGGTGCAAAAACCGCTCCGGCGACGCCGGCGCCGCCGAGCTTGAGTACGCTGCGGCGAGATACGCCGGCGCTGCCCTTTGAATCGCGCATAGATTCCTCCCAAAAATGTTCGTTTGTCGAGCGTGATCCTCTTCACGCAGCTGAACGTTAACGAAGCCCCATTTGTGTGTCAAACGTTTGTTTGAATTTTCAAACTCTCCGACCCGCCGCATGCTCAAAATCCCCTCGTGCCGAACCTCCTGTCGGATGGCGCCAGATCGTGCGCCCCTCCCCCGATTAAGTGGTTTCGGTCTTCCGATATGGCGATGTACGAAACCTCACAACTGTCGGCCAAGTATGGCCCGAGCTTCGATCGCAATGCGTGGACGAATGGCGGAAAGGCCCACATGGACAGGTTGCGTGGGCGTGGGCGGCCGGTTCGCATCGAGAGCGTCGGCGGAACCGTTCTCCTCGTCCGCGCCGACCTGCACCGCGACGGGCTGATCTTCCCTCCATATCGCTACGGGCTGGAGAGCCCGGTCATTCGAGACGTTCACCCGGTCTGGGGAAAAGGCGAAATCGAGACCGAGGGGCTTGCGGCCATGGCACATGACATGGGCGTCCAGTGCTGGGGACTGCCGGACCTTCAGGTCGTGCACGCCTGACAATTCGGTGTCGTCTTGTGCCGGATCAGCCCAGTTCGAATGTCGTGATGCCGAAAATCCGGTCGAGCGGGAGGTGCGGATCGGGGCCCCGATACATGCGGGCTGTTTCGAACACTGGCGCAAGGCCGGCGCGCACGGCCAACGCGACTGCGGCCGCGTTGTCTTCCGGCGTGTCCAGCGAGACTTCTGCCTGCCCCGGCATCGTTTCCACGAGCGTGGCGAACAAGGCTTCCGCGATTTCGGGTCTGTCGGCGAAAAGCGGGCCGATCTTGTAGCCCGTCCGGCATGTGCGGATCGTCCCGTACCCGACCATCCGGCCGTCATCGATGGCGACGAGGCTCTGACGCTGCGTGCCGTCCGCCGGCAAGACCCAGTCGGTCACGAAGGCGTCCCGGTCGGCGGGGAAGTGCGCCCGGTCATGGGCGGCAAGCGCCGAAAGATCGGCCACACGGACCGGCCTGATTTCGCAGCCTGGCGAGCGGACGGGCATTCGCTTCGGCACGCCGGTGTGGCGGATGTTGCGCCCCGCCAGGACGAAACCGCTTTTGCGATAATTGTCCTGCTGCGCAACCACCCCGTCCAGCCCGATAACGCGATCTCCCAGATGCGCCATGCCGGCATTCCAGGTCGCCATGCCCGCACCCAGCCCGCGATGTCCGGGCCGGACGACATAGAAACCGAGGAAGCCGAAATCCATGCCGTAGCGCACGACGGATATCGACGAAACAGGCTCGCCGCCGTCAAAGCCCATCAGGAACCCCTTCGGGTCCGCTGCGTGGAAAGCTGCAAGATCGTCGAGACCGGGATTCCAGCCTTCCTGCGCCGCCCATTCGACCGCGACCGCGAACTCGTCGAGGCTGGCAGGCCGAATATCGAGGCCCTTCATGCCACGCGGTCTCCACGATCCGGGCCGGCCCAGCGGTCGGCATTGGCCGCGCGCAGCGCTTCCGCGAAGGCGACCGCAGCCGCCACGCCGTCGATGACAGGCAGCCGGAAGCGGTCGGATAATGTCTTTGCGAGATCGGCCATGCCCGCGCATCCAAGCACGATCGCATCCGGATTGTCATCCGCGACGGCCCGCGCGATTTCCGCGGCGATGATATCGCGGGAATCATCCTTCGCCGATTCCAGTTCCAGCACGGGCACTTCGGAGGCGCGAACCTTTCGGCAGCGTGACGCGAATCCATGGGCTTCCAGATTGGCTTCGAGCACGGGCACGGATACGCCGAGCGTGGTCACGACCGAAAAGCTCTCGCCGACAAGCATCGCAGCGTGAAACGCCGCCTCCCCGATCCCGATCACGGGAATCGGCGACCGGCGTTTCAGGGCCATCAGGCCCGTATCGTCGAAGCAGGCGATCACGCAGGCGTCGTAGCCCCCCTTTTCGATGACCTCCGCATCGAAAAGGCGGAACAGGCCCGGCAAGGCGGCCGCGCCATCCTCGGCGCCCTGGATGGCGGGCGGCGTGCCGGTCGGATTGATCGCCGTGATCCGTGTCTCGCCCCGTGCGGCGTCCTGCGCCGCCTTCCCGATCGACCGCGCCATTGCCGCAGTCGAATTGGGATTGATGACGAGAATGTGCATCAAACCATGCCCTGGCCCGCATCCGAGCCCTGGCGCGCTCGCCGGCGGTTCATGATCACCACCGTAACAAGGAACACGGCGATGATAACGAGGGAGAATGCCGTGGTCAGCGTGCCGAGCGCGAAGATGACCGGCGTGGTGACATTCGTGGTCATGCCGTAGATTTCGAGCGGCAGCGTGTTGTAGCTGCCCGCCGTCAGCAGGGTCCGCGCGAACTCGTCATAGGAGAGCGTGAAGCCGAAAAGCGCCACGCCGATCAGCATCGGCGCAATGATCGGCAGGACGACATGCCAGATGGTCTGCCATGCGGTTGCGCCCTGGTCGCGCGCCGCTTCCTCGTAGGATTTGTCGAAGCGATTGAAGACCGCGAACATGATCAGGAGCCCGAAGGGGAGCGTCCAGGTCAGTTGCGAACCGTAGCCCGATGTCGACCAGTGAATGTCGAGGCCGGACTGCGAGAAGATCAGGCCGACACCAAGCGAGATCAGGATCGACGGAATCACCAGCGAGGTGATGATCAGGTAGAAGATGATGCCAGAGCCGGGAAATCGCTTGCGGAAGGCGAGACCGCCCATCACGGAGACGACGACGGTGGTTACCATGACCATCAGGCCGAGCACGAAGGACCGCGCGAAAGAGCCCCAGATATCCCCGACCGCCTGCTGCTGGAAGAGTTCGTGGAACCAGTGCACAGACACGCCCCGCATCGGGAAGGTCAGACCGCCCTGCGGCCCCTGGAAGGACAGGATCGCGATCGTGACCGTCGGGCCGTAAAGGAAGATCAGGAAAGCGCCGAAGACAGCGGCCATGACGTAGAAGGAGCGAGGCCTTTTTTCCATCTCAGAGCTCCTTCCTGATGTCGACGAAGCGCAGCAATATCCCGATGACGATCAGGACCGTGATCAAAAGGATGACCGCCGTGGCCGCCGCTGACGGATATTGCAGCAGGGCGATGTCGTTGGAGATCAGCCGGCCGACATTCGCCTTCTGGCTGCCGGACATGAAACGCACCGTGATGAAATCGCCCATCACCAGCGTGACGACGAAGATCGACCCGATCATGATGCCTGGCTTGGTAAGCGGGATGATGACGTTGTTGAGTGTCTGGAAACCCGTCGCGCCATTGTCGTAGGCGGCCTCGATCAGCGACTTGTCGATGCGCATCATGGTGTTGAAGATCGGCACCACCATGAACAGCGTATAAAGATGCACGAAGGCGAGGATCACCGAGAAATCGGAGAAAAGCAGCCATTCCAGCGGTTCATCGATCACTCCCATCGAGATCAGCGCCGAATTGGCGATGCCGTTACGTCCGAGGAACGGAATCCACGAAATCATGCGGATGATGTTCGATGTCCAGAACGGGATGGTGCACAGAAGGAAGAGTACGATCTGCCATGTCAGCGTGCGGACGTGGAACGCCAGGAAATAGGCGATCGTGAAGCCGAGAACCAGCGTGATGGCCCAGGTGACGACGGCGTATTTGATGGTGTTGAGAAACACCGAATAGGTCACGGGCGAGGTGAGCAGAAATTCGTAATTGTCGAACTGGAAAGCCGGATAGATCGAGAATTCGGTCGCGCCCCAGAAACTGACGATGACGATCATCACGATCGGCAGCACAAGGAAGAAGAACAGGACCAGCGTCAGCGGCAGCGAAAGCAGCCAGCCGGTCAAGGTGTCGGAGAGACCGAGCGATTTGCGCGCCTTCCCCGGTGCGGAAGTTTGGGCTTCGAGTGCCATGGTTTGCGTCAGATCCGACATGGTTTCGCGTTCGGCAGTTTTGTCGGCGCCCCGGCATAGGGAAGACCGGAGCGCCGCAATCTCATCGCGTTACGCCGCGATGAACTCGTTCCACTTGCGAACCATGTACTGGTTCTCGTCCATGACGGCGTTCCAGCAGGCGACCGACCCCATGCGGTCGTAGAACGATCCGCCATCGCGCGTTTCGCCGGCCTCGGCCAACTTGTCGCCGGTCGGGCTGGTGATGACGTCCGTGGCTTCCTTGCCCTCGAACCAGTAGCCCCACTCGTTCTCGCTCATGAACTCCTTGGAGGTCTCCGGCACCGCGGAGTAGTAGCCCTGGCGCATCAAGTAGCCGCCGACCCAGCCGGAAAGGTACCAGTTGATGTACTCGTAGGCTGCATCGAGCTCGAGACCCGAAAGCGATTTCGACAAGCCGATGCCACCGCCCCAGGACCTGTAGCCTTCCTTCAGCGGCTGGTAGACGCAGGGAATGCCGCGGGACTTCACAGCGGTGATTGCCGGGGACCACATGGACTGGATCACCACCTCACCGGAGGCCATCAGATTGACGCTCTCGTCGAATGTCTTCCAGAAGGCGCGGAACTGACCGTCCTTCTTGGCCTCGGTGAAGATCGCCATGGTCTTGTCGATCTCTTCCCTGGTCATGTTGCCCTTGTCGCCATACTGGATCTCGCCCATCGCCTCGCAGACCATGGCCATATCCATGATGCCGATCGAGGAGATATCGAGGATCGACGCCTTGCCCTTGAACTCGGGGTTCAACAGCTCGGTCCAGCTCTCGATCGGACGACCGATCAAGTCGGGACGGATACCCAGCGTGTCAGCGTTGTAGATCGTCGGGATGAGCGTCATCCAATTGGTCTGCTCGTCGGCGAAAGTCGTGGCGCCCGGCTCGGGAATGAAGCCTACCGTGTGCGGCGCGGTGCCTTGGGCGATTTCGCTTTCCGGGGTCAGCTTGCCGCTTTTGAAGATGCCGACGATCTTGTCGTAATTCTTGATCTTCGACACGTCCATCGCCTGCAGGTTGCCTGTCGGCCAGACCTTTTTGCAGATCCAGTATTCGATATCGGCGATGTCGAACGAGTCGGGCTGGGTCGCCGCACGCTGCGTGACCGCGTCGGAATCGAGCGCCGTCATTTCGAGCGTGAAGCCGAGGTCTTCCTTCACCTTCTGGGCAA
Organism: Oricola indica; assembly: GCF_965227485.1. Lineage (NCBI taxonomy): Bacteria > Pseudomonadati > Pseudomonadota > Alphaproteobacteria > Hyphomicrobiales > Ahrensiaceae > Oricola > Oricola indica. The sequence continues at coordinate 4,239,601 of NZ_OZ245747.1, forward strand.
CGTCATTGAGGTTGGAGACGCCGGTGCCGAACTGGCGCAGCGTCACGTCCTTGATGTTCTGCGCCCAGATGGTCGGAAATCCGGTGATCGCGCCGGAACCGACAGCCGCACCGGCGGTGGCGGCAGCGCCCTTGAGAACAGAACGTCGGCTGACGCCCTTCTTTTCCTGTTTGATGCTCATGGTGGGGGCTCCTTTTCCCTTCCAGTGGCTGGCCGGCGACCGCAGGCCGCAGGCCCTTTGCGGCTTACGCCGCAAGCGAGTGGGCATCCTCCGGCTTCCACGACAGGAAGACGGATTGGCCGATTTCTATGGGATTGGCGAAGAATGCCGTGTCGCCAACGGTCACGTTCAACTCGCCGGTATCGGGCGCCTCGACGGCGACGTTGACGCTTGTGCCGAGATATTCGACCGCGCGCACGACGGCCGACAGCGCGGCATCGGGGGTCTGCTCCTGATGCAGGAAAATCCGGTCGGCGCGTACAGCAAGCTTGCCGCTCTCGCCCGCCATGATGTTGTGACCGCCGATGAAGCGCGCGACGAATTCCGTACGCGGCGCGTCGAAGACCTCCTGCGGCTTGCCGTCCTGCTCGATGAGCCCGCCATTCATGACGATGATGTGGTCGGCAAGCGCAAGCGCCTCGTCCTGGCTGTGGGTGACGTGGATGAAGGAGATGCCGAGTTCGCGCTGCAGGCGTTTCAGTTCGGTGCGCATGCGCAGTCGCAGAAACGGATCGAGCGCGGACAGGGGCTCGTCGAGGAGCAGGATGGACGGCTTCGTGATCAGAGCGCGGGCAAGGGCGACGCGCTGCTGCTGGCCGCCGGACAATTGTTCGGGCAGGCGCTCGCCATAGGCGGACATGTCGACGAGTTCCAGCAGTTCGCGGGCGCGTTCCTGCCGGGTGCCCTTGTCGACACCCTTCATCTTCAGGCTGAACGCGACATTTTCGGTGACGCTGAGATGCGGGAACAGCGCGTAGCTCTGGAACATCATCGCCGTGCCGCGTTTCGCCGGCGGCAGATCGGTGATGTTGTGCCCGTCGAGGACGATATCGCCCGATGACGCCGTTTCGTGGCCGGCGATCATGCGCAGCGTCGAGGACTTGCCGCATCCGGACGGGCCAAGCAGGCAGGTATAGGTTCCGCCCGGTATCTTCTGGTCAATCGCGTCGACGGCGATCGTGTCGCCATAGCGTTTTGTCAGGCTGACAAGTTCAAGCGCCGACTTATCGGACATTGGCAGGCTCCTTGCGCATCTGCGCGAAGCCTTGCAATCGCTGTGCCAGAAATCGAAAATCTATTAACTATCTGATTTTAAAACGCTATAATTACTCCTTCCACATTCCAATTTCAGAATGTGCCCGATATTTAAGCATGTCGGATACAACTTGCGCAATTTTTGTATATGATTTTTCTGTTGATTGAATCGCTCCACGGGCGTATCTCAAGGCTTCCGGCATAAGCTCTACCGACATCCAATTCGGGGAACCGACCTCAGATGAATCCTGGTGTGATCAACGGCACCTACTCCCTTCCTCCGGGACGGGCGCTGGAGATTTGCCACCAGATCGAGGGCGCGATTCTGCGCCACCGCATTCGCCCCGGCACGAAGCTGTCCGAGGACGAGGTCGGCGACACGTTCGGCGTCAGCCGCACGGTTGCGAGGACCGCCCTGCAGGCGCTGGCGCATGGCGGTCTCGTGACGATCGAGCGCAATCGCGGCGCCTTCGTATCGAGGCCGACGATCCGCGAGGCGCATGAGGTGTTCGAGGCGCGCACGCTGATCGAACCGCGCATCGCCCGCATGGCCGCGAAAGCGATGACCGATGAGGCGCTCGCCCGCCTTCAGCGTCACATCGACGCCGAACATGATGCCTTCGCAAAGGGCGAAATGGGGTTGGCGCTGTCGCTGTCGGGCGCGTTCCACCTCGCCATCGCCGAGATCGCCGATCAGAAAGTTCTGACCCAGATCCTTCACTCGCTGGTTTCGCGATCGTCGCTGATCATCGCGCTCTACTGGAAACGCCCGGACACGGCTTGCGAAAGCCATTCGCACCACGCCCTTCTCGATGCCTTCTTGCGCCGCGACCAGTCGGTGGCCGAAGAGATCATGAACAGTCATATCGTCGACCTTCACTCCGGCCTCGACCTCATTGACCGCGATGAGAACGAGCCGTCACTCGCAGACGTCTTCGCGACGAGCTGACGGGTTCGGTATCGCCGATTTCGGTCGGCAGAGGACCGGGAAAGCTGTCCGGTTCGGGTCGGCAGGTCTTCCGGCTCCTGGGACGCGAAGCAGAAATGGAGTTGCCTCGCCGTCGATGGCTCTCGTCAGCGCAGCGAATGAACCTCAACCAGTTGACAGGCGGCAGTGGATAATCACCATATATTGTGTGTGGTTCCGGCGATTCGCATCGCCGGCGAAGATGGGAATCCGGTGCGCATGACGCTAGGCCGGAGCTGCCCCCGCAACTGTAAGCGGCGAGCCCGCGTCCGATAACGCCACTGGGACGAATGTCCCGGGAAGGCCGGAAAAGGGCGGTGACCCGCGAGCCAGGAGACCTGCCACGCATCGACGACAACGACGGGCGGGGTGCCCGGAAAGGATGTATTCGTGACAGAACGGCCTGACCGCCTGCCCGCATTGCCTTTTCCGCGCGCCCGCATTTTGCGCGGAGGGCGCCATGAGCATCGATCTCACACTTCAACAATTGCAATCGAAGACCGAATCGCCCGAGCGGGCCAAGGAATATGGCCAACTCGGCTACATGCAGTGGCTTGGATGGCTACCGGCGGACGCCTGCTACCGGACGGCGGCAATCCGCGCCTATGCGACGGCGAAGCCCATCATGCGCACCGACCCGGCCGTCGCGGTGTTTTGCCAATTGTTGATCGAGTCGCTCGAAAATCCGCTTGCTCCGCTTGATCTCGCCCTGCCGAAACCACGACGGCGTGGCGGCGCGAGGGAGCGGCGGCTGTCACTCTGAGCGCTTCCGGAAATACGCCGACCGCGGATTTCGCCTGATCGATTCACACATCTTGAAACCGGCAGGTCGGACTGACGACGGCCGGGTGCGACATGTTCGACCGCTGCCTTTGGAATCGCCAATTGCGCGCTTAACTACGTATCCGAGATACATCTTAATACATGCAGCGCGAGATGAGTGAAGACGATGCAAGCCGAAAGGCGGTTGCGGAAGCCCGGCTTGCCGGCCTGCTTACGCCGGTAACGGGCAGGCTTTCGGCGGCTTCCGGACTGACCGTTCTCGCCGCGCTGCTCTGGCTTCCGCAGGCGGCATGCGTCGCGGCCCTGCTCGCAGCGCTGATCGTGGGCGAGAGCCCGCTTCTCGGGCCTTGGGGCACGAGCGCGGTCTTCCTCGCGCTGGGTGTCGCGCGCGCCGGGCTCTCGTCATATGCGTCCGGGCTGGCCTTCTCCGCCTCCGACGAGGCCGTCTCGCTTGAACGTAATCGATTGCTGGCAGCGCGAAGCCGCCGTTCGCCCGTCCTTGCGGGACGCTATTCCTCCGCGGAAATCGCGACGCTGGCCGCCGACAAGCTCGATCTCGTCGCACCCTACGTGACCCGGTACGCACCGGCGATGGCGCGGACGAAATATGTCCCTCTGGCGATCCTGGCGGTCGCCTTTCCCCTCTCATGGGCCGTCGGCGTCATCCTGATGGTCGCCGGACCGTTGATCCCCGTCTTCATGGCGCTGGTCGGGCTCGCGGCACGCGATGCGAGCGAAAAACAGATGCAGGAGATCGGTGGCATGAACGCACTGCTCCTCGAACGCATCCGCGCGCTGACGGATTTGCGCCTGCTCGATGCGGTGGGGCGCACCGTCACTGATTTCGAGGCGGCGGCCGACCGGCTGCGTCGCCAGACCATGGAAGTTCTGCGCATTGCCTTCCTGTCATCGACCGTGCTGGAACTGTTTGCCGCCATAGGCGTCGCGCTGGTCGCGGTCTATGTCGGCTTCGCGCTGATTGGCGAAATCCCGTTCGGGGCCTGGGCGACACCACTGACCGTGGGCGAAGGCATATTCCTCCTTCTGCTTGCGCCGGATTTCTTCCAGCCGCTCCGCGATCTGGCTGCCGCGTGGCACGACAAGGCGGCGGCCCTGGCCGTCACCGGCGAACTCGCCGACATGGAAGACGAGGCCGCGGTCGACATGCTCGGCGAAGGCACGAGCCGTTCGGCGCTTGCCGGCCCCGCAAGCGTCACCACCCGGTCGCTGGCCTGGGAGACACCGGCCGGTCGGCAGATTCGCTTTCCCGACCTTGCGATCCGGCCCGGCGAAACGGTCGCGATCACCGGGCGCAGCGGCAGCGGCAAGACGACGCTGCTCGCACTTCTTGCCGGTCTCGCGCCGGCCCATCAGGGCGTCATTGAAGCGGCCGGCCACACGCTCGACGGGGACAACGCCGATGCATGGCGGGCGCGACTTGGCTGGATCGGGCAGATGCCGCATTTTTCCAATGAGAGCCTGCGCGCCAACCTGATCATGTCCGCAGCCGACCGGGACGACGCGCGCCTCGACAAGGCGCTTGCCCACGCATCCGCGGACGGGATCGTGAAGGCGCTGCCCCGCGCGCTCGACACCCGGCTCGGCGAAACCGGACACGGCGTTTCAGGCGGCGAAGCGCGGCGGCTGATGATCGCACGCGCACTCTATTCCAATGCGGATATCGTGCTGGCCGACGAACCGACCGCCGATCTCGACATCGCAACCGCCGACGCGGTGACCGAGGGGCTGCTGACGCTCGCCGCACGCGGCGCGACGCTGATCGTTGCGACCCACGACATGACGCTCGCCGAACGGCTCGACCGCGTTATCGATCTGGAGGCCGGGACATGAAGCACCTCGTGCCGATCATCCGCCATGTGTGGTCGCAGGACTGGTGGTCGCTCTTGCGCGGCACGGCGCTCGCGATCGTCGTTCTGATCGCCGGCATCGCGCTGCTCGGCCTTTCCGGTTGGTTCATCACCGCGGCCGGAGCCGCCGGACTGGCGGGCATCGGCATCGCCTTCGACATGTTCCGCCCCAGCGCCGGTGTCCGGTTCCTCGCCCTTGGACGCACCGCCGCGCGCTACGGCGAACGCATCCTGACCCATGACGCGACGCTGCACAGCCTCGCGCGACTGCGCGTCAGACTGCTCGAGGCGATGGCAAAGGCTCCTTTCATCCGCCTTCCCGCTCTTCGCGCATCGGAACAGTTGAATCGCATCACACGCGACGTCGATGCGCTGGACGGAATCGCATTGCGGCTCTTCATTCCGATCATCGCGGCGGCCTCGGCCCTGGCGCTGACGGCCGCCGTGTTGTGGTTCCTGGTCGACCCCGCCCTGGTGATCTGGCTCCTTGCCGGATACGGTCCCGGAACGATTCTGGCGCTCGTCTTCGTCGCACTGCGTTCACGCGATGCCTCCCGCAGCGGCCAGCTTGCGCTCAACGCGTTCCGCACCCGTTTCGTCGACCTGCTTCGCACCCGTACCGATCTCGCCGTGTTCGGCAGGCTGGACGCGAAAGCGGCCCATGTCCGGACGGCGGAACGGCGCATGCGCGACGCGAAGACGGAAAACGACCGGATCGAGCGTACCGGCGGGTTCATCCTGTCGACGACGGAATATGCCGCGGCAGCAGGCGCGCTGCTGATCGGAGCGCTGCTCGCAAGGCAGGGCACGATCGATCCGGCGCTGGCCGCGCTCGGTTTTTTCGCCACACTCGCGCTTGCCGAAATCCTGATGCCGCTCAGGCGCGGAATGAGCGAGATCGGCCGCATGACCGATGCGGCGCGACGGGTGAACAGGTTGCTGGAAAGCAAGCCGGAGATACGGGCCGGAACGGCAACTTCCGCGGTTGCCGGATGCCCCACCGCGCTCGTCATGCGCGATGTCGGCTTCGCCCATGAGGGCGCCGAGACGCCGGTCATCGCGGAACTCAGCCTCGACGTCACGGCCGGCGAGATCGTGGCGCTTGTCGGTCCAAGCGGCGGCGGCAAAACGACGCTCCTGCACCTTGCGGCCGGCATGGCCCCCGCGACTGGCGGTGTGGTCGAGATATGCGGGCGAGACATCCGGGATTGGGACGAAGCGGCACTTCGCGACACGGTCGCACTGTTGCCGCAGCGAAGCGCTCTCCTGAGCGGCACGATCCGCGAGGCGCTTGCACTGGCAAAGCCCGAGCTCGAGGATTCGGAGGCCTGGGCGGCCTTGAAGGCCGTCTGCCTTGATGAGGTGATCAAAGACCGCGGCGGCCTCGACAGCCGGCTGGGCGAATCCGGCGCCGGGCTTTCCGGCGGCGAAAGCCGCAGGCTGGCGCTTGCCCGCGCGATCCTGCGCCGACCCGCCCTTCTTTTGCTGGACGAACCGACCGAGGGACTGGACCGCGCAACGGCGGAGGAGGTCCTGTCAGGCGTCCGGGACTACCTGCCCGAGGCCGCTATCCTGCTCGCCTCGCACCGGACGGCCGAGCGGCAATTCGCCGACCGTATCTGCGAAATCCTGCCGCAAAGGACACCCGCCCCACTCGCGATTTGATTTGCATCAATGCCGCGCGGCCGGCCAATTGCGATGAGGGTGGCATAAACATGCAAACAAGATGCATGTTTAATTGAGAAAGGACCGAAAGATGGAGCTTGATGTCGTTGAGCTGTCTCGCCTGCAATTTGCGATGACGGCCATGTACCATTTCCTCTTCGTCCCGCTCACGCTTGGCCTCTCGATCATCGTCGCTATCATGGAGACGGTCTACGTCATGACCGACCGTCCCATCTGGCGGCAGATGACGAAATTCTGGGGCACGCTGTTCGGGATCAACTTCGTTCTCGGTGTCGCCACCGGGATCACCATGGAATTCCAGTTCGGCATGAACTGGAGCTATTACAGCCATTATGTCGGCGACATTTTCGGCGCGCCTCTGGCGATCGAGGGCCTGATGGCCTTCTTCCTCGAGGCGACATTCGTCGGCCTGTTCTTCTTCGGATGGGACAAGCTCTCCAAGGTGGCGCATCTGGTCGTTGCCTGGCTGGTCGCCATCGGCTCCAACTTCTCCGCATTGTGGATCCTCATCGCCAATGGCTGGATGCAGAACCCGGTCGGTGCCGAGTTCAACCCGATGACCATGCGCATGGAGATGACGTCGTTCTACGAGGTGCTGTTCAACACCGTCGCACAGGCGAAATTCGTGCACACGGTTTCCGCCGGTTACGTTACGGCGTCTGTCTTCGTGCTCGGGGTTTCGGCCTGGTATCTCCTGAAGGGGCGGCACATCGAGCTGGCGCGCCGGTCGATCGGCATCGCGGCGAGTTTCGGCCTCATGTCGGCTCTCTCGGTCGTCGTGCTCGGTGACGAGTCCGGCTACACGACCACGCACGACCAGAAGATGAAGCTCGCGGCAATGGAGGGTATGTGGGAGACCGAGCCTGCACCGGCCTCGTTCACCCTGATCGGATTTCCCGACCAGGAAGCGCGCGAGACCAAATATGCGATCCATATTCCCTGGGTGATGGGGCTGATCGGCACACGGTCGCTCGATACGGTCATTCCGGGTATCGCCCAACTCGTCGACGAGTCCGAGGACCGCATTCGTTCCGGAATGATTGCCTATGATGCGCTGATGACGATCCGTGCCGACCGGGGTGAAGTCGCCCAGGACATCCGCGACCGGTTCGAGACGCACAGCGACGACCTCGGTTACGCGCTGCTGTTGAAGCGCTATGTCGACGACCCCCGGGAGGCGACGGACGAGCAGGTCGCACAGGCCGCGGAAGACACGGTTCCGACTGTCGGGCCGTTGTTCTGGGCCTTCCGCATCATGGTCGGCCTCGGCTTCGCCTTCATCGCGGTGATGGCCTATTTCTTCTACCTGGCCTCGTTCAAGCGAATGCAGTTTCCGCGCTGGTCGCTTTATTTCGGTGTGGCGATCATTCCAGCGCCCTGGATCGCGGCTGAACTGGGCTGGTTTGTCGCGGAGTTCGGTCGCCAGCCATGGACAGTGGACGGCGTCTTGCCGACGGCGCTCTCGGTCTCGCATCTGAGCGTCGGGGATCTGCTGATCACACTGGCGGGCTTCGTCACCTTCTACTCGATACTCTTCATCATCGAGATGGGGCTGATGCTCAAATATATCCGCAAGGGGCCTTTCCAGGACGTCGAGGAAACCGACCGCTGGATTGCGCGTCACGAACATCGATTGCGCACCCATGACGGCAATGTGCCGGGTGCGGTGCCAGCGGAGTAAGACCCATGATTTTGCACGATCTGTTAAGTTTCGAACTTCTGCGCGTCATATGGTGGCTGCTGCTCGGCGTCCTGCTGATCGGCTTCGCACTGACCGACGGCTTCGACATGGGCGTGGGCGCGTTGCTGCCCTTCGTCGCGAAGACCGACAATGAACGCCGTGTCGTCATCAATACGGTGGGTCCGGTCTGGGAAGGCAACCAGGTCTGGTTCATTCTCGGCGGAGGTGCCATCTTCGCCGCGTGGCCGCCGCTTTATGCGGTCTCGTTCTCCGGATTCTACCTCGCGATGTTCGCCGTGCTCGCGGCGCTCATCCTGCGGCCGGTCGGCTTCAAATACCGATCCAAGCGCGAAAGCGCCGCATGGCGTTCCAGTTGGGACTGGGCACTCTTCGTGGGCGGCGCGGTGCCGGCGCTGATCTTCGGCGTCGCGGTCGGCAATGTCCTTCAGGGTGTGCCGTTCTACCTCACCGAAGATCTGATGCCGATCTATGACGGGACGTTCTACTGGAAGTTCCTCGCCCTGTTGAACCCGTTTGCTATCCTCGTCGGCCTCGTTTCCTTCGGCATGCTCTTGATGCATGGCGCGGCATGGCTGACGGTGAAGACCGAAGGCGTGATCGCCGATCGCGCGCGCACCATCGGCGCGGTCATGGGGCTGATCGCCATGGCGGGCTTCGCGCTGGCCGGGGTGTGGTTGGCCTTCGGCGTTGACGGCTATGCGATCGTCGGCGCTGTCGTTGCCGACGGCCCATCCAATCCGCTGCATTCCGAAGTTTCGAGGGAAAGCAGCTGGCTGGCCGCCTACAGCGCCCGTCCGTGGATCGCGATCGCTCCGGCGCTGGGCTTCATCGGCATGGCTATGGCCATACGCGGGCTGCGCAGTGGCGGTGAGGTTTCGACACTGTTGTGGTCGAAACTCGGCATCTTCGGCGTCATCTCGACGGTCGGGCTGACAATGTTCCCGTTCATCCTGCCGTCGTCGGTCGATCCGAAATCGTCGCTGACGGTCTGGGACGCCTCGTCATCGCATCTGACGCTCTTCGTCATGCTGGTCGTGACGGTCATCTTCATGCCGCTCATCCTCCTCTACACCGCCTGGGTCTACAAGGTGCTGTGGGGCAAGGTGACCGAGGATGACGTGACCGCGAACAGCGACAGCGTCTACTGATCAAGGAGACACCAACCATGTGGTATTTCGCCTGGCTTCTCGGCCTGCCCGTCGCCGCCCTTTTCGCAGTGGTCAACGCGATGTGGCTGGAACTGCAGGAAGACCGCCTGCTGACGAGCGACGATCCGCCCGCCGAATAGGCGGGCGGGCCGACGCCCGAACATCCGGGGCGCCACGGGTCGGCGCTCCGGTTTTTAGATGCACCACAGATGCGTCTTTTTGACCCATTCCTCGGTCACCTCCTTACATTTACGTATACGAATATAAGCATACGTCTATAAAAGGCGACGCTTTCATTTCGCAACGATTAGGGAGGCATTTTCCATGCTGGCCAACCGAAGACAATTTCTCGGCCTGTCCGCCGCCGGAGCGGCAGCCGTGGTCACAAGCACGCCGGCGCGCGCCGCCAAGGTCAAGAGCAATGCGCGTATCGTCATCCTGGGTGCCGGCGCCGCCGGCACGGCCGCGGCCAACCGCCTCGCGGATCGCCTCGACGGCGCGAAGATCACCATCGTGGATGCCCGCAAGCAGCATCTCTACCAGCCCGGGTTCACTCTGATTGCCGCCGGCCTCAAGCCGGCAAATTATTCGGTTTCCGGTACCGGCGACTGGCTGCCCTCGGATATCAACTGGATCGAGGAAGCCGCCGCGGAAATCGACCCGGTGGCAAAGAAGATCGTCACGACAGGCGGCAAGACCGTCGATTACGACTATCTGGTCGTCGCGACCGGCATCAAGCTCGACTTCGAGGCCATCGAGGGCATGTCGCTCGACCTGATCGGCAAGAACGGCATCGGTTCCGTCTATGCGGGACCGGACTATGCGGCGAAGACCTGGGCCGAGATGGACCGTTTCACCGAGACCGGGGGCGTTGGCCTGTTCACGCGCCCGGGAACCGAGATGAAATGCGCCGGCGCCCCGCTGAAATACACCTTCCTCACCGACGACTACGCCCGCAAGAAAGGCACGCGCGGCAAGACCGAGATCATCTACGCCGCCCACAACAAGACACTGTTCGGCGTGCCGATCGTCAACGAGAAGGTGCGGATGCTCTACGAGGATCGCGGCTTCAACACGGTCTACGACCACGTGATGAAGGCCATCGACCCCGGCCGCAAGATCGCCACCTTCGCGACGCCGGACGGCGACAAGGAGATCGGATTCGACTTCACCAATGTCATTCCGCCGATGCGCTCGCCCGACGTGATCCGCAACAGCCCCCTGCCCTGGACCGACAAATGGACCGACCAGGGCTGGGTCGAGGTCGATCAATACACGATGCGCCACCGCCGCTTTCCCGAGGTCTTCGCTGTCGGCGACGCGGCGGGCGTGCCGAAGGGCAAGACGGCGGCCAGCGTCAAATGGCAGGTGCCTGTCGCCGTCGACCAGCTCGTCGCCCAGATCGAAGGCAGGGAATCGAGCGAGACCTATAACGGCTACACGTCCTGCCCGCTGATCACCCAGGTCGGCAAGGCGATGCTGATCGAGTTCGATTACAAGAACAATCTCACCCCGTCCTTCCCGGGCATCATCGCGCCCCTGGAGGAATTGTGGATCTCCTGGCTGATGAAGGAGATCGCTCTCAAGCCAACCTACAACGCCATGCTGCGTGGCCGGGCATAAGGGAGAACCATCATGAAAGACGTTTCCATCGGCATGTTCATCGCGGTGTTCGAGGAGATCTTCGGCGCCGGGCTGTTCTGGGGAATGGTCGCCGCCGCGGCCGCGATCCTTCTGGCCTTCCTCTACCTGATCGTGCGTGACCACAAGCTAGAAAGCCGGCGCTTCCTGCGCGCGGAATTGTGGGCGCCGGTCGGCGCGCTCGCCGCCATTCTGTTCGTGCAGTTCTGGACGAATTCCGGCTTCACGGACATTGGAGGACCGATCGACGTGATCGTCCTGATCCTGATCGGCTCCGCCGGCGCGATCGGACTGACCATTCTCGCCTATGTCGTTCCGAGCCTGCTGTCCGGCCGGCGCAGCGCCTGACCTGAAGCCTTCCCACAGAAACCGAAAAGCCCGGGGCGATCACCCCGGGCTTTTTGCGTTTCGAAGATGGCATTTCGGGAGCGTCAGCCCTCGTCATGTTCCCCCGGCGCCGACATGTGCTTGGCGACATAGGCGGGTTCGCCCATCCGGGCGATAAGATCGAGCTGGAGTTCCAGCCAGGACATGTGGCCCTCCTCGTCGAGAACGATCTTCTCGAACAGGACCCGCGATCCGACATCGCCGTCTTCAGAAGCCTGCCTGGCCGCGGCGGTGTAGAATTCGATGGCTTCCTTCTCGTCGGCGAGGTCGGCCTCGAACATGTCGACCAGCGACTGGGCCCGGGCCGGGGGCTTTGCGAACCGCAGTTCCGGATCGCCCTTCAGGAACATGATGCGCTCGATATAGGCGTCTGAATGGCCGAGTTCCTCTGCCATTTCCTCGCGCATCTTGTTCGCCAGGCGATCGATTCCCCAGTCGTCGAGCACATGGGCGTGCAACTGGTACTGGTGTGCGGCGCTCAACTCCATGCCGAGCGCGATCTGCAGATTTTTCAAGGTTTCCTTGTGTGCCATGACGGCTTCTCCTTTCAGGTATTGATGGGGGCCGCAGGACGGTTCTACGCGAACCGATTGAGCGGAATTTTTAAATAGGACTGACCGTTGTTCTCCGCTTCCGGAAGACGGCCGCCCCTGATGTTCACCTGCAGTGCTGCCAGCATCAGCTTGGGCAGCGGCAGCGAGGCGTCACGCTTGTCGCGGGTCTCTACATAGTCGGCTTCGCTGGCGCCGCCTTTCAGATGAATATTGGCGGCCTTGTGCTCGGCGACGGTTGCCTCACATTGCGCATCCCGGCCATTCGGCCGGTAGTCGTGACCGACGAACAGCCGCGTATCGTCCGGCAGGGCCAGGATGGCCTGCAGGCTCCTGTAAAGCTCGTGCGAGTCGCCGCCCGGGAAATCCGCCCGGCTGGTGCCGCTATCCGGCATCATCAACGTGTCGTGCACGAAGGCGGAATCGCCCGCGACATAGGTGATCGAGGCCATTGTGTGTCCCGGCGAAAACATGACGCGCACCGACACCTCGCCCACCGCAAATTCCTCGCCATCGGCGAACAGGCGGTCCCATTGGCTGCCGTCGGTCGGGAAGTCATCGGGCAGGTTGTAGATGTCCTTCCACAGTCTCTGCACATTGACGACCTTCTCGCCGATCGCCGTCGGAGCACCGAGCTTTTCCTTCAGGTAGGGCCCGGCGGAGAAATGGTCCGCGTGGGGGTGGGTGTCCAGGATCCAGACAATCTCGATTCCGGCGTTCCGCACATAGCGCAGGATTTCGTCGGCATTCGTCGTGCCGGTCGAGGCCGCCATCGGGTCGAAATCCAGCACGGGATCGACAATGGCGCCCTGCATGGTGTCCGGATCGTGGAAAACATACTGCCAGCTTCCGGTCTGTTCGTCCCAGAACCCCTTCACGATTGGTGATGCGCTCATCTGGTTTCTCCTCTGTCTGTATGACGGCAAACGCCCGAACCGCCGAAGCGGTTCGGACTTTGGATGCAGCAATGCTCAAAGCGTCCTGGTCGAGAAGTACCAGTCCTTCGTGTCATAGCCTTCGGAGGCGCGCGCCTCGGCGGCTGCGACGGTTCCCGGTGTGGGAACGATCACCGGATCGCCGGGCTTCCAGTTCTCAGGCATCGCGCACTTGTTCGCGTCGGCGGTCTGCAGAGCTTCCACGAGACGATAGATCTCGTCGACGGAGCGCCCGGCGTTCATCGGGTAGTAGACCATGGCGCGCAGGACGCCGTTCGGGTCGATGATGAAAGTCGCGCGCACAGCCGCCGTGTCGGATGCGCCCGGCTGGATCATGCCATAGGCATTGGCGACCTTCATGTTCAGGTCCGCGATGATCGGAAATCCGATCTCGACGCCGAACTTCTCCTTGATCGAGAGCACCCATGCAATGTGCGAATAGTGGCTGTCGATGGACAGTCCGAGAAGCTCGACACCTTTCGCCTTGAAGTCGTCCTGACGCTTGGCGAAAGCGATGAACTCCGTCGTGCAGACCGGCGTGAAATCAGCCGGATGCGAAAACAGGATCAGCCATTTTCCCTTGTAGTCCGCGAGCGTCTTCTCGCCGTCGGTGGTCAGCGCCTTGAAGTCCGGAGCGGGCTCGTTGAGGCGTGGGCCTTTCAGTTCGATTGTGTCGGTCATTGTCGTTTTTCCTTCAACTTGCGTTGTCTGCAAGGCGAATATGGCGAGCCTTGTAATATTTTTGAAACGAATTATTTTCCTTACAATAATCGATTTTCTGAATGTCCAGATCATGCTGCCAAGCCTGCAACAACTGCGCTTCCTCGTCGCGCTTGCCGACGAACTGCATTTCGGCCACGCGGCGGATCGCTGCCACGTGACGCAGTCGACGCTCTCCAACGGAATCAAGGAGTTGGAAGCGATTCTCGGCGTATCGCTCGCGGAGCGCTCCAAGCGTTCGGTGCTGCTGACGCCAGTCGGTATCGAGATCGCCGCGCGCGCAAGGCAGCTCCTCGCCGACGCCACCGACCTGGTCGATTCGGCGAAGCGCCATGCCGGGCCGTTTCGTGGCGACTTGCGGCTTGGCGCCATTCCGACAGTCGGACCGTTCCTCATGCCCAAGGTGATGCCGCGCCTGCGCGAGACCTACCCCGATCTGCGCTTCTATTTTCGCGAGGAATTGACCGAGTCGCTCGATGCCGGGCTGAAGGCCGGGCGGCTGGACGCGATCCTGATCGCCCTGCCCTTTCCCGTGGAAGGACTGGAGACGGTCGATCTCTTCGACGACAACTACCAACTCGCCACGCCGCTCGGCCATCGGCTGGCGGACAGAAAATCCGTCGCCGGCCGCGATCTCGCCGGCGAAAAGCTTCTTCTGCTCGAAAAGGGTCATTGCCTGCAGCGGCATGCCTTGTCCGCCTTTCCGGATTCGCATGCGACACAGGACGACACATTCGCGGCGACCAGCCTCGTGACGCTGGTCTCCATGGTTGCGGAAGGCCTCGGTATCACGCTCCTGCCGCAACTGGCGATCGATGCGGGCGTGACGCACGGCAATCGGCTGGCACTTGCGCCACTGGTCGGCGCCTGCCCGCGCAGCATCGTGCTTGCGTGGCGGAAAACATCCGCAAGGGCGGAGGAATTCTCCGAACTCGCCAAAATATTCCGTCAGGCGCGCGAGGATCTCCGGGCCTGAGCGGTCACAGCACGCCCGTGCCGCTGAGGATGGCGACCAGCCCGAAACCCAGCACGACGAGGCCGGATGCAAGGTCGATCCAGCGAAGCAGGTCGGGCGGTAGTGCCTTGTGGATGATCGACACGGTGCCGACCAGGAACAGCCACCACGCGACGGATCCGGAGAAGACACCGGCCACGACCGTCAGGCCATGTCCGATACCGGCGGCGCGCTCCGTGTCCGAAAGGCTCGCGACGATCGCCGTAAAGGCGATGATGGTCATGGGGTTCGCCAAAGTCAGGAGGAATGTCGTACCGAAACCCGCAACGGCCGATCCGCCCGAAACTGTCAGCCTCCTGGCCGCGCCGGGCTCCTGCCGCCTCGACCGCACGAACGGGCGCAGCGCCGACAAGCCGAGATAGACGAGCGTCGCGCCGCCCGCGATCTTGAGGATGTCGGCGGATTCGACCAAGGCCGCCGTGATCAGGCCGACCCCGAAAACCGCGACGAACCCGTAGACCATGTCCGCGGTTGCAGCCCCGAGGCCTGTCGCGATCCCGACCAGCGGGCCGCGCGCCAGGGTCTGGCGAATGCACAGCAGACCGATCGGACCGACAGGAGCCGCGACCGCGAAGCCGATCGCGAGGCCGCCGGCAAAGACGCTCAGAACCTCCAGCATCGCCGCTTCAGTCCTCCCAGTCCGCGCCGAGGACCGTCGTTTCCTTGTGGGTCTCCAGCACGATGACCGACTCCGTGCGGCTGACGCCCGGCAGGCGTTTGAGCTTTGTCGAGAGAAAGCGCTGCAGGTCCGACGTGTCGCGCAACCGCAATTTCAGGAGATAGGAATGGCTGCCCGCCACATGATGCGATTCCAGGACCTCCGGGCAGGCCTGCACACCGTCGATAAACCCCTGCTCGTCGGACCGCATATCGATATCGACGAAGAGGAAGGCGCACAGCTTCAGATCCAGTGCATCGGGATCGACGATGGCGCGGTTCGCCGTCACTGTGCCGGATGCGTTCAACCGCCGAACACGCTCGTTGACCGCCGAAACGGACAGACCGACCCGCCGCCCGATCTCGTTGCTCGAAAGGCGGTTATCGCGCTGCACCAGCTGTAATATTGCCTTGTCAATCTCATCCATGCAGGATGTTTACCGGCAATTGGAGCTATTTTCAATAATCTTGGTCGCACATCCACAAATCTGCGCGCAAAAAACGCCTGCAAATCACCATTTGCAAGCGACTTTTCGCCGAATTCAGATTTTCGGATTGAAAGGGCGGCTTCGCCGATCAGGAATCCCTGCGTCCGAAGCGCACCATTGCTGGCGGGCGCGGCGCCGATGCGACGGACAGAACATCGCCAAACGGGCTGTCCGGAAGCCGTGAAACGTCGTCATCCGACAGGAGGTCGCCGAAAACCGGCGGTACCGAGGATCGATCGTCGAACACGGCGCAATCCAGCTCTTCGCCAATCGCCTCGCATGCTTTCGACAGTTCAAGTATCGGCGCGAGTTTCTCGGCAGCCCCTGCGATAAGCGCCTTGCGTCCGTCCTCGAGCAGCAACACGACAAGCGCATCGCCGGGATCTCCGCTGCCGAATGTCGAGGCGATGCTTTCGAGCGGGCCGAGTATGACGGCCGCGTCCAATCCCCAGTCCAGCGTCGATCCGACTTCTTCCTGGTTTTCGTCGTTCAGGTGAAAGACCCGCAGGATCTTTCGTACGTGAATGTCTTCGTAGGCGAATGTCGAGACCGGTAAGACCAGCGCCGTCACGGCCCCGGTTACAGACACGCGCAACGATACCTCGGCGTCAATGCGCCAATCTCCAGAAATGATTCTCATAATCGACCTGGCTCACTATTTTCCGGCTTCATGCCGTCAAGCATCTTAGGGGGCCAACCGATTAAGAAAGAGTTAAAACAAACTACAAGAAACTCTAGTCATAGTATTCGCTACAATATATTCAGATGAATTCCAGACATTTTCAAATCCTCAATAACGAAATCATAACCATTACATTTCGCTGCTTTTTGCGCAGATGCCAAGCGATACAGGCAACGCAGCCTCACGCCTGTGTCAGCTTTGGGCGTGCTCGAAGCGGGACCACGCGTCCTCGATCATCTTCGCGTCGAAATCCGGTCTGCGTGTCATATCAAGGAGATCCTTCTCGATCCCGCGCAGGCTGCTTATCGCGTCCGCCAGCCGATCGACGACATCCTCCGGGATCACGACCGCGCCGTGGCGATCCGCGTGGATCAGGTCGCCCTGCCGGATCGACAGTCCGAATACGGTGACGGGCATGCCGAACCCGGTGACATGGGCAAAGCCGTGGCTCGGTCCGATCGAGCCCGCGATAATCGGAAATTCTTCCGGCAACGCATCGAGGTCGCGAACCATGCCGTTGGTCAGCACGCCCATGATGCCGAGGCCCTTGTGGATGGCGGCATTTGTCTTGCCCCAGAAGGCCCCGGCGCATTCTGGGTAGTCGATGTCCTCGACGACCGCGACCGACAATGCCCGCGCGGCCCCTACATGGCGGAAATAGCCCAGCCGTCTTTCGCGCTCGGATTCGGGCGACTCGACTGTTGGAAACTTGCTCGCGATCTTCCCGGTACAGGCGTAGCCGACGATGGGCGGAGCGTCCGGCACTGCCGCCACCGGCGTCACACGCGAATAGCCGGAAAAGCCGCGTTTTCCCTGGGCGGTCTCGATTGCGTTGCAGACCGTCGGGGTGTTGACCGTTCTGAGCAATTGCAGAAGTTTGTCGTCCATCGTCCTTCCTCCTGGCCGCGCGTCATCGGCGTTCGGGTTCGTTTCATTCCCGACGCTAGAGCGTTTCGCACCCGATTGGAATCGTGCCGCCACGTCACTACCGGCGACCTTTTTCGCACTCAGCTTTTGACGACAAAATCGGCCGGACGGCTGCGAGCCAGCACGAGCCGCCCGTTCGGCAGATCGTTTTCTTCCAGCTTGCCGCGAATGTCCGCCGGGCTCATCCCGTATCCGCGCCATCTGGCTTTCAGCCGCTCGCGCAAGGTCTCCTCGCTGACATCGATGCGAATGGTGACATCGAACAAAGGCGAGAGGTCCGACCAGGGCGCGTCGCCAAGAAGCAGGTAGTTTCCCTCGGCGACGATGATCCGGGCCTGCCGGGGTATGAGCCGCGCGCCTGCGCGCGCAATCTCGATATCCCGATCGAATACCGGAACGGCGACCGCGTCCTCCTCGTCGGAGCGCAAACGCTGCAGCATGTGGCGAAATCCGGCCACGTCGAACGTGTCGGGTGCGCCCTTGCGTGCTTGCCTGCCAAGTTTTTCGAGCAGCATGTTGTCGAAATGATAGCCGTCCATGGGAAGGATCGCTGCCAGGCCCGGCGCGTCCTCCGCAATCAGATCGACAAGCTTTTCCGCGAGTGTCGACTTGCCGGCACCCGGCGCGCCCGCAAGCGCGACGACAAGTCGCCCCTTGTCGCCGCGCGCAACCAGCGTCTTCGCAAGGTCCGACAATTCGATTTCACGTTCAGGCACTGTATCCCCGTCGTCGTGGTCCGCCCCGAAGTTGGGCCGGGTCTGTAAGGCATGCCAGATCGTGACGCTGGCGCGCAACAATTACGGCAAGACGCTGGACATCGCGCGCCCGGCGCGCGACATGGTTTGCGGCAAACGACCGAGGAGCAACAGCAAATCATGCGGCTTGCGCGAAATCCCCAAACAATCGGCCCCCACAACGGGTTTCAGGCATTTTCACGATGAGCGACAGGCCACTTGAAGGACTGCGTGTTCTCGAACTCGCCCGCATTCTCGCCGGTCCGTGGGTCGGCCAGACGCTTGCCGATCTCGGCGCCGACATCATCAAGGTGGAGAGCCCGGAGGGCGACGATACGCGCCAGTGGGGTCCGCCCTTCATCGAGCGCGACGGCGACCGCTCCGCGGCCTATTTCCACGCCTGCAATCGCGGCAAACGCTCGGTGACAGCCGATTTCCGCGATCCGGAGGATCTCGATTTCGTGCGCCGGCTGGCAAAGGACGCCGATGTCGTGGTCGAGAATTTCAAGGTCGGCGGTCTCGTGAAATTCGGCCTCGACTACGAAACGCTGTCGGCCATCAATCCGCGCCTCGTCTATTGCTCGGTCACCGGCTTCGGACAGGACGGGCCATATGCGGCGCGCGCAGGATATGACTTCCTGATCCAGGGCATGAGCGGCATCATGGACCTGACAGGCGATCCGGCGGGGGAACCGCAAAAGATCGGGGTCGCCTTCGCCGATATCTTCACCGGGCTCTACAGCGTCATTGCCATTCAGGCGGCGCTCGCGGAGCGCGTACGAACCGGCCGGGGCAAGCATGTCGACATGGCACTGCTCGACTGCATGACCGGCGTTCTCGCCAACCAGGCGATGAACTATCTTGCCTCCGGTGTCGTGCCACATCGTCTGGGCAACGCCCATCCGAACATCACGCCTTACCAGACTTTCGCGACCGCGGATGGCTGGCTGATCATCGCCGTCGGCAACAATGCCCAGTTCGGCCGGCTTTGCGAGGTGCTCGGTCTCGACGGGATCGCCGATAATCCGCGTTACGCCACCAATGCCGCGCGCATCGAAAACCGGGACGCATTGACGGCCTTGCTGGCGGACAGGACCAGCGCCTGGTCGCGCGACGACCTGCTCGCCGCGCTGGAACAGGCCGTCGTTCCGGCCGGACCGATCAACACGGTCGCAGATGTCCTCGCCGACCCGCAGATCGTCCATCGCGGCATGCAGATCGCGCCGGGCGGCGTTCCGGGGCTACGCACTCCGGTGTCTTTCGCCGGCGCGCCTGGACCCGTTTCCGACCGCCCCTCGCCGAAGCTCGGGGAGCACACGGATGCGGTGCGCCGCAACGGCTGGGACTAGGCTGTGTACTCATAAATCGAATAGCACCGGCCTCGCGGTCACGACCGCTTCCAGGGGTCCGGCATCGAATTATCGCACCAGCACGGCAGCTTTGTGCCGATTTCAGTCATTTCTCATTTGTGCGTGTTGCAGGCTGCCCATAACCGAAATTGGATCCTTGATCCTTGACCGCGCGGCTAGCCGTAACGACCATAGTCGCGAGCCAACTCGATCACGTCCGCGACGAGGCGCTCCTCATCGGCACCTCCGCGCGGCTGTCGTCGCTGCGTGGAACGATGCTGGCCCAGAATGCGGCAGATGCGACGCTACGACACCTTCATCTGCTCGCTCACATGATTGATGCAGGCACGGCGACGAGAAGGGCTTAGAAGTTTTCCCTTGCAGCATCGGCCAAGACCAGCTTGTCCAACGTTACATCCGAAACAGCTTTCCGCAGACGATTTGTTCTCCTTCTGCAGGCGCTTCAGCTCTTTCAGTTGGTCGGTTCCCATGCCGCCATACTGTCTGCGCCACCGGTAATAAGTCTGCTCGGTTATGCGAACCTCCCGGATCGCATCCGCGAAGGCACGGGCCTTTTCTGGCGAACGCTTCCACACGGTTACGCGATGACCGCGCGCACGAGATTTCCAGCCATCGGCGCCCCCATGCGCCCAAGCCCCGCAAATCCGACCTGCATCACGCCGCCTTGCCGTTTCCGATGCCGGATATCGCCTGGACGAGATTGTCCTCGTTGACTTCATCCGCCGTGAACTCCCGCATGATCCGGCCCTGATACATGGCGATCACACGGTCGGAGACGCGCAGAATTTCAGGCATCTCCGAGGAGATTACGATGACCGCATATCCGGAATGGGCCAGTTCGCGAATGAGGTTGTGGATCTCGGCCTTCGAGCCGACATCGATACCGCGCGTCGGCTCGTCGACGATCAGCACGCGCGGCTTCATTGCGAGCCACTTTCCGATGACGATCTTCTGCTGGTTGCCGCCGGAGAGATTGCCGACTTCGCTGCGCCAGCTTGGCGCCTTGATGTCGAGCCGGTCACGATACATGTCGTAGATAGCGATCTCCGCTCCGTTTGAGACGAACGGTCCGGCTGTCATGTCATCGACCTGCGGCAGCGTAATGTTGTCGCGGCAGTTCATGCCCAGCACGAGGCCCTGCTCTTTGCGTCTTTCGGGCACCAGCGAAATGCCTTGCGCGATCGCCTCGGCCGGTGAGCCGATTGTGACATCCTCGCCGCCGAGCCGGATCGTACCGCCCGACGGTTCACGCAGACCAAAAAGGGTTTCGGCAATCTCCGTCCGCCCTGCCCCGACAAGGCCATAGAAGCCGACGACCTCTCCGGCGCGCAGTGAAAAGCTTACATCTTGATAGAGTTTTCCGCAGGACAGGCCGCTGACCTCGAGGGTGATATCGCCAATTTCGCCTTTCTCGACATTGCGCGAATAATCGAGACTGCGACCGATCATCAACTGGGTCACCTCGTCCTCGGTGGTGTCGGTCGCGACAAGCGTACCGCGGTAGGATCCGTCGCGAAGCACCGTGATGCGATCGGAAATCGTGAAGATCTCCTCCATGCGGTGAGAGATATAGACGATGCTGACGCCATCGGATTTCAGGTCGTTGATGATATCGAAAAGAACCACTTTCTCGGCGTCAGTCAGAGAAGCGGTTGGTTCGTCAAAAACGACGACCTTCGCCTGGTGGGTCAGGGCGCGGGCGATTTCGACCATCTGCTTCTTGGCGATCGACAACGTGCCGACATTCGTGCGCGGCCCGAAATCGCAATTTAGTTTGGTGAGGATGGCGCCGACGCGCTCTTCGAGCACTTTCCAGTCGACGAAACCCCAGCTCGTGCGAGGCAATTCGCCAAGAAAGACGTTCTCGGCGACTGTCATCTGTTCCGCCAGCGACAGTTCTTGGTGGATCAGAATGACGCCGTTTTGCTTTGCCTCGATCGGATTGCGCATGACGACCGGCTTGCCGTCGATCATGATCCGCCCTTCATTGGGCTGATACATGCCGGCGAGCACCTTCATCAGGGTCGACTTGCCGGCGCCGTTCTCTCCCATCAGCGCGTGCACCTCGCCGGGGAACACGCTGAAATCGACGCCGTCGAGCGCACGCACACCGGGGAACGTCTTGACGATGCCTTCCAGGCGCAGAACCGGTTGAGCTTCACTCATATCCGCAACTCCTCACCGCCCTTGCGATTCAATTGCTTGTCGAGGAACAGTACGGCGATCAGGATCACGCCGAGGGTCACGAGCACGTAGAATGCCGGGACCTGCATCAGGTTCATGCCGTTGCGCAGGATGCCGATAGCAAGCACGCCGCCAAACGTCCCGATGATGTTTCCGGCGCCGCCCGTCAGCTTGGTCCCGCCCAGCACCGTCGCCGTGATCACCCACAATTCGTAGTCGCGTCCGAGATTGGGCGTGGACGCGCCCATCTGCGTCGACAAGGTTAGCCCCGCCAGCGCCGCGAAGAACCCGACGATCATGAAGTTGATCATCATGTGCGGCCCGACTCGGATGCCGGCATTGACCGCCGCTTCGCGATTGTCGCCGACGGCGTAGGTGTTTGAGCCGTGCACCGTTCGCGACAGCAGGACATGCATCAGAACGGTGAAGATCAGAAACACCCAAGCCAGAGTCGGCAGGCCGAGGAAGCGGCTGGCCCCGAAATCGGAATAGGCGAAATTCAGCGCGAAGAAGGACTGCTCGCCAGTATAGACGAAGACGAGCCCGCGCACGCCGAGCATCGCCCCGAGCGTGACGATGAAGGCGTCGACGCCTGTCTTCCAGACGATCAACCCGTTCAGCGCGCCAAGCAAGACTCCCGATGCGAGCCCGGCCAGCACCGCCGGCAGGATCTGCCAGTTGCCCCAGCTCTCGAACATCGGCCAGCCCATGATGTCGACAGTGAGACTTGCCGCCAATGCGACGACAGCGCCGACGGACAGGTCGATATTGCCGTTGATCATCACGATCGTCATGCCGAGCGCGATGAGCCCGAGCGTCGAGGTCTGGACGAGGATGTTCTCGAAATTGCCGAGCGAGAAGAAATTGTCGGTCATCAGCGAGAAGAAGATGAAGATCATCACCACGAAGGCCCAGATCGGATGCCGGACGAGCCAGCCCAAATTGGCCTTCATGCCGCCCGACGCCTGTACCGGCGTACTTTCCACGGATGTTTGCGACATATCTTCCTCCACTTCAGGCGATCGGCGACAGCAGCCGACCGCGCTTCGCCGCGACATCGAGCCAGACCGCAAGAATGATGACGACCCAAGTGACGATCCACTGGGCGAAATAGGGATAACCGAGAAGCAGCAGGCCGTTCTGGATGAATCCCAGAATCAGCACGCCGATTACTGTTTTAAGGATGCTGCCGGACCCGCCGAGGAGCGACGTTCCTCCAAGGATGACAGAGGCGAGCACCAGCAGTTCGTAGCCCTGGCCGACATTGTTCTGCGATCCCATCACGCGGCTGCCGAGAATGATGGCCGCGATGCCGACGCAGAAGGCAGAGATGAGATAAGTCGAAAAGACGACGCGGTTTCGTCGAATCCCGGA
This sequence comes from Oricola indica, assembly GCF_965227485.1. Taxonomy (NCBI): domain Bacteria; kingdom Pseudomonadati; phylum Pseudomonadota; class Alphaproteobacteria; order Hyphomicrobiales; family Ahrensiaceae; genus Oricola; species Oricola indica. The sequence goes on from NZ_OZ245747.1 coordinate 4,262,675, forward strand.
AAACACCGCTGCGGTCGGGTTGCCGCCGACCGCGTAAACGCGTCGGCCATACGGCGTGAACGCGATGACGAAACCGATAATGATCGCCAGCACGAAGAATATGATGATTGGCATGTCGATACCGGCCACCTCGCCACGACCGAAGACGCGAAACCAAGTCGTGTCCTGAGTGCTCGGGTTGACATCGACATTCTTGCCGCCGGAATAGATCAGGGTCAGCCCCTGGATCGCCGAGAGCATGCCAAGCGTAACGATCAGCGAGTTCAGACGAACGAAGCCGATCAGGAAGCCGTTCACCGCGCCGAGCAGCAACACGCAGACCATCATGACCAGAATTGCCGGCCCCGGACCGATCTTGTCATGCAGGTCAACGACCATGACTGTACCAAATGAGAGCATAGACCCAACCGACAGGTCGAGATTGCCGGAAATGACGACGATGGTGACACCGAGGGCCATCACGCCGATCATTGCCGATGAACGGACTACGCTCTCCAGGTTGTTGAAGGACAGGAACTTGTCCGACCCAATTCCGAAGGCAATCATGAACGCGATGAAAGCGATGAAGATGCCGTTCCTGGCGATCAGCCCTTTTGCTTCGCCTTGCCGGACTCTTTCAACGAACCCCGTCATTCCAGTTCCTCCCTGGCCCATTCGCGAAGCGACTCGCGTTTCAGCGTTTCGGCGGGCCCGCCGATTTCGTCAAACCAGAACCATGCCACCATCTATCATGACGACCTGTCCGGTCATGTAGTCGCTTTCCTTCGACGCCAGGAACGTGGTCGTTCCCGTGATGTCGTCGGGTGTGGCAACCCTGCCGCGCAGGATATCCGCAGAGAACTCTGCGATCGCCTGCCCTTCGCGCTCTGATGCGCCAATTTCCATAAGGTCCCGATCGAGCTGGCTCCACATTTCAGTAGCCACCACGCCCGGCGCGAATCCCGTGACGGTAATCTTGTGCTTCGCCAGGTCGCGAGCGCCCGACTGCGTCAGCGACACGACCGCCCATTTCGACGCGCAGTAGGGTGCGACATTGTCGAAGCCTTGCCGGCTGGCGATCGAGGCGGTGTTGACGATCTTTCCGCCGGTCCCCTGCCGGATCATCTGCTTTGCCGCTTCCTGCATGCCGATCAGCACACCAAGCCCGTTGACCTTCATGATCGTGTTCCAGTTGTCTTCTGTTACATCGAGCAGGTTCATCGGCTTGTTGATGCCGGCATTGTTGAATTTCACGTCGAGCTTTCCGAAGGCGGAAACAGCGATCTCGATCATCTCTTGGACCTGTTCCCGCTCCGTCACGTCGACCTTGGCCCAAGCGACCTTACCGCCATTGCGGTCGGCGCGTTCCTCGTTTTCGCGGGCGGCCATTTCTGCGGTATCACCGTCTATGTCGGCGAAACACACATCGGCACCCTCGTCGAGCAGCGCTTCCCCGATGGCGCGGCCGATGCCCCGGGCGGCACCCGTGACAATGCATGAACGGCCAGACACGCGACCCATGGCTATCCTCCCACGAATTCAGAGACGCAAATGGACGCGGGGCCTCCGTGGCCCCGCGTCCCTCCGGGAGAAGATCAGAACACCGGCTTGGTGAACTGGTCCATGTTGTCCTGGGTGATTTTCGGCGTATCGAAGTAGTTGAGGAACGGGACGTCCTCGCCGTTGACGACCGCCTTGGCGGTTGCCAGCGCGTTCTTCGCGTCATCGACCGGCGACTGGTAGATCGAGCCCCAATATTCGCCCCGCGCCATCGCCTCGTAGCCGACGGCGAAGTTTGTCGCGCCGACGAAGATGATGCCGTCGCGTCCGGCAGCCTTGGCGGCATTCAGCGCGCCGACCCCCATATTGTCGTCGCCCGCATAGACACCGTCGATATCGTCATATTTGACCAGGAAGGCCTCCATGACGCGCTGCGACTTCTCGCGGTTCCAGTCGCCAGGCTGGGTTTCCAGAAGCGTCACATTCGGGCACACTTCGGGAAGCCGGTCTTCGAAACCCTTGGCGCGTTCGATGGCGGTCGTGTAGCCGGGCTGGCCGGAAATCTGGACGATCTGGGCCTCGTTCTCGATGCCCATGTCCTTGAACTTGTCGCACATGATTTCAGCCGAACGGGAACCCTGCGTGATGTTGTCGGGTCCGGAGAAGGACTTGATGAAGTCGAAGCCTTCCTCGGCAATATTGGAGTTCGTGATGACGACCGGAATACCGGCCTTGTCCGCAGCGCGCACTGCCGGGACCACCGCCTTGCCGTTGGTCGGCCAGATGATGATGGCGTCGACCTGCTGCTGCACGAGGTCCTGAATCTGCGCGATTTGGCGCGCTACGTCGCCGCCGGCGTCGAGGACAACGGTCTCGACCGAGGGATCTGCGTCGGCGGCCTCGATGAAGGCCTTTTCATAGGTGGTCTGATAGCTGTCGACGCCGACATTGTTCTGCGTGATGCCGATTGTCATCGGCTCCTGAGCCATCGCGGTGCCGGCAAACGCCATGCCCGCAAGAGCCGTCGTGCCTGCGATAAGTGACTTGTAGGCGATCTTCATTTCGTCATTTCCTCCCAATTCGATCCCCTTGCTGCGGTCGCCGCCGTTCGAGCGGCTTTTCGAATTCCCGACAGCAATGCGGGTAGCAGGAACTTGCGGCTTCCGTCGTTTCTGATCGCCATCAATTATGTCCATTCTGGATACAATGAAATCCAGAATGGATAGAATGCGCATATCGCAACATTCTCATTTTGAACAGTTTGGACGAAGGAGCTGCCATGACCCCCACGACGAAATCCATCTTGGACAATTCGGAAGCGGTGGCTCCCGCGCCCGTAACGCGGCAGCGCAACCCGAACACGAATAATGGAGGCAGGGAAAGGAAAGACCCACCGATTTCGATGCGCGCCCGCGACGAAATCCTCGAGATCATGAACTTTCTCGAAGACTTCGAACTAGAGGTGGAAACAGCGCTCGATCTCGCGACGCCTGATCCCTATTACAAGATGGCGACCTGTCTGATCCGCAACCATCTCGAGGCCAAGCCGGTGACGCCGTCATCGTTGACGGCCGCGGCCGGCGTGCCCTACGCCACGGCCGTGAGGCGGCTGAACGAGATGCAGCAGGCCGGCATTATCGAGCAGCGCCCCCGCACTCGGACCGGCAAGAGCTTCACGTTGCATCCGAGCGCCGAACTCATCGAGCAGTGGCTGCAGATGTGCGGACGCATCAAGCGCCTTGCCGCCAAATCTTTCGGCGGCGACGTCCGCGAGACCAAGACGCGCGACTACTATTTCGGCGGCTCCTATATCTATGGCCAGTCGATCCAGCCGCCGCAGGTGCTGCCAGAGCCCCTGTCGCTTCCTGGCGGATTGCGCATCCTCGTTCACGGCGACCCGACCTTCATGGTCATGGATGCCCTCAAGCGCCAATTCGAACAGGTCATTGGCGTTTCCATCCACCAGCGCGCCTTCTCCATCGACCGATTGCACGAGGAAGCGCTGCGCAACGCCCAGCGCAAGACGAGCCGGTATGATATTATCGCCGTCGATTTACCCTGGATCGGCGAATTCGCCACCCAGGGCGTACTGCTGCCGCTCGACGACGTCATGGACGTCGACAGGCTCGATCCTGGCGATTTCCACACCGCGGGTTGGCGCGCCGCGCATTGGGCGGGCCGTCCCTACGGCGTTCCGGCCCAGACCACGCCGGAGCTCCTGTTCTACCGCCGCGACCTCTTCGCCGAGGCCGGCTTCGAGCCGCCTACGACCACCGAAGCGGTGCTGCGCGCGGCCGAAAAGTTCCATGACCCGGCTCAGGGGCGCTACGGTATCGCCTGGAACGCCGCGCGCGGCACGGCGCTAGGCCACCAGTTCATGATGACATGCGCCGATTTCGGCCAACCCCTTCTCAATCTCGAGGAGATTGCCGGTGGATATGATGCCGACCACCTCGACCGCGCTGATCTGCATCCGACGATCGACAGCGACGGTGCGCTGGAGGCCGCCGAATATCTGCTGGCGCTGGCGCGGTTCTCCCCGCCCGACATATTGTCGATGTCCTGGTACGAGCGCGTTCGCCCCTATGCGGCCGGCAAGATCGCCATGGCCTACGGCTACACACTTCTGGCGCCCTACTTCGAGCTTGATCCGTCATCGCCGGCTTACGGTCAGACTGGCTATCTTCCGCATCCAGCGGGTCCGAGAGGTACTCCGGTTGCACCCGTCGGCGGCTATGTGCTCGGCATACCGTCCAATCTACCCGAGGAACGCTGCGCCGACGCCGCGGAGGCGCTGATCGCCTTCACCTCACCCGAAGCGCAGAAACTCTATGTCCAGAACGGCAGCCGTACCGCGCCGCGATATTCCGTCGGCGCCGATCCCGAGGTCAGCCGGCTGTCGCCGATATTCGAGGCGGTCGACGGCATGTCCTGGCGGGACGAACTGCAGTTCTGGCCGCGGCCGCCGATCCCGCAGATCTCCGACATCATCAAGATTTGCGGCGAGGAGATGCACGACATGCTGCGCGGCATCATCGGACCACGCGAAGCGCTCAAGAAGGCCCAGGCAAGGGCCGAAGAAGCCATGAAAATCTAGAATTCTAAACGGGAGGAACAGATGGATCCGCAAAGGCTCAAGGGAAAGAATATCCTGATCACGGGCGCTGCCCGCGGAATGGGCGCCACCAATGCCGAACATTTCGCTGAACAGGGCGCAAATGTCTGCCTTGGCGACATCGATCTCGATGGCGCCAATGAGACGGCCGAGCGGATCAACAATCGCGGCAATGGCAAGGCGATCGCCGTCAAGTTGGACGTGACCAAGCGCGAGGATAACGCAGCGGCCGTAAGCGCGACCGTCGACGCATTTGGCATGATCAATGTGGGCGTCTTCAATGCGGGCCTGAACAAGCCCCGCTTCTTCATGGACATCGACGAGGACAACTGGGACCTCATCATGAACGTCAACACCAAGGCGATGTGGCTGGGTATGCAGGAGACCGCGAAACAGATGATCGCCCAAGGCTCCCAAGATTATCCCTACAAGCTGATCAATGTCGGTTCCATCGCCTCGCGCAAGCCGCTGATCGACGTGACCGTCTATTGCACCTCGAAATATGGCTGCCTGGCGCTGACCCATTGTGGCGCCGTGGCGCTCGCCGAGCACAACATCACGGTCAACGGCTATGCGCCGGGCGTCGTCGTGACACCGCTCTGGGAACAACTCGACAAGGACCTCATCGACATTGGCTTCAAGGAGCGCCAGGGCCAGGCCTACGAGGACATCGTCGCCAACGAATTGAAGATCAAGCGCGTCTCCTATCCCGACGACATCAAGGGCACTGCCGCTTTCCTGGCCAGCCCAGAGAGCGACTACATGACCGGCCAGATGATCCATATCGACGGCGGCTGGTGCATCCAGTAGCCGACGCGCCCTTCAAACGATTTCCATCACATGACAGCGCGCCCGCCGGGCGTGCAACCGGAGGCATATAATGAACACGACAGCCCTCAATCCGCGCATCCTGCAGCCGGGCGACATCGATCCAAACTGGCGCTGGGACCGGCATATTCCCGCTCTTGGCCATACCGCGGTCGACTTCGAGCGCCGTGTCGATCAAGATCGGCTGCGCCGCTATCGTCTCAGTCGCGCCAAGGACGCACTGAAGAAGTCGGACTGCGGCGCGCTTCTGCTCTTCGACGTCAACAACATCCGCTATGTCTCCGGCACCAAAATCGGTGAGTGGGAGCGCGACAAGATGTGCCGCTTCGCATTGCTGGCCGGCGACGAGGAGCCCTATGTCTGGGACTTTGGTTCGGCCGCCGTCCATCACCGCGAATATTGCGACTGGCTCGATCCCGAACGCATGCGTGCCGGTGTCGTTGGTATGCGCGGCACCATCCCGCCCTCCTTCGGGCTGATGAAGCGGTATGCCGAGGAAATTTATTCTCTTCTCAAGAAGGCCGGCGTCGCCGACATGCCGGTCGGCATCGACTATGCAGAGACGGCGATGTTCTTCGCACTGCAGGAGGCTGGCGTGAAGGTTGTCGACGGCCAGCAGATCATGCTCGGTGCCCGCGAGATCAAGAACATCGACGAGATACAGCTGCTCAACCAGGCCGCCTCGATGGTCGACGGCGTCTACCACATGATCTGGCAGGAACTCAGGCCGGGCATCCGCGAGAGCGACATCGTCGCGATGTCCAACAAGATGCTCTACGAAATGGGTTCCGACGACGTGGAGGCGATCAACGCCATCGCCGGCGAGCGCTGCAACCCGCACCCGCACAACTTCACTGACCGCTATTTCCGGCCCGGCGACCAGGCCTTCTTCGATATCCTGCAATCCTATCAGGGATATCGCACCTGCTACTACCGGACCTTCAATGTCGGCCGCGCCACGCCGTCGCAAACCGATGCCTATGTCCGCTGCCGCGAATGGCTGGATGCTGCGATCCAGCTCATCAAGCCTGGCGTCACGACCGATACCGTCGCCAAGGTCTGGCCGAAGGCGGAGGAATTCGGCTTCCCGGACGAATTGTCGGCTTTCGGCCTCCAGTTTGGTCATGGCCTCGGTCTGGCGTTGCACGAACGGCCGATCATCAGCCGCGCTGTCAGCCTCGACAATCCGATGGAGATCGAGACCGGCATGGTCTTCGCGCTCGAAACCTACTGTCCGGCCTCCGACGGCTATTCGGCAGCGCGCATCGAGGAAGAGGTCGTCGTCACCGACACCGGCTGTCAGGTGATTAGCCTTTTCCCCGCCGAAGAGCTACCGATTTCGCACCGTTATTGAGGACGCCGTCATGGCACCGAAGAAGAAAACCAACACTGAAGACTATCTGCAGATGTACCGGCAGATGGTCCGCATCCGCGCCTTCGAGGACAATGCCAACCAGCTCTATTTGTCCGCGAAGATGCCTGGCCTGACGCATATGTATTCGGGCCAGGAGGCGGTTGCCGTCGGCATCTGCGAGGCGCTGGAGGACACTGACAAGATCACTTCCACCCACCGTGGACACGGCCACTGCGTCGCCAAGGGTGCGGAGTTCAAGGAGATGTTCTGCGAACTGCTTGGCAAGGCGGAAGGCTACTGCCGCGGCAAGGGTGGTTCGATGCATATCGCTGACCAGAGCCATGGCAATCTCGGCGCCAATGCCATCGTCGGCGGTTCCATGGGGATTGCTACCGGAGCTGCTTTCTCGGCGAAACGGCTCGGCACCAAAGACGTCGCCGTCTGCTTCTTCGGCGACGGCGCGACGGCGCAGGGCCTCTGGTATGAGGTCATGAACATGGCCGCGCTCTGGAGCCTGCCGGTCATCTATGCCTGCGAGAACAATGGCTACTCGGAATACACGAAAACCGAAGAGATTGCCGCCGGCTCTCTGACGGCGCGCGCCCAGGCTTTCGGCATTGAGGCGCATTCGGTCGACGGGCAGGACGTTCTCGCCGTCAACGAACTGGCGCAGAAGCTCGTGGCCCGCGCGCGCAAGGGCGAAGGGCCTTTCTTCATCGAACTGAAGACCTACCGCTATCACGGCCACCATGTCGGCGACATCAACCGCGACTATTACCGTTCGAAGGACGAGGAAGCCGAGTGGAAGATTACACGCGATCCTATCGTCAATTTTGGCAAGTGGCTGGAGGCCGAGGGCGTCTTGTCAGCCGACGAACTGGTGGCGATTAATGACGAGATCAAGGCCGACGCGAAAGCCGCGGTCGATTATGCGCTGGACGCCGCCTATACGCCGACAGGTGAGGTCGACATGCACGTCTTTGCCGGCGTCGACCACGCGCTTTCCTATGTCTGAGGAGACTTCCATGTCCCGCGAAATCACGCTGTCGAAAGCCGTCAACGAGGCGATAGCCGAGGAGATGCGGCGCGACCCGGCAATCTTCTTGATCGGCGAGGACGTCGCCGAAGCCGGCACTCCCTTCAAGGTCTTGTCCGGCCTCGTCGAGGAATTCGGGCCGGACCGCATCATCGACACGCCGATATCCGAGCCCGGATTCATGGGCATCGCCGTCGGCGCGGCGATGACCGGCTCGCGGCCGATCGTCGACCTGATGTTTGGCGACTTCCTGTTCCTCGTCATGGACCAGCTCTGTAATCAGGCCGCCAAAACGCATTACATGTCAGGCGGAAAACTCCAGGTGCCGCTGGTGCTCCGCACCAATCTCGGCGCGACGCGCCGTTCCGCCGCACAGCACTCCCAGTCCTTGCACGCCCTCGTCGCGCACATTCCGGGGCTGAAGGTTGCCCTGCCATCCTCCGCCTACGAAGCAAAGGGACTCCTTAAAACGGCGATCCGTGATGACAATCCGGTCGTCATCTTCGAAGACAAGTTGATGTACAACGACAAGGCGCCGGTCCCGGAGGAGGAATACCTAATCCCCTTCGGCGAGGCCGCTGTCTTGCGCGAAGGCCACGAAATCACATTGGTCGCGACATCGTCCATGGTGCAGGTTGCACTTAAGGCGGCCGATTTGCTCGACCGTGACGGCATCTCGGCGGAAGTGATCGATCCGCGAACCATCGTGCCGCTGGACGAGGAAACGATCCTTTCCTCGGTGCGCAAGACCAGCCGCGCCATCGTCATCGACGAGGGACATCAGAATTTCGGCATCACCGGCGAGATCGCCAGCCGGATCAGCGAGAAGGCGTTCTATCATCTCGACGCTCCCGTCGTGCGCATGGGCGCGATGGACGTTCCGGTGCCCTTCTCGCCGGCCCTTGAGGACCTGACCGTACCGACGCCGGAAACGGTCGCGGAAAACGCGCGGCTGAGCGTCCGCGGGGAGCTCTTCCATGCCGCATGAAGTCATCATGCCGGCGCTCGGCATGGCGCAGGAAACCGGGTTGATCCTCGCTTGGCGCAAGGCGCCGGGGGACGCAGTGAAGATCGGCGACGTGTTGATGGAAGTCGAAACCGATAAGGCGGCGATGGAGGTTGAGGCCCAGGCCGAAGGCTACCTGGCCGATATCCGGGCGCGCGAGGGCGAAAACGTGCCGGTTGGCAATGTCATCGCCGTGATCGCCGACGAACCCGGTGCGGTCGCGGCCGGTGAAGAAGCCACGCCTGCGGACGCACCGTCCGACGAGCAGCCCCCCGCGCAGCAGGACGGCAATGAGGTCATCATGCCAGCACTCGGCATGGCGCAGGACACGGGTCTGCTTGTCGCCTGGCACAAGCAGCCGGGCGACGCCGTCGCTGCCGACGACGTCCTGCTGGAGGTAGAAACAGACAAGTCGGTCATGGAGGTCCAGGCCGGTCATGACGGCTATGTCGCAGAATTGCGCGCCGAGGCCGGAGAGAATGTCCCTGTCGGCGACGTGATCGCTGTCATATCAGCTGAAAAACCCGAGGTGCCTGTAAAGCGCAATACCTCTAAAAAGAAGGACGCGAAACCAGAACAACAGGTAACGTCGGCTTCTCCGAAAAATCCTGAAACTTCTCGCCCTGCGCCGAAGCGCGCTGCTTCGCAGCCACCGACAGGGGACCGCATTCTTGCGTCGCCCAAGGCAAAGCGGCTTGCCGCAGAGCGCGGGCTCGACCTCGCCCGATTGGCCACCGACGGCCATCGCCAACCCTATCACGTTGCCGATCTCGATCGTCTCTCCGCCGTGCCCGCGCAGCCCTCCACCGCAACCGCCAACGCCTTCGACCACGTCGAGGCACGCGTCGACAGGAGCGGTTATGACGCGTTCCGTCTGTGGCTGGCGGGCGAAAGTCAAATCGATGATCTTGCTGTGTGGTCAGCCTTTGCGATCGCCACCCTGCGCGCCGCCATTCAATCGGAAAGCCGGCGAATGGTCGCGCAAGCACACCGGCCGCTCCGCCGTCAAAGCGTTCGCTTTTGCGATCCCGACCTTTCCGGCCTGTCCGCCATCGAGGCATCGCAGGACGATCCTGCGCCCGACCTTATCCTGCGGGACTTGACCGGCAGTGCCGTGACCAAGGCGCATTTCGGCGCGCCCGCCGTACCGGCGATCAGCATTTCCGACAGTAACGGCACGTTCGAAATAACACTGGAGTCCCCGGCCGGAATGCTGGAACCGGAAACGGCGCTCGCGATTGTTCATGAAATGGCCGTGCGGCTGGAAGAGCCGCTGCGCCACCTGCTTTGACTGGGAGACACCGAATGGAACATACCGATCTCTACATCGACGGCGAGTGGCGCAAGGGCGCCGCTGGCGAACGTTTCGATGTACTGAACCCGGCGACCGAAGAAGTTCTGGCCTCCGTCGCCTCCGCCGAAATCGCCGACGCCGATGCGGCGCTCGATGCCGCCGAGGCCGCCTTTGCCGACTGGGCTGGCCGCAAGCCGCGCGAACGCGCCGAGGTGTTGCGCAAGGCCTTCGAATTGATGACGGCGCGTCTGGAGGAGTTCGCGCGGTTGATTACGCTGGAAAACGGCAAGGCACGGGCCGACGCCATGGGCGAAGCGACCTACTCCGCCGAGTTCTTCCGTTGGTTCTCCGAAGAGGCCGTGCGCGCCGACGGGTTGATCACCCACGCGCCGGCATCGGGCGCGCGCATCGTCGTCCAGCACAAGCCCGCCGGCATCGCTGTTCTGGTAACGCCGTGGAATTACCCGGCGGCCATGGGCACCCGCAAGATCGCGCCGGCGCTCGCCGCCGGTTGCCCGGTGATCATCAAGCCCGCCTCCGAAACGCCGCTGACGATGCTCGAACTGATGCCGCTTCTGGAGGAAGCAGGCGTGCCCAAGGGGCTTGTTAACGTCCTGCCGTCGAAAAGGAGCGGCGCGCTCGTCGACCACATGCTGCATGATCCGCGTGTGCGCGTGATCTCGTTCACGGGTTCGACAGGCGTCGGTCGCAAGCTACTACATGCCGCCGCCGACCAGGTGCTCAAGCCGGCGATGGAACTCGGCGGCAACGCGCCACTGCTCGTCTTCGAGGATGCCGACATTGACACCGCCGTCGAGGGCGCGACGCTCGCCAAAATGCGCAATCTCGGCGAAGCCTGCACGGCGGCCAATCGCTTCTACGTGCATGAAGAGGTGGCCGAGGCCTTCACGCAGAAATTCACGCAGAAAATGGCCGCCCTGAAAGTCGGCAATGGCCTCGACGCAGGCGTAGATGTCGGCCCTCTGGTCAATGCCGATACGCGCGACAAGGTCGCACATTTCGTCGAGGATGCGGTTGCAAAGGGCGCGGAACTGCGCCTCGGCGGCACCATTCCAAACGGCAAGGGTTTCTTCTACCCACCGACGGTCCTCTTCGGCGTCTCCGAGGACGCCGAATGTATCCATGACGAGATCTTCGGCCCGGTCGCCGCGATCCAGACCTTCGCCGACGAGTCCGACGTCATTCGCCGGGCCAACGACACCGAATACGGTCTCGTCGCCTATGTCTTCACCGAGGACATGAAGCGAGGCATGAAGGTCTGCGAACAGCTTGAATACGGCATGGTCGGCCTCAACCGTGGCCTGGTTTCCGATCCCGCCGCCCCGTTCGGAGGCGTTAAGCAGTCGGGCCTCGGCCGCGAAGGCGGCCACGAGGGCATGCTGGAGTTCATGGAAACCCAATACATTTCCGCAAACTGGTGAGGAGACGCCAATGACAGCCGCCATCGCCAGCCCGTCGACCCGCGCTCTCGCCGGGCGCAAGGGTATAGACATAGACGCTTTGGCCGACGAACTGGGGCGCGAGACGATTGCCAAAGAGGATCTTGACCGCAAGGCAGGCGACAAGCCTTCCGCCGCTGCCGACGGGACGTCATATTGGGACGTTGACCATTCCGCATTCGGTCCGGTCACCGAGGAACCGATGTCGCGCTTCGCGCAGGTCGCCTCGGCTAATCTTGCCGCGGCGCAGGCTTTAATCCCGGCGGTCACCCATCACGACCGCGCCGACATGAGCGCTATCGAAACCTTCCGCGCCACGTTGAAGGAAGAAGGGCGCGCGCGGGGGGGCAAACTGACCGCCCTCGCCTTCCAAGTCAGGGCGCTCGCCCGGACTCTGCGCGACTTTCCTCGCTTCAATGCCTCTCTGTCGCCCGATGGCAAGACGCTGATCATGAAGCACTTCGTTCATATCGGCATCGCAGTCGATACGCCGCGCGGGCTGCTGGTGCCGGTGATCCGGGACGCCGATCGCAAGGGGCTTTGGGCCATTGCCGCTGAGATCGCCGATCTCGCCGGTCGCGCCAAGGACCGAAAAGTGCGGCCGGAAGAGATGGGGGGCGCGTCGATGTCTATCACCAATCTCGGCAGCATCGGCGGCACCGCCTTCACCCCGATCGTCAATCCTCCGGAACTGGCGATCCTCGGCATCACGCGCGCCGAAATCGCACCGGTCTGGGATGGGGATACATTTCAGCCGGTTCCGATGGCGCCGCTGGACCTCTCATACGATCACCGGGTCATCAACGGTGCCGACGCGGCACGGTTTCTCGCCCAGTTCGCGCGGCTTCTCGCCGATCCCCGGCGCATGCTGATCTGAGGAGAATCGCATGTCGAACGGCCCATTCGATCTTTCCGGCAAGACCGCGCTGGTCACCGGTTGCCGTCGCGGCATCGGCCGCGCCATTGCGAACGCTCTCGCAGAGGCCGGCGCGGACATCGTCGGCGTCAGCGCCGGTCTGGAAACACTGGGAAGCGACGTCGAAAGAGATGTGCTGGCGGCCGGCCGGCGTTTCGATGCCTATCGCTGCGACTTTTCCGACCGCGCAGCGTTGCACAGCTTTCTAGAACAACTCGACGAGGACGGTCATTCGATCGATATCCTTGTCAACAATGCCGGCACCATCCGCCGCGCGCCGGCCGCAGAACATTCCGACGAGGATTGGGACCACGTGATCGAGGTCGACCTCTCGGCGCCTTTCGTCCTGACGCGCGAGATCGGCAGGCGCATGATCCAACGCGGCAGCGGCAAGATCGTTTTCGTCGCCTCTGTGCTTTCCTTCCAGGGCGGGATCAACGTGCCGAGCTACGCATCCGCAAAAGCTGGAGTCGCACAACTGACGCGCTCCTTAGCCAATGAGTGGGCGTCGATGGGCATCAACGTCAATGCGGTCGCGCCGGGCTACATCGCTACCGACAACACAGCGGCTCTGCAGGCCGACGACAAACGCAGCGCCGAATTGATGGCGCGTGTTCCTGCCAAACGCTGGGGAGAGCCGGCCGATATCGCCGGCCCGGTCGTGTTCCTCGCGTCCGAGGCCGCAAGTTTCGTGCATGGGTCTATTCTGCCCGTCGACGGCGGCTGGCTCGCGCGATAGCCAAGTATGTTCACGGACGTAAAAAGTGAGATTTCAGTTGGGCCGCTTTGGGTCATGAACTGCCCTCGTAGCTTGGCGGAACGGCGACCGCTTCCGGGTGGAATTCAGACATGCGATCCCGCTTGAGAACAGGTGCCTTGGCCTGATTCAAGCTCCGAAAAAGGAGCCTCCATCATGCGATACGCCCTCAGCGAAACCGAATGGAACATCATCCAGCCGATCCTGCCGAGCAAACCGCGTGGCGTCCCACGCGTTGATGACCGGCGGCTCCTAAATGGCATCTTCCGGGTTCTGCGATCAGGAGCGCCATGATGTGACCTGCCGGAGCGGTATGGTCCCTACACAACTTGCTACAACCGATTTGTCCGGTGGCGCAGGGCGGGCGTGTGGGAAAGGATCATGGAATGCCTCGCCGTCGATCACGACGCAGCGATCCAGATGATCGACACATCCATAATCCGCGTGCACCAGCACGGTGCCTGCGTTACCGGTGGTCCCGCCGAGAGCATCGGCCGCTCGCGTGGCGGGCTCACAACCAAGCTCCACGCTGTCGTGGATGCCATCGGCTTGCCGGTACGGCTCGGTCTCACCTGCGGTCAGGCGCACGACAACCGGCTCTGCTCGACGCTCCTGAGCTCGCTTCAGCCGAACGCGCAGCTCTTGGCCGACCGAGGATACGACGCAGACTGGATCAGGACTTTTATCGCAGTGCGCGGCGCGTGGGCCAACATACCGCCGAAACGAAACAGGACATCGCCGATCTGCTTAAGCAGGCACCTATAGCGGGACCGCAATCGGGTCGAGCGGTTCTTCAACCGGATCAAGCATTGCCGGCGCGTGGCCACCCGTTATGACAAGCTGGCTGCGAACTACCTTGCCTTCATCAAGCTCGTCTGCATCCGCCTGTGGCTACGGGTTAATGAGTCCACGTCCTAGTCGGGCTCGGACAGCATCTTCTCGGCCGTAGCGCGGACCTCGGGCAGGATCGGCATCCCTCGCCGCGCCTTCATGTCGAATTGCGCGGTGACCGATTCCAGTTCGGCGGCGATCTCGCCGGTGTGCAGGTTGCGCATGCGGTAATGCGCGGTCATCGACTTGTTGCCGACGCGGACGACCCGGCCATGGACGATGATCAGCGACCCGGCGCTCAGTTCGGCGAGGAACGTCGTCGTCAGCTTCACGTCGGCGATCCCGATGCCGGATGCGAGATGGTCGGGTGTATAACCGAGCGTGGCGAAGAGGTGATAGGACGCATCGTCGAACATCGCCGTGTAGTGACGCGTCGTCATGTGTCCCATGCTGTCGCACAGCCACGGATGCACGACGCCGCGATAGCATTCGATTTCGGTAGCCAAGGCAGTTCTCCCGTCAGATCGTCACGCGCCCTTATGCGGATTCGGTGCAGGCGAGGCAATGCGCAGCGACGGGTGACGCGTCGGCTTCGTTTCGTATAGCGTGTCGCGGTTGACTACGGGGACAATACCATGACCGGATTCTGGATAGCGCTGCTCTGCGTCTTTGCGGGCGGCGTAGCGATCGGCCTGCAGCCGCCGGTGAACGCCGCCCTGGCGCGCACGCTCGACGACAGCATCGTCGCCACAGCCATATCCTTCGCCGTCGGCTTCATCGCGCTTTTTGCCCTGATCGCCGTGCGCAACGCCTTTCCGAGCCTGACGCTGGTCCGCGAAATCAAGCCATGGATGCTCTTGGGCGGCCTGCTCGGCGCCTTCTATGTCTGGACATCGCTCTGGGGCGTGTCCCGGCTCGGCGTGGTGACGTTGATCGCCGCCATCATTATCGGACAGATGTTCGCGGCCATCCTGATCGACCGCGCCGGCGCCTTCGGACTTCCTGTCCATGAGATCAGCTGGCAGCGCGTCGTCGCGGTCATTCTGGTCGGAGCCGGGCTCGTCATGTCACGCCTGTGAGGAACCGTCTCCGCCTCTTGCCGTTTTTTTGATCCCGATTTACCATCTGATCAAAATTTTGGCGGGTTACCGGATTTCCAACAAGCAGGAGTGCGCGCAATGTCCAACAAATCCTTCACCACAACCCGCCGGAGGCTGCTCAAGGCAGGCGCCGCGGGCGCATCGGTTCTCGCCATGCCGGGCCTGATTGGCCGGGCCGCCGCGCAGGAAAAGCTCAAGGTCGCGGCGATCTACACCGTTCCCGTCGAGCAGCAATGGGTGAGCCGCATCCATATCGCGGCCAACGCCGCCGCCGAGCGCGGCGAGATCGAGTACGTCTTTTCCGAGAACACGTCGAACAGCGACTATGAGCGCGTGATGCGCGAATATTCCGAAGCCGGTCACGACCTGATCGTCGGCGAGATCTTCGCTGTCGAGGAAGCCGCCCGCCAGGTCGCGCGCGACTATCCGGACACGGCCTATCTGATGGGTTCGTCCTTCCTGCCACAGGACGACACGCCGAACCTCGCCGTCTTCGACAACTACATCCAGGACGCCTCTTATCTTTCCGGCATCATCGCCGGTGCGATGACCGAGTCGAAGAATATCGGCATGGTCGGCGGCTTCCCGATCCCGGAAGTGAACCGCCTGATGCACGCCTTCATGGCAGGCGTGCGCGAAACGGCGCCCGACACCACCTTCCAGGTCGCATTCATCGGCTCGTGGTTCGACCCGCCGAAGGCCAAGGAAACCGCCTTCGCGCAGATCGATGCCGGCGCGGACATCATGTATGCCGAGCGCTTCGGCGTCTCGGACGCGGCCAAGGAGAAGGGCATCCTGGCGATCGGCAACGTGATCGACACCCAGCCCGACTACCCGGACACGGTTGTCGCCTCGGCGCTGTGGCATTTCGAGCCGACGCTCGACGCCGCGATCGCCAAGGTGAAGGCCAGCGAGTTCAAAGCCGAAAATTACGGCCTCTACTCCTTCATGAAGGAGGGCGGATGCTCGCTCGCACCGCTCGGCACCTTCGAAGGCAAGGTGCCGCAAGAGGCGCTCGATCTCGTCGCCGAGAAGGAAGCAGCCATCAAGTCCGGTGACTTCACGGTCGAGATCAACGACGAAGAGCCGAAATCGAGCTGATGAACGCCGAGGGGGGCGGAGAGGCGGAGACCGTACTCCGCCTCTCGAACATCACGAAACGCTTTGGTCCACTGACAGCCAACGACTCCGTTTCCTTTGACCTGAAGCGGGGCGAGGTCATCGCGTTGCTCGGCGAAAACGGGGCCGGCAAGACCACGCTGATGAACATCCTGTTCGGCCATTACGTGGCCGACGAGGGCACTGTCGAGGCGTTCGGCAAGACATTGCCGCCCGGCGAGCCGCACGCCGCGCTCGCCGCCGGTATCGGAATGGTCCACCAGCATTTCACGCTGGCCGACCAGATGACCGTCCAAGAGAATATCGCGCTCGGCACGCAAAGCCTGTTCGCACCGCGCTTCGATCGCGGCAAGGCGCAGGCCCGGATCGAAGAGCTGTCGCGCGATTTCGGTCTGGAGATACGGGCGCATGCGCTGATCTCGGACCTGTCGGTCGGCGAGCGGCAGCGCGTCGAGATTCTCAAGGCACTCTATCGCGACGCGCGGGTTCTCATTCTCGACGAGCCGACGGCCGTCCTGACCCCGCTCGAGACGGAAGCGCTCTTCGCGACACTCAGGAAGCTGGTCGCCACAGGGCTTTCGATCATCTTCATCTCGCACAAGCTCAACGAGGTCATGGCCGTCAGCGACCGGGTTCTGGTGCTGCGCTCGGGCAGGATTTCCGGCGAGCGCCGCACGGCGGACACGGACCGCGGCGAACTGGCGGCCCTGATGGTCGGCGAGACGATCAAGGAGCCGGAAGTCGTCGAACACTCGCCGGGCGACACCGTGATCGAACTCGTGGCTGTCTCGACGGCGGGTCGCGCCGGCGGCGCGCCGCTCGACGCGATCGACCTCGCCCTGCGCGAAGGCGAGATCACCGGCCTTGCCGGCGTTTCCGGTAACGGACAGGCGGCGCTTGCCTCCCTCATCGCCGGCACCACGAAGCCGGAATCCGGCACGATCCGGATCCGCGACGAGATCGTCTCGGACTGGTCGGCGCGCGCGGCTCTGGCGCACAGGATCGGGCGCATTCCCGAGGATCGGCACGCAACAGGCATGATCGGCGACATGAGCGTCACCGAAAACGTGATCTCCGAAGCCTATCGCTCGCCGCGCTTCAGCCGCGCCGGCCTGCTCGACTGGAAGGCGGCCGAGCAATTCGCCGAGACCATCATCCGCGATTACGACGTGAAATGTCCCTCCCCGAATGCCCGGGTGCGTCTGCTCTCCGGCGGCAACATGCAGAAGCTGATCCTCGGGCGCGCCTTTGATGGCGAACCGCAGGTGATCCTCGCAAACCAGCCGACGCGCGGCCTGGATGTCGGAGCCGTCGCCTATGTGCACACCAAGCTGCTCGAGGCGCGCAATCGCGGCGCGGCGGTGCTGCTGATCTCCGAGGATCTGGACGAGGTTCTGGCGCTGGCCGACCGTGTGATCGTGATTTCCAAGGGCCGTCTCTCGCCGCCTTCGAAACGCGGCGAATTGTCGGTGCGCGAGATCGGCGAACGCATGGCCGGGCACGGATTCGCAGACGGGGTGTCCGATGCGGCTTGAACCGAAACCGACGCCCGGGCTCGCGACCACCCTGCTCTATCCCGCAGGCGCGATCCTCGCCACGATCGTCATCGCTTCTCTTCTTGTGCTGATCGCGGGCGCATCGCCCTTCAACGTCTTCTGGTTGGTCGCGAAAGGCGCGGCAGGATCGCAATTCGCCCTGCTGGAAACGCTGACGCGGGCAACACCGCTGATCTTCACCGGACTTGCCGTCGCCGTCGCCTTCCGCGCGAAACTCTGGAATATCGGCGCCGAAGCGCAGCTCTATATCGGCGCGGTGGTGACAGTCGTGCTCGGGACGGGCGCGGTCGCGATGCCCACGCCGGCGCTGATCCCGCTCATCATGATCTGCGCGATGCTGGCCGGGGCGTTGCTGCTGCTCGGCCCCGCCGTCCTCAAGGTCCGGTTCGGCGTCGATGAAGTCGTCACGACCCTGCTGTTGAACTTCATCGTCATCCTGTTCGTCTCGATGCTGCTCGAAGGCGTGTTGAAGGATCCGATGGGGCTCGGCTGGCCGCAGTCGAAACGGGTGATCGCCGATGCCCAGCTGCCAAGGCTGATCCAGGGCAAGCGGCTGCATTTCGGCTTCGTCATCGCCGTGGCCAGCGCCGTCGTGATGTGGGTGGTCATGAAGAAGACCACGCTCGGCTACGAGATGCGCGCCGTCGGCAACAATGCCGAGGCCGCGCGTTTCGCCGGCATTCCGGTGAACCGGGTGCTGATGAAAACGGCGCTGCTCTCCGGTGGACTCGCGGCGCTCGCCGGCTTCTCCGAAGTCGCCGGCCTCAAGGGCAACCTGACGCTCGATCTGTCCCCGGGCTTCGGCTACACGGGCATCGTCGTCGCCATGCTGGCCATGCTCAATCCGCTCGGCGTGGTCGCATCCGCGATCTTCGTCGCCGGCATCTTCGTCGGCGCGGACGCGATGAGCCGGTCGGCGGGCGTACCGAGCTACATCGCCCAGGTGATGGTCGCGACCGCGCTCCTGACCATGGTCACCGCGATCATGCTGACGCGCTACAGGATCAGGTGGAAGTAGTGATGGAAGCCTTCGATATCCTGCTGACGACAAGCTTCTGGGTGGCGGCGATCCGGATCGCTTCGCCGCTGATCTTCGCGACGATGGGCGAACTGATCTGCGAACGCGCGGGCGTGCTCAATCTCGGTATCGAGGGGATCATGACCGCCGGGGCCTTCGCGGGCTGGATCACCGTCTATGCCGGTGGCGATCTCTGGCTCGGCGTGGCGGTGGCGGCGCTGACCGGCGTCGTCTTCGGCTTGCTGCACGGTTTCCTGACCGTCCCGCTCGGCCTGTCGCAGCATGTCACCGGCATCGGCATCACGATGCTCGCGACCAGCCTGACCTATTTCACCTATCGCGTCTCGCTGCCCGAGGTGACGTCGCCGCCCAAGATCGAGCCGTTCCAGCCCTTCGCCATTCCTGGCCTGTCGGACATACCGCTGATCGGGCCGGCGCTGTTCAACCAGACGCCGCTCACCTATCTCGCCTATGTCACCGTCGCGCTCGTCGCGTGGGTTCTCTACCGCACGCCGGTGGGGATCGCCGTGCGCGCGGTCGGGGAAAACCCGTCCGCCGTCGAGGCGCAGGGCATCAGTGTCACGGCAATGCGCATGGGCGCGGTCGCGCTCGGGTCCGCGCTGATGGCGGTCGGCGGCGCGTTCCTGACCATGAGCGCCTTCAATTCCTTTTTCTTCGAGATGATCAACGGACGCGGGTGGATCTGCATCGCACTCGTCGTCTTCGGCTCCTGGCGGCCGGGCAAGGCGCTGATCGGCGCAATCCTGTTCGCCGCCTTTGACGCGTACCAGGTCCGCCTCCAGCAGGTGACCGGGGGCGTCATCCCCTACCAGATATTCCTGATGATGCCCTATGTGCTATCCATCCTCGCGCTTATCGTCGTGGCGCGGCGTGCGACCTATCCGAAGGCGCTGATGGTCCCCTATCAAAAAGGTGAGAGATGAGTTTCGACCTGCTGTTGAAGGGCGGCGTCCTGCCCGACGGAACATCGGCGGATATCGCGATTGCGGGCGACACGATCGCCGCGATCGAGCCGGACATCACCGCCGAGGCCGGCGAGACCATCGACATATCCGGCAATCTCGTCTCGCCGCCCTTTATCGATCCGCATTTCCACATGGACGCGACGCTTTCCTATGGCCTGCCGCGCATCAACGCCTCGGGCACGTTGCTCGAAGGCATCTCGCTGTGGGGCGAATTGAAGCCGCTCCTGACCGAGGAAGCCGTTGTGGAGCGCGCGCTGGCCTATTGCGACTGGGCCGTCTCGATGGGCCTGCTCGCCATCCGGTCCCATGTCGACACCTCCGATGACAACGCCATGACCGGCGTGCGCGGATTGTTGGCCGTGCGCGAGATGGTGAAACCCTATCTCGACCTGCAGCTCGTCGCTTTCCCGCAGGACGGGTTCTATCGCGCGCCCAAGGCCCGCGAAATCACCATCCAGGCGCTGGATATGGGCGTCGATGTCGTCGGCGGCATCCCGCATTTCGAGCGGACGATGGAGGACGGCCGGCGCTCGGTGACCGAGCTTTGCGAGATCGCGGCGGAGCGCGGACTGCGGGTCGATCTGCATTGCGACGAAACCGACGACCCGATGTCGCGCCATGTCGAACAGCTCGCCTACGAGACGCAGCGGCTCGGCCTGCAGGGCCGGGTGAACGGATCGCATCTGACCTCGATGCATTCGATGGACAATTACTATGTCTCGAAACTGCTGCCGCTGATGGCCGAAGCGCAGGTTTCGGCAGTTCCCAATCCCCTGATCAACATCACGATCCAGGGCCGCCACGACACCTATCCAAAACGGCGCGGCCTGACCCGCGTGCCCGAGATGCTCGCCCACGGCATCCGCGTCGCATGGGGGCAGGACTGTGTTCTCGATCCATGGTATCCGCTCGGCACCGCCGACATGCTCGACGTCGCCTTCATGGGCCTCCACGTCGCCCAAATGACGAGCCCGGCGGAGATGCGCCGTTGTTTCGACATGGTCACGACGGAAACTGCCGCGATCATGGGGTTGGAGGATTACGGGTTGGAAAAGGGCAAGAGGGCCAGTCTGGTCGTACTCGACGCTGGCGATCCTATCGAGGCGATCCGCTTGCGGCCGGGGCGACTGCTGGTCGTGTCGAAGGGAAATGTCGTCGCGCGGCGCGCAAAGGGCGAGAGCGCGATGTCGCTGCCCGGACGCCCCGCCAGTGTGACCCGGCGTTTCCAGCCGCCGGCGTAAACACCCCATGGTTCAGTTCCTCGCCTATGCCGGTATTGCCGGCCTTGTCGTCAGCGTTGCCATCGGGATCATCGGCGCCGTGATGGCGATCAGGCCGTGGCCCGCCTACGTCGCGCGCTGCCATGCGCAGGGCGAACAGCCGGGCTTCGTGTGGTCCAACCGCTATATCGACTCCATCGCGGACGAAAAGAAGCGCAAGTCCGTCAAACGCGGCATCGTTCTGCACGGCATCGGTCTTGCCGGCCTCATCCTCTTCTTCCCGTTCGTTCTCCTGTCGGGGATCGCGTCTTGACGGAGAAACCGGTGAGATGAACCTGCTTGGCAAGATATTTTTTGGCACGATCCTCGTCATCGTGCTGTTGGCGATCTGGCTTTTCGGGTCGCCTCCGGCAATCTCGATGTTCTGGGAACGCGCCGACGTCACCGTCATGCGTCACGACACGCGCGAGGTGTATGACGGCTGGGGCAATGTGGTTCGGACCGATCCGATCGTCGAGATCGATAACGGCAGGGTCATCAGGACGCCAATTCGCCTTCTGGTCAGGAACGCGGTGGATGGCCGCGACGCGGTTGTCGATGCCTGGCCGGTCGGGGCCACGGTTAGCGCACGGCTCGCGCCGGGCGGCAATGTCGCCTACCCGGCAAGCTGGCGACCTTTCCTTCTTATTCCCGCGATTGCCTTCACGATCGTTGCGGCATTCATCGGCTTTCTCTTTTTCCGACCCTTTTTCGAACGCCGATGGCGCAGCCAGGGGGGTGACGCGGTTCGCAGCAATGCCGGCTATTCCTTCCGGCCGATCGCGTTCGGTTTCGGCGTGGCCTTCACGGCCGTGCCCCTCATCCTGCTCTATGCGATGTGGACCTTCGGCGACCCTCCTCCCTACTCGATCACCTGGCCGCGCCACGACATGCGGGTCGTCGACTCGCGCGTTCGGCCACATCAGGTCGGCAATGGTAACATCGCGGCCTATCTCGATGTCGAAGTCGAATTTCCCGACGCGATCAACAACGAGAAAATTCTCCTTCAGGGTATCACCTATGGCTGGGTGCCCATTCCCGAGGCGCGCGAGTTGCGCGAAGCGCGTTACCTGCCCGGCGAAACCGTGCGTGCCATGCAATCGCCCGATGGCACGTTCTACGTTGTGCGCTGGCGGTTTTCCGATTTCCTCGCCTTCTTCATCATTCCGCTGGCGTTGATCACCGTGCCCATCGGTTTGTTTGCCATGCGACTGGCGCTTGTCTAGACACTCCGGGGGATCGGACATGGCATTCGCGGCACGTTACGAGGATACGGTTCGCACGGGGACGCTCTTCGCGGCGATCGCCGGTTTCGTGGCGAGCGCGCTCGCGGTCTTCATCATCACCGATGACTTTATCGGCGCCGGCCAGGTCCAGATCATAAGCCTGTCCGCCATTATCGGCGGCACGGCCTCCATGGCTGCTGCGTGGCGATGGCTCGTACCGGGTCATGACGGTTTCGGCATGTGGCGCGCCGTCGGAGCGGGCGCGGTGTCGGCAATCGCCTCGTCGGTCTTCATGTGGCTGATTGCGTTCGTCGCTTTTCTCTCCGACATGGCAAGCGACCCGCTCAGCATTATCGAGCTGATCCGGCGGGCGCTCATGCTCTCGTTCTACTTCGCCATCATCGGCAACATCCTCGTCGGGTGGGTCACGATCCCGCTCGGCATCGCCGCCGCCTGCGTGGTCACCGCCTGGGCGCAAAGACGGATCGAAGCGCCATGACCGAACTCCCCGTTCGCGTGACATACAAGCCGGCGCTTCTGGCCGGCAGTCAGACCGTAGAGATAGGCGAGACGCATCTGACCTGTTCGGACAAAGATGGCCGCGAAAAATGGCGGCTCGCCTGGGCGGACATCTCCCGCGCCGCTTTCGTGGAGCACTCGATCCGCGGATCGCGGCTCAGCCGGATCGACCTGATCACGGCGAACGACGCGCAAAAGGTTTCTCTCAGCCGTACCACCGACGCGGCCCGTTCGATGAGCGATCCGGATTATGTGAGCTTTCTTTCCGCAGTCGGCGCCATCGCGACCCGGCTCGGCGAAGTCGCTCCGGACCTTCCGGTCACGATCGGAGAATATGGCCGCTCCCGGCTCGCGATGTTCATTGTCGGCGCCCTGTGCCTCATCGGCGGCGTCGGCATCGGCATCGCCGCTCTCGCGGACGGCCGCGGCGACCGGCTGATGGGCGAAGCCATGACGCCGCTCGCCCTGATGATCCTGGTCGGCATATTCTACTCATGGAAGCACGCGCCTTGGCGCGCCAGTGAAAGCCTGTCCGCGAAGATCTTTGCGGTGGTGTTCGCCAAAACCGGAGCCCCGGAAACGGAACCGGGGCCTAATCCTCCAGCGTAACGAGTTCGCCGCGCACATCCCGATAGCGAACCTGGATGTGCGCCACACCCGCAGCACGCAATTCCGCGCGCATCGCAGCCGCCAGTTCGGCCGCGCGTTCGACATGGCGCGCCTCTTGGCCCTCCGCCCATATGGCAACGGGCTCCTCATCCACCTCTTCAAAGGCCGCATCGAACTCGTCCTGCCACGCGGTGAGTTCGTCCGCGAGCTTGCCGGACAGGCCAAGACGGATCGGTGAATTGTATTCCGCATCGTCCTCGACGAACTCGATATGGACCGGCCAGGCCCAGTGCTCCGGCGAAAGACTGAGCGCACGGATCCGCGCCATGTCCATCAGCGCCTCATCTGGTTCGACCGGTTCCAGTCCTGCCCCGAGCCCGCCATTTCCGGCCGGCATGCGGGACCTGATCGCGATCCAGACGACATAGACGGCGAGCATGAATCCTGCGGCGACGAGCGAAGGCATTCCGTCGCCCGTCAGCGGAAGAAGCTTGCCCGACAGCCCTGCCGCCGCGACACCGAGTGCGCATGCACCGAAAATGAAGGCGGCGTTTATGGTTTGCCTGCGCCCGGCCGGGTCCGGCTCCTCATCGCGATCGAAATAGCGCGGCGCCAGCCAGGTCAGGTAGATGACCTGCTGCAGCAAAGCGGCCGCGAACAGCCAGACGGCGATGCCGGACAGGACGAGCAGCGCCGCGCCGGACGCGAAGACGAGGATCGCGCCAGATGTCATCCACGCGGTCTCGAAACGCTCGAGCCGGCTGGGCTTTTCAAAGGAGATCATTTCGATTGCGCGTGTCAGCACCCGGTCAAGCATCACCTGGCGCGCGAGCACGAGCCCGGCGAAAATATAGAAGAGACCGATGACCGCAAGGAGGACGCCGGGGAAGCCTGCCAGCCTTTCGAGATAGGGTTCGAACACGTCGTCAGCCCTTCATTTGCCTACGTCTCCCCGCTGCCGTCATCGCAACCACAACCCGTTAGCGGAAATATCGCCGCGCAAGCGCCCCCCTGAACAGAGGGTTGACCGGGCAACCGCATGCCCGCTTTCTGCCACAAAGCAGCGCGCCGGCCCGCGAAACGCAGCGATTACGGCGTTTTTTCGAGAAAATACGCGATGCATTTTTTGCATTTCCCGGTTGCATGCGGCGACTTCGCGGCTACCGTGCAAAATACCAAGATTTCAGGGGTTGGGAGGCTGAAATTAAAGAATTGTGCATGTCGTGCATCGGCGGCTGACCGCTCCCGGAATCATCACTCGGCGTTACCGTTTGAAAGATTCTGCGAGAACCGCCCAATTTTCTCCATGCTTGAACCGAAACTTCTGGCCGCGACCAGAACATGTACGCCCCGCAAGCCGGGCGCTGAAATGACAGGACCCGGAGCGCCAATGCCTTCGCGCAGGCGAACCGGAGCACGATTTGAGGGAACGGGATGATGAAGTGGTCTTTGAAGACACGAGCTGCGCTTGCGGCCGCGCTTGCGGCCGGAACGCTTCTGGCCGGACCGGCATGGGCGCGCACGAACCATGCACTGATCGTGGCCGTTTCGAAATACCCCAACCTGTCGGAAGACAAGTGGCTCAACGGGCCGGTGAATGACGCGAAACTGGTGCGCCAGTATCTGCTCGAAGGTGCGCCCCTCGATTTCGAGGAAAGCGAGATCACTGTTCTTGCCGACGGTATCGAAGGCGCGGCAGAGCCGACCGGCGACCATATTCGCGAGGCCTTCGCCAGCCTCGCCGAAGAGGTCGAGCCCGGCGATTTCGTCTTCCTGCATTTTTCCGGTCACGGATCGCAGGCGCCCGCCCTCGTGCCGGGCTCCGAGCAGGACGGCATGGACGAACTGTTCCTGCCCGCCGACATCTCCGGCTGGGACCAGGCAACCGGCACGGTTCCCAATGCGCTTGTCGACGATGAACTCGGCGCGATGATCACCGCGCTGACGGACAAGGGTGCGAATATCTGGGCCATCTTCGACAGCTGCCACTCGGGCACCGTGACGCGCGCGGCGCCGTCGGGCGATCCTCTGGACGCCGAAAAGTCCCGTGACATCAGCCCGGCCGCTCTCGGCATCCCGCAGGACGTGCTGGACGCCGTCGAGCCGATCCGGACCCGTAGCGGCACGCCCGAACCCGAAATCGCGACGATTGAGACCACCGGCTCCACCGAAGGCCAGCAGGTTTTCTTCTACGCCGCGCAAACCAACGAAACCACGCCGGAGATGCGGCTTCCCGCGGACGATCCGGACCGCGTGTCGCACGGGCTGTTCACCTTCACCCTGTTCGAGACGCTGGCGCAGAACCCGGCGCTGACCTATCGCCAGTTGGGCGAGGAAGTGCTGCGCCGCTATTCGATCGGTTACCGGGTCCAACCGACGCCGCTCTTCGAAGGCGCACTCGATGCCCCCGTGTTCGGCGCTGCGGACGGACAGGCGGGCCGCATCCAGCAATGGCCGGTCAAGCAGGACGGCGGAAAGCGGATCTTCTCGGCCGGACGCCTGCACGGCATTTCGGTTGGCGACGAACTCGCGCTGCTCGACAGCCCGGCTGCGAGTGACGACGAGAAGATCGCGACGATCCGCGTCACCGCGACAAGCGATTTCCGTTCCGAATTCGAAATCGTGGATGGCGGTTTCGTCATGCTCGACACCGGTTTCTACGCCCGCAAGGCGCAAGAGGAGATGCGGTTTTCGATCGCGGTCGCAAAGCCGGATCTGTCCGAAGCGTCCGAGGCGACGCGCGCGGAGATCGATGCCGTCATCGAGGCGCTCGTCAACACCGAGAAGGAAGGTCTTCGGCTGGACATGGTGGAGCCAGGCGACAATGCGGACATCTATCTGCAAGTCGCCAACGGCGCATTGTGGCTCGTGCCGCGCGGTGGCGAACTGGTCAGAGACGGGGCCAACAAGACCACTTCGATCGGCTTTGCCGACCGGGAAACGAAGGAAACGACGTTCTATCTCGCCGACAGCCTGTCGCGCATCGCCCGCGTCGCGAACCTTCTGAAGCTTGGCGGCGGTTCCGGTTCCGGCGGCGCCGGCCTGGAGATCAGCTATTCGATCCAGTACCCGGACAGCGAAGAACGCATCCCGATCGCGCCGCCATCCATACCGCGTATCGAGCCCGGCGCCATCGTATGGGTCGAGGTCGGCAACAAGACCAACCGGCCGCTGGACCTCAACATCCTGTATACCGGCGTCAATTACTCGATCGACCACATGTTCAACGATCGCTTTCTTCCCGGTGAGTCACGCGCCATCGATCTTCTCGACGTCATCGAAGGCGACTATGGCCGCGAGCGGCTGATCGCCATCGTCACCCCGGTGGAGCCGCAATCGGTCGTCGCCGATTTCGGCTGGCTGTCGCAGCCCGAGCTTGGAAAAACACGCGCAGTCGCGCGCGGCGGGTTCAGCTCCATGCTCGAGGAAGCGGGCTTCGGCGAAAAGACACGCGCCGTCCGCAAGAGATCGCGCGATGACGCAGGAGGCGGCATTTCCCAGGTCGCCGTCGAAACCGTCCCGCCCGGCTCGGTTTCGGACTAGGTCGCGGAACGGTGGAGTCGATGACATGAGAACAACCGGCGCGAAGATTGCTCTCCTTTTCTGGCTGCTGCTTTCCGGCATCGCCGGGGCATTGGCCGACGGGCTCGATCCGAACGCGCCGATCGATCCGAAGCTGCTCGAGGGCGCGGAAGCCGGCGATGCAGCCTCGCTCTACAATCTCGGCTGGATTCATCTCAACCGGGAGAACAACACGGAGAACTCGGTCGCCGCGCAGGACTATTTCGAGCGGACACTGGATGCCTATCAAGGCGCGACCGGCGACGACCTCAAATGGAAAGCCGAGACCTTTGCCAATCTGGCCTATATCCACCTGAACCGCGGCAGCGACGAAGACCTCGATACCTCCATCGACTACTTTAACAAGGCGCTCGACACCTATGCCCTGACCGAAGGCGAGGATTTCGGCAGCTATCGCAGCTCGCTCTACAATCTCGGCTGGATTTATCTGAAGAAGGGCGGTGCTGAAAATCTCACGCTGTCGCGGACTTATCTTCAGCGCGCGATCGACGCCTATGCGGATGCGACCGGCGATGACCTGAAATGGAAAGCCGCGCTCTACCGCATGCTATCCGACGCCGACCAGGCCGCGTCGCGCTACAGCGAATCCCTCGACGCGCTCGACAACGCCATTTCGATCTACGGGGAGATCGGCGAAGACGGGGCCGAGTTGTCGCATGCGCTCGAAAGCTGGGGCATGGCGCTGCAGGGCCTGTCGAAATACGAGGAGGCCATCACCTATTTCGAGAAATCCCGCGCCATCCGCACGGAAATCTTTGGCGACATCAGCACCGAAGTCGCCGACACCTATCTCGACGAGGGCATCTCGCTGGAGGGGGCGGGCAAGTACCGTGAGTCGCTCGACACCTACACCGAAGCCCTGCTGCGCTATTCCAAGGTGCTCGGCAACGACGCGATGCAGGTCGGCTGGGTGACGAACAATATCGGCTGGGTGCATCGCCGCCTCGAGGAATACGAAGTCTCCAAGCGCTGGTTCCTGAAGGCGCATCCGATCATCGCCCGGCACGAGGGCCGCTATTCGCGCAATATCGGCAAGGTCAACATCAATATCGGGATCATCGAACACTATCTCGGCAACGAGGATTCGGCGATCCGCTGGACCATGAAGGCGATGCCCTTCATCAAGGCCAACAACGAGATCACGCTGGACGAGCAGCGCTGGGCATACGACACGCTGGCGCGCGCCTTCCGCGCCAAGGGCGACACGGAGCGCGCCATCGCCTTTGCCAAGCTTGCCGTTAACGCGCAGCAGTCGATCCGCTCCGCGAACAAATCGCTGAGCGAAGACGAGAGCAAGGAACTCAAGGACGAGTGGCGCTGGCTGTACCAGCATCTCGCGGACATGCTGATCGAACAGGGCCGGTTCGTCGAAGCCCAGGCCGTTCTCAACATGGAAAAGGAGCAGGAGGTCTTCGAATTCCTGCGCCGCGACAGCGCGGCCGATCTTCGGGAGACCAAGGCGCTGCTCAACGACACCGAGCTCGGCGAAGAAGAAAAGATCGTGGCGCTTGCCGCCTTCCCGCTCGCGGCCGCGCAGGAACTCGACCGGCTCGTCGCCAAGCTCGACAGCGGCGAAGCCACGGCAGAAGACGAGGATCGCATTTTCCTGCTGCAGGAAAGCGTCCAGGTCGCCGCCGACGATTTCGAGGCGCAGGTGGATGCGTTTCTGGAAAGCGCCACCGGTCCGAAACAGGAAGTCTACAAGGCGCAGCTGAGCGCGGTCGGCTCCTACCAGGACCTCCTCACCTCCTTCGAGGAAAAGACCGCCATTCTCCAGATCGCCGCCATCGACCAGGCGACGCATATCTTCCTGACGCTTCCCGAACTGACGCTGCATGAAGAGTCGAACATCTCGAAAGCCGAGCTCTCGCGGATGACTTTCGACGCGCTGGTCGCGATCGAGGCGCGCGGCAGTGATGCCAACACGAAGCTCGGCGCGCTCTACGACGTTCTCGTCCGGCCGGTCGCCAAGTCCCTCGCCGATGCCGGCGTCAAGGTCGTCATGCTCAATCTCGACGGCTTCCTGCGCTACGTACCCTTCGCGGCTTTGTATGACGGACAGCGCTATTTCATCGAGGATTACGCGGTCGCGCTCTACACGTCCTCCGTGCCGACCCGTTTCGAGCGCGGCGGTCGCGAGGCGCAGAAGAGCGCCGGCTTCGGCGTGACGGCGGCGCATCCGGGCTTTTCGCCGCTGCCCGGCGTGCGGCGCGAGATCGAGACGATCTTTGCGGGCGACGACGCCTCCGGCGTGCTGCAGGGCCCCGCCGGACTGGACGAGGATTTCTCGGAACGCAGCCTGCGGCGCACTCTTCTTTCGCGGCCGTCGATCCTCCACATCGCCAGCCACTTCAACCTGATTCCGGGACGCGAGGACGATTCCTTCCTGCTTCTCGGCGACGGTTCACACCTTCCCCTGTCGGATATCCGCTCAAAGCGGGCGCTGTCCTTCAAGGGTATCGATCTTGTCACGCTGTCGGCCTGCCAGACAGCACGCGGCGGTGGCGACGGTTCGGAAATCGAGGGTTTCGGCGCGACGGCGCAGTTGAACGGCGCGTCCTCGGTCATGGCATCGCTCTGGCCAGTGGCCGACGAGGCGACCGCGCGCCTGATGGGCGATTTCTACGAAGGCATGGTGCGTGACGGCCTGTCAAAGGCGGACGCCCTGCGCGCGGCCCAGATCCGCATGATGTCCGGCGAGATGAGCGTCGCGTCGGCGGAAAGCGGCGAACGCGCCGCACAATCGAGACAGAAGAAGACGCAGGCGGCCCAAGCGGGATTTTCCCATCCCTATTTCTGGTCGCCATTCGTCCTGATGGGAAACTGGCTATGATGCATGTTGCAATCACCCGCCGGAAAGCCCCCGAACCAATCAAGGCACAACCAACTATTGCAAACCCGAAAGGATCGAAAATGACATCACGTCTTACAAAGATTGCGAGCATCGCCGCCATGGCAGTGATGCTGCCGGCCATGGCAACGGCCGAACCGACCTGGCAGAAAGAGGAAGGCTCGCCCGAGATGCCGTTCAATTTTGCCGGAAGCGCGGAAAAGGCCGCATTGCTTGAAGGCAGCACGGACGGCGAGAAATCGCGCGTTCTCAACGGCAAGATCGCCGAGGATGGCGCCTGGCCATGGCAGGTCGCGCTGATGCGTGTGGATGTCGAGAACGACCTCCTTTCGCAGTTCTGCGGCGGCTCGATGATCCAGAACAACTGGGTTCTGACGGCGGCACACTGCGTGGTCGAGGAGAAGTCCGACGGCTACTACCTGATCAATCCGGCGAACACCCGGATCATGGTTGGCACCAACCGCATCTCCAACGAAGGCGATTTCGTCGAGGTCGAGCAGATCATCGTTCACGAAGGCTACAATCCCAACAGCTTCGACAACGACATCGCGCTGATCAAGCTGGCCCGCCAGCCCAACGCCAAGTTCGCCACGATCACCATTCCGACCGAGGAATATGCCGACATTCTCGAAAAGCCCGATACCACGACGATCGTCACGGGTTGGGGCCGCACCGAGGCCGGCACCCCGTCGCGTGAACTGCGCGAGGGCAAGATCGAGATCATCGACCGCGGCATCTGCAACCAGGTGCTGCTGAGCGGCCCGATCAAGGCGGCTGCCGGTTACTTCCAGCAGACGGTCACGGCGCTCGATATCCCCGGCAACACGGCCAACGAGTTGTGGAGCCAGGTTCTCGACAACGTGCCGGTGCCGATGACCGAGAACATGATCTGCTCGGGCACGCCCGAGGGACCGCGCGGTGCGTGCGACGGCGATAGCGGCGGTCCGCTCGTCGTTCCGGTCGGCGATGGCAAGTACATCCAGGCCGGCATTGTCTCCTGGGGTCTTGCGTCAGCCGACGGTGTGGGCTGCAACCGCGACGCCAAGTTCTCCGCCTATACCCGCACCGGCAACTACGCCGACTGGGTGCTGGGCAAGCTCGGCTACAAGTAATGGGACGGGCGATTGCCTGAAGAGGCGGGCGGCGGATTTATCCGCCGCCCGTTTTGCATGGGCAGGCACAGGGTCAGAGACGCCGCTTGCCCTTGGCCGATATGCCCTGGATGGACGTCAGATAGGTCAGGAAGGTCGGGCTTATCGACAGCGCCTTGCGGCCCGCCTCGATCGTCAGATCGACCTGCTCGCGCGGCAGTTTGAGCCGTGTCGGAACCTCGTTCAGCTTTGCTTCCATGTCCGCGCCAAGCTGGTCGAACCGCAGTTCGGTGACGTAAAGCTTGAGGCTGCGGCAGTTCCAGGTTTTCGGATCGCCGCCGAATTTCTTCACTTCCGCCTTGGACAGGGAGCAGCGATAGGCGATCAGGTCGTCGTGCCAACGCGCCATCGCGGCGCGAAACGCGTCGAAGCCCTCGCGCGTCGCCGACGCCATGGCGGTATCGGCGATGGCCGACACCAGATCGAGCCCTCCGGGCCCGGCCACCTCGTTCGCCCAGTCACCGTCGAGTTCACGACCGGCATTCGCGACGACGAACAACATGCGTTCGAGAGCGACCGCCTCGCGTTCCGTGAACGGCGCGTGACGGCTCTGCGCGCGCCCTCGTGCGATGGAGATGCCGGTCAGGCCGAAATTGTCCGTCACCGCGCCGTCGAGCAGCTTCACGTAACGCATCTTTTCCGGGTCGCGATAGTTGCGCAGCGCGCGCGCATAGGCGCGGAGCGACGCCGAAGCCTCTGTGTTGTGCGCGGCGGTGGTCAACCAGCCCGGCTGTTCGTAGCTGCAGCGCGGTCCATAGGCTTCCAGCACGATCGGGCTGAACACGATCGGCACAGCCGCCGACGCGGCGACCGCTTCGGCGACCGGCAGCTTGTTGAGATCGCTGCACAGCGCCCGGAACGTCTCGGGCTCGAAGGTGAAAGGCGTGCGGTTGTAGATGTCGGACGCGTTGATCCAGGTCGTCGTCTTCTTGTTGCGGTAGAGATCGGCGAAGGTCGCGCCCTTGAACAGGTTCTCGTCCAGCCAGCGTCCGAAGCCCTGCCGGCTGTTCACGCCGCCGCTTGCCGCACGCAGGAGGTTGATCGGATCCACCTTCGATGTGCGCAGATACTCCTCGCCGTTTCGCACGAGGAAATTGCTCTTGAAATCGCCGAAGGCGCGTTCGCCCTTCAGGCCGAAATAGGCCGCCGTCACCGACCCGCCGGACACGCCGGACAGGAAATCGATCTCGTCATAGACGGTCGTCCCTTCCTTGCCGGGAAAGGGCGTCGCGCGCATCTGTTCGAGGATACCGTAGGCAAAGGCGGCGGCGCGGGTGCCACCGCCGGAGAAGGACAGCGCGACAAAATCGGTTTCGGGCTTTGCGCCCTCCTCCTGAGACGTCAGGCCTGGATCGAATTCGGGCTGTATCTCGGTGAAGGAATTGAGCGTGTCGTTGACCGACACGCAACCGGCGAGCGCGGTCGCCATCATCAGGCCCGCGGCCCTGCGCAGAATTGTCGATCGAATTCGCGGCATCGCCGTTCCCAGTCTCCTGCAACCCTCCTTATCTTACCTGAAGACAATCGGCTGCCAACCACTTGTACCCTCTGCCCTTTTAACGCCGAATTCTGACGGATTATTGGTGCCGTGAAACCCGGGCTGGAGATTTCGCTCATGAACACCGCAAAACGCCTTTTGGCCGCGATTTCGGCGACCGCGCTTGTCGCCACCGCGACCGTCCCGTCGGTTGGACAATCTGCACCCGACGACCCGCAGGCCGACGCGCTCGCGCTGATCGTTATGTCGCGGCAACTGCATGACCGCGCAATCGAAACCTCCGATCCCGTGCTCATGCTCTCCGCCGCGCGGCTGCGCAAGGATTCCGGCATGAAGCGTGGCGAAATCGGAACGCCGGATGCTGCCGACGAAGAGATTCCGCAAGAGGATGTTTTCGGCTGGGAAGGCTGGCTGGATGAAGCCGTTCGCATCTCGGGCGGAAGCACGATCATCGCCGGTCTCGCCGACGACATCAGGACATCGAAGTCCAAGGGCCTGAAGGATGGCGGCATCTACACGGAGCGCCGCATCCCCGCGCGCGGCAAGAAGAGCCATCGCGCGCTGAACTTCATCGGCGGGGAGTTCGCCCTGGTCTATTCCGAGGGGATGGGCGACGCCGACATCGACATGTTCGTCTATGACGCGCGCGGCGCTCTTGTCTGCTCGCAGACCGACACGAGCAATCTCAACCAGTGCGGCTGGACGCCTGGCGTGACCGGGCCATTCGACGTGACGCTCGAAAACAAGAGCGATTTCGGCGACACCTACGCCCTGTCCACGAACTGAGCGTCTACCGGCAACCGGCCCGGTACCAGATTTCTGTCGGGATCGCGACGGGGTCTGCCGACCCGTTCGTCCCATACCACAATGCACTGCCGAGGCCGGGCATGAAGACCGCGTCCGGCGCCGGCTCGCCGGAAGCCGGCATATCGTGCTCGGAGGGCACGAGACGGTCTCCCCGACGCTGGAAGAAGAAGACTATCAGGCCATCCTCCGAGACGGATTCGTCGTCGGGAATGGCGTAGAAATTCCCGTATCCGTTGGATGCGGTGAGACGGAACCCGAAACGCTGCGGCACATCGCCGGCCGTGACCGCGATATCGAGGTCGGAATAGGCCGTGGAATGCTCACGCCTTTCAAAGACGAGCTGGCCGCCCGCCTCGTCGGCCATTTCATAGACCGCGTCCTCGACCGCGCATTCCTGCGCGTATGCGGGCGCGGCGAAAAACAGCGCAAGCGACAGAAGCGAGAAGAAGCTTTTTCCGGTGGTCATGGGCATACGAATGCAGTTCCGTTTTAGCTCAGGTCGGTGACGATACGCCAATTGCGGACAATGGCGAAGCGGGAGATAGTGCCGGGCCATGACACGGCGCGTGAAACTGATGGCCGATTACGATTGCTGGCCCCTGTGGGGGATGGACGGCGATGATATCGGCAATCTCGACCCGGCCGGTCTCGGACTTTCGTCCGGCCTTGTCGCCCGCCTCGCACATTGGTCCGAAGCCTATGACGCGCGGCTGGACCGAACGGACCCGGCCGGCTCGCCGCAGACTTCGCCGGAGGACACCAGCCGTTTCGAACGCGAGGGACTGGAACTCTGGCGGCTCGTTCGCGAGGAGCTCGGGTCCGGTTACGAGGTCCACTATTTCAGCGACCTCGAACAGCGCCTCATGAGCCCTGACAGGTCGGGCTGAGGCACCTCAGTAATCTAGCGACAATTGCGGATCGATCTCGCCGTCGTAATCGGCGTCCGCCTCGAAATGTTCGAGGACGAAACCGCCGTCCCGAAATACCCAGCGCCCCTCGTCATAGGCGTCGCCAATTCCCCGCCAGTAGGCTCTTGCGGTCACGGTCTGCGATTCCTCATCGAATTTTGCATTGGTCACCGTCAGCGCGGACTCGTATCCGGTCACGGTGATGGCCTTGACCGGGGAGTCGTAGTCTTCGGTTTCGTTCTCGATCGAAATCGTCGGACGCGCGAAGGCCAATGGCTCGAAATGTCCGTCCATGAACCTGATGAAAGCGGACTGGACATTGTAGGCCCCGGCGTCGCAGAAGAACTGGTAGATCGTGGCGGTTTCGGGCTCGTCGCCCGGCAATTCAAAGCTCGGCATCCACGAAACCTCGAAGCGCGCCGGCATTTCATCCGCGCCGCCGTCGAAAAGGAATAGGGTCTCGGAATAGGGCCGGCAGCGATCCTTGAAGGCGCTGTCGAAATAGGCAACCGCTTCTTCGGTCGTCCCCTCCTGAGCGACGGCCACCTGCGTGGCGACCATTGAGCCGGCAATTCCGACCAAGACCCCGAGGGTCAATCGAACCGCGTTCACCTGATCTCTTTTCGCTTTCGCCATAACCAGCCTCCAAATTGCCCTGAAATGACCTAACATCACGAAAAAACAGCCAAAATTAAGACTGTTTCCTTGTGCAATATTTCGTGAGGCCGGAGTTGTCTCCTGCCCGTCGAAACCAATTTCGAGAGGAGCCAGAATGAAAATCCTTCGCAACACAGCAATCGCGGCCGTCATGGCCGGCGCCATGATCCAGCCGGCATTTTCCGCCGACAATAACCTGGAACTGTCGGAGGGCGCGCAGCAGCAATTGCAATTGTCCGACAATCTGATCGCGCTCGGGCGCGAACGCAAGGACCCGATCCTGATCATCGCCGGCGCGCATCTGCGCAACACTCTGACCAACGATTCCATCGACGGTTCCGGCGATATTCCTTCCAAGAGCGATCTGCTGGCGGAAGCCAAGAGCTACGCCAATGGTCGTGCCGACCTGATCGGCATCGCCGAGGACGTCGACGCGGCAAGCTCACGCGGCTGCTACAACTGGAATGGCGGAACGGGCGCGTTTTCCTGCCCGCCGGATTCGCAATTCGCGAACTGACCATTCGGGCTTTCGATCGCCGCATGCGCCCATCACGGCGTATGTGGCGTTTGCATTTTCACACCCGTTTCTTCGCCCCGCCCGAGAGAATGCCGCTAACATCCTCGTCGCCCAGCGGTTTGAAGGCGCGCAGTTTGTGTTCCGCGTTTTCCAGATAGAGCATGCCGCATTGCGTGCACTGCCAGGCGCTGCGCGCCATGTCGCCGATCAGCATGCGCATATGCATCGCGGATGCCTCGCGCTTTTTCGCGTTTCCATCCCTCTCGATCGCCTCGTCCAGTGCATCCCACATCTCGTTCCAGCGGCGGTCGGGGATGAAATGCGCCTTGTGACCGAGGCCGTCGGTCCCGTCATGGATGAGATTGCCGCACTCGCACTGGATCTTCATCGTCCGCTCCCCTTGAAACGTCGGCGGGACAATGCCCGGTTTCGACGACTCAGGACAAGCGTGCCGTCGCGGAGCGCGTGCGCATCATCTTGGCGATAAAGGCGACGATGAAGAAGGCGGTCAGGATCAGGATGATCGTCGGCGCCGGCGCGCTGTCCAGCCAGAAGCTGGCATAGATGCCGCCGGTCATCGCCACGATCGTCACCGCCACCGCGACGACGAGCATGCGGCCGAAGCTGCGCGTCACGAGAAAGGCGATGGAGCCCGGCGCGATCAGGAGGCCGATCGCGAGGATGAGGCCGACGGCCTTGAGGGTCGCGACGATCGTCAGCGAGAGGATTGCCAGGAGCCCGTAGTGAAAGACCGCGACGGGCATTCCCGAAACCCGCGCCTGGGCGGGATCGAAGGAATGCAGCAGGAGGTCCTTCCACTTGGCCAGGATCGCGACCGTCACGAACAGCGAGATCAGGCCGGCCGTCAGCAGGTCGCCGGCCCCGACGCCCAGCATGTTGCCGAAAAGGATGTGATCGAGATGCACGGTGGTGGAGATCTTCGTGTAGAGCACCATGCCGAAGCCGAACATGCCGGAGAACACGATGCCGAGCACCGTATCCTGCTTGATGCGGCTGTTCTGCTGCAGGAAACCAGCCCCCAAGGCGCACACCATGCCGGCGACGAAAGCACCGATGATCAACGGGATGTTGACGATATAGGCGATGACGATGCCCGGCAGCACCGCATGGCTGATCGCGTCGCCCATGAGCGCCCATCCCTTGAGCACCAAATAGCAGGACAACAGCGCCGTCGGCACCGCGACGATGAGCGCGATCCAGAAGGCGTTCTGCATGAAGGCGAACTGGAAGGGGGCGAGCAGCGTCTCGATCATGCGTCGCCCTCCAGCGCCTCGGCGGCGCGACGACGCGCCGCCAGCATGCCGTGCTTGGGCGCCAGGAAGAAGACCACGAGAAAGATGAGCGTCTGCAGGGTGATGATGACCCCGCCCGTCGCACCATCCAGGAAGTAGCTCAGATAGGCCCCAGTAAAGCTCGTCAGCGATCCGATCGCGACCGCAAGCACCAGCAGGCGCGGAAACCGGTCTGTCAGCAGATAGGCCGTCGCGCCCGGCGTCACGACCATGGCGATCACGAGGAACGCGCCGACGGTCTGGAGCGCCGCGACGCAGGACGCCGAGAGCAGCGTGAAGAAGACCACCTTGAGCATGCCGGTGCGCAGTCCGATGGACCGCGCGTGGGTCTCGTCGAAGAAGGTGACCATCAGGTCCTTCCACTTGGCGAGCAATATGACCAGCGACACGATGCCGATGATCGCCAGTTGCAGCGTGTCCTCAGGCGTGATCGCGAGAATGTTGCCGAGCGTGATGGTCTTGATGTCCACCGAAGTCGGTGAGACCGAAGCCAGGAACAGCCCTAGCCCGAAGAAGGAGGTGAAGATCAGCCCGATGACGGCATCGACCTTCAAGCCGGAGCGTTCGTTGAGGAACAGCATGGAGCCGGCGGCAAGTCCGCCCGCGATGAAAGCGCCGAGCGCGAAGGGCAAGCCCAGCATGTATGCGCCCGCGACACCGGGAACGATCGAATGGCTGAGCGCATCGCCGATCAGCGACCAGCCCTTCAGCATCAGATAGGCAGACAGGAAGGCGCAGACGCCGCCGACCAGCGCGCTGACCCACATGGCATTTGTCATGTAGCCGTAGGAGAAGGGTTCGAGCAGCAGGTCCACGGCTCAGCCCTCCTCGCCGGACTGCGAATTCTCGTCCGGCCGGTCGGGATTGGCGCGCTGGGTTTTCTCGTCATACATGACCAGCGGGCGTTCGTCGTCGGTGAGGATCTTGACCTCGCGGCGGTCGTCGTCGTCATGCAGGTCGCGTCCGCCGAGAACGAAATGGCGCAGAACGCCGCCGAATGCCTCCTCCAGGTTCTCGGCGGTGAAGGTCGTCGCGGTCGGACCATGGGCGAGAACCGTTCCCTTGATGAGGACCGTGCGATCGCAGAACTCGGGCACCGATCCCAGATTGTGGGTGGAAACCAGCATGACCCGGCCCTCTTCGCGCAAGTCGCGCAGAAGCGCGACGATCGCCTCCTCCGTGGTGACATCGACGCCGGTAAAAGGCTCGTCGAGCAGAATGACGCGGCCATCCTGCGCGAGCGCGCGGGCGAGAAAGACCCGTTTCTTCTGGCCGCCCGACAATTCGCCGATCTGGCGGTGCCGGTATTCCGACATGCCCACCCGCTCGAGCGCCTTGTCGACGGCCTCGCTGTCTTTGGCCTTGGGAATGCGCAGGAAGCCCATGTGGCCGTAACGGCCCATCATCACGACATCCTCGACGAGGACCGGAAAGCTCCAGTCGACTTCCTCTGCCTGCGGCACATAGGCGACGATGTTCTGTCGGAGCGCCTCGGCTACGGTCATGCCCAGAATGCGGATCTCGCCTTTCGCCGTCGGCACGAAGCCCATGATGGCCTTGAACAGCGTTGACTTGCCCGAACCATTCACCCCGACAAGCGCCGAGATCGTGCCGGTCGGGATTTCGAAACTCGCATCGCGCAACGCGGTATGACCGTTGCGATAGGTGACCGTGATATCGTGAACGGACAGTCCGGAAGGGGATTGTTGCAACATGGGGCTCAGCGTTTCGGCGTGTGTGTTCGTATCATTGAGTGCAGGCACTTCCACAAACATTCAGCGCACCGCAGGTCTCATGGTTTCCCGCGGGACGCCCGAGGCGAATTGATCCGTTCGTTGTCAATTGACCGTGGCCGCGAGACTGCGTGCGACGGTTTCCGACGTCACCCGAAGCAAATCGAGATAGGTCGGCACGGGGCCGTCGGCATCGGTCAGGGAGTCGACATATAGCTTGCCGCCGTATTTCGCGCCGGTCTCGCGCGCAACCTGTTTGGCCGGATCGTTGTTGACCGTGCTTTCGCAGAAGACGACCGGAATGTCGTTTTCCCTTACGCCGTCGATGACCTTGCGAACCTGTTGCGGCGTGCCTGTCTGGTCGGCGTTCATCGGCCAGAGATAGAGTTCGCGCAGTCCGAAATCGCGGGCGAGATAGCTGAACGCCCCTTCGCAGGTGACAAGCCAGCGCTTTTCCTCGGGGACGGTGTCGATCATCGCCCTCAGCGGCTCGATCGCCGCCCGGATCTTCTGCTTGTAGGCTTCAGCATTTGCCTTGTAGGTCTCCGCGTTTTCCGGATCATGCTCGACAAAGGCGTCGCGGATATTGTCGACATAGATCAGCGCGCTTTCGAGCGCCATCCAGGCATGCGGGTTGGGTTTGCCCTCATAAGACCCTTCCGCAATGCTGATCGGTTCGATGCCCTCGGTCAGCGTCACCGCAGGAATGTCGCGCAGATTGTTGAAGAACTGTTCGAACCAGAGTTCCAGGTTCATCCCGTTCCACATCACCAGATCGGCGCCCTGCGCGCGAACGAGATCGCGCGGCGTCGGATCGTAGCCGTGGATTTCGGCGCCCGGCTTGGTGATCGATTCCACAACAGCGGCATCGCCGGCCACATTGCGCGCCATGTCGGCAATGACGGTGAATGTCGTGACAGCCTTGAACTTGTCCGCCGAGAATGCGGCCCCGCCAGTCGCTGCCAAAATGGCCACACCGGCGATCAGAACTCGCATCGTCTTGAACATCGCGCACATCTCTCCTGCCTAACTTTGAATGATTATGCGAAGCATTCGCAGAAAGTCAAGCCAGTTGCGAATGATTTGCAAAAAGATGGATGGAGGCCGACTAATTCGAGCGGCGAGACTCATCAGCTGCGGCCACCATTCCTGGAAGCCCCTGCCCCGGAGCACCCGCCCATGGTCTCGCCGCCGGGATCGGACTAAACTCCCGGAAAAGCGGGCGTCCGCAACCATGCCGGAGGAGAAAACGATGCGAAAGCTGCAAACGCAAGGCGTTCACCACATCACCATCGTGGGGGCGGACCGTCAGACCTCGATCGATTTCTGGGAAGGCGTTCTCGGCATGCCGTTCGTGTTCGAACAACCCAATCTCGACAGCGAGCAGGAAAGCCACCTCTATTTCGATCCCGGCGACGGACGGCTGATCACGATCTTCACCGACGAGAGCCGCAAGCCGGACGCGACGCGCACGCCCACCGAGATTGGCTGCGTACATCACCTCGCGCTTTCGGTTTCACAGGCGACCTTCTGGCAGGCTGTCGAACGGCTGGACGAACGCGGCATCAGGCACAGCGGTCCGAAGGATCGCGGCTTCATGGATTCGATCTATTTCAACGATCCGCTCGGGCTTTTGATCGAACTTGCTTCCTACCGGTTCGAACCCCCTTGGGGCGTCTCGCACGGCCAGGTCATGCTGGAAGCCCACAAGATCCGAGTGGCGCGGGGCGATCATCACATCGACAAGATCCACCTCGCCGACGCGATCGAAAAACTGACCGCCCAAACCTTCGACAGCCTGTCTACCGACAGCGATCCGAAGAACCCTTACTAGTGCAATTCAGGTTTTGGTTGAAACATCAGCATCGGAATGCGCGTTTGAGCCGAAGGCGAGAGGCAGCGCATTCTGATTCTATTGCAACCTGAAATGCACTACGCGGAGTTCTCCGGACGGCGCACGATGTGATTGTCCCAGGCCAGTTGGGTCTGATGACCGTCCATGACGCCCATGCCGCTCGACAGCAGGAATCCGTCACCGCGATCGGCCGCGCCGCAAATATCGGGAAGCGTCACGCGCTCGCGCACCGCGCCGCTCGCGCAGTCGATTTCGAGCGCGGTGTTGCCCTGCGGCGATGTGAGAACGACCGCGCCCGTGCGGTCATTGGCCGCCACCGAGCCGACATAACCGCGCATCAGCCGCAAATCCTCCGGCGCAAGATCGAGCAGGCGCACATTACCGTCCGGCGAAATCGACCCGGCAAGCGGCAGCGGTTGGTGGATATCGCCCTGGTTCTGGGACGCGAACCAGGTCGTGCCATCCTCCATCATGGCGAGATGGCGGATCGACAGCTTGTGAAGATGCGGCGCCAGTTCATGCACCGACAGGATGCGTGAATCGGCGAGATCGACAAAGGCCAGGTTCGGTTTCATCGTTGCGACATTGAGCACGGTCCGGCCGTAATCCGGATGCGTTTCGAGCCCGCCATTGGCGATCAGCATCGTGCGGCCGTCGGGCAGCACCGTCATGTCGTGCGGCCCGATTCCGCCGGAAAAGAACTCGCCAATACGCCGGAAGCCATCGGTTGCGTCATGCACGCCGATAACGCCGCGTGCATTGTCGTAATCATTGTCGGTCGAATAGAGCAGCTTGCCGTCGGCGGAGAAGCAGCCATGACCGTAGAAGTGACGCCCTTGCGGCGCATGGAAGACGAGCGGTTCGGTGTCCTTGCGGAGATCGATCGCCGCGGCGAAGGTCCCCGGTCGCCGCGCGAAGACGACGACCCTTTCGCCGCGCGGGTCGAACACCGCGTCATGTCCCCGTTCGGGAAGAACGTAGCGATGGATGACCGTGCCGTCTTCCGCAAGGAGTGCGATGCCGTAGCTCCCGTCGCCATCATAATAGGCGGACGCGAAAACCGCATCGGTATCCTGAAGCGCCATGGCGGCACGCGGAGCGAGACCGGCAAGAAACGTCCCGCCCGCGGCGCGCAGCAGGGTCCGCCGGTCGATCAGCCCGGTCGATGAAAACAGTCGCATCAGTCTCCGTCCAGCGATGAGAACCCGACCGACAGCCCCAACGCCGCCGTCACCTGTTGGCCGAAGAGGCTCTGCAGGCTCTGGGTCAGGATGACGAGATAATCCAGGTCCTTCACTCGCTCTTCATTGGCGAGAACCTCTTCGACCGGCATATTCAGCCGGGCGAGCGTCGCCTCGGCATTATTGAATTCGAACTCGATAGAGCGCGCCAGCCAGCTTTCGTCTTCCGGCAGGATGTCGGAAATGCCAGCGGTTTCGTAATAGGAGCGAAGCGCCTCGAACGCCGCGTCGACAAATTCCAGCGAAATCCCGGACCGCCAGAACAGCGCCCTTTTCGGATTGGCTTTCCCGTCCTCGGGAAGCATCGGCTTCAACCGCTGATCGCGGATGATTTCGAAAGCTTCGGCGGGAATGGACAGGAGTTCGCTGACGACCTCATCGGCATTGCGAAAGATCGGGTTCTCCTCGCCCGGGTTCGACCAGAGCGTCGCGTACCCGTCCTTGTCCTGCCAGGCGGCATTCAGCTCCACCGCGATGGCGTGGATGTTGCGGGCAACGGCCCTTGCGAAGAGGCAACGATGCCCCGCTTCGGACGCAAGATCATCGGATCCGGTGCCGAAGAGAAGGAATTCGAGCGTTGTGAAGCCCTGCAGGGCGACGCTTTTTGCGGGCAGGTTGGCGGCATCTGTTACGCTCTCGTCGCCGGACCCGATTACGCCCTGGACCTGCCTCAGTGCGATACCGCGACGATCCGGCCAGAACAGCAGGCGCTCGAGCCGGTTCTCCTGGATCAGTGGGCCGGTGCGCAGGAATTCGACCCGGGAAAGGGCAAGGGCGCTCTCGCGAAATGCCGCGCGGGCAGCATCGAGCGTCCGTTCGCCGGGGTCTTCGCAAAGCTCGTCCGTGGCGATTGCCGCCAGTTCCGCGTCGTCCGCGAAGCGCTCGAAACCGGGCTGGATGAAACCAGCGACAAGCAGGCGGACTGACCGGACGGCCTGCTCGCCATCGACCGTGAGTTCCTGCGAGGACGCAGGGCCGGCGAACAGCATGGCGAGACTGAAAAACGTGGCGGCGAGACGGCGCATCAAAGAGACTCCAGGAAACGGATTAGCGCATCGCGATCGGCCTTTTCCAAAGCCGCGAAACGGTCACGAGCACCCTGCGCCTCGCCACCATGCCAGAGAATCGCCTCCGTCAGATTGCGCGCGCGGCCGTCGTGCAGAAAGAAAGTGTGGCCATTGACCGTTTCGGTCAAGCCGATACCCCAAAGCGGCGCCGTGCGCCATTCACGCCCGTTCGCAACCCCGACCGGCTGGCCGTCGGCAAGCCCTTCGCCCATGTCGTGCAGAAGGAAATCGGAATAGGGCCAGATCAGTTGAAAGGCATGGACCTCGTCCGCTGCATTGCGGCTGGTGACGAATTTCGGTCGGTGACAGGCGGTGCAGCCGAGGCTGTAGAACATCTCCTTGCCACGCAGGACGTCAGGGGCCTCGTAGTCGCGCCGCGCCGGAACCGCGAGGTTCTCGGAATAGAAGGTGACGAGATCCATGATGGGGTCCGGTGCCTCTGTATCGCCGAGACGCTTTTGCACCCCGGTCGGCCGGGCAAGACATTCCTCCTGCGCCGCCATGCAATCGCCATGGCTCTTCGGAAGGTCGGGCGACGAGATGCCGATATCGCCGGCGAAGGCGGCGGCGGTCTGCTTGCGGATCGACGGGTTCTGCGCCTTCCAGCCGAAGCGGCCGATTTCGATCGCGGAGTCCGGTGTCGCGCGCGTCAGCTGGACACGGCCGGATATCCCGTCGCCATCGGCATCGTCCGGGTCCGCATTCGCCACGATATCGGACGGCTCGATGGCCTGGATGAGTCCCATGCCGATCATCGGCGGCGCGATGCGCGCGGACAGTGTCGTCTCGGGATGCAACGGCCCGTATCCGAGATCGTCGATCGCATAGGTCGGCTTTCGCAGCGATACCATCTCGCCGCCCGCGAGCGCGACCGGGACCTCCTCGTACTCGATGCGCATATGCCCCTCGGCCTGCAGGCCGGGCACGGCATTGTCCTGCAACTGCCCGCCGTAAACGGGATCGGGGAAATTCGCCGCGACGTAGCTTTCCAGCGCCGCACGCTCGGCATCGTTTTGCGCCGGGCGGGCGAGGCGCAGGAACATCGAGGTCGCGTCCGCGGCCCCTTCCGGCGGATGGCCGCGCACATCCTTGAGATGGCAACTCTGGCAGGCGCGCGCATTGAACAGCGGCCCGAGGCCGTCCGAGGCCTGTGTCGAGGACGGGGACGAAACCCAGAGCTTGCGAAACAGCGCGTTGCCGAGCTTGAAATCGCGCTCCTGTTCGAAGCTCAAATTGGCTGAAAACTGGGAGAAAGCATCGCGGTTGACCTTCTTTCGGGAGGTCGTCGCGCCACCCGGCATAGCCTCGAAGGCTTCCGCCTTCGAAAAATCGCCTGTCGGTGTCGTGACCTTCTCGACGCGGGCGAGGTCTTCCGGCGTCAGGTCACCGCGCTGCGATGGAATGTCGCCGGCGAATGCCGTGCCGGCGAGACCGGCCGCCAGAAGGGCGGCCAGCCGCAATGTCCGGGAAATCGCGCTATTCTTCCTGCTCGTCGGCACTTGCCGCATTGAGAAGACCGTATTTTTCCTCACCGAGTTTCCCGAGGAGTTCGAGTTGAGTTTCGAGGAAGTCGATATGACCTTCCTCGTCCGCGATCAGCTCCTCGAACAGGTTCTTGGTGACATAGTCGCCTTCCTGTTCGCAGATGTTTCGCGATTGCGTGTAGGACTTCCAAGCCTCGTACTCACCGGCGAGATCGGCCTCGAGGACCTCCTTCACATTCTGCCCGATATGCAGCGGCGCCACGTTTTGCAGGTTGGGATGGCCCTCCAGGAAGATGATGCGTTCCACCAGCTTGTCGGCGTGATGCATCTCTTCGATCGATTCCGCTCGTTCCTTGGCAGCGAGCTTGCCGTAGCCCCAGTCCTCGAGAAGGCGATAGTGCAGCCAATACTGGTTCACCGCGCCGAGTTCGAGAAAAAGAGCCTCG
Source organism: Oricola indica (assembly GCF_965227485.1). Lineage (NCBI taxonomy): Bacteria > Pseudomonadati > Pseudomonadota > Alphaproteobacteria > Hyphomicrobiales > Ahrensiaceae > Oricola > Oricola indica. The sequence continues at coordinate 4,307,253 of NZ_OZ245747.1, forward strand.
TTCAGACGCTCGATAACCTGTTGTTTGCCCTTCATAATTCACACTCCTGTCCAGACTGGCCGTCTCCGGCCTACAATCTCAGGAGGACTACTCCGAACACTTCAGTGCATCAAGCTGCGGATCGACGCATCCTGTTATGCCGGGCGATCATGCGCGCCGTTTCGCAACGCTCGTGCTCCGCCCGAATCTTCTGGATGAAGGGGATGATCTTCTCGTCCGGCGTTTCCAGCTCGCGGTGAAAGCGTTCGGTCGTGTCCACGATGATCGAGATCACGTTCGGAAAACAACCGCAGCACCGGCCTCGCTTCTTCATGGAATGATAAACGACGCCCGGCGTTATCAATTGCCAGGCATCCTTTTTGAGGAGGTCAATGATGACCCCCTCGATCTCATTCTTCATGATGACGTTGCAACTGCAAACGATCATGGTCGCAAAGCCTTACTGGAAAACAGCTCCGGGCGCGTCGAGGCTGTCAGAGCCCTCGAATTCTATCGCATCGAGTTCGAGAAGCGCAACAATTCTTTCGATGGAGCGGGTCTGGTCAACCAGACCGTCGATTGCGGCCTGCACGACAGCGTTGCCCTCTTCATTGCCTTCGCCGATCATCTGGTCATAGGCCTCGACGGTATCGGCGCGTTCCGACATGACCGTCATGGCGTCGAGCGTCGTCTGAAGCTTCGCCTTCAGTTCGGCGTCGAGATCGGCATCCTTCACGGAAACCAGATCGGACACGGACGGGCCGGAAACGACCGAGCCGTCGATCCGCTCATAGGACCCGAGATAGACATTGCGGATGCCGACGGCGTCGTAGAGATGCGACTTGTCGGTGTTATCGGAGAAGCAGTCATGCTCTTCTTCCGGATCGTGCAGCAGCAGGCCCAGCTTCATGCGCTCACCGGCGAGTTCGCCATAGGAAAGCGAGCCCATGCCGGTCAGGATCGTCGACAGGCCGGCGGTCGGATCCGCCGTAACTTCCTTGCGGGCGTCTCCACCCTCTTCCCAGTTCGCGACCATTTCCTCCAGATCGGAGACCAGCAGGTCGGCAGCCGCGGAGAGATACTCGGCGCGGCGATCGCAATGGCCATTGGTGCATTCCGAGGTGGAAAAATCGGTCCACGGACGGCTGCCCGCGCCTTCGCCGGTCCCGTTCAGGTCCTGGCCCCAGAGCAGGAATTCGATGGCGTGGTAACCGGTCGCCACATTGGCTTCGACCTCGTCGGCCTCATGCAGCGTGCCCGAGAGGAATTCCGGCGTGATTTCGGTGGCATCGACTTCCTCGCCGTTGATCGTCACCTTTTCATTGGCGATCACATTGGCCGCGTAGAGATTGTTCTCGTCGCTTTCGGTCCCGTAAGACCCGTCGACATAGTCGATCAGGCCTTCGTCCAGCGGCCAGGCATTCACGCGGCCTTCCCAATCATCCACGATCGCGTTGCCGAAGCGATAGGCCTCGGTCTGCTGGTAAGGTACCCGCGACGCGAGCCAGGCGTCCTTGGCCGCCTGCAGGGTTTCGGCCGACGGATCGGCGATCAGGGCATCGACCGAGTCTTCAAGGGCCTTCGCAGTGGTCAGCGAATCCTGGTATTTCGCAAGCGCGATGTCGGCATAGTTCTTCACGACCAGTTCGGCGGTGACCGCGGCGGCGGACGCCGGTGTCGCCAGCGCGCCGGCAATGGCCAGCCCCGTCATGATTTTCGCCGTTCGCATTCCAGTCATCTTGGTCTCCAGGTGTTGTTTCAGTGCAGTGTTGGGTTTTGATCCGCGTCGCGCCTTGCGAGGCGCGCACGGCCGAGGATGTCCCGCACAACGGATGCGGGAATGGGCAGAAGCATCTTGTCGAGACCGCGCAGCACCAGCGCGAACGAACCGGCGGCCAGCGCCACCTCGTCGCAGCGGGTCTCGCAGGACAGTTGCGTCAGGCACAGTTCGGTGGCTTCGTCGTCCCGGTTCTGGATACCGGCGATCAGCCCCATCACGAGAACCTCGTCGCGGCAGATATGGCGCGATCCGGACTCGAAGGTCTTCAGAGGGCAGGTCGCGCAGCGACCGAGCGTCGAGACGAACTCGGACAGCGCCTGGACGGCGGTCGTCGCACCTCGGTCGCCGAGAATCCCGTGATACAGTTCGCAGGCGCGTTCCCATGCCCCGCGGTCGGCCATCGCCGCGCCGCAGGACCAGTGCCGGTAGCCTTCGAGCACCAGCCGTTCGGCCGGACGCTGGAAATACGCGGCCGCATTTCCTCTCTGATGATCAAACGGGTTGGTCACACGGAACTCGCTGCTTCAAACCTGACAGTTGCGATCAGGTTTATGCAGCAAGCTAAAACTGGTGTCAAACACTCTAGTTTTTAATGATTCTAATCTCTTACCGGTGCCAGGGCACCATCATCAGGCCGCGTCGGGCTGCTTCGAGGGATGCGCCTCGGCAAAGGCGGGCAGCGCCTCGCAGGCTTCATGAACAGCGCGGATGCGCGGCATGGCGGAGAGGTCCACATTGAAGCGGTGCGCCGAAAAGACCTGTGGAACGAGGCAGACATCCGCGAGGCCGGGTGTTTCGCCGAAACAGAAGGTGGACTGTGTGTTCCGCTTGGCCAGGATCGCTTCGCAGGCGGCCAGCCCGTCGCCGATCCACCGCTGGCACCAGCGTTCGACGCCGTCCTGGTCCTCGCCATAGTTTTCGCGCAGGTAGGCCAGCACGCGCAGGTTCTGCAGCGGGTGAATGTCGCAGGCGATGATGTCGGCGAAGGCGCGGACGCGGGCGCGGTCATCGGCGGAAGCGGGCAGCAGCGGCGGATCGGGATATGTCTCGTCGAGCCATTCGAGCATGGCCATGGACTGCCCGATGGTCAGGTCGCCCGACTCCAGCGTCGGCACCAGCATCTGCGGATTGAGATCGCGGTAGCCGGATGATTTCTGCTCGCCGCCATCCTTGAGCAGATGCACGGACACGAACTCGTAGTCCACGCGCTTCAGATTGAAGGCGATGCGGCATCGATAGGAGGAAGACGACCGAAAGTAACCGTGAAATCGGATCATGCGATCGCCCTCCCCTTTGCGATTTTAAAGTCCGAGACCGCCGATACAGACATATTTCGTATCGAGGTACTCGTTGATGCCTTCCTTGCCGCCCTCGGAACCGAGACCGGATTCCTTGTGGCCGCCGAACGGCGCTTCCGGGGTCGTAATAACACCCTCGTTGACGCCGACAAGACCGTAGTCGAGCCCTTCCATGATACGGAATGCCTGGCCGAGATCCTGCGTGTAGAAATAGCAGGCGAGGCCGTATTCGGTATCGTTTGCGAGCGCCACCGCTTCGTCTTCCGTTTCGAACTTGAAGACCGGCGACACGGGGCCGAAAATCTCCTCGCGCGAGAAGCGCATCTCGGAGGTCGCTCCGGAGATGACGGTCGGCTGGAAGAATGACTGTCCGAGTTCGTGGCGCTTGCCGCCGGCAAGCACCTTTCCGCCCTTGTCGACGGCGTCGGCGATCAGTTCCTCGACCTTCTCGACGGCGGCCATGTCGATCAGCGGCCCCTGCTGCGTGCCGTCCTCGGTGCCGGGACCGACCTTGAGGCTTTCCGCCTTGCGCGCGAGTTTCTCGGCGAATTCGTCATAGACACCGGACTGAACGTAGAACCGGTTCGTGCAGACGCAGGTCTGGCCGGAATTGCGATACTTCGCCGCAACAGCGCCTTCGACGGCCTTGTCGACGTCAGCGGAATCGAACACCAGGAACGGCGCATTGCCACCCAGTTCCATCGAAACCTTCTTGACCGTGTCGGCGCACTGCTTGAGCAACACCTTGCCCACCTCGGTCGAGCCGGTGAAGGTGATCTTCTTGACCGCCGGATTGGAGGTCAGTTCGCCGCCGATTTCGGACGCCGAACCGGTGACGATATTCATCACGCCGTCGGGCAGCCCGGCCATTTCGGCGATGACACCCCAAGCGAGCCCCGAATAGGGCGTCTGCGAGGCGGGCTTGATGACGGAGGTACATCCGGCGGCGATCGCCGGGCCGATCTTGCGCGCCAGCATCGAGGACGGGAAATTCCAGGGGGTGATCGCGCCGACGACGCCGACAGGCTCCTTGCGCACGAGGATGCGCCGGTCCGCCCAGGGCGACGGAACGATGTCGCCATAGACCCGGCGGCCTTCCTCGGCGAACCACAGGATGTAGTTGGCGCCGATAACGATCTCGCCTTTCGCCTCGGCCAGCGGCTTGCCCTGCTCCAGCGTCAGCAGTTCGGCGAGCGCATCGGCGTTCTCGATCATGACGTCATGCATCTTGCGCAGCATCGCGGCACGCTCGGCGGCCGTCGTCTTGCGAAAACTCTCGAAGGCCGCCGCCGCCGCCTCGATGGCGCGCGCGGTCTCCGCCTGTCCCGACTTCGGCACGGTGCCGAGCACTTGCCCGTTCGCCGGATTGATGACCGATAGGGACGCGCCGCCGTCCGCGGCAATCCATTTGCCGCCGATCAGATTGGCTTCCTTGAGAAAGGCGTTGGACTTCGTCAGCATGTTTTCTCCCTTCGAACGGCTTCGACGCCGCATTCGTTCTTGCGCCTGATCTGCACCAGCAGCGGCGTCTGGTCAAACTCCGCATCGGCCCTCTGAAATTTCCGGACCGTATGCTCCACATAAGAGCCCCGCGGACGATCGCAAAGGCGCGGCCCGCGCATTCCCGATATTCTTCAGGTCTTTCCCGACTTCCTTCCAACGGCGGCAAAGAGGCCGACCATGACCGGCAGGATTCCGATCAGGAACAGAATTCGAAACACGTGGTGCGTCGCCACGTAGACCGGATCATATCCCAGCGCCAGAGCCATGGTCGTCATGCCCTCGACGCCGCCCGGCGCATAGGACACCCAAACCTGTCCGAACGGCAGGTCCAGCAAACCGGAAGCGGCGAAAGCGCCTGCCACGGATATGGCGACGGCGACGGCAGTGGAAACGAACCCGGCCAACGCCAGCCTCTTTATTTCAGCCAGGGTAAACCCCGTAAACCGTGCGCCGATGACCGCCCCGGTGACACTGAATCCGAAGAAAAGCACCATGTCGGCAGGGCGACCGGCGACGATTCCCGTGGCATGCGCAATGCCGCTGACGGCGAGCCCGGCGAGAATGTAAGGTGCCGGGAAACGCAATCGCGTCAGGATCATTCCGAGACCATAGGTCACGGCCAGCAGGACGGCGACCTCCCCAATGTGCAGATGCGGCACATCGGCAGCCGGTCCGGCGCCGACGCCCCCATTCGCAAAGCCGATCATCGGCGGCAACAGAACCGTAATCAGGAAGAGACGCAGACTCTGCAACAACATCACGAAACGCAAATCCGCGTTCCTGTCGGCGGCCAGCGCAAGCGTGTAGGACAACGCGCCGGGCGACGTCGCCAGGGCGGCGGTCGTCGCATCCGCCCCGAACATCAAGCGCAGGATCAATCCGCACACGATCATGACGGCGATGACCGTCACCGCCAGCAAGAGGATGCTCAACGGCCAGTGGCTTATTTCCGCAAGGATGTCGGGCGTTACGCCCGATCCCAGCGAGACGCTGATCACGCAAAATGCGACGTTGCGCAGCGGGTTGGGAATGTCCGGTTTGAGTCCCAGCAGCGCCACGATCGTGACCGCGAGCGCGGAGCCGATCAGGGCGGCGGCGGCGAGCCCCAGAAGCTGGGCCACGGCGGCACCGCCGAGTCCGGCGGCAAGCGCGATCACCATTCGCCGCCAATCCATGCCGTTCATTTGTCCCTGCCGTTCGAAACCGCGTCCGTAAATCGGTCTCTAACAAGGCAGCACCGCTTTGCGCTAGCTGGCGGCGGTATATTTACCCGCGCATCGGGAGCCTGACCGGCCCTGTCAGGGTCGGGAGAAAGCGTAGAGCTGCGTCGAACGCGCGCCGGACCTGCAATAGGCCAAGACAATTCCGTCCGCTTCCGCAATCGCCTTGCGCATCGCCTCGACGGTCTCGGCGGTGACGCCACCGTGACCGACCGGAATGTAATGGAATTTCACGCCATGCTTATCGGCTTCCGCCCTGATCGTCTCGGCGGCGGGCTGACCCCAGCCTTCATTATCGGGGCGATTGCAGATGATGGTCGTACAACCTTCCTTGGCGAGCGCCTCGACATTTTGCGGTGCGATCTGCCCGGAGACGTAGAAACCGTTGCCGACCTGACGCATGCCGGCCGGTAGGGAAGCCTGGATTGTGTTCATCAGCGGGGTACTCCTTTGAGATCCATTATATACCAATTCCCGCATATATTCTTCAAGATGCGGACGATTCGAAAGCGCGAAAAGCTTCGGTTGAAACAGACGCAGCCGCGTTTCGTCCCTCAAGCGCCATGTTTATGATCGGGACCATGGCACAATCCCGAATCCATCGCCTCGACGATACGGTCGTCAACCAGATCGCGGCCGGCGAAGTCATCGAACGCCCGGCGAATGTCGTCAAGGAACTTGTCGAAAACGCGCTGGACGCAGGCGCGGATCGTATCGAGGTGCTGACCGGCGCCGGCGGCAAGTCATTGATACGCGTTACCGACAACGGTTCCGGCATGGATGCGGAGGATCTGGGCCTTGCCATCTCGCGCCATTGCACCTCCAAGATCGAGCGCGAACTCGATGCGATTTCGACGCTCGGTTTCCGCGGCGAGGCCCTGCCTTCCATCGGCTCGGTGTCGCGTCTCGTCATCCGTTCACGGCCGCGCGCCGGCGGCGAGGCTTTCGAGATCGCGGTCGATGGCGGGGCGGTCTCCGGACCTCGGCCTGCGGCCGGCAATCCGGGCACCATGGTCGAGGTCACGTCACTGTTCCGGACCGTACCGGCGCGGCTGAAATTTCTGAAATCCGATCGCGCGGAAGCCAATGCCATCACCGAAACCGTCAAGCGCATCGCCATGTCGCGGCCGGGCGTTTCCTTCACGCTTGCCGGCTCCGACCGGTCCACGCTCGACCTGCCGGCGACGGGAACGGATTCACAGGCCCTGATCGCCCGCATCGCCCAGATCCTCGGCCGCGATTTCCGCGACAACGCCGTGGCTTTGGCCGCTGAGAAGGAGGACGTGAGGATCGCCGGCTTTGCGGGGCTGCCGTCCTTCAACCGTGCGTCTGCCTCGCACCAGTTCGTCTATGTCAATGGCCGCCCGGTGCGCGACAGGCAACTGTCCGGCGCGCTACGCGGTGCCTATTCGGACATGCTGGCGCGCGATCGTCATGCCGTGTGTGCGATCTTTATCGATACGGATCCAAGGCTGGTCGATGTCAATGTCCATCCCGCCAAGGCGGAAGTCCGCTTCCGGGATCCGGGTTTGATCCGCGCGCTGATGATCTCGGCGATCCGGCGGGCGCTTGCGGAGGAAGGCATCCGCGCCTCCACCTCGGCGGCCGTCGCGATGACGACCGCCTTTCGGCCGGGGTCTGTCCCGGGCGGACCACCTCAGCGCGCCTCATCCGCCTCGACACCGTCGGTGAACGCGCCGCTCGACTTCACGAACGGCCTTGCGGAAAGCGGACAATCGGGCTTTGCCGGCTTCACGCCCTCGGCCGCCGTCGCGGAAGCGCCTCCGGCGCAGGAGGCCGACCTTGGCGGCCACCCGCTCGGCGCCGCGCGTGCGCAGATTCACGAAAACTACATCGTCGCGCAGACGGGAGACTCGCTGGTTATCGTCGACCAGCATGCGGCGCATGAAAGGCTTGTCTTCGAAGCGCTGAAGAACGCGCTTGCCGCGCGTACCCTCCCCTCCCAGATGCTCCTCGTACCCGACATCGTCGACCTGCCCGTCGAGGATGTCGAGCGGATCGTCGCGGAGAGCGAGACGCTCGCGCGGTTCGGACTCGAGATCGAACGCTTCGGCCCCGGCGCGGTCGCCGTGCGGGCCACGCCGGCAATGCTCGGCGAGGTCGATGCGCAGGGTCTTCTGCGCGATCTTGCCGACGATCTCGCCGACGGAAACGATGCGCTTCGCATCCGTGACAATATCGAGAAAGTCGCCTCGACCATGGCTTGCCACGGCTCGGTCCGGTCCGGGCGGCGGCTGCGCGCCGAGGAGATGAATGCGCTGCTGCGACAGATGGAGGCGACGCCGGGGTCCGGCACCTGCAACCACGGTCGTCCGACCTTCATCGAGTTGAAACTGTCGGACATAGAGCGACTGTTCGGGCGCCGCTGAGGCCGCAGACGTTGACGCGGACGCCATTTTATGGCGCTAAGGGGGTATGAATATTTTCGATATGGCCAATGCGTCGGAAGCAAAGATTCGCTACCTCGACGCGGATTATCAGGTCCTCGCACCGGGGGCATTCGTGCGCTGCACGGTCACCGGCAAGCCGATTCCGCTCGACGAGCTGAAATACTGGAGCGTGGCGCGCCAGGAGCCTTATGTCGATGTCGAGACGTCGCTGAAGCGTGAACTGGAATTCATGAACCGCGGCTGACCGGCTAACGGCCGATCCTGCGCCTGTGGTAGCGGGCGGCGACGTCCTTTATCAGCGTGTCGAGCGTCAGCCTGTTGTCGAAAACGAGATCGACCGGCAGAACGCGGGTTGCCTCGCGCAGTTCGGCGATCGGTCCACCGAAACGGCTGAGCCGGACAGCGTCCTTCTCGGTGGTGACAAGCGTCAGGTTTTCGGTCCGCGCCCGGTCCAGCAATTCGGTCGCATCCCCATCCGTGAAGACATGGTGATCCCCGAAAGCGCGCCGCGAGGCGACATCGCAGCCGGCGGCCACCAGCGTGTCGAAGAATTTCGCCGGTTCACCGATTCCCGAGAACGCAAGCAGCGGCCCATCCCTGAGCCCCTCAACCTCACGGGGCCGGATGTCGGCGCGCAGGATCGGCTTGCCGGCCCGTGCGGCGGCGCGAACGACCCTGGTGCCGCGTTCGCCGTCGCCGATCCGCAAGACTCCGTCGGCATGGCGCATCTGGTCAATAATGGGAGCGCGCAAGGGACCTGCGGGGATGACGGAGCCGTTTCCGATACCGCGGCGGGCGTCGATCACGATCAGCGCGTAGTCGAAATGCACGGTGCGGCTTTGAAAACCGTCATCCATGATCACGAAATCTGCTCCGTCATCGATCAGGACCTGAGCACCCTCGGCGCGTCTGCGCGCAACCACGGTCGGCGCGACCCTGGCAAGAAGCAAGGCTTCGTCGCCGACGGAAAGCGCGGTATCGGCATCGGGGTCGACGAGATGCGGGCCGACATGCGATCCGCCATATCCGCGCGTGAGAAAGCCCGGCGTGTAGCCCGCCTCGCGGACGGCCTTCGCGACGGCGATCGCCGTCGGTGTCTTGCCCGATCCGCCAACCGTGAGATTGCCGATGCACAAAACCGGCGCCATGACCTGACGCGGGCGGGCATTATCCATGCGCCAGCGGGCCACCGCGCCATAGGCCCAGCTCACCGGGGCAAGGCAATACGCAGCCCACCCTTTCTCGCGAAACCAGAAAGGCGGCGCTTCACTTCCAGCCAAGTGCACGCCTCCCGGCATGACCGGCGCCCCGACCACCCGACGCCGGGTGGGCTTCAGGCCCGTTTCCGTGCAGCGCCGCCTGGACGCGCAGCGGATGGATATAGGGATCGAGCGCACTCCAGGTCCGCTCCAGCGCGCCCCCCATATCGGTGACAACGCGCATGCCGGCCCGCGCCATCGCATCGCACACCTTGGGTTGCGACATCAGGTGGTGAACGGTTTTCGCCAGCGTCGCCTCGTCTTCGACCATCCGCGCAGCGCGCGCTTCCGTCAGGCGGTCATAGGCCTCGACGAAGGCGGACACGTTGGGCCCGCTCAGGATCGCAGTGCCGAGCATCGCCGGTTCCAGCGGGTTCTGGCCGCCATGACCGACGAGCGACTTGCCGACGAAGGCTATATCGGTGAGCCGAAGATAGAGGCCCATTTCGCCAATCGTGTCTCCAAGGAAGATATCGGTCTGCGGCGTCGGTGCTTCGCCGTTGCTTCTGCTCGCCACCGACAGGCCTCGTTCCTCGAACATCTTCCTGAGGGCACCGGCCCTGTCGGGGTGGCGCGGCACCACGATGGTCAGCAATCCGGGCCGGTATTTCTTCAACGCCTTGTGGACACGGGCGGCGACAAGCTCTTCGCCGTCATGGGTCGAAATCGCCGCCCAACGCGAGCGTTCGCCGATCGCCGCGGACAATCGTCGCAATTCGGCCTGATCGACCGGAGGTATCGCGACATCGGCCTTCAGATTACCGGTGACGGTCACGGGTCTGGCGCCAAGCGCCCGGAACCGTTCACCGTCGACTTCGCTCTGCGCGGCGACGTGGGAAAGGTTCTCGAAGAGGGATTCGGCGAGCGCGAGACGATGCGACCAGCGCTTGAAGGAACGGTCCGACATGCGGCCATTGATCAGGATCTGCGGAATGCGCCGTGCGCCAAGTTCGAGGATCGTCATCGGCCAGATCTCGGATTCGGCAAAAATCGCAAGGTCCGGCTTCCAGTGGTTGAGAAACCGGCTCACCGCGGGCTTGATATCGAGCGGCACATATTGGTGCAGAAGGTCTTCACCAAGGCGTTCACGCGCGAAATTGGCAGAGGTGACAGTTCCGGTGGTCAGGATCACGCGAATATCGAGGTCGCGGATGCGCTGGATAAGGGCGGAAACAGCGCCTGTCTCGCCGACGCTTGCGGCATGGATCCAGATCAGCGGCCCATCGGGACGGTCGATCGTGCTGCGGCCGTAGCGCTCCCGCCGACGGCCGCGCTCTTCCTTGCCCCGCGTGATACGGACGGCGACATAGGTCCCCATCAGCGGATAAAGCGCAGCACCCAGCCAGCGATAGGTCTGTAGCGCGGTTCTGGCCCACAACTCGCTCATGCCGCGCCATCCACGAAGGCATATGCCTTGTCCTGGACGCTGTTCAGCGACTCCTCCAGGGACAAGCGTGCGGCTTCCATCGCAGCGTCATCCGCATCGGACGGCACATGGATCGGATCGCCGAAGCAGAATGCCGCTTGTCCGAAGGGCAGATTGATCACCGTTTTGTCCCATGTTTTTTCCAGGACATGACGACGCGACGTTGCATAGGCGACCGGCACGATCGGCACACCCGAAATACGGGCGATCGAGACGATTCCCATCCCCGCCTGACGCGGCACGCCATGCGGTATGTCCGCCATCATGAAAACAGACTTTCCCGCCTTCAGATAATTGCGCAGTGCGAGGATACCGCTCACGGCGCCTTTCTTGACGGCAAGCTTGGGTTTCCTTCCACCGGAGGCCCGCACTGTCTGAAGACCCATGCGTTCAACGACCCGCGCGTTCAGCTCCGCGTCGCGGCTGCGCGAGACCATGGCCACGGAAGGGTGCCCGTTGCGCCTGAAAAGCGGCATCATGAGATGCTGGCCGTGCCAGCACGTCACGATCAGCGGCCCTTCCTCAGCGAGAATTCGGTCCGCCTTGTCCGTATCGAACTCGATCAGCGGATTGGTGCGATAAACAAACCGTATGTAATGCTCGATCAGGTAAGCGGCCGACGGCACGAGAAAAGGCGTTTTCGCGAATATCTTGCGTAACATGACCCGGAGACGCTTGAACGGTCTGCGCTTTGACCGCCCTTTTCTCCCCACGGTTATTTCACTGTTCGTCATGTTCCGCCGATTACGGGTCCGATAGGCAAATGCCGAATGAGGTTCGCATGGGGCTGCGCTTGCGGACAGTTCCCCAGACGCGCCACCTTCGACAAACCAGCCTTATGTGTCTTTTTCGGGATCGAGCAGGCGATGGAGATGGACGACAAAGTAGCGCATGTGGGCGTTGTCCACCGTCTGCTGCGCCTTTGCTTTCCACGCGGCCTGCGCGGTCTTGTAGTTGGGATAGATACCGACGATGTCGAGGTCGTTCAAATCGCGGAAACGCGTGGTTTCCAGGGATTCCAGTTCGCCGCCGAACACGAGGTGCAGCAACTGAGTGTCCTCAGTGTTATCAGCCATTGCCGCATAACCTTCCAGATATGAGATTCCTGCCAAGTCACCCGGACGCTTAACCGAATGCTTGCGCCGTAACAACTCCGAACATTGCCCCCAGCATCCCGGCCGGGCCAGCCATCATCTCCGGCTTGACGACGTCATCCTCGTTGAGCCTGACATCCACACCATCGAAATCGGTCAACCGTGCGCCGGCCTCGGCGAGAATCAGCATCGCCGCCGCGATATCCCAGTCATGGGCTCTCGGCTTCACCAGTGTGGCATCGAGCGATCCGTCGGCGACCATGGCAAGCCGATAGGCGAGCGACGGAATGTGCCCGTGCCGCTCATAGCCGCCGGGAAAGGCCCGCTCGAGTTGCGGTCCGGCCTTGGCGGGCGCGGCAACAACCGGCCGCGGGCGGGGCGTCGAGACGGCCAGCCGGTCGCCATCCTTCCACGCTCCGCCGCCGGCGGACGCCCAGTAGCGTGTCTTCAGAGCCGGACATTCCAGCACGCCGGCAATCGGGACATGCCCCTCGACGACGCCGATCGAGACGCACCATATGTCGCGGCCGTCGATAAAGGCACGCGTGCCGTCGATCGGATCGACGATGAAGCTGCGCGGCGCCGTAAGTCGCTTCGTGCGCGAAACATCGACGCTTTCCTCCGACAGCCAGCCATAATCCGGCCGCGCCGCCAACAGGGTTTCGCGCAGATAGCTGTCTGCGGCGAGATCGCCAGCACTGACCGGCGAACGTCCATCCTTCATTCGCACATCCATGTCGTGATGCCCGCGAAAATAGGACAGGGCGATTTGCCCCGCCTTCTCGGCGGCATCGCGGATCAGGGCGAGATCCTGCTCGATCGTCGGCCGGGCCTCGCCGGATGTGCTCTTCTCGGTCATTGCGTCGTCTATTGACCGGCTAGCGTCATGCCCTCGATGACCAGCGTCGGCGCGGCCGTCGAGAAGTTGCGGTCGATATCGCTTGCCGGGACCATGCGCATGAAGATGTCTTTCAGGTTCGAGGCGATGGTTACCTCGGAAACGGGATAGGCGATCTCTCCGTTCTCGATCCAGAAGCCCGATGCGCCGCGGCTGTACTCGCCGGTCACCATATTGACGCCCTGGCCGAAGACCTCCGTAACGTAGAACCCGTCACCGACGGCGCGGATCATCTCTTCGGGCGACTGGTCGCCTGGCTCCAGAGACAGGTTGGTCGACGACGCGGCGACGGAGGTGCCTGCCCGCGCGCCGCGCCCATTGGTCACCAGCCCCAGTTCGTTGGCAATCGAGGTCGAGAGGAACCAGTGATTGAGTACGCCCTCACCGATCATGGTCAGCGTCTCTCCCTGCACGCCTTCGCCATCGAAGGGTCGCGACCCCTGTCCGCGCCGGCGCATCGGTTCGTCGATCACCGTGATTGCCGGATTTGCCACCTGCTGTCCCATACGGTCCTTCAGGAAGGAGGTCTTGCGCGCCACGGACGCGCCATCGATGGCGCCCGCGAGGTGGCCGAGCATGCCGCGCGCCACACGCGGATCGTAAACGCAGGTCACCGTGCGCGTTTCCACCTTTCGCGGATTGACGCGCCGCGCGGTCCGCTCACCTGCTTCGCGGCCGATTTCCTCGGGTGCCCGCAAGTCGGAGAAGAAGATCCGCGAGGAAAAATCGTAATCGCGCTCCATGCCGGTTCCCTCACCCGCGATCACGCTGACGGAGCGCGAAAAACGGGAGCGGCGATAGGCGCCGGAAAATCCGTGCGAGGTCACCAGAACGAGCCCGCCGGAACCGGCCGACACGCCCGCACCCGACGAATTCGTCACGCCCGGCACCGCCCGCGCGGCCTCTTCCATCGCGAGTGCGTCTTCGGTCATTCGTTCGGCCGGGATTTCGGTCTCGTCATAAAGGTCGAGATCGGGGATATCGCGCGCCAGCAGTTCCTCGGGCGCAAGCGTGTTGAATTTGTCTTCCGGAGAGACTTTCGCCATGGCGACCGCGCGTTCGGCGAGCATGTCGGCGTCGCCCGCGATATTGGCGGAGACACTCGCCACTTTCGAACCGACAAAGACGCGCAGGGAAAAATCGTCGCTTTCGGATGCGTCCGTGCCTTCCACCTTGCCGAGGCGTACGGATACGCTCTTCGAGCGCGAGCGCACCACAACGGCGTCGGCGGCGTCCGCGCCCGCGCGTTTGGCGGCCTCCACAAGCGAGGCGGCGCGGTCGATAAGGTTCTGGGTATCGTCTGTCATGGAATCTCCGAGTGACGGGCCGGTTTGCTGGACGGCAAAAAGCGCTTAGATAGGGCGCGATACCGAAAGGGCTGGGCTGTCATGTATTGCCCGGCGCGCCCGGCATCAAGTCGCGACAACGGTTCGGCCGATCCAAAGGGGAGCAGTATTCATGGCGGGAGGCGCAGCGCCGGAGCTCTACATGGAAGCCGTCATGCTTCTCGGCGGCGCCGTGGTGGCCGCTCCGCTGTTCAAGCGCATCGGCCTCGGCACGGTGCTCGGCTATCTCGCCGCCGGCCTTGTCATCGGCCCGATCGGGCGAATGATCACCGAGGGCGAGGAAATTCTGCATGTCGCCGAACTGGGCGTCGTATTCCTGCTGTTCATCATCGGCCTGGAGCTCAAGCCCGCACGGCTCTGGTCGCTGCGCCGCGACATTTTCGGGCTGGGGCTGACGCAGGTGCTCCTGACCGGCGTGGCCCTGACCGCGCTCGCCATGGCGTTGCCCAGCATCGGCATTGGGGCCGCAGCCGTGATCGGCTTCGGCCTGGCCCTGTCATCGACCGCCTTCGCGCTGCAGATCCTGGAGGAGCGCGGCGAGATCAATCGCCGGCATGGCCGAAAATCCTTCGGCATCCTGCTGTTCCAGGATCTCGCCATCGTCCCGTTGCTGGCGCTGCTGCCGTTTCTCGCGCCGGCCGCCGCGGAAAACGGCGGCAACAATCTCGTCGATTTCCTCGTTGCGATCATCGCGGTTGCCGCGCTCGTTTTCGCGGGCCGCTATATACTCAACCCGCTGTTCCAGATCATCGCCAAATCCGGCGCGCGCGAAGCGATGATCGCCGCTGCATTGCTGGTGGTGATCGGGTCCGCCCTGCTGATGCAGGTCGCGGGGCTGTCGATGGCGATGGGCGCCTTCATCGCCGGCGTCATGCTGGCCGAATCAACCTACCGTCATGAGCTCGAAGCCGATATCGAACCGTTTCGCGGACTGCTGCTCGGTCTCTTCTTCATGGCCATCGGCATGTCGCTGGACCTGAGCGTTATCGTCGAGAACTGGCTGACAATCCTTCTGGCCGTCCCCGTGCTGATGGTCGTGAAGGCAACGATCATCTATGCGCTGTGCCGCGTGTTCGGATCCGATCACGACGTTTCCGTTCGAACGGCGCTGACATTGCCGCAGGGCGGCGAGTTCGGTTTCGTGCTGTTTTCCGCGGCGGTCGGCATGCAGGTGCTCGATGCGGCGACATCCTCGCAACTCGTCTCTATCGTGACACTCTCCATGGCGCTCACGCCCGTCAGTGTCATGCTCGGCAGGTTTCTCGTGCGCGAGGACGACAACGAGGAGATGGACGAGGATTTCGAGGGCGCCGGCGCCGATGTTCTGATGGTCGGCTTTTCGCGCTTCGGCCAGATCGCATCGCAGATCCTGCTCGCGGGCGGCTCGGACGTCACCATCATCGATCACTCCGCCGACCGGGTCCGCTCTGCGCAGAAATTCGGTTTCCGGATCTATTTCGGGGACGGCACCCGCAAGGACGTTCTCGAGGCGGCCGGTATCAAGCGCGCCAAGATCGTGGCCGTCTGCACGCAGAAGAAGGAAATCACCGACCGGATCGTCGATCTGGTCCAATCCGAATATCCGGACGTCAAGCTCTATGTGCGATCCTACGACCGCACCCACACACTCGAGCTTCGCGCGCGCGGCGTGGAATACGAGATGCGCGAGACCTTCAAATCGGGGCTGGAATTCGGGCAGCGCACGCTGGAAGCGCTCGGCACGACACAGCAGCTTTCGAGCGAAATCGCCGAGGATGTGGAAAAACGCGACGCAGAGCGTCTCCTCATCCAGCAATCACAGGGCTTCTATGCCGGTCGCCACATGATACACACGCGACCGGTGACGCCCGAACCGCTCACGAAACCGCGCCGCGAATCGAAAGTCATCGACGCGACCGACAACGAGCGGACGGGCGTCGAGGAGGAGAATTCATGACATTGACGCCTTTCCACCTCGCCTTCCCGGTCGACGACCTCGAGGCCACGCGCCATTTCTATTGCGACGTCCTCGGTTGCGAGCCCGGACGCGCCTCGGACAGCTGGGTGGATTTCAGCCTGTTCGGCCATCAGATGTCTGCGCATCTGCGCACGGCCCCGCAAGGAAACGGCTCGAGCGGCGCCGTCGATGGCAAGGCGGTCCCGATCCCGCATTTCGGCGTCGTGCTTCCCATGCATGACTGG
Source organism: Oricola indica (assembly GCF_965227485.1). Lineage (NCBI taxonomy): Bacteria > Pseudomonadati > Pseudomonadota > Alphaproteobacteria > Hyphomicrobiales > Ahrensiaceae > Oricola > Oricola indica. The sequence goes on from NZ_OZ245747.1 coordinate 4,323,648, forward strand.
AAAATGCTTGCGGAACGCCTGGAAGCCGCCGAAGGGATAGACTGGCTGCACAAACCCATGGTTCGCTTTGCGGGCGAGCCGGGTGAGCAGGCAACATTGTTCATTCGCGATCCTTCGGGCAACGCGCTCGAGTTCAAGGGTTTTGCCTCTCTCGAAACCGTTTTCGCGCATTAGGATTTTCCCATGGCAGCTTCCGGCGAAGACAGGGCCAAATTTACGACCGGCCCGACGATGGGCCATGTCGTTACGATGACCCTGACGGGTTCCGTCGGCCTGATCGCGGTCTTTGCCGTCGATGCGCTCAACCTGTTCTACATCTCACTGCTCGGCCAGGCCGAGTTGGCGGCGGCCATCGGCTATGCGGGGACGTTGATGTTCTTCACCGTCTCGGTGGCCATCGGCTTCACGATCGCGACGGGCGCTTTGGTCTCGCGGGCTCTGGGAGCGGGCGATCGCGAGCAGGCCGCGAAATCCGGCGGCGCCGCGATCGTCTACATGGCCATAGCAATGACGGCGATCGCCGCGCTTGCCTGGATATTCATTCCGGAACTGCTGGGCATGCTAGGGGCGCGCGGCGAGACGAAACAGCTCGCCGACGGTTTCCTGCGCATCGTGTTTCCCTCCACGCCGCTCGTGGCGGTCGGCATGTGCACGACCGGCATCTTGCGCGGCGTCGGCGATGCCCGGCGCGCGATGTATGTCACGCTGGCCGGCGGGGTCGCGGCGGCTATCCTCGATCCGATCCTGATTTTCGGTTTCGATCTCGGTATCACCGGCGCTGCCGTATCGACGCTCCTGTCGCGCCTCGCCCTTCTCCTGGTCGGGCTGCACGGCGCGGCGATCGTCCACCGGCTGGTCAGGATGCCGGACATCGCCGCGCTCGGCGCGGCATTCCGGCCCTTCTTCGCGATCGGCGGGCCGGCGGTGATGACGCAAATCGCCACACCGGTCGGCAATGCCTATGTGACGGCGCAGATCGCCGCCTTCGGCGACGGCGCCGTCGCCGGCTGGGCAATCATCGGGCGGCTTATCCCGGTGGCCTTTGGCGTGATCTTTTCGCTGTCGGGCGCGGTCGGGCCGATTCTCGGTCAGAATTACGGTGCGAAGCTCTATCATCGCCTATTCGAGACCATGCGCGACGCGCTGATCTTCACGACGCTCTATGTCCTCGTCGTCTGGGGCCTGCTGGCGTTGTTCGCCGGCGACATCGCCGGGATTTTCCGCGCGGAGGGCGAGGCATACGATCTGGTTGTCTTTTTCTGCCTCTTCGCCAGCGCGAGCTTCCTGTTCAACGGCGCACTCTTCGTCGCCAATGCGGCGTTCAACAATCTCGGTTTCCCCTTCTATTCGACGATCCTCAACTGGGGGCGCTCGACATTGGGCGTCATACCCTTTGTCTGGCTCGGCGCGCACTGGTACGGCGCGACCGGCGTCATCGCCGGGTGGGCGCTTGGCGCGGTCGTTTTCGGCATCGCGTCGGTCTTCCTGTGTTTCAGGGTCGTCGCGTCCATCGAGGATCGAGACGGGCCCGGCCACGACCGGCTGCCCGGACCGCCGCCAACCGCGAATTCGCCGTTCTCCACCGGCAAGGCGGCGACGCTCGGCTGATCAGGCCGTTTCTTTGGCGATGGCCTCCATGGCGCTTTCGAGCTTGCGCTTGACCTCGTCCTGAACAGGCGCGGTCGCGCCGATGATCTGCTTCGCCTTGAGGAAATCCATGACACGGTAATCGGAAACGGGCGGCTGTATGAAGACGTCCGGCGGTTGCAGCTTCAATTTGAGCTTCAGGATCGACCGCATCATGAGCTGCGACGTGCCGTAGAGACTGTCGATCGGCTTGGGCACACGGCGGGGGTCGCCGCGGGGCGTGCCGACGACATCGATCCCGACCACGATGTCGGCCTTGCCAAGGATATGATCGTAGGGAAGCGGGTTGAAGATGCCGCCATCGATGAAAATGCGGCCGTCCCGGCGCACCGGGCGAAACAGCGCGGGTATCGCCGCCGAAGCGGCCAGCGCCGACCACAATTCGCCCTCTGCGAAGACCGTCTCGTGATGGCCGTAATAATCGGTCGCGATCACCGAAAGAGGAATGCCGAGCGCTGCGAAATCATGTGGGATGGTTTCGGGCATGAAGTTCTGGACGATACGCTGGACGTCGAACTGGCCGATCCGGAAACCGCGATCGACCATGTCGGAAAGACTGGCGGGGCGCAGCCGCCAGATGCGCGCCAGAACATCGGCGCGGCTGGTCAACATGCCGAGCGCATATTCCTTGATGTCGTCGCCGGACATCCCGCTCGACATGGCCGCGCCCATGATCGCGCCGATCGACGCGCCGCTGATCGCGACCGGCCGAATGCCCATCTCGTCAAGCGCGCGAATGACATGGATATGAGCCAAGCCCCGCGCGCCGCCCCCGCCAAATGCAATCGCGACCGTCGGATCGCCGGAGGCGCGCCTCTCGGGCATCTGGTCGTTGCTAGCCGGTTTCTTCATCGCTTTCGCCAACCATGAAATACATACGGGTGTCGCCGAAATCGCGCGTATCGGCAAGGGAAAAGCCTTGTGGCGCGGTGAAAACGGCGTTCGCCGCTTCCTCCACCACCACCAGCGCGCCCGGCTTCAGCCAACCGCCATCATGCAGGGAAGCGAGCGCGCGTTCGGCCAGCCCCTTGCCGTAGGGCGGGTCGGCGAAAACGAAATCGAAAGGCTCCATCGTGCCGATCTCGCCCATTCGCGTCGCGTCCCTTCGAAACAGCTTCGTGCGTCCCTGCAAACCCAACGCCTCGATATTGGCACGGATAAGGCCGCGCCCTTCCGCCGATTGCTCGATGAAAAGAGCCGTGGCGGCGCCGCGCGACAGGGCCTCGAAACCGACCGCGCCGGTGCCGGCGAAGAGGTCGAGAATGCGGGTCTCGTCCAGTTTCTCCGGCCAGCCATGCGTGATGATGTTGAAAAGGCTTTCGCGGGTGCGGTCCGTCGTCGGCCGGATCGAGGCCGACCCCGCCTTCGGAGAGGCGAGCGCCCGGCCGCGAAAGTTCCCACCGACGATCCGCATCGCGGTCTATTTCCCCGGACCGCGCGGCTTTCCCGGCCGGCGCGGACCGGCACCGGATGAAGGCCGACCGCCCGCGCCCGGTTTTCCGGACGCAGGCGATTTGTCGCCCCGCCGCTCCGGACCACCGGTTCGCTTTGTTTCAGGTGCTCCGCCTTGTTCCGGCTTTGCCTTGCGTCCCTGCGGACGCGCGCCCGGCGCCATCCAGACATTGGATGCCCGCCCGTGGCGTTGCTTGTCGGTTTCACCGCGCGGCGAGGATGGTCCCTTGCCACGCTGCGGCCGGCTGGTCTCCAGGCGCGACAGGGCCTCGTCGCGTCCCATGCCCTTGCCGCGACGCGGTTTGCCGCTCTCCGGATCCGCGCTGACCCAATCGCCGCGCTTCTTCACTTTCACAAGCCGTGTCTCGCCCTCATCGTCGCGAACGGGCTTGTTGGAGAACGGCTTGCGCACCGGTGCGTCGAAATTGGCCCCGGCATCGGCGATCAGCCGGTCGCCCAACTGGTCGCGCAGCGTGCGTCCCCGAATTTCCATCACCGCACCTTCCGGCAGATCGCCGAGCTGGAACGGTCCGAAAGAAATGCGGATCAGGCGGTTCACGTCGAGACCGAGCGCGCCGAGGATGTTCTTGACCTCGCGGTTCTTTCCCTCGCGCAGACCGACGGTCAGCCAGACATTGGAGCCTTGCTCGCGCTCGAGTTCGGCCTCGACCGCGCCGTAGAAAACGCCATCGACTGCGATGCCGTTCTTGAGTTCATCGAGCCGCTTCTGATCGACCTTGCCATGCGCGCGTACACGGTAGCGGCGCAGCCAGCCGGTCTGCGGCAATTCGAGCATGCGCGACAGGCCGCCATCGTTTGTGAGCAGCAGCAGCCCCTCGGTGTTGATGTCGAGACGGCCGACCGAAAGAACGCGCGGCATGTCTTTCGGCAGGTTCTCGAAAACGGTCGGGCGGCCTTCCGGATCGCGGTTGGTCGTCACGAGACCGGCCGGTTTGTGATAGAGCCAGAGCCGCGTGCGCTCGATCTCCGGGATAGGCTCGCCATCGAGGAGAATAACGTCGTTGGGGTTGACGTTTACCGCCGGTGAGACCAGCTTTGTCCCGTTCAGCGTGACGCGGCCGGATTCGATGATGCGCTCGGCATCCCGGCGCGAGGCGACGCCGGCGCGTGCGAGATATTTCGCAATCCGTTCGGGTTCGGCCTCCGCCGGCACGTCTGCCTCCGGCGCGCGGTCGTCGTGACGCTCCGTGCCCTCTCCCGCGGCATGCTCCCGGCGCGGGGGCCGATCACGGTCGTCTCTCTTTGAAAATCCACGCGGCTTGCCGTCGCCGTCGGGGCGAGGCCGCTCCCGGAAGGGGCGCGGGCGATCGCCGCCAGCGCGCGAAGGCGCGGTGCCGTCCGGGCGATCTTTGAAGCCGCGCGACTTGCCGGCCGGTTTGCCGCCGCCGGGCCCATCCTTGAACCCGCGAGACCGCAAGCCGTCCCTTTTGCCCTCGCCGGCTCCGCCGTCCTGGCCGGTCCGATCCTTGAAGCCGCGCGAGCGCGGCGCGCCGGTTTTGCCGGCATCGCCTTTCGCTCCGGGCTTTCCGCTTCGGGGGCCACCACCCGGGCCGGGTTTTCCGGAACGGCCGCGGGGCTTGTCTTCATTCGTCATTTGCTGTTTGCCTTCGTTCGACGGCTCCCTATCAGGCAGGGGCCGGAGTTGCGAGAGAAATTGTGTCCGAGACACCGGCGGGAGCGAAATCCCCGAGCTTCATGGAACTGGCGATTCGCGAGGCCGTCGCGGCCGGCGAGCGCGGTGAAGTGCCGGTGGGCGCTGTCGTGGTTCGCGACGCAGCGGTCGTCGGTTCGGCGGGAAACCGGACCCGCGAATTCAACGATCCGACGGCTCACGCGGAACTGCTGGCCCTACGCGAGGCCTGCGGAAATCTCGAACAGGAGCGGCTCGAGGGCTGCGATCTCTACGTGACGCTCGAGCCCTGCACGATGTGTGCCGCCGCCATTTCGTTTGCGCGCATCCGTCGACTTTATTTCGCTGCCGAGGACGCGAAGGGCGGTGCCGTGATTTCCGGAGTGCGCTTCTTTTCAAGCCCGACCTGCCACCATGCGCCTGATATCTATCCGCACATCGGAGACGGCGAGGCGTCGCGGCTGCTCAAATCCTTTTTTGCCGCAAGGCGCGGCTAGGCCCCTAGAGCCAGGGAACGAACCGGCGCCATCCGCCACCGTTTTCGCCGGCCTTCGCAGCCTTCTTGCGGCGACGCTCCTTGGTCGCCTCGGTTTCGCCGAGTTCACCGTAAGGCGCGGTTTCCGCCGGCTGGCGGTATTCCGACGGCGGATCGGTCAGATAGACGCGCTGCGCGCCGGCGGCGCGCTGGTGAACATTGGTCTGCAGCGGCTTGTCCGGGTCGTTCGTATTGGAAAGGTTCGGCAGATACCGTCCCTCGTCCACTTCCTTGCGGATCCGTGCAAGACGTTCTTCCGGCGATTCCGGCCATTCTGGCGATGCTTCGGCGATATTCGTCTGAGGCGGCGGAAGGGTCGAGGCGTCGGTCGGCTCGACGAGGCCGGGACGCGGCTTGTAGTCGATCACGGTGCGCTGGCCACGGCTCAGCTTCACCGAACTGGAAAGGTCGTCGAGAAACTGCGCAGTCGCCGGTTTGTCGGTCCCGTAGGTCGGTCCCATGCAGCCCGTAAGCGCAATAACTCCCGCTCCAAGCGTTCCAAAGGCGGCTATCCGCACAGGGTATTTCCTGTCTGTCATCACTGCTCTGCCATTCCCCTGGTCGAAAGCGTCTCGTCGAATTCAGCTTCCGCGCTGACCGGTAAATCCGGCGAATTGATGGTGGTCTACCGAAAAACAACGAAATCGGCAATGAGTGCGGCCCTTCGGCCACACCCATCGCCAATGCACGTCACAGCTTTCCGAGCGCCTTGAGCTCCTGCAGCGCCGCCGCATCGCGCGCCGACACATCCGGGAATTCCGGGTCGGAGCCGACATCCTGCGTCACGCGCCATGAACGGGCGCATTTCGTGCCCTTGGCAAGCGCGGGAACCACCGCGACCCCCGGAACCTCGGGAATCGTGAAAGCCTCGTCCGGACCCGGCTTCGGCGAAACCGAGATGCCGGACGTGATGCTGATTTCGGCCATGTCGACATCCTCGATCGCCGCGCGCAGCGCATCGTCGGTCACATGGACGAAAGGTGCGGCTTCGAGAGAGGAGCCGATGCGCTTTTCCTTTCGCTCGATCTCCAGCGCGCCGGTTACCGTCCGGCGCACCTGGCGAACCTTCTTCCACTTGGATGCAAGATCGTCATTACGCCATTCCGGCGGGCATTTGCGGAACTGCTCCAAATGCACCGACACGGCGTCGGGATAGCGCGACAGCCACGCTTCCTCCATCGTGAAAGGCAACATCGGCGCAAGCCAGGTCACCACCCGGTCGAAGATATGATGGACGACCTGCAACGCGGCCTTGCGGCGCTTGCTCGACGGCGCATCGCAGTAGAGCGCGTCCTTGCGGATGTCGAAATAGAAGGCCGACAGTTCGAGCACCATGAAGTCGTGGACCTGGCGCGAGATCTTCTTGAAGTCGAAGGCCTCGTAGCCATTGTTGACGACGTTATCGAGCTCCCAGAGCCGATGCAGAATATATTTCTCCAGTTCCGGCATGTCGGCATATTCGACGCTCTCGCCCTCGTCGTGGGCGAGCGTGCCGAGCATCCAGCGGATCGTGTTGCGCATCTTGCGATAGGCGTCGATATTCGTCTGCAGGATCGCCTTGCCGAGGCGCTGGTCTTCCCAGTAGTCGGTGTTCATCACCCAGAGGCGCAGGATATCGGCGCCGGAATCCTTCATCACGTCTTGCGGCGTGACGTTGTTGCCGAGCGATTTCGACATCTTCTTGCCGTCCTCGGCCATGGTGAAACCATGGGTGATGACGGTGTCGTAAGGTGCGCGACCGCGGGTGCCGCAGCTTTCCAGCAGCGAGGAATGGAACCAGCCGCGATGCTGATCGGAGCCTTCCAGATAGACGTCGGCCGGCCATTTCAGGTCGGGACGGTCTTCAAGCGTGAAGGCGTGGGTTGAGCCGGAATCGAACCAGACATCGAGAATGTCGGTGACCTGTGTCCATTTCGCCGGATCGTGTTCGTTGCCGAGGAAGCGCTCCTTGGCGCCCTCCGCGAACCATGCGTCGGCGCCCTCTTCCTCGAAGGCTTCGAGGATGCGGGCGTTGACCGCCTCGTCCTTCAACACGTTGCCGTCCTCGTCGGCGAAGACGCAGATCGGCACGCCCCAGGCGCGCTGGCGCGACAGAACCCAGTCGGGCCGGTCCTCGATCATGGCGCGCAGACGCGTCTGGCCGGCCGCCGGCACGAAGCGGGTGTCGTCGATCGCCTTCAGCGCGCGCGAGCGCAGCGTCGTGTCGTCGCCGAGATCCATGTCCATGTGGACGAACCATTGCGGCGTATTGCGGAAGATCACCGGCTTCTTGGAGCGCCAGCTATGCGGATAGGTGTGCTTCAGCCGGCCGCGCGCAAACAGCCGCTCGGCGGCGATCAACGCCTCGATGACGGCCTTGTTGGCGTCGCCCTTCTTGCCCTTGTCGTCGATGACGCGCGCCGGCCCGCCCTCGCGATCCGGCCCGAAGCCCGGCGCGTCCTTGGTGAAATAGCCGGCGTCGTCGACCGTGAAGGGGATGGCTGACGAGATGCCGCGCGCTTCCAGATCGCGGGCATTGTCCATCCACGCGTCAAAGTCCTCGCGGCCGTGGCCGGGCGCGGTGTGGACAAAGCCCGTACCGGCATCGTCGGTGACATGATCGCCAGCGATGAGGGGGACATCGAAGTCGTAGCCGCCGCCGTAGCCCTTCAGCGGATGTGCGCATGTAAACGACGCAAGTTCTATCGGATTTACCGGCGCAATTTCCTGCAGCTTCACCTTGGCTTTGTCCGCACAAGATTGCGCCAACGCCCTTGCGACAATTATCCGCTCGCCTGGCTGCGGTCCAAAATCGTTTTCGGCCTCGGTGATCTCAAACAGGGCGTAGTCGATACGGGACGAGTAGGCGATGGCGCGGTTACCGGGGATCGTCCATGGCGTCGTCGTCCAGATGAGGATCGAAGTCGGCACCTCCAGGATCATATCGTCCTGGTTCGGCTTCGACTTGTTGTGTACGCCGATCACCGGGAACTTCACCCAGATCGTGTCGGACTCATACTCCTGATACTCGACCTCGGCCTCGGCCAGCGCGGTGCGCTCGACGACCGACCACATAACCGGCTTCGAGCCGCGATAGAGCTGGCCGGACATGGCGAATTTCAGCAGTTCGCCGGCGATGCGGCTCTCCGCGTGGAAATTCATCGTCGTATAGGGATTATCGAAGTCGCCCTCGATACCGAGGCGCTTGAACTCCTCCGACTGGACCTTGATCCAGTGGTCGGCGAAGTCTCGGCATTCCTTGCGGAACTCATTGACCGGCACCTCGTCCTTGTTCTTGCCCTTGGCGCGATACTGCTCCTCGATCTTCCACTCGATCGGCAGGCCGTGGCAGTCCCAGCCCGGCACGTAGTTGGAATCATAGCCGCGCATCTGGAACGAGCGCGTGATGACGTCCTTCAGGATCTTGTTTAGCGCATGCCCGATATGGATGTTGCCGTTGGCATAGGGCGGGCCGTCGTGAAGCACGTAGCGCGGGCGGTCTTTGGCGTCCTCGCGCAGCTTCCTGTAGAGGTCCATTTCCTGCCAACGCGCGACGAGTTCCGGCTCCTTCTTGGGGAGGCCGGCGCGCATCGGGAAATCGGTCTGCGGCAGGTTGAGTGTCTTGGAATAGTCCAGCGTCTGGTTATCGGCGGAATCGGTCATTCGTTTGCATTCGTTTCATGCTGCGCGGAGAGATTGCAGCGGTCATTAGCGGAAAAAGGCTAGGGGTGCGCGAAAAAATTGCGCGGCTTCCCGGTCCTGCGGCGCGTGTCAGCGGCAGGCCGGGCCAATAATTCGGATGATGGCGAAACGGGCCGTGGTCATGGCGCGGCTTTTAGCAACAGCACCGGCGCGAATAAAGAGCCAAATCACCACACCTCGCGATCCAGCTTGCGAAAGACCGTCCGCCCCATGAACCGCGTGACGGCGCGCGGCAACAGCCACCCGGCCAGCGCAGCCATCTTTGCCCGGTTGCCGGGCAGGATCGTCGCGAAACCGCGCTTTGCGCTTTTCAGGATCAGTCCCGCCGCCAAATCCGGTTCCATGCGATGTGCGGCGCTGGCGCCCTTCGGTGCGTGCCGGGCGGCATGCCGGGTGCGCAGCGGGCCTGGAAAAGCGCATGAAACGCGCACGCCGAACGCCTTGCGGAACGGTTTGCGGATCGATTTGGCATAGGCCGCGATCGCATCCTTGGATGCCGCATAGCTGGCGGCCCCCGGATAGCCGGTCCAGTGCGAAAGCGATGAAACGAAGATCACCCGGCCACCCGGCGCCAGCGCGCCCCGCGCGGCAAGACCGGCGCACAGCACCAGCGGCGCCTCGGTGTTGACTGACAGCAGTTTCAGATGCGCGTCGAGCGGAATCGCCTGGAAGCGCCCGGTCGCGGAAATCCCGGCATTCAGCACAACGATGTCGAATGGGCCCACGGCGGCAAGATTGACGATCGCTGCGTCGAGTTTCGCATGGTCCGACAGGTCGCACATGCGATGGGTCCAGGGCACAAAGCCGTCGGGGGCGGTCTGGTCGAGAGTCGTTACCGCGTAGCCCTCGTCGCAAAGGGCAGCGCAGAACGCCCGTCCGAGCCCGGCATTGCCGCCGGTCACCAGCGCTTTTCCGGTCGCGGTCAACGGATCGTCCTTCCCAGCACCGCTGCGCCCGACAGATATTGCACAAAAGAAAGGGTGCGCGGCGTCTTTCCGGCACGGATCGCAGCCTCGATCATCGCCGCCATGTCGTCCGGGCGGATGAACCATTTGTGCGCCCAGCCAAGCTTGAGGCCGACCTTTTCCTGCATGCCGGTCATGGTCGGGCCGGGATGCAGAATCACGACGCGGACCGTTCCGCGCCATTCTTCTTCCAGTGCCCGGGCCAGCCCGTGCAGTCCGGCCTTGGAGGCCGCGTAGCAGGCGAATTGCGGCGCGCCCTTGCGCGCGGTGGACCCGATCAGCGTCAGCTGGCCATTGCCGCGCCTGAGCCACGAATAGAGGATATGCGCCATGGCCAGCGTGCCGGCGAGATTGACGTCCAGCGTGTCGCGCAGCGTGTCCGGTGTCTCGTCTTGTGGAACGGATGCATGGCCCGTGGCCGCGTTCAGCACCACGTGATCGAGCTTCGTCACGTTATGCTCCAGCAGCCCCCTGCCAAGCGCCTGCGCGGCAGCCTTCGGGTCGCTCTGGTCGGCGCGCACATAATGCACGCTTTCGGGAAACAGGTCGCGCACCTTGCCCGGTTCGCGGCGGCCGGTCGCGATCACGTCATGACGGCCGGCAAGCCGCCGCACGAGCGCCAAGCCGATACCGTCCGTCGCGCCGGTCACGAGTATGGTGCGTCGCGCCATGATCAGTTTTCCGGGGCGTCGAAGGTAAGGGCGGCGTCGAGGGGGCCGATCGGCTCGAGAGCAGAGAGGATCGAGCGCGCGGCTTCCTCGTCTTTTCTCATCTGGACCGTCAACGCATCGATCGTATCGAACTTCTCCTCTCCGCGCAGGAAAGCGCAGAAAGCCACCGTGCAGGTCTCGCCATAGATCTGTTCGTTGAAGTCGAACACGAATGTTTCGAGAAGCGCTTCGCCGTCGGATTCAACCGTCGGGCGGCGGCCGAAACTGGCGACCCCGTCATGAATGCGTCCGTCCCCGCGCATGAAGCGCACGGCGTATATGCCGTGTCGCAGCGCCGCGTCGCCGGCCAGAACCATATTGGCTGTCGGATAGCCCAGCGTGCGCCCCAATTGCTTGCCGCGCACGACCTCCGCCTCGATGCGGTAATGGTAGCCGAGAAGTCCGTTCGCACCGGAAATATCGCCTTGCTGGAGCTTCTCGCGCACCCGGCTCGACGAGACGACTTCCGCGTTTGCGTCCCGGTAGGCATCGACCAGGGTCACGTGGAAACCGCGTGTCTCGCCCGCCTCCATCAGGAAGGCCGGTCCGCCCTGGCGGTTGCGCCCGAAATGGAAGTCGAAACCAGTAACGACCTGGCGGACGGCGAGATCCGCCAGCAAGACGCCATCGACGAACTCGTCGGCGGTCAGCCGCGCGAACTCCTTGGTGAACGGCATTTCGATCACGCCGTCGAAACCCAGTTCGCGCAAAATGTCCGCCTTCATCGGCGCGGGCGTGATGCGAAACAGCGGCCGGTCCGGCTGGAAAAGCTGCCGTGGATGGGGCTCGAAGGTCAGCACGAGAGCGGGACAGCCATGATCGCGGGCAAAGCCCAGCGCGGTTTCGAGCACGGACTGATGACCGCGATGGACGCCGTCAAAATTGCCGATCGCAACGACACTGCCATGCAGCGCCGCCGGAAGCTCCTTCGAAGAGGTGAACCGAAACGTCACATGCCGCTCCGTTCAGGCCAGTTTGGTCATCGTGGCGACCGGGTGTGCGCCGAAACCGTTGAGATGGTAGGCGAGGCGCTGCGGGTCCGGATTGCCAGGCGTGCCATATTCGCGCGCATGGATGCCGTCGGAGATAAACAGCAGGTCCAACCCGAAATCCATCGCGCCCTTGACGTCCGTGGTCATGCCGTCGCCGATTGCGAGCACCCGCGACGGCTCGACCTCACGGCCCAGCGCAGCGGCGGCGCGGGCCATCGCCTCGCGATAAATCGGCGCGTGCGGCTTGCCCGCGATCAGTGTGCGGCCGCCCATCAGGCCGAAATCCTTGGCCAGCGCGCCGGCGCAATAGACCAGCCGGTCACCGCGCTCCACGACGATGTCGGGATTGGCGCAGATGAAAGGCAGGTTGCGGGCCCGGAGGCGCTGCAACATCTCGTGATAGTCCTTCGGCGTTTCCGTTTCGTCGTCGAAGAAACCGGTGCACACAACGGCCGCGGCCTCGCGCTCCTCGACCGGCTCGACGTCGAGCCCGTCATAGAGCGACATGTCGCGGTCGGGGCCGATGTGAAAGATCATCCGCGCGTTCTCGCCGATCAGCGCCCGCGTGACATCGCCCGATGTGACGATGTCGTCATAGGCTTCCCCCGGCACGCCGAGGGTCGCGAGTTGTTCCGAGACCGGCCCTTTCGGGCGCGGGGCGTTGGTGATCAGCACGACCGCCTTGCCCTTTTCGCGTTCCGCCGCAAGCGCCTTCCATGCGGGCGTCCACGACCGCACGCCATTGTGCAGCACGCCCCAGACGTCGCAAAAAATCGCATCATACTCGCCGGTGATATCCGCCAGCTTGTCCAGTACCCGAATGGCCAAAAGTTCTATCCCGTTTGCGTCACGCGCGCTGGCCGAATTAGAACCTTTCCAGCCCAAAGGGAAGCCGTCGCGCGTGGCGTTCGACTTCTCGCGCGCAAACCCATGGCTAACGAGCGGTAAATCCGCCGTTGAAAATGACCCCGGGCGCGTGAACCGGGCGCCAATCAAGCGCTGATAGAAACGGCTCCGTAAATGGACGCCGTGACCGATGAACATCAAGCGCGTGAAACGCCGTTCAGGCTTTGCGCAAACTTTACGCCGTGCCCGCCAGGCAATCCGCGGGTACCGGACGAACACGCACGCCGCGACTGCACTGGAATTCGGCCTGATCACGCCCGTTTTCCTGTTGCTCATCTTCGCGATCATCGAAACCTCGATCTACTACTACAAGCAGAGCCACCTGAAATTCGTCCTGCATCAGGCCGGCCGCAACATTCAAACCGGCGAACTGCAGAAAAGCGCGCATCCCAAACAGGATTTCGACGCCGGCGTCTGCTCCGACGCCTCACTCTTCTTCAATTGCGCCGAGGTCTATCTGGACGTGCGGTACTTCAACACGGTCGCCGACGTCGTTTTTCCGAACGCGAAGTTCGACGCGAACGGCAAGCCGACCAATTTCATTTTTCAGCCGGGCGGCTCGGCGAAGATCACGGCCATGCGGGCGTCGGCCATCCACAATTTCTACACGCCGTTCCTCGCGGACATCCTGCAACCCGATGGCGACCCGGTGATCGTGGTCGGCTTTTCCATCTTCAAGAACGAGCCGTTCTGAGGGCGTCATGAGCAGGCTTGGGGGACATCGCATCGCAGCTCTTCTCCGCCGCTTCGGCAGCGACCGGCGCGGCGTTGCGGCGATGGAGTTCATCCTGTTGTCGCCAATCATGCTGGTGCTCGCCTTCGGCCTGGCCGAAGTCTATGTCGAGCACGCCACGGAGGACCAGTTCCTGCGTTACGTCCACCAATCGGGCGACCTGCTTGCCCGCGAACCGACGCTTACCAGTTCGTCGATCACGACCATACTCAACGCGTCGGACCAGATGATCGTCGGGTTCGATCCGAACAAGAGCCTCGAAATCAATGTCTCCAGCATCGGGTTCAAGGCCGACAACACGCCGACCCTGTTGTGGACGCGGTCGGCCGGCGGCGCGACGCTGACGGCGGACGCCTCAGGCGCGGCGGGCATGGGACTGCCGGCCGACACCGTCATCAGGTTCGAGGCGAAGATGAGCTATTCCAGCCCGTTCAACTACGTCTGGTCGTCGACCAGCCGCACCCTCACCTCGACCGCATGGTTCCGTCCCCGCGAAACGCGGGCCATCGCCATGGACGGTGCGATCTCCGAATACGACCAGAACTGGGATTTCATCCCGCCCGAGTGACGGGCACACAGTGAAAGCAACCGCCATGGCGATCGACAGGAAAAGAGAAAGAGCAAGCGATCCCGCGAACCGCGCGACGGGCCTGTTCGCCCGCCTTCGGGCCATGCGCGAAAACCGGCGCGGCGCGATGGCGGTCAATTTCGCGCTTCTGCTGATCCCGCTGCTCGCCTCGGTCGGCCTGTCCATCGACGGATCGCGTTTCCTGTTGACGCGCTATCACCTGCAATCGGCCGTGGACGCCGCGGCGCTTGCCGTCGCCACCGTCTACCAGGACAAGCCGACGCTCGACGCGCTCGCCGGCAAATTCGTCACCAACAACTTCTCGCTCGCCGATGCGTCGCTCGACACCGTTTCCACCGCGGTTACCGGCGACGTCATCACGGTCGATGGTTCGGCGACGATGCAGACGCTCTTCATGTCCATCCTGCAGGTCAGCGAGGTGCAGGTTTCGGTGCGCACGAAGGTCAAGCGCGCAGGCGGCGGCCTGCTCGTCAGTCTCGTGCTCGACAATACCGGCTCGATGTGGAGCGGCAGCAAGATCGCGTCGCTGCGCAGCGCATCCGATATCCTGGTCGATGCGATCTTCGACGGCGAAGCCGAGCCGGCCGATCTGCGCGTGTCCATCGTTCCCTACGCGTCGACGGTCAATGTGGGCTCTATCGCGGACAGCATCGTCGGGACGCACAGCTATGGCCTGCGTTCCGACGACAAGGACAAGTGGAAAGGCTGCGTCAAGGAGCGCAGCGGCGCCAACTCCATCGCCGACACCGGTCCCGACGTCGAGAAGTGGTATCCGTTCTTCTGGGAGCCGTCGGTCGACAACGATTACGACCTTGACGACGACTCGACGATCTATCCGGGCGGCTCCTACAATTCCAATGGTATCACCGGTCCCAATATCGGCTGTCCGACGCCGATCCTGCCGCTGACCAATTCCTATGCGGATGTCGATGCGGCCGTCGATGCGCTTTCCGCCTGGAACCGCGGCGGCACGCTCGGCGACATCGGCATGGCATGGGGCATTCGCACGCTTTCTCCGGGAGAACCCTTTACCGAAAGCACGGAACTCGATCCGAAAACCGGCGCGACATTGTGGGACAGCCCGCGCTGGCGCAAGGCGATCATGATCATGACCGACGGCGACAACCTGTTCTACGATCTGCCGAGCGATGCCGGGCCGAACGAGGCCCATCCGGGCAAGTCGGACTACACCGGCTATGGCCGTCTCGGCGAAAGCCAGGCGAATGCGATCTTCGAAACGAACAATGCGAACAACGCCAAGGGCATCATCGACACGCGGCTGAAGTCCCTGTGCACGACCGCGAAGGGCCAGGACGTCATCATCTATACGGTGACCTTCGGATCGAGCCCGAGTTCGAGCACCAAGCAGATCTTCCAGGACTGCGCTTCCGACCCCGGCAAGTATTACCACGCACCGAGCCAGACCGAACTGGAGAACGCCTTCGGCACGATTGGCGCGGAGCTTTCGAAACTGCGCATCATCGAGTGAGGCGGATTTTCGGTTGGAAAATCCCGGTTGGGAACAATTTTAACCACCGGATTTCACCGGCCATAAACATTCAGGCGTTATCGAGACCCCGCCAGCAATTGCGCTGGAATGTTAGGGGCATACACCATGATGGTGAAACGCGAGAAATTCGCGAAGCATGCCGGCGGCAATTTCAACGTGGCCATGAGCCTCGTCGCCGTTCCGGTGATAATGGGGCTGGCACTGGCAGTCGACGTTCCTCGCATCGAGGGAACAACGAAACAGGCGTCCGTCGCATTGTCGGCAGCAGTCGAGGCATCGCTGTCGGCTGATGGCCGGTTTGACGCGGATCGCGCGAACCAGCTTTACGCATCCACCCTTGAACTTCCCGAAGGCCAATATACATCGGCACCACGGTTCCGGCGCACGCATGACGGCCGAATGTCGGCCAGTGTCACGGCAATGACGCGATTGACGCTTGGCGGCGCCGTTCTGCCGGAAACCTTTCACCGCCCGGTGACCGTGACCGTCGGGAGCGGCGGCTAGCTCCGGAAACGCCAACAGCGGCGCCGCGCACCTTGACACCCGCGCAGCACATCACTATCTCCGGCTCGCTAGCACTCATGAGGAGTGAGTGCCAGAACAATCAAAGCCAACGTATCAAAGGTTCAAGTCAATGGCAGATGTGAATTTCCGTCCGCTGCACGACCGTGTTGTCGTGCGTCGCGTCGAATCCGAGGAGAAGACCGCAGGCGGCATCATCATCCCGGATAGCGCCAAGGAAAAGCCGTCGGAAGGCGAAGTTGTTTCCGTCGGTGCGGGTGCCCGTGACGAAAACGGCAAGGTCCAGCCGCTCGACGTTAAGGCTGGCGACCGCGTCCTGTTTGGAAAGTGGTCCGGCACCGAAGTCAAGCTGAACGGCCAGGATCTCCTGATCATGAAGGAATCCGACATCATGGGTATCGTCGGCTAAACCGCTTTCCCGATCGTTTTCTCAAGACAGACAGAATGGGCAGATTGCCCGGGAGTATAGAATATGTCCGCTAAAGAAGTGAAATTCGGCCGCACGGCGCGCGAGCGCATGCTGGACGGCGTGAACATCCTCGCCGATGCCGTGAAAGTCACGCTCGGCCCGAAAGGCCGCAACGTCGTTATCGACAAGTCCTTCGGCGCACCGCGCATTACCAAGGACGGCGTATCGGTCGCCAAGGAAATCGAACTCGAAGACAAGTTCGAGAACATGGGCGCGCAGATGCTGCGCGAAGTGGCGTCCAAGACCAACGACATCGCCGGTGACGGCACCACGACCGCGACCGTTCTGGCGCAGTCGATCGTTCAGGAAGGCCACAAGGCCGTTGCCGCCGGCATGAACCCGATGGACCTGAAGCGCGGCATCGACCTCGCCGTCGCCGAAGTCGTCGCCGACCTTCAGAAGAAGGCCACCAAGATCAACACCTCCGAGGAAGTCGCCCAAGTTGGCACCATCTCCGCCAACGGCGAGTCCGAAATCGGCTCGATGATCGCGGAAGCGATGCAGAAAGTCGGCAATGAAGGTGTGATCACGGTCGAAGAAGCCAAGACCGCCGAGACCGAACTCGAAGTCGTCGAAGGCATGCAGTTCGACCGCGGCTACCTGTCGCCTTACTTCGTGACCAATCCGGAAAAGATGATCGCCGATCTCGAAGATCCGTACATCCTGCTGCACGAGAAGAAGCTCTCCAACCTGCAGGCCATGCTGCCGATCCTCGAATCCGTCGTTCAGTCCTCGCGTCCGCTGCTCATCATCGCGGAAGACGTCGAAGGCGAGGCACTGGCCACGCTCGTCGTCAACAAGCTGCGTGGCGGCCTGAAGATCGCCGCCGTCAAGGCTCCGGGCTTCGGCGATCGCCGCAAGGCCATGCTCGAAGACATCGCCATCCTGACGGGCGGCCAGGTCATCTCCGAAGACCTCGGCATCAAGCTCGAGAATGTCTCGCTCGACATGCTCGGCACGGCCAAGAAGGTTTCGATCACCAAGGAAGAAACCACCATCGTCGACGGCGCCGGTGAAGCTTCCGAGATCGAAGGCCGCGTCAACCAGATCAAGGCCCAGATCGAAGAGACCTCTTCCGATTACGACCGCGAGAAGCTCCAGGAGCGCCTTGCCAAGCTCGCAGGCGGCGTTGCCGTCATCCGCGTCGGCGGTGCGACCGAAGTCGAGGTGAAGGAGAAGAAGGACCGCGTCGACGACGCCCTCAACGCGACCCGCGCGGCCGTCGAAGAAGGCATCGTTCCCGGCGGCGGCACCGCTCTGCTGCTCTCCTCCAAGGGTCTGTCGGCCTCCGGCGTCAATGCCGACCAGGAAGCCGGCATCAGCATCGTTCGCCGCGCTCTGCAGGCTCCGGCCCGCCAGATCGCGACCAACGCTGGCGCCGAAGCCTCGATCGTTGTCGGCAAGATCCTCGAGCAGGATTCGCTGACCTTCGGCTTCAACGCCCAGACCGGCGAATATGGCGACCTGATCAAGATGGGCATCGTCGACCCGGTCAAGGTCGTGCGCACCGCCCTTCAGGACGCGGCCTCGATCGCCGGCCTGCTGATCACCACCGAAGCCATGATCGCCGAACTTCCGAAGAAGGAATCTGCCGGCGGCGGCATGCCCGACATGGGCGGCATGGGCGGAATGGGCGGCATGATGTAAGCCAAGCGCTTACAGCATCCATTTTACGGAAAGGCCGGGCGCAAGCCCGGCCTTTTTGCTTTGGACTATCCCCGGCCATTTCACGCGCTGTCATCGATTTTTCACCGAACGGTCAAGAAGGCTTCACCGGATTCTCCTACGCGGCTCGCATCGTTTCGACTCCCGAAACGGAACCCAGGAGATTTCAGATGATCCGCAATATCCTTGCAGCCTCCCTGCTGCTTTCCACGTCCGCGCATGCTTTCGCCACAGACATCACCTGGTGGCACGGCATGGGCGGCAAGAACCAGGAAGTGATCAACCAGATCGCCGAGAAGTTCAACGCGGCGCAGGACGCCTGTTCGCTGACTCCAGTTTCCAAGGGCACCTACGAGGAAGCGCTCGCCGCCGGCATCGCCGCCTTCCGCTCCGGTGAACAGCCGAACATCCTTCAGGTCTTCGACGCCGGCGCCGCCACGATCATCAACGCCAACGGCGCGGCGATCCCCGCGGAAGACCTGATCACCCAGGCCGGCTACGAGTTCGATCGGGAATCCTTCATCGAGGGCGTTCGCTACTTCTACGCCGACGCCGACGGCAAGTTCGTCGGCATGCCGTTCAACTCGTCGGCGCCGATCATGTACATCAACACCGCCGCCCTCGAAAAAGCCGGCGTCGACGCCCCGAAGACCTGGGAAGAGTTCGAGGGAATCGCCCCCGCGCTGAAGGAAGCCGGCTACATTCCGCTCGTCCAGTCGCAGCTGACATGGGAATTCACGGAGAACTTCTTCTCGCGCAACAACCTGCAGTTCGCCAGCAACAACAACGGCTACGACTCCGTTCAGGGCACGACGCTCAACGTCACCGCGCCCGAGCATGTCATGATGTACGAAAAGCTGAAGGACTGGTACGACAACGGATATTTCGGATATTTCGGCGCCGGCTGGTCCGACAACCAGAAGCCGTTCGAGGAAGACAAGGTCGCGTTGTGGATCGGTTCGTCGGGCTCGTTCGGGGGTCTGCAGAGCTCCGCGCAGATGCCGTTCTCGGCGACCTTCCTGCCCTATTGGGACTCCATCGAAGGCGCCGGCACCAACTCCTTCATCGGCGGCGCGGCTCTCTTCGCGATGTCCGGCAAGTCGGATGAGGAAAACAAGTGCTCGGCCGACTTCTTCCAGTTCCTGACATCGGCCGAAATCCAGTATTTCTACCACCAGTCCACCGGCTATGTCGCGATCACCAAGGCCGCCTACGAGCTGGCCAAGGAAGACGGCTACTACGATGAAAAGCCGATCGCCGAAGTCGGCATCCAGCAGCTTTCGCTGCCGGGCGGCGAATGGTCCAAGGGCTATCGCATGGGCTTCTACCCGCAGATCCGTGAAGTCATGGAACGCGAATACAACCGCATCTTCGCCGGCGAGACCACCGTCGAGGACGCGATGAAGACCATCGAGGAAGAAGGCAACGCCCTTCTCGCGCGCTTCGCCAAGACCGCCGGCTAAGTCCGGTTTCCCGATACCTGTCGATCCGGGGGCCTCGCGCTCCCGGATCATCCCCTCCGGAAAGCCCGCATGAAGCGCGTCCAGTTCTCCTCGCCATACCTGCCCTACCTGTTCCTGCTGCCGCAGATGACGGTGGTCTTCATCTTCTTCTACTGGCCGTCCGCACAGGCGATCCAGTCGTCCTTCTATCTTGAGGACCCGTTCGGTTTCGGCGCGACCTTCGTCGGTTTCGACAACTATCTCGAGGCGTTCAAATCCAGCCACTATCAACAGATCGCTCGTTTCACCGTGGTCTTCACGATCCTTGTGACGGTTTTCTCGCTGTCGATCGGATTGCTTCTGGCCACGACCGCCGACACGGTCATTCGCGGATCGGGGCCCTACAAGACGCTCCTGATCTGCGTCTACGCGATCGCGCCACCGGTGGCCGGCCTGATCGGCATGATGTTTTTCGACCAGCATATCGGCCCCTTCGTCACCATGGCCGCCTGGTTCGGATGGGACATGAAAGTCGGCATCGACTATGTCGACACGGCATTCGCGATGATCGTCGTCGCCGTCTGGAAACAGATCCCCTACAATTTCATTTTCTTCCTGTCCGGATTGCAGGGCATCCCTGTCTCCGTGCGCGAGGCGGCCGCGATCGACAACCGCTCGCGTCTCGGCCGATTTCGGACAGTGACCCTGCCGCTGCTGGCGCCGACAGCATTCTTCCTTCTGATCATCAACATGACCTATTCGCTGTTCGACACGTTCGGCATCATCGATGTGATCGTGAAGGACAAGGCGGCCAACAACCCGATCACGCTCGTCTACAAGGTCTATATGGACGGCTTCCGCGGCAACGACATCGGCGGCTCGGCCGCCCAGTCCGTCATCCTGATGCTGATCGTCCTGCTGCTCACCGTTTTCCAGTTCCGCTTCATCGAGCGGCGCGTCCACTACAATTGAGGGCCTGATCATGCACAAGACAAAGGTCGTGGACCACCTGATCCTGCTCTTCGGCGTCTTCGTCATGATGGCGCCCGTGGTGGTGGCCTTCATGACATCGACGCACGACGCACTCGATGTCCATCTGCACGGGCTGCAGGTGACCTGGGGCGGCCACTTCACCGACACCTATCGCGAGATGCTGACGAAAAAGGGCGGCTTCACAGGCGAGGTCACCGGCGCGCGCATGGTCATGAATTCCTTCATCCTCGGCGTCGGCTTCGCCGTCGGCAAGATCGTGCTGTCGATGCTGGCCGCCTACGCGATCGTGTATTTTCGCTTCCGCATGGGAGTGATCTTCTTCTGGATGATCTTCACCACGCTGCTGCTGCCGCTGGAAGTGCGTATCCTGCCCTCCTACGACGTGATGACCAAGCTTGGCCTCGTCAACACCTATACCGGGCTGATCGTGCCGCTTCTGGCGTCGGCCACGGGAACGTTCTTCTTTCGCCAGTTCTTCAAGTCCGTGCCCGACGAATTGCTGGAGGCGGCGCGCATCGACGGCGCCGGGCCGTTCAAGTTCTTCATCGACATCCTGGTCCCGCTCTCCAAGACGATGATCGCGGCGATCTTCATCATCATGTTCGTCTATGGCTGGAACCAGTATCTCTGGCCGATGCTGATGACCAACGAGGAGAGCTTCTACACGCTCGTGCGCGGCATCAAGCAGATCCTGCTCGTCTGGGTCGGCAGCCAGATCCCCGAATACAACCAGGCATTCGCGCTCGCGATCCTCGCGATGCTGCCACCGGTTCTGATCGTCGTGATCTTCCAGAGCTGGTTCATCAAGGGCCTGACCGAAAGCGACAAGTGAGACCGAAGACATGGCGCAAGTCACCATCGAGAATGTGAGCAAATCCTATACCGGCGACGTGCGGGCGGTGAATTCCGTCTCCATCGCCATCGAGGACGGCGAGTTCATCGTCCTTGTCGGCCCGTCGGGCTGTGGCAAATCCACACTGCTGCGCATGGTGGCCGGGCTGGAAAGCGTCACCGAGGGCACAATCCGGATCGGCGAGCGGACCGTCAACGACGTGGAACCGGCCGAGCGCGACATCGCCATGGTTTTCCAGAACTATGCCCTCTACCCGCACATGACGGTGCGCCAGAACCTCGCCTACGGGCTGAAGAACCGCGGCACCCCCAAGGCCGAAATCGACAAGCGCGTCGCGGAAGCCTCCAGGATCCTCGAACTCGACCAGTATCTCGACCGCAAGCCGCGGCAACTGTCGGGCGGGCAGCGCCAGCGCGTCGCCATGGGCCGCGCCATCGTGCGGGAGCCGGCTGCCTTCCTGTTCGACGAGCCGCTGTCCAATCTCGACGCCAAGTTGCGTGTCCAGATGCGCGGCGAGATCAAGCAGTTGCAACGGCGTCTCGCCACGACGTCGATCTACGTCACGCATGATCAGCTCGAAGCCATGACGATGGCCGACCGCATCGTTGTTCTCAATGGCGGCCATGTCGAACAGATCGGCACGCCGCTCGAGGTCTATCGCGCGCCGCAGTCGGCCTTCGTCGCAAGCTTCATCGGCTCTCCCGCAATGAACCTGATCGCGGCGCGCGGCGAAGGCGGCCGTCTCGTCATCGGGGACCAGACTGTCACGATGAACGGAGCCGAGGTGCCGAACGGACCTCTGACGCTGGGCGTCCGTGCCGAGGACATGGCCCTTGCTTCCGGCAATGGGGACGGTCACGTCGAAATGGCGATCGACTATGTCGAGGAGCTCGGCGCAAGCCGGCTCGTGCATGGCCGGCTGACCGATGAGCGGCTTGCGCTTTCGCTGCCGTCGGGCGCGCCCCTGTCGGACAGGCTGTCCATCACCCTCGATCCCCACCGTCTGCACCTGTTCGATCCGGGTTCCGGCCGGCGGATCTGAGGCCGAGCAAATACGGCCGGTGCATGCACCGGCCGTGTTTCACTCCATCCATGCCGATCAGGGCTTGATGTAGGTGTAGCCCATCATCTGGAGGCGGCTCAATTCGGCCACGCCTGACGGCACGATATCGTCCTCGAACACCTCGAACAGGTCGTTGTGATAGTCGATATTGCGGCCGACCAGCGTGTTGTTGCAGACATTGAACGCGACGTTCTGGGTCTTGAGGCTGGTGACGTCCATCTGCAGCTTGTCATTGGACTGGGCGCTCTTGAGGAGCCCGACACCATTGCCGTGCAGCACGACCCTGATTTCCATATTGTCCTTGCCGACCGCGTTGATGTGGTTCTGGATATTGCGCAGCGCGCCGCGATAGGCCTTGTCGCCATCGCCGCCATTGTAATTGATATGGTAGACGACCTTCTGCTTGCCGTAGCGCTCATTGGCGGCGGATGCGCCGGTCAGCGCGGTCGCGACAAAGGCGATGGACGCGAAAATCGCGATGAATTTCGTGAGCAGTTTCATGGGTAATCCTCCCGGTTGCAGACACCGCATCCTCCATGCGGCAATGCCGGAATGCTCCCAGCGGAAGCTCACGAAAAACAGCTGGGCGGACCCTCTGAATAGCCTGGGGTATACCCTGGGAAAGGCTCACGCAGCCAGAGCGCCGCCTGCCTTTCTGACGAGTTCGGCCATGTTGGCGGCCTCGTATTTTCGCATCAGATGCCCGCGATGGAACTCGACCGTTTTCGGGCTGATCCCGAGGTCGCGGGCGATCTCCTTGGTCGTTTTACCCGCTCCGACCAACTGCAGGATTTCATGTTCGCGCGGCGTCAGACGCACCTTCGCTCCCGCTGTCTGTGCCGGGTCCGTCTGCACGGGTGACGCGTGGCGGCCTCGCCAGTAAATCAGCATCGCGATCACGATCGGCACGCCGCCGGCGGCGGCCGCCAGGAAGCCGGAGAGCGCTACCATCGGCGTATCCTCGCCGGGTTTCGCCGCGTCCACCGTCTGAAGGAGCGTGCGCACGGTCACGTCGGACGGCACGGTCGTCCAACCGCCATAACCGCCGGCTTCCACAGCCGGATGATCGCCGTCCAGCCGAAGCAAAGCGATCGCGATGGCGCGGCGCTCCGTCTCGGGAACGGACGCCGTGGAGGCCAGAATCCATTCCGGCATCAGTTCGGTGGAGAGAGCCGGTTCGAACCCCGGCACCCGCAACGGGTTGAGGATGCGCAGCTGGTATGCCTCGACCTTGCCCGCATTGACGGCCGCTTCCAGCAAACCCGTGCGCACCGTGCCGGCATCGACGGCGCCGTCGACCACCGCCTCGATGACACCGTCATGCGGGAAGCCGAGAAACACGATGGAGTCGAGATCGCGCCACGGATTGATTTCATTGCGCACCAGCGTCGCAGCCGCCACCTCGAAACCGCCAAAGGCGTCGGGCGCGATGGCGGCGAGCCGCCTGCCCTTGAGATCGGCAAGCGTCCTGATCTCCTCATTGTCGGAGCGCACGAAAATCACCGCGCCGAAACGGTTGCCCGTCTGCGGGACATCCTCCCGGTCGGAACGCAGGCTCACCATCGGAAACAGGCGCGCCTGTTCGACCATCCTGTAGAGATGGCCGGGATTGGTGAAGAGGTAGTCGATCTCGCCGCGTGCAAGCGCCGACCGCACGCCATCGAGCGACAAAGGCACCACCGTGAAATCGGCGCCCGGCACGGCGGTTTCCACCGCGTCGAATGTCGGCTGCCAGCGCGCGATCGCCGCTTCGTCGCCGCGATAGGCGAGAATGCCGACTTTTCTGGTCACGCGATCGCCATCGCCTTCGGCCGCGACCGCACAGCCGGCAAGGGCGAGCAGGATCGCCAACGCCAGTCTCATCATGGAATTGCATGTCCTCCCGACCGGGATTTTGCGCGGGGCCGGCGATCTTGTCCAGCAAAAGGACACGGAGGCCCCGCGGCATGGCTCATATGTGCCTCCGATATTGCTATGCAGCATCAAATCGGTTCAAAAGGGCCAGATCCAGAAACGGGAACCGATTTTACATGACACGAGCGACGCTTGCCGCGCTCGCTGGCCGCCTCCCCTTTGGCGGTCGCGATCCGGGCGCCTTTGCCCCTTTCAATCCGATGACGATCAAGACGGAATTGCTGTCCGGCCTCACCGTGGCGCTTGCGCTGGTGCCCGAGGCGGTAGCCTTTGCCTTCGTCGCCGGCGTGCATCCGCTGGTCGGCCTCTACGCCGCCTTCATCGTCGGCCTGATCACCTCCATCTTCGGCGGTCGGCCCGGCATGATCTCGGGCGCGACCGGTGCGCTTGCCGTAGTGATGGTCTCGCTCGTCGCCTCGCATGGCGTCGAATATCTGTTCGCCACCGTCGTGCTGATGGGAATCCTGCAGGTGCTGGCTGGCGTCTTCCACCTCGGCAAGTTCATTCGCCTCGTGCCGCATCCGGTGATGCTCGGTTTCGTCAACGGCCTCGCCATCGTCATCTTCCTGGCGCAGCTCACCCAGTTCAAGGTCCACGCGCCTGACGGCTCGCTGCAATGGATGACCGGCTGGCCGCTCGTCACCATGCTTGGCCTCGTCGCCGCCACCATGGCGATCATCTGGGCCATGCCGAAACTCACCAATGCCATTCCGGCGCCGCTCGCCGGCATCGGCGTCATCGCGGCGGTCGTCATCATATTCGGCATCGACGTTCCGCGCGTCGGCGACCTTGCGTCGATCGAGGGCGGGCTGCCCACCTTCCATCTGCCGACCGTGCCTCTGACATTCGAAACGCTCGAAATCATCGTCCCCTATGCGGTGATCCTCGCCGCCATCGGCCTGATCGAGAGCCTGCTGACGTTGAACCTCGTCGGCGAGATCACCGGCCAGCGCGGCGGTGCGTCGAAGGAATGCATCGCGCAGGGCACGGCCAATGTCGTGACCGGCTTTTTCGGCGGCATGGGCGGCTGTGCGATGATCGGCCAGTCGATGATCAACGTGAAATCGGGCGGCCGCTTCCGCCTCTCCGGCTTGTCGGCGGCGCTGTTCCTGCTCGCCTTCATCCTCGTCGCCTCGCCGCTGATCGAACAGATCCCGCTCGCCGCGCTCGTCGGCGTCATGTTCATGGTCGTCAT
Organism: Oricola indica; assembly: GCF_965227485.1. NCBI lineage: Bacteria > Pseudomonadati > Pseudomonadota > Alphaproteobacteria > Hyphomicrobiales > Ahrensiaceae > Oricola > Oricola indica. The sequence continues at coordinate 4,349,135 of NZ_OZ245747.1, forward strand.
CGGCACCTTCGCCTGGCAGACGCTGAAGATCATGCGCCGCATCCCGCTCACCGACGCGATGGTCATCGTGCTGGTGACGGTCGTCACCGTCGTCAGCGACCTTGCGGTCGCGGTCGTCGTCGGCGTGATCGTCTCGGCGCTGGCTTATGCCTGGAACAACGCCAAGCGCATCCATGCCAGGTCCCATGTCACGCCGGAAGGCGCGAAGGTCTACCAGATCGAGGGGCCGCTCTTCTTCGGATCGACCGATGGCTTCGCGGAGATATTCGACCCGGTCGCCGACCCGCAGACCGTTATGATCGATTTCATGAACAGCCGCGTCGTCGACCAGTCGGCACTGCAGGCGATCGAGGATCTCGCGGCAAAATACGAGGCGCAGGGCAAGAAGCTCGTCTTGCGCCACCTGTCGCATGACTGCCACCGGCTCTTGAACCGCGCCGGCCAGCTGATCGTCGATTCCGACGACGATCCGGAATACGGGATCGCGGTCAATTATTCGGTGAAGACCGGCGCTTTCGGCGGCGGTCACTGACCCGCAAATGAGAAAGCGGCCGCCGTCATGAGACGGCGACCGCTGCCCGCTCCCCCGCAGAAAACGGATCTATTTCACGATGACCTTGGTGCCGACACCGACGCGTGTGTAGAGGTCCATCACGTCCTCGTTGCGCATGCGGATGCAGCCCGACGAGACGGCCTGACCGATGGTCCAGGGCTGGTTGGTGCCGTGGATGCGGTAGAGCGTCGAACCGAGATAGAGCGCGCGCGCGCCGAGCGGATTGTTCGGACCGCCTTCCATGAAGACCGGCAGGATACGGCCCTTGGCCTTCTCGCGGGCAATCATCTCGGAGGGCGGGCGCCATGACGGCCACTCCGCCTTGCGCGTGATCTTGTGCGTGCCGGCCCATTCGAAGCCAGGCTTGCCGACGCCGACGCCGTAGCGGCGCGCGGTGCCGCCATCCTGGACGAGATAGAGGAACCGGGCATTGGTATCGATGATGATCGTGCCGGGCTTCTGGCCGCCATCATAGGAAACTTCCTGCGGCAGGTAGACCGGGTCCATGCCGCGCGGCTTGGCCGGATTGGCAGGACGCTGGACGGCGGCGCGCTGCACGGGCCGCGTTGTCAGCTGACGGCGCGGCGCGGTCGGCTGGCGGAAGATCACCTTCTTCGCATTCGAGCGCACCGACGTTCCGGTGATCGACCGGCCGCCGAGCTGCATCACCCAGGGGGCGGCCAGATCGGGGCTCAGGACGACCGGCGGCTTGGTGCCGTATCGATCCTGCGCGGAGGCGGAAAACGCCATGGCAATGAAGGCGGCGACAAGCGCCGCGAAAAGACTTGCAGGTTTCATCCGACGTACTCTCTACTCGTTCGTCATCGATCTGCTGACACCACATTGTCAGCAGAGCTCCGGCGCAAGCATGACGCGGCGTCCCCACTCAATTATGAATCGCGGACCGATAAAAAGCGATTTGGCGGCGCAATCTGTTGTCAAGGTTACCCGGCGGTTGCGACACATGGTGAATCGGAAATGAAGACGGAAAGAACCGCATGACCAGTGACGGATTGATCAAGGGACCGGACGGGCGCATCCGCTGCGCCTGGCACGGCAACCTGCCCGACTACCTCGCTTATCACGACAATGAGTGGGGCCAACCGGTCTCCGACGATACGCGGCTGTTCGAGAAGATCTGCCTCGAGGGCTTCCAGTCGGGGCTCTCCTGGCTGACCATCCTGCGCAAGCGCGAGAATTTCCGCGCCGGTTTCGCCGGTTTCGATATCGAGAAGGTCGCCCGCTTCGGCGATGACGATGTCGAGCGCCTCGTTCAGGATGCCGGCATCATCCGGCATCGCGGCAAGATCGTCTCGACGATCAACAACGCGAAACGGGCTCTGGAGATGCGCGACGAATTCGGCTCGCTCGCCGCCTATTTCTGGTCGCACGAGCCGCCCGCCTCCGAGCGCCCCGCCGTCGCAGACTGGGCGACGCTCAGGACGATGGGCAAGACCGCGACATCGACGGCGATCTCGAAAGACCTGAAAAAGCGCGGCTGGAGCTTCGTCGGCCCGACGACGGTCTACGCCTTCATGCAGGCGATGGGGCTCGTCAACGACCATGTCGAGGGATGCTGCTGCCGCGACGCGGTCGAGACCGCCCGTGCAGCCTTCACGAGGCCCAAGTGAGCAAGGCCGCCGGCCGGCTGCATGACGAGTTGCGCGCGCTGATCCTGGATACAGCGCGCGAAACGGCTTGTGTCGGGGAGATCGCTGAAAGCCTGAAATGGGGCGAACCAAGCTTTTCGCCCGTCAGACCGCGCATCGGCAGTTCCGTTCGCCTCGTGGCGCGCGACGACGAGACGGTGGCGATGCTGTTCATCTGCCACACCAATCTGGTCGACCGGTTCCGCGAGCTTTATCCCGACACCTTCACGTTCGAGGGCGATCGCGCGCTGGTCTTTTCCGCCGATCAGGCGGTACCGGTGGCGGAGACGAAGCATTGCATCGCCCTCGCGCTGACCTACCATCTGCGCCGGCGCAAGACCGCCTAGAGCTTGATCATGTCGAAGAGATCGGGGCCGAGCGCGCCCTCGATCTTCAACAGCGTGCGCTTCGTTTCCGTGCCGCCGGGCGCGGAAAAGCCGATCATCGCGCCATCCGCGCCAATGACGCGATGGCATGGTATGACGATCGGAAACGGGTTGCCGCCGAGCGCCTGACCGACACGGCGCGACAGCGAGATGTCGCCGAGATCGAGCGCCAACTGGCCATAGGTTCGCGTGTCGCCGGGTTTGATCGCTGCCGTCAGCCGGTAGACATCGCGCTCGAACGCGCCGACGCCGGTCATGTCGAGCGGCGCGCCGTCGAAATCCGGGCTGCCGCCATCGGCGAGCGCGCGGATGCCCTCAACGATCCCGGCGACGGGTTCCGGCGCGGTATCCGTCTCCGGCGCGCCGGGCACGCGGCGTCGCAGGCGCGCCAGCGTGGCGACGTCATTCACCTCCGGAAAACTGACCGCGCGTATGCCGGTCTCCCCCCAGGCGATCCCGCACCGCCCGATGGCCGTCTCGAACAGCATGACACTGGTGTGGCTCATTCCCTTCTCTCCGCAGGCAGAGCAAGCCGACATGAACACGCCCTGGTTGTCGGAATCAGCGTCTCGGTTGCATCGACCGTCACGTAACCCGGGTGGGAAAATACTTCATCAGGAAAAAAGTTTAACAAGGGACATGAAACCGCACCCGTATTCTTACATTATATAGTGGAGGGACGAATCCGGGCCACGCGCCCAAAGGAGAAAGACAATGATGGGAAGAAAAGTTCTGTCCGCGCTTTTGTCGGCCGCCATCGGTGTCGGCGCAGCCGCGCCGGTTGCCGCCGCGCCCTACACATTCCAGCCGTCGGTGACTGTCGATAACGGACTGGTGACGAATGTGGACCACCGCAAATACCGCAAGCATTTCAAGCACCGCAAACACCGTTTTCACAAGCGCAACGGCCATTTCTACCTGAACGGGCACCGGGGTTACCGGGACCGCAGGCACGGCTACCGCGAATATAACGGCTACTGGTTCCCGGCCGCGGCTTTCGCGCTGGGCATCCTGATGCTTCCGGAAGTCCAGCAGGGCCGCACGATCCGGCTCACGCGCAGCCACTATGCGTGGTGCGAGAGCCGCTATCGCAGCTACCGCCGCTGGGACAATTCCTGGCAGCCCTATAACGGTCCGCGCAAGCCGTGCGCTTCGCCGTACATGTACTAAGGGCTGACGCCGACGGCGGACCCCGGTCCGTCGTCTTGCGGCAATTGAGCCTGTCTTGTAGGAGAAGCGCGACCCCGCCCCTCCCTGCCAGACAGGCTCATTCATGTCCGAGAAGAAGAAGAAAAAACCGCAGAAACTGAAGGCGCGCCTGCCGCGCGGCTTCGTCGATCGTTCGCCGGCCGATATCCGCGCGACCGACGAGATGGTTTCCAAGATCAAGGCGGTCTACGAACGCTACGGTTTCGACCCGGTCGAGACGCCGATCTTCGAATATACCGATTGCCTTGGAAAGTTCCTGCCCGATCAGGACCGCCCGAACGAGGGCGTGTTCTCGGTACAGGACGATGACGAGCAGTGGATGTCGCTGCGCTACGACCTTACCGCGCCGCTGGCGCGTCACGTCGCCGAGAACATCAACGAGATCCAGCTCCCCTACCGCACCTATCGCGCCGGCTGGGTGTTCCGCAACGAAAAGCCCGGCCCCGGCCGCTTCCGCCAGTTCATGCAGTTCGACGCCGACACGGTCGGCGCGCCCGGCGTCCAGGCCGACGCCGAAATGTGCATGATGATGGCCGACACGATGGAAGCGCTCGGCATCGCGCGCGGGGATTACGTCATCCGGGTCAACAACCGGAAGGTGCTGGATGGTCTGATGGAAGCTATCGGGCTAGGCGAAGAAGAAAACGGGTCGACGCGACTAACGGTGTTGCGCGCGCTCGACAAGCTCGACAAGTTCGGCGTCGAGGGCGTCAAGCTACTGCTCGGTGACGGGCGCAAGGACGAGAGCGGCGACTTCACGCCAGGTGCGAAACTCGGTGTTGGACAGATAGAGTTCATTTGCGAGTACATCGATGTAGCGCTTCGCGGGTTGTCGGAAACGGTGGCGTTCCTCGACCGGATCGGGGAACAGGACACCGAATGGCACGTAAGTCCCATTATCGAGGCATTCTCTGAAATCGATCAGCTTGCAACCCTAATAGAGGCATGCGGTTATGGCGCAGACCGCATCAAGATCGACCCCTCCGTCGTCCGCGGCCTCGAATACTACACCGGCCCGGTCTACGAGGCCGAACTGCTCTTCGACGTCACCAACGAGAAGGGCGAGACGGTGCAGTTCGGTTCGGTCGGCGGCGGCGGGCGTTATGACGGGCTGGTCAAGCGCTTCACCGGGCAGGACGTGCCGGCGACCGGCTTTTCCATCGGCGTCTCGCGCCTGATGACGGCCTTGAAGAACCTCGGCAAGCTCGGCCAGGACGAGGTGATCCAGCCGGTCCTCGTCACCGTCATGGATGGCGACACGGAGGCGCTCGGCCGCTACCAGAAAATGGTCCAGACGTTGCGCGAGGCGGGCATCCGCGCCGAGATGTACCAGGGCAACTGGAAGAAGTTCGGCAACCAGCTCAAATATGCCGACCGTCGCGGCTGCCCGCTGGCCATCATTCAGGGCTCGGACGAGCGCGAGGCCGGCAAGGTGCAGATCAAGGACCTTATCGAGGGCAAGCGCCTGTCGGGTGAGATCACCGACAACGTCACCTGGCGCGAAAGCCGCCCGGCGCAGATCGAGGTCGCGGAAGACCGGATCGTCGCGGAAGTCATCCGCATGCTCGCCGACCAGGCCGAGGACCGCGCCAAGAGCGGCTGATACCGTGTCAGGCTGGACTCCCCCCACCCTTCATCCCTCCCCTCAAGGGGGAGGGAAGACATCCGCACCGGCGCATCCGCTTGCCACATCGATCCCGGCATGGGCTCCTTCGCCAGCGACCTCCCTCCCCCTTGAGGGGAGGGATGAAGGGTGGGGGTAGCGATGCCGAGCAAAGTAACGCCGGCAGCCATCAGGCGGTCCCGTCAGATGCGAAGAAACCTGACCGGGGGTGAAGCGAAGCTGTGGTCCGAGCTGAAGCAATTCAGACGCCTATACGGACTTCACGTCCGGCGGCAGGTTCCAATCGGACCGTATTTCGCCGACTTCGCGATCCAATCGCGAAAACTCATCATCGAACTCGACGGCGAACATCACTACCAGCCGGGAGGACTGGAAAGAGACATGAAGCGCGATGCCTGGCTTTCGGAATTGGGCTATCGGACCCTCCGGATCACCACCGGCGAGCTTTCGGAGAACCTCGACGGTTGCATTGAAACGATTCTTCGTGAATTGGGACTGGCATGAATGCCCTGAGATCATTTTCGGCGCGCGCCGACATCGAGACGATCCTCGCCGGACTGGGCGCGGAGCGGCTTGATGTGCCGGTGCTGCATCCCGCCGACCCGTTCCTCGATACGGCCGGCGAGGAATTGCGCCGCCGTATCTTCATGTCCGAAAGCGAAACCGGCGAGGCGCTGTGCCTGCGGCCGGAATTCACCATACCCGTCTGCCTGCACCATCTCGGCGCGGGCACTGACGGGCATCGCCGCTACGGCTATGTCGGCACGGTGTTCCGGCAGCGCCGGGCCGGCGGCAACGAATTCCTGCAGGCAGGCATCGAGGATATCGGCGACGCTAACGGACCGGCGGCGGATGCGCGCTCGCTGGCCGATGCGCTTTCATTCCTCGACGCGCTGGACGCTGCGGAGGGTACCGTCACGACGCTCGGCGACCAGGCGGTCTTCAACGCAGTGGTCACCGGTCTCGGCCTGCCCCAGGGCTGGGCGCTGCGCCTCAGCCACGCCTTCGGCGACCGGGCGACGCTGGACGCGGCGCTGGACGCGCTCGCGGTGCCGCCGCCCCTGCCCGATCTTCCCGCCGACATTCTGGAACCCGCCGAAGCGCGCGACCGCGCGGCACTCGTCAACGCATTGTCCATGCGATTGCGCATCGCCGGACTGGAAAACGCCGGCGGGCGCGATGCTGACGACATCGCCGACCGCCTGCTCGCCCGTTTCGACGCCGCCGAGATCGCGCCTGACGCGGGCGCACTGGCGACATTGCGCAAGTTCCTCGACATTCATGCATCGCTCGACAAGGCGGCCAATGCGCTGCGGGCGTTCGCTTCAGGCAATTCGCTCGACATGGACGACGCCATCGCCGGCTTTGCCGCGCGCGAGGCGGCTATTTCGGCGGCGGGAGTCGATACCGCCAAGGTCACCTATGACGCCGCCTTCGGCCGCGCGCTCGATTACTACACGGCGCTCGTCTACGAGATCGCGACACCGGCCGGCCTCGTGCTGGTCGGCGGCGGACGCTACGACCGGCTGCTGACGATGCTCGGCGCGAAAGAGACGGTGCCCGGCGTCGGTTTTTCCGTCTGGCTCGACCGTATCGGTTCTTCGGGAGGCAAGTCGTGAGCGCAACCGTCACCATCGCCATTCCCTCGAAAGGCCGTCTCAAGGAAGAGGCGCTGAAGCGCATGGATGCGGCCGGCTACGCCGTCGAACCGCCCAGGGACGCGCGCACCTACCGCGCCGCCGTCGCGAGCCATCCGCATGTCGAAGTGGCCTTCCTGTCCGCCTCGGAAATCGCACGCGAACTCGGCAAGGGATCGATCGATCTCGGCGTCACCGGAGAGGATCTCGTGCGCGAGGGCCTGCCGGACAGCGAGAACCGCGTAACCCGCCTCGCGCAGCTGGGCTTCGGCCATGCAGACGTGGTCGTCGCGGTGCCGGAGGCGTGGTTCGATGTCGATACCATGGCCGATCTCGGCCTCGTCGCCGCCGATTTCCGCCATCGTCACGAACGCAGGCTGCGCATCGCGACGAAATACTGGCGGCTGACGCAGCAGCATTTCTCCCAGACCCACGGCATCCAGCTCTACAGGATCATCGAAAGCCTCGGCGCGACAGAAGGTGCGCCGGCGGCCGGGCAGGCCGATGTCATCGTCGATATCACCTCGACCGGATCGACGCTACGCGCCAACCATCTGAAGGTGCTGAAGGACGGCGTGATCCTGCGGTCGCAGGCCTGCCTCTTCGCGCCGGTATCGGCCGATGGGCCCAATCCCGCCGCGGCGGAACTGGCGGCCGCGCTCGGCGCCTGAAACGCGAAAAAGCCGCGCTGCGGAGGAGCGTGCAGCGCGGCTTTTGAAGGCGGCGGTTCGGGAATGCCGTCCTTAACCGAACCGTTTAGGGGGGGGAATTAACGGTTCCGATCGTTCTTTATACGACTCGTTTCTCCAACCGGATCACTGACTATCACCGGATCTGCCCGATGCGGCGAGAACGCCGGCGATATCGCTGGCGGACTTGCCCGACGCCTCGGCGATGCCATTGAGCGTGTCATCGGTCGAAGCGACGGTATAGCCCCGGGCGCGCAGGTTTTCCGCGAGACCGTTTCCGTCCTGGCCAAACAAGGGCGCGACTGCGCTGATCGGCGCGGTCTGCACCGCCCTGAGCAGGGCGAATTCCGGCCGTCCGCCGCGTCCTTCGGACGTGCCGGTCAGGGATGGCCATGCGAAGGCGATACCGGCGACCAGAGACGCGACGAGCGCGATCGTCATGGCCGGGCGCTTGAAGTAGGTTTTGAACGCGCGCCAGTTCTTCCAGATATGCAAGACGAATGGCGCGATCAGGACCAGCGACAGCCATTCATGCATCGAGTGGAAATAGGCCGAGCCGATATGGAAGAACAACGCGACGCCGGATACGAGCGAGACGACGAACAGACCGGTGGTAAACGGCGTGGCATAACGGGCGAGCAGGGAAGGCATGGCAGTAACCTCTTTGATTCAACGTCCCGAGGTTAGTCCCGGCCCCGACCCGAATCCCGTTACAAATCCGTAATCGTGCGCAGGGCGCATGGCAGCTATTCGGAAACGGAATGCCTGAACGAAAACGCGGGGCCGAAGCCCCGCGTCATGATTGCCTGTGATCGCCGTGCCGGCGTCAGGCGAGTGCCGGACGGGCAGTGCCGAGGCGCGCATCGAGCGACAGCGAACCGGCGCCGGTCTGGCCGAGGGCGAGGAAGCCGCCTGCGATGGCCAGGTTCTTCATGAACGAGATCATCTGCATCTGGTCGGACGGCTGGAAGTGGAAGACGAAACCGGCGAACAGCGTAAAGGCCGCAAGCGCCCAGGCCGTTTCACGGGTGCGGAAGCCGACGAGCAGCGCAAGGCCGGCCACCAGTTCGAAGATCGCCGCCGCCCAGGCGAGCAGCGTCGCGGCCGGAAGGCCGACGGACGAGATGTAACCGGCGGTGCCTTCGATGGCGAAGAACTTGCCCCAGCCGGACAGGATGAAAATGAAAGCGAGCAGAATGCGCGCCGCTAAGAGAAGTACGGAATTGGTCATTGTCTTGTTCCCGATTGATGATGGCCGGGAACATATTCATCCTGTGCGCTGCAACAATCCGGCAGATACGCGACAGATCGTTCATGAATTGAGAACGATTTCCGAATCACCGTTCATCACACCATCTTTTCCGGCCGGACGATGTCGTCGAACTCCGCCTCCGTCACGTGACCGCTGGCCACGGCTTCCTCGCGCAGTGTCGTACCCTTCTTGTGCGCGGCCTTGGCGATCGCGGCGGCATTGTCGTAGCCGATGCTCGGCGCGAGGGCGGTGACCAGCATCAGCGACCGGCTCACGAGATCGCCGATGCGCTCCCGGTCGGCCTCGATCCCGGCGAGGCAGCGGTCGGTAAAGGACATCATCGCATCGGCGAGAATGCGGATCGACTGCAGCACCGCATCCGCGATCACCGGCTTGAAGACATTCAGCTCGAAATGACCCTGGCTGGCGGCGACGTTCACGGTGGTCTGGTTGCCCATGACGCGGGTCGCCACCATGGTCAGCGCCTCCGCCTGGGTCGGATTCACCTTGCCGGGCATGATCGACGAACCAGGTTCGTTCTCGGGCAGGATCAGTTCGCCGAGGCCGGAGCGCGGGCCGGAGCCAAGGAAGCGGATATCGTTCGCGATCTTGAACAGGTCGCCCGCGAGCGCCGACAGGCTGCCATGCAATTGCGCCAATGCGCCGTGGCTCGCCAGCGCCTCGAACTTGTTGCCGGCGGTGCGGAACGGCAGCCCGGTTATGCGCGCGACATTGTCGGCGAAGAGTTCCGCGAAGCCATCGGGCGCATTCAGTCCGGTGCCGACGGCCGTACCGCCCTGGGCGAGGGCATGAACGTCCTCCAGCGCCGTTTCGATGCGCTTCAGCCCCAGTTCCAGCGCCGCGCGATAGCCGGAAAACTCCTGGCCGAGCGTCAGCGGCGTGGCGTCCTGCGTGTGCGTGCGGCCGATCTTGACGATGTCGTCGAACTCCGCCTCCTTGGCCGCGACCGCCTCGATCATGTGGTTCAGGGCCGGGATCAGCCGCCGGGCCGTCTCGACGGCGACGGCAATATGCATCGCGGTCGGGAAGGTGTCGTTGGAGGACTGGCTCTTGTTGACATGGTCGTTGGGGTGAACCGGATCCTTGGAACCGATCGTGCCGCCGAGCAACTCGATGGCGCGGTTGGCGATCACCTCGTTGGCGTTCATGTTCGATTGCGTGCCGGACCCGGTTTGCCAGACGGCGAGCGGGAAATTGTCGTCCAGGCTGCCATTCGCCACCTCGCCCGCCGCATCGACAATGGCAGCGGCGATCTCGCGGTCAAGGGTGCCAAGCCCCAGATTGGCAAGCGCCGCCGCCTGCTTGACGATGCCCAGCGCATGGATCAGCGGCACCGGCATCTTTTCGGTGCCGATCGGAAAGTTGACGAGAGAACGGCCTGTCTGCGCACCCCAGTAGCGGTCGGCCGGCACCTCGACCTCACCCATCGTGTCCGTTTCCTTGCGCATCGCTTCACTCATGGCTTTCTCCTTTGTCCCGATATGGGGCCTGGATGCGCGCGCGCCAACCGGTCGCCGCCGGATGTGTAACCGTCACGCCGCAGGAAAACCCGTTTCGCCGATTTCGCATCGGCCGGTCCGCCGACACGGCGCGACCGAAAAGCCGAGGCGCGAGTAAGCGCTACTTGACCGTCAGGACGGCGCAGGGCGCGAGCTGGGAGACCTTCGTCGTCGTCGAGCCGACCAGCAGCCCGGAAAGCGAACCGAGGCCACGGCGGCCCATGACGATGAGGTCGGACTTGTGCGCCTTGGCTTCCTCGACGATCGCATGGGCCGGATCGCCCGACACGAGCTGGCTGGTGAAGTCGGTGATGCCTGCTTCGCGCACCTCGGATTCGGCCGCGCCGATTACTTCGCGGCCGGATTTCTCTATCTCTTCCTTGGTCGGCGGCACGGGCACGGCGGTATAGCCGACGATCAGCGTATCGCCGATGGCTTGCGGCGTGTGAACGATGTGCAGCTTGGAATTGTATTTCTTCGCGAGATCGCAGGCGATCCGGATCGCCTCGCTCGCGTGATCCGATCCGTCGGTTGCGACAGTGATTTTCTCAAACATGATCTTCTCCAGTTCCGGGGTGCAGACACTCTCACGACGCGCGGGTCGCGACATTGATTTCTGTCATATGCCCGAGCAAGCCCCTCGGGCCTCAGCAATAACGTTCCGGACCGACCGACTGGCCGTCGGAATAGCGATCGCCATAGGCGAAGCCTACCGGCAGCAACCGGTCGATCTCGGCGATTTGCGCATCCGTCAGCACGACATCGGCGGCAGCGGCGTTTTCCGCCAGATGGTCAGGCGTCCGGGTGCCCGGGATGGCGATGACATGGTCGCCCTGGTGCAATACCCATGCATTGGCCATGGTCGCCGGCGACATGCCCTGACTGTTGGCATATTCGTTGAACTTCGAGATGATCGCCTTGTTGAGCGTATAATTCGGCTCGGCGAAACGCGGATTGGAGGTCCGGAAGTCGCTGTCCGGCAGTGCCGGTACGTCCGGCATCCGGTTGGAGAAAACACCCCGCCCTACCGATGAAAAGGAAACGAATGTGGTTCCGAGTTCCGCGCAGGCCTGCAGCAGGCCCAGTTCGGGTAGCCGGGTCCACAGCGAGTATTCGTTCTGGACCGCCATGACCGGGTGCACCGCCGCCGCCCGGCGCAGCGTGTAGGGTGCGATCTCCGAAAGGCCGATGCCGCCGATTTTGCCTTCCTGCTTGAGTTTCACCATCGTCTCCATGACATCCTCGATCGGGATGTCCTGCTGGCGGCGGTGAATATAGAAAAGCTCGACATGCTCGACGCCGAGCCTCTTCAGCGAGCCTTCCAGGGACTCGCGCAGATAGGCTTCGGTGTTATCGAAACGGCGCTCCGGCTTGGTGATAATCCCGGCCTTTGTGGCGATGCTGAACCGGTTCGGATGGTCCTTGATGAACGAGCCGATATAGCTCTCCGAAACGCCGCCGCCATAGAGCGCGGCCGTGTCGAGATGCGTGACGCCGAGATCGATCGCCGCTTCCAGGGTGCGGTGCGCCTCCGCCTCGGAAATCTTGCCATAGGCGCCGGCAAAACTCATACAGCCGAGCCCGATCGCTCCGACCGAAGGTCCGTCTCTGCCGAGTTTGCGCTGCTGCATCGATGCTCTCCGATTGTCATTTACGGGAATATGGCGGCCTTCATCCTATGCCGAAAGCGCGATTGCAACCCGTCATGATCGCGCAGGCGATGGCGACGTTCCTGACGATCTCGCCGGTTTTCGTCGCGACCGACAAATGGCTGCCTGCACTCAGAAGCTGACGCTTTACTCAGCAGCCAGAAGCGCGTCGAGACGGGACGGCCGTGCATCCGGGACACCATCCGGCTTCGGCCCGCCATAGGCCCAATCAAGCAGTTCGACCGTATGGAGGATCGGGATACCGGTGCCCGACCCGATCTGCGTGATGCAGCCGATATTGCCGGTGGCAATGATATCGGGTTTCGTCGCCTCGATATTGCGGACCTTGCGCGCCTTCAACTGATCCGCGATCTCCGGCTGCATGATGTTGTAGGTCCCCGCCGAGCCGCAGCACAGATGGCCTTCCGCCGGATCCCGAACCGAGAACCCCGCCGCCTTGAGAAGATTTTTCGGCGCTGCCGTGATCTTCTGGCCATGCTGCATGGAGCAGGCCGAATGATAGGCCACCGTCAGGTTCGCCCGCACTGCCGGGTCCGGCAGGTCGATGGACGCCAGATATTCGGTAATGTCCTTGGCAAGCGCCGAAACCCGCTTCGCCTTGTCGGCGTAGGCAGCGTCCTCCCGCAGCATCCAGCCATAGTCCTTGATCGTCGTGCCGCACCCCGATGCCGTGACGATAACGGCGTCGAGCCCGCCCGCTTCGATCTCCCGCGTCCAGGCATCGACGTTGCGGCGCGCGTCTTCCAGGGCCCGTTCCTCGCGGCCCATGTGGTGAACCAGCGAGCCGCAGCAGCCTTCGCCTTTCGGCACGACAACCTCGATGCCGAGCCGGGTCAGAAGCCGGATCGTCGCTTCGTTGATGCCCGGTTTGAGAACCGGTTGCGCACACCCTGTCAGGATCGCGACACGGCCGCGTTTTTCGGCGGTCGGCGCATGCGTGCCGGGCTCCGCGAAACGCGACGGCTTTTCGATCGTCTTTGGCGCCAGATCGAGCATCGCACCGAATGCCTTCAGCGGCGCGATCGCCTTGAACAGTCCGGCGAACGGACGCCCGAGACGCGCGGCATGGAGCGAGGCGCGAAAGCGGGCCGGATAGGGCAACACCAGCGCCAGCACATTGCGCGTCAGCCGGTTGAAGAAGGGCCGCTTGTAGGTCTTTTCGATATGCGCGCGGGCATGGTCGACCAGATGCATGTAATGCACGCCCGACGGGCAGGTCGTCATGCACGACAGGCACGACAGGCAGCGGTCGATATGGGTCACGACCTTCTCGTCGGCCGGCCGGTCGTTTTCCAGCATGTCCTTGATCAGGTAGATCCGCCCGCGCGGGCTGTCGAGCTCGTTGCCGAGCGTGACATAGGTCGGACAGGTCGCCGTGCAGAACCCGCAATGCACACATGTGCGCAGGATCTTCTCCGACGCGGCAACGCCGGGGTCCTGCAATTGTTCTGGCGTAAAGCTCGTTTGCATTGCGACCTGTCTTTATCGGTTCGTCAGATCCACCAGGACTGGGGATCGGCGATCGGTTCGTTCTTGTTGAGCGCCATCAGGCCCTTGACGACGCGGATGATGACCCACACCGCCACGGCAAACATCAGGATGAAGCCGATGCCGATGATGAAAAGAAGCGCCGAAACCAGAGACGCGAGAAGCGCGATCCAGAAGGTGCGGATCTGCCACGTGTAGTGGGATTCAACGAATCCGCCTGCCTTGTTGCGATTCAGATAGGCCATGACGATGCCGACGATCGCCGTGATGCCGATCACGAAGCCGACGAGATAGAGAATGTAGATGACCAGCGCGTTCTGCGGGCCGGGCTCAAGCCATCCGTCGGTCTGGCGCGGCGTGATGGGTGGCGGGGTCTGGGGGTCGGTCATGATGCTCTCTCCGGTTTTGGTTCATGCAGCCTTGCGGCCACCATGGAACACCATTCTTCCCGGATTGAAAACGCCTGCCGGATCGAGCGCCGCACGCACCCGTTCCGAGAGCGCGGCAACCGGTGCGGCTTGCGGCTGGAATACCGGCACCGAGCGTCGGACTGCTTCCGGGGCGCGCACCAGCGTCGCATGACCGCCGCCGCATTTCGCCACCGCGGCGCGCACCCGCTCGGCGCTGGCGTTGCTTTCATCGGCCAATTGCAGCCAGACAAGCCCGCCCTGCCAGTCGAAAAAGGCCTCTCCGTCGACATCCCGCAGGACGATCGCCGCGACGTCGTGGCCCGCCATCGGCGCGACCGAAATTCTCCAGAGCGGCGAGACCGATCCGGCAAATGGCGCGACATCGCGAATTTGCGCCCAGAGCGGCCGGGATTGGGCCTCCGGCAATTCATCGGCGTCCGCGCCTCCCGGCAGAGCCGCCCGCAGCCTGTCCAGCCGTGCCGCGACAGAATCGGCGAACCCCTCCAGCCTCAGCAGCGTGGCCGAGCCCGCACCGACGCCCAGCCGCTTCGCGACGGTTTCAGGCGCATGCGCCGCGCCGGACACTTCGGCGCTCGTCTGGAGGGCCGCGGCCATCAGATTCGCGCCGTCGCTGTCGGTTGCGCCATGGATGACCAGCGTCGCCTCGGTCTCCGTGCGTGGCAGCACCTTGAAGGACACTTCCGTCAGCAACCCCAGCGTGCCCCAGCTTCCGGCCATCAGCTTGACGAGATCGAGACCGGTGACATTCTTCATCACCCGGCCGCCATTCCTGATCACCTCGCCCGAGCCGTTGACGAAACGCACGCCAAGCAGCCCGTCGCGCGCCGCACCGGCGGAAATCCGCCGCGGACCCGAGATGTTGGCGGCGGCAACCGCGCCGATGGTCGGCACGCCGTTCGCGCCGGTCAGCCCGCGCCAGTCGCCCGGTTCGAACGCCATCATCTGGCCCGCTTCGGCCAGCGCCGCCTCGATTTCGGCGACCGGCGTCCCGGCTTTCGCCGTCAGCACGAGTTCGGCCGGGTTGTATTCCGTGATTCCGGAGAGCTTCGCCATCGACAGCGTCCGGTCGGCCTCGAAGGGCTGGCCGATGCCGCGTTTCGTGGCACCGCCGGCGATTTCCAGCGTTCCGCCTTTCGCCGCCGTCTCGCGGATGATCTCGGCGGCTTCGTCCTCCGAAGCCGGTGTCAGCACCTCATTGGTCATCATCATACCGCCTTGCGCATCGCGAGATCGAGCGGGAAGACCTTCGACGGATTGAGCATCCAGCCCGGATCGAAGGCGGCGCGCACGCGCATCTGCTGGTTGAGGTCGGTTTCGGAGAACTGGTGCAGCATCAGGTCCCGCTTCTCGATGCCGACGCCGTGTTCCCCCGTCAGGCATCCGCCCGCATCGACGCAGAGCTTGAGGATTTCCATCCCCGCGGCCTCCGCCTTTTCCGCCTCGGCCGGATCGTTGACGTTATAAAGGATCAGCGGGTGCATGTTGCCGTCGCCGGCATGGAACACATTGGCGACTCGCAGGCCGAATTTCTCGATGATATTCGACGTCTCCCGAAGCACGTGGGACAGCTGGCCGAGCGGCACCGTGCCGTCCATGCAGATATAATCGGCGATGCGGCCCGTCGCGCCGAAGGCGGATTTGCGGCCCTTCCAAATCTGGGCGGCTTCGAGCGCGGACTGGCTTTCCTTGACGCGCTTCACATTGTGCCTGCGCGCGATCTCGATGATCCGGGCAAGCATCGCATCCATCTCGTCATCGGACCCTTCGACCTCGACGATCAGCAGCGCCTCGACATCCATCGGATAACCCGCATGGGCGAAGGCTTCGCAGATGTCGATGGCCTCCTTGTCCATGAATTCGATGGCCACCGGAATGATCCCGGCGGCAATGATATCGGCGACGCATGCGCCGGCGACCTCCGAAGAATCAAAGCCGAACAGAACCGGTCGCGCGCCCTCCGGCTTGGCGATCAGGCGCACCACCGCATCGGTGATAATACCGAGCTGCCCTTCCGAGCCGCAGACCAGGCCGAGCAGGTCGTAGCCTTCCGCGTCGAGCGCCTTGCCGCCGAGTTCGACGATCGTGCCGTCATGCAGCACCATCTTCACGCCGAGCAGATTGTTCGTGGTCACCCCGTATTTCAGGCAATGCGCGCCACCGGAATTCATGCCGATATTGCCGGCGATCGTGCAGGCCAGCTGCGAGGACGGGTCCGGCGCGTAGAAGAAGCCGTCGGCGGATACCTCGTCGGAAATGCGCAGATTGGTGACGCCGGCCTGAACACGCGCCGTGCGGTTCTCGAAATCGACTTCCAGAATGCGCGTCATCTTGGACACGCCGACCACCACCGCATCCTCCTGCGGGATGGCACCGCCGGAAAGCGATGTGCCGGCCCCGCGCGGAATGACGGGAACGCCGCGTTCCGAGCAATATTTCATGACGGCGGCTACCTGCTCCGTCGTTTCAGGCAGGACCACGGCGAGCGGCACGCGCCTGTAGGCGGTAAAGGCGTCGGTCTCGAAGGGCACGAGCTCGCGCTCCTCGGTGACCAGACAATCAGCCGGGACCAGGTCGGCAAGGCCGGCACGAATCTCGTCGCGCCGGGCGACGACGTCGGCGCGCGGTTCGAGAAAGCGGATCTGGTTCATGCAGTCCTCCCGACAGTCACTCGGTGCCAAGTGGTAAAAATAACTTACCACTTGGCATTCCGACGCGCAACACGACCGGCGGATGCGAAACCGCCCCTCCGGCAAGAAGCAGTTTCGCCGTCCCGGAAAAGATGCCGGCGCGGTGCGCTAGCCGAAGACCTGCCGCGGCAGCCAGAGCGCCAGTTCCGGGAACAGCACGACGAGCGCGAGCGCCAGTAGCTGGATCAGCACGAAGGGAATGATCCCGAGATAGATCTTCTGGATCTTGATCTCCGGCGGGGCCACCGCCTTCATGTAGAACAGCGCAAACCCGAAAGGCGGCGTCAGGAATGAGGTCTGCAGGTTCACGGCTAGCAGGATCGCGAACCAGTAGGTGACCTCGCTGCGCATGACGTGATCGCCGAAATCGAGTCCGGCGACGACCGGCGCGAAGACCGGCAGCACGATCAGCGTGATCTCGATCCAGTCGAGGAAGAAGCCGAGCACGAAGACGATCGCCATCAGCATGAACAGCAGGCCCCAGGGGCCAAGACCGAGATGCTCGATGAAATTGTCCACCTGCGCCTCGCCGCCCAGCGCGCGGAACATGTAGGAGAACAGCGTCGCGCCGACGAAGATGCCGAACAGCATGGCGTTTGTCAGGCCGGTGCGAACGACGACATCCTTCAGCACGCCCCAGAAATGCGCGAGATCGGCGCCGGACCCCTGCCCCGTCGCGTGGTCGTCGAGATCGGCCTTCGCCTCACCCTCGAAATGGAATTCGGGGATCTTGAGCGCCGGAAGCAGCACGAGATTGATGAAAGCGAGGATCACCGAACCGATGGCGCCGACACCGGCGGCCTCGGTCGGCGTGGCGAAACCGCCGAGAATGGACCCGAGCACGCAGAAGATCAGGAAGACAGGTGGCAGGAAGGACCGCGCGAGCATCAGCACATAGGCGCCCGCCGATCGCGGCCCCAGCTCGGGCGGCAATTTCGGCGCGAGCTGCGGCTTCAGCATCGACACCACGACGATGTAGATCACATACATGAAGGACAGCATGAAGCCCGGGATCACGGCCGCGACGAAGAGATTGCCGACGGACCGCGACAGCAGGTCGGCCATGATCACGAGCATGATCGACGGCGGGATGAGAATGCCGAGCGTGCCCGACGCGGCAATCGTGCCGGTCGACAGCGTCTGCGCGTAGCCGCGCTGGATCATGACCGGCAGGGCCAGCAGGCTCATCATCACGACCGATGCGCCGATGATACCCGTCGTCGCGGCGAGGATTGTGCCCATCAGGGTCACGGCCAGCGCGAGACCGCCGGGAACGCGGCGCAGCAGCACCTGCAGGCAGTTCAGCAGGTCGCGCGCGACGCCTGATTTCTCGAGCATCGTTCCCATGAAGATGAACATGGGAATGGCGGTCAGGATCAGGTTCTCGGCGATCGCGCCGAAAATGCGAGACGGCAAGGCTCCGAACTGCGCGAGATCGAACAGCCAGGGGTCGATCCAGTAGGCGATGAAGCCGAAGCCGAGACCGATGCCGCCGAGAACGAAGGCGACGGGAAAGCCGGAAAACAGGAAGATCGCCAGCGAGGCGAACATCAGTGCCGGCAGGTAGGGACCGAGCCACTCCATCAGCCCTCACTCCCCAGCGTTTCGGCGATCATCTCCTTGGGCAAAACGCCCCGGAACCCGGCAAGCGCCTTGATGAATTGCGATATGGCGGCGAACCCCATCAGGATGAACATCAGGACGAGCGCCGACTTGACGATCCAGATGTTGGACAGGCCGATCGTCGACTTGGACATCTCGTGTTCGAGGAAGGAGGACAGCGCGTATTTGTAGGTGTACCAGGCACCGAGCAGCGAATAGGTGAACAGGAAGATGGTGATACCGACCATCTCGACAAGATATTTCACCTTGATCGGAAAGTTTTCGCGCACGAGGTCGATACGGACATGGGCCTGCCGCGTGTAGGCGTAGCCGATCATCAGCGCGAAGAGGAAAGTATGCAGCCAGTATTCGGATTCCTG
Source organism: Oricola indica (assembly GCF_965227485.1). Classification (NCBI taxonomy): domain Bacteria; kingdom Pseudomonadati; phylum Pseudomonadota; class Alphaproteobacteria; order Hyphomicrobiales; family Ahrensiaceae; genus Oricola; species Oricola indica. The sequence continues at coordinate 4,367,912 of NZ_OZ245747.1, forward strand.
CAGCTGCGTCGAGTTCCAGCCGAACGGTTTCGGCACACCGAAATAGCGTGTGACCACGTCGATGCAGACGGCGAAGATCAAAAGGAAGCCGGCCCAGGCGCCGACCTTGCCGAAAAAGGCAAGCATCTTGTCTATGGCCGCGCTGACGCCCAATAGCGATTGCATGAATTGTTTCCTCCCGATGCCGCGACATCCCGGAACAGGTGTTCCGGCCTCCCCGTCGCGGACCTGATCGCCAACGGCCGTTCGTGGCCGCCGGCTGGCGGGAACCGGCGCCGGAAAGGCGCCGATCCCTGTCGTCAGGCGATGCCGCCTATTTCAGGTAGCCGAGTTCGGCCCAGACCGCATATTCGGCACGGAAGGCCTGGAGCGATTCCCAGGTTTCCTTGAAGGTGGGATCGGCCGCGGCCTGTTCCGCGGCGACCTCGTTCCAGGTCACCTCGAGCGTGTCGAGGATTTCCTGCGGCCAGCGGTGGATCTGCACGCCCTTTTCCTTGAGCTCGGCAAGCGCCTTGCCCTGGATGGCCTCACCCTCGGCGAGACCGAGCGCGATGTTGGCGCGGCAGGTGGTCGTGATCAGCTTCTGCTGCGACGCGCTCATGGCGTTCCACTTGTCCATGTTGATCATCAGTTCGAACATGGTCGACTGCTGGTGCCAGCCCGGGAAGTAGTAATGCTTGGCAACCTGGTAGAAGCCGAGATTGAGGTCGATGGCCGGCATCGAGAACTCGGTCGCGTCGATCGTGCCGCGCTCGAGCGCCGGGTAGATGTCGGCGCCCGCGAGAAGCTGCGTGTCGACGCCGAGCTTCTGCATGACCTTCGCGCCGAGGCCGAAGAAGCGCATCTTCTTGCCCTGCAACTGGTCGAGAGAGGTGATCTCTTCACGGAACCAGCCCGACGCCTCCGGCGCGATGACCGCGCAGATGATGGAGTGGATGTTATGCTTGGCATAGACTTCCTGCATCCTGGCTTCGCCGCCGTCATAGAGCAGCCATGCCAGGAACTCGCCAGCCGACGGACCGAACGGAACGGCCGCGAACAGGGCCAGCGACGGCTCCTTGCCCTGCCAGTAACCCGGCGTGGACCACGCCGCGTCGACGGAACCGTTCTTGACGGCATCGAACACCTCGAGCGCGGGCACCAGCGCGCCCGGTTCGAAGAACTTCAACTGCACATCGCCGCCGGAAGCCTCGGTGACATTCTCCTCCAGAAGCTTGCCGAGAGTTCCGAGCTGGGTCAGGCTCGACGGATAGGTCGACGCCATCTTGAGGCGAACCGGTTCGGCTGTTGCCAAACCGGCAGTGAGAAGGCAGGCGGCGCCTGCCAGCAGCAGTTTCTTGAACATGTTGTCTCCTCCCATGTGCGAGCTTGAACGCTCGAAGACGAGGTTACGCTACAGAACAAGCGCCAGAAAGCAACAATTCGGTAACAAAAATCCGCGTCGCACGACTTTCATCTACGTAACCCTTTGCCTAAATAGAGCCTTCTTTTGATCCAGTTCGCGACCTGGATCGTAAGGCCCCCTCACAAAATGGAAAAAATACCTTCCCATTTACCTCAAAATGCGGCTAAATGAGTACCTGCCGTTAGGTAATGTGGCGGGACAGTCAGACGGAAAACGATAACAAAATGAGCAATTTCGGCGATCTTGAAATCTTTGCCCGGGTTGTGTCGGCGGGCAGCATGTCGGCAGCCGGGCGCGAACTCGGCCTGTCACCCGCCGTCGTCTCGAAACGGCTTCGCCGGCTGGAAGACAGGCTCGGGACGCGGCTGCTTCAGCGTACGACCCGGCAGATCGCGCTGACGGAGGCCGGCCAGGGCTATTACGAGCGCGTCGTGGCGATCCTCGCCGGCGTCGAGGAAGCAGAAGCATTTGTCGCGCGCCGATCGGCCACCGCACGCGGGACGCTGAAGGTTTCGGCGCCGACTTCCTTCGGCCGGATGCATATCGCGCCGCATCTCGGCGCATTCATGGAAGCCAACAGCGACCTCTCGATCAATCTCGTCCTGTCGGATTCCTTCGTCGATATCGTCGGCGAAGGGTATGACGTCGCGATCCGCATCGCCGAACTGGCCGATTCCAGCCTCGTCGCACGCAAGATCGCGCCGGTGCGGCGGGTGCTGTGCGCGTCGCCGAAATATCTGGAGCGCCGCGGCACGCCGCAAACGCTGAGCGATCTCGAAGATCACAACTGCCTGACCCATCTCGCCGGAGAGGCATGGCGGCTGGAAGGGCCCGAGGGTCCGGTCTCCATCCGCCCGAATGGCGCGCTCAGCACCAATTCGTCGGAGGTCGTGCGCGAAGCCGTCCTGGCCGGCATCGGCATCGGGTTGCGCTCGACATGGGATGTCGGCCCGGAACTCGCCAGCGGCGAACTGGTGCAAATCTGTACGGATTACGAGGGATCGCGAAGCATCGCCATCCATGCGATCTACCCGACCCGGCAGTTCCTGCCGGTCAAGGTGCGCCTGTTCATCGACTATCTGGCCGATCTCTATGGCGGCGTGCCCTATTGGGACGCCGGACTGGAACACGCCGCCGGCGAAACGGAACCGGCGCGTCTTTCGGTCGCCCGGTAGATTTTCGGCTGCGTCAGTGCGATCCGTCGCTGTGGGAGCGGCGGATTCGGCGGACGAGAAGCCAGATGACAATCAACACGATCGGCACGGCCATCGCCGTCACGGTCGAATCCTTCAGGCCGAAACGCTCCGCGCCCGCGCCCTTCGCCACATAGCCGATCAGCCCAACGACGTAATAGGACACGGCGGCGACAGACAGCCCCTCCACGGTCTGTTGCAAACGCAATTGCAGCTTTGCGCGCGTGTTCATCGAATGCAGCAGGTCGCGGTTCTGCTTTTCCACCGCCACGTCGACCTTGGTGCGCAGCAGCGTGGCGGCGCGCGCCAGCTTGAGTGACAGGTTGGCCAGCCGATCCTCGACGGAACGGCATGTTCGCATGGCCGGCGCGATACGGCGGCCGAGAAATCCTCGCCAGGTCTCGAAACCGGTCACCGGCTCCTCGGAGAGCGCATCAAGCCGGTCTTGCACGATTTCGTCATAGGCGCGGCTGGCGCCGAAACGGTAGAGGCTCGACGCGGCGTCGGCCTCGAGGTCGGCAGCGAGCGACGTGATGTCGTCGAGCAGCGGTTCCGCGTCCCCGGCCTCGACCGAGCGCATGCGATCGGTCAGGGCGGCAAGTTGATCCTCCGCCTTGCGCATGCGCGGCGAAAGCCGCTGCGCCAGCGGCAGGCCGAGCATGGCCAGCGTTCGATAGATTTCGATGTCGAACAGCCGTTGCGCGAGCGCGCCCGTGCGCTGCGGCGTCATGCCCTTGTCGAGAACCAGAATCCGCGTCAGCCCGGAGGCATCCTGCCAGAAATCGGTGACAACGGTCGCCAGCCCGCCCTCCACGGAGGAACAGCAGATCGTCGCCTGGTCGAAATGGGCGATCAGATCCAGCGACGGCTGCGAATGCTCGCGGATTTCCATGCGCACCCCGGCGATCAGCGTTCCCGGCGCGGGAAACTCCTCTCCAAAGGGATGCCCCATGAGCTGCGCGCCGAATTCCGCGGGCAGAGGTCCCTGCCACAGATAGGTCGAGGCCTCGGTATGGCGCTCCCATTGCAGCGTGCCGTTTCCGGTCACGATCGTGTGGTGGCGCGCCGATTTTTCGGGCGGCGCTGCGCCGTGCCGCCGTGACAATTCCGACAAAACGGCATGATCGACGGTGGAGCCGCCCTCGGTCATGAAACACAGCTTGACCAGCGCGCGCGGCGCGGAGACCGACGGTGCGGGGCGGGAGTGGATTTCCCCGAGCGCGGCGGAACGGTTCACATGCAGCGGAAAACCGAATGCACCGCGCCGTTCGACTCGCTGCGTTACATCGTCTCTTTCAGGTGTGGAGGAAGGCATGGTGGGGTCGTTCATAAGCAAGCCGTGACAAAATCGATCCGACTATAACGCGAGAACTTGCGAATGATACTGACGCAATGGCCGCACCCGGGACTTGCCGCGCGTTCCGCGGCTCATTCATCGGGATATCTGGCAGCGACATAATCCTTCAGGCCCGGTCGCGCTTCGTTGAGCGAGTTGAAAATCTGCGATTCCGGCCAGCGGGCGTCGGTTTCCTTCTGCCACGTCATGTGCACCCATGCGACGCGTCCGTCGCGCGCCATGAACAGCACGTCATCCAACCCGTCGACCCGTCCGATGGCGCGCCACCGGCCGGACCGAAGCCGGTGTTTCGGGGGAAGCTGGTCCTTGAGTGCGCCTGTAAAGATGGCCCCGGTCCAGGCGTCGATACCGATCCAGCCCTCGGCGGGATTCCGGTCGAAATCCTCGCGCGCATGGCGAACCCAGCGCGGTTCCATCCATGCCGCCAGCCTTTGCGTGAAACCCATCGTCGCCTCGCCATTTGCCGCCCCGCGATTGTCATGACGCATGCCAGACATGCAAGTCCGCACGTTGCTCACGCGGATTGGACAAGAAAATTGACCAATTAGCCCCACCCCCGCTACTTTGGTGGCCGTTGAGGAGCGCAGAGAATGTCCGAGGGCTTTTATTCGCCGATCGATCACGTGCGCACGGCTGACGAAGTCTGCGCCCAGATCGAAACGCTCGTGCTCGAAGGGGTGCTCCGCGTCGGCGACAAGCTGCCGGGAGAACGCGAATTGTCGCGCCGGTTCGACGTCTCCCGCCCGGTCCTGCGCGAAGCGATCAAGCAACTGGAAATGCGTGGCCTCGTCGTCACCCGCCACGGCGGCGGCACATTCGTCGCCGACGTCATCGGCGACGTCTTCTCTCCGGTGATGCTCGAACTGATCGCGCGCCACCCCAAGGCGACACATGACTATCTCGAATATCGCCGCGACGTGGAGGGCATCGCCGCCGCCTATGCGGCCGAACGCGCGACCGAACACGACAAGGCGCTGCTGGCCGACATCATGAGACGCATGGAAGCCGCCCACGCCGATGACGATACGCGCGAAGAAGCCGAGATCGACATCGAGTTCCACAACGCGATCTGCGAGAGCGCGCATAACCTGCTTTTGATGCACGCGCTGCGGTCCTGCTATCGCGTGCTCGCGAACGGCGTGTTCTTCTCGCGCGCCCTCGTCTACGGCCTGCCGGGTGCGCGCGACGAACTGCTCAAACAGCATCGCGCCGTGCATGACGCCATCATGGCCGGCGATGCCGCCGCCGCGAAACGGGCGGCGGAGGCGCACATGGAATTCGTCGAGAAATACAGCCTCGAAGCCGAGCGCGCGAAATCCCGCGAAACGGTCTCCCGCCTCCGCCGCGCACAGCGACTGCAGGGGGCGGACTAGCTCTCGGTTTTCTTGCTCGCCGGTTTGCGCCGCGCGGTTGTCCGTTTCGCGGTCGTTTTCGCGGCCGCGGCGGTTTTCGACTTGGCGGCAGCCGGCTTGGCCGCTGCTGGCTTGGCGCTCGGCTTTGCCGGTGCTTTCGCTTCCGGCTTGGCTTTCGGTACGAAGACCTTGCGGGCGGTCGCCGGCGGCGTCAGCAGGTTCTGATAGCCAACTTCGTTGATGTCGGTCTCACCGGCCAGCGCCATGGTCAGGTCGAGTTCCTTCTTCAGCAACTGGAGCGCCTTGGTCACGCCGGCCTCGCCGGCAGCGCCGAGGCCATAGACGAAAGCGCGGCCGATAAAGGTCGACTTCGCGCCGAGCGCGATTGCCTTGAAGATGTCCTGGCCCGACCGAATGCCCGAATCGAGATGGATTTCGATCTGGTCGCCGACCGCGTCGACGATCGGCGGCAGCATGTCGATGGTCGCCGCCGCGCCGTCGAGCTGGCGTCCGCCGTGGTTCGACACGATGATCGCATCGGCGCCCAGCTTGGCGGCGATCTTCGCGTCCTCGACGTCGTTGACGCCTTTCAGGATCAGCTTGCCGTCCCAGTGCTTCTTGATCCACTCGACCGATTCCCAGTCGAGTGTCGGGTCGAACTGGCTGTTGGTCCAGTCGCCGAGCGAGGACATGTCCTCGACGCCCTTCACATGGCCGACGATGTTGCCGAAGCTGCGATTCTGCGTTTGCAGCATGCCAAGGCACCAGGCCGGCTTGAAAGCCAGATTGATCAGGTTCGCGATGGTGGGCTTGGGCGGCGCCGACAGGCCGTTCTTCACGTCCTTGTGGCGCTGGGCGAGAATCTGCAGGTCAAGCGTCAGTACCAGCGCGGAGCAGCCCGCCGCCTTCGCACGGCCGATCAGATCGGCGGCGAAACCGCGGTCGCGCATCACGTAGAGCTGGAACCAGAACGGCTTCGACGTCGCCTTGGCGACTTCCTCGATGGAGCAGATGCTCATGGTCGACAGGGTAAAGGGCACGCCGAATTTCTCGGCGGCGCGCGCGGCGTGGATTTCGCCGTCCGGATGCTGCATGCCGGTCATGCCCACCGGCGCGAGCGCGGTCGGGATCGAAACATCATGACCGATCATGGTGGTCGATACCGAGCGGTTGTCGATGTTGCGCGCAACACGCTGGCGCAGTTTGATCTTTTCGAACGCGTCGGTGTTGTCGCGATAGGTCGATTCGGTCCAGGCACCGGAATCCGCGTAGTCATAGAACATGCGCGGCACGCGCCTGCGCGCGATCTTCTGCAGATCGTAGATGTCGGTAACCTTGTCGAGGGTCATGCGTGCGTGTCTCCAGCCTGGATGTTCGCACGGTCATAGCCGCAACGCGGCGCGAGGAAAAGACATCGCCCGGTCCGCGGATTGCGAAACGGGCGTAAAAAGAATCGAAATTTTGCGGAGGATGGCGTCAGTTGACGGAAACGAGTTCGCCCATCGAAACGCCGTAGCCATCGCTCGGAACCTTGCCGGCAAGCGCTCCGTCCGTATAGACCGCGAGGCCCCAGAAAGAGATTGCAAGCAGCGTGGCCGCCGACAGGAATGCAGCGCGGACGGACATGTCGAACTCCTGAAAGTATAATTTTCCTGGGGGCATGTAACCATGCCGGTCGGATAGGATCAGTGCTGTCCGTCACACATCAGAACCGCACGTGACTGCCTATAGGGATTACGTTGGGAAAACGCCATAGGCTTTTCTACGTTCCATAAAAATTTCACAAAGGAAAAAACGAACGGTTAAGGGCCGCCTCATGCCGCTGCAAAATCGTGTCACGCCCTTCGGCGAGATCGTCGCGCACCCCGCGCGCGGGCTCTTCACGGGCAATCGCGGCATCCTGCATGACGCCACCACCCGCACGCTTCATCCGCGCCGACGCTGGACGAACAAGGCGTGGATTTGCTGCCTGTGCGATTTTCGCGAGATCCGCCGCGACGTGATGGGGTTCAACGGACCGAACGGGCGTGAGGGATGGACCGAACTGTTCTTCCTTGATGAGGCGACCGCGCTGGCCGCCGGGCACCGCCCCTGTTTCTATTGCCGCCGCGCCGACGCGCTTCGCTTTCAGGCGACGTGGGCCGCAGGCAATGGCGGGGATGCGCCGAAGGCCGTCAATATCGACGCCATGCTGCACGCCGAGCGGCTCGACGGCCGCGCCAAACGTCTGCATGAGTTGTCGGTCCCCGCCGAATCGCTCCCGGACGGTGCGATGATCACCGATGGCGGTGATGCTTTCCTGCTCGCCGGGGGCAAGGCACGGCGCTGGTCGTTCGACGGCTATGGTCCGCCGATTCGGCCGCCACGTTCAGGCCTGTCTCTCCTGACGCCGCCCTCGACCGTCGCGGCGCTCGGCGCCGGCTACAGCCCGGTGCTGCATCCAACGGCGCGCGACGATTGACCTTTCGGGCCTGCCGGGCCATGCCTTCGCCATGCGCGCCAACTACCGAATGCAACGCCTTTTCATTGACGCTCCGCTCGCCGCGGGCACCGCCGTCGAGCCCGACAAGGCACAGTCGAACTATCTTCTCAACGTCCTGCGCCTGTCCGAAGGCGCAGAACTGCTGGTCTTCAACGGACGCGACGGCGAATGGCGCGCAACCCTGCGCCAGCCCGGCAAGAAACAGGCGGCGCTCGATCTCGCCGAACAGGTGCGCCCGCAGCCCGAACCGTCCGGTCTCGTCTACTGTTTCGCGCCGCTGAAATCGGGTCGGCTCGACTACATGGTCCAGAAGGCCGTCGAGATGGGCGCGGGCGTGCTGCAGCCGGTGATGACGCACCACACCCAGGTGCCGAAGATCAATGTCGAGCGCATGGCCGCCAATGCGCGCGAGGCCGCCGAGCAATGCGGCATCCTGTCGATCCCCGACTGCCGCGAGCCGCAGAAGCTGGGCCGCCTCCTCGCGGACTGGGACCCGGAGCGCCGGCTGATCTTCTGCGACGAGGACGCCGCGACGAACAATCCGCTGGCGATCCTGCAAGGCATTCCCGACGCGCCGCTTGGCGTTCTTATCGGGCCGGAGGGCGGTTTTTCGGACTTGGAACGCGAGCAGCTGCATGCCCTGCCCTTTGTGACGGCGATTCCGCTCGGCCCGCGCATCCTGCGTGCCGACACCGCCGCCGTCGCCGCGCTCGCGGTGATACAGGCGACAGCGGGAGACTGGGATTGATTCAATATATCTTGACGCTGGATGCGAAAAAACGCGCTTGCCCGGAGCAGCGCGAATGTCCATCTAGGCGACCGGACCAATGCGAAGGGCGGCCCGATGGCGCGTGATACCACAGACGAAACACCGATTTCCTCCGTCGAGGAACTGGCCGACTATCTGGCTTCGGGCTGTAAGCCGAAGGACGACTGGCGTATCGGGACCGAGCACGAGAAATTTCCCTTCTTCATCGAGGACAACAGCCCGGTTCCCTATGACGGCGAGCGCTCGATCCGCGCCCTGCTGGAGGGCATGAAGGAGACGCTGGGCTGGACGCCGATCATGGATGAGGGCCGCATCATCGGGCTCTACGAGCCGACCGGCATGGGCGCGATCAGCCTCGAACCCGGCGGCCAGTTCGAACTGTCCGGCGCGCCGCTGGAGACGATCCACCAGACCTGCCGCGAGTCCAACGCGCATCTCGCCCAGCTTCGCCAGATCGCCGATCCGCTCGGCATCAAGTTCCTCGGCCTCGGCGCAAGCCCGAAATGGACGCTCGCCGAAACGCCGCGCATGCCTAAGTCGCGCTACGACATCATGCGCAACTACATGCCCAAGGTCGGCAAGGACGGCCTCGACATGATGCACCGGACCTCGACGATCCAGGTCAATCTCGACTTCGCGTCGGAAGCCGACATGCGCAAGAAGATGCAGGTCTCCTACCGGTTGCAGCCGATCGCCACCGCATTGTTCGCCAATTCGCCCTTCACCGAGGGCAGGCCGAACGGCCTCCTCTCCTGGCGCGCCGACATCTGGCGCGACACGGATAACGACCGGGCCGGTGTGCTGCCATTCGTCTTTTCCGACGATTTCGGCTTCATGGACTACACCCAGTGGGTGCTCGACGTGCCGATGTATTTCGTGCTGCGCGAAGGCAAGTACCGCGACTGCACCCATGTCACGTTCCGCCAGTTCATGGACGGTGCGCTGGAGGGCGAAATCCCGGACGCGCGGCCCAATCTGGGCGACTGGACCAACCATCTTTCCACCGTCTTCCCGGAAGTGCGGCTGAAGAAATTCATGGAGATGCGCGGAGCCGATGGCGGCCCCTGGCGCAAGATCTGCGCCCTGCCCGCGCTTTGGGTCGGGCTGACCTATGACGAGAATGCGCTGGAGGCGGCCGACGCGCTGACCCGCGACTGGACCTTCGAGGACGTCGTCGCCGCGCGTGACGCCGTGCCCCGCGAAGGGCTGAACGCCAGGATCAGAAACCGCACGGTGCGCGAGATCGGCTATGATGTCCTGCGCATAGCCCGCGCCGGCCTGCAATCGCGCGCACGGCCGAATTCCGAAGGGTTCGACGAGACGCATTTCCTCGCGCCGCTGGAGGAGATCGTCGCGCGCGGCACCACCACCGCCGAACAGATGGTCACCGAATACCACTCGGTGTGGGGCGGCTCCATCGAGCCCGTGTTCATGGAATACGCCTACTGAAGGCATCGGGAACCGGCCGGCGCTTTCGTGATCGCGCCAGACCGGCTCCCTTGCCGGATTGCCGCAAGCGCGCCGCGTGTTATGGTCTCTCCATAGCCACGGAGGAATGCCCATGCTGCCGCTGTTCGATATGTTCGCCAATGCCCAGAATGGCGATGCGATCAACCAGATGGCCCGCCAGTTCGGCCTGACGCAGAAACAGACCGAGGATGCGCTTGCCGCGTTGATGCCGGCCTTTTCGACCGGGCTGAAACGCAACGCCTCCGACCCGATGGGCGTCGGCAATTTCCTGCAGGCGCTGGCCGGCGGCGACCACGCGAAATATTTCGAGGACATGACCCGCGCCTTCTCGCCCAAGGGCATCGACGAGGGTAACGGCATTCTCGGCCATCTGTTCGGCTCCAAGGAGGTCAGCCGCGCCGTCGCGGCCCAGGCCGCGCAGGCCACGGGCATCGGCCAGGAAATCCTCAAGCAGATGCTGCCCGTTATCGCTTCGACCATGATGGGCGGGCTGTTCAAGCAGTCGACGGGCCAGATGAACGCCATGTCCGGCTACGGAGCGGCGCAGGGCAATGTCATCGGTCAGGTGATCGAGCAGATGATGCGCCAGCAGGCGGAGATGGCGGAACGCATGCAGCCGCGCCGGCAGGAGCCGGAACCGGCGGCAAACCCGTTCGAGAACCCCTTCGGCAAGGCGCTGGAACAGATGTTCGGCGGCGCGGCGCAATCGAAACCGGAGCCGCAAAAGCGCGCGGAGCCGGATTTCGATCCGATGAACCCGATGAACAATCCGCTCGGCCGTATCTTCCAGGACATGATGAAGGGCGGTTTCGCGCAGCCGCAGGCGCGGCAACCCGAACCGGAGCCTGAGCCTGAACCCGAACCGACGTCAGGCAATCCCTATGGCGACCTGTTCGGCGAGATGTTCGAGGCCGGACGCAAGACGCAGTCGCAGTACCAGAAGTCGATGGAACAGATCTTCGACAGCTATCTGGACGGCATGAAACGGCGGTCGTGATCGCTCGCGACCGCCGCAAGTCGAGGCGTTACGGCTGACGCGGTTCCGGTGCGCCGGTCGCCATGTTGGTGCCGATATAGGGCAATCCCGCAGCCTTCCAGCCGCCGAATCCGCCTTCCATGTGGGCGATTTTGGAGAAGCCCGCCTCCAGGCACATCGTTGCGATTTTCTTCGAACGCACGCCCGACCCGCAATAGAAGACCACCGGGCGCTTTTCGTTGTCGGGAATGTTCTTGACCTTCAGGAAGGACATCGGCGCAAGCATCGCGCCGTCGACATGTTCGAACATGTACTCGGCCGGCGTGCGCACGTCGATCAGGACGATCTCGCCCTTGTCGTAGGCCTCCGCCACCTCGTTTGCGGTCCATGTGTCGAGCGTGCCATTGGCGAGTTTTTCGGTCTGCATGATGTCTTCCTCGGTTGGGGGCATATGTTGAAAACGACATATTCAAGAATGCTTATATAAAGAAGCCGCGCGCGGTTTCCAGTCCCGCCGAACGGAAAATCCGCAATGACGGCCGACCTTGACCGCGCGGCATCCGTCGGCGTTATTGGCGTCATGAACGATCAACCGGCACCCACCGATTCCCCACGCTCGAATGTCGCCGAATTTTCGGTCTCGGAAATCTCCTTCGCGGTCAAGCGGACGATCGAGGACCGGTTTGACCGCGTGCGGATTCGCGGCGAGGTGTCCGGCTGGCGCGGGCCGCATTCGTCAGGCCACGCCTATTTCACGCTCAAGGACGAAAAGGCGCGGATCGACGCCGTGATCTGGCGCGGCGCGTTTTCCAAGCTTTCCTTCCTGCCCGAGGAAGGGCTGGAAGTCATTGCCACCGGCAAGCTGACGACCTATCCGGGGTCCTCGAAATACCAGGTCGTCATCGACAATATCGAGCCAGCCGGCGCCGGCGCGCTAATGGCGCTGCTGGAGGAGCGGCGCAGGAAGCTCGCGGCCGAAGGCCTTTTCGCCGAGGAGCGCAAACAGCTTCTGCCCTACATGCCGCGTGTCATCGGCGTCGTCACCTCGCCGACCGGCGCGGTGATCCGCGACATCATGCACCGGATCAACGACCGCTTTCCGCTGCATGTGATCGTCTGGCCCGTGCGCGTCCAGGGTGATACCTGCGGCGCGGAAGTCGCCAATGCGATCCGCGGCTTCAACGCGCTCGACGGCAGCCAGGGCATCGCGCGCCCGGATGTCCTGATCGTGGCGCGGGGTGGCGGAAGCCTGGAAGACCTCTGGGGATTCAACGAGGAAGCCGTGGTGCGCGCGGCGGCGGAATCGATGATTCCGCTCGTCTCGGCTGTCGGCCATGAAACCGACTGGACCCTGATCGACCATGCGGCCGATGTCCGTGCGCCGACACCGACGGGCGCGGCCGAGATCGCCGTGCCGGTCAGGGCGGAACTCGAGGCCAACATCGCCCAACTCGGCGCGCGGCTCAAATCCGGGATCGGACGTCTTGCCGATCGCAAGCGCGACGCACTGCGCGCGGCTTCGCGCGCCCTGCCCGCGCCGGACGGCCTGCTGGCGATGCCACGGCAGAGTTTCGACAATCTGGAGCGGCGGCTCGCCCAGGGGCTCGGCACCAACGTTACCGCCAAGCGCAGCGCCTATGCGTTGGCCGCCGGACGGCTCAATCCGAACCGGCTCGCCGCGCTCGCCGATCGCGACCGGCGCTCGCTCGAGCGCTTCGAACGCGACCTCCCGCGCGCGCTGCGCCGCGTCGCCGACCGCAAGGGCGAGGCGCTCAAGCTGCGCGCGTCGCGGCTGACCATATCGGGGATCGACAGGCAGCGGCGCCTGGGTTCCGACCGGCTGGGCGACCTCTCCGCCCGGCTTTTCCGGGCGCTCGACCTGCGCCTGACGGACGCCCGCAACACGCTCGACCAAAAGGGGCGGCTGCTCAAGACGCTGTCCTACGAATCCGTTCTCGATCGCGGCTTCGCACTGGTGCGCGACGACAAAGACCAGCCGGTCAAACGGGCATCGGGCGTGAAGAAAGGCGCGACGCTCACGATCGAATTCGCCGGCCGCGAGCGGGTCGGCGTTGTGGCCACGGAGGGGTCCGGGTCCACACCGCCGAAACCGAAGAAGAAACCGCCGCAGCAGGGCGACCTCTTCTGAACGCGCAAGTGTCCCGGTACATTTCAGGTCTCGATAGAAACTTCAGCAGCGACATGCGCGGTCGAGCCAGAGGCGAGAGGCAGCGCATTTCGATTCCACTGCAACCGGAAGTACACTCAGACAATCTGCCCGACATTGGCGATCGGCGCACCCGCGCGGGACACCTTTGTCGCAAGATCCTTCGAGATGGCCGCGTCGAGCGCCAGATTGAAACGCGGGCTGCGTTTTGCCTTGCGCCGGAGGGTATCGACATCCCACTCCAGGACATCGCTTCCGGCGGCGAGCGTCGTGGTCGCCGATGCGGCGTTGCACGTCAGGTAGCCGATCTCGCCGACGAATATCCCGTCGGACAGCGAAAAACTCTGGCCGCGCTTGCAAGCCTCGACCTTGCCTTCGACAACGAAATAGAGCTTTCGGACCGGCGCGTCCTCCGCGGTCATCTCGATTTCGCTGTCCGCGACATACCGTTTCGACAGCCGCATCAGGGTGCGAAAGTCGCCGGGCTGGAGAACGGAAAACAGCGGATATATGTCCCGGTATTGCTGCGGGATGATCAGCTTCGAGCCGCGCAGCAACAGCATTGCGAGACCGGTCGAATTCGCGAGAAAGATGGCAAAATTGCTGAAAATCGCCGCCCAGAGCGGCACGTCCGCGACGATGAAGTAGTACCAGACGTAGAAGACTGATCCCACCAGCAGGGTGATGCGAAGGAAGATCTGGTTGATGATCAGGAAAGCGCACACGTAGATCACGCCAGCGCATGCAACCAAGTACTCGGGCGCTATTTCCACTCTGCCTCCAACACTCGGCAACCGCTGTTACGCTTCGCCCATGGCAGTCGCCGGGTTTCCGCGTGACGCGAATCCTTACCGTTTGGTCAATCCGCGCTCAACCATGCCGAGGGAAAAAATTACATCGCCAGCATTGCCGCCGGGACGCGAAAAGCTCGAATTCGGGACAAGGGAGGAGATGGTACGAACGGGTGGATTTGAACCACCGACCTCTGGAGCCACAATCCAGCGCTCTAACCAACTGAGCTACGTTCGCATGGGATCAGCGATACCGGCGCGTCGAATACGCGTTCATCGGCCGTTTTGCAAGACCGGATCGTCCGGCGGGCACGCAATTGCCAAAAGAAAAAGGCCGGACGAATCCGGCCTTTCTCTTATGCACTGGCCGCCGGGAGGAGATGGCGGCGATGTGCGATGCCTCAGGCAGCCTTGATGGACGCCATGGCCTTTTCAGTCGCGGCCTTGACCGGCGCGGACATCGCATCGACGGCTTCCTTGGAAACGGTCTGCATTTCCTTGGCCTGGTCGACGGCCATCTCGGCCTGCTTGCGAACGAAGGCGGTCTGGATCTCGAAAGCTTCGGCAAGCGTCTTCACGCCGAAGAGCTTTTCGAGATGCGCGAAGCCAGCTTCGGTGTTGGCGCGCATTGCGTTGAGAGCGGTGAGCGAAACCTTGGTGCCCTGCGTCTGTGCGGTTTCCATCGAGGTCTCGACAGCCTTCTGGGCTTCTTCCACGGAGGTCTTCATGTTGTCGTAGGCTTCCTTGGATTTCGACATGCCCTGCTCAGCGAAGGTGCGGAACTGGTCGGCGAACGGAGCGGCGTCGATACCCGGAAAGGCAAAGACGTCGGCGGTTTCGGTTTTCGGAGCGGCTTTGGCCATAATCATAATTCCTTCGAATTCGTGTGACTTGAACTGTGAGGCGTATATAGCACTTTTTTTGTGCATTGCAACATTATATTGCACTGCACAATAAGCATGGCTGCCCTGCGCGTTCATGTTAACTACATATGGAACTTGAAACGGCCGACCTGCCCGGTGCGCTGGACGCGCCGGGGCCGAAATGGCAATTAATCTTTCATTAACCGGAGCCTTCCGGGCATTTGCCGAGAGTGACACCATGGCCGACGCCAGCACCCGCTATTCCTTTATCGACATCGCCACATGGGACGGCGTGAGAGAAAACTTCCTGTCCGGCAAACCGATCGCCGTCTTCTCCGGCGACATGGAAGACCTCTTGTGGGCGAATGGAAGCGCGGCATCGCTGTTCGGCTTTTCCTCCATCGGCGAATTCGAGGCGGAGGGACCGTCCGGGCTCGGCACGGCGTTGCGCCAGATCAGGACCGCGGCGTCCCGCGTCACGGGAAATGCCGAGATAACAACGCATATTCGCGTGACATCGGGCATCAAGAGCAAGCTGCTTCCCGCAAAGGTCCGCCAGAGCCGCGGCAATGACGGCTCATCCTGCATCGTCACGGTTATCGAGACGGGCGAAACAAAAAGCGACGCGGACGATACAGCGCTTGCCTCGATTTCCGGTCTGGCGACGGAAGGCGCGGGCGCTGCCATCGTGGACGCCAATGGCATGCTCGTGGCCGCCGATCCGCTGTTCTCAGGCATTTCCTTTCCCGCCGATGCGATCAGCGCGCTCGTTCACGACGTGCGCGACGAGAAGGACCGGCTGGTCAAGCGTCTCGTCACGCCGCGCCCTGCTGTCCCGGTCGCCGTGGCGATCGCCCGCCTGACCGACACGCCACCGTTTCATCTGATCATGGCCGTCACCTCTGGCGATGCCTTCGACCAGCCTGAAAAAACGGCAATCGCTGCTCCCGAAACGAGCAACATCATCGACGAGACTCCGGAACCGGCTACTCCGGTTACGATCGAGGCGCCCGTCGTACCGGACGAGGCGGAAGCCGTTCCGGAAGCAGTCGCCGAACCGGAAGCCGTGGAGATCGAGACGGAGACGGAAGAAACACCCCGTTTCGAAGAAGAGGCCAAGGGTGCGGA
Organism: Oricola indica; assembly: GCF_965227485.1. Taxonomy (NCBI): domain Bacteria; kingdom Pseudomonadati; phylum Pseudomonadota; class Alphaproteobacteria; order Hyphomicrobiales; family Ahrensiaceae; genus Oricola; species Oricola indica. The sequence goes on from NZ_OZ245747.1 coordinate 4,383,865, forward strand.
CGAAGCGGAAGCCCATGCGGCCGCTGCGGAGGAAGCGGAAGCCGAAACAGCGCCGGCTCCGGCATTCGTCGCCGACTTCGAAAACGCCCATGGCCCTGTCCGCTTCGTCTGGAAGACCGACAGCGACGGCACTTTCAGCGACATCTCGCCGGAATTCGCCTCGGCGGTGGGGCCCCATGCGGCCGACATCGCCGGCCGGACTTTCGAGGACGTTGCGCGCGTGTTCGAACTCGATCCCTCGGGTGAAATCAGCGCCTCGCTGAAACGCCACGATACCTGGTCCGGCAAGAGCGTGTTGTGGCCCGTCGAAGGGACCGCCTACCGCGTACCGGTCGATCTCGCCGCCCTGCCTTCCTACAACCGCCAGCGCGAATTCGAGGGCTATCGCGGCTTCGGTATCGTGCGCATGGGCGAACGCAAGCCGGATCCCGAGAAGCTCGGCCTGGCGCTCGTCGCCCAGGGCATGCCCGCCGCCCCCGAACATCAGTCCGAGCCGGTGAACGAAGACACCGTGAGCCCGGAAATCGAACAGGAGCCTGAATCCGCGCCGACATCCGAAGCGGGCGAGACGACGCCACCGGCCGATCCGTTCGGCGGCGAGGTCCCCGCCCTTTCCTCGGTCGCGCCCGTTCCCCTGCGGCGCGAAAGCGACAAGATCATCGATCTCCAAAGCAAGCGCCGCAGCCAGACCTCGATGGATGCGCTCAACGCCAACGAACAGGCCGCGTTCCGCCAGATCGGCGACGTGCTGGGATGGGCACGCAAGCAGGAGGGTGACGCGGAAGCTTCGGCCGGCCGTGAAATGCCGTCCGAAATCCGCGACGACCACATCAGCGAGGACGTTCCGGACGAAAGCACCATCGAAACGGACGCGACAGACGAACCGATCGCGGAACCGGAAAGCCCGGTCGAAAACGTGATTGACGAAGCCGATGCGGCTCCCGAACGTGATGAAGATACCGAAGCCGTTTCCGAGGACGAGAGCGAGGCGGAGACGCTGCACGACTACATGCCCTCGGCCTTCGCGACCGGGCCGCATGACGAGCAGGATCGCGACGGACTGACGCCGGGCTTCCTCGACGCCCTGCCCCTGCCGATCCTCATCCACCGCGACGACGTGGCGCTGTTCGCCAACGAGGCCTTCGTGGAGATGACCGGCTATCGCGATGCGGGCACGTTGAACGAAGCCGGCGGAATCGACGCGCTGTTCATGGGCGAGGCATCGGAAGACGGTGTGCTGGCGCTGCGCACCGCCAATGACGCCACCGTGTCGGCGCGGGCGCATATGCAGGCGGTGCCATGGCATGGCCGCACCGCGCTGATGTTCGCCTTCGAACCGCAGACCGATACGGACGACGACGCTGCGGATGCGACCGACAGCACCGTGTCGGAAGCCGAGGAACTGCGCGCCATACTCGACACCGCGACGGACGGCGTGGTGGTGCTCGCCAAGGATGGCGTCATCCGCTCGCTGAACGGCTCGGCGTCCGCCCTGTTCGGCTATTCGGGCGAGGAAATCGAAGGCAAGAGTTTCGGCACGCTGTTTGCCCAGGAGAGCCAGGCAGCGGCACTCGATTACATCAGCGGACTCGCCAATAACGGCGTGGCCAGCGTTCTCAACGAGGGGCTGGAAGTGCTCGGCCGCGAGAAGAATGGCGGCTTCCTGCCGCTGTTCATGACCATTGGCCGGCTGGAGACCTCGAACGGCTTCTGCGCGGTGGTACGCGACATCACCGCCTGGAAACAGACCGAGCAGGCGCTTCGCGACGCACAGCGCGAAGCCGAGAGTGCATCGAGCCACAAGAGCGAGTTCCTCGCCAAGATCAGCCACGAGATCCGGACCCCGCTCAACGCGATCATCGGCTTTTCGGAACTGATGGCAGAGGAACGTTTCGGCCCGATCGGCAACGAGCGCTACAAGAGCTATCTCGTGGACATCAACAAGAGCGGCAAGCACGTGCTCGACCTGGTCAACGACCTGCTCGACATCTCCAAGATCGAGGCCGGCAAGCAGGAACTCGAATTCGAGAGCGTGCCGCTCAACGAGGCGGTCAACGAGGCGATTGCGATGATCCAGCCGCAGGCCAACCGCAACAGGGTCATCATCCGCTCTTCGCTGGACGAGGATCTGCCGGATGTCGTCGCCGACATGCGCAGCCTCAAGCAGATTGTCCTGAACGTGCTGTCGAACTCGGTCCGATTCACCCATTCGGGCGGACAGGTCATCGTCTCCACGACCTACAATGCGCGGGGCGAAGTGGTCCTTCGCATCAAGGACACCGGGATCGGCATGTCGACCAAGGAAATCGAGACGGCGCTGCAACCGTTCCAGCAGGTCGCATCGCTCGGCCGGGCGCGCGGCGATGGCACCGGTCTCGGGCTGCCGCTGACCAAGGCGCTCGTGGAAGCGAACCGCGCGGAATTCGCGATCCAGTCGGAGCCGGGCCGCGGCACGGCGGTGGAAATCGTCTTCCCGCCTTCGCGCGTTCTCGCCAGCTGAACCGGCCAAAAAGAAAGGCGCCTCGCGGCGCCAAAAAAGTTGTCTGCTGGAATTTCGAGCGGCTCAATCTGGAACGCGGACGTCTCCAAATCTGTTAGGAGACCATTAACGACCGCTCCTTAACAGACCGTTAACGGCCGCCCCGCCTGTCCGATACCGGAACGAAACATTTGCGTTTGGTTAACGCGCGAGGCGTGCCCATTCACGATACCGCTCAGCCCTGCAGTTCCAGCAAATCCGCAAACAGGGCCAGCGCTTCCGGGTTGGCCAGCGCCTCCTTGTTCTTGACCGGCCGGCCGTGAACCACCTCGCGCACGGCGAGTTCCACGATCTTGCCGGACTTGGTGCGCGGGATGTCCGCGACCGCCACGATGCGCGCCGGCACGTGGCGCGGCGAGGCGCCGGTGCGGACCCTCGTGCGGATCGCCTTTTGAAGATCGTCATCGAGCACGACGCCCTCGGCGAGGCGCACGAACAGGACGACGCGCACATCATTGTCCCAGTCCTGGCCGATGCAGAGCGCCTCCAGCACTTCCGGCATCTGTTCGACCTGATTGTAGATCTCCGCCGTCCCGATGCGCACGCCGCCGGGATTGAGCGTCGCGTCGGATCGGCCATGGATGATCATGCCGCCGCGCTCCGTCCACTCGGCGAAATCGCCATGGCACCAGATATTGTCGAAACGCTCGAAATAGGCGGCGCGATATTTCGCTCCGTCCGGATCGTTCCAGAAACCGACGGGCATCGCGGTGAACGCCTTCGTGCAGACCAGTTCGCCCTTCTCGCCGACGACCGGTTTGCCTTCATCGTTCCAAACCTCGACCGCCATGCCGAGGCCTGGACCCTGGATCTCTCCGGTATAGACCGGCAGGATCGGCACGCCGAGAACGAAGCACGAGACGATATCGGTGCCGCCGGAAATCGAGGCGAGGTGCACGTCTTTCTTGATCGCGTCGTAGACGAAGGCGAAGCATTCGGGCGACAGCGGCGAACCGGTGGAGGAAATGACGCGCACCTTCGACAGGTCATGCGTCTCCATCGGCCGCAGGCCCTCCTTGCGGACGGCGTCGATATATTTCGCCGAGGTGCCGAAATAGGTCATGCCTTCGTCCTGCGCGTAATCGAACAGCACATTGCCATCCGGCGCGAAGGGCGAGCCGTCGAAGAGAAGCAGCGTCGCGCCGCTGGCGAGCGCGGAGACGAGCCAGTTCCACATCATCCAGCCGCAGGTGGTGAAGTAGAACACGCGGTCGCCCGCCTCGACGCCGGCATGATAGCGGTGTTCCTTGAGATGCTGCAGAAGCGTTCCACCGGCCGAATGGACGATGCATTTCGGGATTCCGGTCGTGCCGGAGGAGAACAGGATATAGAGCGGGTGCTCGAAAGGCAGACGCTCGAATTCCAGCGGCTTTTTCTCGTAGCTGCCGAGGACGGCGGCAAGCGGCTCGGCGTTGTCGAGGTCGGCCGCCACGGCTTCCGCATTGCCAAGATAATCGACAATGATGGCGTTCTTCACGGTCGGCAGGCCCGGCAGGATCTCCGCCAGCTTGCCGGAAATGTCCTGCTTCTTGCCGTTGTACCAATAGCCGTCGCAGGCGATGAAAATCACCGGCTCGATCTGCGAGAACCGGTCCAGCACGCCCTTCGGTCCGAAATCCGGCGAGCAGGACGACCAGACCGCGCCGATCGATGTCGCCGCCAGCATCGCGGCGACCGTTTCGGGCATGTTCGGCATCATCGCGGCGATCCGGTCGCCCTTGCCGACACCGAGCGCCCGGAAATGCTGCTGCAGGCGCGAGACCATCGCGTGCAGCTCCGCCCAGGAAACCCGCTTTTCATGCTTGTCCTCGCCGCGAAAGACCATGGCATCGCCCTCGCCCGCCTTGGCGAGCAGGTTTTCGGCGAAGTTCAGCCGCGCATCGGGAAAGAACCGCGCGCCAGGCATCCGGTCACCATCGACCAGCACCCGGTCTCCCTTGTCGCCCACGACGCCGCAATCATCCCAGACGAGCGACCAGAACGGCTCGCGATTTTTGACGCTCCATGTGTGAAAGGACTGATAGTCACCCGACGGCGCGCCGTAGCGGGCCTCGGCCGCTTGCATCAGCCGCATCATGGCGGACGCGCGCACGGCGTCCTCGCTTGGCGTCCAAAGGGGGGCTGGCGTCGTCATTCGGGCCTCTCTCGATCTTTCAGTGGGCGCTCTCTGGTAAAATGTCCGATTGCGGGCAGCAAGCCTTGAATTGACCTCACTTCCGTATAGGCTCCGGCGCAAAAAGGAAAACCGGGCGGTTTCGCACCGGCAGGATGGCGAATCAGGCATGACGGCAAGAGCGACGCGGATCGGTGTTTGGCTTGTCGGCCTTTCTGCACTCGGCTTTGTCGCGTTCTGGATGCTTCTGCCGGTCTTCGTCTCCAGCGAATTCGTCCGGACCGGCATCGAGCGGGAACTCGCCGACATCACCGGCCAGGAAATCCGTGTCGAAGGCCGCGTCGATATCGACCTTTTCCCCAATCCGGTCGCGCGCCTCAATGATTTGCGCATTCCGAGCGACACCCGACAACAGGGCGAAACCCCGTCCGATTTCCTCGTCGTCGACAGTGTCGAGGTCTCCATCCCCGTAACGAGCCTTTTGGCGCGCAAGCCGGAATTCACCCAGTTTCATTTCATTCGGCCGGTCATGCGCGTGCTGGTGGACGATCACGGCCGGATCGATCTCGGCGCGATCGGGGGTCGGCTCGGCCGGGAAATCACGCGCGTGCGTGAAGAAATCAGCGAAGCGGAAGACGCCGGTGAAACCCCGCCGCCGCAATCCACGGCTTCGGCGCGCCAGCACCTCGGAACAGTGACCATCGACAACGGCATCGTGGAGTTCGTGACGCCCGCCGGCGAACAGCCGGAACGCATCACGGCCGTCAATGGCGTGGTCTCATGGCCACGCCTCGACGACAGGCTGACCGCCACGCTGCAGGGCATCTGGCGCGGCGCGGCTTTCCAGCAGAAAGCCGAAATCGACAACGCCCTGATGTTCTTGTCCCGCCGGATCAGCGGCGTCCGGCAATCCATTACAAGCGACATCCTGACCTACTCCTTCGACGGCAGGCTCGGCATCGGCGAGGCCCCCTTTGCCGAAGGCGAGGTGTCGGTGAAAACGCCCTCGCTGCGGCAGTTGCTCGAATGGGTCGGCGCGGACATCACCACGGGCGGTGCGGTCGGCAGCCTCGCGCTGACCGGCGCCATTCGCGGCGACGCCAAGAAGATCCGGTTCGAAAACCTCAGCGTCACCATGCAGGAAAGCACCGGGACAGGCGTTCTGGAACTCGCACAGACGGAAACCGGCAAGCCTTTCGTCACCGCCACGCTGGATTTCGAGCAGATCGACATTCTCGCTTTCCTGTCCGCGTTCTCCGGGTTGCCGCGGACGCCGGAATCGATGGCGGAACCGGTCTACAAGGAAATCCTCGAACAGATGGATGTCGACTTGCGGCTGTCGGCAAAAAGCGCGGCGGCGGGAGCCCTGCAATTCACCGACATCGCGGCGGTGACCCAGATCCGCAATGGCGGCGCCGTCTTCGAACTGCCCGACGCGACGGCCTATGGCGGCCGGCTGCAGGCGCATCTCAAGCTCATGCCGGACGATGGGCAACTCGTCGGCATGCTCGGCGCGACATTGACCGACGTGAACGGCGGCGCGGCTGCCGACGCGCTTCAACTCAACGGCCTGTTCCCGCGCGGCACGACATCGGGCAACGTGACTATCCAGTCGCCCATTTCGCACTGGAGCGACCTGTTCAGGCGCGCCAATGGCGAGATGTCGCTCGTCGTGACCGGCGGGCAGTTGAACGGCGTCGCGTTCCGCACTTTCGGCGGTGAGGGAGAGCGCCAGACCTTTTTCCGCCTTCAGGACAACACCGTGACGAGCGAGGTTTTCGACCGCCTCGAAATCAACGCCGCGATCCAGGAAGGCGTCATCATCGTCGACAAGGGCGCTATCGATTATCCCAGCGGGACAGTGCAGTTGAACGGTGTCATTCCCTACGGCACCGCGAGCCTGGCGCTCACGACCATCGCCGAGCCGCGCAGCGAGGCCGAAACCCGGATACCGCCCGTGCAGCATTTCATCGGCGGATCGTGGGACAACCCCTATGCGACGCCGGTTCTGATACCGCACGAGCCCTGATCGCGTGCTTAACGGGCGGTTAACGCGACGCGACGATTTTTAAACAGTTTTTAGGCGTTTGGCCTTTAGGTTGCCCCGGGGTTTTTCAGGGGCTCGGAGCTTCGTGTTTCATATTCTGTCGATGTCGATCAAGATCGCGCTCGCGTCGCTTTTGTGCGGCGCGTTGCTGTCGGCCTTCGACATGTCGGCTGCCGAGATGCTCGCAAAGGTGGGCATGACACCCGAACACATCGCCGAACTCGCGCAGAAGGCGATTGCCTGGGCGCTTCCGAACATGGTCCTCGGATCGATGGTCATTATCCCGCTTTGGGCGATCGCCTACATGCTGCGCCCGCCACGCGGCTAGCGCTGCCCTACTCGTTGTTGCCCAGAAACGCCCGGCGCTTTTGCAGGAGCGCCGCGATCAGCACGCCGGTCGTCACGATGGCAATCAGGATCGTACAGACCGCGTTGATTTCCGGGGTCACGCCAAGCCGGACCTGGCTGTAGATCTTCATCGGAAGCGTCGTCGCGCCCGGCCCCGAGGTGAAAGAAGCGATCACCAGATCGTCGAGCGACAGGGTGAAGGCGAGCATCCAGCCGGAAATGACGGCCGGGAAGATCACCGGCAATGTGACCTTCATGAAGGCCTGGAAGGGCGGACAACCGAGATCCATCGCCGCCGCCTCCAGCGACTTGTCGAAACTGACCAGCCGCGACTGCACGACCACTGCGACGAAACACAGCGAGAAGGTGATGTGCGCCAGCGTCACGGTCCAGAAGCCGCGGGCGAAGTTGATCGCCACGAAGAGCAGCAGCAGCGACAGGCCGGTGATGACCTCCGGCATGACCAGCGGCGCATAGACCATGCCGGTGAAGACGGTGCGGCCGCGAAAACGCGTGTAGCGGACCAGCGCAACGGCGGCCAGCGTTCCGAGAACCGTCGCGACACTCGCCGAGATGAAGGCGACGCGCACGGTCACCCATGCAGCATCGAGAATGCCCTGGTTCTGGAACAGCTCGCTATACCACTTGGTGGAAAAGCCGGCCCAGACCGTGACCAGCCGGGATTCATTGAAGGAATAGACGATCAGCAGGACGATCGGCAGGTAGAGGAAGGCAAAGCCGACGACGACCGACGATATGTTGAACCATGACCAGCGTGCCGTCATCCGCCCGCCTCCGTTGCTTTCGCCTGCGCGTTCTGGAACCAGACGATCGGCACGACCAGGACGATCAGCAGGATGATCGCGATGGCCGACGCCACGGTCCAGTCGCTGTTGTTGAAGAACTCGGTCCAAAGGGTCTTGCCGATCATCAGCGTTCCGGACCCGCCGAGCAGATCGGGGATCACGAATTCGCCGACCGCCGGAATGAACACCAGGAGGCATCCGGCCATGATGCCGGGAACCGCAAGCCGCGCGGTCACCTTCCAGAACGCGCCGATGCGCGTGCAGCCGAGATCGCGCGCCGCCTCGACAAGCGATTCATCCAGCTTCTCCAGCGTCGAATAGATCGGCAGCACCATGAAAGGCAGGTAGGAATAGACGATACCGATATAGACCGCCTTGTTGGTCGATAGGATCTCAAGCGGCGCGTCGATGACGCCCAGCCAGAGCAGAAGCTGGTTGAGCAGGCCTTCCTGCTTGAGGATACCGATCCAGGCGTAGACGCGGATCAGGAACGACGTCCAGAACGGCAAGATCACCAACATCAGCAGGATCGGCCGCACTCCATCCGGCGCACGCGCCATGCCATAGGCCAGCGGGAAACCGAGCAGAAGCGTGAGGAACGTGGAGACCAAGGCGATCTGCAGGCTCGACAGGTACGAGTTGATATAGAGCGAGTCGCTGGCGAGAAAGGAGAAATTCTCAAAATCGAGAGCGGACAGCTTCTCCCAGATCACGCTCCAGCCGTCGGAGAAGCTGAATTGCGGCGTATATGGCGGCGCACCGTATTCGAGATCGGACAGCGATATGCGCAGCACGATCAGGAACGGCAGCAGGAAGAAGAACAGCAGCCAGACATAGGGGATCAGGATGACCAGCCGGTTGGTGAGCGCGCGCATCATGGTGCTCAGCGCTCCAGCATGATGCCGGAATCGGCGCTGAAGGAGAGCCAGATTCGCTCGTCATAGCCTATCGGGTCGTCGACGAGGCGCGACCGGTTGATCATCGCGGCCTGCACCACATTGCCGGATTCGAGCTTGACGTTGATGATCGTCATGTCGCCGAGATAGGCGACGTCCCAGACCTCGCCCTCCAGCGCATTGGCGGCGTCCGCCGGCTTCTCCCGGCTGACCTGCATCTTCTCCGGCCGGATCGCGAACCACACGGTCTGGCCGTCGGCAGGAGCCTTGCTCCCCCTCAGTCCCCCGACGATCCGGCCGTCGGGCCCTTCGATGGTGACATGCGCCTCATCCGAGGAAACGACCTTGCCCTCAAGGGTGTTCACCGACCCGATGAAGTCGGCGACGTAACGCGAATCCGGGGCCTCGTAGATTTCCGCCGGCGTGCCGATCTGCGCGATGATGCCCTTGTCCATCACCGCGATGCGGTCGGACATGGTCATCGCCTCTTCCTGGTCGTGGGTCACGATCATGAAGGTCAGGCCCAGTTCCTGCTGCAGGTCCATCAGTTCGAACTGGGTTTCCTCGCGCAGTTTCTTGTCGAGCGCACCGAGCGGCTCGTCGAGGATCAGAAGTTTCGGGCGCTTCGCGACAGCGCGGGCAAGCGCGACGCGCTGGCGCTGGCCACCGGACAATTGATGCGGCTTGCGGCGGGCGAATTCTTCCAGCTTCACGAGCTTGAGCATCTGCGCCACGCGCTCGTCGCGGGCGCCTTTTTCCATGCCGTCCTGCTTCAGGCCGAAGGCAATGTTGTCGGCAACGCTCATATGCGGGAACAGCGCATATGACTGGAACATCATGTTGACCGGCCGCTTGTGCGGCGGCACGCCCTTCAGCGGCTGGCCGTCGAGATAGAGTTCGCCCTCGGTCGGCTCCTCGAAGCCGGCCAGCATGCGCAGCAGCGTGGTCTTGCCGCAGCCGGACGGACCGAGCAGCGAGAAGAATTCGCGCTCGTAGACGTCGAGCGAGAGATTGTCGACGGCGACGAAATCGCCGAACCGCTTGGTGACGTTCTTGAAGGAAATATACGGCTTCGCCGCGGGATCGTCCCAGGGCGCGAAAGAGCGCCTAATGCTTCCAAGCGATGGCATGATGTCCCCAATCTGCCGTTGAAGGAAAACGGCTCCGGCGCATGCGCCGGAGCCGATGAGGATTACTGGCCCGACTTCACCGCGGTCCAGGTCCGGTTGAGCATGCGCTTCTCGCGGGCGTTTTCCGGAGAGACCGTATAGAGACGGTCGATCGTCTCGTCGCTCGGATAGATCGCCGGGTCGCCGATGACGTCCTCGGCGAGGAATTCCTTCGAGGCCGCGTTGCCGTTGGCGTAGTAGACGTAGTTCGACGCCTTCGCCATGACCTCCGGACGCATGATGTAGTTCAGGAATTCATGCGCTTCCTCGACATGCTGCGCATCGGACGGAATCGCCATGTTGTCGAACCACATCAGGGCGCCCTCTTTCGGGATGATGTATTCGACCGTCACGCCGGCATCGGCTTCGGCCGCACGATCGCGCGCCTGCAGGATGTCGCCCGACCAGCCCATCGCCATGCAGATGTCGCCATTGGCGAGAGCATTGATGTATTCCGATGAGTGGAACTTGCGGATGTCGGGCCGGATCTCGCTCAGCTTTTCCTTGGCCGCGTCGTAGCCTTCCTGCGTCTTCAGGTCCGGGTCCATGCCGAGATAATTCAACGTCGCCGGGATCGTTTCGGTCGGCGCGTCCAGCATGAAGATGCCGCAATCGGCCAGCTTGTCGGCCGTCTCCTTGTCGAACATCAGGTCCCATGTGTTCAGGACGGCGTCCTCGCCGAGGCGCTCCTTGACCATGTCGACATTGATGCCGAGACCGGTCGTGCCCCACATGTAGTTGATGGCATACTCGTTGCCCGGATCGTATTTCTCCAGGCGCTCGGAGATCGCCGGGTCCATGTTTTCCAAGTTCGGCAGCTTCGACTTGTCGAGCTTCTGGAACACGCCCGCCTTAATCTGGTTGGCGAGGAAGGTCCCGGTCGGCACGACGATGTCGTAGCCGGTCGAGCCGGCGAGAAGCTTGGTTTCCAGCACCTCGTTGGAATCGAAAACGTCGTAAACGACCTTGATGCCGGTCTCTTCCGTGAATTCCTCGAGGATGGATTCATCGATGTAATCGGACCAGTTGTAGATGTTCACGACGCGGTCCTGAGCGTCGGCCGTCACGGCCATCGTCGCAATGGCGGCAACGGTCGCAAGTAGCATTTTCGAACGGATCATCTCATACTCCCTGATGTTCGAGACGGAGCGGCGTGGTGACTGCCCCATGATAGTCCCGCCGAAAGACTATTGGGGATTTCGCGGACGCACAAGGAATTTCCAATCTTCGAAACTGCCGTAAAAACAGGCATTTTTCGGAGAAGATCAGAGATAGGTGGTGCGTTCGAGAGGCGTGATCTCGGCCCAGAACGCGAGGATTTCCGCACGTTTGAGGTCCTTGTAGATCTTCGACAGTTCCGGCCCGAGCGCGCGGTCGCAAAACGCGCCCGCCTGGGTCAGCTGCAGCGCCTCGTCCATGTCGTCGGGCAACTGCTCCGCCTCCAGATTGTCGTAGGCGTTGCCCGTCACCGGAGGTGGCGGGGGCGCCAGTTTTTCCAGCCCGTCCATCATCGCCTGCAGGATCGCGCAGAGCACGATATACGGATTGGCGTCGGCGCCGGCGATGCGGTGCTCGACCCGCCGGTTCGCATCCGTCGAGGCGGGAATGCGCAGCGCGACGGAGCGGTTGTTCTCCGCCCAGACCGCGCGCGTCGGCGCATAGGACCCCGGCTGGATGCGCCGGAAACCGTTCCACGTGTTGATGAACAGCAGCAAGGCCTGCGGCATGGTGCGGATCAGTTCGGAAATCACGCCTCCGAGGTTTTTTTCGCCCGCCTCGCCCGAAAAGACGTTGTTGCCCTCGGCGTCCAGCACCGAAGCGTGCACATGCATGCCGTTGCCCGCATATTCGATGAAGGGCTTGGCCATGAAGGTCGCCTGCAATCCATGCTTTCGGGCGCAACCGAAGACGATACGGCGCAGCATGATCACGTCGTCGGCCGCGCGCAGCGGGTCGTTGCGATGCTTCAGATTGACCTCGAACTGGCCGGGAGCCGCCTCCTTGACGAGGGTGTCGATCGGCAGGTTCTGGTCCTCGGCCGCGTTGCGGATATCTTCGAACAGCGCGCCATATTCGGCGAGATCGTCGAGACCGTACATGCGCTGGCGGTCCGGGCCGGAATTCGCGCCGACGGGTGCCGGCATGCCGTCATCCCAATCGGTGCCCGGCTCCAGCAGGTAGAATTCCAGTTCGAAGGCGACGACCGGATAGAAGCCGCGCTTGGCGAGCGCCTTGGTGATGCGCCCCAGCGTGTTGCGGCAATCGAAGCGCAGCGGTTCGCCTTCCGGCGTGAAACCGCGCAGCAGCACCTGCGCCGTCGGGCGACCGGCCCAGGGCACGAGGCTCAATGTTCCCGGCACGGCGCGGAAATAGCCGTCGCGGTCGCCGCTTTCGATATGCAGCCCGGTCTCCGAGACCTCGCGGCCCCAGATGTCCAGCCCGTGGATCGACATCGGGAAATTGACGCCTTCCTCGAAGGCCTTCTTCAGGCTGTCGGCGGGCGCCCATTTGCCGCGCATGACGCCGTTCGGGTCGACGAGCAGAAACTCGACAGCCTGCAAATCGGGATTTGCGGCCATGAAGGTCTCGTATTCTTCGATTGTCGGGGGTTGGTCGAAAGAGATGAGATCGGCGGGATCGAACGACGGCAATTTTGCACCGGCTGCTGTTGAAGTCGCGCCAAATTGGCGCGCCGTGTCGCGCAATGTCAACGTGGAGATGCGCGAAACATCCGACGGCTTAAGTCAATGTGCACCATTTCGTTAGAGCGGATCTTAACGCTGCGGGTGCTAGCGCTGTCGCGGGCCGCATGCAGGCCGGGCTCCCCGGTCATGAGGCCCGGCGCGTATAAAATCGAAAGCAAGCCGCATGACCGCTTCACCGGCCCATATCGATCCACGAAAGCTCAAGGCGCTTTCCCGCCTCTCACCATGGCGCACGGCGCTGGCTCTGGCGGCGGACTGGTCCGTCATCGCGCTTGCAATCGCCATCGCCGAATGGAGCGGCAACTGGCTCGTCTATTTCGCCATAATACCGGTCATCGCGGGCGGCATGCACGGCCTCGGCGCGCTGATGCACGAATTCGCGCATTTCCGGTTCGTTGCGAACAAACGGTGGAGCGACGCGATCGGCGACGTCTTCGTCGCATGGCCACTCCTCGCGACGACGGCGGGCTACAGACGCAACCATCTCGACCACCATCGCTACACCAGCACCGACAAGGATCCGGACTGGATCCTCAAGGTCGGGACGCGGCAATTCACCTTTCCGCAGGAAATGCGCTTCGCAGTGCTGAACGTCCTCGGCTATTTCGTCGGCGTCAGCTCGGTGCGCGACATGCGCGCGGCGCTGCACCGCATCCAGGCGGACAACCCCGCCAATCGCGGCTACAAGATCGCGCGGCTGTCCTATTATCTCTGCCTGATCGCGGCATTTGTCGCGTTGGGCTGGTGGCAGGAGGCCCTGCTCTACTGGCTCGTCCCCTATTCCACCCTGTTCTTCCTGTTCCTCTATGTCCGGGTCGTGGCGGAGCATTTCGGCCCGGGCCTGACCGGCGAAGGCGAACTGGGCAAGACGCGCACGGTCATCCCGAATTTTCTCGAAGCCTGGTTCCTCGCCCCGCACGGGCTCAACTATCACATCGAGCACCACCTCTATCCGAGCGTGCCGTTCTACCGGCTGGGCGACCTGCATCGGACCCTGATGCAGGACGAACACTTCGCCGCACGCGCCCACATCACCCGTGGCTACCTGACTGGGCTGCTCGGCGAGATCTGGCTGGACGGCTGGCGACGCCAATCCGGGCAAACCGGCCGGGCGATCCCGGCGGAGTGACGGGGTCTCTGGAGCGAACTCGCTGAGGGCACGCGCACAAGGCTGCCACCCTTTGGCATCCGTTGTTCCTTTGCAGGCCTAACCGAAATCGAAGGCGCTCAAGCCGGTCACCATCTCGTCGAGGCCGAGGGGGCGTGTGATCGGGGGTTCGGCGCGGGCAAGACAACCCGCCCTCTCGCAGACCCGGCAGGCAGGCCCGACCGGCACTGTGACAGGCTCGTCGGTCGGGCCGGCCAGCGCCGTTCCGTAGATCACCCGATCGCGGTGGGCGATATCGCAGCCGAGCAGCATCGCGGTGCGCCGCGGCCGCTCGTGAAAGGCGCCCTGCGGGCCTTCCAGCGTGCGCGCGATCACGAGGAAGCGGGCTCCGTCCGGCATCTCCACCGCATCGACGGCGATATGGCCCGGCTGCGAGAAAACCGAATGGACCGGCAGCTTCGGGCAGCCACCGCCGAAGCGCGCCTGCGGGTAGCCGGTCGCGCCCGCGCGGCGGAAGCGGTTTCCGGCATGATCGACCTCCAGCATGAAGAACGGGATACCGGCCGCGCCCTGGCGCTGCATCATCGTCAGGCGGTTCGCCGCCTGTTCGAAGGACACGTTGAACCGCGAGCGCAGGACATCGACATCATATTGCGTGCGCTCGCAGGCCGTCAGGAAAGGCTGGTAGGGCATCATCAGCGCATGCGCCGCATAGCGGGCGAGTTCAAAGCGGGCGATACGGCGCGCCTCGTCGCCGGAGAGTTTCAGCGCGGCCACCTCGGCATCGATGGCGACGCGCATGCGCAGCAGCGCGGCTTCCATGGCGACCTCGCGCAGTTGGTCGTGCGAGGACAGCCGCTCGGAGATGAAAAGGCGGTTGGAATGGCGGTCGTAGCGACGCCGCCATTGCGGCATGGTGGCGACCGGCAGAACCTTGACCGCGATGCCGTGATCGGCGCGCAGCCAGGATTTCAGCGCGCCGAGCAGGTCGTCGCCCGGCGAAAGCAGCTTGACGAAGGCCTCCGCCTCTTCCTCGATTCCGGCGAAATGATTGGCGCGCTTCTCGAACGCCTCCCGCGCTTCGTCCACCGGCAGCCGCGCGCCCGACAGGCGGGTCTCGTGCCCTTCCCGCGCCAGCAGGTCGGAAAGGTCCGTCAGCCGATCCTGTCCTTCCCGATAGGCGCGGTAGAGCTTCAGCATCGCGGAGGCCACATTGGGCGCGGCGTCGGTGACTTCGACGAGTTCCTGATCGCCGGGCAATTCGCCGACGAGAAGCGGATCGGCAAACATCTCCTTGAGCTGCGGCAGATGCGAGTCACCACCGGCCTGCAGTTCCTCGAGATCGATCTTGTAGACCGAGGCAAGCTTGAGAAGGAGTTGCACCGTCAGCGGGCGCTGGTTGCGCTCGATCAGGTTCAGGTAAGACGGCGATATGCCGAGATCGGCTGCCATCGCGGTCTGGGTGAGCCCGGCCTGATTGCGAATCCGACGCACGCGCGGCCCGGCGAATATCTTCTGTTCACTCATGAATTTGTCGTATTTTTTACACGTTTTTCCCGTTTCGGCGATTAGCCCGTTTTTACAAGATTTACAATCTCACAAACCAAGCCTGTGGCCGCATTGACAAGAATACCTCGTTTTTCGGGCTAAATCGCGCTTTGCGGTGGATTTTCCGCAGCGCAATGTCAAAGTCGTTAAAGACTGAGGAAGGAATACGCCCTTCACAGCATCGTCTGAAACCGGATCGGGAGAAGCAGGATATTGAACATGACAGGGATTTACAAACCTGCGCGGCGACAGTGCGTCGCTGACATGCTCGACATATCCCCGGCGCATGATCCGGCGCAGGCGTGAACAAACGAAAACAGGCGCGAACGGCCCTTGGCCCAAGCGAAGAAAACAAAGCGGAGAAGACCATGACGGCGCATGAAAGACCCAAAACCCATGTCAAGGAACGCGCCGAGGAGCAGTCCTCGGCGATGAGCACCGACCAGCAGGCCGCGATCCGGATGCTGGCCAACGATCTGCACCGGCTCAACCAGTCGGTCATGCGCGCGGTCGAGGCCGGGGTGTCGGTGGAACTGATCCGCTCCGCGCGCCATCACGGCGGCGACGGGACATGGGGCGACCTGCTGATCCCGGTCATCGTCACCAAGGGCGACTGATTGCGACAGAAACTCGCGGCGCATTTGCCGGACACCGATCCTCTCCCGTTCGCGGGGGAGGATTTTTTTGTTCATCTTCCGGCGGCGACGCGCATATCCCCAACAAAACACAGGCAAACAATCAGTCGGATAATCCATTGAAAAGCTAAATTTTTCGGGATTTTTCCAACCGCGCGCACACCCTCGGCGAACCATTGTCCTGCGAATTTGCACTCCAACATCCTTTAGGCTTCCAAATAATTGGGTAAGCGTTACAATCCCCCCATATGAGGGGGTTGGACGGATTTCGCCCATTTGGGGTTCACGTTCGACATGGACGCCCAAGTAATAAGAACGAAAACCGGCTTTCGATGGAAGATAAACCAGATTTGCTGAAGTCCGCCTACACGATCGTGGAGGACACGGAAGATGTCCAAAGCGTCATCGACCAGATTCGCGCCTTGTACGGACTTCATCACTGCGTGTTTCATCTCGGGCAGACCCAGATCGACACACTCGATCGCCCGTTCGTCAAAACGACCTATCCCGACAGCTGGATATCGCGCTATCTCCTCAAGGGTTACGTGAATGTCGATCCGGTCGCCAAGGAGGGCTTCCTGCGGATGCTGCCCTTCGAATGGCAAGATCTCGAAATCGACGAGTCGGCCATCGAAATGATGATGGACGCCGCGCAGCACGATGTCGGCCGGAGCGGCTATTCCATTCCCATCATCGACCGGCAGGCGCGACGATCGCTGTTTTCCGTCACCTCCAACATTGCCGGCGAAGAATGGCGCGAGTTCATTGAGGAACGCGGCGCCGACCTGCAGGAAATCGCGCACCGGGTCCACCGCAAGGCGCTGGCGGAGATCTTCGGCGAGATCGATCCGATGCCGCCGCTGGGGCCGCGCGAAATCGAGTGCCTGACATGGACGGCGCGCGGCAAGGACTACGCCGTCATCGCGGAAATCCTCAACCTTTCCGGGCATACGGTGCGCGGCTACCTGAAGAGCGCGCGCTTCAAGCTGGAGTGCGCCACGCTGCCCCAGGCGGTGGCGAAGGCGGTATCGCTGAAGATCATTTCTCCTTGATTTTCATCGGCTTTTTTACACTTCGATAAGGTTATCGACCCCCACCCCCCCAGATGGGCCGGCCCATCTGGCGGAATTGTCCGGATTGCCTGCTCGAACATACTGAACCCCGCATACACAACCACCAGCGGGGTACCCAGATGTTCTTTCTCGTACAGGCAACCGACTATCACCGTCACCGGAATCTGCTCGATCGCATGTACCGTCTGCGCAAGCGGGTCTTCCACGACGAGCTCGAATGGGACGTGCCGGTCATCGGCGAATTCGAGCGCGACTCCTATGACGATCTGAGCCCGGCCTATCTGCTGTGGACGGACGAGGAGCGCACGACGGTATACGGTTCGCTGCGGCTGCTGCCGACGACAGGACCGACGCTTCTCAACGACGTGTTCCGCAGGACCTATCCCAAGGACCTCGATCTCTGCCACCCGACGATCTGGGAAGGCACGCGGATGTGCATCGACGCCGACGAAATCGCGCAGGACATGCCCGAGATCGACCCGCAGCAGGCGATGTGCATGATGCTGCTGGCGCTGGCCGAATGCGGGCTGGACAATGGTATCCACACGCTGATCTCCAACTACGAACCGCATATGAAGCGCATCTACAAGCGGGCCGGGGCGCCGCTGACGGAAGTCGGCAAGGCCGACGGCTACGGACGCCGCCCGGTGTGCTGCGGCCTGTTCGAGGTCAGCCGCCGGACGATCGCGCAGATGCGCGAGAAGATGGAGTTGTCGGGCCTTTACGTGCGTGACGGCGCCAAGCGGCCGACGGGCGCGGCGAATGCGGCCTGGATGTCGGGCGGCGCAGGGGACCAGCGCTCAAGCTGGATCAATGCGGCATGACTTTCGCGGTTAGACCCATGTCCAATCCCGTCCAGATGCGGGACATCGCCCCGCAGTGGATGGTCGAGGCGCCCGACCGGGACGCCGTGACCGCCTCCATCGAGACCCTGTGCGAGCAATTCGGCGGAAGCAGCGCGGTCCTGTTCAGAATCACGATCGACCAGGCGGCGCCGAAAACCAAGCTGATCGCATCGACCGGCATCGAGGACCAGTTCCGCGACGCCTTCATCGACAGGGCGGCCGGTTCGGTCGCCGGCGGCGGCTACACCGAGATCCTCCCGCTGATGATCCCGGCCTGGAAAGTCGGCGGCGCGTCGGCCTTCATCTACGCCTTTCCGGGGTTCCCGCGCGCCCATGGACAGCTGGTCACGGCCATCCTGTCCATCGAGCAGAAGGGCTTCCAGAGCATCGCCACCACGGATCTCGCGTGCCGGTGCATCATGGAAGGGCTCGACCGCAAGCCCGTCGGCGAAATGGCCCCGCAGGACCAGCCGCGCATCACGGCGCGCGAACAATCCTGCCTGGCCTGGACGGCGGAGGGGAAGACCTCGGACGAGATCGGGATCATTCTCGACCTGTCACCGCACACGGTGAACCACTATCTGGGCAGCGCGGCCCGCAAGCTCGGGGCGACCAACAGGATGCATGCCGTCGCCAAGGCGCTGCGCATGGGCCTGATCGAGCGCCCTGTCTGACCCCGACCGGGCGGAGACGGCAAGGCCGCCTCCCCCCACACCGACCGGCGGGCAGGCCACGCATGCCCGCGCAACGCGATATCGCCGGCAAGCGCCGGTTGATCGCGGTCAATGAAAGCTCGCCGCCGGTCCGCAGAATGGCCCCGGACGCAAGGCGCGAGCGCGCCGCGAAAGGGAGGCGACATTGGCGATATCGGACCGGCTCTTCATCCTGCTGTTCTTTCCCTCCCTGTTCATCAGCCTCGGAGTGTTCTTCTGGGGCGTCGGGCAGGTGTGGCGGGTCTCTATCGAAGACCGCGAATTGAAGAAAAAGCGAAGCTAGTGCATTTCAGGTTGCAAGAGTGCATGCGCCATCGCTTTCGCGCTTCACCGCGAAACCGGCGTTTCAGACCATGTTCGCCTTGGTTCAAGAGGTGTCGGCGCAGGCCATGGCGTGACGCGCCAGGGCGTGGCACTCTTCCAGCACCCTATCGACCTCGAAACGCGGCCGCTTGCGGCGGCCGGGCGGACGGCCGGGCCGCATCGCCGAGAGGCGGATCGTCCTTCCCTGCGCGCGTCCTTCCCGCAATGCCTCGAGGGCCAGATCGCGCCGCGCCCGCCAGCGGGCAAGACGACGCGCCTGCGCGTCGAGATCGTCCAGCACCCGCTTCAGAACAGCCATGCGGCGGCAAAGACCAGCCGCATCGACCGCGTCGTCGGGCAGCGCGGGGTCGGGGACGGGACAGGGTTCGGAAAAGCCGATCGCGGTGATGCGCGGAAAGGACCGCGAATAGCGCCGGACCGGCCCGAGCGGGATCGCGGGCATCGGGTCGATCACCGGAAATGACGGCATCCGCTCGGCTTCGCCGTTGCGGCCCCGCGCCTTTCCGGCACGCGCCGGCGCATCGGAGCGCGCCGCCGGCAGCGCGTATTCCAGGTTCCGCGCGACAATCACGACCAGTCGCCGGACGGCGGATTCGGCGGGACGCAGCATGCGCAACAGATGATTGCGCATGTGGCGCGGCAGCGTGGCGGATGCCCCGTTTTCGTCGATCCCGGCCAGGGTGAACAGCATCGCGACAATGCGCAGCAGCGCGTCACGATTCCGCTCGATCGCCAGTGGCCAGTTCATGGTCGATTGTGCCACCCGTTCTCCTGACTACTCGCCCGACGCCGTCATCTGCCTCGAATTGCGATGGAGAATGCTAACAGCGGCCGCTGTGCTGGTGGATAAGTTCTGGATATACGGCCTTTTTCAGCTGATGCGCATTATCAACCGCTGAGCCGCGCATCGTTCCCTGCCCTTCGGTAACCCCGAACCCCCCGATTTACTTCAAATGCGCCGGATGCGGGAAGCACTGCTTAACCACGGTTTCAGATTTCCCCTGCGTCAGACTGAAGTTTCAGACTTTTTTCGCCAGGTGACGGCAAGATTTTGCAGAACAAGAACCAGGGGGCAGACCATGCGTCTCGTCAAGATGATCGCAGCGACGGCGTTCTTCGCCGTCATTTTCGCTTTCGGCCCGGCTTCGGCCGCCGATTGGACCGTCAACCGCGTAAGCCAGCCGGCCAAATATACCGCTGACGGCAATACGTGGCATCTCATCAAGCGCGGAACGACGATTCCGAACGCGTCGTGGATCAACACAGGCAGAGGTGGGCGCGTGGCGCTGCAGCGCGGCGGCGATACCATGATGATCACCGGCTATTCGCTGATCGCCCCCGTCGAGCGGGGCACCGACGCCCGCCCGAAGACGACGCTGATCCAGCGTTACGGCAAGATGACCGTGGATGTCGCGAAACGCGGCTACGACCAGATGACGGTCAAGACGCCCTTCATGGCCGCCGTGGTCAAGGGCACCAAGTTCACCGTGACCGGCACCAAACGGGCCTCCGACATCCGCGTCGCGCGCGGCCTCGTCGAGGTCGCCAACGTCAAGAGCGGGCACAAGGCCTATGTGGGCGCGGGCGGCAGGGCCGAGATCGGCGCGCGCGACCAATCGATCGAGATCTCCGGTCGCAACACCGAGATGCTCACCTCCTCGATCGCGGGCAGCAAGAACAATGCCGCCGAAGGCGCCGGCGCGAACGGTGCCGCCAACTCCGGCAACGCCAATGCGGGCCCGGGCAACAACAATGCCGGCGGGAACGGCAAAGGCAACGGCGGCGGCAAAGGCAATGGCAATGGCAATGGCAATGGGAACGGGAATTCCGGCTCGGGGAACAACAATGCCGGCGGCAATGGAAACGGCAATTCAGGTTCCGGGAACAACAATGCGGGCGGGAACGGCAACGGCAACGGCAATGGCAAAGGCAAAGGCAAGAACTAAACCGCGCCGCGCGTGACGAACCGCGAAGAGCCGAGGCGCCTGCCGATGCGGTGGACAGCAATCAGACGACGTGACCTGGTCTGCGCGGCGATGCTCGCGCTGATCCTCGCAGCCCAGGCATTGTCCATGCTGGCCCCGCTCGACCGGTTCCTCGCGGACAAGCGGTTCGGCTTTTCCGACCGCCCGGTCTCGGGCGAGATCGCCTTCGTGGCGATCGACAAGAAGAGCCTCGACGCCGTCGGCGTCTGGCCGTGGCCGCGCAGCATCCATGCCGACATGACCGACCGGCTGCGGTCGCTCGGCGCGCGCGACATCGTTTTCGACATCGACTTCTCGACACCCTCGACGCCGGAAAACGACGCCGCATTCGCGGCCGCCATCAAGCGCGCCGGCGGCACGGTGACGCTGCCGGTCTTCCTGCAGCATGACGACGCGGCATCGCACGAGGCCGGCGGGCTGATTACCGCGCCGATCCCCGAACTGGCGGAATATGCCTGGCTCGCATCGGTCAATGTCTTTCCCGACGCGGACGGCAGGGTGCGGCAGTTCCCGACCGGGCTGCAACTCGGCGAAGACCGTATCGACTCCATCCCGGCGAGCATCGCCGGGGCAGCGACAATCGACGACCCGGTCATCACCATCGATTTCGGCATCGACGCGGCCGGTTTCGACACGATCAGCGCGATCGACCTCCTGAACGGCACGATCGACAAGGCGCGGATCGAGGGGCGAACGGTGGTGATCGGCGCGTTCGCGACCGAGTTGCGCGACTTCTACGCCGTTCCGAAATCCGAATTCATCGCCGGGGCGGTGTTGCAGGGCCTGGCGGCGGAGACATTGCTGGCGGGCCGCAACCTGACATCGCTCCACCCGATGGCCATCGCGCTGCCCGTGTTCCTGCTGTTGCTCGCGCTGCAATTCGGCCTGCCGCGCATGACGCCGGTGCAGGCCGTGTTCGCCTATGCCGCGCTTCCGCTGATCGCGGAGCCGGCGGCTGTCGGTTTCTATCTTCTCCAGGGCCTGATGGTGCCGACGGCCTTCGTGCATGTCTCGGCGCTGACGGCGCTCGGCATGCGCTCGCTGGCGATGACGGCCTTCTTCCGCAGGCTGTCGAACGAGGCGAGGACGGACGCCGGCAACATGCGGCAGGTGCTGCAGCACGTCGTGCGCGAGAATTTCGACGCGATCATCGTCACCGACGAAAACGGGCGGGCGCTGCAGGTCAGCGAGGCGGTGCGCGAGATCTTCGACCTCGACGACCTGCCAAGGAACGGCGCGGCGATGTCGGATTTCCTACCGCCGGAGCTTTGCCGGGCCATCGGCAGGGCGATCGCGCGGGCGCGCGAGGATGACAGCCACCGGGCGGAGACCAGGACGCTGACCATGCCGATGGCGGGCGACGGATCGCTGCGCACCATCGAATACACGATCGGCATCTCGGAACTGCGCAAGGCGACCGAGAGCCGCCGCAAGGCGAACAGCGCGGGTCGCGGTCCGATCGTCGCCTGCCTGACGGCGCGCGACATCTCCGAGCGCCTCTCCTTCGAGGAGAAACTGCGCTGGCTGTCCGACCGCGACGACCTGACCGGCGTGTGGCGCCGCCACGCCTTCCTGCGGATCATCGACAGTGAGACGTCCAACACCGCGAAGGGCGGGTTCGCGATCGTCGCGTTCAACCTCCACCGGTTCAAGACGATCAATGTCACGCTCGGGCGCAATACCGGCAATGCCGTGCTGCGCAGCTTCGCGGAACGGCTGCAGGCAGCGGGCGGCCATGTGCTGGGCACGGCGCGCCTCGGCGGCGACACGTTTGCGGTTCTTCTCGGCGGCATCGAGAACGAGGCGGCGGCTTACGCCGCGGCGGAGACACTCGCCAATGCCGTCAACGCGCCCTACCCCGTCGACCGCGGCAACGCCCGCATCGGCGTGCAGGGCGGCGTTGTCCTGTGCGACGTGGGGCATGGCGAACCGGTCGCGGCGGAGATCCTGCTCGACCGCGCCGAGATCGCGCTCGACAAGGCGCGCATGACGGGCGGCTCGCGGATTGTCGCGTTCGACGAGGCGCTCGCGGCGCAGCGCATGCGCAGCCGGATCATCGAGCGCGACCTCTGGCATGCGATCGACCGCGGCCAGATCCACATCGCCTACCAGTTGCAGGTCGGGCTCTCCACCACAGCGCCGCACGGCGCGGAGGCGCTGGCGCGCTGGACACATCCGCATCTCGGCAACGTGGCGCCGGACGAGTTCATCGCGGTCGCGGAAGCGAACGGCTTCATCGGCGAACTCGGGCGCTGGATCCTGTTCACGGCCTGCCGCGAGGCCGCATCGTGGCCGGTCGGGATTCCGATCTCGATCAACGTCGCGCCGCAGCAGATCGCGAGCGACGCCTTTCTCGACCATGTGCGCGCGGCGCTGGAAGAGACGGGACTGGCGCCGGAACGCCTGACCATCGAGCTGATCGAAAGCGAGATGCTGGAAGGCGACGCCGGCCTGCTCGACCGCATCAAGACGCTGAAAGCGCTCGGCGTTTCGATCTCGCTCGACGATTTCGGCACCGGCTATTCGGGCATCGGCTATCTCTCCTGGCTGCGCTTCGACGAAATCAAGATCGACAAGCAGTTCATCAAGAACCTGACGACCAGCGTCGAGGCGCAGGGCATCGTCCGCGCTGTCGCCATGCTCGGCGACGCCTTCAACCTGAAGATCGTGTGCGAAGGCGTGGAGACCTACGAGCAGGAGGCATTCCTGCGGCTGATCGGATGCGATGTCGGCCAGGGCTATTACTATTCCCGCCCGGTCGATGCGGACACGTTCCGCGCATTGCTGGAAAAGAAGGACGGCCACGCGGCAATCGCCGTACCGGCCTGACAGCTCGGCGGGGCAAAACGCCCCCTTTCCCGCTCCGTTCGCCCGGCTTATAAGCAAACATCCGCAACCAACCGGTGATTGATGGCCAAGGACACGACGAAGACCGGCGGAGCAAAGCGCTCGGCCAAGGTGAAGACCACGCGCGCGAAGCCGCCCGCATTTATCGACAACAAATACGGCGTCGCCAACTGGAAGCAGGCCGAGGAATGGCTTTCCTGGCGCTCCATCGAGGATATCGAGTGCATTACGCCCGACCTCGCCGGCGTGCCGCGCGGCAAGATGATGCCGTCGAAGAAATTCACCTCGCAGACCTCGCTGGCGCTGCCCTCGGCGCTGTTCCGGCAGACCATCTCGGGCGAGTATCCCGAGGAAACCGGCGATTTCCGCTACGATCCGCATGACGGCGACCTGAAGCTGATGCCGGATCTCTCGACGCTTTCGGCGGTGCCGTGGGAGAGCGACCCGACGGCGCAGGTGATCTGCGACCTCGTGGGCGCCGACGGCAAGGACATCGCCTATACGCCGCGCAACGTGCTGAAACGCGTCGTCGCGGCCTATGCGGAGAAGGGCTGGAGGCCGGTCGTGGCGCCGGAGGTCGAGTTCTATCTCGTCGCGCGCAACAACGATCCGGACTACCAGTTGCAGCCGCCGGTCGGACGCTCCGGCCGGCCGATCGCCGGCGGGCAGGCCTATTCGATCGCCGGGGTCAACGAATTCGACGAGCTGATCGACGACATCTACCATTTCTGCGAGGCGCAGGGGCTGGAGATCGACACGCTGATCCACGAGGAAGGGCCGTCGCAGCTCGAGATCAATCTGCGTCACGGCGATCCGGTTCAACTTGCCGACCAGGTGTTCCTGATGAAACGCGCCATCCGCGAGGCGGCACTGAAATCCGACATGTTCGCCACCTTCATGGCAAAGCCTATGCAGGGCGAATCCGGCAGCGCGATGCATATCCACCAGTCGGTGGTCGATGCGAAGACCGGCGCGAACATCTTCTCCGCCGAGGACGGCTCGGAGACGGAACTGTTCCGCGCCTTTATCGGCGGCATGCAGCACTACGTGCCCAAGGCGCTGGTGATGATGGCGCCCTATGTGAACTCCTACCGGCGGCTGACGCCGGAAATGGCCGCCCCGGTGAACACCGCATGGGGTTATGACAACCGCACAACCGCCTTCCGCATTCCGACCTCGAATGCTGCCGGGCGGCGCGTGGAGAACCGGCTGCCGTCATCGGACGCGAACCCCTATCTGGCGCTCGCCGCCTCGCTTGCCTGCGGCTATCTCGGCATGGTCAACGGCATCGTGCCGACGAGCCCGACGGCGGAAACGGCGAATGAAGGGGCGATCTCGCTGCCGCGCGACCTGCTTTCAGCAGTGTCGCTGATGGAGGCGGAACGCGATTTCGACGATATCCTGGGCCGAGAATTCACCGCGACGCTGGCTGGCGTGAAACGCGGCGAGTTCGAGACCTTCATGCGGGTGATCAGCCCGTGGGAGCGGGAATTTCTGCTTCTCAACGTGTGAGCGAGTAGCGAGTAGCGAGTAGCGAGTAGCGAGTAGCGAGTATGCTGATTCCGATATTCTGAGCAGAACAAGCCTGGACCCACCCCTGTCTACAACACCCCATATGCCATTCGCCGGACTGCCATGACCTACCAATCTCCTATCTCTCCCGGCATTTCCTGGTACGAGGCGACGGCCGGCGAGCGGCCGGAATACCCGGCGCTCGACGGTGACCGCGCCTGCGACGTCGTCGTCATCGGCGGCGGGTTCACCGGTCTTTCGGCGGCGGCGCATTTGGCGAAGGCCGGCGTCAACGTGGTGCTGATCGAGCAGGCGCGCTTCGGCGACGGTGCATCGGGACGCAATGGCGGGCAGATGGGGACCGGACTGCGCGCATGGCCGGAGGATCAGGAAGGCGAGATCGGCTTCGAGCGCGCGAAAGCCCTGTTCGATATCGCCGAGGACGCCAAGCGGCACATGCACGATTTCGCGGCCGAACACGGCATCGATATCGGCTACAGCGCCGGACAGATATCGGCGGTCCACAAGAAGCGCTATGTCGGGGAATATCGCCGCCATGCCGAGATCATGGCGGAACGCTACGACTATCCGCACCTGACCTATATGGAGCGCGACGAGACCGCACAAAGCGTCGGCTCGACATTCTTTCATGGCGCGCTGCGCGACACGCATACCGGTCATATCCACCCGCTGCGGCTGGTCATCGGCACGGCACGCGTGGCGGCGGAAGCCGGCGCACAGCTTTTCGAGACGACGCCGGCCACGGCGCTCGGCCAGTCCGGCGGCAAGGTGACCGTGACAACGCCGCGCGGCACGATCACCGCCGACCGCGCGCTGATCGCCGTCAACGCCTATGGCAATGGCGGGCTGGAGCCGGTGTCGGCGGCGCATGTGATGCCGATTCGTTCCTTCATCGGTGCGACGGCGCCGCTTGGCGCGCTTTCGCGCAAGATCATCCCGGGCGGCGAGTCGATCGACGATTCGCGCTTCGTGGTGCGCTATTTCCGAAAATATGGCGACGACCGGCTGCTGTTCGGCGGGCGCGAGGCCTATACGGCGGACAATCCCCGCGACATCAGCACGCATATCCGCAAGCAGATCGCGGAGATCTATCCGGAACTGGCCGAGGTGGAGATCACCCATGCCTGGGGCGGGTCGGTCGGTATCACCATGCCGCGCGAGCCCTTCGTGCGCGACGTGAAGCCCGGCGTGACCGCGATCGGCGGTTTTTCCGGGCACGGGGTGATGCTGTCGAATTTCACCGGGAAGCTCTATGCCGAAGCGGTCACGGGCAATCGCGACCGGCTGCAATATTTCCGCGATCTCAGGGTTCCCGCCTTCCCCGGCGGGCGGCGTTTCCGCAAGCCGATGCTGACGCTGGCGCTGACCTGGTACGCCATGCTGGACAAACTCTGAAGCAACCGGCCGGTATCTCGCCACGAGACGATTCGTGATCGGCCGGCGGAACGATTGCCGCAATTGCGCATTCTGATCGACCAGACCCGCGCATCCGCGCGGGGCGCGAAGGGACGCGCTAACAGAGAAAAATGATGACCAAGAAAAGATTCTACCAGAATTCCACGGCCATCGCGCTTGCGTTGGCCATCACGCTGCCGGCACCGGCGCAGATCGCTTTCGCCCAGGACAGCACGCCGCCGGTCAATTGCGAGGAAACCCCCGATCACCCGGACTGCGCGGTAGCACCCGAGGCCCCCGCGGAGGAACCGGCGGCGGAAGAACCGGCCGCTGAACAACCCGCGCCCGACCAACCCGCAGCAGAGGAAGCGCAGCCCGCGCCTGAACCAGAGCAGCCTGCCGCAGAGGAGCCCGCACCGGAACAGCCGGCCGCAGAAGAGCCCGCGCCCGAGCAGCCCGCTGCCGAAGAAGTTCCGCAGGAGGCCCCAGAGCAGCCGGCTGCGGAGGAACCGCAAGCCGAACAACCCGCAGCGGAACAGCCTGCCGCCGAGGAGCCAGCACCAGCGGAGCCCGCTGCCGAGGAACCGGCACCGGAAGAGCCCACCGTGGAAGAAGAGCCCGCCATGGAGGAGGCGCAGCCGGAAGAACCGGCCGCCGAGCAGACCATGGAAGAGCCGAAGGCAATGGAACCGTCAGCCGAGCCCGAGCAGCCGGCTATGGAGGAAGGCGCGGCCGAGCAGCCTGAAATGCAGGACATGCAGTCCGGCGAGCGCAAGCGTCGCGGCGACGATCAAGACGAGACACGCCGCATGGGCGACCGTCGCGACGGCAAGAAGCGCGACCGCGCCGATGCCGAGCAGGTCGAGGAGCCCACGATCGTCGTGCCCGACGATGTGACCGAGGAACAGCGGGGCCGTATTCGCGCCGACGAAAAAGAACGACGCGAGGAAGCGCGCCGCAATCGCGGCGAAACAATCGGCGCGGCCGCCGTCGGCGCCATCCTGGGCGCTGTCATCCCCGCTCTCGGCGGACGTGTGATCCAGGACGAAGGCGACCGCATCATCGTCGAGCGTGACGGCGAATACTACGTGCGCAAGGACGAGAGCAGCTTGCTGCGCGATGGCGACGCCGAAGTGACCGTGCAGCGGCTTCGCGGCGGACGGACGCTGGAAACCGTTACGCGGCGCAACGGCGTGCGCATCGAGACCGTCCGCGACGAGGGTGGCTACATCCTCAAGCGGACCCGTATCCTGCCGAACGGGCGCGAAATTGTGCTGATCGACAATCGCGGCCGCGACGACCGCCGTCGGGTGGATTACGAGCGCAGGCTGCCGCCGATCCGCGTCGATATCCCGCGCGACCGCTACATCATGCCGGCGCGCCGGGCGAGCCGCCAGGATATCTTCGACACGATCACCGCGCCGCCAGTCGAACGGGTCGAGAACGACTACACGCTGCGCGAGGTGCGCGAGAGCGAGCGCCTGCGCGCCAAGGTCCGGCGCGTCGATCTCGACACGATCACCTTCGAGACCGGGTCGGCGATCGTGCGCGAAAGCCAGGTCCCGCTTCTCGAGGATATGGCGCGTGCCGTTCTTGCCCTGATCGAGCAGGATCCTTCAACAGTGATCCTTGTCGAAGGGCACACCGACGCGATCGGATCGGATGTTTCGAACCTGGCGCTGTCGGACCGTCGCGCGGAAACGGTGGCGCGCATCATGGTCGAACGCTACGGCGTGCCGCCGGAGAACCTGGTGACGCAGGGCTATGGCGAGCAGTTCCTGAAGATCGACACCGAGCGGGCCGAGGCGCAGAACAGGCGGGCAACGATCCGAAACATCACGCCTCTTCTCACGGCCAATAATCGCTGAGGCCCTGGACCGGAAACAACCATCCCGCGCGGCCTCGCGCGGGATGTGCCATGCGCAGAAAACCCGGATTTCCCGAACGTAAGAGAAGTCAAATGCGGTGCGGGTGACGGCGTTTACTTGAAAATTATTGCCGGCCGACCGAGAACCGGGTTAAATCGCCTTTTTAAAGGCGGATATAACAGGTATGGTCCCCCTGCTTGAACAGGGGCGCGCAAGCAAAAATGGATCTCTCGTCACTCATCGACGATTATCGGCACTGTGAAACCGCGCTCTCGCGCGCCATTCAGGTCGAGGACAGCGCGGCAATACGCGAACTCGATATCCGTATGCGGTGGTTTCGCAATTCGATTCGCGATGCGTCCTCCAAATGCATGTTCGAACGGCGCATGCAGATCGACTTCTTCATGGACCTCGTCTCCAAGACGACAGACCATTCGGCCGACAAACCGCCGCTATCAGACCTGCACGCCGTGATCGACCGCTATGTCGCAGACGGTGCGAAATCCCGAGGCAACGATCGGAACGCGCCGCCCGCGCTGGATGCAGAGCTCGGACGTCGCATCTTCGAAGACGGGCTGCCGGACCGGGAGGCGATGAGCATGATCGAGTTGACCAACCTTCGGATATCGACGGTCGGAACGGATTGGCGCATCGGCTACACCTCGCCGGCCAACGGGCGCTTCCACGGAAAGCCGCCGGACGCGATCCACGACCGGCACATCGTCGAGCTGATCGGCGACCGGCGTTTCGAAAAGCGTGCCAGAGCCTATCTCGAACGCTGTTTCGGCGGCGAAGACCTGAGCTATTGCTATTATCTCGACACCGAGGATCACGGCAGGCTTCTGCTCGAATGCCAGATGCTGACGCAGCGCAGGAGCGATGACGCGGTCGGCGGCGCGATCATCGTGATGCGCGACCTGACCGAGGATTTTCGCGATCCGATCCGTTCCGCCGAGGAAAACCGCGTCTAGCGCCGGTCTCCACGCAAAATCCCGAGCATCTCTACCCGCAAGAGGTTCCGGCGGCTTTCCGGGCGCTTCGCCGGGTTCTCGGCGAAGACGGCTTCGCGGCGATCACCTGCCATAAGCTGAGGCGCACCCGCTCAGGCAGCCTTGCGGACGATCACGCTGCCTGCCGAATAGCCCGCGCCGAAGGAGCAGATGACGCCGAGCGCGCCCGGTTCGAGATCGTCGGAATATTTCGAGAAAGCGATGATCGAGCCGGCCGAAGAGGTGTTGGCGTAGTCCTGCAGGATGTTGGGCTGCTCGCCCTTTTCCGGTGTCCGACCGAGCACGCGCGCGCCGATCATGTCATTCATGCCCTTGTTGGCCTGATGCAGCCAAAGCCGTTCGAGATCGCCCGGTTTCAAATCCTCGTCGGCGAGATGGCCGAGGATCAGGTCGATGACGATGGGCACGACCTGCTTGAAGACCTTGCGGCCCTCCTGGCGAAACAGCATGTCGCGGCGGTCCTGCATGTGGCCTTCGCGGGTGCGACGCAGGAAGCCGTTGTTGTTTCGGATGTTGTTGGAAAACTGCGTCAGGCAGCGTGTCGAGACGATTTCGAACCGGCCCGGCGCAGTGGCGAGGTCCGCGCGTTCGAGGATAACGGCGGTGCAGACATCGCCGAAAATGAAATGGCAGTCGCGGTCGCGCCACTCCAGATGCGCCGAGCAGATTTCCGGATTGACCATCAGGATAGCGCGCGCGGAACCGGAGCGGATCATGTCGGCGGCGGCCTGGATGCCGAAGGTCGCCGAGGAACAGGCGATGTTCATGTCGAAGGCGAAACCGTTAATGCCGAGCGCCTGCTGGACCTCGATGGCGATGGCCGGATAGGCGCGCTCGTGGTTCGACGCGGCGCAGATGACGGCGTCGATATCGGCGGCGGTGCGGCCCGACTTTTCCAGCGCCACCGTCGCGGCCTTCAGCGCCATCTCGGCCATGACCGAGAGTTCGTCGTCGGACCGTTCGGGCAGCACGGGGTGCATGATCTCCGGATCGAGCGTGCCTTTCTTGTCGAGGACATAGCGGCTTTCGATGCCCGACGCCTTGACGATGAAGCCTTCATCGGACTGCGGGACCGGCTCGCGCTCGCCGCGTTCGATCTCGTCGGCGTGCAGCGCGTTCTGCCGGTCGGCATATGCGTTGAAGGCGGCGACGAGTTCGGCGTTGGAAATCGTCTGTTCCGGCGTGAAGACGCCGGTTCCGGATATCGAGACTGCGTGCATTCGAAATGCCCTGGAAAATTCGAGGTGGCGAGGGCATAAGCCTTCCGACCCGGCAATTCAATGATGAGCGTCGCCGAAGCCACGGACCGGTCTGCCGGGCAAACGCCCGCGCATTACTTCAGCGAGGCGAGAAAATAGTCGACCATGGCGTCGAGCGATTCCGGACTTCGCTTCAAACGGCTGCGCAGCGCAGCACCTTCCCAGCAATCGACCAGCAATTCCGCCATCTGATGCGTATCGCAGCCGCCACGGATATCGCCATCGCGCTGTGCTTCGTCCAGGCAAATGGCAAGCCGTTCGGCAATCGAGGAGAAGCAGGCGTCGATCTTGCGGCGAAACGGCTCGCTCATGCCCGACAATTCCTGACCGAGTGCGCCCATGAGGCAGCCCAGATATCCGTCGGACTTGTAGCTTTCCTGTACGAGACCGAAGAAATGGCGAACACGATCCAGCGGGGGGAGTTCCTTCGCCTCGACACACTGGTCGAGAACGGTGTGGACATTCGCCAGATAGGTGTCGATCACCGTGAGCGCGAAGTCCTCCTTGTCGCGGAAGTGATGGTAGAAGGATCCCTTCGGGATGCCCGTCTCGTCCAGAAGCTCCTTGATACCAAGGCTGCCATAGCCCTGCTCCAGCAACATCCGCAAACCCGCTTCTATCAGGCGTTGCTTGGTCGAATGCACGTTCTGGCTTCTCGCGGCTGTCGGGGCGATCAGCCGCCGGGAGGCGTGTCCTCCCCGCGGCAGAGCGGATTGTTACCGGGTTTTCTCGATCATGTGATCGATGACCTCGGTGTGTTCATGCTGCGGACTGAACATAACGATTTCGGCATCGTCGTCCACATGGACATTGTGACCCGGCGGCCAGTGAAAAAGGTCATTGGCGCTGACGGTTTCCTGTAATCCGTCGGCATCCGTGGTCGTGATCCTGCCGCTCAGCACGTAACCCCAATGGGGGCATTGGCAGAGGTTGCCCTCCAGTCCCTGGAAGAGCGGCGTGGTGTCGACGCCGGCCGCCAGGGTGAAATACTCACCGCTGATCCGTCCGTATCCTCCCACATCACCGAAGTCCCTGTGCTGGCGCACGACCACGCCCGGCAGTTCCAGCTTGATCTCGACATCTTCCTTGGCGACACGCATGACGTCCTCCTTGTCATAAACTAGACCGATCGGTCTAATCGGAGGGTATGCCTAATCCCCGGACAGTCAAGCTGTTTATGGAAGCGCCCTTTCCAGGGCTGTTGGCGGGAGATGTCGCGCCGCCCTGGGGCAGCGCGATAGGATCAGAACGGATTGACCGCGTCGGCGACGCGCTTGACGCCGACGATGACCGCGCCGCCGACCTTGGCGGCACCGTCGGCGGCGACATCGATGGGCTTGGTCAGGGTTTCCTTGTCGGGCGTGAGCGCGCCGATCGCGGTGGCGACGCGGGCGAGCAGACCCGGCTCCTTTTCGGGCTCCGGTGGCGGCTCGGGATAGGGCTGGGCGAGATCGCCTGCCGGCAAGGCTTCGTCACCGACTTCGGCGGGCGTTTCCGGGGGAATCGGAACGGGGACGGGTTCGCCGGTTTCGGCGGTTTGCTGCATCGGCACCGAGCTTTGCGGCGAGCACACCGCGACGACCGTCGGATAATCGGCCTCGACGCTTGCCTGCAAGAGCGGCTCGGAGGCGGCGCGACAGGCTTCGACGGTCTCGAAGTGCTCGGTGCCAACGCGCACGAAATCGCATTGCGTGCCGCTGTCGTCGCAGCCGAGCAGGCTCAGAACTATAAGGGCTTCAGCGCCAGCCATGGATTACACTCCTTTTCGGGTGGCCGGACAGGCCACGATGTTGCGTGCTTGCGACGGCAATCCGACGAAGATGGGGCAATAACGGAGAATTCGGCAAGCTGCCATCACGCGGGCGCGAAATAACCGTGTACGCGGAATTTGCCGCGCAGAGTTTTCATGTTACGTTACGTAATGTAACGAGAAGCTCCCAACCCCCATCCCGATGCGGACCGTTACCAAGGCCGGGCTTTCGAGGGGGAGCCCGGCCGTTTTTGGGCCTGCCGAAAAGCCCGTCTTCCCGTTTCGGAAGACTATAACGGCCACACGAGCAGAATCGTCGGAATGGTGACGATCAGCACCAAGCAGCCTCTGACGAATGCTCAGAAAATCTCCATGACACGGGCACCGTCCTCGTTAATACCGAAATCGATAATCAATTCCTCAAAGGGGCTATCGTCACAAAAGAAGTCGACATAATCGCCAGAAGCGAGATTCATTCGTAGTGTGAATTTTGTGATAATTTCAAAGCTTTTCGGCACTTGCCCGACCAACAACCATACGGGAGCTTCGCAGAGCCCTCCGTTCCAAACATAATTCTTTTCACGCAGCGAAAATGCGACCTTTTTCTTCGCTTGTATTCTCTCGATTATTGAATAGCTGATTTGAAAGTCAAACATACTAAGAAGAATTGCATGGATGGGCTCGCCGTCGCACGTAGGCGAAAGATACTCCACGATCTTAGACTCAAGTGAACGCATCAGCCTTCTCGCTCGAATTTCAAGTATTTCTGCAAACACGGCAGCGCTGAGGAGAGCTCAGCCAAGCACATCACACCTTGTAGCAATCGTTAGAAACCACGGATCGAATCTCAAGATCAATGACCTGTTGGAATACAGGCCCTAAAGCGGCCAGACGAACAGGATCGTCGGGATAGCGACTATGAGGACCAAGATCTCCAGGAAAATGCCCATGCGCCAGTAGTCGCCGAATGCGTAGCCGCCCGGGCCCATGATGATGGTGTTGTTCTTGTGGCCGATGGGCGTGAGGAAGGCGCAGGAGGCAGCCACGGCGACGCCGATCAGGAAGGGATCGGGATTGACGTCGAAGGAATTGGCGACACCGACGGCAATGGGGGCGGCGATCAGCGTGGTCGCGACGTTGTTGAGGAAATCCGACAGCGTCATGGTGACGACCATCAGCACGGCGAGCACGACCCAGACCGGCGCGCCGCTGGTGGCCGACACGATGGTCTCGGCGATCAGTTGCGTACCGCCGCTGTCTTCCAGAGCGAGGCCGAGCGGGATCAGCGAGCCGAGCAGGACGATCACCCGCCAGTCAACGGCCTCATAGACCTCGGTGCCGTTCAGAAGGCCCATCAGCACATAGGATACGACGACGAGGCCGAGCGCGATGTCGAGCGTGACGAACCCCATGACGGAGGCCGCGATGGCGGCGGCGAAGGCGCCGATCGCCATGGTCGCCTTGCCGCGCTGGAGCATCTGCGTCTTGCCCTCGGCGAGCGGCAGGACATTGAGCCAGCCGGCGATCTCGCTGATACGCTCCTCCGCGCCGAGCAGGAGCAGCACGTCGCCCGGCTGGATCTTGACGTGGCGCACGCGCTCGCGGAACCGCTTGCCGTTGCGCGAGACGCCGAGAAGGGTGATCGCGTGGCGATACTGCAGCCGCAAATCCATCGCGGAACGGCCGACGATGCGCGACCCGTCCGGAACGATGGCCTCGATCAGGGTCAGCGACGGGCCGGCGACGCCACCCTCGTGTTTCTCGGAGCCGGAGAAATCGAACTCGGCGGCGCCCATGAAAGTCTCGATCGACTTCGGATCGCCCTCCAGGACCACGAAATCTCCCTTGGTGAGAGTCTCGTTGCGCGAGAAGCCCGGCAGGCGGCGGCCCCGGCGGACAAGGCCGATGACGGCGATGTCGTTGTCATTGGCGAGCGGATAGAGCTCGTGCACCTTCATATCGATGAATTTCGAGCCCTCCTTGACGCGAGCCTCGGCGACGTAGAGCCCGGCCTCCTCGCCGCTCTTGACCTGGGACGGCCTGTCGCGCGCCGGGATCAGCCGCCAGCCGACAAGCGCGACGAAGGCGATGCCGGCGATCGACACGGCAAGGCCGACCGGCGCGAAATCGAACATCGAGAACGGTTCGCCGAGCGCGCGGTCGCGATATTGCGCGATGACGATGTTGGGCGGCGTGCCGATCAGCGTGATCATGCCGCCGAGGATGGTGGCGAAGGAGAGCGGCATCAGGGTGAGTGCGGCCGCGCGCTTCGCCTTGGCCGACGCTTCGAGATCGAGCGGCATCAGGAGCGCCAGCGCCGCGACATTGTTGATGACCGCCGAAAGCGCCGCGCCGACGACCGACATGACGCCGATATGCATCGGCACCGAGCGCTCCGGCGCAACGACGAGACGGGCGATGCGCTCGACCGCGCCGGAATTGACCAGACCGCGCGAGACGATCAGCACGAGGCCGATGATGACGACGGCCGGATGGCCGAATCCCTCGAAGGCCGCCTCAGGCTCGACATGGCCGGCCACGACCGCGATGAGGAGCGCCGAAAAGGCGACGAGATCGTAGCGGACCTTGTCCCACACGAAGAACACGAAGGCCGCGCCGAAGAGCGCGAAGAGAAACATCTGGTCGCCGGTCATGGCTCTTCCGTATCAGAGGATTGCGGCAAGGCAAGAACGACGCGGGGCCTTCCGGGTTCCCGCTGGCCGCTCAAATGCAACGGCCACCATCGACTTCCAGCGCCACGCCGGTGATGAATTCCGCCTCGTCGGAGGCGAGCCACAAGGCCGCATTGGCGATATCGAGCGGGGTTGACAGGCGGCCGAGCGGGATGGAGGCGCGGAACAAGGCCCGCTTTTCCGGCGTGTCCTCGCCCATGAACTGCGCCAGCATGCCGGTTTCCCCGGCAACGGGGCACAGGCAGTTGACCCGAATGTTCTTCGGCGCGAGCTCGACGGCCATCGACTTGGTGGCGGTGATCGCCCAGCCTTTGGACGCATTGTACCAAGTCAGGCCCGGACGAGGGCGCAGACCGGCGGTGGATGCGGTGGTGATGATCGCGCCGCCGCCCTGTTTCTCCATCACGGGCACGACGGCGAGCGCGGAGAGGTAGATCGCCTTCATGTTGACGTCGGCGATACGGTCAAACGTTTCCTCGTAGACGCCCAGCATGTCGCCGTTGGGGTGGGTATAGCCGGCATTGTTGACCATGACGTCGATGCGGCCGAAACGCTCCAGGGCGGTCTCGGCCATGCGATCGACATCTTCCCTGCGCGCCACATCGACGGCCAGCGGAAGGGCCGCTGCGCCGATTTCGGATGCGACCCGTTCGGCGCCCTCTCCGTTCAGATCGGCGACAAGGACGTTCGCGCCCTCTTCGGCAAAACGCCGCGCCATGCCCTCACCGAAACCCGACGCCGCGCCGGTGACAATCGCGGATTTTCCTGCAAGCCTTGCCAATTCGCCTCTCCCTTCCCGTCGGACGCGCCTATTTCTTCGCGCCGGCGACCGGCTCGCCGATATGGTCGTGATCGACCAGGTTCCACTTCATTCCGGCATTGCGATAAATACGCTTCCTGAGCTTGGTATAGTCGCCCACGTCATGCGCCAGACGCTCGCCGACCACGATGCAGCGGAACGGCTCCGTGCCGGTATTGGTCATCGAATGTGCGAGCCCGCCCTTGCGATAACCGATGAAATCGCCGGCCTTTACCGGAAAGGACTCTTCGCCGATATGCGCCGTCGCCTCTCCGGAGAGGACGTAGACGCACTCATCCTCGTGGTAATGGACATGATGCTCCGTGGTATCGCGGCCGGGCTCGACCTCGATGATGTGAAAGCCGAACCCGGTCAGGCCCGTCTCGTCACCCAGCGACTTGTTTATGCGGATGGCGTTGGGATTGAGGAAATGGGTCTTCTTCAGGCCCGGCATTTCCTCGATCTCCTCGCGGGTCATCAGGTATTTCTCGTCCGACATGGATACCTCTCCGGAATGAATTGCCAAGCCGATGCAGATCAGCCGTGATTGAAAACGGTCGTCTTCGTCGCCGACATGTCCATCAGCGCCTCGAATCCTTTTTCGCGGCCATGTCCGGACCTGCCGAAGCCGCCGAAAGGCAATTCGATGCCACCGCCCGCGCCATAGGCGTTGACATAGACCTGGCCGGCGCGAATGCGCCTGGCGACGCGGTGCTGGCGGCCGCCGTCGCGCGTCCAGACGCCCGCGACCAGCCCGTATTCCGTGCCGTTGGCGAGGCGAACCGCTTCCTCCTCGCCCTCGAAGGAAAAGGCGGCGAGAACCGGACCGAAGACCTCCTCCTGGCCGAGCGCCGACAGCGGATCGACCGCGCCGAACAGGACGGGCGCCTGATAGTGGCCGCCTTGCGGCGCGTCGTCGGCGACGCTGCCTTTTGCCAGAACCGGAAAGCCCGCGGCCTCCGCCTCGGCGATCATCGCGGCGACGCGTTCGGCCTGACGGGTATTGATCAGCGGGCCGAGATCGCCGTCGCGGTCGTGCGGTTCGGCGACAAGCGCCTCGAACCGCCGGGCGAGTTCGGCGGTGAATTCCTCGTGGATCGGCTTTTCGACCAGCACCCGGCTTCCGGCCGAACAGGTCTGGCCGCCATTCTGGATGATCGCGTTGACGACGACGGGAAGCGCCGCGTCGAGGTCCGCGTCGGCGAAGACGATTTGCGGCGACTTGCCGCCAAGTTCCATGGTCACGCCGCGATTGTTGGAGGCGGCGGCCTGCTGGATCGCCGTGCCCGTGCCGGGCGAGCCGGTGAAGGTGACGTAATCGACGCCGGGATGTCCGGACAGCGCCGCACCGGCCTCCGCGCCATAGCCCGTGACGACGTTGAAGACGCCCGGCGGGCAACCGGCCTCAAGCGCCAGTTCGGCGATGCGGACCGTGGTGAGCGAGGCGTCCTCGGCCGGTTTCACGACAAGCGTGTTGCCCATGGCAAGCGCTGCGCCCGCGACACGGGCGAGGATCTGCAGCGGGTAATTCCACGGAATAATGCCGGCGACGACACCATGCGGCTCGCGCGTGGTGATGGCGGTGTAGCCCTCAAGGAACGGGATCTGGCTGCCATGCGCCTTGTCGGCGGCGGCGCCGTAATATTCATAGTAGCGGATCGCCGCGGTGACATCGGCGACGCCCTGGCGGGCCGGCTTTCCGGTATCGCGCGATTCCAGCGCCGCGAGTTCGTCGGCGTGCTGCTCGACAAGTCCGGACAGGCGGGTCAGGACGCGGCCGCGTTCCGTGGCGGTCATGCGGCTCCACGGGCCGACCTCGAAAGCATGGCGGGCGGAGGCGACGGCGGCATCGATATCGGCGGTCTCTCCCCGAGGGATCGAGGCGAAGACGCGACCGTCGGACGGACAGGCGACCTCGATGCGCGCGCCGGATTTCGCACCGACCATCTTGCCACCAATAACGTTCAACGCCGCGCGCTCCTCGGCCACCGTGCGCAGCAAAGTGGTGTCGGGCGTCTTGAGCATGTCGTCATTCCCTGCAAACATCGACGGATGCGACCGTCATCCTCCCACGGTCTAGCACACCGGAACCGCCAAGCGACAAAAATACAATTGCGATCTGGTCTTTTTAAATCGATTAGATTATAACGCCGCCGACTCCTCTCGCCAGACAGGAAACATCCATGTCCGCACAGATCATCCCCGTCGATCCCTTCGACTACATCGTATTCGGGGGTACCGGCGATCTCGCCGAGCGCAAGCTTCTTCCCGCACTGTATCACCGCCAGGTCGGCGGCCAGATCGTCGATCAGACCTGCATCATCGGCGCCTCACGCACCGAGATGACCGACGACGAATACCGCGCTTTCGCGCGCAAGGCGCTGGAACAGTTCATCAAGGAAGACCTCGACGAGGACGAGCTGCAAAAATTCCTCGCAAAGCTGCGCTACGTCTCGGTGGACGCCAAGTCCGACAAGGGCTGGGACGACCTGAAGGCGAAGCTGGACGGCGATCCGCACAAGAAGCGGGCCTATTATCTCGCCGTCGGCCCATCGCTGTTCGGCGATTTCGCGACCAAGCTGCGCGAGCACGGACTGATTACCGACGAGACGCGCATCGTCGTCGAAAAGCCGATCGGTCGCGACCTGGAATCTGCCGGCATCCTCAACGACACGCTGGGCGAGGTCTTCACCGAGGACCAGGTCTTCCGCATCGACCACTATCTCGGCAAGGAGACGGTGCAGAACCTGATGGCGCTGCGCTTCGCCAATGCGCTGTACGAGCCGCTATGGAACTCCGCCCATATCGATCACGTGCAGATCACCGTGGCGGAATCGGTCGGGCTCGAGGGGCGGGCCGGTTACTACGACCGCGCCGGCGCGCTGCGCGACATGGTGCAGAACCACATGCTGCAGCTTCTGTGCCTCGTGGCGATGGAACCGCCCTCCTCGATGGACGCGAATGCGGTGCGCGACGAGAAGCTGAAGGTGCTGCGCTCGCTCGGGCGGATCGACGAGAGCAATGTCGAGGAATTGACGGTTCGCGGACAGTACAGATCGGGCGCCTCGAACGGCGGTCCGGTGAAGGGCTATCTGGAAGAGCTGGAAGGCGGGGTCTCGAACACCGAGACCTTTGTCGCCATCAAGGCGGAAATCGGCAACTGGCGCTGGGCCGGCGTGCCCTTCTACCTGCGCACCGGAAAGCGGCTGGCACAGCGCGTCTCCGAGATCGTCATCGCCTTCAAGCCGGTGCCGCACTCGATCTTCGGCAGCGCGGCGGGCCGGATGGTCGCCAACCAGTTGGTGATGCGGCTGCAGCCGGACGAAGGCGTCAAGCAGTGGCTGATGATCAAGGACCCCGGACCGGGCGGCATGCGGCTGCGCCACGTGCCGCTGGACATGAGTTTCGCGGAGAGCTTCGGCGTGCGCAATCCGGACGCCTATGAGCGGCTCATCCTGGACGTGATCCGCGGCAACCAGACGCTGTTCATGCGCCGCGACGAGGTGGAGGCCGCGTGGCAGTGGATCGATCCGATCCTGAAGGCATGGGAGGGGAGCGAGCAGCCGGTGCGGCAATACACGGCGGGCACATGGGGGCCTTCGGCCTCCATCGCCCTGATCGAGCGCGACGGACGGACATGGTATGAAAACTGATCCGGACGACAGGCTCCACCGGCACGACTATCCCGACCGCGAGGCGCTCGCCATCGCGCTGGCGGCGGGCATCGCGGCGAAGCTTGCGGGCGCGATCGCCGAGCGCGGCGAAGCGTCTCTCGCGGTCTCCGGCGGCTCGACGCCGAAGCGGCTTTTCGCCGTGCTGTCGGAAACCGACATTTCCTGGGACCGGGTGACGGTCATCCTCGTCGATGAACGCATCTGCCCGCCCGACTCCGACCGCGCCAACCAGAAGCTGGTGCGCGAGACGCTGCTGCAAGGCAATGCCGCGAAAGCGCATTTCGTCGCCTACGAGACAGCGGCGGAACTGCCGATCGCAAATGCCGAGAAGAGCGAGGCGCTGTTCGCCGGCCTGCCCTGGCCGCTCGACGTCGCGGTGCTCGGCATGGGCACGGACGGGCACACGGCCTCGTTCTTCCCGGGTGGCGACCGGCTTTCCGATGCGCTCGATACGGCCGGCGAAACCCGCGTTTTGCCGATGCAGGCGGACGGCGCGGGCGAACCGCGGCTGACGCTTACCCTGCCCGCCCTTCTGGACGCGCGGTTCCTCGCGCTCCATATCGAAGGGGAAGAAAAGCGCGGCGTGTTCGATACGGCGCTTGCCGGAACCGACGCCAATGCCATGCCGGTGCGCGCCGTGCTGCACCAGGACAA
Organism: Oricola indica; assembly: GCF_965227485.1. Lineage (NCBI taxonomy): Bacteria > Pseudomonadati > Pseudomonadota > Alphaproteobacteria > Hyphomicrobiales > Ahrensiaceae > Oricola > Oricola indica. Next base: position 4,424,201 of record NZ_OZ245747.1, read on the forward strand.
GACGCCCGTACACGTGTTCTGGGCGCCATAACCGCTCTATAAATTCACATCACAGGGAGCCCTGACCCATGAGTGACGTGCAGAAATCGGTGGCCGAGGTCACGGAACGCATTCGCGAACGTTCGCGCCTGACGCGCGAAACATATCTTGAACGGCTGCGCGCCCGGGCCGAGCTGGGTCCGAAGCGCACGAAATTGTCCTGCGGCAACCTCGCCCACGGCTTCGCGGCCTGCGGACCGTCCGACAAGGAAGACCTGATGGGCGACACCGTGCCCAATCTCGGCATCATCACCGCCTATAACGACATGCTGTCGGCGCATCAGCCCTACGAGACCTTTCCCGCCCTGATCAAGCAGGCGGCGCGCGAGGCGGGCGGCGTGGCGCAGGTGGCGGGCGGCGTGCCGGCGATGTGCGACGGCGTCACGCAAGGCCAGGACGGCATGGAACTGTCGCTGTTCTCGCGCGACGTGATCGCGATGGCGGCGGGTATCGGCCTGTCGCACGACATGTTCGACGCGGCGGTCTTCCTCGGCGTCTGCGACAAAATCGTGCCCGGTCTGACCATCGCGGCGCTGACATTCGGGCATCTTCCCGCGATCTTCGTGCCCGCAGGCCCGATGACCACCGGCATCTCCAATGACGAGAAGGCCAAGACCCGCCAGCTCTATGCCGAAGGCAAGGTCGGCCGCGACGAGTTGCTGAAATCGGAGAGCGCCTCCTATCACGGGCCGGGCACCTGCACCTTCTACGGCACGGCCAATTCCAACCAGATGCTGATGGAGATCATGGGCCTGCACATGCCGGGCTCGTCCTTCGTCAACCCAAACACGCCGCTGCGCGATGCCCTGACCAGGGAAGCGGCGAAACGTGCGCTTGCCATCACCGCGCTCGGCAACGAGTTTACCCCGGTGGGCGAGATGATCGACGAACGCTCGATCGTCAACGGCGTGGTGGGGCTGCACGCCACGGGCGGGTCGACCAACCACACGATCCACCTGATCGCCATGGCGGCGGCGGCCGGCATCAAGCTGACATGGCAGGACATTTCCGACCTGTCCGACACGACGCCTCTGCTGGCGCGCGTCTATCCGAACGGTCTGGCCGACGTGAACCATTTCCAGGCCGCCGGCGGGCTGGGCTTCATGATCCGCGAACTGGCGAGCGAGGGGCTGCTGCACAGCGACGTGCGCACCGTCTTCGGCCAGGGGCTGGAGCCTTATATGGTCGAGGCGAAGCTGGACGGCGATACGGTGGTGCGCGACCCCGCGCCTGCAAAATCGCATGACGACCAGGTACTCGCGCCGATCACCGCGCCCTTCCAGACCAATGGCGGGCTGAAGATGCTGACCGGCAATCTCGGCAAGGCGGTCATCAAGATCTCCGCCGTCAAGCCGGAACGCCACGTCATCGAGGCGCCCGCCGTCGTGTTCCACAGCCAGGAAGCGCTGCAGAAAGCCTTCCGCAAGGGCGAGCTGGAGAAGGATTTCGTCGCCGTCATCCGCTTCCAGGGGCCGAAGGCGAACGGCATGCCGGAACTGCACAAGCTGACGCCGTCGCTCGGCGTGCTGCAGGATCGCGGCTACAAGGTGGCGCTGGTGACCGACGGACGCATGTCCGGCGCGTCCGGCAAGGTTCCGGCGGCGATCCATGTGACGCCGGAAGCGCTGGACGGTGGCCCGATTGCCAAGGTGCAAAACGGCGACATGGTGCGTGTCGACGCGACCAAGGGCACGCTGGAAGTGCTGGTGCCGGCTGCCGAATTCGACGCGCGCGAGGTGGTGATCGCCGATCTGTCAGCGAATGCTTACGGAACCGGACGCGAGTTGTTCGAGACCTTCCGAAATGTCGCGGGCCGCGCCGACGTGGGCGCAAGCGTCTTCGCCTGATGCCGCTGAAGCGCGCATTGCAGCCCATGCCCGCCTTCGTGGCGGCGGCGCTGGACGAATCCGGCCTGCGCGACGCCTATGAGGCGCGGCCGGATTACCAGCGCAACGACTATCTGGGCTGGATCAACACCGCCAAGCGCGAAACGACCAAACACAAGCGGCTGACGCGGATGCTGGAGGAGTTGCGCGAGGGCGACGTCTATATGGACATGCCGTGGGGCGGCTCCAGATAGAAGCGCCGCTCAGCCGCGCACCAGCATTTGCACCGTGATGGTGCGCTGCCATCGAAATCCGAGCGTTTCGTAAAGCCGGATCGCCGACGCGTTGGGCTCGTAAGCGTGCAGGAACGGGGTTTCCCCGTCGTGCAGGATGCGGGTCGCAACGATGCGCGACAGGAGACCCGCATAGCCGCGCCCCCGAAAATCGGGATGCGTGCAGACGCCACTGATTTCGCGATAGCCTTCCACATGCAGCCTTTCGCCGGCCATCGCCGCAAGCCGGCCATCGACGCGAATGCCGACGAAGCGGCCGAGCCGGTGCGTGTCGAGCAGGAAGGGGCCGGGCCGGGTCAGCGTCGCCAGCGCCAGCATTTCCTCCGCGTCGGCATCACCGAGCGGAGCGATCTCGCCGGCCGGATCGGCGGGCACGAGATCTTCCGCGTGCATCTGGACGATATTGGCCTCGGTCGCGATTTTCAGGCCGGGCGGAATTTCGCCGCCGCCCTTTCGGGCCAGGAGAATGCCGCCACCTTCGGGCACGAGGCCGGCAAGGGCGCGCAGGCAATCCTCGCCATCGTCGCGCGACGCGGCGAAGGGCGAGACATTGGGCGGAAAGCGCATCGCGTCGGGTCCACCCTCGGCCCAATGCGTCTGTCTGGAGGTCAAAGCAGCCCAGATCGGCCGGTCGAGAACATGATCAGCCATTTTCGCGCTCCTCCATCTTGCGCGCGGCGCGCCGGTCCAGCGGCAGGCTGTCGAGTTCCTCCTCGATCCGGTCGAGCTGCTGCAGGATCGGACCATCGAGGGGGGCGCACATCTCGCGAACCGCCGCCTCGACATGGGGCCACAGGTCACGCATGCAGCGTTCGACGACGGCTGCTCCCGCGTCGGTGAGCATGACCGGTTTGCGGCGCTGGTCCTCGCCCGCGGGCGCAGGCTTCACCATGCCATCGGCGGTGAGCTGGCGAAGGCTGCGCGTGACGCCGGGCTGCGAGACGCCGAGCGCCGTGGCCAGCTCACCCACGGTCAGGGCGCCTTCGCCGTGCAGCGTCTGGAGAAGCGGCCAGATGCCGGGCGGCTGCTCGATCCCCTCGCTTGCGAGGAAGCGGGCGGTTTCGGCCTGCATGCGCTCGCCGACACGTTTCAGCCGGCTGCCGAGCGGGAGATATCCCAACTCCTTCGTGAAATCCCTGACCATGACCAACCTCACTCAATAACACGTTATATAACGTGTTATGTTAATATGGTTTCGTCAAGCGGAAATCGGCATTCCAACCGGAATCGCCGAAATCAGGCGGCCATGTCGAGGCGGTAGCGCGCGGGTGTCGTGCCGGTCAGTTGCTTGAAGGCTTTCGAGAAATGCGGCTGGTCGGCGAAGCCGGTGGCGAACGCGGCCTCGGCGGGCGCGAGGCCTGTCTCGAGCAGATGACGCGCCTTCCGGATGCGGAACTGGCGAAGCCATGCATGCGGCGGTAGGCCTGTCGCCTTGCGGAAGGACCGGATCATGTGGCGCGGCGTGACGCCGGCGATGCGGGCGAGATCGTCGATGGTGACGCGCTCGCCGTAATGGGCTTCAAGGTGCCCAAGCGCGCGCGCCGCGGCAGCGGAACACGCCCGCTCCTCACGCCCCGGCCCGCGACTGGCGTGGCGGCCGAGACGGAACAGGCCTTCAAGCAGGTCCTCCTGCCCGGCGAGCGGATCGACGCCCGGCGCGGTCGCCCGCAACAGCAATTGCCAGCATTCCGGGTCGGTCACGACGCCGGAGACGAACCATGCGTCGTTTCCGAGCCCCGCTTTTTCAAGGAAGGATTGCGGCGCATAGATCCCCGTATAGACCAGCCGGTCCTCGCCGAAGCGGCCGCCGGTGTGGACATCCCCGGGATTGATGACGGTGATGCCGCCGGGCTCGACCGTGTGGGTCCTGCCCTCGCGCATGAAGCGCATCACGCCGTAGCGCATGATACCGAGCATGAGGCCGTCATGGGTATGCGGGGCGAAATGGTGATCGTGAAACGACGCATCCATCAGGTCGACGGCGGAGAAGCCGGGCATGCGGCGGAACCGCGCCCGGTCACGCGGCGACTCGAAAACGGGTTCGGTCGATAGCGCCTGCATGTCCGTTTCCAACACCATGTCACTTTTCGACAAGACCGGACCGCCTCGCGGCGGCAGGATCGCGGCCCGATGAAAACGGAAAGCCCGCGATGACCGGTTTCGACCTTCTCGTGTCCTATGTCACCTTCTGCGCGATCATGGCAGGAACGCCCGGCCCGAACAACATGATGATGCTGGCGTCGGGCGTGCGGCACGGCACGCGACGCTCGCTGCCGCTCTCCGCCGGCGTGGCCGTCGGCATGGCGGTGCTGTTCGGTGCGACCGGTTCCGGCCTCGGCGCGGCGTTCTCCGCGCTGCCATTGCTGGCGCTCGGGCTGCGCTTCGTGGCGGCGGCGTTCCTGTTGTGGCTGGCCTGGAAGATCGCGACCGCCGGCCCGCTCAGGCGCAATGACGACGATCTCGAAATCCTCGGCTTCGGCACAGGCGTCGCCTTCCAGTGGATCAATCCGAAAGCCTGGGCGGCGGCGATGAGCGCGGCGGCGACCTACCTGCCGGAGGGGGCCGGTTTCGGCACGGTCGGCGCGGGCGCGGCGATCATGGGGCTGGTGGCGCTTTGCGCGACGACGCTTTGGGTCGTCTTCGGGACATGGCTCAGCCGGTTCCTGCACGAACCGCGGCGCGCGCATGTCTTCAATTTCGCGATGGCCGCCCTGCTGCTCGTCTCGACGCTGCCGATCCTGTTCGGAAAACTTACGGTCTGATCTCTTCCGCGCCGGCGCGCATGACAAATCGCCCATGCCCGTTGATATCGATCAAGGCCGCGCTCCCCAACATATGCGCATTAGCGCATATGAACGAAACGGAAGCCGACATGCCCGATCCAGTCAAAATCCTTTCCGCGCTTGCCGAGCCGACCCGGCTTGCCGCCATGGCCATGCTGTCGGATGGCAGCGAACATTGCGTTTGCGAGTTGATGCACAAACTCGACGCCACCCAGTCGCGCATGTCGCGGCACATGAAGATCCTGAAGGACGCCGGGCTGGTGATCGACCGACGCGACGCGCAATGGGTGCGCTATCGCCGAAACGACGCGATGCCGGCACATGTCTCCGCAATCGTCGATGCGGCGCTGGCCTTGTCCGCATCGTCAACCGGCGGCGAAAGGATCGCCGCGTGAGTTCTCCGACCGATACGCTTCCCGCGCGCATGCACGGCCCGTCCGGCTGGCTCTGGACGCTCGGCGTGGCTTTGTTCGTCGCCGTGTGGTGGCTGATCTATCGCCAGCTCATACCGGTCGCCGAATGGCTGACCGGTCTGTTTCCCGTCGACCGGCACAGCCATACCGGCGAGGCATTGGCCTTCTTTTTCTACGACGTGCCCAAGGTTCTGATGCTGCTGACGCTGATCGTCTTCGCGATGGGTGTCATCCGCTCCTTCTTCTCGCCCGAAAAGACGCGTGCGTTGCTGGCCGGCAAGCGCGAGGGTGCGGGTAACGCGATGGCCGCCGGCCTCGGCGTGCTGACGCCATTCTGCTCCTGCTCGGCCATTCCGCTGTTCATCGGCTTCGTCTCGGCGGGCGTTCCGCTTGGGGTGACGTTCTCCTTCCTCATCGCCGCGCCGATGGTCAACGAGGTCGCGCTCGGTCTGTTGTTCGGGCTTGTCGGCTGGAAGGTCGCCCTCACCTATCTTGGCTTCGGCCTGGGCATTGCCATCGTCGCCGGCTGGGTGATCGGCAAGTTGCGGCTCGAAGGGTGGCTGCAGGACTGGGTGCGCGACATCCATGCGCGCGGCGTCGGCGACGTTCCCTCCGAAAACCTGACCCTGGTGGACCGCTACAGACAGGGGATCGAGGCGGTTCGCGATATCGTCGCGAAGGTCTGGATCTGGATCATCGTCGGCATAGGCGCGGGCGCACTCATCCATGGCTATGTGCCGGCCGACCTGATGGCGCGGATCATGGGCGCGGATGCCTGGTGGTCGGTTCCCGCCGCCGTGCTGATGGGCATTCCCATGTACACCAATGCGGCCGGCGTCATTCCCATTGTCGAAGCCCTGCTCGGCAAGGGCGCGGCGCTCGGAACGGTGCTCGCCTTCATGATGAGCGTGATCGCGCTGTCGCTGCCGGAGATGATCATCCTGCGCAAGGTGCTGACACTGAAGCTGATCGCCGTCTTCATCGGCGTCGTCGGCGCCGGCATCCTCGCGGTCGGCTTTCTCTTCAACCTCATTTTCTGACGGAGTAATGCAATGAAACACGTCAAGGTCTATGGACCGGGTTGCAAACGATGCAATGCCACTGAACAGATGGTGCGCGATGCCGCAGCGAAACTGTCGATCGATGTCGAGATCGAGAAGGTAATCGACTACGCACAGATCGCGATGGCCGGCGTCATCTCGACACCCGGCATCAGCATCGACGGCAAGCTCGTCCATTCCGGCGGGCTTCCCGATGCGGCGGCGCTTGAGACGTGGCTGGCTGCATGACGATCCTCCACGGTATGGTGGCGGCGGGGACGGTGCTTGCGGCGACACTATCCGCGTCTGCCGGCAGCCTCGAAATCCAGCCCGTCGCCGACGATGTCTTCGCGCTGGTCGGGGGCAAGGAGCAGCGATCGCCGAACAATCTCGCCAACAACGCCACATTCGGCCTCGTCGTCACGGATGACGGCCTCGTGCTGATCGACCCGGGCGGCAGCCGGAAGGGCGCGGCGGCAATCGACGCGGCGATCCAAACGATCTCGGACAAGCCGGTGCGCTATGTCATCGATACGGGCGGACAGGACCACCGCTGGCTCGGCAATGGCTACTGGAAGGACAAGGGTGCGACGATCATCGCATCGGCCGACGCCGTCGCCGACCAGAAGGAACGCCAGTCGATGCAGTTCACCATGCTGGATGCGCTGATCGGGGATGCGCTGGAAGGCACGGAGCCGGCTTATGCCGACGTGGTCTTCGACGACGACTATGTATTCTCGCTGGGCGGGCTGGAGTTCGAAATCGTCCATCCGGGCGCGGCGCATACGCCGGGCGACTCCTTTGTGTGGCTCGCCTCCCGCGACACGGTTTTTGCCGGCGACATCGTCTTCACCGAGCGCATTCTCGGTGTTCTGGAGATGTCTTCGTCAAGCGGATGGCTGGAATCCTTCGACAGCCTCGCGGCACGCGAGCCGGAACATGTCGTTCCCGGCCACGGCCATGCGACCACATTGGCGAAGGCGAAAGCCGACACCCGCGACTATATCGCCAATCTGCGCGAGAGGATCGGCGAGCATATCGACGCCGGCGGCGACATGATCACCTCCGTCGAGGTCGACCAGTCGACTTTTTCCTATCTGGAGCAGTTCGACGCGCTTGCCCGCCGCAACGCGCAGCAGGTCTTTTCCGAGATGGAGTGGGAATAGGCGGCGGGCGGACAGATGCCGCCACTCAGTGCTCGGTCTCGCACCGGCCGTGATCGGCGAGCACCTGCATGATATTGCAGTCGCCGGCCTGATCGGCATGGCAGTTCGCCTCGACGCGGGTCAGTTCCTTCTCCAGCCGTTTCAGCCGGGCGATGCGTTCGCGGATCGCGGCGAGATGCGATGTGGCGATGCGGTGCGCCTCGTCATGCGGCATGGCGGGGTTCTCGCTCAGGCGGACCAGTTCGCGGATCGCCTCCAGAGACAGGCCGAGATCGCGGGCATGGCGAATTAAGGTCAGCCTGTCGAGCGCCGCGCGCGTGTAGCGCCGCTGGTTGCCGGCGGAGCGCTCCGGCGCATCGATCAGGTTCATCTGCTCGTAATAGCGGATGGTCGGCACCTTGACGCCGGACCGGCGCGACATCTCACCGATGGAGAGCATGAGCGTCATCCTTTTTCAAAAGCTTCAGTCTCTGGAGATATCTTGTCGGCGACGTGAGATTCAAGCTGCGGAAATCCGAACATTTCGTTCCCTCCGTCACATGCCCGGTAACCGAATGCCGACCCTTGCCGCGCCCGCGTGAGACGCGCCGCCCTTGGCCGCGCGGGCAATGTCAACGACGTCCGTCAGCACGGCGCACACCTGTTTCAAAACGGGACGCTGGCCTGAAAAGACACGCCCAGTCCCGCGATATTACAGCGCGTCGGAACTGTACTTGACCGTTAACCACATCGCTTAAGCACACCTTATAAAAATAGCCGTAAGAGAACATGCATCGGAGCCAAAACGCGCCAATATCGAAGCGCGCTTCCAGAACAGGGAATCCAAGGCATGAACTCCACCATTCGCGACCTCCTGACCAAGCATGGCCGCCTGCCGGTCTCCGTCGACACGATTGCCGACGACGCGGACCTTTACGAAGCGGGCCTTTCCTCTTTCGCTTCCGTCCAGCTGATGCTGGGCCTGGAAGAGGCCTTCGATATCGAGTTTCCGGAAACCCTCCTGAACCGCAAATCCTTCTCGTCGATCAACGCGATCGCCGCGTCCGTCAGCCAGATCACTGAAACGCAGCAGGTGGCCTAAATGAACGTCGCCAGCCCGATTACGGCTCTCTCACTTGCCGAACGCACCCAAAGGGCTGCGAAGGTTGCGGCGGAATTCGCCGATACAGTCGACCGGGAAGCCCGCTTCCCGAAAGAAGGCATGGATGCCGTCAAGGCCGAACGGCTGATGGGTATCCAGATCCCCGTCCAGCATGGCGGCGAAGGCGCGACGATGAGCGAAGTCGCCGAGGTCTGCTCGATCCTCGGCAAGGCTTGCGCGGCGACGGCCATGACCTACGCCATGCACCAGATCCAGATCGCCAGCCTGTCGGATCATGCACCGGACAGCGCCTGGCACGAGACGTTCCTGAAATGCATCTGCGACGAGCAATTGCTGATCGGATCGGCGACCAGCGAGGCCGGCATCGGCGGCAATCTGCGCAATTCCGTCTGCGCCGTGGACGTCGAGGGCGACATCGTCCGGCTCGAAAAGAACGCCACCGTCATTTCCTATGGCGCCGATGCGGACGCCATCATGGTGACCTCGCGCCGTCACAAGGATTCACCGCCGAGCGACCAGGTCGCGACGCTGTTCACGAAGGACCAGTACACGCTTGAGCATACGGCGGAGTGGGACACGCTCGGCATGCGCGGCACCTGCTCGGACGGCTATATCTTCCGCGGCGAAGCGCTGGCGCAACAGATCCTGCCCAAGCCCTTCGCGGAAATCGCGGCGCAATCCATGCTCGCGGTATCGCATCTTCTTTGGGGCGCGCTGTGGTTCGGCATCGCCGCCGACGCCGTGAACCGGGCACAGTCCTACGTGCGCGCCGCCGCACGCCGGTCTCCGGGCCAGACGCCTCCCGGCGCGCTGCGCCTCGCCGAGGCCTCCAGCATGCTGCAGCAGGTGAAATCGAATGTCGTCGCCGGGCTGAAGCAGTTCGAAGCCGGCAAGGGCGATCCCGACGCGCTTTCGGCGATGGGCTTCGCGGTCGCGATGAACAACATCAAGATCGGCACGTCCCAGACCATTCTCGACATCATCAACCAGTGCATGCTGATCTGCGGCATCCAGGGCTACAAGAACGGAACGCCCTACAGCCTCGGCCGGCACCTGCGCGACGCGCATTCGGCGCAGTTGATGATTTCCAACGACCGCATTCTCGGCAACACGTCGACGATGCTTCTCGTCGGCAAACAAGAAACCAGCCTTCTGAGGTAAGCCATGGACAAGCAAGTCTCCTTTCTCGACCAGCTTTTCGATCAGGGCATCCTGCATGACAGCGGTGTCGACGGCCTCTATGCGCGCAGCGACCTCTTCGAGGAGGTCATCACGCGCTTCGAGGCATTGGCGAAGTCCTTCGGCAAGGACGAAACCAGCGAAGCGATGGTGTTTCCGCCGGGCATGCCGATCAAGGATTTCGAGACCAGCGGCTACATGAAGAACTTCCCGCATCTGGCGGGGACGGTTCACGCCTTTTGCGGCAATGATCACGACCATGCGGGGCTGCTGCAGTGTCTCGAAGTCGGCGAAGACTGGTCGGAGAACCAGAAGCCGACCGACGTGGCGCTGACCCCGGCCGCCTGCTATCCGCTCTACCCGATCCTCGCGCGGCGCGGCGCGCTGCCGGCGGAAGGCGCCTATGTGGCGCTGCAATCCTACTGCTTCCGCCACGAGCCCTCGCGCGACCCGGCCCGCATGCAGATGTTCCGCCAGCGCGAATTCGTGCGCGCCGGTTCCGCCGACCAGGCGATCGCGTTCCGCGAGACCTGGAAACAGCGCGGCCAGGAGATCATGAAGCTGCTGGAACTGCCCTGCACTGTGGATGTCGCGAACGATCCGTTCTTCGGACGGGCCGGCAAGATGATGGGGTCCAGCCAGCGCGAACAGGAACTGAAATTCGAGCTGCTCGTGCCGGTCAACTCGGCCGCGAACCCGACCGCCTGCATGAGCTTCAACTACCACATGGACAATTTCGGCAAGGCCTGGGACATCCGCCAGCAGGATGGCTCGCACGCCCATACGGCATGCGTCGGCTTCGGGCTGGAACGCATCGCCCTGGCGCTTTTCCGCCATCACGGCATGGATGTGGAAAGCTGGCCGGCAGGTGTCCGCAAGGCACTCTGGGGCTGACGTTTTGGCATCGATGACCGACCTTCCGGCGATCTTCCCGGCGCTCGACCCGACCGACTACGCGCGGCACGCATTGCATGCGGGGACGCGCGACTGGCCGGAGACGAACTGCTATCTCGACGTCTGGATCGAGGTGCTGCCGGCGCTCGGCCTGCCGCCGGAAGCCTGCCTTTCCTATGCCGTCACGCAGGATTTCGAAGGCGACCAGTTCACTTTCTTCAAGGTGCCGCTGGAAGACCTCGAACGCCTTTACGGCCTGCGGGTCACCGAACTGGCGATCTACGATCGGGTCGAGACCCATGTCGTCGAACAGATCGGTCGCGGCCGGCTGTCGCTGGTGGAGGTGGACAGCTTCTATCTGCCCGACACGCAAGGCACGTCCTATCGCAAGGAACACGGCAAGACGACGATCGCGCCGAACCGGATCGATCTCGAAGGCCGGTGCATGGACTACTTCCACGGGCTCGGTCTGCATCGGCTCGAAGGCGAGGACTTCGAGGGCGTTTTCCACCTGAACGCCGCCGAGGGCGCCCTGCCCTTCCTGCCCTACACGGAATTCGTGAAGTTTCCCGACGCGTTGCCGTCGCGCGACGAGATCGTGGCCAATGCCGAAGGGTTGCTGCGTCTGCACCTTGGCCGCCGACCGGCGAAAAATCCGGTGCGCGCCTTTGCCGAGGTGTTTCCGGGCCAGGTCGAGGCGATCGCGGAGCGCGATTTCGGCTTCTTCCATCTCTATGCCTTCAACACGCTGCGGCAACTCGGCGCGAATTTCGAGCTGTTCTCCAGCCATCTGGACTGGCTTGCCGAAAACGGCGTGACCGGCATCGGGGCGAGCGCCGACGAGGCGCGCAAGATCTCCTCGACCTGCAAGATCGTCCAGTTCCAGCTCGCGCGCGCAGTGATGCGCAAGAATTTCGACAAGCTGGCACCGGCGCTGATCCCGGCGATCGACGCCTGGGACGCAATGACGGAAAGCCTCGACACCATCGTCGGCAAGGCCACATCCAGGGCCGCCTGACCGATCAACATTCCCGCGGGACGCGCCATGAAACGCCGCATCATGTCATCCGACGGCCATGCATCACGGATCGAATCCGGCTGGTGGATGGCGCTGAGCGAGGCGGATGCCGTTGCGGAACCCTCCGATCTGGGCGTTCTCAAGGACTGGATACAAGCCAAGGTTCCCGGAACGGCGGCCGGTGCGCTTGCCGCCGCCGGACAGTTCAACGCCGAGGATCCGACGCCGCTGCACGACAAGGATACGTGGTTCATCGCCGGCATTCGCGAGGACGAACCGGGCGAACGCCTGCTCGTCTTCGAAGGGCTCGCGACCATCGCCGAGGTCTGGTGGAACGGCGAAAAGATCCTCGACAGCGACAGCATGTTCCTCGGCCATGAAGTGCGGGTGACCGCGCGCGAGGACAATGCGCTGGCGATCTGCTTCCGGGCGCTCGCGCCGCACCTCGCGGCGAAAGGCCCGCGCGCGCGCTGGCGTCCGCAACTGGCGGTGTCGCAGGGGCTACGGCTGGTGCGCACAACCCTGCTCGGCCACATGCCGGGCTGGTGTCCCGAGGTTCACGCCGTCGGGCCGTGGCGGCCTGTGTCGCTTTTGAAACCCGACGCGCCGAGCGTCCGCATCGACACGATGACCGCGACGCTGGAGAATGACGGGACCGGCGTATTGTCGCTGGCATTCTCGCTCGACAATGCGCCGGGCGTACCCATCATCCGCTGCGCGGGTGAAAGCGCTGAAGCGACGCGCGGGGATGACGGAAGCTGGCGCGCGGAACTGCGGATCGCCGATGTCGCGGCATGGTGGCCACACACCCATGGCGACCCGGCGCTGCATGCCATTTACGTCGATGCCGGCGGCGAGAGCTTCAGCCTCGGCAAGGCCGGCTTCCGCCGTATCGAAGTCGAGCGCGGCGCGGACGGCGAGGGGTTCGCGCTGACCGTGAACGGAACGCCCGTCTTCTGCCGGGGCGCGGTGTGGACCAACGCGGATATCGTCAATTTGCCGGGCGACGCCGAGAGCTATCGCCCGTGGCTCGACCTTGCCGCCGACGCGGGCATGAACATGCTGCGCGTCGGCGGAACGATGGTCTATGAGAGCCCGGATTTCTTCGCCTTGTGCGACGAACTCGGCCTGATGGTCTGGCAGGACTTCCAGTTCGCCAATTACGATTATCCGGTCGGCGACGACGCATTTGCCGGGGCGGTGCGCGATGAAGCGCGGCATTTCCTCGGTGCAACGATGGGAAGCCCGTCGCTCGCCGTTCTGTGCGGCGGAAGCGAGATCTACCAGCAGGGCGCGATGCTCGGCCTGCCGGAAAGCAAATGGCGCGGGCCGCTGACCGAGGAAATCCTGCCGGAAATCTGCGCCGAACTGCGCCCCGACGCGGTCTATGCCGCCAACTCGCCGGATGGCGGCGCGCTGCCGTTCTCGCCGGATGCCGGCATCGCGCATTATTACGGCGTCGGCGCCTATCGCCGCCCACTGGACGATGCGCGGCGCGCCAATGTGCGGTTCGCCGGCGAGTGCCTCGCCTTCTCTCATGTGCCGCAACAGCGCACGCTCGATGCCCACCTGCCGGTGATGCCGTGCCACGACCCGCGCTGGAAGGCCCGGGTTCCGCGGGACCGCGGCGCGGGATGGGATTTCGAGGATGTACGCGACCACTATTTCAAGCTGATCTACGGCCTCGATCCGATCGAGGTGCGCTACGGCGATCCGGCGCGCTATCTCGACATGTCGCGGGCGGTGACCGGCGAGGTGATGGAAGCGGTCTACGCCGAATGGCGGCGCGCCGCCTCGCCCTGCCAGGGCGCGCTGCTTTTCACCTATCAGGACCTGCTGCCCGGCGCGGGCTGGGGCGTTGTCGATTCCACCGGCGAACCGAAGCCGGCATGGTACGCGCTCAAGCGCGCGTTCCGTCCGTTGCAGGTGGCCCTGACCGACGAGGGCACCAACGGCCTTGCGGTGCATGTCGTCAACGAGACCGCGACGGCGCGGGACGTGGAACTGACGATCGATTCCCTGCGCGACGGCGCGACACGGGTGGTCGGCGGCGAACGCACGCTGACGCTCGCGCCGCGCGAAGTCCTCGAAATCCCGGCAACCGACCTGTTCGGGGCTTTCTTCGACACGACCAACGCCTATCGCTTCGGCCCGCCGGCCCACGACGTGACGGTTGCGCGGCTGCGTGATCCAGATTCGCATGTCGTGCTCGCCGATGCATTTCATTTCCCGGCGGGCTATCCCGCCGCCCGCGTGCCCCTCGCGATCGAGGCCAGTGCCGAACGCGACGAGCGGGGGAACTGGTGGCTGGCGCTTTCGACCGACCGTTTCGCGCAGTCGGTGCATGTGGACGACGCCAATTTCCGGCCTACCGACGACTGGTTCCACCTTGCGCCGGGCGCGAACCGGCATGTCCGCCTGATCCGCAGGGCGGATGCCGCAGAAAGCGCCGTGCCGGCGGGAACGGTCGCGGCACTCAACGGGACACGCGGTTTCGGGTTTGGGGGCTAGGCGCGAATGCTGGCGAACACACTCGTCCTGAACTTTCACGGGATCGGAGACCCGGCGGTGCCGCAAGCGCCGGGCGAAGACCGGTATTTCGTGACGGAAGACATCTATCGCCGGACCATCCGCGCGCTCGCCAAGCAAGAGGCGGACAGCCACGCGAAGATTTGCATCACCTTCGACGACGGCAATCTGTCCGACCTCGCGGTCGGCTTGCCGGCCCTGGCCGAAGTGGGCCGCAGCGCGCTTTTCTTCGTGCTGGCTGGCCGGATCGGGCAGAAGGGCTACCTGTCCGGACAGGACATCCGTGAACTGGTCGCTGCAGGCATGAGCATCGGCAACCATGGCTGGGACCATGTCGACTGGACGCAGTTGGACGAGGCAGGACGACAGCGAGAATTGTACGACGCGCGCATGCGCATCGCGGACGCGGCGGGTGTCCCGATCGACGAGGCCGCGATCCCCTTCGGGCACCTGGACAGGGCGCTGCTCGGCCACCTGAAAGACGCGGACTACAGCCGTGTCAACACGAGCAGCAGGGGCCTCGCGATGGACGGCGCCTGGTTCCGACCGCGCTGTTCGGTGACGAGCGATTTCGACCCGGATCGCGACATCGCGCAGCAGTTCAAACTGCGGAAACTGGTCCGCGGAACTTTATCCGCACCACTCCGCCGATTGCGTTTCGGAATATGAGGACGAGCACTTCATGAACGTTGCGAACGCTGCATTTCAATTCGCCCGCGACCTCTCCCCGCTGGAAACGGCGCCCGCGACCCCGTTTGCCTTCGACGGAATGGCCGGCTTCTTCCACGCGGCTGACGGCGATACGGCCGTATTGCTGCTGAGCCCGTGGGGTTATGAGGAACTGTGCACGCACAAGTCGATCCGGCTGCTCGCCGAGCGGCTTGCAGCGGCCGGTTTTCCCTGCCTGCGCTTCGACTATCCGGCGACGGGCCATTCGCTGGGTGCAAGCGCCGCCCTTGACGACGAGACCGCCTGGCGAAAAAGCGTGAAGCGGGCACTGGAGGAACTGCGCCGGCTGACCGAGCCGCGCCGGATCATCGTCATCGGCCAGGGTCTCGGCGGCGCGCTGGCGGGAGACCTTGCCCGCGACACCGATCTCGACGGACTGGTGCTGATGGCGCCGGTGATCCAGGGCCGGACGTATCTGCGCGAGCTGACGGCATGGACGGCGATGACCAAGCCGTCCTTCCTGGTAAGCGCATCCGACGGCCCGGAAGGCGGGCTGATGGCCGGTGGTTTCGTGCTGTCGGCGGCGACGACGAAGGAAGTTCGCGCGCTCGATCTGACCAAGGACTGGACGCCCCGCGCCGAGAAAATCCTGCTGGTCGCGCGCGACGACCATGGCGGCGATGCCATGCTGGCCGAAATCCTGGCGGATCGCGGGTTAACACCGGATACCATCCCGTTCGAGCGCTACGCGGATTATGTCAGCGACTCGGTCTTTTCGATTATCATCGACGACATCATCGAAAAGGTGGTCGCCTGGTGCTCGACGAATTTCCCTCTCGAGCAGGTGATGCCCCGCCGAGACCGGGACCTTCCGGCAGAGCTTTCCGGCCCGGACTTCCGGGAAACGCTGCTGCGCTTCGGCCCCGACCACGACATGTTCGGCGTGTTCACGGAGCCGACAGGAGCGCCCTCGGGAACGGCTTACCTGTTTCTCAATACGGGGCTGGACCACTCGATCGGCTGGGGCCGCATGGTGGTGGATTTTGCGAGAACGCTTGCCCGCGAGGGGCATGCCGGTTTCCGGATAGACGTCACCGGCATCGGCGAGACACGGCTCAGGCCGGGGCAGGCGCCCGAGGTGATGTACACCGATACGCATATCGGCGATGTCAAAGAGGCAATCGACTGGCTGCTCGACGGACACGGGATCGAGAGAGTGATCCTCGTCGGCCGCTGCAGCGGCTCATATCTTGCCGGGATTTCCGCAGCGGCGGACGAACGGGTTTCTGGCGTCGCGATCATCAATGCGCGACGGCTGGTCTGGGATACGCGCGCGGATTTCGAGAAGGAGTTCGGTCGTCCGGTACGGGCGCTGGAAGCATACAAGCGCCGACTGTCCGATGGAAAAACGCTCAGGAAGATCCTGACGGGGCAGGTGCCCGTTCGCAAGATCGTGGCAAAACTCACCGAGGGCGTCTATCGGGAGGCAGACCGAGCGTTGGCACCGCTGCTCGGCCGCCTCACCTGGCACGGGCAATTGGGCCACATATTGAACACCCGCTTGGCAACCCTGCGGGATCGCGGCACTGCCGTGGAGCTTATCTACTCGAACGAAGATGCAGGTCCGCGCGATCTGGAGATGTGGTTCGGCGACGCCTTCGACGGACTTGCGAAATATCCGAATATCAAGCTGTCATTCATTTCTCATGCCGACCACAACGTCACGCCGATCGACGCACGGGAAGCGGTGCTGGAGAAATTGCGCGACATCGCGAGCCGGGTCTGCGACTAACGCAGACCTGCCGGTTATTTCGCGCCGCTACCGACATTGAGCAGCGAGAAATCCGCGGACCCGCGGGAGTGGCGCGATGATGGCGTTCCGCTTGCGGACCGTTTCGCCTCGATGCGGTCGAACGCGGCGTCCAACCGGGACGCTTTTTGGGGATCGGGCTCGACTTCCATCCGGTTGGGCCGGTCGAATTCCGCGTAGACGGGACGGTCTTCGATGTAGGATGGTGGCTGCTCATATTCGGCGTCAGGTTCCGTCTCTTCGATCTCAACGGTCTTGTTGCGCATGATTGCGGCAAGTTGCCGGACGACTTCGCCGCCGATGACCAGCGCAACGCCAACCATCACGCCGAAAAACCCGCCCAGTATCACCAGGAGCTTCTTTTTCGGCCAGACCGGGCTCTTGGCCGGCAGGCCGGGGCCGATGATCCGCGCAGAAGGAATGACGACTTCGTCAAGCGTCGATATCTGATTGGCGCGCGACAAGGCGCTTTCGTAGATCGTTCGCGATGCCTGGGCGTCCGACTCAAGCTCGCGCAGTCGGATCATCGCGGCGTCGCCGCTGTCGCTTCGGTCACGCGACATTTCGATTGCGCTTGAGAGATTCGCCACACGCACCCGCGCAATACCCAGTTCGACCTTCGCCGCATCGGCTGCATCCTGCGCTTCCGCCTGCAACAATCCCTCGAGCCTGCGAACCTCGGAGCGCGCACCGATCAGGCGCGGATGTTGCGGAAGCAACTCCGCTTCGAGATTGGCGACGGTGCGCACGGCGGTCGTATATTGCGACCGCAATTCGGCGACATTCGGCGAGGTGGAAATCTCGTTGATGGAGTTGGCGCTGACACCGCCCTTGACGAAGGCGGCGATCTGGTCGTAGCGCGCCTGCCGTTCCGCTAGCGTCGCCCTGGCCTCAGTCAGTTGCGTACTCAAGCCAGCCAGTTCCTGGCTCGTGAGCAGGCCGTCCTCGCCCGTGCTCTGAAGCCGGTTAGCCGCCTTGTATTCCTGCGCGGCGGCCTCGGCGGTACGCATCCGATCGCGAAGCTCGGCAAGTCGTTCCTGGATCTGCTCGTCGATACCGGCAGACGAGAGCTGCTTGTCGCGCTGCCGATCAGCGAGGTAGCTTTCGGCGATACCTTGCGCGAGCTTCGCGGATTTCTCGGCGCTCCCGCTTTCCACGGACACGCTGATGACACGGGTGGTGCCGGCACGGCTGGCGGAGACCGCTTTTGACAACGCGCTGACCGCCGCGTTTTCGCGCGCGATTTCATCGGTCGGTCCGCTATCCGAGCTTCCGAAACCCAAAAGGTCGAGCAGAGAAGTGCTGGCGCCGCCATCGCCGAATTCTTCGTCAGCCTTGAGATTGAACTGGCGCACGACAGGCCGCAAGACCGAGTCCGATCCGATCACCGCGACCTGGCTTTCGATGTAGCTGCCCTCGTCGATCCCGCGCTTGGGTATATTCGGGTCATCGAAAGGCTGACGCGCGTCCGGATCGATCAACAGGCTCGCGGTCGACATGTAGACCGGCGTCGCCATCAGCGCATAAATGATCGTCACGACAACGAACGCGGCCGCCGTCAGCACGACAAAGTGCAGACGCCGGCGCAGCACGGTCAGAATGGCCCAGATATCGAGCCCGACCGGTCTTGACGGCATTTGGCGGGAAGCTTGCATACGCACGTCCTAGAGAGCCCAAATTATTCCTAACGATCCGTACACAAGTCTGGTTATTACTTCGCTAACGACGCCAGCGGCTTATCCCGGCCGGCGCAGGCGAGCGCCCACGTGCGGGGCCTGTTGACGGTAACTTAATCGGTTCGTGGTCCAATCCGTGTGGATCGCCAATCGATCCGTTCAGAAACAGCATCGGTCCAAGTGCAGGTGGGAAATCCCGAGATGAAGCCCAGTCGCATGCGACTTCACGCCGTTTGAAATATCCCGGCCAGGCAAGGTAATCCGCGTTGTTCTTCTTCAACATTCCCTTGAAGTCCCGAAAAGTCTCGAAAGACTGGGCGCTCGTCACCAGGTTTTTCGAGCAGACGCTGTCCTCGGTCTTCAACCAGAGCAACGACAGTTTCAGGGTCTTCGTGGCCTGCCACGACATTCCGGAAACGCGCTTCAACGATGATCCCCGGCTGACCTATGTACAGGTCGATTTTCCTCCGCCGCTCTACAAAGACGAATTCGTCGTCGACAAGCACAAGAAGCGCGAGGTTCTCGCCGCAAGGCTGCGTGCCGAAGGGGGTGGCTACGCGATGGATCTAGACGCCGACGACCTGGTAAGCCGCAGGCTTGTCGCTCATGTCCTGAATGACGCCAATCCCTACGGATATGTGGTCAAGGATGGATATGAATACGACTACGGTCGACAGCTCGTCAGGAAAGCCCCGCGCTTCAACAAATTGTCGGGAAGCTGCTCGGTGATCCGCTGGGAGGTGGAAGATCTGCCCGAGATTCCCTACCGCGACGAAACCACGCTCTTCAGGGAAACTATCAACAATTTTCACCCCACCCATGAAGCGCTGTTCGCCGGTAAGGGGCGTCCGTTGGCTCCGGTTCCATTTCGCGCCGTCGCCTACATGATGAACAATTCGGAAAACATCTCCGTACAGACCGGCAATGTCGGCTGGCGACGCGCATTGCTGCGAAGATTCACGCCGGCCGGACCTGTCAGCAAGGAATTCGCCGAGGAATTCGGATTGAAACGGACCGGATAGGCGGCGCGGCGACCTTAAAAACGGCATCCGTCAATTTATAAAAGCGCTCAGCCCCGCGGTTTCGCGTTCGCCGCGCGTTCGAAATCGCCGGCTCGCGGAAGAAATGCCGCGAACAGAAACAGCAGCCAAGCCAGCGAGTAGCTGCGAAACAGGCTGCTCTCCAGCATGTTGTGGCTGACGACGATCAACACCAGCGTAATCGCCAGCCAACAAAGCGCCGGTTGCCGCTCAAGGGATTTCGCAGCCGACAGAAGAGTGGCGACGATCAGCGCAAGCAAGATGATGAGGCCGATCAGGCCGGTTTCGACGAACACGTCCAGAAAACCGTTATGCGCCTGCTGCAGCCGGGCGACCAGCGCCGGCGCTTCAGTATCAACGATCGATCCCGCCCCGACGCCCCAGAACGCAGCGTATCCCTGTCCGACCAGCGGACTGCGTGAAATCACATCCAGCACGAATTCCCAGATAATCGTACGCCCGGTGAAGGTGGTATCGCCGAAGAGCAACATCGACATGTCGGCGAAGGTGTAGCCCGTGAGGGCAGAAATGTAGAACCACGCCGCGATGGCGAAAACGGCAGCAAAAAGAACAAACGCGGCTACGTTCATTCGCACCGGCCTCGCGATCGCGATTGCCATGAAGGTCAGGGCCGGCATCATGACTGCCAGGCCGAGCGAGGTTTTCGACCGACTTTCCACAAGCGCGACGAATGCCATGACGACGCACGCGAGAAACACGATGCGCAAAGTCCCGCGCCGGGTCGCCGCGCCATAGAGACAAAGGCAGATCGCGAACATCATCATCGAGCCGAGCGTGTTCTTGTGGTCGTAGATGCCCTCATGCCCGAGCGGACCGGGCGGAGTGGCCAGCACCACGACGAAATTGAGCACGACAGCCATTACGATCACCGCCAGAATACGCTCGAGCATCCGGTCACGGTCCGTCGCCAGCGCGCTCGGCAGGATGACGGACAGCACGACGATGACCTGCAGAACCAGCCTGCGAAAACTGATCGCGGGGGCGTAGGACCAAAGCAGGCTCATCGCGGCAAATGCGAGATAGGCGACAACGAGAACAACGACTGGATCACGGAGCAAGCGGAACGCAGCACCAAAGTCCCGCCTCACCGCGATCAGGGTCAGAGCGAGCATGCCGATCCAGAACAGCTGATTGGCTGGGTTCGATTGCGCGCCAGCCACGTTGACGTTGGTCGACTCCGACGGCGCCATCGCCTGAACGATCAAGGGCGAAAGCAGGAAGACATAGGCGAAGATGATTGCGGGTATCCAGTGCAACAGACGGCGCGAGTCCGCATCCGTAGCCGCTTCTGTCACCCTGGAGTAGTAGTCGTCCGCCATGCAGCCCTTTCAAGTGATTGGCGTCACGGCTAGGGCCGCGAGTCGCCCGAAACGATAGCATCGTTTTCGATTCGCGGCAGAGCCCTCCGCCGACTGTGCCGAACGGTTTGACGCAAGAAACGGCGTTCGTCAGTCAAAGGTGCTCGGCAGTCAAAATTCTTTGCATTTGAATTTTAGTCAAATATCGGATTTTTCCGTTAATCATAAATTTCCTATAGGGCCAATTTATATTGTCTTAGCCATATCTGTTCAGTACCTGACATCTCCGATCTTTATAAACAAGAGTTACGACTTGCTCGGAGGGGAAGCCGCAAGAGATACCCGAAATACGGAATGAACATCATCACCGCGTCAGCGATCCGGATCGCCGGGGAGCCGACACCGCCCATTGACGGAATCGCCACGGATTACATACGCGGCTGATTGGCATGAAGGACAATCCCTGCCCCCTCGCGGGCACAATCGGACGAAGAAGACCATATGATAGAGTTCGACCGCTACAAGCGCATCCTCAACGAGGATTTCCCCGTCTATCTGAAAGCCCGCGACCGAAAGCCAGTCATCCGACAGGCGATGGAGATCTACCGGCTGATGCGGATGTACCGATATCTTCCCTATCAGTACCTCAAGCACGGACTGTATCGACGCGGTTTCGACAAGGAAATCTACCGCTACATTCCGCCGGAATTGCTGCACCTCACCCGCAACAATCTGAACGCCCGAGGCGACAAGGAAGCGCTCCACGACAAGTTGCAACAGGAGAAGATGTTGTGCGACGGCGGGGTACCCACCACAAAGACCCTGTTTCGGTTGCAAAAGTCCGGCATCGTTGACCTCGAGGGCAATCAGGTCGAATTCAAGGATTTCATCGACAGGGTCGGCGAGATGGCACTGCCGAGAGGCATGATCGTGAAGCCGCGCGATGGCGGATCGGGAGCCGCGGTCTTCAAGATGGATGTCGAGGACGGCATCCTCATCCACGAGGGTGAGCCCCTCGATTTCGAAGCCTTTCGAACACTCGTGTACACGACGCGCCACGGCGAATTCTGGGAAGAGTTCGTCATCCAGGAAACGGTCGTCCAACATCCGGATCTCGACCGCCTCAACGCATCGTCCGTGAATACCGTCCGCATCGACACATTCATCGACGACGACGGCAAGGTGTCGTTCAATGCCGCCGCACTGAAGATTGGCGTACCGGGCAGCGTCACGGACAACGGTTCGAGCGGCGGGTACATGGCCGGTCTCGATCTCGCCACGGGACATTTTACCAGCGGCGCAAGGCGCTATGCCCATGACAGCGGCAAGAATTACGACGTGAGAGAGCTGTACGGAATCGATCCCGATACGTTCGCGGTTCCGTACTGGCAGGATCTGCTGACGACCGCGCGTAAGGCCGCGAAGTGCGTGGCCCCTTTCCGGTCGCTGGGTTGGGATATCGCGGTCGCCAAGGACGGCCCCGTGGTCATCGAAGCAAACCACGACTATGGTGTCTATGTGCTGCAGGATCTGGCCGGCGGCTATGCAGATCAGCCGCTGGGACGCGCGTTCCTGGAGCAGTTCCCCAATCGGGACAAGGTACTCGCAGCCTTGTAAGAGTTACTCTGCGGCGCGGCAGCTAGTTGCTCGGCGACGAAAAAGCGCTAAATGTCCGACTTCGACGAATTGAGAGCGGAGGCGCCGGCCTTCCGCTCCCGATGCGTACGGTCGCGCGCAAGTCGGGATCGGGGGAAGCGGCAAGAGTCCGCTGATGATCGCAAAGCCGGATCACCGTTCATCGTGGATGCCGCCGAAACGAGTAACCCGTCATGTCGAAATTTGACCGTTACAAACGCGTGCTGACCGAGGATTTTTTGGTCTATCTTAGGGCGCGCGACAAGAAGTCGATTCTGCGCCAGTCCATCGAGCTTTATCGACTGATGCGGCTCTACCGCTACCTTCCCTACCAGTATCTCAAGCACGGGCTTTACAGCCGGCAAGTCGGTAACGAAATATTCCGCTACCTGCCGACGGAATTGCTGCATGCGACCCGCGACCGCGCCAATGCCGATGGCGATCGCGGCAGGCTGCAGGACAAGCTGCAGATGGAAGACATGCTTATCGGGGGAGGCATTGCGGGCACCAATACGCTGTTCCGGCTCGACAGCGAGAAGCTGATGGATCGTGAAGGGAACATGGTGGCTTTTCCGGACTTCCTTGCCCGGGTCGAAGCGATGAACCTGCCGCGCGGCATAATCGTCAAGCCGCGCAGCGGCGGTTCCGGCGCGGCAGTTTTCAAGATGGCGGTAGAGGACGGCGCGCTTGTGCATGAGGGAGAAACGCTCGATCTCAGCGCGTTCCGAATGCTTGTCTTCACCACTCGCTTCGGAGAATTCTGGGACGAGTTCCTGATCCAGGAAACGATCGTCCAGCACCCGGATCTCGACCGCTTCAATCCGACTTCCGTCAATTCGGTCCGCATCGACAGCTTTATCGGCGACGACGGCGTTACGCGGTTCAACGCCGCAGCCCTGAAGATCGGTCCGCCGGGAAGCGTTACCGACAACTCGACCGGCGGCGGATACATGGCGGGGATCGATCTGGAGACCGGCAAGTTCTCGAGCGATGCGAAACAGGAAGCGCGCTACGGCGGACGCTACCACGACCTCGAGGTCTTGTTCGGGATCGATCCGCAAACATTCGTCATCCCTTTTTGGGAAGAGGTCATTTCCACGGCAAGAAAGGCGGCCGAATGTATGGTCCCGTTCCGCTCCCTCGGGTGGGATATCGCGCTGTCGCATGACGGCCCGCTGGTGATCGAAACCAATTACGATTACGGCATAGATGTGCTGCAGGAAGTCGCGAGGGGCTACGCCGAAAAGCCGCTGGGACGCGCCTTCCTCGACCGGTTCCCCAATCGGGACGCCGTGCTGAAGGCCCTGCAGTAGTCCCTATTCGGCCGGCTGGACTGCGCGTTTCTCCTGCAACAGGAACAGCCAGGTCGCCGCGATGAGCGCGACCTGCAACACGAGACGCGCCGCCGCCGCGCCGACGAGACCTCCGAGAACCGCACCGGTCCAGATCGCCGGCACCATCATCAGCGCCGTGACGACCAGCAGGAGGATCCGGATATGCTGCTTTCCGACCGCACGCAGAATGTCGGCGCCGATCCCTGAGATGCCGTGCAGCAGCGGATAGAGCGCGAACAGCTTGATGATCTGCGGCGTGCCGTCGAAGTCGTGACCGATCACATACGGCACGTAGTCTGCGCCAACGAACAGGATTACGGCGATCGCAAGAGACATGGCGAGCGAAAAGGGCAGCAGCTTCACGCCGAAGCCGACACTGTCGGCACGGCTTGCCGCGGCGTTGCGGAAATGCCGCGTATAGGTCGCGTAGAGGAGCGCCCTGATCGGAGCCGATGCGGCATCGACGATCTTCAGACCGGCGGCGTATGCGCCCGCCGCGCCAGGGCCGAGGAAGTGTGAAACCGTCGGTTTGTCCAGATCGCCGACGCTGTTGATCGCCATGAATTCCAGGCAGAATTGAAGTCCGAGCGGCAAGTCCGCCCGGATGATGGTCAGACGCGGCGCACCGCAAATTACGAGCACCAATATTATCGCGACAACCGCGCTGATTGCCGAGGCGGCCAGATACCACCAAGCCCAGATTTCGAGGGTCAGCTGATCGTGAAAGAGAATCGCCAGCAAGAGGAATGACGCGCGCATGACCGCCAGGCCGACATTGACCAGCATTTGCAATCGCGCGCGGTCAAAGGCCATGAAGATGCTGGAGCACAGCGAAGCGAGCCTGCCGCAAACGAGATGTGCGGATATGATCGCCAGAAACGCGGGAAAGGCGAGATGGTCACCAATGATCGAATGACCGATCACCATCACCGCAGCGGCCACGAGAGGCAAAGTCCCGCCCAGCAGCACCAGAGCGTGGCCGAAATATCTCGCGAAATTCGAGGGGGTGACCGCAACCCGCTGGATCAGAACATGATCGCTGCCAAGGCCCGTGATCGTGTTGGCGATACCGCTGACCGCCGACAAGGTGACAAAGACGCCATAGCTCACCGGTCCCAGATATCGGGAAATCATCATGAAATAGGTGAACTGAATAACCAGTTGGAGACCGAAGTTGAACGTATAGGTGACCGTGTTCCGCGCAAGCGCGGAAGATCGGTACCTGTTTGCCAATTCAAAAAGACGTCTCATTTTCGTTTCTGTTCAGCCTCGCGGGCGAGTTCATTTCGCGCGGACCAAGCCGCATTCCTTACCGACAAAGTTCAACTGGCCGCGTCGTAGCGCAATTTCGTTACGAATTGGCCCAACACCCCGACAGGTTCACTGGATCGCGCCGACCGTGCCGCGCAATTCCCATTGCGCAGTCGGTGCCGTATCGAGGCCAAGCGCCCTTGCCGACCCGATGTCGATCTCGCGCGTTTCATTGTCGAGCACGAAGCCGAAGCCGGGATAGCCATTGCCGCGCGTGTACTCCCAGAACGCCCAGCCGAAACCCGCTTCCTCGGCGACCCGCCTGACATCCTCCAGCCAGACGTAACGATCCGGATTGTCCGGCATACCGCGCACCGGCCATGCAGTGCCGAACTCTCCGATCAGGAGACGACCGGGATCAACGCCATGACTGCTGGCCCAGTCGCTCACGCCGCTGAAATGACCAGCGATAAAGTCCCGATCGACAGCGGGCGCAGCCTCGTAATAGGCGCGGATGCGCTTCTCGAGACGTTCGAACGCGCCGTCGGGAATGTCACGCCCACGCGCGATCAGCAGATCAATCAGTTGCCGCGATTGATCAAGTGTGGCTTGCGCGCTGTGGCCAGTCCCCGGATACCGGACACCCGACATGTACGGCATCGGATCGCCGGCGAAGGGTAGCCCCTGATGCGTGAATGAAATCGGCGAATAGAAATGCAGGTCGATGATCGTGTTATCGTCGAATCCGGCCATGTCGAGATATTTCAGGCCGTCGAACCCGGACCAGCAGCCGGTGGTGAGCACCACTGTCAGATCCGGTGCGATGTCGCGGACAGTCGCATAGAGAAGCGGCTGGACGTCCGTCCAGTCGGTGCCGAACTGTATATGGCAATCGCGTTGCGGTTCGTTCATCAGGCCGAGCGCCAGTTTCCGGTCATCGAGGCTCGCAAGCCTTTTCGCCACGTCCGCGAGCCAGTCCTTGTAGGCCAGGAACTGGTCGCCATCCGTCGACGCCGTGATTGATTCAGCGGTCCAGCGGGCTTTGCCGTGGACGGGGTGCGGATCGACGAGGACACCGAGGCCGGTCGCGCGAATGCGGCTGACCGACTCCATGAGAGTATCCATGAGGACGGCTCTCCTCGCCTCATCGATCTCGAGGAACGGAGCCGGGGCAACTGTCAGGCGCACGAAATCGAAGCCAAGCGCATGGAGGCGCTGCAATTCAATGTCGCTCACCTGCGACAGCGCTCCGCGGAAAGGCGGCCAGAGGAACTTGCCCGGATTCTCGCTGTCCCTTGCGGGTGATCCATACATGCGACCGATATTGATGCCCCGCTTGAACCCAGGATCCGCGAATGCGGAGGGGGATGCCGACAGGAGGGCCATGAGCATGGCTAGCCCGAGGACGGATTGAAGCGCGCGGCGGATCACAGCAGCACCAGTTCGGTTGAATGGACCCGTCCCAGGGTCAGTTTTCCCTCGAAGCGCAATTGCCATGTCGGCAGCTTTACGCCGAAGCGCGGCGACAGCCAGCCGAGCTTTTCATCCTCGTCGCCGCGGACAAGGCGCGGGGCTGGTCCACCCGTGCCCGACAGCCGCATGAGCGCGATGTCGCCGGAGACGAACTCGAAAACGCCCTCGCCGGCCTGCCGGATTGATACGCCCTCGCCCGCGAGAAATCCGATCGCCACGTCCAGCGCTTTTTCGTGTTCGCCTTCCAGACGGTCCTCGACGACGAAGCGGTCCGGCGACACGCGCTTGAGAGCGCGGTGATGGCGGACGGAAAAGCGCTCGAGATAGCCGTCATGGCTGGCCTTGCAGGCGAAGCGGTCGACCGCCGTTTCCACGGCATCGAGGGTGGAGACGGCTTTCGTCTTCCAGTTGAATGCGCCGGAGATCCGGCTGGAGTCGACGCCCTCGACAGTCATGGTGTTGTGGAGGGCCGTTCCCCGGAACGCGTCGCGCCACGCACCACCGGAATGGTAGAGATAGGTGCCGGCATCGGCCAGGAGCGGCTTGCCGCCGTAACGCATCCACAAGGCCAGCGCATCGGCGTGGCCGTGGGCCGCGATGGAAAGATAGCCGAGCGGACCATGATCCATGGCCAGGATCAACTCCTTGCCGTGCACCGTGTCGCGCAGAACCGTGTAACCGCCATCGTTCAGGGTCCGAACGCCCCGCGGCGCGTTTTCCGCCACGAGCCGACCGAGCAGCAATCCACGCAGGTTCGCCGGCGCCACCGGCGGCGCGATATCCTCGCGGTCGCAGATCGCGGCGACAGAAGCGAGGACGGATGACGCGTAGAACGGCTCGCTTTCGGGATCTTCGCCGACAACGCGGCCTTCGTCGTCATCGCCAATCCGCAGGGCATGGCCGTTTTCGTCGATGAAGAGACGCAGCGCCTCACCTGCCTTGGCAAGCCGGTCATAGATGGCGGGCGAGAACGGCTTTCCGAGCGCCTCGGCCGCCCTGACGGCGACTAGATAGAGTTCCAGCGTGAAGGAGGCGTAGGTCGGAGACTGTTCGGCTCCGACGCCGTCGGCGAATATCTGCTTGCCGATTTCCCTTTCGAGCACCGCGCGGCCACGCGCCTGCCATTGGGCCGAACGGGGATGGTCTGCATATGCGGCGCCGATGACAAACAGGCCGACCGCTTCGGCGACGAGGTGGTTGTTGGCGGAGGAAAAGCCCGACGGATAGCGCTGAAGCCATTCGGCGCTCGCTGCGAGAAAGGCCCTGATCGCGCTCCGGGCCCTGTCCGAAAAGGCATTCGGGCCGAGCATTCGCGTGGCTGTCAGGACCGAGACGGCGCGCAAGGCCAGTTCTATTCCCGACGTCCAGTTGATGCCGAGATATGGCGGGTTGGCCTCGATCCAATCCATGATCTCGGCGGCGGCGAAATCAGCGAGTTCCTGATTTGCGGTCGCTTTCGCCAACGCCGCGACGGTCTGGATATGCTGGAGGCGATTGACCTCCCAGACATATTTCACGTCGCCATATTCGGCCGTGTGGCGGTATTCGATGGCGAAGCAATAGCGGTCGCTCGGCCACAGACGGCCCGATACGGGATCGAGATGCCAGTCGAAGCGGTCGCCGGGCCATTCGACGCCGAGGCAGGAAAACCGGCGCGCCATCGCCCGCTCGGCAACGTCGCGCCATCGCGCCAGAACGTCCTCGTCCGCGTCGGAAACGTCACATGCGGCCGGAAGAACTGGCAGCGGCCCATCCGGTTGCGCATGGGATGCCCAGCCCGGGCTCCAGCGGCTCGCGGCACGCTTCTTCCAGGATTCACCGACCCGATGGACGATCTCCGGACCGCTCATCGCCGAAAGGCGATTGGCGTACCAGGCAACGCGCCCCAATGCGCCCTGTGTTGCCATCAATGGGACTTCTCCACGGTCTTGCTATAGAGCGGGCGCTCCGGCGTCACCACGGAGGGGGCGGGATAGTCCTTTGCGCGTGCGCCCGGGTGGACCTTCTGACCGATTTTCTCGAACATTCGATCATAGGCAGCGAGCAGCATCGGGACCGAGTGATCCCAGGAATACATGTCGATGATGCGCTTGCGGCCGATTTCGCCCATGGCCCGGCGGCGCTCGGGATCGTCGATCAACTCGACGATCTTGTCGCCGAAATCGCGGGGATCGTTCTTTGCGGCATAGACAGAGGCGTCACCGGCGGAGACCCGGCCCTCATGCATGTCGAACTGCACGATCGGCTTCTTCAGCGTCATGTATTCGAGGATCTTGTTCATCGTCGACAGGTCGTTCATCGGCGTGACCCGGTCCGGATTGACGCAGATATCGGCCGTGTTCAGCATGTCGAGCAGAAGAGCGTCAGGGGCACGCCCCGTGAAGGTGAAATATTTCTCCAGTCCGCGCTGATGCATGTCCGTCTGGATGGTTTCGAGTTCAGGCCCGCCTCCGACGATCCCGAAATGGATGTCGTCACGGCCCAGGTCGCGCACGACATACTCCGCAGCGTCGATCAGGAGGTCCATGCCCTCCTGCGCCCCGATTACACCGACATAGCCGACGAGATGCTTGAAGCCCTTCTTCAGTTCCGGCTTCGGCTCGCGGATCTGCAGCTTCTCGATCTTCGGTCCGGAACGGACCACGAAAACATCGTCGGGCTCCATGCCGCCGCGCCGCACGGCGATATCCTTGTAGGAATCATTGGTGGCGATAGAGACCATCGCGGATTTGAAGGTCAGTTTCTCGAAGAAGCGGGTCACTCGGTAGAGCAGGCCGCGCTTGCCGAACTTCGCCTCGAAAAGCTCCGGGCTGATGTCGTGGTGATCGAACAGAAAGCGCACGCCGAACGGCCGGAACAGCCACGCGACCAGGAAGATGAGGTCAGGCGGGTTGCAGCCGTGAATGACATCGAAGCCGTGCCGGCGCTTCACCTTGAAGGCCAGCCGCGCCTCATGGAAGAGCGCGGAGGAATATTCGCGCAGATAGCCAAGCGCACCGCGCGCATCGAGCGGAAGCGTATGGCGATAGATATGGATACCGTCGATTTCCTCGTAAGGCGCGTCGAAGCCCTTGCCGGTCGGACAGATGACCGACACGGTGTAGCCCGCCGCGCGCAAGGTCGTTGCTTCCGACCAGACCCTGCGGTCGAACGGGACGGGCAGGTTCTCGACGACGATCAGTACCCGGCGATCGAACGACCTGTCGGTTGTCGCTTCCAGTTCTTTGCTGGCAATGAATTTCACGGTTGCACCTGTTGAACGATCCGGTTAGGCGCTCCCCACTGCGCTCGCATTCCACCCGTCCGCCACGCCGGCGTTCGGGCTGTCTGGACATCAAGGATTTCCCGGTCTTTATTCAACGAGAGACCCCCAAATACGCGGGTTGCGCTACCGAATTCGGTTACCGAAACATTAATCGGATCATTAAAATTGAAGGCAGTCCCGCCGCGGGATAGGACGCGGCCGGGATGCCCGGCGACTACCAATTGACACCCTCATATTGCGCATCGGCGTGCATGCGTTTTTTCAGGCGGACGAGGTCGTAAATCCGCTGCTCCGGCGCGACGCGGTCGGGCAATTCCTCGAACTCCGGCGAGGCATTGCCGATGACCAGCGTCTCGCCATGGGCGAGCACGGCATCGAAATCGTCGAGCAGGATCGAGGAGATGTGCGGGATCTTGTTGAGGATGAAATCGCGGTTCGCGCCGTAGAGGCGGGCGAAGTTCACGTAGCGGTCGTAGATGCGGACATCCATGCCCTTTCCGAGAAGCTTCTCGACCAGCGTCACCTGCGGGCTTTCGCGAAGATCGTCCGTGCCGGCCTTGAAGGAAATGCCGAAGACGGAAATCTTGCGGTTGCCATAGGCCATGATGTCCTCGAAGGCCCGGTCGATCTGGTTCTCGTTGGAGCGCATCACGCTTTCGAGCATCGGCAAATCGAGATCGAGCGAGCGGCCCTTGTAGGACAGGGCGCGCACATCCTTCGGCAGGCACGATCCGCCGAAGGCGAAGCCCGGCATCAGGTAGCGGGGCGAGATGTTGAGCTTTTCGTCCTTGCAGAAGATGCGCATCACATCGTGGCTGTCGACGCCAACCGCCTTCGAGATGTTTCCGATCTCGTTGCCGAAGACGACCTTCACCGCATGCCAGGCGTTGTCGGCATATTTCACGAGTTCGGCGACCTCGACGGAGGTCAGGAAAAGCGGCGCGTCGATGTGTTCGTATATCTCGGCGATCGCGGCGGCGTCTTCTTCCGTCTCCGACCCGACGACGATCTTCGGGGGATTGTCGTAGTCATAGACAGCCGTCGCCTCGCGCAGGAATTCCGGGTTGTTGCCGATGACCAGTCCCGGCGCGTTTCCGGCGTGCTCGCGCAAGGTCGGGATCACGATGCCGCGCATCGTGCCGGGCAGCACCGTCGAGCGCAGGACGACCGCGTGCGGCCGGTTCTTTTTCGCGATGGCAGCGCCGATCTCCTCGCAGACGCGCATCACCGCATCCGTATCGAGCGAACCGTTCCTGCGGCTCGGCGTGCCGACGCAGATCAGCGACATGTCCGTCGCCTCGATGGCTTCCTGCGTGTCGGTGGTCGCGCGCAGCTTGCCGCTGGCAACGCCATTGCCGATCAGCTCTCCGACATAGTCCTCGACGACCGGCGACTTGCCGCCATTGACGATGTCCACCTTGACCTGCTGCCGGTCCACGCCGACGACAAGGTGGCCGTCGCGTGAAAGGCACGCGGCCGTAACGGCGCCGACATAGCCAAGTCCGAACACTGAAATTTTCATTCGTCTGCCACTTCCGATCCCTGTTTCGGTTTCACGGCGAGGATGGGGACTGCGTTTCACCCCCGCCGCGTGTTTCTGCGTCACTCAAAGGTCCGCGCTGCGCACCACGAATGGCTGCTTGCCCTCCGGCTGGCGGGGAATGGCATCGCAGAATTCAACATCCACGCGCATGCCCGCAGGCAGGCGCGACGTGACCCGTTCGGCGATTTCCCGGCCCAGCGCTTCGCCGGGCTTCGCGCGCGGCACGGCCAGGACGCGGATATGATCCGGCGCGTCCTGGCGAAGCTGCATCTGGAGAAGGCCTTCGATGCCGCGCGGTATGTGGTTCATGCCGATCAGCCGGGTGCCGTCGGGGGCGAGGAGATAGTCGCTCTCGCGCCCCTCGATGCGGGCGAACGATCTCAGCCCAAGGGCGACTTCCTCACGCTCGCGGCGGCCTGTCGCGCCGTCGAGGACAGCGACGTCGCCGGTGCGGTAGCGCACCAGTGGCTGCGCCGCATTGCGCAGATTGGTCGCCGAAATGGCGAACCGCGCGCCGGAGTCTCCATCCAGCGCATCGAGTTCGACGGCCCCGTAAGCGGGCATAAAGCGATACTGGCCGGCTTCGAGCGCGTAGGCGAAACAGACGCGCTCGGCCTGGCCGTAATAATCCGCCACCCGCGCCTGGAACAGGCTTTCCGCGCGGGCGCGCAGGTCGTCGGTCAGCACTTCGGAGGAGGTCAGGATGACAGGAACCGTCAGGCGGCTTCCACTGTCCTCCAGGATGTTCACGAGCAGTTCGAGCGCCGAGGGATAGGCCCAGAGCACGCCCGGACGAAACTCGCGCAAAGTATCGAGGAACAGGCCCGCGCGGTCGCGATGGAGATGAGCCACCGAGAAATTCATGACACGGCCGCCGCTTTGGACCCGCCAGAAGGGCGGTTCGCTGTCGGACGGATCCTTGATCGCCTCACCGCGGAAGACGGCCACACGGTCGCGCGCGAAATCCCCTCCGGCCAGCGAAACGACGTGATCGATGGCCGCCTGCTCGAAGACGACGGAGGCGAAGCTGCGCCTGACGGAGAGGGGCACGCCGGACGAGCCGCTGGTCTGGGCGTTCGTCGCGAACAACCCGCCGGCAGTTTCGAAATCCGCCTGCGCCGACTGGAGCATCATCTTGTCGACATGCGACCATTCGCAAAGCGGCAAACCGTCAAAGCGCGCATAGCCCGGAAGCCTTGCCGCGCCGGCGAGCGTCTCGTCGATCAGGCGCTGCAGGAGGCGGCTGCGTTCTTCGAAACCGGCGCGGTCGAACAGTGCGAGTTCGCGGCGGAAACCGGAATAGAGCGGCGCAAAGCGGCGGACGAACCGGTCGCCGAGGCCGGCACTCTTCAGGTGGGCGGTCACGGCGTTCATCGCGCACCTCCCGGCGCCGGAACGATCCGGCTCACGAAACCGTCAAAGGCTTCGACCATCTGCCCGATGCGCAGGCTCTCGCGCGTCTTGCCGGCATTGACCGCGAGACGGGCCTGTTCGTCGGGCGATGCGGCGAAGGCGGCAAGACCTTCGCAAAACGCTTCTTCGTCGCCGCCGATCAGCAGGGCGTCGTAGCCTTCCGTCAGGTACTCGATCTCCGGGCTGTGGAAATCATGCTTTTGCGTGACGACGGGGCGGGCATGGGCGAAGGCGTGATTGATCGCGAGACCCAGATATCCGGGAATGACGACGGCGCAGGCGAACTTCATCACTTTGGCGATCCGAATGTCGGACGGGTCGATGGCGCCCGTGAAGTGGACATTGTCCGTTCCGCTCGCCTGCTCCCGGAGCTTCGGCATCTCTTCGCCGTCGCCGACGACGAGAACCTCGACGGGTTTGCCATCGACATCGGGAAAGCGTTTCGCGAAATCGATCAGCATGTCGACACGCTTCCGGGGCACCAGACGGCCGACATAGAGAAACACGGTCGAATCCGGCTTCAGGCCGAATTCCGCCCTGATCTCCCGGTCCGGCATGTCGGCGACGGCCTGCGCCAGCTTCACCTGCTCTTCGACATCGATCGTGTTGCGAACGACCTGGATCCGGTCCTCGGCCATGCCGATGGACAGGAGATGGTCGCGGCCCTTTTCCGTGTAAGCGAGATAGCCGTCGCCAAAACGCGCCAGACGGTCGGCCGCCCAGATGGCGAGACGGTCCTTCAGTCCCGGTCCGCCACCGCCCTGCCAGGAGCCGTAGGCCTTGCGGTAGCCGAACCCCCACCAGATGACCGGCCTGCGCAGAACCCTGGAACAGGCGACCATGACGAGGCTGGACAGGAACTTGAACTCATGGCCGACGATGAGACCGTCATATCCGCCCGTGAGATATCGCCAGACAGCCGGCTGCCAGACGGCGATGCTGCCGCCGATCTTCAGCTCGCGATTGTTCAGCGCGACATTCTCGAAGGCGAAGGGCGGCTTCGCGGCCTGGAGGGAAATGTTGGAGGGCGGCGCGCCGTGAAAGACCGTGTAGCGGTTTGCGGACATGCGCGACAGGTGCTCGAAGAAGCCGCGCCGATAGACGGGCACACAGCCCTGGTGGAAGACCGCGATACGGCGCGGTTCCGGATGATTTCCGGTCATGCGCCCGCCTCTCCCGCACCGCCGTAATAGCGCGCGCGCTTCCAGTAGGTGATCTTGCCGAGGGCCGACATGACATGCATGCGGAAACGCGCGGAAGGCTGCCGGCCAAATGGCGCGCTCAATGCGGCCAGCGGGGCAAATATGGCGAGTTGTACGAGCGCCTTCGCGCCGATGCGCACAGTCGCGATCAGCGGATTGCGATCGTTGACGATATGGACATAGGTGGAGTTGCGCGCCGAAATCAGCTTGCGATGCAAGAAGGCCGGCAGCATAGCCTTGGCGTTCGGCCAGAATTCATGAACGACCGCATCGGCGACCCAGATGATCTTGCGCCCCTGCAGATGCAGGCGGTAGATCAGCTGCGTATCCTCACCACCGGATAATCCCAGCTCCGGGTCAAAAGGCGGCGCGACGTCGAAGCAGCGGTCAGGGCGAAACATCACGTTTCCGCCACGGGCGAATTGAACCCTGTGCCCGGTCTGCATCGCCTTATGCGTGCTGAAAATGAAGGGTTCGGGGTCCCAACCGAGCGTCTCGCGATCCTCGAATACCGGAAAGACCGGACCTGTCGCGACATCTGCATCGTGCTCGATCATCGCCCGGTAGAGATTTTTCAGCCAGTCCGGCTTGGCCATCTCGTCGTCGTCGATGAAGGCGACATAGGCTCCCCTCGCCGCTGCAATACCAGCATTGCGCGCATGGGAGATACCGGCCGCCCGCTCGTGGACATAACGCAGCTTTTCCCCGAAGGCCGGATGAGCGGATATCCAGGGATGGGCCGATCCCTCGCCGGAATTGTCGACGACGACGATCTCCAGTCCGGTTTCACTCTCGAGAGACTGTCCAAGGACGGAATCGACGGTCTTTCGCGCCATCTCCTCGCGATCGACGGTGCATATGACGACCGAGATCAGCACCACCGGATCGAGCCTCCGCACGGCGTGAAGTCGTCGCTAGACGTATCATTTCGATATGCCGACATGCTGGCGAATTTCCCCGGTCCAATCGACTGCCGATCGGCGCTAACGCGCTGACTTCGTTCAACTCAAGTCGCCGATCACGCCAGATCCGGGCATGACAATTCGCATCCGGCCTTACCCGGGAAATGTCGCCGATACCCTGAACACTCACGGCAAGGGGGACGCTAGCAGGGATGCTTTAAGGGCCGTTTACAGGAACCCAGAAAATTTGAACGAAAAGCGTTTCAACCAGCCCCGTCCGTCTGTCGAAAGCGGGCACAACCGCTTGAATTTCCGCTCTTTTCAGGTGTATCGTGCGGCGACAGGGATTGTCTCGCACCGGGAAGACCCGGAACTGCCAACGTGCCATAAATAGAACGGCTAAACATCGGATCCCGCAATTAACGAAGCGTAAACCATAGTTTCGCTCGTGGCGTCTTCCTAAGGGATGTGTTCATTGATCAGGGCACATTGATCACGTTGATTATCCGGTATGGCCGGCTTGCCAGGCAATCAGGCATGCCATCGCGAAAGGTCGAGGAGAGGCCAGTATGAAAATCACGATGATCGGGGCGGGCTATGTCGGACTGGTGTCCGGCGC
Source organism: Oricola indica (assembly GCF_965227485.1). Taxonomy (NCBI): domain Bacteria; kingdom Pseudomonadati; phylum Pseudomonadota; class Alphaproteobacteria; order Hyphomicrobiales; family Ahrensiaceae; genus Oricola; species Oricola indica. The sequence goes on from NZ_OZ245747.1 coordinate 4,459,634, forward strand.
ATGTTTCGCCGATATCGGCCATGATGTGATCTGCGTCGACCGCGACGAGACCAAGCTCGACGCGCTGCGCGCCGGATCGATCCCGATCTACGAGCCGGGACTGGATCAGATCGTCACCGAAAATGTCCGCGCAGACCGACTGTCCTTCAGCGCCGATCTCGAAGCCTCGGTACAAGGCGCCGATGCGGTCTTCATCGCCGTCGGCACCCCGTCGCGCGCGGGTGACGGCCTCGCCGACCTGACGCATGTCTATACGGTCGCCCGAACACTCGCGCCGATGCTCGCCGACGGCACCATCGTGGTGACGAAATCGACGGTGCCGGTGGGAACCGGCGACGAGATCGAGCATCTCATCCGCAGCGGAAACCCGACGGCCGACATTGCGGTCGTGTCCAATCCGGAATTCCTGCGCGAGGGATCGGCCATCGCCGACTTCAAGGAACCGGACCGGATCGTGATCGGTACCGACGACGTGAACGCGCGCGGCGTCATGCGCGATCTCTATGCGCCGCTGGGCCTCGACAAGGACCGCATTCTGATGACCGGCCGTCGCACGGCGGAGCTGACCAAATACGCCGCCAATTCCTTCCTCGCCATGAAGGTCACCTATATCAACGAGATCGCCGATCTTTGCGAGAAAGTCGGCGCCGACGTCCTCGACGTGGCGCAAGGCATCGGCATGGACAACCGCATCGGCCGCAAGTTCCTCAATGCCGGTCCGGGGATCGGCGGTTCATGCTTTCCGAAGGACACGCTGGCGCTTGTCAGGACGGCGCATGACGCCGACAGCCCGATGCGCCTCGTCGAGACCACGGTCACCATCAACGACCAGCGCAAGCGCTCCATCTCCAAGAAGGTGATCCGCGGCTGCGGCGGGTCGGTGCGCGGCAAGACGATCGCGGTCTTGGGTCTGACCTTCAAGCCGGATACGGACGATGTCCGCGAATCTCCGGCACTGCCGCTGATCAGGGCGCTTCAGGATGCCGGCGCGCGCATTCGTGCCTTCGATCCGGAAGGAACCGAACAGGCGCGCGACCTGCTCTCCAACGTGACCTATTGCGACGATGCCTATCACGCCGCCGAGGGCACGGACGCCGTCGTCATCGTCACGGAATGGGCGATCTTCCGCAATCTCGACCTGACGCGGCTCAAGGAAGCCATGGCCACTCCGGTCATGGTAGACCTGCGCAACATCCAGAACCCCGACGTGGTTCGCATGGCCGGGTTCAGCTACCACGGCGTCGGACGGGGGGAGAGCGGCGACGGTCTCTCACCGCTGCTCGTCCAGGCGGCGGAGTAGGTTCGATCGGTGCCGTGACCGCCGTGGAGGGCGGACCCAGCATGCTGAGGGAAGCTTTCCTGGACGCGATGAGCCTGACAGCGGCAACGGTGACAGTGGTGACGACGGACGGACCGGCGGGTCGCGCCGGCGTGACCGTTTCCGCGATGACACCCGTCGCCGCCGATGGCGACAGCCCGACCATCCTCGTCTGCATCAACGCGGCGAGCCGCTCTGTGGAGTCCATTCTCGAAAACGGGCGCTTCTGCCTGAACATCCTGCGCGAAGACCAGCAGGCGGTCGCGGACGCCTTCGCGGGGCGGCTACCGGAGTTCAGCGAAGACAAGTTCGCCTGCGCGCACTGGCTGGACACACCGACCGGCTCTCCGCGCCTGAAAGGCGCCCTCGCCGCATTGGATTGCCATGTCGGAAGCGCGCATCGCCAGGACACGCATCACGTCATTTTCGGCAGCGTCGGCACGATCACCCGCGGCGCGCATGGCGACCCGCTGGTTCACTGCAACCGCGCCTATCGCACACTCGGCGGCCACGGCGCCGGGATCGCGCGGCGCAAGGCGTCGTGAGACGCCTCGCGCGTTGATCGAACGCAATCAGTGTTGCATGTCCATCTTGAGCTTGTCGGGCGTGACGACGCTGAAATCGACCTCGACCTCACCCGCTTTCTCGAAGACGAGCGTTGCCTTGCGGCTGGTCTCGGGCTCGAGCTGCTCCTTCATCTGCATGAACATGACATGATAGCCGCCGGGCTTCAGCACGACCTCGCCGCCGGGCGGGATTTCGAGCCCGTTTTCCAGCTGGCGCATCTTCATGACGTCACCGTCCATGGCCATTTCATGGACTTCGACCTTGCCAGCGAAGTCCGCTGACCCGCCGATCAGCCGGTCGGCTTCCCCGCCGGTGTTGCGAAGCGTCATGTAGCCGCCGGAGACCGGCGCGCCGGGCGGCGTGGCGCGCGCCACGGGATGGACGATTTCCAGGTCGCCGGCTTTATAGTCATGCGCATTGGCCACGAGCGTGGCGGTGAAGAGCGCGGCGCCGGCCGCAGCGGCGGTGAGCAGTTTTTTCATGTCTGTTTTCCCATCTGATCGAACCGCGGCGCGTAAGCGCGCGGCCATTTTCTGTTTTCGGAATTCGATTGCGCCCGAAGGCGTCAGACAGAAATCGACGGGGGGCCGCGTTTCGACGCGGTGGCGAGTTCGACGGCTGCGATCGGCGGTGCGGTCTTCACCGGCATCATGACGGCCAGCAAAAGGGGAAGAGGCCGTGAGAGTGCCGAGACCGCGGGCTGTGCCGGCGCGGATGCACCGGCGATCAGGCAGAAATCGCAAAACGCATGCTCGTGAACCGGCGCGCCGTCCTGATCCGTCGCGCAGAGATCGGGCAATGTGCCATCGGGCAGGACATATTGCGCCAATTCATAGGACGACGGTGCGTTGACGGCCGGACGGTGCGCAAACGCCGAAAGGATCACCGCCGCCAGAACGAAGAGGCGAAGCCAGAGGCCGCGAACCGGCCGGATTTCGATGCGCGAAACCGTCATGACGTCCACTTGGCAATTCCATGGAGAATGGTCAAGCGACGGCTTGCCGCATGCGATCAGAAGCTGGTGCGGCGCTCGTCGCTGGGCGCGCGGCCGAATTGCAGCCGGTAGCTCTGCGCGAAATAGCTGTGCGAGGTGAAGCCCGTGGACAGCGCGACCTCGAGGATCGGGATGTTGGTCTGGCGCAGCAACTGCCGCGCGCGCTCCAGCCGCAACGTCATGTAGTAGCGGCCGGGCGTCGAGTTGAGATGGCGCAGGAACAGGCGCTCGACCTGGCGCACGGAAAGATGGACCGAGCCGGCCAGTTCGCCGGCCGTCAGCGGGAGTTCGAGATTCTCCGCCATCAGTTCGGTGACCTTGCGCAGCTTGTCCGACTTGCCGGTCAGGTCCGGTTCCTGGCCGACGCGCTGGCGGTCCTCGTGGCTGCGGATGCGTTCATGCTGGAACTGGTTGGCGACCTTGTGGGCGAGGTCCGGCCCGAAATCGGAGCGCACGATCTCCAGCATCAGGTCGACGGAGGTGGTGCCGCCCGCCGAGGTGTATCGGTTGCGGTCGATCTCGTAGACGTTGCCGGTGCATTCGATATGCGGGAAGGCCTCGCGGAACGAGGCGCGGTTTTCCCAGTGGATCGTGCAGCGGCGCCCCTCCAGCTGACCGGCCTCCGCGAGCGTGTGACTGCCGATGGAAATGCCGCCCAGACCGACGCCGCGCCGCCCGAGGGATCGCAACGCCGCGACGATACGCGCCTTGCCGGGGAACTCCGTGGTCAGGCCGGCCACGACGAAGACGATATCGCTTTGCGGGATGTCGTTGACGCCATAGGCCGCCTTGATCGCCAGCCGGTTGGAGGCGTCGACCGGCTGGCCGTCATGCGACACGGTCGACCAGCCGTAATACTGGGTGTCGGACAGCCGGTTCGCCGAGCGCAGCACGTCGATCGCCGCCGCCAGGCAGAACATCGGGAAGTACTCTGCCAGGATGAATGAGAAATGGCGCTTGGGCGTCTCGTCGTCCGCGATCATGACGGCGCGCTATAGCCCAGCCGGTACGCCGCGAAAAGCGAAATCAAAAGCGCGGCGGCTCCTCGCCGGCACTGCGATAGGCGGAGGTCACGGCATTCGCCATCAGCATGGCGATGGTCATCTTGCCGACGCCGCCGGGAACCGGCGTGATGGCGGATGCGACCTTCTCGGCCTCCTCGTAATCAACATCGCCGACGAGCCGGGTCTTGCCCTCGCCCTTCTCCGGCGCGGGAACGCGGTTGATCCCGACATCGATGACAACGGCGCCGGGTTTCACCCAGTCGCCCTTGATCATGAGCGGGCGGCCGACAGCGGCGACCAGGATATCGGCGGTACGGCACAGCGCCGGCAGGTCGGCGGTGCGCGAATGGGCGACGGTCACCGTGGCGTTGGCGGCCAGAAGCAGATTGAACATCGGCTTGCCGACGATGTTGGAGCGGCCGACGACGACGGCGTTCTTCCCTGACAGGTCCTTGCCGAGAACGCGCTCGATCATCAGCATGGAGCCGGCCGGCGTGCAGGGCACGAAAGCGTCGCCGACCTGACCCGTTCCGAGCTTGCCGACATTGATGAAAGAAAAGCCGTCGACATCCTTGTCCGGATCGATCGCCTGGATGACCTTGCCTTCGTCGATGTGTCCCGGGAGCGGAAGCTGGACGAGGATGCCGTGGATCGTGTCGTCGGCGTTGAGATCGTCGATCAGGCCAAGCAGGTCCGCCTCCGACGTGTCTTCGGCAAGCTTGTGGGTGACGGACTTGAAGCCGCATTCATTGGCGCGCAGGCCCTTCGAGCGGACATAGGCCTGGCTTGCCGGATCCTCGCCGACAATGACGACCGCAAGGCCGGTCTGCACGCCCTTTTGGTCTTTCAGCCTGTCGGCCGCCGCCTTGACCTCTTCGAGGACTTCGCCGGCAAGCACCGCGCCATCGATCCGTTCCGCCATGTGATTTGTCTCCCGCTGCGAGATTGCGGGCGGACATTTGCACGGCTTGCGCGCGAAAGAAAACCTCGGATGCGCCGATTTCTGGCGGAATCGGATAAGTTTCCCGCGATGCCCGCGACGGGCGTCAGGCCACCCGGCGCAGGTGCCCGGAGCGGCGGGTGATCAGCCCTTCCAGAGTCTCCCGGATTTCGCGAACCTGCTGGCGCAGTTCCTCCAGTTCCCGGGGATCCTCAGGCGTGTAGACCGGCGCCTCGACGGCATGGATCTGTGCGGGTTGGTGCGCCACGGGCTGCGGCGGCGGGATTTGCGCCGGCGCGGGCTGAGCGTACGCGGACGGCGCATGGGGCCAGCCGGGGGCCTGCGGTGCGGGCCAGGCGTACCAGGAGGGAGCCGGCGGATAAGCCATCTGCGGCATCGGGGGGGCCGGCCAATAGGCAACCGGCTGCGGCTGCGCAACGGCCTGTTGCGGCGCGAACGGATAGGGCGCGGGCTGCATGGCGGCGGGCTCCTGCGGCTGAATGAACGGATAGTAGGCCGGATAGGGATGCATCGGGTTCTCGCTTTCGTTTTGTTCCGGCCCTGATCGGGCCATGCCGGGCACAGTCTCCGGCCCGGTTGCCTTGCGGACGGCATCGACCGCCTTGCGGAAGTCATCGGGTTTGTCGGCCACTGCATTCGGGGCATCGCGCTCCGCGCGTCCAGCCACTTGCCGTGCAACACCGAACACGATGCCGCGAAGCAGGGCCACGAGGGACAGGACGATCCCGAGCGCGAGACCGGCAAAACCGAACTGCGCAACAATGGCGGCGGGCGATATGGAGGATGGCGCGTCAGGGATGCGCGCCGGGGTGATCAGTTCTATTTCGGCTTTCGCGAGCGACGGCTCTTCGACCGCCGATCGACCGGTGTCGCGGCGGGACATCGAGGCGCTGGTCGCCGCTTCCGCCTTCTCGCGCTTCAATTGCTCGACCAAGGCGCCGGCAAGCGCATTGGCGAGCGTTGCCGATTTCTCCGCGTCTCGCGTGGTCACACCGACATTGACGATGAAATTCGCCGAGGTCCGTTCCGCATGAAGGCTTTCGCGCAGGCGGCGGACAACCGTACGGTCCTGCACTGCGTCGCCCGGCGAGAAAAGGGACAGAAAGCCCCGGATCGATCCGATCAGCCCCAAAGCGCCGTAGTCGCCGCGAAATTCGGGGTCCTGATCCAGTTTGGCGCGCTCGATCACCCGTTCCAGAACCACCGGGGACCGGACGATGCCGATTTCGCCATCGACAATATCGAAGGCACGCTGGCGAAGAATGAAATCGGCCGCGGCGTCGCCGGTCTCGCCGCCGGCCGGCCTCGGATCGAACAGGATTTCAGCCTGCGAGGTGTAGAGTTTCGGCATCCAGGCGGCAGCCACACCGCCGATCAGAAGTCCGCCGATGGTCAGTGCGATGACGGGCTTTCGCCAGGCTTTGAAGGTCGAACCGACGGCAGCGGACAGGCGATCCAGTTCCCTGCCGAACATGTCCGCCTTCTCGTCGCGCGCGGCTCTCGCCGGGCGTCCGGCGGAAGCGCCGGCCCGCGATGGCGACACCTTTGCAAGGCGTCCCGGACGATTGTGATCGGCTTCGTACATCGGCCACCAGGCTGGATTTGCCCGCCTCGCGACAGTCGCGAGTGGTAAAGAGAGACTAAAATTTCATGGGTAACAAAAGGTTAATTTCGGGCTGCCGGATCGGGGAAATTCGCCCGGAAAAATGTGATGTCAGCCGGAAAACCGGGCCAGAGCATCCGCGATCACACGATCCGCCCGCGCCTGCCGCTCCGCATGGAAAGAGGCACCGTCCGCGTCGGTCAGGCTTTCCGTGCGCTGGCTGACGACAAGGTCGTGCAGGGCGGCGGCGAAGGTCTTCGGCTCGTCAGCACGGACGATGCTGACCGGCAGATCCGGTATTGCGCGCAGCGCCTGCGGTGTGGCGACGGCGGGCAGGCCAAGTTCGCATACGCGCAGCGTCGCGGGATAGAGGCCTTCCCGGGCGCGCGCGGTCAGCGCCACAATCCGGCATTGGCGCAGGAACTCGTCATTGTCCATCACCGGCCCGAGAAACAGGACCCGCCGGGACCGCCGCGCCAGGCCGCGCGGCATCCTGCCGGCAATAGCGACGGAAACCTCCGGGCGCAGCAGGGGCACGATTTCCGTCAGGAACCACTCCAGCCCGGCGCGCATACGCGGATGCGTCCAGTCCCCGAGCATGCCGACGTCGAAGGCCGGGAGGCGAAGACCCGACGGTTCGGGCGGCGCGCCGACGGGCGGCAGAATGCCGGAGCGGTCCGCATCGAGACCGAGACGCTCGCCGTCTTCCCCGGACGGGGTCAGCACATATCGTGCGTCGGCGGCCAGTTTTCGTTCGAGCGCGTCCAGCGCCTTCGCTTCACGGGCGACAAGGAGACGGCGGAGAAAAGCCGGAACGGCGTTTTCCTCGCCGAAGAAAGGTCGTTCCCCGACATCGCCCGGCAGCAACATGAAGGGCTTTTTCGCGAGCAACGGATACGCGCCGGCAAGGGCGACGCCGTCGAGGACGATACCGTCGGAGGGGCCCAGGGCCTCCAACGCGGCGCGCAGCTCGGCGTCAGGCGCGATACGCAATGCGGCGGAGGAAAGCGGCATGCCGCGAGACATCGCGGTCAGGAGCGTGCCCGGACGCAGGGAAAGCTCGTCGATCCCGCCGATTTCGCCAAGGCTGACCGCATCGTCTCCGGGCGAAGGCGCGCCGACCCTTGAATAGCCAAGCCGCGTGACCCGGACGCCGGCGCGCTGCAGGCCATCGACGATCGCGCGGCCGGCCATGCCGGAGATGCTGTCCGGCGAAGCGGCGGGCAGGACAGGCGTGGCGAAGACAAGATGCATGACGGTTCCCGTTGACCGGCGAGCGATAACACGGTTGGGACGCGACCGCACCCGCCGGATTTGCCGACAAAGCCAGCTTGCGCGCGCACGGCAGCGCCGTTATCCCGGACACAGGAAAAGGGACGAGAGATCATGTCGACAAACGGACGCGTCGTGCTCGCCGGCTGCGGAAACATGGGATTCGCCATGCTTCAGGGCTGGCTTCAATCGAAGAAACTGGCGGCCGACGATGCGTTTGTCGTCGAACCCAACGATGCGCTTTGCGACCGCGCCGCCGGGCTCGGCGCGATTGCCGTCGCATCGGCCGAGGATCTGCCGGACAACCTCGCGCCGGCGCTGATCATCATGGCGGTCAAGCCGCAGGTCATGGATTCCGTGCTGCCGGCCTATGCCGGCCTCGCCGCCGAGGGCGCGGCGATCGTCAGCGTTGCGGCGGGCATCACCATCGACCGGTTCGAAAAGGCCTTCGGTCCGCAAACTGCCGTCATCCGCGTCATGCCGAACACGCCGGCTGCCGTCGGCGCGGGCATGATGGTCCTCTGCGCCAACAAGGCGACGCGCGGGGAGCAGCTCGATTTCGCTCAAAACCTGATGGCGGCGAGCGGCGAGACCGCGGTGGTCGAAGACGAGGCGCTGATGGATGCGGTGACGGCCGTTTCCGGCTCGGGCCCCGCCTATCTGTTCCACATGATCGAGGCGCTGACCGAGGCGGCGAAGACCGCCGGATTGCCGGACGACCTGGCCGCCCTTCTCGCCGGACAGACGATCTACGGCGCGGCCGTCTACCAGAAGCAGAGCGGCGTGGAACCGGGCACGCTGCGCGAACAGGTAACCAGCCCGGGCGGCACCACCGCCGCGGCCCTCTCCGTCCTGATGGGCGAAGACAGGCTGACGAAGCTCATGACAGAAGCGGTCGAGGCCGCGCGCAAGCGTTCGGTGGAACTCGGGGGCTGACGATGATCGTGCAGGCTTGCCTCAACGGAGCGCGCCCGGCCGATTTTCACCCGAAACTGCCATTCGACGCTTCGGCGGTCGCGCGCGACGCCGTGCAATGCATAGACGCCGGCGCGGCGGAACTTCATGTCCATCCGCGCGATGCAAACGGGCTGGAAAGCCTGTTCGCGGTCGATAAGACCGTGGCCGCGCTGCGCGCCGCCTGCCCCGGCACGCTGATCGGCGTATCGACCGGAGAATGGATCGAGCAGGACCGGGACCGAACGCGTGCCGCACTCGAAAGCTGGACGGTGCTGCCGGACTACGCCTCCGTGAATCTGTGCGAGCCGGATGCGCCGGAAATCATGCGAATCCTGGCAAGCCGCGGTGTCGGTATCGAGGCCGGACTGGCGACAGCCGAGGATGCCGAGCGCTTCGTCGGCCTGCGCGGTCAACCGCCTGTTCTGCGCGTCCTGATCGAGATCGAAGAACAGGAAGCCGGCCCGGCCTTCGCCGCGACCGATCGGATTTCGAAAATCCTCGACAGGAACGTCGTTGGAAAGCCGATCCTGCTGCATGGTATCGACGCGATGATGTGGCCCCTTGCCGAACATGCGTTCGAGCGCCGCTGGTCGACACGGATCGGCCTCGAGGACGGGAGGCTCCTCCCCGACGGTCAGATGACACCGGACAACGCCGAACTCGTCCGTCACGCCGTCGCCCTGCGCGCCGGTTCGGCCGGATGACGCGCAAAACCCGGTAAACCCGTCGGTTCCATTGATCTTTAGGGGCAAAACCGGCGTGAAACGCAGGAGAATATTGCCTTTCGCGGTTGGAAGTGCTTGAGACGCCGGAAATCAGTGGTCCGGGACGTCATGATCGAAGTCAAATCCGTGTACAAGCTGTTCGGTGGCGTTCGCGCCGTCGACAACGCGTCGCTGAAAATCGAAAAAGGGTCGATCACCGGCTTGATCGGTCCGAACGGCGCCGGCAAGACGACGCTCTTCAACATCATTGCCGGAAACCTTTCTCCGACGAGCGGACAGATTCTTCTCGACGGCGAGGACGTTTCGGGCCTGCCGCCGCATCTGCTGTTCAAGAAGGGCCTGCTGCGCACCTTCCAGTTGGCGCATGAGTTCTCGACGCTGACCGTGCTGGAAAACCTGATGATGGTTCCGGACCACCAACTCGGCGAGAGCCTGGTTTCGAGCTGGTTCAGCTTTGGCGAGGTCAAGCGGCAGGAAATCGAGATCCGCCAGCGCGCAATGGAAGTGATCGACTTCCTCAATCTCGGGCATGTCGCGCAGGAACTGGCGGGCAATCTCTCGGGCGGGCAGAAGAAGCTCATCGAACTCGGCCGCACCATGATGGCGGACGCCAAGGTGGTGCTGCTCGACGAAGTGGGCGCCGGCGTCAACCGCACCCTGCTGGCGGAGATCGGCGACGCCATCGTGCGGCTCAACCGCGAACGCGGCTACACGTTCTGCATGATCGAGCACGACATGGATTTCATCGGCAGGCTCTGCGACCCGGTGATCGTGATGGCCGAGGGCACCGTGCTGGCCGAAGGAACGGCGGAAGAGGTCAAGAACAACGAGGCGGTGATCGAGGCCTATCTGGGCCGCGGCCTCAAGAACAAGACGCCGGGCCAGACGCAAGCGCTTGAAACCGGTGACACGGAGGCCGACGCCTGATGTATCTCATCGGAGAAAGCATGACCGGCGGCTATGGCGGCGCGGACATTCTCAAGGACTGTACGGTCGGGGTCGAGAAAGGCGAGATCGCCGTTATCGTCGGCCCCAACGGCGCCGGCAAATCGACCGCGATGAAGGCGATGCTTGGCATGCTGCAACTGCGGCTCGGCCGGGTCGTGCTCGACGGCAAGGAAATCACGAAGCTAACGCCGCAGGCGCGCGTCGCCGAGGGCATCGCCTTCGTGCCGCAGACCAACAATGTCTTCACCTCGATGAGCGTCGAGGAAAACCTCGAAATGGGCGCCTATCTGCGCCGCGACGACATTCGCGCGACAATGGAACAGGTCTATACGCTGTTCCCGATCCTCAAGGAAAAGCGACGGCAGCCGGCCGGCGAACTGTCGGGCGGCCAGCGCCAGCAGGTGGCGGTGGGCCGCGCGCTGATGACACGGCCGACCGTGCTGATGCTCGACGAACCGACGGCGGGCGTTTCGCCGATCGTCATGGACGAACTGTTCGACCGTATCCTCGAAGTGCGCGATACCGGCCTCGCTATCCTGATGGTGGAGCAGAACGCGCGCCAGGCGCTCAATATCGCCGATCGCGGCTATGTGCTGGTCGGCGGCGAAAACTGGCGCACCGGAACCGGCCACGAATTGCTGGCCAATCCCGAAGTGCGCAAATCATTCCTGGGTGGATAGGTCATGCCGGAGACAATCGACATTCTCAACGCGCTGACCCTGATGACGAATTTCGTCTTCGTGCCCGCCCTCGCCTATGGCTCGCAGCTGGCGCTGGGCGCGCTCGGCGTGACGCTCGTGTTCGGCATCCTGCGCTTCGCCAACTTCGCCCATGGCGACCTGATGGCCTTCGGCACGACGATGACCATCCTGTTCACCTGGGCGTTGCAGGCGCAAGGCATCACCTTCGGCGTGCTGCCGACGGCGCTGCTGGCGCTGGTGCCGGCGATCATCGTTACCGCGGTGGCGGCGATCCTGATCGACAAGTCGGTGTTCTCCTTCTACCGCAAGCGGAAGGCCGCACCGGTGGTGCTCGTCATCGCGTCGGTGGGCGTGATGTTCATGCTCAGCGCCATCGTGCGTTTCATCATGGGCACCGAGGACCGCCGTTTCACGGACGGCGAACGCTTCGTGGTGCGGGCGCTCGATTTCAAGAAATGGAGCGGGCTCGACGAGGGTCTGGCGATCCAGACGACGCAGGCGATCACCGTCGTCGTCACCCTGATCGTGGTCACCGCGCTGTTCATCTTCCTGAACCGGACGCGCACCGGCAAGGCGATGCGCGCCTATTCCGACAATGAGGACCTTGCGTTGCTGTCGGGGATCAATCCGGACCGGATCGTGATGATCACGTGGATCATCGCGGCGGTGCTCGCCACCATCGCCGGCACGCTCTACGGCCTCGACAAGAGCTTCAAGCCGTTCACCTATCTGCAATTGCTACTGCCGATCTTCGCGTCGGCGATCGTCGGCGGCATCGGCCAACCGATCGGCGCTGTGGTGGGCGGCTACATCATCGCCTTTTCCGAGGTGATGCTGACCTACGCCTACAAGAAGTTCGGCACCTATCTGCTGCCCGACGATCTTGCGCCTTCGGGTCTCGTGCAGTTCCTCGGAACGGACTACAAATTCGCCATTTCCTTCATCATCCTGGTCGTCGTGCTGCTGATCCGCCCGACCGGTATCTTCAAGGGGAAGGTGCTATGACCGACACAAGCCTGAACACCGGACCCGAAAAGACCGACGCGGAAAAGACCTCCGCGCCGATGCCGACCGCCATCGTGCAGAAACGGCAGAGCCCGTGGCGCGCACCGCTGGTCTTCCTCGCCATGGCCGCGGCGATTGCCGCGGTGGGGTTAGGACAATCCTGGTCCGTCGCGCTCGCCATCGTGAATATGAGCCTGGTCTCGGCGCTGATGGCGATGGGGCTGAACCTGCAATGGGGCTATGCGGGCCTCTTCAATGCGGGCGTGATGGCGTTTACCGCACTGGGCGGCCTCGCCGCCGTGGTGGTGTCGCATCCGCCGGTATGGGAAGCGCTGAACGCCGGCGGGCGCGGGCTGACGCTCTCGGCGGTCATCGTGGTCGCGATCATCGCGACGACGGCATTCGTCGCGGCGAACTTGAAGGGCAAGCTGCGCTCCTTCACGATCTTCGTCATCGTGGTCGCGGGCTACATCATCCTGCGTCCGGTCTTCGGCGAGGCGGTGTCGGCCGTGGAAGCGGTGGATCCGGCACGGACCGGCTTCATCGGCGGGCTGGGCTTGCCGATCATGGCATCGTGGATCGTCGGCGGCATCTTTGCGGCGGCCGTCGCCTGGCTGATCGGCAAGGTGGCGCTCGGGCTCAGATCCGATTATCTCGCCATCGCGACGCTGGGCATCTCGGAGATCGTGATCGCCGTCCTGAAGAACGAGGACTGGCTGGCGCGCGGCGTCAAGAACGTCACCGGGTTGAAGCGCCCTGTCCCCTACGAGATCGACCTGCAGCAGACTCCGTGGTTCATCGACCTCGTCAGCCGGTTCCATGCGGATACGCTGGCGACGGCGGCCGACGCGGCGGCGCGCGAATCGATGCTGCGCCAATTGCTGATCGAGGCGTCCAGCGCCTTCGTGAAGATCGCCTATGCGGGGCTTTTCACGGTTGTTCTGCTGATCATCCTGGCGCTGTGCGTGCGGGCCCTGAACTCGCCCTGGGGGCGGATGATGCGCGCCATTCGCGACAACGAGGAAGCGGCCGCGGCGATGGGCAAGGACATCAAGGCGCGCCATCTGCAGATCTTTGTTCTGGGATCGGCGATCATCGGGATTGCCGGCGCGATGATGACGACGCTGGACGGGCAGTTCACGCCGGGCACCTACAACCCGCTGCGCTTCACCTTCCTGGTCTGGGTTATGGTGATCGTCGGCGGCTCCGGCAACAATCTGGGCGCCGTGATCGGCGGTTTCCTGATCTGGTTCATCTGGGTCGAGGCGGAGCCGGCCGGGCGCTTTATCGTCGAGATGCTCAGCGCCAACATGGATCCGGAGACGCCGCTCTACAGGCATCTGCAGGACATCGCCGCGCCGTTCCGGCTGTTCGTGATGGGCCTTGTGCTGCTGATCGTGATGCGATTCTCGCCGCGCGGGATCCTGCCGGAGAAGGTGCGCCACAGCTAGCGCGCTTCCCGATCGAACAAGGCCGGCGGATGCGCCGGCCTTTTCGTTTCATCTCAAAGGCGCGACCCCGCCCGCCAGCGTTCGGGCAGGACGAACCGTCCCTGCCACATGCCACGCGAACGGGCCTCCGCTTCCATTTCATCCCAGACGTAGTCGAGACCGATCGAGCGGTCGGGCAGCGCCCATCCGGCGGAAATCAGGCGCGAGCCGATGTCGCGGCCGGCGAAGTCCTGGCAGCGGACCGGGCCGCCATCGGCGGCATCGCTTTCCACCAGATCGCAGGTGAGTATGCCATCGACCATGCCGGCGAGCGCGGTTCGGGCCTGCTCGCCGCAGGAATATTCCGCGCCGTCGGCACCGAGGCATTGCTGTTCCAGGTCAGGCGCGTCGATCGCGTGCAGGCGAAAGCGCCGGCCGTCATCCGCGACGATCGTCCTGCCGTCGATGGCCTCGGGATGGGAGAGAACGACATAATCGCCGCCTGCCCGGGCCACGCCTGTCAGCGAGAGCGCAATGGCGACGCCCGCAAGTGTCATCAGAGTGTGCTTCATGTTCTTCTTCGATGCCCTCCTTGCCTGTCCAAGCAGTCATGCGCGAAGCGAAAGCGAACCGGCCCGTGTCAGGTTTTCGCGGCGCATCCAGCAGTCCGAAACGCTCCGATCCAGAACCAAAAAACGAAGGTTTTCGGACCTCGGCATTGTGAGCCGGCTACACAAAAGCTAACAAGTATTTTGCAGTTTTTCCACAGGGCGGGCACGCAGAGAATGCGAGATGCCGACGCGGCTCGGGCTCATTGAGGGCGGCAAGTCAGATTGACGATGAGCCGCGACGCTCTCATTTCGGCATTATTTTCAAAGAGTTATTTTTATCGCTCGGCAGTTCGGCCGAGCGCCACGATCAGCCGGTTTTCATCTCGCGAAAATCTGCCTTTCGCGGAATAAAAAATGCTTCAGAGGATTATGAAATCCATGTGACAGGCGAGAAAGGCGAATCGCCGACGCTGATTCAGGCACGGCGGCGGACGACTTCGGCTGAAAGCGGCAAAGAAAAACCCCGGACCGCGATGCGACCCGGGGCTTCGTTTCGTTTGTAACCGTGAAGCGGCTTAGCGTACCGCGACCGTCTTCCAGGCACCGTCTTCGATGGCCAGTTCCTTGTAGGAACCAAGCGCCTCGCCGACATCGGTGAACTCGACGCCGGTTGCGCCCTGGTAGTCGATATCGGTGCCGGCGGCGACGAGTTCGAGCGCCTTGCCGAGTTCGCCGGGGCCGATCTGTTCGCCCGGCGCATTCGCGATGTCCATGATGTTGCCGGCAAGCGCGCCGCGGTCAGCGGAACCGGCTTTCTGGATCGCGAGGATCATCAGCGCCGCGGCATCGTAGCTCTCACCCTGGTAGGGGCCGCTTCCCGTGACGCCCGCCGCTGCGGCCATCTCGGCGTATTTGCCTGCCGCGTCGGACTCGGAACCAGCGGCGGTGCCGAACACCTTGGCGGCGTCGAGGCCCGGCAGGTCGAGCAGCGAGTCGCCGATCATGCCGTCGCCAAGCGCGAACGTGTCGAATGCGCCGGTGTCGATAGCGGCCTGCATGATGCCACGGCCACCCTGGTCGACATAGCCGAGAACCGCGAGGGCGTCGCCGCCGGCAGACGCCAGAGCGCCGACATCAGCCGAGTAGTCGCCCTTGCCGTCCTCATGGGGAACGGAAATCGTGACTTCGCCGCCAATCGCCTCGAAGGCGGCCTTGAAGGCATCGGACAGGCCCTTGCCGTAGTCGTTGTTGGTGTAGGTGATGGCGATCGACTTGATGCCCTGCTCCATCGCAACATCGGCGAGGACCTCGCCCTGACGGGCATCGGACGGCGCAGTGCGGAAGAACAGGCCATTGTCATCGATCGTCGAAAGCGCCGGCGAGGTCGCGGACGGCGAAATGAGCAACACGCCATTCGGAATGGCGACATTGTTCGCCACGGCGGTGGTCACGCCCGAGCAATCCGGGCCCATCAGCGAGACAACGCCGTCGGAGGTGATGAGGCGCTCGGCAGCGGCGGACGCGGCGGCTGCATCGATGCAGGTGGAGTCGGCACGCACTGCGGTGACCGTCTCACCATCGAGGAACTTGCCGGAATCGGAAGCCTCCTTCATCGCGATTTCCGCGCCGGCGGCCATGTCGGGCGTCAGCGATTCGATCGGCCCGGTGAAACCGAGGATGACGCCCATTTTCACTTCGGCCTGAGCGGTCGCGGACAGAGCCAGAATGCTTGCCGCGGCAAGAAGAGTCTTTCTCATTGTAATATTACTCCCTAACTTTCGCAGTTCCGGCGGTGCGGTGGTTCCGCAACCTTTGCCCGGAAAGCTGACGGGTTTTAAAGCCTACTCCGCAAGCGCGCGCAAGCGGTTTGGAGGCCTGCGGTTAAGTGTCAGGATTAACGCGGCGCCGCCGGTTCGCTGGTGAACTCGAAATCGGGCAAGGAGTTGAGCGCCTGTGTCAGGGCCTCGCCCCAACTGGTCGAAATCGTCTGGTAATAGGGGTCGTCCGCGGTGATGCGCTCACTTTTGCCAAGGCGAAAGCTGCCGGCCTCGTAGACCTGCAAATCGAGCGGCAGGCCAACCGACAGGTTGGCCTTGACGGTGGAATCGAAGGACACGAGAAGCAGCTTGGCGGCGTCCTCGAAGGAGAGATCCGGATCATAGGCGCGAACGAGGATCGGGCGGCCGTATTTGGTCTCGCCGATCTGGAAATACGGCGTGTCGCCATTGGCCTCGATGAAATTGCCTTCCGGGTAGATCATGAACAGGCGCGGTTCAGACCCGCGGATCTGGCCGCCGAGGATCAGCGTGGCGTTGAAGGACGAATCGGCCGTCTGGCCGGTCATCGCATTCGCCTGGATAACCTCGCGCAGCGTCTCACCGACCTGACGCGCGGTCTGGAACATGGACGGCGTTTCGAGGATCGAGGGATTTCGGTCCTGCGGCGCCTTGGACCGCTCGTCGAGCAGGCTGACCACCGACTGCGTCGTGGCCAGATTGCCCGCCGTCATGAGCATCAGCACACGCTCGCCCGGGACTGACCAGGAAAACATCTTCCGAAAAATGGAGACGTTGTCGACGCCCGCATTAGTGCGGGTGTCGGACATGAAGACAAGGCCTTTCGAAAGGCGCAGGCCGACGCAATAGGTCATGTGGCAGGTTCCAGCCCGAATCGACTGAAATCTATTGCTGCACCTGCAGACTTACAACCATGCTTTCATCGCCATGCCCAAGTCTCATGCCCGAAACGGGCGCAGCCTCGAAATAATCGAGGCCCGTGGCGACGCGAACATAGCGTTCGTCGGGCGAAATTCCGTTGGAGATATCGAACCCGACCCAACCCACTCCGTCGATATGCGCCTCTGCCCAGGCGTGGCTGGCGTCCTGGTCGATGCGATCGTCCATCAACAGATATCCGCTGACATAGCGCGCGGGATATCCCATGGAGCGCGCCGCCGCGATGAAGATATGAGCGTGGTCCTGACAGACGCCGTGCCCCGCATCGAGCGATTCTTCCGCCGTGGTGGCGGAATGCGACGTGCCGATCTCGTAGGTCACGGTCTCCGCGATCGTGGACGACAGGGCGTGCAGCCGTTCGATATCACCCTCGAAATCGCCGCCGGCCGCCTTGACCAGCTTGCGCACATTGTTGCCGGCGCGCGTCAGCGGCGTCGGCCGCATGAACAGCCAGAGCGGCGCAAAGCCGCCATGCGTTCCGATGATGCCGGACATGTCCGTGGTCTCGACCACGCCGTTGCAGCGGATGGTTACTTCGGTTCGCCCGTCATCGAAGCCGATCAGCGACACGTGATTGTTGTGCTGGTCGTCATACTCCAGCTGCTTGGTGCCGCCATCGATGTCGATGTCCCACTCCACGATCTTCTGGCCGGCGCGCGATTTGGGCGTCAGGCGCAGTTGCTGGAGCGCATAGTGGACCGGCTCCTCGTAGTAATATCGGGTCGTATGGGAGATCGTCAGCCGCATGGTCTATCCGTAAAAACGGTAATCCTGCTCGATCTGTCCGGCCAGCGCGTTGTTGTCACGGATGAACTCCTCCAGAAATTCGTGCAATCCCTGCTCGAATATCGTTTCGATCGTATGCCCGCGCAGACGCCCCAGGACCTCGTCCGCCTTGACGTGACACTCTTCGCGCACGCCGTAATCCTCGGCGAGATAGGCCAGGTTGTCGACGATCTTCGTATAGCAGAAGACGAGCGAGCGCGGCAGGCGGCGGTCGCTTATCAGGAACTCTGCGATACCGCGCGAATTGATGTCTCCGCCATGCAGCCAGCGATAGGCGCGTTGCGCGGAGACGGATCGCAGGATCGTTTCCCACTGCACATTGTCGAGCGACGAGCCGACATGCATGACCGAGGGCAGCAGGACGTAGTATTTCACGTCCAGAATGCGGGCGGTGTTGTCGGCGCGTTCCAGGAACGTGCCGATACGGGCGAAGTCGTAAATGTCGTTGCGCAGCATCGTGCCATGAAGCGCGGCGCGCACGAGCGCGCTCTGCTGGCGGATGAGGCCAAGGACTTCGGGCAATTCGCGATCGCGAACGGGGCGGGCCAGCGCGTCTTTCAGCGTCAGCCAGCATTCGTTGGTCGCTTCCCAGACCTCCCGCGTCAGCGCGGTGCGCACGAGGCGGGCATTGTTGCGCGATGCTTCGATCACCGAAATGACGCTCGACGGGTTGGTCTTGTCGCGCAGTAGGTAGTCGGTGACGGTCGAGGAGTCGGCCGTATCGTGGCGTTCGAGAAAACCTGTCTGCACACCCGCCGTCTGGATGACGGACATCCATTCGTCCTCGGCGGCCGCCGAGCGGGTCAGCGCGATTCGAAAACCCGCCTCCAAGAGGCGCGCATTGTTTTCGCTGCGCTCCAGGTAGCGGAACATCCAGTACAGTCCGCCAGCGGTCTTACCGAGCATGCTCTCCCTACTCCTCCAACACCCAGGTGTCCTTGGTGCCGCCCCCCTGGCTCGAATTGACGACCAGCGAGCCCTTCTTGAGCGCCACGCGGGTCAACCCGCCGGGCGTGATGTTGATGCCGAGCGGCGATACCAGCACGAAGGGCCGGAGATCGACGTGGCGCGGCGCCAGCCCCTTCTTGGTCAGGATCGGAACCGTCGAGAGAGACAATGTCGGCTGGGCGATATAGTTGCCCGGTTTTGCCTTGAGTTTGTCGCGGAACGCCGCGATCTCGCGTTTCGAGGCCGCCGGACCGACCAGCATGCCGTAGCCGCCCGAACCGTGAACCTCTTTCACGACGAGTTCGTGGAGATGTTCGAGCACATAGGCCAGCGAATCCTCGTCGGAACAGCGCCAGGTCGGCACGTTCTTCAGGATTGCGCTCTCGCCGGTGTAGAACTCGACGATATCGGGCATGTAGGAATAGATCGCCTTGTCGTCGGCGATGCCGGTGCCCGGCGCATTGGCGATGGTGATTCCGCCGGAGCGGTAGACATCCATGATGCCAGGCACGCCGAGAAGCGACTGCGGATTGAAATTCAGCGGATCGAGGAAATCGTCGTCGATGCGTCGATAGATGACGTCGATCGGGGTGTAGCCGCGCGTGGTACGCATCGCGATGCGCCCGTCGATCACGCGCAGATCGTGCCCCTCGACGAGCTCCGCGCCCATCTGGTCGGCGAGGAAGGCGTGTTCGAAATAGGCCGAATTGTGGATGCCGGGCGTCAGGACGGCGATTACCGGCTTGCCGGAACAGGCCGGCGGTGCGCAGGCCGCCAACGAGCGGCGCAGGTTTTTCGGGTAGTCGCTGACCGGCTGGACCCGGATACGGGAGAACAGTTCCGGGAACATCTGCAGCATCGATTCCCGGTTTTCCAGCATGTAGGAGACGCCGGACGGCGTGCGTGCATTGTCTTCCAGCACGTAGAACTGGTCCTCGCCGGTACGCACGATGTCCGTGCCGACGATGTGGGTGTAGATATTCGCCGGCGGCGCGACACCGATCATCTTCGGCAGGAACGCGTCGTTCTGGGCGATCAGTTCGGCCGGAACGCGCCCGGCACGCAGGATCTCCTGGCGGTGATAGATATCGTAGAGAAAGGCGTTGATGGCGCGCACACGCTGCTCGATGCCGCGCGACAGGCGCGCCCATTCGCGCCCCGAAATAATTCGCGGCACGATGTCGAAGGGGATCAGCCGCTCGGCAGCCTCTTCCTGACCGTAAACGTTGAAGGTGATGCCGGTCCGGCGGAAAAACGTCTCAGCTTCCCGGGACTTGTGATGCAGCCGAGTCGGGTCTTCGGCTACAAACCAGTCGTGATATTCGCCATAGGGTGATCGCGCATTGTCGTCACCGAGCAGCATCTCATCGAAGATACTTTCCGCTTTATCCATTCTTCCAAGACTATGTTTTTGCGCATAATACGCAAGTGGGCATCTGCATGGCCAACGGGCAAGGCGCAAAAAAGGTTGCGTAAATTATCGGCAAACCGCTCGTTTGCGCGCCAGAGTGTGGAGGCAGCACACCGAAAGGCACCCGGCGAAACGGGTCCCGCAAACAGGAGGACTTCATGATCTGCGAAATCGTCACCTTTCCGTCGCCGGCAGGCGCGAGCCGGGAGGCGGTCATCGAGGATGCACGCCATGTCGTGGCCCGTTGGCAGGCCGAAAAGGAATTGGTTCGCAAGCACTTCGTATGGAGCGACGACCGCACCACGCTGAAGGGTATCTATTTCTGGACCTCGCGCGCCGCCGCCGAAGCGGCCCATAGCGAAGAGTGGCTGCAGCAGGCGGAAAAGCGCATCGGCACGCGCCCCACGATCGACTATTTCGACGCCTTCATGATCATCGACAACGCGGCGGGCACGGTGACGGAATATCCGGAGGACGGCGCGGGCGCGTGAAACACCTCGGCCGGCGACGCCTTATGCGGCCTGCTGGCAGGCGAGGCAGAGGCCGCGCATCTCGACGGTCGTTTTGCGCGGCTTGAAACCGGCATTTCGCGTGATGGTGTCGAGCGCGCCGGCAAGGGATTCGTCGGTAATTTCGGCGACGGAGCCGCAATTATCGCAGATCGCAAAGGCGACGGTCGCGTGGCCTTCGCAGCCGGGATGGGTGCAGGCCACGAAGGCGTTCAGGCTTTCGAGGCGATGGACAATGCCGAGATCAAGCAGCTTTTCGAGCGCGCGGTAGACCTGAAGCGGCGCGCGCAGGCCCTCGCCGTTGAGGCGGTCGAGAATGTTGTAGGCGGTGAGCGGTCCGTCCGCCGTCTCCAGCGCACCGAAGACAAGCGCCTGATTGCGCGTCAGATCCGGCTTGTCGCCATGATGGTGATGGTGTCCGCTCATTTTCCGCCGCCCCCACGCGTCGCCAGTGTCGCGATCGGCGTCAGGCCCAGGATGAACAGGACCATTGCCGCGACCACGATCGTCGGTCCGGACGGCGTATCCCATTTCAACGAGCCGAACAAACCGCCGATGACCGCAAGGATGCCGAAGACCGCCGAAAGCGCGGCCATCTGTTCGGGTCCGGATGCAAAACGACGGGCCGTGGCGGCCGGCACGATCAGCAGCGCGGTGATCAGCAATACGCCGACGATCTTCATGGCGATCGCCACGACGATCGCCAGCAACAGCATGAAAACCAGATTGGCGCGCGCCGGGTGCATGCCCTCGGCGGCGGCCAGTTCCGGACTGACGGTCGCGGCGAAAAGCGGTTTCCAGATCACGGCCAGCACCGCGAGGACGAACGCCCCGCCGGCATAGATCGCGGCGATGTCCGACCGGGAAACGGCGAGGATGTCGCCGAAGAGCAGCCCCATCAGGTCGATGCGCACCCATGTCATGAAGGCGAGCGCGACGAGTCCGAGCGCCAGCGCCGAGTGCGACAGCAGGCCGAGCAGCGCGTCGGAGGACAGGCCGGCGCGGCGCTGCAGCCACAGAAGCGACAGCGCGACGAGGACAGAGACGACGAAGACCGCGAGCGTGACGTCGATTTCGAGCAGGAAGGCCATGGCGACGCCGAGCAGCGCGGCGTGCGAGAGCGTATCGCCGAAATAGGCGAGCCGCCGCCAGACGATGAAGCAGCCGAGCGGACCCGTGACCAGCGCAACGCCGGCCCCGGCGACAATCGCGCGGACGAAGAAATCATCGAGCATCGGATGCATTTCCTTCATCGCCCGGCTTCGCGTCGCCGTGATCATGCTCGCCGTCGTGATGGTGGTGGCCGTCATCGGGATGGCAATGCGCTGTCACCGTGCCGTCGGAATGGCGGACCCGCCCGTCGGGCAGATGGGTGTGGTCGTGATGGTGCTGGTAAACGGCGAGTTGGGACGCGCCGCGCGCGCCGAACAACTGCCGGTATTCGGCGCTTTCGGCGACGACCTGGGGCGTTCCGTGGCAGCAGACATGCCCATTGAGACAAATCACGCGGTCGGTGGCCGCCATGACGACGTGGAGGTCGTGCGAGATCATCAGGATGCCGCAATGAAGATTGGTGCGGATACTGGAAATCAGTTCGTAAAGCGCGATCTCGCCCGAGAAATCGACACCCTGCACCGGCTCGTCGAGAACCAGCAGGTCGGGCCGCCGCGCGACGGCGCGGGCGAGCATCGTGCGCTGGAATTCGCCGCCCGACAGGTTGCGGATCTCGGCTCTGGCAAGATGGGCGATGCCGGTGCTTTCGAGGGCGGATGCCTTTTCCTCCGCCGTCAGCGGATTGGTGAGCGACAGGAACCGGTCAACGGTCAGCGGCAGTGTCCAGTCGACCGCCAGTTTCTGCGGCACATAGCCGACCTTCAGCCGCGGGGCGCGCCATGCCGTTCCCTCGCTGGGCGCGATGATGCCGAGCGCCATGCGGGCGGTGGTCGATTTGCCGGACCCGTTCGGACCGATCAGCGTAACGATTTCGCCACGCTCCACTTCGAGGTCGATATCGCGCACCAGCCAGCGTCCGGCGCGTTCCACGCCGGCCTCCTGAAGGCGAACCAGGGTTTGCGGTGACTGCAACACGATCGTCTTTCCGTTCGGTCTCTCGTTTCGCCCGGCTTGACGCGCTCGTCAATCTCAGGGTAACGGATATTACGATGTAATGATATAACATCACGCAAACAAGTACCAACCCCGAACTGGATCATCCGATGAAAACCCGCCAGACCCTCCTGCTCGCCTCCGTTGTCCTGCCGGCACTGGCCGTATCCGCCCAAGCCGACGTGAAGGTGATCGCCTCGATCAAACCGGTTCACTCCCTGGTCGCCGCCATCATGGAAGGCGCCGGAGAGCCGTCGCTCATCGTCGAGGGAGCCGGATCTCCCCATACCTACAGCCTGAAGCCGTCGCAGGCCTCCGCCCTCCAGGATGCCGACCTGATCTTCTGGATCGGCGAGGATCTGGAACCCTTCCTCGAAAAGCCGATCGAGACCATCGGCGGCGATGCGAAAGCTGTCGAACTGTTCCATGCGCACGGCTTGGAGACGCTCGATTTCCGCGCCGGCGGCTCGTTCGAGAAACATGTGCATGACGACGACGATCATGATGACGATGACGATCACAACCATGCCGACGATCATGACGATGACGACCATGATGACCATGCAGACGACGATCACGACCATGGGTCCGTCGATATGCATCTGTGGCTCGACCCGATGAACGCGAAAGCGATGGCGCACGAGATCGCGGAAGCGCTGGCCGAGGCCGATCCGGACAATGCAGCGCTCTACGAGAAGAACGAGGCCGCGCTCGAAGATCGCCTCGACGCCTTGACGACGGAGATCGAGGCGCAACTCGAACCGGTCAAGGACAAGGGCTTCATCGTTTTCCACGACGGTTACCAGTATTTCGAACACCGCTTCGGGCTCTCGGCGGCCGGATCGATCACCGTGTCGCCGGAAGTGATGCCGGGCGCAGACCGGCTTCGCGATATCCGCGAGAAGGTGCAGGAACTGAATGCCACCTGTGTCTTCGGCGAACCGCAGTTCGAGCCGAAACTGGTGTCGGTCGTCACCGAAGGCACCGATGCGCGTTCCGGCACGCTCGATCCGCTTGGCGCCGCCATCGAGGCCGGACCGGATCTCTACTTCGAGGTGATCCGCGGTCTCGCCACGTCGTTCAGCACCTGCCTTTCCGACGCGTCCTGATACGGCGCACACGCCGGTTCCGTCGAAGAGCGGTGGCGCCTCCGCCTCGCGCGCACCGCTCTTTGACGCCGACGGGCCCGGCAGACGGCACTCGCAGTCGCCGCACAATTGCGATATGCCACCGGTCTAATCCGGCGGCATGCCGGCTCGAGATACAGAGGCGAGAATGGCGGAACCGGTTGTCCTTAACCCCCAAGATACAGTTGCGATCCTGACTGCAAGGGCCGCAGCGGGCGATACGCCGCTCGGCACCGGATCGCCGCTGGAGGCGATGGTGCCGACCGGTCACAAGATCGCGCGGCGCGACATTGCCGAGGGCGAGGCGATCATCAAGTTCGGCCAGATCATCGGCTATGCGACCGCGCCGATCGCGGCCGGGCAGCATGTCCATACGCAAAATTGCGCAATCGGCGCGCACGACCAGGACTACAAGGCCGGCGCGGACCTCGACCAGGCGCGCGCCGCCATACCCGCGATCGCACCGCGCAGCTTTTCGGGCTATCGGCGCGCCGACGGCAGTGCGGGGACCCGCAATTTCATCGCGCTGTGCGCGACCGTGAACTGCTCGGCCACGGTGGTGCGCCGGGCAGCCGATATTCTCAACAACGATCCCCTGCTCGCGGACTATCCCGAAATCGACGGCGTGGTCGCCTTCAGCCACGGCACCGGCTGCGGCATGGCCTCGGAAGGACCCGGCTGGGAAAATCTCCAGCGTGTGCTCTGGGGCCACGCCACTCACCCCAATGTCGGCGCGGCGATCTTCGTCGGTCTCGGCTGCGAGATGATGCAGGTCGCGCGGATGCGCCAGCGCTTCGGCGCGGACGGCCAGGAGCGTTTTCACGGCCTGACGATCCAGGAAATCGGCGGCACGACGAAGACCGTCGAGACGATCGTCGCGAAAGTGCGCGAATTGCTGCCCGAGGTGAACCGCGTCCGGCGCGAGACGATCCCGGCATCGGCGCTGCGCGTGGCGCTGCAATGCGGCGGATCGGACGGCATGTCCGGCATCACCGCCAACCCTGCGCTCGGCGTGGCGAGCGACATGCTGGCCGGGCTCGGCGCCAGCGCGGTGCTGGCGGAAACGCCCGAAATCTACGGCGCGGAGCAATTGCTGCTGCGCCGCGCCGCCGATGGCGAAACGGCGGACAAGCTGATCGAGCGCATCCGCTGGTGGGAACGCTACACCGAGATGAATGGCGGCTCGATGGACAACAACCCGTCGCCGGGCAACAAGGCCGGCGGGCTGACGACGATCCTCGAAAAGTCGCTCGGCGCGGCGGCCAAGGGCGGCGCGACCCCGCTGACCGACGTGCTGATGTATGGCGAGAGCGTGACCAAGCCGGGGCTGAACTTCATGGATTCGCCGGGCTACGACCCGGTCTCGGTGACCGGCCAGATCGCCAGCGGCTGCCAGGTCGTCGTCTTCACGACCGGGCGCGGTTCGGCCTTCGGATCGAAACCCGCGCCGACGATCAAGCTGGCGACCAACAGCCGGCTCTATGAGACGATGCGCGACGACATGGACATCGATTGCGGCGAGGTCATCGACAAGGGCGTGTCCGTCGCCGCCAAGGGCGAGGAGATCCTCGACGCGATCCTGGCGGTCGCATCCGGGACGAAAACCAAGAGCGAGGCCCTCGGTCTCGGCGACAACGAATTCGTGCCCTGGCAGATCGGCTGCGTGATGTAGATAGCGGCCCGCCGAAGGGGCGTCTGGGGCCTCGAACCGACTGGAATCCCCGGCCGGGCGCATGTTATCCAGTGCCGACGAACGGGACGAATCAATGCCAAACCTGAAGAACGGATTTTTCCTGCCGCTGCTCCTGCTCGCCGGCTGCAGTTCGACCACCGACGGACCGAGCGAGGGACCGACGCTGAAACAGGCCGCGATGGTGCGGATCGTCGATACGGTGCCGGAGAAGACGGAACGCTTCTCCAACCTCTCGTCGACGGTCTGCCGCGACAAGGCCCAACCCGTCCCCGCGACGCGCGACGGCGCGCTTCTGCTCCTTAAGCTGCGGGCGCTCCAGAACGGTTACCTCACCATCCACAGCGTCACCGTCGGCCGCGTCGAAGGCTCGCTCGCCGACGATTGCGCGGGCGGAATCCAGGCACGCGGCATCGGATACACGGCCGCCAAATAGTCCTGTTGCGCTCGATTGACGGGCTTTGACCCGGATCAAATATCCGGGCAGCCTGGCGCGATATCATTTCGGACACGCTGTCATTTTTGGAGAAGTCCATGTCCGATGCGGTCCAGATCGTCTGTCCGTCCTGCAGCGCGGTGAACCGCGTCAAGGCGGACAAGCCGGCCGAAAAGGCGAAATGCGGCGTCTGCCACGCGCCACTCTTCACCGGGCATCCGGTGGAGGCGAAGGGCGGGATGTTCGACAAGCAGATCGCCCGCAGTTCCATTCCGGTCGTCGTCGATGTCTGGGCGCCGTGGTGCGGCCCGTGCCGGATGATGGCGCCCGCCTTCGAGCAGGCCGCGCGCGATCTGGAACCGCGCGTGCGTTTCCTCAAGCTGAATTCCGACGAGGAACAGGCGGTGGCGGGACGGCTCGGCATTCGCGGTATCCCGACGCTGCTGCTCTATCGCGGCGGCCGCGAAATCGCGCGGCAGTCCGGCGCGATGACGGCGGGCCAGATTACCGGATGGATCAACCAGAAGCTGCGATAGTGCATTGTTCACCCGTCGTGCCCAATCCCGGCCATTTTGATGGTCGAGAAAGGTGCAATCTCGACATGGCGACAGCGCCGTTGTCGCCGGGGCCCACAACAGACACACGTCGCGCATGATACAGTTTCGGATCCTCCTGCTTCTCGCGTCGATCGCGCTGGCCGTTCCGGCGACAGCCGACGATACGCCCCCTGTCGAAGGCCCCGGACAGGAAGCACCTGAGCAAGGCCCCGACCTCCGCCAACCGACCGCTGCCGAGAAAGCGCGGATGGACGCGCTCGACCGGTCGATGCGTGACGCCTTCGAGGCGGGTGACTTCGCTTCGGCCGGAGCTGCGGCACGCGACCTGCTGGCCCTCGAAGAGGCGACATGGGGCCCGCGCCATTCCTGGACGGCGGGCACGCATCTGTTTCTCGGGCAAGTGGCCGAGGAGACCGGCGATCTCGACGGCGCCGCCACCGAATACCGGGCGGGTCTGAACATCGCACGGCAGCGCCTTGGCGCGGACGATCCGCTGACGCTGCGGTTCACCGAAGCGCTCGGCTATGTCGGGTTCTTCACCGGCGTCAATGCGCTTCAGCAGGGCGACCTTACGCTGGCGGAACGCAGCCTTTCCGAAGCGCTGTCGTTCAACGAACGGGCGGCGGGCCGTGACAGCGAAATCGCGCTCTACAATCTCGATGCGCTGTCGCTCGTGCTGGCGGACCAGGACAGGCCGGCGGAGGCGCTGCCGCTGCGCCAGCGTGCCTTCGATCTTCAATCACGCATGGCCGGTCCCGACGACGCCACGACACTCAATTTCGGCGAACAGCTCGCCCTGCTCCTGAGAAAAAGCGGCCGGATCGATGACTCCATCGCGCTCTACGAGGATATCGCAAGGCGGCGCGAACAGGCCCTTGGGCGCGACGCTCCGGAGACGCTGATCACGCTGAACGATCTGGCCGTCGCGCTCAACACGGCAGGGCGCTACGCGGAAGCGCTCGCCCTCGACCGCGAGGTCGCCGAGACACGCGCCGAAGTGCTCGGAGCGGACGACCCCGAAACGCTCCGCTCACGCGCCAATATGGCCTCGACACTTTCGAATCTCGGGCGTTACGAGGAAGCCGCCACGATCCATCGGGCGGTGCTGGACCGGCGGATCGACACGCTCGGCGCGGCGCATGAGAGTTCGCTGCACAGCATGAGCCAACTCGGCCTTGCGCTTTCCGCTCTGGGCCGGCTGAGCGAGGCGGAGGCGCTGCAGCGCGACGCCCTGGCCGGGTACCGGGACGTTCGCGGCCCGCGCGCGCCGGAAACGCTGGACGCCCAGCACAACCTGGCGACGACGCTCGACGCCCAAGGACGTTATGACGAGGCCGAACCCCTGTTCCGTGCCACGCTGGATGCGCGGGAGACCGTGCTCGGCAGCAGCGACAGGGAGACTTTGTCGACGGCGGGCAATCTCGCCCTCCTGCTGGCGCGAACCGGCCGCGTCGACGAGGCCATACAGCATCAGAAATCGGTGCTGGCGCTCTCCACGAAATCGCTTGGAAAAGCGCATCCCGAGACACTGACAGCGGCGGGCAACCTGGCCGCGAGCTACCTGCGCGCGGACGATCCCGCTGCCGCCGAACCGCTCAACCGCGAGGTGCTGAGCCTGGCCGAGGCGACATTCGGGCCGGACAACACCTTCACCCTGACCGCGCGCAACAATCTCGCGGTGACGCTGTCCTATCTGGGCGATACCGCCGCCGCGGCCGCGCAATATGATGCAGTGCTCGAAACCCGACGCCGGCAGCTCCCTGCCGATCATCCGCATTTGCTGACCAGCCTCTTCAATGCGGGCGTCGGGCACTACAAGCAAGGCGAGACGAGCATCGGCGCGACCCTGCTCGCACAGGCCGCGCGGGAACGCGAAGCGGTGCTGGGCCCGCTCAATCGCGAAACGCTGCTCAGCTACGCGACGCTTTCGGCCGCGCGGCTGGCGAACGGCGAACCGGGTCTGGCACTTGCCGCGGCGCGAAAGGCGCTTGCGGGCGAACGGGACGTGTTGAGCGCGCGGGCAGGCGCGGCGGGTAGCGGCCGCGAGACGGCGGCGGAAAGCTCAGCCAAGGCCGGCGCAATGGTCGCCTTCGCGGCACATGCGCTCGCACAGGACCGGGCAAACACCGAGAACGCGGAAAAATTGCGCGCGGAAGCCTTCGCGGCCATCCAGTCGCGCAGCATGGACGGCGCGGCGGAAGCGATGGCGCGCGCGCAGGCCCGCATTGCCGCCGGGCGCGCAGGGCTCAAGGGCGAAGTGTCCGACTGGGACGCGGCGCGCGCCGAACGCGACCAGATCGACGTGCAGCTCGCATCCGCGGGGATGCTCGGCGATGCCGCCCTGCGCCGGCAATTGTTCAAGGCGCGCGACGCGGCCGACGACAGGGTGCAGGCAAGCGAAAGCCGCATCCGCAGCGACTTCCCCGATTTTTACGACCTCGTCGCCCCGCCGCCGCTCGAACTCTCCGAAGTCCAGGACCTTCTCGGACCGACCGAGGCGCTGGTGCTGCTGTTTCCCGGACAAGGCAACGAGACCGGGCTGGCGTGGGCTGTCACGCGAGACGGCGCGGCGTGGGCATCGCTTCAACTGACCGCCGACGAGATATCCCGGATGATCGCGACGCTGCACGCGCAACTGGATGGCGGCAGCGGGACGCGGGCCGCCGCATCGCGTCAGAAACGACGCGTGCCCGGCTATGACCGGGCGATGGCCCACAGGCTCTACGAGGCGCTGTTCGGCGCGGAGGAAATTGCCGCGCTGATCGATGGCAAGGAAGACTGGATCGTCTCGCCGCAGGGTTCGCTTCTGAGCCTGCCGCTGAATGCGCTGGTTACAGAACCACCCAGCGGCGACAATACGGAACCGGAAGACCTCCGCCGGACATCATGGCTCGGTCTGGAACACTCGATTTCCATCCTGCCGACGCTTTCCATGTTGCGCAGCGAACGCGCCGACAAGGAAGCCGTGCAGCCTTCGAGCGGCACGCTGTTCGCGCTTGGCGATCCGGAGTTTTCCGGTTCGGCGGACGCTTCGCTGCCGGACGCCCGCCTTACGCTGCGCGCCGCTCCCGACAGCCGGGCGGCCGGAGTGAACTCGCTGGCGCGCCTGCCCGGCACGCGCGCCGAGGTGGAGACACTCGCCGATCTCTACGGACCGGAGAAAAGCACCGTGCTGCTCGGCGGGGCCGCAAGCGAGGCGCGGCTGCGCGCGGAAGCGGAAAACGGCAGGTTGGAACAGGCCGACACGATCCTGCTTGCGACCCACGGATTGATCGCCGGCACCTTCGGCACGCTGGCGGAACCCGCCCTCGCCCTGACACCGCCGGATACGCCGGAAGGCCCGTTGAATGACGGATTGCTGACCGCATCGGAGGCGGCACAGCTGAGGCTTTCGGCGGACTGGGTGATCCTGTCGGCCTGCGACACGGCGGCCGGCGGAACGCCTGACGCCGGCGGCCTGACCGGTCTGGCGCGCGGCTTCTTCTACGCCGGGGCGCAGAGCCTTTTGGTTTCCTACTGGAAGGTTCAGGACAACGCGACGGCACGGCTGACGACCGGAACCCTGGCGGCGATGCGCGACGGACAGACACGCGCGCAGGCTTTCCGCTCGGCCATGCGGAACATCGTGGAGGACACCGGACAGGACGGCGGCCGCCTGTCATTCGCCCATCCCTCGGCCTGGGCGCCGTTTCAGATCATCGGGATAGACCGGGAGCCGCCCCAGGACTGAGGCGGCGCGGACCCCGACAGCCTGCTGTCCCTCGCATTGCGCAGAATAAAAATGTTGCGCGCGCCCCCTGAAACGGGGGGACGTCTCCGAAGCCGAAATAGCCGACGATCCACCCCGGTTTCGAGCTGATGCGAAAACGCGCGCGCAAGCATATGGGAAGTTCTTGGAGCGCGGTTCGAATAATGAAACCCGAGTAAGATCGCGCGATACAAAGTGTAACGCGCGAGATACGATATGCGCGCCTGCCCTATGCGCATTCACTCGAACTTATTGTAATTTCTAATCTATTTTCCGCTCAGCTACTCTGCGGCAACTTGCCGAGCACATCGATAGAAAACATACTGACGAATATTTTAAGTGATTCGCATCGTTGGATGCTTGGGGATGACGGGCCGAAAAGTATGACAATTCCAGCTGGATTGCCGCGCTGCAATTTCTTCGAAGAAAACTGCGTACGCATTCGGTCCGCGCAAACGGACTACGACCTGATCAAGGCCTTCAAGGACATCCTTCCCGGATACGGGCTCGAAACCTTTCTCTTCTCCAGCTTCGTATTCGGCGACGTGACAGGCGAAACCGTTCGCTTCGGAATCAACAACTGGGATGCCGAGCTCTTTTACCGCTATTGCCGTAACGGAGCGATCCGGAGAAATTCGCTTCTTCAGCAATTGCGCATGGCAGTCGTCCCGCAGATGACAAGGCAGTTCATCATCGCCGAAGCGGAAGAGAACGAAGACTACAAAGAGGTTCACCTGTCGCTGGTCAGCGCGGGATATGACAGGATCGCATATTTCCCCGTGCGCAGCAGCGACGGTTCGGCCGGCGGCGTGCGGTTCAGCGGCGAGCGGGAGACGCTGGCCGATTGCGAGATGATGCAGCTCAGCTATCTCGCCCAGCAGGCCTTCGAGATCCATGCGAACGACGTCACCATCCACACCACGGACCGAAGCATCCTGACGGATCGCGAGAAACAGTGCCTGATTCTCATTTCGGCGGGTCTGTCGGCCAGCGAGATCGGCGAAGCGCTCGACATCTCGTCGCATACGGTCAACTACCATACGTCGAACATGTGCAAGAAACTCGGCGCACGGAACAAGACCCACGCCTTGGCCATCGCGATCAAGGCCGGCTACATCTCCATCTGACCCCGACCGCGCAGACAGCACAAAGGCGCTGATCTTCCTTTTGCGCGGAGAATGATCCGAATTTTCCCGCACATTCGTCGCGACCTAGCCGAAAGTGTAACGCTGCGGCAGGATTCGCGGTTGAATTCGTAGTCCGATTTGTCGCCTTGTGCGTAGTCTGACTCCTGGTGGAGAGACTCATGACGACGGATCTTGTGGAAGAGCTCGCACTTCACGCGGCTGAAATGAAGCCGCTTGGTTTGCCGATCGAAGCCTATCTGGAACTGCCGGCGCGCGTGATCGAGGTAAGCGCGTCCGATTTCGATCCTCATGCGGCTTACGACGATCACGTGGAAATCGTCACCCGATGCGAGGGTTGCGGGCGGCCTGTCGCCTATGTGGGAAAGGTCGAGGACGGATGCATCATCGCCGAAGGCGAACTCGACCACGCGCCGCCGCTGGCCGAGACCTGCGGATCGCATCCAGCCCGCGAGATGTCGGCATTCCGGAAGCTCGTTTTCACGGTGGCGGACGCGGTGCGGCACTGACCGACAGCCTTGCATGTCTGCGCGCCGGAAGAGGCGACCCTGGTCGTTCCGATACCGGAAACAAGATCAAGGTCGCCTTCCAGGCATTTGACCGCCAGACACAGGCTACGACGGGAACACGCCTTCGATTGTGACGATCAGGCCGATGGCCACCCGCTGATCGCCTTGACCTCGAGATATTCCTCGAACCCCCAAGGCCCGCCTTCGCGGCCGTTGCCGGACTGTTTGTAGCCGCCGAAGGGGCTTCCAGAGGGGCGGTTGGCTCCATTGAGCTGAACCATGCCCGCCCGCAATTTCCGGGCGACACGCATCGCGCGTTCCTCGTCAAGCGACTGGACGTAAGCCGCAAGACCGTAGGGCGTGTCATTGGCGATCTTCACCGCATCGTCCTCGCTGTCGAACGGCATCATCACCAGCACCGGACCGAAAATCTCCTCACGCGCGATCGTCATGTCGTTGGTCACGTCGGCGAATACAGTCGGTCGCGCGAAGAAACCGCGATTGAACCCTTCCGGCCGACCCGGGCCGCCGGCGACCAGCCGGGCGCCTTCCCTGATACCCGTGTCAATCAGGCTCTGGACCTTGTCGTACTGGGCCTTCGAGGCAAGCGGACCGATATGGCGCCCCTCTTCGGACGGGTTGCCGACGGACGTCTTGGCGGCGATTTCGGCGGCGATCCCGACCGCTTTTTCATAGGCCGATCGCTCGACGAGCATGCGCGTGGGCGCATTGCAGGATTGACCGGTATTCAGGAAGCATTGGCGAACGCCACGCTTGACCGCGTCGGCCAGCGCATCGTCGTCGAAGACGATGTTCGGCGATTTTCCGCCCAGTTCAAGCGACACGCGCTTGACCGTGTCAGCCGCGGCCTTCTGCACCGCAATCCCGGCGCGGGCCGATCCCGTAAAGGACATCATGTCGATGTCCGGATGGCTCGACATCGCCGCACCCACACCGGCCCCATCACCGTTGACGAGGTTGAACACGCCCGCTGGGAAGCCGGCCTCGTCAATCATTTCGGCGAGAAGCATCGACGACAGGGGCGAGATTTCCGATGGCTTCAGCACGACGGCGCAGCCGGCCAGGAGCGCCGGAACGACCTTCAAGGCGACCTGGTTCATCGGCCAGTTCCATGGCGTGATCAGCCCGCACACACCGACCGGTTCATGAACGATCCACTCCTGCGGATTGCGCTCGTCGAGCGCATGCTCGTAATCGTAGCTGGCGGCCGTCCGGGTAAACGCCTTGATGTGGCCGAGACCCGCCATGGCCTGGCCGTTGAGCGCCAGCGAGATCGGCGCTCCCATCTCTTTGGAGATCGCCTCTGCCATATCGTCGATCCGCGCCTCGTAAACCGAACGCAGCTTTTTCATCAAGTCGATCCGTTCGGACAGCGGCGTCGTGCTCCAGCCTTCGAATGCACGGCGCGCCGCCGCGACGGCGCGATCGACCTCCTCGGCGTCCCCAAGCGAAATGACGGCGAAGGCCTGTTCATCGGACGGATTGACCACTTCGAGCTGGCGGGCATCGGCGGGCGCGCTCCACGCGCCGTCAATGTAGAATTCGAGCTTCTCAAGCACTGTTGCGATCCTTTCGTGTGTGTCGGTACGGCCGGTCAGCGCGTCTGCGCCAGAAGGGCCTCGTCCTCGTCGCCAAACCACAGCGACAACGCCAGGAGACGTTTGAAGTAGGCGCCGAGCGGGGTTTCGCTCGCCATTCCGATTGCGCCATGCATCTGCATGGCTTCCTGCGAAACCGCCCAGGCCGAGCGGATGACGATGTATCGGCATTTGTCGACGAGCGCCTCGTCGGCGCCCCCTGCCCCATTGTCCACGGCGGCCGAAGCAAGTGCCGCCATCGTCTCGGCCTTCGTCAAGGCGATCTCCATGTCGATGAAGCGATGACGCAATGCCTGAAAATCCGACAGCACCTGGCCGAACTGGCGGCGCATACCGAGATATTCGCGTGTCGCGGTCACCATTGCGCGCATCGCGCCCACCGCCTCGGCGCAGAGTGCTGCGCACAGCATGTTGCGCATTTCGCGCAGGGCGGCATCGGCTTCCTTGCCGAAAAGCAGAATGCTCTCGTCGGAAAGCGCAAGCGCGGTCATGTCGAGATCAGCCGCCGGCGTTCCGTCGATGAGGTCATAAGGGCGCAGCGCGTCGGAGAAAGCATCGCGGCCAAGCACCACGAGCGCGGTCGCCCCGGATTCCGTGGTTGCCGGCACGAACAACCAGTCGGCCTGTGCGGCAAATGGGATCATGCGTTTGCAAATGTCGATTTCCCAGCGCTCGCCAACGTGTCGGAGGCGCGTTTCGAAATCGCGCGAGGCCGGCAGGGCATCGGTTTCGTGCATGGCGAGCGTCGCCAGCGCCGACCCTTCGTTCAGCCCCGCGGCGATCTCGTCGAGACGCGGGCCGCTACCCTCGATCGTGTTGAGAAAGCGCCCGATCGCGGCCCATGAGACTGCGAAGGGTGTCGCGAGCCCCGCTTCGCCGAGACGGTCGCAGACGAGGCTTGCCAACCGGGCACCGCCATAGCCGCCCCTGGATGCGGGCAGCAATGCCTCGAACAGACCGAGCTCCTTCAACACCGCAGATACGGCGGACCAGTCCGCCTGCCCGAGATCGCCAAGCGCGCGCCCGACCATGTCCTCGAACATGTCCAGCGTATCGTCGGGTTCGAACAGGACAGGCAGGCCGTCGCCCGCGTCAATTTCGGCTGCGAGACTCATCCGAGGATTCCCTTGGCGGCAATGTTGCGCTGGATTTCGTTCGAGCCCGCATAGATCGTCGTCTTGCGCATGTTGCAGTAGTTCTCCGCCGCATAGTGATGCGGTTTGTTCGACGCGGTGCCCCGCGGATTGAACGCCAGCGCCCGCGAACCGAGCGCCCGCGTCTGCAGTTCCGAAATCGTCTGCTGGATCTCGGAGCTTATGATCTTGAGCACCGGCGCCTGCAGCGCGTTCTCGCGCCCGGCAGCGACCTCGCGCAGGAAACGCAGATTGGTCATGTCGACGGCCAGCAACTCGGCCTCGAGCGCCTCGAGCCGCAGCTTGAAGCCGGGATCGTCGAGAACCGGCCGGCCACCGCGCATCGTTTCCGCGGCCATTGCCTTGAGCCGCGCCAGTTCGCGCTTGCAAAAACCCATGCCGCCGAAATTCAGCCGCTCGTGCTCCAAGAGATACTTTGCATAGGTCCAGCCCTTGCCTTCCTCGCCGACCCGGTTTTCGACCGGCACCTCGACACCCTCGAACCAGACCTCGTTGATCTCGTGCTTGCCGTCGAGCGTGATGATCGGGCGTATCGTGATGCCCTGCGATCTCAGATCGATCAGCAGAAAGGTGATGCCGTTTTGCCGCTTGTCCTCTTTCGAGGTCCGCACCAGGCAGAAGATCCAGTCCGCCTCATGCGCAGAGGTCGTCCAGACTTTCTGGCCATCGACAATGTATCGGTCGCCCTCAAGAACAGCCCGCGTCTTCAGCGAGGCCAGATCCGAGCCCGAGCCGGGCTCCGAATAGCCCTGGCACCAGAAGTCATCGAGCCGGGCAATCCGCGGCAGGTAATGCGCCGTCTGTCGGTCGTCGCCATATTTCATGATGACCGGCGCGACCATCTTCAGCCCGAAAGGCACGAGTTCCGGCGCGCCGGCGCGCGCGCATTCATCCTCGAAAATATACCGTTCCACCGGGGAAAAGCCCGGACCTCCATGCTCTTCCGGCCAGCTATACGCCGCCCAACCGCGCTCGTGCAGGATCCGGGTCCAGGTTTCGACATCCGCGCGGCCCGGATGCAGACCACCCATGAGTTTCGAGGCGATCTCGGACGGCAGGTTGGCGGCCACAAATGCCCGCACTTCCTGTCGGAACGACATCTCCTCGGCGGTGAAGAGCGCGCGCATGCCGTCGGACGCAAATTGCGACATGGCTCAGCGTCCCGTGAAACGAGGCGCGCGCTTTTCGATGAAATGCGCGACACCTTCCTTGAAATCCTCGCTCTGCACACTCAGCGCCATCTCGTGATTGGCGGTGATCGTTGCTTCGGCGAGGGTCTGGAACGGCACCTCGTATTGTTGACGCTTGATGACGCCCATGGCGCGCGGCGAAACCATGTCCACCAGATCGCGCAGATAGGCCATGGTCGCCTCCTCGAGTTCCTCGGGCGGGTAGATCCGGTTGACGAGACCCATGCGGTAGGCCTCCGGCGCGTGGAATTTCCGCGCGGACAACAGGAGCTCCAGCGCGTTAACGTGGCCGACGAGCAGCGGAAGCATCCAGCTCAACCCGTGTTCGGCGATCAGCCCCCGCCGGGCGAACGACGTCGAGAACGCGGCATTGTCGGCGGAAAAGCGGATATCGCAGTAGAGCGCGTGAACGAGACCAATCCCCGCCGCCGCACCGTTGAGCATGGCGACGATCGGCTTTTCGATTGCCGGATAGAAGGAATAGCGCGTCTGCCAGTCGGGGCGCCTGTTCATGTCGAACGGACGCATCCATTCTTCTGCGCGGATGTCATTGGGGTCGAGTTCCGCGAGCTCCTCCATGTCGGCCCCGGCGCAGAAGGCCCGTCCCTCGCCGGTCAGGAGGATGGCGCGAACATCGTCGTCGCCCGCCGCCGACTCCATCGCCAGGCGCACTTCGCGCTCCATTGTCGCCGTCCAGGCGTTCATCCGTTCCGGCCGGTTCAGCGTGATCCGGGCGATCTTGTCCTCGACCGCGTATTTGATGTGCTCATAGGCCATGGATTAACCTTTCACGATCGCCTGCAGGCGTTCTTTCGCGAACTCGCCGCGCGGACGGGCGAGATAGTCTTTCGTCTCGTCGCGATCCTGCAGCCAACCGATCCAGCGATCGAAGACCTTGCCCATCCGGGCCGGTTCGACGCCGAGCTGTTTCATCGCGACGCCGCCATTGACGGATTCACGATACTCGGCGATCAGCCCGTCGCGCATGACGAAGCGGGACATGCCGTCGATGACAACCTTGTTGCCCTTGAATTTCGGAATGTCCGACGAAAAGCTCGAAAGCGACCACGCATAGCCAATATCGCCATCGATGACGCCGTCGAACATCTCCCAGCGATAATCCTCGCCGGCATCGCGGTGAAACAGGTTCTGCATCATGTGGGCGATCTGGTCACGGCCCTGATGCACACCGTAGATGTAGTCGTAATACACGCCGTCGGGCGTGAAGCATTCGGCAAAGCGCTGACCGTCACCGCTTTCGGCCGCCAAGGTGAACCTGGCGAGAAACCGGTTGAATTCGCTGCTGTCCATTGTCTTATCCATAATCCAGATTCATGTCGCGAAGGCGCATTCGATCGACCTTGCCGGTCGCATTCCGGGGCAAGGCGTCGAGCACACGAACGGCGCGTGGAACTTTGTAACGGGCGAGATTTGCGCCCCATTCGGCGATCATCGCCTCCGGGTCGACGAGCTTTCCGTTTTCGGGAACAACGTAAGCGATGATGCGTTCGCCGAGCCGTTCATCGGGCTCACCGATCGCCGCCACTTCGAGCACGCCCTCCATACGGTGGGCCATCTCCTCGATTTCGCGGGGGTAGACGTTGTAGCCGCCGGAGATGATCATCTCTTTCTTGCGATCGACGACGTAGAGAAATCCATCCTCGTCGAGCAACCCGACATCACCGGTATGCAACCGACCATCGCGAAAGGCTTCCGCCGTCAAATCGGGACGACGGTAATAGCCTTTCGCGAGGCCGGGAGATGTCACGGCGATCTCGCCCCGCTCGCCGACGGGCAGTTCATTTCCGGCTTCGTCCACGATATCGACGCGAACGCCCCAATAAGGTCTACCTGAGGAGCCGGCCCGACGTTCCTCGTCGAAAATGCGAACCCCGCAAACGGACGGCGAGGCCTCGGTCATGCCGTAGCCCTCAGAGATCGGCACGCCGAACCTCTCTTCGAAACGCACGTGCACCTCTTCGGGCAGCGCCTGGCCGCCGGAAACGCAGGCCCGCCAGGACGACAGGTCGATGCCTTCCGGCAGTTCGGCCTTGCCGAGCGTCCAGTACATCGTCGGAACACCCATGAAGATGGTGATCCGGTGGCGCGACATCGCCTCGAATGTCTCGACCGGATCGAAACGCGGGCTCAGCACGATCGACGCGCCGGTCATCAGGAAAGTGGTGAAGAGGCAGGTGTGGCCAAACACGTGGCTCATGGGCAGGACGCCGTAGCCACGGTCTTCCGGCGTCAGCCGCAAGAGGTCGAGCGCGAAGGCCTGGGAATTCCAGAACAGATTGTGGTGGCTCAGCTCGACGCCCTTCGGCCGCCCGGTCGAGCCGGACGAATACAGGATGACCGCTGTATCGGTCGGCGCGCAGGGCGCGCACTCGACCACAGGCCCGGTCGTCGAGACGATGCCGCCGTCATCCGCTTCGATATCGAAGACCGGACAAGGCGGGGTCTGCCCGCCGAAATAGACATGCGCGCCCCGCGAGACGACCGCTGCGGGTTCGCAATCGGCGAGAATCGTGGTGATTTCCGCATCGGCGAGCAAGGGATTGAGCGGCACCGGAATCGCGCCGATGCGCATCGCCCCCTGATAGGCGACGACCCAGGCCACCGAGTTCGGCAGGATCACCGCCACCCGGTCTCCAGCTTGAACACCGCTGGCTGTCAGTTGCGCGGCACACCCCGAGACAAGCGCATCGAGTTCGCTGTAGCTGATCTCCCGGTCTCCCTCGATCAGGGCAACGGCATCCGGACGGAGGCGCGCATGATGACGGATGGAATTGGCCATGCTGGTCATCGATGCGCCTCCGTACCGTTGCCGTCCTTCCGCCCGAAAAGGCCACGAGACAGGTCAGCCAACCAGGGATAGAGCCCGCGGGGCAGGAAGATGACCACGATGACCAGTCCGACGCCGTAGATGATCAGCCGGTAGGTCTCAGCGACGCGAAGCACTTCCGGCAAGGCGACCGTGAGCGCAGCGCCAACCAGCGGACCGAACAGCGTGCCGCTGCCACCGAGAATGACGGCAAGGATCGCGTTCAGGGAATGGTCCACGGAGAATGGCGCCGGGCTGATAAAGGCCTGGTAGTGGGCATAGAGCGCACCGGCGAAACCGGCCAGCGACGCGCTGAACACGAAGGAGAACAGCTTGTAGCGCCAGCAGGCGACACCAGCGGCTTCGGCCAAAGTCTCGTTCTGGCGGATCGCCTGAAGGACGAGTCCAACCCGAGAGCGCACCACGGCCACCACCAGAAGCATCACCAGCGCGAGAGCTGCGAGAACCAGATAGTAGTAGGTGTTCCGTCGCAAGAAGTTCAGTTCGAAATCGCCGATGACGATCGGTTCCGGCGCGGGAATGCCGGGCAGGCCGGATTCGCCGCCGGTGACCGGAATCCAGTTCACCAGCACGATGAAGATCACCATGTTCATCGCCAGCGTGACGATGGCGAAATAGTGCCCTTTCAAGGATCACTCCGAGCAGCGCGCCCGCGACCATCGCCAGCGCCATGGACGGGAAAAGTCCGATGCCGAGCGATTGTATGAAGAAGAAGGTCAGGTAGCCCCCGAACATCGCTACGCTGCCGTGAGCGAAATGCGCGATACCGAGGATACCGAAGATGATCGTGAGCCCCAACGCGACCAGCGTATAGATGCTGCCAATCACCAAACCGTTGAAGAGCTGTTGAATGAGGTCAACAAGCATGACGCGCTCCGGGATGGTGTGGCGCGACATATGTCGCGCCACTGTTCTGAGACCGGTTGAACACCGGGCCTGTTACTTTCTGATCGTCTGGAAGTAAGCCGAATAGCCGGCCGCATCCGAGGGAAGCTTGGTCTTGAACTCCCAGTCACCGTCATGGAACTGGAAGGCGCCGTTGGAGATGTAGGCCTGACCCTTCGGGTCGAACATTTGACCGTCCACCGGCAGGTATTCCAGGACGACTTCCGAAGGCACCGTCAGATTACGCAGTGCTTCCTTGACGGCCCCGAGTTCGGTGGTGCCGGCATTTTCCAGCGCATGCTTCAGGACCCAGACCTGGTCATGGGCGAACGCGCTGTTGGGGGTCGGATATCCGTAGCGGCATGCTGACGGGCAAAGCCGCGAACATTCTCGCCCGCCTGTTCGGATCGGGCGAAGCTGCCGCGACCAACGCCGCGGTCGGTGGTGCTGCGGGCGGTGGGGCGGTCGCCGCTTCCGAAGCCGCGCCGGAAGGATGGGAAGCGACGGCTGGAGTGGGCGGAGGCCTTGCGGCGGGCGGGATTGCTGCGGGTACGATTGTCGGCGGCACGCGATTGGCGAAGGCGGGCGGGCGCGTTATCAAAGATGCTGCCGCGCCATTGACCGAGGGCGGGCGTACACGCCTTGCTGGCGAGCGATTCCGCGACAACGCCTCCGATTTCTATGCTTTGCGCGAGAGCCTCGATGATGGGGCGCCAGAGCTTGTCCCCGGATCTGACCCGACGACTTTTCAGGCCACTGGCGACATGGGTGTTGGCGCAATGGAACGCGGGGCTGCGGCGCGCAATCCTGACCTGTTCGGAGACCGTCGCGCCACGCAGAACGCGGCCCGAGTGCAAGCGATCATTGCCCTCCAGTCCGAAGGCGCTCCGGAGACCGTAGCCGCAGCCGTTCGCCAGCAGATCAAACAGATCGACGATGCGGCCCAGGCGATGGTTGATGATGCCGCTACCGCAGCCCGAGGAAGCGCGGAACGTGTCGGGCAGGGTGCAACGCCGGAAACTGCCGGCACGACGCTCCGGAGCGCGCTGGAGGACGCCAGAGCCACTGCCAAGGCCACCGAGCGGAAATTGTGGAATGCCGTTGATCCTGACGGGTCTCTCGCTCTACCGGCGACCAATGCCAAGACTCGGGCCGCCCAGCTTGTCACGGACATGCCCGCCTCGGCAAAGACGCCTTCGGGTGAGGAAAAGGCGATCTACGACACGCTTGCTCAATATGACGACGTGGTTCCGTTCTCGGAAGTCACCGCTCTTGATAGCCGCCTGAAGGCCGAGATGCGCGCCGAGCGGCTTGCGAACGGCGAAAGCCCTGCCTATCGTAGAATGTCGATACTGAAGGGCGAATTTGAAAAAGACCTTGAAACGGCCATCGCCGGCAAGGTCGCGGACGAAGCCCGGGCAGTGAAGTCCGGCGCCATCGATGCCGAGCAGACTGTCATCGCTCGGCTGTGGCACGAATTCGAAAGTTGGCGGACTCAACGTGAAGCAACGGCCCGGCAAGTTGGTGGAACGAGTGCTCCAGGAACTGGACGAAGCGGAACATCAACCGTTTCTGGCTCATATCGAACAGAAGGCCAAACGCGAAGCCGATTTGGAAATGCTCCGCGCGATCCGCGACTATCGGCAGATGCTGCAAACTTCGACCAAGCCGCCCTCGAACGACTGAACGCAGCGCGGACGGCGACCCGAGAACGCGTTGAGACGTTCGACAATCGCACGCTTGGTCCGCTTCGTCGTCGCCCGTCCACAGTCTCCAATTACGACATGCCCGCGTCTGCGGTTCCCGAGAAGGTATTCGTCGCTGGGCCCAAGGGAGCGGAGACGGTCCAGACCTTCCGAAACGCCGTTGGTGATCAGGAGGCGCTGGACGCGCTTCAGGGCTTCGCGGTTGACCGCCTCAGGAATACCGCCTTGCGAGCGGACGGCACACTCGACCCGCTAAAGGTCAAGGCGTTCAGGACTCGTTATTCCGAAGCCCTTCGTGCCTTCCCGGAACTGGACGCCAAGTTCGCCGACGCCGCATCCGCCTCGCAGGTCATGGACGACGCCATCCGCCAGCAAAGGCAGACGGTTGCCGAAGCCGAGAAAGGCGTCCTCGGGAAGATCATGAGCGTCGAAGATCCTGCTGACGTGACCCGTTCTGTCGGAAGCATCTTCTCGGCACAGGACAGTGCCCAGCGGATGCTGAAACTACGCAATGCCATTGGCGGGGATGCAGAAGCCAAACGCGGGCTTCGCAAGGCCGTTGTCGACCACATGACGGATAGGTTCGTCAGGAACACTGAGGCCGGCACGTCCGGCGTCGGCACGGTCAAATCGGATGGCTTTCAGAACTTCGTAAAGACCAATCGTGCGGCCCTTCGGAATGCTGGTTTTTCCGACGCCGAGATCGCCACCATGACCAGGATCGCGGATGACCTTCAGCGGGCCAATCGCTCGATCGCATCGGTCAAGAATCCCGGGTCGAATACTGCGCAGGATACGCTTGCGGTTCAGAAGAACGACAAGGGCGCAACACTGCTTGCAAAAGTCATCAGCAGCCTCGCGGCCCCGGGCGCAGGCGGCACGGCTGGCTATGTTCTTGCCGGCGGCGGGACCGCTGGCGCAGTGGCGGCCGGTGCCGGCGCGATTGGTGCCGGTGTCCTTGCGGAATTGCGCCGACAGGGCTTGGAGGCAATCGATGACATTGTGACAGATGCGCTACTCAATCCGGATCGGGCGCGCGTTCTGCTGCGCAATGTCAGCACGCCTCAGCAGGAAGAATTGGCGATCAAGGAATTGGCACGCCTGTTCCGCAGGTCATCGGTACCAGCCGCCGCCATATCGACATCCGGCGATCCGCCTGAATCCGTCAGCGCGGCCGCCGAGAGGGCGCAGCAGATCCTCCTCGGCGGATCTGTCAGTGCTAGAAATCACCGTTAGACCGAATGGAACCGGAGCGGCAGAACAATAATGCGCCCACAATCGCCCCAGATTGCCCCCAGAGCCGCGCGACGGGTTTCCGAGTCCCGAAGCGCGGCCAGAGAAAACGCCCGTCCTGAGAGTCATATGAACGAAACAGGGCACTTGAAATCAATCAGGAGAAACCATGGCTAAGCAAGGCGGCGCAAGACCGGGAGCAGGACGGAAAAAAGGCTCCCCGAATGTGAAATCTGCGGAGGTGATAGCATCTGCCATGGAGGCGGGGATCACACCGGTGGAGTACATGCTTGGCATCATGCGTGATGAGACAAAGGACGCGAAGGATCGTGCATGGGCGGCGGAGAAGGCCGCGCCCTTCGTTCATCCGCGTCCGGCGCCTGTTCCCCGCACGGTCGAGATCGACCTGCCAGACATCGCGACGACAGAGGGCATTAAGCAGGCGATTGCACAGATCGCGGCGGAAGTCGCCGCCGGGAATTTGGCTCCGACAGAAGCGCAATCCCTAGTCGCGATCATCAATGCACAGAAGGACGCGATCACGACAGGCGAAATCCTTGAACGCCTTGAACGCCTGGAACAACAGAAAGGGCTATCGAAATGGCCACGATCAGCAGCATAGAAACCCGGCTACAGCGCCTTGAGCGCAAAACGGACACCGGCAATCCGTATGCACATATGACCGACGAGGAACTGGAAGCGCGGCTCGCGGACTTAACCCGCGGCATGTTCGAAAGTATCGGCCAAGGTGATCAGGATGCAGGCTACGCGATGTTCCGGGATTGGTGCGAGCAGCCCACGCCTCAGACGCTCGAGGAATTCCTCGGCGCTACGTCCAGGCTCTCGACAGGGATGCCGAGCAAGTTCGACTCCCCGCTGATTGAATTCATGGCGGAGCATTGCGCGGATTGAAATCTGCTCGGTGTTTGCTCCGGGCAGAGACAGGCTATAGAAATGGCAATCGGATAGAACGCTATTCGTTGGGAAAAGGCAGGACGTAACCAAGATCTTGGCAACGACGGGTTACAGCTTCTCCAGCGTCAGTCATCGCATTCTGATCGCCAATTCCGATGTTGTGATCACCGGGACAAAGCTCCCCTAAATCCTCGTGGAGCCATCGAATCATCTCGGTCGCAATTCCCGCTCGCTGATAATCGTCGTCGACGAAAATCCCAGTTAGCTTTGCAGGCAACGGCGCAGTCCTCGTGTCGATTTCTCTGAGTCCGGTAGTAGTAACCTCTCCGATTTGATTTCCGTTGTAAAATGCGGTTGCATTGCAACCATCCAAGTCGATGAATATTTTTCTGCCTTTCTTGTCGGTATACTCAACCATGTCGGACACAATCCCCTCCTCATTAGGCCGAGCGCTTCGCAGTCTCAAGCGCGTGATGGTAACGCCAGAGTTGATTATTGCTCTGACGGTCGCCGTTGTCTGTGGTGCCATTTCGGCCAAAGCGGCCAATCTGCATATCATTGACGGGGACACATTGACGATAGGCGACGCAACCTATCGCTTGCATGGTATCGACGCTCCAGAAGCCGGCCAGAAGTGCAACGGTCCGTCAAAGCCATGGCCATGCGGAAAGCTCGTGACCGAAGAGCTGATCAGGCTCACGGAGGGCAAAGAGGTCCGTTGCAATAATCGCGGCATGGATGATTATGACCGCGTGCTTGCTGTCTGCACCGCCGGCGATATCGAGCTCAATGACACTCTCGTGCGCCGCGGCTTCGCCTGGGCCTTCATCAAGTTCTCAGATGACTATGTGGCTGCCGCGAAGGAAGCGCGCGAAGCCAAGCGAGGTATCTGGATCGCGCCGACACAAACCGCATGGGATTACCGTGCGGAGCGGTGGGAAGTGGCCGCGCAGCAAGCGCCCGAGGGCTGTCCGATCAAGGGCAACATCTCGAAGAACGGCCATATCTATCACGCGCCCTGGTCGCCTTGGTACACTCGCACAAAGGTCTCACTGGAAAAGGGCGAGCGGTGGTTCTGCTCAGAACGCGAGGCGCTGGACGCCGGTTGGCGGGCGCCAATGTGGGGGCGGTGAGATTGGGATTT
Source organism: Oricola indica (assembly GCF_965227485.1). Lineage (NCBI taxonomy): Bacteria > Pseudomonadati > Pseudomonadota > Alphaproteobacteria > Hyphomicrobiales > Ahrensiaceae > Oricola > Oricola indica. Next base: position 4,504,071 of record NZ_OZ245747.1, read on the forward strand.
GATACAAAGAACCGCGCTTGGTTTGCGTTCGGAATTTTCTTTGGCAGTGTCACTGCGGTCAATGCTGGGCCTGATGCAACCACAAACCGGTTTTTGAACGATACGCCTTCCATGCTCGATTGGGGAATGCTGAGGCTCGAACAGGCCCTTAAGAAGGAAAGCGGGTTGGAAAAGAACCTATCGGTCACGTTTGATTGGGATAGGAATCTGATCGTTGTTTCAACTCATAGATTTTCCAGCGGTGAGGATAATTTCGAAGTTGAGAGGCTGTGCAAAGCATGGATCAACGATAAGCGCATAGAAGCCGGCGTATTGCCCATAGGGGAAGTCTACCCGCGCCTTCAGTTTTCCTATTTCGTCAGATATTTTTCCCACATCGGCTTCAATCGCACGATTGAGGGCGTCGACGAGGACGAAGCGCTCAAGGAACTCGACAAGAAGCTATTCTTGCAGTTCGACAGCTGGATAAGGGATTCCGAGGGAACCGGCTACTCGGCCGACCTCCGGTGCACGGGGTATCTGTTATCCAACCGCTATTCTTTTGAGAAACTCAACTAACGAGCGGTCGGCCATCCTTCCCAGCATCGACGGTATCAATATAGGGGTGTTCCGGCAGCCTAGCCATCACGTCGACGCGCGTTGCTAATACCAATTTCAGAGGCGGTTGACCGGCGTCGCCAACGCAACACTACCTTGATTTTCGTGCTCCCATCTGATCCTTTTTTGCGGACTGCGGTTTGGGGGAACGCCTGCATGTGGAAGTGGATCTTGGCGCTGCTGTGTCTCTTAGGCGCCGGGTATGCGAGTTACGTGTATTTTATGGGAGGCTTCCACACCATGCCAATCCTGCCGGAGAGATCCTTTCCGCTTTCGTACAAGAGCGGCTTTCGGGCGATCCTTGTGGGCATGGACGATGAAAGAGCCTACAGGAAGTATCTCGCGTACTCTGCGAACGACGTTCCTTCCTGGTACAAGGAATCTTGGTCAGTGTGCCGCGCTCCGACTGAAGAAGAACAGCGACAGCTCGAAAACGCGATCAACATAGGTCCGGGCGGCAGGTGGGATGCTGTGTGCGAGATCAGCGCTGACGGCGACATTTTCGTAAGAGGCTGGATTGCATCTGTACCCAAGCTGTAGGTTTGCGCCGAAGCTATCCATATCCGCGACACTCGCCATAGGCTCCATAAGACTCCGCACAGAGCCGTCTAGGCTTTCCGGGTTGCATGACCGCTCAACGCTAGATGCGCGTCCTGAGGCAATCTGGGGTGATTGCGGGGCGTTTTTCCGCAAATGCCGTTATTCTCATAGAATTGTTTCGTCCTTCGGGGAGCGCGGCTTTCTCCTTCGACCCGCTTTCGTCTTCGCGGCGGACGACTTCTCTGATGCGATTCGCTCTCGTCTATTGCGATCGCGGGCCTTCTCGACCTGGAGAAATCCGTCCATCATTTCAGAACGGGCACGAGTTTCATGGGTCATCTGTCCCAATATCCTCGCCGCAGCCATTCGGACGGCCCCGCCCAACATAATTTCAAACCCGTCATAGAATTCGTCGCCTGTTATCTGAGGCTTCAGATTGAATATCTTCGAAATCTCGTGCGCATCTGGCCACCGGCCACAGACGCGTTGGACTTCCTGAAACGATGAAACAACATCATCACATTGAAGGACGATCGCGTCGGGCTCGCCTGCTCCCCTGGCTACTCGAAGCAGATTTGCCATGAGCTTTTTCAGAGGTTGCTCAATCCGCTTTAACGCATACTGGCAATCGATATCGGACTGATCATTCTCGGCGGCAAGCCGTAGGTGGCTGACAGGTCTCTTCGGTTCATCTGGCATGTTTGGTCCCCGATGCTCGCGGGGATTGCATCATGGACGCCCCAAAAAGGCCAGATCGATACCTTTACATCCGTCGCGGGAATATCGTCCAGACGCGTTCTTGCCCTCGCTGGAGAATCGGTCGACAATCCAACTCGCCATGATACCGAACCTCTCCACTAAACAACGTAACGCGCTGGACATGCTAAACCGCGCCGAGTGGATCAACCGCGGCGAATTCAGCGGGAAGCGCATTGGGGAAAAGACGATCGAGGCTCTCGTCAGTCTCGGCCTAGCTGAGGAGATTCCTTCGAATAGCCGGATAGCTCGATACAAGATTACCGAAGAAGGCAGGGACGAAGCGCTACGCAAACCGGCCGAGGCTCTAAAGCAGTCAGCCGGACTAACGATGGTGCAGCCCCTGGTTTCAGCAGTCCCGCCTCTGCTCGAACCCAAGGATTGATGCGGGACTCTCAGGACAGTGCCACAGCGCCGTTTCGCCTTTCCATGATGCTGACACCAGTCAGCGCCAAACGCGCGTCCTGAGGCGATTGAGGGGCTAGCGCTGAATGACGGCGAAGCCATTCTTGCGCGCTTCTGACAACAAGACGTCAAATCCGTCTATCGCGCGCTCTTCGTGGAAGTCTGGATCTACCTCTTTCCAACCCGTGGGATACTCGGCCTCAAAGCGGTCGATATCCGTTACGATGGCGAAGCGCTTCACCTCGGAGCTGAAGTCGGAGGTCGTCTGAACGAATTTCTTCACAGTCTCCATTCTGCTACTCCTTCAGATACCCATGTCCGACAAGCCACTCCTTGATAATGCGCCGGATCGTCTCCGACTGGTTCGGCTTATCGTCCTGATCTACCCCTACCTTCTCCAGAGCCTCGATTATCTCAGGCTCCATCCGGACCGCTACGCGCGGATTCACGCCGGTGGCCGGCCGTCCTCGTTTTTTTTGTGGGACATTAATTGACATAATAATTTCTGTGTGACATAAAATACAGGCCGAAGCAAGAGGTGCAACTCCTGCGACGGCCCTAACCGAAACGACGATCTCTGGAGGATCATCGAATGGCTACAGCCAACATATCCGCGCACGAAGCCGGCGCAACAGACGACCTCTCCATATCGGAACTGGCCACAATAGATTTCGATCCTTGGCCCGTCTCGCCCGACAAGTGGCAGCCGCCGACGAATGAGCAATGGTGCAACGCGATCAATCCGACGCTGACCGCAGCGCGAGTGGCGTTTGTCTCGATGCACAAATCCAAGGATCAGCTTGTCGGGATCGTAAGCGAATTGGAGAAAGATGGCGTGGATGTTCTCGACAGTATTCAGCACGCACAGGCCTTCATCGATCCGATAAAATCGGTCTTGGATGCCGCATATGCGCGGATGCTGATTGCGTCCGCAGCGGCGATTGAAGAGGAAGGCGGGGACACAGCGCGATGACCGTCATTCCATTCAACCAAAAGCACAAGACATTTCACGCCGAGATGGTCTTGTTTGAAGGGCGCAAGCGCCGTCAGTGGGCGGTTGTCGAGCGCGGCCCGGACGGCACCGAAACAGCGTGGCCGGTTTATCGAGGCAAGAAGTCCGAAGCGATCTGGATGGCCGGTGTGTACCGGGAAAACGAGGCGCGCGAACGCGAGACCCAGGCACGGCTAGACCGCGAACCGCTTTGGCAGATGATTTCGGCAATGGACGCTGAAACCCGCGTGACGCTGACGAGATTGCTCAACATCTACGAACTGCGAGAGGATTCCGCGTCCGCCAAAGCCTGATCAATATGGGCGCGGTTTTTTTCCTCCATCCGTCCGCGCCTATCCGGCCCCTTCGGCATCGCCCCTGCCGGAGGGGTTTTCTATTGCCGAAATTGGCGCGACAATCCCCTGCATGATCAAAGCCCCGCGACATGACGGCGATTGGCCGGATCGCGCCCTCGAATGCGAGGAAGCGATGGAGGACGCGTTCCTCGATGTGTTCGATCGCCTCCAGGTGGCCGGCATGACACCGGAACAGGCAGCGGGCGAATTGATCGAAGCCGCCGCCAATCCTGATCATCCTTTCGCGCATGATCTTCGCCAGATAGCAGCATGGGCGAAACAGGCGGGATGGCGTGCCACAGAGGTCGGAAATGGAATCGTGAGCCTTGCCGAGAACAACAGGCGCTCGGTCGAAGCAAACCGGGAGACGGAACGGCAAATCAGGCTCGCATGGGAACGGCCGAACTAGCGTCCCGGATAAGCTCCCGGCTTCACCTTGCACCATTCGGGGTCATCGGCCGTCACGTCGCGGATTGCGGTCCGTAGCGCCTGAGAAAGCCGCTGGATCGCTTTGTAGTCATCGCTGAGAGGCGAGAGGGCGATTAAGTAGGGTGCAAGCCTGTGATGCGCGTCGGTGGCATCTTGGACGAATTGGAGTCGGTCGATCTCTGTGAGGGATTTGCGGCGGGCGGCGCGATTGGACATCGGATCTCCCGATCCGCGGTATGTGTCGCCGCAATGCCGATATCCGCGATCCTGCGTATTCTGGCAAGCCGCGAGAGGTGCCCGATCAGATCGCCCCTACTTCATGCCTAGCTTTCGGCGTGCCTCTTGTAGTGCGGTCTCGGTGGAGACATCCCCGCGCTTGCTACCGCCGCGAAGAGACGGCTTTGGCGTCGGCGGCTCCATGATGCGTTCCAGATCTTCGGGAAGGAAGAACATCGCCTTCCCGATCTGACGATAAGCCCCGATCTCGCGCGCCCGCCTGCGCAATTCGCGTTCGCTGACTTTGATGCCTTTCTCCGCGAGGCGCTTCACGACATCGGCCGGGGATATGTAGTCGGGTAGGTTCATGGACGTTGATCTCAGGGCTATCGCTCAAAGCGTAGCGGGATCAGCGCATTCTTTCCAGAACCATGGCGGCAGTTCCTGTGATCCAGCCAACCGCCGCCAAGAGATCAAGGATGGCGTTGCATTGAGGCAACAAGCCTCGACCATTTGCACCCTCAGAAAGCGTCCAAGCGATACACAGAAGTGGGAATGATAGTGGGAGCGCTCGAAGCGCAAGCCAAAAAACGTAGTGAATTCAATGTCAAATGGAATAACTGTGGTGCCCGGGGGCGGATTTGAACCACCGACACGCGGATTTTCAATCCGCTGCTCTACCCCTGAGCTACCCGGGCAATCACTTCACATAAGGTCGTGAAGGCACGATCCGGGGCGGTGCCGCCGGAAAGTGCGCGGGTTATAGCATGTGATTTTGCGCTGGCAAGCGCCAATTTCCCGTTCCGTGCGTCACGCGGCACGCGCGCTCAGGTGCGGTCGGCCGGCGGCTCGGGCGCGTCGGGCGTCGCCCCTTCCCCGTCGTCGAATTCCTCGACGATCCCGAGGAAGCGGCGGAAGAATTTCTCCATGTTGTCGAGGCCGCGATCGAACTCCTCCTCGCTCGGCATGGCGAGGGTCCGGTCAACCCGCTCTTCCAGCTTTGCGATCCTGTCTTCCAGCCGGTCGAGCGCGTCCTGGAAAGCGGCGCGTTCGTCGGCTGCGAGCTTGCAGACGAGCTGGCCGTTCCTTTCCGCGCAGATCGACATCTCGCCGGTCGCGGTGTCCATGCGGACATAGCCCTTTTCCGTCTTTTCCATGACATAGCGGCCGGCATCGGCGGCGGCCGGGCCGGAAGCGGACAGGATGGCGACAAGGACAGCTGCGCTCACGGCAAAGCCGCGGAACCGTTCGATCATCGGACGAAACCTCTCAATAGCGGGCCGCCTGCGGGCAGCCGGGATGACACTGCGAATGCCAAGCGATTCCGCACAAATTGCGACAGGGCGCAAGAAAGCTGTCCGTTTCGCGGCGGGCGGACTTTCGCGAGACGTCCACGCGGATTATGCAAACGTCATGGACAGGATCATCTACAAGATCGCGACGAAGGCGCAGTGGGCGGAAGCCGAACGGGCGGGCTCGTTTGCCGGCGCGCCGGTCGATCACGCCGACGGCTACATCCATTTCTCCACCGCCGCCCAGGCAAAGGAAACCGCGGCGAAGCACTTTGCCGGACAGGACGACCTGCTGCTGGTGGCCGTCGACACGGATGGCATGGGCGAGGCGCTGAAATGGGAGGTCTCGCGCGGCGGCGCGCTGTTCCCGCATCTCTATGCGCCGCTTTCGCTTTCGGCGGTCGTCTGGGTGAAGGCGTTGCCGATCGGCCCTGACGGCGCGCATGATTTTCCGGAGATGGACGGATGAGCGCCGGGGGCCTGTTCGAAGGCGCAGGGCGCTGGCTGGCCTTCCGCCTGGAGCCGGAGGCGGCGCACCGCATGGCGATCGCCGGGCTGAAGAGCGGGCTTTCGCCGGTGCGCGCGATCCGGCCCAATCCGAAGCTGGGCGTCCTGACGGCGGGGCTGGCCTTTCCGAATCCGGTCGGCGTCGCCGCCGGTTTCGACAAGGATGCGGAAGTGCCGGACGAACTGATCGCCACCGGTTTCGGCTTTGCCGAGGTGGGCACGACGACGCCAAAGCCGCAGCCGGGCAATCCGCAGCCGCGCGTCTTCCGGCTGCCGGGCGACCGCGCCGTGATCAACCGTCTGGGTTTCAACAATGAAGGCCACGACGCCGCGTTTCGACGGCTGGAGTCGCGGCGCGGACGTGGCATCGTGGGCGTCAATATCGGCGCCAACAAGGATGCCGAGGACCGTATCGCGGACTACGTGACCGGCCTGCGGCGCTTCTACACGCTGGCCGACTATTTCACGGTCAACATCTCGTCGCCCAACACGCCGGGCCTGCGCGACCTGCAGGGCCGCGCGCAGCTTGCCGAGCTGCTGTCACGGATCGGCGAGGCGCGGCAGGCGGAAGAGGAAACCCACAAACGGCGGGTGCCGGTGCTGCTCAAGATCGCGCCGGACATCACCGAGGACGGTCTGGACGACATCGTCGCCGAGGTTCTCGACAAGACGCTCGACGGGATGATCGTCTCCAACACGACGCTTTCCCGCACCGGGATCGCGCGCGATCCGGGGGAAGCCGGCGGATTGTCGGGCCGGCCGGTCTTCGAGCGGTCGACGATCGTGCTGGCAAAAACGCGCGAAAGGCTCGGCCCGGACCTGACGCTGATCGGCGTCGGCGGGGTCGATAGCGCCGAGTCGGCGCTCGCCAAGATCGAGGCCGGCGCGGATCTCGTGCAGCTCTATACCGGCATGATCTATCGCGGGCCGGGGATTGCGAACGAGATTGTTCGCGGGTTGTCAGCCGAGTTGGATCGGCGCGGCGCAGCGGGGATATCGCAATTGCGCGATGGCCGGATGAAGGAATGGGCGGACACGCCGATGCCGGGGTGATCGAGTGCGTTGGGCGATGAGTACGTTCGCCATGCGGATCAGGCGGCGATTGATCGGTTTGCACCCAAACTGACCTACGCCGCCACTTTCGCAGACATCTGCTTCCGTCACATAATTAAAATACGCGCCATAATCACACCGAGCAGAGCAATGCTCTCCAGTGATCCTATTTAGCACACAATTTGCGGCAAGAACGACTTTTTCTACTGAGTCACGAGGGCTTTGTAAAACCCAAAGATGGGAGATCATGCTTGCAAAGAGAGGCAAATTTGAGAGTAATTCTGACGCTTGATCTGGAATTTGATATAGACGCATGTTTAGTTTTTGCCACTTCATCAAGTGATTTGCTGCTCGCTACTCTTTAAGATTTACCTTTCTAGCGACTTAGTTTAAATCCAATATAGCGCCCGGCTCTAAGCAATGGAATGTCCATCGGTAGGGAATTGTCTAATGTCCATTGACCAAAATGAAATTGAAAGCCAAAAACGCAACGAAGCATTACGGCACGCGCAAGAAACGCAAGACTACATTAGCCGTAACCGGGAGCAACAGCGTCGCGATGGACAAAAGTTAGAAGAGGCCGGCAGAAAAGCCGGTCAAGGATGGTCTTCGGGCCGTTCGAGCGGGGGCAAAACACGACGACCAAAAAGACCGTTAGACCCAGGTATGTTAGTGGGTGCCGTCGCTGCTGGTGGAGCGCTCTGGGGCTCTCTGGAATTCTTTGAGTTGGCGGAGTGGTGGTATGCTCTAATTCCCGCAGCAATCGCGGGGGCTCTGGGGTGGAAGTTTTGGAAACCCATAGTTGCAATTGTCTTGCTCGCAGTAGTGGGAGCTATCGCTTATGGCGCGCTGGGTGCTTCACAGTAGTTCCAATTCGACCGACCGACAGAGGAACCGCGCGTCGCCGAGACACCTTCGAGACAGACCGCCGGCACCGATAGGGTTACATTAGTCACGGCGCGACAGTGTTGGAGCACCTCAAATCACTGCTCAAGCCATAGTCGCTTATCTCTACCAGAAGACAGCCTTCCAGCCTCCAATTGCGTCTTCTTCTCGGGCAGCTGACCATCCGCTGTCGAGGATAGAATACCGAGTCCCGTTACGGGGGCATACGCACAAAACAGAAGCTGCTTTAGCGCGCACCAAGCTTGCTTACCCATAGATTGGGTTTTTAAATCATGACTGCTACGGCCTTCACTTACCGCATCGAATGTGTACCAAAAAGAATCAGGTTCAAATGTGAGGTGCGTCCGAATAGCGGCCTTTGGTGGAAACCTCAAAAGTAATTCACTTAACACCCCCTCACCCCGAGGAAGACGTTGAGGGCGAACCAGGGGCCGTGATTGCCGAAGAGCGAGGACCAGCGCAAACAGGAGCGCGATCATCAGGTTGCGTAAGCGGGCGCAGGCAACCTTTATGAGCTAAAATTCTGAAAGCTACCTGGGCCGCTTGCGAAGTGGTTTGTTCTTAATAAATCGAACCAGATTGCTCAGCGTTCGCGGATAAACATCAACAGCATGCGAATGAAGAGGTCCAAATCGCTCTTGCTCCTTCACAAAGGCCGCACGCAGGGACTTGTTTTGCTTGTGAGGCGCGCGTTTGAATTTGCTATCAATTGGCGAATTCGCTGGTAGTTCAACGTCACAAGATTGAGCTATCTCGCCAACAATCCGTTCGGGATTCTTCGCCAGGTCCTCGTAGGTGACGAGAAACGGAACAATGTCGTTTCGTGCAAAATATTCTGTCCAGAAAGTATGGGCATGGCACACACCTCTGAGCGCAAAATCAACATCTCCCGGACTGGTTTCTACCTGCCTTCCCACAGGCTTATCAGGCTGATGTGCAAACCAGTCATCGTTTTTTGCTGCCAGCGCCAGCGAGACCGCTTGGCCCAACGCGTCGGCGCGTTGCAGCCAGATATAGCGGATATCCGGGAACCAGCGATTCAAATCAACATGATTGAGTAGCCGGCTCATGTGACTTGGGAAAAGCTTAATGGCCGCCACCCCGTTTTCCGTTTCCCAGTGGCGAGCAACATCGGCGAAAAATCTCTGCGTATCGAAACCTGATTCGCGCATTGCCGATTGCACATATGAACCACGCGGCCACAAATACTCCTGTGGCGTGCCCAGTCGTTTGGTGGATGCAATCAAATCACACAGGTGATTTGATCCTGTCCTGTAGAAAGTCGAAATTATCAGGAGTTTTTCGGGCGGCGCCCAATCAGCAGGCGGATCAGATCTCATCGTCATTTTTCACCGATGATTCGTGTTCAATCCAACCAACCTTCAATCCTTTACCGGTATCAAAGTATTTTTTGTCAATGAGGGCCCTGGCCCTTCGCCGCGCGTCATCCTGCCCGTTCAGGTAGCGTGTTACCAGCATTCGAATCATCACAGTCGTTGAAGACAAAGGCGCCAAGAGGCTGATATTGTCGATCTGAAGACGGCGTGTTTTCTTACTTTTCGGCTCCGACAGCTTTACTATCGCCCTCATAAAGCTGTCGACCTGATCGTTGTCGATGGCTGGCAGGCTGTCGCAAGCCGTGTTCAGCGGGCCTGATCCGTCGTTCCAAACATATGGCAGTCGCGTACGCGGGTGCACGCCGTAGGCCACAAATTGTGCACCAAGGCCCAGAATATCCACATCACTGTATCCGGCCGAGATGATCGGCTCCGCGCATCGGTAGATCATGGCAACGCGATCGGGCCTGCCCCACCGTATGAGCGGTGTTGAACCCAGATGGGATTCGGCCAGAGCGATCACCTATTTTGTGCGCGTTTCTTCACCGGAATCAATATCAACGGCCGCAACCGAATTGCCACAGGCACAGCCGATACTCGATCCGGCGTAATCTTTGCTCCAATCGGCGATGTCGCTTTCATCGGGCTGCTGCCAACAAAATCGGCGCCAATTATCGGTGGCGGCAGGATGTTTGCTGCCTTTTTGCACCGGGATCGGGTTAAATCCGTTCTCCACCAAACGGGTGAGGTTTTCCCCGGACAGGCGTATGCCTTCTCCGTGACTGCTCATTCCTGACCCCATCCATCAATATTGCTGTCAGGTGTCCATTGGATGGGTCCATCGATGCGCGGTGCGAAAGTAAGCCCCCAACACCCCGACCTTATGCTCTGGTAGATTTCGCGCTGAGCCCGCCTTCGTGCGTATTTTTTGCCAAAGACCACACGGCTGGCAAACTGAGCTAACAACACGCTGCGTGATGCCAATACCAGCGGAAGAAAATTGTCATCAAGCTTCAGCTCGAAGCCGGAAAACCGGTCACGAAACATTTCCCTGGCAACCAGATCCATGAATGCCAATGTTTCGCGGTTACCGATCTGCGGGAGGTTGCTCAACGGCAGCGTATGCGGAGCGTGACCGCGCAACCATTTATACTCCTCACCTGTGTCTGGGTGTACACCGTAGGCGTTGCAACTGGTCATCAGTCCCAACACATCGACTTGCGGCAGTCTTATCGATAAAACCGGCTCTCGCGCTGCATAAATGGCAGAAAAACGCGGCGGCCGCCCCTGTCGCAACAACGGCGTCCCGCCACAAATCGACTCGACAATGCGGAGAAGCCTTTCGTTAAGGCGCTCGCATTCGGTGTCGATATCAATAACAACAACAAACCGCCCGGTTGGCAGTCCAAGCCCGCAGTCACCGTGTGTTTTCATCACACGTTCAACATCTTCCAACCGCGGGCGCATCCAGCAATATCTGTCTCGCGGCAACTCCGGATGGCTGTCTTTGCGACCTCGTACAACGGTGTTGATACTGTATCCATTATCGAACACCTGGCGAGCGTAGGTCGCAAAATGATTGTCCGCCAAACTGGCAACTCCGGAACCGAGAACCCAGAAAACATCCCCATATGCAGAGGACCCCACCAACACGCCAAGTCCCAACAGTTCCCCCGCGCTTGGGCGAAAGAGCACAACCGTCAGCAACGCAATGAAGTGCCGGCCACGGCAATCAACCTGACCTCACACCACCGCCGCTGGCAGATCGAGGGCCGGCAAATGCTTGACGCAGCGTTAGCCTTTTTAGCGCGGCTGGTCCATGTCACACAAATGTCATAAAAGGATTTTTTTGGCTGTTTTTGCCGCCGCAGCACTTTCGATGCCCGGTTTAGCGCCAGTCGCTACCGTGCAGGATGACCAAGTCCATACCCTGTGCCGTAATGGCCTCACGGATGTCGCCCTGCGCACTCATGTGACAACTTTCGATGCCGACGCCCATCCGTCCACCTTGGCACGCAAAGTAGCCGCTGGCGGACCTAAATAAAAGGCCTCGCCCTCACCCAAACACCGTCCGCGCCTTTCTCGGCAAATTCGCCAGAAGCGTCAGCCCTCGCGCACCGAGAAACGCATTCAGCGCGAACCACAGGCCGTGATTGCCGAAGACGGGGACCAGCGCAAACAGGAGCGCGATCATCAGCGCCAGCGAGGCGAGCATCATGTTGCGCATGTCGCGCGACCAGGTCGCGCCGATATAGACGCCGTCCATCTGGAAGGCGAGCACGCCCATGATCGCGGTCAGCGCCGCCCAGGGCAGGTAGGTCCGGGCGGTCTCGCGCACGCCGGGCGCGGTGGTCATGATGTCGATCATCGATCCACCAAAGGCAAGGACGACGATGGTGGTGAAACCGGCGAGCAGGAAGCCCCAGATCATGGTCAGCTTCACCGCGCGCCAGAAGGCCGGCCGGTAATTGGCGCCGATGGCGCGGCCGACGATCTGTTCGGCCGCCGTGGCGAAGCCGTCGAGATAATAACCCGCGATCATGAAGAAGTTCATCAGGATGGCGTTGGCCGCGAGCGTCACCGCGCCAAACTGCGCGCCGGTGCGGGTGAACAGCGAAAAACCGGCCAGCAGCGCGAAGGAGCGGATCATGATATCGCGATTGACGGAAACGAGCCGCAGGAACGCGTCCCGTTCGAAGACATGCGCCCATGACGGCGCGGGCTTGCCCGCGAAACCACGCCAGATCCACCAGAAACCGACGGCGGCGGCGGTCGCTTCGCCGAGGATCGTGCCGAGCGCCACGCCCTCGATGGCCCATCCGAGCACGAGGCCGAACCAGATCGAGCCAGCGATGTTGATGCCGTTGAGGAGGGTCTGCAGCAGAAGGGCCGGGACAGCCCTGCCCTGCCCCAGCAACAGGCCCAGAACGGAATAGTTGATAAGGGTAAAGGGCGCGGCGATCATGCGGATGGTGACATAGGTCCGCGTTGCCTCGGACACGCCCTCGCCGGGGTTCATCAACACGATGCCGAGTTCGCGGATCGGCAGGGCCAGCAGGAGAAGGCCGATCCCGAGCATTGCGGCGAGGATGATCGCGCGCCAGAACACGGCCTGCTGCTCGACATCGTCGCCGCGCCCGACCGCCTGGGCGACGAAGCCGGTGGTGCCCGAGCGGAGGAAATTCAGCGTGGTGAAGACGATGTCGAAGATGATCGCGCCGACCGCGAGCCCCCCGATCAGCGCGGCGTCGCCGAACTGACCGATCACCGCCGTGTCGACGATGCCGAGGATCGGCGTCGTCAGGAACGCAAGCGTCATCGGCACCGCGATGGTGAAAACCATTCGGTTCGTCACCTCGAAGGGACGCGTTTCGGATTGCGGGCTGGCAGTCATGGGCAGGATTCGCGAAAGCGCTTCAGGCGGGGCCGGATTGGCTTGATTGCTTTTTCGCCGGAACGCAATAGGTCTGACAAGCCATGCGCCTGCCAATCGTCCACAATCCCGCCTATGACGCGAAATTCTCGCCGAACCATCGGTTTCCGATGAGCAAGTACCGGTTGCTCGCCGACGCCATCATGGCGGAAGGACTGGCCGGACCCCGCGATTTCCACGTTTCCGCGCCCGCGCCCAAGGCCTGGGTGAAGCTGGCGCATGACCCGGCCTATGTGGACCAGGTCTACGCCTTCAACGTGCCGCGCGAGATCGAGAAGGCGATTGGCTTCGACGTGACCGAGCGTACCGCGATCCGCGCGCAATGCGCGACCGCCGGCACGGTGATGGCCGCGCGCCTTGCGCTCGAACACGGCATCGCCTGCAACACGGCGGGCGGCAGCCACCATGCGGGGCGGATGCATGGCGCCGGTTTCTGCACCTTCAACGATGTGGGCGTGGCGGCGGATCTGCTGCTGGCAGACGGGGAGATTTCGTCCGCGCTGGTGCTCGATCTCGACGTGCATCAGGGCGACGGCACGGCGGACATCTTCGCCGGCGACAACCGTGTGTTCACGGCGTCCGTGCATGCGGAGCGGAACTATCCGCATGTCAAACAGACCTCGGACTACGATCTCGGCCTGCCGGACGGCATGGAGGATTTCGCCTATCTCAAGACGCTGGCGCTGGTGCTGGAGGAATTGCGGGAGAAGATCTCGCCGGACATCGTCTTCTACAATGCCGGCGTCGACGTGCATGCCGAAGACCGGCTAGGCCGGCTGGCGCTGACCGACCGGGGCATCGAGCAGCGTGAACGCATGGTGTTCTCGCATTTCCGCCAGCGCGGCATCCCGGTGTGCGGCGTCATCGGCGGCGGCTATTCGCGCGATGTCGAGTCGATCGCGCTGCGCCACGTCATCCTGTACCGTGTCGCCAGCGAGTTCGTGTTCTGAGCCTGGCCGAAACGCGTCACCTCCCCGGCGATTATCTGGACACGCCCATGGCGGCGGCATAGCGTGAAGCCCCGCCAACGAAAGAGCCCGCATGCCAGAATTTCTTGATGGCGCCGTCTTCAGCGGCATTCTGACGATCGTGATCGTGATCCTGCAGCGGGCGCGGGCCGGAAGGCCCAGCCTGTCCGCGTGGAAGCTGCTCGCCATCGGCATCGTGGCAGCCTTCGTTATCCCTTGGGCGATCAAGCTTTCGGCGATGGCATGGCGGGAAGTCTCCTTCCTGCGCGCCCTGCCCGAGGTGAATTTCGACCAGGTTTTCATCGGATCCTTCGTGGCGGTGCTGGTGCTCTCCCTCAGCCATCGTCCGGGCAAGCGGCCGCGCGTGCCGCTGTGGGGGGCGCTTGTGGCCGGCGTGGCTTTCGCCTTTTTGCTTCCGCCGTTTCTTTATCTCGTCTCCGGCAGCTATCAGCGCTCGTCGCTTCGCGCCGACCTCAACCATTGCACGCAAGGCATGACGGGCGAGGTCCAGCCACGCAGCGTCGTCAATATCTGCGACGAACCGATCGCCGTGGGGCTTTGCATGCCGGGCGAGACCAATCCCGCGCCCTGTGATCAAACCAAGATCCTTGAGACGGGCGAGAGCGCGACATTCGATCCCGGCGAAGCGCGGCTGTCGTCATTGCCGTCCAACCTCAACGGCCTCACCGTTGTCGCCTGCCGCCCGCCGGCAAGGCCCTCGCGCATGCAGACGACCATGGGGCGCGGCTATGAAGGCGTGTGCCTGCCGCCCGCCTGACCGTTGCGAAGACGCGGCCCTAGCCGCTGAGACCCATCACCCAGAATTTGCGGCCGTCGCGATTGCTGGCGACACCGACGCCTAGCTTGCGGAAGTCGGCGACCAGCATGTTTTCCAGATGTTTCGGGGAGTCCCGGAAAGCCTCGAACATCGAGGCCGGATCGTGCTGGCCCTCGGCGACGTTTTCGGCCGCCGGCAAATCGATGTTCCACCTCTTCATGCGCCGGGCGAAATTGTCGTGCGACATGCGGCCCTTGCGCGCCATGTATTCCGCATGCTCGCGCGCCTGGCGGCCAAGCCTGCCGTCGGAACGCAGGCGCGGCTTGCCATCGGCGACGCGGAGCCTGTTGACGCTTGCCAGCACCTTCCCCGTGACGACCTCGCTTTCGCCGGCACCGAGCGACAGGTCGAGCAGGCCCGACGTCGTGCAGCCCGACAACAGCCCCGAGGACAATGCCCCAAGAATGACGACACGCCGCTCGATCATCAGTTGCGCCGGTAATTGAGCACGCGAAGAAGCACGAAGACCGGCACCACGATCATGGCGCCGAGGATCAGCCAGTCGCCGAAGCGACCGAGCGCGGCCCAGCCCTTCTCCCAGAGGTTTACGGCGAAGTCGCGGAACGCATAGACGATGTCGAGCGGATAGATGTTGAAGACGTTCATCGCCATGCCGACAAGTATCGACACGACGATCAGCTTGATGATCGTCCGGGCGACGGTGTCGCCGAGGAACCGGTTGACAGTCATGTGGTGCGCTCCCGCTGGCCTCGGCGTGTCAGCTAGGCGCAAATTGGGGCACTTGCAAGGCTTTGCCAATCGCAGCCGGCCCATTCCCACGGCCTCGGCGTCCGGCCCCTTTCATTGGCAGATTCTTCTCGCGAACGGCCTGGTCGGGGCGATCCATTTCGCGCTCTTCCTGGCCGGCCACAACAAAAGATGCTTCATTTTCGCCGAAAACACGGCATGATGGTCCCGATTTCAGTCGGGGGACGGGTCAGGGGACGAGGCGGTGCAGGACTTCACGTCGAGAACGATCGCGATGGAGGCCGTCCGTACGGTCCCCGATCTCGACTCCGACCTCCTTCTCGGCTTCCTCGACAGCATCGACCGGCAGGAGCCGGTGCCCGCCGCCTATCACGACAAGGTTCCGATCTGGCGGTACCGGCTGGACGCCAATCTGCCGCCCGGCGCCTCCCCGCTTCCCGGAGTCGATCTCTCACCGGCGTCCGAGGTCAACCACGTTGTCGTGTCGGACGACCATATCGGCGTGTGTTGCCGGAACGCGGGCCACTCCATGGTCGTGGTCGCTCCGACCGACATCATCCCGGCGACGATGCGAAGCCGCGGGCTCGAGCCCCCGAGCCCGGCAGAAACCCGCCTCGCCGCGCTTCTGCTCGCCGGAAAGTCGCTTTCCGAAGCCGCGGAGACCGACGGGCTCGCCTATGAAACGCGACGCAACCAGTTCAAGTCCCTGGCAAACAAGATGCGCCTGTCGCGCCAGCAGGACGTCGTGCGCGTTCTGCTGCAGGATGCGCTGCTGGCGCTGATGCCGGCGATCGCCACCTCGCAGGAGCACGAATATCTGCATGATTACGCCGACCGCTTCCTGCCCGACGGCGTGCGCGTATCAATCCTGAGCCAGCGCAACGGGCCGCCCGCGCGCATTCTCGATTACGGACCGCTGACCGGGCGGCCGGTCATCGTGCTTCACCCGATGATCTTCCCGGACATCGCGCATGACAATCTGGCCTTCGCGACGGCGAACGATATCCGCGTGATCCTGCCGCTGCGGCCAGGTCTGCTGGAACGGGACGCCCCGCGAAAAGACCACGCGTCCCACCGCAAGGAGGCGCTGACCTGTGTCGAGACCGCGTGGAAGCAGATGTGCGGCGTACCGGCGCCGATCCTCGCGCTCGTCTCCAGCGGCGCGCTCGCGACAACCTTCGCCGCGAAGCATCCGGACAAGACAGCGTCGATCACCTATGCGGCAACCTGCTACTCGGCCGGTCACTACAAGCCGAGCACCGCCTATTTCGGCGCCAGCGTCGCCGAACTGGCGCTGCGCAGCGAGCCGATCCTTACGAAGACGATGGCGATGCTGAAACAGCAATTCGCACCGAGAGAGCGGTTCGAACCCGCCATAAAACGGATCTTTTCGGGCAGCACGCCCGACACGGACATCCTGGCGCGCGAGTTTTCCGCACCGCATCACGGCGCGCGCATCATGCAGGCGGTCCTCAATTCCGAGAACAGCATCCGCCAGGACTATTTCAACCAGGTGCATTTCGACTGGGCGTCGGTGCGAAAGCTGCAGACGCCGGTGCGGTTCGTTCACGGCGAAGCGGATTCCATCCACTCGTCGAAGGACATGGAACGGCTCTACGAGATGGCAGGCGAGCCGCCGAGAACCAAGGTGGCCGGCGTCGGCCACCTGTTCCAGTATGATCATCTCGATGCGCTGATCGCGGGCACACTGGATCAATAGAGGTCAGCGCCGCCGCAGGCCGGCCTCTCTCACCGCAGCACTGCCAGTGCGTTGAAACGCCGATGGCAAATTGAGGCGGGAAGCGTTGAATTTACACCTGGAAGACCGGACCGCCGACCTGATTGCGATCAAGAAACGACCATGCGCGCGGGCAGGCGTCGCGGCAATTGAAAAGCGCAATCGCCTGATCTAACCTCATCGCAATGGCAGGAAACCGATTCACTGTTTCGACACGGCCTGAACCACCAGACGATTTCAGCCGGGAATGACGATTGTCACGCCGGACACGGGGAAGAGAATGAAGAAAACCGAAACCACGAAGAAAAGCTACAGCAGGCCGACCCTTTCGAAGTCCCCGCTGTCCCTGCAGGCATCCACCGCAGTCAACCCCGGCGGATCCAGCCCTACCTGACTTCAGCACTGAAAAGGCCGGCGAGTGTCATCGCCAGAGGAATGGCGAGACATTGTGATCGTCGGGGCCGGTATTGCCGGCCTCTATTGCTGCTGGCGGCTGCTGGAGGCGGGCGTATCGCCGGACCGGATCGGTTTTTTCGAAGCAGCTGACCGAACAGGCGGGCGAATCCTCGGGGCGACATGGCCGGGCGATCCGGCCTGCAAGGCCGAAATGGGTGCCCATTTCCTGAATTCGGGGCATGCGCTCAGCAACGCGCTCGCCGCCGATCTGGGGCTGGAGACCGAACCGGCCATCGTGTTTCGCGACCACAACATCGTGCATTTGCGGGGCTGCTCACGCACGCGCCGGCAGATCAGCCGCGCCTGGTTTCGCAAGCCATTCGACTACCGGGTCAGCCGCTATCTGCAACGGCGTGGAATCCGAAAACTGCTCGAAAAGGCTGTCCGGGCAAGCCGGAGAGCCGGTCACGAGCGGGACCGCGAGTTGCGGTTCGACCCACCGTATGACCAGTTGCCGCTCAACGAGGCGTTCTCCCGGTTTTTGACCGACGAGGAACTGCGACTGCTGGCCGATCGGCTGGGCTACTCGTTCCTCCATGAGCAACTCCATGGCAATGCGACGCTCGCATGGATGGCCGACGGGCTCTTCGGCGTGAGGATGTCCTGGCCTTCCTCCGGAATGTCGGCGCTGACGGACGCCTTGAGAGCGGCGATAGAAGCCCATGGCATGCCGATCCGGCTCGGCCACCGGCTTTCACGTGTGACAGCGGGCAAGGACGGAAACAGCGCAAGTCTCGAATTCGCCAGTCCAGGCGGGATGCGAACAATCGAAGCCGGAAGCGCCGTCCTCGCACTGCCGCCCCATGCCCTGAAACAGGTCGAAGGCCTCGGCAATGACAACACCATGGCCGCGCTGTTCGGCGCGGTCGCCGAATGGCCGATCGCAACCGCGGCGGTCGTCTATCCCGCCCCCTGGTGGATCGAGGCGGGATTTGCGGAAGGACGCATATCGACGGACCTCGCCGTCGGCCAGATCGGGATCGCCCGCCGCCACGGGCCCGCAACCGGTTCGCAACACGCCGCGCTGGAAATCTACGCGGAAGGCGAAAGAAGCGGCTTCTGGCGCACACTGCTTCGAGCCGGCGAGAACGGACAATGGCTGGGAAAGGATCATGCGGCGACCAGGGAAATCCACCGTCAGATCCTGGCGGTCTTCGATGGACGCCTGACCCGCAATCCGCCGCCACCCGTCGATGCCGTCGTGCAAGACTGGCGGGCCGATCCCTTCGGCGGCGCTTTCCATCTCTGGCGACACGGCAGTACGCCGGAGAGCGCTATAGAAAGGGCCCGCGATCCGGTTCCGGGCATGCCGCTGTCCATTTGCGGAGAAGCCTGGTCGTTGCAACAGGGCTGGATCGAGGGCGCGCTTCAAACAGCGGAACAAGTCCTTGTCAGAAAGTACAGCCTGGCGCCCTACGGCACCGCCGAGGCACCGGCCTAGAACGCTCCGGGACCATTCGACCAAAGCGCAGCCTATTCCAGCATCGCCTCCAGCGTCTCCAGACGGTCGGCCTCGTGTGGGGGCTTGTCCCATCTGAGGCGGGATATGCGCGGGAAGCGCATGGCGACGCCGGATTTGTGGCGGGTCGAGCGGTTCAGCCCCTCGAAGGCGACCTCCAGCACGAGGCCGTGGTCCGGTTCGGCGCGCACGGACCGGACGGGGCCGAAGCGCTCGACCGTGTTGTCGCGGACGAATTTGTCGATCTGTTTCAGTTCCTCGTCGGTGAAGCCGAAATAGGCCTTGCCGACGGGCACGAGTTGCGCGTCGTCGGCGGGTCCGGTCCAGACGCCAAACGTATAGTCGGAGTAGAAGCTCGACCGCTTGCCGTGACCGCGCTGGGCATACATCAGCACGGCATCGACCAGCCGCGGATCGCGCTTCCACTTGAACCACGGCCCCTTCGGACGGCCCGGCACATAGGCCGAGTCGCGGCGCTTGAGCATGAGACCTTCGATCACCGGATCGGGCGGCGCGTTGCGCTTCTCGGCGACTTCGGCCCAGCCTTCGAAGGGGACCAACGGCGACAGGTCGAACCGGTCGGACGGCAGCGCCGCGACGAAACGCTCCAGCCGCTCGCGGCGGCGCTCGAAGGGCAGCGGGCGCAAATCCTCGCCGCTATCCTGCAACAGGTCGTAAGCGCGCAGGATCGCGGGATATTGTTTCTGCAATTTCGCGGGGACGGTCTTGCGGTTCAGCCGCTGCTGGAGATCGGAAAAGGTGCCGGCACGGATCGCGCCGTCCTCGAAATGACCGACCAGCAATTCGCCGTCGATCGCCCCGTCGAATTCCATCGCCGCCAGGAGGTCGGGAAAGGCGCCGGAAATGTCGTCGCCGGTACGCGAATAGATACGGCGCTGATCCCGTTCCGCCGTCGCCTGGACGCGGATGCCGTCCCATTTCCATTCGGCGAGATAATCCGCCGGATCGAGCCGGGACAGTTCGTCCAGATCGGTCGGATTGGCCAGCATGACCGGGCGAAACGGCGCTGCGGCGAGGTTTTCGGGCTTTTCCGCCTTGCCGTCGAGCCAGTCGAACAGCGGCAGGTAGGGCGGCGCGAGCCCGTGCCAGAGTTCCTCGATCTCGGTCACGTCCTTTGCGCCGTAATCAGCGAGCGCCTGTTTCATCAGCCGCGACGACACGCCGATGCGCATGCCGCCGGTGATCAGCTTCAACAGTGCATAGCGACCAGAGGCATCCAGATCGTCGAGCCATCGCTCCACCAGCTTCGGCCCGTCCGAGCGAGAGGCCTGCTGGAGAGTTTCGACGATGGCCGAAAGGCGCAGGTCTGCTTCCGGGTTCTCAACCTCCGCCGCCGGCCAGATCAGCGACACCGTCTCGGCCAGATCGCCGACGAAATCGTAGGAATAGCCGAAAAGCACCTCGTCGACGCGCTCGGCTACCAGCGCCCGGATCATCGCCGGCTTGACCGACAGGATATCGAGATCGCGGGTGATCGCCGCAATGGCGTAACCGCGGTCCGGATCCGGCGTCGCGGCGAGGTAGTCGGTCAAGAGCTTCAGCTTGGCGTTGCGCGAAGGCGTCAGCACCAGCCGGTCGAGGAGGTCGGCAAATGATTTCAAGGCCTTGCGCCTCCGGTTCCTGAAAGCCCGCTATACTCCGCTTGCGCGCCGCGAGAATCCGATAAATATGGAACGAAGATCGGTGGCCATACCGGTTCCCGTTTTTCGCCTACAGACCTGGAACGCAACATGCGATTAATCAGACCATAAATATGGAACTCAATGAAACCGAATTGAGTGTGCTGGCCAAGTTCCATGAGATGCTCGCTCCTGCTTTTGATTCGGGAGACGAGTATCAAGTCATTGGCAGGACCGAAAATCCAACCGGCTTCATGACAGACTTACGCGCACGAACGGGTCGCGCACCCGGCGACCAAAAAATCTTTGAGGACTTGCCCAGCGCTATCACGGCAGGAAATATTACGGTCGGCTTTCTGGTCTATCACGATGGCACGATAGTCACGGCGATCGAAGGATATATCGCCGATGAGAACGAAAACTGGGAAGAAAAGGGCGGCGGCATAGAATGGTTGAGCGACGTATAGTCGCTCTGCGTTCCCCGATCTTTCACCTAATCCGCAAAAGCCTTCAAAGCTGCGGGATCAGTTCCAGGATCTCGAAATAGGTCGGGTCCGGCTCGGTCATGCCGCGCTCGTCGATGGAGACGAGGAACAGCCTTTCGCCCGAGCGCAACACACGGCCGACCTTGTTGCCGAAATTGTCGTTTTCGGCATTGGCCGGATGGGCCGGGTCGTATTGCTGCTCCGACTGGCCGTCGATCCAGGTTCGGCCGGCAAAACCTGTCTGTCCGTTCTTGAGGGGCACGGTCTCGGCATGCAGGTGCTCGCCGCTCGTCTTGTCGATGACCAGGCCGCCGCCCGGCGCTCTCGTCACGGAGCAGGTGTGGGTGCCGACGCGGCGCGCGCCCTCTTCGAGGAACCCGTACCAGAACACGTCGCAGCGATAGGGCCCGGTCGGAAACGAGCCGAGATCGTCGGACTTGACCCGACCGTCGAGCAGCGCCTCGACGGTGTCGGCCTGGCCGTTGACGGACAGGCCTTTCTTCTTGAGCTCGTCGAGCGTCGCCTTGACCTGCGCCGGCAGATTGGACAACTGCGTCGCGTCCTGCGGCGAGAAGGGCTCTATCGGATCGGTAACCGCCTCCAGCGCACCGCCGAGTTCGGTCTTGCCGGTCTCCTTGTCGTAGACGCAGATATGCTGCGCCCCGGTTGCGGCGTCTGTCAGAAGCGCGACGCCGAAACTTGCCATCCCCGTCGGATCAACACGGATGCCGGCGACCTTCATGCGCGGCGCGGCCATCGCCACGCAGGCGCTCTCCACCTCGGCGCGGAATTGCTCCCAGGCATCGGGGCTGGACCCGACCGCGTGACGGCCGGAAATCACCAGAAGCGCGAGGCAAAGGGGTGCGACGATTCGTAAGAGGCGGGATGGCGATATCATTCGGCTTCGTCCTCATATCCGACGATGTTGAGCGGTTTCGCTCTTATCTGGTTCAGTTCGCACCAGCGCACAAGCGCTTCCTCGCGGCCATGGGTGACCCAGACCTCCTGCGGGCCGATCTCGCGGATCGTTCCGGTCAGTTCGTCCCAGTCGCAATGATCCGACAGGATCAGCGGCAGTTCGACGCCGCGCTGGCGCGTGCGCTGACGCACCCGCATCCAGCCGGAGGCAAAGCAGGAGATCGGATCAGGAAAGCGCCGCGCCCAGCGGTCGGCGAAGGCGGAGGGCGGGCCGATGACGATGGCCCCGGCGAACTGGTCCTTCGCCTGTTTTTCTATCGTCGCGGGCGCAAGCGGGCCGAGATCGACGCCACGGCTCACGTAATAGTCGCACAGTTTCTGCATCGCGCCGTGGATATAGATCGTCTCGCCATATCCCTCCTCGCGCAGGAGGGCGATGACACGTTGCGCCTTGCCGAGCGCATAGGCGCCGACAAGATGGGCGCTCGCCGGGAACTGCGCGACGCTTTTCAGGAGCTTGCCGATTTCCTCGCGGTCGTCCGGGTGGCGGAAGACCGGCAGGCCGAATGTCGCCTCGGTGATGAAGACATCGCATTTGACCGGCTCGAATGCCGCGCAGGTGGGATCGCGGCGGCGCTTGTAGTCGCCCGAGGCGACGATGCGCGTGCCGTCATTTTCGACCGCGATCTGCGCCGCGCCGAGCACATGGCCGGCGGGATGCCAGCTGACAGTCACACCGTTGATATCGAGAACCTCGCCATAGCCGGCCTCCTGCGTCGCGCCGGCGAACCCTTCGCCGTAGCGGATGCCCATGATGTCAAGCGTCTCGCGCGTCGCCATCACATGGGCATGGCCCGGACGGGCATGGTCGGCATGGCCATGGGTGACCAGCGCGCGCTCGACGGGCCGAACGGGGTCGATATAAAAATCGCCCGGCGGGCAGTAGAGGCCTTTCGGCGTCGGTCGGAGAAGGTCCTCGAAGCGCATGCGAACAAGATAGACGCCTTTTCGGCGCGGAGAAGACCTGCAGTTTCCGATTGTATTTTTCCGCGGCCGGCAACATATGCCGTCATCACCTTTTTTCGGACCCCAACGACAATGACAAATCAGAGTTCGGGCAGCCTGACCGCCGACCGGCGCGCAGAGTTCGCCCGTTCCTATGCAGGCGCCGGAGACTTCGACGCCGCTGCCGACATCATGGCACAGGCGCTGGAGCTTGCGCCGGAGCACCTGCCTTTTCTCTCCCTGATGGGCGAATGGCTCGACAAGGCTGGCCGCGCCGCCGATGCCGCAGACACGTGGGCACAGATGCTGCGGCTGGACGCGGATGATCGTTTCGGCGCGCAGTTGAGGCTCGCCAGCCTCGGCCTGACAGAAACGCCGGACACTCCGCCCGTCGCCTATGTGGAAAGCCTGTTCGACGATTTCGCGCCGCGCTTCGAGACCTCGCTGGTCGAGCGGCTGGACTACCACGCACCGCAATTGCTGACCGAGGCCATTGCCGGGGCGCTCGGGACCGGACGCATGAGCGTCCGCCATGCGATCGACCTGGGCTGCGGCACTGGGCTGATGGGCGAACATCTTCGCAAGTCCGCCAGTTTCCTCGAAGGCATCGACCTGTCGGCGGGGATGCTGAAACGCGCCCGCTCGAAACGGATCTACGACCGCCTCGACAAGGGCGATGTCGCCGACATGGCGTTCGCGGAGACCGATCCGGGACGCGCCGACCTCGCGGTTGCGGCGGATGTCTACATCTATCTCGGCGACCTCGCCCCCGCCTTCGCTCTTGCCGCCCGGCTTCTCGAGGCGAACGGCCTGTTCGCCTTCACCGTTGAGGCGCATGACGGTCCGGAGGACTTCATGGTGCGGCCGTCGCTACGCTATGCACACTCGCAAGCCTATGTGAGTCGCGCGCTCGTCGCCGCGGGATTCGAGGTCGCGACGCTCGACCGGGTTTTCCTGCGCATGGACGGCGCGAAGCGTATCGAAGGGCATCTCGTGGTGGCGCGAAAAGCCGCCCCAATCACTGTCCTCCCGGACGCCGCCATGGCGGATCGGACGGAGACCGTGAGGGACGACGAGTACGCCCTGCGCAGCCGGCGGAAATTAACGTAAACAAGCCGTGAACAGATTCGATAGAATTTTATCGATTATGTGAAGAAAACGTGAACGTTTCGCTTGGCGATGCGACCCCGCGGCTCTAGTCTTGGCTCTTGTGAGCATCGCGACACCTCCCCCCGCGTCGTCATCCGACGGCATCGACCTGCCAGCGCCCTTTATCGACTGGTTCGCCTCGAAGGGCTGGCGGCCGCGCGCGCATCAGCTCGACCTGCTGGAAAAGGCCGAGGCGGGACGCTCGGCGCTTCTGATCGCGCCCACTGGAGCCGGCAAGACGCTGGCCGGGTTCCTGCCGACGCTGGTCGATCTGGCGCGGCGCGGAAAGGCGAAGCCCGGCACACGCAAGCCAGGCGTCCACACGCTCTACATCTCTCCGCTCAAGGCGCTCGCCGTCGATATCCATCGCAATCTCTCGACGCCGGTGGAGGAAATGGCCCTGCCCGTCGAGATCGAGACGCGGACCGGCGATACGCCGCAGTCGCGCCGGCAGCGCCAGAAGCTCAACCCGCCGGACATATTGCTGACGACGCCGGAGCAACTCGCGCTCCTCCTCTCGCACAAGGACGCCGAGCGCTTCTTTTCCGATTTGCGCCATGTCGTGCTGGACGAATTGCACTCGCTGGTCACCTCGAAGCGCGGTCACATGCTGGCGCTCGGGCTCGCCCGGCTGCACCGGCTCTGCCCCGGCCTGAAAGCGATCGGACTGTCGGCGACCGTGTCCGAACCGGACCTGTTGCGGCAGTGGCTGGTGCCGCAGCGCGAAGGCGGCGAAATGGCCGACCTTATCACCGTGGCCGGCGGGGCGAAGCCGGACATCACGATTCTGAAATCGAAGGAACGGGTGCCGTGGAGCGGCCATTCGGCGCGCTACACCATGGCGGAAGTCTACGAGGCGATCCGCGAGCACAAGACCACGCTGCTCTTCGTCAACACGCGCTCGCAGTCGGAACTGCTGTTCCAGGAACTCTGGCGGATCAACGAGGACAATCTGCCGATCGCGCTGCATCACGGATCGCTCGACGTCAGCCAGCGGCGCAAGGTCGAGCAGGCGATGCAGGGCAACGCGCTGCGCGCCATCGTCGCCACCTCGACGCTCGATCTCGGCATCGACTGGGGCGATGTCGATCTCGTCGTCCATGTCGGCTCGCCGAAAGGGGCGTCGCGCCTCGCGCAGCGGATCGGGCGGGCCAATCACCGCATGGACGAGGCGTCGAAGGCCATCCTGGTGCCGGCGAACCGTTTCGAGGTGATGGAGTGCCAGGCCGCGCTCGACGCGAATTATCTCGGCGCGCAGGACACGCCGCCGCTGGCGGATGGTGCGCTCGACGTGCTGTGCCAGCACATTCTCGGCACCGCCTGCGCCGAACCTTTCCGCGCCGACGACCTCTATGCGGAGATCACGGCGGCCGCGCCCTATGCCGGTCTTCCGCGTGCGACCTTCGACCAGGCGGTGCAGTTCGTCGCCCATGGCGGATACGCGCTACAGAGCTACGAGCGCTATGCCCGCATCCGGTTGACGCAGGACGGCACATGGCGCGTTTCACACCCCTCCGTCGCGCAGCAATACCGGCTCAATTGCGGGACGATCATCGAAGCGCCGATGCTCAACATCAGGCTGACCCGGCAGCGCAAGGGCGGACCTTTGCGCGGGGGGCCGGTTCTCGGCAAGATCGAGGAGGGCTTCATCGAGGCGCTGGCGCCGGGCGACACGTTTCTGTTTGCCGGCAAGGTGCTGCGCTTCGAGGGCATCCACGAAAACGACTGCATCGTCTCCAAGGCGAGTGACCTCAATGCCAAGGTACCGGCCTATGCGGGCGGCAAGTTCCCGACCACGACTTACCTCTCCGAACAGGTGCGCAAGATGCTGGCCGATCCGTCCGGCTGGGGCCGGTTGCCGCGCCAGGTGTCCGACTGGCTGGCGATCCAGAAGGCGAAATCGCTGGTGCCGGGACCGGAGCAATTGCTGGTCGAGACCTTTCCGCGCGGCAACCGCTTCTACATGGTCGCCTATCCCTTCGAGGGACGGCTGGCGCACCAGACGCTGTGCATGCTTCTGACGCGCCGGCTGGAGCGCGCCAAGGCCCGGCCGCTCGGCTTCGTGGCGTCCGACTATGCAGTCGCAATCTGGGGCCTGCGCGACATGGGGCAGATGCTGCGGCGGAGCGAGTTGTCTCTTTCCGGCCTGTTCGACGAAGACATGCTGGGCGACGACCTCGAAGCCTGGCTGGATGAATCCTACCTGCTCAAGCGCACCTTCCGGGCGTGCGCCACGATTGCCGGGCTGATCGAGAAGCGCCATCCCGGAAAGGAGAAATCCGGGCGGCAGATGACGGTGTCCGCGGACCTGATCTACGACGTGCTGCGAACGCATGAGCCGGACCACATCCTGCTTCAGGCGACCCGCAACGATGCGCGCACCGGCCTGCTCGACATCGGTCGCCTCGGCGACATGCTGTCTCGCATCAGGGGGCGAATCGTGCATAAGGATCTGGAGATGATCTCGCCGCTCGCCGTTCCGGTCATGCTCGAAATCGGCAAGGAAACGGTTCACGGCGGCGAGACGAGCGACGCGCTGATGGCGGAAGCGGCGGACGACCTGATCCGCGACGCGATCGGCGCGGATATCTAAGAAGGGCAGCATGCGGGCGGCACTGAAGACGGTGGAGCAGGTGACGGCGGGCGAAGCGCTGGCGATCGATTATGCGGAATCGGAAGTGCTGCTCGATCCGGCCGGTGCAGCCTATTTCGCCGATGACCGCCTTCTCGTCGTTTCCGACATGCACCTGGAAAAGGGCTCATCGTTTGCGCGCCGGCGGGTCTTCCTGCCGCCCTACGACACGGCGGCGACGCTGGCGCGACTGGCCGCAATGGCGGCGAAATACAATCCGTCGACGATCGTCAGCCTCGGCGATGCCTTCCATGACGACGAGGCGAGCGAACGGCTCGGCGCCGACGCCATCGCCGCGATCCGCGCCATCGCATCCGGCCGCGATCTGGTCTGGGTGACCGGCAATCACGACCCCTCGCCGCCGGAAGGCGTGCCGGGCGTTTCGGTGGAGATGCTGGCGTTCGGGCAAACGATCTTCAGGCATATCGCGGAGCGTGACGAAACCGGACACGAGGTCAGCGGCCATCTTCACCCCTGCGCGCGGCTGGCGCGCGAAGGACGGGCGGTGCGCCGTGCCTGTTTCGCCTCGGACGGGGTGCGGCTCGTCATGCCGAGTTTCGGGGTCTTTACGGGCGGTCTCAATGTCCGCGACGCGGCCTATGACGGGCTTTTCGACGCCTCGCGTTTTCGCGCCTACATGCTGGGGACCGACCGGGTCTATGCGGTCGGGCCGAAAGGCCTGATCGGCGACTGAACTACATCGCGGAGTAGGTCGCGCCGAAGGCGGCGATCATCGTGCCCATGGAGAGCACCGTCAAAAGCACGCGCAGCCGGCCGAACCAGTCCGGCATGCCCTTCGTTCCGGCGGCGCGGCTGTCCCACCAGCCGGTCGCAGCGAAGGCGGCGGCAAGGACCGCGAAGGACCACGGCTCGCCCATGAAGAAGGAAAACCAGCCGATCAGCGACGGCCCCGCGGCCAGTACGAGCGCCTCGCTTTCCTTGCGCCCGCCATCCCCGTTCGCAATGGCGAGACCCCAGCGTATGCCGCCGACGAAAGACAGGACGATGGCCGCATAGAGCTTGAGCGCGTCGATGAGGGTGCCGACGGCGGCCGCGCCTCCCTCGGCATATTGCGAGATAAGCCCCGGATCGGCGAGCAGCAGCGAGGTGAAGATTGCGAAAGGCACGAAGCCCAGCAGCGCAAGCATCGTCGCCGTACGCTCGACGCTTACTTCCTTGCGTTCTTCCTGCATGGGATCCCCTCTCGTGATCCGCGGCAAGCGTCAGTCCTTGCGGAACATGACCCTTCCAAGCCAGCCGACGAGGAAGGCCAGCGCCACTGAGGCCATACCATACAGCAATGACCGGTTCTGCGCTGCCTCGTAGATTTGGAATTCCACGCCCGCCTTGCGGATGTCGAGACTCGACTGGGTCTGTGCGACCAGCACGCCCTGCCGGAACAGATAGGCGCGCGCCGTGTGACGGCCGAGCGGCACATTGGCCGGCAGGCGCAATTGCGCGCGGAACAGCGACTGGGAGATAAAGCGGACGCCGGCCGGAAACTCCTCATACAGATTGCCCTCTTCCTTCAGCCGGCGCAGCGCCTGCGTGAAATCGAGAACATCCGCCTCGTCGGCCGTATCGGGCTCGTAACTGCGCAGGCGGATCTGCTCGACGCCCAGCGACAAGCGCGCCATGGTGCCGAGATCGGTGATGTCCTGCGGCGGGCGGGTCGAGGCGATCAGGAAAGATTCCGGGACATTGATGAAAGCCTGGGAATCGACGTTCATCCAGATGCCGAGGACGCGTTCCTTGCGCCGGGTCACCAGGTTCGATGTCGGGCCTTCAAGGATCACCGCGACATCGTAGCGACCCTGCCGCTGGATCAGCGGATCGATGTTGTCCACGGCGCCGAAGATCGTCAGTTCGACGCCCGAAAAATCGGAGGTGATCGCGATGATCTCAGTCGACAGGCCGATCTCGATGCGTTCGGGCAGTTCCGCACCCGAGGCGGCCTGCGGCGAGGGTTCGACCGAAGGCGCGACCGGCTCCGGCGCGGGCTTGGGATCCGGTTCCTGCGCCGAAACCGCCAGCGGCAAGAACGCCAGCAGAAAAACAAGCGATGCGGCAGCGGCTCTCACAGCAAGAACTCCCGCGACACCGAGTAGATCTCGTCGGGGACGACGAAGAGCGCGTAGCCGAGGCGCAACGCCACCAGAAGGACGAGCCCGGCCAGAAGCGCGCGCAGCTGCTCGCCGCGCAGGCGCTGGCCGACCTTGGCGCCATATTGCGCGCCGACGACGCTCCCCATCATCAGCAGGAGCGCGAGCACCACATCGACGGTCCGGTTGGTGGTCGCATGCACGACGGTCGTGTAGGCCGCGACGAAGATGATCTGGAAGAGCGAAGTCCCAATGACGACATTGGTCGGCACCTTGAGCAGGTAGATCATGGCCGGGACCATGATGAAGCCGCCGCCGACGCCCATGATCGAGGCAAGCACGCCGATCATCGTTCCGAGCCCGAGCACCGGAATGACGCTGACATAGAGCTTGGAAGCCTTGAAGCGCATTTTGAAGGGCAGCTTGTGGATCCACATATGCGCGCCCGGCCGGCGCAGGCTGACCGAGCCGCCGGCGCGCGAGCGCATCATGGCGCGGACGCTTTCCAGCATCATCAGGCCGCCGACCGTGCCGAGGAACACGACGTAGAGAACGGAAACGATCAGGTCGAGCTGGCCCAGCGTGCGCAAGAGCGAGAAAACCCAGACGCCGATGGACGAACCGACGATGCCGCCGATGAGCAGCATGAAGCCGAGCTTGATATCGACTGTGCCGCGCTTGAAATGCGACAGCACGCCGGACACGGACGACGCCACGACCTGGTTGGCGCCAGTGGCAACCGCGACGGCGGGCGGAATGTTGTAGAAGATCAGGAGCGGCGTGATCAGAAAGCCGCCGCCGACGCCGAACATGCCCGAAAGAAAACCAACGGCAGCCCCCATGCCGAGCAGCACGAAAATGTTCACAGACATTTCCGCGATCGGCAAGTAAAGCGCCACCTGTTTTTCCTCCAATCAGCGAACCGGCATGAATTGTTCATGCGCCTCACGGTAAGCAGAGTCAAACCCGCCCCGCAGGATTTTTACCCTGCCCGCAACGCGAAGGGGCGGCACATCCGTACCGCCCCTTTCACATGCTGTCGGCCGATGCCGTGCGTCAGGATTGCCTGTTGAGTTCCAACAGCTTGTCGACAAGAGCGCGATCGACTTCACCGGTCGGCAGCAGGTCGTTGGCCTTCTGGAATTCGATGATCGCATTGCGCGTCTTGCCGCCCATGATGCCATCGGCGGGACCGGCATCGAAGCCGTTGTTGTTGAGGATCGCCTGGATGTTGCGGATGGCCTTCTTCATGTTGTCGTCGGATACCGGCGCGGAGGCGGTCATCTCGCCGCCTGTCGTCCATGCGTCCGGCACGTCCACCACATTGGCCGCGAAATCGGCGTCCCTGACCTTCCAGAGCTCGACGGCGGCGCGCGCCGTTTCGAGCTGGTCGGGACGCATGTAGCCGGCAACCTCGTCGCGCTTGGCTTCGGCGTCCTTGTCGCCGGCCTTGGCCGCCAGAGCCAGCCACTTGTAGGATTCGGCGAGATCCTGCGGGACGCCCTCGCCCCGCGCAGACAGGATGCCGAGATTGACCTGGCTGTCCTTGACGCCGCGATCGGCCGCTTCGAGGAACCAGCGTCCCGCCGACGCCATGTCGGGCGTACCGTCGATGCCCGTCGCATACAGCACGGCCAGATTGTGCATGGCGCTGACATTGCCCTGCTCGGCGGCGCGTTGATACCAGTCTTTCGCCGTCGCGGCGTCGCGTTCGACGCCAAGGCCCTTCTCATAGGCATTGCCGATACGATACTGAGCGGGCGCATAGCCAAGTTCGGCGGACATCTCGTACCATTTCGCCGCGCCGGCCATGTCGCCGCCCGGTGCGCCGGGGCCGTCACCCATCAGGCGGTTGCCGATCGTGAACAGCGCCTTGGGATCGCCCGCGGCCGCTGCTTCGCGCAGGGCAACCGGTCCGATCGCTTCGGGAATATCGGCGAGCGCGACCTGTTCGATCGTCCCTTCATCCGCGACTTCGGCGGTTTCGGTTTCGATGGGCCGGTCGACGGCATCCTGGGTCGCCACGTTTGCGGTTTCCACCGCCATCGTCTCGTCCACATCACCGGCCGAAGCGGCTTCGCCCCCCGTATTGGCGCCGATGACGCGCGGCTCGGCCGGAACCGTGGCGGCCGTTTCGTCAGCGGCGATTTCGGATGCGGGCGCGGTCATTTCCGCAGGAGGCTCGACAGCGGCAGCGGGCTCAGCGTCCTGCATTTGCGTCACTTCGGCGGGTGCACCACCGCGATCGACCAGATATCCCCGTACAAGCGGGAAGGCCATGAGCGCGAGCAGGATCGCGGCGGCTCCGATCATCAGCGGACGGCGGCTCGAGGCAAGCAAGCCGCGCCCTGCCGACGTCCCGGATTCATTCTTCACCTTGCCCTTATCGAGGACGGAGGCATCGTCGGCGGCAGCACGGGCGGCGCGACGGGCGGCGGCGATGAAATCGGACTTGCCGGTATCGTCGGCCGGCTCGACATTGGCTTTCGGCGTCGGGCCGGCTCGTTCGGCGCGCACGCGCTTCATGATCTCGGCGAGATCCGGCGTGCCGGAGCCCGGTTCCAGCGGCTGATCGCCGATTTCGGAATCGATGTCGGCCTTGCCGCTCGCGCTGAAAACGACCGGTTCGTTTCCGGGT
This sequence comes from Oricola indica, assembly GCF_965227485.1. Classification (NCBI taxonomy): domain Bacteria; kingdom Pseudomonadati; phylum Pseudomonadota; class Alphaproteobacteria; order Hyphomicrobiales; family Ahrensiaceae; genus Oricola; species Oricola indica. The sequence continues at coordinate 4,535,625 of NZ_OZ245747.1, forward strand.
TTGGGCGTCGGGGCTTCCTTCTTTCCGGACCGGCGCATCGCGCCACGCAAACCGCTCAGGAGACCCTTGCGAGGCTTTGAATCGGGATCGACCATGATCTCGACTTCACCGGAAGCGTTCGCGGATCCGGTTTCCTCCATCACGGCGCGCGCAGCCATGGCGGCCGCCTCGGCCGGGGAAACGCCCTCGCGCTTGACCGGGTTCTTGCGCATTCCACGCGACGGCGACTGCTCGCTCGCGGCATAATCGACAGGCGGCGCATCCTCGATATGGGCCTTCGGCTGCTCGGGCGCGGGTTCATCAGACGGCTTCGGGCCAAACAGCGGGGGTTTGTCCGCCGGCGGCGGCTGGTCGCCCGCGCGCAGGCTCGCCTCAAGGCCGGCGATGCGCTCGGCGACCTTGACCAGCGTATCGTGGATCGCCTCGAAAGTGCGCGTGTTGCGGTCGTCGGAGTTACGCGCCAGTTCCTCAAGGGCACGCAGATCGCCGGCAAGCTGGGCCAGCATCGACTTCTGCTCGTCGGACGCACCGGACGAGAACTTGGCGACGACTTCCTCGGCGGCTTCGCGGGCAACGGCAATCATGTCCTCGCGGCCGGTCGCCAATTGTTCGCTAATCGCCGTCAGGCGTGGCGCGAGATCGGCCAGCGACGCCTGGTCGGGCATCGGCGACGTGACCGCGGAGAGTTTTTCCGAAAGCGCGGCGATCTGCGCTTCGAGGCCTTCCATCGCCCGCGTGTCGGGCTGGGCCGGCGCACCCGACGACAATCCGTCGCCGCTCGTCAGCATCTGGGCGATTTCCTCGATGCGGCGTTCCATGTGATCGAAAGTCGGCACGGCGGCGCCGTCGCGCTCGTTGTCCTCGATGCGCCGAGCGAGTTCTTCCATGCGCTGATCGAGCGACTCGAACATGCGCTGGCCTTTTTCGTTCGCCGTGCGGTGATGCGAGTCGAGGCGATGGGCGATGTCCTCGAAACGAGCGTTCAACTGCTCGATCGCACCGTCCGGAACGCCGGCGACGGTCCCGCCGCCAGTCCCGATCCTGCGAGCGAGTTCGTCGAGCCGCTCGGTGACCGCCTCGAGAGCCTCGTTCTGCGGCGATGCCGTCGCGGTCGATTCATGCAGGGCATCCAGCCGTGCCGCGATTTCCGACAGGTAGCGTTCGACGTCGCCGGCCTGCGATCCGGCGGCGCGTTCCTCGACCTGACGCGCAAGCGACGACAGGCGTGCCTCGATGCGATCGAACGGGGTCGTGTCGAATTCCGGCGGGGCGTTGGAAACGGAGACCGACACGATCGCGCGCGTGATCTCGTCCAGCCGTTCCTCGATGGCGTTGAGGTGATCCGGCGAGAGAGAGGCGTTCTGGGCCGAAAGGCTTTCGACGGCTCCGGCGAGCGAACGCATCTGATCTTCCATCGCGGCAATCGCACGGGTGTCCGGCAAGCCGTGCAGCGCACTTCCAAGTTCACCGATGCGGTCCGCTATGGCGTTCAGGTCCTCGCGGGAGCCGATGCGATTCGGCAGTTCGCCGATTTCGTTCTCGATGACCGACCAGCGGTCGGCCATGTCGCGCAGCGTGTCCTCGCGGGCGAGCGCTGCGACATGCGCCTTCAGTTCTTCCACCTCGGCACGCAACGCGCCGGTGTTGCCGTTCTCGACGCGCGAGGCGACAACGCCGAGTTCGCGCGTCAGGCGTCCGAATCCATCGGCGAGATCGTCGCGCGAAACCGTCGCGCCCTGACGGTTGAGAGACTTCAGCTCTTCGCGGATCGAGGCGAATTGCGATGCGATTGTCGATGACATCTCGCGATTGAGCGCTTCGCGCATGACTGCGAGTTCCGCCTGCAGCCCGCCCTGATCGGGCGCGGCGACCGCGTGGCGGACCGGCGGCGCGTCGCGATAGGAGGTGTCGGGCCGTTCGCGCCGCGCGAGCGCTTCCTGGCGGGCGCGTATAGCGGATATGTCGTCATCGCGATGCGGGAGACCACGACCGGCGCGCTCGATGCCCATTCGTCTTTCGAGATTGGACAAGGCTTCGTCGAGCTTGTCGAGAGTCATGTTTGCGGAACGCCGGGAAGCGGTATCCTGTCCGGGATGCATGTTCCTGTCGTGCATGTTTCGCCCATTTCTCGCGGCGCCCGCTGCACTGCCAACTCTGCGGTCATTCCCGTGGCAGCCGTCGCCTTGAACTTATTTGTCCCCGAAAACCGAGCGCGCACACCCGATACACAACCACGCCGCGATCTTTCATCGTTAACGTTTTTCAAATCACGGTAAACAAGCGGTTAACCGAGGTTAATTTCATGAAAATCGCATTCGACGATCTGCGGATCACTTGCAGACCATAGAACGCCAAAGTTGCGTGGATCTGTTGCTGTAACAGCGAGGTAACGTTGCGTTACCTTCACTTGTGAGCCTTTTGCGGCCTACACTTGGAGTTGGGATGGGATGTCATTGCAACCGGCGGTCGCTTTCCGGCGATGCCGGCCTCTATCGCACGGCTTCCATCGCAATGACTGCCGAAACGAATGTCAGAAATAAACCGTAAAGCGGGGGCGAAGGTCGAGCATTATGAACAGCAACATAAAAGTCGAATCACTCGCCGAGCACGAACCGGTCTATCGGATCGGGGAACTCTCGAAGGAATTCGATGTTACGTTACGCACGTTACGTTTCTACGAGGACAAGGGCCTTCTGAAGCCGCGACGGATCGGCAATACGCGCCTCTACTCGCGCGGCGACCGGACACGGCTCCGGCTGATCCTGCTTGGCAAGCGCGTCGGCCTGTCGCTTCTCGACGTCAAGGAAATCCTCGACCTCTACGACCCGAACGGCGACAACAGCCGCCAGCTCACGGTCGCGCTCGAAAAGGGCGAGGAGCAGATGGAAATCCTGCAGAAGCAGCGTGAGGAAATCGACGCGGCGATCGCGGAACTCGACGAGACCATCACGACCGTGCGCGGCATGGTCTCCGCCAAGGACTGACCGCCGCTTCCACCGCGCCTACCAGTCACCATAGGAAGCGGCCCGTATGGGGCATCGGGCCGCCTTCTCAACGACCCCGGCATCCGCGAGGATCGCCGGGGTTTTTCGTTTCCGCCCGGAAAATCGCCTCAAATCGACCTTTTTTCGAGCGATGTGATGCCTTGGAATCGATGCTCCATCGCGAAATCCGTCCGATTTCAAAATTTTGACGTTTACGGAAACGTCAAAATTTGATAGCCACGCCTCGATCATGTTCCGCGCGGCGCCGCCACGCGTTGAGACAGACTTTCGGAGGAAGACATGCCCGCCTACCGCGCACCGGTCGAAGACACTTTGTTCGTGCTGAACGACGTCCTCAAATACGAGCGTTACGACAACCTCCCGGGCTTCGCCGACGCCTCGCCCGACATCGTCGAGGCGGTGTTGCGCGAAGCGGGCCGCATGGCGGAGGAAGTATTCTTTCCCCTCAACCAGTCGGGCGACCAGGAAGGCTGCACGCGCAGCGAGGACGGCGCGGTGACGACGCCGAAAGGCTTCAAGGATGCCTTCGAGCAATACAAGAAAGCCGGCTGGATGGGCCTCGCCTTCGATCCGGAGTATGGCGGACAGGGCCTGCCCTACACGCTGCATTCGGCGATCGGCGAGTATTTCTCGTCGGCCAACATGGCGTTCGCGATGTATCCGGGCCTGACCCAGGGCGCGATGGCAGCGATCCACGTGCACGGCTCCGACGCGCAGAAGCAGAAATTCCTGCCAACGATGGTCGAGGGCCGCTGGACCGGCACGATGAACCTGACCGAGCCGCATTGCGGCACCGATCTGGGCCTGCTGCGCACCAAGGCGGTTCCGCAGGAGGACGGTTCCTACAAGATTTCCGGCCAGAAGATCTTCATCTCGGCCGGCGAACACGACATGAGCGAGAATATCATCCACCTCGTGCTCGCCCGCATCGAGGGCGCGCCGGAAGGCACCAAGGGCATCTCGCTGTTCATCGTGCCGAAATTCATGGTCGGCGATGACGGCTCTCTCGGCGAGCGCAACGGCGTCGTGTGCGGTTCCATCGAGGAAAAGATGGGCATCCACGCCAACTCGACCTGCGTGATGAATTACGACGATGCGACCGGCTACCTGATCGGCGAGGAGAACAAGGGGCTGCGCGCCATGTTCACCATGATGAACGAGGCGCGCCTCGGTGTCGGCCTGCAGGGTTTGTCGATCGCTGAAATCGCCTATCAGAACGCCGCGGCCTATGCGAAGGACCGCATCCAGGGCCGCGCCCTCACCGGACCGGCGGCGCCCGACAAGAAGGCGGACCCGATCATCGTCCATCCGGACGTGCGCCGGAACCTGATGACGATGCGCGCTTTCAACGAGGCAGGGCGCGCCTTCCTGCTTTGGGCGGCGCTGAAATCCGACGTCGCGCATCGCGCGGAAGACGCAAGCGAACGCGAGCTGTCGGAGGAAATGATGGGCCTCATGACCCCGGTCATCAAGGGCGTCCTGACCGACAAGGGCTTCGAGCACGCGGTGATGGCGCAGCAGGTCTTTGGCGGCCACGGCTATATCGAGGAACACGGCATGAGCCAGTATGTGCGCGATGCGCGCATCGCCATGATCTACGAGGGCGCCAACGGCATCCAGGCGCTCGACCTCGTCGGCCGCAAGCTGCCGGCCAATGGCGGCCGCGCGGTACAGGCTTTTTTCAAGGAGGTTGGCGAGTTCTGCGAGGAGAACCGCGGCGACGAGACGCTTTCGTTCTTCACCAAGCACCTCAAGAAAGGGTTGAACGACCTGCAGGCGGCAACCATGTGGTTCGTGCAGAACGCCATGGCCAAGCCCGACAATGCGGGCGCCGGAAGCCACGACTACATGCATCTCTTCGGCCTCGTCGCGCTCGGCTACATGTGGGCCTTGCAGGCGAAGACAGCGCAGGAGAAGCTGGCTGACGGCGACGACCGCAAGGCGTTCCTCGAGGCCAAGCTGACGACGGCGCGCTACTTCATGGAACGCGTCATGCCGGAAAGCTCGGCGCATCTGGCTCGCATTTCGGCCGGTGCGGACTCGATGATGGAACTGGCCGAAGAGGCATTCTAAGGTCGATCGAAGACACGCATAACGGGAGGAACGAATGGCCAGCAATCCGGCGGATATTCTCGGCATGCCGAAGCCATCCTGGGCGACGGAAGACGTCGTCATGCTCCAGGAGATGGCGACACGTTTCATGACCGACGAAATCCTCCCGAAATACGAGAATTTCGAGAAGGCGGAGATCTTCGACCGCGAGAGCTGGGAAAAGGCTGGCGCGAACGGACTTCTCTGCGCGTCGATGCCGGAAGAGTATGGCGGCGCAGGCGGCACCTACGCGCATGAGACGGCAATCCTCGAAGCGATCAGCCATGTCGGCGTCGACGGCTTCGGCATCCCGCTGCACAACTCCATCGTCGCGCCCTACATCGCGCATTACGGCTCCGAGGAGCAGAAGCAGCGCTGGCTGCCGAAGCTCGCGACTGGCGAACTGATCGGCGCGATCGCGATGACCGAGCCCGGCGCGGGGTCCGACCTGCAGGGCGTGAAGACCTCGGCAAAGAAGGACGGCAACCACTACGTCCTCAACGGCTCGAAGACCTTCATCACCAATGGCCAGCTCGCCAACCTGATCATCGTCGTCACCAAGACCGATCCGACTGCGGGCGCGAAAGGCACCTCGCTGATCATCGTCGAGACCGATGACGCGGACGGTTTCGAGCGCGGCCGCAACCTCGACAAGATCGGGCTGAAATCGAACGATACGTCGGAACTGTTCTTCAACGATGTGCGCGTACCGACCTCCAATCTCCTCGGCCACGAGGAAGGGCTCGGCTTCGTCCAGCTGATGCAGCAACTGCCGCAGGAACGGCTCCAGATCGGCGGCTCGGCAATCGCCATGTGCGAACGGGCGCTGGCCGTCACGATCGACTATGTCAAGGACCGCAAGGCTTTCGGCAAGGCGGTGATCGAATTCCAGAATACGCAGTTCACGCTGGCCGAACTGAAGACCGAGGCGACCGTCGGGCGCACCTTCTACAATTTCTGCGTCGGTGAACATCTCGAAGGCCGGCTGACCCCGGAACTCGCTTCGATGGCGAAGTACTGGCTTTCCGATCTGCAGGGAAAGATCACCGACGCCTGCCTGCAACTGCATGGCGGTTACGGTTACATGAACGAGTATCCGATCGCCCGGATGTTTCGCGACGCGCGCGTGCAGCGCATCTATGGCGGCACCAACGAGATCATGAAACTGCTGATCGCCAGGAGCCTTTGAGATGGTCGATTTCACCCTCCACTGCTTCACCGAATCCGGCAATGCCTACAAGGCGGCCTTGATGCTGGAACTGTGCGGCGCCGACTGGGAGCCGCATCGCGTCGCCTTCTTTTCGGGTGAAACGCGCAGGCCGGAGTTCCGCGATCTGAACGAGATGGGCGAGGTGCCGGTGCTGATCGACCACACGCGCCGTCCCGACCTCGTCATCAGCCAGTCGGGCGTGATCCTCTATCATCTTGGCGAACATTTCGGGCAATTCATGCCGGAATCCGAGGACGAGAAGCGCGAGGTCATGCGCTGGATCCTGTGGGACAACCACAAGCTGACCAGCTACTCGGCGACCTACCGCTTCCTGCGCATCTTCGCGGGCAAGGGCGACACGCCGGAAGCCGAGTTTCTCTATTCGCGGGCGCGCAGCGCCTGGCGCGTTCTCGACGAGCATCTGGCGGACCGCGACTGGGTGGCCGCCGACCGCCCGACGATCGCCGACTTCTCGCTTGCCGGCTACCTGTTCTGGCCGGCGCAGATCGGCATGGTCACCGACGACTTCCCGGCGATACCGCGCTGGCTCGACCGGCTGCGCCGCCTGAAGGGCTTCAAGCTGCCGGAAGACCTGATGCCGTCCGGGCAGGAACAAGACACCGCGACGGCCTGAGCCGCGCGCAGGAAACAAGGAGACGACAATGGCTGACGCATTCATCTACGACGCGGTGCGCACGCCGCGCGGGCGCGGCAAGAAGGACGGGAGCCTGCACGAAGTGCCGACGCCGCGCCTTGCCGCGAAAGTTCTCGAGGCGCTGCGCGAGCGCAACGGCCTCGACACGAAGAAGGTCGATGACGTGATCCTCGGCTGCGTGGACCCGGTCTACGAAGCGGGCGGCGACATCGCGCGCGCGGCCGTCTTCGAGGCCGGTTACGCGACCGAGGCGCCCGGTCTGCAGATTAACCGCTTTTGTGCCTCCGGCCTCGACGCCATCAATTTCGGCGCGGCGAAGATCGCGCAGGGCGCCGACGACATCGTCATCGCGGGCGGCGTCGAATCCATGTCGCGCGTCGGTATGGGCGCGTCGGGCGGCGCCTGGTACATGGACCCGTCGGTCAACATCCCGGCCTATTTCATGCCGCAGGGCGTTTCGGCCGACCTGATTGCCACCAAATACGGGTTCAGCCGCGACGACGTCGATGCCTATGCGGTGGAAAGCCAGAAACGCTCGGCGGAAAGCTGGGACAAGGGCCATTTCGCCAAGACCGTCATCCCCGTGAAGGACCAGAACGGCCTGACCATTCTCGACCGTGACGAGCACATGCGCCCCGGCACCGACATGCAGTCGCTGGCGAGCCTCAACCCGTCCTTCGTCATGCCCGGCCAGATGGGCGGCTTCGAGGCTGTCGGCATCGCCGGCCATCCGGAGGTCGAGGCGATCGACTATGTCCACCATGCCGGCAACTCGTCGGGTATCGTCGATGGCGCGGCGGGCGTGTTGCTCGGCTCGAAGCGCGGCGGCAAGTCCATGGGGCTCGAACCGCGCGCTAAGATCAAGGCCTTCGCCAATATTGGCTCCGACCCGACACTGATGCTGACCGGCCCGGTCGACGTGACCGAGAAGCTTCTCAAGAAGGCGAAGATGTCGATCGACGACATCGACCTGTTCGAGCTGAACGAGGCCTTCGCGGCGGTCGTGCTGCGCTACATGCAGGCGTTCGAGATCGACCATTCGAAGATGAACGTCGCCGGCGGCGCCATCGCCATGGGCCACCCGCTCGGCGCGACCGGTGCGATGATCCTCGGCACCGTGCTCGACGAGCTGGAGCGCCGCGACCTCAACACCGCCCTGGTGACGTTGTGCATCGGCGCGGGCATGGGCACGGCCACGATTATCGAGCGGGTATGACATCCATGTACCAGCCGGATTTCTTTCAGGAGAACGACCGCGACAGGCTGGCCGCGCTTGCCCGCGAGATCCAGTTCGGCTGCATCGTCACCGGCGAGGGCGCCAGCCTCAACGCGACCCACGCACCCTGTGTCATACGGCAGGACGGCGACGATCTCTTCGTCGAGTTCCACGTCGCCAAAGGCAACCGGCACTGGCAGATCGATCCTGACGCGCCGACCGTCGCGATCTTCCAGGGCGACCAGTCCTACATCCATCCGGGCTGGTATCCGACAAAGGCCGAGACCGGCAAGGTGGTGCCGACCTGGACCTATGTCACGGTGCACATGCACGGCCGATTGGAGCCGATCACCGATGCGGGCGAACTCGAGCGCCATCTGGTCGATCTGACGGCGCACAATGAAGAGAGCCAGCCGGAGCCCTGGGCGGTCTCCGACGCCCCGCGGCCCTATACGGAACGGATGATGGCGGCGATCGTCGGGATGCGGCTGCGCGTCGAGCGCGCCGAAGGGGCGCTGAAGCTCAACCAGCACAAGAGTGAGCCGGACCGGACAGGCGTGATCGCCGGCCTGCGCGAATCCGGCCCCCTCGCCGCGCGAGTCGCCGACCGCATGGACAGGGCCGGACGCGGCCCCGGAGACCTGGCGTGACCGGCCTGCAATCCAAAGGCGGGACGGCACTGGTGCTCGTCGATGTGCAGAAGGCCTTCCTCGAATGGGAAGCCGCCGGCATGCGGCGTAACAATCCTCAGGCCGTCGACAACATCGCGCGCCTTCTCGCCGCCTTCCGGCGCGAGGGTATGGCGGTTTTCCATATCCGCCACGCCTCGCGCGAGGCGGGTTCGGCGCTGCGTCCGGAAAAGCCCGGCTACGAGCCGATCGACCAGGCGCGCGAGCGCGGCGGCGAAGCGGTCATCGTCAAGCACGTCAATTCGAGCTTCATCGGTACAGATCTGGAAACGCGCCTGCGTGCGCTCGGTATCGAGACGGTCGTGATTTGCGGCATCACCACCAATCACTGCGTCGAGACCACGACGCGGATGGCCGGCAATCTCGGCTTCGACGCTCGGCTCGTTTCGGATGCCTGCTACACATTCGACCGTACCGGCCATAACGGCCGCCACGAAACCGCCGAAGACATTCACGCGATGACGCTGTCCAATCTGGACGGCGAGTTCGCGACGATCGAAACCACCGACAGCCTGCTGGCCGCGCTCGACACAGGCGTTGCGGCATGACGGGGTACAGCATGCATAGAAGGGCGATCGCGCCTTGGCCGGGACGGCTGCAGGCCTCAGGCGGCGATATTCACCGCCGAGATCGCCGCTGCGCTGACCTGCGGCAAGGCCTCGACGGCGGGGGGCGCGAACCAGTAGCCTTGGAACAGCGTCACGCCAGCAGCCTTCAACATCAGGAACTCGGCCTCGCTTTCGACGCCCTCGGCGAGAAGCGCGATATCGAGTTCCCGGCAGATGCCGGCGAGACCGGCGACGATCGCCTGACGGGCGCGGCTGGCATGGATGTCGCGAACGAGATGCATGTCGAGCTTGATCAGGTCGGGCTGGAAATCGGCGAGCAGCGCGAGGCCGGAAAAACCGGCGCCGAAATCGTCGATCGCCGTGACGAAGCCCTGCTTGCGGTACTCCGCGATGATGGCGCGCAGGTGAGCGGTGTCGTGGACGATCTCGTTTTCGGTGAACTCGAACATGATCGCGGTTTGCGGAAAATGGCAGCGCCGCGCGGCCGACAGCGTCTTGCGCAGGCAGGCGGCGGGTTCATAGACCGCGTTGGGCAGGAAGTTGATCGACAGGCGCGGCGTGTTCTCCTTCGGAAAGAGCCGCGACGGCAGCTCGACGGCCTTGACGCGGCAGGCCTGGTCGAAGCGGTAGCGCTGCTCGGGGCCGACGCGCGACAGGATTTCGCCCGCGCCTTCGCCGGCGGTGCCCCGGATCAGCGCCTCATAGCCCCAGACGATGCTTTCGGACGTTTCGACGATCGGCTGAAACGCCATCGTGAAATCAAAGCCAAGCGGCTCGCCGGACCGGCAACCCTCGCAGGTGTCAGCCATCTCTCAGTTCCCGTTCAAGCGACAAGATTGCACTGAAAAAATTGAAAAAGCCTGAAATACCGCGCCGAAGCGGACGCGGAAACGTTCAAAGGAGAAATCCATGACCTACACAAACTTCACCGTCGAAACCGACGCCGACGGCATCGCGCTCGTCACCTGGGACATGCCCGACAAGTCGATGAACGTCTTCACCGAGGAGGTGATGGACGAGATCGACGCGATCATCGACGCGGTGGTCGCCGACGACGCGATCAAGGGCGCGGTCTTCACGTCGGGCAAGAAGGATTCCTTCTCCGGCGGCGCGGACATCACCATGCTCAAGAAGATGTTCGACATCATTCAGACCGAGAAGGCGAAGGACCCGCAAAAGGCGGTGCAGATGCTGTTTGACGGCGCCGGCCGGATGAGCTGGCTGTGGCGCAAGCTGGAAACCTGCGGCAAGCCCTGGGTCTCGGCGATCAACGGCACCTGCATGGGCGGCGCGTTCGAACTGTCGCTCGCCTGCCACGGCCGGATCGCGGCCGACAGCCCGGCGGTCAAGATGGCCCTGCCCGAGGTCAAGATCGGCATTTTCCCCGGCGCGGGTGGCACCCAGCGCGTGCCGCGCCTGACCAACCAGCAGGACGCGGTGCAGATGATGACGCAGGGCTCCAGCCTGACGCCGTCGCGCGCCAAGGCGATGGGGCTGATCCATGACGTCGTGCCGCCGAAGAAGCTGATCGCGGCCGCAAAGGCGATGATCGCGGCCGGCCTGAAGCCGGTGCAGCCCTGGGACGAGAAGGGCTTCAAGCTGCCCGGCGGCAAGATCTACACGCCGGCCGGCGCCAATCTGTGGCCGGCGGCTTCCGCGATCCTGCGCCGCGAGACCAACATGAACTATCCTGGCGCAGCGGCGATCTTAAAATGCGTCTATGAGGGCCTTCAGGTGCCCTTCGACACCGCATTGAAGATCGAGCAGCGCTATTTCGCCCATGTCCTGCAAACGACAGAGGCCGGATCGATGATCCGCTCGCTATTCGTCTCGCTGCAGGAACTCAACAAGGGCGCGCGCCGCCCGGATGGCGTCAAGCCGACCAGGTTCAAGAAGATCGGCATCCTCGGCGCGGGCTTCATGGGCGCGGGCATCGCCTATGTGACGGCGAAGGCCGGCATTCCCGTGGTGTTGCTCGACCGAACGATGGAGGCCGCCGAGAAGGGCAAGGCGCATTCCGAGGGCCTCGTCACCAAGGCGATGCAGAAGGGCCGCGCGACGGCAGAGGAGAAGGAAAAGCTCCTGTCGCTCATCACGCCGACGACCGACTATGCCGAGATCGAGGGCGCGGACCTGATCATAGAAGCGGTGTTCGAGGACTCGGAGGTCAAGAAAACCGCCACCGAACAGGGCGAAGCCCAGCTCAAGCCGTCGGGCATCTTCGCCTCCAACACCTCGACCATTCCGATCACCGCGCTGGCGAAGAATTCAAAGCGGCCGAAGAACTTCATCGGCATCCATTTCTTCTCGCCGGTGGACCGGATGATGCTGGTCGAGATCATCATGGGCAAGCGTACCGGCGACAAGGCGCTAGCAGTGGCGATGGACTATGTCCGCGCCATCAAGAAGACGCCGATCGTCGTCAACGACACGCGCGGCTTCTACGTCAATCGCTGCGTGCTGCGCTACATGAACGAGGCGTTCCAGATGCTGATCGAGGGCGTGCCGCCGGCAATGATCGAGAACGCAGCCAAGATGGCCGGCATGCCTGTCGGCCCGCTGGCGCTGACCGACGAGACGGCGATCGATCTCGCCCAGAAGATCATGAAGCAAACCATCCGTGATCTCGGCGAAAAGGCTGTCGATCCGGAGCAGGTGAAGCTGATCGACACGATGGTCGACACGCATGGCCGCCACGGCCGCAAGAACGGCAAGGGCTTCTACGACTATCCGGCGAAACCCGCCAAGAAGCACCTGTGGCCCGATCTGAAGACGCTCTACCCGCAGCAGGATGCGGACTCGATCGACTTCGAGGAACTGAAGCAGCGCTTCCTCGCCGTCATCGCGCTGGAAGCGGCCCGCGTGATGGAGGAAGGCATCGTCACCGACCCGCGCGAGGCGGATGTCGGCTCCATCCTCGCCTTCGGCTTCGCGCCCTATACGGGCGGCACGCTCTCCTACATCGACGGCATGGGCGTGGCGGAGTTCGTCGCGCTGGCCGAGAAGCTCCGCCGTAAATATGGCAAGCAGTTCAAGGTGCCGAAACTGTTGAAGGAAATGGCCGACAATGGCGAGACCTTCTACACGCGGTTCGATCCGTATGCGCAGATGGATGAGGCGGCGTAAGCAAGTTAGCTGACTGAGTTAGCGAGACCCCGGGGTGAGAGCTCCGGGGTTTTTTGTTGCCAGTTACACGATGAAACACTGACAAGATAATCGGCGCGGGGGCTGACGCTATCGGCGAATTTGCCGAAAAAAGCGCGGACGGAGTTTAGTTAAGGGAGTGAGGAGCGGCTCGTCCGCTAGCGGCAGTTTTGCGCCCTCAAATCGGCCTGAGAGGCCAATTTGAGGGTTTCCTGACAGCGGTCATTTCCAGACCGTTTGGAGATCGGTTCAGAACTTGACCTTGACCCCTGCATTCGCGGCGTAATCCCAGGAGTTGTTGTCATACACGCTCGCGTTCGCGCCCGTGAAAACGGTTGTCTGGGAATTGAGTTTCAGTTCCGAGCTGACGCCGAGCTTGCCGCCGAACACGTTGCGCTGTTCCGCGCTTGAGATCGTGAAGTCCGTGCCCTGCAACGAGGCGTTCAGGGCGGAATCGCCCATATTGTAGGTATCGAGGATCGTTCCCGTTACCGAATAGCTGGCCGTCTGCCCGTTGGCGAACTGGTGCCGATTGGTGATCTTCAGTTCCATCGCGGCCTGCAGGGCATCGACCGAGCGGTTGCCGTAAGTGATGTTCTGCGATGAGCCCTGCTCGGCGTAACCATCGAACGACCCATACGTGTAGCGCAGCACGCTCTTCGGGGTCAGCACCCAGCCCGGCGCCACCTCGTAGTCGCCCGAAACGGCGATTTCCGGCGATGCGAACCAGCCATCATAGGTGCCGGTCGCCGTCTCGGCGCCGGTATTGATTTCGCGTTCCGACGTCGAGAAGATCCCGCCCGCGATCAGGGACGCATCGAAATAACGGCCACCGGCGTCATGGCGGAGATAGAGGCCGCCGAACGCGGTGTTTCCGGTGACTTTCGAGCTGTTGTCATTCGTCTGGTTGCGCATCGCGCCGATGCCGCCCATCGCGCCGAAGCGGGTCTGACCGACAACATGATCAATACCGAAGGAAACGCCGTAATGGGCGGCGTTGGTGTCGGTGCCGTCGTCGAAGCTCTGGCCGCCGAAACCGCGCAGCCAAACGAGGTTTCCGCCAGGCGCGACAGCGAGGCCTTCGCCAACCACCTTCGCCATGGCTTGTTCGGCATCGGACTCGGCCGCCTCCTCGGCATATCCGAGCGCGCTGTCCGGGCCTGTCCGCTCATCGACCGGTCCGTCGCGATCGATGTCGAGGGACAGGATGTCGGTCATGACCATGCCAACGGTGGAGGTGATCGTCTGGGTGGTCGAGAAGGCGGACGCCATGCTGGTCGTCGTGTCGACCACGTCGATCGTGCCCGAAGCCGTATCGGGATCGGTGTAGATGACGGACTGCCGGTTGTTGTTCAGTTCAACCGTATTGCTGCCGGTCAGATACTCCGCGACCGGGATGGAATAGCTGCCCGAGCCGAAGGCCGTCGTGTTGCCCGTGGTGCTGTTGAAATCCACCAGACCGCTGAATGCCGCGGTGGGCAGGATGTTCAACCGGTTGCCGCCCGCATCGTAGCGGATCGAGGCGGTGCCGCCGGAGATGGTTCCGGTGTTGGTGACCTCGTTGCCACTGCCGGCCAGCACGATGCCGTATTGAGTTCCCGAAATCGAACCGGCATTGGCGAGCGTCGCGCCCTCCATCGTCACGGCGTCGGCAACGCCCGATATCGAACCGTTCACCGCCAGGGTTCCGCCGGTCATGCCGAAGACGCCGCCCACGAAGCTGGATGTGTCGATCGAGAGCAGGCCGTCCTCGATCAGGACGTCGCCGGCATACTCCGAACAGTCGCCGGTGAGGCTGGTCGTTCCCGAGAGCACCTTCAGCGTGCCCGTGCCGGTGACGTCCGACGCCAGCACATAGTCGGAGTCGGTGTGATTGAAGACAATCGTTCCGTCGCCCTCGCCGAAGACGATTTTGGGGGAGGTGATCGTTCCGCCACCGATGGCGGCATCGCCTGCCGCCGCGCCGATATTCAGCGTGCCGACCCCGCCCGAAGTCGTCGCAATGCGCAATTCATTGTCGACGGTGAGCGCCGCGCCATCCGAAACGGTGACGACTGCAGTACCGCCATAGGCGACATAGACATTGCCGAGATAGTTGATCGAGGGAACAGCATAGGCATGCGCCGTGGTGCCTGCGCCCGTCAAGATGAGTTCGCCGGTCGAATCGGTATCCATGCCCACACCGATGGTGGCCGAAGTGACCGAAGCCGCGTCGGAGACGGTGACCGAGCCGTTGCCGCCCCCGCCGCCGCCTTCGTCGCCGCCGATATAGATGCGCCTGGTCGTGTCCCACGTGGTGCCCGGTCCGGTGACAGTCATGGTCGTCGCCTCGGGTCCGCCGCCGCCGATATAGCCGCCGTCGCTGTAGAAATCGACGCCGTCGGAAACGGTGATCTCGCCGCCGCTGAAGTAGACCCAGCTTTTGGATTCGTCGTCGTTCTCATCGCCGATCGTCACGCTCGTGCCGTTGCCGGTGAACAGCATCGTGGCGCCGGTGACGCCATAGACACCGCCGGCAACGGTGGCGGTGGCGCCATCGGAAATGGTCAGGTCTGCCGTCGTATCGCCGCCCCTGGCAAGGTCGACACCGCCCCGTTCCGTCCAGGTCGTCCCGTACCGGTGACCGTCAGCGATCCGCTGCCCGTGCCGTCGGCAACGTAGTTCCAGCCGCCGATGGCAGTGCCGTTGGTGTCAAGCGACCCGCGATTGTCGACGGTGACGTTCGCCGTGCCCTTATAGCCGATCAGGAAGTCGCCGACCCTCAGGCTTGAGTCGTCGCCCGAAACCGTCACGGTCATGCTGCTGCCGCTTTCCATGGTGGTCCAGGCGCGACTGAGGTCAACCATGCCGCCATTGGAGATCTGCAGCGTGGCCGAACCGGAATAGCCGAGGAAGGTTACGCCGTCCCCGTTCCCGCTTGCCGTCCACTTGGAGCCATTTCCGGAAACAGCCACCGTCCCGGATGTGCCGGTCTGGTGGCCAACGGTCGACGACGTGCCAGGGCCGGTATTCAGAACGGCTCCGTTCAGGATGTTGACCGTGCCGATATCGCCCGTCAGGTCGCCGACGACGAAGTTGTCGTAGTTCTCCGTGCCGGTCACGTTGTGGGTTTCGCCGCCCGGCTGGCCGACGATGAGGTCATCGGCAAGGACCGGTTGCCAGCCAAGAACGGTGGAGGAGATCAGCGCCGTGACGCCGGACAGGAGCACGGATACCGAAGGGCGAACAATCCGGCGCTTTTCCGCGTATTTGCTCGGCTGCGGCGTTAAGCCGCCGGCTTTCCCCCAATAATTCGTCATTGCGCGTCCCCAAACGATTCTCATGATCGACATGTTGTCGCCGGTGGGGGCGGGATTTGTACACTATTAGACTTAATAGGATCGGTGGTTTCAGGTGAGGGAATGGGCTTTTGGGTTGGGCAGGATGACTTCGATCTTCGCGGGGTGAGCGAGAAATCGGAGTTGATTCATCGGGCGAACGCGTTTTGCGAGTCGATCGGCAGCAAGAATTTCAGCTACATGCTGCTGAACCCGCCACGGAACGCTTTGCTCAAGACCGATCCGGTGATCACGAATTGCCCGACCGAGTGGCTTGTCCGCTATGCCGAGCGAGACTACCAGTTTCACGACCCGCTCGCGAAGATCTGCAGCCGGTCGCGCCTGCCGTTTCGCTGGGGGCACCGGGAATTCTTAAAACTGTTGAATAAAGCGGAACGCGCTGTGCTGCATGAGGCCCGGGATTTCGGCCTCGTCGAAGGCTATGTCGTTCCGATCTCCGGACCCGAAGGCGATATGGGCGGATTGTCATTCTGCGTCGATTCGTCGGGCAGCGTCGCCGATATGGTTTCGGAATCCGCCGCGCGGATCCAGCTTTTTGCGGCGGAGTTTCACGCGGCAGCGATTCGCGTCCTCTTCGACAAGGTTCCAACAAAGGCGGTGACCCTGACACCGCGGGAACGGGAAGTCTTGAGCTGGGCCGCCGACGGTCTTTCAAGCGAAGCCACGGCCGACCGGATAGGGCTGACCACGCCGACAGTGAATTACCACATCGCCAATTGTTGCCAAAAGCTTGGAGCCTCCAACAAGATGCATGCGGTTGCCATGGCTCTGCGGCAAGGTCTTATCTAAGAGCTGGTTTCGACAGTCATTCCACGCGCGCAGGCTCAGGCGGGCCGTTTCGGCTTCTTGCCCTTGTATTTCTGCTTCTCTCCGCGATCCGTCGCCGGGCCTTTCTGTTTGTTGCCTGGCTTGCCGCCCTTCTTGAATTTCGGCTTCGCGTCCCCGGGGGGCGCATCCCTTGGCTTTTCTTGCCTCGGCCTGCCGCCCGCCTCGCCGGCCGGGGCGATCATGATGCCCTTCTCGACACTCTCGGGCTGGCTGATGCGCTCCGCGAAGCTCTCGGCCTTGTCGGCTGAGATTTCGAAACGGGTTTCGGCGGGATCGATCCGGATCGCGCCGACATCGCGCTTGGTCACGCCGCCGGCGTTGCAGATCATCGGCAGCAGGAATTTCGGGTCGGCGCGGTGTTTGCGGCCGAGCGAGATGGTGAACCAGACGCCGCCCTGCATGTCCGGGCGCGGCTCGCGGACCCTTGGCTGGTCTTCGCCGGATTTCCTGTCACGGGCAGAGCGCTTGTCGCGCAAGGCTTCGGCGGGAAGCGGCCACAACTCCTCGGGAACGGGATGGGCGGCCATCTGCTGGCGCAGGAACGCCGCCGCGATACGCTCGGGCCCCGCCCGCTCCAGCAGCTCGGCGACGAATTCCGCCTCGGTCTCGTCGGGCTCGGCGGCCGAGGCGGCGGCATCGAGTATCCGTCGGCGGTAGCGCGCCTCGATATCGGCAATGCCGGGGGCGGCGCGCACGGTCGCCGTCAGCTTCGCCATAGCGAGCACGCGATGCGCCGCGCCGCGCCTGTGTTCCGGCACGATGAGCACGCAGACGCCCTTTCGGCCCGCGCGGCCGGTCCGGCCGGAGCGGTGCAGCAGGGTCTCCGGGTTGCTCGGCACGTCGGCATGGACCACGAGGTCGAGGTTCGGCAGGTCGATGCCGCGCGCCGCGACATCGGTCGCCACGCAGACACGGGCGCGCCCGTCGCGCATGGATTGCAGCGCGTTCGAGCGCTCTGATTGCGCCATCTCGCCCGACAACGAGACCACCGAGAAGCCGCGATTGGCGAGGCGCGCCGTGAGATGGCGCACCGCTTCGCGGGTGTGGCAGAACACCAGCGCGCTCGTCGAGTCGGTGTCCAGCAGCGCGTTGATGATGGCGTGTTCGCGCTCGTCGCGGCGCACCAGCATCAACTGGTATTCGATATCCGCGTGCTGTTCGGTGGATGCTGTCGTTTCGATGCGCACCGCATCCGTCTGCACGGTTCTGGCCAGTTCGGCGATGCCGCGCCGTACGGTCGCCGAAAACAGCAATGTACGACGCTCCTGCGGCGCCGCGCCGAGGATGAATTCCAGATCGTCGCGAAAGCCGAGGTCCAGCATCTCGTCGGCCTCGTCGAGCACCACGGCGCGGATGGCGCTCAGGTCCAGCGCGCCGCGCGTGATGTGGTCACGCAGACGCCCGGGCGTGCCGACGACGAGATGCGCACCCCGCCCCAGCGCGCGGCGTTCGTTGCGCATGTCCATGCCGCCCACGCAGGTCGCGATCTTCACCTGTGCCGCTGCGTAGAGCCAGTCGAGCTCCCGCTGGACCTGGATGGCGAGCTCGCGCGTCGGCGCGATGATCAGGCCGAGCGGCGCGGCGGCCATGTCGAAGCGTTCGGCGCTGCCCAGCAGGGTCGAGGCGATCGCGATGCCGAAGGCGACCGTCTTGCCCGAGCCGGTCTGCGCCGAGACCAGCAGATCGGCCTCGCCATGGTCTCCACTCGTCATCGCCAACTGGACCGGCGTCAGCTGGCTGTAGCCTTTCGCCGTCAGGGCGGAGGCAAGGGCCGGATGGATGGCGGCGAAGGGGGATGTGCGGTTCTGGTCGGCACTCAACGTCATGGTCACTTTCTCTGAAAGGCGCGGAGTATCACGTTGTGTGCGCTTTGGGCAGCGATTGTTTGGGGGAATCGCGCCACAAGGAGGCCGGGCAGATGGCGGCCTTTGGCTGGTTCTCACTGTGCAAAGTCGTGCTGCGAACTACTGTGGCCTCGGTCGCCATGGTTCCCTTCTGCGAATCATGCATATGATTACGTAACGAGTTCTCTTTTTGAGTGATCTATGTCCGACACATCGTTCCGCTGGCTACACCTGTCCGATCTACACTTCGGTATGAAAGGACAGGCACCACTCTGGTCCAATCTCAAGCATCATCTGTACGATGATCTTCCATTACTGTTTCAACAATCGGGTCCATGGGATTTAGTGATATTTTCCGGAGACATCGTTCAGAAAGGAGCCCCCGAGGAATTTCATGGTGCAACCTGTGCACTAAAGGAACTGTATGGCAAAATCGCAGACCTGAACTGTTACCCTAAATTCATCGCGGTTCCGGGCAACCACGATCTCGTCCGACCTGACGAGAAAGATATGTCCGCCATGTTGCTTAAAGATTGGCACAGTCGGCCGGAGGTACGGGAACAATTCCTTACTGAACCGTCGAGTCCTTATCGCAAAACGGTCAAGAGCTCGCTGGCAAATTATCAGGCGTGGTATGAGAGCCTTTCTGACGCAGGGATACCGTTACTCGAAACGACCTTTGGTTTCCTCCCCGGCGATCAGGTGGGATGCATTGAGCGAAATGGGAAACAGCTCGGTATTGTCGGCCTGAACTCGACTTGGTTGCAACTAAATAAGGATTCTAAGCTCGGTGATCTACACGTTGACCATCTACAGCTTTCGACGATACTGCCGGATGCCGAAGGCTGGTGTAGAGACAATGACTTCAACTTGCTTATCACCCATCAACCAGTCGAATGGTTGAGCGAGAGGAACTTGGCCACTTGGAAGAAGGAGATTGCGCCGCCCGGACGGTTCGATCTCCATCTCTTCGGCCACATGCACGAACCGCTGTCGAGCAGCCTGTCAATCATGGGCTCATCCGCAGTCACAATCTTCCAGTCGCCTTCGCTTTTTGGTCTCGAGCATTTGGCTGATGGGAGTTCCCAACGGATACATGGATATAGCGCCGGCGCGCTGTCGAATTCTGGCAGCGATCGTCAACTTAGGATCTGGCCTCGGACGTACATGGTATCGAAGGCAGGTCAGGGAAGAATGACGCCGAACCACGAGTTCATCTTGGACGACAATGTCAGTACGATCACATCACTACCAAGAAAGATCGCTACAAAATCGACGAGTGCCATATTCGCATCACCCATCAGCAGCACGGCTCTCAATCCGAAAGCGGAAGAATTCGTTGCGACGTCTTCGACAGAGCCACAGGAGGTGTTGGGCAGATTTCGGCACCACTTGCTACCCCCCGGGCCCCACGCCTTCGTAAGAAAAGTTGAGCAAGATACTGCCGTTAGAGCGCTGGACAACCGCTGTCTTTGGATCGTGGCAGACTGGGGACTTAGAGTCCGACTCGAAACTCATGCTGACCGGGCCAGTCGTCGTGTGAGCAGCATGACGGATGCGGCGTAGAGGAAGACCTCGGCGGAGGCGATGGTGCCTTCGAAATCCTTGGCCAGCCGTCGGTTGCGACTGATCCAGGCGAATGTGCGTTCGACCACCCAGCGGCGCGGCAGGACGTGGAAGCCGATCTGGTTGGCGATCTTCTTGACCACCTCGATGGCGATGCATGTTGCATCCTTGACCCTCTGGGCGCCATAGGCGCTGTCGGCGAAGGTGATTTCGACGAAAGGGAAGGATCGTCGTGACGCCTTGAGCAGCGGGACGGCACCGTCACGATCCTGAATGTCGGCCGGATGCGCCTGGATGACCAAGGCCCGGCCATCGGTATCGACCATGGCGTGGCGCTTGCGCCCTTTGATCTTCTTGCCAGCGTCAAAGCCCCTGGGGCCGCCGGCCTCGACGGTCTTGACGCTTTGGCTGTCGATCACCGCCGCCGAGGGACTGGCCTCACGTCCGGTCCGTTCTCGATCGGTCATGACAAGGTGGTGATTGATTGTCTGGAACAGACCTTCGCGGCGGAAGCGCAGGAACCAGCCATAGACCGTCGTCATCGGCGGGAAGTCCTTGGGCAGAAGCCGCCAGGCGATGCCACCCCGCAGCACATAGAAGATGGCGTTCATGATCTCGCGCATCGGCCATTGACGCGGCCGGCCGGTCCTTGCCGGCGCCGGCATGAAAGGGGCGAGAATTTCCCATTCCGCATCACTCAGATCGCTTCCATAACGCAGATGATCGCGGCTATGCTGCCGCCGGGTGGCCGAGCCAGATCTCTCCCGCCGGCGTCAGCGCCACGCTTCGGCGCGTGCGATGAAACAGCTGCACGCCGAGCGCGTCTTCCAGCGCGCGGATCGCCATGCTCAGCGGCGGCTGGGTCATGTGCAGCCGTTCGGCTGCCCGGCCGAAATGCAGCTCCTCTGCGAGCGTCACGAACTGCCTGATCTGGCGAAGATCGATATCGGCAACCATTGATATATTTTCCAGATTTATTGCGACTGTCTTATATATTTTACAGCCGCTCCGTCAAAACCTACCCTGCCCTGGCCGGCCGCCGGGAGAATCAAGGATGCAGCAAGAAGCGGGAAAATCGCGGGACAGAACGATCGCGGGGATCGCGATGATGTGCGCCGGTGTCGCCTGCCTCAGCGCGAACGACGCGCTCGCGAAGTTCCTGCTCGCGGACTATTCGCCGTTGCAGATCCTGTTCCTGCGCAACGTCATTGCCCTGCCCTTCGCCATCGCACTCACGGTCCGGATGGGCGGGACCGGCGCGCTGCGCTCCCGCAAGCCCGCCGCGCATTTTCTGCGCGGCTTCCTCTGGATCGTGGCGACGATCATGTTCTTCACCAGCTTCATCCGTCTGGACCTCGCCGAGGCGACCGCGCTCATCTTCGTCGCGCCGCTGTTCATCACGGCCATGTCCGCGCTTTTCCTGCGTGAGCGGGTCGGCCCCCGCCGGTGGCTCGCCGTCTGCGCCGGGTTTCTCGGCGTGCTGATCGTCATTCGCCCGGGGACCGCGGCGTTCCAGACGGTCTCCCTGCTGCCGGTATCGACCGCCTTCATCTACGCCCTGCTGATGCTGAGCGCCCGTTGGGTCGACACGCGCGAAAGCGTCTGGACGATGCTGCTTTATCTGACGGGCGCCAGCGCGCTTCTCAGCGCAATCGTCGCGCCCTTCGTCTGGAGCCCGATCAGCACGGACGACCTCCTGTTCTTCGCGGCGATCGCCCTGTTCGGGACGGCGGGCATGACGATGATGACGCAGGCGTTTCGTCTTGCGCCGGCCGCGATCGTCGCGCCGCTGGACTATACCGGCCTTGTCTGGGCGACAACCTTCGGATGGCTGATCTGGAGTGAAATTCCCGACGGGCCGACCTTTCTCGGCGCGGCCGTCATCATCGCCAGCGGCCTGTACGTCATCTGGCGCGAACGCGGCCACAAGAGGCCGTGACCGGAGCTCCGGCCTGACGGCCGGAACCCCGATTTCTCAAGGACCGCGCATCGCTCGCGGACGAGCGGAAGGGCGCGGGCGGCTGTCCTCAGAGCGCCGCGCAGGCTTCCTCGACAGCTTCCTTCGTGACCTTGACGATCGTGTCCGCCTCGTCCTCGGAGAGGCAGAGCGGCGGTGCGAAGCCGATGATGTCGCCTTCCGGCATGGCGCGGGCGATGACGCCGCGTTTCAGCATGGCGGCCACGACGACCGGACCGAGCTTGCCGGCGGGCTCGAAGAAGGTGCGGTTCGCCTTGTCGGCGACCAGTTCGACGGCGCACAGCATCCCCTCGCCGCGGACCTCGCCGACATTCGGATGTTCGCCGACCGCCTCGGTCATCTTCGCGTTCAGATAGGCACCCACATTGCCGGCGTTCGCGACGAGACCCATCTCGTCGATCAGCTTGAGATTGGCCACAGCCGCCGCCGCGCCGATCGGGTGCGCCGAATAGGTCCAGCCGTGACCGATGGCGCCGAATGTGTCGGTCCCCTGCTCCAGAACGCTCCAGAGCTTTTCGGAAACGATCGAACCGGAAAGCGGCGCATAGGCCGAGGTCAGCCCCTTGGCGATGGTGATGATGTCCGGCTCGATGCCGTAATGGGCGGAACCGAACATCGTGCCGAGGCGGCCGAAGCCGGTCACGACCTCGTCGGCGATCAGCAGCACGTCATGCTTTTTCAGGACGGCCTGGATCTTCTCCCAGTAGCCGGCGGGCGGCGGCACGATGCCGCCTGTGCCGAGCACCGGCTCGCCGATGAAAGCGGCGACCGTTTCCGGGCCTTCCCGCTCGATCAGCGCGTCGAGTTCGGCGGCGCAATGGTCGGAGAACTCCTCCTCGCTCATCGCATCGTCCTTGCGGCGGTAGTAATAGGGCGCCTCGGTGTGGACGACCTGCGGCAGCGGCAGGTCGAACTGCTTGTGGAACAGGCCGAGCCCGGTCAGCGAGCCGGTCATCAGGCCGGACCCGTGATAGCCGCGCCAGCGCGAGATGATCTTCTTCTTCTCGGGACGGCCGAGGACATTGTTGTAGTACCAGACCAGCTTGACGTTGGTCTCGTTGGCGTCCGACCCGCCGAGACCATAATAGACGCGGCTCATATTTGCCGGCGCGCGGTCGATGATCATCTTCGACAGGGTGATGGAAGCTTCCGTGCCGTGGCCGACATAGGAGTGGTAATAGGCGAGTTCCCTGGCCTGCGCCGCGATGGCTTCGGCGACCTCCTGGCGGCCATAACCGATATTGACGCAGTAGAGACCGGCGAACCCGTCGAGCAGGCGATTGCCGTCACGATCCTCGATGAAGACGCCCTCGCCACCGGTGACGATTCGGTTCGGCATCTCGCCGCGGGCGAACTGCGCCAGGTGGGTCGAAGGATGGAAGAAGTGTTCCCGGTCCCACTGTTCCAGAAGATCGTTTCTCAGCATGGTCTCATTCCTTTTTCACGTTCCGGTTTCATGCCCAGTCGCGGCACACATATTTGACTTCGGTGAAGGCCTCCATCCCGATCCGCGATCCTTCGCGGCCGAGACCGGACTGCTTCATCCCGCCGAAGGGGATCGGCGCACCAGTGACCTTGGTGCGGTTGACGGCCACCATGCCGAATTGCAGCGCGCGTGAGGCGCGGTAAATGCGGCGCGGGTCCTGGGTGTGGAGATAAGCGACAAGGCCGTATTCGGTTTCGTTAGCGCGGCGCAGCGCCTCCGCCTCGCCGTCGAAGGCGCAAACGGCGGCGACCGGTCCGAAGGTCTCCTCGTGCATGATAAGGGCGTCCGCCGGCACATCGACCAATATGGTCGGTTCGAAGAAAAGCGGCCCGGCGGCGTGACGCTTGCCGCCGGCCAGAAGCTTCGCGCCCTTGGAAAGCGCATCGGCGACGTGTTCCTCCTGCTTTCTCACGGTGGCTTCGTTCATCAGCGGGCCGATATCCGGGTCCTCCGCGCCGCGACCGACGGAAAGGGCCTTCGTGCGTTCGGCGAATGCCTTGCAGAACGCGTCATGGATCGGACGTTCGACGAAGAAGCGGTTGGCGCCCAGGCAGTCCTGTCCGGAGGTGGCGAACTTCGCCTTCACCGCCTCGTCGACGGCCTGGTCGAGATCGGCGTCGGCGAAAACGAGGAAGGGCGCATGGCCGCCCAGTTCGAGAACGAGGCGCTTCACCGTGTCGGCGCCCTGGCGGTAGAGCAGCTTGCCGATTTCGGTAGACCCGGTGAAGGACAGGGCCCGCACCCGTTTGTCCGCCATCCATGCGCCGACGATCTCGGGCGCATCGCCGGTGACAACGTTGAAGACGCCGGCCGGAAGCCCGGCGCGTTCGCCGAGTTCCGCCAAGGCGAGCGCCGAGAGCGGCGTCTCGATCGACGGATGGACGATCACCGTGCAGCCGGCGGCAAGCGCCGCCGCGGCCTTGCGGGTGATCATGGCCGACGGGAAGTTCCACGGCGTGACGAGGGCGGCGACGCCCAGCGGTTCGCGCCAGACCTCCACCTCGGCATCGCCCAGATGCGAGGTCACGCCCTCGATGTTCGGACGCTTGGCCTCCTCGGCATAGAATTCCACGAAGGAGGCCGCGTAGTCGATCTCGCCCCGGGATTCGGAAATCGGCTTGCCCTGCTCCGCCGTCATGAGGACGGCGAGGTCTTCGCGGTTCTCGATCATCAGATCGAACCAGCGCCGGAGGTTCTTCGACCTTTCCTGCGGCAGCAGGCCCGCCCAGGCTGGAAAGGCCCCATCCGCCACATCGACAGCCGCCGTCGCGCCATCCGCATCGATCCGCGCGACTTCCGCCAGCAACGCGCCATCCGCCGGATCGGTCACCGGCACGGAGACGCCGTCGCGGCCGGCAGTCCACTGCCCGCCGACATAGGCGAGCGACCGCATCAGGCGGCGGTCGGCGAGGTCAAGCGGCGAATCGGTTCGTTTGGCGGGGTCGGCCATGGCGCGGCTCCTTCGGGTTAGGCGCCAAGCCTATCAGCCTGCCCGGCGAGGAAGCCTCCGAAGCCGGAAACGGAGCAAGAGGATTTTTCTTTTTATCGGCCGCGAAACAGCGGAATTCACTCCCCGGCGCCCAGCAGCAATTCGAGCGGCAGCGTGCCCGGGGCCTTCACCTCCTTGGTGACGATGTAGGTGAAATAGCGCGCCATGGCCGCCTTGCGCTCCAGCATGTCGTCGATCAGCCGCTGGTAGGAATCGATGTCTCGCGCGACCACCTGCATCAGGTAGTCGTAGCCGCCGCCGAGCGCCCAGCAGGCGACGATCTCGTCATAGCGGGTGACCGCGGTCTCGAAGGCCTGAAAGTCTTCCGTGCGATGGCTTTCCAGTTCCACCAGAACAAAGACAACTACATGCGACGCAACGGATTTCAGGGATATGCCAGCCCGGTATCCCTCGATGATGCCGGCCTTTTCGAGCCGTTTCAGGCGGTCCCAGCAGGGGGTCGGTGACAGGTTGATCCGGCGCGCCAGCTCGGTCTTGGAGATACGCCCCTCGCGCGACAGGATGGAGAGAATCCTGATATCCCTTTCGTCGAGCTTGAGCATCGCGCCGTTCCTGTTTCGCCGGGTGCCGGACGGCATGTCCGGTGTCGGGATTCATACGCGGCGATGCCGCCCGGCGACAAGCGCCGTGTCGGATTTCGTCAACAATACGGGGACGTTGCGGCGCGGAAAATTTTCTTGACGATCCAGACGCGGTGCCGCCTGTTTGCGCGTCAGGCAGATACGACAAGCGGAGAGCGGGCATGGCCGAACCGAGACGCGATTTCACGCCGGAGGAATACCGGCAGCGCATCGAGCGAATCCGATCCGTCATGGCGGAGAAGGGCCTCGACCTGCTCGTGATCTCCGATCCCTCGAACATGCACTACGTCACCGGCTATGACGGCTGGTCGTTCTACACGCACCAGGCGGCGCTGCTTGCGATGGAGGGCGATCCCGTCTGGTGGGGGCGCGGCATCGACGCCCTCGGCGCAAAGCGCACCGTGACGATGGATGACGAGAACATCGTCGGCTACGAGGATAGCTACGTCCAGAACCCCGAAAAGCATCCGATGGAAACCCTCGCCGCGCTGCTCAAGGAACGCGGCTGGGACAAGGGCCGGATTGGCGTGGAGCTGGACAATTACTATTACTCGGCCGCCGCGCATCAATCGCTGACGAGCAACCTGCCCGAGGCGCAATTCGCCGACACGACGGGTCTCGTCAACTGGCAGCGCGCGATCAAGAGCGAAAAGGAACTCGAATACATGCGCCGGGCCGCGCGCATCGTCGAGGCGATGCACAAGGCGATCGTCGAGAAGGCGGAGCCCGGCATGCCGAAGAACGAGCTGGTGGCCGAAATCTACCGGACGGGCATTATGGGGGCTGACGGCCATTGGGGCGACTACACGGCCATCGTGCCGATGGCGCCATCGGGCATGGACGCCACAGCGCCGCACCTGACCTGGGATGACTATCCGCTCCAGAACAACGAGAGCACCTTCTTCGAGATCGCCGGCGCGCATCTGCGTTACCAGTGCCCGCAGTCGCGCACGCTGTTCATCGGCAAGCCGCCGCAAAAGTATCTCGATGCGGAAAAAGCGGTGCTGGAAGCGGTCGAGGCGGGGCTCGAACAAGCAAAGCCCGGCAATCGCTGCGAGGACATCGCAAACGCCTTCAACGCGACGCTGAACAAGTTCGGCTTCGTCAAGGACAATCGCTGCGGTTACGCCATTGGCGTATCCTACCCGCCCGACTGGGGCGAGCGCACGATGAGCTTCCGGCGCGGCGACAAATCGGTTCTGAAGCCGGGCATGACGTTCCACTTCATGCCCGCGCTCTGGCTGGACGATGGCGGGCTGGAGATCACCGAGCCGATCCTGATCACCGAAACCGGCGTCGAATGCTTGTGCACGACGCCGCGCGAACTCTTCGTGAAGGGCTGAGACCGTGACTGCCAATCCGATCGTGCCAACGATTCCGTTCGACGATGACGGCGCGCATCACGGCTTCCTGCGCCTGCCCTACAGCCGCGACGATTCCGCCTGGGGCTCGGTGATGGTCCCGATTACCGTCATCAAGAACGGCGACGGGCCGACGGCGCTGATGACCGGCGCCAATCACGGCGACGAATATGAAGGCCCCATCGCGCTGCAGGAACTGGCGGCGACGCTCAAGCCGGAGGAGATTACCGGCCGCGTCATCATCGTGCCGTTCTTCAACTATCCGGCTTTTCGCGCGGGAACGCGCACGTCGCCGATCGACAGGGGCAATCTCAACCGGCTCTTTCCGGGGCGGCCCGGCGGCACCGTGACCGAGAAGATCGCGGACTATTTCACCACCGTTCTGGTGCCGCATGCGGATATCGTTCTTGATTTCCACTCCGGCGGAAAGACGCTCGACTTCCTGCCGTTTGCCGCCGCCCATGTCCTCGACGACGCGATGCAGCAGCATGCCTGCGTGGCGGCGATGGAAGCGTTCAACGCGCCTTATTCAATGACCATGCGCGAGATCGACAATGTCGGCATGTACGACACGACGGTCGAAGACCAGGGCAAGGTGTTCGTGACGACGGAACTCGGCGGCGGCGGCACGGCGACCGCGAAGTCCGTCGCGATCGCGCGCAAGGGCGCGCGCAACGTGCTGATCCATGCCGGCATTCTTTCCGGGGAACTGGAAACGGGACTGAGCATCGAACTCGACATGACGCATGACGACTGTTTCGTCTTCGCGAGTGATGACGGGATGATCGAGCCATGCGCCGATCTCGGCGATACGCTGGACGCCGGCGATTGCCTCGCCCGGATCTGGCCGGTCGACCGAAGCGGCAAGCCGCCGCTCGAATATCGCGCCAGACGCGGCGGCCTGCTCACCGCGCGCCACTTCCCTGGTCTCGTCAAGGCCGGGGACTGTCTCGCGGTGATCGCCGACGTCAAATCCTAATGCGCTGACCCCGAAAGCGCGGCCCTGCGCATGGCTTCCGGTGTCGTTCCGGTCCAGCCGTGGAAGGCGCGTGCGAAGGAATTCGGATCGTCATAGCCGAGAAGGTAGGAGATTTCCGAACTCGTATGCGCCGTGTTGCGCAGATAGTCCGTCGCCAGTCTTGTCCGCAAGGCGATCAGTTCCGCCTGATAGCTGGTGCCCGCCTCGCCGAGCTTTCGCTGCAGGCTGCGCGCACTGAGGCCGAGCCTCGGCGCGACATCGCCGATCGCGGTTCGCCCGGAGGGCAATGCGGCCATCAAGGCGGCGCGGAGCCGGTCGGCGAGCGGCGCCTCTCGCGTCATCTCCTCAAGGCGCATGCGCAGTTCCGGCTGGAAGACCGCATACATGGCCGGATTGACGCTGAGAAACGGGCGCGCCGCATCGCGGGCGGAAAAGACCAGCCGGTTGCGATCCGCCTTTCGGACCCTCACGCCGAAGTAAGCGTCATAGGGGCCGGCAGGCGGCGGTTCGGTCATCTCGACACGCAACGGCTCGATATCCGCCCGCGTCGCAAGGCGCGCGAGGGAAACGAGGAAGACAAGCTCGGTTGCGACGAATTCGGAGGGCAGGTGCAGTCCGTCCTCCGCCGCGTAGGTGTCGCTCAGCGCGTCATCGTTCGCGGCGACATCGAGCGTGAGCGGCCCGAGCAGCGGCTTGAAGACGGAAAGGCGCTGCATCGCGACCTTGAGATCGGGACTGCAGAACGCGGCGAAGAGCGGCGGGCTGAAGGAGTCCGACGGTACCGACCGGCCCAGCGCAAGCCCCGGCGCCGGATCGTCGATCATCGCCATCAGCGTGCGCCAAAGACGGAAGAAACTCTCCGGATCGAGCGCAGGACGCTCGCGGCGGAAAAGATCGGCGGGCAGCGCCGCGGCCCGCAGCAGATCGTTCGGATCGATCCCGAGCGGATCGAGCAGCGCCGCCCAGCCGACATCGATGGCGAAGGGCCGCGTCACGAAACCTGACTCATGACGAGCTTGTCGAAGATGCGGTCGCTGACGAGCCACCGCAGGAAGATCAGAGGCTTCGCCATCGCGCCGGCCGCATAGCGGGTGCGCGGCCGACGAGCGGTCATCGCCTCGACGACGACATCGCTGATGACGCTCGGCGGCGAACCGCTTCCGCCCGAATAGGATTCCTCACTTGCCTTGCGCATCTTCTCGGCCAATGCGGCATAGGCGCTGTTTTCCTTCAGGGCGAAACGCTCGGTCAGGGCGTCGGCAAAGCCGGTGCGAATGATGCCCGGTTCGACGATGACGACATCAATGCCGAAATCCTTCAGTTCGAGGCGCAGGCAGTCAGACCAGCCTTCAAGGGCATATTTCGTGGCGTGATACCACGCGCCGAGCGGCGTGAAGATCTTCCCGCCCATGGAGGAAATGTTGACGATCAGCCCCTTGTTCCTGTCGCGCATCGCCGGGATCAGGAGCTGGGTCAGCCGCGCAAGGCCGAACAGATTGACTTCGAACTGGTAGCGCGCCGTATCGATCGGCGTGTCCTCGACCGGGCCGTACTGGCCATAGCCGGCATTGTTGACGAGAACATCGACGCCACCACGCTCTTCAAGGATGCGGTTGACGGCGGCCTCGACCTGATCGTTCTTCGTGATGTCCATGGCGAGAACGATCGCGCCGCGCGCGGCGAGATCGTCCATCTTGCCGACGCTGCGGGCGGCGGCATAAACCGTGTAGCCTTCCTCGAGGAGGCGGCTTGCGATGTCCTTGCCCATGCCCGAGGACGCACCGGTGACGAGGACCGTTTCGTATTTGCGTGTCATATCTCAGCGCTCCGATTGGATCGATAGCGCCGAGATAGGGCGTAAATCACGCCATTGCACTCGCAGATCGCGCCAATCCGCTTGCGGAAGACGCCAAGAGCAAGATCAGGCCGCGCGGCTTTTGCGGTTGCGGCGCCATTTCGGACGGCTGGACGGGCGTTCCTGCGCACCCGCCGCCTGTTCGCCGGTCGCAGCCTTGCCGCGATGCGGGCGCTTGCGGTTCTGGTTGTCGGACTTGCGCGCCTCACCGGGATTGCCCTGCGGGCGCGCGTTGCCGGAGCCGCGATTGCCTCCGCCATTGCCGCCGCGACCGCGGCCTTCCTTGCGGCTGCCGGCGCCAAAGCCCGGATGCTCGCCGCTGGCGACCGAAATGGTTATACCGGTCAGCTTCTCGATGTCGCGAAGCATCTTGGTTTCGTCCTCGGCGCAGAAGGAAACCGCCCTGCCCTCGGCGCCGGCGCGCGCGGTGCGGCCGATGCGGTGGACATAGCTTTCGGGGACCTGCGGCAGGTCGTAATTGTAGACGTGGCTGACGCCCGGAATGTCGATGCCGCGTGCGGCGACGTCGGTCGCGACGAGAATGCGGGTGTCTCCGCTCTTGAAGTCGCGAATGGCGCGATCACGCTGGCCCTGGCTCTTGTTGCCGTGGATCGACGCGGCCGAGAAACCGTTGGCGACGAGGTGCTTCATCAGCTTTTCGGCGCCGTGCTTGGTGCGCGCGAAGACGAGCGAGAGATCGTCGGCGCGTTCGGAGAGCTGTTTCTTCAGCAGATCGGTCTTGCCGCGCTGGGAAACAAAATGCACCGACTGGTCGATCTTGTCGGCGGCCTTGCCGGGCGGCGTCACCTCGATGCGGACCGGATCGTTCAGATAGGTCTTCGACAGGCTTTCGATCTCCTTGGGCATCGTCGCAGAGAAGAGCAGCGTCTGGCGCTCCTTCGGCAGAACCTTGGCGATCTGGCGAAGCGAATGGATGAAACCGAGATCAAGCATCTGGTCGGCCTCGTCGAGGACGAGGAAGTGGGTCTGGGCCAGGATCACGGCTTTGCGCTCCATCAGGTCGATGAGGCGGCCCGGCG
This sequence comes from Oricola indica, assembly GCF_965227485.1. NCBI lineage: Bacteria > Pseudomonadati > Pseudomonadota > Alphaproteobacteria > Hyphomicrobiales > Ahrensiaceae > Oricola > Oricola indica. The sequence goes on from NZ_OZ245747.1 coordinate 4,566,570, forward strand.
TGGCGACGATGATATCCTTGCCGCGATGAAGATCACGGATCTGGACGTTGATCGACTGGCCGCCGACGACGGTGGCGATCTGGAGCTTCGACCGTTTGACGAAGCCGCGAAGGTTTGCGGTGATCTGGTTGGCGAGTTCGCGGGTCGGGGCGAGGATCAGCGCACGCGCGCTTTTCGGAAAGGGCTTCTGCGGATCGGCGAGAAGCTTCTCGATCAGCGGCAGGCCGAAGGCGGCCGTCTTGCCGGTGCCGGTCTGGGCGAGGCCCATGATGTCGTGGCCTGCGAGCACGGCCGGGATCGCAGCTTCCTGGATCGGCGTCGGCGAGGTGTAACCCGCGGCCTCGACGGAGTGGAGAATACGTTCGGAAAGTCCGAGTTTGGAAAAGTCAGTCAAAGTCATGCCTTTCGTGGCATTGGCGCGCGGAGTTGCCCACGCACATGCAAAAACACACGCGTCCCGTCCGCCTTACGCGGATGGGCGCGTCATGAGGTTTGCGATCCAACTGCTATCCCGGACCGAAGTGTCCTGTGGATCAGCGGATCGTCAGCACCCCGCGTGAAATGGGAACCTGTTGGAAAATCCGGCGCCTGGTTTTGCGGCCGGAAGGAAATGCGTTTTGCACCTGACGAACAGAAATGTCGTTGAGACGGTACGGGCTGCTCACGCGGCAGCCAAATCGCTTTCACATACGGCATATCGGCTTTGTGCACTGCAATGTCAAGCGACACGAGACGTGGCTTGCCGGTTCCCGGCGAATCTTATATTCAACCATTTAGTTGACAATAAAATCAGAGAAGGTTATTCAACCAAATGGGTGAACATTCGCAGGAGCATCGCCTTTCGGAAATCCTGAAGGCGGTGAGCGACCAGACCCGGCGGTCCCTTCTCACCACTCTGGTGCAGGAGGGACCGCTTCGGGTGACGGAACTGGCCGGGCGTTACGACATGTCACTGAACGCGGTTTCAAAGCACATCAAAGTGCTGGAGGCCGCCGGACTGGTGACGCGCAAGACGCTCGGGCGGGTGCATCTGATCGAGGCCGATCTCGATCCGGTGCATGCGGTCGATGACTGGTTCGGGCAACTCCGCTCGATCTGGGAGCTACGGCTGGAGCGCCTTGGTGAGTTGCTCGAAGAAGGAAACGATCGAGATGAGTGAACTGTCCCTGACCCTAAAGAAAACGATCCCCGCCCCCGTCGAAAAGGTTTTCGATGCCTGGCTGGACGGCGCGATGCTGGCGAAATTCATGATGCCCGCGGCGGGCATGACCGTGCCGAAAGCCGAGGCCGACGGCCACGAGGGCGGGCGTTTCGAAATCATCATGGCAGCCGGCGACCAGGAAATCCCGCATTCCGGCACCTATCTCGAAGTGACACCGCACAGCCGCATCCGCTTCACCTGGGAATCGCCGCATTCCATCGATGGCTCCGTCGTGACGCTCGACTTCACGCCGGCCGGAAACAAGTCGACCGAGGTGGAACTCACGCAGGTGAAGTTCGCCAGCGAGGAGGCGCGCGACAATCACAAGGGCGGCTGGACAGCGATCCTCGAAAAGCTGGGCGAGGTCGCCGGCTGACCGAGCATGCGGCCGGGCGCCCGTCCCCCGTCCGGCACATAACCCGAGGCGCGTTCACCCCTTGCGGGAGGGCGACGCCAAAGGTATTTATTCCTGAAATCATCAGGAAGCGCCATGCTCTCCCACAAGCGAATCTGGGCCGCCATCGACGCGCTCGCCGAACGAAACGACCTTTCGCCATCCGGGCTGGCGAAGCGCGCGGGGCTCGATTCCACCACCTTCAACAAGTCGAAGCGGTTTGCCGCCGATGGACGGCCGCGCTGGCCCTCGACGGAATCGCTCGCCAAGATCATGGAGGCCACCGGCTCGTCGCTGGACGTGTTCATGGGGCTGGTGCGCGGTGACAGCGCGCCCGCCGACACCGAACCGGCCTCCCCGATGCCGCATCCACGTGCCATCGCGCTCAGCGAAGTGCCGATCATCGGCATGGCGCAGGCCGGCGCAGGCGGTTATTTCGACGATGCGGGATTTCCGGCCGGACAGGGCTGGGACATGGTGGCCTTTCCCGGCGCGGACCTCGAGGACGACGCCTATGCGCTTGAAATCACCGGCGACTCCATGCTCCCGCTCTATCGCGAGGGCGACACGATCATTGTATCACCGACAGCACAGGTCCGGCGCGGAGACAGGGTGGTCGTCAAGACGCGCGGCGGGGAAGTGATGGCGAAGACGCTGCTGCGCCAATCCTCGCTGATGGTCGAACTGGAGTCGGCCAACCCGGCCCATCCGCCGCGAAAACTGCCGGCCGCCGATGTCGAGTTTATGGCGCGGATCATCTGGGCGAGCCAATAGCCGAAGACGGGATTTGCATCGCGGCGCGATCGAACCCATCTCGACTGCATGACCTCAATTGAAACAGCCGGATAATCGAATGGCCAAGCCAGTCACAGTCACGATCTCACACGAACTCGGACGCGAGGAAGCCCATCGCCGGATCGACGAAGGATTCGGAAAAGTCGCGGACGGTCTCGGCTTCGCCCTGAAGCTCGACCAGCACTGGGAAGGCGACACGCTCGCCTTTGAGGCGCGCGCCATGGGCCAGGTCATCAATGGCACGGTCGATGTCGCCGAGGACAATGTCGTCATCACGGTCGTGCTGCCCCTGTTCCTCGCCGGACTGGCGGAGCGCATCAAGGGCAATCTCGAAAAGGAAAGCACGCTGCTGCTTGAAAAGAAGTAGCGGTCAGGCCTGTTCGAGCGCCAGTTCTCCGGCCAGCGCCTTGTTGACGAGGGCGACAGTGTTGGAAATGCCGTAGAGAGCCGCAAACGAGCCGAAGCGCGGGCCGCGCTCCTGCCCGAGCAGGACCTGGTACAACATCTGGAACCAGTCGCCGGTGACCGCAGGGCCGCCGTCGGGACCTTTTTTCGACGGATCCTGGTAGCGCTCGAAACCGCGTGCGACATCGAGGGCGGCATCCTGGATCGCCGCGCCGTCGGCGTCCGCCGGTAGCGCTTCGAACGCCGCGACCAGCCTGGTCAGCGCCTCGCGTTCCGTATCGTCGGGCGCGCGGAACGTCTTGGTCGGTTTGACGAAGTCGTCGAAGTAGCGGATCGCGTAGCCGACCAGTTCGTCGAGCTTCGGATGGGTCTCCGCGGTCACGCCCGGCGCATAGCGCGAGATGAAGCCCCACAGCACGTCCTTGTCGTGTGCGTTCGATGCACTGACGAGGTTGAGCAGCATGGAGAACGGCACCGGCATGTCGGCCGCCGGCGGTTGCCCGGAATGGATGTGCCAGACCGGATTGTTAAGCCGGCCCGCCTCGTCCTGCCGCCCATAGGCGCCGAGGAACGAGAAATACTCGTCGACCGCCTTGGGAATGACGTCGAAATAGAGGCGCTTGGCGGTGCGCGGCTTCTGGAACATGTAGAGCGCGAGGCTCTCGGTCGGCGCGTAGGTCAGCCATTCGTCGATGGTCAGGCCGTTGCCGCGCGACTTGGAGATCTTCTCGCCGTTCTGGTCCAGGAAGAGTTCGTAGACGTAGTGCTCCGGCGGACGGCCGCCGAGTGCGGAGCAAATGCGGTCATAGACCGGCATGTTGGGGCCGTGATCCTTGCCGAACATCTCGAAATCGACGCCGAGCGCGGCCCAGCGGGCGCCGAAATCCGGCTTCCACTGCAGCTTGACCTGGCCGCCGGTGATGGATTGCGTCACCTCCTCGTCGTCCTCGTCCACATAGGTGATCGTGCCGGCCCCGGCATCGACAGCCTTCATCGGCACGTAGAGCACCCGGCCGGTCTTCGGCGAGATCGGCAGGAAAGGCGAATAGGTCGCGCGGCGCTCCTCGCCGAGCGTCGGCAGCATGATGTCCATGACCGCGTCATAGCGCTCGGCGACGCGCTGGATGATCGCGTCGAAACGGCCCGATTTGTAGTATTCGGTCGCGCTTGCGAACTCGTAGTCGAAGCCGAACGTGTCGAGGAAACGGCGCAGCATCGCGTTGTTGTGATGGCCGAAACTCTCGAAATCGCCGCCGAACGGGTTCGGCACCGCAGTCAGCGGCTTGTGAAGATGCGGCTCCAGGAAGGACCGGTCCGGCACGTTGTCCGGAATCTTGCGCATGCCGTCCATGTCGTCGGAGAAGCAGAGAAGCTTGGTGGCAACCTTGTCCTCCGTCAGCACGCGGAAGGCGGTGCGGACCATGGTCGTGCGGGCCACCTCGCCGAAAGTGCCGATATGCGGCAGGCCGGACGGGCCGTAACCGGTCTCGAACAGGACGACATCGGGAAATCCGGACTTCTCGTAGCGTTTGACGATCTTGCGCGCTTCCTCGAAAGGCCAGGCCTTGGTCTTGCCGGCGGCTTCCAGAAGCTCCGGTGAAAATTCGAGTTGGGGCAAGGCCGGATTGGCGCTCATTTCTTTTTCGTCCTGATCGTCGGGTGGTTTCACGGTCCGCGGTAAGCACCGCGCGGCCATTTGTCCGCCTGCCTTTACAGTCTCCGGCTTGCGAAGCCAAGCATGCGCGACTACCTGTTGGCCCGACACGCCACGGGGAATTCGATGAGCACACTCTCTCAACCAGAAGCGCTGGCCTTTATCATGGTCACGATGGCCGCCGCCGACACGACGCTTTCCGAGCGCGAACTCGCGCGGATCGGCAACACGGTCGACACGCTGCCGATCTTCGACGGTTTCACGCGCGACCAGCTCGTCGAAGCCGCCAATCGCTGCACGGCGATCATCAACGAGCCATCGGGGCTCGACCAGATTCTCGCCATGGTCAAATCGAGCCTGCCGGAGCGTCTCTACGACACGGCCTATGCGGTGGCTGTGGAAATCGCCTCGGCGGACCTGCATGCCGAGCAGGAGGAACTGCGGTTCCTGCAGATCCTTCGAGACGAACTGGATCTGGACAACCTCGTCTCCGCGGCCATCGAGCGTTCCGCCCGGGCGCGCTTCCGCCTGCCCTGACGCGGAATTGACTTGCTGTTGATGCGCCGCCGTCCGATCAGGGACCGGCGCATCACGAAAGCACGATAGGGCGATGGAAATTTCCGAAGCAACCATCCGGCTGGCAGCCTTCCTGACGATTTTCATTTCGATGGCGATCTTCGAATTGTGGTCGCCGCGCCTCGAACGCGAGGAGATGAAAGGCGCTTGGAAATCCAAGCGCTGGTTCACCAACCTTTCGGTCGTCGTGCTGTCGTCGGTGGCGCTGAGGATCATCTTTCCCGCCGCGGCGGTCGGTACCGCGATCTTCGCGCAGGAAAAAGGCTGGGGCCTGTTTCCCGCCTTGGGCATGCCGCCGCTCGTTGCCGGCATTCTCGCCTTCGTCATTCTCGATTTCGCCGTTTGGCTGGAGCATGTCGCCAGCCACAAGATTCCGATCCTGTGGCGCATCCACCGCATGCACCATGCCGATAACGGGTTCGACGTGACGACGGCGTTGCGCTTCCATCCGATCGAGATCGTGCTGTCGATGTTCTGGAAGGCGGGCATCGTGATCGCGCTCGGCGCGCCGGTGCTCTCCGTGCTGCTTTTCGAGATCGTGCTGAACGGGACGGCGATGTTCAACCATTCCAACATCAACCTGCCGCAGCCGATCGACCGATGGCTGCGCAGGGCGATCGTCACGCCGGACATGCACCGCGTGCATCACTCGTCGACGCCGCGCGAGACCGATTCCAATTACGGTTTCAACTTCCCGTTCTGGGACCGATTGTTCGGCACCTACATCGCGCAACCGAAGCTGGGGCACGAGGGCATGGAAATCGGACTGAAGGAATATCGCGGGCCGATGTCAGCCGGATTGCTCTGGGCTTTGCGCCTGCCCTTCGTCCGACGGTAGCGTCGGCGCGCCGATTCCGTCGGCGTAGGGATCGAGCGGGAAATAGCGCTGGTAGATTTCGCGGTAGACGCCTTTTTCCTCGATAGCGTTGAGCGCGGCGTTCAGCGCCGTCATGACCGGCGCGCTGTCCTTGCGCATGACGATGGCCATGCCGGGGCCAAGGTAGCGATCCGACAGGAACGGCCCGGATACGAAGCTGCAGCACGATCCCGCGCTCAACGAGGCAAGCCAGAACGACAGCGCCACGCCATCGCCGAACACCAGCTCGACTTCTTCCCTTTGCAGCGCCGTGTAGGCCGCCGCCTCGTCCTGGACCTCGACCGGCACGGCTTCGCGGAACCAGGATTTCAACATCTCGGCATGGGCGCTTCCCGCCACCACCGCGACCTTCCGGTCGCGCGCGAGCGAGTACATGTCAGTCGTCGGCGCCCTGAAATCGGATCGCGCGACGAAACGCGCCGGAAACTTGAAATAGGGCCGGGAGACGACGCGATTGGCGCGCAATTGCGTGCTGATGCCGTGGCCGGCGATGATCGCCTCGCCGCGCAGTCCGTCCAGCGCGAGGTCGAGCTCCTCCCAGGGCATCGCCTGGATTTCGCATTTTGCCTCGATGCCGAGTTCGGCGCAGATCGCCCTTACGATCTCGACATTGAAACCGGTCGGGCGGCGCTGCGGATCAGCGAAATTGAAGGGCGGAAAATCAAGCGTGGTCAGAAAACGCAGCCGTAAGAGACCCGTCAGATCCGTCGGCGCGATACGGCTGTTCGGATCGGACAGGCGCGGCGGATCGCCCGCGCCGGCCGGCATGACGGCCGCAAGGACGAGAACGAGGGCTGCGACAGCTCTGGACACGACGGAATAGCGCATGCCTTCGCTTATCGGAACCGGCCGCGGCGTTCCAGAGGGTTTTGGCGCCTTCTCTCGAAAGTTGCCGCGCTTGCAAAACTCGCGCGCACCGATAGTGTTTGCAGTTGCGGAGAATGGGGTTGGGTTTTGTGAGTTCCGCAGGGGCGACGGATACTGCCGGAGGATCGACTTCCGGAACGACGGGGCAACCGGCAAGGCCGGATGTCATGCTGAAGCACGAGCCGGTTACAGGCCTGCTCGATCAGGCGCGTGCCCTGACACGCAAACGCCCGGGAAAACCCGCCGACAACGAAAACCGCTACTGCGAGACAATCGCATTCCTTTCCGATCACGCCTATCCCGCCTCCTATCTGTCGCGCGCGAGCCGGATGGCGATCCGAAACGACACGACCGGCGTCGAGGAGTTGCTGGCCAGCGGACTGATCACGGAGGAAATCTACTACCGCACCCTGGCGGAGCACACAGGGCTGGAATTCATCGCGCCGGACACGATTATCGAGATCCTGAATCGCGACGAGCCTGCCCACGCGGGGACTCTCGTGTCTCCGACCGGCTGGTGCCGGCTGGCCGACGGCACCGTGCGGGCGGTGGTCGCGCCCTCGCCGGGGTCGGCGCTGATCACGGACAAGCTGCTCCGCAAAAAACGCAAGGCCGACACGCGCATCGCGATCACGGTGCCCTCTGCGCTTCGAAAGGCATCGATCGGACGGATGCGCCTGAGGCTTGCCGAGGAAGCGGGATTTCGGCTCTCGAACGACATGCCCGCCGCCTCGGCGAAACATGGCGCCAGCGCCTGGCACGGGTTCGTGCTGGCGGCGCTGATCTCGGCCGTGACAACAGGACTGACACTCTCGCCGGCGATTGCGATCCTCGCCGTGCATGTCGGCGCTTCGCTGTTTTTTCTGTCCAGCATCGTACTGCGTCTGGCTGCCGCGATCGGCTACGAACGGGTAGAGCCGAGACCGCTGGCGAAATTCAAGAATTCCGAACGCCCGGTCTATACGGTGATCGTTGCGCTCTATCGCGAGGCGCCGGTCGTCGATGACCTGATCACCTCGCTGAAGCAGCTGAACTGGCCGCGAAGCAAACTCGAAATCAAGCTGGTCTGCGAGGACGATGACGACCAGACGCTGGCGGCGCTGGATCGTCAGAAGCTCGACCGCCGTTTCGAGGTGATTGCGGTGCCGCGCATCGGGCCTCGAACGAAACCCAAGGCGTTGAATCACGCCCTGCCTTTCTGCACCGGTTCGCTGGTGACGCTTTTCGACGCGGAGGACCGGCCTCATCCGGACCAGATGGAGGAAGCCTGGCAGATCTTCCGGCGCGCGCCGAACCGCGTTGCGGCCTTGCAGGCTCCGCTGGTCATCGCCAATCCACGGCGCAACTGGATCGCTGGGCTGTTCCATGTCGAATATGCGGCGCAGTTCCGCGCGCTCCTGCCGTTCCTGACACGGCACGGCCTTCCGGTGCCGCTTGGCGGCACGTCCACCCATTTCCGAAGGACCGCGCTGGAGCGCTGCGGTGCCTGGGACCCGCACAATGTGACCGAGGACGCCGATCTTGGCTTCCGGCTCTGGCGCGCCGGCTTCCGCATCGGGACGATCACGCGCCCGACGCTGGAAGACGCGGCGTACAAGCCGTCGATCTGGCTGCGCCAGCGCACGCGATGGATCAAGGGCTGGCTCCAGACCTGGATCGTCAATACGAGGCTCGGCGCGTTGCGGTCGCGGCGGATGCCGATCGCGGGAACACTGATCCTGCACGCCCTTCTGGCCGGAACCGTCATCTGCTCGCTGTTCTTTCCGATGACGCTCCTCATGATCGCCGGCGTCGCCGCGTGGGGCGTGTTCCAGGGCGACGTCCCGATCGCCTGGTCATGGCTCGCGGCCGCCGACTGGGCGAACATCCTGCTCGCCTTCGGCGTGCACGCCGCGCTCGGACTGCGCGCGGTCGACGGCCCGGAAAAGGGGCTTGCGCTGAAGGTCCTGCCGGCGCTGCCGGCCTACTGGCTGTTGATGTCTCTCGCGGGCTGGCGGGCGGCGGTGCAGTATTACCGCAATCCGTTTCTCTGGGAGAAAACCCCGCACGCGCCGCACGACCCGAATGGCGTCCGGCATCGTATCTGACGTCTCGCAAAGACACGGACTGGGAATCTAAGGCTGCAAACCTCCTGAAAGCGGATTTGAAGCGAAAGGGCGTGACCTACGCCGGGTTGGTCGAGGAACTGTCAGAGATCGGTGTTGACGAGAAAGAGGCCAACGTAAAGAATAAGCTCTCTCGGGGTAAGTTCACAGCGGCGTTTTTCCTGCAATGTCTAGCGGCAATAGATACACAGACATTGCACCTTACCTGATCGCTGTAATCGGTGTCGCTCTTGTCGGGCTGGTTTACCTTTCATACGCAGTATCAAAGGGCTACGAGCGCGCCGATCAGCGTCATCAATCGGAGATAGCCCAGTACGCCACCCAGCAGCAACATCAGCAAGAATGTCTCGCGTCCAGCGTGGCGATTGATGATTTCAGACAATGCCTTGCCGCCTATGAAGGCACCAGCCGCGAACACGATCGCGCCGAGCAAAATCTGAACGCCCAAAGGGAGATGGCGTATTGGGCCGAGGGTATGCTGTGGGCCACGTGGGCAAGCGTAATCATCACCGCAATCGGTGTGGTGTATGTCGCTCTAACTCTTAAAGAAACGCAGGAGGCCGTGCGCGCTGCTGACGACGCCGTAAAAGCGACGTTTGACGTGGGAACCGCTCAAATCCGAGCGCATTTGATCGTGAGCGATGTGGTAGCTGAATACGGCGCTCACTCGGAGTACGGGCGATATATTTCTGTGACGGTGTCCATTCGAAATGTTGGGCAAACTCCAGCGATTCACGTCGATTCTTATGTGCACATTACCGAAGGCATTTTCGTCGACGAAAATGGCCAAGCGCTCAAAGACAAGTGGACACCTGTCCCATCCAGTTTGTCGATCCGACCCGATCAATATCGGGAAATCCCGCCGGGAGAGAAGCGCGAAATTTATCGCGCGACAATCACCGCCGATGAGTTCTGGACTATTCAGAACCTCGATTGTCTTTCTTGCCGCATAGCGATTCAAGTCAAGTACGACGCTATTGTCAGTGAACGGCGGTGGATTTTGCAAGAGCGGTTTGACCTCAGAGAACACGCCGAAGACACTCGCATCGGCGCTTATCGGGTTCACCCCAATCAGGCATAAAGCCGCGCCCACCGCCGCGCGCCACCTCACGGCCTAGCCCCGCGCTTGGTGCGTTTGCTACCGAATGCCGTTCCTCTGGGAGAAAACCCCGCACGCGCCGCACGACCCGGATGGCGTGCGGCATCGTATCTGACATCTCGCAAATCGTCCCGCGCTCCCCATATTGACGAGCGAAACCGCGACCCTGGCACCGGACGAAAAAGAGCCCATGCAACGTCTCGCAACCCTCGTCGAATCGCAGCGCTTCGAGCAGGCGATCGTCATCCTGATCATCATCAATGCCGTCAGTCTCGGCCTGGAAACCTCGTCCGCCGTCATGGTGCAGGCGGGCGGGCTGATCATGGCGGTCGACCGGATCATCCTTGGCGTCTTCGTCGTCGAACTGATCGCGCGGTTCGCCGTCTACAGGGGTGCGTTCTTCAGGAGCCCGTGGCGCATCTTCGATCTCTTCGTGGTCGGGATCGCGTTGATCCCCTCGGCCGGCGCGTTCTCCGTGCTGCGGGCGCTGCGTATACTGCGCGTGATGCGGCTGATCAGCGTCGTGCCGTCGCTGCGCCGCGTGATCGGCGGATTGCTGGCCGCGCTGCCGGGAATGGGCTCGATCATGATGCTGCTCGGCCTGTTCTTCTACGTCTTCTCCGTGATGGCGACGAAGCTGTTCGGCGCGACCTTTCCGGAATGGTTCGGCTCGATCGCCGCCTCGGCCTATTCCCTGTTCCAGATCATGACGCTGGAAAGCTGGTCGATGGGCATCGTCCGCCCGGTGATGGATGTCTATCCATGGGCCTGGGCGTTCTTCATCCCCTTCATTCTCTGCACCACCTTCACGGTGCTGAACCTCTTCATCGGCGTCATCGTCTCGGCGATGCAAAAGGAGCATGACGAGGAGGCCGCCTCGGACCGGGCGACGCTGCATTACGACCAGACCGCGATCCTGTCGGAACTCGGCAAACTCAGGGAAGAGATCAAGGCGTTGCGCGCGGAGCGCACCTCACAATGAGCGGAAGTGCTTGGAGAGCTTCAGGCCCTGGGCCTGGTAGTTGGACTTGAGATCGATGCCGTAGAGATGGTCCGGGCGCTTTTCCATGCGCTCGTAAACGAGGCGTCCGACCGTCTGGCCATCCTCAAGGACAAAGGGCACCTCGTGGCTGCGCACCTCCAGCACGGCGCGACTGCCCGTGCCGCCCGCCTCACTGTGGCCGAAGCCGGGATCGAAGAACCCCGCATAATGGACGCGGAATTCGCCGACCAGCGGATCGAAGGGCGTCATCTCGGCGGCGTAGTCCGGCGGGACGTGTACGGCCTCGCGGCTGACGAGAATGTAGAATTCGTCCGGGTCGAGGATCAGTTCCTTGCGGTCGCGCACATAGAGCGGCTCCCAGAAATCCAGAACGTCGAGCGCGCCGCGCTTGTCGACATCGACCACTGCCGTGTGATGCTTGCCGCGATAGCCGACGAGGCCCTGCTTGTCGCCGGACAGATCGACCGAGACGGCAATGCCGGCCTGAGTGACGATCGGATTGTCGCCGGCGACCAGCGTTTCTGTTTCATGCAGCGCCGACAGATCATCCGCGCCCAGGATCGTGTTGGCGGAGCGGAAACGGACCTGCGACAGGCGCGAGCCGGTGCGCACCACGATCGGGAAGGTGCGCGGACTGACCTCCAGATAGATCGGACCGCGATAGCCGGCCGGGATCTTGTCGAACTCGACGCCGTGGTCGGTCATGACGCGGGTGAAGATATCGAGCCGGCCGGTGGAACTCTTGGGATTGGCCGATGCGGCGATACCGTCGGACAGCGCCAGTTCTTCCAGAAGCGGCACGATGTAGACGCAGCCGGTCTCCAGCACCGCGCCCACCTCGAGATCGATCTCGTGCAGCTTCAGCTGTTCGAGCTTGTCGACCACCTTGAAGTCACGCCCCGGCATAAAGCTCGCGCGCACCCGATAGGCTTTCGCGCCAAGCCGCAGGTCGAGGCTGGCCGGCTGGATCTGGTCAGGATCGAGGGCCCGGTCGGATTTGAGTGCAGACGCCTCGAACAGGGCGCGTATGGCACTGTCGGGCAGGATTCCGCCGGTCATCTGTCGAGGTTCCCCATCATGGCGCGCACCATTCCCGAGCGGATTTGTTGACGCAAGCACCGCGAAGCCTTATGGACAGCTTTCGTTCGTGGTGATTTGGCCGGTCGGCTTGCAGCCACGTTAAACAACTCGCTAAAAGGCCGCGCGGCACGTCAGAAGACGTGGTTCAACCGGTTTTGCGGCGACGCATGCCGGTTTTTTTGTATGGAGACTCCAGATGGCTTCTGACTGGTCGAAATTTTCCGCCGCAACGCAGATGGTGCATGGCGGCACGTTGCGCTCGCAGTTCGGCGAGACATCGGAGGCCATGTATCTGACGCAGGGGTTCGTCTACGACAGCGCCGAAGCCGCCGAGGCCCGCTTCAAGGGCGAGGAAGAGGGCTTCATCTATTCGCGCTACGCAAACCCGACCAACGAGATGTTCGAGCAGCGCATGTGCCTGCTGGAAGGCGCGGAAGCGGCGCGCTCGACCGCCTCAGGCATGGCCGCGGTTGCCTCAGCATTGCTTTGCCAGGTGAAGGCCGGCGACCACGTGGTCGCGGCGCGCGCGCTTTTCGGCTCCTGCCGCTGGATCGTCGAGACGCTGATGCCGAAATACGGGGTCGAGACGACGCTGGTCGACGGCACGGACCCGAACGCCTGGGAGCAGGCGGTGAAGAAGAACACCAAGGTGCTGTTCTTCGAAAGCCCGACAAATCCGACGCTGGAAGTCATCGACATCGAGCACGTGGTCGCCGTCGCACGCTCGGTCGGCGCGAAGGTGGTGATCGACAATGTCTTCGCCACGCCGATCTACCAGAAGCCGATGGAACTGGGCGTCGATATCGTCGTCTATTCGACCACCAAGCACATTGACGGCCAGGGCCGGTGTCTCGGCGGCGTGGTGCTGGCGAGCGAGGAATGGATCGACGAGAACCTGCACGACTATTACCGCCACACCGGTCCGTCGATGAGCCCGTTCAACGCCTGGGTGATGCTCAAAGGGCTGGAGACGCTGCCGCTGCGCGTGAAGAACCAGACCGCGAATGCCGGCAAGGTCGCCGACTTCCTGGCGTCGCGCTCTGAAGTGAAGCGCGTGATCTATCCGGGACGGCCGGACCACCCGCAGGCCAACATCATTCCCAAGCAGATGAAGGGCGGCTCGACGCTGGTCTGTTTCGAGCTGAAGGGCGGCAAGAAAGAAGCCTTTGCCTTCGAAAACGCGCTCGGGATCGTTAGCATCTCCAACAATCTCGGCGACGCCAAGAGCCTGATCACCCATCCGGCGACGACCACGCACAAGAACCTGTCGCCAGAAGCGCGCGAGGAACTCGGCATTTCGGACGGCACGCTGCGACTTTCCATCGGGCTGGAGGATGCCGACGACCTGATGAACGATATCGACGGGGCGCTGGCGGCGGCTAGATGATTTCAGGCTTGGAGCAGACGCTCCAAGCCATCCCACCAGGAGTGGATTGGCGGATTGTCTCTCGGATCCTCCAACCCGGCCTCGGCAAGCGAATAGCTGTTCCTTCCGAAATTGCAGGGCGCGCAGGTAACGACAAGGTTCTCCAAGTTGTTATCGCCGCCATATGCATGTGGCAGTACATGATCGTATTGCAGCCACATGGCTTGCAAGGCTGCGTGCTGTTCGTTGTTTCGCTGCCCCCACTTTAGGGCATCTGGATACAGCTTCTTCAGAGCGACGCGAATCTCCGAGCGAACCGCCGGGATGTGACAAAATCGGCAATGGTAACCGTCCCGAAGGCGCAATTCTTCTTTTTGCGCATTCGAAGGCATACGTTGCGGTTGAACGGCGATTGGATGGCGCTTTCGAGATGCAACGACCGAGGTGTCAATTGTGACATAAGGACTTCGAGCACCCCAAATCGACTCAGTCCATTCTCGGATGACGGGCATGTCAGCTAGCTCGATCAGCTCGTAGGATAGCTTTGTCCGTCCGACCAGGTGTGCCGACAAGGCAGCGTCCAAATATCTCGCCGCGTCAAACAGTTCCGGTATCGGCTCACGGAAACAACGCTTCATTCAGATTTGCTCCTGATCAGCCGCAGCGCCCCCGCACCAGCCGTTCGAAGATCGCCAGCGCTTGAGGAATGATCGCGTCGGGGAAATCGTAGTCCGGATTGTGCAATTGCGGTTGATCCTCGCCCGCGCCGAGCACGAAGAAGGCGGAGGGCGCGGCGGAGGAGAACAGGCCGAAATCCTCCGACCAGCGGAACGGGCCATCGACCTCGCCACAGGCGACACCGGCCTCCGCGCAGGCTTCGCGCACCATGGCAGTCGCCTCAGCGTCGTTGAAACAGGCGGCGAAACGCTCCGACGTTTCGATATCGACCTCAAGCCCGGCGGCTTTCGCGGCCGCGTTGGCGCATTCGCGCGCGACGGCCATCAGCCTTTCCTGCAATTCGTCCGTGCGCGCCCGCAGCGTCGCCATGATCCACGCCTCCCCCGGCGCGATGCCGAAGGCGGCCTCTCCGAGACGGGCATGCGACAGCGTCACGAGCGCGTCGCCGGGTGCGATGCCGAGTTCCTCGGGCAGGTTCGGCAAGCGCGTCACGAGGTCCGACATCGCGTTGGCGGGACTGCGGCCATCTTCCGGATGGGCGGCATGGGAAGTCCAGCCTGTCAGATGGATCTGCATGCCTTCGGAGGCGAAACAGAACGAGCCCTCGCGGATCGCCGCCTCGCCCGGCTTCATGCCGGGAAGGTTGTGCAGCCCGAAAGCAAAATCCGGCCGGATCTGTTCGAAACGGGGATCGTCGAGGACGCCCCGCGCGCCGACGCCGGTTTCCTCGGCGGGCTGATAAAGCAGGACGACGCGGCCGCGCGCCGGCCGTTCGGTTTGCAACCGCCGCGCCATTCCGCACATGATCGCCATGTGCCCGTCATGGCCGCACATGTGACCGTTGCCCTCGATCTGCGAACGCCAGTCCGGCGACCCGGTCTCGTGGATGGGCAGGGCGTCGAGTTCGCAGCGCAGGAGGACCGTCGGCCCCGGCGTTCCGCTGTCGAAGATGCCGGCCACGCCGTAACCGCCGAGGCCCTCGATCACCTCGTCGGCGCCGCAGTCGCGCAGCCAGACGCTCATGCGCGCCGCCGTCCTCTCCTCCTCGCCGGAGATTTCCGGCATGCGGTGCAGGTCTCGGCGCAGCGCGGTCAGTTCGGCGATCAGATCGTAATTCTCAAGCATCGTCTTTCCCGGTCAGGCTCAAAACGCGTTTCGTCATAACGATGCGCGACAGCGCCGTGTAGAGGCAAATCGCCGCGAAGACCCAGGCAAGGACGGGAAACCAGCCGGGAAAGAGGCAGGCGGCGACAAAGACGGCGATGGTTTCGGTCGCCTCTGCGAGGCCCGTCGTGAAGAACAGCGATTTCTCGCCACGCTGGTCGGTCGTCATGCCATGCTTCTCGGCCATGATGGCGAAGGCGAGGAAGCTCGCGCCGTTGACATAGAAGGAGAAGATCAGCGCCGCGCCCGCGATCGCATTGGCGGCCGGGTCGGCGATGACGAAGCCGAGCGGGATGATACCGTAGACCGCGAAATCGAGGACGATGTCGAGGAAACCGCCGAAATCGGTCTTGCCGTTGACGCGGGCGACCGCGCCATCGAGGCCGTCGCAGAGTCGGCTCGCCAGAAGGACGATCATGCCGGCGAGATACCATTGCAGGGCGATCAATCCCGCCGCGGCAACTCCGAGAAGAAGGGCCGTGACTGTCACGGTATTGGCGGTTGCCCCGGTTCGCGCAATCGCACGGCCCGCAGCATCGATCAGCGGCTGTATCCTCTCGCGCACTGCACCATCGAGCATGTCACTTTTCCTCGGTCTCCGGCGGGTGACTTAATCGCCCATTCCGCCGATGTCATGCCACGATCCTTCATATCCGTTCACGCAAGCGTGTGTGCGGCGGGATGCGCCTTCTCATGACGGGGATCATCAGCTAAATCTCGCGCATGTACCGAGAAACGACAGACGGCGTCGAGATCATCGTCGAACCGCATTATCTGGACGAGGAGTCCGAGCCGGACGAGCATCGCTTCGTGTGGGCCTATACCGTCGTGATCGCCAACGGGTCCGATCATCGCGTCCAGCTCGAGACGCGCTACTGGCACATTACGAACGCCATCGGCCAGGTCGAGGAAGTCGAAGGGCCGGGGGTTGTCGGGGAGCATCCCGTCCTCTCGCCGGGCGACAGCTACCAGTACACGTCGGGCTGTCCGCTCAACACGCCGTCCGGTACGATGGTCGGCCACTACGTCCTGCGGCGCGACGATGGAACGCGATTCAAGGCGCATATTCCGGCCTTCTCGCTCGACATTCCCGATCCGGCGCGGCGCCTCAATTGAGCGCGGTCCTCGATCTCAGGCCGGTTATCCTCGTCACGGGCATCCTGCTGACGACGCTCGGCGCGGCGATGCTGATCCCGGCGCTGGTCGACATGGTCGCGGGCAATCCCGACTGGCAGGTCTTCGCCGGGTCCTCGGCGGCAACAACGCTGGTCGGCGTGGCCTTCTTTACCGCGACGCGCGGCCTCTCGCGCAGCCTTTCGACGCGGCAGGCGATGCTGATGACGGTGGTTGTCTGGCTGGCGCTGGTGACGGCGGGCGCCCTTCCCTTCCGGTGGTCCGGCATCACGCCGACCTTCACCGACGCCTTCTTCGAGGCGATGTCCGGGCTGACCACGACGGGGGCGACCGTCATCACCGGTCTCGATCACGCGCCGCCGGGCATCCTCCTGTGGCGCGGCATGCTGCAATGGCTGGGTGGTCTGGGGATCATCGTTATGGCGGTGGCGGTGCTACCGATGCTGCAGATCGGCGGCATGCAGGTGTTCAAGGCCGAGGCGTTCGAGACGCCGGAAAAGATCCTGCCGCGCGCGACGCAGATTTCGGGCTCCATGACGCTGGTATTCGTCGCCTTCACCGCGCTGTGCGCGGCGGCCTATCTCATCGCCGGGATGCGGCCGGACGATGCGCTGATCCACGCCATGACCACGGTGGCGACCGGCGGGTTCTCTACGCGCGACGCCTCGCTCGGCTTCTACCAGGACCCGTCGATCGAATGGATCGCGATCCTGTTCATGATCACGGGGTCCATACCCTTCCTGCTTTATGTGCAAGTGTTGCAGGGCCGCCCGCTTTCGCTGTGGCGGGACCAGCAGGTGCGCACCTTTCTCGCCGTTCTCGGCGTTCTGATCCTGCTCGGCTGGATCGTCGCCGACCATTCGCTGGCCGGCTTCACGCGGGAATCGGATTCCTTCCGCGCGGCGGTCTTCAACACGGTCTCGGTGATGACCGGCACCGGCTACGCCTCCGCCGATTACGGGTTGTGGGGGGCGCAGTCGATCTCGTTCTTCTTCATCATCATGTTCATAGGCGGCTGCGCCGGATCGACCTCCTGCGGCATCAAGATCTTCCGTTTCCAGGTGCTGTTCGCGGAGGTCCGGGTGCGGCTCGCCAAGGTGCTTTATCCGCACGGTGTCTTCGTGAAGCGCTTCAACGGGCGGCCGCTCGACGACCGCGTTCCGCTCGCGGTGACGACCTTCATCTTTCTCTATCTTGCAGCCTTCATCGTGCTGTCCATCGCGTTGCGGCTGACCGGCCTCGATTTCCTGACGGCGATCTCGGGCGCGGGCTCGGCGATCTCCAATGTCGGGCCCGGTCTCGGGTCGATCATCGGGCCAGCGGGCACCTACCAGCCGCTCAACGACACGGCGAAATGGCTGCTGTCCTTCGGCATGCTTCTCGGGCGGCTGGAACTGTTCACCGTGCTGGTGCTTTTCCTGCCGCGTTTCTGGCGAAGCTAGTGCATTTCAGGTTGCAATAGAATCAGAATGCGCTGCCTCTCGCCTTCGGCTCGAACGCGCATTCCGATGCTGATGTTTCAACCAGGACCTGAATTGCACTAGGACGCTTCCGGCTTTCGGCCGACGATGAAGACGGCCTTGCCCTTGCCGGGCTTCCAGTCGTGTTCGATGGCAAAACCGGCGCGCTCGAAACTGGCTCGCAACTGCGCGCGGGTGAAGACGCGGATGAGCGGCAGCAGGCCGACGGACCTCCCGAGCGGCGCGATGAAACGGATCCAGGCCATATCGTCGCCGACGCAGCCCGTCGAGGATACCAGCACGCCGCCGGGCTTCAGCGCATCGAACAGCCTTGCGATCACGGCGTCCCGATCGTCGACGAGATGGAGGATGCTGAGCGCCAAAACGACGTTGTAATGCGCCGGAGGCAGGTCCAGCTCGTCAATGTCGGCCTTCTCGAAGTCGATATTCGTGACGCCGGCTTCCAGCGCCTTCTCGCGGGCGATGTCGAGCATGTTGGCAGAGCAATCGACGGCGCGGATATGCCGAACGCGCGGCGCGTGCAGGATGGCGGTCGAGCCGGTGCCGCAACCGACTTCCAGCACGTCCGACGTCTCGCCAAGATAGGCGCGCGTGATCTCCAGCTTCTTCTGGTAGGACGCCTCGTCGGCGACCGGCCGGGCCGCGTATCTCTTCGCGATGCGGTCCCAGAACCTGTCTGTCCGGCTCATGAAGCCTCCGATCTGCGTTTCCTAGTTCGGCTTGTCGAAATCCGACAGCTTGAAGCGATAGACGGTCGAGCAGAACTCGCACTTTACGACGATCTCGCCGTCCTCGAGCGATTCCGCGCGCTCTTCCGGCGACAATGACTGCAACACGCCGGCAACCTTCTCGCGCGAGCAGGTGCAGCGATCATGCACCGGACCCGCTTCGTTGACTGTCACACCACGCTCGTGGAACAGCCGGTAGAGAAGCGTGTGGACGCCGACGCTCTCGTCGACGAGTTCGTCGTCGCTGACCGTGTCCAGCAACGCCTTGACCTCCTGCCAGGCGTCGTCCTCGTCCAGCTCGTGGATTTCGGCATCGTCGGGCGCGTCGCCGGGGTGCAAATCGGACATGCGGGCGCGTTCCGGCGCATCGGGCAGGAACTGAGCCAATATGCCGCCCGCGCGCCAGTGATTGCGCACATCGCCATCATCACCACGCACCGTCAGCCGCGCGACCGCGAGACGCAGTTCGGTCGGGATCTGCTCGGACTGGCGGAAGTAATTGCGCGCGACTTCCTCCAGCGATGCACCGTCGAGCTGGACGATGCCCTGGTATCGCTGCATGTAGGCGCCCTGATCGACAGTCAGGGCGAGCGTGCCCTTGCCGAGCAGGCTTGCGGGATCATCCGTTCCGGCCTTTTGCGCAGCCTCGACGGCGTCTTCGTCCCAACGGGCATAGGCGCGCACGCCATCCGGCGTCGCGAAATCGCAGACCAGCAGGGACACGGGTCCGTCGGTCTGGCTCTGGACGATGAACTTTCCCTCGAATTTCAGCGACGTGCCGAGAAGCACCGTGAGCACGATCATCTCGCCGAGCAGCCGGGCGACGGGCTCGGGATAATCGTGACGGTCAAGGATCGCGTCGAGCATGGGGCCGACCATGACCGCCCGGCCGCGCGCATCCAGCGCGTCGACCCGGTAAGGGACCACCGCGTCGATCGGATCCGTGTCGCTCATGCCCGTGAAGGCGATGTGTTCGCTCATCGTGCGCCGATCCCCACGCCAAGACACCAGGCGATGATTTCCTTTTGCGCATGAAGCCGGTTCTCGGCCTCGTCGAAGACGACGGATTGCGGGCCGTCGATCACGCCGTCCGTCACCTCCTCGCCGCGGTGTGCGGGAAGGCAGTGCATGAACAGGGCGTCCTCGGAAGCCTGCTTCATCAGGCGCTCATTGACTTGGTAAGGCATGAATATGTTGTGGCCGCGCGCCTTTTCCTCCTGGCCCATCGACACCCATGTGTCGGTGACGACGGCATCCGCGCCGGCGACCGCAGCCTCCGGATCGTGGCCGATCTCCACCTTGCCGCCACGCGACCGGGCCCAGTCGACATAGCGCTGCCCCGGCTCGTTGCCCTCGGGTACGGCGACGGAGAGGTCGAAACCGAATTGCGGCGACGCCTCGATCAGCGAGTGCAGGACATTGTTGCCGTCGCCGGTCCACGCAATGCGATGGCCCTCGATCGGCCCGCGATGCTCCTCGTAGGTCATCACGTCGGCCATGATCTGGCAGGGATGGGTGTCGTCGGTCAGCGCGTTGATGACGGGCACTGTCGCGGCATCGGCCAGTTCCATCAGCCGGTCGTGTTCCTTGGTGCGGATCATGATGATGTCGACATAGCGCGACAGCACCCGCGCCGTGTCGGCGATGGTCTCGTCACGGCCGAGCTGCATTTCGGTCCCGGTCAGCATGATCGTTTCGCCGCCAAGCTGGCGCATGCCGACATCGAAGGACACGCGCGTGCGCGTCGACGGCTTTTCGAAGATCATGGCCAGCGCCTTGCCTTCGAGCGGCCTGTCGGCGGTGCCCGCCTTCTGAGCGGCCTTTCGCTGTTTCGCGCCTTCGAGGATTACGCGCAGTTCTTCCGCCGGGATGGCAGCGATATCGAGAAAATGACGGACACTCATGGTTCGGAATCCAAAAGGGTTTCGTATGACGGACCGGTTTTACCGGTCACGTCCCGTTGCGGACAGATGCGATACGGCCTCTTCGACGCGTTCGAGCGCGATCTTGATATCCTCGTCTGTCGAGGTCAGAGGCGGAAGGATGCGCACGACATTGTCGCCCGCCGGTATCGTCAACATGTGGTTTGCGTAAAGCTGCTTCACAAGGGCGGTGTTGGGCACGACGCATTTGATGCCGAGCATCAGCCCTTCGCCGCGCACTTCGGCCAGCACGTCGGGATAACGGTCGACGATCGAGGCGAGCCCTTGCTTCAGGCGCAGCGCCTTGTCATGCACGGCCTCCAGGAAGCCATCGGCGAGGATGACGTCGAGCACGGCGTTGCCGACCGCCATGGCAAGCGGATTGCCGCCATAGGTCGTTCCGTGCACGCCGGGCACCATGCCGTTCGCCGCCTCTTCGGTCGCAAGACAGGCGCCCATCGGAAAGCCGCCGCCGATCGCCTTGGCCACGGCCATGATGTCCGGTTCAATGCCGGCCCACTCATGCGCGAACAGCTTGCCGGTCCGGCCCATGCCGGACTGGACCTCGTCGAAGATCAGCAGCAGGCCCTTGTCGTCGCAGAGCGCGCGCAAATCGCGCAGGAAGCTCAGCGCGACCGGACGGATGCCGCCCTCGCCCTGCACGGGCTCGATGAGCAGCGCCGCGGTCTCGTCCGTGATCGCCGCCTTCAGGGCGTCCATGTCGTCGAAGGGCACCTGGTCGAAACCTTCGACCTTGGGACCGAAGCCCTCGAGATATTTCGGCTGACCGCCGGCGGCGATGGTCGCCAGCGTCCGGCCGTGAAAGGCGCCCTCGAAGGTGATGATGCGGAAGCGCTCGGGATGCCCCTTGGCATAGTGATAGCGCCGCGCCGTCTTGATGGCGCATTCAAGCGCCTCGGCGCCGGAATTGGTGAAAAAGACCTTGTCGGCAAAGGTCGCGTCGACGAGGCGCTGGGCGAGCCGGCGCTGTTCCGGCACCTCGTAGAGATTGGAGGTATGCCAGAGCTTCCCGGCCTGCTCGCGCAGTGTCTCCACCAGATGCGGATGCGCATGACCGAGCGCGCTGACGGCGATGCCGCCGCCGAAATCGAGATATCGCTCGCCGCGCGTGTCCACGATCCAGGAGCCTTCTCCGTGATCGAAGGCGATGTCGGCCCGCGCATAGGTCTCGAACAGCGGCGATGGTTGCGTCATTTGATTGCCCCGCATGGTGTGCAAACGAAAAAAGCCGCCTGTTCCGGCGGCATTCCGGTTTTAAGATCAGACCGCGCTTGCGTCAATCGGGCTGGAGATTCCGCGTCTCCGGGGGGCGTCGGCAAGATAAAAAATGCAAGTTGTTGAAAACCGCGAAATCGGATTCACGGATGTCCGGCGACTCTTGTCAGCGAGTCAGCGGCCATAGTAGTTTCCTTTCAAGCGGGGCCAACCACGCAGAGTTTACTCCCAAGTTTCGCGTTCGGGTGCCGGTTTTTCTTGGAAAAACCGAGCCACGGAGAAGGATTCTGCGCACAGTCATTGGATGGAGAGACGGAAGTGAGCTGGACTGACGAACG
Source organism: Oricola indica (assembly GCF_965227485.1). NCBI lineage: Bacteria > Pseudomonadati > Pseudomonadota > Alphaproteobacteria > Hyphomicrobiales > Ahrensiaceae > Oricola > Oricola indica. The sequence continues at coordinate 4,588,673 of NZ_OZ245747.1, forward strand.
CGTCGAAATGTTGAAGAAGCTATGGGCCGACGGCCTGAGCGCCAGCCAGATCGCCGCACAACTCGGCGGCGTGAGCCGCAATGCCGTGATCGGCAAGGTCCACCGGCTGAAATTGTCCGGCCGGGCGAAATCGGTTTCCTCGGGCGCACCCAAGACCAAGCGCAGCGTTGCGCCGCGGGCCTCCACGCCACGGGGCGGCGGTTATTCCGGCGGTGGCGGCGGCGGCGGTGGTGCCGGCGGACGCACCCTCACGACGGTTACGCATGCCGTCGGCGCGACGGTGATGAAGAACGAAGTCAGCACAGTGGCCTTCGCGGAAGCCGACCGCCGTCCGATCGAGGACGTCGTCGTTCCGATCTCGAAGAACCTGACGCTGGTCGAGCTCAATGAGAACACCTGCAAGTGGCCGCAGGGCGATCCGTTGTCGGAAGACTTCCATTTCTGCGGACACCAGTCCGAGGAATCCTCGCCCTATTGCAAATACCACGCGAAACTCGCCTTCCAGCCGACATCCGAGCGCAAGCGCTCGCGCTGAGCGAGAGGACATCAGGAAAAGAAAAAGGGCGGCCAATGGCCGCCCTTTTTGTTACGGAATTGGCGGGCGTCAGACCGCTTCCAGCGAATAGCCTGCCCCGCGAACCGTGCGGATCGGATCCCTCATCTTTCCGATATTGATGGATTTGCGCAGGCGACCGATATGTACGTCAACGGTGCGATCGTCGACATAGATGTCCTCGCCCCACACGCCATCGAGCAGTTGCGCGCGCGAGAACACCCGGCCAGGGGCCTGCAGGAAGAACTCCAGAAGGCGGAATTCCGTCGGTCCGAGCTTGATCTCGCGCCCGTTGCGATAGACGCGATGGGTCTCGCGGTCGAGTTCGAGTTCCCCGACCTTGAGCACGCTGGCGACGATTTCCGGGCGGGCGCGGCGCAACATGGCCTTGACCCGCGCCATCAGTTCGGGCGTCGAGAATGGCTTGACGACATAGTCGTCCGCACCGGTCGAAAGCCCGCGAATACGCTCGCTTTCCTCGCCGCGCGCGGTGAGCATGATGATCGGCAGGCGCTGCGTCTCTGGCCGCGCACGCAGCCGACGGCACAATTCGATGCCGCTGAGACCCGGCAACATCCAGTCGAGTATCAAGAGATCGGGCACGGATTCACGGAGCGCTATCTCGGCCTCGTCGCCGCGCAGTTCCGCGTCGACCCGGTATCCTTCCGATTCCAGATTGTACTTCAGCAGAACGCTAAGCGCTTCTTCATCCTCGACAACCATCACCTTTGGCTGATTGCCCATGCCTATGCTCCCATGCATCAAGCGTCGGGCTGATCCACGACGATTTTGTGCGTCTTGTCTTCTTTCGGGCGAAAGGCGGACAGATGCTCGCCCGTCACGATGTAATAGACGGATTCCGCGATGTTGGTGGCGTGATCGCCGATGCGCTCGATGTTCTTGGCGCAGAACAGCAGATGCGTGCAGGTCGTGATGTTGCGCGGATCCTCCATCATGTAGGTGAGGAGTTCGCGGAACAGCGACGTGTACATCGCGTCGATCTCGTCATCGCGGTCGCGGACCATGTTGATGCGCGTGACCGAGCGCGAGCCGAAAGCGTCGAGCACTTCCTTGAGCTGGGCCAGGGCGAGATCGCCGATATGGTCGATGCCGCGGACCAGATTGACGGAATGACCGCGCTCGGAAATCGCGACAACGCGTTTGGCGATGTTCTTGGCTAGGTCGCCGATACGCTCGAGGTCGCTGGCGATACGAATGGTCGAGAAGACCTCCCGCAGGTCGCTGGCGACGGGCTGGCGCTGTGCGATGATCTGCACGACCTTGTCGTCGAGCGTCGCCTGGGCCTCGTCGAGAACGAGATCGTCGGTGATGACCTTCTGCGCGAGCGGAATGTCCGACTTGATAAGCGCGCGGATGGAGCTTTCCACCATGCGCTCGGCAAGACCGCCCATTTCGGCAATCTTGTGGGCGAGGAATTTCATGTCCTCGTCGAAAGCGGTCACCGTATGGCTCGTTGGCACCATCGGACTGTCCTTCCCTTGTTTCGTTATCGCTGTTTCACCACCCGAGCCGGGAATTACCCGAACCGGCCGGTGATGTAGTCCTGTGTGCGTTTTTCGGTCGGGTTGGTGAAGATCTCCTTCGTATCACCAAACTCGACGAGCTCTCCGAGGTGGAACATCGCCGTGCGCTGCGACACGCGGGCTGCCTGCTGCATGGAGTGCGTTACGATGACGATGGTGTAGCTCTCGCGCAGTTCGTCGATCAGTTCCTCGACCTTTGCGGTCGCAATCGGATCGAGAGCCGAGCAGGGTTCGTCCATCAGGAGGACTTCCGGTTCGGTGGCGACAGCGCGCGCAATGCACAGACGCTGCTGCTGGCCGCCGGAAAGACCGGTGCCGGGTGCGGTCAGGCGGTCCTTGACCTCGTCCCAGATCGCACCGCGGCGCAGCGATTTCTCGACGATCACGTCGAGATCGGCCTTGGACTTTGCGAGCCCGTGAATGCGCGGGCCGTAGGCAACATTGTCATAGATCGATTTCGGGAACGGGTTCGGCTTCTGGAACACCATGCCGACCTTGGCGCGAAGCTGAACGGGGTCCACCTTCTTGTCGTAAATGTCCTCGTCGTCGATCGTGATCTCGCCTTCGACGCGCGCCACGTCGATCGTGTCGTTCATCCTGTTCAGGCAGCGCAGGAAGGTCGACTTGCCGCAGCCCGACGGGCCGATGAAGGCGGTGACGGCCTTGTCCTCGAGATCGACATCGACATCTTTGATCGCGTGGGTGTCGCCGTAATAGACCTGCACCTTGCGAGCCTTGATCTTTGTGTCTTTCGGGCCGGCGGCCGGCACGGTCGCGACTGTGTTGTCCGCTTCGGTCAGCATCGTTTTCATGGTCTTTCTCCTTACCAGCGGCGCTCGAAGCGGCGGCGCAGAATGATGGCAATGATGTTCATGGTCATGAGGAACAATAACAGGACGATGATCCCGCCCCATGCTTTTTCGTAGAAACTCGCATCGGCGCGGGCCGCCCAGGTGTAAATCTGGGCAGGCATGGCCGAGTTGGCCTCGGTGAAACCGGTGAGGAAGCTGTCCGGGTAGCCGCGCGCCACGAAGCCGACCATGCCGATCAGCAGCAACGGCGCGGTTTCGCCAAGTGCCTGCGCCAGTCCGATGATCGTTCCCGTCAGGATGCCCGGCATGGCGAGCGGAAGCACATGGTGGAAGACGGATTGCATCTTCGACGCGCCGACGCCCAGCGCGGCGTCACGGATCGACGGCGGCACCGCTTTCAGCGAGGCTCGGGTCGAGATGATGATCGTCGGCAAGGTCATCAGCGTCAGCACAAGGCCACCGACCAGTGGCGCAGACTGCGGCAGACCCGCGAACTGGATGAACACCGCCAGACCAAGGATACCGAATACAATCGACGGCACGGCGGCCAAGTTGGAGATATTCACCTCAATCAGGTCGGTGAACCAGTTTTTCGGTGCGAATTCTTCGAGATAGATCGAGGTGGCGACGCCTATGGGGAGGCTTAGCGCCAGCACGACAATCATCATAAAGAAGGAACCGACCACGGAAGCGCCGATACCAGCGCCGCCCGGGTTGTCCACGCCGGAATCGGCGCCAGTGATGAAGGTCCAGTTGAAGTCGCTCTTGATGATGCCCGCTTCGTACAATTCGTCAGCGAGATCCAGATCGCTGGCCTCAAGGAAACGGCTGTCGCTCACGTCCTCGCGCTTCAGGCGGCCATTGAAATAGCCGTCGACGCGTGAGGAGGTCGGCAGTTCGAAGACCACTTCCTCGCCGATCTTGTCCGGGTTTGCGGCGTAGAACTCGCGCATAATACCGCCGACCTTGCCGATCAGACGATCGAGGACGGCCGCGTCATACTCCACCTCGACACCGCGTTGCTCGAGCGCCTTGTCGAACCCCTCGACGAAGTAGCCCTGATAGGCGCCCGTCTTGAGAAGCTGGCTCTCGGCCTCGTCGAACTGCGCCTGCGTCAGGGTGAAGTCGAGCTCCACGACCATACGGGTGAAGGCGGGGATGCCGTTCGAGATGATCGAAACGAACAGCACGACCAGGAAGAAAAGGCCGGCGAGGACCGCGGCCAGGCCATAGGCCTTGAACCGGGCTTCGGTGGCGTTGCGGCGTTTGGTGTGCTCGTCCAGCGTCAGAAGTGACGCAAACGGGCGGCGGGCTTGGGCGGGTGCGCCAGTGGCTGCGGTCGCGTCGGTCATCAGTCGTACTGCTCCCGGTACTTGCGGACGATATAAAGGGCGAGAATATTCAGACCCAGCGTGATGACGAAGAGCGTCATGCCGAGGGCGAAGGCCACGAGGGCCTCGGGCGAGGCAAAGTCACTGTCGCCGGTGAGCTGGCTGACGATCTTTGCCGTGACGGTGGTCATGGCCTCAAACGGATTGAGCGACAGTTTCGCAGCCGCGCCTGCGCCGAGCACCACGATCATCGTTTCACCGATGGCGCGCGAGGCGGCCAGCAGGATGGCGCCGACGATGCCGGGAAGCGCGGCGGGAAGAATGACCTGGCGAACCGTTTCGGAATGCGTCGCACCGAGGCCAAGCGAGCCGTCGCGCATGGCCTGCGGCACCGCGTTGATGATGTCATCCGACAAGGACGACACGAAGGGGATCAGCATGATGCCCATGACGAGACCGGCGGTCATGACGGCGGTCCCTGCCTGCATCCAGCCAAGCCCTCCTTCTCCGAACACGCTCAGCAGCATCGGGCCGACCGTCAGGAGGGCAAACAGACCGTAGACGATGGTCGGGATACCGGCCAGAACCTCGATCAGCGGCTTGGCGATGGCGCGCATGTGCGGGCCGGCATATTCGGACAGGTAGATCGCCGCGAAGAGCCCGATCGGCACCGATACCGCCAGCGCGATAAAGGAGATATAAAGCGTACCCCAGAGGAGCGGCACGAAACCCAGCTCCGACGAACCGCCCCGGCCGGAGAAGCTCGGCGACCATGTCGTGCCGAAGAAGAACTCCGTCCAGGAGTAGAGCCGGAAGAATTCCCAAGTGTTGAAGACCAGCGAGAGAACGATGCCGATCGTCGTGAGGATCGCGATCGAGGCCGCACCGATCAAAAGGTAGCGAATTGTCGTTTCGACGACGTTTCGGGCGCGAAAATCCTTGTGCGACCGCAGGTAGGCCAGGATGAAACCTGCCGCCGCCAGGCCGAGCACGACCACCGCCATGAACATGTGGCCGGTAGCGTTCAGTGACCGGTAGCGCTGCGCCGCGCGCAGAACCGCCGGACCGACATCGGAGCCAAGGGCCACACCGATGGCGCCGAGACGATCGCGCACATCGGTAAATTCAGCGCGGATGTTGGATGCGGCTTCGGGATCCATCGCGCCCTGCGACACGGCCTGATCGAGGCCGTCGGCGACGCGACGCACGTCCGACATCATAAGGCCGAGCGTGCTGCCCTCCCGGACCATTTCGGGCGGAATATTGGCCGCCACCTGGTTTTCTATGACGATAGGCTGAACGATCAGCCAGACGATAAGGACGAGAAACGAGAACACCATCGTGAAGATGGCAACGCTGGAGCCGTAATAGCTGGGAAGCGAATGCAGATTCCGCGGATCGCCACCTGCGCTGGCCAGCGCTCTTTGGCGCCCCATGACGTAGCCGATCGCGGCCATCGCCAAAATAATTATGACGATCCAAAGCACAGGCATTGCGCGTCCCCTAAAAGCTAGCCGTCAGTATTTCAGGAAGTGAGAGGCGGCCCGTATACCGGACCGCCTCGTGATCAGACCGAAGCCTGATTACATGGTGTTTTCGTCAGCAACCATTGCCTGGGTCTCGGCAAGTTCCGGGTCGGAAACGAGGCCGTAATTGGCCAGCGGGCCATTCGGGCCGGCGATCTCGTCGGAGACGAAGAACTGGGCGTATTCCTTCAGACCGGGGATCACGCCGATATGTGCCTTCTTGATGTAGAAGAACAGCGGACGCGAAACCGGGTATTCGCCCGAAGCGATGGTTTCCGTCGAAGGCGCGATGCTGGACATGGTCGCGACCTTGAGCTTGTCGGTGTTGTTTTCGTAGAAGGCCAAGCCGAACACGCCGATGCCGTCCGGATTCGCGTCGATGCGAGCCAGGGTCTCGGTGTAGTCGCCGTCGATGTCGACCGACTTGCCGCCGTCCGTACGCACGGCGAGGCAAGCGTCCTCGGCGTCGTCTTCGGACATGCCGCCGGAGATCATGGCTTCCATCGCGCCGGTGGCTTCACAGCCGATCAGCAGGACTTTTTCCTCGAAGACTTCGCGGGTGCCGTGCTTGGTGCCCGGGATGAACATGGAGATGCCGACATCCGGCAGGTCCGAGTTGAATTCGGCCCAGTTATTGTACGGGTTGTCGACGACTTCGCCGTTCACCAGAACCTTGGCGCCGATGGCGTTGAAGATGTCGGAAGGCTCGAAAGCAGTGAAAGCCGGGCCGTCCTTCTGGCTGGCGAACACGATGCCGTCATAGCCGATGCGCACCTGGATGATGTCGGTCACGCCGGCATCGGCACAGGCTGCGACTTCCTTCTCACGGATGGCGCGCGATGCGTTCGCGATGTCGATGGTGTTTTCGCCAACGCCTTCGCAGAAGCGCTTCAGGCCAGCAGAGGAGCCGCCCGATTCCACGACCGGGGTCGGGAAGTCGGTGTTCTCACCGAAGAGTTCAGCAACGATCGAAGCATAAGGCAGAACCGTGGAGGATCCTGCGATCTGGACGTTGTTGCGCGACTGGGCCACGGCAGCCGAAGTCAGCGCGGTCGCTCCGAGTGCTGCGACAAGTGCAATCTTGAGGGTTTTCATGGAATTCTCCCGTTTGGGCATGTGTGAGCTCTGACCGGCGCTCGCCGGACAAGGGCGTTCTATCGCTCTCTCGGTAGAGCTTTTATGACGAATACAATACAGTTATGTGACAGTATATCTGCTTGATTATAAACCGTTTTCAGGATCCTAAATGTCCGTCTTCTCAATCCAAACCGGGATTGTGACAACAAACGAGGCCCCCTCGCCCATCTGTGAGGTGATCGACAGGCGCCCGACGTGGCGGGTCAGGATATGCTTGACGATCGCCAGGCCCAGACCGGTCCCCTTCTTGGCGCGACTGGATTCGACATCGACCCGGTAGAAACGCTCCGTCAGGCGCGGGATATGGTCGGCCTCGATGCCCGGGCCATAGTCGCGAACCGTCACGCGAATGCTGTCGACGCCGGAAACCGGCACCCTCTCGGCACCAACGTCGATCCGCTTGCCGGTTCCCGCGTAGCGGATGGCATTCTCGATCAGGTTGGAGAAGACCTGGATCAGTTCGTCGCGACTGCCCCATACCCTGCATTCGGGATCGTCGATGGCGGCGATGTCCTCGTTGATCGTCACATCCGCCTCGTTCGCCGTGGGTGCGAGCGTCATGCGCACATGGCGCAGGACTTCGGCGATATCGACGGGTTCGAACTCGGTGTTGGCCAGCGCCGTTTCCAGCCGGCTCAACGACAGCAGGTCGTCGATGAGCCGCGACATGCGGCTCGTCTGCTCCAGCATGATGGCGAGGAAACGGTCGCGCGCCGCGGTATCATTGCGCGCGGGGCCGGCCAGCGTCTCGATGAAACCGGAGAGCGACGCAAGCGGCGTGCGCAGTTCATGGCTCGCATTGGCGATGAAATCGCTGCGCATGCGATCGATGCGGCGCGTTTCGCTGAGATCGCGGAAATGCAGCAGGTATGGCGTATCGCCGGCGACCTCGGCGGGAAGGCGCACGACCGTCGCCTCGAACCAGCGTTCGATCGGATAACGCTCCATGACCTCGACTGGCCCGGGCGTTCCGCCGGCGAGCGCGCCGTTGATCATGGCGATGAGTTCCGGGCTGCGGAAGCGCATCAGGACCGACGCTCCCGTTTCAAGCGTATCGCCGAAAAAGCGGTGGCAGGCCCTGTTGACCACCAGAATGGTTCCGCGCCGGTCAAGCAGCATCACGGGATTTGGCAGGCTGTCGAGGACCGCCCTCGAGCGTTTCGCGTCGGGACCGGCGGATGTCTGCTGCGTCAGGGCAGCCCTGCGCTGGCTGAAGCTGCGCACCGGCGCGAACATGCTGACCGCGGCCATCGCTGCCATAAGCGCCAATGCAAGGGTCCATGGCAGGACCTGCGCGACGCCGAGCCCGGCAAAGATCGCGATCGAAGCCGCCAGCGGATAGCGGTTGGAGAAAAGACGCCGCAGAACCGCCTGGCCCAACCCCTCGCGCGGGGATCGCTCGTTCGCCCCGTCGCGCGGCTCATCCATCGATCGCTCCCTGCGTCAATTCTTCCCGGTCGCAAGCTTTCGGCATCTGGACGCTTCCAGCGTGAAGCCATAGGTTGGCCGACCTGAGCGAAACTGGAAAACGGCGATCGGACATGGCGACGGAATCACGCGCGGTTGAATTCGACATCGACGGAAAGAAAAGGGTCTTCGACATAGACGACCCGAAGCTGCCGGACTGGGTTGACGACAATGACATAACCGCAGGCGGCTATCCCTACAAGAAGCGGATGGACAAGGGCGACTACAAGGACACGCTCGAGGCGCTGCAGGTCCAGATCGTCAACATGCATACGCACATGCAGGAAACCGGCAAACGGCTGATCGCGGTGTTCGAGGGGCGCGACGCCGCCGGCAAGGGCGGATCGATCAGCGTCCTGCACGAGTTCCTCAACCCGCGCACCGCGCGCAACGTGGCTTTGTCCAAGCCTTCCGACGTCGAGCGCGGACAGTGGTACTTCCAGCGCTATATCGAGCATTTCCCGACAACCGGCGAACTCGTGAGCTTCGACCGCTCCTGGTACAATCGCGGCGGCGTCGAGCCGGTGATGGGATTCTGCACGCCGGAGCAGCACAAGGCGTTCCTGCACGACACGCCGGAATTCGAGAAAATGATTGTCGAAGAAGGCATCATCTTCTTCAAGTTCTGGCTCAATATCGGGCTCGAAACGCAATTGAAGCGTTTCCATGACCGGCGTCACAGCCCGGTCAAATACTGGAAGCTGTCGGGCATCGACATCGTCGGCATGCAAAAGTGGGACGACTACACGCTGGCACGCGACACGATGATCCAGGCGACGCATTCGAGCCATGCGCCATGGACGGTCATTCGCATGAACGACAAGCGGCGCGGGCGTATCGAGGTACTGCGCCATATTCTGCGCAACACCGATTACGAGGGCAAGGATACCGACGCCATCGGCAGTCCCGATCCGAAGATCATCGGTTCAGGCCCGATGGCGCTCGAGGAACTTTAGGCGGCTTCGCCCGGTCAGGGCTTCAGTTCGCGCACGCGCACGCTCGAGATCTTCACCGCCCGGCCGGCACCGGAAATGTCGGTAACGATCTTCAGACGGCCGGGTCCCGATACGCCGACGCCGCCCGGAAGGTCGACGCTGAACAGGAACTCGTTGTCGCTGGCGATGACATCGAAGCGCCGGCGGCCACACTCGCCCAGGTCTGCGAGTTCGCAGGTTACCGACATCTGCGTCTCGGCATCGTCGTCGGCACGGGCGACGAAGGAGAACTGTGCCGTCTTGCCGGCCAGCATTTCCAGCGTTCCCGGCGGCACGTCGATACCGATCACGTCCTGCACGGTGGGCGAAACCATGCGGGCGAAATCGCCGAAGGGATCGCTGTCGATGGCGGCGCTGGCATTGCCCTCCAGCGTAACGGTCGTCGGATCGGCAGGATCGAACAGGGTCACCCAGCCGCTTTCGGCCTCGGAACGTGCGGCGATGCGCGCCGGACCGGCAGAAGACGCGTTGTCGCGAGACCCGGGGAAACTCTCGTTTTCGAGTTCGAGCGGCGGATTGGGGACAGACGTGTCGCGTTCCTCCGTGCTCTGGAACGCGCCGGTCGAGAATACCCACCATGCGCCGGAGCCGAGAAGCGCGACCGCCACGACCGCCGTCAGCATCAAAGCGAAGGGCGCGCGCCTTGCCCGCGACCTCTGCCCGGTGCCACGGTCCTCTCCGCCGATTTCAGGAAAGGACGGACCGGATGACGCCCGCTCCATACGCGGCTCGGCGCGCAGTTGCGGCGTTTCCGATTGCGGACGCGGTGCTGGGCGTCGGCGCGGTTCGGGGCGCACGCTCACGGCCGGCGGCTCGTCGCGACCGGAGGCCTCGGGCTGAGTGCGTTGCCGGCGGTGGTGTGCCTCGGTGGCGCGGATCGCGTCCATGAGACGCTGCCTTTGCCGGCTGCGCCGATCCGGATCCGGGTGATCGGCCAGCGCGCGTTCCATCGCGGTCATGGCGGATCGGTAGACCCGCTGGCGAAACGCCGGATCCGACGCGTCTCCCTTGGAGAGCGTGTTCCTCAGCGCGGTTTCCAAATCACTCACTGGCGGTTGCCCCGTTTCCGGTCCGCCTCTCGGCCGGATCTTTCAAGTTACAGCGTTCCGGCATTTGACATAATCGTCAATCCAATGAAAGCGCACGTGCCAATCTTCCCAAAAAACTGGCAATGTTGCGGCAGCCGGTCGCGTATGACCGCTTGCCTCGCACGCGCAACACAGTTAGGTCTTACGTTTACGAAAACGTCAAAATTTGGGAGGAGCCGATGGCGCTGCCGTCAATCCTGAAGGAAAATCTGCAATTGCCGGCGGTGGCGGCCCCGCTGTTCATCATTTCCCACCCCCCGCTGGTGCTGGCGCAGTGCAAGGCGGGCGTCGTCGGCTCGTTTCCCGCCCTCAATGCGCGCCCGGAAGCACAACTGGACGAATGGCTGGCCCAGATCACCGAGGAACTTGCCGACCACAACGCCAAGAATCCCGACAACCCCGCCGCGCCCTTCGCCGTCAACCAGATCGTGCACATGTCGAACAAGCGTCTGGAGCACGACCTGACCATGTGCGTGAAATACAAGGTGCCGATCGTGATCTCGTCGCTCGGCGCGGTGCCTGAGGTCAACCAGGCGATCCACTCCTATGGCGGCATCGTGCTGCACGACGTCATCAACAACCGGCATGCCAATTCGGCGATCCGCAAGGGCGCCGACGGGCTGATCGCCGTTGCGGCCGGCGCGGGCGGCCACGCGGGACCGCTGTCGCCCTTCGCGCTGGTGCAGGAAATTCGCGAATGGTTCGACGGGCCGCTGCTGTTGTCCGGCGCGATCGCCAACGGGCGCTCGATCCTGGCGGCGCAGGCGATGGGCGCGGACATGGCCTATATCGGCTCGCCCTTCATCGCCACGCCGGAAGCGCGCGCCGTCGATGACTACAAGCAGATGATCGTCGACTCGACGGCCAAGGATATCGTCTATTCGAACTATTTCACCGGCATCCACGGCAACTACCTGAAGCCTTCGATATCCGGCGCGGGCATGGATCCGGACGCACTCCCCGAAGCCGATCCCTCCAAGATGGATTTCGACAAGGCGGCGCAACCCGGTGCGAAAGCCTGGAAGGATATCTGGGGTTCGGGCCAGGGCATCGGCGCGGTCAAGGAAATCGCGCCCGTCGCCGATCTCGTCGGCCGCCTGAAGCGCGAATATGCAGAGGCGAAAGCGAGCCTCTGCGGCTAAACGCCAAAGCGCTGATATCGCGCGGCAACGCTTCCCGTTCCAGACGGAAAGAAAAAGCCCGGCCGTTTCCGGCCGGGCTTGAAACTCACACGACGATGATGGCAGCGCCCGGCGTGACGCGGCCGTAAAGATCGATAACGTCCTGCTGGATAAGCCGCACGCACCCGCTCGATACGGCCTTGCCGATCGACCAGTATTCCGGCGAGCCGTGAATACGGTAGAGCGTGTCTTTCCCGTTCTGGAAGATATAGAGCGCCCGCGCGCCGAGCGGATTCATCGGGCCGGGCGGCATGCCGCCATTGGCGGCGCTCCATTTCTCCAGTTCCGGTTCACGCGCGATCATCTCGGCGGGCGGCGTCCATGTCGGCCACTGGCGCTTGTAGGCGACCTTCGCCCTGCCCGACCATTCGAACCCGGCACGCCCGAGCCCGACGCCGTAGCGCATCGCCATGCCGTTTTCCTGGACCAGATGGAGGTAGAACTGGTTCGTGTCGACGATGATCGTGCCGACGGCCTCGTTCGTCGGATACGAGACCTGTTGCCGATGGAATCGACTTGGCACCTTCGTCGGGTCGACGGCCGGTATCGGAAAGCGCTCGTTCGGCAGGGCGCGATAGGCTGACAGCGCCGACGGGGACGCCGATGGCGGCGGGGCCGCGGGCGTCACGGTCGGTGTGGCGGTCTGGCAGCCTGCCAGCGCCACGCCCGCAAGGCCGGCCGTTCCGACGAGTATGGCGCGGCGGGAGAAGGTTCGGGGATTTTCCGCGCTGCCGGAATTGCCGAGCGGACCCCCCATATCGGGCGGTATGGTGGAATTCTTCATGTCTGGTCTCCTGAATGCTTTGGACAGGCCGGCGATTATGGGAACGCCGGCGGCTCGCGTTCAGGCGATCGGAGGTCTGAACGGTCCGTCACGACTACCGCCAAAGAGACGGTGCAGGTCCCGCGCCGCGTGGACCTGACGATCCGGACGCTGGAACATGATCCTGATATCGCTGGAAAACTTGACGTCGCCGCCGCAGGGCGGCGCGAAACCGGGATCGGCGTCACCGCCGGCGGTAAACATGGTCTTTCGCCAGCATACGCGCTTGTTCGAAGGGATCGCCGCAACGTCGGACACCGGTCCCGAAACCACCTGGCCACCCTGCGGGAAAACCATGGCGGATGCCGATGCGGTCAGCGCGAGCGCGTGACCGGCAACGAGAATCAGCATCAATGCCGCTGCGAGGAGTTTTCTCATAGAGGCATTAAGCGCGGGAAACCGGAAAGTTCCATGGAGAGTTATTCAAACAATCGTGAAGCAGCGTCCGGTCACGAAAAAGGGCAGCCCGAAAACCGCCCCTTCCGATACCTTATCCCTGCCCGTCAGACCGCCGCGACGGCCCGTTTGGCCATGACCTTGACGAGGTTGGCGCGGTACTCGGCGGAGCCGTGGAGATCTTCCAGCATGTCGCCGGCATCGACGGATAGTCCGTCCAGCGCGCCAGCCGAGAAATCCGAGCCGAGCGCCTCTTCCGCCTCGCTCCAGCGGAACGCGCCGTCCACGCCGGCGCCGGTCACGCCGACGCGCACGCCGTCACCGCCCTTCGCCACGAAGACGCCCGCCATGGCATAGCGCGACGCCGGGTTGGGGAATTTCGAGTAGGCGCATTTGTCCGGCGCGGTGAACGACGCCGCGGTGACGATTTCGTCTTCCTCCAATGCCGTCTCGAACATGCCGACGAAGAACTCTTCCGCCGCGATCTCGCGTTTGTTGGTGTGGATCGTGGCGTTCAGCGCCAGCATGGCCGCAGGATAATCGGCCGCCGGGTCGTTGTTGGAGATGGAGCCGCCGATCGTGCCCATGTGCCGCACATGCGGGTCGCCGATATGGCCCGCCAGCGAGCAGATGCCCGGGCAGACGGATGCGAGGTCCGACGAACCCGCGACTTCGGCGTGGGTCGTCCCCGCACCGATGCGGACATCCTTGCCGCTGACCGAGATGCCCTTGAGGTTCGCGATATGGCGCAGATCGATCAGGCTGTCGGGTGCGGCGAGGCGCTGCTTCATGGTCGGGATCAGGGTCTGGCCGCCCGCGACATATTTGCCGCTTTCGGCCTCGCCCATCAGCTTTGCCGCCTCATCCACGGAACCGGCGCGATGGTAATGGGTCTCGTACATGATCTGTTTCCTTTCGCTCTCGGACCGGATCAGGCCGCGTTGATCGCGGCCCACACCTTTTGCGGCGTGGCCGGCATGGACAGGTTGTTGTTACCGATCGCATCGGTGATGGCGTTCATCAAGGCCGGCGGGGAGCCGATGGCACCCGCCTCGCCGCATCCCTTGATCCCGAGCGGGTTCAGCGGAGACGGCGTCACCGTGTTGGACACCGTGTAGGACGGCAGGTCGTCGGCGCGCGGCATGGTGTAGTCCATGTAGGTCGCCGTCAGAAGCTGCCCGGTCTCCGCATCGTAGGACGTGCCTTCCAGCAACGCCTGGCCGATGCCCTGCGCAAGCCCGCCATGCACCTGCCCCTCGACAATCATCGGATTGATGATGTTGCCGAAATCGTCGGAAGCGACGAACTTGACGATTTCCGTCTTGCCGGTGTCGGGATCGATCTCGACCTCGCAGATATGGCAGCCAGCCGGAAAGGAGAAGTTGGCCGGATCGAAGAAGGCCGTTTCCTTCAGGCCCGGCTCCATCTCCGCCGGCAGGTTGTGCGCCGTATAGGCATTGAGCGCGACCTCGTGCCAACCGAGCGCCTTGTCGGTGCCGGCGACCTTCACCTGGCCGTTCTCGATGACGATGTCGGATTCATCGGCTTCGAGCAGATGCGCGGCGATCATCTTCGCTTTCTTCTCGACCTTGTCGAGCGCCTTGACGACGGCGCTCATGCCGACCGGTCCGGACCGGGAGCCATAGGTTCCCATGCCCATCTGCACCTTGTCGGTATCGCCGTGGACGACGGAAACCGAGTCGATCGGCACGCCGAAACGATCGGACACCAATTGCGCGAAGGTCGTCTCGTGTCCCTGACCGTGAGAATGCGAGCCCGTCAGGATTTCCACGGTGCCGACGGCATTGACGCGGATCTCCGCCGATTCCCACAGGCCCACACCGGCACCAAGCGAGCCGATGGCCTGGGACGGCGCGATGCCGCAGGCCTCGATGTAGCAACTCATGCCGATGCCGCGCTTCTTGCCGCGGGCCTCGGCTTCCGCCTTGCGGGCGGGGAAGCTGTCATAGTCGATCGCCTTCATTGCCGCATCGAGCGAAGCCTCGTAGTCGCCGGAATCATACTGGAGGATCACCGGTGTCTGATACGGCCATTCCCGGATGAAGTTCTTGCGGCGCAATTCGGCCGGCGAAACGCCGAGCTCGCGCGCCGCCGTTTCGACGACCCGCTCCAGCGCATAGGTCGTTTCGGGCCGACCGGCCCCGCGATAGGCGTCCACCGGCACGGTGTTCGTGTAGGCCGTGCGCATGTTGCAGTGGATCGCCGGGATGACGTACTGGCCCGAATACAGGATCGCGTGCAGGTAGGTCGGCACGACCGAAGAGAACAACGACATGTAGGCGCCGAGATTGGCGATCGTGTCCGCTTTCAGGGCGGTTATCTTGTTGTCCGCGTCGAAGGCCATCTGGATCGTCGTCACGTGATCGCGGCCATGGGCATCCGTCAGGAAGCTCTCGGTGCGGTCGGCAACCCACTTGACCGGCACGCCGGTCTTCTTCGACGCCCACAGGCAGGTGATTTCTTCGGGATAGATGTAGATCTTCGAGCCGAAGCCGCCGCCGACATCCGGCGCAATGACGCGCAGCTTGTTTTCCGGCGCGACATTGTAGAAGGCGCTCATCACGAGACGGGCGACATGTGGGTTCTGCGATGTCGTCCAGCAGGTGTAGTGATCCTCGGCCTCGTCATAGACACCGAGCGCGGCGCGCGGCTCCATCGCATTCGGCACGAGGCGGTTGTTGACGAGGTCCAGCGTGGTGACATGGGCGGCCGATGCGATGGCCTTGTCGACGGCGTCCAGATCGCCGATTTCCCAGTCATAGATCTGGTTGCCCGGCGCGTTGTCGTGGATCTGCGGCGCACCCGGTTTCAGGGCGTCGACAGCGCTGGTGACCGCCGGCAGTACATCGTAATCGACCTTAACCGCCTCGGCGGCGTCGCGCGCCTGGGCCTTGGTGTCGGCGACAACGATCGCCACCGCATCGCCGACATAGCGCACTTTCTTGTCCGCCAGCGGGCGCCAATCGCCCATATTCATCGGCGAACCGTCCTTGGAGTGGATCATCCAGCCGCAAATCAGCGAACCGATCCCGTCCGTCGTCATTTCGGCGCCGGCCAGAACACCGATCACGCCCGGCATCTTTTCCGCCTCGGAGGAATCGATGCCCTTGATCACGGCGTGGGCATGCGGCGAACGGACGAATGCCGCATGTTTCATGCCGGGGACGGACATGTCGTCCGTGTAGCGGCCCTTGCCGGTGATGAATCTCTTGTCTTCCTTGCGCGCCACGCGGGCGCCGATGCCTTCCATTCCCATGAAATCCTCCCTTGGGTCGGAAGCGATTAGGGAACAGCGAATGCGCACAGGATGTTTTCCCGTTCGCCTTCGCTTCCTCCTGCCCTATTCGCTCCGTGCCATTCTCTATTCGCTTATTCCGCGGCCACTTTCGCCGCGCCGCTCATCTCTTCGGCGGCGGCGAGGATCGCCTTGACGATGTTGTGGTAGCCGGTACAGCGGCAGATATTGCCCTCGAGTTCCGCGCGCACGGTCTTCTCGTCCAGCTTGCCGCCATGTCGCTCGATCATGTCGGTCGCCGCCATGATCATGCCCGGCGTGCAGAAGCCGCATTGCAGGCCGTGATGCTCCTTGAAGGCGGCCTGGACGGGGTGCAGTTCGCCACCCGAGGCAAGCCCCTCGATGGTGGTGACGGTCGAGCCGGAGGCCTGGGCCGCCAGCATCGTGCAGGACTTCACCGCCTTGCCGTCGACATGGACCACGCAGGCGCCGCATTGCGACGTATCGCAGCCGACGTGCGTGCCGGTCAGGTTCAGGTTCTCGCGCAGGAACTGCACGAGCAGCGTCCGGTCCTCGACTTCGCCCGAGACGGCGCGACCGTTCACGGTCATTTCCACTTTCGACATCAAAATCCTCCCACTGACTTCGATCTTTCGGCGCGCTCCAGGCGACGGCCTTCGCGCAACTTGCAAGGAGAAACTTGGAACCGAAATACGGAATTGTCCATATGATACAAATAATAAAGCCGGTGAGGCCCTGTTGTGGAGATTGGGGCCTTGAATTCCGGGGCCGATGCCGATAAAGCGCGCGTTAGCGTTTTTCCGGCAAGGTAACGCTCCCGCCGCATTAGCTCAGTTGGTAGAGCACATCATTCGTAATGATGGGGTCGTTGGTTCGAATCCGACATGCGGCACCACTCTTCTTCCCAGAGTCTAGGAATCCAGGCGCATTCGCGGCCAATGCGTGGACCATTGGCGGTGTGGGTAACGGCGTCTGGCAAGCACGCCGGATATCGGACGAATCGAGCCTCGCGGATCAATCCCTCGACCCGAAAGGGGACCGGTCCGCGTTCTCTTACAGCGGAAGCCTGTCGAGGTCCCACGTTCCCTGGAAAAGGGGCATGCCGTGTTTTTTGGCTGCTCGCCGGGCATATGCACGCATCTTTTCAGATTTCGCATAGTCGGTGACGAGCACGGTGATCCCGGCCTTTCTCGCAAGTTCCAGGCGCTCAAGGCTCCACGCAACGTCGCTTTCCGCGTTTACCGTGTCCATCCCGCGAAGCCCGGTAAACAGGGACTCCTTGTTCAAGCCGTCGAGCGCGCGGCGATAGGCACTGTCGTAAAGGAGATCCTCGGCGTTTTGCCCCATGATCAGGAAGCCGCGATTTCTTTCGCGCGCGTGCTGCGAAATTCGCTGCACCAGCTTGACCATTTCAACATCGGCGCCCGGAAATTCTTCCTGCCACTCCACATAGCTGTCGATACGGTCAAGCAGGACGCCGTCGAAGCCTGAGGCAACGATCCGGTTGAGCAGCGATTTCTGATGCGAAAAAATCAGTGTTTGCCATTCCGGCGCCCAGTATCGAACAAGCCGTGCGCCCGGCCAGCTCGGATTCAACGGTCCGAGCCAGTCGGGCGGAGAGCGGCGCCAGGCATTCGGCCAGAACCACCTGTTCACATTGGCTTCGCCGACCGCCAGATAGGCCAAAACCAGCCGCCTTCCACCACCGGGCTTAGTTTTCATCCGGTCGATCTCATCGGGCGACAGAAATATCAGCGCATCATCATTGAGACTGGGCTCAAGTACGATGAGATCGAGATCAGAAGCGGTGATCGCATCGACATCGATATTCTGGTACTGGCAGCCCCACCTGCGCACGGCATTCAGATCGGCAAGCGCGTCTTCACGGTCGGCATCGGCATTGGAGAACGATGGCGTCGCCGATGCAAGCAGACCGCCGGCAATCGCGGACCACAGACCGGAGTTGATGCTTCGTCGCGACCAAAGGCGACGTTTCGGCGGGAAAGTCACCGGAGCCTCGCAGGCAGAAGATCGCTCAGGGAAAACGGGCGCAGCGCCACCACGAAACGTCGCGGGGCGCGCGACGCATACACATTGCGCGAGTTCCGCAGC
Organism: Oricola indica; assembly: GCF_965227485.1. Lineage (NCBI taxonomy): Bacteria > Pseudomonadati > Pseudomonadota > Alphaproteobacteria > Hyphomicrobiales > Ahrensiaceae > Oricola > Oricola indica. The sequence goes on from NZ_OZ245747.1 coordinate 4,606,915, forward strand.
GCATTGGCGAAGGTGATGTATGGCAGACGATTCAGCGTATCCTCGAGAACGGCGGCGGCGAAAACCGCACCCGCTACAGATGCCACGAGGAACCCGAATCCGAGATAATCGGCTCCCCAGCGCATGAAGAAATAGGTCGCCAGCCCATTGAGAACGAGGAAGGCAAGCTGCAGCCGGAGAAACTCGCAGTCGCGCCCCAGATACAAGACCAATGTCGCCATCAGCGAGAATAGCGCGAAGAACAGGGTGCCAAGCAGTCCGACCCGCAATATGCCGGTTTGCTGATACATCATTCCAAACGGTTCTATAAGCGCGGGTGCGAGAACGTACAGCATCACCGCGATGAGAGACTGGATCGCGATCAGCCAAAGAAGTCCGCGCCGGACAGCGCCCTCAAGAAGGGCTGATTGCGCCATGATCCGCTCAAGCGCCTCGTTCCGATTGACGGCGCGGAGGAAGCCCTGCATGCGGTCGAACCAGATGCCATCATGAAATGCCAGAAAGACGAGCAAGCCCGGTAACATGCTGATACGTGAAACAAACATTGCGCTGTCATAGAACGGCATCGTCGAAAGCCCGTTCGATGCCACCTCGCCAAAAGGCCCGAACCACACGACGATGGAATCCGTCCATATCGCCGCCGCCGCGGCAAATGCACCAAAACCAATTGTTCTGTAGCGGAGGCCATCGCGCAGAACCCTTTTGACGACCGGCCGCAGCTCCCCGGCCGATGGGCCATCGAAAACCCGGATCACTTCGCCGCTCAGCCATACGAAAGTGGAAGCAAAGCCGCACGCGAAGGCAAGCGCCTGGATTTGCGGTCCACCCGACTGGCCCGCAACGAACAGCGTCGCGGCGACAGCGAGAGCGAATCCGACCATGAATGCGTAACCGATCGCCTTGTAGGCGCGTATCGCGGCGGCGAAAGTCGCGGCGGTCCATGTCATCGCCATCGCACCTGAGGCCGCCATCATCGGGAACATATCAGCAGCTGGAAATCCCGCCACGATACCAAATGCGACTTGCGCGGCAATCAGTCCAACCGTCATCGAACCTGCGAGAGCCAGCAAGTAGATGGTCACCACGTGTTCGCTCTGCCTTCGATGGATATCGTCGAACACCATGCGCAACATGATGGCGGTCACGGGTGCCGCGGAAACAAGGCTGACCAGGAAGAGATAGATGATGCTGGACTGCAGCGGCAATCCGTCGTCGTCTGCTCCCTCCAGGCGAAGGCTCCGGCGAAGAATTTCAAACGCAAGGATGGCGAATATCCACGGACCAATGATCGCCATTGCTCCATAGCGTCCACCTCTCTGGCGCTCCGGATCGCAGTTTTCTTTATCCGGGCGCTGCAATGAGAAACCTATGCCGGCCATCAGTGTTCCTTCCAGGCGTAGATCCGGCGATAGGCCTCCGCGACATCATCAGCCCGGTAACGCTTGTTCACGCGCTGCCTGAGATTACGGCCGAGCCGCGATCGCAAATCCGGATCACGCAGCAGCGTGACGAGGTGGCTCGCGACGCCCGGCGCATCAAGGGCGCCCGCCACAAATCCGCCCGGCTGCGTGTTGCCGCGTTTTCCCGACCCAAGCAGCAGTTCACGGCAGGATCCGACATCCGTCGCAACACAGGGCAATCCGGCGGCACCGGCCTCAAGCAGACACAGGGGCTGCGCCTCGCTCACGCTGGTCAGCGCAACCACATGGCAACGGCTCAACAATTCGGCGGTATCGACTCTTCCGGTGAAGGTAACGTGGTCTTCAAGTCCGAGGTCGGTGACCAGTCGCCGGCAGTCGGCAGCATAGTCCGGCGCTTCTTCGGCCGGACCGGCGATCAGAAAGCGGGTTTGCGGCAATTCCGTGCGTACAATATCCGCGGCGCGCAGGAATGTCTTGATGTCCTTGATGGGAACGATGCGCCCGATCAGCGCGACCGTCGGCGGCGTATCTTCCGATGCTCTCGTGATTGCGCCGAAGCGATCGACATCAATACCATTGGGAATAACCGAAAGCTTGTTTTCCGGCGCTCCGAGCGCGCGCTGCATTGCCTGGTTGGCATCGAAAAGGGTCAGAATACGGTCGCACCCGGCATAACACGCCCTTGCAAACGACTTGAACGCAACGGTCCAAAGATCACGCAGATCGAAGCGGCTGTCCGCAAGGGCCAGTCCCTTGTCTATCGTGTCATCGATCCAGTCGGCCATCAGGATCTCGATTTGCCGCTCATTGGTGTAGATGCCATGCTCGGTAACGATAACCTGTCCGGCTCCCTCGATCTTCGCGCGTGCCGCGAGAAGCCCCGCATATCCGGTGGACAGGGCGTGATAGGTTCGCGCCTTTGGCAAATCCGCCTTCACCACAGCGAATAGGCCGCCGGTAAGCGCCTGCCACGCCCAGAAAAAGTCCTTGAAGGATGCCTGCGGCATCAAGGTCTTGTAGCTCGCAACGCAAACTTGCCACGCGAAGGGCGAATGCGTGAGAAACTCGAGGGAACGCGGATTTCCGGGATCGTTTGCAAAGCGCACGATCCAGGCGAGATCCTCCAGTTCGCCGTTCAGCATGAAGCGGCACATGGTTGTGGCCAGGCGCTCGGCGTCTTCCAAGGCGACCCGTGACCGCCCACCGGTTCCCGCCCTGTAATCATCGAGGACGAGTTCGGAGATCGACAACAGGTTTTCCGGAAAATCATACCGAGGCTTCCGGTCGTCAGAAGCCATCACGACGGAAATCACCGAAAAGGTCGTATCCTGGCAACTCCGCATCAACCAGTCAGTCCATGTCGAGACGCCGCCGGCAACGTGCGGATAGCAACCTTCCGCGATAAGGCAGACATCGCTTTCCGATGGTGCGGATCGCTGCCGCGGCACGAGGGAGAACATTATGCTCGACCTTCCGAAACGTCGGCGGCCTGGCTTACCTGACGGGACTGTATCGCAGCGGTCGCGGCGCGTACCGACAGATGCTCGTCCGTCAGGCCCGCAGACAAAACCTGCCCCGGAACCGAACCGGTGGCGGCGACGATGCGGCTCAACACCTTCACCCGATCGTCAGCAGGCGCTTCGCGCATCGTCGCCCCGATGGCTTTCGGCAGGCCTCCCGGCTGATAAGCCCGCCCGGTGACGATTGCGTGATAAAGCGCTTCGTCCCGATCATGCTCCGATGACGGGTGAATTCTGTCCATCCAATCGCTGCACCGCGCCGTCTCGTCTTGCTTCGATTGAAGCCTCAACAGCATGCAGGCAACGGCCACAGCACCAAAGGGACCGATAGATAGCGTCGCCAATACACCGGTCACCGCGGCAGTCCGATCGCCGAAGAACAGGAAAACAACGGCACCGCATGCGAAGACGGAAGCAACATGCAGAACCAAGACTTCGTTCCAACCTACCTGGCCATGCCAGCCCGCCATGAGAATCGCACATTCGAACAGCGAAAGCAGGGTAAATGCCGCCACAGCCCGCCAGCGCGCTTCTCGCATCGCATATTCAGTCCTCCGCTCAGCCATTCGCACGCACCTTTTTCGTGCGTACCGAGTTCGTCCGCATGGGCCTCCTTTCGGCACGCTTGCGCACGCGGCGCATGCTGAATTCGACCATAGGCTGCCTCCGGACCCAGCGCTCCGCGATGAACTCGCCTAACGATATGAGGGTTTTCGTATCGTTTTCTGCCGGGCACCCGTCGAGAAGCAGGATCGAGGGACCGTGCTTGTCATTGAAGGGAATTGCTATCCGTCGGGGCTGATCGCCGACCTGCTTCCCGAGGACACGGGGTGAGGAAAGCGTTTCGAATTCCGCGAGCTCTTGATCGTTCAAATCGGTGGCAATATTCGCACCGGCGACCAGGCGCCAGGAATGCGCACCGCGCCGGAATACAACGGCTGTCTCGCAGCCGGTTGCGATCTGGCATGCGCGTTTCAGAAACTTATGACGGGCCGACAGTTTCCTGGTTCTCTTCATATTCTTGAGCGTCGCCCGAAAGTCTCCCATCGATTCGTCGGCCCGAAGCGCTGCGGCCAGTTCGAGATCGCGGATTTGATCACGAAGGGTCCCGGCATAGTCAGCGATGGTTGCGCGCTGCATTCTGAAGCGTTCCGCGGTTTCGAAGGCTTCCTCGGTGCGCACTCTCTGGTGGCGGGTAATTCCGCCGATGACGGCGGCCGCTCCTATCCAGAGCGCGGGCTCTTTGACCGAGGCAAGAAGATAATCGTAGAAATCGAAGCCTATCGGCAGTCCGGCGTCGCCGAGCAGCCAATCAAGCACGGATGCCAGCAGCGCCGAGATGATTCCGGGGGCCAGGCCGCCAAGCACCGAGAACAGCAATACCGGAATCCAGAACGGGTGCGGCTGAGAGTTCAGGAGACTTTTTCCGATACCCAGAAGCTCGGCAAGAACAATCAGCGCGACAAACACAAGCACGATCTGCGGCAGAAGGAGGCCCTTCAATCGCTCACGCGGCAACCGGCTTGCGCTTGTTTCGCGAAGGGTGACGTTCAATGGATTGCCCTCACTTCTTCCGGCGGGAGGGCAACGCCGCCCGTGCTGAAGTCGATCGCCAACTCCTTCATCTTTTCGGAGTGGCGTTTCCGGGTCGACAGGCGCTCCCATCGATCAAAGAGTTCCGGTGGCAGTTGAACACCGTGAAATCTGTCGAGTAATGTCAGTTCATCCTCGAAGCGTCCCTCGAGCCGGTAAAGCCGCGCCAGTTCGGAGATATCACCGGGTTCGCTCCTCAGTTCCGTCAGACGAACGAGCATCGCTATGCGGTGGGCGCTTCCGTCGTTCGCCGCGAAGAAATCCGCAGCACGACGAAGCGCAATCGCATTGTCGCGGTGGAGGGCAAGATATCGGCCGATGGCCTGCCGCGCCGTTTCGGTATCACCGGACCGGCTGTTCACCTCGAACACGGATGAGAGGAACAAGTCCCCGCCCTTGCCCATTTCGTAAGCGGCGTTGGCGATGGCGACAGCGGCCTCGTCACGCCCGTCGCGTCTCAGCATCGCAACTCGTTCGCTAACATCGGGAACGCTCAGTGTCGCCAACATGCAGGCGCCCGCTCCAAGCGAAAATACGAATGCGGCAAGCGACGGCCTCATGACTGTTCTCCGGTATCGCAAGCGATGTCGATGCGTGCGGGTTCAATTGCATCGAACGTAAGCCTGAAATGCAGTTCGCCGTTCGCGCTGTTCGCGACTTGTGTCGCGAGCAGTTCCTTGCCGTCGCGCGACGCGTTGATACGGTAGTGGCCGCTCGGCGCGCGCCAGACGAAGTCGCCTACTCCGAAGCCTTCCGTCAGAAACGAAAGCCGACAACCTTTTCGCTCCAGACCGCTGATCCGCCACCGGGCCTGTTCGAGCATCGCCATGTCGAGCGTCGGCGGGACATTTGTCGCGTGATCGCGGCGAAGTTCTACAATCGCAGTGTCGACCTTTGAATCCAGCGCAACGTAAAGGGAGCCGCCATGGCGCGTCTCACCCAGAACACCGGCACTGGCCGCAAGATCGACACGCACTCCTTCGGCATTATCGAAACGAACCGTCTGGAGACCGTCACGGTCGCTTACAGACCACTGCAGATCACCGATCTTCCTGATCTTCGTGCTGAAGAACCCGTCGGCAATGGCCGCATAGTCGGAAGCCCGGATCGGAGCGACGGGCTCTTCACGCGCCCAGCCCAGGATCGACCGTACGGCGTCGAGAGAAACAGACCGCTCGGCCGAATACGCATGATAATAAAGATTCGCGCCGCGCAGGCGGCGCGGGTTCTCCGTTCTGCGGAATGTCTCGATCAGTTGCGTGAAACCGTTGAAGCGGCCGCGCCAGAGATCTGTATAGGTGTATTCGTTGTCGTTAAGCGCATAGATCTGCCGCTGCGCGCCCACCTGGCGGGAGATCGGCGAGATGTGACTGACGGATGGCCGGGTCGCGTCAAATCGCGTCTCGCCACCGTTCAAATTGCGCAGACCTGATCTTCTTACAGCCTCGATCGCAGCCTCGAAGGGCTCGGCGTCGCCGCTCCATTGATAGAGCTCGACATGTTTACCCGCAGGCGCGAGCGCTTCGGTTATTCCGAGGGCGTCGCCGACCTCCTTCTTCAAGCTGAAGGGCTCACGCGCATCGAACCGGGGAAGCGCTTCATCCGCTTCCTCCAGCAAATTGTCCGGCAGCGCTCGGGCGCCCGAGATCAGCGAACCGAAGCGCGAGAAAATGGACGTTGATCCATTGAAGGCATGGTTTCGGATAAGCGCCAGTTCATCGGAACGATCGTAGGTCTCGAAATACTCCCATACGAATGGATGGGTATATGTATGCGACCCGATCTCGACCTGGGGTAGAGCGAAGAGTTCGCTTGCGACGCGCGCGGCATCCTTTCCGTGGTGGATCGACGGATCCATGTCGCTCGCGACCGGTCCGATCGTCACAGGGATATCCGGATATGGCTCGACCAGTTCGCGCAGCATCACATCAGCCGACAGAGTCGGCTTGTCGCGATAACGCTCTATCCTCGTCAGGCTTTTCCATCCGTCGCCATCGACATGGCTGAAGAAAAGCCTCCTGCCTGAAACCGTCGTGGTGTCGGGAATGGGGAACAGCCCGGTTCCGAGCGCACTTGCGAAAAACTCGAAAGGATCGATGATCCAGCGTTTCTGGTCGAGCTCGGAATCGTAGTAGATAAAAAATCCGGGGGCCGCATAACCACCGCCCGGCCCTGTCGCGACCGCCACGCTCCGCGAAAGCTCTCCGCCGTCACGGCTTTCATATTCGAGAGCGACACGGGCGGAATTTCCGTATCGGCGAACCAGGAGATGTCGCTCGGGGACCGGATCAGGCTCACGTTCGAACCCGATCATGGTATCGCGGGCGACGACTTGGGATGTGAGCGTATTGTCGATGATCTTCGGTGTCAGTTCCAGTCCGATCCGGCGAAATACCGAGCCCAGAAGTTCCGCATCGTGCGTGGTGACGGGGCCGCCGAGATTGTTCAGCATTATGACCCGAAGATCATTCGTTCGCGTGATCTCACCCAACCACTCGAAATAGGTCTCGTGGTCCGGCAGATCCTCGGGGAACATGCTCAACACAGCGACCGCGTTCGCGAGTTCCTTTCCGCCCGGAAGTCCGCGTTTCAGGTCATGATAACGGACGATGTATCCGAGATGGTTGAGAGGTAGTTCCGCATTCAGATGGACAAGCGTCGAATCCACCGACGGCTCAAGGTCACTGTGATAAAGCGCGAGGACCTCTCGCCTCACGGGCTCGTCCGAATGCGCCACGACCGCAGACGACAGGAACATGCCGCCAAGCAGGAACAAAACGCGTAGCCACTCGAAACTCGGCCGGAACACACTGCACCCCATCGGTTGTGGTTAATATTTTCATAATGCAAATAGTAACAGCCGGGCAACAATTTGTGACGAAGATGGTTTACGCGTAAGGTTACTTGTCTCGCCACGCCTTCTAGTGACGCGCCTCCGCGCAAGATTGCCATCAGTCCAAATAATTCCGGGCCGAACGGCGTCAGGCCAAAGCTGTCTGATATTGGGACACAGCGGACGCTACGCTGCCTTACCAAGCGAAAGGTCTCACCAGCCGCTTTCAAGACTTTGACACGTGGAATGATGAAACCGACACATCCAATCGGCCGAAGCATTCCATCCGCTCGGGGGAGAGAATCCGGTTACCGCAATTCCCACTCGTGGCTTTCGATGCGGAACTTGTCCATGCGCGAATAGACCGTGGTCGGCTTCATGCCGAGGAGTGCGGCGGCGCCTTCCTTGCCGGCGACCTTGCCGTTCGTTTCGCGCAGGGCGGCGACGAGATTGGCGCGGATTTCCTGCTGCATTTCGCGTTCGGTGCGCACCGTCCTGCCGGTATCGCGGGTCGTCGGCTCGCCGCCGATTTCGACGATAAGCTTGCTGCCGGTCGAGACGATCGCCGCGCGCTCTATGACGTTGCGCAGTTCCCTAACATTACCCGGCCAGTGATAGCTCATCAGCGCGTTCATGGTACGCTCGGTGACGATCGGTTTTCTGCGGTTCATTCGTTCGCAAGCGATCCCGAGGATGTGATCGGCGAGTTCCGGGATATCCTCGGGGCGTTCGCGCAGCGGCGAGCAGTGGATCGGAAAAACGCTCAGGAAAAGCAGCAGGTCTTCCCGGAAACGGCCGACCGCCACTTCCTGTTCGACATCCTTGGTCGACGACGCGATGACGCGAACGTTCAGGTTGCGGGAATGGGTGTCGCCGATGCGCTTGAACTTCCTGTCCTGAAGGGCCCGCAGCAGGTCGCCCTGGAGGTCGAAAGGCAGTTCGCACACATCTTCCAGGAACAGCGTGCCGCCATGCGCCAGTTCCAGCGCGCCGGAATTGTCACCCGCCGTTCCGTCCGCCCCGCCGAACTGGCCGAACAGTTCCGCCTCGATGGAGCGCCGGCTGATCGAGCCGCATCGGAACTGGATCAGCGGACGGCGCTTGCGGCCGCTATCCTTGTGAATCGCGCTTGCCACGATGGCCTTGCCGGCCCCGGTCTCGCCGGTGATGAAGACCGGCGCGTCGGTCGGCGCGACCAGTTCGATCCTGGCGAGCATCTGCCGGATCGCCGGCGAATGGCCGATCACGTCATGGTGCGCCCGCTCGTTGGTGATCGCCTCCTGAAGATAGGCGTTTTCCTGTTCCAGCCGGTCGCGCAGTTCGGCGACCTCGCTGAGGGCTTCGTGCAGCTTGCGTTCGCTCTGCTTGCGTTCCGTCACGTCGCGGAAAATGACGACGGCGCCGGCCAGTATTTTCTGGTTGTAGATCGGCGTCGAAACATATTCGACCTGGATCGGTTTTCCGTCCTTGCGCCAGAACAATTCGTCCTCGACGCGGGCGACATGCTCGAAACGGAATGACCGGTAAATCGGGCAGTCATGGGCATGATAGGCGCTGCCGTCGGGGTGGTGATGGTGGATCACGTCGTGGATCGGCTTGCCGAGGAGTTCGTCCGGCTCCCATCCGAGCATCTCCTGTGCGGCGCGGTTGAAAAAGGTCGCCTGCCCCTTGGTGTTCACGCCGTAGATGCCCTCTCCGGCTGCGTTCAGGATGAGCTGGTTCTGGAATTCGAGTTCGGAAAAGAACTCCTGCGCCCGCCGCCAGCCCATCAGGCCTTCGCGCTGCAACTGTTCGGTTTCGGTGGCGCGTTCGTGGCGGCGCAGTTCCTCGAGGTCGAGGAACATCAGGAGCACAAGGCTGGTCCCCGCCGCCAGGCGCCGTCCCCGGATTTCGACGGCGAGTGTCTCGCCATTGCCGCGTTTCAAGGAGACCTTCCGGGTCCAGGCCTCGCCGCGATAGGCGACCTCGTCGAGGAACACGATGAAATCCGCGAGGTCCGCCTCGACATGGTCCGAGAAACGATGGCCATTGGCGGTCTCGCCGGCAAGCATCCGACGCGCCTTGAGATTGGACTGGACGATCCTGTCCGTCGCCGTCTCGATGACGATCGCGGCCTCCGGCAGGAGCGCCAGCGCCGTTGCGTCAAGCAAATCCGGGTCGGCGCGGACAATGCTCGCCTCATTCATGTCACCCTCCTTCGGCTGCCGGTTCCGACAGCATACGAAATTTCGTGAATTATGAAATATCGTAAATTGTGCATCGCCGCAAAAACGCATAAAGAATTGATTTTATTTATATAATAAAATCCTGCGATTCCCGTATTTGTTCCGCTGTCGGGAAAATCCGCTGGGCTACGATCCTCGCCATACCCGATGTTTCCACCACCACCCGAGGGAGCCCAATGACCAAGAGTCTCGGAAATCCGTTTTCACACAAGACCGATCTGCGGCACGGCGCCGGCTGCGGTTGCGATGCCTGCTCGACCGGCCAGGCGTTCAGCGCGGACGACCCCAACACCATGTCCTCGGACTACATGATGGAGCGTGTCGTCGAGAACGCCATTGTCCGTTCGATGTTCGACCAGAACGACATTTCGCGCCGGTCCTTCATGGGCCTGGTCGGCGGCACGAGCTTCGCCGCCGCGCTCGCTTCCGTCTTTCCCGTCGACAAGGCCAAGGCCGCCATCCTGGATACGCTCGGAAAGCCGGAAAAGACCGATCTCAACATCGGCTTCGTTCCGATTACCTGTGCGACGCCGATCATCATGGCGCAGCCGATGGGCTTCTACGAGAAGCATGGCTTGAACGCCCAGGTTATCAAGACCGCAGGCTGGGCCGTGGCGCGCGACAAGTCGCTGAACGGCGAATACGATGCATCGCACATGCTGACACCGATGCCGCTGGCGATGACGCTCGGCGCGGGCAGCGTTGCCGAGCCCTACATCATGCCCGCCGTCGAGAACATCAACGGCCAGGCGATCGTGCTGTCCAACGAACACAAGGACAAGCGCGATCCGAAGGACTGGAAAGGCTTCACCTTCGGCGTCCCGTTCGAATATTCGATGCACAATTTCCTGCTGCGCTACTACGTGGCCGAGCACGGCATCGACCCGGACACCGACATCCAGATCCGCGTCGTTCCGCCGCCGGAGATGGTCGCCAATCTGCGCGCCGGCAATCTCGACGGCTACCTGTCGCCGGATCCGTTCAACCAGCGCGCCGTCTGGGAAGGTATCGGTTTCATCCACGTCCTGACCAAGGAGATCTGGGAAGGCCATCCTTGCTGCGCCTTCGCCTGCCCGCTCTCCTTCGCGGAGGAACTGCCGAACACCTATGGCGCGCTTCTGAAATCGATCGTCGATGCGACGCAATACGCCTCGAACCCGGAAAACCGGAAGGAAATCGCCGAGGCGATCTCGCCCACCAACTATCTCAACCAGCCGGTTCCGGTGGTCGAGCAGGTTCTGACCGGAACCTATGCCGATGGTCTCGGCGAGGTGAAACAGGTGCCGGACCGCATCGATTTCGATCCGTTCCCGTGGCACTCGATGGGCGTCTGGATTCTCACGCAGATGAAGCGCTGGGGCTATATCGAGGGCGACGTCGACTACAAGAAGGTCGCCGAGGATGTCTATCTCGCCGCCGACTGCGCCAAGATCATGAAGGATCTGGGCTACGAGGCCCCGGACGTCACCTATGAGAGCTACACGATCATGGGCAAGTCGTTCGACCCGGCCGAGCCGGAAGCCTATGTCGACTCCTTCGACATCAAGCGGGCCTGACGCATGGACCGCCTGTCGACCAACCAGAGGGCAGCGATCCTGTCCTTCATCATCCTGATTGCCGGCCTCCTGATCTGGGAGGCCGCGATCCCCGGTCAGAAGGCGGCCACCGAACTGACCGAATATGAACGCCTGACCGGGGGCGGCGCGCCGAAGGCCGGCGTTCCGCCGCCGAGCCAGGTCCTGCAGAAGGCCTGGGAACAGCTTTCCAACCCGTTCTACGACGCCGGCCCCAACGACAAGGGAATCGGCATCCAGATCGCCTATTCGCTCTACCGCGTCCTGACCGGCTATTTCCTCGCGGCGCTGGTTGCGATCCCCATCGGCTTTCTGATCGGCATGAGCCCGGTTGCCTACAAGGCGCTGAACCCGTTCATCCAGGTCCTGAGACCGATCTCGCCGCTCGCATGGATGCCGCTGGCGCTGTTCATCATCCAGGACTCCAACGCCTCCGCCATCTTCGTGATCTTCATCTGTTCGATCTGGCCGATGCTGATCAACACGGCCTTCGGCGTCGCCGGGGTCCGATCCGACTGGGTGAACGTGGCCCGCACGCATGAGCTGGGCGCCTTGAAGACCGCGCTCACCGTCATCCTGCCGGCCGCCGCACCGACCATCGTGACCGGTATGCGGATTTCCATCGGCATCGCCTGGCTCGTCATCGTGGCCGCCGAGATGCTCGTCGGCGGAACCGGGATCGGCTACTACGTCTGGAACGAGTGGAACAATCTCGACCTGACCTCCGTCATTTTCTCGATCCTGATGATCGGCGTCGTCGGCATGGCGCTGGACGCGGCTTTCGGCCGTCTGCAGCGCGCCGTCGCCTATGCCGAGTAAGGAGAACTTCGTGTCAAACGCATTCCTATCGATCGAAAACCTCACCCAGCGTTTTCCCGCCGGCAAGGGCGAGAGCCTGACCGTCTTCGAAAACGCCAGTTTCGGGATCGAAAAAGGCGAGTTCGTCTGCATCCTCGGCCATTCCGGCTGCGGCAAGTCGACGATCATGAACATCCTGGCCGGACTTGCCGAACCGACATCCGGCGCCGTTCTCATGGACGGCAAGGAGGTCTCCGGGCCGAGCCTCGACCGCGGCGTGGTATTCCAGAACTACTCGCTGCTGCCTTGGCTCTCCGCGCTGAAGAACGTGACCTTCGGTGTCGCGGCGCGGTACCCGGAATGGTCGCGGTCGAAGGTCGTCGAGCATTCGACGCAGTACCTCGCCATGGTCGGGCTCGAGGGAGACACGATCCATCGCAAGCCGGCGCAATTGTCGGGCGGCATGCGCCAACGCGTCTCGATCGCGCGTGCCTTTGCCAATCACCCGAAGCTCCTGCTGCTCGACGAGCCGTTCGGTGCGCTCGACGCGCTGACGCGCGGCACGATCCAGGACGAACTCCTGAAGATCTGGAGCGGCACGTCGCAGACGGTCTTTATGATCACCCACGACATCGACGAGGCGATCCTGCTGGCGGACCGGATCCTACTGATGACGAACGGGCCCTATGCGCGCGTTGCGGAGTCGGTCGAGATCACCATTCCGCGGCCGCGCAAGCGCGACCAGATCATCGACCACCCGAACTACTACGCGATCCGCAATCACCTGGTGCACTTCCTTGCCACGCGCTCGAAGGAACTGGCCGGACAGCAAACCGGAAGCGACAGCAACACGCCGCAGACCGTGCGCATCGATCTCCTGGAAGAGACCAAGGGCGATGAAAGCGACGATCCCCGACATGGCGCGCATCTGCGCGCGGTAAACGAATAGGAAAACGAGGAACCTTACTGCCATGACTATCGAAATTCCCCAGATGCTGACCAAGGACGACGTCGCGCTGATCATCCTGGCCGCCAAGAAGAAAGCCGGCATGACCTGGGAGGAAATCGCCGACAAGATCAGCATGTCCGCTGTCTGGACGCATTCGGCCTGCGTCGGCATGAACGCCATGCCGAAGGAGAAGGCGCAATCGCTCGTGCAGGTGCTCGGCCTGCCGCAGGAGGTGATCGACGTGCTGGCGGAAAGCCCGACCAAGGTCTGGGAACAGACCGTGCCGACCGACCCCTGCATCTACCGCTTCTACGAGATCGTCGGCGTTTACGGCCCGACGCTCAAGGCGCTGATCCACGAGGAATTCGGCGACGGTATCATGTCGGCGATCGACTTCGACATGAACGTGACCCGCGTGCCGAACCCGAAAGGCGACCGCGTGAAGGTCGAAATGTCCGGAAAGTATCTGAGCTACAACAGCTGGTGAGGCGAGCCCGCCATCGTTTCGACGGCCCGCGCTGGACCTCCTGCGCGGGCTTTTTGTTGCTGCTTTCCGGCCCGTGCATTTGCTCGGCTCCGGCACCGCGAAACGGCGGAATTCCGCCTCTGTGACAACGCCCGACAGGTTCTCCGCCGACCGGCCAGAAGCCCAGGCGACGGCACCCAGGCTCTCCCGACAACAGCTTACAGCTTGATTCCGAAAGCGCTTTCGGAATAGCGTCTCGGTCATGCGGGAGGTGAGCCTGAAGTCTTTGTCCAGGCAACTCGGGTTGACCGAAGGTACGGTCTCCCGGGCTCTCAACGGTTATGCCGACATTTCAGCGAAGACACGCGAGCGGGTTCGCGACGCCGCGGACCGGCTGGGCTACGAGCCGAATTCGGCCGCCAGGCGGCTGGCGCTCGGCAATGCGGAATGCATCGCCTATGTCATGCCCTGGCAGAGCACCCATATCGCCGACCCGTTCCTTGGTGAGCTGCTGGACGGTATTTCGGCGGTTCTGTCGGAACGCCGATGGGACCTCAGCGTCGCCGCGCCGCGCTCGCAGGAAGAGGAAGTGGCCACGATCGAGCGGATCGCAAAGGCCGGGCGCGCGAACGGCATCGTGATTTCGCGCACGCTTGGCCACGATCCGCGCGTCGAGACGATGCGGGCGATGAAAATTCCCTTCATCACCCATGGCCGGACCACGAATTCGGACGATCACGCCTGGCTCGACGTCGACAATTTCGAAGCCGCGCGCTTCGCGACCGCCCACCTGATCGGCCTGGGCCACACGCGCATTGCCCATATCCACGGGCCGCTGAGATACAATTTCGCGGCCGAACGCCTGAAGGGATACCGGCATGCGCTCACCGAGGCAGGTCTTGCAACCGACCCCGCGCTCGAAGCGGCATCCGAAACGACACTCGAAACCGGCTACACCGCGATGCAGGCGCTTCTCGACATCGCGGACCGTCCCACGGCAGTCGTCTGCGTCGCAGACATGGTCGCCATCGGCGCGATGAAAGCCATTCGCGAGGCCGGGCTGGTTCCGGGCCGCGAGATCTCGGTCATTGGATATGACGGCATTCCGATGGGCGAACACACCCATCCGGCGCTGACGACGATGGCGCAACCGCTGAGAAGTGCGGGAAGCCAGCTGGCGTGGATGCTCATGGCCGTTATCGCCGGAGACGACCCGGCATCGCAACAAAAGATCATTCCGGCGGATCTTGTAAGGAGGCAAACGGATTCACCGCCAATTAGAAACGCCTGAAAACAGGCAGATTATTAGGGAGAGACATATGAAAAATCTGAAGATTGCCACCGGTGCATTGCTGCTTTCGGCAAGCGCCATCACCATCGCCCAGGCCGATACGATCCGCTTCTGGACGACGGAGGAACAGCCCGAGCGCCTCGCCGTCCAGGAGAGCATCGCCGCGGCATTCAAGGAAAAGACTGGCCACGACGTTGAGGTGATCCCGGTCACGGAATCCGAACTCGGCACCCGCGCCACGGCGGCCTTCGCCGCCAACGACCTGCCGGACGTCATCTACACCACGCTGCAATATGTCCTGCCCTGGGCGGAAGCCGGCATTCTCGATGTCGAGACGGATGACGAGATCGTCGAGGACCTCGGTGTCGACACCTTCGCGCCCGGTCCGATCTCGATGGCCGATTTCGACGGCCTGACGGCTGCCGTGCCGGTCGATGGCTGGACGCAGATGATCGTCTACCGCAAGGACCTCTTCGACGAGGCCGGCCTCGACGCGCCCGATTCCTATGAGGACATCGAAGCCGCGATCGCCAAGCTGCACAATCCGCCGGAGATGTACGGCTTCGTCGCCGCGACCAAGATCGACGAGAACTTCATGAGCCAGGTGCTGGAGCATGTCTTCCTCGCCAACGGCGTCACGCCGGTCGACGAGAACGGCTTCAAGCCGCTCGACGAAAAAGCGACGACCGAGGTACTGGACTTCTACAAGGCGCTCGCCGAGGCATCGCCGCCCGGCGAATTGTTCTGGAAGCAGTCGCGCGAGCTCTACTTCTCAGGCAATGCGGCGATGATCATCTGGTCGCCCTTCATCCTGGACGAGCTGGCGGGCCTGCGCGATTCCGCACCGCCGACGATCAACGACGATCCGACCTCGACCGAACTGGCCTCGAAGACCGACGTGGTCACGACCTTCTCCGGCCCGTCCAATCCTGACGGCGCGGCCTGGGCCGACGTGCGCTATTTCGGCGTGACGGCGGACGC
This sequence comes from Oricola indica, assembly GCF_965227485.1. Classification (NCBI taxonomy): domain Bacteria; kingdom Pseudomonadati; phylum Pseudomonadota; class Alphaproteobacteria; order Hyphomicrobiales; family Ahrensiaceae; genus Oricola; species Oricola indica. Next base: position 4,622,566 of record NZ_OZ245747.1, read on the forward strand.
GAATACCGACGTCGCCGCCGATTTCGTCAAGTTCTCCATGAACGAAGGCTATCTGGACACGCTGTCGATGGCGCCCGAAGGCAAGTTCCCGGTCCGCAAGGGCACGCCGGACGAGGCTTCGAAATTCGTCGACGGCTGGGCCACGCTGCCTGTCGGCGTCGACCGCAAGGCGCCGATGTCGGAACTCTATCCGGCTGAAACGGTGGGCCGCATCACTTCCGGTCTCGAAACCGCGGCACGCTGGGGCGTCAAGGAGAACCAGCTCTCGCTCGCCTCCAAGATGATCAACAGCCAGATCATCAATCAGGTCGTGCGCCAGTATATCGACGGCGAGATCGACGCGGCGGCGGCCGTTTCGAAGCTCAACGACGAACTGGCTGCCATCAACTGATCGACAAGGTGGGCCGGCCCGCAGAAGGCCGGCCCGCCATCATGCGGCGGGATAACGAGACATGACCGACCTGACGGACAAGGAGGGCGCAGTGGCGCCGCCCGACCGGCTCGGCCCGATGGCCCGGCGGGAGATGGGGCTTGCCTATGGCATGCTGCTTCCGACCTTCGCGATCGTGCTGGCCATCGTGCTCGGACCGCTGCTCGCCAATTTCTGGATATCCTTCAAGCCGGTGGGCCTCGGCGACCTGCGCCCGGCGGCGCTGTTCGTCAACGAACGCCTGCGCGGCGACCTGGACGAACCGGGCGCCACGGCGAGGCTGGAATACCGCCTTCGCAATTCCTCGCAGGACAAGGTCATCCATGCCGCAGGCTTTACCGACACCCTTCCCGAAGGACTGACGGTCACCGGCCAGCCCGACGAACGATGCAAGGTGACGGACAGCGTCATCACCTGCTTCCTCGGCGACATCGAGCCGCGCCATCGCGAGACGATCGCGATCGAGGTGACGGCCGATGGGGGCTACGTCGCCAACCCCGTCAGCCCGCGCGACAGCGAGGCGCAGTCCTCGGGCACGTCCGACAACATCCTGACCAACTTCGACTTCACGCTGGAAAACTTCTCGCGCATCTTCTCGTCGTCCGACTTCTGGTCGGTGCTTCGGGTGACGCTCTACTACACGATCTTCGGGACGGCAGGCGCGTTGGTGGTGGGGCTGTTCGCCGCCCAACTGCTCAACACGGCCTTCAAGGGACGGTCGATCCTGCGCGGCCTTTTCCTGTTTCCCTATGTCGCGCCGGTGATTGCCGTGGCCTTTACGTGGATCGTCCTGCTCGATCCGTTCTCGGGCACGCTGAACTCGATCCTGCGACAGATGGACGTGATCGACGGGCCGATCAACTTCTTCGGGCAGCGGTCCGTCCCGCTTAATCTGTTCGGGCTCACAATCGATTTCCCGGTGGCGCTCTCGACGGTGATCGCCTTCGAGGCGTGGCGCTATTTCCCGTTGTCATTCCTGTTCATCCTGGCGCGCATGCAGTCGCTTTCCTCGGAAATGTACGAGGCCGCCGAGATCGACGGCGCGACCCCGCTGCAACAATTCTGGTACATCTCGCTGCCGCAGCTCGTCGGCATTCTCGCGGTCCTGTTCCTGCTGCGCTTCATCTGGACCTTCAACAAGTTCGACGACATCTTCCTTTTGACCGGCGGGGCGGCCGGCACGCGCACGCTCACGGTCGACGTCTATGAACAGGCCTTCGCCGTTTCCAATCTCGGCGCGGGGGCCGCGGTTGCCGTGGTCGTTTTCATCGTCCTGCTCCTGTTCTCGCTGGTCTTCTTCAAATACTCGCCGAAGGATGAAGGCTGATGCGGATCGGAACAGGTTTCTTTTCGGGCATTGTCATCGGCGCCATCTGGGGCCTTGTCTGGATGGTGGTCATCGCCATCACCTTCATGCTGGTTTCCGGCGCGATCACCCGGCCGCCGGTCGGCGCGGCGGTGCTGGCCGGCGCGGGCGCGGGCGCGCTGCTGACCGTGATCGATCCCGAACGCCGGACGCCCGGCCTGCAGATCGGCACGGTGGCGCTGATCGTCATCGTCCTCGCCGTCGCCACGCTCGGCGCGCCGCTCGGCCTGCCGCTCTCGGCCGTGCCCGCCTATCAGATCGTCGCGATTGCGGCGATCGTCGGCATGATCTGGCTGTCGGTCTCCTATTGCACGAGGGGTATCAGCGGCGGGCGGCTGTCGCGCTACCACCTGGAGGTCGTGTTCATCCGGCTGATGAAGGGGCTCGGACTGGTGTTCTTCACCGTCCTCGTCGCGCTGCCATTCTACGTCATGGTAATGACGAGCCTGAAAAGTCAGCAGTCGCTGATCGCCAATCCGCTCGATTTCTCGCTCGATTTCGCGCAAGGCCCCGCCGGGCTGTTCCGCTCCTATATCGAGCTGTTCTCGACCTATCATTTCGGCACCTTCCTGACGAACTCGGCGATCGTCTCGGTGGCGACGGTGATCATCACCCTGTTCTTCGCCGTGCCCGGCGCCTATGCGGTTGCGCGGCTGCGGTTTCCCGGTCAGGCGTTCCTGTCCCAGTCGATCCTGTTGATCTACATGGTGCCGGCCATCGTGCTGGTGATCCCGCTCTATGCCGCCTTCTCGCAGCTTGGCCTGCGCAACACGCTGACCGGGCTGATGATCGTCTATCCGGCGACGACGATTCCCGTCGCGCTCTACATGCTGCAGGGCTATTTCCGAGGCATTCCGTCGGAGCTGGAAGAAGCCGGGCTGATGGACGGGCTGACGCGGATCGGCGTGATCCTGAAGATCACGCTGCCGCTGTCGCTTCCGGCGCTGGCCTCGGTCGCGCTCTATGTCTTCATGATCGCGTGGAACGAGTTCCTCTTCGCCTTCATGTTCCTCGACAATGTCGACATCTTCACGCTGTCGCGCGGTGTCGTCTCCCTCAACTCCTCGGAAGTGCCCCGCCAGCACCTGATGGCCGGCGCCGTGGTGGCGACGATCCCTGTGCTCGTCATCTTCTTGTGGTTCGAACGGTTCCTCGTTTCCGGCCTGACCGCCGGCAGCGTGAAAGGTTAGGTATGCAAAAACTTCGGCAATCCGCCGAACGGGCGAAAGAGATCCTGCTGGCGAACGATCGGGGCGGTTATACCGTGCCGACCGCCGGTCTCTATCCCTATCAGTGGAACTGGGATTCGATCTTCGCGGCGCTCGGCTTCGCCGTCTTCGACCGGGCGCGCGCATGGCAGGAGATCGAGACGCTGTTCGACGCCCAATGGGCCGACGGCATGGTGCCCCATATCGTCTTCCGCAAGAACGATCCGAGCTATTTCCCAGGTCCGGGGATCTGGCAGTCCAACACCGATCCGATGTCGTCGGGGCACTCCCAGCCGCCGGTTGCGGCGAGCGTGATCCTGACGCTGGCGAAGACCGGCGGGGCGGACGACATCGCCCGGGCGCGGCGCCTGTTTCCGAAGCTGGTCGCGTCGCACCACTGGTGGCACGATTATCGCGATCCGGACAGGACGGGCCTCGTCGGGATCATCCATCCCTGGGAATCGGGCCGCGACAACTGTCCGGACTGGGATCTCGGCATGGACAGGATCGTCGTGCCCGACGATCTGGGCCCCTATCACCGCCGCGACACCGATCATGTCGATGCAGACGAGCGTCCGACCGTGCAGCAATATGACCGTTACCTGACGATCGTGAAATTCGGCCGGGAATGCGGATGGGACCATCGCAAGATCGCTGCCGAAGGCCCATTCTTCATGGCCGATCCCGGCGTGCAATTCACGCTGATGCGCGGCGACCGGGATCTACTCGAACTCGGCAATCTGCTTGGCGAGGATTTCGACGCCGGCGAGATCGAGGACTGGATCGCCCTGTCGAAGGAAGGCGCGCAACAGATGTGGCGGCCGGATGCCGGGGCGTTCGTCGCTCGCGAATTGCGCAGCGGAGACCTGTCCACGGCGCTGACCAATGCCTCGATGCTCGCCTTCTACGCCGATGCGGGAACGCCCGCGCAACTTTCCGAACTTGCCGGGCATGGCGGTGAAATCCTCGATATCTGCGAATACGGTTTCCCGAGCTGGGATCCGCGCGACGAAGCGTTCGAATCGCGGCGCTACTGGCGCGGGCCGGTTTGGAGCGTGATGAACTACATGATCGCCATCGGGCTCGAAGAGCATGGCCATGCGGCAATGGCCGCGCGGCTGCGCGACGATTGCCTGCGGCTGCCGGACCGTTCCGGCTTCTATGAATATTTCGATCCGATGACGGGCGAAGGCCTGGGGGGACCCGACTTCACCTGGACGGCGGCGATCTATCTGACGCTTGGCGGCGGCCGTGCCGCCGGGGACGTGTGAGGAGAAAATATGGGCGCGATCCAGCTTGAAAAGGTCGAGAAGTGGTTCGGCAATGTACAGGTGATCAAGGGCGTCGACCTTGAGATCCTCGACGGCGAACTCGTGATCTTCGTCGGTCCGTCCGGCTGCGGAAAATCCACCCTCCTGCGCCTCATATCGGGGCTCGAGGAAACGTCACGCGGGCGAATTCTGATCGACGGCGAGGATGTGACGGCAAAACTGCCGTCCGAGCGCGGCCTGTCCATGGTGTTCCAGTCCTATGCGCTCTACCCGCACATGACCGTCGGCGAGAATATGGGCTTCGGCCTGAAGACGGCGGGGGAATCGAAATCCGACATCGCCTCGAAGGTCGGCGAAGCGGCGCGCATCCTGAAGCTGGAAAACCTGCTCGACCGGAAGCCGAAGGCGCTTTCCGGCGGTCAGCGCCAGCGTGTCGCCATCGGACGGGCGATCACGCGCGAACCGCGCGGGTTCCTGTTCGACGAACCGCTGTCGAACCTCGACGCGGCGCTGCGCGTCGAGATGCGCTTCGAGATCGCCAAGCTTCACGAAACGCTCGGCACGACCATGGTCTACGTCACCCATGACCAGGTCGAGGCGATGACGCTCGCCGACCGGATCGTCGTTCTGAAGGACGGCGTCATCATGCAGGTCGGGGCGCCGCGCACGCTTTACGAGAAGCCGGACAACCTGTTTGTGGCGCAGTTCATCGGGTCGCCGAAGATGAACGTCCTGCCCTGCGAGACCGACGGGCAGACCTATCGCATCCCCGGTCACGGGACCGGCCCGTATGACCGCGCGCAACCGGCCGTAAAGCTCGGGATCAGGCCTGAACATATCGGCCTGACCGACCCCGAGGGGGCCGTCTGCACCGGCAAGGTCGAGGTCGCCGAATATCTCGGCGCCGACACCTATCTTTATCTCGACTGCGCGGAAGCCGGACAGGTCATCATCCGCACATCGGACGTCCCGGAAGACATACGCGGCAAGACCGTCGGCTTGCAATTCGAGCCGGAACGCCTGCACTTCTTCGGCGAGGACGAACAGGCGCTCTAGGCAGTCCGCGCGCCCCTTCCTGCCCAATCTTTAGGCTTTGAGCGCGCCCGAGAGTGTGATTTGTTGCAGTGCAAAAGAACGGGTGCCGACCCGTCGGACATTGGGGCGAATGCGCATGCGACTGTGGATCATGAATCCGTTGGCCATTCTGGCGGACGATGCGGGTGGCGGACTCGTGGTCGAGGGCGGACGGATCGTCGAACTGGTGCCGGCCGGCCGCGAGCCGCTGCAAACGGTCGATGAGCGTTTCGACGCCAGCCGCCATGTCATCATCCCCGGCCTGATCAATACGCATCACCATTTCTTCCAGACTCTGAGCCGGGCGCATCCCAAGGCCTATAACAGCGAGCTGTTTCCCTGGCTGGTCGCACTCTATCCGATCTGGGGGCGGCTCAATCGCGACATGTTCCGCATCGGGGCGCGGCTCGCCATGGCGGAATTGCTGCTGTCGGGCTGCACGACCGCGATGGATCACAACTACATGGTCTTCAAGGGTCTTGAAGACGCCACCGATATCGAGGTCGAGGAGGCGCGGGCGTTGGGTCTTCGCGCCACGATCACACGCGGCTCGCTGTCGCTTTCGCAAAAGGACGGCGCCGTGCCACCGGATCACATCGTCCAGGACGAGGAGACGATCCTCGCCGACAGCGAGCGCGTCCTTCAAACCTATCACGACACGTCCGACGGAGCGATGACGCAGATCGCGCTCGCGCCCTGCGCGCCTTTCAATGTCTCGCGGGAGGTGATGCGCAGCAGCGCGGAGCTCGCGGACCGTTATGATTGCCGCCTGCACACCCATCTCGCGGAGACGGAAGACGAAGAGGCGTTCTGCAAGGCGACCTTCGGCTACCGCCCCATCGACTGGCTGGAGGATTGCGGCTGGCTGCAGCCGCGCACATGGCTGGCGCACGGCATCCATTTCACCGCGGACGACTGCTCGAAGCTCGGCCATCACGGTGTCGGCGTGTGCCATTGCGCCACGTCGAACGCGGTGCTCGCCTCCGGCTTCTGCCCGACGCTGGAACTGGAAGCGGCGGGAAGCCCGGTCGGCCTCGGCGTCGATGGCTCGGCCTCGAATGACGGCTCCAACCTGATGGAAGAAGTGCGCCACGCGCTCATGGTCAACCGTCTCGGCTATCGCTCTGCCGACAAGGTAACCCATCGCGACGCGCTGCGCTGGGCGACCAAGGGCTCGGCGCGCTGTCTCGGGCGCGACGACATCGGCGAGATCGCGCCCGGCAAACAGGCCGACCTCGCGCTGTTCACGCTCGACGAGATGCGCTTTTCGGGCCAGCACGATCCGATCGCCGCGCTCGTGCATTGCGGCGCGACGCGCGCCGATCGCGTTATGGTGGCTGGCATCTGGCGGGTGATCGACGGCGCGATCCCCGGTCTCGACGTGTCCGCCCTGATCGCCGAACACACTGCCGCCGCGAGAATTTTTGACTGAGGAAATCCCATGACCGAGAAAGCAATTCCCGTAATCGACATGCAGCCGCTGTTCACCGGCGGCGAGGCCGGACGCCAGCTCGTCGCGGACCAAATTGGCGAAGCCTGCCGCGGCATCGGCTTCTTCTACGTCACCGGACACGGCGTACCATCGGAGTTGCGCCAGGATGTCTTCGACGTTGCGGCAAAGTTCTTCTCGAGCCCGGAGGAAGACAAGCGCAAGGCGCTGTTTTCCGTGGCGACCGGCAATCGCGGATTTATCCCGATGAAGGGCGAGTCGCTCGATCCGAGCAAGGCACCCGATCTGAAGGAGGCCTTCAACATCGGGCTCGATCTTCCGTCCGACGATCCCGAGATCATCAATGGCGCGATGTTTCGCGCCCTCAATCGCTGGCCGGAGATGTCGGGTTTCCGTGAAACCATGCTCGCTTATTTCAACGCGGTCTGGTCGTTGGGTTGCAAGTTGCACGAGGCCTTCGCCACGGATCTCGGCATTCCGACGGATTTCTTCGAGGACAAGCTCGACCGGCCGCTCGCGACGCTGCGACTGTTGCACTACCCCGGACGGCCGGTTGCGCTGGACGAGGAAGGCCAACTCGGCGCAGGCGAGCACACCGACTATGGCTGCGTCACGCTGCTGGCGACCGACGAGGTCGGCGGTCTGGAAGTGCGGACGCGCGACGGCGAGTGGCTTTCGGCTCCCTATATCCCGGATACCTATGTCTGCAATATCGGCGATTGCCTGATGCGCTGGACGAACGACACCTACGTCTCGACCCCGCACAGGGTCGTCAGCCCGCCCGGACGCGAACGCTACTCCGTAGCCTTTTTCCTCGACCCGAACCCGGAAGCGATCGTCGAATGCCTGCCGGGCTGCGCAACCGCGGAAAACCCTGCCAAATATCCGCCGATCCGCGGCGACGACTACCTGATGAGCCGGCTCAACCCGACCTACGAGAAGAGCGGCCTGGTCTGAGGCGACAAGGCACGCCTCCGGGTCCGGGAGTCAGGATTCCCGAATTGTATGCCGAACGCATTTCCGTGCCTATATTATAGGCATTTCTATTTTTGCGTCTAATTAATAAACTTCCATGGTGCTGCCCGCCCTTGTGGCCGATCCGGCCGAAAAGCCCGAGCAACACCAATTCCCCTTAAAAATCAAAATGTTGCAATTTCCTCGCGCTGCGACGGAGATTTGGCATGTGGATTGCCTGACCCTTTTCAGGAGGCGCTGTGCAGCGCGTCATCCGACAGGGAAGCAAAACAGGAGCCTGAACATGGCAAATTACGGTGTATCAAGACGCACATTGCTCAAGGCCGGCGCGGCAGGCCTGGCTTCGACCGCTCTGCCGCTCGGCGCGATGCGGTCGGCGCAGGCCGCCGACGTCATTCTAGGCGCGGTCTATGTCGGCCCGCGCGACGATTTCGGCTGGAACCAGGCCCATGCGGTCGCGATGGACATCCTCAAGGGGGTCCCGAATGTCGAGGTCATCGAGGAGGAAAACGTTCCGGAGACCGACGCCGTGGCCAAATCCATGGAGTCGATGATCAATCTCGACGGCGCCAATCTGATCCTCGCCACCTCGTTCGGCTACTACAATCCGTTCGTCGTCGATCTGGCGAAGAAATATCCGGACGTGCAGTTCCGTCACGCGGCGCCGCTGTGGAACGCCGATACCGACCCGAAGAATGCCGGCAGCTATTTCTGCTACCTGAACCAGGCGCATTATGTGGATGGCGTCGCCGCCGGCCTGTCCACGACGACCAACAAGATCGGCTTCGTCGCCGCCAAGCCGATCCCCACGGTGCTCTCCAACATCAACTCGGTTCTGCTTGGCGCGCGCAGCGTCAATCCGGAAGCGACAGTACAGGTGATCTTCACCGGCGAATGGTCAATGCCGGTTCGCGAAGCGGAAGCCGCCAACGCGCTCGCCGATGCGGGCTGCGATGTCCTGACCTGCCACGTCGACGGGCCGAAAGTCGTCATCGAGACGGCCGAAGCGCGCGGCGTGAAGAGCTGCGGCCACAACGCTTCGCAGGCGCCGCTCGCGCCGAAAGGCTTCATCACAGGCGCGGAATACAAGTGGGAAACCATCTACACCATGTATGCCGATCTGCTGGCAGCGGGCGAGGAACTGCCGAACTTCGTCGCCGGCGGCTACCACAACGACATGGTCCGCAACACGCCCTATGGAGCTGGCGCGACACCGGAAGCCATCAAGGCGGCCGACGCCGCCATCGAGGCGCTCAAGGCCGAAGAGCCGATCTATGTCGGTCCGCTCAAGGACAACAAGGGCAATGTCGTCATCGACAAGACCTACGACAATTACGATCCGACACTCGACGGCATGAACTACCTGCTGGAAGGCGTTTCCGGCTCGATCACCTGATCGCATCATGCGCTCGGGGCGGCTTCGGCCGCCCCTCCCTATCTCCATTTTCGGCGGCAGGCAGATGACGGCAGTCACCACAGACACTCCGGTCCGGTTGACCGACAGCACCAAATTGCGGGCATGGGCCGAGGCGGTCGCCATCCCTGTCGGCGCGTTGCTGGTCTCGGCGCTTATCTTTTCACTCTTCCTGCTCCTGCTCGGCAAGTCGCCGGTAGACTACTTCCAGTTGCTTTGGCGCGGCGGGTTCGGAACGTCCTTTTCGATCCAGAACACGCTGCAACGCGCAGCGCCGCTGATCCTGTGCGGTCTGGCCTTCGCAATTCCCGCCCAGATCGGCCTGACGATGATCGGCGCCGAAGGGGCGCTGGTGCTGGGCGGCTTTTCCGCCGCCGCCATCGCCGTCCCGCTGGTTTCCGGCGGCGTGCCGTCCATTCTCACCATGCCCCTCATGGCGCTCGCCGCCATGGCCGTTGGCGGAGCGTGGATCGGCATCGTCGGCTGGCTGCGCCATGCGCGCGGTGTCAACGAGACGATCTCGTCATTGCTGATGACCTATATCGCCATCGCCATCATGAATTTCTTCGTCGAAGGCGCGTTGCGCGATCCCGGATCGGCCAACAAGCCTTCGACCATGCCCATCGGCGAGGATTACATGGTCGGCTCGATCCCCGGCACCGACATCCACTGGGGGTTAGCCGCCGGCATCGTACTCGCCATCGCTCTTCAAGTCCTGATGACACGGACCACATTCGGATTTGGAGCACGCGTGACCGGCGGCAATCCCCGCGCAGCGCTGGCGCAGGGGCTTCCCGTCGGCACGCTGGTCGTAGCCTGCACGGCGATCGCGGGCGCCTGCGCCGGCCTCGCCGGCTATTACGAGGTCGCCGCGATCCATGGCCAGGCGAACGCGTCGCTGGTCGCCGGTTACGGCTTCACCGGCATCCTGGTTTCCTTCCTCGCCCGGCACAATCCGGTTGTCGTCGTGCCGGTCGCAATCATGTTCGGCTCCATCGCCGCCTCCGGCGGGTTGATCCAGCGCCGCATGGACATGCCCGACGCCACGGCACTGGTGCTGCAGGGCATCATCTTCGTGGTGCTTCTGACCAGCGAGACGCTGTACGGGCGCTTCGCCATTTTCCAGCCGAGGACGGGGACGGAACGGACATGAGCGACGGTATTCTGGCCACGATCCTGATTTCCATGCTCGGTGGCGCGATCCGGGTTTCGACGCCCTTCATGTTCGTCGCGCTCGGCGAAACGCTGACCGAGAAATCCGGCCGCATCAATCTGGGCCTCGAAGGCAATCTCGTGCTTGGCGCCATGGTCGCCTACGCGGTCTCCTATCACACCGGAAATCCCTGGCTCGGCGTGCTCGCCGCCGGCTTGTCCGGCGTGTTCCTGGGCTCGATGCACGGCCTCATCTGCTCGCTGCCGCGGGTCAACGACATCGCCGTGGGCATCGCGATGATGTCATTCGGCACCGGCGTCGCGTTCTTTTTCGGCAAGCCCTATATCCAGCCATCGGCGCCACGCCTCGAGGCGCTGCCGCTTGGCGGCTGGAGCGACAATGCCAGCCTGCGCCAGGCGCTCGACATCAACCCGCTCTTCTTCGTCGGCATTCTCGTCGCGCTCGTGATGTGGTGGGCCTTCGCCAATTCGCGCTGGGGCCTGATCGTGCGCATGACGGGCGATTCCGAGCCGGCGGCCCGCGCGATGGGCGTGCAGCCCTACCAGGTGCGCATCGCCTCGACGGCGATCGGCGGCTTCCTCGCCGGTGTCGGCGGGGCGTTCCTGTCGCTCTCCTATCCGGGAAGCTGGAACGAAGGGCTCTCGTCGGGCCAGGGTCTGATGGCCGTCGCGCTCGTCATCTTCGCGCGCTGGAACCCGCTTCGCTGCATCGTGGCCGCCCTGCTGTTCGGCGCGGCTGGCGCGATCGGTCCGGCATTGCAGTCCGTCGGCATCAGCCAGGGCTACTACTTCTTCAATGCCGCGCCCTACATCCTGACGCTTTTCATCATGATCGCATCGGCGCGGTCGTCTTCCTCGGCACGCGAAGCGCCGGGCGAACTTTCGATCACCAAATAGAAGGGACCGGCTCATGAGTGCACTCGGCGGACTGAACAAGACACCGAACGGCGTGGTGATCGGGCTGGTGCAGCTGCAATTGCCCGTCGTCGAGACGCCGGCCGACCTTGCGGCGCAGACCGATAAGGTCGTCGCCATGGTCGCCAAGGCGCGGCGCAACATGGCGACCATGGATCTCGTCGTCTTTCCCGAATACGCGCTGCACGGCCTGTCGATGGATACAAATCCGGAGATCATGTGCTCTATCGACGGACCGGAAGTGGCGGCGTTAAAGCAGGCCTGCAAGGACAATGCGATCTGGGGCTGCTTCTCGATCATGGAGCACAATCCCGGCGGCATGCCCTATAATTCGGGTATCGTCATCGACGACCAGGGCGAGATGCAGCTCTATTACCGCAAGCTGCATCCCTGGGTGCCGGTCGAACCGTGGGAGCCGGGCGATCTGGGCATCCCGGTGATCGACGGGCCAAAGGGCGCGAAGCTCGCCCTGATCATCTGCCATGACGGAATGTTTCCGGAAATGGCGCGCGAATGCGCCTACAAGGGCGCGGAGATCATGCTGCGCACGGCGGGCTATACCGCGCCCATCCGCGACAGCTGGCGCTTCACCAACCAGGCAAACGCCTTCCAGAACCTGATGGTGACCGCAAATGTCTGCATGTGCGGTTCGGACGGAACCTTCGATTCCATGGGCGAAGGCATGATCGTCAATTTCGACGGCACGGTGATTGCCCATGGCACGACGGGACGGGCGGACGAAATCATCACCGCCGAAGTGCGGCCCGATCTGGTGCGCGAGGCGCGCAAATACTGGTCGGTCGAAAACAACATCCACCAGTTCGGCCATCGCGGCTATGTCGCCGTGAAGGGCGGAGCGGGCGATTGCCCCTACACCTTCATGCAGGACATGGTGGCCGGGCAATACAAGCTGCCCTGGGAGGACGAGGTGGTTCACACCGACGGCACGTCCTGCGGCTTCCCCAAGCCCGACCGCCTTTACGGCGAAAAGGCGCGCGAGGCGGCGGAGTAGAATCATGGACAAGCTCGGCGACGAACGGATCGAGGCGGCGCTGATGGCCAATGCGCGGACCGTGGACGCGGACCCTTATCCCTGGCCATTCGACGGCGATCTTCGCCCAGAGAACACGGCGATCGTGGTGATCGACATGCAGACCGATTTCTGCGCCCCCGGCGGCTATGTCGATTCCATGGGCTACGACCTGTCGCTGACGCGCGCGCCGATCGAACCGATTGCGGCACTGCTGGATGGCGTCCGCGCAAAGGGCTTCACCGTCATTCACACCCGCGAGGGCCACAAGCCGGACCTCTCCGACCTGCCGGCGAACAAGCGCTGGCGCTCGCAGCGCATCGGCGCGGGGATCGGCGACCAGGGGCCATGCGGCCGCATTCTCGTGCGCGGCGAACCGGGCTGGGAGATCATTCCGGAACTTCAGCCCGTCGCCGGAGAACCGATCATCGACAAGCCGGGCAAGGGATCGTTCCTGGCGACCGATTTCGACCTCGTGCTGCAGACGAAGGGCATCCGCAACATCGTGCTGACGGGCGTGACGACGGATGTCTGCGTCCACACCACGATGCGCGACGCCAATGATCGCGGCTACGAGTGCCTGCTGCTCTCCGACTGCACGGCCGCGACGAAACACGAAAACCATCTCGCCGCGCTCGACATGATCAAAATGCAGGGCGGTGTCTTCGGCGCCGTGGCGACCAGCGCCCAATTCCTCGAAACCGTGGAGACGATCTGATGGATAGCGCGGTCCTCACCCCCGAAGCGCCGGCGGAATCGAAGCGGGCCATCGGTATCGAGACGGTCGGCATGTCGAAGATCTTCGGCTCGCTGGTGGCGCTCGACGATGTGTCCATCAAGGTCCAGCCCGGCGAATTCCATGCGCTGCTCGGCGAGAACGGGGCCGGCAAATCGACGCTGGTGAAATGCATTATGGGGTTCTACCAGCCGACGCACGGGCAGTTGCTCGTCAACGGACAGGAGACGCCGATCCGCCATCCGCAGGATGCGCACTCCGCCGGCATCGGCATGGTCTACCAGCATTTCACGCTGGTGCCCTGCCTCACAGCGGCGGAGAACATGGTGATCAGCCGCGCCAACGTGCCGGCCGTGATCGACTGGAAGAAGGAGATCGGCGATCTCGAAGCCTTCATGGACCGCATGCCGTTCCGGGTGCCGCTGACGGAGCCGGTCGCAACGCTCTCCGCCGGCGAAAAGCAGAAGCTCGAGATCCTCAAGCAGCTCTATCTCGACCAGCATTTCCTGATCCTCGACGAGCCGACATCGGTGCTGACGCCCGGCGAGGCCGACGAGGTGCTTGGCCTGCTCCACGACATGGCGCGGGCGGGTGACATCACGGTCCTGATGATCACGCACAAGTTCCGTGAGGTGAAGGCGTTCACGGACAATGTCACGGTCCTCAGGCGCGGCAAATATGCCGGCGGCGGCAAGGTCGGGGATCTCTCCACCGAGGAGATGTCGCGCATGATGATCGGCGAAGCCGAAATCCGCAAAAGCGCCGAGCGAAAGGCCGGTGTCGAAAGCGCGGTGAACGTCGAACTGGCGGGCGTCGTCGTCAAGGACGAGGAAGGGATTCCAACGGTTGACGGCGTCAATCTCAAGGTCGCGGGCGGCGAGATCGTCGGGATCGCGGGCGTGTCCGGCAATGGCCAGTCGGAACTGGTCGAGGCCCTGTCCGGCCAGCGGCCCATTGAGGATGGCGGCGTCTTCATCAACGGCAAGCCCTTCGACTGCTCGCGCGCCGGCTACGACCTATTCAAGGTGTTCGGCCTGCCCGAGGAACCCCTGCGCAATGCGGCGGTGCCGCGCATGAGCGTGGCGGAGAACATCGCGTTCCGCACCTTCGACAAGCCACCGGAGGCAAATGCCGGATGGTGGCTGAAACCGACCGCCATGAAGACCCGCGCCGCAGGGCTGATCGAGCGCTACCGGGTCAAGACGCCGTCCACCGACACGCCGATCGAGAACCTGTCCGGCGGCAATGTGCAGCGCGCCATCCTGGCGCGGGAGCTTTCGCACGAGGTCAAGGTGCTGATCGTCGCCAATCCGTGCTTCGGCCTCGATTTCGCCTCCGTGGCCGAGATCAGGGCGCAGATCATCGACCAGCGCAACAATGGCGCGGCGGTGCTGCTCGTCTCGGAAGATCTCGATGAGATTCTCGAACTGTCAGACCGCGTGGCGGTGATGTCGGAAGGCAAGATCACCTATGTCTCGCCGATCGGCGAAACCGACCGCAACACCATCGGCACCTACATGGCGGGGCATTGAGATGGTAAGCGTCAAGGCACGGCCCTACGACTTCATGCTCAAGCCCGGCAAGACCGCGCTCGTCGTCATCGACATGCAGCGCGACTTCATCGAGCCGGGCGGATTCGGCGATGCACTCGGAAACGACGTCTCGCGTCTTTCGGCGATCATTCCCGACACGGCGGCGCTGATCGCGCTGTTTCGCGAACGCGGCTGGCCGATCGTGCATACGCGCGAAGCGCATCGCACCGACCTGTCCGATTGCCCGCCCTCCAAGATCCGGCGCGGCAACGCGGCGATTAAGATCGGCGAGGAAGGGCCGATGGGCAGGCTGCTGGTAACGGGCGAGCCGGGCAACCAGATCGTACCGGACCTCGCGCCGCACACCGGCGAGATCGTCATCGACAAGCCCGGCAAGGGCATGTTCTGGGCGACCGGGCTGCACGAGAAGCTGCGCGGCGCCGGCATAACCCATCTGGTCTTCGCCGGCGTGACGACCGAGGTCTGCGTACAGACCTCGATGCGCGAGGCCAATGATCGCGGTTACGAGTGCCTGTTGATCGAGGAAGCCACCGAAAGCTATTTTCCCGAGTTCAAGGCGTCGACGATCGAAATGATCGTGGCGCAGGGTGGCATCGTCGGATGGGTCGCTTCGCTCGATGATCTGCGCGCGGCGCTGGAGGAAGCGGAGGCGACGGCATGACCGACGACAAACAGGAAATCGACAGCCTGATCGATGCGATGGCGGCCTATCTGGGCCTGCCGGTCGAGGAGGCCTATCGCGCCGGTATCGCGGGGCATCTGGCGGTGGCGCATACGATCGCGCAGGACGTTCTCGCCTTCGAGACGTCGGACGAGGCCGAACCGGCGCCGGTTTTCAAAGCATGACCGATTTTACCGGAATGACCGGCGCGGACATCGCCGCAGCCGTCAGGAACGACTCCATGACGGCGCGTGCGGCCGTTGAGGCTTCGCTCGCGCGCACCGAAGAACTCAATCCCTCGCTCAACGGATTTACCGCGATCACGGCGGAGCGCGCGCTTTCCAGGGCGGATAGCGTGGATGCCGATATCGCTGCCGGGCGCGACCCCGGACCGCTTGCCGGCGTGCCTTTTGCCGTCAAGAACCTGTTCGACGTGAAGGGAATTTCGACGCTCGCGGGCTCGAAGATCAACCGCGATCTGCCGCCGGCCGGCGAGGACGCGACCCTGATCCGGCGCATGGAAGCCGCAGGCGCCATCCTTACCGGCGCGCTCAATATGGGCGAATACGCCTACGACTTCACTGGTCAGAACGTTCATGACGGCGCGTCGCGCAATCCGCATGATCCCGATCACATGTCGGGCGGGTCTTCGGGCGGGTCCGGCACGGCGACGGCGTCGGGCATGGTGCCGATCACGCTTGGTTCCGACACCAACGGGTCCATCCGCGTGCCGTCATCGCTGTGCGGGCTGTTCGGACTGAAACCAACCTATGGACGCTTGTCGCGCGGCCGGACCTTTCCTTTCGTGGCAAGTCTCGATCATCTCGGCCCGATCGCCCGTTCGACTGCCGACCTCGCGCTTTCCTACGATGCGATGCAGGGGCCCGATCCGCATGATCCCGCCTGCTCGGATCGCGCCGTCGAACCGGTTACAGGCGAACTGGACCGGGGCATCGAAGGGCTGAGGATCGCGAAAGCGGGCGGCTATTTCGCGTCGGGGGCATTGCCCGAGGCCTTTGAAGCCGTGGAGCGTGTCGCCGCCGCGGTCAACACCACACGGACGGTGGACATCGACGACGCGAAAGCGGCACGCGGCGCGGCCTATCTGATCACCATGGCCGAGGGCGCATCGCTGCATCTCGACCGGATGAGAACCCGCCACGCCGATTACGATCCCGACGTCCGCGACCGGCTGATCGCCGGCGCCATGATCCCGGGCGCCTGGGTGACCAAGGCGCAAAAGCTGCGCCGCATCTTCCGCGATACCGTCTTGAAGCTGTTCGAGGAGGTCGATGTGATCCTGGCGCCGGCGACACCCTGCCGCGCGCCTAAGATCGGCCAGCAAACCATGGTGCTCGACGGCGTCGAGATGCCGGTCAGGCCGAATATGGGGATCTTCACACAGCCGATTTCCTTCATCGGTCTGCCGGTCGTTTCCGTGCCGGTCTGGACCGACGGAGAAAAGCTGCCGATCGGCGTGCAGCTTATCGCTGCGCCGTGGCGCGAGGATATCGTCCTGCGCCTTGCGCATCATCTGGAGAAGACAGGCGCGGTCTGCGCGCCAGTCGCGAAGCATCAAGGGAGCTAGATATGGAAAAGACCGGACGCTGGGCCGGACGCAACAGCAACAAGGACTCGTTGCGCAGCCGCATCTGGGATTCGCTCGATTCCGGCGGCATGGCGATGGGGCCGACCTGGAGCCATATCCCGAACTTCATAGGGGCCGACAAGGCCGCATGGCATCTGGCCCAGACCGAGGAGTGGAAACGCGCCAAGGTGGTCAAGTGCAATCCCGATCCGCCGCAAATCCCGGTTCGGCTGCGCGCGCTCTATGAGGGCAAGATGCTCTATGCACCGGTCCCCTACCTGACCAAGGAGTTTCCCTATCTGAAGATCGACCCGGTCAAGCTTCAGGAAAAGGGCATTTCCTTCGAGCTGGCGGCGACGTCCGGCGGCTATCTGATGTATGGCGAACGGGTCGATTTCGTGGATGTCGAACCGCTCGATTTCTGCGTTGTCGGGTCGGTGGGCGTCAGCCGGGCCGGCGGGCGGACCGGCAAGGGCGCCGGTTTCGCGGACCTGGAGACCGGTATCTTCCGCGAGCTCGGCATCATCGGTCCGGACACGCCGATGGCGACGACCGTGCATTCCTCGCAACTGGTCGGCGACGACGAAATCTTTATGATGGCGCATGATTCGCCGCTGGATTTCGTGGCGACCGAGGAGGAACTCATCGTGACGAACAACAACATGCCGCGGCCAAAGGGCGTCGCGTGGGAGTTCGTCCAGGATGACCAGTTCGAGACCATTCCGTTCCTGAAATCGCTGCGCGACAGGATGGAGGCGCAATAGGCGATGGTGGTCAACGATCCCGAAACGCTGGCCGAGGTAGAGGCCGCCTTCAGCCGCTACGAGACGGCGCTTGTCAGCAATGATGTCGAAACCCTCGACGCTTTGTTCTGGCAGGACGAGCGCACGATCCGATACGGAATCGGCGAAAACCTCCATGGCGTTTCGGAGATCCTCGCTTTTCGCAAGGGCCGTTCGCCGAAAGGGCTCGAACGGGATCTCGACCGCACAGTGATCACCACGTTCGGCAGCGATTTCGCGACCGCCTCGACCCTCTTCCGGCGCGACGGCGCGCCGGGAAAGATCGGCCGCCAGATGCAGAGCTGGGTCCGCATGGACGATGGCTGGCGCGTTGTCGCAGCCCATGTCTCCATCATCGACGAAGAGAAATGAGCGAGGCCGGCGCACGGCGTGCCGTGCCGGCCCAGCCGGCGCGCACCTCGGTCGATGCGATCCGCCTCGAGATCGCACGGCGCATCGTGACCGGCGAACTGGAGCCCGGAAAGCCGCTCGACGAGAGCGGGCTGGCCGGCGAATTCGGCGTATCGCGCACGCCGGTACGCGAAGCGCTGCGGCAACTAGCCTCGTCAGGCCTGGTGCAGCAAAGGCCGCATCGCCGCACGATCGTCACCAAGCCGAGCGAAAAGGCGCTCTCCGACATGTTCGACGTGATGGCCTATCTGGAAGGCCTGTGCGCGAACCTGTGCGCCAAGGTCATGCCGCCATCGGAACGCAAGGCGCTGGAGGATCTGCACGCGCAGATGGGCGCGTTGATGCGGGCCGGCGATGCGCAGGGCTATGCGCAGGCCAACGAATACTTTCACAACGCCATCTATGACGGCACGCAGAACGCCTATCTGATCGAGATCACCTTCTCGACGCGAATGCGGCTGCAACCGTTTCGCCGCGCCCAGTTCGACACTCTCGGCCGTCTCGCGGCGTCCCACGCGGAACATACGGCGGTGGTCAACGCGATCCTGCAGGGCGACCGGCGGGCGGCCGAGGAGGCGATGCGAAACCATATCGGCCTCGTCGAGGAAGCCTGGCACGAATTCGCCGGCGACGCTCAGGATGCCTCCGCCATGAACCGCCTCCAGGAACCGTAATCGGAGATGTCGCGGGCGGTCTTCACGGCTTCCGCCTCGACCAGGAACCCTTTCGCCGACGTACCGTCCTCCAGATCCAGCGTGCCGATGCCGAGCGGCGCGGGAATTGCCGCGACGAATGTGCCGAAGGCTTCCGGCGACAGCGCCCAGAGTTCGACGGCAATGCCCGCCCCCCTGCCCTCTTCGACGCGCAGCAGCCCCGGCTTCGGCGGAGCGGTGCCGTCGAGCGCAAAGAGGCGATAGTCGGGCGTCGTCGCCGTCGCACGCAGAAAGACCGCATCCCGCGATGTCAGTTCGTGGTTCAAAGGCATGCCGGAAAGATGCGCGCCAACCACGGCAAGCGTAATCGAGCCCTCCGGCGGCGTGATCTCGCCGCCCGGCCGCGCACCGGCCTCCAGCGCTGCGGCAGTTCCGGCCAGTCGCGCATCGCTGCCCGCCTTTCCGATCAGGGTCAGGCTCGACGGCAAACCGTCGTCGCGCGCGCCGACCGGCACCGAAATCGCCGCGAGATCGAGCAGGTTCACGAAGTTGGTGTAGGTGCCCAGATTGGAGTTGAGCGTGACGGGATCGGCCTCGACCTGCGCGACCGTGTAGACGGCGGGGACCGTCGGAACGGCAAGGCAGTCCAGCCCGGCAAGGACCGGCGCGACCTGGCGCCGCATGGTTTGCAGCTTGTACATCGCATCGAACGTATCGACTGCGGTGATGCCCTCCGCGCCACCGATGATCTTGCGCGTGATCGGATGCAACACCTTCGGGCGGGTCTCGATGATCTCGCGAATCGCATGGTAGCGTTCCGCCACCCAGGGGCCCTCGTAGAGCAGGCGCGCAACCGCGTGCAGCGGCTCGAAATCGATCTCGCGGATCGTCGCGCCGAGCGCAGCCAGGCTGTCGAGATCGGCCTCATATGCGGCTTGCGCCATCGCATCGCCGAAGAACTGACGCTGGCCGGGCAATGGCACGCCGACGGTGATGTGCGGCGGCATCGGCGCGACGCCGGCCGGCGGCAAGTCACGCGACATGAAGTCGGCAGCGTCATAAGCCTGCGCAACCGCGGTGGCCTCGGCGGCATCGGCGACGGTCGCGGCGAAGACCGAGATCGTGTCGAGTGTCCGGCAGGCCGGCACCATACCGGTCGCCGACAGGAGACCGACGCTGGGTTTCAGACCGACGATCCCGTTCATGCCGGCGGGAATGCGGCCGGAGCCGGCCGTGTCCGTGCCCAGCGCGAAGGCGGCAGCGCCGATCGCGACCGCGACCGCAGAACCGGAGGACGACCCGCCGGGGATCAGCGCCGGATCGAGCGCGTTCTTCGGGACGCCATAGGGCGAGCGGACGCCGACGAGGCCGGTCGCGAACTGGTCCAGATTGGTCTTGCCGATGCAAATCGCGCCCGCCGCTTCCAGCCGGGCGACCGCGAATGCCGACACCTCGACCTTGTGGGCAAACTCGCGACAGGCCGCCGTCGTTTCCATGCCGCCGACGTCGATATTGTCCTTGACCGCGAAGGGCAGACCGAAGAGCGGCTTGCCTTCCGGGCCGGCCGCATCGAGCGCCTCCGCCTCGACGAGCGCTTCTTCCTCTGGTTTCAGGCTGATGAAGATCGCCGGATCGTCCGCGTCGCGGATTGCCGCGTAGGACTGGCGGACGGCATCCGTCGCAGAAAGCGTGCGCCACTGCGCAAATGACCGGCTTGATGTTCGCACAGATTATCCCTCCAGATTAAAATATAGGCAATTCAGCACGGATTGTATGCCGAATATCACTGCGCCTCAAAGCAGCAATATGCGTGCCAATCGGCCGCGCTCACGCCGCAGGAGGGTGGCGGTCGCGAAACGAGGGGGTGCGTTTGGAAGCGGCGACACATCCGCCGCTTCCGACACGGACCTCAATCGGTCCGCGTCATTCAAAGTGGAGTTATCGGCCGGTCAGGCCCTGCCGACGGTCTGGCGCTGGGTGCCAAGGCCCTCGATGCCGAGTTCGATCACTTCGCCACCCTTCAGGTAGACCGGCGGCTTCTGGCCCATGCCGACGCCGGGCGGCGTGCCGGTGGAAATGATGTCGCCCGGCTGCAGGCTCATGAAGCGGCTGACATAACTGACGAGGTGCGCGACGCCGAAAACCATGGTTTCGGTCGACCCGTCCTGGAAGCGCTTGCCGTCGACCTCGAGCCACATCTTCAGTTTCTGCGGATCGGCGACCTCGTCGGCGGTAACGAGCCACGGGCCGATCGGGCCGAACGTGTCGCAGCCCTTGCCCTTGTCCCATGTGCCGCCGCGCTCGATCTGGAATTCACGTTCCGAAACGTCGTTGACCACACAGTAGCCCGCGACGTGTTTCAGCGCGTCCGCTTCATCGATATAGGCGCCACCCTCGCCGATCACGACGCCGAGTTCGACCTCCCAGTCGGTTTTCTTGGAGTCGCGCGGGATCCTCACCTCGTCATTCGGACCGCAGATCGCGCTCGTCGCCTTCATGAAGATGACCGGTTCCGCCGGCACATCCGCGCCGGTTTCCGCGGCGTGGTCCGAATAGTTCAGGCCGATGCAGATGAACTTGCCGACGCGTCCGACGCAGGGACCGATGCGGCCGCCCGCGATTTCCGGCAATGCATCCAGTTCCAGCTTCGCGATATCGGCGAGGCTGTCGGGCCGCAATACGCCGTCGGCGATGTCGGCGACAATGGAAGACAGGTCACGCGCCTTGCCGTCGCCATCGAGGATGGCGGGTTTTTCGTGTCCGGGTTCACCGATGCGCAGCAGTTTCATGAATGTATCCTCTGGAACTCTATGTCAGGCGGCCTTGGTCGAACCGCCGTGGAAAATGTGACCCTTGATGGAGGCCGGTTTCATCTCGATGGAAAAGCCGGGTCTCGAAGGCGGCATGTAAGCCGCATCGCGAATAACACATGGTTCGACGAAATGCTCGTGCAGGTGATCGACATATTCGATCACGCGCCCTTCCATGGTTCCCGATACCGCCACGAAGTCGATCATCGAGAGATGCTGGACATATTCGCACAGCCCGACGCCGCCGGCATGCGGCCAGACGGGAAGGCCGAATTTCGCGGCCATCAGGAGGACGCCAAGCACCTCGTTCAACCCGCCCATGCGGCAGGAGTCGATCTGCACGATGTCGATCGCACCGCCGGCAATCATCTGCTTGAAGATGATGCGGTTCTGGCACATCTCGCCGGTCGCCACCTTCACCGGCGCGACCGCCTCACGGATGCGGCGATGGCCGGCGATGTCGTCCGGGCTGGTCGGCTCCTCGATGAAATAGGGATCGGCGAAGGACAGTTTCTTCACCCAGTCGACGGCCTCGTCGACCTCCCAGACCTGGTTGGCGTCGATCATCAGGAAGCGGTCGGGTCCCAGTTCCTCGCGGGCGATGCGAAGGCGCCTGATGTCGTCGTCGACATCGCGCCCGACCTTCAGCTTCACATGGGTGTAGCCGGCCTCCACCGCCTCGCGGCACAGACGGCGCAGCTTTTCGTCGGGATAGCCGAGCCAGCCGGCCGAGGTCGTGTAACAGGGATAGCCGCTCGCCTCGAGCTTCGCGATCCGGTCCGCCTTGCCCGGCTCGGCGGCCTTGAGGATCGCCAGAGCCTCCTCGCGCGTGATGGCGTCGGTCAGATAGCGGAAGTCGACGATATCGACGATTTCTTCCGGGCTCATCTCGGCCACCAGCCTCCAGACGGGTTTGCCTTCATGTTTGGCCATCATGTCCCAAACCGCGTTGACGATCGCCCCCGTCGCCAAATGCATCGCGCCCTTGTCCGGGCCGATCCAGCGCAACTGACTGTCGGAGGTGACATGACGCCAGAAGCGGCCCGGGTTTTCGATTATCCAGTCGAGGTCCAGACCGACGACGAGATGGCGCATGGCCTCGATCGCCGCGACGCAGATCTCGTTTCCGCGACCGATGGTGAAGGTCAGCCCATGGCCTTCCAGCCCGTCCGTGTCCGTCGTCAGCACGACATAGGCGGCCGAATAGTCCGGATCCGGGTTCATCGCGTCCGACCCATCGAGGTTCTGCGACGTCGGGAAGCGAAGATCGAATGTCTTGAGGCCGGTGATTTTCGTCACGGGATTACGTCCTTCAGGCGTTGTCAGATCGTCCAGCCGCCATCGATGGCGTAGGCCTGGCCGGTCGTGTAGGTCGCGTTGGCGAGGTGCAGCGCCAGGTCGGCGATTTCCTCCGGCGTGCCGATGCGGCCCATCGGCTGGCGCGCAATGAAGGCCGCGCGGGCGGTTTCGAAATCGCCCTGGGCCCGCATGCGATCGTGAAGCGACGGGCTTTCCACCGTGCCGGGGCAGATCGCATTGCAGCGGATCCCCTGGCCGACATAGTCGGCAGCCACGGCCTTGGTGAGGCCGATCACGGCGGCCTTGGTGGTGCCGTAGGCGAAGCGGTTCGGAACGCCCTTCATGGAGCTTGCGACGGACGCCATGTTGATGATCGATCCGCCGCCGCGCTCCAGCATCGAAGGAAGCACCGCGCGGATTGTCCTGATCATCGAGCGGACGTTGAGATCGATGGCGAAATCGAACTCCTCGTCCTTCATCTCCATGATCGACCCGGCATGGACGAAGCCGGCGCCGTTGAACAGCACATCCACGGGGCCCGTCTCCGCGACGGCGTTGCGGACATCGTCATCCTTCAACACGTCGAGCCTGCGGGTTTCGATCCCCGTCTCGCCGGCCAGTTCCGCCAGCGTCGTCTCGTTGATATCGGTCGCGACCACGCGCGCACCGGCAGCGGCGAAGGCCAGCGCCGTGGCGCGTCCGATCCCCTGCCCGGCCGCTGTCACCAATACGGTCTTGTCCTTGACCCAATCCGTCATGTCGTCTCCGTCGGCCCGTCAGGCGGGCTTGTTCTTGCGTTCCACGATGTGAATGTGATCGGCGACGAGAACGACCTCGTCACGCTGGTTGAGAACTTCCGTGCGCTCGACAACGCGGCCGGCATCCGGACGTTTCGGATCGTCATCCTTGGCGACGATCGTCACGCGGGAGCGGATCGTGTCGCCGATGAAGACCGGCTTGACGAAACGCAGCCGGTCATAGCCATAGGAAAACGCCACCGGATTGATGACGCTCGCCGTCAGCCCGACCCCGATGGAAAAGACCATCGTGCCGTGGGCGATGCGCTGGCCGAAAGGCTGCGTCTTCATGAACTCGGCATCCATGTGATGCGGGAAGAAATCGCCGGTATGGCCGGCATGGACCACGAAGTCGGTTTCCGTGATCGTGCGGCCATAGGTCATGCGCTCATGGCCGAGTTCGTAGTCCTCGAAATAGATCGTCTGTTCCATCGTCAGGGTCTTTGTTCAAGCGGTGTCGCGGGCGCTGCGGAGGAGGTGTAGGCGGCCTCGACGAGCGCCATCGTGTTCCAGGCGTCCTCGACCGAGCTCACCAGCTCGGCATCCTCGCCGGATACGAAGCGCTGGAGATTGGCCATGCGGCCGACAAAGGCGTCAGGAAACCACGCCCCTTCGAGAGGCACGGAAACCCACGCGTCGCCGCCCTTCGGATGAATCTCCAGTATATCCGGCTCGCCATGGGGATAGTCGAGATTGACGCCGAGTTGCAGATAGGCCGCGCCTTCGGTTCCGCAGACGCGGAACTCGCAGGCCTGGTATTTGCGGCCGAATTTGTGGTCGTGATTGATCGACAGCGCGCAACGCACCGTGTCGCCATAGTCGAGGATCGCGCTGGTGCGAGTCTGCGCCATATCGTGGCTCGGATGACCGAGCGATTTCGCGTGGACCCCTTGCGGGTCGCCGAGGATCTGGCGAATGAGATCCAGGTAATGGATCGAGTGCATGGTGATCTCGATGCGCGGCAGGCCCTTCAGGAAGGCCCACAACTCCCACGGCGTCGCCAGCGCCAGCCAGGCGTCGAAATCGACGACCTCGCCGAGCCACCCTTTCGCGATGGCGTCCTTCAGGGCCAGCATCATCGGCGCGAAGCGGAGCTGGAAATTGACCGCGGCCTTCAAGTCCTTCTCGCGGCAGATCTTGAGGATCTCCGTCGCGCCGGCGAGGTCGGAGCCCATCGGCTTCTGGATCAGGGCGGCCGCGCCGTCCGGCAAGGCGCGCAGAACGTCGGCATGAACCTTGGGCGGCGTCGCCAGATCGAAGATCGCTCCGGGCTCTGCCGCCGCTTCCTCGATGGAGGAATACGCCTTCACGCCCCATTCGGAGGCAAGCTTTTCGGCTTTCTCGATATCCGGATCGTAAAGGCCCGCGACCGGGAACCCGCCCTTCTTGTAGGCGGGAAAATGCGCGTCACTGACGATGGAACCCGCGCCGAAGGTGACGATGGGGCGCGGATCGGCGGGCAGCGGCCAGGACTGGCGCAGCGTCTTGGGATCGAAACGCTCAGTCATGATGGAAGACCTCCTCCATCATCGCCCACCATTCGCCGTCCGCACGGGTTTCGAACGGCTCCTGACAGGGCATGCAAACGTCCCACCATTCCTGCGTCTTCGGATCGGCGGCCATCTTGGCGGCGTCTGCGGCGAAATCCGAACCGTGATATTCCCAATAGCCGAAGAGCAGGTTTTCCGGCTCCTTGAGGAAAATCGAATAGTTGCGGATGTTGCATTGGGAGATCATGTCGAGGATCTCCGGCCAGACCGCCGCGTGCAGGCGCTTGTATTCCGCGACCTTCTCCGGCTTCAGGCCGATCACCATTCCCATACGCTGCATGGCTTACTCCTCCCGTTGCGTGACCGTCGTCGTGAATTCGGGGATGCTCTTTGCCCGCAGCGCGTCCCAGTCCCAGTCGATGCCGATGCCCGGTTCGGACGGGGCCAGCGCGTGACCGTCCTCGATGGCCATGCGGCTGGACGTCAGGTCGTCGAGTTGCGGGATGTATTCGACATATTTGCCGTTCGGCACGGCGCAGGTCAGGCTGACATGCAGTTCCATCAGGAAATGCGGGCAGACGGGAATATCGAAGGCCTCGGCCGCGTGCGCAACCTTCAGCCACGGGGTGATGCCCCCGATTCGACCGACATCGACCTGCACGATCGAACAGGCGCCCTTCTGCATGTATTCGCGGAAATGGCGGATCGAGTAGAGCGACTCGCCAATGGCGATCGGCGTCGCGGTCGATCGGGAAAGGCGGACATGACCGTCGATGTCGTCAGCGGGAAGCGGTTCCTCGAACCAGGCGAGATCGAGTTCGCGCAACCGATCGGCACGGCGGATCGCCTCGTCGACGGTAAAGCCCTGATTGCAGTCCGTCATGATCTCGTAGCCGTCGCCGACGGCGGCGCGCACCGCTGACAGCCGCTCGAAATCCTCCGACCCGTGCGGCCGTCCGATCTTCATTTTCGATCCGGTGAAGCCCTTCGACTTCGCGTCGAGCGCATCATCGACAAGCGCCTGCGTTTCGATATGCAGCCAGCCGCCCTCGGTGGTGTAGAGCGGACAGCGATCCTTGGCCCCGCCGGCGAGTTTCCACAGCGGCAGCCCCTGCTTGCGCGCACGCAGGTCCCAAAGCGCCGTATCGACGGCAGCGAGCGCGATCGAGGTGATCGCACCGATCGTGGTCGCGTGGGTGGCGAATTCGAGTTCGTGCCATATGCCCTCGATCATGTCTGCGTCGCGGCCGATCAGGCGCGGTGCGAGATGATCGACCAGAAGGCGCATGACCGACGAACCGCCGGTGCCGATCGTGTAGCTGTAGCCGGTGCCGACCGCGCCATCGGAATCCGTGATCGTCACGATCGGCGTTTCTTGGCTGACGAAGCTCTGTATCGCATCGGTGCGCCTGACCTTTGGAACCAGGTCGACCATGCGAAGCTCGACTTTTTCGATACGCGCCATCGCCCTACCTCCTCAGGGTCTTCCCGGTTTCGGCGTCGAACAGATGCGCCTGGCTGAGGTCGAAGCTGAGATCGACGGTCTGACCCGGCTGCAACGGCCTGGGATTGAGCATTCGGGCGATCCAGTCCTCGCCCGCGAATTCGGCGAAGACGAGGGTTTCGTTGCCGAGCGGTTCCGTGATCGACACCGGCACAGAAGCCGTGTGCACGTCATGCGCCTCGCCGGAATGGATGCCGTGACCGGCCGGATAGAGATCGTCCGGACGAAGGCCGAACACGACCTTCTGCCCCGCTGTTACCGCATCGCGAAACTCGGCCGGCAAAGGCAGCGTGTCGCCATTGGCGAAGGCGAGCTTGCCGTCATCGACGCTCGCCTCCTGCAAATTCATGGTCGGCGAACCGATGAACCCCGCGACGAAACGGGTTTCCGGCCGCTGGAAGACTTCCTCCGGCGCGCCGACCTGTTCGATATGGCCGTCGCGCATGATGACGATCCGGTCGGCGAGCGTCATCGCCTCGACCTGATCGTGGGTCACGTAGATGACCGTGGACTGGACCTTGGCATGCAGCTTCTTGATCTCGGTGCGCATCTGCATGCGCAGCTTGGCGTCAAGATTGGAGAGCGGCTCGTCGAACAGGAAGACATCGGGATCGCGCACGATGGCGCGGCCCATGGCGACGCGCTGGCGCTGTCCGCCGGACAATTGCGAGGGACGCCGTTCCAGCATGGTCTCCAGCCCGAGCGTCTGAGCCGCCTGCGCCACGGCCGCGTCGATCTCCGATTGCGAGCGGCCCGCGATCTTGAGCGAGAAGCCCATATTCTCGGCCACGCTCATATGCGGATAGAGCGCATAGGACTGGAACACCATCGAGATGTTGCGCTGGCGCGGCGGCAGGTCGTTCACCTTGCGGTCGCCGATACGGATCTCGCCGCCGGTGATGTCCTCCAGCCCGGCGATCATGCGCAGCGAGGTCGACTTGCCGCACCCGGAGGGGCCAACAAGAGCGATGAATTCACGGTCCTGGACCTCCAGGTTGATGGAATGCACCACCTCGAGACTTCCGTATTTCTTGACCAGGTTCTTCAGCGATACGGTAGCCATGTCTATCCCTTCACCGCGCCGGAGGTGAGACCGGAGACGAGGTGTTTCTGAACGATGAAAGTGAGTGTGAGCGCCGGGATGATCATCACCACGGCGAGCGCGCACATGCCGCGCCAGTCGATGGTGAATTCGGCGGTGTAGTCGAGCAGGCCGACCGGCAGCGTCTTGGAATTGGTCGACCGCGTCAGCTGCGACGCCAGGGCGAATTCGTTCCACGAGATCAGGAAGGCGAAGATGCCGGCCGATGCGATGCCCGGGCGCGCCAGCGGGAATTCGACCTGCCAGAAAGCCTGCCAGCGCGTGCAGCCGTCGATCTGGGCGGCTTCGGCGAGGTCGCGCGGGACCTGGCGGAAGAAGCCGTCGATCAGCCACACCGTGAACGGGACGTTGAGCGCCACATAGGCGAGAATCATGCCGAAATGGGTGTCGATGATGCCAAGCTTCGCATAGACGAAAAACAGCGGCAGCGACAATGCGATGCCCGGCACGGTGCGCGTCAGCATGAAGCCGAGGAAGATCGCCGTCTTGCCGCGAAAACGGTAGCGCGCGAAGGCGTAACCGCCGGCCATACCCACCGCGAGCGCGATGACGGTCGAGGTGACCGAGATGATCACCGAGTTGCGGAAATACTCCAGAACCGGGATTCCGCCCTGCCCGACACCGGAAAACATCGCGATATAGGCGTCGAACGAAATCTCGTTGGGAATCCAGACCGGCGGCTTGGCCATGATTTCCACGGTCGGGCGCAAAGACGACAGCACGATCCAGAAACCCGGCAGGCAGATGATCGCCATGGCCAGGAACAGTCCGATCAGATGAGCGGCCTTCAGGAGGCTGCGTTTGAGGCGATGTCCGGCGTTCTCGTCCATGGTCACCACTCCGCGCCGACTTGCTGGCGGGCTTTTGCGAGCTGCCGGAAGAACAGCAGCGTGAACAGGATCGACAGAAGGATCGCGATATAGCCCATGGCGTTGGCGAGGCCCATGCGGGCATCGGAATAGGCGGTTCGCGCGATCAGCGTCCAGAGGATTTCCGTGCGGCCGGCAGGGCCGCCATCGGTCATGATCTTCACGATGTCATAGGCGCGCGCGATATCGAGCGAGCGGATGGTCATCGCGATGAAGGCGAAGGGCATGACGAAGGGCCACGTCACATAGCGGAAGCTCTGCAAGGGCGTGCAGCCATCGACCTTGGCCGCTTCGAGCGGTTCGCGCGGCATGGCCATCAGGCCCGCGAGAATGAAGATCGCGAAGACCGCCGTCGAGGACCAGATTTCAGCGATCAGGATGGAGATGAAAGCCAGTTGCCCATCGATGAGCCACGGTATCGCCCGATCGGTCAGGCCGAGCGACTGCAGGGCGTTGTTCACGAGACCGATATTGTCATTGAACATGAACTTGAACTGGAAGCCGACGAGGATCGGCGAGAACATCATCGGAAACATCATGATGGTGCGCAGGATCCGCTGTCCGCGAGAGGCCTTCTCGACCAGTAGGGCCAGAAGAAGACCCAGCACCATCTCGAGGTTGAGCGCGAAGGTGAGCAGAAGGACGGTGCGCCCGAAGGCGATCCAGAAGTCCTTGTCGGTCAGCAGGCGCTCATAGTTGCGGAAACCGATAAAGGTATAAATCGAATCCGGCCGCGTCAGCCGGAACGGCGTGAAGCTCGAATAGAGCGACAGCATAAGCGGCACCACGACCACTGCCGCCAGCACGATGAAAGCCGGCAAAAGCAGGAGCACATGCGGCGCGGGCTTCCACCCTCTCATTGTTTCCTCGTGTTCTTTTCGCGTGGGATGCGGGCGGTCGCCAGTGTCTTTGGCCCGGCGGTCCGGTCAAGGGAAAAGGGCGCGACCGAGCCGCGCCCTTTCGGGAGGAAGCTTAAAGCTCTCCGGCGTCCTCAAGGATTTCCTGGGCCTCGGCAGCCGCGTCGTCGAGCGCCTGCTGCGTGGTCTTGTCGCCGAGGATCGCGGCCTGAAGCTGCGGATAGACGGCGTTGGAAATCTCGATCCAGGACGGCGACTGGGGAACCGGATAGGCACCCTTGGCGGCTTCCTGGAAGGCCTGCAGCACTTCCTTGCGATACGGATCGTCCGCGGCCTCGGCAATCACCCAGTCCCAGACGGCGTCCCGCGTCGGCAGCGGACCGGCGGCGGCTTCGAGCTTCTGGCTGTCCTCGTTGGTGAGGAACCAGATGAGCGACGCGGCCGCTTCCTTGTTCTCGCAGCTCTCGGTGACCGAAAAGCCGTGATGGCCCGACCAGCCGGTGCGTGCGCCCGAGGACCCCTTGGGCGGCGCCACGACGCCGACATTGCCGGCAACCTTGGATGCGCCCGGATCGTTGAAGAAGCC
Organism: Oricola indica; assembly: GCF_965227485.1. Taxonomy (NCBI): domain Bacteria; kingdom Pseudomonadati; phylum Pseudomonadota; class Alphaproteobacteria; order Hyphomicrobiales; family Ahrensiaceae; genus Oricola; species Oricola indica. The sequence continues at coordinate 4,652,570 of NZ_OZ245747.1, forward strand.
TGCCCAGCCCGGCCAGTCCAGGTTGATCGCCACGGTGCCGGAGGCAAAGCCCTGACCGAGATCGTCCCAGAGATAGTTGGTCGTGCCGGCGGGAACCGCCTTTGCAGAGTAGAGGTCGACAAACCAGTTCAGAGCGCGAACACCGGCTTCGGAGTTGAAGGCCGGACGGCCGTCGGCGTCGAGATACTCGCCGCCCTCGGCGCGCAGCATCTCGTAGAAGCGGCCATTGATGGCCTCTTCCTTGCCGGCATATTGCGTGCCGTAGAAGTCCGGCGGATTGGCGAAGAACTTGGCCTGGTCGGTCACCTGCTCCCAGGTGTCCGGCGGCGCGAGATCGTAGCCGTACTGCTCCTTGAACGCGGCCTTGTTGTCCTCGTTCTCGTAGATGTCCTTCTGGTAGTACAGCGCCGAGACGTCGAACTGCGCGCGCGGCAGCATCACCAGCTTGCCGTCGAGTGTCGAGGCGGCGATGTTGGCATCGACATAGGCGTCGATCTCTTCAGCCGGAAGCAGCGCGTTCAGGTCGGTATAGATGCCCGGATATTGCGGCGCGAAAGATGAGTGGTTGGAGCCGACGCACCAGTTCACGGCGCCGACGGCGATATCCGACTTGATCTCCTTGTCGAGATCGAAGTGGTTCTTCTTGGAGATGACGTTGACCTTTGCGCCGGTCGCGGCTTCCCAATCCGCGATACGCGAATAGAGGTTTTCATATTGCTGACCGCCGATCAGCTTGGCATCGATGGTGACGCCTTCGAATTTGCCTGGCAAATCCTGCGCGAGCGCAGCCCCGCCGGCAACCAATGCGAGGACACCGGCGGATACGCCGGCCAATAGCTTGTTCATGAGCCTCCTCCCGAGACGTTTGATCATGATGGGCGATCCGCCCAAACCCTCACTGATGAGTGGTTCATTCATATACAAACACCTTCTTCACTGGCGGTCAAGGTATTCCTTGATTGTTATTTGGATTTTGTATGCGTATATGAATGATCGCATTCACGGAGAAAAGCATGGAACAGGAAGACGACCGCTACAGGGCTCCCGCCCTCGACAAGGGTCTCGATATCCTGGAATTGCTTGCCGATATCGACGGCGGCCTCACCCAGGCCGAGATCGCCAAGCGGCTCGGCCGCAGCCCCAACGAATTCTACCGCATGCTCGATCGTCTCGTGCGCCGTGGCTATGTCACCCGTATCGACGGCGACCGCTACTCGCTGACGCTGAAGCTGTTCGGCCTGGCGCAGTCGCATGCGCCGGTGCGCCGGCTGGTGTCCTTCGCGACGCCCTTCATGCGCGAACTGGCCGAGGAAACCCGGCAGGCGAACCAGCTCGCCGTCTTCGACCGCGGTTCGGTGGTCGTCGTCGCCCAGCTCGAAGCCCCCGGCTACTGGGGCATTTCGATCCGCGTCGGCTCCCATATCAGTCTCTACGACACAGGCTCCGGTCACGTCCTGCTGGCCTTCAGGTCGCAGGAAGAGCGGCTGATGATGATCAACGAGTACTCGCGCAGCACCGAGCATCCGACGATGGCGAAGGAGTTCTTCGACCGGCTCGACCAGATTCGCGAACGCGGCTACGAGATGATGCCGAGCGCGCAGACGGCCGGCGTCTACAACCTCTCGGCCCCCATTCTCGGACCGGACGGACGCGCCATCGCGTCGCTGACGATCCCCTATATCACGCTGGTCAACGTGCCCCAGGCGCCCGACATCACCGAGACGCTGGAGATACTCACCAAGACGACACGGCAGCTCTCCGAACTGGCCGGGGCGGGCACGAAACAGACCGCATAAATTCTTATTTGAATAATCTATTCTCCTGTGGGAGCATATTGGCGACACGGCTCGCGAGGAGGAAGCACCATGATCGTCGACACCCATCTGCACGTCATCGACCAGACAGCCCTCGACTATCCGTGGCTCGCCGGAGTCGAACCTCTGAACCGGAACTGGACCTATGACGACTATAAGCTCGAGGCGCGGCGGGCCGGTATCGACGCGACATTCCACATGGAAGTCGATGTCGCGCCCGAGAGGATCGAGGACGAGACAGCCTATGTCGGCACGCTCGCCGACCGCCCGAACAGCCTGATCGTTGCAGCCATCGCCTCCTGCCGTCCGGAAGACGAGGGCTTTCCCGCCTATCTGGAACGTCAGCAGGCCAATCCGCTGGTCAAGGGCTTCCGCCGCGTGCTGCACGTCATGCAAGACGACCTGTCGGAGGGCGCCCGGTTTCGAGAGAACATCAAGCTGCTTGCCGGCACCGGTCTGACCTTCGATCTCTGCGTCCTGCCCCGCCAGTTGGACAAGGCCATCGCGCTTGCCGATCTCGCGCCGGACGTCACCTTCATCCTTGATCATTGCGGCGTGCCGGACATCGCGGGCGACGCGCGCCAGCCCTGGCAGGACGGGATCGCCGAGCTCGCGAAACGGCCAAATGTGGTCGCGAAGGTCTCCGGTGTCGTCGCCTATGCGGACGCGGAGACCTGGATCGCGGACACGCTGCGCCCCTGGGTCGAACATACGATCAAAAGCTTCGGCTGGGACCGCGTGGTCTGGGGCAGCGACTGGCCGGTCTGTACACTCGGCGGCGGCCTGATGGCATGGGTCGCGGCAACCCATGCGCTGCTTGAAGGCGCAAGCGAAGACGAGCGCCGCAAACTGCTCTCGGAAAACGCCCGGCGGATCTGGAGCCTATAGCGAGCGGCTGGCGCACTTCAGATTATAACGGAATCACAATGCGCCGCCTCTCGCCTTTGGCTCGAATGCGCATTCCGTTGCTGATGTTTCAATCAGAAGCTGAATTTCACGCGCCGAAGCTCTTTGCGAACATCGCATTGATGTCGGCGATGACCGACGCGCCTGCTTCGCCGGCGAGAAGTCCCTCGTTCAAACGCTCCGACGCCGCTGCCTGGAATGCCATGTAGCCCTTGTGGCGCGGCCGTATCCAGGCATTGTCGAGCGTGCGGCGTGTGTTGCGATAGAAATCACTGGTCGCCGCATTGACCGTCTCGTCGTCCCATCCGTCCGCATGGCCCGGCTGTCCGCCGGCGGCAGCAAACGGTCCGCGCTGCACCTCGCCGCTCGCGATCCAGTAGGCGAATTCGGCGGCCTCGATAATGCGATCCGAGAACGCCGATACCGCGATGCCCGTGCCGCCGAGCGCAGAGCCGACCGGCCCGGTCCCGCCCGCATCCGGAATATCCGAGAAGGCGAGCCGGTTCGGTCGGAAGCCCGCAAGGCCGTAATTGACATAGCCGTAGATGAACGGAATGCAGGCGATCCCGCTATCCGCCTCGCAGACCCGCTCGAAGACCGCGATCGGGTCCATCGCGTAACACGCGTCCGGCACGTGGCGCATCAGGCCGGCGATTGCCTCGTAGACCCGCCCCCCGTCATCCGGCGCGATCAGGTCGCCCGGGCCTTCGGTCGCGCAGGGCGTGCCGAGATTGGCCGCAAGCGTATAGAACGTCATCAGCGAATGCGGCGGCCGCATCGGGATCATCACCCTGCCTTTGGCGGCAAGGTCCATCACCGCGTCGAAGCGAGTGGGCGCCACCCCGATCAGGTCCGGACGCCAGGCCTGCACCTGCGCCGCGGCATCGATGGGAAAGGCCCATTGATGGCCCTCCCATTCATAGCTTTCATAGGAGCCCCCGACGCTTCCTGCCGCAAGCCTCTCCCGCGCCTCGCCCGTGCCGTGCCGATCAAGCGGGACCAGGCAGTTCTGCGCGGTGATCTCGCCGACATGAGGATGGTCGATAACGATCAGGTCGTAGGATCGCGCCAGATCCTCGACCGGGTAGGATTCGAAGTCCTGCAGCGAGCGCTTGTCCCAGTCGATGTGAACCCCGGTCTTCTCCGCCCAGAGGCGCGAGCAGGCGATCATCGGATCGTAGCCGCGCGGATGGCTCCACGTCATACCTTTCAGGCGGATGTCGCTCAAAGACCGAACTCCTCGACGATCGCCGCCGTATGCTCGCCGACGCGCGGCGCGGCGCGGACGACGGCCGGCCGTTCGCCATTGACCCGGATCGGCGAACGCGTCGTCATGATCGAAACATTGTCCTCGCGTTCGACCGTCTGGAGGAGGTCGAGAACGTTGAAGCCCTCGCTTTCCATCAGATCGTCCCAGTCGAGCACCGGCGAGCACCAGATATCGGCGGGTTCGAAGATCTGCATCCACGCGTCCACCGTCTTCGTCGCAATCGCGCCGGCGATGAGCTTCTTGATGTCGTCTCGCGCGGTGAACCAACTGGCCGGATCAGCGCAATAGGGATCGAGCGATTCCAGCCCCATCAGGTCGCGCAGCCGCGAAATCGGCGTCATCGCGATGGCGATGAAGCCATTCTTCGCCTCGTAGACGCCATAGGGCGCGGAGAGATAGGCATGCGCGCTGCGAAAGCCGGACCGTTTCGGCATGCGCCGCCCGTCATTGAGATAAGTTGTCAGGACCTCGAACTGGAAATCGACCAGGGCCTCCAGCAGGCTCGTCTGGACATGGCTGCCCTCGCCCGTCATGCCGCGTTTGACGAGGCCGGCGAGCAGCCCCTGCGCCAGTGCTGCCCCGGCGAACATGTCGCCGACAGCAAGGCCCATCGGCACCGGGCCGTCGCCATCATCCCCGCTCAGCCACATGACCCCGGACCGCGCCTGGGCCAGCAGGTCCTGTCCCGGCCGCTTGACCCACGGCCCCTCCTCGCCATAGCCGCTGATCGAGCCATAGACGAGGCGCGGATTGATCGCGCGGACGGTTTCATAGTCGAGCCCGATACGCTCGATAACGCCTGGCCGGAAATTCTGGACAAGCACATCAGCTTTGGCGATCAGGCTCTTGAGGCGGGCGAGGTCGGCGGGATTCTTCAGGTCGACTGCAAGGCTTTCCTTGCCGCGATTGATGGCGTGGAAAATCGTCGAATCCCCGCCGATCTCGGTGTCGCTGAGATAGAGCGTGCGGGAAAGGTCGCCCGCGCCCGGGCGCTCGATCTTGATAACTCGCGCGCCGAGATCCTGCAGGCGCAATGTCGCATAGGGGCCCGACAGAAACTGGCTCATGTCGAGCACGACGAGCCCGGCAAGCGGCAAATCGGAACTGGTTGTCATGGTGCTTTCTGTTCGCTCTTGCGTTCCACCTGTTCCGCGAAATCAGCCGGGCTGCGGTATTTCACGGTTTGAAGATGCTCGCAGTAGAGGACGAGTTCGCCCTCGCCCTTGAACACTTCATAGGACGCGCGGATGAGCCCCATCTCCTCGTATTTCGGCTTTTTGTCGAGGTTGGTCCGGATCGTGTAGATCGTATCACCGATAAAGACCGGCTTGATGAAGCGCAGCTTGTCGTAGCCGTATGAAAAGGCGTTGATGCAATTGGTGGCCACCAGCCCGAGCCCGGCGGAAAACACGAAAGCCCCGGCCACCAGCCTGCGGCCGAATATGCCGTCGCTTTCGGCGAAATTCTGGTCCTGCACATAGGGGTGGATATCGACCACCAGCGTATTGAACAGGTGGCTCTCGCCCTCGGCGATCGTGCGCCGCAGGGAGCGAATGCGGTGGCCGGGCTGCCAGTCCTCGTAGAACCAGTTCTCCGAATTCCACACGGGGATGTCCGCGTGATCGCCGGGCATATCCGACGGATGCGTGCTGGACACCCCGACCGTGGGTGCAAAAGGGGTTCCCATGATTCCTCCCAAATTCTTATGTAAATAATATATTCACATATGGGAGCATGGTGCAAGCGTCGAATCCGGACCGGCTGAGCAGCACCGACTTCAGGTCGAGAGCGGCATCCATCAGGCTTTTGTGTAATCCCGCGCCGGCGCTTCGAAGACGTCTCGGGTCGCGCCTTCTTCCGCAATATCGGGGTCCTTCATCGCGATGAGATAGCCGGACAGCGCGCACATAGGTCTCGGCATTCGCACGACCCGGGCGTTGAGAATCAATTGCGGGAAGGCGTCAAACACACCTTACCGAGCGAATTCGGGAGCGATCTGGCGGAAGGACTTCCGCGAACAGTATCGATGCAACACGACGATACGGCGCAAAACTGCCAAAAAATTGGGCAGCTGCAGCAGATCGAGAGTCTTTTTGCGGCGGTCTGTACGCACAATGGATAATTGCGGCGGTTGCGGACGATCCGTTACTTACGACGCTCCGGCCGGGTTTTCCCGGAAGTTCTTTATCCGGAAACAAGTTCACTCTTTGGGAGGAGCCCTATGAGCAAGAAACTCATCGTCAATCGCCGTTCCGTACTTAAATACGGCGGCGCCGCATCCGTGGCGCTGGCAACACCGTATTTCTTTACCCGCGGCGCGCTCGCGCAGAGCAACGACTATCGCAACGCCCCGACCGGTGACACGGTCACTTTCGGTTTCAACGTGCCGCAGACCGGCGCCTACGCCGATGAGGGCGCCGACGAGCTTCGTGCATACGAACTCGCCGTCGAACACATCAATGCCGGCGGTGGCGGCATGCTGGACACCTTCTCGTCGAAAGCTCTGACGGGTGGCGTCAACGGCAAGAAGGTCGCCTTCGTGACCGGCGATACGCAGACCAAGTCGGATGCGGCTCGCGCATCGGCCAAGCGCATGATCGAGAATGACGGCGCTGTCGTGATCACCGGCGGTTCGTCCTCGGGCGTCGCCATCGCCGTCCAGGGCCTCTGCCAGGAAGCCGGCGTCATCTTCATGGCCGGCCTGACCCACTCCAACGACACGACCGGCAAGGACAAGCGCGCCAACGGTTTCCGTCACTTCTTCAACACCGAGATGAGCGGCGCCGCGCTGGCACCGATCCTCGAGAAGAATTACGGCCGTGACCGCAAGGTGTATCACCTGACCGCCGACTACACCTGGGGCTGGAGCCAGGAAGGCTCGATGCAGAAATACACCGAGCCCTTCGGTTGGGAAACTGTGGCAGCTGTCCGCACGCCTGTCGGCGCGGGCGACTTCTCGCAGTACATCACGCCGATCCTCAATTCCGGCGCGGATACGCTGGTGCTGAACCACTACGGCAAGGACATGGTCAACTCGCTGACCCAGGCCGTCCAGTTCGGCCTCCGCGACAAGCAGGTCAACGGCAAGGACTTCGTGATCGTCGTTCCGCTCTACTCGCGCCTCATGGTGCAGGGCGCTGGCGATGCCGCGAAGGGCATCTTCGGTTCGACGAACTGGCACTGGTCCCTGCAGGACGACGCCTCCAAGGCCTTCGTCAAGTCGTTCGGTGAGAAGTACGGCTTCCCGCCGTCCCAGGCCGCGCACACCTGCTACTGCCAGGCGATCCTCTACGCCGATGCCTGCCAGCGTGCCGAAACCTTCCGCCCGAGCGCGGTCGGTGCCGCTCTCGAGGGCTTCGAGTTCGACGGCCTCGGCAACGGTCCGGTCCTGTACCGCGCCGAAGACCACCAGTGCTTCAAGGACGTTCTGGTCGTGAAGGGTAAGGAAAACCCGTCATCGCCGTTCGACCTTCTGGAAGTGGTGGAAGTCACGCCGCGCGCCCAGGTTGAATACCCCGTCGATCTGCTCGGCGGCGAGCTGGGCCCGTACAACGACGGCGCGGCGTAAGCCTCACCTTCTGCACAAGAACAACCGGCCGCCTGTTTGGCGGCCGGTTGGCAACAGGGTACAATCAAGGTCCGAACGGGAGGAGCCGTCGGACCATTTCGGCGGTATATCGTTATGGATGCAATATTCCTTCAGATTCTGAACGGACTGGACAAGGGCGGCGCCTACGCGCTGATCGCGCTTGGCCTGACGCTGGTTTTCGGAACGCTCGGTGTCGTCAATTTCGCGCATGGCGCCCTCTTCATGATGGGCTCTTTCTGCGCGGTGACACTCAACCGGATCTTCAACATCTCGTTCGAGCGGGTGAGCGAAACCGAGGTGGACTTCCTCGGCAATCCGCTGAAGGAGAAGATTCCCTACCTGCAGCAATGGTTCGGCGCCGATGTCAGCAATTTCCTGCTGGAATGGTCGGTTCCGATGTCGATCCTGCTCGCCATCGTGGTCATGGGCATTGTCGGCGTGATCATGGAACGCGGCCTGATCAAGCATTTCTACAAGCGACCGCATGCCGACCAGATCCTCGTCACCTTCGGTCTCGCCATTATCCTGCAGGAACTGGTGCGCCACTATTTCGGCGCCAATCCGATTCCGCAGTCGGCCCCTGACGCTTTTGCCGGCGCCGCGAATGTCGGCGCATGGATCGGGCTTGGCGACAACGTCATCTATCCGTGGTGGCGGCTTATCTATTTCGTCTTCTCGGCGCTCGTGATCTTCGGCGTCTTCGCCTTCCTGCAATTCACCACTTTCGGCATGGTCGTGCGCGCCGGCATGCAGGACCGCGAGACGGTCGGGCTCCTCGGCATCAACATCCAGCGCCGCTTCACGATCGTGTTCGGGCTTGCCGCGGCCGTGGCGGGTGTGGCCGGCGCGATGTACACGCCGGTTCTGCCGCCCGACTACCATATGGGGATGGACTTCCTGGTCCTGTCCTTCGTGGTCGTGGTCGTCGGCGGCATGGGATCGCTTTCCGGCGCCGTCCTGGCCGGCTTCCTGCTCGGCATCCTTCAGAGCTTTGCCTCTATGAACGAGGTGAAATCCATCCTGCCCGGTATCGACCAGATCATCATCTATCTCGTTGCCGTCATTATCCTGCTCACGCTGCCGCGCGGGCTGATGGGACGCAAGGGCGTGATGGAGGACTAAGACATGCTATCGACTTTCACACGCAACGACTGGCTCCTGCTGATCGGGTTCGCCATCATCATCCTCGTCCTGCCATGGGCCCTGCAGCCCATTGGCGCCGCCTATCCGGACCTGCTGCAGAAGATCGCGATCTTCGGCATCTTCGCGATCGGCTTCAACATCCTGTTCGGCCTGACCGGCTACCTGTCCTTCGGCCACGCCGCGTTTATCGGCATCGGCTCCTACGTGTCGGTGTGGTCGTTCAAGCTCTTGACGATGAACGTGCTTCCGGCGGTCATCCTGTCGGTGGGCATGGCGGCGGTGTTCGCCTTCCTGATCGGCTACGTGTCGCTCCGGCGTTCGGGCATCTACTTCTCGATCCTGACGCTGGCCTTCGCGCAGATGAGCTACAACCTCGCCTATTCGGTGCTCACGCCGATCACCAACGGCGAAACCGGCCTTCAGGTCCGCGCGATCCGCGACAGCGCGGCGGTCTCGCTGCGTGACGGCGACGTGCGCCTGATCGACCAGGCGATGGGTATCCAGGAAATCGGCGTGCCGATCACCAATTTCTTCGGCATGAAGATGAGCGGCTATCCGGGCTTCTATTTCTGCGCCGTGCTGCTGATCATCTGCTTCTTCATCGCGATGTGCATCACCAAGTCGAATTTCGGCATGATGCTCAAGGCGATCAAGTCGAACCAGAACCGGCTGAACTACACCGGCATCCACACCCGCCCCTACCTGATCTCGGCCTTCGTGATCTCGGGCATGTATGCGGGCCTCGCCGGTTCGCTGCTGGCGGTCACCGACCCGATCGCGGGTGCCGAGCGCATGCAGTGGACGGCGTCGGGCGAAGTCGTTCTTATGACGATCCTCGGCGGCGCCGGCACGCTTGTCGGTCCGGTGCTGGGCGCCGGCCTGATCAAATATGCCGAGCAGAAGGTCTCCTCCTGGAACGAAGGTATCCTGCACCAGGCGTTCTCGGGTCTGCCGGACGGGCTACAGAACTTCTTCGTCGAGTTCTTCTCATTCTTCGTCGGCGAAGGCTGGCACCTGACGCTCGGCTTCCTGTTCATGGTGATCGTCATCTTCCTGCCCGGCGGGCTGATGGAAGGTGCGCGTCGCATCGCTTCAATCTTCCGCAAGCAGCGGACCGACAAGGCCGATGAGGCCAATGCCGTCGGCCAACCCGCGGAATAAGGGGAAAATCATGTCTGTTGCCGAAAACATCAGGGATGACGAGGACGACCGCGGCTTCAAGAGCGGTATTCCCGACAAGGTCCTGCATATCGACGACGTCCACAAGAGCTTTGCCGGGCTGCATGCCCTGTCCGACGTCGATCTCGACGTGCGCAAGGGCGAGACCCATGCGATCATCGGTCCGAACGGCGCCGGCAAGTCGACGCTGCTCAATGTCTGCGTCGGCCGCCTGAAGCCCGATCGCGGCGCGGTGATCTTCGACGGCGATACGCTGACCGGCAAGTCGCCGCACGAGATCAACCAGCTCGGCGTCGCCCGCGTGTTCCAGACGCCGGAGGTCTTCCTCGACCTGACCGTGCTGGAAAACGTCATGGTGCCGGCGCTGTCGAAACGGGACGGCCACTTCAAGCTCAATCCCTTCAAGTCCTTTGCCGGCGAGAAGGCGATCCGCGAAGAAGCGATCGACGTGATCCACAGCGTCGGCCTGCATGCGCAACTGAACGCGCCGGCGACAAGCATGTCGCGCGGCGACAAGCGGCGGCTGGAACTCGCCATGGGCCTGATCCAGCATCCCAAGCTGTTGCTGCTCGACGAGCCGACGGCCGGCATGGCGCGCCACGACACCAACGCCACCATCGATCTTCTCAAGAAGATCAAGGAAGGCGGCATGACCAAGGTGATCATCGAGCACGACATGCATGTCGTGTTCTCGCTGGCAGACCGCATCAGCGTGCTGGCCGGCGGACGCATCATCGCCCAGGGCACGCCCGACCAGATCAAGAACGACCCGAGGGTCAAGGAAGCCTATCTCGGGGAGGAGCAGGTATGACGGACGCAACAGATCCCGCCACAATGGTCCAGCCGAAGGCGGCCGATCCGAAATCGCAATATTTCGCGGTCCGCAACCTCAAGGCCTTCTACGGCGACAGCTACATCGTCCAGAACGTGTCCTTCGACATCAACGAAGGCGAGATTCTTGCCCTGCTCGGCCGCAACGGCGCCGGCAAGACCTCGACGCTGCGCACCATCGCGCGCGCCGGATCGCCGGAACTGCGCAACGGCGAAATCTGGCTGAAGGGCGAGCCCGTTCACAAGATGCAGTCCTTCCAGGCGGCACTTCACGGCATCCAGCTCGTCCCGGAAGACCGGCGCATCATTCCGGGCATGAGCGTCGAGGAAAATCTCGACCTCGCCTGCATCGCGGGCGAACTCGGCTGGGACTACGAGCGCATCTACGCGCTGTTCCCCCGGCTGAAGGAGCGCCGCAAGCAGGAGGGCACGACCCTTTCCGGCGGCGAACAGCAGATGCTGGCGATCGGCCGCGCCCTGGCGCGCGACCTCAAGCTCCTGCTTCTCGACGAGCCCTATGAAGGCCTTGCGCCGGTGGTGCGTCACGACATCGAGAAAGCGCTGATCGAAGTCCGCAACGCGGGCATCACGACGATCATCGTCGAGCAGAACGCGGTCGCCGCACTGAAACTCGCCGACCGTGCGATCATCCTCGATACCGGCGAGGTCGTCTATGACGGCTCGGCCAAGGAGGTGCTCGAAAACGAAAAGCTGCGCCACGACTACCTGGCGATCTGACCGCGATCATCGCAAACGACGAGAGCAAGGCCCGCCATCGCGCGGGCCTTTTTCGTCAGTCGTCGCGCGCGAGGAACACGAAATCGCCGCCGTCGTGCCCGGCTCCGTGGATCGGGCGAAAGTCGGGCGTCTGCGACGCGAGCGCGGTCACGCGGGACACGACCTTGTTGAACAGTTCGCGGGCGGAGAAGGCGCTCTCGTCGGGCTCCCTCAAGGCCCGCAACAGGGCATCGGCGAAAACGGAGTGGCCGTCGTCTCCGCCGCTGTCGAGCACCGGCTCATTGAGGCCCGACGAAATCACGATGCGCGAGCGCTTGTCGGCGAGGCGCTGGAGCATTCGGAGGCGATCCTCGTTGCCGGGCATTTCGGCGTCCTGATGTGTGCTGCGCAGAAGCATGCCGGAATAACAGCTGTCCGAGATCAGCAGGACGTTCTTCGCCCTCATGCGGTTGAGCGCCCGCGTGATGTCACCGGCATCGATATAGGTGGAATAGGCATTGGCCACCGCATCGGCCGGCAACCAGTAAGCGCTGCCACGTTCCTTGTATTCGCCGTGGCCGGCATAGAACACGACGACGCTGTCGCGCTCGCCGATCGCCTGCGAGAGCTGATCCATGAGAAGGCCGGTTTCACGCTGGCCGGCATTCTTCAGGAAGAGATCCAGCGTACCGCCCTGCGGCAGTTCCAACTCGGTCTGGAAGCCGTAGCGCTCCGACAGCACCCGAGCGAGCGCCTCGGCATCGCCGACGGGCGTCTGCAGATCGGATATGCCGCTGCCGTCGGCATAGTCCTGATTGGCGATCAGTACAGCATAGCGCTTGCCCTCCCCGATGACGGCCCGGATATCGCCTTCATAGAAGAGCTCGAAACGATGAGTGATCGCCTCGTTCTGGCGGGTCACGGCGAAGATCTCGACGACATTGACGCCCGCCTGCAGGACAAGTTCCGCCTCGAAACCGCGATCGGGCGTCAGAACGGCCGGCCTGCCATTGACCTCGACGGAAATCGGTTCGCCGCGAGACAGGACATGGCCGGCGACTCGGAGTTCGGGCCTCGTGCGCTTTCTGGCCGTGCGTGTCGTTTCCGGCGTGTCGATGACGATACGGCCCTCCTTCGGCCCGCGTTCGGGGCGGTCCTCCGCAATCAGGTCGAGATCCGGATCGGTAGTTATCATCCTGTACCGCTGGCGGCGCATGTCCATATCCGACCGCTCGGAAATATGCCGGGACAGCGCGCCGATCGTCGTCCGCTCGCTGACGGCAATGGCCGTCGCAAGCCGATAGGAAAACAGGCCGTATATCTTCCGGTCTCTCGGCGGCGCTGTGAGCGGAAGCTTCCGCTCCTGTCCGGCTTCGCCGCGCTGGGTTCCGTAGAACAGGGTCAGCGCCCCCGCCCTGGGCGAAAGCAATGTCGGCTCCCAGGTCACGGCCGCACCGCACGCAGTGAAGCTGCGCTGCCTTTGCGGACCGCACCACTGATCCTCGAGATCCAGTTTCGTATAGAGGCGCGGATCGATCTGCGCCTGGCGCGCTTCCAGAAGGAAGGTATTCGCCGAAGGCGCGTCGAGAATTACCGAGACGTCCGCACCGCGATTGCGTAGCACCGTCACCAATTCCGACAGCGCGGCAGCGCTCAGGACATCGCCATATCCGGGAGCGTGAAAATTCAGAAGTGCGAAGGGGCCGCCCGCGGCGATCGTGTCGCCTATCCCGTGCTTCATGGCGTCGCCGGTCAATTCATCGAGATTGCCCAGCTTCCTGCCGTTGGAAAACGGCCCGACACCTTCGTCCGGTACAGGGATGTATTCCGGGTCGACCGCGAAGCCCGAGAACTGGACGATTACGCTGTCTCCGCAATGCGTCGCCTCGGCGAGGGCGCGGGCCGCCACGGAGACGACCGAATAGGTCGCCTGATCTTCGCGGACAACGATCAGTTTATCGGGGTCCGCGCCGCGCAGCGCCAGCGTGTTTCGAAACAGTTCGACATCGTTATCCGGCCCCGGCAACCAGAAATTCTCGATCTCGAAACCCTTGCCTGCGGCAATGAACAAGCCCCGCGTCACACCCTGCCGCCCGGATTCGCAATCCGGCGGCGCAAGATCATCCGCATCGAACAGAGGCTGGTCCAGGCCGACGACGCGGTCGAGCAGACGCTGCAACTTCTGCTCGTCGGTCAGTTTGGCCTGCTCGGCCGGTTCCACCTTTTCGGCCGGTTCCTTCGGCGCGCCGACCGGCGTCATGCCGGCAGCGGCCTGGCCTGCATGGAGAACAAGGAGCAGCAATCCGAGAATTATCCGCATGGCGGAAGTATAATCACCTCCGGTTGCATTCACCATACGTTTGTCGATCCGGGCCGTCAGTGTGTTCAAAGCGGCACGCCGGAGAACTTGACCACCAGTTCGGCGATGTTGCGCGCGTCGAATATCTCGCGGAAGCGCAGGTTGCAGCGCCGGACGACCCTGTCCTCGGTCAGCACCGGCCCGACCGGCGCATTCTGAAAGGCAATTTCGTCACTCCTCATGCGGCCTGTCTGCCGCAAATGGCGCGCTGCGCCAAACCGCCTGTTTTCATATTGAATTGATCGCCTCGATCCGGAGTGCTTATTCTTGGTGCAATTGGAGGAGGAGACCTCATGGTTCATATCGTTGGCTGGGGCCACACCCCGTTCGGCAAGCTCTCTGCGCTGTCGCTCGAAGACCTGATCCGCGAGGCCGGCGCCGAGGCGCTCGCGCATGCCGGTGTTTCGGCTGACGATATCGACGGCATCTGGGTCGGTCATTTCAATGGCGGCATGGTACCGGACGGTTTTCCGGCCTCGCTGGCGCTGTCGATCGATCCGGGCCTCCGGTTCAAGCCCGCGACACGGCTGGAAAACGCCTGCGCCTCGGGGTCGGCGGCGGTTTTCGCGGCGCGCAACGCCATTCTCGCCGGCGAGGCGAAGATCGCGCTGGTGATCGGCGTCGAGAAGATGACGCATCTGCCGACGGCGGAGGTCGCGGCGGCGCTCGGTCATGCCTCCTACCAGAAGGAGGAAGCGGGCCTCTCTTTCCCGCAGGTCTTCGCGCAATTCGCCGAGGCCTATTTCGAGCGCTACGGCGATGCGACGGAGGCGCTGGCGATGATCGCCTCCAAGAACCACACCAACGGTGCGAAGAACCCGCTGGCGCAATTGCGCAAGCCGCTCGACATGGCGTTCTGCGCCACCGAGAGCGAGCGCAATCCGATGATCGCGCCGCCGCTGAAGAAAACCGACTGTTCACTGGTCTCCGACGGCGCGGCAGCGCTGGTGCTCGTCGCGGACGATCTCATCCCCGCCATGCCGCGCGCGGTAACGATGCGCGCCGCCGAACAGGTGAACGATTATCTGCCGATGTCGGCACGCGACGTGCTCGCCTTCGAGGGACCGCGCGAGGCCATCCGCCGCGCAATGCGCTCGGCGGGTGTCGAACTCGACAATCTCGATCTCGCCGAAGTGCATGACTGCTTCACCATCGCGGAACTGCTGATCTACGAGGCGATGGGCCTCACCGAGCCCGGCCGTGGCGTCGAGGCGTTGAAGAACGGTACGGTCTATCCGGGCGGCGCGCTGCCGGTGAACCTGTCGGGCGGACTGAAGGCCAAGGGCCATCCGGTCGGCGCGACGGGCGTCTCCATGCATGTGATGGTCTCGCGACAGGTGACGGGCGATGCCGGGGAGATGCAGGCGCCGGGCGCATCGACGGGCATGGTCTTCAACATGGGCGGCTCCGGCGTGGCCAATTACTGCTCGATCCTGGAAGCGGTGAAAACCTGATGAACCTCGCCTTGTGGCTTGAGCGGACGGCCGCCGTTTCCGGCGAGCGTCCCGCCCTGTTGCATGGCGAGACGGTCGTCGCGGACTACGCGACGTTCCATGCCCGCGCATCCGCCCTTGCGGCGGCGCTGGGCCGAGACGGCGTGAAGCCGGGCGACCGCGTGGCGCTGTTCATGAAGAATTGCCCGGACTATCTCGTCACGCTTTACGGCATCTGGATCGCCGGCGCGGCGGCGGCGCCGATCAATGCCAAGCTGCATGCGAAGGAAGCCGCCTGGATCATCAAAAACGCCGGAGCGAAGATCGTGTTCGTCACGCCCGATCCGGGGGCGGCCCTGGCCGAAGCGACCGACGCCGAGCCGATCGACATCTCGACGGATCGTTTCCTCGCCATGACCGACGGGCCCGGTCGGGTCGCGGAACCGAGGACGCCCGACGATCTCGCCTGGCTGTTCTACACGTCCGGCACGACCGGCCATCCCAAGGGCGTGCGCATCACGCATGGCATGCTGATGGCGACCTCGCTTTCCTATCTCGCCGATGTCGACACGGTGTCGGCCGACGACGCGGCGCTCTATGCCGCGCCGATGAGCCATGGCGCCGGCATCTACGCGCCGATGCATGTGCTCGGCGGCGCGCGGCATCTCTGCCCGATATCCGGCGGCTTCGACGCCGACGAGGTTCTAGACCTGTCGGAAAACTCCGGCCCGACCTCGATGTTCATGGCGCCGACGATGGTGCGGCGGCTGACGGACCGCGCGAAGGCGACAGGACGGCGCGGGGACGGCATCCGCACGGTCGTCTATGGCGGCGGGCCGATGTACCGCGCCGACATCGAGGAGGCGGTCGACTGGTTCGGACCGAAATTCATCCAGATCTACGGCCAGGGCGAGTGTCCGATGGCGATCTCGGCGCTGTCGCGCGCCGATGTCGCCGACCGGGCGCACCCGCGCTGGCGGGAGCGGCTCGTGTCCGTCGGCCGTGCGCAATCGGTCGTGGAGATCCGGATTGGCGACGCCGACGGAAATGCGCTGCCACCGGGCAAGATCGGCGAAATCATGGTCAAGGGGCTGCCGGTCATGCCGGGCTACTGGGACAATGCCGAAGCATCGCAGAAGACGCTGCGCGACGGCTGGCTGATGACCGGCGATGTCGGCACGCTCGATGCGGACGGCTATCTGACGCTGCAGGACCGCTCGAAGGACGTCATCATTTCGGGCGGCACCAACATCTACCCGCGCGAAGTGGAAGAGGCCCTGCTGACCCATGATGGCGTGCACGAGGTTTCGGTGATCGGCCGCCCCTCCACGGAATGGGGAGAGGAGGTGGTCGCCTTCGTCGTTCCAGCCCCCGGGGCGGTGCTCGATCCGGCGGCGCTCGATGCACATTGCCTGGCGCGGATCGCCCGCTTCAAGCGGCCGAAGGCCTATTTCGAAATCCGCGAATTGCCGAAGAACAATTACGGCAAGGTGCTCAAGACCGCATTGCGCAAAACACTGGAGGAGAGGACATGACCGACCTGACGGGAAAGACAGCGCTGGTGACCGGCTCGGTGCAGGGTATCGGGTTCGCCATCGCCAAGGCGCTGGCCGAAGCGGGCGCGCGCATCGCCGTGCACGGGATCGCGGGCGACACGCAGATCCACGAGGTCTGCGGGAAACTCCGGCAGGCGGGCGCGCCGGAGGCCGAATTCTTCGACGGCGACCTGCGCGGACCCGAGCAGATCGAGCGAATGATGGAGGCGGTGGCAGCATGGGGCGGCGCCGACATCCTGGTCAACAATGCGGGCATCCAGCACACCGCCCCGCTCGCCGAGATGCCGCGTTCCGTCTGGGACGACATGATCGCCATCAACCTGTCCGCGGCGTTCCACACGATGAAGGCGGCGCTGCCCGTCATGGCCGAGCGCGGCTATGGCCGGGTCGTCAATATCGCGTCGGTGCAGGGCATCATCTCATCGAAGGACAAGGCGCCCTATGTCGCCGCCAAACACGGGCTCGTCGGCCTGTCGCAGGTGGCGGCGCTCGAATACGCCGCGGCGGGCGACCGGACGAAAGGCGGCGTGACCGTCAACTGCATCTGCCCGGGCTGGACCAAGACCGCCATCATCGAGCCGCAGGTCCGCGACCGCGCCGAGGCGTTCGGCGGCGACAGGGATGCGGCGATCGCCGATCTCCTGAAGGAAAAGCAGCCGTCGCTGCGCATGTCCGATCCGTCGGAAATCGGCGCATTGGCGCTCTGGCTCTGCGCCCCGATCGCCCACAACGTCACCGCCACAGCAATTCCCATCGACGGTGGCTGGACGGCGCAATAGCTGACGGAAATTGGCCGAAGCGCCCCGGAAAAAATGGCGCGCCCGAAAGGATTCGAACCTCTGACCCCCAGATTCGTAGTCTGGTGCAACTTATTGAATTTAATGAATAATCTTGCAAACCGAGGCGGTTTTCGTGTTAAAGAAATCAAAGGGTTAGCAATAGGGCTGCAAACCAAATTTGCCTTCCCAGCTTAGCAGCCTGCGCAACCGCTTCAACACTGCCCGCGACAGAAGAGCGTGAGGGTTGGCCAAAACCCCTTTAAGTCAAAGGAATTCCGGAAGCAGTCCTTTCTCGTAGTTATGGCCGTTCTCAGAGGCCGTCCTGAAACTCGGGGCGAGGCTGGATGGCCGGTCCCGAATGTGATTCCAAACGGTTGTCAAAGCCAGTTTGGAGAGCCTCATGTGGACACCGGCCACCCGGCGGCAGCATAGCCGCGATCATCTGCGTTATGGAAGCGATCTGAGTGATGCGGAATGGGAAATTCTCGCCCCTTTCATGCCGGCGCCGGCAAGGACCGGCCGGCCGCGTCAATGGCCGATGCGCGAGATCATGAACGCCATCTTCTATGTGCTGCGGGGTGGCATCGCCTGGCGGCTTCTGCCCAAGGACTTCCCGCCGATGACGACGGTCTATGGCTGGTTCCTGCGCTTCCGCCGCGAAGGTCTGTTCCAGACAATCAATCACCACCTTGTCATGACCGATCGAGAACGGACCGGACGTGAGGCCAGTCCCTCGGCGGCGGTGATCGACAGCCAAAGCGTCAAGACCGTCGAGGCCGGCGGCCCCAGGGGCTTTGACGCTGGCAAGAAGATCAAAGGGCGCAAGCGCCACGCCATGGTCGATACCGATGGCCGGGCCTTGGTCATCCAGGCGCATCCGGCCGACATTCAGGATCGTGACGGTGCCGTCCCGCTGCTCAAGGCGTCACGACGATCCTTCCCTTTCGTCGAAATCACCTTCGCCGACAGCGCCTATGGCGCCCAGAGGGTCAAGGATGCAACATGCATCGCCATCGAGGTGGTCAAGAAGATCGCCAACCAGATCGGCTTCCACGTCCTGCCGCGCCGCTGGGTGGTCGAACGCACATTCGCCTGGATCAGTCGCAACCGACGGCTGGCCAAGGATTTCGAAGGCACCATCGCCTCCGCCGAGGTCTTCCTCTACGCCGCATCCGTCATGCTGCTCACACGACGACTGGCCCGGTCAGCATGAGTTTCGAGTCGGACTCTCAAGGCCTGATTTTCGATCCGATACCTTCTTATGAAAATCCTGTAGGGCTTGGAGGTCAGCTTCAATTGCTTCCTGTGACGGCAATTCAGATGGTAAATCCGCAGCTTGATCGTGCCCGGAATAGTGCGAACACCTCTTCATGCCCTCAAAGATCGCCGGATAATCTTCTGTTGGGTCGTAGCAGGCATGTTTTAAGCTTTGTGTCATGATCTCGGGGCGAAATCGCTGTATCGCGCCGTTGAACAAAATTTCCTCGACCAACCTTTCCCACGTCTCGCGCATGAGCGTATAGATGGCTGTGACCTGATCCCGGTATTCTGGAGAAGCGGGGTCATAGCCATCCCTGAAAAGCCGATTCTTGGCTTCGGTGAGTTCACCAATGCGCTGCTTGGTCTTTTTGGAATGGGACGGCTTTCCTGACTCATCTATTATGCCGAACTTAGTTCCACCAATGCTCATCATCCATTCAGCGTGGCATGGAACACCGACCCGTCGCGCTTCGTTCTCCACCATGTAGTGAAAAACGATATTATGCGTAAAGATGACCACCTGGCGTCCTGCGCCAGCCTCCGCAACAAGCCTCTTCGCCACGGCTTCCATGCGAGAGTGATCTAGTGAGGATACCGGGTCATCGACAATGATGCCGTGTTCAGCGCCAACTTCGTTCAACTCAGCAAGAAAACAGGACAAAGCAAGCGCCCTTTGCTCGCCTTCACTAAGCACATCGCTGTTGTTTCTCACACGCTGTTGGGCTGTTAGACCGATTTCGATAACACTGTCGCCCCCGGCACTTCTGTCCGAAAGATCGATCGGGATATGTGAAAGCCGCAGTGCTTTGAGTTCGTCAGAAAGCTGCGTCTTGAGACTGTCTGTTAGTAATGCACGCCGGCGCACCGTGAGTTGTCGCGCGATAGGCCCTGAAGCACATTTTTTCCGCGCGTCTTTAATCATCAATCGTTCGACGAGCTTCTTCTGGCGCTCGGCAACGATCTCGATTTCTTGGCTCAATCGCTTTGCATCTTCCAATTCTGCAGCTTCAGACAGGAGCGTATTCATTCGCTCACCGTCCGCTTCAGCCCCTTCGAGAGCTCCAATCTTCACTTGAAGGTTCGTGACGTCACTCTCGATCTTATCCAAAAGGTCGGCCGGCAGGTTCACCAATCGGTTGATACCATCGAACGAGCCTCTCTCGATCATTGCCGCTATAGCTGCCAAGCGGGCACCAAGCGCCGTGAAGGCTTCAGCTATCTCGCCCGAAAGCGCCTCGCGCGCGTCACTCATACCCGCGTAAGCGGCGAGCAACTCACCGGCTTGCCGTGCGGTTTTAATGCGGAGTGAGTTGATGGATCCTACAAGCTTGTCATAAGCCTCTCTTGCATCCTTGCTATCACTCGCGGCACGCCCGGAGATATAGCGATCGAATTCGGTCATGCGTGCCGCGGCTTCACCATCTAGGCGTTGCTGGCAAAGGACACAGGTATCTCCCGTGACAAGCTTGGGATCTTCATGATCGGGGAACGCTTCACCGGCAAATTCACGCGCGTAAATTAGCATCTGACGCCAGGCTGCCGTGCCTATTTCCGGGATCGGCATACCGTCACCAAGGCCCAGCGCGGCCGCTCTAGCGGCCTCAGCCTTGGTCACGAGTTCGGTGTGCGTTTCGACAAGTTTGGTGACACCTCCGTCTCCAAGCCACGCAAGATGGCCGGCAAGCTCGGTCTTCATATTTTCGAGCTCCTGCTTCGCTGTTCTATGCGCGCGAAGCTGAACTAAAGGATCATCGCGAATACTGTTGCTAATGCGCTGGAGATCCGCTTCCTTTTCGTTATCCCATTCCGCGAGCGCCCTAAGAGCAGCTTCTTCGGGCAGGTCAGCTCGAGCGGTTTCTGATGAGAGCTTGGCCAACGCCCGCGATACCGCCGTGTCTTCGTTATAGCCGGCCGGAAGAGGCGTCCTAATCGCAGTCTCGAGTATATTCTCGCGCGCTTCGAAGTCACCATCGATAGCCTTTGCCGCAAGTGCCAGCTTGTTAATCAGATCGAGTTCGTATGGGAGAAATTCTACTTTGCGATCCTTGTCGACATATAGGCGCGCGGATTCTGTATCGAATACGGAAACCCGTGCCAACTCCTGCGGTGGCGGATCACCTCGTTTCCAGGTCGCCTCCCGACGCTCCGGCTCTCCCCCTTCAACGCCGAATACAAGATCAACCTCCGGCGGATCAGGCGGAGCTTCCTCATAAACGTTTCCCTTGAGTTCTTGGGGGCTCAAAGAGCGGCAAAGCTGTTTCGCTATCCGGCAGTATCCGCTCTTCCCGGAAGCATTGGCACCGTGGACAAGCGTGACACCGCGCTTGGCAAACCTAATTGGAGGTTGATCGCTAGCGAGCCTGTCAATGCGACGCACAGGCCCGATAGAGCCGAGGATCGTTCTGGGCGCATCTGTTGCGGCGTCAGATAAATGTTCGACACCCAGTGGAATTACCAACGGAACTTTGTCGTCATACAGCCCAACATCTTTCTCAATTATCTTGCTAAGAGCTGTGAGATCGTCATCAGTCAACTCTCCGGTAGTCGCTATTCGCCGAAGCGCGTCTTTTTGCCAATCAGGGCGCCCTTCTTGATTCGACCATGAGAGAAGCTCTTCAAACGACATTGCTCATCACCGCGCTGAACTTGGATCCTCGAACAAACCATAGTCGTAAGTCGATGACCTATACCAGTGGCAGATATAAAAGTTCATTAGTAAATCTTTGCGGTGCGCAGTCTTATTCAGCACTGCACATGCTACAAGTGGCCGATCGCGACATACTTGAGACGAGTCTTGAAGGCCGACCTTGGTCGGACGCCGCCAACTCTCCGTGCGCTAACTTCGCTACGCGATGTTAGCTCCGCTTCCCACCAATGGCTGGCTGGCGGCGTTCTCGGTGGGGACGTATACGCTTCGTTGAAGATTGAGAGCTTCCCCTTCTCAATCTATTGATGCCGTTGCCGGACTTGCAGGCGCGATGGAAAGGCTGCGACCGCCGAGATCGCGGAATGCCCTCTGTCGGCAGGTAAAAACGATGATCTGCTGGTCCCTTGCCTCACGCGTAAGGGTATCGAACATACGCTCGATTCGATCGTCATCGGTGTAAATAATCGCATCATCGAGGATGATGGGCGCGGCATCGCCGGCCTTCGCAAGAATCCTGGCGAACGCCAGGCGCACAAGGAGTGCGATCTGCTCCTTGGTGCCACCGGAGAGGACATCGAAGTCCTCCTCCGTGCCCGCGCGAACGAGTGCCGTTGGCAGGACGTCATCGGCATCGAGGTGGAGTTCGGCCTCCGGCCAAAACAGCCGGATGAGGGGCACGAGCTCAGCCAGAACTGGCTCAACATAGCGATCGCGCGCAGCGGCACGCGCACTTTCCAGAGCCAAATCAAGCCGTTGGAGAACCGCTACTTCGAACTCGATCTCGGCAAGTTTCTGGCGGGCCTGTTCCAGCCGTGTCGAGACATCTGCCAGTTCCTCGTCGACTGCTTCACCGGAATAGAGATCAATTGCCGTGTCGAGGCGCTGCAATTCCAAGCGAAGTTCCTGGCGGTCCCGGTCAGCGCGTTCGACGACGGAACGCGCGCGCTCGAACGCGGCTGTCGCCGCATCGAGATCTGGTGCGGTCTTTTCGATCTCTTTCCGCTTGCTACCGGCCTCCGCAAGAGCTGCCTCTAACGCGGGGAGTTGCTGCCGGAGAGTCTCTATTCCGGCCTCCAGCTCATCAAGATTTTCCAGGATGTTCCGCGACCTGGTCACCCGGGCTTCGGCCGCCTCGACAGCGGCTGCCGCGCGCGCCTCTTCCGACTTGGCATGGCTCAAACGTTCGCGTGCCTTTTCGAGATCTAGCATGACAGTATCGCGCGCCGCCTTCGCGTCCCGTTCGGCCTGCTCGGCTTCAGCCTGATCCGGCAGCTCACCGGCATTGGCCACATCTTCCGGAAGGGCCGCAATCCGCTTGCGCAGCGCCTCGATACCGTCGGGCGCCTCGGCAGCCAAGGCTGCCTTAGCGTCACGAAGCTGAGCCTCGACATCCTGCCGCTTGCGTCCGGACTCCCGTGCCGCCGCAATGTCCAGAAGGCCCAGTGATTGCAAGCGATCCGCCAGCGCAGCCTCGGCTTTTTCAAGATCCTGTTCTCTAGACCCGGTGGGTGTTTCGACAACCAGGCGTCCAACTCCGGCAATATCGATCGCCGCACCGCCGGGGACCGGGAACCGGACGCCGTCGGCGAGAGCCGAACCGTCGATAACAACCGAACCCGAGATACCTCCGTCGTAGTGCATGGTCACAGAAGCCGCCTCGCTTTCACGCAGGTGCTTCAGCGCCTGGATCTGTGCGCCGAATTCCTCGAGACCCTGGAGCGTCTTGACATCGATCTCGATCTCGGCCGCAGCCTTCGCATTTTCGACTTTCTGCCGCAGATCTTCGGCCCTTGCGAGCCGCTGCGTTAGTTCCGCCCTGCGCTCAGCAGCCGAAGCCGCCGACCTGGCTTGCAGGACACGGCGCAATGTGTCGGAGGTAGATGCAAGCGCCTTTTCGGTTCCCTCGAACCGTTGCGCAACGTCGGCATGTTCAGTTTCGGCATTTCGCCTCGCGCGTTTGCATTCTTCGAGAGTGCCCGCTTGGTCGGCAAAGAGGTCGCGTGCCTGCTTCGCTTCTGCGATCGCCTCCCCCTGCACTTTCAATTTGTCCTGGGCGCGACCAACCTCATGGAACCTGGATTTCTCGGATTCGATCGCTTTCTCAAGCGTTTCCGCATGACGTTGAGCTTCCGAAAAAGCGGCTTCAGCATTCTGTCGCCGCTCCTTCCGATCACGGTCGGATTCCGGATCCTCTATTGCCGCAAGCTCGCGCCGCACTGCATGCCTTCTGTCGATCTCCTCACGGAGCCTGGAAGCCTTGGCCGAAAGTTCCTCGTGCTTAGTTTCAAGGGCTGCAACAAGCTCTTCGGCCTCATTGAGCGGACCGCCCCTCCTAGACTTTCCGCTCTTAGTTGTGAGATATCGCTCCAACTCTTCGCTGCAGAGACGGCGCGCGACCTCCATTCGCCGGCCACCGGTCATCGCTTCGACTTCTCCGGCAACCGAAGACAACAGATCGCGGCGCGCGGTCAGACTTGCATCGTCATTCTCCAAACCGATGATGCCCTGCCTGACCCACAAGAGCCCAGCGGGTCCGCCATTCTTCGGCGACTTGAGAGCGGCGGAAAGCCAGTCCTCAGCATCGTCGCCCTGCTTGACCAGGCTGCCATCGCGGAACACACGCGCTTCGCCTTTGCGGTTTTTTGCCCACCGCTTTTCCACTTGGAAGACTTGGCCGCCAAGTTCCATTTCAAGCGCCACTTCAGGGTCGCCCCCGGCATGTGGCGCCAAGCTGGACACTTCCTTGTCCCAAGAGCGGTGACCCTTGAAGAACAAGGCATGCAGCGCATCGAAAATGGTGGACTTGCCGTTCTCGTTGGGCGCAGCGAGCACGTTGAGCCCGGAAGTAATGCCGGAAATCTCGACCGGATCCGTGAACCGGCGGACGTTATTGAGACGGATCTTGCGAAGTTTCACTGTTCCTGCCTCCTCGCAAACCCATAGAGACGGCGGAGCGCCGCCGCGGCGATGGCGCGCTCACCAGCAAGCGCCATCTCGTTTTCGGCATCCGCATAAAGTGCATCAGCGGCCAGCCTCAGCGCTCCGCCCTGTGCAATCTCGTCGAGATCATCGGTTTCTATCTCCGTCTGTAGAGCGGTTTCGACATACTCGAAGTAGCCGAACTCATGGCGGACGTGCTCGATCGCTCGCGACAGTGCTTCCCGCTCCGGCAAGCGCGTCCAGCCGCTCGCGTTGAGCTTCATCAGGATATCGCGCCTGTCTCCCGCCGAACCTGGCATGACGGCCTGCAAGGCGGTTCCCGGATCTTGCTCCGGCGTCAGGTGGATTTCGGTTTCCGCCCAATCAAAGCGGCCGGTCTCGACGACCTGAACTTCAGGGACGGCGCGAGGACCACTGATCGTGACCGCGAGACAGCATCCGCGGCCTGCATGCTTGAAACGATCCCGCTCAGGCGTGCCGGAGTAATAGGTTCTCTCACCGATCTTCTTAACGCCGTGCCAGTCGCCAAGGGCGAGGTAATCCAGACCAGCGGTGGAACTGCGATCCAAGGGGATGATCTCCTGACCGTCATCCTCAGACCCGAAACTGACGACACCGCCATGTGCGAGCCCGATACGGATGTTGGCGTCTGGGGTCGGGCATTCCCGCATCCAGTCGGTCAGATCCTTGCCCGGGAAACGCCGCGGCAAGGGCGCCGGTAAGAGGCTCACCTCTCCGGCGATTTCGATCGGTTCACCAGCATCTATCAAGTGAACCGTTTCTGGGGCTTGGACACGGAAACGATTCCACAAGCTCTCGGCAGCAAGACTGTCGTGATTGCCGGGAATGATCCACCAATGGATGTTAACGTCCTTGCCCATGGCTGCAACCGCCTGTCGCCAGACCGGTTCAGACGGCGTCTCAGTATCAAAGAGATCGCCGGCCACGAGGATGTGCTCGGCATTATGTGCGCGTGCAACATCCGCCAATTTCGCGATCGCCGAATGACGCGTCTCGACCAAACGGCCTCGAATCTCTTCGGGGAAATTGCTGAACCGACGACCGAGGTGAAGGTCGGACGTATGGATCAAACGAAACTCTGGCATATGCGCGTCCTAAATGAATTGAATCCCTTCATCATCGCTCGACCAAGAAATCGAATACAATCGTTCTGTCGCATATCTACTGAAATCGACTATTCAAGGCATTCGATAAGCACCATCATCTTCGAGCATAGGCGCCGGCAAACCATCGCGTTTGAACATCGCACTGATGCTTTCAGCGATGATATCGCCGCGGCTCTGGCTTATCTCAGCGTCCATATTCTTCTGGAGCCCTTCTAGATCAGCCTTTGTATCTCCCATATCCGTTAAGCCGAAATTGTCTCATTGGTGCTGAACCCGGACAGGCAAATGACGTCTGCTCTTAATCACTGCGCCCCGAAGGTCGATAGAAGCGGCGACATCAGTGAGAATGAACGCGCTTGGATCGATTTCATCAGGCTCTGCTCCCGAGGCGGCGATCCCGCTCCGACCCTTCAACGGGTGCAAAAGCTGAGGCTTCTTCTCAACCCCGCTATGGAGCATTCGCAAACCGGTTTTGAGAGAACTAATTGGCTGACTGTCTGAAAGGTGTGTGCATCAGTAATTTTTTTGATGCACACTTGCATTTGTGTGCAGCAAATAATAATTTGATGCACACAGCGCAAGGAATGCGAGACATGGAAATCACCGCTCACAGTCGCCCGGCCGTCGTGGCCTACCAGGACTTGCTGCGCCTTCATCTCGACGAAAGAGCATCCGGACTGGTTGGCACGATCGAGGAGCGAAAGCGCAACGGTCGAACCTATCTTTACGAGAAGTTCCGGATCGGCACCGAGATGGTTAGCCGATACCTGGGCGAAGACAAACCCGACCTGCGTGCGCGCCTGGAACGCGCGGAGGCGCTAAAGGCCGAAGCGGACGAGCGGCGCAAACGGATGACCAGGCTCGCAAGGACACTTCGGGCCGAAGGCTTCATCACGACCGATCGCGATACAGGCTCATTGCTTCTCGCCTTTTCCCGGGCAGGCGTGTTCCGGCTTGGCGGCACACTCGTTGGGACAACCGCCTACAGCCTATACCAGGGCGATCTCGGCGTGCGCATGGACTACGAGGAATTGGCCCAGACCGGCGACATCGATTTCGCCAGCTTCGAACGGCTCTCGGTTGCTCTGGAAGACAAGGTCGAGGAGAACCCCAACGAGATTCTCAAGTCGCTCAAGTTCGACCCGGTTCCGGGCGTGAACGATCGACAGGTTTGGAAATGGCGGCAGAGCCGCTCAGAAGCAATGGTCGAGTTCCTGACGCCGGCTTTTGGTGACGAAAGCGTCAAACCCCTGCCAGCGTTGGGGGTAAGCGCCCAGGCTCTCAACTACCTGAATTTCTTGATCGCGGATCCAATCCATGCGGTTGCGCTGTATCGATCCGGCGTCCTGGTCCAGATCCCGCGACCCGAGCGATTTGCAATCCACAAACTCATAGTGGCCGATCGGCGCCAAGGCGGTCCCGATCAACTGAAGGCTCGGAAAGATAGAGCCCAGGCTGAGTTCTTGGTGGCGGTTCTTGCTGAAGATCGTCCGGAGGAGCTCACAGAGGCCTATGAGGACGCACTGTCGCGAGGTCCTCGCTGGCGGGAGCGGATCGAGGCAAGTCTGAAACGAATGCCCGAAACTGAACAACGGCTATCGGCTTTGGTTTGATCAATACGCCAAAGTCCTACGCGATGGAGATTGTTCCAGTCTTTGTTCCCCGACAAAGACGATCGACCTCCCAGCCGGCATCATTGCCGACTGCCCGTCTTCCGTCTCGGCGCGAAACAGGGGATCGAGTTCATGCATAAAGCAGGGCGGCGAGGCGAATTGCGGATGGTCGTTGTCTGCCAAGTGTCATCCTCCTTCATGCACGGCGGCGCCGGGCTGCCCCACCAGGTCGCTTTCGGGTGGACTTGCGATGCCAAGCAGCGCCGCCAGCGCCTCACGGTTCCTGACGAGGTCACGTAGGTGATACTTGTCGAAGACTGAGAGGTAGGCGGCGAGCGCCTCCCGGACGACACCAGTAAGACGGCATGACGACGTGATCGCACAGGCGCCGCCATCGGTTTTCAGACACTCGACCATAGCCTTGTCGTCCTCCATCGCCCGAACGACGAACCCGACATTGATCTCTTCGGGAGGTCTCGCGAGACTTATCCCACCCGCGCGCCCGCGCAATGTCTCCACCAAGCCGAGTTGCGAGAGACCTTGCGCCACCTTGATAAGATGATTGCGGGACAGGCCATAGGCGGTCGCGACGTCGTTGACGGTGCACGGCCTGCCGTTGCGGACCGCCAGGAAGATCAGCATGCGAAGCGCATAGTCGGTATGAAGAGTCATTCTCATGCCGGCACTGACCCGCTGTATGCTGCAGGCAGCCGAAAGAACATCGCAAGCTTGAGGCTCTGCGCGATCCTCTCGGCTCGTTCAATAAAGACTCTGGCTGTGTCCGGGTCACAGAGATCGCCTGCAGTATCGGCAAATATCGAAAGCCAGATATCGAAATCGCCTTCTGTCACGCCCTTCAATTTGACGTGCGCGGGCACCGGGCGGCCCTGATAGCTTCGCGTCTTCAGGATTACCGAGCACCAGAAATCCGTCATCTTCTCAAGATGAGGCTCCCAATCGCCGGTGATTTCGCGAGCGAAGATCGGACCAAGCCGACCGTCTTGCCGGACCCGCAGATAAAATTCCCTGACGAGGCGTCCGATGAACGCCCTGTCGACACCCTCGCGATCCAGAGGATGTTCTTCCAATGGGGTGGAACCCGCAGTTCGGGAATGTCCCATCCCGTGACCTCATTAAAGTGGCATTTAGAATGCCACTTTAAGCGCGCCTTCCCGCAAACGCAATGCCGAGAGCCAAATCCCGTCCGCACTGCCATCGCATTGTCTGGTCTTACGCGGTGCGCAAGCGAGACTGCCACAGGAAGGGTCCATAGCGCCCGGCAAAGACCAGGAATGCCGCGCTCCAGAATCCGCCTCCAGCCATGAGCAGCGGAAGATACTGGAGCGGCAGCAAAGGAGCCGCCACGCGGAAAAGCGCGCCGATGGTGACAAGGACATAGATCGCGACTGTCCAACCGTCATCCGCCGTGCAACCCGCAAACATTATTCGGCGGAAGAGAAGATCCGCATCGTGCTGGAAGGCTTGCGCGGTGAGGAGTCGATTGCCGCGCTGTGCCGGCGTGAAGGCATTGCCGAGAGCCTCTATTACAATTGGTCGAAAGAGTTCCTCGAAGCCGGCAAGAAGCGGTTGGCCGGCGACACCGCGCGGGCAGCCACCAGTGACGAGGTCAAGCATCTGCGTCGCGAGGCCCATGATCTGAAAGAGGTCGTCGCCGAGCAGGCGCTGGAACTGCGGCTGCTTAAAAAAAGCATGATCGCGGATGGGGGCGACGACGAATGAGATATCCCGCCTCCGAGAAGCTGGAGATCATCCGGCTCGTCGAGCAGTCGCATCTGCCGACCAAGCGCACGCTGGACAAGCTCGGCATTCCCCGCTCGACCTTCAATCGCTGGTATGACCGCTTTCTCACCGGCGGCGTCGATGCGCTGGAAGATCGCAAGCCTCAGCCCGGGCGGGTCTGGAACCGCATTCCCGACGACATCCGAGAAAATATCATCGACCTTGCGCTTGATGAGCCGGAGCTGTCACCGCGCGAACTGGCGGTGACGTTCACCGACACGCGAGGCTACTTCGTCTCGGAATCCTCGGTCTACCGCCTGCTCAAGGCGCAGGATCTGATCACCAGTCCAGCCTTCATCGTCATCAAGGCTGCCGATGAGTTCCATGACAAGACGACCGCGCCGAACCAGCTGTGGCAGACCGACTTCACCTATCTGAAGGTCATCGGCTGGGGCTGGTTCTATCTGTCGACCATCCTCGACGATTACTCGCGCTACATCATCGCCTGGAAGCTATGCACCACGATGAAGGCCGGGGATGTCACCGACACGCTGGAACTCGCCCTGCAGGCATCGGGTTGCGACAACGCCAAGGTGATGCAACGTCCACGGCTCTTGTCAGACAATGGTCCATGTTACGTCGCCGGCGAACTGGCCGATTGGCTCTCCGGCATTGGGATGGAGCACACCCGCGGTTCGCCTTGCCATCCCCAGACCCAGGGCAAGATCGAGCGATGGCACCAGACGTTGAAAAACCGCATCCTGCTCGAAAACCACTTCCTGCCGGGTGCTCTCGAAACGCAGATCGACGCCTTTGTCGATCATTACAATAACCGGCGCTACCACGAGAGCCTCGGCAATCTCACACCGGCCGACGTCTACTTCGGACGCAGCCAGACCATCCTGCAGACAAGAGAAAGGATCAAACGCGAAACTATCAATCAACGGCGCTTGCTGCATCGCAAGGCCGCCGCTTAGAATGAAATCCTGATGGGCCAGAGCCTCCACTAGATCAGGCCGCCGAACTGCTCAAAACCTCTGACGACGGACAGCGGTCATACGCCCAGCCAAAAACGAACGCATAAACCATGTAGAAGAGGGCGAACGAGAGATCGATCACGAGCGCCTGAAGTAGCGGGACGCCCAGATACCAGGCGATGAACGGCATGAGCACAGCCAAGAGCCCGACCTCGAACAAGACCGCATGGACTACTCGCACTGGGCCGCTCTTGGCCGTGTTCCCGGTCGTCCGCTGCAAGATCAGATCAAACAGGTAGTTAAACGCGAGGTTCCAAACGGTTGCGATTGTCGCGCTTACAACAGCGACTATGCCGATATCATCAAGCGGGAACTGGAATGCCCACGCGCCGAGCGGAGCTACGACCAGCAGGCCGATTATCTCAAAACTGATGGCGTGGCGAATTCGGTCACCGAGAGAACGCATTTTGACCTCCAGGGTGCCGGGCCGTCCCGAATAGTCTGTCCAAAAAATTGGCGGAGGTCGTCCTCTTACCAAGTCACCTAGTTTCATGGCGGGCCAACTTCAAGCAACCTCGGACGGACCGGGATCCCGGCACATCCCCGGCGCATCCGACAGGCTCCGATCCTGTGACCGCTGCCTGAGGAGACAGCGCAGATCCACTCGCAATTTCGCATTGAAGGTTACGCCCGCCTCGGTTATCAAGGCCAAGCATTGGCTCAACGCCGCAAGCACCCGTAGCTCAGCTGGATAGAGCGCTGCCCTCCGATTGGTCCCCGGCTTGATCTCGGTTCTAACCGGTCCTCCTTGCCGGCCCTGACTTCTCTCGATTTGATGCTTCGCGGACTGGTGTTCTTGGCACGAAAACGCCACTCTGACGACATGCGGCTTCCCGACGTCATACGACCACCTGTTGATCGCCGGAGGTCTCTGCAACCGCTGACAACGCGTCGTCGACAGTTGCCGCGTAATGGACGAGGGGGCGTTTCAGACCATGGGTCACGAAGACCCTCTGGATGTCGCGGCTGGCGCCTGTAAGCCACAGGGCTACGCCGAGCTTGTGGGCCTTATGCGCTAGCCCCTCTATCATGTTAGCGCCGGTCGAATCTAGAAAGGGCACCTCCGCGAAATCCACGATCAGCGCCTTGTGGCTGTCCTGGATCCGGTCGAGCACGGAGCCGATGGAGGCGGTCGCACCAAAGAAGAGCGCGCCGGTGATCCGGTAGACGACGACCTCCGGGTTCGCCGCAACTGCTTCGTCATAGGTTCCGCGGGGCTGAGCGTTGTCGGCTTCATCGCGGCCCACGAAAGGCGTGTGCGACGCGATGGCGGTGGTCTTGCTCATGCGTTGGATGAAGAGGACCGAGCCGAGCGCGAAGCCCACCACGATGGCCTCGGTCAGATCGCGGAAGATGGTCAGGAGGAAGGTGGCCGCGAGCACTGAAGCTTCGCCCCAGCCAGATCGGACTAGAATGGCGATGGCTGGCTTCTCGATCATGTTCCAAGCGACGACCGCGAGGACTCCAGCAAGAGTAGCGAGCGGAATGTAGGCGGCGAGCGGTGCGGCGATCATCATAAAGAGCAGAATGAATAGGGCGTGCAGCATGCCCGAGACCGGCCCATGCGCGCCCGAGCGGACGTTGGTGGCGGTCCGGGCGATGGTTCCGGTTACGCAGAAGCCGCCGAAGAGAGCCGAGCCGATATTCGCGGCGCCTTGCGCCACAAGCTCGCAGTTCGACCGGTGCCGTCGCCCGGTCATGCCGTCCGCCACGACAGCTGACAGTAGTGACTCGATTGCGCCGAGAAGGGTGAACGAGATCGCGGCGGGCAGAACCGCCATGATCTTCTCGACCGACAGCTCCGGCAGGCTGGGGACTGGGAGGGTCGAAGGGATGCCGCCAAACTTCGTGCCGATGGTCTGCACCGGCAGATTCAGGAGCGCGGCAGCAATCGCCGCGACACCTACCGCGATAAGCATCCCCGGCCAATTCGGCCGCCACTTGCGCAATGAGAGAATGATCGCGACCGTCGCCGCCGAGACGAGGATCGCGGCGGGTGTGAGGCTCGCGCGTGCGTCCCACAGGGCGGGGAGTTTCTCGAGCAACTCGCCCGGCTCATGCTTCAACGTCAGGCCGAAGAGTTCCTTGATCTGGCTCGCGAAAATGATGGCTGCGATCCCCGCTGTGAAACCGACGGTGACCGGAAAGGGAATGAACTTAATGAAGGTGCCGAGCCGGAGGAAGCCCACGGCGGCCAGCATCAGGCCCGAGAGAAACGTTGCCAGGATCAGTCCCTCCATCCCGTGCTCCGCCACCGTCGCGGCAATCAGAACGATGAAGGCGCCCGCAGGGCCGCCAATCTGGAACCGCGATCCGCCGAGAAGGGAGACGAAGAAGCCGCCGACGATGGCGGTGTAGAGCCCCTGAGCCGGGGTCGCGCCCGAGGCAATCGCGATAGCCATAGACAAGGGCAGAGCCACGATGGCGACTGTCAATCCGGCAACGGCGTCCGCGCGCAATTGCGGCAGCCCGTAGCCTTCACGCAGCACGGTCACGAGTTTCGGGGTGTAAAGCTCCGCAAAGCTGGGCGCATCGCTGGTCTGTCTGGTCTGATCTTTCATCTGGGGCCGCACCTTGAATG
The DNA here is from genome assembly GCF_965227485.1 of Oricola indica. Taxonomy (NCBI): domain Bacteria; kingdom Pseudomonadati; phylum Pseudomonadota; class Alphaproteobacteria; order Hyphomicrobiales; family Ahrensiaceae; genus Oricola; species Oricola indica. The sequence goes on from NZ_OZ245747.1 coordinate 4,685,091, forward strand.
GGTTGCGGCGGGATCGTCGGCTGTCGTCGGCGGTCGCCGTCGCGAGGTCTGGGGTCAGTGGTTCTGGGTTGGAGATTTTAACCGGACACCTCGTCCGAGCGCCGAGCTGGGGGTGCCCTCACCGATCAGTTCGATACCGGCGAGTTCCAGCGCAGCCACAACCTTCGTCAGGCTGTCGACCACGCCGCGCACATTGCCTGCGCTGGCCTCCATGCGCTGAATTGTCGGGACGGACAGACCGGAGAGATCGGCAAGGGTCTTCTGGTCGATGCCGAGAAGGGCACGCGCCGCGCGCATCTGGGGACCGGTAATCAATTGGCATATCCTAAGCTGGGAGGAGAGGTAAATAAAGAAGGCATATTGATATGTCAAATATGAAAAATTCAGCATGATACATCTATCTTAGCCATGTGATGGATAATGGCGTTGATGCGAAAAAGGTGCGAGGCTCGAATGAGATCGACCAAATGAATCGGAATGGCTGGAGTGTTACTCTTGAACGACTGCCGATTTTAGGCAGCGGTCTCCGGCGTGTCCTACGCTCCGGAAATCCTTACCCCCCCCTCTGCATCCCCTCGTGCGCGTGCACGTCGTCCAGGCGCGCCTCAGACGCTCATGGCACAATCTGATCACACTCGACCTGGGAAACCTCCTTGGCGCCGACTCGGCGGCGTCCTACGCGACAGAGGCACTATCAAAGGAGGTGCTTCATGGCGACAATTAGCAACACAGCAAGCACGTCATCCGAAGCCGACTGGAAAGGAACGACAAGAATTTGTGGGAACCAAGGCGATCCGATCTTCGATGGGATCCTTCGAAGCGAAGTCCTAGGAAAATTCGCGATGCTCGTAGGTGATGCCTTCTGGCGCCACCGAGATATTGGAGTCGGGCCCACCTGTGACTGTGGGGTGCCGTCTAAGGCGCCTCTCCGAACTGCGGGACATTGTCATATGGTAAACTTCGGCGCCTGAAATGATGGCTCTTGGGCCTAGCTGACCTTTACCTCGCGCGTCTCCGGAAGCCGATCTCCTTATGCGAAATAAGGAAAAAGTTGACGGGAGTTTCCATCAAGTTGACGAAACTCCACGAAAACAGAAATTTCTCGCGGATGTAAACGTCTGCCACGGTGCCGCCAGTAGGCCAGATAGCAATCTGCGAGGGCAAACCTCCGTCTTGGCGCCCCTCAATACCGAATTCCCGAAATAGCTATTTCCAGTTTTCGCGAATTCGCTATTGGTTGAGCGATTTCCACTGCGGGATCCCTTGGGCAGTAAAGAACAATACCTATCGGACTTCCCCTGTATGTCATTCGGTAAGGGCAGATCCCAACCCACGATCTTGTGGCTGATCCGCGCTTTATTGCCAATGATCGGATCGCGATCGCCAATCAATGCGCCTTTGGGCGCGCGCTATCCATGGCGATGCCATCGCTCGTTATCGGTCCGATCATTCAAAAGGGCCGGATGGAAACCAAGGAAGATCGAAAGCACATCGCGAACTACGTGGTCCAGGTGATGGCCGGCCCCTATGCCGAATTCCATTTCAGCCCGATGGACTTCCAAGAAGAAGTCCGCAACGCTGACGAAAGACAGGCACGCACCGTTGTGGCTACGCTGCACAATTGCTCGAAGCTGGCGAAGATCTTCTTTAACGACGCGAACCGCCTCGTCCCAAAGTTCGTGGAGCAAAACTTCGAAACGATCACCCGGCTCGCAAATGAACTTGGCAAGCGTGGAACGCTTCATCAGGACGAGATAGACGCCATCATTGATCCGGTGGTGATGGCCGCCTGACGCCCCCAAAAAACCTGAAGATCGAAGACCGCGCCCAAGTCCGGCGCGGTTTTTTTGTGTTGATCCTATCAACGCTTTGTTCGATTTCTTGCTCGGGCCGTCGAGCTTATGCATGTTGTCGAGGCCGCGAATGAATAGCAGGTAGGTGATCTGCTCGATCACCTCGAGCGGATTGGCGATCCAGCCAGCCCAGAAGGCGTTCCAGATGGTGTCGATCTTGTTGCGTAATTCACCAGTATCGGATCCATCGCAGCATCACTGATAAAAATTCGCGCTTTAAACGAAACGCCGCCGGCAGCTTGCTATAATCTTCACTAGATACTCCAGTGAAGGATTCCGCTGATGTTTGCCGCCGGTCTCATCCATGCCCTCCCTCCGTCCGAACGCCGATGCCTCGATCGCAAAGAGGCGGCGAGCTATGTGAATGTTAGCGTCGGGAGCTTCGATAAGCTTATCCAAGAGGGCAAAATGCCAAGACCTATTCAGCTTCTTCGCCGCAAAGTCTGGGATAAGCAAATGATCGATCGCATGATCGACAGAATGTCGGGACTCAAACCCAGAGATGCCGCCGATCAACCTTCGGACACGGAGAATGGGGAGTCCTCCCTCGACGCTTGGCGGCGCGCGAATGCCGCCGACTAAGATCCGCGGAATCAACAAGGTCAAGAAGCGTCTCGCCGACGGCTCGGTGCGCCTCTACTATTACCACCGCGCGACCGGTCGGGCGCTGAACGGCGAACCCGGATCGGTTGAGTTCCTCTCCGACTACGTGGCCGCCGAGAAGACCCTCACCGATCGCCACGCGGGAACTTTCAACAGCCTTGTTAGGGACTACACGCTGTCACCAGAGTTCGAGAAATTGGCAGAAAGCACCAGGGGCGAATATCGACGGATGCTGACCAAGTCGGAGGCCAAATTCGGAGATCTTCCGATAGGGGCTCTTAACGATCCGCGCGTCAGGCAGGATTTCATGTCCTGGCGCGCGACCGTCGCCAGAGAGTCCGGATATCGCGAGGCAGACAACCGGCTTTCCGTGATTTCCTCCATGCTTACTTGGGCAAGAGAGAACGGCCGAATTCTACACAACCATGTCGCGGGATTTCGCCGTCTTCACAAGACCGATCGCTCCGAGCTTATCTGGCTGCCTGGGCACATTGAGGCCTTCATGAACATCGCCCCACTCGAACTGCAGCGGGCTCTTATCCTTGCTCTGCACACTGGCCAAAGACAGGCCGACCTTCTGAAGTTGTCATGGAACAACTACGACGGCTCGACGATCTCGTTGCGCCAAGGAAAGACTAACCGCCGCGTAGATATCAAATGCACGGCGGCTTTGCGGCGAATGCTCGACGGTCTCGACCGAGACACGAACCTTGTCCTGACGACGAAGACCAAGCTTCCTTGGAAGGCGCGTTATTTCAAGGCGCAATGGGAGGCCGCCACGAAGGCTGCCGGCATCAGCGATCTGCATTTCCACGATCTGCGTGGAACGGCGATCACTCTACTCGCGCAAGCTGGCTGTTCCACTCCCCAAATCGCAGCAATCACCGGCCACTCGCTGAAGACGGTGACGACCATTCTGGATAAATATCTCGCTCGAACGCCAGCGCTGGCTGAAGGCGCCGTCATGTTGTTCGAGAACGCAAAGAGCACAGAATTTGCAAACCGGCTGCAAACTGCGGCACAGGAAAAAGCGGTCGTCGAAGCTAAGTCTTTGAAATAAATGGCGCGCCCGAAAGGATTCGAACCTCTGACCCCCAGATTCGTAGTCTGGTGCTCTATCCAGCTGAGCTACGGGCGCGCAGCGCGAAAACGAAGGGCCTTGCGGCGACGTATCGCGTCGAAGCGGCTTCCTAGTCTGTTGTGCGGGTTAATTCAAGCCGTTTCGGTGGAAAAAAGCAGATAGGCCTCGCTACGCGAATTCGCGAGCCACGGGCCGCATTTCGGCTAGCCTTGCCCGCCCGTGCCGCGGGTCTGGACGCGGCGCGCCCGCTCCTGTTCCAGCGAAACGGGGGCGTCGGGGAGCCTGATCTCGAAATGCGTGCCGATGCCGCGATCGTCGCGCAGTTCCAGCGTTCCGCCATGGGCGCGCACCAGTTCCTGTGCGATTGCGAGGCCCAGCCCCGTGCCGCCGGCGCGTGCCGAGCCCTTGAAGGCGGAAAACAGGTTCTCGCGCGCCTTGGCGGGCAGGCCAGGGCCCGTATCCTCCACGCTGATCAGCGCCGTCGTGCCCATGCGTGCGGCGGTGACGGAGAGGCGCTTGACGGTCGCGGGATCGGTGTCGCCGCGCATCGCCTCGACGGCGTTGCGGCAGAGATTCATCAGCACACGGAAAAGCTGCTCGCTGTCGGCATCGAGTTCGAAATCATCCGGGATGCTCGCCGAGAACTCTATGCCCGATGCCGGATCGATCCCGAGCAGTTCCTCGACATCCAGGACGATGGGCGCGAGCTTGACGCGGCGCCGGTTCGGTGCGGCCTCGCCGGCGCGTCCGTAGGACAGGACGTTTTCCGAATAGCTGACCGCGCGGCCGAGCGTGCGCATCAGTTTCGGCGCGAAGCGCTGCATGGCGGGATCGGAGACCGAGCCTAACCGGTCCGACAACAGCTGCGCGGAAGCGAGAATGTTGCGCATGTCGTGATTGATCTTGGACACGGCGAGGCCGAGGTCGGCGAGGCGTTTCTGGCTCTTCAGGGTTTCCTGCAACTGCCCCTGCATCGCGGCCAGCTCGCGCTCGGCGATGCCGATCTCGTCGCCGCGCTTCGACGGCGCGATGATCGCGTCGGGACTTTCCGGCGTCATCGAGAAGGTCAGCATCGACTGTGTCATCCGCCGGATCGGACGGATCGCGATGCGGTTGATCGCCAGGAAGACAAGGCTGGCGGTGATCAGCGAGATGATCAGCGACAGGACCGCGACATTGCGTGCGTAAATGAGCATGGCGGCGCGCAGCGGCGCGTCCGGGAGAACCAGTTCGATCATGTTGTCGCTGTCGCCGATCGGGCCGTAGGCCCGGATATAGCGATCGCCGCCGAACAGCAGCGTGTCGAACGTGTCGCGGATGGCGGCAAATGCGCTGAACTCGGCGACATTCACCTCGTCATGGATTTCCGGCATCGTGTCCGTCAGCCGGATGAAACGGGAGCGCTCGCCGAGTTTCAGGGCGATCGCCTTGGCCCCGGTCGCCATCAGCACGTCATCCTGGGCCTGGAGGGGCAATTCGATATCGGCATCGGACGCGATCAGCACGCTCGCCGCCGCCGCGGTGTTCACCTTGCCAGCGAGCCATGTCATGCGGAAATTCGCGACCGACGGCACGAAGATCAGCACTTCCGCGATCATGACGAACAGGATAGTGAGAAGCAGGATCTTGGCCGACAGGCGACGGGCCGGCCGAAGCTCCGCCCGGGTCTCGAGCAGGGCCTTGCCCTTCTTCGCCGCGTCCGTTTCGCTCATGGCGTGCACATCCTCATGGCCCGCATGTTATCCGAAACGGCGCAGAAATACGATCAGCCTGCGCACCCACGGATTGCGGGTCGCCGGGGCCGAATAGGCGGTCGCGGCGCGCTTGGCCATTTCGGTCATGGTCGGATAAGGCGGGATGTAGGCGCGGATGTCGGACGCTTTCATCTTCTTCGCCACGGCCAGCGCGAAGATGTTGATCATCTCGCCGGCGCCGGCGCCGGCGATGCCCGCGCCGAGGATGCGCCCCCTGCCGTCGGTGACCAGTTTGACGATACCGTCGGTCTTGCGCTCGGTCCGGGCGCGATCATTGTCGGCATAGGACCATCGGAACACCTGCGGCGAGAGGTTGCGCGCCGAGGCTTCCTCCTCCGTCAGGCCGACCTGTGCGAGCTCCGGATCGGTGTAGGTCGCCCAGGGCACGATGTCGCGGTTTTCCTTGCCCGGCACGCGGAACAGGATCGACTGGATGACAAGCGCCGCGTGATAGCTCGCGACATGGGTGAACTGCAAGCCACCGGTGACGTCGCCGATGGCGTAGACGTGGCGATTGGAGGTCCGCAGCGCGCGATCCACAGCGATGGCCCGTCCGTCGAGACGAACATCCGCCTTGTCGAGGTCGAGACGCTCCACATTCGGCTTGCGTCCGGTGGCGACCAGGAGGTGCGACCCCGTGACCTCCGCCTCGCCCTCATCGCTCTCGTAACGGACGGTCGTCCTGTCGCCTTCACGCGAAACGCCGGTGACCTTCGCGCCCTCATGGATGGTAATCCCCTCGCCGCGCAGCCGCTCCAGCACGATCGCGGTCAGTTCGGGATCGTCCTTGCCGAGCGCCTTCAGCCCCTCGATCACGGTAACCTGCGCGCCGAGCCGCCGATGCGCCTGCGCCATTTCCATGCCGATCGGTCCGCCGCCGATGACGATCAGATGTTCGGGCTTTTCGGTGTTCTCGAAGATCGTCTCGTTGGTGTGGAAAGGCACCGCGTCGAGGCCGGGGATCGGCGGCACGAAGGGCGACGATCCGGTGGCGATGACGAAGCGGCGCGGCTTGATCTCATAATCCCCCGCGACCAGCGTGCCGGGACCGGTGAAACGGCCATAGTCCTCGATCACGCGGACACCGAGCCCGGTGAAGCGCTCGACGGAATCATGCGGCGCGATCGACTCGATCACGGAGCGGACATGCGCCATCACGCCGGGAAAATCGACGTCCGGTTCGACAGGGGCAATGCCGAATTCGCCCGCGTGACGCATGGTGGAAGCGGTCTTGCCGGCCGCGATCAGGGCCTTGGACGGGACGCAGCCGTAATTGAGACAGTCGCCGCCCATCTTGCCGCCCTCGACGAGGACGACCGGGACGCCAAAGGCGGCGGCCGCGGCGGCGACCGTGAGGCCGCCCGATCCGCCGCCGATGACGCAGATATCGGGTTTGAGTGTTTCCGGCATTGATAGCTCCAGTCGGGTTGCGTCGTCCGGCGTTTCAGGACGGCCGGCGTGCGGCGCGCAGCCGTTTGATGATCGGCGGGATCGCCGCGATCACCGCCAGCGCGACGAAGGCGATGGTGATCTGCGGCGTGACGAGGTCGGAGACGGACACCTCCGCCCCGGCCTCGCGTGCCTTGACGATGACGCTGTCTACGCCTTCTCCGAGATAGGCATAGGCGAATGTGCCCGGCAGAATGCCGAGGAAAGTCGCCGCGACATAGGTACGGACAGGCACATTGAAGAGCGCGGGTGCGATGTTCATGACGAAGAAGGGAAAGACCGGCGCGAGACGCAGGACGAGCAGGAACGAGAAGGCGTTTTCCTCGAACCCGTCGGCGAGGCGCTTGACGCGGCCACCAACCTTCTCGCGCAGAAAATCCCCGAAGGCGCTGCGGGCGGCGAGGAACAGCGCCGTCGCGCCGGCGGTCGCGGCAAAGGCGACGACGACGCCGCCGACGAACCAGCCGAAGAGAAACCCGGCGAAGATGGTCAGGATCGAGGCGGCGGGAAAGGAAAAGGCGACAGCCAGGGCGTAAAGGCCCGTGAAGCCCGCCAGCGTCAGCAGGTAATTGGCTTCCACGAAGCCAAGCAGGCTCTCGCGGCTTTCCGCGAGAAAGGCGAGCGAGAAGTAGCGCTGCCAGCCCATGGCGTAGGCAAAGGCCAGTCCGGCGACGATGATCGCCAACGGAGCAAAACGCTTCCAGGCGCCGGCGCGTCCGGCACCTGGTTCGGATCGGTTCATGTCCATTGTCTCATCGCTCACGGGCCATACCCTCTTAGACCGTATCGCGCGGTTTCGCACGGGTCGTTGATCCGCATTTGGCGTTCTGCCCGGTAAAGAACAATTCACAAACCATTGATGCCGGATGGCGTGATCACGCGATGCCTCGCGCTCACGGTCGCGTGATGCGTTTTGGCGCGCCTGCGAGTCGCGACGGGCATTGACTTGACGGGCCGTTTGAACGATAAGCGCGCAACGCTCGGGCACGTCTCAGGCGGCGCTTCGTTATTGCGCATCGCCGGAAGACCAGGGTCCCATTCGAAAAGTTCAAGACAAGGGCCGCCTTTCCGGCGGAAACGACTATGAAACGCACCTATCAGCCTTCGAATCTGGTCCGCAAGCGCCGGCACGGCTTCCGTGCGCGCATGGCAACGGTCGGTGGTCGCAAAGTCCTCGCGAACCGTCGCGCACGCGGCCGCAAGCGCCTTTCGGCCTGATCGCACTAAGCGACGCTTCGATGCGCGAACCGGCGAACAGAGCCGGCGCGACCGATCAGCGCGGTCAAAGACCGTATGGCGTTTTACGCAAACGCTCCGAATTTCTGGCAGTGCGCCGCGGAACCAGGGTCCGCGGCGCTTTTGTGCTTGTTGAAGCGGCAAAGCGGAGCGACAGCGATGCGCCGAGGCTCGGTCTCACCGTATCCCGGCGCAACGGAAACGCAGTGAAACGCAACCGCATCAAGCGCCGCCTGCGCGAAGCGGTTCGCCTCTTCGGCGCGGGTGACATGGCGGTCGGAAATGACTATGTGATCGTTTCAACGCCCAAGGCGCTTAACGCGCCGTTCCAGGACCTGTGCTCCGACGTCTCATCGGCACTCGCGCGGGCGAATGAAAAATTGCTGCGTCGGCAAGACGGCGCAAAAGAGGACCGGAAAGCCCACGATGGAAAATAACCGCAACCTGTTCATCACGATCATTCTTTCCGTCGTGATCCTCGCGGCTTGGCAGATTTTCTATATCGGACCGAAAATCGAGGCCGAAAAACAGGCGCAGCTCGAGTTGCAGGCGCAACAGCCAGAGACGGCCACGCAGGACACGCCAGCGGCAACGAGCGACGGATCGCTCCCGCAGGCAACGTCGACGCCCGGCGCCGAGGCACCGGCCGGTGGAACGGCGGCAGAGGCCGAGGTCGAAGCAGGACGCATTCCCGTCGAGACCCCGACGCTGACCGGTTCGATCAATCTTCGCGGCGCGCGCTTCGACGACCTGAAGCTCAAGGATTATCGCGAGACGATCGAAAAGGACTCCGACATCGTCACGCTGCTGCGCCCGTCGAGCGACGCTCAGGGCTATATCGGCGAATTCGGCTATATCGGTTTCGAGGGTGCGCCGCAGTCCGACACGATCTGGCAGGTTGCCGACGGCGCGACGCTGACGCCGACGACGCCGGTCGAACTGACCTATTCCGCGCCCAACGGCCTGACCTTCACGCGCACGATCTCCATCGACGACCGGTACATGTTCGAAATCGAGGATTCGGTGACGAACACTTCCGGCGGCGCCGTCTCGATGCAGGAGTATGGCCGCGTGACCCGATATTCGAAGCCCGAGAAACCGCCGATCTACGTTCTGCACGAAGGCCTGATCGGCGTGACCGGCGAAGACGGCCTGACCGAGTTGAAATACAACGCCATCGAGGATGACGGACAGGTTCAGCCCGGAAAATCGACCGATGGCTGGCTCGGCATCACCGACAAATACTGGGCGACGGCGCTGATCCCGGTCGGCGGCGAGACGTTCCAGCCGCGCTTTTCCTATTTCTCGGACAACCGCTCGCGCTTCCAGTCGGATTTCCTGACCGACGCAGTGGCGGTCAATGCCGGCGAGACCGTGACCTTCGACAACCTGTTCTTCGCAGGCGCCAAGGTGTCGAGCCAGCTCGACGCCTACAAGGACGAGTACGGCATCCGCCAGTTCGAACTGCTGATCGACTGGGGCTGGTTCCACTTCATCACACGGCCGATGTTCCACCTGCTGGACTTCCTGTTCAACCTCTTCGGCAATTTCGGCGTCGCGATCCTGATCACCACGGTTATCGTCAAGGCGATCTTCTTCCCGCTGGCCAACATGTCGTACAGGTCGATGGCGCGCATGAAGGTCGTTCAGCCGAAGATGCAGGAACTGAAGGAAAAGTTCGGCGACGACCGCGAGAAGATGCAGAAGGCGATGATGGAGCTCTACCGGGAAGAGAAGATCAACCCGGTTGCCGGCTGCTGGCCGATGCTGATCCAGATTCCGGTGTTCTTCGCGCTCTACAAGGTGCTTTACGTCACCATCGAGATGCGCCATGCGCCCTTCTTCGGATGGATCCAGGACCTGTCGGCGCCGGATCCGTCGCATGTCTTCAACCTGTTCGGCCTGCTGCCCTACGATCCGGCGGCGATTCCGGTCCTCGGCACCTTCCTGGCGATCGGCGTCTGGCCGCTGATCATGGGCCTGACCATGTTCCTGCAGATGCGCATGAACCCGGCCCCGCCCGATCCGACCCAGGCGATGATCTTCAACTGGATGCCGCTGGTCTTCATGTTCATGCTGGCGTCGTTCCCGGCCGGTCTCGTGATCTACTGGGCATGGAACAATACGCTGTCGATCATTCAGCAGGGCGTGATCATGAAGCGCAACGGCGCCAAGATCGAACTCTGGGACAATCTTCGAGGGATGCTCGGCCGCAAGAAGAAGGCCGACGCGGCCGAATAGCGTCACCTGCGCAACAAATACCGAAAGGCGGGCCTCGAGCCCGCCTTTTTTATTGCCGTTTTGCGCATGGCCGCGAGCCGGATGAAACTTCTTCGCGTTTGCACTCGTCCATGGGTCGGAAGCTGACAACAGAGGAGGTTCTTCCAATGACCAGTAAATTCGCAAAAGCACTGTTTCTTTCGACCGCGCTGGCCTTTACCGGCGCCACCGCGACCGTGCTCGCCCCGGTGACAGCGATCGCCCAGGAAAACCCGATGGTCGGCGGCGCGCCGATGTTTGCGACGAAAAACATCGTCGAGAACGCGGTCAATTCGGCCGATCACACGACGCTCGTCGCGGCGGTCAAGGCTGCCGGTCTCGTCGAGACGCTGTCCGGCGAAGGCCCGTTCACGGTTTTCGCACCGACCAACGCGGCGTTCGACAAGCTGCCTGACGGCACTGTCGAAACGCTGCTGAAACCGGAAAACAAGGATCAGCTCACTAAGATCCTGACCTGTCATGTCGTTGCCGCCAACGCCATGTCCGACGCCATTATGGGCATGATCGCCGATGACAATGGCGAACACCCGGTCAAGACCGTTGGCGGGTGTACCTTCACAGCCAAGATGAGCGGCGACAACATCGTCATCGTCGATGAGCAGGGCAACGAGGCGACGGTGACCATCGCCGACGTCAAGCAATCGAATGGCGTGATCCACGTGATCGACGCGGTGCTGCTGCCGGCGGCCGATGACGGCATGGAGGCCGACAGCGCCGCCATGGACGACAGCGGCGACGGCTACATGGCCGACGACACCATGGCCGAAAGCGCGATGGCGGACGAAGAGACCGTCACGGTCGGCGGCGCTCCGATGTATCCGTCGAAGACCATCGTCGAGAACGCGGTCAATTCGGCCGATCACACGACGCTCGTCGCCGCGGTCAAGGCTGCCGGCCTCGTCGAGACGTTGTCCGGCGAAGGACCGTTCACGGTCTTCGCACCGACCAACGCGGCCTTCGACAAGCTGCCTGACGGCACGGTCGAAACGCTGCTGAAGCCGGAAAACAAGGATCAGCTCACCAAGGTGCTGACCGCACACGTCGTTGCCGGCGATCTCTCGGCCGAGGAACTGATGCGCCGCGCCCGCAATCATGGCGGCCGCTACAACTTCAACGCGGTCAGCGGCGATGCACTCACCGCCGTCATCAAGGGCCGCAGCCTCTATATCTTCGATGAGGCCGGCGGCGCCGGGAAAGTCACGATCTCGAACGTGAACCAGTCGAACGGCGTGATCCACGTCGTCGATGACGTTCTCCTTCCGAGCTAAGCAGCGCTTTCGGACTACCCCCAGTCCAGGCGCCGTGGCGGCCGGTTCCCCTTCGGGGGAGCCGGCTTTTTCATGCGGGTCTTTACGTGCATGCGGGTCTTGTGGCCCGCGATCGCGTTTCGCGCTTTCATCACGCGGAGGAACCGTTTAATCCCGCTGCATGACCAGCGAACCTCCCGCGCAAGACACGACCGACAGCCTCACGAGCTTTCCCATGCAATGGGACTTCATTCGCGGCGTGCCCTCGATGAAATTCCTGCCGCCGGAAGGCCCGCCGGAGGTGGCCTTTGCGGGCCGGTCCAATGTCGGCAAGTCGTCGCTGATCAATGCAGTCGTGTCCAAGAAGGGCCTGGCGCGCACATCCAACACGCCGGGCCGCACCCAGGAACTGAACTTCTTCGTGCCGGCCGGGCATGCGGGATCGGCCGACGACCTGCCGCCGCTCGCCATCGTCGATATGCCGGGCTACGGATTCGCCAAGGCGCCCAAGGCCCAGGTCGACAACTGGACGAAGCTCGTCTTTTCCTATCTTCGGGGTCGGGTGACGCTGAAACGCGTCTATCTGCTGATCGACGCGCGGCATGGCGTCAAGAAGAACGACGAGGAGGTGATGGACCTGCTCGACAAGGCCGCCGTGTCCTACCAGGTGGTGCTGACCAAGATCGACAAGATCAAGGAAGCGGGCGTGCCACGCATGTATGCGGAAACCGCCGACCGCATCAAGAAGCGGCCGGCGGCGTTTCCGGAGGTCCTGGCGACCTCGTCTGAAAAGAATATCGGTCTGGAAGAACTGCGGGCGGCGATGCTCGCCGCCGCGCAGTCATGAGCCTCAGGCGGTTTCGCCCGGCTTGAAGGTCAGAGCCACGCCGTTGATGCAGTGGCGCTTGCCGGTCGGTTGCGGGCCGTCGTTGAAGACATGGCCTAGGTGGCCGCCGCAGCGGCGGCAATGTTCTTCCTTGCGCGGATAGATCAGCTTGAAATCCGTCTTGTTGGCGACAGCATCGGGTAGCGCCTCGTAGAAGCTCGGCCAGCCGGTGCCGCTGTCGAATTTCGCCTCCGAGGAATAGAGCGGAAGGTCGCAGGCGGCACAATGGAATATGCCGTCGCGCTTCTCGTCGTTGAGCGGGCTCGAAAAGGCCCTTTCCGTCGCTTCCTTGCGCATGACCGCGAACTGATCGTCCGTCAGGATCTTGCGCCATTCCTCTTCGCTTTTCATGATTTCGAACTCACCTTCAGAACCTGCCGCGAGGGCGTAAACCGATGCGCCGCCGAGAAAGGCCGTTGCGGCGCCAAGGCCAATGAATGTACGTCTTTTCATAGCGGATTCCTCCTTGGATTGTCAGTGATATATGCGCAGCAACGTGACGGCGCACATCACGGTTCTGAACAATTTCGTGAGGTCCCCGGCGCCAGCGGGGGACAAGTGTGGCGCCGGGAACCATCCCGGACATCAGGACGCCGGGAGAAGAACCGTGTCGATGACGTGGATGACGCCGTTGGACTGGTCGACGTCGGCAATGGTCACCGTCGCCTCGTTACCCTGGCCGTCCTCGATGACGATGTTGTCGCCATCCATCTTCGCGGTGAAGGTGCAGCCGCCAACGGTCTTGACCGGATGCGCGCCGCCATCGTCGGAAATCATGCCCATGATGGCGTCGGACATGGCGTCCGCGGCAACCACATGGCAGGTCAGGATCTTGGTAAGCTGATCCTTGTTTTCCGGCTTCAGCAAGGTTTCGACCGTGCCGTCAGGCAGTTTCTCGAACGCCGCGTTGGTCGGCGCGAAGACGGTGAACGGACCTTCGCCGGACAGAGTCTCGACGAGGCCGGCGGCCTTGACGGCCGCGACGAGCGTCGTGTGATCGGCCGAATTGACCGCGTTCTCGACGATGTTCTTGTTCTCGTACATCGCAGCGCCGCCAACCATCGGGTTGTCTGCGAGGCCCGGCGTCGCGAAGGCGACGGTCAGCGCTGTCGATACGGCAATGGTGCTCAAAATATTTTTCACTGCTTGTCTCCTTGTTTTACATCCCGCGTTTCATGCGCGGATATGGGAGGAGACGAGATGGCGGACCGAAGAGTTTCGGCCGCGTCAGATTTTTTTCAGTTGGCCGGCCGCGATCACCGGACCGGTCGGCCTGCCCTCGGGCGCGCCGCCCTCGGGTTCCAGCGTGACGGCCAGCGTCAGCGCGTCATCGGGCAGTTGCGCGATATCCTGCGGAAGATCGGTCCGGGTTGTGCCCTGCGGCGTGACCAGGCCGAGCGAGATCGGATCGCGGTCGGCGACGATAACCCATAATTCGTGCGAGCGGCCGGAAGGCGGCTCAACGCCGGTCCGCGTAATGCGAACGCTGCCATCGACATTCTTGACGGCAAGGAAGGTCGCATCCGAATCCGCCGCGGACAGCGATGCCACGAGTTCCTCGCCCGGCGGCGTGACCGGAATATCCGTGAGAACGACCGCCGCCAGGACCGCCGCCGCGGCGATCGCGGCAAAGGACAGGCCGCGCCAGAAGGCCAGGCTTTGCATCAGACCGGCGCGGACCGGCGACGTCTCCGCTTCGGCGGGGAACAGCCGGGCCTCGATCCCGCGCCAGGCGCGGGCGGGCGGCGCGGTCTCGCCGAATTCGTCATTCATGCCGGACAGGCGGGTTTCCCAGCCGATGACGAGCATGGCGAAATCGCGATCGGTGTCGATACGGCGCGCGACATCGGCGCGCTCCCCGGCGGGAAGCACACCCAGAACATATTCGGCCGCGACGAGGTCGTCGTCGCGTTCGCCGTCACCATGTTCCATCGAGTCCGTCATTCTTCCAGACACTCTTTCAACTTCATCAGACTGCGTCGCAGCCAGGTCCGCATCGTATTCAGCGGTATCGCGTGTCGCTCGGCAAGTTCCTGGTAGGAATACCCTTCCAGATACGCGCCGCGCACGGATTCCGCCTTCGGCCCGTCCAGACGCCCGAGGCAGTCGTCGAGGCGCTGCCGCTCGGACGCCGCAACCGCGGAGGCTTCCGGCGACGGGCCGCGATCGGCCAATTCACCATGGTCCTCGATATCGTCGTGGCCGCTGCGGCGCGCCCGCAATATGTCGATTGCGTGGTTGCGCGCGATCGCGATCAGCCAGCCGACAGGGCTCGAGCCGCCACCGGCGAACCGGTCGGCGCGATTCCAGACCTTGACGTAGATTTCCTGTAACGCGTCTTCGGCTTCGGCCCTGTTCTTGAGGATACGAAGCGCGACGGCAAAAAGTTTCGGCGACGTCATTTCATAAAGACGTGCGAATGCCGGACGGTCGCGAAGGGCCGTCCGCGAGATCAAACCGGCGATTTCGGGACTGTTGTCCGTCTGCCCTCTCCCTGTGTGCCTCGCCAGCCGACGCATCGACAGCGTACGGGCGGTTGCGGCGCTTGCGAACATCGCGCCGCAATTGCCCTAATCTGCACAAGGAGATAGACGAATGGAAGGGTAAATGAAGACATGATCGGGCAACATTTTCGATGAGTGACAGCACTTCCTCCACAGCACCCGCCAGCGAGGCGCATATTCTGGCCAAGGCGCTGCCCTACATGCAGCGCTACGAGAACAAGACAGTCGTGGTGAAGTATGGTGGCAACGCCATGGGCGACGCGTCGCTCGGCCAGGCCTTTGCGCAGGATATCGCTCTGCTGAAGCAATCTGGCGTCAATCCGGTCGTCATCCATGGCGGTGGGCCGCAAATCGGCGCGATGCTCAAGAAAATGGGCATTGAGTCGAAATTCGAGGGCGGACTGCGCGTCACCGACCGCGCCACGGTCGAGATCGTCGAAATGGTTCTGGCGGGGTCGATCAACAAGGAAATCGTCGCGATGATCAACGCGGCGGGCGAATGGGCGATCGGGCTCTGCGGCAAGGACGGCAACATGGTCTTCGCCGAGAAGGCCCGCAAGACGATGACCGACCCGGACAGCAATATCGAGCGCATCCTCGATCTCGGTTATGTCGGCGAACCGGTCGAGGTCGATCGCACCTTGCTCGACCTGCTGGCGAAATCGGAAATGATCCCCGTGATCGCGCCGGTCGCGCCGGGCCGCGACGGACACACCTACAACATCAATGCCGACACATTCGCAGGCGCCATCGCCGGCTCGCTGGCGGCTTCGCGCCTGCTGTTCCTGACCGACGTGCCGGGTGTTCTCGACAAGAACGGCGAACTGATCAAGGAATTGACGGTTTCTGAAGCCAGGGCGCTGATCAAGGACGGCACGATCTCCGGCGGCATGATTCCGAAGGTCGAGACCTGCATCGAGGCGCTCCAGCGCGGGGTGAAGGGCGTCGTGATCGTCAACGGCAAGGTTGCCCATGCCGTGCTGCTGGAACTGTTCACCGAACATGGCGCGGGCACGCTGATCGTCCACGACAAGGCATAAGAAAAATCACTCCAGGCGCTTGACCTGGAGTTCACTCCAGCCGGTAGACTTCGAACCGTGCCGTGGATTTGCGGCGCGCAACCGGAGTATGCCGCATGAAAATCAGCGACGTTTCGGCCCGGACCGGGCTCAGCATCGACACGCTGCGCTTCTACGAGAAGATCGGTCTCATCGACCCGCCCCACCGCAGCGGCGGACGGCGGGACTATGACGAAACCATTCTTGCCTGGATTTCCTTCCTTCAGGCACTGAAGGCGACCGGCATGCCTCTTTCGCAGATGCGCGACTATGCGCGGATGCGCCGGGAGGGCGTGGAAACATCCGCGCCGCGTCGCCGGATGCTGCAAGACCAGCGCGAAGTCGTGAAGGCGCGCATCGCCGAATTGCAGGATTGCCTCGGCCTCCTCGACCACAAGATCGAAAACTACGAGCGGATCGAAGCGGAGCATGCCGCCGAAGACCGCCGCAAAACGGGAACGCACCGATGACCAACACAATCGATACCACCGCCCTCGAACGCGGACGCGAAGTGATCTCGACGATCAATCCTTCGCTCGAGGAAGCCCTGGCCGACCGGTACGACCGCCATATCCCCGATTTCGCGGAGACGCTGATCGAACAGGCCTATGGCCGCTATTATGCGAGGGACGGCCTGGACCTGAAAACGCGGCAGATCGCAACCGTCGCCGCGCTGACCGCGCTTGGCGGCCAGACAGGCCCGCAGTTGCGGATCAATATCGAACATGCGCTGGCCGCCGGCGCCAGCGAACGCGAACTTCTGGAAGTGATCTACCAGATGGCGGTCTATGGCGGCATGCCGGCGGCGATCAACGGGCTCAACACGGCGATCGCTCTGTTCGAGGAACGCCGCGCAGCACCCGCCTGAGCTATCCGCCAACGACCAGCACGAGGATACCGGCGACGATCAGCACGCAGCCGACGATTTCGAGCCGGTTGATGTGTTCGCGGAAGACGAAAACGCTGGTGGCGAAGGCGAAGATCATCTCGATCTGCGCCACCGCCTTGACGATCGCGGCCTGCTGCAGGGTCATGGCCGCGAACCAGCCGAAAGACGCCGTCGCGCCAACGAAGCCGACCAGCGCCGATATCTTCCAGGCGGCGCGGATCCGGACCAGTCCGTCACGGTCGCGCCACGCCATCCACGCCAGCATGACCGCCGTCTGCAGGCCGATCGCCCAAATCAGCGTGGTGGCGGCCTGCATCGCGAAATTCGGCTGGCCGAGAGAAAGCGAGGCCGCGCGATAGGAGACGGCGGCGATGCCGAACAGCGTGCCCGAGAAAAGGCCGATCCCCGCCGTACGCGTGAAAACGGACGTCACCAGCGCGGCGGGCGAGAATGCGCTGCGGGCGACCGAGATCAGCATCACGCCGAAGACGGAGATCGCTATGGCGACCAGCGTCATCGGACCGACCGTCTCGCTCAGGAAGACAAGGCCGAACAGCGCGGCCTGCGCCGGCTCCGTGCGCGAATACGCCGTTCCGACCGTGAAATTGCGGAAGGAGAAAAGGTGGATGAGCGTGAAGGTCGCGGCGATCTGCGACAGCGCGCCGAGGCTCATCCAGCCGAGAAAGGCCACCGATGGCGGCGGCACCGGATCACCGGTGAAGGCGGTCAGCGCGAACAGATAAAGCGCTGCGAACGGCAGGCCGAAGCCGAAGCGCACGAATGTGGCGCCAGTCGTTCCCATGTGATCCTTAAGGTGCCTTTGCAACGATGAACGTATGTTCTGCAGAAAGGCGGCGGCGATCGTTATTGCGATCCAGAGTTCCATGCGATGTCCCCTTGGCTGGCGCGCTCGCGGCAGGGTTGCCGGCAGGCGCAAGCGAGGCGGTATGTTTGAAATCGGTGATGAAAGGCCATGTCTCGGCGGCCCCTCGCGCCGCTTCAGCCAAGACGGCTCAGCGTGGTTCCGGAAAACGCACCAAAGAACCGCACCGGCAGGCGCTTGCGGTCCTGCAGGATGAAGGGGGCTCCGGCCCCGATTGCGTTTCTCGACATCGACATGCCCCGATCTAGAGCATTTCTGGCGGCACTGCCAAGGCGAATTCACCGCGGAAGCACTCCGTCCTGCGACAAGACCCATGACTCGGCGTCCGTTTCGTGCTTAAGCGCGGGACATGACAGCAAACGCCTCGCCATCCGATTTCGCACATGTCCGCGAATGGGTCTTCGACCTCGACAACACGCTCTATCCGCACCACTCGAATCTCTTCGCGCAGATCGACGTGAAGATGACGGCCTATGTCTCCGAACTGCTGCAGTTGCCCAGCGACGAGGCGCGCAAGGTGCAGAAGGACTTCTACAAGCGCTACGGCACGACGCTGCAGGGCCTGATGGCGAATTACGAAGTCGATCCGGACGACTTCCTCGAGAAGGTCCATGACATCGACTACAGCTGGGTCGAGCCCGATCCGGCGCTTGGCGACGCGATCAAGGCCTTGCCGGGCCGCAAGTTCATCTTCACGAATGGCGACCGCCGCCATGCCGAGCGCACCGCACGGCAACTCGGTGTGCTCGATCATTTCGACGACATTTTCGACGTCGTCGCGGCCGACCTGGTGCCGAAGCCGGCGGCGGAGACCTACGACAAGTTCCGCGCGCTGCACCGTGTGGATTGCGAGCATGCCGCCATGTTCGAGGATCTGGCGCGCAATCTCGTGACACCGAAAATGCTTGGCATGAAGACGGTTCTCGTCGTGCCGCACAATTTTGAACCCGCCTTCTCCGAAATCTGGGAGCACGACGCGGAGCACGACCAGGTCGATTTCGTAACCGACAATCTGGCTGAATTCCTGCGCGCGCTGATCGACACCGCCACTGCATGAAGCGGTTCACATCCCTTGAAGCGCGCATCGACCATGCCGCGCACCGCGTGCTCGACCGTCTGCCGGCGTCCGGGCTGTCCGGTGCAGTCATCGAATTTCTCGTCTTCGGGCTGAAGCAGGCCTGGGCCTGCCTCTTCGGCGGGGCGATGCTGGCGCTGATCATGGGAACCCGGGTCGTCTGGCCCGACGATGCCTGGCTGGCCCGCTACGATTTCGTCTTCCTCTGCGCGCTGGCGCTGCAGATCGCCATGCTCGCCTTCCGGCTGGAAACCTTTGACGAGGCGAAGGCGATTCTGCTGTTCCATATCGTCGGAACCTGCATGGAGCTGTTCAAGACGGCAGCCGGATCCTGGGTTTATCCCGAGGAGGCGTTCTTCCGCATCGGCGGCGTGCCACTGTTTTCCGGCTTCATGTATGCCTCGGTCGGCTCGTACCTCGCCCGCGTCAGCCGCATCTTCGACTTCCGCTTCACCGGCTACCCGCCCTTCTGGACGAGTATCGCACTGGCTGTCGCGGTCTATCTCAATTTCTTCAGCCACCACTACGTGGCAGACGCCCGCATTCTGATCTTCGCCGCAACCGGAGTTCTTTTCGCACGGACCTGGGTGCATTACCGCGTTTTTCGCTTTCGCCACCGGATGCCGCTCCTGCTCGGATGGCTGCTCGTCGCGCTGTTTATCTGGTTCGCGGAGAACCTCGCCACATGGTCGCACGCCTGGCTGTATCCGTCGCAGCAGGGCGAATGGACGCCCGTCGGGTTGTCGAAGCTGGATTCCTGGTACCTGCTGATGATCGTTTCCTTCGTTCTGGTCACGATGGTGAACCGCCCGATGCCGCTGGATAGGTCCGCCTCGTCTCAAATCGACCTGGCGCGAAACTGATTCGAAACGTCCTTCGGGACTCGATCCACGGGAGGCCCCACGATGGTTGGGTGCAGGAATGACGGCGGTTGCCTGCCCCTAGCGTCGCAGACACCTGCCTAAGCGGAAACCTTACGGGATTGTAATGACATTACAGATGTTTAACTAACATATACCCCTTTTTACATGTATTGAGAGACATCACTCAATGAAGGGGAAAAACAATGTCTCTCACCCGCATGGCCGTTCTGGCCGCAATGACCGCCGCCATGATGTCGACCGCCGCTTATGCGGAGACGTTCAACGAGCACTTCATGACCAATTGGGATCTCGACGGCGACGGCGCGGTGACGCTCCAGGAAGTCAAGGAACGCCGCGACAGCGTGTTTACCGCGTTCGATGCCAATGAAGATGGCTTCATCGATGCAGAAGAACGCAAGGCGATGGACGAAATGCGCGACATGGAGCAGGCATCCATGGCCGAAGAGGGCATCGAACGTCCGCGCGGCATGGGACAGGGCAAAGGCCAGGGAATGGGACAGGGCCGCGGAAACGGCATGGGCCAAGGGCAAGGCATGGGACAGGGCCGCGGGAACGGCATGGGCCAAGGCCAGGGACAAGGCATGGGGAACGGTCGCGGTATGGGCGGCAATTTCCAGATGAACGCCGAAGCCGGAATGCATGACGGCCGCATGATCGACACGAATGGCGACGGCAAGTTCAGCCATGACGAATTCGTGGGCATGTCGGAACAGTGGATGGCCCGCCTCGACGTCAATGGCGACGGCCGGATTTCCGATCAGGACTTCTGATCGCCTCGACCGAATATGAAAACGCCGGCGCAGCCTCCCGCGCCGGCGTTTTCCGTTTGCATGGGGCCGGGTCTCAGATCCCGTAGAAACGCGTCACGACCTCCCAGGCCTCCTC
The DNA here is from genome assembly GCF_965227485.1 of Oricola indica. Classification (NCBI taxonomy): domain Bacteria; kingdom Pseudomonadati; phylum Pseudomonadota; class Alphaproteobacteria; order Hyphomicrobiales; family Ahrensiaceae; genus Oricola; species Oricola indica. Next base: position 4,705,658 of record NZ_OZ245747.1, read on the forward strand.
GCCGGAATCGACGGGATCGATCAATTCCGCGTCGCCGGGCGAAATCGTCCCTTGCTCGGCAAGGAAGTCGAGATCGATGGCCTTCGACCAGAAGTCCCTGCCGAACAGCAGGATCGGCACGCGCTCCATGCGGCCGGTCTGGATCAGGGTCAGCGACTCGAACAGCTCGTCCATCGTGCCGAAGCCGCCCGGAAAGACCGCGATCACCCGCGCACGCATCAGGAAGTGCATCTTGCGGATCGCGAAATAGTGGAAATTGAAGCAGAGTTCCGGCGTCACATATTCGTTCGGCGCCTGCTCATGCGGCAGCACGATGTTGAGGCCGATCGACTGGGCGCCGACATCGACCGCGCCGCGGTTTCCCGCTTCCATAACGCCGGGTCCGCCACCGGTGACCACCACAAACTCGTCGCCACCCGTCGACATCGAATATTTCGAACAGCGGCGGGCGAATGCACGCGCCTCTTCGTAGTAGCGGGCGTTTTCCTCGAGATTGCGGCGCTGCGTCTCGTTCTTCGCCGCCCAGGCGATACCGCCGGGCTCGGGAATGCGCGCGCCGCCGAACAGCACCGCCGTCGATTTGATGCCCCGTTCCTGCAGAAGCAGTTCCGGCTTCAGCAATTCCAGTTGCAGTCGGACCGGACGAAGCTCCTCGCGGCACAGGAAATCGGCATCGTCATAGGCGAGCCGATAGGCCGGCGCACGCGTCTGCGGCGTCTGCGGCACGGCCCGCGCGCGGCTCATGTCCTGACCGGAGGGAATCAGCGGGTCCCATACGTCCCGAGTGCGTTTTGCGTTCATTGTCTCTCCCCGTTTTCCGCGTCCCGTCGTCGAGTGACATGGGGACGCCGCAGCCTGCATTGACCATCCCGGCTGCATTCGCGTAGGAACCCGGCAACATGCCGGGCATCCCGCGCATACTACCTGCCGATAAGGAAACAATTCATGACCGCCCATGATATCGCGACGCTGGAATCCATCATCGAAGCCGCATTCGACAATCGCGATACGGTGACAACCGATACGCGCGGCGAAATCCGCGACGCGGTCGAGGAATCGCTCAACCTTCTCGACAGCGGCAACGCCCGCGTTGCGGAGCGCGGCGCCGACGGTAACTGGACGGTCAACCAGTGGCTGAAGAAGGCCGTGCTTTTGTCGTTCCGGCTCAACCCGATGACCGTCATTTCCGGCGGCCCGGGCGATTCCGGCTGGTGGGACAAGGTGCCGTCCAAGTTCGACGGATGGGGTAGCCAGGACTTCGAGAAAGCGGGCTTCCGCAGCGTGCCGAACTGCATCGTGCGCCGCTCGGCCTATGTCGCCAAGGGCGTCGTGCTGATGCCGTCCTTCGTCAATCTGGGCGCCTATGTCGATGAGGGAACGATGGTCGATACCTGGGCGACGGTCGGATCCTGCGCGCAGATCGGCAAGAACGTCCACCTGTCCGGCGGCGTCGGGATCGGCGGCGTGCTGGAGCCGATGCAGGCAGGCCCGACCATCATTGAGGACAATTGCTTCATCGGCGCGCGCTCGGAAGTCGTCGAAGGCTGCATCGTGCGCGAGGGATCGGTGCTCGGCATGGGTGTCTTCATCGGCAAGTCGACCAAGATCGTGAACCGGGCGACCGGCGAGATTTCCTATGGCGAGGTTCCGCCCTACTCCGTCGTCGTCGCCGGCACGATGCCGGGCAAGAATTTCCCGAATGGCGAACCGGGTCCGAGCCTCTATTGCGCCGTGATCGTCAAGACGGTGGACGAGAAGACCCGCTCGAAGACCGGCATCAACGAACTTCTGCGGGACTGACCCGATGCCCGGGACGCCCGATCATCCGGTCACCGTCTCGTGGGTTCTGTTCGGCTTCAAGGGCCGGATCGGGCGCAAGAGCTTCTGGCTCGCGGCGCTGCTGATGATCCTCGTCCAGGCGGTGGTCATCGCGCAGGTCGTATCCATTCCCGAGGACAGCCCCGCCTTCATCCTGTGGGGCTTCGTCATCCTCGGCATATGGATCGCATCGGCCTGGGCGGCCTTCGCGCTCGCGGTCAAGCGGCTGCACGATATCGGCCTGCCCGGCCTTCTCGCCGTCGCGCTCCTCGTTCCGGCAATCTCGATCATTGCCTTCCTGCTGCTGGCGTTCCTGCCGGGCAGCGCGGAAACCAATGAACACGGTCCGCCGCCCTTTGCGCGGCGGTGATCACGATCCGTTAAAGCAAAACGCGTATCATGGGCTGCCATGCCCTATCGCACGCTCGACAAGGACCGTATCACCGCGACCGCCACTCTTCTCGAGCGGCGCATCGGCGAGCGTTTTCCGGATGCGGGCCTGCGCAAGGTCGCCAGCGAGATCGTCGCGCTTTCCGGCGATATCGGACGCCAGACGGCCGAATTGGAAAAACCGATCCTGTGGCTGCGCGTCCTGACGGTCCTCGCGATCGCCGCTGCGGCCGCGATCTTCGCGCTTGTCGGCACCGTGCTGTCCTTCGACCGGATATCGACCGGCGCCTTCGATTTCGTTCAGGGCATCGAGGCATCGCTGAACACGCTGGTCTTCGCAGGCGTCGGCTTCTGGACGCTGGTCACGCTGGAGGAACGCTTCAAGCGCAAGCGGGCGCTGGACGGGCTGCATGCGCTGCGCTCGGTGATCCACATCATCGACATGCACCAGCTGACCAAGGACCCCGCCATCCTGTTGCACGGCTTCACGCCGACCAAAAGCTCGCCGCAACGTGTCCTGACCCGACCGCAGCTGACGCGCTATCTCGACTATTGTTCGGAAATGCTGTCGATCACCGGCAAGCTGGCGGCGCTCTACGCGCAGGCGCTCAATGACGACGTGGTCGTCAACGCAGTCAACGATATCGAGACCCTCGGCACCAACCTGTCGCGCAAGATCTGGCAGAAGATCATGCTGATCGGCGAGGAAACGGCGCGCGACGCCGCCTGATCCGGCCTGAACCGGGTTTTGCCGCGCCTCGATTGACGCTACCGCCGGGCGCCGATACAGCATCAGCCATGATGTCCCAAGCCACCGATCCCGTCGCCAATCTGCAGACGCTGATACGCTGCCCCTCCGTCACGCCACAGGAAGGCGGCGCGCTGCACGCGCTCGCCTCCATGCTCGCCCCTATGGGGTTCGAGGTGGAGCGGATGACCTTCACGGAACACGGCACGCCGGATATCGAAAACCTCTATGCGCGGATCGGCGACGGCGGGCCCCACCTGATGTTTGCCGGGCACACGGATGTCGTGCCTGTCGGCAACGAAGATGCGTGGACGCACGCGCCTTTCGGGGCGGATATCGTCGATGGGGTCATGTATGGGCGCGGCGCCGTCGACATGAAGGGCGGCATCGCCTGTTTCGTCGCCGCGGTCGCGCGCCACATCGAGAAGCATGGCGCGCCGGCGGGCTCCCTCTCCTTCCTGATCACGGGCGACGAGGAAGGCCCGGCGATCAACGGCACCGCCAAGCTGCTGCAATGGGCCGCCGACAAGGGCGAGCGCTGGGACGCGTGCATTCTTGGCGAACCGACTAATCCGGATACGCTCGGCGACATGGCCAAGATCGGCCGGCGCGGCTCACTGACCGGCGTCGTGACCGTGATCGGCACGCAGGGCCACGTCGCCTATCCGCATCTCGCCGACAATCCGTTGCGCGGCATGACACAGATCGCCGCCGCGCTGTTCGATCCGCCGCTCGATGCGGGCTCCGACGATTTCCAGCCCTCCAACCTGGAAATTACCACCATCGACACCGGCAACACCGCGACGAATGTCATCCCCGCCCGCGCGAGCGCCGCCTTCAACATCAGGTTCAGCGATCACTGGACGGTGGACAGCCTCAAGGCGGAGATCGAACGCCGTATCCACGCGGCCGCCGAAGCGCATGGGCTGCGGCCGGATCGCGCGTCGCCGATCCGCTTCGAACTGGAATGGAAATCGCCGCCCAGCGCCGTTTTCCTGACCCGCGACGACACCCTGGTTTCGGTCGTACGCAGTTCCATCGAGGCGGTCACCGGCAGGGAGCTGGAGCTTTCGACCTCCGGCGGAACGTCGGATGCGCGCTATATCAAGGATTATTGTCCGGTCGTCGAATTCGGCCTCGTCGGCAAGACCATGCACATGGTCGATGAATGCGTCGATGTCGCCGATCTGGAAACGCTGACGACCATCTACGAACGCATCATCGGGGACTGGTTCGCGAGCCGGACATGAACTTCTTCGACTACGCCTTTCACCATGTCGGCTGCATCGCAAGGCTGCTGCGCGGCGACGTGTCGGCTCTCGAAGACATGGACATTTCGGCGGACGGGTTCTGGCGCTCCTTCGAGGCCCTGCCCGCGGCGCTGCCCGCGCTGTTTTTCTCTTGGGTGGTCGAAGCGCGAAGCCTTCAGGCGGCGGGGAACCTCGGTTCCACGGGCTCGATCATCGCCCGCATGGCCATGTTGGAGATCGTCTTCTGGGTCCTGCCGATCATCGCCTTCATCTTCGTGCTGAGGGCGCTCGGCCTGTCGGCGCGCTACACATATCTGATCGTGTCGCGGAACTGGCTGTCGGCGCTCGCGGCCTATTTCTTCGTCGCGATCCCCTTGACCGACATGGCGACCGGCGAGCCGGGCAGCAGCCTTTCCGCGTGGATGACGCTTGCGGCAATCGGCTTGATGCTTTGGTTTTCGGTGCGTGTCACCCGCGTCGCGCTGAATGTCTCGCCGATGACCGCCGTCGCCTTCGTCGGCATCGAAACGGTGATTACCTACCCGCTCGCCGTTTCCGCCTATGTGGCGGCGGGGTTGTATCCAGCTTCGTGAACGCGACGTCGTAATCGACCTTGGCGAGGTAGAGCCCACACGGCGGCGCCAGTGCGCCGCATCGCTGATGATCTCTCGACTCCAGCGCGGCCTGCACGTCGTCGCGCGTCCAGCGCCCCTCGCCGACCAGCTTCAGCGTACCGACAATGGACCGAACCTGATTGTGCAGGAAACTGCGCGCGGACAGCCGCACTTCGACGATCTCGCCGAGACGCGAAAATTCGATCACGTCGAGCGTCTTGACGGGCGATTTCGCCTGGCACTGCACGGCGCGGAACGTGGTGAAATCATGCGTGCCGATCAGGACCGACGATGCGTCCTGCATGGCGTCGATATCGAGCGGACGCCTGACCCACCAGGCGCGATGACGCTCCAGCGGCGCGGGTGAATGCCGATTGACGATCCGGTAGAGATAGTGCCGGCCTTTCGCCGAGAACCGGGCATGGAAATCCTCGTCCATTATCTCGACATCGAGGATCGAGATGCTTTCGTCAGCCACGACGAGATGCGCGTTGATCGCCTCCAGGACGCGGAAAGGGGCCCAGTCGCGCGAAAGATCCACATGGCATATCTGCCCGAGCGCGTGCACGCCGGTATCGGTGCGCCCGGCGACAAACAGCGTCACGTCCTCGCCGGTAAACTTCTTCACCGCCTTTTCGATGGCTTCCTGCACGGCGTAGCCATTGGTCTGGCGCTGGAAGCCGACATAGGGCGTACCGTCATATTCGACGGTCAGGCGATAGCGGGGCATGCGGTTTCCCGGGTTCGATCAGCCATCGGCTCTTAAAGACCGATTCCGGCGGCGTCCAGTTCGTCCGGGCTCAGAAGACTGCCGTCACCGGCGCGCCGCGCAGGAAGTCGGCCGCGCCGAGCGGCTTGCCGCCGGCCTTCTGCAGGGTGACGAGATCGACCGCGCCGTCACCGCAGGCCACCGAGAACACGCCGTCGCCGCATGTCACCTCGCCCGGCGCGCCATGGACACCGGACGCCATGCGGCTGCGCAGGATCTTGACCCGCTCGCGCTTGCCGCCGATCTCCATCTCGCACCATGCCCCCGGAAAAGGCGACAGGCCGCGAATGTGGTTGTGCACCTGCGATGCCGGGCGGGACCAGTCGATCCGGCATTCGGCCTTGTCGATCTTCGAGGCATAGACCACGCCCTCGTCGGGTTGCGGCGTCAGTGTCAGGCTTCCACGTTCGAGCGCCGCCATGGCGCGCACCATCAGGTCCGCGCCGAGCTGCGACAGGGCGTCGTGCAACTCGCCCGCCGTCATGTCCGCGCCGATCGGCATGCGATCCTCCAGCGCGATGTCGCCGGTATCGAGGCCGATATCCATCTTCATGATCATCATGCCCGTCTCGGTATCGCCGGCCATGATGGCGCGCTGGATCGGCGCGGCGCCGCGCCAGCGCGGCAGCAGCGAGGCATGGCCGTTGTAGCAGCCCAGCCGCGGCGCCTCGAGGATCGTTTCCGGCAGCAGCAGGCCATAGGCGACCACCACGGCGGCATCGGCATCGAGCGCGCGAAAGGCGTCCTGTTCCTCCGGCGACTTCAGGCTTTTCGGCGTATGCACGGGGATCGCCAATGCCTCGGCCTGGCGATGCACGGGCGACTTCGTCAGTTCGAGCCCGCGCCGGCCGGCGGGACGCGGCGGCTGCGTGTAGCAGGCGACGACTTTGTGACCATGCGCGGCGAGCGCCGTCAGCGTCGGGACGGAAAATTCCGGTGTCCCCATGAATATCAGCCGCACGGTCACTTCTCCCCTGGATTCGCTGCGTCGTGTAAAATTCCAGCTTTCGCACAAAGGCGATCTTAAGCGGAATTGCAAATACGCGATTAACCCGAATGCTTCACAACACACAGATACAAAATGGCGCGCCCCGGTTCTGAAAATCGCGCCGTGAAGCAGATCGAACTGAACAGGAAATCGGCCCGCAAAGTGCAAGCGGATCACATCAAAAACGCCCGATCGACGCGCCAGGGGCAAGGGAAACGCCAGGGCAAGCGCCCGCCGCTCGGCGAACGCATCATCGTCTGGCTTTCCTATTGCACGATGGTTTTCGCCGCGATCGTCATGCACACGCCCGACGCCGCTGCGGCAGCCCTGCGCCATATCGGCGATCTCGCCGCGCAGATCATGTAAGGCAGCCTAAAGCCGCGTCGAACCGCGCTGCTTCGCCAGTTTGGTGAATTTCTTGACCACCATATCGCGCTTGAGCTTGGAGATGTGGTCGATGAACAAAACACCGTTCAGGTGATCGATCTCGTGCTGCACGCAGGTTGCGAGCATGCCATCGGCGGAAAGGGTCTGTTCCTTGCCATCGCGGTCCAGATATTTGACGGTCACGGCAGCCGGCCGCTCGACCTCGGCATAATAGTCCGGGATCGACAGGCAGCCTTCCTCATAGGTCGATACGTCGTCACCGGTCGCGACGATCTGCGGATTGACGAGCACGAAGGGCTGCTTCTCCTCGTCTTCCTTCGCGACATCCATGACCAGCATGCGAAGCGGTTCACCGACCTGGACGGCCGCGAGCCCGATGCCCGGCGCGTCATACATGGTTTCGAGCATGTCATCGGCGAGACGGCGCAGATCATCATCCACGCGCTCGACGGTTTTCGACGGCTGACGCAGGATCGGATCGGGAAGGAGAACGAGCGGTTTGATCGACATAGTGGCGGACAGGTAAGCAATGGCGATGAAACCGTCAATCTCCTCTGGCCGCTTCACCGTTCTGACACGGGCGCGCGAATCGCATAAATTCGCTTCATGAACACATCCTTTGATTTCTCGCAGCCCTTCCTGACGCTTGGCGGCCGTGTTTTCAGCTTCGGTGAAGCACTGGCGGCGGCCACTGCGGCGATCGTGCTGTTGCTGGTCGTGGCGCTCGTGCTGAGCTACCGCAACGCCCGGCGCCGCGCCGACATGGAAGAGGAGAACCGCCGCCGCGCGGCGGAGGCGGATGCGCGCATGGCCGAAATCCTGAAGGCCCAGTCGGAAATGCACGGGCGCATGGCGTCGATGTCGGAAATCTTCGGATCGCGACAATCGGAACTGAATCAGGCCATCCACCAGCGCTTCGACTCCATGACGAGCCGGATCGGCCAATCGATGACCGAACAGCAGAAGTCGACGCATGAGAACCTCTCCAAGCTGCAAGAACGCCTCGCCGTGATCGACACGGCGCAGTCGAACATCCAGAAGCTCGCGACAGATGTCGTGCAGTTGCAGTCGATCCTGTCGAACAAGCAGACGCGCGGCGCGTTCGGACAGGGCCGGATGGAAACGATCATCGCCGACGGCCTGCCGATGGACGCCTATTCCTTCCAGGCGACCCTTTCGAACGGCAACCGGCCCGACTGCATCGTCCGCATGCCCAACGACGCGCCGGATCTCGTCATCGATGCGAAATTCCCGCTGGAAGCCTGGAACGCGATTCGTGACGCAAAGGACGCGGGACAGGCTACGGAGGCGGCCAAGCAGTTCCGCCGCGACATGGAGGTCCACATCAAGGCGATCTCGGACAAGTACCTGATCGCCGGCGAAACGCAGGACACGGCCTTCATGTTCGTGCCGTCCGAATCGATCTTCGCCGATATCCACGAGCACCACGAGGCGATCATCCAGCGCGCGCACCGCGCCCGCATCGTCATCGTGTCGCCATCGCTGCTGATGCTGTCGATCCAGGTCATCCAGGCGCTGCTCAAGGATGCGCGGATGCGCGAACAGGCGCATCTGATCCAGACCGAGGTGTTGCGGCTGATGGAGGACGTGACCCGGCTCGACGACCGGGTGCGCAAACTGCAGACCCATTTCGGACAGGCATCGAAGGACATCGACGACATCCTCGTTTCGTCGAGCAAGGTGACCAAGCGCGGCCAGAAGATCGAGGCGCTGGAGTTCGAAAACGAACGCCCCGTACCCGCGAAGACCGAACCGGACGAGGAAACCGAGGCGAAATCCGCCGACAGCCGGACCGGCCAGCTCAGGCTCAGGGTCGTCGATCCGGAAGAGGACTGATCGCGAAGGGATCGTCGAGGATAACCGCATCCATCGCACTCAATACCGCGCGGCGGATGCGCGATAGCGCCTCGTCATCGACACCGCCCGAGGTGATCAGCGGCAGGCCCGGACGCGACGCCGTCCAGCCGGCGACGACGAGGTCTCTTGCCGCCGGTTCGTGGTTCAGCGCGATCGCCCAGCTCACGCAATCGATCGCCGCGAAATCTGCCTCCCCCGACGCGACGGCGCGGATCGACGCCCTGTGCGACCCGGTCCACAGCACGTCGCCATCGCCGGGTTCGCCGAGGTCGGACGCGGCCATGTCGCCCGCCAGCGCGACAAAGCCCGACAGCGATTCCGGCATGTTCGCGGCAAAGCGCCCCGCGACGGTCTCCGGCGCAATCAGCGCATCGTGCGTTGCGGGCGGCGAAACCCCGTTTCCGGTTCCGCGCCTGACGACCGCGCTGCGATACCGTCCCGGCGTACAGCCCGGCGCGTGATGCACGGGCGTCGCGACATAGCGAACCTTGCCTTCAAGCACGGTCACCAGCGGATAGGTGCAGGTCTCGCCGATGAGCAGGCCGGGCGATAGCCACAGCGCCATCGGATCATCGGCGCGAGACAGATCGTTGGGAGCTTTGAAGCCTTCCGCGCGCAACGCATCGCGCAGCGCCAACCACCGCGCATCGGTTTCGGCCCGGCGCTCCGGCCAGTCATACATAGGGAGAGTGGCAATCATTTCGCCGTCTTAGGCGGAAAGGCGACGTCTTGGAACCCGGCCTCATTCGACAATGCGGTGCGGCTCAAGAACATGTGCGTCCATCGCGCTAGTCTGGCTTCTAGTCGCTTTTCCCGTCGCCCCGGATACCCAGATACCGGATTCGGTCACGCATGCCCTGTCGAGGCTTCAGGTCTGCCCGCAAAGCCGGATCGGAAACCGCTTCTAGAGCGCGTTCGAAATCGCCTTCGAAACCTTCCCAGAATTGCCGCGCGCGATTGGCACAGGCCGCGGCCCGTTCGCGTGCTTCCTGCTTGAGGCATCTCTCGAGAGCACGATCCAGGTCTTCCTCGGTCACTTCCGACACGTCGAACACCTCGGGCCAACCGATCACCGCGGCCTGGCGGGAGACTTTGTCGCCTCCCTTAATGGCATCTATCGCAACAACAGGCACAGAGTTCTTTAGAGCCAGGACAAGGCCATGAAGTCTCGTCGTCAGCAATGCATCAAAACGGGAAATTGCCGACTCGAATTGCGATGGGTTGAAGAAGCCATTGCCGACAGCCTGATCCCGCTCCGCCGCGAGATGTGTGTCGACAAGGATTGCGGCCACGCCCGACCGTTGCGCCAGGCGCTCAATGTGAGCTTTCGCTTCCGTGTGACGCTGCCTGTCGCCATATTCTTTTTGGGTCGGGGCAAGGCAAATGCCGACCACCGGAACACGAGGCTCGCTTTGGGCAAAACTCATATCGGGGCGTACCGACCGGTCGCTGTCTCGTTCGATGAGCACCTCGAACGGGTTGAAGTCTGTCGTGTCGGCCACCATCGTGAGGTTCACGCCGACGAAAACGCAGTGTTGAAAGCGTTTGAGATAGTGCCACCGCTTCTCCATTATCTTCCTCGTGAGCGGGCCACAGACAAAGAAGACATGGGAGTAGTCTTGTGGGTCGACGCGCGAAGCATGCACCCAATGTTCGAACATCGAAGTTCTCTTTTCCGATAGGGGAGAAACGTCGAAAGGAACGCCCAGATCGGAAAGGCGTCGTTCTACCTCGTGCAATACCTCCACATCGCCAACGGTGCTGAATGCACCCATCAGCAGTGCGCGCTTGATAACCCGCGGCGATATGTTGCTTCGGCTCATTCAGTGACCTGAAAATGGAATTTCCGATTGTTTCGCGAGTGCGATCGGATCGGCGGCGTGGACGGTGTTTGGCGATGAGGAATACTATCTCTCAACAGCCTCGGGTGTTCAAGGTTTTGCACTGTGCTTGTCCCTGATCAGAGCCGCTTCCTCGTGGCGCCGATACCGCGTTCCGATTTGATCCCGATCTCCCGGGCGGCTGCTGCACAGGACCGGAAAGAGCGGTTTGCGGACTCTCGCCACGACAAACAGGCTGCCAATTTCATTGAAACGGAACGATTTTGGCCTTTTGAGAGGGAACAATGCCACGCAGGATTCGCGCGAACTTTATGAACGGACGCACGATCTCACGCCGCAATTTTGACAATCCGACGCGGCGCCTGCGCAGCCTTTCCTCGCGAAGGGTGCTGTCCAGCATCTCCGATGACGGCTTCCGGTTCAGATTCTGATCCTGGATGCACACGGCAGGGTCGACCTGATAGATCGTCAGGGCGTGAAAACTCTCGCATTCGGGATTGAACATGAACCAATCGACGGTGACCGAGAACGTCTGACTCATGTCGAGCAATTTTCGCGCTGCCTCGCGCGAGACAACATAGCCTGCCGTGCCGTTGTGCAGCCCGTAGAGCCGTCGAACGTGGCGCCCGCCGATCGTCACTTCAGGCTTGCTATCCAGAATGGTACGCTTCGCGTTTGTCTCCAGCTTCACCACGTCGGCATCCGCAGGAATCCAGTCGGGCGATGCCATTACTTCTTCGCATGCGCCGATATAGATATCGTCCTCAAGAATTACCGCGTGGGTGTCGCTCCCCTTCAAAACCATTTCCCAGCATTTTCTGTGACTGAGAAAACAGGCGACCTCCCCCAACCCCAGCGATTGACGCTTTTTCGAGGTGGGTATCCGGCCCGCCCCCATCCAGCGCTCTCGCTCTTCTTCCGATAGCGTTCTCCCGTCCACCGCCGAAACACGAACGGGTTCCAGATCTTGTTCAGCCAAAATGGAGGTCATGCGCTCCATTCTGTCCGGCGTGCGATCCAAGTTTATTACTAGTATCTTCATAAGCAGCTCCAACTGACCGGCGCGTAGCACGCGTCAGTTGTATTGAGAAGCGGATTTCGTGCGACAAAGTATTGCTTTTGCAACTCGATCATCGACACTTTGCGATCGTGACGTTTCCGACGTGCCGTCGGCATCCACCGTCAGTCGCGATCGGCCTTGGCGGGCACGGCACTGTTGCAGCCGATCTGCGGGCCAGTGGGCGCGCCGATCGGGTGGAAGCTTCCGCTGGGCATCGAAGCCGCTTGCACGCCGGTGCGCAGCGCCGGGTGAACGACAGGCTCCTTGGCGCAGAACGCGAAGGCACGGAAAATCGCCCGGTAATCGGAAAAGACGTATCCTCCATTGCGCGTATGCCACGCTTCGCGCTCGGCGCGGTAGAGGCCCGGCAATTCGTACCAGGCCGCACGGGGGCGCTTGTGGTGGACGAGGTGGAGATTGTTGTTGAGGAAGATAAGGCCCAGGATCCCGCCCCGCTCCACGATCACGGTACGCCCGTCCGGATCGGCTTCCCATTGGTGTTCGCAGAAGGTGCGGATCGCGATGATCGACAGGCCCGGATAGGCGATTGCGAACATGTAGACCAGCGGGTGGATGCCCATCACCCCGATGACGAGAACCGCGAGAACCGCAAGGCCCGCAAGATGGCTCAGCCAGGCCCTGCGCACGCCGCGTTCACCACGCAGCAGCCGCCCTGGTTCCGTTGCGGCGAAACTGGCGATCATCAGGCCCGGGCCGATGACGAGACGGCCGGCAAGCGAATTGTTGAGCAAGAGCAGAAAACGGATGGGCGCCGCCAGACGTCCCCAATCCCCAGCCGCGCGATACCAGCTTTCCGGGTCGTCATAGGGGTCGGTCAGGCGCTCGTCATTATGGTGGGCGAGATGCATATGTCGGAAACGCCGATAGGGATAGAAGACACCGAGCGGCAGGGCGACCAGCAACTCGTTGACTGCGGCGCTGCGCGTCGGATGACCGTGAAGCGCCTCGTGCTGCAAGGAAGAATGGAGCGCCGTGGCCACCGCCATCAAACCGATCGCGGCGAGCGGATAGACCGGCCAGATCACCAGGCCACTGACAAACCACAGGCCATAGCAAGCCACCAGCATGGCCACGGTCGGCCATTCCAAGCGTTTCAAAAATCTCATGTTTTTCCCCTGTCGGGATCAACATGCCTCCTGACAAATGCAGGCGAAACGAGTCATTGGTGAAATTCTATTGATTTTGCTTCACATCTTTTGCATTTGTTTCCTGAATCCATCAGATTGACAACAAACACAACATGACACCTCCCACCGACAAGCGCGACGCGTCGCGCCTCTTTCGCGACCGGCTCAAGCAATTGCTCGCGCGCTCCGGCCTCAACCGTTCCGCCTTCGCGGCCGGCATCGGCGTCGACCGATCAGCGCTGTCGCAACTCCTCGCGGGCGAGGTCACGCGGCTTCCGCGCGCGGAGACGCTGATGCGCATCGCCGCGGTCCATGGCGTCAGCCTCGACTGGCTGCTCGGCCTTAGCCAGGCGGAGGACGTCACCGCGGCGATCAAGCGGTCGCTCGAACTGGAGGAAGCGCCGGACGACCGCGAGGAACCGCTGCTGGAAGCCTGGCACGCCGAGGCGGCGGGCACGAAGATCCGCTACGTGCCGACGACCCTGCCCGACCTGCTCAGGACGGAGGCGGTGATTTCCTACGAAAGCAGCGAGAACAAGCGCACGCTGTCCTCGCGCCTGGACGAGGCGCAGGAGCGCATCGCCTATACGCGCCGCCCGGAAACCGACATGGAAATCTGCATGCCGGTACAGCGGCTCTACGACCTGAAAGGAGGGACCGGACTGTGGACCGACCTTCCCGCGAAGGCGCGACGCGGGCAGCTGGAGCACATGGCGACGCTGGTCGAGGAGCTTTATCCCTCGCTGAGGCTCTATCTCTATGACGGTCAGAGCCACTTTTCCGCGCCCTACACGGTGTTCGGACCGTATCGCGTGTCGGTCTATGTCGGCGACATGTATCTCGTGTTGAACGCCAAGGATGCGGTCGCCACGATGACGCGGCATTTCGACAATCTGATCCGCGCCGCGACAGTGCAGGCGCACGAGGTGGCCGGCTGGCTGCGCGCGCTTGCGAGCGGGACCTAGGGCTTTTCAGGTCTGGATTGAAACATCTGCATCACAATGCGCGCTCGAGCCAAGGGCGAGAGGCAGCGCATCTTATTCTGTTGCAACCTGAAACGCTCTAACGGATCGCTGAAATCAGCGCGTTGGAGGGCCAGCAGGTCGGCGTCCGGCCGTTCTTTCCCTGCCAGTCGCCGATCGACCGTCGGGTCTTGAAACCCGGCAGGCCGTCGGCGCCGCCGACATCGTAGCCTTTGCCTTCGAGAACGCGCTGCATCTTCGCGATATCGGACCGGAGCATGGAATCGGTACGGTCCCACCCGGCGGAGAATCGGCTGTCGCCCCACTGGATACGGTCGCCGGCATGGCCGACGAACAGCGCGTAGAGATCGCTCTCGTTATACTCCTTGATCACGTAGAAATTCGGCGTCGCGATGAAGGCCGGGCCCTGGCGGCCGGCCGGCATCAGGAGAAAACCCTCGGCGCGCGCCTCGTGCTCCGGAAACGGCTTGCCGGAAACGCGCCGGATGCCCAGCTTCGCCCAGTCGGAGATGCGTTTGCCGCGGTCCGGACCTTCGAGCGCGCAGGAGATCGAAGCCGGCACGGTGACCTCGAAGCCCCAATCGCGCCCCGGCACCCAGCCCGACGCTTTCAGATAGGCGGCGATGGAGGCCAGCGTGTCCGGCACCGAGTTCCAGATGTCGGGATGGCCATTGCCGTCGAAGTCGACCGCATATTGCAGATAGGACGAGGGCAGGAATTGCGGCTGGCCCATCGCGCCGGCCCATGAGGAGCGCATCGCGGAGGGTGAGGCGTGGCCCAGTTGCACGATCACCAGCGCATTGATCAGCTCGCGCCGGAACAGTTCCGGGCGGGTGGACATGAACGCCTTGGTGCCCAGCACCTGGAAGGCGTCATGCGGGATATCGACGCGTCCGAAACCGGATTCGCGTCCCCAGATCGCCAGGAGGATGCGCGCCGGCACGCCGTAAGTCTTCTCGATCGAGGCGAGCGTTGAGGCATGTTTGCGCGCGAGACTGCGGCCTGTCGCGGTGATGTAGCCGATATTGCGCTCGTTGAAATACTTCGCCGGCGCGGAGAACTCCGCCTGTCGCATCCGGCGCGGCGGCTCCTTGGAGCCGGGTTTCACGAGGCCGGGAATATCGGTGTTCAGGCGTTTCGCGCCCATCGCGCCGTCGAAGGCCTTGCGCGAAATGCCGGCCAGCTTCGCCTGCGGCCAGATCGTCCCTTCCAGGAAGGCTTCGTATTGCGCCTGCAGCGATTGCGCGGCGGCGGGCGCGGTGAAAAGCAGCGCGATGAAAAGAGCGACGAAACGGAGCATGAGGTCCTTCAGCCGTCGTTGGCGGAATTGAGGTCTTCCGGCTTGACGCCCGCAACCGCGTCCGGGTCGCGCATGTGACCCTGCGCCTGCAGCCATTCGCGCACGATCTGCCGGATCGCCTCGTCGCGGGATCGCGTCTCGACCTGTGCCGCGACAAACGCGTCCAGCCCGTTCAACACATCGCGCGGCAGCACGGTGCACACTTGTTCGGTTTCGGCGGAATGGTCGCTTGAAGACATTGATTTTTCCTCTGGCCTGACGAGAACTTATGCAATGCAATTGTGGCAGGCAATGCGATTTCCCCGGCGGAAGCGGGGTCGGGCCTCAGAAATTCGTGCGCGAGCGAAGCGCCGCCGACAAAGTGCCCTCGTCGAGATAGTCGAGTTCGCCGCCAACCGGTACGCCATGGGCGAGCCGTGTCACCTTGACCTCGAAACCGGAGAGCTGGTCGGTGATATAGTGGGCGGTCGTCTGGCCCTCGACCGTGGCGTTGACCGCGAGGATCAACTCGCTCACACCGCCCTCGGCGATACGATCGACCAGTTTCTTGATGTTGAGATCGTCCGGGCCAATCCCGTCGAGCGGCGACAGCGTGCCGCCGAGGACATGATATTTCGCGTTCATCGCACCGGCGCGCTCCAGCGCCCAGAGGTCCGAGACATCCTCGACGACAATCAGCGTCGTGTCATCGCGACGCGGGTCGGTGCAGATCGAGCAGGGATCGACCGTGTCGACATTGCCGCAGACCGAGCATTCCGTGACCTTGTCGACCGCCTCGGCAAGCGCTGCAGCCAGCGGCCCCATCAACTGGTCTTTCTTCTTGATCATGTGCAGCGCGGCGCGGCGCGCCGAGCGGGGCCCAAGCCCCGGCACCTTCGCCAGAAGCTGGATCAGTTTCTCGATTTCGGGACCGGCGATTCGCTTGGTGGACATGTACCCGGATTTAGCCCAGCGACGCGGAATTTGATAGCAGGCATGAAAACGCATATGGCTGCGTCCGACGTTTCTGCGGTGAAGATTTACGATGACCCAATCTCCCCTGCTGCTGCGCACGGCGCGGCCGGACGATCTGGAACGGCTGTCAGCCCTGATCGCCCGCTCATACGCCACGCTCTACGCCGACTGGTACGGCCCGAAGGTGCTGGCTGAGGCGCTTCCGCTTATCAGCGTCGCCAATCCGCGCTTGCTCGAAAGCGGCACCTATTTTGTCGTCGAGGAAAATGACGAGGTAATCGGTTGCGGCGGCTGGAGCACGACCGCTCCGGGCAACCGCCCGGGCATTCCCGGCACCGGCCACATCCGGCATGTCGCCGTTCATCCCGATCATTTGCGCAAGGGCGTCGCAAGCCTGATCCTGCGCCAAGTCTTCGAAACGGCGCGGTCGGCCGGGCTGCAACGTTTCGAGTGCCTGTCGAGCCTTCAGGCAGAGGCCTTCTATTCCAAACTCGGTTTCCGCAAGACCGGCCTCGTCGATATCCCGTTCGGCGACGTGACCTTTGCGAGCGTCGATATGGAACGCCCGCTCGACTAGGCGATGCCGCAAGAATCGGGTGGCGAACGAACCCGGTCGGAGGCAGGGTCCGCCTCGTCCTACCGGAGCCAGCCATGCCACCCGTTCGCACATCCATGACCCCCGTCGAATGGGGAATGCTCATCGCCCTGTCCTTGCTGTGGGGCGGATCGTTCTTCTTCAATGGCGTCGCGGTAAAGGAACTGCCGCCGCTGACCATCGTCTTCGCGCGCGTCGCCTTGGCGGCGGCCACGCTGCATGTCGTGCTCGCCGCGACCGGACGGCGGTTGCCAGGCGGCCGGGAGGTTTGGCTCGCCTTTGCCGGGATGGGTATCCTCAACAACGCGATCCCGTTCACGCTGATTGTCTGGGGCCAGGGCCAGATCGCGTCCGGCGTCGCCTCGATCCTCAACGCCACGACACCGCTCTTTACCGTGCTGGTTGCGCATGGCTTCACCGCCGAGGAAAAACTGACGCCGCTGCGCGGCGCGGGCGTCATCGCCGGATTTGCCGGCGTGGCGGCGATGCTGGCCGGGCCAGACCTGTCGGTTGGCGGCGCGCCGGTCGCGGCCTATGTCGCCTGTCTCGGCGCGGCGCTTTCCTATGGTTGCGCCGGGGTGTTCGGCCGCCGGTTCCGCGTTCTCGGTGTTTCGCCGCTCAGCGTGGCGACAGGGCAATTGACCATGTCGAGCCTGACGATCCTGCCGCTGATGCTGTTGGCCGACAGGCCATGGACCCTTGGGCTGCCGGGCACGGATACGCTGCTCGCGCTGATCGGTCTCGCGACCGTCTCCACCGCGTTGGCCTATATCCTGTTTTTCCGGATTCTCGCCGGGGCCGGCGCGACAAACATCTCGCTCGTCACCTTCCTGATCCCGCCAAGCGCAATCCTGCTCGGTATATTGTTCCTCGGCGAAACGCTCGAACCGCGCCACATCGCCGGCATGGCGCTGATCGGCCTCGGGCTGGCACTGGTCGATGGCAGGCTGGTCCGGCGATGGAGACGCGCCAACGCCTGAACCGTCAAGAAAAAGCCCCGGCCAAACAAAGGACCGGGGCTTTTTCATTCATTATCAAGCGAAAGGGTCACGCCCGCTTGAATCGCTCCCGCAGGAACGGCGGGACGACGCCGTGGATGACGGTGCCCTCATCGCGGTGTTCGCCGCCTGTCGTCGCGGCAAACCATGCCCCGGCGGCGGCCAGCGCGGCACCGGCCGCTGATGCGAAGTTGAAGACCACGCCGGCGGTTGCGGCATTGCTCAACATTTCGGCAGTCGGTTCGGATGCGACCGCATTGGCATCGGCAGCCACGCCAAGACCGGCGAGCGCCGTCATGACCGAGACCGCGAGCATCGCGAAGATACCCGAGACGGCCCAGACAGCGAGACCGTGCGCACCGTCGCGGAACTCAACTTCGTCCTCGGTCGCGTCGTAAGCGCGCATGCGCATCCGGCCGGCGAGATAGCCGCCCGCAGACGCGCTCGCCAAAGCGACGAGAACGACCCAAAGCCCGGCCACCATCACGTTCCAGGAGGCACCGCCGCCTTCCAGCGTCGCGCTCTCGGCCGCTGACAGACCGATTCCGGCGCCGAATTGGGTCAGCAGCAGGCTGATCGCGAGCGCGACCGCCGCGCCCCCGAAGACCGAGCCCCATTCAAGGTAGGACGATGGAGCAGTCGTTGCCGGCGTGGCGCCGACAACCGCAGCCTCCACGTCGGCCTTGGCCGGACGCGCGGCACGGGGCTTCGCCGATGCGGTTGTTTTGCTTGTCGTTTTACTGGCAGGTTTCTCGGCCATGGAGTTCACCGCAGGCCAAGAAGCGACAGGATGAACATGACGACCACGACGAGGCCGACGAGATAGATAATACCATTCATTTGATTTCTCCCGATCCTTCTGGATGCGTATCCAACGGGAGAGCACAGCATAAGGTTCCGCTTCTGCTGCAAGACGGCCAACAAAGAGGTCTCGCAGCTGGCCGGTGAAGCCGGTTTAGAACGGCAGCTTCATCCCCGGCGGGATCGGCAGGCCGGCGGTCATTTCCTGTGTCTTTTCAGCGACCATCGCCTCGATCTTCGCCTTGGCGTCGTTATGGGCGGCAAGGATCAGATCCTCCAGGATTTCGACATCGTCTTCCTTGAACATGGACGGGTCGATCTTGAGCGCCTGCATGGCGCCCTTGCCGGTCAGCGTGACGGTGACCATACCGCCGCCGGCCGTGCCGTCGCATGTCATGGTCTCCATTTCGGCCTGCATGGCCTGCATCTTTTCCTGCATTTCCTTGGCCTTGCTCATCAGGCCCATGATGTCGCGCATGAGTATAGCTCCTACAAATCGTCGGCTTCGTCGGGATCCAGCGGAATCTCCAGATCGTCAGCGGCTTCTTCCAGCATATCGGCGTCGCCGGCGGTCTCGGCAAGGCGCACGTCGGTGATTTTCGCGCCGGGAAAGGCGGCAAGGATCGCCGCGACCTCCGGATCGCGGCTGGCATCGGCAACGGCGGACTCGCGGCGCTCGGTCTCGATTTCGTCCAGGGTCTCACCGCCCGGCTCGCGCGAAAGCGACACGATCCAGCGAACGCCCGTCCAGTCCTGCAGCCGTTTCGACAAGTCGCCCAGCAGGGTGCGCGGCGCATCCTCCGTCAGGCTGACGGACAGCTTGCCGGGCTCGATGGAGACCGGGCGCATGCATTTGCGGATATTGACCTTCATCAGCGGGTCGCGTTGCCGGTCGGCAAGGTCCGCGAGGTCCTGCATGGAATAGACGGGCACCGACGGTTTCGCCGGCTCTGGCTCGGGCGGCGGTGCTTCCTGGCGAACGGGTTCCGGCTCGGACGACACCAGTCGCATCGCCTGCGCTCCGCCGCCACCCGCGCTCGCAGTCGGCGCGGGCGAAGGGTTTTCGGCAGATGCCGGCACAGCGGCCTGGGAGACCGCGCTCGCGCCATTTCCATTGCCGGAGGGCGCGGCGGAACCGGATGAAAGCGCCGGGCGTGTCGGCTCGCCCGAGGGCGCGTCGTCCATCGCCTTCAGCGCTTCGTCCAGTGTCGGCAGCGTGGCGGCGTGGGCGAGACGGATCAGCACCATTTCGGCGGCTGCGACCGGGCGCGAGGAGAGTTCCGCCTCGGGGATACCCTTCAGCAGCATCTGCCAGGCGCGCGACAACACCTTGACCGGCAACTGCTTTGCAAAAGCGATACCGCGGGTCTTCTCGTCGGGCGTCAGGGACGGGTCGTTGCCGACCGCCTCGGGCACGAAACGCAACCGCGTCACGAGATGGGTGAAATCGGCGAGATCGGTGAGCACCACCGCCGGGTCGGCCCCGACATCGTACTGGGCGCGAAATTCATCGAGGGCGGCGGCAATTCGGCCAGCCATCAGGTGTTCGAACAGGTCGATCACGCGGGCGCGGTCGGCAAGACCCAGCATCGAGCGTACCGCCTCGGCATCGACCCTGCCGGAGCCATGGGCGATTGCCTGATCGAGGATCGACAGCGAATCGCGCACCGAGCCTTCGGCGGCGCGCGCGATCATGGCCAGCGCCTGTTCGTCGGCCTCCACCGATTCGAGGTCGGAAATCTTGCGCAGATGCGCCGCCAGTTCGGCGGTGTCGATGCGGCGCAGATCGAAGCGCTGGCAACGCGACAGGACCGTGATCGGCACCTTGCGAATCTCGGTCGTCGCGAAGATGAATTTTACATGCTCCGGTGGCTCCTCGAGCGTCTTCAGCAGGCCGTTGAAGGCCTGCGTGGAGAGCATATGGACTTCGTCGATGATGTAGACCTTGTAGCGCGCCGAGACAGGGCGGTAACGCACCTGCTCGATGATCTCGCGGATATCGTCGATGCCCGTATGGGAGGCGGCGTCCATCTCGATGACATCGACATGGCGGCCTTCCATGATCGCGGCGCAATGCTCTCCCATTTCGGGCAGATCGATGCGTGGTTCGTGGACGGTGTCGGTCTCGTAATTGAGCGCGCGGGCGAGAATGCGCGCGGTCGTCGTCTTGCCGACCCCGCGCACGCCCGTCAGCATCCAGGCCTGGGCGATGCGGTTGGCGGCAAACGCGTTTTTCAGCGTGCGCACCATCGGCTCCTGACCGATCAGGTCGGAGAAATCGCGCGGGCGATACTTGCGCGCGAGAACGCGATAAGGGGTCTGCGATGCGGGGGTGTCGCTCATACGTCCTGTCTAAAGCGATTCAACGGGGAGCGAAAGCGTCAGATCGGCCCGGTCGACGTAGTCGCGGTATAAAGTCGTCGCGGTGCGAATTGTACCGGTCGCCTTTGATGCCGTTCTCGAGCGTGATACGTCTACATGCTGTATCGTTCGGAAGGATCGGTGCAGATGGAATGGAAGCACGGGCCGCAATACCCAACTCCTGAAATGGAAGCTCAACTGAGCTCCATACTCAGCACAGTTTATGGCGATTTCGATCATCGCTCAGGTGCGTTTCAAGGATTGGATTATTACTCTCCTCGCTCAATCGTCGAAAAGCCGTGGGCCCAGATCCCTGGCTATGAAGCAGATTTCTTAGCTGATTCAATTACGCATCGGCGACAAGTGATAGAGTGCGGGATTTCACCAGATCCAACGAAGACAGCGACGTTTGGCCATCTCAAGCACGCAGCGCAAACTTGGATTCGGGATTCAGGATATCGTCGCCTACCCTCAGGCTATAGGGAGTATGAGCATTTCAACAATATCCCGAGAATGCGGGGTGCGCTTTTTTCCATATTGGAGTCTCTGGATCTGAGGGACGTCAGCGTTGATTTCGATGACGGGATTGTGGATTCCTCCGGCTTTTTCATGGACACAATTGGCCACAGGGTCCTTTTTACGGCGAGCGTCAAAATTAAATATGGTGGCAAGTTAAGCGCCGGCTTCAGATTTCCCTACTTTAAGAGCTCTTCCCCGAGATGTTTAACGAGCCACTGCTTGCTCGGGCATTCGATATTCAACGAGTTAGGATTTGATCCAAGTTCTGAAGTAGACCGCATTGCAGATGCCAAAGGCCCCCCTTTCCTGGAGATCGAGCGATTTGTGAGCATTTTTAGAGCCGCACTGTCCTATCTCCGTACATAGTTTTTGCGTAGCGCGCTTGGTGAAGCTTGCAGGAGCGGCACTGGTTCCTGCGGGTTTGTGTTGAGCTGAATCCTCAGCTCATAGGCATAGGGGTTTATCCAGAGAGAACCGAAGTTCGGTGCCGCTGGTGGTCACTATAGGAACCCAAAAGGGAAAAGGTGGGACGCTGGCACGGTGACCCGTGCCGGAGCTCGTTAGGGCTGCTTCCTTCCGGACCTGACCCGGTTGGCGAGTGGCTCCTCCACCACCAACCTCCCGAGCGCGATATCGTATTTCGGCGACCTTTTTAGGTGTCGAGCGAGACTTCGTCCCAGCTCGCGTCCCCGACCGCCCATTCAAGTGCTCTTCGGCGTTCGACCACAACGTGTGATTTGAGACCGTCGGGCGGGTTTTCACACTTCGTCTCAGCGTCCCTAAGGATCCAATGCAGGCAATAGGCAAGATCCAATTCCAATCCGATTTCGGTCTTGCTCCGAACTTGAGCAAGACCGCGAAAATTGGAACTAGCTTCACCTGTTTTGATGTCTGAAAGCATCGTCACGAAGTGCAGGTCGCAACTTCGCCAGAAGTCCAACTTCGCAACAATGCCAATAAGCCAGGTTAGAGCCCACATTCCTTCAACTTGCACCTGAAACCCGTCAATATTGCCTGCACCTGTGTCGAGGAAGGATCGCTCGTCAGCAGTCGTCCTCTCCAGCACACCCTCTTGCGAAAGCCATGCGGACGCCTTGTATCTGTCGAGACCATGGGCAACTGCAGCCACAGCATTCAAGCAAACGATACGGTCCAATACCTCTGTCACTCGACGCGGTGAGAAGTCTTCGATCAACGGCAAAGCTCCCGGAACACGTAAATTCGACTTCGACAACAACGCTCGGGATTTCGATCTGAATTTGCTCATTTCCATGGTATTCTCCGTAACCGGCTACGCTCTGCGATTGCAATTCGGACGGAACTAATGGGTTTGGTTTTTCGGCCATGCGATGAAGTGACATCAGACAAGGTTGGACGATATTCAAAAAATTAGGTTTCGATGCAAAACCGAAACCCAATTGCACTGCACTTAATGCTGGTCCCTCTCTTGGAGATCGACAGATTCATTCAATGCACAGGCATAGCCGTTTGTCTCGACACGCATTTGTGTCGGCAACGGACACCGCGAGATACGAACCTCCGGGCAACAGGATCAATACCGGGAATCTGCGATAGTGCCGCCGAGTACCGGCGCGGTCGGCACCCGCAAAAAGAAAAATAAAAGGGAAAGAGGTGGGAGGCTGGCACGGTGACCCGTGCCATGGCTCGTTAGGGCTGCTTCCTTCCGGACCTGACCCGGTTGGCGAGTGGCTCGTCCACCACCAACCTCCCACCCGCGATATCGTATTTCGGCGCGCCAAAAGCAAGTCGCGCGCACGGAAAAAACTGCTATTGTGGGCACATGGTAGAATTTTCGCTCGATCCGAAGCTCGAAAAGGACACGTATTTCGTCGCCAATATCGGCCTTTGCCGGCTGTTGTTGATGGATGACAGCCGGTTTCCCTGGCTGATCCTGGTGCCGCAGCGCGACGGCATCAGCGAGGTCCACAACTTGTCGCCCCTCGACCAGACGATGCTCACCTTCGAGACGGTAAGCGTATCCGATCGCCTGAAAGCCGCGACGACCTGCGACAAGATCAATGTCGCCGCGCTCGGCAACCAGGTTCCGCAACTGCACATGCACGTGATCGCCCGCTTCGAGGACGATGCGGCCTGGCCCAATCCCGTCTGGGGAGCAGGTGAGGCTGAGCCGTATGACCAGCAGGCGGCGCACGATTTCATCAAGAACTTCATGGCCGATTTCTGACCGAGGATGCTTTGCCCCCGAGGCTGCGTTGCGGCATAACGCCATGACGCGCCGGGCCTTGCGAACCGGAGCGCCCAAGCGAGGATAATGATGACGATTCGACTGGCCGATGCGCCCCATCCCGATGCGTCGAGCGAAACGGGTTTTGCCGGCAACCGGCTGGAACGCCGCTCGGAAAAGCGCAACGCCGACAGCGCGCGCGACGCGCTCAGGGACGGTCGCGCGCATCTCTACCTGCTTGCCGAGGGGCGCGTGCTTCTCAAGCACGACGAGGAGATTTTCGATCCGCTCTTCGCGCCGAGCGAGGTTATCGATTTGAAGGTGGATTTCGAGGAAGCGATCCTGCTCGGTTTCGAGGAAGACGAAACGCCAGTCCTCGCCGCCCATTCCGGTGTCGAGACGGATGATCTCCCGAATTACCTCAAGGCGATCGACCTGCGCTCGGTCTACACGCAAGGCCTCGTGCCGCCGCACCGGCTTGGCGCCATCGCGCAGGCCGCCGCGCTGGTTTCGTGGAACCGCACGCATCGCTTCTGCTCTCGCTGCGGACATGCAAGCGAGATCACCGATGGCGGCTACAAGCGCATCTGTCCGAACTGCGAGGCGATGCATTTCCCGCGCACCGACCCGGTGGTTATCATGCTCGCCGTCACGCCCGACAATGAGAAATGCCTTCTCGGGCGCAGTCCGCATTTCGGCGAAGGCATGTATTCCTGCCTCGCCGGTTTCGTGGAGCCGGGCGAAACGATCGAAAACGCGGTACGTCGCGAGACGGAGGAAGAAAGCGGCATCCGTGTGGGCAAGGTCGCCTATTACGCAAGCCAGCCCTGGCCCTTCCCGCACACGCTGATGATCGGGTGCCACGCCGTCGCCGAAACGGAAGAGATCAGGATCGACGACGAACTGGAAGACTGCCGCTGGTTCACCCGCGCGGATGTGCGCAGCATGCTCGAAAACACCCACCCGCAGGACCTGAGAGTCCCGCCCCCCGGCGCGATCGCCACGCATCTGATCCGCGCCTGGACCGAACAGGAGAAATGACCATGCTGAAACAGGATTGGGACAAGGACGTGCTCGGCTTCTGGTTCTCGG
This sequence comes from Oricola indica, assembly GCF_965227485.1. Taxonomy (NCBI): domain Bacteria; kingdom Pseudomonadati; phylum Pseudomonadota; class Alphaproteobacteria; order Hyphomicrobiales; family Ahrensiaceae; genus Oricola; species Oricola indica. Next base: position 4,730,358 of record NZ_OZ245747.1, read on the forward strand.
AACTGACGCCGGAGCAGTGGTACAGAAAGGACGACGATGTCGACGCGACAATCGTCGAGCGCTTCGGCGCGCTGCACGAAACCATTGCCGGCACCGACAACGCCGTGCTGACCGCATCGCGCGACAGCGCGCTTGCGGCGATCATCGTGCTCGACCAGTTCGCCCGCAACATGTTCCGCGGATCGCCGAAAAGCTTTGCGGGCGACGCCAAGGCGCGTGCGCTCTCCAATGCCGCGCTGGAGGCCGGCTTCGACACGGATATGAACGACAGCGAGAAGCAGTTCCTCTACATGCCGTTCATGCATTCGGAGACGCTGGCCGACCAGAACAAGTCGGTCGCGCTGTTCGAGGCGCTCGGCAAGGAAAACAGCCTGAAATATGCACGGCTGCACCGCGATCCGATCCTCGCCTTCGGCCAGTTCCCGCACAGGAACGCGGTTCTCGGCCGGCCGACCTCCCCCGCCGAGAAGGCGTGGATCGAGGAGCATGGCGGTTTCTGATCGGGCTGCGCATCCGGGGCTTGGGCGCTCATGGCATCATCCGGCGAAGGTAAATATTCCGACATCGCGATGCGGATTGCGCGCATGCCGGAAAGCGGAGCCGATCCGGACGACATCGCCCGGCTGATCGACGCGAACCGCGATCCGGAGTTCTTCTGGTGGATTTGCGACCGGGGCACGATGACACCCCGCATCCCGGCGCTGCAGGCCATGGTGGAGATGCTGTTCCATCCCGACATCGACCTGCATCCGCATGCCGTGGGCGAAACGCTCGATCAGATCGCCTACCACGCCCCTGTTTCGGTCGTCGAAGCCTATCTGTCGCGCATGGAAAGGCTGATCGCCGATGCACCCGACCGCGCGGCCGATTGCTGGACCGACCTGACGCAGACCCTCACCGAACGCATGACGGCGGCCGGGCGGGACGATCTCGCCGCGCGTATCGCGCCGATCGACCAGGCGGTGGAAAACAACCTCGCAGAGCAGGATGAGCGAGCCATGAGGGCCGCGCTCGAACGGTTCGATGTCGTGGCGACCGGCGACTGGCAATCCGGCGATATCGACGCGGCTATCGCGACTTTCGACGATTGCGATGCATGGCGGGAGCTGTTTCCCGACATGCTCGCAGCACTCGAAACACGGCGGCATCACACCTTCTGGTCGACCCTGCTGATGCGATCCATTTCGAAAAGGCCCCATCAGTTCCATCGTCTCGCGGATGAAGCGATCGGAGGCCTGATTGTCGACGCCCTCGAAAAGAACGACGAGAGGCCGGTCACGGCAGCGGCGAAAGCAGGACTTGTGGCGATCGCCGATCGCGACCTGCCCCTCTCCTGTGCCGCGCTGGAAGAGGCGGCGCGTAGCGCCGGGGCGCGCTTCGGTGTGGATTTCGAAAGCTACGGCATTCCCTGGAATGCGCCCGAGATACGGTTCGCGCTCTACGGTCTCGTGGACCGTGCGCCCTATTACGCCGTTTCGCGCGAGGACCGGTTCGCCGTTGCTGCCGGCTTCTGGTCGAGCGGTCCGTTCGGTGCGCCAGACGCGCCTGCTCCGGACCGGCCGACCCTGGCGGATGCGGACCGCTTGATCGCGCTGCTCGGTTCCCGCGATGCCGTACCGGTCGTGCCGACCGGCGCCGCAACATGGTGGAACGACCTGGTCTGGCGGCACAATTTCCTCCTGCGCCTGAGCGACGCGCTCGACAGGAGGGAGATCGCGCCGACAGAGGCGGCTGGCCGGTGCATCCTGCACGCGATGTGGGCGAACAGCGATGCCGGCGTCACCACGTCCGCGAATGCGGCCGCCGCCTTCCTGCGCCACGGTGGCGATCCGGCATGGCGAAACCGGCTGTTCTGGGCCGCACTCGAAGCATCCGAGCGGCATGCGGCGCCGTCGGACAGACTGGACGATGCACTGAACGACGTCATGCGACTGGGCCAAGACCCGACGGAATAGCCTCGACAACACTGATAATCGACGCGAAATGACGTTTACGTTTACGTAAAAATACTTGCATCGCCCGCTCACGCGAAATATGTCACCGTGATATGGTCACATATGCGGGCGACAGTCGCGTTTCGGGAGGAACCGCCGCAGCGACATCGGCACGCACGGGAGGAAAGAAATGGCTGACGCATCGCAGGTCGCATCCGCCTATGCACAGAAACCCTGGCTGAAGAGCTATCCCGAAGGCGTTCCCGCCGACATGGGCGAACTGGGCTACGAGTCGCTGGCCGAAATGGCCGCGATCTGCACCCGGAAATATGCCGACAAGCGCGCCTTCACCTGCATGGACAAGTCCATGACCTATGCGGAACTGGACGCCGCATCGCAGGCATTCGGGGCCTATCTGCAATCGCTCGGGCTCGAAAAGGGCGACCGGGTCGCGCTGATGATGCCGAACATCCTGCAATATCCGGTTGCGCTTTACGGTGTGCTGCGCGCAGGCATGACGGTCGTCAACGTCAATCCGCTCTACACGCCGCGAGAACTGGAACACCAGCTCAAGGATTCGGGCGCCAAGGCCATCGTCATCCTTGAGAATTTCGCCCACACGCTGCAGCAGGTCATCGCGAGGACCGACGTGAAGCACGTCGTCGTCACTTCCATGGGCGACCTGATGAGCCTGAAGGGCCACATCGTCAATTTCGTGGTCCGCAAGGTCAAGAAAATGGTGCCGGCATGGTCGATCCCCGGCCACGCGGGGTTCAAGGCGATCCTTGCCGCCGGTCGCGGCAAGACGCTGCAGCCCGTCGAGATTGATCGCGATGACGTGGCGTTCCTGCAATATACCGGCGGGACGACAGGAGTTTCCAAGGGCGCGACGCTCACTCATGGCAATGTGCTGGCCAATGTCCGCCAAAACGACCACTGGGTCGAGGTCGCCTATGCGGCGCGCGGCAAGCCGGAAACCGTCACCTATATGTGCGCCTTGCCGCTCTATCATATCTTCGCACTGACGGTGAATGCGATCTGCGGCATGGACCAGGGCGGACACAACGTGCTGATCCCCAACCCGCGCGACATTCCAGGCTTCGTCAAGGAACTCGGAAAATACGAGTGGAACTTCTTCGCGGGCCTCAACACGCTGTTCAACGCGTTGCTCAACAACGAGGATTTCCGCAAGCTCGATTTCTCGTCGGTCCGACTCGTCATGGGCGGCGGCATGGCCGTGCAGAAGCCGGTTGCCGAACGCTGGCGCGAGGTGACGGGCACGGTCATCTACGAGGGTTACGGCCTGTCAGAGACATCGCCGGTCGCAACCGCCAATCCCTTCGACGCGCCGGAGTTCACGGGCACGATCGGCCTGCCGCTGCCCTCCACCGACATCGCCATCCGCGACGAGGAAGGTCATGATGTCCCGCTCGGCGAGGTTGGCGAGATCTGCATTCGCGGGCCGCAGGTCATGGCAGGCTACTGGAACCGGCCCGACGAGACCGAAAATGTCATGACCGCCGACGGCTATTTCCGCTCGGGCGACATGGGGTTCATGGACGAGACCGGCCGCACCAAGATCGTCGACCGCAAGAAGGACATGATCCTGGTCTCGGGCTTCAACGTCTATCCCAACGAGGTCGAGGAAGTCGCCGCTTCGCATCCGGGCATCCTCGAGGCGGCTGCCATCGGCGTTCCGGACGAGAAGTCCGGCGAGGTGGTCAAGCTTTTCGTCGTGCGCAAGGACGACAGCGTCACCGAGGCTGTCGTCAAGAAGCATTGCGAGGCCAACCTGACCGGCTACAAGCGGCCGAAATTCATCGAGTTCCGCGACGAATTGCCGAAGACCAATGTCGGCAAGATCCTCCGCCGCGAATTGCGCTGACCCTATCCCGCCGGCAGTTCGACCCGGCGGGTCACGCCGATATTCTCCAGAAACATCTCGTCATGGCTGACGACGAGCAGCGCGCCGTCATAAGCGCGCAGGCCGGCCTCGACGGTTTCGATCGACGCGATGTCGAGATGGTTTGTCGGTTCGTCGAGGACCAGAAGGTCCGGCGGCTTCGGGCCGCCGAAGACGCAGGCGAGCCCGGCGCGCAGCATCTGTCCGCCGCTTAGCGAGGCGACCGGCCTGAGCGCCGCATCGGCACGGAACATGAAACGCGCCAGCGCGGCGCGGCAGGCATTGTCGGTCGCATCCGGGTGAAGGCGCCGGAAATTCTCGAGGATCGAGAGTGACGGGTCGAGAATCGTGATCTGCTGGTCAAGAAAGGCGATATCGCCTGCAACGCGCACTATGCCGGCGAACGGCGCGAGCCTTCCCGTTGCCAGCGCAAGCAGGGTCGTCTTGCCGGAGCCGTTCGGCCCGGTCACGGCGACACGCTCGGGCCCGGTGAGAACGAAATCAAGGTCGCGGATTACGGGCGACGCCGGATCGTATCCGCCCGTCACACCCTCCATCGCCAGCACCGTGCGGCCCGCGGGCAGGCCGGTCGGGGGAAGGGAAACGGTCAGCGGATCGAGTACCTCCACGCGCTCGCGCGCTGCGGCGGCCTGTTCCGCCGCCTCGCCCTGACGCCGTTCGGCAAGCCGCGCCTTGGCGCCTCCGGTCGCTTCGCTGGTGTCCTTCATCTTGCCGAGCAGGATGCGCGGCACGCCACCTTCCGCCTTCTTGCGCCGGCCGGCGGAATCGCGTCGCGCCTGGCGCTCGGCGGCCTGGCGGCTCCGGCGCGCGACATCGGCCTCCTGCTTTTCCGCGACATCGAGTTCGTGATGCGCGGCGGCCAGTTCGAGCGCCTTGCGCTCCGCATAATGGCTCCAGTTGCCGCCATAGGCGGTGGCGCCCAAAGAGGTGAGTTCGACGATCGCGTCCATGGTTTCCAGCAATTCGCGGTCATGGCTGACCACGATCGCGCCCGCGCGCCACGTGGCCAGAAGCGAACCAACCGCCTCCCTGCCCTCGCGGTCGAGATTGTTGGTTGGCTCGTCGAGCAGCAGGAAGTCCGGTTCGGCGAAGACAAGCGCCGCCAGACGGGCGCGGGTCTGTTGGCCACCCGACAGCGTGGCAAGCGGCGTATCGGGGGCAACATCGAGGCCCAGGCGGACAAGCGCGGCTTCAATGCGGGCTTCGAGCGTCCAGTCGGCATCGGCCAGATCATCGGCGGTCGCCTCGCCGCGTTCGGCGCGCTGCAGGAGCGCAAGCGCATCGCGCACGCCGAATAGGCCTGCAACCGTCTCGCCGGCGGGCGCGGTCACCGCCTGGCGCAACAAGGCGACCGATCCGCCGACCGCAACCGATCCCGCGCTCGGCGGCAGATTACCGGCGACGATGTTCAGAAGGGTCGACTTGCCCGTTCCGTTGCGGCCGACAAGGCCGGTGCGGACCGGACCGAAAGAAAGATCGAGGCCCGAAAGGACGGACGTCCCGTCAGGCGCGGACCATGAAATGCTGGAAAGTGTGATCGTGGCGGACATGAAGCTGGATTTCCCGGTGGGCAAGGCAAGGCGGCATTGCGTTCGGGTTGAAATCCATGTCGGCACACATCCTGTTCGATTGAAGCTGCGCAGTATCTAGATCGTCGGGCGCGGCCGTTCAAGACTGCCACGCCCGGCGGAGTTCACGGATAGAAAGCGGTTATCCTACTGTAGGGCGCGGCCGTCCGGCATGTCGGTCGGCGTGCCCATGTCGGGATCGGTTTCGAAATAGGCGACGATCTCGTCGTCCGTCAGGCCGAGGTCCAGAAGTGCCTTCCAGGCCGTGCGGCGAAGATTTTCCAGCGCCTTGATACCCTCGCGGGCGTCGAAGCCACCGGTTTGCGGATGCATCCGGTCGGTATTTTCCATGTCATCCTCCTTTGCCCCGGCCCCTGCGACCTGCCCCTCTCCCCTACAGGACCGAGATGCATATTGGATGAAAAAACGGGGGCGAAAAAAAGACAAAACGGAAGTCATCACCTCGCAAACAAGAAAAGCCCCGGAAATCCGGGGCTTTTCGCAAGACAATTATTTTTCCGGTTCAGGCGTACCAGTCGCCCATCTTCACCGCGACAGCTTCGCCGACCAGCGCGGCGAATTCGGACGGATCCTGCGTGCCGCCGTCGCGGCCGCGATAATGGTAGGGATAGACGTATTTCGGCATGAACTCCGTCACGGCCGAGGCGGCCTGCTCGACATCCATCGTGAAGGGCAGGTTCATGCAGAGGAAGGCGAGGTCTATGTTTTCCAGCGCGCGCATTTCCGGAATGTCCTCGGTGTCGCCGGAAATGTAGACGCGGAAGCCGTCGAAACTCAGGACGTAGCCGTTGTCGCGGCCTTGCGGGTGGAAGTTCGTCCGGCCTTCGGTGGTGTTGTAGGCGGGGATCGCGTCGATGGCGACGCCGTTGAACGCGCTCGATTCGCCGTTGCCGATCGCGGTGGCCTTCGCCTTCAGCTCTTCCGGCAGCATCTCGTACACTGCGGGATTGGTGATCAGCATCGTGCTGTCGCCGACAAGCGCGGCCAGCGTGTCCGCATTGTAGTGATCGCCATGCTCATGCGTCACGAGGATCAGGTCGGGGGCGTCGAAATCGGCATAGGCGGAGGCTTCCCCGACCGGATCGGAATAGATGACGCCTGCCGGCGTGTTCATCACGAAGGATGCATGCGACACGGGATGCACGACTATGTCGCCGCCACCGGTCGCGAACATGTCGCCTTCGCCCATCTGGGCGCGGGCCGCATAGGGCAGGAAGGTTACCGCGCCGGCGGTGGCCGCAGCGGTCGCTACGAAGCGGCGTCGGGTCAGTGTCGGTTTCATTGGCGATATCCTCCGGTTGATCGGTTACAATGGGTTAGACGTAGCGTCGGCGCGGGCCGGTTCAATCGCGATGGTCATCTGACCCGAGCTCATCACCCGATTGTGAACGTGACCGAATGCGGATCCCGGGACCTCGGGCGGCAGGCACGCCGAAGCACGGCCCGACCCCAGGCATCGCGCCCCCGCATCTTGCATTCGCGACGGCCAAGTTCTTTAAAGCCTGTGGCCGCCATGCGGCGGTCCAAACCGGAGAAACGCCATGCCGACAAAGTCAGCCGCCATAGACGCCCTGAAGCGCCATTTCGAGAGCGGCGCGCCGACCGACATGCGCGCGGCCTTCGCGGGTGACGGCAACCGGTTTGCGCGCCACAGCGCCCGCCTGGACGACATGCTGCTCGACTGGTCGAAATGCCGCGTCGACGAGACGACGCTCTCGCTGCTCGAAGACCTCGCGCAGGCCTGCGACGTCGAAGGCCGGCGCGACGCGATGTTCGCCGGCGAGAAGATCAACACAACCGAAGACCGCGCCGTGCTGCATACGGCCCTGCGCAACCGCTCCAACACGCCGGTGACGGTCGACGGCGAGGACGTGATGCCCGACGTCAATGCGGTGCTCGCGGCGATGGCCGATTTCTGCCATGGCGTGCGCGCCGGCACGATCAAGGGAGCCTCCGGCGCCCCGTTCACCGACATCGTGAATATCGGTATCGGCGGCTCGGACCTCGGGCCGGCCATGACCGTGCTGGCGCTCTCCCCGTACCATGACGGGCCGCGCTGCCACTTCGTCTCCAATGTCGATGGCGCGCATATGGCCGACACGCTGGCCGGGCTCGATCCGGTGCGCACGCTGTTCGTCGTCGCGTCGAAGACCTTCACCACCATCGAAACCATGACAAACGCCGCGACGGCTCGCGCATGGCTGGTCAATGCCTGCGGCGAAGAGGCCGTCGGCGCGCATTTCTGCGCCGTTTCCACGGCGCTCGACAAGGTGGACGCCTTCGGCATCTCCGCCGAGCGAACCTTCGGTTTCTGGGACTGGGTCGGCGGGCGCTATTCGCTGTGGAGCGCCATCGGCCTGCCGATCATGCTGGCGGTCGGTCCGGAGAATTTTGGCCGGCTTCTCGACGGCGCGCATGCGATCGACAATCATTTCCGATCCGCCCCGATGCGCGAAAACCTGCCGATGATGCTCGGCCTCGTCGGTTACTGGCACAGGGCTATTTCCGGCTACCCGTCCCGCGCGGTCATTCCCTATGACCAGCGGCTGGCGCGCCTGCCCGCCTATCTGCAGCAACTCGATATGGAATCGAACGGCAAGGGCGTCACCCTGTCGGGCGATCCGGTCGATGGCGTTTCCGGGCCAGTCGTCTGGGGCGAACCGGGCACCAACGGACAGCACGCCTTCTTCCAGCTTCTCCACCAGGGAACCGATATCGTGCCCGTGGAATTCCTCGTCGCCGCCAATGGCCACGAACCGGGGCTGCGCCAGCATCACGATCTGCTGCTCGCCAACTGTTTCGCCCAGTCCGAGGCGTTGATGAAGGGCCGGACGTTCGAGGAGGCCAAGGCTCAGCTTCTCGACAAGGGCGTGGACGAGGCGAAGGCGGCGGAACTCGCGCCGCATCGCGTCTTTACGGGCAACCGTCCCTCGATCACGATCGCCTACGACACGCTCGACCCCTTTGCGCTCGGCCGCATCATCGCACTCTACGAGCACCGGGTTTTCGTCGAGGCGCAGCTTTACGGCATCAACGCCTTCGACCAGTGGGGCGTGGAACTGGGCAAGGAACTGGCGACCGCGCTGCTGCCGGTCGTCGAAACCGGAGAAGGCCTTGCGGAACGCGATGCATCGACAGCCGCGCTCGTCTCGCATGTGCGCGGCCTGAAGGCCGTTTGATCCCGAAAGAAAGGGGGCGGCGTGCGCCTTGCGGGGAACCTTCCCCTGGGTGAGACGTTTGTATCGCGGATTCCATTCGAAAGAGGAACGCCGCGATGACCGACACGCTCGAACCCCGCAATGACAACGATCCGCGCATTCCCTACCCGACAGGAAAATCGGCCTGGCATGTCCGGCGCGAGAACCGGATGCGGGCGGCGTCGGAGACCGGCGTCATCACGGCCGGCCTCTTCTTCGCGATCTGTCTCGTCGCGCTCGGCATGATGCAGCTAACCCTCGCCTGCCCCGAACCAGCGGGCGACCTCGAGTTTGTCGCCATCCATGGCAGCGAGCGGCATTTCATGGGAACGCCCGTCGGCGACTGTCTCAAGGCGTGCGCGCTGCCGCTGTCCAACGGCTGAACCCGGATGCAGAGGGACGGCGTTCGCGCCGCCCCCAAGCTTAAGGTCGCCGCAGCATCAGCACGGCGGTATCAGGCCGGCATCGGCACCGGCCTTCTCAAGGTTTTTGCGCATATCAACATCGCGCATCAGCGCGAAATAGGGTTCGTCGGCCTCCGCCCGGAGCCACGCCGACATGCGGATGGGGCCGGCTGGAACCGGCGCGGTTCGGCAACCGGTCGCGCCAACCGTCAGCGATCCCTTCCCCTGCCCACCAGCGGCCTTGTAGGCCTTTACGCGCGCCTGCATGGCGCGGAACGCCTCGCTGTCGGCCCGGTCGAACCGGACAACGACAAGACGGGCGTCGCCGGCATGCGCGGGCAGGCCGGGCGCGGACGCCGTCTCGTCCGTGATGATCGGCTTGTATTGCTCCAGGAAACTCGTCTCCGGGTCACCCGTGTCGTAGCGGACCGTCACGGTGACATCGCCCTCGCGAAGCCGCAGGAAAGAGGGCGTCGCCAAGGCAAAGCGGATCGCGCCTGGATCGGCGTCCATAGGATTCATGCGGGCAAGTTTCAGCGCACTGGCAGGCGGCGTGCCGAGCGCGGCACAGCCGGAAAGCGCAAGGGAGACAAGAAGAACAGGCAGAAAGGCGGCCGCGCGGCATGGCAGTCCGCGGGTGATAAACGACGACATCGATAACTCCGTGACTTCACTCTTTACAGCCATTTCTTATTGTTATACAATAATAAATACAAACATTTTTTGATGAGGCTCTCAATGTCGCAACACACAATCGACCGACTGAAGCGGCTCAGCCGCATTCTCTACGGATTCTCGATCGCGCTCATCGCGGGGCTGGCCGTGGGCGGCGCCGTGCTGACTGCGATGACGATTGCGGACGCTGGCATTCTCACGCGCGCCTTCCCGGACGTCGTGCGCGATCCCGCAACGGTCTCTCTACCGGCACGCATCGTCAGCCTCGTCCTCGGCTGGATCGCCATCGGCCTGATGATCCACGCGATCCGATGCCTTATGCGGATGTTCTCGCTGACCGGACAAGGCAGGATCCTGAGCCAGGAGGCAGCGAGATGGATGCGCCGGGCCGGGATTACACTGTTCGTGCTGGCGATCTATGCGACGGTGTCGCGCACGCTGACGATCCTGCTGCTGTCGATGGGCAACCCGCCCGGCGAACGGCAACTGACAATCGGTATAGAGGGCACCCAGTTTTTCTCGATCTTCCTCGCCGGGGTCTTCCTGCTGGTGGCGCACGCGCTCGTCCTCGGCAGCGAGATCGAGCAGGAAAACAAAAGCTTCGTCTGAGCCATGGCCATCATTGTACATCTCGACGTCATGCTGGCGAAGCGCAAGATGCGCTCGAAGGAACTCGCGGAAGCGATCGGCATCACCGAGCAGAACGTGTCTCTGCTGAAATCGGGCAAGGTGCGGGGCGTACGCTTCGAGACACTTGAAAAGATCTGCGCCATTCTCGACTGCCAGCCCGGCGACCTTTTGGAATACTCGCCCGACGGCGGATAAGGCTGCGACGGACTTGCAGCCTCGCCTGCGTTGCCCTAACGCTTGCTTACACGGCGAGAGGACGCGATGACAGGCAACGGCAAGACGAACACGGGCGGGACCAAACTGCGCAGCCAGCAATGGTTCGACAATCCGGACAATCCCGGCATGACAGCGCTCTATCTGGAGCGTTATCTGAATTACGGGCTGACGCGCGAGGAATTGCAGTCGGGCAAGCCGATTATCGGCATCGCGCAGACCGGCTCCGATCTCTCACCCTGCAATCGTCACCATGTCGAACTGGCCAAGCGGGTGCGCGACGGCATCGTCGCGGCGGGCGGCATTCCGTTCGAGTTTCCTTGTCATCCGATCCAGGAAACCGGCAAACGTCCGACCGCCTCGCTGGACCGCAATCTTGCCTATCTGTCGCTGGTCGAGGTGCTTTACGGCTATCCGCTGGACGGCGTCGTGCTGACCATCGGCTGCGACAAGACCACGCCGGCGCTGTTGATGGCCGCAGCGACCGTTAATATCCCCGCAATCGCGCTGTCGGTCGGGCCCATGCTCAATGGCTGGCATCGCGGCGAACGCACCGGTTCGGGCACGATCGTCTGGAAATCGCGCGAACGGCTTTCCGCCGGCGAGATCGACTATGACGAATTCATGGACATCGTGGCCTCGTCGGCGCCGTCGGTCGGTTATTGCAACACGATGGGCACGGCGACGACGATGAATTCGCTGGCAGAGGCACTCGGCATGCAGTTGCCGGGCTCAGCGGCCATTCCCGCTCCCTATCGCGAGCGCGGCCAGATTTCCCATGAGACGGGAAAGCGCGTCGTGGAGATGGTGCACGAGGATCTGAAACCCTCCGACATCATGACGCGCGAGGCCTTCGAGAACGCCATCGTCGTCAACTCGGCCATCGGCGGCTCGACCAACGCGCCGATTCACCTGAACGCCATCGCCCGCCATGTCGGCGTGAAACTGGACAATGACGACTGGCAGGCGCTCGGCCACCGGATCCCGCTTCTCGTCAACCTGCAGCCGGCCGGCGAATATCTCGGCGAGGACTATTGCCATGCCGGCGGCGTGCCGGCCGTGGTGATGGAACTGATGAAGGAAGGCCTGCTGCCGCATCCGGACGCGATCACGGCAAACGGCAAGTCGATGGGCGAGAATTGCGGCACGGTCGAAAATCTCAACACCGATGTCATCCACCCGGTCTCCGACCCGCTGGTCGCCCATGCGGGCTTCATCAACCTGAAGGGCAACCTGTTCGATTCCGCGATCATGAAGACCAGCGTGATCTCCGAGGAGTTTCGTAAGCGTTACCTTTCCAATCCCGACGACCTGGAAGCCTTCGAGGGCAAGGTCGCGGTGTTCGACGGACCGGAAGACTATCACGCCCGCATCGACGATCCGGCCGAAAACATCGACGAATACACGGTGCTTGTGATCCGCGGCGCCGGTCCGATCGGCTATCCGGGTGCGGCGGAAGTGGTCAACATGCAGCCGCCGAACTACCTGATCAAAAAGGGTATTCTGTCACTGCCCTGCATCGGCGACGGCCGCCAGTCCGGCACGTCGGGATCGCCATCGATCCTCAATGCCTCTCCGGAAGCCGCCGCCATGGGCGGACTGGCGCTTCTCGAGAACGGCGACCGCATCCGCATCGATCTCGGCAAGGGCACGGCGAATATCCTGATCTCCGACGAGGAGCTTTCGGCCCGTCGCGAGGCGCTGGAGAAAGCAGGCGGCTATGCCTATCCGGCGCACCAGACGCCCTGGCAGGAAATCCAGCGCGGCATCGTCGACCAGCTCTCGGAAGGCATGGTGCTCAAGCCGGCGGTCAAATACCAAAAGGTTGCCGAAACGCAGGGCGTGCCACGCGACAATCACTGACGGCCGGGATAGGAAAGCCGCCATGGAACGCGTCGTCAGGGCCAGCGATATCGAAATCTCCACGGAGAGTTTCGGCGACGCGGGCAACCCGGCGCTCGTTCTGGCAATGGGCGCCACCGCCTCGAAACTGTGGTGGCCGCGCGATTTCTGCGAGGCGCTGGCGAAGTCGGGATACCATGTCATCCGCTACGATCACCGTGATACCGGATGCTCCACGTCCTATCCGCCTGGAGAAGCACCCTATGCAGCCGAGGACCTCGCGGACGACCTGCTCTCGGTCATGGACGGCTACAATCTCGATAGGGCGCACGTGGCCGGCATGTCGCTCGGCGGCTACATCGCGCAAATGGTCGCCCTGCGCCAGCCGGAGCGGGTCCTGTCGCTGACACTGATCGGCAGCGAACCACTCGGTTGGACAGGGCCGGACCTTCCAAGCATCGCGCCGGAATTCATGCTGCATTTCGCGGCGATGGAAACGCTCGACTGGTCAGACCACGGCGCGGTGAGGGATTTCATGCTGGAGGCGGCACGCCTTTCGGCAGGCGGCAATCCGTTCGACGCGGAGCGGGAATTGCGCCGCATCGACGCCGAACTCGGCCGCGCGCGCGACATGCGCAGCGCCTTCAATCACGGCATGTTGACGGTCCGCGACGACTGGCATGACGCGACAGCACGCATCTCCCAGCCGGTGCTCGTCATGCACGGCGAACAGGACCCGATCCTTCCATTGGCGAACGGCGAAGCGCTGGCGACCGCGATCCCCCGAGCGCGCCTCGTCGTTCTGAAGGGCGTCGGCCACGAAATACCGCAGGCTGCGATCCCCGTCATGATCGCGGAGATGACAGAGTTCATGCGGCAGGTGGCAGGCCTCACGCCGCGCACCGGACCCGGCTTCTAGACATGCGGCCGCGCCGCCGCCCACGTGAGCAGGGCATCGAGGGCTGGGCATAGATCCTGGCCCCATTCCGTCAGCCTGTATTCGACCTTGGGCGGCACTTGCGGGTAGACCGTGCGATGTACGATGCCGTCGGCTTCGAGCTGCCGCAACTGCTGAATCAGCATCTTCTGGGACACGTCCGGGATGGCGCGTTCGAGGTCCGAGAAGCGCATGACGCGGCCGCCAAACAGGTGAAACAGGATCACCAGCTTCCAGCGACCCTCCAATATCTTGAGAGCGCTTTCCACACCGGATGCTGCGGTTTCGCGGGTGTAGTCATGCGCCGGGGCTTCTAACTTACTTTTTGGTGAGTACCCGACTTTTTTGTCCGTTCTTGTCATACAGTCAGGTTATCCGCAGATATGCGCCCACCGCAACATCATACGGAACGACCCCGATGACAGATACGCTCCCCACTCCCATCGCAGACTATTTCTCCGCCGACACGCCGGAAGGCATTGCAAAGTGCTTCACGCAGGACGGCATCGCCGTCGACGAACGCAACACCCATCGCGGGCGCGACGAAATCCGGAAATGGCGCGAGGAGGTCGGAAAGATCAGTTTCAGCCACAAGATCCTCTCGGTCCGCCTTGACGGGAACCGCGTAACAGTGGCGACCCGCGTCTCCGGCAACTTCAAGGGAAGCCCGGTCGACCTGGACAATGTATTCGATCTGGAAGGCGACCTGATCAGCCGGCTGGAAATCTCGTGAGGTGCTTCGGGCCAGGACTTCTAACCAGTGGCCAGAAGGGCTTTGCCTGATCCACGCGTGACGCTAGGGTCGTTTTCAACGCGCCCTATCCGTGACGGAGCCGCCATGTGCCATCGCCTGATCGCCTTTGTCTGCGCCGTGCTGCTCGCGGCCTTCCCGGTCCGGGCCGATGTGAAGGACACGATCGCGAAACAGGCGTCGTCCGGGCTGGTGCTCGTTCTCGACAAGGACGGCAACGAATTGGTCGCGCAAAATGCCGACGAGCCCTTCGTTCCCGCCTCGGTCACAAAGGTTGTCACCGCATGGCTGGCGCTGGAAGTGTTGGGCGCGGACTATCGCTTCGAAACCCGGTTCTACATGGACGACGACCGGGTGCTTTACGTGCGCGGCGGCGGCGACCCCTTCCTCGTGTCCGAGGAACTGGCGCTCATCGCGCCGGCGCTTCTCGCCGCGACCGGCCCCGAACCGTTCAGCGCCATGGTTCTCGATGGGAGCTATTACCCGGCCGATCTCGTCATTCCGGGGATCGAGAACACCGGCGAATCCTATGACGCCCTGAATTCCGCGCTCGCGGTCAACTTCAACACGATCAACGCCATACGCGACGGCAAGACTGTGCGGTCCGCGGAGGAACAGACGCCGATCACCCCGCTGGCGATCAGCCAGTTTCTGGCGCGCGCGCCAAACGGCCGCGGCCGCATCAGCCTCGCCCAGGAAAACCCGGAGATCAGCGTCCGATATGCGGGCGAATTGCTGGCCGCCTTCATCGAGAATGCCGGCGGCGCCGTCGATGGCGACATATCGATCGGCACGGTGCCGGCAGGCCTGGAGCCGATCCATGTTCACCGCCAGTCGCGGCCGCTGTCGGAAATCCTGAAACTGATGCTGATCGGCTCGAACAACTATATCGCCAACCAGATCTTCCTGGAAATTGGCGCCGACCTCCTCGGCGGGCCGGTCAGCCTCGACAAATCGCTACGTGTCGCCAACCAGATTCTCGCGCGGCACGGCCTCGCCAATTCGATCCATCTGGAGGAAGGTTCGGGCATCAGTCGCGGCAATCATTTCACCGCGCGCGGTCTCGCGAAGCTGCTCGATCTCTTCGCGCCCCATGCCCGGCTGATGCGCAGCACCAAGGCGGGCTCCCGCTACAAGACCGGCACGTTTTCAGGCGTCCGGACGCTGGCCGGTTTCGCCAAAACGTCAAGTCACGGCGATGTGCGGTTCGTGATCTCGCTCAACAGCGGGCCCGGCAAATTGCGTTTCCGGATTCTCCAGGCCATCGAGCAGGGCCTCTAGACGCGGCGCTGCTCATCCCCTGCATCATGAAAAAGGCCTCCTCCTGGCGCACGGAGGAGACCTTCGGGAGGATGGCTCTCTGTATTCAGGCCGCTTTCTGCTGCGCCCTCAGGATCGAGGCGCCGTCGGCGTCGAAGAGGTGCAGAACGTTCGAACCGGCCGACAGGCTGATCGTATCGCCGCGTTCGACCTGAACGTCGCCGGACAGTTTGGCGATGATCGCCTCCTCATGCCCGGACATGCGGACATAGAGCAGCGTGACCTCGCCGAGCGCCTCGACGATATCGATCTCGCCGGTGATGAGCGCGGCCTCGCCTTCCGGCGTGATATACAGGTCCTCGGGCCGTACGCCGAGGCTGACCGACTTTCCGGTCAGGCCCGCATCGGCCCCGAATGGAAGGGACGCCTTCCCGGCATGGGCCACATCCACCTCGATCGCGCTGTCGGAAACCGACGACACGGTGGCGGAGAGGATGTTCATGGCCGGCGAGCCGATGAACTGGGCGACGAAGAGATTGGCGGGGCGGTGGTAAAGCTCCATCGGCGCACCGACCTGCTCGATGTAACCGCCGCGCAGCACGACGATACGGTCCGCCAGGGTCATCGCCTCGACCTGGTCGTGGGTGACGTAGATCATGGTCGTGTCGGGCATCGACTCGTTGAGCTTGGCAATCTCGATGCGCGTCGCGACGCGCAGGGCGGCGTCGAGGTTCGAGAGCGGCTCGTCGAACAGGAAGACCTTCGGATCGCGGCAGATCGAGCGCCCGATGGCGACTCGCTGACGCTGGCCGCCGGAGAGCGCCTTGGGCAGGCGGTCGAGATAGGGCGTCAGCTGCAGGATATTGGCGGCGTTCTGGACGCGGCGGTCGATCTCGTCCTTGGAGAACTTGGCGAGCCGCAGGCCAAAGGCCATGTTGTCGTAGACGGTCATGTGCGGATAGAGCGCGTATGTCTGGAACACCATGGCGATGCCGCGCTGCGACGGCGGCACGTCATTGACCACCATGCCGTCGATTTCCAGCGTGCCGCCTGTGATCTGTTCCAGCCCCGCGATGCAGCGCAGGAGCGTGGACTTGCCGCACCCGGACGGTCCGACGAAGACGATGAACTCGCCCTTCTCGATATGAAGGTTGATGCCGTGCAGCACCTTCACCTGGCCATAGGCCTTGTCGAGATTCGTCAGCTTCAGTTCTGCCATGGTCTTTCCTCCCTCACCTGCCGCGCGTCATGATTTCACGCGACCGACAAATCCGCCAAGTGCTTTCAATCTAACCACGCCATCGTCCCCGACCTCGCCATCCAGGGGCGAATTGAGACGCACGAGCCCGAGCCCCGTCTCGAACTCCGCCGGCCCATGGTTGAGGTTGAACGCGCACAGTATCTTCGTTTCGCCGTCGTCGCGGATATAGGCAACGACATCGTCCGGCGTATCTATGAATGTAAGTGTTCCCTTGACGAGCGCCTGATTGCTGCGGCGAAACTCGAGGAAGTCGCGATAGAACGCGTAGATGCTGCCGGAGCGGCCCTGCTGCGTATCGACGGCCATCGCACGGTGGATGTCCGGCACGGGCAGCCACGGCTTGCCTGTGGTGAAACCGCCATTCGGCAGGTTCGACGACCAGACCATCGGCGTGCGCGCACCGTCGCGACCCTTGAATTTCGGCCAGAAGCGAATGCCGTACGGATCCTGCAAATCCTCATAGGAAATGTCGGCCTCGGGCAGACCGAGCTCCTCGCCCTGGTAGATGCTGACCGACCCGCGCAAGGTGAACAGAATGCCGGCGACGACACGGAGATAACGCTCCGGATCGCGCTCAAAAGCCCCCCAGCGCGAGGCGTGCCGCACCACGTCATGGTTGGAGAACGCCCAGCAGGACCAGCCGTCCGGCGCGCCCCTCTCGAATTTTTCGACAACCTCGCGCACCTTTTCCGCCGTCAGCGGATCGGGGGCGAGAAAATCGAAGGCGTAGCACATGTGGATGCGGTCATTGCCCGCCGTGTATTCGGCGAGAATCTCCATGTCCCGCTGGCTGTCGCCGACCTCGCCGACCGCGGCCGCGGCCGGGAACTCGTCGAGCACGGCCCGGAACCGTTTCAGGAAATCGACATTCTCCGGCTGGCTCTTGTCGAAGAGATGATCCTGATAATTGTAGGGATTGACCGCAGGCGCCGTCTTGGCGTTGCGCTGGTCGGGCGGCAGCGGCGGATTGTCCTTCAGCGACTGCGAATGGAAGTAGAAATTGATCGTGTCGAGACGAAAGCCATCGACGCCGAGTTCCAGCCAGAAATGCACCATGTCGAGCAGCTCGTTCTGGACATCCGGATTGTGGAAGTTCAGGTCCGGCTGGCTCGTCAGGAAATTGTGCATGTAATACTGGAGGCGGTTCGAATCCCATTCCCAGGCCGAGCCGCCGAAGATCGACAACCAGTTGTTGGGCGGCGATCCGTCCGGCTTCGCGTCGGCCCAGACATACCAGTCGGCCTTGTGATTGTCGCGGTTGGAGCGGCTTTCGGCGAACCAGGGATGCTGGTCGGACGTATGCGACATGACGAGGTCGATCATCACCTTCAAACCGAGGTGATGGGCGTCATCGACGAGAACGCGGAAGTCCTCCAGGCTGCCGAACATCGGATCGACACCGCGATAGTCGGTCACGTCGTAGCCGAAATCCTTCATCGGCGACGGGAAGAAAGGCGAAATCCAGATCGCATCCGCGCCGAGATTGGCGATGTAGTGCAGGCGCTGCCGGATACCCGCCAGATCGCCGATGCCATCACCGTTGGAGTCCTGGTAGGAGCGCGGATAGATTTGATAGATCACCGCGCCCCGCCACCAGTCCGGATCGGGCTGGAGGTGCTGTTCGGTTAGCTGCGCCGCGGAAGCAAACACACTCATGGACGAAAAGACCCTTACTTGACGGAGCCGGCCAGCAAGCCGCGCACCAGATAGCGTTGCATTGCAAAAAAGACGACCAGAGGCACCGCGATCGACACGAAGGCCGCCGTCGCCAGGATTTCCCAGTTGCCGCCGCGTGTGCCCAGCAACTCGACGATCTGGTTGGTCATCACGGTCGTCTCGCCGGTCGCGTCGATCAGGAAGACCTTGGCCACCAGCAGGTCGTTCCAGGTCCACAGGAACTGGAAGATCGCGAAGGATGCCAGCGCCGGGAAGGACAGCGGAAGGACGATGCGAGTGAAGATCTGGAAGTCCGTCGCGCCATCGACCTTGGCGTTCTCGATGATGTCGCGCGGCAGGCCGACCATGTAATTACGCAGCAGGTAGACCGCGAGCGGCAGGCCGAACCCGGTATGGGCGAGCCAGACGCCGAGATACCCCTTGCCGATGCCGATCCCCAGATGCAGCCGCAACAATGGAATGAGCGCGAGTTGCAGCGGAACGACGAGCAGTGCGACGACGGCCGCGATCAGGATCGCGCGGCCCGGGAACCGCATCCAGGCAAGCGCATAGGCGGCGAAAGCCGCGATCACGATCGGAATCACCGTGGCCGGGATCGTCACTGTCAGCGTGTTGAAGAACGCCTTGGCCATGTTGTCGCGCGCCGTGCCGCTGAACAGGACTGTTTCGTAGTTGTCGAGCGTGAATTTGGGCGGAGAGACCGCCGTCACGAAAACACGTTCGCCGCGGCTTCCGGACAGTTCGACATCGTTTTCGAGCCGATAATCGCCATTGGCCTGAACGGTCAGGCGGCCGTCATCGCCCATGTCGGCGGTCTCGCCCGGCACATAGTCGGCAATGGCCCGCGAGGAAACGCCCCAAACGGAAATCTCGGATTCGAGGCTCTCGTTATTGTCGGCGAAGATATTCCCATCGACGACGAAAAGGTCGCCATCCTGCTTCTGCGTGTCCGGCGCCGCCGTGCGCAGAACGAGGTTCTGCTCCTGCGGGAACATCGCCTTCCACCAGCCGCTCGACGAGATCTGGTCGGTGGTGCGGAAGGACGACACGAAGAGCCCGACGGTCGGGAAAAGCCACAAGAGGACGAGCGCCAGGACGGAGATGTGAACCGCCCAGGTCAGTCCGGATTTGGTACCTGCGATCGATGACATGGTTCCGGCCTCCTCAGCGCATTTCCTTGCGCGCGTTGTAGACGTTCCAGACGAGGATCGGCGTAACGAGCAGCATGATGACGATGGCACTGGCCGAACCGACGCCCCAGTCATTGGCGCGGAACAGCTTGTCGTACATGTAGTTGGCGAGAACCTGGGTCTCCCATTGACCGTTGGTCATCGCGAAGACGATGTCGAAGATCTTGAGGACGACCAGGGTGATCGTCGTCCAGACAACCACGATCGTACCCATGATCTGGGGCACCTTGATCTTGAAGAAGATGTCGAACGGATTGGCGCCGTCGATCACCGCGGCCTCGATCGTCTCCTCGGGAATGCCGCGCAAAGCGGCGGACAGGATGACCATCGCGAAACCGGTCTGGATCCAGATCAGCACCACCATCAGGAAGAAATTGTTCCAGTACGGAATCGTCAGCCAGGTCTGCGGATCGCCATAGGGAAGCGTTGCGGTGAAGAGATGAAACACCGAGCGCAGCGACAGGAAAACGAGCCACGCGCCACCGAGCCCAACCGCGACACGCAGCGGCGCGGCCCACCAGGATCCGCCGCCGCGCGAGGCCTCGCTCGAAACCAGCGGGCGCACAATGAGATAGACCCCGTAGAGCACAAAGGCCGCGAAGCCGAGAAGAATGGCCGCCGGAAGCAGGCGCAGGAACAGCGTCGAGAAGACGCCGCCATCAAAGGACATCCACAATGCGTTGAGGACGCCGATCTGGTCTTCGCCGGCGGGGCGCGTGTCGTAGACGAGCTTGAAGATCACCGAGGCGCCGACGAACGAGATCGCCATCGGCATGAAGATCAAGGACTTGGCGATATTGCCCCACTTGATCCGGTCGGTGAGTTGCGCGGACAGCAGGCCGAAGGCGGTCGCCGCTGCCGGCACCACGATCAGCCAGAGCATGTTGTTGCGCATCGCTTCCCAGAATTTCGGCTCCTGGGCCATCTGCTTGTAATTGGCCAGCCCGACGAAAGCGCCGCCGGCATCGCGATCGGTCAGCGACAGACGCAACGTTTCCAGAACGGGATAGGCAAGATAGAGACCGAGCGCGAAGATCGCGGGAAAAAGAAACAGCCAGGGCCGGACCATGTTGGCCCGATTGATGTTGCGACCGGCCTGCGGCCCCGAGGCGGGGAAGAGAACCTTGTCGACAAAGACATTGGACAGATAGAAATATCCGATACATCCGCCGACACCGACGACGATCGTGATCAATCCCTGCAGGGCTGGATGCATGGTTTCCTCCCCAAACCGCGCGGCCTAAGATCGCCGCCCGGGGCAGAATAGCCCCGGACGACCGTTTTTACACGTTACTTCGCGGCGTCCCAGGAAGCCTGGATTTCCGACGCGACGTCCTCGGCGGAGTCACCGCCGACATAGTCGACCATGCCGGTCCAGAAGGATCCCTGGCCAACAGCCGCGGGCATCAGGTCGGACCCGTCGAAGCGGAACGTGTCCGCGCCGAGCAGGATGCCGCCGAGGCCTTTCTGGGTCTCGTCGATATAGACATCCAGATTGACGCCCTTGTGCGGCGTGAGGAAGCCGGCCTGAGCCATCATGATCTCATGCGCGATCGGCGTTTTCAGGAATTCCAGGAACGCGCGCGTTCCCGGGCTGTCGCTGGTGACGGCCAGAAGCGTACCGGCACCGAGAACCGGATTGCCGAGATCTTTTTCCGCATAGGAGGGGAAGTAGAAGAAGTCGGCGTCCTCGCCCACGACCGTGCCTTCCGGGAAGTAGGCCGGAATGAACGAAGCCTGGCGGTGCAGGTAGCACTGCGGCGGCGAATCGAACAGGCCCTTCGGCGAATCGCGGAAGTCGGTCGAGGCGACGGTGTCGGTGCCGCCCGCGACGAAATCGTCATTGCGCGCGAACCAGCCGAACTCCTCGATCGCAGCGACAACGCGCTCGTCGGTGAACGGGATTTCGTTGGTAACCCACTGGTCGTAGATATCCGGAGTCTGCGTACGCAGCATCAGGTCCTCGACCCAGTCGGTCGCCGGCCAACCGGTCGCCGCACCGGAACCAAGACCGATGCACCACGGGGTTTCGCCGTCGGCCACGATCTGTTCGGTCAGCGCCTTGAGATCTTCCATGGTCTCCGGCACTTCGTAGCCGGCATCCTCGAAGTTCTCGGGGACGTACCAGACGAGCGACTTCACGTTGACGTTGAAGAAGAAGCCATAGAACTTGTCGTCGCCGTTCTCGTCGGCATAGGTGCCAAGATCCACCCAGGACTGGCCGGCCGCATAGTTTTCGGTGACCCAGTTCGCCATGTCTTCGCCCAGCGGAGACAGGAAGCCACGGCCTGCGAGGCCGGCAGCAAGGCCAGGCTGCGGGAAGGCGGTGATGTTCGGCGCAGAACCGGCTTCGGCATCGATCATGATCTGCTGCTCGAGGCTGTCAGAGCCCGTGTAGCGAACATCGGCGCCGGTCGCTTCGTTGAAATAGGCGATCAGATTCTCGATCGAGGTCGCCTCGCCCGCAAGCCACGGTCCGAAGAACGTTACCTGCTCGCCGTCCAGGTCGTTGGCGGCAGCGAATTCCTCATAGCTGGCCCAGTTGAAATCCCCTTCGCCGATTGGGAACTTCAGATCTTGCGCCTGCGCGGAAACCGCCGACAGAACGAAGGCGGCAACACCCGCCATCAGTGTCTTTTTCATGAAAAATCCTCCCAGGATCGTTTTGAAAAGAGCCAGAAGACTCATAGAGCATTCACTCGCTCAAAGCCAATCAAAGCGCTTTGGCTTCGCTGAGATTTGGCGCTGAGCCGCTCAGAGTCAAGAGAAATATTCGCGACGGCGCCTTGTCGACCGTCAATGACGCAGCGTCGCCGAACAAAAATCTCGTCACCTGACACGAATCCGGGCCATGTGGAAAAAACTGGCCATCGCAAACTGAATTGTGCACTATTCAAAGCCCTTTGAATGCCTTTTGGGAGGAGGCATCCAATGAATTTGAAAGAATTATCGGAACAGCTCGGCCTGTCCCAGACCACCGTCAGCCGTGCACTGAACGGCTATCCGGAGGTCAGCGAGGAGACGCGGCGGCGCGTCGAAGCCTTCGCGCGCAAGATGAATTACCAGCCCAATTCCAACGCGCGGCGGCTGGCGACGGGAAAATCCTACACGATCGGCCACGTGGTGCCCTTGTCGGACCACGACATGATCAATCCGCACTTCTCGGACTTCATCGCCGGCGCGGGCGAGATCTACAACCGTCGCGGCTACGACATGCTGATCTCGGTGGTGAACGCCGACACCGAGAAATCCGTCTATGAGAGCCTTTCGCGCAACCGGCGGGTAGACGGCGTGATCGTGCACGGCCCGCGCGTCAAGGACGACCGGCTGACGATCCTGCGCAAGCTCAAGCTCCCATTCGTGGTGCATGGCCGCACCAGCGACCCGGAAGACAGTTTTTCCTGGGTCGACGTCAACAACAGGCGGGCCTATCACAAGGCCGCGACATACCTGCTCGAAGCGGGCCACCGGCGCATCGGCCTGATCAATGGCTGGGAATACATGACCTTCGCCCTGAAGCGCCGCGAGGGCCTCGAGACGGCACTGCGCCAGAACGGCATCGAGCCCGATCCGGAAATCATGGTGTCCTCGGAAATGATCGAACCGAACGGCCACGGCGCGATGAAGGCGTTTCTCGCGCATCGCGACCCGCCGACCGCCGTGCTTTGCTCCAGCATGCTGACGGCGATGGGCGCGAGCAGGGCGGTGCATGAAAGCGGGATGGAACTGGGGCGCGACATTTCCCTGATCGGTTATGACGACTGCCTTTCCTTCCTGCCGGCCGCTGGCGAATATCCCTCGATGACCGTGATGCAATCGAGCATCCGGCTCGCCGGCAAGCATTGCGCCGACATGCTCATCGACCTGATCGACGGGAATGCCGGCCATCGGAACCTTCTTCTCGAGGCCGAGTTCGTCATCGGAGCGTCCACCGGACCGGCGCCGGTGATGGCGACAACCTGACGCGCCCGCCGGCGTTTTCGGTCCCGTCTGTGCATTTGCGCACAGACTGCAAATCCGATTAAGAATGGATTGGAACGCGGGGTTTTGAAGAGGTTGCCGCGCGAAGGGATTTCCAGACCGCATGCCGCTTACATTTCTGATGTTTTCAGCCTTGCTGTTAAAGCATTACCTCGCGGACTTCGTGATGCAGCCGCAATGGATGCTGAAGGCAAAGGGCCGGCTCGACGCGCCGGGAGGATACGCACATGCCGCCGTCCATGGTGTGGGCAGCGGGATCGTTCTCCTGGCATGCGGCGTCGGCATCGGCATCACCGCCATCATCATGGCGGCGGAGTTCGTGGTCCATTTCGCCATCGACTACGGCAAGGACCGGATTTCGGCGCGCGCCGATGTGGAGAGTAATCCGCGCCGCTACTGGCAATTGCACGGGCTCGACCAGCTCGCTCACCAGATCACCTATGTCGTCATCGCCTGGTTTGCGATGGCGTCACTCGGAATGGCCTAAGGCTTTTTATTCGTGTCGAGCAGTTCGAGGAACAGCGCGCAATGATCGAGATCGGCGCCGCCGAGTTCGTCGCATAGCCGCGCAAAACGGGCGAACAGCATGTCGCCCATCGGCAGCGACAGGCCGAGCTTTTCCGCTTCGTCCAGGATATTTCTAAAGTCCTTGCGATGCAGCGCGGCGCGTCCGCGCGGGGCGAAGTCGCCGGCCGCCATGCGCCCGCCATGCATCTGCAGGACCTTCGAATCCGCATAGCCGCCGGTCAAAGCGTCACGAAACGCTTCGACGTCGCCACCGCCTTCCCTGACCAGCAACACCGCCTCGGCGACCGCTCCGATGGCCGCACCGACGATCAGCTGGTTGGCGAGCTTGGCAAGCTGGCCGGTTCCGACCGGTCCGAGCCGTGTCGGGCGTCCCATCGCCGACAGCACCGGAGCGATCCGCTCGAACAATGCCTCGTCGCAGCCGGCCATGATCGCCAGCGTGCCGGCCTCGGCGCCGGGCGGCCCGCCCGAAACCGGAGCATCGCAGAAACCGACACCGCCGCCGGCGAGTATCTCGGCCAACTCGCGCGCTTCCTCGGGCCGGGTCGAACTCATGTCGATGAAGGCCCCACCCTCGCTCATTGTGCCTGCAAGATCGTTGTCCTTGACGAGCGACAGAACCGCGCCGCCGTCAGACAGGATGGAGATCGCGATGTCGGCGCCATCGACAGCCGCTCTCGGATCCTCGACCGCTTGGACATTTTCGCCCGCGACTGCTCTCGCCTTGTCGGGCGTCCGGTTCCAGGCGCGCACTTGGTGACCGGCTGCCGCGAGCCGCGCGATCATCGGCGCACCCATTTGTCCGACGCCGAAAAATGCGATTGTCTTTCCGGTCTCAACCATGGCGCGCCTCCCGTTTGCCCCGCGAAGTTGGCCAGCCGTACCGAAAAGTCAATCCGGCAAGGCGATTGCGGCGCATCGCGTCAGTCGGTCATCCATGTTTGACCGCCGCCTCTACATGCGGTCGCGGAATTCCGAGGCCTTGTAGACGCCGAGAATGCGGAAATCCTCGGAGAAGAAGCCGATCTCCTCGAAGGCCAGCTTGACGTTTTCATCGTCCGGATGACCTTCGATATCGGCATAGAACTGGGTGGCGAAGAACTTGCCGCCCAGCTGATAGCTTTCCAGCTTCGTCATGTTGACGCCATTGGTGGCGAAACCGCCCATCGCCTTGTAGAGCGCGGCGGGAATGTTGCGCACGCGGAAGACGAAGGTCGTCATCATCATCTCGTCCGGCGAGGTGCGCTGCGCGATATGCTTGTCCTTCGACAGGACGACGAAGCGCGTGACGTTGTTCTCCTGGTCCTCGACATCGCGTTGGAGGATTTCGAGACCGTACATTTCGGCGGCCAGTTCCGGCGCGAGCGCGGCCATGGTCTTGTCGCCGGTCTCGGCGACCAGCTTGGCGGCGCCCGCCGTGTCGCCTGCGACCTCCGCTTTCCAGCGATGCTTGCGGATCACCTTGCGGCACTGGCCGAGCGCGTGGATGTGGCTGTGGACCGACTTGATGTCGGCGATCCCCGTGCCGGGCAGAACCATCAGCTGGAAATGGATCGGCAGGAAATATTCGCCGACGATGTGCAGGCGCGATTCGGGCAGAAGGTAATGAATGTCGGCGACCCGACCGGCGATCGTGTTCTCGATCGGGATCATGGCGAGACCGGCCTTGCCGTTTTCCACAGCCACAAACGCGTCCTCGAATGTCGGGCAGGGCAGCGGCTCCATGTCCGGAAACATGTCGCGGCAGGCCGTGTCCGAATTGGCGCCGGGTTCGCCCTGGAAGGCGATGAGGTTCGAGGATACGTTCATTGTCCCGTCTTTCGTTATGCAAGGAGGGCGCGTGCGCGCTCCAGGTCGGGCTGCGTATCCACGCCAAGCGGCTCGGAGTCAATGATCGCCGCATGGATCGACATGCCGGCCTCCAGCGCGCGCAATTGCTCGAGGCGCTCGCGCTGCTCCAGGACCGAAGGCGGCAGCGAGACGAAGCGCTCCAGCGCCGCGCGGCGATAGGCGTACAGGCCGACATGATGGTAGAGCGGCCCCTCGCCCCAGGGCGCGGTGGCGCGGGTGAAATAAAGCGCGCGCAGCAGCCGCTCACCGATCGGCGAGCCGACGATCTTGACCACGTTGGGATTTGTCTTTTCCGCCTCGCTGGTGATTTCGACGCCGAGCGTGGCGATATCGCATCGCGGATCGGAAAAGGGTGTCAGCGCGGCGCGGATATCGGCTGGATCGATGGTCGGCAAATCGCCCTGGACATTGACGATCGAATCATGGGCCCCGTCGGGGTCGAGCGCGCCCAAAGCCTCGAAAATCCTGTCGGAGCCCGACTGGTGGTCGTCGCGCGTCATCACCGCGCGATGACCGGCGTCAGCCACCGCCGCAAACACCGCCTCGTCGTCGGTTGCCACCGCGACCGGGCCGCAATCGGCCTCGCGCGCACGGTCGGCGACATGCACGATCATCGGTTTTCCACAGATGTCGGCGAGCGGTTTTCCAGGCAGGCGCGCCGATGCCATGCGGGCGGGAATCAGAATGACGGGTCGCATTGTCGAAGGTGCCGGTAAGGGGAAAGAGTGTCAAAAAGTCTCAAATCATGCGACCTTATATGTGTTGCATAGCCAGAGCAAAAGACCTAGGTTCCGCGCGACTTCGCGCGAGGGTCGCTTCGCGCGCCGATGAGGCATGAACCGGGGTTTGGTTACGCAATGAGCTCGTCCAATTTGAACATGTATGCAGGCGCCTTTCTCGGCACCGTTTTCGCCATGATGTCGGTGGGAATTCTCGGGGAAGCG
The DNA here is from genome assembly GCF_965227485.1 of Oricola indica. NCBI lineage: Bacteria > Pseudomonadati > Pseudomonadota > Alphaproteobacteria > Hyphomicrobiales > Ahrensiaceae > Oricola > Oricola indica. The sequence goes on from NZ_OZ245747.1 coordinate 4,757,146, forward strand.
ATCTTCCACGAAGAAGCGCCGGAACAGGCGGGTTTTGCGATCGCCGTGGAGGAAAGCTCCGGCGGTGAAGCAACCGAGGAAGCCGGACCGTCCGTCGAGCCGATCGCACCGCTGCTCGCCAGCGCCGATGTTTCCGCGGGCGAAGGCGTGTTCAAGAAATGCCAGGCCTGCCACACGGTGGAAGAGGGCGGCGCCAACAAGGTCGGCCCGAATCTCTGGAACATCGTCAACCGTCCCGTCGCCTCGCATGAAGGTTTCAAATATTCGTCCTCGATGATCGCCTTCGCCGAAGGCGGAACCGTCTGGGACTACGCGCACCTGAACGTGTTCTCGCACAAGCCAAAGGATCTTGTGCCGGGCACCGCGATGGGCTTCGCCGGATTGAAGAAGGTGGAAGACCGCGCCAACCTCGTCGCCTATCTGCGCACGATGGCGCCCGCGCCGGCGCCGCTTCCCGATCCGAACGCCGCCGCCGAGGAAGAAGGCGCGGCCGAGGAAATGCCGGCGGCCGAACCGGCCTCGATGGAACAGCCGGCCGATGCGGAAGCGCCCGCCGCCACCGAAGAGACGGCCACGGAAGAGGCTCCGGCCGCTACGGAAGAACCGGCTGCTGCCGAGGAACCCGCGGCAACCGAAGAACCGACAACCATGGAAGAGCCGGCGACGGATGAAGCGCCCGCCGCGATGGAAGAGCCGGCCGCCGCTGAAGAGCCCGCCGCCACGGAAGAACCCGCCGCGCAAGAGGCTCCGGCCGCAACCGAAGAGCCTGCCGCGACCGACAGCGGGAACTGACGTTTCCGCAATTTAAGGTACGGAAATCCAGAAAAGCCGGGCATCGCCCGGCTTTTTGTCTTTGTTTTCCCGCATTCCGCTCTAAGCTTGGAAGGAAGCATCCAGGACAGGAGGTTTGCGTGCGATTCAGGACAGTTCTTTCGCTCATCGGATTTGCGGTTGTGGCTCTTCAACCGGCGGCGGCGCAGGAACGGGAATGGCATTCCACCGCCTCGCTGATAGGCGAAAGCAAATATGGCGACGATTTCGAGCGCTACGACTACGTCAATCCCGATGCACCGAAGGGCGGCACCTTCAACGCGACGACATCGGGATCCTTCGACAGCTTCAATCCCTACATCATCCGCGGCACGCCGGCCGCCGGCTTCGCGCGTTTCGGGGGCGGCCTGCTCTACGACACGCTGATGGAACAGGCGACGGACGAACCGTCGACCAGCCACGCCCTCGTCGCGGAAGCCTATTCCAATCCCGACGACTATTCCTCGGCGACCTACCGGCTGAACCCGAAGGCGCGCTGGCATGACGGCGAACCGATCACGGCGGAAGACGTCGTCTGGTCGTTCAACGTGCTGAAAGAGAACAGCCAGCTCTACAATCGCTACTATGAAAACGTCACCGAGGCAGTGGCCGTCAACGATCATGAGGTCGAGTTCACGTTCAACGAGACCGGCAATCGCGAATTGCCGCACATCATGGGCGACCTCGTCGTTCTGCCGAAACACTGGTGGGAAGGCACCGACACGGACGGCAATCCGCGCGATGTGACCGAGCCGACGCTGGAACCGCCGCTCGGTTCCGGCCCCTACCGGATCAAGAGCTTCAACGCAGGGTCCGAAATCGTCTGGGAACGCGTCGACGATTACTGGGGCAAGGATGTCCCGGTGAAGGTGGGACGGGAAAACTTCGATATCCGCCGCTATGTCTATTTCCGTGACCGCAACTCGGAATGGGAGGCGTTCAAGAAGGGTGGCCTGGAAGACATCCGCTCGGAACTGCGCTCGCAATACTGGGCGGAAGGCTACGATTTCCCCGCCTTCCAGGAAGGCAAGGTGGTCCGCAAGACCTTCCCGACGAAATCGCCCGAACCCATGCAGGGCTTCACGATGAACATGCGCCGCGACAAGTTCAAGGACAGGCGGGTGCGCATGGCGCTGACCTATCTGTTCGACTTCGAGACGATGAACCGGACACGGCTCTACGGGCTCAGAACGCGCACCGACAGCTATTTCGTCGGCGACGAACTGGCATCCGACGGCCTGCCGGAGGGGCGTGAACTGGAAATCCTCGAAGAGTATCGCGATCAGCTTCCCCCGGAACTGTTCACCGAGGAATTCACCCTTCCCGACTACAGCGAGCGCGGCGCGCAAAGGGCGAACCAGCGCAAGGCCTTCGAACTGTTCCGCCAAGCCGGCTGGGTGAGCCGGGACGGCAAGCTGGTCAACGAAACGACAGGCGAACCGTTCACGGTCGAGTATCTCGGCTCCAGCCCGACCGACGAAATCATTGCCGGCCTCTTCGTCGAGGACATGCGCAAGCTCGGCATCGACGCCTCGATCCGCATCGTCGATCAGGCGCAGGAAATCAACCGGCTGCAGAATTTCGACTTCGACATGACGACGGTGATCCTCGCCCAGTCGCTCTCGCCCGGCAACGAGCAGCGCGACTTCTGGAGTTCGACGGCGGCGGACCAGCCGGATTCCCGCAATTATTCTGGCATAAAGGACCCCGTTGTCGACGCGCTCGTCGACAGGGTGATCTTCGCGAAGGACCGGGAAGAACTGATCGCCACGACCCATGCGCTCGACCGTGTCCTGCTGTGGGGCTACTACTACATCCCGCAATTTTATTCGCCCGAAGTTTGGCTCGCCTGGTGGGACAAGTTCGGCATGCCGGACAAGCAGCCGAGCTATATCGGTGCGGATATCGATTCCTGGTGGGTCATTCCGGAAAAGGAAGCGGCGCTGGCAACCAACGGAGGCGGCCAGTGACGCCCCGGTTTACGCTGGACCGCAGACGCTTCCTCATCCTGACCGGCGGTATCGCGGCAAGCGCCGCTTTTCCCGCCCTGCCCCGCGCGGAAAACCCGAGCGAGACCGCGCTGCACGGCCTGTCGGCATTTGGCGACCTGAAATATCCGCGCGATTTCGCGCAGTTCGACTACGCCTCGCCGGAAGCGCCGAAGGGCGGCACGTTCAACTTCCAGCCGGGCTACTGGTACTACAACCAGAACATGCAGACCTTCAACACGCTGAACAGCTTCGTGCGCCGGGGCGATGCGCCGCCGCGCATGGAGACCTGTTTCGATTCGCTGATGGTCGATGCATGGGACGAGCCCGACGCCATCTACTGTCACCTGGCGGAGACGGTGACGATCTCCGAGGACCGCAACCGTTTCACCTTCAAGCTGCGCCCGGAAGCGCGCTGGCACGACGGCACGCCGATCACCGCGCAGGACGTCGCCTTTTCCTACGAAACGCTGAAGACCGATGGCAATCCGCAGCTTTCGCTGCCGCTCGCCGTGCTGGCGGAGGCGGTCGCCGAAGACGAGCGCACGGTCGTTCTTGTGTTCGATGGCACGCAATCGGCGCAGGCGATCCTGACCATCGCCACCAATCCGGTCGTCTCGAAGGCATGGTACGCGACGCGAGAATTCAATGCCTCGACACTCGAACCGCCGCTCGGCTCCGGCCCGTACAGGGTCGGCAATCTGAGCGCCGGCCGCTATATCGAATATGAACGCGTCCCGGACTACTGGGCGAAGGATCTCGGCACGGCACGCGGGCTCGACCATTTCGACACGATCCGGTTCGAATTCTACCAGGAGCGCCAGGCCGCCTTCGAGGCGTTCAAGAAGGGCGTCGCCACATGGCGCGAGGAATTCACCTCCAAGACCTGGGCGACCGAATACGCCTTTCCCGCCATCGAGGACGGCAGGGTGGTCAAGGGGCTGTTTCCGCAGGAAGCGCGGGGGAGAATGCAGGCTCTCGCTCCGAATGCGCGTCGGCCGCAGTTCCAACACCGCAACGTCCGCGACGCGATCGCGCTGTGCTTCGATTTCGAATGGACCAACGAAAACCTCTTTTACGGCGCCTATGAGAAAAGCCATTCGATGTTCGAAGGTTCGGACTATGCCGCGCAAGGCCTGCCGGACAGCGACGAGACGGCGCTGATCGAAAAACTGGCCGCCGACCATGACATGCCGGACGGCATCGCGGACGAAGCCTATATGCAGCCGAAGAGCGACGGCTCCGGCCGGGACCGATCGCGGCTTCGCACCGCGATCCGCCTGCTCGCCGAGGCAGGCTGGGAGAACGACGGCGGCACGCTGAGGAACGCGAATGGCGACACGCTCGATGCCGAGATCCTCGTCAACGCCAGCGTGTTCGAGCGCATCTACGGTCCGTGGGTCGAGACCATGCGGTCGATCGGCATCAACGCGTCGCTCCGAACGGTCGATCCGGCGCAGTACCAGGAACGCACCAACAATTTCGATTTCGACATAGCGGGCCTTCACATCGGCTGGACGCCGACGCCGACCAGTGCGGGGCTGGAAAATGTCTTCGCAAGCCACTCGGCCTCGGAGGAGGGCTCGCGCAACTGGACGGGAACGCAGGACCCGCTGATCGACGCGCTGCTGACCGAAGTGGGCGCGGCGGAGACGCGTGAAGAGCACCGGACGGCGATGCGCGTGCTTGATCGGGCCTTGCGTCTGAGGCGAGACTGGATTCCAACTTGGAATTCGGCGAATCACCGTGTCGCCTATTGGGACATGTTCAGCTTCAAGGAGCCGAAGCCCGACTACTTCTGGCCGGTGGAGCGACTGTGGTGGATCGACCGGGCGAAAGCAGAAGCGCTTGGAAAGGCTTGATGTGACGGGACTGCACTGCATGGAGGCCGCCTGACATGGGTGCCTATGTGCTGCGTCGGCTACTGCTCATGATCCCGACGATCTTCGGGATCATGGCGATATCCTTCGCCGTCATCCAGTTCGCCCCGGGCGGGCCGGTCGAACAGGTGATCGCGCAACTGACCGGACAGGGCGGCGACGCGACGGACCGTATCACCGGCGGCGGAGGCGATCTGGGCGGCGCGGACGATGTCGGCTCGAACATCGAGAGCGGCAACGCCATCAATTCCAAATATCGCGGCGCGCAGGGGCTCGACCCGCAATTCATCGCGCAGCTGGAAAAGCAGTTCGGCTTCGACAAGCCGCCGCTCGAACGGTTCGGGCTGATGCTGTGGAACTATATCCGTTTCGATTTCGGCGAGAGCTATTTCCGCGACATCTCGGTGATCGACCTGATCGTGGAGAAGATGCCGGTCTCGATATCGCTCGGCCTGTGGATCACGCTGATCTCCTACGGCATCTCGATTCCGCTCGGCATCCGCAAGGCCGTCGATGACGGTTCGCATTTCGATGTGTGGACCAGCGGCGTCATCATCGTCGCCTATGCCATTCCGGGCTTCCTGTTCGCGATCATGCTGATCGTGCTGTTTGCAGGCGGGTCCTTCTTCGACTGGTTCCCGCTACGCGGGCTCGTCTCCGACAACTGGTCGGAGCTGTCATGGCCGGCGCGCATCCTCGATTATTTCTGGCACCTGGCGCTGCCGCTGACCGCCCTCGTCCTGTCGGCCTTCGCGACATCGACGCTGCTGACCAAGAACTCCTTCCTTGACGAGATTCGCAAGCAATATGTCGTCACGGCCCGCGCCAAGGGGCTGAACGAGCGGCAGGTGCTCTACGGGCATGTTTTCCGCAACGCCATGCTGATCATCATCGCGGGCTTTCCGGGCGCCTTCATCTCCTCCTTCTTCACCGGCTCGCTGCTGATCGAGACGATCTTCTCGCTCGACGGGCTCGGCCTGCTCGGCTTCCAGTCGGTGATCAATCGCGATTACCCGGTCGTCTTCGCGACGCTCTACATCTTCTCGCTGATGGGCCTGCTGGTCGGGCTGCTCTCGGACCTGATGTACACCTGGGTCGATCCGCGCATCGATTTCGAGCGGAGGGACGTGTGACGGACCAATCCGCGACTCTCGATGGAAGAACCATCCCGGAAGGGCGGCGCAAGCGGCCTTTCCTGTCGCCGCTCAACCAGCGGCGCTGGCAGAACTTCAAGGCCAACCGGCGCGGCTACTGGTCGCTATGGCTGTTCCTGGTGCTCTTCGTCCTGTCGCTGTTTGCTGAGTTCATCGCCAATGACCGGCCGATCCTCGTGGAATACAAGGGACAGTACCTCACCCCGGTCTTCAAGACCTATTCGGAAGAGGTCCTGTTCCCGGACGACCCGCTGGCATTGCCGCGAATCGACTTCACCGATCCCTATATCCAGGACGCCATCCACGAGGCCGGGGGCTGGATGATCTGGCCACCGATCCGTTATTCCTATCGCACCGTGAACAAGGAGGTGCCGACGGCAGCGCCATCGAAGCCCGCCTTCATGTTCGACAGCCGCGAGGAATTGTGCACGCGCTACGCCGCCGGCGCCGAGGATCCGAATTGCACGATCGGCAATTTCAACTGGCTCGGCACCGACGACCAGGCGCGCGACGTGATGGCCCGCCTCATCTACGGTTTTCGCATCTCCGTGTTGTTCGGCCTGATCCTGACGGGCGCCTCCGCGGTGATCGGCGTCGCTTTCGGCGCGGTGCAGGGGTTCTTCGGCGGCTGGATCGACCTGATCGGCCAGCGCCTGATCGAAATCTGGTCGTCCATGCCGGTGCTCTATCTGCTGCTGATCATCGCCGCCATTCTGCCGCCGGGTTTCTGGATTCTGCTCGGCATCATGCTGCTCTTTTCGTGGGTGGCCTTTGTCGGCATCGTGCGCGCCGAGTTCCTCCGGGCGCGCAATTTCGAATATGTCAACGCGGCGCGCGCGCTCGGCGTGCCCAACCGCACCATCATGTTCCGGCATTTGCTGCCCAACGCCATGGTCGCAACGCTGACCTTCCTGCCCTTCATCCTGAACGGCTCGATCACCACGCTGACCTCGCTCGATTTCCTCGGTTTCGGCCTGCCGCCGGGCTCCGCCTCGCTCGGCGAACTGATCCTCCAGGGCAAGAACAACCTACAGGCGCCCTGGCTCGGCTTTTCAGGCTTCATCGTCATTTCCGTCATGCTGTCGCTGCTGATTTTCATCGGCGAGGCGACCCGCGACGCCTTCGATCCGCGAAAGACATTCGGATGACCGGCGCCATCGAAAACGCTCCCGTCACTGTCCAGATCGCGATCTTCATCGCCTGCGGCGGCGTGATCGTGATCGCCGGATCGAAACTCGCCTTCGTCGCCGACATGATCGCCGATCAGACCGGTTTCGGCGAGGCGATCACGGGCGCGGTGCTGCTCGGCGCCGCCACGTCCCTGCCCGGCGTGATCACCTCGGTGGTGACTGCCGCGGACGGATATCCATCGCTTGCCTATTCAAATGCGGTCGGCGGCATCGCCGCCCAGACGCTGTTCCTCGTCTTCGCCGACATGACCCATCGCCGGGCCAATCTCGAACACGCGGCCGCCAGTCTGGTCAACATCGTCAACGCCACCCTGCTGATCGTATTGCTCGCCCTTATGCTCTCCGCGGCGACCGGCCCGGCCATCTCCGTCTTCGGTATCCATCCCGTCTCGATCGTCTGTTTCGCGATCTATCTTTTCGGCCTGCGCTTTGCCCAGTCTGCTCGCGACGAGCCGATGTGGCGGGCGACAGAGACGGAAGACACGCACGCAGACATTCCCGACGCGGATGCCGAGAAGACGCCGCTTGCGCGCACGCTGGCGATCTTCGCGCTGTGCCTGCTCGCCGTGTCGGCGGCCGGCTACGGCGTGGCGACCACGGGCGTGGCATTCGTTTCGTCGCTCGGCGTGCCGGAAAGCCTTGTCGGCACGCTCATGACATCCACCGTCACCTCCCTGCCGGAACTCGTCACCACGATCGCGGCGGTGCGCGCCGGCGCATTGCAACTCGCCGTCGGCGGCATTCTCGGCGGCAACGCCTTTGACACGCTCTTCGCCTCCTTCGCCGACATCGCCTATCGCGACGGCTCGATCTACAACGCGATCTCGACCTCCGACATCTTCCTGACCGCCATGGTGACCGCCATGACCGGCGTGCTGATCCTCGGCCTTCTCAGGCGCGAGAAGCGCGGGCCCGGCGGGATCGGTTTCGAGGGATGGTCCGTCGCCGGGCTTTATGTTGCTGCGGTCGGGGGAGTCTTCGCCCTGTCATGAGCACATCCTCTCCCCTCCTCTCCGTCCGGGACCTCTCCGTCGCCTTCACCCAGGGCGGACGCACGACCACGGCCGTCGACCGTATCTCGTTCGACATCGCCGACGGCGAGACGGTCGCGCTGGTCGGCGAATCCGGGTCGGGCAAGTCGGTCTCGGCGCTCTCGGTCCTGAAACTGCTGCAATATCCGGCGGCGAGCCATCCGTCCGGCGAGATCCGCTTCCGTGATCGCGACCTTCTGTCCGCGTCCGATGCGGAACTGCGCAGGGTGCGCGGCAACGAGATCGCGATGATCTTCCAGGAGCCGATGACCTCGCTTAACCCGCTGCATTCGATCGAAAAGCAGATCGGCGAGACGCTGAAGCTGCACGGCTTCGAAGAGAAGACCATTCCGGGCCGCATTCTCGAACTGCTCGACCAGGTCGGCATCCGCGATGCGCAGAAGCGCCTGAAAGCCTATCCGCATCAATTGTCCGGCGGCCAGCGCCAGCGCGTCATGATCGCCATGGCGCTCGCCAACCAGCCGAAACTGCTCATCGCCGACGAACCGACAACCGCGCTGGACGTGACCGTGCAGGCGCAGATTCTCAAGCTGCTGGACGACCTGAAACGCGAACAGGGCATGTCGATGCTGTTCATCACGCATGATCTCGGCATCGTGCGCCGCATCGCCGACCGGGTCTGCGTCATGACGGACGGGAAGATCGTCGAAACCGGGCCGACGGAGAAAATCTTCACCGATCCGCAGCACGACTACACGAAGCATCTCCTGGCCGCCGAGCCGAAAGGCCAGCCGATCCTGCTCGACGAGGGCGCGGAGACCGTCCTGACGGGCGAAGCGGTGAAGGTCTGGTTCCCGATCCGCAAGGGCCTGACGCGCAAGACGGTCGACAACATCAAGGCGGTCGACGGCGTGGACGTGACGGTACGCGCCGGGCAGACGCTCGGCATTGTCGGCGAGTCCGGTTCCGGCAAGACGACGCTCGGCCTTGCGCTGACGCGCATGATCTCCTCGCAGGGCCGCATCCGCTTCGACGGCAAGGACATCGACGCGTTCTCCTTCGAGGCCATGCGGCCGCTGCGGCGCGAAATCCAGATCGTGTTCCAGGACCCGTTCGGCTCGCTCAGCCCGCGCATGTCGATCGCCGAGATCGTCGGCGAAGGGCTCGCAATCCACGAACCCGGCCTTTCGCGCGACGGCCGCGACCAGCGCGTCGTCGAGGCGCTGCAGGAGGTCGGGCTCGACCCGGAAACGCGGTTCCGCTACCCGCATGAATTCTCCGGCGGCCAGCGCCAGCGCGTCGCCATTGCGCGCGCCATGGTGCTCAAGCCCAAATTCGTCATGCTGGATGAGCCGACCTCCGCGCTCGACATGAGCGTGCAGGCGCAGGTCGTCGACCTTTTGCGCGACCTGCAGCGCAAGCACAACCTCGCCTACCTCTTCATCAGCCACGACCTGAAAGTCGTGCGCGCGCTCGCCAATGAGGTGATGGTGATGCGCAACGGCGAGGTGGTGGAACAGGGCCTTTCGAACGAGATCTTCGACGCGCCGAAAACCGATTACACCAAGGCGCTGATGGCCGCCGCCTTCGACATCGAAGTCGCGCCGGCGGGCGTCGTCAGCGAGTAGCGCAATGGCATCCACGGGCAAGATACTTCTCTCCGTCACCGGTTTCGATCCCGCCGTCTGGCGCGCCGAACTGGAGAAGGCCGCACCCGACCGGGTCGTCGTCGAAGAGCCCTCGGGGCCGAACGATCCGGAGATCGACTATGCAATTGTATGGAAGCAGCGGCCCGGCGTTTTGAAAGGCTTGCCGAACCTCAAGGCGATCTTCTCCATCGGGGCGGGCGTCGATCACATCTTCGCCGAGGGCGACCTGCCGGATGTTCCGATCGTCCGCGTCGTCGCCGACGACCTGACCCAGCGGATGAGTGAATATGTCGTCTGGCAGGTGCTCGACCATCACCGCAAGGGCATGCTCTATCGCGACCAGCAGGCAAACCGGATCTGGCACGAGGACCGGATGCAACCTGCGGCGAACGAGGTCACGGTCGGCATTCTCGGTCTCGGCCATCTGGGCCGCGATGCCGCCGGGAAACTGCTTGCGCTCGGGTTTCGCGTCACCGGCTGGAGCCGCACGCCGAAGGCGGCAGAAGGCGTCGGCACCTACGCGGGAGAGGCGGGGCTCGGGCCGTTTCTCGCCGACGCCGACATCGTCGTCTGCCTGCTGCCGCTGACCCCGGCGACCGAAGGCATCCTCTCACAGACGCTATTCTCGAAAATGAAGACCCGCGGACCGCTCGGCGCGCCGATCCTGATCAGTGCCGGGCGCGGACGCCTGCAAGTGGAGGCCGACATTCTCGCCGCGCTGGAAAGCGGCAGGCTCGGCGCGGCCTCGCTCGACGTGTTCGAAACAGAGCCCCTGCCCGACGACAGCCCGTTATGGAGCCATCCCCGGGTCACGATCACGCCACATGCCGCCGCCGCCTCCGTGCCGTCGGCGTTGATCCCGCCGATGATCCGGCAGATGGATGCCCATGATCGCGGCGAAGCGCTGACGAACCTCGTGGACCGCGACGCCGGGTACTGATGCATTTCGGGTTTCCGAGGGATCAGAATGTTCTGCCTTTCGCGGCCGGATACTGGACGCACCGCAGGCCCCGCCTCCCTGCGTCAACGAGTAGCGCGACCCCGATCGGGCAATGTCACCGGCCCCGGGGCGGATTGAAACCGAGGCGGTATTTGAGAAACGCCTCGCCCGCATGGTCCACCTCTCCAACAAAGCGGGCACCGATCCTTTCGAGCGCTCCAAGCTTCTTTCGTGATGGCGGCAGCAGGAACGTGACGAAGGGAATGCGCTCATCTGCGCGGGCGAATTCGAGCGCCTTGCGGGTGATGCGCGCGCCAAGCCCGAAGCGATCGGGTTTGAGAACGAGGCCATAGTCCCACTCGTCGCCTTCCTTCTGGAAGCCGCCCCAGCCGACATAGGCCCCGTCGCAAAGAATAGCCCAGTGACCCAGTCCGTCCTCGCGCCAGCGGGCCTCCTTCGCCTCGACAAAGGCGCGAGAGGCGGCATCGTCCCACCGGCCGGTCAGGAGCGGCATATGCTCCGCCATACGTGGATCCGACATATGCGCGGTGATCTCGACGAGGTCGATCTCGCCAAGGCGTGTAAAGGCGATCCCGGTTTCGGGGCTGTTCGTCATCGCTTTTCGATCCGTCGAAAAATGGCTGTCGCGCGCCTATCACCAGAGCTGTCAGGCGGAAAGACCGGTTCTCGCGGCTAACGGCAATGTGAAAGCGCGTTACCGGCTGGCGCGGTTCAAGATTCAGGGACGCCTGACCGACGTCGGCGGGCCGAACAGCGGCTCGATCCGGGCAATCGCGGCGGCAAGCGGTTCGAGCGCGACATTCATGGTCGAGCCGTTGGCGTGCAACAGGTTTTCCGCATCGACCATGATGCCGACATGCCCCTTCCAGAAAACCAGATCGCCGCGCCGCAGGGACGAAAAGTCGCCGCCGGTCTCCAGCACCGCGCCGATGGTCGCCTCCTGCATGTCGCTGTCGCGCAGCACGGTGCGTCCGGCCATCGCCATGGACAGCTGGACGAGGCCGGAACAGTCGATTCCAAAGCCCGATGTGCCGCCCCAGAGATAGGGCGTGTGCAGGAAACGTTCGGCCGCAGTCACATAATCCGTCTCCGTCTCGCCGACGGGAGCGACATGGGCGGCGGCCAGCGCCGTGCCGTCGGCCAGCACGGCATAGCGCGTGCCGCGCCGCTCTTCCGTCGAGGCGACCGTGACAAGCGCGCCCATCGACAGGGCGCGCAGCGGCGGCATCTTCAGATCCGGGCCGGGATAGACGAAGCTTCGTTGCGCCGTGACACGATGTGTCGGCGCGGCGATTTCGCCGTCAAACAGCGCCTCGTCCGGCGCATAGCCGACATAGCCGTCACGCTCGCCCTGCACCCAGGCCCAGCCTTCCACGCTCTCGAAGACGCGGACGCGGTCGCCAGTCACGAACTGCGTATCAAGGCCGGCGTCATGCGCCGGCGCACGGCGGATATCGACAACAGGCGCAACGACGACGGCCGGACGCCCCTCGACGAAGGCCTCCGCCTCGACCCGCCCTTTCAGCCTTATGTCAGCGAGATCCGGTCGGAATGCGTGCAAACGGCGATCGAGCGTATCCGTCACAGCGGCAGTTCCCGCGCTCTCGCGATGATCACGTCGGCGAGCCGCTCAAGGTAGAGCGATCCCTCGACGGTGCGCGAAATGACGACATTGCGCTTGTCGCGCGGGTCGCGATGCCGGGTCACGAGCTTGCGCGATCCCATGGAATCGAGCGCGCGCGTGATCACCGGCTTGGTGACGTTCAGCTTGGCCGCGAGGCCGCGCACGGTATGCGGCGGCGGCTCCAGATAGATGGAGAGCAGGATCGCCATCTGGCGCAATGTCAGGTCCGGCGCATCGTCGCGCACCTCGGACGTCGCCACCTGATGCCACAATGTCAGCGCCTGGCTCGCCCGCAAGCGAATGGACATGAACCGCTCATCTTATCGTTTCGGTTCCGGCACAATATGCGAGAAACCTTAAAAAACGCAATATGAGCGGGAATCAGGCCGTTCCGTAGCGATGTTTCAGCGCGACCAGCATGGCGCGTATGCCCTGCGCCTCTCCGCCGACCTGCGCATGCGGCTTGGCCGACAGGCTCCAGGCGAAGATGTCGAAATGCGCCCAACTGCCGGTTTCCGTCACGAAACGCTGCAGGAAAAGCGCCGCCGTCACGGAGCCCGCCATCCCGTCCGTCGTCACGTTGCAGAGATCGGCGACCGAAGAGTTCAATCCCTTCGCATAGGGCGCCCAGAGCGGCATGCGCCACAGCGGGTCGTGCTCCTGCTGCGAGGCCGAGGCGAGCGCGTCGGCGAAGGCGTCGTCGGTCGAGTAGAAGGGCGGAACGTCGGGACCGAGCGCAACACGGGCCGCGCCGGTCAGTGTCGCCATGTCGATCAGCATGTCCGGCTTTTCCTCGTCGGCGCAGGTCAGCGCGTCAGCGAGGATCAGCCGGCCCTCGGCATCGGTGTTGCCGATCTCGACGGTCAGGCCCTTGCGGCTCGGGAAGATGTCTCCGGGCCGGAACGCGTCGCCGGCGATCGCGTTCTCGACCGCCGGGATCAGCACGCGCAGCCGGACATCCAGCTTCAAGTCGACGATCAGCGAGGCGAGCGCCAGCACGTTGGCCGCGCCGCCCATGTCCTTCTTCATGTTGCGCATGCCGGAAGCGGGCTTGATATCGAGACCGCCCGTGTCGAAGGCGACGCCCTTGCCAACCAGCGTCAGTCGGGGCGCGTCGGGTTTGCCCCAGCGCATGTCGATCAGCCTGGGCGCGGAAACCGAAGCCCGGCCGACCGCATGGATCAGCGGGAAATTCTGCTCCAGAAGGTCGGCGCCCTTGATCACCTCGACCGTCATCTCCCGGTCGCGAGCGACATCGCGGGCGGCCGCCTCGATCTCGTCGGGACCGAGATCGTTGGCCGGCGTGTTGACGAGATCGCGGGCCAGCCAGGAGGCACGCGCGAACGCGGCGATCTCGTCGTGGTCCAGCGAGGCGTCGAGGATCAGCCGGGGCTGCTTGCCCGCCTGCTTGCGATAGCGTCCGAAGCGATAGGCGCCGAGCAGGAAGCCGAGGCTCGCGAGGCGAAGATCCGTAATCGCGTCGCCCTCGAAATACCAGTCGCCTTCCGGCAGCTTGCGGGCCAGCGCGCCCGCGACGAAGGGATCGCCGCCGTCGCCGAGACCCAGCACCGCACCGGCAAGCCCGCCATCGCCTTCCGGGAGAAGCAGAACTTCACCCGCGCCCGCCATGAAGCCGTTCCGATCGATCCACTGCCGGGCCGTATCATCCAGTGCGCCGTGCTTTTCCAATCCATCCGCCTGAACGAGCCAAACCGGCCGCGCATCCGCCGAACGGCGATCCGCCGGTGCCAAAACCTCTTCGAGTTTCATGTTCATTCCATCCGATTCCGTGCCCGCCGAAGCGAGGTCATTAACCAACCGTTAGGGTTAACAGAATATTGCTTTTGGCCAGAGTTTCATCGTCATTCTTCGCGGCTCATCCACCGAAAGACGGCCGCACGGGAGCGCAGCATGGTGCGGATCAGAAGCGGAAAGACAGGCAGGACGACACGGGCGGCATTGCGCCTGGCGGTCCTTGTGCTTGCGGCAACAGCCGTCACGGCCTGCGCGAACCGCTCGCTGACGACGGGGTCGATCGGCTCGCCGGCGCAAAAGCCCGTCGAGCAAATGACCGCCGTGGAACTGGAACAGGCGCTTGGCTCCTATTCGAAGCTCTACGAACAGCGGCCCGGCGACAAGACCGTCGCCATGGCGTACGCCTCGATCCTGCGCATGAACGACCGCAACGAGCAGGCGCTTGCCGTCATGCGCAAGGCGGCGATCAAGCATTCCGACGACCGCGACGTGCTCGCCGCCTACGGCAAGGCGCTGGCCGGCGCCGGGCAGTTCACCGCCGCGCTCGATGCGATCCAGCGCGCACAGGACCCGACCAACCCCGACTGGCGGCTGCTTTCCGCCGAAGGCGCGATCTACGACCAGACCAACCGATCGGCCGAGGCCCGGGTGCGCTATCAGAAGGCCCTCAAGCTGCGGCCGAACGAACCGACGATCCTGTCCAATCTCGGCATGAGCCACCTTCTGGAAGGCAATCTGAAGCAGGCCGAGACCTATCTGCGCCAGGCCGCCGCCCAACCGGCCGCCGACAGCCGCGTGCGCCAGAACCTGGCCCTCGTCGTCGGCCTCCAGGGCCGGTTCGACGAGGCAGAGCAGATCGCGCGGCGCGAATTGTCGCCGCAGCAGGCGGAAGCCAATGTCGGCTATCTGCGCCAGATGCTGGCGCAGCAGAACGCCTGGAACCTCATCAAGCAGGAAGACAAGAAGATCGCTTCGCAGTAGGCAGGGTTCCCGGGCGACGCCCCGGGTTGCTGCCCGTCAGGTGTGCTCGACCTCCCATGGCGCCTGCCAATCGCCTTCGACGCGCAAGGCGACGCCCGCATCGTCCTCGACCACCTTGCAAACCGTCATCTCGCCGGCATCGACGCCGTAGCGTTCCGCCGCTTCCTTGAAACGGGCGTGGCAGGCATCCGTCATGTCCGAGCGTGTCCCGGTTTCACGCATCAGTTCATCGATCAGGCCGAGATCCTTCAGGCACAGCTTGAGCGGAAAGGACGGATCGTAATGGCCCGCGAAGATCGACGGCACGTCATGTTGCATGACGAAGGAGTCGGCTGCGCCGCCCTTCATGACCTCCCACCAGACCTTCGGATCGATTCCGGCCTTCTCGGCGCAGACCATCGCCTCGCCGATTGCCGCAGCATGGATCTTCCAGAGCTGGTTGTTGACGAGCTTCGCGACATAACCGTTGCCATATTTGCCGACCTTGCGAATCTCGCCCATCGCCTCGATGACCGGACGGGCCGCCTCGATATCCGCATCCTCGCCGCCGACAAACATCGGCATGTCGCCGCGAATGGCGGCATCGACGGAGCCTGTCACCGGCGCGTCGATCGGCCGGCCGCCTTTCGCGACGAAAGGCTCGATCAACTCGCGCATGAAGCCGGGAGACGATGTCGTCAAATCGATCCACAATTTGCCGCCGCAGTCGCCATGGATGAGGCCGCCATCGCCGTTCAGAACCTGTTGGAGATGCGGCGGTCCGAAGACCATGGAAACCACGCAGTCGACCCGGTCGATCATTTCCTTCGGACTGGCGACCCATGTCGCGCCCATCTCCTCGAGCGGGTGGGCCGCCTCACGGCGCAAATCGAAAACAGAGAGATCGAAGCCGGCGCGGCGAATGTTCTTCGCCGCGTTGCCGCCCATTGTTCCAAGACCGATAAATCCAACCTTCATAAAGCCCCCTTTGCCTCTGTTGAGCATTAAAGGCGGGTGATACCGCCTTGAGGCGCAGTCAAACATTCGCCACCGGGGCGGGGCAAGGCGAGGAGGCGATGTCCCCGAAGCCGGGGACGCCAGGCGTCAGAAAATACCGCCGCGCGCGGAAATCTGGATACCGGCGGGGCCGAGAATGACGCCGAAAAGAACCGGCAGGAAGAACAGGATCATAGGCACGGTCAGCTTCGGCGGCAGCGCAGCGGCCTTCTTCTCGGCCTCGTTCATGCGCTGGTCGCGGCTTTCGGCGGCGAGAACGCGCAGCGCCTGGCCGACCGGCGTGCCGTAGCGCTCGGCCTGGACCAGCGCCTGTGCGACCGACTTGACGCTTTCCAGCTTGGTGCGGTTGGCGAGGTTCTCGTAGGCCATCCTGCGTTCCTGAAGGTAGGACAGTTCCGCGCCGACAAGGACCAGTTCCTCGGCGAGCGGGATGGACTGGGTGCCGATCTCCTCAGAGACCTTGCGGAAGGCGGCCTCGACGGACATGCCGGATTCGACGCAGATCAACATCAGGTCGATCGCGTCCGGCCATGCCTGCTTGATCGACGTCTTGCGTTTGCCGGCGACGTTGGAAATGTAGATGTTCGGCGAGTAGAATCCGAGATAGCCGAACCCGATGCAGGCAAGGACACGGATCATGGTCGGCTGCTCGGAGAGCGCGCCGAGGCCGAAGACATAAGCCAGCGCCACGACAAGAAAGACCAGCGGCAGCACGAGGCGGGCGAACAGGAAGACGTTGAGCGGCTGCTGGCCGCGATAACCGGCAAGGCGGAGCTTGTCGATCGTCGCCTGGTCGGCGAGCGCCGTCTTGAGATCGAGCCGCTCGACGATCCTGCGAACGCCGCCTTCCTTGGCCTCCATGCGCAGCGAACCGCGGCTCTGCTGCTTTTCGGCGGCAAGGCGGGCGCGTTCGCGGGCGCGGATCTCGTCGCGCTCGGTGGCGACATGCTTCATGCGCGTCTTCAGTTCATTGCCGCCGAGCAAGGGCGTCAGAACGGTGAACAGCGTCGCGAAGACGCTCACCGAAACGAGAATGGCGATGACGAATTGCGACGATGTCAGCAGGGCGACAAGATCTTCGGACATGGCGCGTCAGACCTCGAAATTGATCATCTGCCGCATCACGAACACGCCGATCGACATCCAGACGGCGGAAACGCCGAGGATCAGGTAACCGGTGTTGGTCGTGAAAAGCAGCGTTATGTAACCGGGGCTCGTCAGATAGACGAGCAGCGTGACGACGAAGGGCAATGACGCGATGATCGCGGCGGAGGCCTTGGCTTCCATGGACATGGCGGCCACCTTGGCCTTCATCTTCTTGCGGTCGCGCAGCACGCGCGAGAGGTTGCCCAGCGCCTCGGCGAGGTTGCCGCCCGCCTGCGCCTGGATCTGGATGACGATGGCGAAGAAGTTGGCCTCGGGGACCGGCATCGAGTTGTACATGCGCGCGCAGGCCTCCGGCGTCGATAGCCCGAGTTGCTGCGCCTCGATGATGCGGCGGAACTCGGACTTCACCGGTTCACGCGCCTCGCTGGCAATCAGCCGCAGGCCGTCATTGAGCGGAAGGCCGGACTTGATGGCGCGCACGATCACGTCGATGGCGTTCGGAAACTCCTCGAGAAACGACTTCATGCGGCGCTTGCGGATAAAGGAGACGGCCCAGCGCGGCAGGCCGAAGGCGGCGGCGAAGAAAACGCCGATCAGGTAGAGGAACGGCACGCCGAACAGGAAAGCCATTGCCGTCACGACGAAGCCAGTGACCATCGAATAGAGATAGAAGGTCCGCAAATCGACCTTCAGTCCGGCCTGCTGCAGCATCTTCTTGAGTGTCGGCCGCGCCGCGTCCTTGACACGGTCGCGGTTGCGCTCGTCGAGCTCGGCAAGCGAGTCGGCAATGTGCTTCTTTCGCTTCGCGCCTTCGTTCGCGCGGTCGTAGGCGGCGCGGCGCGCGGCGCTGTCGGTCGATTGCGTCTTGATCGACGACAGGCGTTTCGCCGTCTTCTGCTCATTCTCGATCGAGGTGAAGAACAGCGCATAAAGCACGCCGCCGACCCCGAGGCCGGCAAGCACGATCATACCGATGACGCCTGCGGGCAGGCCGAAGATCATCATGGCGCGGCGACCTCCATCGAGTCGAGCGCCGCGGCGAGCCGCTGTTCCTCGTTGAAGTAGCGCGCGCGGTCCCACATGGCCGGGCGGCCGACGCCGGTGGAGCGATGCGTGCCGATGATGTTGCCGTTCGCGTCCTCGCCCTCCATGTCGTAGAGCATCAGATCCTGGGTGATGATGACGTCACCCTCCATGCCGACCACCTCGGTGACATGGGTGATGCGGCGCGAGCCGTCGCGCAGGCGGGCCGCCTGGACGATGACGTCCACCGAACCGACGATGATTTCGCGCACGGTCTTCTGCGGCAGAGTGAACCCGCCCATGGCGATCATCGATTCCATGCGGGAGAGGCATTCGCGCGGGCTGTTGGAGTGGATCGTTCCCATCGAGCCGTCATGGCCGGTGTTCATCGCCTGCAGCAGGTCGAAGACCTCCGGTCCGCGCACCTCGCCGACGATGATGCGTTCAGGACGCATGCGCAGGCAGTTCTTGACCAGGTCGCGCATGGTGATCTGGCCCTCGCCCTCAAGGTTCGGCGGCCGGGTCTCCAGGCGCACGACATGCGGCTGCTGGAGCTGCAGTTCGGCGGAATCCTCGCAGGTGATGATGCGCTCGTCGTGATCGATGTAGCGCGTCAGGCAGTTGAGAAGCGTCGTCTTGCCGGAGCCGGTACCGCCGGAGATGACGACGTTGCAGCGCACCCGTCCGATAATCTGCAGGAGCGTCGCGCCTTCCGGCGAGATCGATCCGTACTGGACGAGCTGGTCGAGCGTCAGCTTGTCCTTCTTGAACTTACGAATTGTCAGCGCGGTGCCGTCGATGGCGAGCGGAGGCGCGATCACGTTGACGCGGGAGCCGTCGGGAAGACGCGCGTCACAGATCGGGCTCGATTCATCGACACGGCGGCCGACCTGGCTGACGATGCGCTGGCAGATATTGAGAAGCTGCTGGTTGTCGCGGAAGCGGATATCGGATTCCTGGACCTTGCCGTTGACCTCGATATAGGTCTTGTCCGCGCCGTTGATCATGATGTCTGCGATGTCGTCGCGCGCCAGCAGCGGCTCGAGTGGCCCGTAGCCGAGCACGTCGTTGCAGATGTCCTCGAGCAGTTCCTCCTGCTCGGAGATCGACATCGCGAAGTTCTTGATCGCGATGATGTCGTTGACGATATCGCGGATTTCCTCGCGCGCGGAATCGGCGTCGAGCTTGGCGAGCTGCGACAGGTCGATCGTCTCGATCAGCGCCGAGAAGACCTGCATCTTGGTGTCGTAATAGTCGTCGTTGCGCACCTTCTGGCGCGGCTTTGCCACCGGCAGATCACGCATCGGGGGAGGTGCCTGCACGTGTTTCGCCTCCGGCCGGCTTGCCGGCGCTGCGGCGGGCGCGGCCGTCTTGGTCTCGCTTGCGACCGGTGCAGGCGCGGCCTCCGACGCTGGCTTTTCGGCCGACGCCGGCGGCGTGACGGCGGTACGCTTGGGCGCGGAATTCGATCCGCCGCCGAAAGCGCCGCCAGAATGGCTACCCGTACCCTTTTTTCCGAACATCGACTTGTCCTGTTACATCGCTTCAGCGAAGCGTCATTTCTTCTTCAGTCTCGTCAGCATGCCCTTCAAACCGCCTTTCGGCTTTTCCTTTACGACCCCGCGCCCGGTCACCAGTTGCGCGATCGTCGAGAGACTGGAAACGATCGGGTTCGCCGCGTCGGTTTCCGCCAGCATGCGTCCATTGTTGGACGCCGTGCCGAAGAGTTGCGCGTCGAAGGGAATAATGGCGACCGGCTCGAGTTCGAGCGGGTCGGCGAAATCCGACGGTGCGATTTCCGGCCGTTTGGGCATGCCGACCTGGTTGAGAACCAGCCGGGGCGCGAAATCGTTCGGCCGCAGCTTGCGCAGCGTATCGATGATGTTTTTCGCATTGCGCAGATTGGCGAGTTCCGGCGAGGCGACGATGACGACTTCGTCGGCCTGTTCGAGCGTGCGTCGCGTCCAGCCGTTCCAGACATGGGGAACGTCGAGCACGACATAGGGCGCGGTGCGTTGCGCCACATCGACGAGATGGCTGAAGGCGTCGGGATCGAAATCATAGACCTTGTCGAGCATCGACGGCGCCGCGAGCAGAGAGAGATGCTCGGCGCAGCTTGCCAGCAGGCGGTCGAGATAGACCTCGTCGATCCGGTCGGAAGAAAACACGGCCTCGGCAATGCCTTGCGCCGGATCCTGGTCGAAATTGATGTTCGCCGTTCCGAAGGGAAGGTCCATGTCAGCGATGACGACCTCGGCCTGGAACAGGGTCGACATGGCCCAGGAGACGTTGTGCGCGATGGTTGACGAGCCGACGCCGCCCTTGGCGCCGACAAAGGCGACCGAACGGCCGAGCGGCTCCGCATCGGGATCGACGAACAGCGACGACACCACGCCCATCAGATCGGCGATCGTCACCGGCGCGACGATATATTCGGAAATGCCGTTGCGGATCAGTTCGCGATAGAGCGTGACGTCGTTCTGGTGGCCGACGATAACGACCTTGGAGTTGGGGTCGCAGACCTCGGCCAGATCGTTCAGGTTGTGGAACAGCTCATCCGGGCTGGACGTCGTCTCCAGGATGATCAGGTTCGGCGTCGGCGCGCTCTGGAAGAACTCGACCGCCGCCGGAATGCCGCCCATATAGACGCGGGTCTGCGCCTTCGCCAAACGGCGATCCTCGCCCATCCGATTGATCGGAGCGGCCACGCCCTCCGTCTCGCAGAACGCCTGGATCGAAATGCGCGGGACAGGCCGAACATCGTTCAGCGCCGAAATGTCGCCGGTTTCCGCCGGCGGCTGGTTCGTCAGGTCTTCCTTGTAGGCAACGTCTGACATGCTCGTCTTTCCCACTTAGTAATTGACCTCGGAACGCGTACCGCCCGGCCCGCGCTGATAGTCCTCGATCACGGCGCCGCGCTGCGTGGCGTCGATCGGGCTCATCTGGCGCGGCCCCATGAGGTCGCCGGGATTGGCAACGATCGCGGCAAGGTTCTGCTGGGTGGAGCAGCCATAATCCGCGTAATTGGTGTTTTCGACGGTCTTCGTCAGATCGTCGGACCAGTCGCCGCAGGGCGTGGTCGAGGCCGTCACGCCGGTATAGGACAGCCGGACGGCCGCGGCGGACCCATGGGCGCTCGCATCATAGTTTTGCAGGACGACACGGCCGCGCGCCGCGCCACCATCGTAGAGCGCCTGCAGGATCTCGTCCTTGACCCGCTTGACCGCATATTCGTTCGGCGAGCCGGACGGCATCATCACGATGATCGCTCCGGTGCCCGCCGCCGCGAAATTCGCCGCAAAGGCGCGGATGTTGCTCCTGACCGGAACGCCGATCGTGTGCGCGCCCGACGCGATCGGGACATCGAGGGTCTGTTCCGTTTCGCTGAGCACGATCGGGTGCCGCGTGCGGTAATCCGAGGGAACGGAGCCCACAGCGATCGGATCGCGCCCGAGCGATCCGCAGCCGGAGATGGCGGCCGCGACGATCAGCAGTCCGGCGGAATTGACAAAGGTTTTCAAACGCATCGCACCCGCTCCTATTTATAGATGAACCCGACGGCGCCGTAGTACCTGCCATCGGGAAGGTCCTTCTGCACCGTGCCGTAGATGCGGTTCACGCGGCCGAGGAGGTTGCCGGTGCGATCGCTGGCGGGCTGGAAATTGTCGGTCGGCGCCGCCAGCTTGTTCGGCGCGGTCGGGCGCACGAGATAGGGCGTTACCATGATGACGAGTTCGGACTCGTTTCGAACGTAGTCGCGGCTGCGGAACAGCGTGCCGAGAACCGGCACCTTGGACAGGCCGGGAAAGCCGCTGACCACCTGGCGGACATCGTCGCGGATCAGGCCCGCGATCATCATCGCGCCACCGGAGGGCAGCTCGACCGTGGTGTCGGCGAGACGCTTGCGGATGGACAGCACATTGGTCGCCTGATCCTGGCCGCCGACAGAAAGCGGCACCGATCCTTCGGTCGTCGGTTCGGAGACCGACGTGCGGATCTTCAGGCTGATGCGGCCGGGTGCGAGCACGACAGGGGTGAACTCAAGTCCGATCCCGTAGTCGAGGGTCTGAATGTCGTAGGAGGCGCCACCACCGTCGGAAGGCGACGAACCCTTGATCACGTTGTATTCGCCGCCGACGCGGAACACCGCCTTCTCGCCGGAAACGGCGGTCAGGCTTGGCGTCGCCAGGGTCTTCATGACGCCGGCTTCCTCCATCGCGCGGAAATAGGCGTCGAGTTGCATGCCGGCGATCGAGCCGCCGATATCGAAGCCCGAATTGGTCAGCGGCTTGCCGAGCGCACCGGCCACGCCCTCGGAGATGCCCGAGAAGGTGATGCCGTGATCGCCGGTGCGGCTGGCGATCAGGTTGACGCCGAGCTGCTTCATGACGCTGCGCTGGACTTCGGCGACCGTCACTTTCAGCGTGACCTGGTCTCCGCCGACGATGTCGAGCAGATTGACGATCTCGCTGCGGCCCCTTCCGAAGAAGAAGAAGCTGAAACTGTTGCCGGTGGCGTCGCCGCCCTTGACGAAGATCTCGGCCAGCTGGCTCGCCTTGGCGGAGTCCTGCGGCGTCTGGACCGTGCCGGTCAGGACGATGTTGTCGTTGATGATCTCGGTCTTGATGTCGGAATCGGGAATGAACCGCTCGAGGTAGCGGTCCAGCCCGGCCACGTCGCGCTCGATCCGCAGATCGAGACTGACGACCTGCTTGCCCGCCTTGTCGAAGATGAAGATGTTGGTCTCGCCGACCTTCTTGCCGAACAGATAGATGCGGCGCGCCGTGCGGCTGACCGCGTCGGCGACTTCGGGATTGGCGACCAGGATGTCGTGCGCATCGACCGGCAGGTCGAGAACGATCGACTTGTTCAGACCGAGCGACACGCGTTCGCTGCCGGTCGAGTTGCGCTGCACCTTGATGATGTTGCTCGACTGGGCAACGGCGACCGAGGGCGTCGCGCCGACAACGGCCGCGAAGATCGCGGCAAGAAATACGCGCTTCAACGTCATGACCGGAAAGCTCCGTTTGGAATATGCGGCCGTGCGAAAGTTCTGGACGTTCATCGTGTTTGAACCTCGCTGCGCCGGCCGGATTTGATGACGGTGACGGACCCGCCGGACGAGCCTCCCGTCAGAAGATGCTCCGCGCCGTCGTTTTCCTGGTCGGGATCGACATCGCGCACCGAGCGAAGGGACAGCGTCAGGCGGTCGGCCATCTGCTGCGCGACGGTGATGATTTCCGCCTGGCGCGGCGTGAGCTGCAAGGTCGCGGTCTGGCCGACCTGGACGAGGCGGCCCTCCTCGTCCTCGCGGATTGTCTGGTCGATCGCCAGGACGCGAATGTTCTCGAGGATCGTCTCGGTGACGAAGCCGCCGGCACGCTCCGGGGGACGCCGCGTCATGATCACGTCGACATAGTCGTCGGGCAGGATGAAACCGCCGGCCGAGGTGTCCGCCGCGATCATCGTCGCGACCGCGCGCTTGCCGGAGGGCAGGATCGAAGACATGAAACTCTGGTCCGGACCGAGAAGCTTGATCGGGCGGATCGGCTCTCCGACGGCAACCGTCGAACGGACAACGGATCCACGCAATTCCTCGATCGCGTCAGGACGCGCCGAACGGGTGATGTAGTCGGGCGAAAGGGAATTGACCGGCCAGTCCTGCCAGCGCAACTGTCCGTCAATGGCGGTGCCGGTGTTCAGATTCTCGGTGGCGACGAGCACTTCATCGAGTTCGATGGCCGGGTGGACTTCCGCCGTTTGCGGACCGGAGGGGGGCTGGGCGACCATGTTCATGGCGAGGTAACCTGCGGCACCCGCGGCCAGAATGGCTACGCCAAGTATGATGATACGCTTCGACATGATGACACCCACTTTCCGGATGGAGTCCGAACCTCGTGGGGGTCATGTTTCCGCGTCAAAGGTGTAATTAGGGTTAATGAGCCCGTAATTTTCATGCTTAATAAAGTTTGAATAAAAACGCCGCCGGGCGTTTTCAGGCCGCCATCCGATCGAAAACCCACATCATGGCCGGGGAGTCGGGAAAGGCGAGCAGCCCGCCGATCGCAAGGGCGACACCGTAGGGGATATCCTTCTCGTCGATCATGCGGCGCAGGATCGGAACCTCGCCGGCATAAATGGCGAGCGTCGACTTGCGGAAGAAGACGAGAAACAGCGTGAAGACGCCGCCGGCGACCGTCGCCAGCAGGAGATAATCGAGCAGTGCGGCGCCGAACCCCATCCACAGGGCCGTCGAGGCGAGCAGCTTCGCATCGCCACCCCCCATGGTCCCGGTCGCGAACAGAGCGAAGGTTACCGCCAGCACCAGTCCGAAAGCGGCGAAGTGCATGCCGAACTCCGCCCAGGACAGGCCGATGAAGGGCGCCACCAGAAGAAACGATCCGATCAGCACGGCCGAAATCCGGTTGCCGATCGTCATGGTGAACACGTCAGACAGGGCCGCGAAAATCATCGCGAAGGGAAACACGACCATGATAACGGCAGCAACCATCACTCAACTCCAATATGCCTTGCCTTCAAGGCTAGGCCCGATGCCCTTAAAATTCCCATAATCGGGCCGGAGCCCGCGATTGAAAAAGGGCCCGTCTCGGCAAGACGGGCCCTTCGATCTTCAAGGTTCTCGCAAGCCGCCGAAGGGCGGCGCGGCAATTAGGCGGTCGAGCCGACCTTGGTGCCGATAGCGTTGAACTTGGCGTTCAGGTTCGAGCCGAGCGTCGTCGCGCCGGTGATGATGGCAACAGCGATCAGCGCAGCGATCAGGCCGTACTCGATAGCGGTCGCGCCGGATTCGTCTTTCATGAAACGTGCAAACATGATGAGCTCCTATTCTCTTTCACAGCATCCCGTCGACACTTCAATTGGCGTCGATCGGTTGAGGCGAAACTACACAGGGCCTGTTGCCACCTGCTTAAGGAACAAAGTTGCCGAAGGGTTAACGCGCCGAAACCGGTTTCATGGTGAAGAAACGGTGACCATACGGCATGGAATTGGCGCGATCGCGAAACGCGTCAGGAATTTGCGGCCAACCGGCAGGCGGACGACAATTCGTCCCTGTTCTGCAGCCACGCGACCGTGCTGACGATCGGCATCGGCCGCGCGAACAGATAGCCCTGCACGCAGGTGCAGCCGATCTGGCGAAGAACGGCAAGTTCCGCCTCGGTTTCCACACCTTCCGCGAGAACCTTCAGGCCGAGGCTCTTGGCGAGATTTGTGATCGCGCTGGTGATCATGACGAGGTCGACGTCGCTGTCGATCCCCGCCACGAGGCTGCGGTCGATCTTGATGCGCTCCAGCGGATATTTTCGCAGATTGCCGATGGCGGCGTGGCCGGTGCCGAAATCGTCCAGTTCGAGCGCGAAACCGGCAGCGACGAGGTTGCGCAGATTGTCGTCGACATGGGCTGCGCGTTCATCGAGGAGCGTGGATTCCAGAATCTCGAGCACGATCTGGTGCGGCCCGATCGCATAGGCCTCGGTGGTGGACCGGATGCGCTCGACGATCTTCGGGTCACCAAGCCTGAGACCGGAAAGATTGATGCTGATCCGGGGATTGTCGATGCCGGCGATAGCCAGTTCGGGCGCCAGGGCGCAACTGCGCTCCAGCATGCGCTGGTCCAGCGCATCCATCAGGTTCGCTTCCTCGGCCGCGAACAGGAATTCGCCCGGCACAAGCAGGCCCTTCTCCGGATGGTTCCACCGGATCAAGGCCTCGAAGCCGCTCAACGCGCCGCTCGTGAGATCGAATTGCGGCTGGAGATAGGGCTCGAACTCGTCGCGTTTCAGCCCGTCGCAGATATCCTGCGCCAGTTCCGCGCTCAGAAGCGCCCGGCGGCGCATGGCGTCCTCGAAGAAATGGAAACGGCCGCGCCCCCTGGACTTCGACTGCTGCAGGGCGATGTCGGCGTCGGTCAGGCGCCGCTGGACATCCGGCTCGCTGTTGGGGCTCCAGAAGGCGACGCCGATACTGGCCCCGATATGGCAGGATTTCTCGCCATAGGGGATCGGAGCGGAAAGGCGCTGGACGAGGCGATCGGCCATGCCGGCGATGTCCTCGTCGTTGGGTGCGGCGCAGACGATCACGAACTCGTCGCCGCCGACGCGCGCGACGATCCCCTCGCCGCGCGCGGCGTTGAGCAGCACTCCGGCGCAGTATTGCAATACGTGGTCGCCCGCATCGTGCCCGACCGCATCGTTGACCGCTTTGAACTTGTCGAGGTCGATATGCATGATCGCGATGCGGCAATCGTCGCCCGCCCGTTTGGCGATCGCCTCCAGATAGTCGGCAAGACCGCGGCGGTTCGCCAGTCCGGTCAGCGGGTCGGTCGAGGCCGCATGCCGCAGCTCGTCCTGACGCACGCGGGCCTCGGTGATGTCGATGCCGAAACCGACCAGACCGCCGTCGCTCGTCTTCTGGTTGTAGGATCGGACCCAGCGGCCATCGGCAAGCTGGTACTCCCGCTCGCTGTGTCCCTCATGGCGGTGGGAGATGATCCGCGCAACGACATCGTCCTCGCGGCCGGGGAAGCTCGCCTTCTTGGCCTGGCGGACACCCTGGCGCACCACCTCCTCGTAAGCGATGCCGGGCTTCAGAAAGCTCGGGTCGCCGCAGAAGGTGTCGCGGTAGCGCTCGTTGAACATGACGAGACGGTCGTCGCTGTCATAGAGCCAGAAGGATGCCGGAAGCGCCTTGATGGCGTCGACGAGACGCTGCTCGGCGCGCTCGGCGCGCTCTCGGCTTTCCAGCTGGCCGGTGATGTCGATGCGCAGGCCCACGCGGCCTCCATCCGGCGTGAGCCGTTCGACGATACGCAGCCAGCGACCGTTCGACAGGTGCTGCTCGACCGTCGTCTCGGCCGCCTTGTGCTGCGCCAGGCGGTGACTCAGCCACTCCTCCTCGCGGCCGACGGCCTGGACATATTCGCCATGCGCGAGACCGTGGCGCAGGATCTCCTCGAAGGTCGCGCCGGGTACCATGGCGGGGGCGCTGAGGGGATAGATGTTCCGATAGTGCTCGTTGCAGATCACGAGACGGTCGTCGGCGTCGTAGAGGGCGAAGCCGTCCGGCAGGGTCTCGATCGCGGCGGACAGGCGCTGGCGCGCCGCCTCGGCCTCGGCCTCGGCCAGCTTGCGCGCGGTGATGTCGAGGACGAAGGCGACGAAACGGTTCGGCGCGCCGGAGGCCATCTGCAGATGGATCTCGACATCGTAGAGAGACCCGTCGCGGCGCTTGTGGCGCGACTCGACGCGGATGGTCTTCTCGTCGCCCGACAGGAGACCGGCAACGAGATCGCGGAAGGCGGCCTCGTCGATATCGGGCTTGATGTCGATGACGGTCATGGCGCGCAGTTCGTCGATGGAGTAGCCGAGGTTCTCGCGCGCGCCGCGATTGGCCTCGATGAAGGCCAGCGTCCCGGTGTCGAAGACGTAGATCTCGTTGAGGGAATCTTCCAGCATCGCGCCGAAGACGCTGGCCTCGCGCAGGCGCTGCTCATTGGCCTTGCGGTGGGTGATGTCGGTCTCGATGGAGACGAAGCCGGTGAGGTCGCCGCGGTCGTAGACCGGCTGGACATCCATCTCGACCCAGTATTCGGTGCCGGCGCTGGAACGGTTGCGGATCTCGCAGGTCATGCCGCCGCCGTTGCGGTAGGCGGCGTCCAGCGCGTTCATGACGGCTTCGTCGTTGCCGGGGGCGCGCAGGAAGTCGCGCGGGGTGCGGCCGCGCACGTCGTCGAGCGTGTAGCCCGTCTGGGCGGTGAAGGCCGGGTTGACCCATTCGATGCGGCGGCGGGCGTCGGTGATGACCACGGCGCTGGTGGTGCGCTCGGCGACCGCGCCGAGCTTGCCCCGGTCGCTGTCCGCGATCTCTTCCGACTTTTCTCTGCCTTCGGCCACGCCGTCTCCCCGCCATGGCGCCGCCGACGGCGCCTTCCGGTTTTGCGACGATTAGCCCGCAGACGGTTAAAACGTCATGAATTGCGGGCTATTGGATCGCGTGGGCCGGGGCGGAGGAGGACGCGGAGCGTCAGCCGGAGACGGCGCCCGGCCGTTCGATGAAGCTCTTGTAGACATAGCCGCGCCGGCCGTCGTGAACGACGGTGCACCAGTGGGTGCAGTTCTCCTCGGCGAGGATTTCGGCGCTGGCCGGCACGACCGCGAGCACCGCGCCCTCATTGTCCGGGCTGGCGCGCAGATTGACATATTTTGCCGCGCGCGCGGGCGACAGCAGGGTGCCGTCATCGGCGACGGGGGCCGTGGCATCGTCGGCGCTGGCGGCGGGCAGCGTGTCGGCTGCGGGCGGCGCGCTCTCCTCGGCCATCAGCTGTTCGAGCCGGGAGGCCTCCTCGTCGGAATCCGCCACGGCGACCGGCTCGCCGGGCGAGAGGATGGAGGCGGTCTCGTAAGCGTCGACACCAGCACCGACTTCGGGCGCATCGACGGCGGCGAGACGCGGCGGCTCGGACACCTCGATCGCCTGGCTGTCCAGAGCCGGCGCGGGCGACCGGCCGCCGGCATCGATGCGGGCCTCGGCGACCTGCGTTTCGACGCTAGGGATCGGATCGATCTCCGGCACGGCGTCGAGCGCCGTGACGCGCCGCACGGAGGGCGCGGCATCGGCGGTCATCGTGCCCGCTTCGCCCGTATCTCCTGCGTCGGGCACGGTGGCGCCCGGTTCTATGCGGGCCGGCGCGATGCCCGGCTCCGGCTCGGCGGCGTCGGCCTTGACCGGCTCGGCGCTTGCGGGCTGGGAACTTGCGGGGTCGATGCCCGGCGCTTCGGCCGCCGGCGCGGGGTCGCGATGGACCGCATAGGAGGCGATGGCGGCGCCGCCGGTGCCGCCGACGATGGCGAGAAGGCCAAGCGCCGCGACCTGCATCACGACGGTCTTCGTCGTGTTTTTGGCTTTGCCGGCCGATTGCGCCTTGCGGCGCGCCCTCGTCTTTCCTGCCCCTTCATATCCCTCATCCGCGTGCCCCCGCACGTCTTCCCAGGTGATACTCATTGTCGTTACCCTGTCTTGCCTGTTCCACGAGACCCGGTGACGGGCCGCTCCGATGGTGTTGGCGGCGGCCGGAGACCGGCGCGATCCGCAGGGGGACAATCGCGCAACAGTCCGGCGGGAATCGGACAGGGCCAGTCATTTTCGGTGACTCGGAGTAAGGCAGGCGTGATGGGAGTCTCTGTCCCGCCCGTAAGCTCCTCGTTGTACTCGTCGCTGGCGGGCCCCTAAGCTGTCCCGCCCGCAAGCTCCTCTCCTGCCCTCCGCTTTCGCTTCGGGCGTTCGTCACTCCAATCGACAAATCATTGTCGATTGGCCGGCTTCGCCAGCCGCTCCTCTTGTTTTCCTGTCGTAAGCGGCAAGCCGCTGTCCGGTTCTGTCGCTGGCGGGCCCCTAAGCTGTCCCGCCCGTAAGCTCCTCTCCTGCCCTCCGCTTTCGCTTCGGGCGTTCGTCGCTGGCGGGCCCCTGTGGCGCGCGCCAGCAATCCCACGCCAGGACGCAGGTTGCTCGACGGCTGCACTTCGCGGCGGGACGGTCAGGAAGTGTCCGGGGCGGTCCACGCGTAACGGGCGAGGCCGTGGCATTCCTTCAGCACGGTCTCGACCGGCGTTTTCGGGTGCTTGCGCCAGCCGGGCGGCCGGCCGGGACGCAGGACGCTGAGGCGGCGCGGGCGCGGCCCGGCCGTCTCCCGCGCGAAACGCCGCGCGCGCCAGCGGGCGAGCCGCCTTGCATGGCGGTCGATATCCTGCAGCGCCGCCTCCAGCGCGACGATGCGCCGGCAGACGCCGCGCGCATCGACCGGCTCGCCGGGGTCGAATTCCCGGACCGGCCCGTCGGGTTCCGCGTCGTCGACATCCTCCAGCCATGGATGGCCGAAGGGCTTGAACGGGTCGAACAGGGCGAAAGCGGGGATGGCGGTGCGTGGTGGAGTGGCGGCGGCTGGCCGCGATGTCTCACCACGCGCGTTCAACCTCACCCTTGCGGGGCGGTCGGAGAGGCAAGGCGGACGCGAAGCGGACGGCGCAGACGATCCGGGTGGGGGTAACAAATCTTCCTGGTCAGTGGTTCCTACCCCCACCCGGCTCTGTCTCGCTTCGCGAGCCACTTGCCGGCCTCCCCTCAAGGGGGAGGCAGGGCGCACTGCAACCAGCCCGCAGGCCGCCATGAGGATCAGCCGCCGGACGGCAAATTCGGCCGGGCGCAGGGCGGCGAGGACGCGGATGCGCAGGCCGCGCGGCAACATGATGACCGAACGGCCGGTGCGGATGCCGGCCAGCACGAAAAGCCGCGTGACGACTTCGAACAGATCGTCCCGGTTCTTCGCCACCGCGCGCGCCCAGTTGAATGCCATGCCTGTCTCCGTCCGTCATCGGGCGGGGAACAGGGTAAGGGGTGCGTCGGGGCGGTGGACAGGATTGTCGCGGATTTGCGGCTAATCGCCCGGCGCGTCGCTGGCCTGCCTGACCTGCCATGCCATCCAGGACAGGGCGGCGCCCTCGGTGAGGAGCTGGATGCCGACGAGCAGGCCGAGGAGCCAGGCGGCGGTGACCGGCATCTGCGCGAAGAGCAGCACGCCGAGGAGAAGGCCGACGACGCCGGAGCCGAGGATCCAGCCCCAGTTGGGGAACGGGCGGATGGTGAGCGCGAAGACGATGCGCGCCATGCCGCCGACGATGAAGAAGACGATCAGCAGCAGCGTCAGCGCCAGCAGCCCCTCGCCCGGACTGGCGAGAAACAGGAAGCCGACGATCAGCGACAGCGCGGCGGAGATCAGCTGCAGCCAGAAATGCGGCACGTGGCGCGCGCCGATCAACCCGGCCGCCTGCAAGATGCCGGAGATGATGAGCAACCAGCCGAGCAGGACCACGGTGGCAACCGACGAGATCACGGGGAAGACCAGCGCGACAAACCCGGCGACAACCATCAGCACGCCCTGGGCGAGATACCACAGCGAATGGCGGTGGATGGCGTCACGCAAGGCGGCCCGCATGATCTTCGCGGCCTGGTCGACGGTGATGATTGTGTGGGTGTCGGGCATGGGTTCGTTCCGTGGAAATGGGGTGTACGATCGAAATGAAGGAAGAGACTATACGATGCATATCGCCTACTGAACTCTCTATCATCTCGATATCCGCACCTCTGTTGGCGGACCCCGAACGGAAACTATCCTATGATCTCAACTGTCATTTCGCTTGTTCACATAAGTCACTTGACAGCGAAGCATCACATGCTTGAGAAATTAATCTGATTATTGAATGTTTGAGCGCACGTAATAGATAAAAATCGGATGTCAACGGTGGATACTAATAACAAAAATGTAACTGAAAAAGCGATAGAATCTCAGATCGCGAATTACCGCAGAATTCAACCAAAATATGCTTCACTTTGCGAAGAAACAAAAAGGATCATCACAGAATCATTTCCATCTTCCGATATATATACTCACACCATCGAAGCGCGCGCAAAATCGATCGAGAGTTTCTCTAAGAAGGCGGCACGCCGCTCCGCTGACGGAGAATTGCGATATATCGATGCCATCCGTGAGATTACAGATTTGGCGGGCGTTCGTATAATCACTTATACTCTTCATGATGTCTCAAAAGTATGCCGTTTTGTTGAAGATAATTTCAGCATTATAGAGAAAAAAGACATCGGAGAAGAGCGCTTTAGGGCAGGAAAATTCGGTTACCAGAGCATTCATTATTTAATCAAGTTTTCTGATGAGAGAGTCTCTCTACCGGATTCGCGAAAATATAAAGGACTGGTCTGTGAGATTCAGGTTAGAACCGTTCTGCAGCATGCATGGGCAGAAATAGAGCACGACATACAGTATAAGAACCAATCTGATCTTCCACGCTCACTTCAACGTAAATTTATCGCCCTTGCAGGCCTATTGGAGGTGGCGGATAGAGAATTTCAGTCCATTCAGGATGAAGATCGCCGACTGAAAAGCTTAATACGAGAATCTCTTCAAGAAGATCTAACCCGTGCCGCAATAGCAGAGAAAAGCGGGCCGAGAAATGATTCGAATAAAAATGAAGACAGCGATTTGTCGCAGACTTCAGTTCGACAGCTTGTTAAAGCCGGACGCTTTTCTGAAGCGATCGAACTTTACGACACCAAGATAGAAGCCGCACCGGCTATGCACACTCTTTACTTAGGAAGGGCAAAAGCAAGTTTTTTGAATGGAGACAGCGCTGGAGCATTAAAGGACATAGAGACTGCGCTCACTCTAAACGCAGACGATCCCATTGCAGAATCGCTGCGAAATCAAATACTAGAAGGCGATTCCGACCAAGCACGCCCGGTTAGCACCGAAGGGAATGCGCTTACCGCGCAAGCGAATGAACTCCTTATGCAAGGAGATGGCGTGAGCGCCTTTGAATACTATTCACGAGCACAAGATGAAGGATCTTCAAGACCTTTTTCCATATTTAATAAATCTATGTCCTGCATCCTCGCATCTGACATTGAGGGCGCAAAATACACAATTAGCACCCTCGAAATTAGAAACGGCACGCCCATGGCCGTAAACATCGTGGCCATGTACTGCATAATCTACGCCTTAACCGACGAATCTAAATATGAAGAGGAAATTGTCACTCTCAAGCAACTCCTTGGGAAAATGAGTGAATATTCTTTCACGTTATCACCGCTATCTAAACTAGAAATAGGTATTAAAAATTCAAAATTGGATTTCAACAATCAAAACCATTCACGAATTTTAAAAATTTTTGAGTTGCTAAAAGGTGAAGCAGACTAGCGTACAATACATGATCAGAAGTTTCTAAAATAAATTCTGAATCAAGACTCGTAGTCGAGGAATTATTTTCCTTATGTCAGAAAACCACGGCCGGGGCGTTCTGGCGCTATCGTTTAGCGCCGCACTAAGAGGCCGTCCTGAAACTCGGGGCGAGGCTGGATGGCCGGTCCCGAATGTGATTCCAAACGGTTGTCAAAGCCAGTTTGGAGAGCCTCATGTGGACACCGGCCACCCGGCGGCAGCATAGCCGCGATCATCTGCGTTATGGAAGCGATCTGAGTGATGCGGAATGGGAAATTCTCGCCCCTTTCATGCCGGCGCCGGCAAGGACCGGCCGGCCGCGTCAATGGCCGATGCGCGAGATCATGAACGCCATCTTCTATGTGCTGCGGGGTGGCATCGCCTGGCGGCTTCTGCCCAAGGACTTCCCGCCGATGACGACGGTCTATGGCTGGTTCCTGCGCTTCCGCCGCGAAGGTCTGTTCCAGACAATCAATCACCACCTTGTCATGACCGATCGAGAACGGACCGGACGTGAGGCCAGTCCCTCGGCGGCGGTGATCGACAGCCAAAGCGTCAAGACCGTCGAGGCCGGCGGCCCCAGGGGCTTTGACGCTGGCAAGAAGATCAAAGGGCGCAAGCGCCACGCCATGGTCGATACCGATGGCCGGGCCTTGGTCATCCAGGCGCATCCGGCCGACATTCAGGATCGTGACGGTGCCGTCCCGCTGCTCAAGGCGTCACGACGATCCTTCCCTTTCGTCGAAATCACCTTCGCCGACAGCGCCTATGGCGCCCAGAGGGTCAAGGATGCAACATGCATCGCCATCGAGGTGGTCAAGAAGATCGCCAACCAGATCGGCTTCCACGTCCTGCCGCGCCGCTGGGTGGTCGAACGCACATTCGCCTGGATCAGTCGCAACCGACGGCTGGCCAAGGATTTCGAAGGCACCATCGCCTCCGCCGAGGTCTTCCTCTACGCCGCATCCGTCATGCTGCTCACACGACGACTGGCCCGGTCAGCATGAGTTTCGAGTCGGACTCTAAGGTCCAAAATAAATAATTCCTGAGCCATGCCCCCTCATCCGGCCCTTTGGGCCACCTTCTCCCCGCATGCGGGGAGAAGGGAGGAGCCTTAGCCGCCGGCCCTCCGCTATGGCTCCGGGCATTCGCAGCTCGAAAAGCGTTCGCAAGCTCACCGCTTGGCTTTTCGCCCGCTAGCGCGGGACGCTACTCACCCACCTTCAGCACCTGAATAAACGCTTCCTGCGGGATCTCCACCTTGCCGAACTGGCGCATGCGCTTCTTGCCCTCTTTCTGCTTTTCGAGGAGCTTGCGCTTTCGCGTCACGTCGCCGCCGTAGCATTTGGCGGTCACGTCCTTGCGCATGGCGGAGATGGTCTCGCGGGCGACGACCTTGCCGCCGATGGCCGCCTGGATCGGGATCTTGAACATGTGGCGGGGGATCAGGTCCTTCAGCTTCTCGCACATGAGCCGGCCGCGCTTTTCCGCCGCCGAGCGGTGGACCAGCATGGAGAGCGCGTCGACCGGCTCCTCGTTGACGAGGATCGACATCTTGACCAGATCGCCTTCCTTGTAGCCGGACAGCTGGTAGTCGAAACTGGCGTAGCCCTTGGAGATCGACTTCAGCCGGTCGTAGAAATCGAACACGACCTCGTTGAGCGGCAATTCGTAGGAGACCATGGCGCGGGCGCCGACATAGGAGAGGTCGGTCTGGATGCCGCGGCGCTCCTGGCAGAGCTGCAGGATGGAGCCGAGATAATCGTCCGGCGTCATGATGGTCGCCTTGATCCACGGCTCCTCGATGGAGGCGATGCGCACGACATCCGGCATGTCGGCCGGGTTGTGCAGCTCGGTGACCGAGCCGTCCGTCATGGTCATGCGGTAGACGACCGAGGGGGCGGTGGCGATCAGGTCGAGGTCGAATTCGCGGCTGAGGCGCTCCTGGATGATCTCCAGATGGAGCAGGCCGAGGAAGCCGCAGCGGAAGCCGAAGCCAAGCGCGGCGGAGGTTTCCATCTCATAGGAAAACGAGGCGTCGTTGAGGCGCAGCTTGCCGATGGCGGAGCGCAGATCCTCGAAATCGCCGGCATCGACCGGGAAGAGGCCGCAGAAGACGACCGGCTGGGCCGGCTTGAAGCCCGGCAACATGGTGTCGCAGGGGCGCTTGTCCTCGGTGATGGTGTCGCCGACGCGGGTGTCGGCCACCTCCTTGATGGAGGCGGTCAGGACGCCGATCTCGCCGGGGCCAAGCTCGGGGACGACGACCAGCTTGGGCGTCAGCACGCCGACGCGGTCGACCGGGTATTTCGCGTCCGTGCCCATCATGCGGATGTTCTGGCCCTTCTTCAGCGTGCCGTCGATGACACGGACCAGCACGATGACGCCGAGATAGGCGTCGTACCAGGAGTCGACCAGCATGGCCTTGAGGGGGGCGGACTTGTCGCCTTCCTTGGGCGGCGGCAATTGCGTGACGATCGCCTCCAGCACCTGATCGACCCCCTGCCCCGTCTTGGCGGAGATCAGGATGGCGTCGGAGGCGTCGAGGCCGATGACCTCCTCGATCTGCTCCTTGACGCGCTCGGGCTCGGCGGCGGGCAGGTCGGCCTTGTTGAGGACGGTGACGATCTCGTGGTCGGCGTCGATGGCCTGGTAGACATTGGCCAGCGTCTGCGCCTCGACGCCCTGCGAGGCATCGACCACGAGGAGCGAGCCCTCGCAGGCGCGAAGCGAACGCGAGACCTCGTAGGCGAAGTCGACATGGCCGGGCGTGTCGATCAGGTTGAGCACATAGTGCTGGCCGTCCTTGGCGTCATATTCGAGACGCACGGTGTTGGCCTTGATGGTGATGCCGCGCTCGCGCTCGATATCCATCGCGTCGAGCACCTGCTCCTTCATCTCGCGCTCCTCCAGCGATCCGGTCATCTGGATCAGCCGGTCGGCGAGCGTCGACTTGCCATGGTCGATATGGGCGACGATGGAGAAATTGCGGATGTTTGAAAGCGGAGTCTCGGTCATGGCGCCCATATAGGGGGAAAGAGAGTGCGCGGGAAGCGGTGATTTTGGGGTGGGGTCGGGCAAGATGGCCAAATTGCCCGGCCCCGCCGCCTCAATGGCTGCCGCCGGTGAGTTCGTCCATCGCGAGCAGCAGATAGAGGAGCGCGGTCAATGCGGTGACGGCTCCCTTGTCGATGCCGGCAAGAGTTGCCGCATAGGCGCCCGCAAGGGCGAAATAGCATACAGAGTGGGTGAACTTCTTCATGGTCTTTTCCTTTTGAAGTTGTTCACCGGCCGGTGAGTGTTTGAACTTGTGCGATCACTCCTGACGATTACTGTGGAAGACGATTTACCGGCGGCACGTTCGGTTCGTGTATGGCCGGTTCGGATTGTTCTTGTACGGAAATGTTCGGAATGCCGCATTTTGGCGCGAGATTCGGGAGGCTTGTCCTCAAATACCGGGAGGCCCAGGGCCTCGGCCCGGAGGAGCTTGCGAATGAAGCGCTTGGCGACGGTGCCAAGAGATCGCGGATCTGGGAACTCGAAAACGGCAAGGTCAAGCGTCCGCAGGCGAAGACGATCAGCGCCTTGCAGGTTTATCTGAACATTCCGCAGGACGAGGTGGATGCCTGCCGGCAGGACGCGCCGTCAACGGTCGAAGCGCAGGGCAAATCCGCCGATGATGCCGTGCTGGAGCGTTTTGTCTCGCACCTGTCGAAGGAACTGGCGGAGACGGCCCGCAAGGCGGGTATCCGCGAGGCGGCCATCCTGACACTTGCCCGACGGGTCAGCGCCGATGTGGACGATGTCGACCAGGCATTGCGCGAACTCGAACGCGCCGTCGGGATCGCCATCGATGTGCAGGCGGAGAAGGGCCATGCGTCGAATATCGACCGGTTCGTCGATGACGTGATCGAGCGGATGGCAGAGCTTTCGGCGGAGGGACGCGATGACGAGGCGTCCGTGGCCGCCGACGAAGCCTTTGCCGACTGGCAGGAACGGCAGGAACGGGAAAAGCTGGCGGCGGAGAAACTGCTGGACCAGGCGTTGCGCACCGATCTTTTGCGCCGCGACGCGAAGAAGGCGGCGAAGCGTCTGTTCGACAAGGCGCAGATCGCCTTTCCGGATCAGGCGGAACGGTTCGACCAACTGCGCATAATTCAGGAGGAATGGTATGCGCGCGGGCGCGACCAGGCCTTGCTGCTCGACCTACAGGTTTCCGCCGATCTCGCCGCGCTCGTAGAGCAGGCTGCTGCAAGCCCAGAGCAAAAGGCCGCTGCCCTCAACGATCAGGCGATCGCCGTTTTTACCCTCGGCGAACGCACGGGAGGCGAACAGGGCATGGCGTGGCTCAAGCAGGCCGTCGACGCCTATGACGCCGCGCTGGAAATCCGCACCCGCGACACCATGCCCGCCGACTGGGCCACGACACAGATGAACCGGGCAGTTGCCTTGCGAAACATCGGCGAACGCATGGGCGGCGAACAAGGCATGGCGCGGCTCAAACAGGCCGTCGACGCCTATGACGCCGCGCTGGAAATCCACACACGCGACACTATGCCCGCCGAATGGGCCATGACGCATATGAACCGCGCCGGAGCGCTTCTAAGTCTCGGCGAGCGCGCGGGCGGAGAACAGGGAATGGCGTGGCTCAGACAGGCCGTCGAGACCTGTGACGCCGCGCTGGAAGTCCGCACACGCGACACCATGCCAGCCGACTGGGCCATGACGCAGATGAACCGCGCCGGAGCACTTTTTCGCCTCGGCGAACGCGCGGGCGGAGAACAAGGCGTGGCGTGGCTCAAGGAAGCCGTCGACGCCTGTGACGCGGCGCTGGAAATCAGCACCCGCGACACCATGCCCGCCCAATGGGCGATGACGCAGATGAACCGCGCCGTCGTCCTTGAAGCCCTCGGCGAGCACGCGGGCGGCCAGCAGGGCATCGCGTGGCTCAAGCAAGCCGTCGAGGCATACGACGTCGCTCTGGAAATATACACGCGTGACACCATGCCCACTCAATGGGCTATGACGCAGATGAACCGCGCCGGAGCACTTTTTCGCCTAGGCGAGCGCGCGGACGGAGAACAGAAGATGGCGTGGCTCCGAGAGGCCGTTGACGCGTTTGACTCAGCTCTGGACATTTTCACGCGCGACACCATGCCCGCCCAATGGGCAATGACGCAGGCGAACCGCGCCGTAGCACTTCGAAACCTCGGCGAGCGCGCGGGCGGCGAACAGGGCATGACATGGCTCAAACAGGCCGTCGGCGCCTGTGACGCCGCGCAGGAAATCCTCACCCGCGACACAATGCCCGCCCAGTGGGCCATGACGCAGATGAACCGGGCCAGTGCACTCGTGAGACTAGGCGAACGCGACGGCGGAGAACAGGGCATGACATGGCTCAAACAGGCCATCGTTGCTTATGATGCTGCGCTGGACATCTTCGATAATCCGGGAATGGAGCACTATGCCGAGGCGGCCCGCAGTAACCGGACAATTGCCGTTGCGGCGCTGGAACGGCTGAAGGGTGAAAGTTAGAGAAATTTCGTTTCGTCTCAGCCCGCCGCGACCAGTTCCTCATACAGCCCGCGTAGCCTTTGCGTCACCGGGCCGTCCGTCTCGGGGAACGGCTTGCCGTCGAGCGCGGCGACGGGGGTGAGGCCGGCGAAGGTGCCGGTGAGGAAGGCTTCCTGGGCGGCGTGGACGTCGGGAAGCGAGAAATTGCGTTCGAAGACGGGGATTTCGTTGGCGCGGCAGAGGTCGATGACCTTTTGGCGGGTGATGCCGTTCATGCAGTAGTCGCCGGTGGAGGTCCACACCTCGCCCTTGCGCACAATGAAGAAGTTGCAGGCGTTGGTGGTGTTCACGAAGCCATGGGGATCGAGCATCAGGCCCTCGTCGGCGCCCGCCTCCTCCGCCTGCAGGCAGGCGATGACGCAGTTGAGCTTGGAGTGGGAATTGTATTTAGGGTCCTGGCTCATCGGCAGGCCGCGAACCTGCGGCACGGTGGCGAGCGTGACGCCGCGGCGGGTTTCGGGCGCGGGGGTCGAATGCTCCATGATGATGACGATCGTGGGCCCGGAGCGCGACAGGGAGGGATGCTGGAAAGGCTTTACCTTGACGCCGCGCGTGACCATCAGCCGGGCGTGAACATGGTCGGTCATGTCGTTGGCTTTGGCGGTCTCGTTCAGCGCGGCGAGGATGCCGGCGCGGTCCATGCCGATATCGAGCGAGACCGCCTTGCAGGCGGAAACGAGCCGGTCCATGTGATCGTCGAAGAAGACCCAGCGGCCCTCATGCAGGCGCAGCCCCTCCCACATGCCGTCGCCCAGAAGGAAGCCGGAATCATAGACCGAGACGGTCGCCTCGGCGCGCGGCTTCAGGGCGCCATCGACATAGATCAGGATGTCGTCATTGCGCGGATCGTGCTCGGCGTCGTGGGTGGTGGTGCGATGATCGGGCATCGAAAGCCTCCGGATTGCGTTTCGGGCAGTTGCAACGGACGCAATGCGAAGGTCAACTTGGGACAGGAAGAATCGCCGGGAAGACGTCATGCCCACCGCCGCAGCCTATATCGGAGCCGCCATCGCCGAAATCGCCGGCTGCTATGCCTTCTGGGCCTTTTTCCGCCTCGACAAGCCGGCCTGGTGGCTGGTGCCCGGCGGGCTGTCTCTGGCGCTGTTCGCCTGGTTGCTCACGCTTGCCGACAGTTCGGCGGCGGGACGGGCCTTCGCGGCCTATGGCGGTGTCTATATCGCGAGTTCGCTGGCCTGGCTGTGGCTCGTGGAGGGAAACCGTCCGGACCGCTGGGACACGATCGGCGCCGCGATCTGCCTTGTCGGAGCGGCGGTCATTCTCGCCGGCCCGCGTGCGGCCGCATGATCATTCGCGCCGGACGGGAGGACGACATGACCGACACGAAAATCATCGCCATGTGGTCGGGGCCGCGCAACCTGTCGACGGCGATGATGCGCGCCTTCGGAAACCGCGCCGACTGCACCGCCATGGACGAGCCGTTCTACGGCGCCTATCTGGCGGCGACGGGCGCAGACCACCCGATGAAGGAAGCGATCATCGCGTCGATGGAATGCGACCCGGACGCGGTGGCGCGGCAATGTCTCGGGCCGTTCGCGACGCCGGTCTGCTACCAGAAACACATGCCGCATCACATGATCGGCGGGTTTCCGCTCGACTGGGCGGCGCGGGCGACCAATGTGTTCCTGATCCGCCATCCGCGCCGGGTGCTGGCGAGCTATGCGCGCAAGAAGCAGAGCGTGACGGAACGCGATATCGGCTACCGGCGGATGCTGGAGATCGACCGGCATGTCACGGAGATGACCGGCAAGACGCCGGTCGTGGTGGCGTCGGAGGATATCCTCGCCGAGCCCGAGGCCATGCTCGCCGCGCTGTGCGCGGCGGTGGGGATCGATTTCGATCCGGCCATGCTCTCCTGGGAGGCCGGGCCGCGCGCCGAAGACGGCGTGTGGGGCGAGCACTGGTACGACGCGATCTGGAAATCGACCGGGTTTTCGACGCCGGAAAGCCTCGACCTGCCGCCGGAGTTGCCCGACCATCTGGCCGAGATCGAGGCGGAAGCGCTTCCGGCATGGGAGGCGAT
Source organism: Oricola indica (assembly GCF_965227485.1). Lineage (NCBI taxonomy): Bacteria > Pseudomonadati > Pseudomonadota > Alphaproteobacteria > Hyphomicrobiales > Ahrensiaceae > Oricola > Oricola indica. Next base: position 4,797,671 of record NZ_OZ245747.1, read on the forward strand.
GGCGGCGCGCAGGATCGGCGCGGGAAAGGGCGGCTCCAAAGCGTGAAGCCGCCCGATTTTCACGGCGTACCGATCAGAGGTCGCCGATCTTGAACAATTTGCGCGCGTTCTCCTCGAAGAAGGCTTTCTTGTCCTCGAGCGGGATTTCCATGGAATCGAGTTCGCCGACCTCTTCCTGCACGAACTGCCAGGGGTAATCCATCGCGTACATCATCCGGTCGGTTCCGACGGTATCCATCACGAATTTGATGGGCGGCGCCCAGCCGACCCCGGACGAAGTGTAGTGGAAGTTGTCGCACAGATAATCCCAGGCGCGCCGCTTTAGCGGCTTCACGCCCGGGTGCCGGCCGGTCGAAGCGATGCGGGTGTGCATGAAATCGATCCGGTAGAGCCAGTAAGGCAGCGCCTCGCCGCAATGGCCGAGAATGATCTGCAGCTTCGGGAAACGGTCGAAAATTCCCGAAATCAGCAACCGCAACGCATGCAGTCCGGTATCGCAGGCAAAACCGTAGATCGCCGCATCCAGCGAGCGGTTCAGGAAGGGCTCGATCATTTGCGGCGACGGCATGTTGGGATGCAGATAGATCGGAACATCCAGCGCCTCGGCCGCCTCGAAGACAGACCAGTATTTCTCTTCGTCCAGATAGGTGCCGAGCGTGTGGCCGTTCAGGATGCCGCCGCGCAGGCCGAGCCTGGTGACGCCGCGCTCCAGTTCCTTTGCCGAATTTTCGGTATCGAGCGGACTAAATGCCGCGAGGCCGATATAGCGGTCCGGATGCCTTGCGATGCCCTCCGCCAACTGGTCGTTCGCTTCGATGGCCAACGACGTTGCCGTCGCGGGATCGAACAGCTGCACGCCGGGCGAACCGAGCGCCAGCACCTGCATGTCGATGCCGCTGGCGTCCATGTCGCCGATCCTGATCTCGTCGAGATCCTGGATGCGCCGGCGGTGCCGCGTCGCCAGGTCGGACTCGCCCGCAAAGAAGCCCCAGAGCTGGTGAAAGCCCGGATCGTGGATTTTCTTGTCGGCAATCTCGCGAATGTAGAGATCGAGAATATTCTTCGGGATCCACGCCTCCTCGGTCGCGATCCGCTTGTAAGGCGGATTGGGATCGCGCGGCGGATTCATCGGAAAACGGTCGCTCATGCAGCAGGCTCCTTCACTGGGGTCGGGGAAGCGCCCAGGCGCGTGAACGCCCAGACGACGGGAACAGAGATCGCCGCGATGGCGATGGCCGGGAGACTGGCCGGTTCGAAGATCGCCGTGCTTGCGCCGACAATGACGGAAACAATGGCCGCGGCGAGCCGCATGCCGCCGCCGCCATAGGCGCGCCTGTTGGCGAGGACTTCGGCCAGCAAGGTTCCCGCCATGGCGACGGTGACGCAGGACACCGCGATCTGCAGCCAGGTTCCGTCCATCAGCAGCGCCGGGTTGAGCGCGAAGATGAAGGGCAGAAGATAGGCGACGATCGCAAGACGGACGCCGGTCACGCCGGTCTGCCACATATCGCTGCCGGCGATGCTGGCCGCCGAATAGGAGGCAACCGCCACCGGCGGCGTCAGCATCGACAGCAGCCCGAAATAGAGGATGAACAGATGCGCCGACATCTCGCCGATGCCCTGGCGCACCAGCGCCGGCGCGAGCAGCACGGAGACGATCACATAGACGCCCGTGGTCGGCATGCCGACGCCGAGGACGATCGCGATTCCCGCCGTCGCCAAGAGCAGCGCGCCGACACCGCCGAGCGCGGCGACCTTGCCCAGCGCCAGCGTCAGCGCGAAGCCGAGCCCGGTGACGTTGATCGTTCCGATAATGATGCCGGCAATGGCGCAGACGAGCAGGATCGGGATCAGCGTGCTGCCGCTTTCCCTGAGGATCACCGGAATCTTTCGCAGGGCCTCGCGCGGATTGGTCACCGCAAACAGCAGGAAGGCCGCGCCCGATGAATAAAGCGCCGCCTTGCCGGGCGAATAGCCGAGATAGAACAGGAACCAGATCAGCACCGCCAGCGGCGCCAGCAGCGGCCAGCTGTTGATCAGCGCATCCCTGAACCGCGGCAGCGTTTCGCGCGCTTCGCCTTCGATCCCGTTGGCGGCGGCGTAGCGGTCGACCATGCGGTAGAGCAGGAAATAGTAGAACACCGCCGGCAACAGCGCCGCCGCCACGACATCCGTGTAGGGAACCTGCAGGAACTCGGCGATCACGAAGGCCGTCGCGCCCATCACCGGCGGGGCGATCTGGCCGCCATTGGAGGCGACCGCCTCGATCGCCGCCGCATAACGGGCGGGAAAGCCCGATTTCTTCATCATCGGGATCGTCACCACGCCCGTGGACATGACATTCGCGACCGTGGAGCCGCTCAGCGTGCCGAACAGCGAGGACGCAAGAATCGCGACCTTGGCCGGACCGCCGCGGCGATGGCCCATCGTCGACAAGGCGAGATCCGTCATCGCCCGGCTGCCGCCGACAGCGTTCAGCGTCGCGCCGAACACGATGAAGCCGAGGATCTGCGTGGCGCCGACATTCATCACCAGTCCGGGAATGCCGTTGGTGTCGTTATAGATGTAGAGGATGTAGCGGGCCGGCGCGAGATAGGCGGCCTCGAAGATGCCCGGCGCCATCCAGCCGATGAACCCATAGGCGAGGAACGCCGCCGCAAGCGCCGCCAGCACGGTGCCGCACTGCCGCCGCGTCGCCTCCAGCACGCCGAGGATGGCGATGGCCGCGGGCACCCATTTTCCCGGCCCCCGATTGATCGGGTCCAGCAGCCAGGCCTCGTAATTCCAGGCAAGCCAGCCCCATGACGCCAGCGTCGCCAGTCCGAAGATCCAGTCCAGCACCGCCAGCCGGCCGCGCAGGGGCGCGGTGATCAGCCCCACGAGGCAAGCCACTCCGCAAATGACGGCGAGATATTGCTCGGTGATGATCACCCAGCCGAGTTTCCGGGGCACGTCAAGCAGCCATAGCACGCCCATCGCAGGCAGGATGGCGACAAGGATCGCGCGGAGCGTATTCGAATGTTTCACGAGCACAGACCGTTCAAGAACGGAGCCCGTGTATCCGGGCTCCGTCATGGATCAGGATGACTGTCCGCTTACTTCGCGAATGTCGCTTCCTTGGCGTCGTTCGCGTCGGTCCACATGCCCTTTTCCTTGTAGAAGGCGATTGCCGCCGGATGGAAGGGCACGGTGTTGGAGGGTTCGGCGAACTGGTCGCCCGAGCCCGAACGGATCGGCGCATAGTCCTCGCGCAATTGCGGGAACGAATCGTAGAGCGCGGTGAGGATCGCGGTCGCGTCCTCGTCGCTCAGCGACGCGGAGGTCGTCATGAACACGTCGTAGCCGATGACGTTGACGGGATCGGTCACTTCCGGAAGCCGGGCGGACGGCTCGACCGTCACGATGTAGGTGCCCGGATAGAGGTCGTCGACGAATTCGTCGGTCGCGTTCTCGCCGGTGATCGAAACGTAGCGGATGCCGCCCGGGATCGATGCATGCGCCTGCTGGGTGAGCGGGATGCCAACCGCGATGCTGGACGCATCCAGCGAGCCTTCCGTCAGAGCATCCATGCCCGGCCCGAGCCCGGAGACCGTCACACCTTCGACTTCGTCAAGCGCCAGGCCGCCGGCCTGTATCATCACCTGGTTGACCAGACCGACCGCCTTGAGAGCGGAAAAGTCGGTGACGACCTTCTTGCCCTTCAGGTCCTTGATCTCGACGAGATTGTCATTGGCGCGGCTCACCATGCCGACGCGCAAACCCCAAAGCCGCGCCAGCACGCGCAGGTCATTCTGCGGATCGGCGCCATAGTCACCGCGGAACACGCCGCCCGTGTCGATGCTGGAATTGATGCCGACCGTCACCTCGCCATTGGCGACAAGCGGCAGATAGACCGTCGAGCCGGCGAAAGGCTGCACGGTAACCTGACGCCCGAGCGCCTCCTGCAACGCAGCGGCCATGCCGCCGCCGACCGTGTAGTAGAGCGACCCCTGCGGGTTCGTTCCAATCGTGATCCGGCTTTGCGCGGATGCGCCGACCGTCATCACGGCAGTCGCCGCCAAAGCGACGATCAATCCTCTAAGACCCTTGAACATGCTTCCTCCCTGCCGGGCGTGTGCCCGTTTCTCCTCTTCCGAAGGGAAGCTTAGCGCGTGACGTTACGCAAGTGAACGTACAATTGCGCCGAATATCGGCGACCGACTTCGCCCATCGCGGTTCGGGAGAAAAAAAGCCGGTCATCGCACCCGGCCAGCTGTATCCGCATACCCGTCGTCAGGAAGCAGGCGCCGCAACGCATTCGACCAAGACCTTACGATCTGTCTGTCTGCATTTCGTTCGCGCGGGGCATCGTTAACGAATTCTAATCGTCGCCGACCATACAATGCCGCAGAGAACAGCAGCATCGGCCGGCAAAAACGCCACGCTGCCTGGGCCTTTTACCGCTCGTCAGGAGACGGGCACGCGAGTCGGATACGGGATATGACATTCTGGCGAATACTCATCGGCGGGCTGGCCGTCGCCCTTGCACTCTGGATCCTCATCGGTGAGCAACTCGCCGGCGCAAGCGCCGACGCGACCATCAATGCGCGGCTGGTGACTGTCAGGAGCCCAATCGCGGGGGCGGTTTCGGCGGTCGAAAGGCCGCTTGGCTCGCCGGTTACCACGGGCGAAGTGATCGCCGGGGTGGATGATATCCATGTCGACGGAACCCGGCTGGACGACCTGAGAATGGAGGCCGGTTTCGCGGAAGCCGAAATCGCCCGACTGACACGGACGCGCGACGAGACAGAAGCGATCATCGATACTCTCGACGAGCGGTCAGCGACCTATCGCGCGGCCCGGATCAGCGACATTGAGGCGCGGCTTGCCTTCGCGCGCGAACGACTGGACATCCTCGAAAGCGGCGAACTGCCGGACGCGTTCGACGTCCGGCCGCCGAGAGACGCCGGCGTGCCCGGTGATGACGCGGCGCAGGCGCCGGGACTGCGCGACCTCTGGGTGAACGCCGTGAAGGAGCAGATCGCGGTGCTGCAGATCGCACTCGACACGGCCAGAGGGGGTGTCTTCCTCGGCGACGGCTACAATGATGCGCCGAATGCAGAGCAACGCGCGACCGAACTGAAAAGCCAGCTGTCGGCGGTTTCGGCCGATCTCGACGAGGCCCGATCGCGCCTCGAAATCGTTTCGGACAGGCTGGACGGCGAGCAGTTGCGTGTCTCACGCGCTGCCGGCGCCGAGCTGAAATCGCCGGTCAACGGGATTTACTGGGAAACGCTGGCCGCCGACGGAGAAGCCCTGCAGCGGGGCGACCCGGTGGCGCGGCTGCTCGACTGCGACTCCATCCTGGTCACGCTGTCCGTCACGGAATCCGTCTATCACACGCTGGCCGCAGGCGACGGCGCCGTTTTCCGGCCGCGCAACTCCGACCGCAATTTCGACGCCACGGTCGTGCGGCTCGGCGGCGCTGGAGCGGAAACTTTCTACCGAAACCTGGCCGTCGCGCCGAGCGCGCGTCACCTCGAACGCTATGACGTGGCCATTCTCGTACCCGAACTGAACGCCGATCCCGAACTCGGATGCTCGGTCGGCCGCACGGGGCGTGTTTTCTTCGAACGGCGGCCGCTCGACTGGCTACGCCGCCTCATGGGCTGATCCGTGCCGCTTCTCTTTCTAGACGAAACGACATCCAGCGTTATCGTCCTGGCGCTTGTCGCCGGCCTGTCCCTGCTCATGCCGGTCTTTGCCGATCCGAATCGGACCTTTCACCGGACAGTGCTTCTTTCGATTTCCGCCGGGCTGGCGCTGCGCTACGCGTGGTGGCGTGCAACCGAGACCGTCGCGCCGCTCGGCCTGACCTGGGACTGGGCGGCGAGCTGGTCGCTGCTCTTCCTCGAACTTGCCGCCATCGCGGGCTCGATCAGCGCCTTCGTGATCCTGTCGCGGACGCGGGACCGCCGCGCGGAGGTGCAGAGCAACACCGGCTGGTGGGGCGAGGCGGAAGAGCCGCGCGTGGCCATTCTCATCGCCACATACAACGAGGACCGCGAGGTGCTCGAACGCACCGTGGTCGGATCGCTCGGATTGCGCCATCCCAACAAGACTGTCCATGTGCTGGACGACGGCCGGCGCGACTGGTTGCGCGACTTCTGCGCGGAACGCGGCGTGGACTATATCAGCCGACCCGACAACCGGCACGCCAAGGCCGGCAACATGAACCACGCGCTGAAGGTGCTGGCGGACGATCCTCCCGATTTCGTCGCCGTCCTCGACGCCGACTTCGTGCCGCATCGCGGTTTCCTGAGCCGAACGCTCGCCCTGTTCCACGACGAGGCGGTGGGGCTCGTGCAGACGCCGCAGCACTTCTTCAACGCAGACCCGATCCAGCACAATCTGAACCTGTCGAGCGCCTATCCGGACGAGCAACGGTTCTTCTTCGACACGATGCAGGCGTCGCGCGATGCCTGGGACATCGCCTTTTGCTGCGGCACGTCCTCCGTTGCGCGGTGGGAGGCGCTGAACGAGATCGGCGGGTTCCCGACCGACAGCATCACCGAGGATTTCATGCTGACGGTCGTGCTGCAATCGCATGGCTGGCGCACGGTCTATCTCAACGAGGCGCTGACGGAGGGCCTCGCGCCCGAGGGCCTTAAGGAATACATCACGCAGCGCACGCGCTGGTGCCTCGGCATGATGCAGATCGGGCACAGTTCGGTCGGTCCGTTCTCGCGCGCCAAGATCAGGCTGCGCGACCGCTGGAGCGTGCTGGACGCGGCCGCCTACTGGCTGACCACCTTCCCGTTCCGGATCGCGGCGCTCGTCTATCCCCTGCTCTACTGGTTTTTCAACCTGATCGTCGTCGATGCCCGCGTCCCGGATGTTCTGAACTATTTCGGCGCCTACTATCTCTGGACGCTTTCGGCGCTCAACCTGCTGTCGAGGGGCAATATCGTGCCCCTCATCAACGACGTAAGCCAATTGATCGGCGCGCCGCAGATCACGCGGGCGGCACTGACGGGACTATTCAAGCCGCACGGCCATCCGTTCAAGGTGACGGCCAAAGGCGGCGACCGCAGTAAGATACAGGTGCAATGGCGGCTGCTCATGCCGTTCGCCATCCTGCTCGCGCTGACGCTGACCGGTCTCACGATCGGCATCGTCTCGGATCGCTTCGCCTTCTTCGACGCGGGCGACGGCAAGGCCGTCATCCTGTTCTGGAGCATCTACAACCTGTTCGTTCTCGCGCTCACCATCATCACCTGCGTGGAGTTGCCGAGACAGGAACGCCATATCGCCGATGCGCCCGAGCGGGCGCAGCTGATCGACGGGATAGCCCGACCGGTCTGGCTCGCGAGACTGACGACGACACATGCGCGCATTCGCGGGGTCGATCTGCCGGAAGGAGACCGGATTAGTCTCGTCATCAACGGGATCGGGGAAGTGGCCGGCACCAGTCTCGGATCAATCCGCGACGGGTGCCGGATCCAGCTCCACACCACACCCGAGCAGTTCGACGCCCTGCAGCTTCGGCTCTATGCCGAGGACAACATTCCCGGCGTTCCCGGCGCACGGCTCGGCACCCTCGCCATCGGGTTGGCGCGCCGGCTTGCTTTCAAGGGGTGATCCTTTGATCTTAGCCGATCATTTCTGTGTGCTGTGCAGGCGTGATTGAATTTTTGCGAGCGCGGACGCAATCCGTGATGCCTCGCGTGAACTACGGCCCTCGGGTGGATAGACGTCCTCTCCGAGACTTACTCGCCGTGCGACTTCGGCCAAGCGACTGATCGGATTTATGAAGATCGCAACAAACATCGCAGCAGCGATCGAAAACACAAGGCACGCCCCAAAGACGAAGAGCATGGCATTGAGCATGAGCTGATTGTCTTCAAAACTGTTGGCGTCAACAGGCATCCGTCCGATCAACCGCCAACCGAAACTCGGCAGGTCTTCGTATACCACGTCGGGGTCCACCGCCGAGAAATACTCGTTTCCGTCCGGCCATGTCTCCAGCGTTGTCGTCCTTATGCCAGCCATGGCGGCGCGGATTGCCGCCAGCGAAGGCCGATTTTCCGGCAAGTCGAAGGACGCGGCCGCAACCGTGCCATCTGTGCTCAACAGCAAGAAATCGATCGAGCGCGCCGCGGCGGATTCTGACAGATAGTCCCGGATCCATTGGAAATTCACATAGAAAGCCACAACGCCGATGGTTGTGCCGTTCCGGTCGAAGACGGGCTTGGCGAGATCGATGAATTTGAGCGGCCCGCTTTGGCCGGCTTCAAGCAGATTTTGCATTTGCATCGCTTCGTGCAAATCACCCGAGTAAACGGCATTCAGGCCGTTTCGAAACCAAGTTTGTTCCGAGACATCCACATCTTCCAGCAATCCGCCCGACGCAACGCGCACGGTTCCGTCGGTTGTCGCATAGCCCGCCCATGAAATGCGCTGCCCGTCTCCAACGATGCCGTTGAGATAAGAGCGTGCTTCGTCTGGCGCCATACTGCCAATTTTCTCTGCAAGATGCCGCAACTCGATCCAGTCCTCGTGGAGCGATCGTGCCAGATCGATTGAGATTGTCCTGGCATTCAGAGCAACTTCTTTCTCGACCGTCTTGCGCGAAATACTGCCCAGGTAACCCGGCACGAGGTATGCGGTTATCGCAAGTAGAACAACCACGCCGCCCAACAGGCAGCCATAGACTGCCATCCTGATCGGGATCGGTTCATGTCTGCCTTTTGGCATCAATCAAACTCCAGTCGTTTCGGGTCACCGAATCGGAAATCCTTCGACTGCCTTCCTTTAGGTTAATCGTATGGGCGCGACATGGGTCAAACAATGCGCCAGATCTTTGAATACGGACGGTGCCGCCGAACGGACCATTCGGGACCAGGGCAAAGAAGCCCTGTCTTCCGCGGGTTCGGTCATATGCACGCCGGACTTCAGCCTCTTTGCCCCGTTGTGTTTTCCCTCAACCGGGCTAGGGTTCAGGTTTCAAGGGACCAGTCGCGGGGGCGCAGGCATGTTCAATCCCAGCTACGTGGTCGCCGACGCGTTCGGCGCGTATCTGGAAAGGTTGTACCAGCAGCATTTTTCCGGGCGGAACCCGGAATACGCGGCCTATATCGGCGGCGCGGCGCGGCTGGTGCTGGAACGCCTCGGCAATACCGACGCGCTCTATCACAATGCCGAGCACACGATGATGGTCACGCTGGTCGGCCAGCAGATCATGCGCGGGCGGCTGGTTTCGACGGCGGTCCAGCCGGAAGACTGGCTGCACTACACGCTGGCGCTCCTGACGCATGATATCGGCTATGTGCGCGGCATATGCCGGGGTGACCAGAACGGCGTTCTCGTCGCCGGGCTCGACGGCGAGACGATCGTACCGCCGAAAGGCGCGTCCGACGCCTATCTCACGCCCTATCACATCGAACGGGGCATGGTTTATGTGCGGGAGCGTTTCGGCGAGTCGAAATTTGTCGACGAGGAACGCCTTGCGGCGTCAATCGACTATACGCGCTTTCCGATCCCGGCGGACGAGGCCTATGCGGAAAACGACACCGAGCGCGCGCTCGTTCGCGCCGCCGATCTCATCGGCCAATTGGGCGATCCGTTCTACTACCGGAAGATCAACGCGCTGTTTCACGAATTCGCGGAGACCGGGACCGCCGAAAAGCTCGGCTACGAGTCGCCGATCGACCTGCTGGACAAATATCCGGAATTCTTCTGGTCGCAGGTCAATCCGCATATCGGCGCGGCGTTGCGCTATCTCGAACTGACCGTGGAAGGAAAACAGTGGGTGGCGCATCTGTACCACCATGTTTTCCAGGCGAACCATCGCACGAACGATATCGGTCCGTTCCCCGGCTCAGCGCGGACCGCGCCGGCCTGACTAACAGACTTACGCGCTGGCGCTTGTCGTGACCTGATAGCCGATGCCGATCACCTGCGGCGCGGGGGCTTCGGTCTTGCCGACATGAACCGCAGCCAACAGCGTTGCCGCGAACAGGGCGGCGGGCACGAGGCTGGTCACGATGAAGAGATGGTCGTCGGTGGTGCGGGGGGTGTTGAAACGAGGCATGACGCAAATCCTTTTTCTGTTGGAACCGAAACTAGCAGGACGGGCCATCGACGCTGTGCACTCGGTCACACGGGGATCGCACGCCCGCATCTTTTCCCGACGCGCCCCGATCGGAACAAATGTTGCGGCGCACCACTTGTAAGCTAAGCATGCTTATAATATATCGCGCTCATGAAAAACGACCTCCGCAACAGCCTGGGCTTCCTGCTGCATGACGCGCAGCGGCTTCTGCACAAGCATTTCGAGGCGCGCGGACAGGAATACGGCCTGTCCTCGGCGCAATGGCGGCTGCTCGTGTTCCTCGTCAAGGAGGACGGCGCGGCGCAGGCGAGACTCGCCGAACTGCTTGAGATCGAGCCGATCAGCGTCTCGCGGCTGATCGACCGCATGGAGGAAGGCGGCTGGGTGGAACGGCGCGCCGACGCCAATGACAGGCGCGTGCGCATGGTCTTTGCCACCAGGAAGGCGCGCGACGCCTTCGAGAAGGTCAAGAGCGTGGCGTCGGATCTCTACGAGATCGCGCTTGCCGGGCTGTCGCCAGCCGAGCGCGAGACACTGATGCACGCATTGAGAACGGTTTGCGACAACCTGTCGGACGGCAAGGGCGCCAGCGACGGGACGCAAAGAGGGACAGGAAGCGCAGGATGAACGCGATCACCAAGACCGAGGAAAAGACGGCGGAAGCCACGAACGACGCCTGGGACAGGCAGGACGCCGAAACGAAGACGAAGCGCAAGACCGGTCGCAACGCGCTGATGCTGGCGCTGCCGGTCGCACTGGTCGCCATTGGCGGCTATGTCTGGGTCACCGGCGGGCGCTACCAGGAAACGGAAAACGCTTATCTGCAGCAGCCCAAGGTTTCGATCTCGGCGGAAGCCTCCGGCCGGGTGGTCGAAACCCATGTCACGGACAATGGCGCGGTGAAGAAGGGCGACGTCCTGTTCGTCATCGACCCCGAGCCCTACCGCATCGCGCTGGAACAGGCCGAGGCCTCGCTCGCCGCGGCGCGGCTGAGCGTCTGGCAGTTGCGCGCGACCTACAGCCAGGCCGTCACCAAGCAGAAGGCGGCGCAGAACGACGTCGATTACTACCAGGCCGAACTCGACCGCCAGAACACGCTGGCGACCAAGGGCATCGCGACCAAGGCCGCGCTGGACGAAACCCGGCGCAACCTGACGGCGGCGCAGGACACGCTGGCCTCGGCGAACGAGGCCGTGTTCGGCGCGCTGGCGGCGCTCGGCGGCGATGCCGGCATCGCGACCGACGACCATCCGACCGTCAAGGCGGCGCAGGCGGCGCGCGAAAAGGCGGCCTATTCGCTGAAGCAGACCACCGTGACCGCGCCCGCCGACGGCGTTCTGGCACAGGCCTCCTCGTTCCAGGCGGGCCAGCTGGTTTCCGCCGGGACGGCGCTGTTCTCGCTGGTCGAAAACGACAGAAGTTGGGTCGAGGCGAATTTCAAGGAAACGCAACTCACCCACATGAAGGCCGGACAGGTGGCGGAGATCACCTTCGACACTTTCCCCGGCCAGCCGATCAAGGCAACGGTCGAAAGCATCGGCGCGGGCACGGGCTCGGAATTCACGCTGATCCCGGCGCAGAACGCGACCGGCAACTGGGTGAAGGTCTCGCAGCGCATCCCCGTGCGCCTGACGGTCGAGGACGCCGGCATGGCGCTTCGAACCGGCATGAGCGCGACCGTCGCAGTCGATACCGGCAAGAGCCGCGGCCTGCCCGACTTCTTCGGCACGTCGACGGCGAAAGCCGCGGAATAACCATTCCAGCGGGCGCAAACGCGCCCGGCCGGTCAACTCTCCGGTCCGTCCGTTCAGCGCCCACTGACCTCCCCCCAAGGAAGCGGGCGGGCCGGAGACCCATGGATAAACAATGACACAGGCCGCCACACCGAAGCCGGAAGACATACCGCATCGCGGGCTGATCACGATCGCCATCATGCTGGCGACGATCATGCAGGTGCTCGACACGACGATCGCCAATGTGGCGCTGCCGTCGATGACCGGCGATCTCGGCGCGTCGCGCGACACGATCACCTGGGTCCTGACCTCCTATATCGTCGCGGCCGCGATCATGACGCCGGTCACCGGCTGGCTGTCGGACCGGCTGGGCTCGCGCGAGCTGTTCCTGATCACCATCGTCGGCTTCACCGTGACGTCGATGGCCTGCGGGCTGTCATGGAACCTGGAGTCGATGGTCACATTCCGGGTGATGCAGGGCCTGTTCGGCGCGGCCATCGTGCCGATGTCGCAGACCTTTCTTCTCAACATCAACCTGCGCGAGCGCCACGGACAGGCCATGGCGATGTGGGGCGCGGGCATCATGGTCGGCCCGATCATCGGCCCGACACTGGGCGGATGGCTGACCGAGACGCTGAACTGGCGCTGGGTGTTCTTCATCAACCTGCCGGTCGGCATTCTCGCCTTTCTGGGCTCCGCCGCCTATTTGCCGAAAGTGCCAAGCCGGCCGCGCGGATTCGACTTCTTCGGCTTCGCCATGCTGTCGCTCGGCGTCGGCGCGCTGCAACTGATGCTCGACCGCGGCGGAGAGGTCGACTGGTTCTCCTCGCCCGAGATCTGGATTGAACTCGGCCTCGCGCTGACCGGCTTCTGGGTGTTCACCATCCACCTCCTGACCAACACGGACACGTTCATCGATCCGACGATCTTCCGCGACCGGAATTTCGTCACCGGACTGGTCTTCATCTTCGTCGTCGGGGTGATCCTGCTGGCTAGCCTCGCCCTGCTGCCGCCGATGCTCGCCAATCTGTTCGACCACTCGACCATCCTGACCGGGCTCGTCATGGCGCCGCGCGGCGTGGGCACGATGATCTCGATGCTGGTCGTCGGCCGGCTGGTGCGCGTCGTCGATGCGCGGGCGCTGGTCGTGACCGGCCTTCTCCTGACCAGCTGGTCGCTGCACATGATGACCGGCTTCACGCCGCAGATGAATGACGACTTGATCATCTGGTCGGGGGTGATCCAGGGGCTGGGCCTCGGCCTCGTCTTCGTACCGCTGTCGACCGTGGCCTTCGCGACGCTTGCGCCGCATCACCGCACCGACGCGGCGAGCCTGTTCTCGCTGGTGCGCAATATCGGATCGTCGATCGGCATCTCGATCGTCACCGTCGCGCTGTCGCACAATCTGCAGGTCAACCACGCCGAACTCTCGACGGCGATCTCGCCCTACAATCCGGCACTCGACGCGCTGTCGCCAGCGGCGCGGGCCGGCGATCCGACGATGCTCACGATCCTCGACGGGCTGGTGAACCAGCAGGCGCTGATGATCTCCTATGTCGACGATTTCTACCTGATGATGATCGTCACGCTGGCCGCCATCCCGCTGGCGCTGCTGCTGCGCAAGCCGAAAACGGCCCCCGCCGCCGGAGCGCCCGCCGCCGCGCATGCCGAGTGAGGCCTAACGCGTTCTCCCGTCACGAAACCGTGCTATGGCGCGCGCGGTCATGAACGCAGGCAGGTCAAGGAGGCCACGCGACGTGAACGGCGATGACAGCAAGCCCGGCAGGATCATCTTTCTGCATGGCGCATCGAGCAGCGGCAAATCGACGCTCGCGCGTGCATTGCAGGCAGCGATCGACGAGCCATTCCTTCATCTATCGATCGATCATCTTCGCGATTCGGGCGTATTGCCGCTCGCCCGATTCAAGAACAAGGATTTCGACTGGCGCGACGCGCGCGCGCCGTTCTTTGCCGGATTCCATCGCGCGCTCGCGGCTTTTGCCGGGGCAGGCAACAATCTGATCGTGGAGCATATCATCGACACGCCGGGCTGGCTGGACGACCTGGCATCGCTGTTCGCGCCATTCGATGTCTTCTTTATCGGGCTGCATTGCGACCGCGATGAACTGATTGCCAGAGAACTGGCGCGCGGCGACCGACCGGTCGGAAGCGCGGCGAAAGACCACGACACGATCCATCTGGGCCTTCACTACGATCTGGACCTGCACAGCAAGGATGGTGTCGAGGCCAATGTGCGGAGGCTTCTCGCATCCTGGCATGCCCGCTCACCACAGTCCGCTCTTCGCAAACTGGCCGAAGCGCGCGGAAAGAAGGACGATAGCCGGATGACAAATCCTTAACTTGAAAACCCGGCGCGAATGGCGACGTAAGGGTTGACCCGCATCAATGTGAAACGGTCGAACGCGATCCAGCTTCACGACACGCCGCAGCATCGCCGAGGAAGAAGAAGCACCATGCCCGACAAGACCAGTATCGAAGCCATTGCGCGCAAGAAGGGTGGCGGCGGATTTTCACGCGCATGGATGTGGGTGGCGGCGGCCGTCGTCGTCGCGGGCGGCGCCTGGTACTGGTTCGGCCAGGACAACGAGACGCGCGACGTGCGCTACATGACGCAGCCGGCGACGATCAACGACATCATCGTCACCGTGACGGCGACCGGCACGGTCGAGCCGATCAACACGGTGGAAATCTCCAGCGAGCTGTCGGGCACGGTTCGCGCCGTCAACGCCGACTACAATGACGAGGTCAAGACCGGCGACGTCCTGGCGACGCTCGACACGGACAAGCTGGAAGCCAATGTGGAACATGCGACGGCGAGCGTGACCGCGGCCAAGGCCAATCTCGTCGAGGCCCAGGTGACGCTGGAAGAAAAGAAAAACGCCTATGACCGGGCGGTCCAGCTTTCCGAACAGGGCATTTCCTCGCAGGAAACCCTGCTGGCGAACAAGGCAGGCTATGAACGCGCCGTGGCGACGCTCGATACCGCGAAGGCCAATGTGAAAGTGGCCGAGGCCGACCTGAGACTCGCCAGGACAGACCTCGACAAGGCCTGCATCTGCTCGCCGATCGACGGCATCGTGCTCGACCGGGCGGTGGAGGTCGGCCAGATCGTCGCCGCCTCGCTGTCGGCTCCTGTGCTGTTCACGCTGGCCGAGGACCTGACGCATATGAACCTGACCGTCGACATCGACGAGGCCGATATCGGCCAGGTCGGCGTCGGCAATTCCGCGACATTCACGGTCGAGGCCTATCAGGGACAGGATTTCGAAGCCGAGATCACCCAGTTGCGTTTCGCGCCGGAAACGGTCGATGGCGTCGTCACCTACAAGGGCATTCTCGACGTCACCAACGAGAACCTGCTGCTGCGGCCGGGCATGACGGCCACCGCTGAAATCACCGTCGCCGAACTCAACAATGTGCTGACGGTACCGAACGCGGCGCTGCGCTTCGCGCCGCCCGTGCAGAGGGACGACGCCAGCGGCGGAAGTTCGGGCCTCCTGGGCATGCTGATGCCGCGCCGTCCGGGTGGCGGCAGCAGCGCGGGCGGCGGGGCTCCCGACGCCGACGGGATGCGCTCGATCTGGGTGCTGCGCGACGGCGCACCGGTTGAAGCGAAGGTACGCACCGGCGCCAGCGACGGCTCGCACACGCAGATCGTCGAGGGCGGGCTGTCCGAGGGCGATCCGGTCATCACTTCGATGGATAGCGGGCAATGAGCGAGGACGACCAGGCTCCGGTCATCGCGCTTCGCGACGTGAGCCGCGTCTATGGCGAGGGCGAGGCGGCGGTGCGCGCGCTGCGCGGCGTCGATCTCACGATCGGGCGCGGCGAGTTCGTCGCCATCATGGGGCCAAGCGGCTCCGGCAAGTCCACGGCGATGAACATCATCGGCGCGCTGGATACGCCGACCGGCGGCTCCTATCGCTTCCTCGGCGCGGATGTCGGCGGGTTCGACCGCAACCAGCGTGCGCTGCTCAGGCGCGACTATCTGGGCTTCGTCTTCCAGGGCTTCAACCTGCTGGCGCGCACGCCTGCGGTGGAGAATGTCGAACTGCCGCTGATCTACAAGGGTGTCGGACGCGCGGAACGCCGCGAACGGGCGATCAACACGCTCAAGCGGGTCGGTCTCGGGCACCGGCTCGACAAGGAGCCGTCGCAGCTTTCGGGCGGCGAACAGCAGCGCGTGGCCATCGCCCGCGCCATCGCGTCGGAACCCGAAGTGCTTCTGGCCGACGAGCCGACCGGCAACCTCGACACGGCGCGCTCGGTGGAGATCATGAAGCTGATCTCGCGCCTCAACGACGAGGAAGGGCTGACCGTCATCATGGTCACGCATGAGCCGGACATGGCCGAATACGCAAAGCGCATCGTCCAGTTCAAGGACGGGCTGATCGAGGCCGACGCGCCGAACGACGCCATCCGCAAGCCGGACATGGAGCAGGCCGATGTTCGCTGAAACCGTACGGCAGGCGCTGCAGGCCATCCTGCGCAACGCGATGCGCTCCTTCCTGACGATCCTGGGCGTCATCATCGGCGTCGCCGCCGTCATCACCATGGTGACGATCGGGCGGGGTTCGTCCGACAAGATCGAGGCCGATGTCTCGAAGCTGGGCACCAATCTGCTGATCATCCGCCGCGGCGCCGGCATGGGACCGCCATCGGCGGGGCGCTCCGCGCCGAGCTTCACGCTCAAGGATGTCGAGGCGATCAAGGCACAGATACCGGGCGTTCTCGCCGCCGCGCCCTCGAACACCTCCTCGGTCACGCTGATCTATGGCAACGAGAACCACCAGACGACCGTGACCGGAACCGACAACGATTTCCTGATCGCGCGCGACTGGGACATCGCTCTCGGGCGCGAATTCTTCTCCAGCGAGGTTTCCGGCGGCAAGACCGTCTGCATCCTCGGCGCGACGGCGCGCAGGAAGCTGTTCGGCGGCGGCGACCCGGTCGACCAGACGCTGCGGACTGAGAAATTCTCCTGCAAGGTGATCGGCGTCCTCGAGGCGAAAGGCGCGTCGAGCTTCGGCCAGGACCAGGACGACACCGTGCTGATGCCGATCAAGGCCTTCATGCGGCGCATCGCAGGCGACCAGGACGTCTCCTCGATCTATGTCGCGGCGCGGCCCGGCGCCTCGACCGACAAGGTGAAATCGGACATCGACGCGCTGCTGCGCGAGCGAAGGCGCATCGAGCCGGGCGAGGAAGACAATTTCTCGGTGATGGACACGAAGGAAATCGCGTCCATGCTGACCAGCGTGACCGGTGTGATGACGGGTCTGCTTTCGGCGGTCGCCGGCGTGAGTCTGCTGGTGGGCGGCATCGGCATCATGAACATCATGCTGGTCTCGGTGACGGAGCGCACGCGCGAAATCGGCATCAGGCTGGCCATCGGGGCGACGGAACGCCAGGTGCTGACACAGTTTCTCGTGGAGGCGATCGTGTTGTCTCTCATCGGCGGACTGATCGGCATCGGGCTCGGGCTGGTCCTCGGCTATGTCGGTTCGAACTATATGAGGATCCCGTTCTCGCCGGACTGGACGATCACCCTCATCGCCTTTGTCTTCTCGGCCTTTATCGGGATCGTGTTCGGCTTTTTCCCCGCGCGACGGGCGGCGCGGCTCGACCCGATCGAGGCACTGCGGCACGAATAGTCGGCGTTTCGGCCCGCTTGACGAAACGCGGCCGCGGGTGGACCATCTCCCCGCGCCGTCACACACAAAGAAAAGGATTCGCGATGACCAGAATCATGAAATCCGCTCTCATTGCCGCCGCGCTCATGTCGATCAGCGGCTGCGCCAACACGATCCAGGGGTTCGGCGCCGATTCCGCGAACGCCGTATCAGCCACCCAGAAGGCGACACAGGCGGTCGGGGCAGCGGCGATCAACGCGGTGCAGTAGCCTCACCTGGCCAGTCGCGCCGAACGCCGGGAGGCAGGCAATGCGCGTCATCATTCAGGCCTTGTTCCTGCTGATGTGGTTTGCCGGCGCGGCAGAGGCGCATTTTTCCGAAGGCGTGAAAGTGCGGTCCATCGTCGTGACGCGTGACGGCGACGGCGTGACCGTCTTCGTGCGGACGCCGGCGCCGCTTCTGTTCGGCGACCTGCTCGACGTGGCGCAACGGACCGGCGCGTCACCCGATACCGGCTTCATCTACAGCCAAGAACGGGCAACGGGGCCGGTCTTCCATCTGTCGCGCGACGCGATCGACGCCGACCCGGAAGGCTTTGCGGCACGGCTCGAAAACGCGCTTGCCTGGTCACAGAACGGACAACCGCTAAGGGCAAAGCTGGCCGGGTTCGTGTTGCACGATTTCCTTCAGGAGACGGCGTTCGACAGCGCACAAACCGCCCGCGCCGCGATGGACGCCGGCGGCGCGACAACCGACCCGCTGTTCGGCGAAGCGGTGATCGACATGCAGTTGCGGCTCGACGCGCCCGTTCCGGACGGCGCGCTGCAGGTGGTCTCGGCCCATCCGCCGATGCCGCTGGTGGAAGGGGTCTCGGTCGACAACCATATCGTCGACGCGCGGGGCGCAGAGGCATTCGCCTATACGCGCCCCGGACAACTGGAGGCGCCGGCGACGATCGACGGATCGGTGGCGCGCACAGTCGCGGAATTCGCCAAGCAGGGCGTGCTGCATATCGTCGAGGGGATCGACCACGTGTTCCTGGTGGTCTGCCTGGCGCTCGGCATCGGCGCGCGGACGCGGCTGGTGTGGATCGTCACCGCCTTCACGCTTGGCCATTCGGCGACGCTGATCACGACCTTTCTCGGCGCGACGCCGCAATGGCCGTGGTTCATTCCCGCCGTGGAGACGGCAATCGCGGCGACCGTGCTGTATGCGGCGGCGGCGGCCTATTTCAGGCGGATGGATTCCGTCGCCGTGATCGCCGGCGTCGGACTGCTGCACGGCCTCGGCTTTTCCTTCGTGCTCGGGGATATCCTCGGCCGCGACGCGCCTGACCTTGTTCCGGCGCTCGCCGCCTTCAATGTCGGCATCGAGATCGGGCAATTGGCGATCATCGCGGTCACGCTCGCCACGGTGGCGATCCTGACGCGGCTGTCGCGCACAGCGACGCCCGTTTTACGCGATGCGGCGCTGGCCGGCATCGCCGCGATGTCGGCGTGGTGGGTGATCGAGAGAGGCGCGGGGCTGATCGCCTAGAGCATTTCAGGGTGCAAAAGGACCAAAATGCGCTGGCTCTCGCCTTCGGCTCGAACGCGCATTTCGATGCTGATACGTCAATCCAAACCTGAATTGCCCTGGCGGCGCCGAAGGATCAGGACTTTGCCTTCTTCGCGCGCTTTCGCGCCGGTGCGGGCTTGGCGGCCGCCTCGACTTCTTCCTGGGCCTCGGCGTCCAGGCGAAGCTGGCGCAACCGGTCGGTCTTCTTGCGACGGGCCTTTTCTTCGGCCTCGGTGATCGAACGGGCGACGTTATCGGTGTTCGCCTGCCGGCTCTCCATTCGCGTCGGCTTGAACAGGGTATGCTTGGTGAGATTGCTCAGTTTCTTCGCTCCTTGCCGCGCCATGATCCGCAGGTCCGGTTGAAAAACCTTCGCCGTCAGGACGGGCGTCCGGCATTCGGGATATTGCTGTTTCCGGCGATCCTGTCCTTCGTATCGCGGACGGACATGATGTCATCTTCCGTGGCGATGCGCTCGTGGCGCTCGTCGGCGCTGCGGATACGATATTGCAGGACGCTGTCGCGAGGCGGGAGAAGCGCCACGACCTCGAACTGGTCCGGCACGTTTCGGCCCATTCCGGTCACGCTGCGAAAGCAGACGATATCGCCGATGGCAAAACGGTGAACGGACATGGATGATCCCGGGCTGAAGAAGCGGGGAGAGATCCCCGCTTCGAAGTCACTCGATGCGAAAACCGGGCCGAACCGAGACGGTCGACCGGTTCGCGTGGATCAGCGTGCGACTAGGTTCGTGGCCGACGAACGGCCATCGCGGCCGGCTTCGATCTCGAAGTCGACCTTCTGACCTTCGGCGAGGCCGCTGAGACCGGCGCGTTCGATCGCGCTAACATGGACGAAGACGTCCTTGCTGCCGTCTTCCGGTTCGATAAAGCCGAAGCCCTTCTGGCCATTGTAGAATTTCACGGTACCTGTAGGCATGTAGTAAGTCCTTGAACGTAAGATGCCGCGCCGCAACAGTCGCGGACGCGATCAATATCGAAATCGGGAAAAAGATTGGCGGGTCGAGAGCCTCTGACGCCGCGAAAAGCCAAGCCTGGCCAAATAACGATACGTTTAGATGGGCCTAAATTGCGGAGAATTCAAGTCCAACCGGAAAATGACCGTCTTCCGGCTCGCGGCGCGCACCTTCGGACGGGCCTTTTGGTGGGCCTGCCGCCCGGAAAACGAGGCCGACCGGATCAGCGGTCGGGCGCGTGCCATTCCGGCGGATCGATGTCACGCCGGCGGATGCGCAGCGCGAGACCGATGGCGACGCCGACGCCGATCGCGACGGTGAGATCGACCAGAACGGTGAGCAGCATGGTCAGGATCAGCAGCGCCCGGTCCGAGATGCGGATCGATGGCGACAGGCGGGTTCGCAGTTCCTTCACCTCGGCCATGTTCCAGGCCGTCAGCAGCAGGATGGCGGCGAGCGCCGGCATTGGCAGGTAGTTGGCGAGCGGGGCGGCGACCAGCATGAAGATGAGGATGAACAGCGCGTGCGCGATGCCGGCGACGGGTGTGCGGCCCCCGGCACGTACATTGGTCGCGGTGCGGGCGATGGCGCCGGTGGCCGGAAGGCCTGCGAAAAGCGCGGAGGCGGTGTTGGCGATACCCTGGGCGACGACCTCGGCATTGGGCCGGTGCCGGCCGGCCACCATGCGGTCGGCGACGATGGCCGAAAGCAGCGACTCGATGCCGGCGAGAAAGGCGATGATGACCGCCGATGGGAGCAGTTCCATCAGCCGGTCGGGCGAGAGGTCCGGCAGGCCCGGCATGGGCAAGGATGACTGGATCGCGCCGTAACGCGAGCCGATGGTCTCGACCGGCAGGCCAAGCAGCCAGACGGCAAGCGAGGCGATAATCACCGCGAAAACGATGCCCGGAAGCTTCGGCCATGCCTTGCGCAGGATCACGATCAGGATGCCGGTTCCCACCGTGACCGCCAGGGCGGTCAGGCTGAACGTGTCACGCACCGCCCACATGCCTTCCAGCTTGGCGACGAATTCGGCGGGCAGATTGGCCGCGTTCAGGCCGAAGGCGTCGCGCAGCTGGCTGGCCGCGATGATGACCGCAATGCCAACGGTAAAGCCGTTGATGACCGGTTCGGGCACATGGCGGATCAGGTTGCCGATCCTGAGCCAGCCGGACACGATCAGGATCAGCCCGGCCATGAAGGTGGCGGTGACGAGACCGTCATAGCCATGCGTGGCGATGACGTCGTAGACGACGACGATGAAGGCGCCGGTCGGCCCGCCGATCTGCACGCGGCTGCCGCCAAGCGCCGAGATCAGGAAGCCGGCGACCACAGCCGTGACGAGGCCCGCGCCCGGCTCCGCGCCGGACGCGATGGCAATGGCGATCGACAGCGGAAGCGCGACGAGCGCGACCGTCAGCCCCGCGAAAATATCGGACATGAAGGCATCGCGGCCGTAATCCCTGAGCGTCGTCAGGATCTTCGGCTGGAAAAGCGGCGCGTGCGTGTGTCTGGCTGCCGGATCGGTGTGCATGGCGAATTATGTCAATGTGGATGACCTTTCATGCGCCCTGCCACCGGCCGCCGTCAAGGGCGCGGGATGAGACCAGGCGACGCAAGCACGGCGTGATAAATCCGAACGGGCTCTTTACCATCGGCGCGTTTCGCGCTTTGCATGGGCGCCCGCGCCGCGCCATCCTTCGCGCAGGCAGACGACAACCGGACACGACACATGCCCCTCACCGCCGCCCAACGCCACAAACGCCTGCTGGAAAGGCTGTCCGAACTCGCGTGGTGGCGCGAGCGCGAGAGCCTCCAGATCGGCGAATGGAGCGTCGACGGCGAAGCGATTTCCATCGGCGACGCATGGCCGAAGACGGACGGCATCTTGCGGTTCGCGGCGCGTGCGCAGGCGCCGGAGCACTGGCCACTGGACGAGACGCGGCTGATCCTCAATCTCGGCGGCGAGAGCCTGGTGACCCTGCATTACGGCGATGGCGAGCGCGCTTCCTTCGGGCTCGATCCCTACCATCGCGAATTCCCGCTGCGCGACCGGCGTTTCGGGATCGGCGCGAAAGCGGTCGCGCGGCTGCCCTTCGGACAACCCGTGCGCAAGCCCGTGCTGGAGGCGGCGCGGGTGGCCTGGATCGACCGCCCGGTTCACCGGCTTCACCTGCTGTTGCGCCAGATCGCGGAAGCGACCGACGCGCTGGGCGACCACGAGGTCGTGCCGCATCTCTTCGACGCGGCGGAGACAGCGCTGCGGTCGCTCGACTGGCCGTCGGACACGGCGAACTACATCGCGCGGGTGGCGCCCTCGCCCGCGCAACAGAGCGTGTGGCAACTGCCGGACGCGAAACCGGCTCCCGACGGGCTTTCCGACGACCAGCGGTCGAGCGTGATCGACGCCCATGACGCCCTGACATCGACGCTCGCCCGGCTGAAGGAGCGGTTTCCGCCGCAGGGGCGGATCGCGCTGACGGGCCACGCCCATATCGATCTCGCCTGGCTGTGGCCGTGGGACGAAACACGGCGCAAGACGCGGCGCACCTTCCACACGATGCTGTCGCTGATCGAATCGTCGCCCGATTTCATCTTCAACCAGTCGACCGCCGCCTATTACGCCCAGCTCGACGAGGACGATCCGAAGCTTCTGGAGGCGATCAGGAAGCAGGTCGCGGCGGGCCGCTGGGAGACGGTCGGCGGGATGTGGGTGGAGCCGGACACCAACATGCCGACGGGCGAGAGCCTCGCGCGGCAGATCCTCTACGGCCAGCGTTATTTCGAAAGGCAGTTCGGCGTGCGACACAAGGTGTGCTGGCTGCCCGACTGTTTCGGCTTTTCCGGCGCATTGCCGCAAATCCTCCGGCTCGGCGGGATCGAGCATTTCTTCACGATCAAGGTAAACTGGTCGGAGACCAACACATTCCCGCACGATCTGTTCTGGTGGGAAGGCATCGACGGATCGAAGGTGCTGGCGCACACATTCGACAATCCGATGGCCGGCTATAACGGCTTCGTGCAGCCGGATTGTTTCGTGCCGACCTGGAAGAACTTTCGCGGCAAGACGGCGCACGGGGAAACGCTGCTGGCGGTCGGTTACGGCGATGGCGGCGGCGGGGTGACGCCGGAAATGGTCGAGCGCGAGGTGCAGTTGCGAAACTTCCCGGCGCTGCCGCAGGCCCGGTGGGGCCGGGTCGAATCCTTCTTCGAGCGGGCGAAGGCGGGCGAACCGGAGAGCGGCTACCCGGCATGGGCAGGCGAAATCTATCTCGAACTGCATCGCGCGACGCTGACGTCGCAGAGCAATGTGAAGCGGCTTCATCGCCACGCCGAGCGCGCGCTGATCACGGCGGAGACGCTGTCCGGCCTCGCCGCCCTGCTCGGCGGACCGCAGCCGGTCAATCTCGAACTGGCGTGGCGGCTGGTGCTGAAGAACGAGTTCCACGACATCCTGCCGGGATCGGGGATCGCCGAAACCGCCCGCGACGCGGAGCAGGAACTGGGCAGCGTCGTGAAACTCGCCGGCACGGCGCAGCGCGCGGCCATGTCGGCCCTTGAACGCTGCCTGCCGAGAGGCGAGATCGAAAACGCGCTGATCGTCGCCAATCCGTCGGCGAGCGCCCGCCCGCTCGACGTCACGCTGCCGGACGGGCGAACCGTCGCGACGGCGGAGAGCGTGCCAGCGCTCGGCGTTACCGTGTGCGATCTGGACGCGGCGACGCCGGCGGGCGGCCTGACCGTGACCGCGAACCGGCTCGAAAACGCACATCTGAAGGCGGTCATCGGCGCGGATGGCACGATCACCAGCCTAGTGCACCGGAAGATCGGCCGCGAGGCGCTGGAGGGGCGGGGCAACCAGCTATGGATCTATCCCGCCGACAAGCCGCGCGACTGGGACGCCTGGGACATCGACGAGGACTATGCGAAGAGCGGCGAGGAACTGACCGATGTCCGCTCGATCGACATCGCGGAAGCCACGGCGCATCGCGGCGCGATCCGGGTGGTCAAGACCTGGCGCAACTCGACGATTACGCAGACCTATGTCCTGAAGGCGAACAGCCACCGCCTCGACATCGAAACCAGGATCGACTGGCACGACCGGCGCGCGCTACTGCGCACGCTGACCCCAGTCGCGGCGCGGGCGCGCGAGGCGACCTTCGAATGCGCCTTCGGCGTCGTCAAGCGGGCGACGCATGTGAACACGAGCTGGGAGGCGGCGCAGTTCGAGGTGCCCGGCCACCGGTTCTGCGACCTGTCGGAGCCGGGTTTCGGGGTGGCGCTGCTGAACAACGCGAAATACGGCCATAGCGCCAAGGGCAATGTTCTGGGCCTGAGCCTCGTGCGCGGGCCGGTCTGGCCCGACCCTACGGCCGACGAGGGCGAACAGAGCTTCACCTATGCGCTTTATCCGCATCAAGGAGACTGGCACGAGGGCGGCGTGCGCGAGGAAGCCGAATGGCTGAACCAGCCGCTGGTCACCAATCTTTCGACCGGCCTTGCGCCCTATTCCGCCTCGCCGATTGCGCTGAAGGGAATTCCGGCCGCGCTGTCGGCGCTCAAGCCGGCGGAGAATGGCGACGGGCTCATCCTCCGGCTGTATGAACCGGCCGGGCGCCGTGGCGATCTCGACCTGGAATTGCCGACAGGATGGTCAGTGAGCGGCACCGTCAACCTGCTGGAAGAGCGCATGGCGCGCGAGCGGCCGCATGCGCTGATGCCGTTCGAAATCCGGAGCTGGCGGCTGACGCGGCGCTGAAGCCGCGGGAACCATTCTCCGAAAACGCGAAAGCGGGCGGACCGTGGCCCACCCGCTTTCGCAAGTCTTCCGCTCGGGAGGAAACGATCAGAGGCCGGAGCCGACCGACGTCCCGATCGAGTTGAACTTCGTGTTCAGGCTCGAACCGACCGATGTCGCACCCGCAACGAGCGCGACGGAGATCAGTCCCGCGATCAGGCCGTATTCGACCGCGGTCGCGCCTGATTCATTCTTCAAAAACCGCCAAAACATGCCGCGCTCCTATGTTCCGTTTTCACAGCAATCCGCAGACGCACTTCCGGCGCCTTCATTTCCACCATAGGGTGCAGCTCTTATATACGGCTTAAAGAACACGGTTGCCGAAGCGTTAAAATGGGCCGCGGCATTCGACGCTGTGCGAACGGGGCGTTTGGTCAGCCCGACGCGTCGCGGTAGAGCGCGGCGATCCGGCTGCGCAGGACCTTGGCGTCGTCCTTCAGCAAGCGTTTGAGAATCTTCCGGATTTCCTTGTGCAACCTGAGCGTGCGCGCATGCATGTGAGCGCGCAGGACGGCGATCTCCGTGGCGCTGCCGACCTCGCCCGGTTCGGCCGCGATCAGTTCCGCAAGGACCGCGAGGTCGTGATCGTCGCCCAGTAAATCGCCCGCCAGATCGGCGATCTCAGCGCGCGCGGCCATGACGCCCGGCCAAGCCGGCTTCAGCAACTGCATGTGCATCCAATGGTACTTGATGCGCTTTCGCAGGTCATGCCAGTCCTCCGGGTCCTCGCTCTCGCGCGCTCTTGCGAGCGCCTTGACCGCGCGGCCGTAGTTTTTCGCGGCACCGGCCGCCAGCACGTCGATGGCCTTGTCGTTGCCCTTGGGCAGGCGAAGCTCGGCAAGCGCGGCGCTGCCCTGCTCGCAGGCGAGAATGGCGGCGGTGATCCTGTCGCCGAGATCGGTCTGGCCGGCCGCGATACGGTCGCGCCGCGCGGCAAGGCGGTCGCGAACCGAAATCAGGACCGCCCGGTCTTCGCCGGCCTCGCGGTCGGCGGCCATGCGATCGACAACCTCGACCAGCGAGGTCGCGTCGCGCACCGCCGACAGGGTCGAGGCGGTATCGCGAATCCGCGCATTCTCACGCGCATAGAAGTCCGGCGCGGCTTCGCGGATCAGCCGGAACAGGCCCCGCAGCCGCTTGAAACGCTTGCGCGCGTCGTGGATCGCCTGGTGACGCCCGTCCGGCTCGCTGCGCAGGATGCCAATCGCCTTGCGATATTGCAGCCCCGCAATGCGCACGACTTCATCGGTTAGCGGTTCGCCCGGTCGAATACGATAATTCATGCGAGGACGCTCATACCGGCGCTTCCTCGGGCAGGCCGTTGACCGCGAGCCGGGCATTCGACCATGCGCCGTCGCCGGTCACCTCGCGGCCGAGCCATGCCGGCAAGGCGGGCGCATCGTCCTCGGACTGCATTTCGACCTCGGCGATGACCAGACCGGCCAGCGCACCGGCATATTCGTCGACCTCCCAGACAAACCCCTCATGGCGGACATGGTAGCGGGTCTTCTCGACCAGCCGGCCGCGACTGGCGGAAACCATCTGGCGCGCGTCCTCGACCGGAATCTCGTATTCGAATTCCTCGCGCACCATGTGCGACAGGCCGAATTTCACGGTGAGGCGCGCCTTCCTGCCATCGGAAATCCGCACCCGGACCGAGGTGTTGGTGTCGAGCGCGACATAGGCCTGGACGATGTGGCGCGACGTCTCCACTTCGGAGCGCCATGCATCGCTCCCGACGAGGAATTTGCGTTCGATTTCCCGGGCCATTCAGGCAGCTTCTCCGAAAGCGTTTCGCATTGCAACTTTTTCAGGGTGCGGCGTCACGACGCTTGACCTTCCGCATAGAATGGCTAAATTTAGAATAATTCTAAACTGGATTTTCCGACATGCTGCAACGCTTCCTCCTCGGTACCCGCCGCGACTTCAAAAGTCTGAGCGAACAGGAGATTCTCGCGCTCGCCATTTCCTCGGAAGAGGACGATGCGCGCATCTATCTGGCCTATGCCGACGGGCTGCGCGAGGAGTATCCGAATTCCGCCAAGATCTTCGAGGCGATGGCGGAGGAAGAGACCACCCATCGCGCGCGGCTGATCGACATGCACAAGAAGCGGTTCGGCGACCGCATTCCGCTGATCCGGCGTGAGCATGTGCGCGGCTATTACGAGCGCAAGCCGGACTGGCTGGTGCGTCCGCTGGGCATCGAGACCGTGCGCGCGCAGGCTGCCCAGATGGAGCAGCAGGCGCATCGCTTCTATCTGCGCGCGGCACAGCAATGCGAGGACGCCGACACGCGCAAGCTGCTTGGCGACCTGGCGCTGGCAGAAGCCGGCCACGAGGCGACGGCCGTGCAACTCGAAACGACGCATTTGCCGGAAGACGTGCGCGAGGCGGAAGACCAGTCCGAGAAGCGGCAGTTCATCCTGACCTATGTCCAGCCGGGGCTGGCCGGCCTGATGGACGGATCGGTTTCGACGCTGGCGCCGATCTTCGCCACGGCCTTCGCGACGCAGGATCCCTGGACGACCTTTCTCGTCGGCCTGGCCGCATCGGTCGGCGCGGGCATTTCGATGGGCTTCACCGAGGTCGCCTCGGACGATGGCGTGATCTCCGGGCGCGGATCGCCGCTCAAGCGCGGTCTTGCCACCGGCATCATGACGACCGTCGGCGGGCTCGGACACGCCCTGCCCTACCTGATCCCGCATTTCTGGACCGCGACGATCATCGCGATGATCGTCGTCGTGATCGAGTTGTGGGCGATTGCGTGGATCCAGAAACGCTGGATGGAAACGCCCTGGAGCCGCGCGATCTTCCAGGTCGTGCTCGGCGGCGCGCTGGTCTTCGCGGCGGGCATGGCGATCGGCAATGCGTAGCGCATTCGCAGCCGACTGAAAAAATGCCCGGAACGGCCGAAAAACGCCGTTCCGGGCGGGATTGTTCACCCAGAATTCATAGATGCGTTGTTACTGTGATCCCGGGAGGGACCGGAGGCGATTTGCCTCGGACCTGAGGATCGGACGATGCTTTTCATTTCGGTATGCGCGAAACGGCTGTCGGCATTGCGCAAATTCATATGGTCGGACTACCAGCCGGAGCGCCATTACATGCGCGGCCCCGGCCCTGCCTGCGCGAAGCGACAGCTGCAGGGCTGACCGGCGACGGGCCGGGCAAGCCCCATCTGGCGGACAGCCTGGGCGCAGCGGTGCTGAGCCGATTTCTCGATAAGGGCTGGATCAGGCGCCAGGCAGGAAGCCGGGCGCTGTTGTTCTCAAGCGAGGGATTGCGCCGTTTCGAGGACCTTGCGCGGCCCTGAAACCTGCTACTTGACCGAACCGACGACCGTCTGGTCGGGCATCTCGATGGATACCCAGTGGCCGGCGTGACGGGCGGACTGGCGCTTCAGATAGGTGTAGGGCGTGTCCTTCCACAGCATGACCTTGGTGGTCAGGTTGTCGAGAACGAAATCGCCGCGATTGGTGCGCACGGTGAGAACGGCATGGCCTTCGCCATCCGGCTTGCGCACGACGGTGATCAGCAGGTCGGAGGGCGACAGCCCCTCATTGATCAGCAATTGCCGCTTCAACAGGACGTAGTCCTCGCAATCTCCGGCCTGATCCGGGTAGGTCCAGACCTCTTCCTTGCCGTAGATGTCGATATCGCTCTTCGGCTCGATCACCATGTTGACGGTGGCATTGACGTTGAGGATCGCGTTCCAAGTCCGGCTGTCGAGGGCCAGCGGGCCCGTGTTGCCCTGGATGCGGTCGCATTCGTCGCGATAGATGCGGCAGAAATCATAATGGCCGATGGGCTGGGAGGTCAGACCGCCCGTCTTCATCGATCCGGACGCTTGCGCGTTTTCCGGAGCGGCCATGCCAATGGTTGCCATCATGGCAATTGCAGCGACGTATCTCAGCACCCCGACGCTCCCCTCAACGCTTACCCACAAGGTTAACGAAAGGTTAAACAGCAATGCCGGTTTTCACAACGGGGCGATTTGCATAGCTCACAACATGGTTACCAAACGAAAGGGCGCCGACGCCGGCGCCCTTCAAGTCATTGTTATCGCAGTATTATCTGGTCAGGCAGCGGATGTTTTCTTGCCGCTCTCGCTCGCGAAGCGCGAACGCGCGCGCATGAAGTCGAGCATGCGCGGCGCGATCTCCTTGCGGAAACGCGACCCGTTGAAGACGCCGTAATGGCCGACACGCGGCTGCTCGTAATGCATCTTCATCGCGTCGGGAATCGACGGGCACAGCGCATGCGCCGCCTTGGTCTGGCCGCGGCCCGTGATGTCGTCGTTCTCGCCCTCGATGGTCAGCAGCGCGACGCGGCGGATAGCCGACGGATCGACCGGATCGCCGCGATGGGTCATCGTGCCTTCCGGCAGGGCGTGCTTGATGAAGACGGTATCGACCGTTTCGAGATAGAATTCCGCCGTCAGGTCCATGACCGCGAGATACTCGTCGTAGAAGTCGCGGTGCTTCTCGGCCGAATCGCCATCATCGCGCACGAGATGCATGAAGAAGTCCTTCTGCGCGATCAGGTGACGGTCGAGATTCATGGTCATGAAGCCGGTCAGCTGCAGGAAGCCCGGATAGACATCGCGCATGAAGCCCGGATTGGGGAACGGCACCTTCATGACCGCGTTGCGCTCGAACCACTCGATGTCCTTCTCGCTGGCGAGATCATTGACCGCCGTCGGATTGCAGCGTGTGTCGATCGGCCCGCCCATCAGCGTCATGGAAAGCGGCACGTTCGGGTCGTTGCGTCCTTCCATCAGCGCGACGGCGGCGAGGACCGGGACGGAGGGCTGGCAGACGCCGACAATATGCGTCTCGGGGCCCAGCAGATGCAGCATCTCGATGACGTAGTCGATGTAGTCGTCGAGATCGAAACGGCCGTCGGAGAGCGGCACGGAGCGCGCATCGATCCAGTCGGTGATGTAGACGTCCGCTTCCGGCAGGAAACGCTCGACAGTGCCGCGCAGCAGCGTCGCGTAATGGCCGGACATCGGCGCGACCAGCAGCACCTTGGGGTCCTGCGGGCGCGGCTCGGCCAGATTGCGCCGGAAATGGATCAGATTGCAGAACGGCTTCGACCAGACGATTTTCTCGTCGACATCGACCGTCTTGCCGTCGATATCGGTCTGCGGCAGGTCGAAGGACGGCTTGCCGTAACGGCGCGTCGTGCGCTCAAAAACCTCACACCATGCGGCGGCCGTGCGGCCGGCCCTCGTCATGGATATCGGATTGAGCGGATTGCGATAGAACAGGCGCGTCGCGTCCACGGCGGCCCGCCAGGGCTGCATTAGCGCGTGATTCATTTCGTAGAGTTGGTAGAACATCGTCTTCCTGCCTTTTCCCGTCGCGGCCGGATCGAGGACGCGGGACGTAGCCTCCACCGCAGCGGAAGTTAACATGTAAATAGTGCGTTGCAACATCTTACACACCCTCTTCCCACGTAAGTCGCAGAAAAGATGCGGCGGTTATTCACAATTGCAGGACCATGAGGACCCGGTCCCCGGGCGAAACGCCGTCCGGGACCTCCTCCAGGAAGCGCGCGCGCAATGCCGCCGACACGGTGCCGGGATCGACGATCCGCCAACCGCGGCACGCATAAAAGGGCGCATTGAAGGGGATGTCGCGAAAAGTCGACAGGCCGATTCGGCCATAACCGGCCGCGCGGGCGTGGCCGGACACTGCGCCGAGAAGGGCCGTGCCCGCCCCCTGACGCATGTGGGCGGGGTCGACGCCCAGCTCCTTGAGCCACCAGATACCGTCGACTTCGCCCGAAACGGCATAGCCGATCGGCGCGTCACCGGCATCGACAGCGACATGAACGGTGTTCGCGCGCAGGAATTCCGCGAACTCGTCGATCGGCGGCGGTTCCGCGCCGACCTCGGGATATCCGTGATCGGCAAACAGCGTCGAGGCGCGGATTTCGACGCCATGCAGGGCCGGCAGATCATCCGGACGAAACGCCCTGACGGTGAAGCCCGGCGATTGTCTCAGGCCGGTCAGCCCTCGAAACCCTCGACGATGATCATTTCGCCGTCCGCGATTTCCTTCCGGATCGCGCGGGCCGCCGTGTAAGCGGGGGAATTGTAGCAGGCGAGCGCCTTTTCGTAGCTCTCGAACTCGACAACCACATTGCGGGAGCGTCCCTCGCCCTCGACGGCTTCGCATTTTCCGCCGCGCACGAGGAAATTCGCGCCATATTCCTTGTAGGCCGGGGCGGCGGCTGCAACATATTCCTTGTAACGCTCGGGATCATGCACGTTGACGCGTCCGATCCAGTAACCCTTGGCCATATTCCCTCCTATCCGGCGGCTCAGTCTGCCGCTTCCATTTCATCCAGTATCGCCAGTGCGGCGGCGGCCCGATCCGGCGCGGCGACGATCGGCCGGCCGACGACGAGGTGGCTTGCGCCAGCGGTGATCGCGTCACCGGGCGTGACGATGCGTTTCTGGTCGCCCGCCGCCGCGCCTGCCGGACGAATGCCGGGCGTGACGACCGCGAGATCCGGCCCGACCACCGCACGCACGGCGGCTGCCTCGGCGGCGGAGCAAACGATGCCGCCCATTCCGGCTTCGCGCGCCTGCCGCGCCCGCTTGTGGACCAGCGTGGCCGCGTCGTCCCCATATCCCGCCTCGGCGAGATCGGGATCGTCCATCGAGGTCAGGACGGTGACGCCGAGCAGGCACAGGCCGGAGCCCGACGCAGCCTCGACGGCGGCGCGCATGGCCTTCGGATAAGCGTGGATGGTGAGCATCGATACGCCGGTGCGGGCGATCGCCTCGACGCCCTTGGCGACCGTGTTGTCGATGTCGAGAAGCTTCATGTCGAGAAAGACGCGTTTTCCCGCGCGCACCAGCTCGTCGGCGAGCTGCAATCCGCCGCAAAAGGCCAGCTGGTAGCCGATTTTGTAGAAGGAGACCGCCTCGCCGAGATTTTCGACGATGCCCGCCGCCTCAAGCACGGTCGGCACGTCGAGCGCCACGATGAGCTGGTCACTTGCGGTGCGGTTGGTCATGCGAATCCCCCGGTTGCGCCGCGCAGTGACATGGCACAGCCGGGCCGGGGCGACAAGCAGGCCGCCATCAGCGGCCGCGACCGGGCGTGCAATGGTCGAGAAGCGAGCGGCAGGCGTTGTCGAGAATGCCGGCAACCCTCTCGTCGGCCGGCATGCCGTCTTCGCCAAAGGCCTCGCCGGCGAAATGGATGGAGCACTGTTCGCTGACGACCTGCGTGCGCAGCGCCATCATGACCGCGCGCAGGTGGTAGAGCGCGCGGATTCCGCCGAGCCGGCCATTGGAGGCCGCGCCAAGGGCGACGGTCAGCGCCTCGAAGGGTTTGACGGCTTCGCCGTCGACCTGCCGGACGCGGCTGATCCAGTCGAGCGTGTTCTTGAGCAGCGGCGGGATCGAGGCGTTGTATTCGGGGCTGGCGATGAAGGCCGCGTCGTGGGCGGCAAACATGCGGGCGAGCCTGATGGCATTGTCGGGCGCGCCTTTTTCCTTTTCCAGGTTCTGGTCGAGGATCGGCATCGGATAATCGGCGAGCGAGAGCATCGTCACGTCCGCGCCTTTCAGCGCCAGCACCTTGGCGGCGGCCTCGGCGAGTTGCCGGTTGAAGGAGCCGGAGCGAACGGACCCGGCGAAAACAAGCACCTTCGGTATGGTCATGACCGGCGCCGATAGACCCAGACCCGCGCGGGCGGGACATTGCGGAAGTTCCAGCGCGAGCGCGTGACGGCGATGTCGGGATCGGTGACGGGCACGGGCGGGATGATGCCGTAGGAGAACTGGACGAAGGGACGGCCCGGTTCGAGCACGGAGAGCGCGGAGCGCAGCAACTGAACGCGCTTTTCCTTCTCGAAATTGAGAAGCGGCAGGCCGGAGATTACGCAGTCGAAACGGTCCGGCGCGGCATCGCCCAGACGGTCACGGAGCGTCGCGGCGAGATCGAAGGCGTCGCCCTGCAGAAACTGCGCGCCGGGAAACCTGTCATTGAGAAGCCGGCAGAAGGCGGCGGAATATTCGACAGCTAAGAGCCGGGCGGGCGAAAGGCCGGTTCCGAGGATCGCGGTGGTGATCGCGCCCGTGCCGGGGCCAAGTTCGAGCACGGGAAGGCCGGAGGCGAGATCGATATGGGTGGCCATCATGCGCGCCGTTTCGGCGGAGGTGGGCGCGATTGCGCCGACTGAGCGCGGCGCGCGGATGACGGAACCGAGGAACCGGACCTGATCGGCAAAACGCGCCTTGACCACCGCCTTGCGCGACAGTTTCACGGGAGGTGTTTTCGAGGTGTGCGAGAGGCCCTCAGTCTCCAATATCGAAGAACTCCTTCATGCGCGAGAAGAAGCCGGTCGACTGCGGGTTGTTTTCCTTGGCGGAAATCTCGTCGAACTCCTGCAGCAGTTCCTTCTGACGCTTGTTGAGATTCTGCGGCGTTTCCACCGATATCTGGATGTAGAGATCGCCCATCTGCGCCTGACGCAGGATCGGCATGCCCTTGCCCTTGAGGCGGAACTGGCGGCCCGACTGGGTGCCTTCCGGCACCTTCACCCGGGCATAGGCACCATCCATCGTGGCGACCTCGAACTGGCCGCCCAGGGCGGCCTTGGCCATCGAGATCGGGACCTTGCAATAGAGATCGGCGCCATCGCGCTGGAAGAACTCGTGCGGCTTGACGGAGATGAAAATGTAGAGATCGCCCGTCGGGCCACCGCGGAAGCCCGCTTCGCCCTCGCCGGACAGGCGGATGCGCGTGCCGTCCTCGATGCCGGCCGGAATGTTGACCGACAGCGAACGCTCCTGCGTCACGCGGCCCTGGCCGTGGCAGTTGGTGCAGGGATCCTCGATGGTCTGGCCGCGCCCGTTGCAGGTCGGGCAGGTGCGCTCGATCGAAAAGAAACCGGATGCGGCCCGCACGCGGCCCGCGCCGCCGCAGGTCGAGCAGGTGACCGGATCGGAACCGGGCTTGGCACCGGAGCCGTTGCAGACCTCGCAGGTCATCGACGAAGGAACCCGGATCTGCGCGGTCTTGCCGGCATAGGCCTCCTCGAGGGTGATCTCCATGTTATAGCGAAGGTCGGCGCCGCGTTCGCGTCCGCCGCCGCGACGCGCCCGCGCGCCGCCCATCATGTCGCCGAAAATATCCTCGAAGATATCCGAGAAGCCGCCCGCCGCGCCGAAGCCTCCGCCGCCGCCCATGCCGCCATTCTCGAATGCGGCGTGGCCGAAACGGTCATAGGCAGCCCGCTTCTGCGGGTCCTTCAGCGTCTCGTAAGCCTCGTTGACTTCCTTGAACTTCGCTTCCGCTTCGGCGTCATCAGGATTGCGATCCGGATGAAACTTCATGGCAAGCTTGCGGTAGGCGCTTTTCAACGCCTTTTCGTCGGCTCCGCGCTCAACGCCGAGTGTCTCGTAGTAATCCGCTTTCGACATTCCCGTCGCTTTTTTCGTAGGATGGTGTCAAAAATGTCCCAGCGGCATGTGCACGCGCGCATACCGTTGCGTTCACATAGGAAATACGGTGCGGCTTTGCCATAGGCAATGGCCGTAAATACCCGGGAAAAGGCCCGGATACGATGCCGAACACAGAAATTTCCAGCCAATACTGTCCGGCACTGCGCACAACGGCGCTCGCGGCGGCCTGCGCCATGCTCCTTGCAGCGCCCGCGACGGCCTCGCCGCGCGACGCGATCCTGTCCGGCGACATGAAGGCGGCGACCGCCGAAGTCCAAAAACTCTATGCCGATCACGGCCTGTCATGGGCGGACTGGATCGAGTGGGAGATCGGACCCTTTACGACGACCTACTGGTACTACGACCACACCGAGGCCAAGATCGTTGCGGGCGACATGCCCCGCCCCGGGCAGGCGGACGCCTATTGGCAGGCCTTCTCGAACGTCCTGACGGACGGGAACTGGAAATCGTCGGGGTTCTTCTCCTCCGCCGAGGAAGCGCTGGAAATGGCCCGCTTCAACCAGTGGGTTCTGGCGACGCATGAAAGCGCGCACGCCATCACCTTCCGCTACGATTACGACCACACGAAGCGATACGACTACCACGTCAATTGCCGGGAATATCACGCCGACCGGCTGACGGCCGCGATCCTGCAGGACGCGGCGAAGCGCGACCCGGACATGGCGCGCTGGCGGGCGCGCTATCTCGAACTCGTCACCGAGATGGGCGCATCCATACCGGACGAATACAAGGTCACGCAGGCCGACTACGCCATGCTGGAGGCGGACTGCAAGGTGATGGACATCGACCAGCCGACGCCGGACAGGATGCAGGCCTACGCCTCTGCCTATTTCGCCCGCTACAAGGCGTTGCTGGAGGCGGATCTTCCGCCGCTGGATGCGGTGTTCGAGACGCATCTGAAGGCGCGCAACCGCGCCGAGACCGACGTGTTTCCGGTCGAGGACGAGTGGTCCGGGCACGTGCTGGATACGTTGCAGGAAAACGAGGGGGTCTACGACTACCATTTCAACAGGGCGAAAACGCTGGAAGGGCGCGCGCAACGCGCGGCCGCCTTCGCGCCGGACGATACGCTTTATGTGGCCGAGTCGTCGTCGGACCTCGTTTCAGGACAGCTCCAGATCGTTTTCGGGCCGCATGACGGGGCATTCGAGACCGTGGCAGAGACGCTGGACTGGCATCGCGAAAGCGAGGCGGTCACGCTGGTCTCGATAGCGGTTTACTCGCCGGACCTGTTCTTCGCCGCTTTCGAGGAGGAAGGATACCACAGTGCTGTGCTCCGCTTCGAGCGCGGCAGGCAAGGATGGACGCATCGTCTGCTCGTCGGTTTCGACCGGTTCGGCAAGGCGCGGGCATTCAGGGCGCCGGACGGGCGGTTGCTGCTCGCGCTTTCGGAATACAAGTTCGAAGACAGCGAGGAAACGGACAACAGCTGGCGCGTCGCGGATTTCGATACGGTGAGCGGAGAGAACATCTCCTTTGTGGACCTGCCGGTGGTCATACGCCACCCGGTCGGCGCCGATGACCAGATGCGGCTCTTCTTTTCCCATGCGAGCATGCTCATTCGCCTCGACGAGGCGGGCAAGTTGGCGCGCGTGGCCGGCAACGGGCTGGACGGCCATGCCGACGGCGATATCGAAAACGCCGAGATCAGCGGCATCAACATCTTCCAGATCAACGGCAAGGGGGCGATGGTGCTGGACGAGATACCGGGCGCCTATCCCAGACAGTCCATCAGGCGGCTGACGCCGTCAGTATCCGACAAATGAAAAGGGCGGCCAATGGCCGCCCTCAAGACATCTGCGTCAGACCCGATCAGGCCGACTTCTTCTGATCGTCGTCGTCGTCGATTTCCTCGAAATCGGCATCGACCACATCGTCGTCGCCCGCGGCATCCGCAGCGGCATCAGCCTCGGCGGCAGCGGTTTCCTCGGCCTGCTGGGCCTCATACATCGCCTGACCGAGTTTCATCGAAGCCTCTGCGAGCGCCTGGGTCTTGGCGGCGATGGCCTCGCCATCCGGCGTTTCGGCGCCGACGGCTTCCTTGAGGTCGGAAAGCGCATCCTCGATGGCCTGCTTGTCTTCCGCGGAAACCTTGTCGCCATATTCCTTCAACGACTTCTCCGTGGAATCGATCAGGCTCTCGGCGTGGTTCCTTGCCTCGACGGCCTCGCGGCGCTTCTTGTCTTCCTCGGCATGGGACTCGGCGTCCTTGACCATCTTCTCGACTTCCTCGTCGGAGAGACCGCCGGAAGCCTGGATGCGGATCTGGTGCTCCTTGCCGGTGCCCTTGTCCTTAGCCGAGACGTTGACGATGCCGTTGGCGTCGATGTCGAAGGTGACCTCGATCTGCGGCACGCCGCGCGGCGCCGGCGGGATGCCGACGAGATCGAACTGGCCGAGCATCTTGTTGTCGGCAGCCATCTCGCGCTCGCCCTGTGCGACGCGGATCGTCACGGCGTTCTGGTTGTCCTCGGCCGTGGAGAAGGTCTGCGACTTCTTGGTCGGGATCGTCGTGTTGCGGTCGATCAGGCGGGTGAACACGCCACCAAGCGTCTCGATGCCAAGCGACAGCGGGGTCACGTCGAGCAGCAGCACGTCCTTCACGTCGCCCTGCAGGACACCGGCCTGAATGGCGGCGCCGAGCGCGACGACCTCATCCGGGTTGACGCCCTTGTGGGGTTCCTTGCCGAAGAAGTCCTTCACGGTCTGCTGGACCTTGGGCATGCGGGTCATGCCGCCGACGAGGACGACCTCGTCGATCTCGCCCGCCTTCATGCCGGCATCCTTCAATGCGGCTTTCATCGGCTCGATCGTGCGCTTGACGAGATCGTCGACAAGGCTCTCGAACTTCGAGCGCGTCAGCTTCATGGTCAGGTGCTTCGGACCCGACGCATCGGCCGTGATGAAGGGCAGGTTGATCTCGGTCTGCGAACCGGAGGACAGCTCGATCTTGGCCTTCTCGGCAGCTTCCTTGAGGCGCTGCAGGGCGAGCTTGTCGTTCTTGAGATCGATGCCCTGATCCTTCTTGAACTCATTGGCAAGATATTCGACCAGGCGCATGTCGAAATCCTCGCCGCCGAGGAAGGTGTCGCCGTTGGTGGACTTCACCTCGAAGACGCCGTCGCCGATCTCGAGGACCGAAACGTCGAAGGTGCCGCCGCCAAGGTCGTAGACCGCGATGGTCTTGCCGTCGGTCTTGTCGAGACCGTAGGCCAGCGCGGCAGCGGTCGGCTCGTTGATGATGCGCAGGACTTCAAGGCCGGCGATCTTGCCAGCGTCCTTGGTGGCCTGACGCTGGGCGTCGTTGAAGTATGCGGGAACCGTGATGACAGCCTGCGTGACCGTCTCGCCGAGATAGCCTTCGGCGGTCTCCTTCATCTTCTGAAGGATCATCGCGGAGATCTGGCTGGGCGACTGTTTCTTGCCGCCAGCGTCGATCCATGCGTCGCCATTGTCGCCCTGGACGATCTTGTAGGGAACAAGCTTCTTGTCCTTCGCCGTGACCGGATCGTCATAGCGGCGGCCGATCAGACGCTTGATCGCAAAAAGGGTGTTTTCGGGGTTGGTGACCGCCTGGCGCTTGGCCGGCTGGCCGACAAGACGCTCGCCGTCGTCCGTGAATGCAACCATGGACGGCGTCGTGCGCGCGCCCTCGGAATTCTCGATGACCTTGGCGTCCTTGCCATCCATGACGGCGACGCACGAGTTCGTCGTTCCAAGGTCGATACCGATTACTTTAGCCATTTCAAAACCTCTCCTAAGCAGACCGCCCGGACCCGTTCCGGCATTCCATCAAGCGGTCCCTGTTACCGGATTAAATTCGCCTCCGCAGCGGGTGCGACGGCGTTGCGGCGTATATAAGAACCGGTTTTTGAGCCTGCAAGTCTGCTGTCGGCGCGAAATTCGGACCATTCACCGGAAAAATCCCGCTGGGCCGAACGCCTTCACAGGCCGGCGGCCCGGCCGGCCGGGCAGTTTCGGGCAAGGAAATACTGTCATTGTCATGTGACAGACACACAAGGGAGGGCGCTCCCGGCACGATGACGGCGCAATTACATCCCGTCGGCCGGACGGTTCAACCGGACGAGGCGACACAAGGCCAGCAAACGACCGGCGCAATGCCGGGCGCTCCGCCGGTCGGCCCTACCCTGACACAGCAGCAGGCCAACGAGGTTTTCGGTCTGTATCGCGACCGCCGCTACGAAGAGGCGCTCGAAAAGACCCGCGAGTTGATCGCGGTGCATTACAACCTCCCCCTCCTCCACAATCTCGCGGGCGCCATTCACAGCGCGCTCGGCCAAAGCCACCAGGCAATTGGCAGCTACAGGCGCGCGATCGCGCTTCGGCCGAATCGCCCGGAAGGCCACAACAATCTGGGCGATGCGCTCAACAGGATCGGCCGCCATGAAGAGGCGATCGGCAACCTCGCGACGGCCGTGACGCTGAAGCCCGATTTCGCGGAAGCCCACAACAATCTCAGCATCGCGCTTGCGGCGCTTGGACGCCACCGGGAAGCGGTCGGCAGTTTGCGGCGCGCGTGCGAGTTGCGGCCGGGTTTCGCCGAGGCGCATGGGAGGCTCGGCGATGCGCTGATGCAGTGCGGTGAGTACGAAGAGGCGGCGGACGCCTATCGGACGGCCATCGAGGCGCGGCCGAACATGGCCGACACTCATGCCAAGCTCGGGCGTTGCCTGATCCGGCTCGGCCGGGCGCAGGAAGGCGCGGAAGCCTGTCATCGCGCGCTCGCCATCGACAATGGCCATGTGCCGGGCTTTATCGCCCTGTCGGCGGCGCTTGAGCAGTTGGACGAGACCGGGGCCGCGATACGCTGCCTCGAACACGTCATCAGGATCGAGCCACGAAACGTCGATGCGCATGACGCCTTTTGCGGCTTGCTGGACCGCAGCGACCTCGACAAAGACCTGCGGACCGCCGTGTCGGCGGCGCGCAAATCATGCGGCGAGGACGATCCGCGAATCCTCTACCGGATCGCGCGGCAGGCCGCGCTGGATGGCGATTACGCGACGGCGCGGCGTTGCCTGGACCGCATGCCGTCGGACGGTCTCACACGGGAGATGGCCGACGGGCGGCTTTCCCTGCTTGCGGAAAGCTGCGAGCGGCTCGGCGACTTCGACGCCGCCTTCAAGCACCATGCAGCGCTCAATTCGCGCCGCGGCGCACAACCGGCTGCCCGCACCGCCGACCCGGTGCGATATATGCGCGATCTGGAAGACCTCGCCGCCTCCTTCTCGGAAACGGACGGCGCACCCTGGGAGGACGTCGTGGCGGCGCATCCGCGCACGCCGGTCTTCCTTGTCGGGTTCCCGCAATCGGGCACGGACCGGCTCGGCGCGATATTGCGCGGCCATCCCGACATCGCGCTGGTGGAGAACAAGCCGATGGTCGCGCGGATGGCGCAGGCGCTTGGCGAGAGTCCCGACCGCGAGCGGCTGCAGATGCTGACCGCGGACGATATCGACTTGCTGCGCGGCGTCTATTTCGAGGAACTGGACCGGCATCTCGATCTGGAGACCGGGTACGGGACGGTGATCGACAGCGTGCCGCTCAACATGGCGAGCGCGGGCCTGATCGAACGGGTTTTCCCACGGGCGCGTTTCGTCATGGCGCTGCGGCACCCCTGCGATTGCGTCCTGTCCTGTTTCACCGAGGCATCCGCCCCGGACGACATCATGGGGAATTTCCTCGACCTGGAGACGGGCGCGACGCTCTATGACCGGGCGATGCGGCTGTGGACATGCTACCGCGACAGGCTCGCGCTTGCCGTCCATGAAATCCGCTATGAAGAGCTGCTCGCCAATCCGGCGGACGAGACGGCGGCGCTGGCGCGCTTTCTCGGGGTCGACCCGGACGGCATGGCGCGGGCCGGGCCCGAACCCCTTTTCGCGGACCGCGCGGGCCGGTGGGAGGATTACCGCGTGCAGATCGAGCCGGTTTTCCCGCTGCTGGAATCCTGGGCCCGTCGCCAGGGCAGCTGAGCGGAGCGCGTCATGTCCGTCGACCAGACACTGCGCAAGGCGCAATCGCTTGCCCGCAAGGGCGCGACGGACGACGCCGAACAGCTTCTGCGCTCGGTGCTGGCGCGGTTCCCCGACAACCGGCGCGCGCTTGACGGTCTGAAGGCGCTGTCGCAGCCAAAGGCGCGGCCCGGCGGCCCCGCCCTCACCCGCGAAACGGCAAATGCGCTGCTGGCGCTCTACCAGAAGGGCCATTTGCAGGAGGCGCTGGCGCAAGCGACCGCGCTGGCCGCGCGGCATCCGGGTGTCGCCTTCCCGCACACTATCGCCGGCGCCTGCCATGCGGGTCTCGGCGCGCAGGACAAGGCGATCGCCTGCTACCGCAAGGCGCTCGACCTCTCGCCGAACTCGCCGGATATCCTGAACAATCTTGCCGCGGCGCTGACGGCAACCGGCCATCCCGGCGACGCCATCGCCCATCTCGACAAGGCGCTGACGCTCGACCCGGCCCATCCCGACGCGCTCAACAATTACGCCAATGCGCTCAACGCGCTCGACCGGCAGGAGGAGGCGCTCGCCTATCTCGACCGGGCGCTTGCGGCGCGGCCGGAATTCGCCGAAGCGCTGAACAATCGCGGCAATGCCTACAGCCATCTCGGGCGTCTCGACGCGGCCGCCGCCGATTTCGAGGCCGCGCTGCGGATCAACCCGCGCCAGGCTGACGCCCACCGCAATCTGAGCATCATCAAGACCTACGCGCCCGGCGATCCGCAG
Source organism: Oricola indica (assembly GCF_965227485.1). Lineage (NCBI taxonomy): Bacteria > Pseudomonadati > Pseudomonadota > Alphaproteobacteria > Hyphomicrobiales > Ahrensiaceae > Oricola > Oricola indica. The sequence goes on from NZ_OZ245747.1 coordinate 4,838,721, forward strand.
ATCGGCGTGATGGAGACCTTGCTGGCATCCGACGCCGCGACGGACCGGGCGCAAGTCCATTTCGCGCTCGCCAAGGCGCTGGACGATACCGGAGAGACGGACAGGGCCTTCGCGCATTTCGACGCCGGGAACCGGCTGCGGCGGGACGCCTTCCCAGACCCGATGCCGGACCAGAAAAAACTCTTTGCCGCGATCAAGGGGCATTTCGACATGGACCGCCCGGTCCTGCCGGCGGAGACGACGGGTAAGCGGCCGGTCTTCATTCTCGGCATGCCGCGTTCGGGGACCTCGCTCACAGAGCAGGTGCTGGCAAGCCACCCACAAGTGCATGGCGGCGGAGAACTGCAATTCCTCCGGCAGGCCGTCCGGCCGACGCTCTCCGGCACGCGTCTCGACACGGCGGAACCGGCGGAGATCAGGGAGCGCTATCTCGGCGCGCTCGACGGTCTCGGCGTCGCGGAGCCCGTCATCACCGACAAGATGCCGCTCAATTTCCGCTGGATCGGCTTCATCGCGACAGCGCTTCCCGAGGCGACGATCATCCATGTCGCGCGCGACCCGGTGGTCACGGCATGGTCGATCTACCGCACCTTCTTTCCGTCGCGCGGGCTGCAATTCAGTTTCGATCTCGACGCCATCGCGGAGTATTACCGGCTTTACCGCGACCTGATGGCCTTCTGGCGGGACCGCTTCGGCGACCGGATCCACCATATCGACTACGAGACGCTGACCGAAAACCAGGAAGCGGAAACGCGCCGGCTGCTCGATTTGTGCGGCCTCGACTGGGACCCGCGCTGCCTCGCCTTCCATGAGACACGGCGCACTGTCTCGACGGCCAGCGCGGCGCAAGTTCGCCGCAGAATGTATTCGGGCAGTTCGGCTGCGTGGCGCAAATACGAAAAGCACCTCAAGCCGCTGGTCGAGGCGCTGGGATAGCGGGTCAGCGGCCGAGCAGGATATCCAGCACCGTGCGCCCGCCGCCGTCGTTCTGGCCGACACCGACCTTCGGACGCGGCGCGCCGGTCGATGCGGTCGGGGTGCGGTCGGGCTTCGGCGGGAAGACGTTTTGCGACATCGGGACATCCTCGCGCGGTGCGGCGGGACGCGCCGCCGGGGTGACCGTGTTCCTGCGATAGCCCGGCAGACGGGCCACGGGCACGCCCTCATGCGCCTCGACCATGAAGGCCTTCCACGCCTGTGCCGGCAGCGAGCCGCCGGTGACCTTGTTGGTCGGCGAGCCGTCGTCATTGCCGAACCAGACGCCGGTGGTCAGATTGGCGGTGTAGCCGACGAACCATGCGTCACGCGATTTCTGGCTGGTGCCGGTCTTGCCGGCGGCGGGATGGTCGAAACGGGCGGCGCGGGCCGTGCCCTCGGTGACCGTCTTCGACATCATGCGGTTCATCATGCCGGCGACGCCGGGAGAGATGGCGCGGGACATGTTGTCGGCCGTGTGCTCGTAAAGCACCTTGCCGTCGAGCGTCGTGACACGGCGGATGACATAGGGATCGGCGCGGTACCCGCCATTGGCGAAGGGCACATAGGCCGATGTCAGCTCCATCAGCGTGACTTCCGAGGTGCCCAGCGCCAGTGAGGCGTTGGGTTCCAGCTTCGAATGGATGCCCATGCGCGCGGCGGTCTTGACGACATTGCCGGCGCCGACCTCCATGATGAGCTGGGCCGCGACGGAGTTCAGCGACTTCGACAGCGCCGTCTCCAGCGTTACCGGCCCCAGATACTTGCCGCCGTAATTCTCCGGCGACCATTTTCCGATCTTCACCGGTGCGTCGTTGCGCACGGAATCCGGTGTCATGCCCTGTTCCAGCGCCGTGACGTAGACGAAGGGCTTGAAGGCGGAGCCCGGCTGGCGTTTCGCCTCGGTGGAGCGATCGAACTGGGAGTTGGCGTAATCGTAACCGCCGACCATGGCGCGCACCGCGCCGGTGTTGTCGATGGAAACGAGCGCGCCCTGACCGACGTTGCGGCTTTCGCCTTCCTTGGCGATCAGGTTGCGAATGGCGTTTTCACCGAATTTCTGCAGCACGAGATCGACGGTGGTATCGACGATCACGTCCTGGCGGATCTCACCGATCAGTTCGGGCAGTTCCTCCATCACCGCGTCGGCGACATAGTTTTCCGAGCCGGTCCAGTAGGCAGCGGCACGGGTGGCGGGGCGCGTGAGGGCCGCCGTCATTTCGCTGTCGGTCACGATGCCCTGCTCGCGCATGGCGGCCAGCACGATCTGGGCGCGTTCCTCGGCCAGATGCGGATTGCGGGCGGGCGACAGCCGCGACGGCGCTTTCAGCAGACCCGCGAGAAGCGCCGCTTCCGGCAGGGTCACGTCGCGCGCGGACTTGGAGAAATAGCGCCGCGACGCCGCCTCGACGCCATAGGCTCCGGAGCCGAAATAGACCCGGTTCAGATACATTTCGAGGATCTGGTTCTTGGTGTATTTGCTCTCCAGCCAGACGGCGAGCAGCACTTCCTGCACCTTGCGGCCGACCGTGCGGTCCGGCGACAGGAACATGTTCTTGGCCAATTGCTGGGTCAGCGTTGAACCACCCTGCACCAGCCGGCCCGCCATGACGTTGGCGACCATCGCGCGGGCGAGACCGATCGGATCGACGCCGAAATGCGAATAGAAGCGCCGGTCCTCGATGGCGACGACCGCCTGCGGGATATAGGGGGACATCTGGTGGATGCCGAGCGCCTCGCCGCCGGTGGCGCCGCGATTGGCGACCAGAGAGCCGTTGACGGCGACGATCTTGACGTTGGGCGGCCGGTCCGGGATTTCCCAGGTGGTCGCGGAGGGCATCTGCGCGCCATACCAGGCGACGACACCGGCAACAGCAACGCCGCCCCAGATGGCCATGATGAAGGACCAGTAGACGAGACCGCCGATCAGGCCGGTGAGACCCAGCCGCGCGCGGCGCGAACGGGCGGTCTTCTTCTTCGGTTTGCGCGCGCCGGACGCCTTGCGCTTGGCGGCCGGCTTCTTGCGGCGCGGCGGCGCGGCGCGATCATCTTCGGTCGCCGTCAGACCGGCCGAACGCTTGCGCTTCGGCGCATCGTCGAAACGCGGTTCGACGCGGCTTTTCGGTTTCTTTCGGCTGGCCATGGGCGAAATCAGGTCCGTTACGCAAAACAGATACGGCGCCTGAACCCTAAATGCGGCGATTTAAGGCAGAGTTAAGGGACGATGAAGGGAATGGTTCGAATTGCGCTCAGGCGTGTTGCTCCATCACCGCCCGATAGGCAGGCCGTTCAGCCACCGCGCTGCACAAGCGGGCAACTTTCGAATTGGCAGCGAACAGGGCCGGTTTGTCCGACATCCACTCGGTGAGCATCGTCAGGTAGATGTCCAGCGCGGAAAATCCTCGCGCGAGGAAATACGGCTTCCCGGCAATGGCGCCGTCGATGATGGCGAAGAACTCGTCCAGTTGCTTCAGCGCGACAAGGCTGACGGTCTCGTTGGCCGCATCGTCGAATGTGAACTGTTCGGGATGCCATGCCCTCGAGAAAACGGGGTAGCCGCCCGTCGCCATCGCCATCAGCCAGAACAGGAAGGTCGCCCGATCCGCGTCTCCGACAGCGGGAACAAGCCCCGCCTCGGGGTGCCGTTCCCCCAGAACGAGCGCAATGGCCGCCGTCTCGCCGATGACCACGCCATCGGGCATTCGCAGGGCCGGCACCCGCATGGCCGGGTTGATCTCGCGAAAGGCGCTGCCCCGATGCTCGCCGGCGGCCATGTCGACATAAACCTTCCGGTAGTCCGCGCCGATTTCCTCCAGCATCGCCTGCGGCGCGATCGCGCCGGACAGGCGCTCCCAAAAAAGCGTATACATCGCTTCCATCCTCACGCGGTGGTCGGGTCGATCATGGTCGACACTTCGATGATCCGGTTGGCGGGAAACCCGCTTTCCTCGGCATGCCTGCGGATATCGTCCTCGCTATCGGCGAGATAGACGCAGAAGGTCCTGTCGCCGGCGACATAGGAATGCTGCCACTGGATCGTCGGGCCCAACCGCGCCAGCGCCTCGTTCGATTTCGCCGATGCAGCGGCAAGGTCCTCCGCGCTCATGGCGCCGACCCCGGGAATTTCGCGCTCGATCACATATTTCTTCATGGCGTCCTTCTCCTTCGATTCCGGCTGCGCCTTCCAAAACAATTTCTATTGTCATCCGTGGGTGCAGCCTTCAACAGAGCCATGATTGCAGCGAACGATCGGGATTTCAGGTCATTTTATCTCGCCTCTGCGAAAGAAAATCTTTACTGTGAAGGTATGAAACTCTCGCATCTGAACGCGCTCAGGGCCTTCGAGGCCGTGCTGCGCACCGGCTCCTTCCGCGCGGCGGCGGACGAACTCGGCGTCACCACGGCCGCGGTCGGACAGCAGATCAGGGGGCTGGAGGCGTTCATCGGGCGCAGCCTGTTTTCGAGGACATCGGCCGGCGCGCATCCCACAGACGACGCGGCCCGGCTCAAGGCGCGGCTGACATCGGGCTTCTCGATCATCGACGGCGTTCTTTCGGAACTGAGAGACGACGGCGCGTCCAACCGCGTCGCGATCACGCTTCCCGAATCCTTCGCGGAGAACTGGTTCACGAAGCGGATCTCGGATTTCTACAGCCGCAATTCGGCCGTCGATCTTCGTCTCAACGCCGCCAACAGGCGCATCGACCTTGCCGCAGACGGGTTCGATTTCGCCATCCGCTACAGCCCGCCGCCTGAAGACGGCCTGGATGCGGTCGATCTCTTCGGGGATTACGTGCTTCCGGTCTGCACGCCGGTGTTTCGCGAGCAATATGCCTTGTCCGAGGAGACGACATCGCTGGCGGCAATACCGCGCGTGCATCTGGACAACAGGACGCCCGATCCGAAATGGGCCGGCTGGCGCGACTGGTGCCGGGCGTTCGACATCGCCGACGGAGACGATGGCGGCGGGGTGCGGTATTCGAAGATCAGCTCGGGGCTGCAGGCCGCCATCGCCGGCCACGGGCTGGTGCTGTGCGGCATCACCGAGGCCCATGACGCCATCGAGAGCGGGCTGCTGGTCACGCCGTTCGGCGTCGCGAACCACATGGAGACCGGCTATCGCTACCGCCTGCTCTCGGTCAGCGGACGACGGCTGAGCTCGCTGCAATCGCGGTTTCGCGACTGGGTGATTGAACAGTCCCGCTCATTCGAGCAGACTGTTGCCCGCATGTTGCAGTTGCCCGACGCAGCCCGTTAGCGCGTCACCCTTCGGCGAGCGCGTCGAGGATGCGGGCCCATGAGCGCTGGCCCTTGTGGAAGCTCTTGAGGGCGTATTTCTCGTTGGGGGAATGGATGCGGTCGTCGGCGAGACCGAAGCCGACAAGCACGGATTCCATGCCGAGCATGGTCTGGAAATCGCCAACCACGGGGATGGAGCCGCCCATGCCGATCATCACGGCCGGGTTGGGCCACTCGTCGGACAGCGCTTCCTTCGCCTTTTGCAGGACCGGGGAATCATAGGCGAGCTGGATGCCGGGCGAACCGCCATGCTCGCGGAACGACACCGTGCAGTCGGCGGGAATGCGGCTGCGCACGAATTCGCGGAAATTCTCGCGGATGGCGTCCGGGTCCTGCTTGCCGACGAGTCGGAAAGAGACCTTGGCCGACGCCTTGGCCGGGATGACCGTCTTGAAACCCTCGCCGGTGTAGCCGCCGGTGATGCCGTTGACCTCGGCGGTCGGGCGCGCCCAGGTGAGTTCGAGCACAGAGCGGCCCTTTTCGCCGGAGGGGATCGCCAGGCCGACCTCGCCGAGGAAGGTTTCCGCCGTCTGGCCGAGGCTTTCCCACTGGTCGAGGATTTCCTTCGGCGTCTGTTCGACGCCGTCGTAGAAATTCGGGATCGTCACCTTGCCGTCGGCGTCGTGCATGTCGGCGAGTATCTTCGACAGGATATGGATCGGGTTGGCCGCAGCGCCGCCGAAATAGCCCGAATGGAGGTCGCGGTCGGCGGCCTGGACGGTGATCTCCTCGCCGACGAGACCGCGCAGGCCGGTCGAGATGGCGGGGGTGCGCGCGTCCCACATCGAGGTATCGCAGACCAGCGCGTAATCGGCCTTCAGTTCGTCGGCATTGGCGTCGAGGAAAGGTTTCAGCGAACCCGACCCGGACTCCTCCTCGCCCTCGAACAGGATGGTGACCTTGCAGGGAAGATCGCCATGGACCTCTTTGTAGGCGCGGCAGGCCTCGACGAAGGTCATCAGCTGGCCCTTGTCGTCGGCGATGCCGCGTCCGGTGATGATCTTGGCCCCGTCGGCGCCGTCGCGCACCGCGGGCTGGAAGGGGTCGTTGTCCCACAGGTCGAGCGGGTCGACCGGCTGGACATCATAGTGGCCGTAAAAGAGCACGTGCGGCGCGTCCGGCTTGCGGCCGTCGTGATACGCCACGACCATCGGATGGCCGGGCGTGTCACGCAGCGAGGCGTCGAAGCCCAGTTCGGTCAGCTCGGCGACCAGCCATTCGCCGGCCTCGCGGCAGGAGGCGGCATAGGCCGGATCGGTGGAGATGGACGGGATGCGGACCAGTTCGAACACCCGCATCAGGCTGTCGGCGAGGTTTTCGTCGATGCGCTTGAGGACGGGATCGAGGGGGTGGGCCGCATGCGCGCTGGTCATGACAATCTCCGCTGGACGTCTGGGGCTGGAATCGCGGCGATTCCTGCGCGCGTCGCAGGGCAATGTAAAGTGGCGGGAAAGCGGGGGCCGGAAAAAATGAAGCCGCCGTGCGGAGGTCGTGCACGGCGGCTAAGCGAAAAGGTTCTAAAAGTGGCAGCCTGGAGAGGGGGATTAGGCTGCCACCTGTCCGGATCGGCGGGGGACGGGCCTTAGCCGGACATCGGCTCAATATGCCGATTAACCAAATCTCACATATGAGTGTGGCACAAAAACGGCAGTGTCGATTCTCGAAAAACGCCGGTTATCATTGGATTTCCAGCGGATTTCTCCGGCGCGAAATGAAAAAACGGAGCCTGCCGCAATTTCGCAGGTTACATCATGCAAGAACAAGTGAGTGCGGCCGGGTCCGGATTTCGCTTGAGAAATTTCGAAAGGCGACGTTTCAAGATCGAAGAGGATTCGCTTCGTCAAAGGGATTCTCTTCGGCCGGGATATTTCGGGGATATGACATGTGTGGCATCGCAGGATTCGTAACCGGCCGTTTCGGCGCAGATGAAGCAGACACCGGCTGGCTCGATACGGTCGCCGCCGATGTAGCAGCGGCACCCGCCGGCCTCGCCGCCGTGGAGACGCTGCACGGCGCGGTCACCGCGTTGCAGGACCGGTTCGCGGAGCTGATGTCATTCCGGATGGCGGAACGGATCGCCTTCGATGCGGCCTTTAAGGCCGGCGTCGCGTCCCTTGCCGACACGCTGGGCAAACAGGCGGGCGCCCTGACCGACCTGTCCAAGAAAGGACGCACCGATCTCGACCCGGTGATCGAGAGCCTGCGCGACTATGAATGGCAGTTGCGCGAGGAACTCGTCGCCCAGACGGGCGAAGCGATCGCGCTCGTCGCCGACGGCATCGACGCGGCGCGCGGCAACGCGGCGAAAGTGGCGCTTGCCACAGAGCACGTGCTGCGGGCAATCGACCGGCTGGAGGTACGCGGCCGCGATTCGGCCGGCATCGCCATCCAGATCCAGCTTCCCGAGAATTGCGTCGACGCGCTGCCGGGCGACCTGACGGAAGAATTCGCCAAACGGTGTTCGGCGCTGCATGCGGATCATCTCGCGGTCTATATGCATGAAAATGGCGGCGGCACGCGGTCGCTGACCTTCGTCTACAAGACCGCGAATCTCGTCGGCCGGCTGGGCGACAATGGCGCGGCGCTGCGCGCGGCGATCCGCGCCGACCGGCTGTTGTGGGCGCTTGCCGCGGACGCGACCCGGGCCGGCGTTCTCTCGCATACACGCTGGGCGTCGCATGGCGTGATCTCTGTCGCCAACTGCCACCCGCACAATCCGTCGCTGACACAGGACGAAAGCGGCCAGTCCGGCGTTTCGCTGGGCGCGATGTACGCGCTGAACGGCGACGTGGACAACCACGTGGAGCTGATCGCCGAACTGGTGACCAACCGCCAGCTCGCCATCGACCCGTCGATCACCACCGACGCCAAGATCATCCCGATCGCGCATCGCAGCGCCGGCGCGGATGGCGGCGACATGCTGGACCGGTTCCGCACGGCCGTGCGCCGTCTCGACGGCTCGATCGCGGTCGGCTGCATCGATCCCAGCCAGCCGGGCGACGCCTTCCTCGCGCAGAAAGGCTCCGGCCAAGGCCTGCATGCGGCCCGGCTCGCCGACGGCTGGATGTTCGCCTCCGAGGTCTACGGGCTGTGCAATGTGGCGCGCGCCTCCTACAACCTCGCCCGCTCGGTCGCGGGCGGTTCGGTGATCCGTCTTTCCGGCGACTCCGCGCAGCCGGAGATGGTCGGCGTTTCCGACGGCACGCCGGCGGCGATCAAGCCGGAGCCGATCCAAATCTTCGCGCGCGACATCTATCGCGGCGGCTTCGAGTTCTATCTCGAAAAAGAAATCCATGATGGACCGGAAAGCGTGGCCAAGACGCTGCGCGGACGCTACCGCCGCGACGGCGGACTGATCGCCTTCGACGAGTTGCCGACCGATATCTGGGCCTCGATGCGCAAGGCCGTGGCGCTCGGTATCAGCCGCGTCTACGTGATCGGCCAGGGCACAGCGGGCGTTGCCGCCGTCGGCATCGCGCATCTGATCGAAAAGGCGCTCGGCTACGAAAGCCGGCTCGACATACCCGTCATCGCCCTGCGGTCCTCGGAAATGTCGGCCGAAATCGAGAGCTACGAATTCCGCAACGCGCTGGTGATCGCCGTATCGCAGTCGGGCACGACGACCGACACGAACCGCGCCGTCGATCTCGCCCGTGAGCGCGGAGCCTCGATCCACGCCATCGTCAACCGCCGCAACTCCGATCTCGTGCGCAAGGCGGATTCGGTGCTGTTCACCTCCGACGGCCGCGACGTGGAAATGTCGGTCGCCTCGACCAAGGCGTTCTATTCGCAGCTGACGGCCGGCAAGCTGACCGCGCTTTTCCTCGCTGACGCGCTAAACACGATGACGGAGATCGAGATCGCCTACGAGATGGGCGAACTCGAACGAATGCCCGCGCTGATCGGTGAGGTTCTCGACAAGGAAGAGCAGATCGCCGAATGCGCCCGCAGTTTCGCGCCGCAGGCAAGATACTGGGCGGTGACCGGATCCGGCGTGAACCACACGGCGGCGCTGGAAATCCGCATCAAATTGTCGGAGCTCTGCTACAAGTCGATCCCGGTCGACTACACCGAGGACAAGAAGCATATCGACCTTTCGACCGAGCCGCTGACGCTTGTCGTCGCCAATGACCTGCCCGGCGATCTCGTCGGCGACGTGGTCAAGGAAGTGGCGATCTTCAAGGCGCATAACGGCCGGCCGATCGTATTCGCGACCGAGGGCGCGGATGCCGCCGCCTTCGCGGAATATGCGGAACGGGTAATCGCCCTGCCGAAGATCGGCGGCGATCTGGCCTTCGTGCTGGCGACGGTCGCGGGCCACATGTTCGGCTTCCACGCAGCCCGCGCCATCGACCGCGCCGCGCAACTCCTGAAGACGATCCTGGCCGATCTCGGTCTTGTGGCGATGGACGATCCCGGCGCGGACCGGCAGGCGCTTCTCGACAAGCTCGACGCCTTCATCGACGAGGGTGCGGCGGGCGCGTTCAATTCCGGTCTCGGCGCGAACGATCTCGCGATGCTGGCGAAGCTCTCGCGCGATCTCGGCCGCGCGGATGACGCCGCGACCGCCCGGGACGTGGCACAGGCCGCGCTCGGACCGGTGCGCCACACATTCGAGGAAACCTCGCGGCCGATCGACACGATCCGCCACCAGGCCAAGACCGTGACGGTCGGCACCAGCCGCCCGGAAGACGCGCTGTCATCGTCGATCCGCGAGGCTCTGTCGTCACTCGGCGTGGCCGACAGCCGCATGACCTTCGACAACCGCAAGGTGCTGGCGGCCGTTTCGCGGCTGATCGACGAGATCGAGTGGACGGCGCTTCTCGATGTCGACCAGACGAAGGACGGCCCGGTCGTCCGGCTGACCGGGGTGGCTCCGTCGCCTGCGATGGCGGGATACGCCCAACCGTCCAAGCCGCTCGGCGTGATCGGCTCGGCGCTCGACGATCATGCGCTGCATGCCGGTTTCCTCGGCGACGCGGCGGTGTTCGCCGTTCCGGTCAACAACGCCTCCTATTCGGACGTCGACTCGCTGGTCTGCTTCGCCGTCAGGCTGCAGGCACATGCCTCGCGCGATCAGAAATCGGCGGCCATGGCGGCGCTCGGCACCTACAAGCCGGTGCTGCGCGAATGGGAGCAGAGTTTCGGCGAGGAGGCAGCCGCGGCGCTTGCGCGCCAGATCGCGCGCGAGACGCCCGAAAACGTCGTCTTCCGGCCGAAAATGCTCGACCCGTCGCTCAGCCGCGACGAACGCCAGAGCGCGTAAGGCGAGCGCTACTCGAAGATGATGCGCGGAAAGTAGAACGACACGACCCAGTTGGGCGCGTCGACGACCTCGCTGATGCGCAGATCGCCGCAAACCGAGCAAAGAATATAGGCGTCCTCCGGGGCGAGGCCGCGTGCAGCCGCGAGATGATCGACCATGCCGGAGACAGCGTCGCGGGCCGCGGCCATCAGGTCCGGGCCGATACCGGTCGTCACGTCGTAACCCGCCGCATCGAGATGGCGCGTCACCGGACCCGGCGTCGAAAAGCGCGGGAATGGCGGCGCGGCGCCCTTGACCAGATCGAGGGTCACGGTGATGTCCATCGCGCTTTCGATGGCGGTGCCGCAAACCTCGCCGTCGCCCTGCGCGGCATGAGTGTCACCGACGGAGAACAACGCGCCCGCCACCTCGACCGGCAACCAGAGCTCCGTTCCCGCCGCCATGTCACGGATGTCCATGTTGCCGCCGGTGCGGCGCGGCGGAATGATGTCGTGCCGGCCCGGTTCGGCGAGCGCCACGCCGATGGTGCCCGCGAACGGCTTGAGCGGCACGCGCGCCAGGGTGTTGAAGACCGCCGGGGCCTTCGCCGTGCGGTCATAGTTCCAGAGATGCAGGCGCGGTTCGGTGAACTGGTCGGCCAGCAGGCCGAAGCCCGGGATGATGGCACTCCAGCCGAAGCCAGACGGGGCGAAGTCGCGAATGGTGACCTTCAGCGCGTCGCCTGGTTCCGCGCCATCGATGAAGACGGGTCCGGTGACCGGATTGACGCGGCCCGGGTCCATGGTGGCGATGTCTGCGGCGGTGCTGTTTTTCGTGTAGTGCCCGTCGCCCGCGTCGTGGCATTGCAGCGTCAGCGTCTCGCCGGGCGCGACGGTGGTCACCGGTTCCAGCGCGTTGTCCCAGCCGCAATGGCAATGGTCGGCATGGATGGTGCGCCATGGGGCAGCGTGTCCGCTCATTGCGTCGATCCCGACCGCTTGCGCACGGCCGCCCTCTCCAGCATGTATTTTTCCGCCTCGACCATGTGGTCGCGCATGATTTCGCGCGCCCGGTCGGCGTCGCCGGCGCGGATCGCGCGCAGGAGGCGGACCTGATAATGCAGGCCGGTCTCGCGCAGTTCGGGATGCGGCTCCTGGTAGATCTCTCGGCATACGGTCATGTCGCGCAGGAGTGAGAGCAGGAACACGGCGACGAACCCCAGGAGGCGGTTCGGGCTGTTGCGGGCGAGCTCGGCGTGGAAATCGAGCTCGGCGAGCCGCTGGCGATATTCCTCCTCTGCCGTGGCCGGTTCGTCCTCGTAGAGCCGGATGGTCGCGCGCATCGCCTCGAAAGCCGGGACGGAGAGCGATCCGGTCGCGGCGGACGCAGCGAGTTCCGGCTCGACCAGCTTGCGGATGGCGTAGATGTCCGCGATCGTGGGTGGCGAAAACAGGAAGAGATTGTCCAGCATGCGGATCGCATTGTCGGACGCGATCGCGGTAACGAAGATTCCGCCGCCGGGTCCGGTCTTGGAGGCGATCAGCCCCTGGAATTCGAGGATCTTGAGCGCCTCGCGCAATGTGCCGCGCGAAACCTTGACCGCTTCCGGGTCAAGCCACTCGGAGGGCACGCGGTCGCCGGGCGACAGGCCCGCCTCGACGATGCGGTCGCGGATCGCGTCGGCCGCGATATCGGGACGCTTTCGGCGGCGCGCCGGCGTCACCGACACAGGCTCAGGTCTTGGCGCGCTCTCCTCCATGCGGCGTCACTTGCTCTCGTGCGGGTGGAAACATGCGGCCCTGTGCGTCTCGTCTCCGGCCGCCCCGGCAAGCGGCGGAACCGCCCTGTTGCATTCGTCCGTGTGGCGGGGGCAGCGCGCGTAGAAGGCGCATCCCGGCGGCGGATTGTAGGGATCGGGCAATTCCGTGTTGGCGTCCTCCGCAATCAGCGAGCGACGGCCGGGCGCGGGCGCCGAATTCAGCAGCAGATGCGTGTAGGGATGGCGCGGCGAACGGAAGATGGTCTTTCCCGCCCCGATCTCCACGATACGTCCGAAATACATCACCGCGACCCGGTCGCTGACGCTTTCGACCACCGAGAGATCGTGGCTGATGAAGACATAGGTCAGGCCGAACTGGTCCTTGAGACCGTCGAGGATATTGAGCACCTGCGCCTGCACGGAGACGTCGAGCGCGGACACCGGTTCGTCGAGCACGATCAGCTTCGGATCGGCGGCAAGCGCGCGGGCGATGCCGATGCGCTGCGCCTGCCCGCCGGAGAATTCATGCGGGTAGCGGTCGAGGAATTCCGGCGCGAGATTGACGGCGTCCATCAGTTCGCCGAGGCGTTTCTCGCGCGCCGGCCGGTCGAGATCGAGCAGATAGCGCAGCGGCGCTTCGAGGATGGTGCGGATCGTCTTGCGCGGATTGAGCGAGGCGACAGGGTCCTGGAAGACATACTGCACCTCGCGCGACAGGCGGCGCAGATCATGGCCGGCCTCGGCGACGAGATCGCGTCCGTCGAAGACGATGCGGCCGCCTGTCGGCGCGTCGAGACCGACGATCATGCGCGCGAGCGTGGACTTGCCGCAGCCGGATTCGCCGACGACGCCCAGCGTTTCGCCCTTGCGCACCTCGATGGTGACGTCCTGAACGGCGTGGACCGCCGGTTTCGGCTGCCCGAACAGGGACCGGCCGCCGCCAAAGACGCGCTCGGCCTTCTCGATGGACAGAAGCGGCGCGTCAGACATCGGCATCGTCTCCGGTGAGCGGGTGGATACAGCGCACCGTACGCCCCTTGCCCATCTCGGTGAGCGGGATCGGCGCGGCGCGGCAATCGTCCTGCGCGCGCGGACAGCGCGCCGCGAAGGCGCAACCGACCGGCAGGTTGTTGACCACGGGCGGCCGGCCCTCGATGGCGTCGAGACGGCGTCCGGGCTCGCCGAGCACCGGAACGCAATCGATCAGCTTGGCGGTGTAGGGATGGGCGGGGGAATTGAGGATTTCCTCGGTCGTGCCGGTTTCGACGAACTTGCCGGCATACATCACGGCGACGCGGTCGCAGATCGCCGAGACGACGCCGAAATCATGGGTGATGAAGAGAATTCCCGCATTCTTTTCCTTGCGCAGCGTATCCAGCAGCGACAGCACCTGTGCCTGCACGGTGACGTCGAGCGCGGTGGTCGGTTCGTCGGCGATGATGATCTTCGCGTCGTCGGCGAGCGCCATGGCGATGCAGACGCGCTGGCGCATGCCGCCGGAGAGTTCGTGCGGATAGGCCTTCAAGCGTTCCGCCGGATTGGGGATGCGGACGACCTTCAGAAGATCGGCGGCCTTGGCGGTCGCCTCCCTTTTCGACAGCGGCTGATGCGCCTGGATCGCCTCGACCAGCTGGTCGCCGACGGTGAACAGCGGATGCAGCGTCGAAAGCGGATCCTGGAAGACATGGGAGACGGCGGAGCCGCGCAATTTGCGGATGCGCTCGTCGGAGGCGGCGAACAGGTCCTCGCCATCGAGCAGCGCCGCGCCACCGGCGATGCGGCCGGGCGGCGTGGGGACCAGTCCCATGATCGACATCGCGGTCACCGATTTGCCGGAGCCGGATTCGCCAACAACGCCAAGGCACTCGCCCTGCCCGACGGCAAGATCGACGCCGCCGACCGCCTTGTAGATTTCGCCGCCGAAGCGGAATTCGGTCTTCAGGCCGCGCACATCGAGGACGGTGTCCGGACGGGGCGTGACGTCCGGGATGTCCTCGCGCATGACGGCGGTGCGCGCCACGGGCCTCGTCAGCGCGCCGGATTTCAGGCGCGGGTCGAGCACGTCGCGCACGCCGTCGCCGAGCAGGTTGATGCTCATGACGAGCGCGAAGATCATCACGCCGGGGATGATCGAGACATGCGGCGCGGTGAAGAGAATCTTGCGGCCGTCGCCGAGCATCGAGCCGAGATCGGCCTGGGGCGGCTGCGCACCGAGACCGAGGAAGGAGAGGCCCGCCGTTTCGAGAATCATCCAGCCGATCGTGGTGGACATGGTGATGATGATCACCGGCAGCACGTTGGGCAGCACCTCGATGAACAGGATCTGCGCGTTTGACTTGCCCGACAACCGCGCCGCATCGACGAATTCGCGGCGCGACAGGCCGAGCGCGATGCCGCGGATATTGCGCGCGAAGAAGGGGATGTTGACGACCGCGATGGCGTAGAGCGCATTCAGAAGGCCGGGGCCGAGCACGGCGACGATGGCCAGCGCCAGCAGGATGTAGGGAAAGGCCATGACCATATCGATGCCGCGCATCAGCAGCGTATCGACACGGCCGCCGGCATAGCCGGCGACAAGGCCGATCAGCGAGCCGAAAAAGGCGGCGATCAGCGTGGCGGAAATGCCGACGAGAAGGCTGACCTGCGTGCCCCAGAGCAGGCGCGAGAGGATGTCGCGGCCGAGCGCGTCGGTGCCGAGCAGATGGCCTTCAGCCAAGGGGCGCAGGAGGCGGTCGGCGGGCGCTGTCGCGTCCGGGTCCGGCAATGGCAGAAGCGGCGCGGCGAGCGCGGCCAGAACAATCAGTGCGAAAACGACCAGGCCGGCGGTCGCCAGCGTGTTGTTGAGCAACAGCGACAGGCTGTCCGGGCGTCCCTTCGGCTTCTTCGCCGGCTTTTGGGCGGCGGTCGTGGCGGTCGCATCGGCCATCAGCGCAACCTCGGATCGAGTATGGTCTGGACGACGTCGGCCGCGAGGTTGAACAGCACATAGGCGCTGGCGACGACCAGAACGCCGCCCTGCACGAGCAGCAGGTCACGCGTCGAGATCGCCTTGACCAGCATCGAGCCGATGCCCGGCCACTGGAACACGGTCTCGATATAGACCGCCCCGCCGAGCACGAAGCCGGCCTGGATGCCGATCACGGGAATGACGGTCACGAGGGCCGCCTTGAATGCATGTTTGTAGATGACGGTGTTCTCGGTGACGCCCTTGGCGCGGGCCGTGCGGATGAAATCCTGGCGAAGCACTTCCAGCATTGCGGTGCGGGTCAGCCGGGCGATAACGCCAGTGGCGACCACGGCGAGCGTCAGGGCCGGGAGAAAGAGGTGCTTGAGAAGATCGGGCAGGTCGCCGCCGCCATAGATGGCGTACATGCCCGACGCAGGAAACCACTTCAGATTGACGGCGAAGACGAGGATCAGCAGGAGGCCGAGCCAGAAAGACGGCACGGAGATGCCGATCAGGACGACGAAGGTGATGGCCTTGTCGACCCAGGAATATTGCCGAACGGCGGAGATCACACCGGCGATCAGGCCGAGGACGGAGCACAGGACGAGCGATGTTCCGGCGAGGATGAGCGTCGCGGAAAAACGCTCCAGAACCTCGTCGATGACGGGCCGGTTGAGCGTGTAGGAGCGTCCGAAATCGCCCTGCAGCATGTTGCCGAGCCAGATGAAATATTGCTGCACGAGAGGCTTGTCGAGGCCAAGATCGCGGTTCAGCTTCTCGACGTTTTCAGGGGTCGCGTAGGAGCCGAGAATGGCCGTCGCCGGGTCGCCGGGGATCATCGCCATGATCAGGAAGACGATGATGGTCAGGCCAAAGATGACCGGGATCGCAGCCAGAAGGCGCTTGGCGATATAGGCCGACAAGGCGGGCTCCGCGTGAGAATGGGGGGAAGCCGCCGGCCCGGAAGCCGGCGGCTTGTCATCGTTACTGCGGCTTCGCCACGTCCTGAAGCATCAGGAAGAAGGAAGGCTGCAGCTTGAAGTTCTCGACGCTCGCCTTGGTGACGGCGTTCTGCTTCCAGTTGGCGACGAAGACCCAGGGTGCGTCTTCCTGCACGATTTCCTGCATCTTCTTGTAGAGCTCGGCGCGTTCGCCCTGATCGGTGGCCTGGCGCGCCTTGTTGAGCAGTTCGTCGACTTCCGGATTGGAGTAGTAGCCGGAGTTGAAGCCGCCCTTGTCCGGGAAGGCCTCGGAGCGCAGCGCCAGGAACGGCAGCGTGTCCGGATCGTTGGTCATCCAGGCCATTTCGGCCATGTCGGCCTTGCCTTCGAGACCCGGATTGACCTTGCCGAGGAAGGTATTCCACTCGTAGGTCTCGATGTTGACGTCCATGCCGACGGCTTCGAGATCGGCCTGGATAGCCGTGCCCATGGCGATCGGATCGAGCATGCCGGAGCCGCCCTCCGTGACGTAGAACGTCACCGGTTCGCCGTCATAGCCGGCTTCCTCGAGCAGCGCCTTGGCCTTTTCCGGATCGTAGGGATAGGGCTCCAGGCTTTCATTGTAGGCCCAGTTGAAGGCCGGCGGCGTCGGTCCGTTGGCGACGGCAGCCGTGCCCTGCAGGATGTTGTCGACCAGCGCGGTCTTGTTGATCGCGTAGTTGGCCGCCTGACGCACCGCCTTGTTGGCGAACGGGCCTTCCTTGGCGTTGAGGATCAGGAACCAGACATGCGGGCCAACCTGTTCGTAGACGGTGTAGTTCGCATCGCTGCGGAACTGCTGCAGGCTGTCCGGCGGAACTTCCGGCATGACGTCGATGCCGCCGGAAAGCATCTCGGCGATGCGGGTGTTGGTGTCGGTGATCGGGCGGTAGATCACCGCTTCGAGCGGCGCGGCGCCATCCCAGTAATCCTCGTTACGGGTGACCACCACTTTCGAGTTGGCTTCCCACTCGGCGAATTTGAACGCGCCGGTGCCCGACGGGTTGCGGCCGAAATCGGCGCCATTGTCCATTACGCCCTTGGGCGAAACGATGAGGCCGGTGGCGTAAGCGAGGTTCGAGAGGAAGGGCGCATAGGGCTCCTTCAGCTTGAACTCGACCGTCGTGTCGTCAATGGCGGTCACGGTGTCGATCGAGGAGAAATAGAAGGCCAGCGGGAACGGGCCCGTGTCGTGATAGGGGTGATCCTCGTTCAGCATGCGTTCGAAGGTGAACTTGACCGCCTCCGCATTGAACGGCGAGCCGTCGTGGAAGGACACACCCTCGCGCAGCTTGAACGTGTAGGTCAGGCCGTCATCGGAGATCGTCCAGCTTTCGGCCAGCGCGGGCTCGACCTCCAGCGTGCCGTCCTTGTAGCGCACGAGGCCGTCATACATGTTGAGCAGGATGCGGAAGTCGTTCTGCGCGGTCACGGCAGAAGGATCGAGCGACTTGGGCTCCGCGATCTGGCCGACGACCAGAACATTTGGCGGCGTTTGTGCCAGGGACGGTGAGGCGAATGCGAGCGATGCGACTGTTACCGCAGCGGCCAGAAGTCTCTTCATGGCGATCTCCATCGTTGCAGATGGGATTCAATTAATTCGGAAAATTAAAATTCATGCAAGCATTTATTATGATAAATTTTTGTGCATCCTTGATCCGTCACCTGCCCGGAAAATGGAAGGCATGCCCGTCCGCACCATGAGCCACACTGCGCCCGTCATCGATATCGACCGACTGCGCCGCCTGCTCGACGGCGTAAACGTCTTTGGATTCAACGCCGTAACCGGCGGCTACAATCGCGTCGGCTATTCCGGCGAGGACATGGCCGTGCGCGACTGGTTCGCCCGCGAGATGGGCAGTGACGGATTGCAGGTCAGCCGCGACGCGGTGAACAACCTGTTCGGACGCTTCGGACCGGAGACCGGTCCGTGCATCATGGCGGGCTCGCATCTCGACACCGTGCCGGAAGGCGGCGCCTTCGACGGATCGCTTGGCGCCTGCGTGGCGCTGGAATGCGTGCGGGCCATGCGCGCGGCCGGCCATGTGCCGAAGACCGCCATCGTCGTCGCGGCGACGGCTGAGGAGGAAGGCCGTTTTGGCGGCATGCTCGGCTCGCAGACGATCGCGGGACGGGTCACGCGCGACTGGATCGAGCAGGCCTCCGACGCGGACGGCGTGCGTCTGGTAGACGCGATGCGGGACCAGGGGCTCGACGCGTTCGGGGCACTCGACGCCGGCTGGGCGCCGGGCTCGATCTCCGCGTTTCTGGAGCTGCATATCGAGCAGGGGCCGGTGCTCGAACATGCCGAAATCCCGCTCGGGATCGCCAATGCCGTGTCGGGCGTCTGCTTCCTGCAGGTGCGTTTCGACGGCGTGGCGAACCATTCGGGCACGACGCCGATGGAGATGCGCGCCGATGCATTCGCGGGGCTCGCGGATTTTGCCGGGACGATCACCGACACGATCGCCATTCACGGAACGGAGCAAAGCCGGATCACCATCGGCAAGGTGGAGGTCCATCCCAACCATGCGCACACGATCCCCGGCGCGGCCGAATTCTCGATCATCCTGCGCGACACGTCCGAAGAGGTGATGCTGGGCTTGCGCGACGCTGTGCGCACGAAACTCGAAACGGCTGCCGCCCGGCACGGACTGGCGCTGTCGATCGAGGAGAAGAGCTGGCTTTCGCCCGTCGCGCTGGATGCGGAGCTGCATGCCATGCTGATGGAGGAAGCCGGTACGCTGGGCCATGCGGCGCTCGACATGCCCTCCGGCGCCGGACACGACGCCCAGACCATGCAATCCTTCTGCCCGTCCGGTCTCGTCTTCATCCCGTCGCGCAACGGCATCAGCCACGCGCCGGAGGAATGGAGCGACTGGGCGGATATCGAAAAGGGCGCCCAGCTGATGCTGAACGCCCTTGTCCGGCTCTCTTCGTGACGCGAGAGATTACTCGCTGAGTTCCTTGTCCTCGATATCGGGCGACAGGTCCTGCTCGGCCTCGCCGGTGGGCTGGCGGGTGAAGCCCTTGACGCCCGACGTCTCCTTGAAGTCGCGCTTGATCATCACCGGGCTGACGACATAGGCGGTGATCAGTTCCGCGAGCGACCGCAGCGCGTGGGTGTGAATGCGCTCGTAGCCGTGCGAGGCGTCGACGCCGAAGGTGATCAGCGCGGTGCGGACATCGGCGCCGGCCTCGATGGCGCTGGCGGAATCCGACCGGTAATATTTGAAGATGTCCTTCTGGTAGCGGATCTCGTTTTCCCGGCACAGGCTCGCGAGCTTCTTGGCGAGATGGTAGTCGAACGGGCCGGTCTGGTCGGCCATGCCGATGGTCACGCCGAACTCGTCGGAGTTCTGGCCCGGCGCGGTTGTGCCATTGTCGACCGTGATCATCGAGGCGATGTTGTGGGTCAGCACGGATGACGCGCCGACGCCCACCTCCTCGGCGATCGTGAACAGGAAATGGATGTCGACGGGCGTCTCAACCTCCTCATCCTGCAGCGCCTTGAGCGCCGCCAGCATCACGGCGACGCCGGCCTTGTTGTCGAGGTGGCGGGACACGATGAAGCCGTTGTCGAGGAATTCGGGCTGCGGATCGATGGCGATGATATCGCCGATCTCGATGCCGAGACGTTCGATGTCGGCCTTGTCGCGCGCCAATGCGTCTATGCGAAATTCGACGTTTTCCCAGCCGATCGGCATCTTGTCGACTTCGTCATTGTAGGTGTGGCCGGACGCCTTCAGAGGCAGGATCGTGCCGCGATAGCTGCCGCTCTCCGTGAAAACCTCGGCGCGCGCGCCCTCGGCGAAACGCGCCGACCAGTGTCCTATGGAAACGACTTCAAGGCGGCCATTGTCCTTGAGGTATTTGACCTGCGCGCCGAGCGTGTCGAGATGCGAGACGATGGCGCGCGCGCCCGCTTCGCGCTTGCCGGGCCGGATCGCGCGGATCGCGCCGCGCCGCGTCATTTCCACCGTGAGACCGTGGCGCTCCAGTTCCGACGTGACGAAGCGGACGATGGAATCGGTGAAGCCGGTCGGGCTGGGGATGTGCAGCATCTTCTCCAGGACCGAGAGCAGATATTCGTGATCAATCGCCAGTCGTGACATAGGTCGACACCCCCAATTTTCTTATCGTATTCGCTTGACCGATGCAGGTACCGATAACGGAAACAGCAAGTCGATGAAACGTTCCGCCGTCGGCTGCGGTTCGTGGTTGGCGAGGCCGGGGCGCTCGTTTGCCTCGATGAAGGCGTAATCGGGCCGGCTCGGCGATTTCACCATCAGGTCGATGCCCGTAACCGGAATGTCGATCGCGCGCGCGGCCTCAATGGCGGCCTCGACCAGAACCGGATCGACGATGTCGGTCACGTCGTGGATCGTGCCGCCGGTGTGCAGGTTTGCGGTCTTGCGGACGGCGACGTGGACCTCCGGGTCGAGGACGTCATCGAGACCGTAGCCCGCGTCGCGCACGGTGCGTTCGGTTTCCTCGTCGAGGGGTATCCGCGATTCTCCGCCCGTTGCCGCCTTGCGGCGCCGGCTTTGCGCGGCGATCAGTTCGCGGATGGTGCGTTCGCCGTCGCCGACAACCACCGGCGGACGTCGGACCGCGGCGGCGACGACACGGAAATTGATGACGATGAGGCGAAGGTCTTCGCCCTCGACATATTCCTCCAGAAGGATCGTGTCGGAGACCTGGCGGGCGGCGGCGATCGCCTTTTCGACCTCATCGAGCTCGGACAGGCCCACGGAGATACCCCGGCCCTGCTCGCCCCGCGCCGGCTTGACCACGACCTTGCCGCAGCGGCGGACGAATTCCGAAATCTCGTCCGGGCTGGCGCCATCGGCAAGCTGCTCGGGCACGCGCACGCCGGCCGCCGAGACGATGCGGCGGGTCACCGACTTGTCGTCGCAGATCGACATGGCGACGGCGGATGTCAGTTCCGACAGGCTCTCGCGGCACAGCACAGAGCGGCCGCCATGGGTCAGCCGGAAGAAGCCGCCCTCGGCATCGACGACCTCGACATGAATGCCGCGCCTGCGCGCCTCGTTGACGAGGATGCGGGCATAGGGATTGAGCGCCTGATCGTCGGCGGGCCCGGTAAACAGGGTCTCGTTGATCGGGTTCTTGCGCTTGACCGAGAAAAAGGAAACGCGCTGAAAACCGAGCTTTTCGTAAAGCGCGATCGCCTGCTCGTTGTCGTGCAGCACCGACAGATCGAGGAAGGCGGCGCCGCGCGTCGTGAAATATTCCGCCAGCCGCCGCACCAGCGCCTCGCCGATGCCCGGATGACGCGCCGAGGGATCGACGGCGAGACACCAGAGCGAGGAGCCGTGTTCCGGATCTTCGAAGGCGCGCATGTGATCGACGCCGGTCACGGTGCCGAGCACCTCACCGGTCTTCTCGTCCTCGGCGACAAAGTAGATAATCGTGCGCGCGTCGCGCTTGGCCCAGAAGAACTCGGGCGGCACCGTGACCATGCCGCGCGCCGCATAGATGCGGTTGATCGCCTCGGCGTCGGCCTGCGAGGTCAGCCGCCGGATGAAGTATCCCTTCGGTCTCTTTCTCGACGCCCGATAGCGCGACAGGTCGAGACGGTAGGTGTGGGACGGGTCGAGGAACAGTTCCTGCGGGGCGTTGGCGAGCAGCACATGCGGATTGCGCACATAGACCGCGATATCGCGCCGGTCGGGCTGTTCGCCGCGCAGCGCCGCGATCATCGCGCCGGAGTCCTCGAAGGTCTGGGAAAAGACGAGCCTTCCCCAGCCGCAATCCAGCGCGAATTGCGGCGTCGTCTTCGTCTTGTCGCCGCCGTGGCGCGCGATCGGCGGTTTCAGGCCCTGGTCGCGCATGCGCTTCAGGCGATGCTTGTAGGCATCGCTCGTCTGCCTGGAACGCGGGCCGGAGCCGGGTTTCGAACCGTCGCTTTCCTTGCCCATGCCGGTCTTCAAACTCCGTGTGACTGGAACCACATTTCCAGTAGCGCGACCTGCCACAGCTCGGAGCCGCGCAGGGGCGTGATATGGCTCGCCGGATCGGCGAACAGCGCATCGAGGTAATCCTGCCGGAAAAGGCCGCGCTCGCGTGCCGCCTGCGACCCGAGCGCATCCCTGACCATGTCGAGATATTCGCCCTGGATGTATTTGAGCTGCGGAACCGGGAAATAGCCCTTCTTGCGGTCGATCACCTCATGCGGGACGACGAGACGGGCCGCGTCCTTGAGAACGCCCTTGCCCTGGTCGTGCAGCTTGAGTTCCGGCGGGATGGTCGCCGCCAGTTCGACCAGTTCGTGGTCGAGGAAGGGCACGCGGGCTTCAAGCCCCCAGGCCATGGTCATGTTGTCGACGCGTTTGACCGGGTCGTCGACCAGCATGACGTGGGAATCGAGCCTGAGCGCGCGATCGACCGAGGTCGCCGCGCCCGAACGCAGGAGATGCTCGCGCACGAAATCCAGGCTGGCGTCGGTGTCGGCCACCCAGCGGCCGTCCAGCTGCGTCTTCAGCTTTTCGTGGCTGCGGTCGAAGAACACCTTGGCATAGTCGCCGACAACGTCGTTGGAATCGGCGAGCGGCGGATACCAGTGATAGCCGCCGAAGACCTCGTCGGCGCCCTGCCCGGACTGCACGACCTTGATGTGTTTCGAGACCTCGCGGCTCAACAGGAAGAAGCCGATATTGTCGTAGGAGACCATCGGCTCGGACATGGCGGAGATCGTGTCGGGCAGATGGCCGATCAGATCGGCCGACGGCACGAAAATCTTGTGGTGGTCGGTCCCGAACCGCTCGGCGATCAGGTCTGAATAGGTGAATTCGTCGCCCTTTTCGCCATTGGCCTCCTCGAAGCCGATGGAGAAGGTCATCAGGTCCTTCTGGCCTTCCTGGGCGAGCAAGCCGACGATCAGCGAGGAATCGACGCCGCCGGACAGGAGCACGCCGACCGGCACGTCGGCCACCATGCGGCGGCGCACGGATACGCGCAGCGCCTCGAGGACGCGGTCGCGCCAGTCATTGCGGGTCAGGCCGGTGTCTTCCGAACGGCGCTGATAAGGCGGCGACCAGTAGGTGCGGTCGGTCGCCGTGCCGTCCGCCTCGATGCGCCGCGTTGTCGCCGGCGGCAGCTTGCGGACACCCTTCAGGATGGTGCGCGGCGGCGGCACGACGGCGTGGAAGCTCATGTAGTTGTGCAGCGCCTCGCGGTCGATCTCTGTGTCGACATCGCCCGCCTTGAGAAGCGCCGGCAGGAAGGAGGCGAAGCGAATCCGCTTGCCGGATTCCGAATAGTAGAGCGGCTTGATGCCGAACCGGTCGCGCGCGAGCGTTACGGCACCGCTGTCGCGTTCGTGGATCGCGAAGGCGAACATGCCATGGAAGCGCTCGACGCAGGCCTCGCCCCATTTGTGGAAGGCCTTGAGGACCACCTCGGTGTCGCCATGCGAGAAGAAACTGTATCCCTCGGCGATCAGCTGCTCGCGAAGCTCCGGATAGTTGTAGATGCAGCCGTTGAAGACGATCGTCATGCCGAGCGCCGAATCCGTCATCGGCTGGCCGGCCTTTTCGGACAGATCGATGATCTTGAGGCGGCGATGGCCAAAGGCAACGCGACCCTGGGCGACGAGCCCGCTTCCGTCAGGCCCGCGGGGGGCCAGCATCTCGGTCATCCGCGCAACGGCGGCTGTATCTGCAAACGCACCGTCAACACGGATTTCTCCGGCAATTCCACACATATTCGGTTGTATTTCCCTCGTGATTGTTGTCACGCGGCCAAAATCGGGCGGATCGCCGGCCACGCGGGCGAAAATCGCGGCGAAGCGCGATTCATGCGGATATGTTCAATACGTAGACATCCCCGCGCAGTAAGGCAAATTTCGATAGTGCGGCGCACAATGAGAGACTTTGCCGTCGATTGCCCGTACCATGCTCAATCCGTAACATGCTCACCGGGTTATCAGGTTCCGTCATTCGATCCACGCCACTGTCGCGAAATGCAGGAGGTAAACATGAACCACCCCGTTTTGGTTCCCGGCGCCGTCGCCATCGTGACCGGAGGCGCGGCCGGTATCGGCCTTGCAGCCGCAAAGGCCTTCGCAAGCCTTGGCCTGAAGGTGGCCATCGCCGATCTCGGCGCGGAACGACTGACTGAGGCGGAAGGCGAAATCGCGGAGGTCGCACCGCAAGGCATGGAAAGCGTCATGGCGCTGGAATGCGACGTCGGCCAAATGGACGATCTCAAGCGGCTGGAGGCAGACGTTCTGGCGCGGTTCGGGTCGATCGACGTGCTGATGAACAATGCCGGTATCCAGCCGGGCAGCGCCATATTCGGTCCGGCCGAAAACTGGCGGCGCGTCATCGGCGTCAATCTGTGGGGCGTGATCAACGGCGTACAGGCGATCATCCCCGGCATGATCGAGCGCGGACGGCCGGGGCTTGTCATCAACACCGGGTCGAAACAGGGCATCACCACGCCGCCCGGCGACCCGGCCTATAATGTGTCAAAAGCGGGTGTGAAGGCGTTCACCGAAGCGTTGCAGCACGATTTGCGCAACCGCGAGGGCTGCGAAATCTCGGCGCATCTGCTGATCCCGGGATTCGTCTTCACCGAACTGACGCGCGGAGGCAGGGCCGAGAAGCCGGCCGGCGCATGGACGCCGGAGCAGACGGTCGACTTCATGATGCAAAGCCTCAAAGCCGGCGACTTCTACATCCTGTGCCCGGACAATGACGTGCCGCGCAGCGTGGACGAGCGGCGGATCCTGTGGGCCGCGGGCGACATCGTCGAGAACCGCCCGCCGCTGTCGCGCTGGCATCCGGATTACGACGAGGCCTTCAAGGCCTTCCTGAACGAGACATAGGGATCGGGCGGCGAGACGCCGCCCTTTCCGCGTCGGGCCTAGGCCTTGGCCGCCTGGCGTTCGCCGGAGAAGATGATGAAGGCGAAGAGAATCACGCCGGCAAAGGTGATCAGCGATCCGCCGGCCACCAGCGGTTCGTATTGCGGGTTGCCGAGCAGCAGCATGTAAAGCGCCGGGATCATGATCAGCACGCCGAGGGTATAGACACCGTATTGCACAATCGCGAGGCGGCCTTCCGCCTTGGCCGGCGCGAGCGCGTAATACGCGCCCATGATCGCCATCGTCACCCAGCCCAGAAGATTGGCGTGAGCATGCGCGCCGGTGACGTTGTGAACGCCTGAGATCGACATCTTGAGGCCGATCGCGATCCCCACCAGGAGGAACAGGATCGCTGTCTTGAAGAAGAGTTTCGAGATTTTCGGCATGATTGGGGGTCCTTTTTTTGATTATCGATTTGTCAGACCAGAAGGGATCAGGCCGCTTCGGCCGCCACCATCCGGTGGAAGGCCTCATTGACCCGGTCCCAGTGTTCGAGGCGTTTCATGGCCGCGAGCCAGCGCATGATATGCGGATATGGCGAAAAGCCGAAGCCGATGACTTCGCCGAGGCCGACGATACCGGCACCCATGAAATCCGCGATGGTCAGCCGCCCGAGGCAGATGTAGTCCGACTTCGGACCGATGAAATGCCGGTCGAGGACCGAGAGCCATTCACATGACTTTTCATAGCCCCAGGTGACGACATCGGCATTGCCTGTGTCGGTACGCCGGCGGTGATGCGGCATGATCTGCGGGTAGACGTAGTTGAAGCCGAAGTCGCGATAGAAATTGGCGTTCAGCCAGTCCATCGCCTCATTGACCCGCGCCCGTTCCTGTAGGTCATCCGGGTAGAGCGGCGAGTTCGTCTTCTGCGCGAGGTATTTCAGGATCGCGGAGCTTTCCGTCAGGACGAAGCCGTCGTCATTGAGGACCGGCACGAGGCCGTTCGGATTGACGGCAACGAAGTCAGGCGCCTTGTGCTCGCCGGTCATCAGGTCGATGACGATCTCGTCCAGCGGTATGCCGGCCTCGGCCGCGAACAGCGAGACCGGCCGCGACGTGGAGGATACCGGGTTCATATAGAGTTTCATGGGGAGCCTCCCTGGTGTTTGACCAGGGAGATCATCGGTGGACCGGTGATCGGGGACTACCGAATAAACTCCGAACGTGGTGTCCGAAATTTCCGAACAGCCAAGGCGGATGGTGATCGACGCGCCGCACGGCGGGGCGCAAAAAGCGGATCGCGCATGGCTCTAGAGTTCGATCAGACCGGCATCGGCCAGCGCAAGGTCCCATGAGGGCGGATCGCCGAGCGCCTTGCGCAGGTGATCGATGAGCGCCTGCAGCCGGGGAAGGCCGGCATTGGCGGCGGGATAAACCGCCGATACCGAAATGGATTCCACTTCCGCGCCCAGATCGATGGTGATCAAACGACCGGCGAGCAGATCACGCGACACGATGAAGGTCGGGACGAGCACGATGCCGGCGCCGGCGACGGCGGCACGGCCAAGCGTAACGCCATCATCGGCCTGAAACCGGCCCGTGACCCATTCGGAGCGGATGCCCTTTGCGGTCCGGAACGTCCAGTCCTGGGGCACCCGCCTGTTGCGGTAGCCGATACACTCGTGGCCGGCCAGATCGGCGGGCGACGAGGGCACACCCCGGCGATCGCGATAATCCGGGCTGCAAACGACGACGCGGTGCGAGGACGTGATCTTGCGTGCGAGCAATGCCGAATCGGAGAGATTGCCGCCACGGATCGCGAGATCGAAACCATCCTGGACGATGTCCACCGACCTATCCGACACCGAGAGTTCGATCGAAACAAGCGGATTTTCCTGCAAGAAATCGTTGAAGACCGGGACCAGCCAATCGCCGGTCAGGGCCGCGGGGGCGGCGATACGCAGCGAGCCGCTGATTTCGCCACCGGCGCTCGCGACATCGTTGCGGGCGACCTCCATGGCTGTGGCAATCTCGCGGGCATGGCGCAGGAAAACCTCGCCCGCGCGCGTCAGGCTGAGGCCATGGGTCGACCGGGTTATGAGCTGCGTGCCGACATCGGCCTCAAGCGCGTTCAGACGATCGCTGACCACGGAGTGCGAAAGCCGCAACCGTCCCGCTGCCGCGTTGAGGCTGCCGCAGTCGACGATCAGAACGAATGTTGCGATCAGTTCGCTTCGAATCATGCCGGATCGGGTTCCTCCCGGTGATGGGATGATCCTAACCGACAAGCTCCGGCAATCCAGTCGCATATTCGTGGCTTGCGCGGACCAGCGACCAGACGACTTCGAGTTCGGCTTCGTCGCGGGGGCCGTAGAGCATCACGTTGGACGCGGCTATGCGGCCGAGCGCGACCCAGGGATGGGGTTCGGCCCAGCCCTTTTCGATTGCCTCGACCCTCGCGTGTTCGGGCAGACAGGCATGCAGGCTGCCGTCCTGCGCGGGATGGATATGCGCGAATTCCAGGCCTTTCATCACACAATCGGGGCAAACCGACGCCACGCCGTCGTCGCAGGCGAAGATCGCGCGCGCGCCGGGGACCGAAATCAGACTTTGCCCTGTCTCGACGCCCGGAAGCCCGCGCATCCGGTCCCACAGCCGCTCCTGCAGATCGACCGGTGCGTTCTGGTCCAACTGCCGATGCGGGATCTCGACCGATGTTTCGGGTTTCGCACCGCTGCGCCTTGCGAGGTGAATGGCCATCGGAATCTCATTCGCTGTCGTGAACTCAATTCCGGCAGTGTTCCGCGAAGGGGATTTCGCGGCTAGAGGTGAAATACCGGACTGCCTGTTCGGAAAAACCGAACCCTGAAAGCGGCAGCCCGGATTTTTGGGGGTTAGCGCTATTCCATGTGGTAGCCGGGGGTGGAACGCATGATCTCGCGCTCCTCGTCGTCCATGTCCTCCGGAATGCCCTCGAAGAGCGGGGTCGAGAGATAGCGTTCGCCGGTGTCCGGCAGCATGCACAGGATGACTGAGCCCGGTTCGGCCGTCTCGGCGATCTTCATCGACACTGCGAAGGTGGAGCCGCCGGAGATGCCGGTGAAGATGCCTTCCTTCTGCGCAAGCTTGCGCGACCATGCGATGCCGTCAGGCCCCGCAACCGGGATCAGATCGTCGTAGTATTTTCCGTCGACCGCCTCCTGCAGGACGAGCGGGATGAAATCCGGCGTCCAGCCCTGGATCGGGTGCGGCTCGAAGGCGGGATGGCTGGCGGCCGGCGCGCCTTCCGGCGTGCGCTCCTGCGCCGTGCCGCTCGCTATGAGCGCGGCATTGGCCGGCTCGCTGAGGATGATCTTCGTGTCGGGCCGCTCCTTGCGCAGGACGCGTCCAATGCCGGAGACCGTGCCGCCCGTGCCGTAGCCCGTGACAACGTAATCGAGCCGCCCGTCGCCGAAATCGCCGAGGATTTCGCGGGCGGTCGTCGCCTCGTGGATTTCGGCATTGGCCGAGGTCTCGAACTGGGAAGCCAGAAACCAGCCGTGCTTCTCGGCCAGTTCAGCCGCCTTCTGGTACATGCCGAACCCCTTCTGGGCGCGCGGCGTGAGAACGACCTTCGCGCCGAGCATGCGCATCAGCCGCCGGCGCTCGACCGAGAAACTGTCGGCCATTGTGATGACGAGCGGATAGCCCTTGGCGGCGCAGACCATGGCGAGACCGATGCCGGTGTTGCCGCTGGTCGCCTCGACGACCGTCTGGCCGGGCTTCAGCTTGCCCTCACGTTCCGCTGCCTCGATGATGTTGACGGCGAGGCGGTCCTTAACCGAGGCGCCGGGGTTGAACGCCTCCGCCTTGACGTAGACGGTCACGTGATCCGGCGCGAGCGAGTTGATCCGGATGACGGGGGTGTCGCCAATGGTGTCGAGAACGCTTTCGTAAAGCCGCCCGCGGCCACTGGTGGTTCTGAGCTTGCCGGTCATTGCTGCCTCCTCAGGCGTTTCGAGCGCCTTGCGTGTTTTTCGGGTGCGGCAACTTAGCACGGTTACAGAGAGGCGTGGACCGCCGTCATTCCGACAGCGCGGCAGCTGGAGGCATATTCCTCTCGATCAAGGCAAGAATCCGGAATGAAATTCCAAACGAGGCAGACCGGCGGATTAGCTTTCGGCGTATTCCGCGAGCGCGCAGAAGACGTGATAGAAGCTCGATGACGGCATGTCCGGCGCGGTCACGTGACCCTCGTCGTCGATGGCGTCGTACCACCCGCCGGGCACCGGGCCGTTCAGGTAGTACGCGAACAGCACGTCGAACATGCGGCGGCGCAAGGCGGCGGCGGAACCCAGACCGCGTTTCTCGAAAGCGAGCGCCGCCTTCAGAGCCTCCGTCTGCGGCCAGAGGCGGGCATGCGGCTCGACGGCGGAACCGTCCGGCTGCAACCCGTCGGCGGCCGCCCCGGTGGCCGGGTGATGGCCGAACGTGGCGGCGGTCGCGAAAAGCTGTCGCGCCTTGGCATCGACACCCGGAAGGGGCCGGTGATCGAGAAAGCGAGAGATCAGCCATGCCCACTCGTAGTGATGGCCGGGCTCGATGCGGGCTTCGGCGGGCGTCTTGCGGCTGATCGTCCAGTCGGCGTCGAAGAATTCCGACAGCGTGCCGGTGGCGCTGTCGAAGAAATGCCGGTCGAACAGCCTGACCATCGCCTGGGCGCGGTCCAGGAACTTCTCCTCGCCCGTCGCCTCGTACCACGCCATCATCGCCTCGAGGAAATGCATGTGCGGGTTGGCGCGGCGCGGCAGCTTGCGGCCGTCCGTCTCGTAGTAGCCGCCATGGGCGTGATCGGCGAGATGCCGGTCCATGTAATCGAGCGTCCAGTCGGCCCATTCGCGCGCTTCGGGCTTTCCGGTGGCGCGGTAGAGCCAGGCCAGGCCGAACATCACGAAACAGTGGTCGTAGGTGTCGCGGGTTTCGTCGCGCACCGACCCGTCCGGGTTGAACAGGTGAATCCAGCCGCCGTCGCCATGCCAGCCAGTGGTCGTCAGCGTGTGGAAGCAATGCTCCAGCACGCCATCGGCGTCACCCGGCCAGCCCATCAGCTTGGCGTGGGAAAAGCAGTAGATCTGGCGCGCCAGCACCCTCAGGCGCTTGGCCTCGTGCGGCGCCGGCTCACCCTCGAAGGTCAGCGCCTCGTGGACGCCGCCATGGACGCGGTCGATGCCGTGTTCGGCCCAGTAGGGCAAGGCGGTCTCGAACAGCCACGAGCGAACCGTCGATGGGTGGGTGTCGTCGCCACGCTCCTTGAAGGCCTGCGTGACATTCTTGACGAGGTGGGTGCTGTCGCGACGCGTGACGAGGATCTTGTTGTCCTCGGCGACGACCACGAGATCCTCGACTCCGGCGATCGCGACCGACGCGCCACGAGCACGAACGAGGTTGTTGGAGGCCTGCACAGTGATGACATCGCCCGACAGCGCGTTGCCCGCGTCGTCCTTGGAGGCGCCTTCATAGAGCTGCGCCCACGATCCGAGATCGTCCCAGTCGAACATGGCGGGCACGACGCCGATATTGCCGGCCTGCTCCATGATCGCATAGTCGATGGAGAGTTTCGGCGAGGCGGCGAAGGCCTCGGGATCAAGCAGGAGTTTCGCGCCGTCGCGAGCGCCCTCCTTGACGGCCTTTCGGGCGCAAGCCCAGATTTCAGGCTGCACCCGCGCATATTCGTCGGCGAGCCGTCCGGCGCGAAACAGGAAAATGCCGGCGTTCCAGAGGAAATCTCCGCTCGCCAGATAGCGTTCGGCGGTGGCGTGATCCGGCTTCTCGCGGAAGCGGGTGACGCTGAACCCCTCGCTGAGCGGTTCACCCTTCTCGATATAGCCGTACTGCGTCTCGGCGCGCGACGGCGTGATGCCGATGGTCATGATCGCGTCGGTGGCGCGCGCCTGGCGGGCCGCGGCGGCGACGGTCTTCTGGAAACCGGCGACATCGTCGATGCGCGCATCGGACGGCAGCACGATGAGGAATTCGTCAGGATCGCTTTCGACGATGGCGGCAGCAACGGCCGCCGCCGTGTCGCGGATGCAGGGTTCGAGCACCAGCACGTCCGGGCGAACCGGCGCGCGGGCGACTTCCTTCTCAAGCGCGTCGCCAAGCGCGGCGGAGCCGATGACCCGGACCGGACGAAATGCGATCTCATCGACGGCGGGCACCATGCGCTCGATCGTGTTGACGAGCAGGCTGCGGTCATTGACCAGGGCGTGGAACTGCTTGGGCTTGTCCTCGCGCGACATCGGCCACAGGCGCGACCCCGCGCCGCCGCACAGGATGACCGGCGTGACGGCGACCGTGCCGGTTTTCTTGTTCACGCGTTCTGAGATGTCGGCTGTTTCCCGGTTCATGGCTAAGCCCTGGATGTCGGTTCGGGACCGAATTCCCGTCGTCCCTGCACTGCAAGGGAATCGAAAACGGCCTGCCCCCGGTTAGGGGACAGGCCGCGATTGTTTGTCAAGTGCCGCCAAAGCGGCGCGACACTTAGGCGGTCGAGCCGACCTTGGTGCCGATAGCGTTGAACTTGGCATTCAGGCTCGAGCCAAGCGTCGTGGCGCCGGTGATGATGGCAACGGCGATCAGGGCAGCGATCAGACCGTATTCGATTGCGGTTGCACCGGACTCGTCTTTCATGAAGCGTGCGAACATTGTTGAGCTCCTTACTCGTTTACACAGCACACCCGTCAACACTCTGCGGGCATTGATCGGATGGCTGGACACTACACGGCTGCTCTTGCCACCCGCTTAAGGAACAGGGTTGCCAAAGCTTTAACCCGCCAAACGGGCTTTCATAGTGAACAAATCGTAGCTTTCGGCGGAGGCGTGCGGCGGCGTCCGCGCGGCCCGCTTATGGTTAAATCTTCGTTCATCATTCGCGGCGATATTGGAGGCCGAGTTTGCAAGGAGTACAGGCATGTTCATGGGCATTCGATCCGGACTGGCCGCAATGGCGGTCGCAGGCGCCCTCCTCCATACGCCGGCCGCTGTCGCCGAAGAGGATTTCCTTGCCATGAACGCCGTTCCCGAGCCCGGCATCCGCGTCGTGCTGAACCATGCCAAGATCGTCAAGCTGTCCCAGGCGGCAGCGACCGTGATCATCGGCAATCCGGAAATCGCCGACGCGACCGTACGCGACTCACAGACGCTGGTTCTGACGGGACGCGGCTTCGGACAGACCAACATGGTCATCCTCGACGTCGACGGGAACGCGATCCTCGACGAGCGCATCGCGGTTTCGCGCGAGAACGGGACGGCCCTTCGTATTTACAGGCAGGCCAATATCGAGACCCTGTCCTGCGAACCCTATTGCGAGAAAGCCTATCTGACGGAAGCCGAGGTGCAGTCCATCCGGGCCGTGCGGCTGGCAAACCGGGCGAAAGAACAAGACTGACGGCGATATCGCGATCCGGGCCCGCATTCCGGGACCCTGCCGTGGCGGCACATTCATATTCTTAGCCGTCGCGACAACGATTCCTCAATCATTTCGGCCTATTCAGGAACGAGTATGTTCCTCGGGGTCATCATGGCGTCACGCGCGCTCAACACCATTCGGCACCTTGGCGATGCCGTCCGTGCCTTGCGTCGCGACCAGAGCGGCGCGACAGCGATCGAGTTCGCGATGCTTGCCCTGCCCTTCGCCTTCCTGTCCTTTGCGATCATCGAAACGACGGTCTCTTTCACCGCGCAACAGGTGGTCAGCAATGCCGTCGACACGATTTCGCGCGAAATCCGGACCGGCCAGCTGACGCTCGCCAACACGACAAAGAGCCAGTTCGGACAGAAGATCTGCGACGAGATTTCGGTCATGTCGGGCAGCAAGTGCAGCGGTCTCGTCTGGGACCTGCAGTCCTACAACAGCTTCGCGGAAGTGCCCAAGAAAATCCCGCATGACGGCAATGGCGACATCGATACGACCGGGTTCAAATACGATCCCGGCATGGAAAACTCGATCGTCTCGCTGCGCGTCTTCTACAAATGGCCGGTGCTGATCGATGTGATGCAGTCCTCCATGTCCAACCTGCCGGACGGCAAGACGCTGCTCTATGCCTCCGTGACCTGGCAAAACGAGCCATTCTAGGACATGCGATGATGACAAAGACCCGCAGCCTCATCGCGAAGTTCCGTCGCTTTACCGCAAACCGGCGCGGCGCGGCCGCGATCGAGTTTGCGCTCGTCGTTCCGATGATGCTGGTGATGTATCTCGGCACGCTGGAGATTTCGGGCGCCGTCTCGATCAACAAAAAGGTGTCGCGTATCGCCGCCACGGTGGCCGACCTCGTGACCCAGCAGACGGAAACCAACAAGGCCGACCTGAAGGGCATGCTGGAAATCGGCGAGTCGCTTCTGTTTCCCTATACCGCCGAGAAGCCGAGGATCACGATCACCGCGATCAATGTGAATTCCTCCTATCCGACCGGCGGCAAGGTCGCCTGGGCACGGCGCTACAACAAGGGCACGTTCGACGACGCCGGTCTGAACAAGAACCAGAACACTTGGGTGCCCGACGACCTGCGCATCGACGGCACGTTTCTGGTGCGCGTTGACGCGGAACTCGACTATGTCCCGATCGTTCACTGGCTGATCGGCGACACGACGGGCAAGTTGAAAGACGGCGTCGGCGTGATCGAGATGAGCGAACGCT
This sequence comes from Oricola indica, assembly GCF_965227485.1. NCBI lineage: Bacteria > Pseudomonadati > Pseudomonadota > Alphaproteobacteria > Hyphomicrobiales > Ahrensiaceae > Oricola > Oricola indica. The sequence continues at coordinate 4,872,438 of NZ_OZ245747.1, forward strand.
ATTTCCTGCGCCCGCGTCTCGGCGCGTCCATTCCCTGCACCAATTGCTGAACCTCGCGCCGGTGTGCCGGCGCGACAGGTTAGATCCCTCACCTTGTTTCCGCCGTTTGGCGATGCCATCTTCCGTGTCCGACCGGCCGATCGGCCGCATCCGGCAATGCAATCTGGCAGGCTGATCTCATGAAGCGCGCATTTCTCTTCGTCCTCGATTCCGTCGGCATCGGCGGTGCCAATGACGCCGAGGCTTTCGGCGACACGGGATCGAACACGGTCGGGCACATCATGGAGCGCGCTGCACGCGGCGAGGCCGACGAGGCGGGCCTGCGCGAAGGCCCTTTGACGCTGCCCAATCTGGCGACGCTCGGCCTTTTCCACGCGCTCGACGCGGCCTCGGACCATCCGCTGGCCGAGGCTTCCAAGGCGCCGACCGTCACAGGTTTCTGGGGCGCGGCGGACGAGGTGTCGAACGGCAAGGACACGCCCTCCGGCCATTGGGAGATCGCCGGCGTGCCGGTGCGCTTCGACTGGGGCTATTTTCCAGACGAGATTCCCTGCTTCCCGCAGGACCTGCTCGACACGATCTACAAGGAAGCGGGCCTCGAAGGTTCGCTCGGCAACAAGCATGCATCGGGCACGGAGATCATCGCCGAACTCGGCGAGGAGCATGTGAAGACAGGCCTGCCGATCTTCTACACGTCCGCCGATTCCGTCTTCCAGATCGCCGCCCATGAGGAAGCCTTCGGCCTGCAGCGTCTCTACGATCTGTGCGAACTGGTGCGCACCCATGTCGATGCGCTGAATATCGGCCGCGTAATCGCGCGTCCTTTCCTCGGAAGCAGCGCGGAGGATTTCGAGCGAACCGGCAACCGGCGCGACTATTCGGTCCTGCCACCGGAACCGACGCTGCTCGACCGGCTGACCGATGCGGGCGGACGCGTGCTCGCTGTCGGCAAGATCGGCGACATCTTCGCTCACCAGGGCATTACCAAGCTGCGCAAGGCGACCGGCAACATGGCGCTGTTCGATGCGACGCTGGAGACGATGGACGAGGCGGGCGACCGCGACCTCGTCTTCACCAATTTCGTGGATTTCGACATGCTTTACGGCCATCGGCGCAATGTCGCCGGTTATGCCGCTGCGCTGGAGGCATTCGACCGGCGGCTGCCGGAACTGACGGCGAAGCTGCGGGACGGCGACCTGATGATGATCACCGCCGACCATGGCTGCGATCCGACGTGGCGCGGCACGGACCACACCCGCGAACGCGTGCCGATCATCGGCACGGGGCCGGGATTGCGGCCCGGGACGATCGGCGTCCGGCCGAGCTATGCCGACATGGGCGAAACCATCGCCGAGCATCTCGGTCTCGATGCCGGACCGCACGGGACGTCGTTCCTCTCCACCATTGCCAATGCCTGAACTGCCGGAGGTCGAGACCGTCCGGCGCGGCCTGCAGCCGGCGATGGAAGGCGCGCGCATCGGCGATGTCGAGTTGCGGCGGCCCGATCTTCGCTTTCCGCTGCCGGAAGGGATGAAAGCGTCGCTGGAAGGCCGGCGGATCGTCGCGCTCGGGCGGCGCGCGAAATATCTCACCGTCGAGCTGGACGACCGGAGCGTGCTGGTCTGCCATCTCGGCATGTCCGGCTCCTTTCGCATCGAGACAGATGACGAGGCAACGATGCCGGGGGGCTTCCACCATGCGCGCGGCAAGCTGGCGGCGCATGACCATGTGGTCTTCCATCTCGCGCGCACGGACGGTGCGGCGTGCCGGGTGATCTACAACGATCCGCGCCGCTTCGGCTTCATGTTCCTGACCGACCGAAACGGCATGGCGGAGCATCCGCATCTGAAAAATCTCGGGCTGGAGCCGACCGGAAACGCGCTGGACGGCGCCGCGCTGGCGCGGATGCTGGCCGGACGCCGGACGCCGCTGAAGGCGGCGCTGCTCGACCAGAGCGCGATCGCCGGTCTCGGCAACATCTATGTGTGCGAGGCGCTGTGGCGCGCCGGGTTGTCGCCGAAACGCGCGGCAGGCACGCTGGTGCGCCGCGACGGGACGCCGACGCAACGCTGCATACGCCTGGCCGATGCGATCCGCGCGGTCATCGCCGACGCCATCGCCGCCGGCGGATCGTCGCTCAGGGACTATATGCAGGCCGACGGAACGCTCGGCTATTTCCAGCATTCCTTCGCCGTCTACGACCGCGAGGGCGAAATCTGCCGCAGCGACGGATGCGGCGGGACGATACGCCGCATCGTCCAATCGGGGCGCTCGACTTTCTACTGTCCGGCGTGCCAGAAGTAGCCGGTCCAACGGCATGTCGAACGGGGAGACGAAGATGGCCTACGACACGATCCTGACAGAGAAACGCGGCGATGTGGGCCTGATCACGCTGAACCGGCCCGACGCGCTGAATGCGCTGAACTCGAAGCTCCTGGAAGAATTGCTCGACGCGGTCGGCAAATACGACAAGGACGCCAAGATCGGCGCGATGGTGATCACGGGATCGGCCAAGGCCTTCGCCGCCGGCGTCGACATCAAGGAAATGCAGTCCCACACCTATGTCGACGTCTATATGGGCGACTTCATCTCGGGTTGGGACCGGTTCGCGGCGACCCGCAAGCCGATCATCGCGGCCGTCTCCGGCTATGCGCTGGGCGGCGGATGCGAGCTGGCGATGATGTGCGACTTCATCATCGCCGGCGAGGGCGCGAAATTCGGCCAGCCGGAAATCACACTCGGCGTCATGCCGGGCATGGGCGGCACGCAGCGCCTCACCCGGGCCATCGGCAAGGCCAAGGCGATGGAAATGTGCCTGACCGGACGGCTGATGAATGCCACCGAGGCGGAGAGCTCCGGGCTCGTGGCGCGGGTCGTGCCCGATCACGATGTCATCGAGGAAGCGATGCGCGCCGCCGGCAAGATCGCCTCCTTCTCCGCGCCGGTCGTTCTGATGACCAAGGAAACGGTCAACCGGTCGTTCGAAACGACGCTCGCCGAAGGGCTTCGCTTCGAGCGGCGGGTCTTCCATTCGATGTTTTCGCTGGAGGACCAGAAAGAGGGCATGGCCGCCTTCGCGGAGAAGCGTTCGCCGAGCTTCAAGAACCGTTGACGACCCGGTGATTTGCGCGTATAGACCGCGCACCTTGGCGGCCAACCGGTCGCCATTACGTTTTTAGCTGCCCTGACTGGCGCCAACGCCGCCGCGGGGACCCGGAAAAAAGAAAGAGGACACCATGGCCAATACAGTCTCGGCCAAGAAGGCGACGCGCAAGATCGCACGCCGCACCGCGGTGAACACGAACCGCCGCTCCCGCATCCGCTCCTTCATGCGCAAGGTCGAGGAAGCGATCGCAGCCGGCGACGCCAAGGCGGCAAGCGACGCGCTGAAAGCCGCGCAGCCGGAGATCATGCGTGCCGCTTCCAAGGGCGTGCTGCACAAGAATACGGCGTCGCGCAAGATCTCGCGCCTGGCGTCTCGCGTGAAGGCGATTGCAAGCTGATTTCCATTAGCTGGCAAAATGATTTTTTCGAGCCCGGCCCTGCCGGGCTTTTTTGTTGCCGGGCGGCGAGAAGCCACCATTTGTGGAAACCGGGTTTTGCGTTCTGGCGCAAAGCCTTAGGCGGCGACGCCCACATGAACAGGATCGCGACGGATGTCGCGAAACTGTCGCCTGATTTTCGGTCGTTTTAAAAAAAACAAATAATTACAATAACTTATAATCGCATCCTCCACGTGGATAACCCCATGTGGAATCCCTCTCCCAAAATCTTACGATGAGAAATAATTAAAAAATTAGATTCCCGACGGGGGCTCTCCGGAGCCAAAATCTAAAGTCGTGGAATCACAATTGTTTAGGTTTACACAAGGCTCGAATCGCATCAGCCGACGTCCGATTTGGTCCGCTTTGGAGATTAAAAATCGGTAAACACGACTTGCTTTCGCATGCCGCTTTTCGCTATCTTGAGCCCATCAGACAAGACGCTCAAACAGACGTCGGCGCGCTTCTCCGCAGGGTTCTTTTTTCGGGATCCAGGGCGCGAAGACGGCAGGGTTTTGTCTAACGACAGGCACTTCGCCTGTCACTCCAAACGAGAACGAGAACAGCCTCGGGGACCGTCGGTTTCGCGACCGGTGAACGGTGAGGCTATGCCGTGGGGGCGCCGGGCAAGAGATAGACGACCGACAGTGGCGAATCCGCGACGGGCAACGCGGAATCGACGACCACACCCAACACATACCGATGAACACTGGCGACAGAGAGAGGGTCGATGAGATACGATAGCGGGCGCATCAGCGGGCGGAACGAGGGACCGACCGGCATACCAGCGATAATGATTGGAAAACGCGCAACACAATCGGCCTCGACTTCGATCAAGGGGGAAATTTTGAGCGACGACAAGATGGACGGGCCGGATACCACTCCAGACGATTTCGAGAACGATACTCCAAAACGAAAAGCGGCTTTCGACCGCGTGCAGCAGCGATTGCGCGCCAAGCTCGGCGCCGATGTCTACAACAGCTGGTTCGGCCGCCTGAAACTGGATTCGGTCAGCCGCAACGTGGCGCGGATGTCCGTGCCGACGGCCTTCCTGCGGTCGTGGATCAACAGCCATTATATAGACGACCTTCTGGCGCTCTGGACGGAAGAGGTTCCGCAGATCATGCAGGTCGAGATCGTTGTGCGCAGCGCGACGAAGCCTGCGCATATCCGTCCCGAGGACGCAAAGAACCCCGGCCTTGCCGCCAAGAAGACCTCCGTGCAGCCGGTCGCCCGCGCCGTGTACAACCAGGACCGGGCCAAGGCGGCGCGCAGCGGCGGCTTCGCCGAGCAGAACGCCAATGGCAAGCTGATCGGCTCGCCGATCGACTCGCATTACACCTTCGACAATTTCATCGAAGGCAAGTCCAACCGCGTCAGCCTCGCCGCAGCCCGCGCAGCTGCCGACCAGGGGGCCAATTCGGCCCGTTTCAACCCCCTGTTCATCTATGCCTCGGTCGGCCTGGGCAAGACGCACCTTCTGCAGGCGATCGCCAACGGCGTGCTCGCCGACGAGCCCAAGAAGCGCGTCGTCTATCTGACCGCCGAATATTTCATGTGGCGTTTCGCCAGCGCCATTCGCGACAACAATGCGCTCCTTCTCAAGGAAACGCTGCACGATATCGACCTCCTGATCATCGACGACATGCAGTTCCTGCAGGGCAAGAAGATTCAGTCGGAGTTCTGCCATCTGATCAACACGCTGCTCGACAGCGCGCGTCAGGTGGTCGTCGCCGCCGACCGGCCGCCGCATGAACTGGAATCGCTGGATGCACGGGTGCGATCGCGCCTGCAGGGCGGCGTTGCGCTGGAAATCGGCGCGCCCGACTACGACATGCGGCTCGCCATGCTGCAGCAGCGCCTCGAAAGCGCAAAGCGGGACGATTTGACGCTGGAGATCGGCAGCGACGTTCTGGATCACGTCGCCAAGAACGTGACCTCCAGCTTCCGCGAACTGGAAGGCGCGTTCAACCAGCTGGTCTTCCGTCACTCGTTCGAGCCGGACCTTTCGATCGATCGTGTCGACGACATTCTGGGCCATCTCGTGCGCGTCGAGGACAACCGCAAGATCCGCATCGAGGACATCCAGCGCGCCGTCTCGCGCCACTACAATGTGTCGCGCACGGACATGCTGTCCAACCGGCGTACGCGGGTGATCGTCAAACCGCGCCAGATCGCCATGTATCTGGCCAAGATCATGACGCCGCGTTCGCTGCCGGAAATCGGCCGCCGCTTTGGCGGGCGTGATCACACGACGGTGTTGCACGCGGTGCGGAAGGTGGAATCGATGATCGCCGAAGACGGCCAGCTTGCCAAGGAACTCGAGCTCCTGAAGCGACTGATCGAGGAATAACAAGCGGCCCCGGCGGCGCATCGCCGGGACTGCGCTCTTTTCCCCAATCTTTGGCCGCGCCGCGTGCGCGGCCTTTTGCTGCGCGCTTGCTTTTCGGACCGCAAACCGCCACATTCGCGGTCCGATCCGGCGGGGACCCGGCGTCGACGGATTCGCCCGAATCCGCAGCCGCGCCACCCGTCATTCCGCCGGTCCATCAGTGATTTACCCAAGCGGACAGCGAACAATGCGTGTCACAATCGAGCGAGCCAACCTGCTGAAATCCCTGAACCACGTTCACAGGGTGGTGGAGCGCCGCAATACGATACCGATCCTTTCGAACGTGCTCCTGAAAGCCGACAGTTCGGCGCTGGAAATGAAGGCGACGGACCTGGACCTCGAGATCACGGAGGCCGTGCCGGCAGTGGTCGAACAGGCGGGCGCGACGACTGTCGCCGCGCATCTTCTCTACGACATCGTGCGCAAGCTGCCCGACGGCACGGAAGTCATGCTGTCGACGGATGCCGACGGCAATTCGATGACGGTGATTTCGGGGCGCTCGAACTTCAAGCTGCAATGCCTGCCGCAATCCGACTTCCCGGAACTGACCGCCGGCGAGTTCACGCATACGTTCCGGCTCGAATCCGGGCAGTTGCGGGCGCTGATCGACCGCACCCAGTTCGCCATCTCGACCGAGGAGACGCGGTACTATCTCAACGGCATCTACATGCACACGGCCGAAAGCGACGGCGACATGGTGCTGCGCGCCGTGGCGACCGACGGACACCGGCTGGCGCGCTGCGAGACCACCGCGCCGAACGGCGCCGAACAGATGCCAGGCATCATCATCCCGCGCAAGACGGTGGGCGAGTTGCAGAAGCTCGTCGACGATCCGGATGTCGCGGTGACCGTGGAACTCTCTGACTCGAAGATTCGCTTCACCATCGGCGGCATTGTGCTGACCTCGAAACTGATCGACGGCACATTCCCGGACTATCAGCGCGTCATACCGACCGCCAACGACAAGGACATGATGGTCGACCGGCAGACCTTCGCCTCCGCCGTCGACCGCGTCTCGACCGTTTCCAGCGAACGCGGGCGAGCGGTGAAGATCGCGCTCACGGATGGCCAGATGACGCTGACCGTCAACAACCCCGATTCCGGATCGGCGACCGAGGAACTGGCGGTGGGCTACGAGGCCGAACCGATGGAGATCGGCTTCAACGCGCGCTACCTTCTAGACATCACCAACCAGATCACCGGATCCGACGTGAAGTTCACGCTTGCCGATGCCGGATCGCCGACGCTGATCATCGACACGGCGGACGAGAATTCGCTCTACGTGCTGATGCCGATGCGCGTCTAGGAGCGGGATCCGCGAACCGTGGGACGATGACGCCGGAAAGCCATCTCTCCGCGCTGAAACTGACGGCGTTTCGCAACTATGCGCAGCTTTCGGTCACGTTCCAGCCGAAGCATATCGTGCTGACCGGGCCGAACGGTGCCGGCAAGACCAATCTCATGGAAGCTGTTTCGTTCCTGTCGCCGGGCCGTGGCCTGCGCCGCGCGCAATTGTCCGACGTGGCGAAGGCCGGGACCGAGAACGGTTTCGCGATCCACGCGACGCTGGAACGCGACGGCGAGAGCTATGCGATCGGCACCGGCACCGCGTTCGGCGACGCCGGGCAGCGCCGGCTGCGCATCAACGGCACCAACGCCAAGACCGCCGACGAACTGCTCGACCTGTGCCGCATCATCTGGCTGACGCCGTCGATGGACGGGCTTTTCACCGGCCCGGCCTCAGACCGGCGGCGTTTCCTCGACCGCATGGTGCTGGCCATCGACCCGGCGCATGGCCGCCGGGCGGCTGATTACGAAAAGGCGATGCGGCAGCGGAACCGACTGCTCGACGAGCCCGCGACCGGCCAGACGGATGCCTGGCTCGCCGCGACCGAAACGCAACTGGCCGCACTCGGCTCGGCGATCATCGCTGCGCGGCAGGAGCTGGCGGGATTGCTCGCGGGCATCATCGACGCGCGGCGCGACGGCGACGATCCGTTTCCGACAGCCACGCTCGCGCTGGTCGGCACGATGGAGGAGGCCGCGCGCGAGGGCATGGCGGCCGGTGAAATCGAGGACCGGCTTGCCGCCGACTATCGCGACGGGCGATACCGCGACCGGGCGGCGGGACGCACATTGTCGGGACCGCACCGCGCCGAATTCGCCATCCGCCACACGGAAAAGGACATGGAGGCAGCGCGCTGCTCGACTGGCGAACAGAAGGCGCTTCTCGTCGGGCTGGTGCTCGCCCATGCAAGCCTGACGCGCACGGTTTCCGGCATGGCGCCGATCATGCTACTCGACGAAATCGCGGCGCATCTCGATCCGGCACGCCGCGCCGCCCTGTTCGACCGCATCGACGACGTCGGCGGACAAGCCTTCATGACCGGCACCGACCGGGCGCTGTTCGACGCGCTGGCGGACCGGGCGCAGCATTTCCGGGTCGAAAACGGCGCCCTTGCGGCGGAAGCGGACCCGACATGAGCGACGACAAGGCCCTGAAGCCCGACGAGATCGAGCGCTATGCGCGCCACATCATCCTGTCCGAGATCGGCGGCGCCGGCCAGCAGAAGCTGAAGAACGCGCGCGTCCTGGTGATCGGCGCGGGCGGGCTCGGCAGCCCGGTGCTTCTCTACCTGGCAGCTGCCGGGGTCGGCACGCTGGGCGTTGTCGACGACGATACGGTGAGCCTTTCCAACCTGCAGCGCCAGATATTGCACGGGACCGGCGATATCGGGCGACCGAAGACCGAGAGCGCGACGCACGCGCTTGGCGGGGTCAATCCGCTGGTCGAAATCGTCGAACATCGCGCGCGGCTGACGGCGGACAACGCGTCCGCGATCATGAAGAACTACGACATCGTGGTTGACGGCTCCGACAATTTCGAGACGCGCTACCTCGTGGCGGACATGGCGGAGGCGCTGGCGATGCCGCTCGTCGCGGGCGCGCTCGGCCGTTTCGACGGCAGCCTGACCGTACTTGCGCCGCACGAGACAGACGCCGAGGGCACGCCCAATCCGCGTTACCGAGACCTGTTTCCCGAGCCGCCGCCGGACGGCACGGTGCCGACCTGCGCGGAGGCCGGCATCCTCGGCGCGGTCGCCGGCGTAATCGGCACGTTGCAGGCCGTCGAGACGCTGAAGCTGATCACCGGGGCGGGCGAACCGCTGGTCGGAAAGCTGCTGCTTTATGACGCGCTTTCGGTGCGGTTCCAGACGATGACTTACCGGCGGCGCGGGTGAGCGCCATGTCAGCGTCCGATTTCATTTTTCGCCCCTTCGAGACGATCGTCCGTCCGCTCGACATTCCCTATGAGCCGCTTCCCGCGAGCGGACCATTCGCCCTTCTGGCGCATTTCGCGCGGATGTTTCGCGGTGTCCTGGCGGCCGTGGCCTTGCTGATGGTGACGGTCGAGGGAATCAACCTCGCCACCATCTGGGGTATCTCGTTCGCCGTCGACGGTGTCGGGGCGAAGGGCGCTTCCGTGTTCCTGTCGGAGGAATGGCCGATCCTGGCGCTTCTCGGCTTTCTCATCGTTCCCGTGGTGCCGGAGCTCATCTTTCTCGCCAACACGCTAAATTCCCAGGTCGTCGCCGTCAGCATGCCGGCGGCGATGCAGTGGCAGGGGCACAAGGCGGTCGAGCGGCAGGATCTCGCCTTCTTCCAGGACCTGTTCGCGGGACAAGTGGCCTCGCGTATCTCGCAGGTCGCTTCGGCCGTGCAGCAGCAGATCGTCGTCGCCTTTTATTCCGTGCCCTATTTCCTGGTACAGTTTGTCGGCTCGCTCGTCCTGCTCGCCACACTGTCCTGGCCGCTTGCGATACCGGTCTTCATATGGATCGCCGCCAACGTCACCCTCGCCGTCGTCGCGGTGCCGCATTTCGCGGAGCACTCGCGCCATGCCGCCCGCGCGCGCAGCCTCGTGGTCGGCGCGATGACTGACCTCTACGCCAATATCCAGATGGTGAAGCTGTTCGCCGCCGAGGACAGCGAAGCAGGCGCGATGCGCGGCGTGATGGGCGAATCGATCCGCACCCAGCAGATGGAACGGCGCCTGCATTTGACGACCGACAGCACCGTCGTGGTTTTCAATGCGCTGCTGTTAGTCGCCAATATCGCCATCGGGTTCTGGGGCCTGGTCGCTGGTTTCGTCACGACAGGCGAATTCGTCGCCTCGATCGCCATCGTGCAGCGGCTCAGCGCGAATTCGCGCGCCTTCCTGCAGATGGGCCAGCAGATCTTCCGCGCGGTGGGCACGATCCGCGACGCCATGCCCGTGGTCACCACGCCGCCGACGATCGTCGACGCGCCGGATGCGAGGCCACTCGTTGTGAGCGAGGGCGCAGTCGAATTCAGCGGCGTCCGGTTCGAGTACCGCGAGGGACAACGGGTCATCCGCGACCTGTCGCTGTCCATCCGGCCCGGCGAAAAGGTGGGGCTGGTCGGGCTGTCGGGTGCGGGCAAATCCACGCTGGTCAGCCTTCTGCTTCGCTTCTTCGATGTCGAGGGCGGCGCAATCCGGATCGACGGCCAGGATATCCGCGACGTGACCCAGGAGAGCCTGCGCGACAGTATCGGCGTCGTGACGCAGGATGTGTCGCTGCTGCACCGATCGGTCGGCGACAACATTCTCTATGGCCGGCCGGAGGCGACGCGCGAGGAGATGGAACACGCCGCCGCGCTTGCCGAGGCGGACGGTTTCATCGCCGATCTGGAAGACGGCGAAGGCCGCACCGGCTTCGATGCCTATGTCGGCGATCGCGGCGTGAAGCTCTCGGGCGGACAGCGGCAGCGCGTCGCCATTGCGCGGGTGCTTCTCAAGGACGCGCGGATCCTCGTTCTCGACGAGGCCACGTCGGCGCTCGACAGCGAGGCGGAAGCGGCGGTCCAGGACAAGCTGGCGCTGCTGATGGAAGGCAAGACCGTGATCGCGATCGCGCACCGTCTCTCGACGATCGCCAGCATGGACCGGATCGTCGTCCTCGACGAAGGCCGCATTGCCGAAGAGGGAACGCCGGCGGCGCTTCTCGAGCAGGACGGGCTGTACGCCAAATTGTGGAAGCGACAGACCGGCGGCTATATCCCGGACACGATCGACCCGGCATAGGCCATCGGTCGGGACATGAAGGCGATGCCTTCCCGGCACTTGACGTTGCGTAAGCGCGGCGCTTGGATTCGGCTCCGAGCCAGTGAGGAGCATGCATGACCATTCTTCCCACCATCTACCACATTCCGGTCTGCCCGTTTTCGCAACGGCTGGAAATCCTGCTGGCACTGAAGGGCTGCACCGGCGACGTGGCGTTCAGCGTCGTCGACATTACCAAGCCACGCGACCCGGAATTGCTGAAGAAGACGCGCGGCACGACAGCCCTGCCGGTTCTGGAAACGCCCGACGGGCGCATCCTGAAGGAAAGCCTCGTTATCCTGCGCTATTTCGACGAGGTTTTCGGAACCCCGGTTCGGCGAAGCGACCCGTTCGAACATGCGGTCGAGAACATGCTGATCGCAAAGGAAGGTCCGTTCACGGCGGCGGGGTATCTCTTCGTCATGAACCAGGACCGGGCGAAACGCGACGCATTCAACGACAAGCTGCTGGCGCTCTACCGGGACATCAACGGCTTCCTGATGGAACACAATCCCGGCGGCACGTTTCTCTTCGACGACTTCGGTCTGGCCGAGGCCGTGTTCACGCCGATGTTCATGCGGTTCTGGTTTCTCGACTACTACGAGAATTTCGAGTTGCCGTCGGGCGTGGAATACGACCGGGTGCGCAAGTGGAGGGCCGCCTGCCTGGAGCACGAGGCCGCGCAGCAGGTTACATACGAGGAAATCGTCAAGAGCTACCACGACTATGCGCTCGGCGCGGGCAATGGCGCGCTGCCGAAGGGCCGCTCGGTCTCAAGCTTCGTCTTTACGCCTGATTGGAAGGATCGGCCCTGGCCGCCGCGCGACAAATACCACGCGTCCGCGACCGACGCGGAGCTGGGGCTGGTCTGAGGCTTACACCATCGACGGCAGGACGCGGTCCGGCGGGCGGTCGCCATCGGCCATCATGCGGATATTGATGATGACCTTTTCGCCCATCTCGATGCGGCCTTCGATGGTCGCCGAGCTCATATGCGGCGAGACGACGACCTTGCCCTTGCGGGCGAGTTCGCGCAGGCGCGGGTCGAGAGTCGGCTCGTTATCGAAGACGTCGAGGCCGGCGCCGGCGATGCGATCCTCCTCGATCAGCCGGATCAGCGCGTTCTCGTCGATCACGTCGCCGCGCGACGTGTTGACGATATAGGCCGTCGGCTGGAGCAGTTCGAGCCGGCGCGCCGACAGGAGATGGAAGGTCGCCGGTGTGGACGGGCAGTTGACCGAGACGATGTCCATGTGGGCGAGCATCTGGTCGAGGCTTTCCCACCAGGTCGCGCCAAGCTCGGTCTCGATCGACTCCGACATGCGCTGGCGGTTGTGATAATTTATCGACAGGCCGAATGCGCGGGCGCGACGCGCCACCGCGATGCCGATGCGGCCGAGGCCGACGATGCCGAGGCGCTTGCCGGAAATGCGGCGGCCGAGCATCCATGTGGGCGACCAGCCCTGCCATTCGCCCTCGCCCGTCAGCACCGCCGCGCCTTCGGTGAGCCGGCGCGGCACGGCGAGGATCAGCGCCATGGTCATGTCGGCCGTGTCCTCGTTGAGGACATTGGGCGTGTTGGTGACAGTCAGTCCGTGGGCGTGGGCCTCCTTGACGTCGATATTATCGACGCCGTTGCCGAAATTGGCGATCAGCTTCAGTTGCGGGCCGGCCCTGCTGATCAGCTCGGCGTCGATCCTGTCGGTGACGGTCGGCACGAGCACCTCGGCGATGCCCATCGCCTCGGCCAGTTCCTCGCGCGACATCGGCCGGTCGGTCTCGTTCAGACGCACATCGAACAATTCGCGCATCCGGACCTCGACGGCCTCCGGCAGCTTGCGCGTGATGACGACCAGCGGTTTTCGGCTCAGGGGCATTCGCACTCCCTAGGACGCGCTCTTTCTTGTTCCAGCCCGGGACAAGTGTTGAGTGCTCATTAACCAATGTGGGACCAAAATAGAATTCGGCCCGTTCGCCGTTCTCTAGCAAGGCGGCCGGGCCATGACAAAGAGTTTTGCGCGCGTTCGCGACGCTCCCCTCCGCAGCACCGCGACCGCCCGGAAAATCGAAAGGCCGAGACCGCATGTATTCCCGTTTCTTCCTCTCCGCCGCGCCGAAAGCCGCCATTGCCCTCGCCATCGCGGTTGCCGCCTTCGCGACCGCCGCGCCGGCGACCGCGCAGCAGACCGGTTCGATCAATCGCGGTGCGAGCGGATTGCCGCTGCCGCGTTACGTCAGCCTCAAGGCGACGAAGGTGAACATGCGCGTCGGGCCGGGGTCGGACTACTCGGTCGCCTACCGGTACCTGAAGAACGGCATTCCGATGGAGATCATCCAGGAATATGACAACTGGCGCCGGGTGCGCGACGCGGACGGCACCACGGGGTGGATCCACAGTTCGCTGCTTTCGGGCGAGCGCACGGCCATCGCTTCGCCCTGGCGCGAAGAAAATTCCCCCGACGACACGGTGATTCTCTACAACACGCCTGCCGCCGCGGCCGGCGTGGTCGCCTATCTTGAACCGGGCGTTGTCGGCAAGATCGCATCCTGCGACGGCGCCTGGTGCGAGCTGGAAGTCGGCTACGAGAGCCGCAAGCTTCGCGGCTACGTCAACCAGGCGGAGCTCTGGGGCGCGTATCCGGACGAAGTCATCAAGTAGATAGAGAAAGCCCGCGGCTCAGCGCTTGCGGCGCAGCCGGATCACCACATCGATGTTGGCGACTTCCATGCCCTCGGGCGGCTCGGGCAGGTTCTGAACCGAGAGGCTCGAGACCGGAACGTCGATCACCTCGCCATCCTCCTCGACATAGAAGTGATGGTGATCGGAGGTGTTGGTGTCGAAATAGGTGCGCGAGCCCTCCACCGACAGAATGCGAAGCATGCCCGCATCGGTGAACTGGTGCAGCGTGTTGTAGACGGTCGCAAGCGAGACGGGCACGCCGGAGGCGAGCGCCTCGCCATGCAGGTCCTCGGCGGCGAGATGGCGATCACCCTGAGCGAATAACAGTTCAGCAAGCGCAACGCGTTGCCGCGTCGGCCGAAGCCCCGCGCTCTGCAGTTTGTGCCTGATCTCCACCCCAGACTCAGCCAATTCCTCGTCCAATTCCCGCATAACGTGTTTCAACTTGCGTGCAAAACAGCGAATTTTTCTGTCCCTTGCAGTGGTCTTCATATATTCGCTATGGCTTGAACGATCAATAGGCGCGGGTCTGGAGGAACCCTCCCGCGACGCCTGAAAGAACACGAAGGGAAGAAGCGGCCGATGGCTGACCAGAAATCCAGCTATACATTCGAGGAGTTGATGACCTGCGCTCGCGGCGAGATGTTCGGTCCGGGCAATGCGCAGCTGCCGGCTCCGCCGATGCTCATGGTCGACCGGATCACCAATATCAGCGAGACCGGCGGCGAGAACGACAAGGGTCAGATCCGCGCGGAATTCGACATCAAACCCGATCTCTGGTTCTTCCCCTGCCACTTCATCGGCGACCCGGTGATGCCCGGCTGCCTCGGCCTCGATGCGCTCTGGCAATTGACGGGCTTCTTCCTCGGCTGGCTTGGCGAGCCCGGAAAGGGGCGCGCAATCTCGACGGGCGAGGTCAAGTTCAAGGGCATGGTGACGCCGAAGACGAAGCTGGTCAGCTACGAGATCGACTTCAAGCGCGTGATGCGCGGCCGGCTGGTGCTCGGGATCGCGGATGGCCTCGTCAAGGCCGACGGCGAAACGGTTTTTCAGGCGAAGGACTTGCGTGTCGGTCTGTTCCAAGAAAAAACGGCCTGACACAACGCAGCCTGCAGGGCCGCAGCGCCCTCCACACAAGCCAGGGAGCCTTTCATGAGACGCGTCGTCGTTACAGGGCTGGGTATCGTTTCATCCATCGGCAACAATGCCGAAGAGGTCACCGCCTCGCTGCGCGAAGCGAAATCCGGCATCAGTTTTTCTCCGGATTTCGCTGAACGCGGATTCCGCTGCCAGGTCTGGGGAGCGCCAACGCTCGACCCCAGCGAACTCGTCGACCGGCGCGCCATGCGATTCCTGTCACAGGGCGCGGGGTGGAACCACGTCGCCATGGAACAGGCGATCGCCGATGCGGGGCTGACCACGGACACGATCACCGATGACCGGATCGGCATCATCATGGGATCGGGAGGACCGTCGACCCACACGATCGTCGAGGCCGCCGACATCACCCGCGAGAAAGGGTCTCCGAAGCGCATCGGGCCGTTCGCGGTGCCGAAGGCGATGTCGTCAACCGCATCGGCGACACTGGCGACCTGGTTCAAGATCCATGGCGTCAACTATTCCATCTCGTCGGCCTGCTCGACATCGGCGCATTGCATCGGCAACGCCTACGAACTGATCCATTGGGGCAAGCAGGACATGGTCTTCGCCGGCGGCCACGAGGATCTCGACTGGACGATGTCGAACCTGTTCGACGCGATGGGCGCGATGTCGTCGAAGCATAACGATACGGCCGCAACCGCCTCGCGGGCCTATGACGTGGCGCGCGACGGCTTCGTCATCGCCGGCGGCGCGGGCGTGCTGGTGCTCGAGGAACTGGAACACGCCAAGGCGCGTGGCGCGAAGATCTATGCCGAGATCGTCGGCTACGGCGCGACCTCCGACGGCTACGACATGGTGGCGCCTTCCGGCGAAGGCGCGGTGCGCTGCATGCGCCAGGCGATGGCGACCGTCGACGGCAAGGCCGATTACATCAACACGCACGGCACCTCGACGCCCGTCGGCGACAGCCGCGAAATGGCGGCGATCCGCGAGGTCTTCGGCGAGGAAATGCCCTACATCGCCTCGACGAAATCGCTGACCGGCCACTCGCTCGGCGCGGCCGGGGCGCAGGAATCGATCTATTCGATCCTGATGATGCAGAACGGCTTTATCGGCGAGAGCGCCCATATCAGCGAACTCGATCCGGAGTTCGAAGGCATGCCGATCGTGCGTGAACGCATCGACAACGCCAAGATCGATACGGTGCTGTCCAACTCCTTCGGCTTCGGCGGCACCAACGCCACCCTGGTTTTCCAACGCCATAACGGCTGACCTGAGAGGAACTGCAAGCATGAACGGGTTAATGGCGGGAAAACGCGGCTTGATCATGGGAGTGGCCAACGACCACTCCATCGCCTGGGGAATCTCCAAGGCACTGGCCGACCAGGGCGCCGAGATCGCGCTGACCTATCAGGGCGATGCATTCGGCAGACGCGTGAAACCGCTGGCCGAGGAGATCGGCTCGAAACTGCTCATGCCATGCGATGTCGAGGACATCGAGAGCGTCAAAAGCGTTTTCGACACGCTGAAATCCGAATGGGGATCGATCGACTTCCTCGTTCATGCCATCGGCTTTTCGGACCGCAACGAACTCAGGGGCCGCTATCTCGACGTCACCACGCGGGCCAACTTCACGCGCACGATGGTGATTTCGGCTTATTCCTTCACCGAAGTCGCACAGCTTGCCGCACCGCTGCTCAACAAGGGCGGATCGGTGCTGACGCTGACCTACGGCGGATCGGTGCGCGTGATGCCGAACTACAATGTGATGGGCATCGCGAAAGCGGCTCTGGAGGCGATGGTGCGGTATTTGGCGGCCGATTTCGGCGAAGACGGGGTGCGCGTCAACGCGATCTCGGCGGGGCCGGTGCGGACGCTTGCGGGTGCTGGCATCGGCGACGCACGGCCGATTTTCTCATACCAGCAGCGCAATTCTCCCCTCCGTCGGACTGTCGACATCAAGGAAATCGGACAGTCGGCTCTCTATCTGCTGTCGGACATGTCCTCGGGCGTCACGGGTGAAATTCATTACGTGGATTCGGGGTACAACATCATGTCGATGCCGATGATGGACGAACTGCGCAAGCTCGACCCCAAATAGGCTGCCGCGACAGTCCAAAAAACGACTGTTAAGCAACGGCTTATTAGGGTTTGACGGGCAATCTCCGAAATGTTCGAGGTTGTCATGTCTAGTCGGTCTACCGTTGCACATTCGAGTCTTTTCCGGCTGATCACGATTTTTTCGAGCGGCTTCGGCGCCGCTTCACTCAGCCTCTGGGCGGTGATGATGAACCAGCTGGACGCCGCCGGCGCATCCGATTTCAACGCCATTTCAGCGATTATCGCCGGCCTGTCCGCACTTGCAGGGGCCGGCTGTGCACATGCCTATTTCATCGGCTCCGACGAAGCCTCGAAAGTCTACGAGGCCGCGCTCGCCACCGACTCCGCCACCGGCCTTCTTTCGCGCGAAGGTCTGGAAAAGGCCGTCACGGGCCTGGAAGAATCCGGTGAGAGCCATATGCACAAGCTGATGCGCTGGATGCTCGTATCGATCGAGGTCGACACATTTCGCGACATCAATCAGGTGCATGGCGCGGAGACCGGTGACGAGATACTTCGATATATCGGCGACCGTATCCGCCGGCTGGTCGGCGACCTGGGCCCGGTGGCGCGGATCACCGGAAGCGAATTCGCCTTCGCGTTCCAGGTCAGTCATGACGAACGCGAACTGCATGCCGTGATGACGGCCGTGCTGGAAGAGATGGCCCGGCCGATCCGCCTGGGCCACCATGTGATACCGATTTTCTGCACGGCGGGCCTCGTCGAACTCGGCCCGGAAAACCGTTCCATGGCCACCGCGCTGAGACGGACGAACCTGGCGCGCAGCAATGCGCGAGCGGGCGGGCTCGGAAACTGGGCCATCTACCATCCGGAGATGACCCGGACAGACACCTACCGCAAATGGATCGAGAGCGAGCTTGCGAAGACTGTGCATACGCGCGATTTCGAACTGGTCTACCAGCCTCAGGTGCAGAGCATTTCGGGGGAGGTCGTCGGGTACGAGGCGCTCTTGCGCTGGAACCATCCCGAGAAGGGCTACATTCCGCCCTCGGAGTTCATCTCTGTCGCCGAGAAATGCGGATTGATCGGTCAGATCGGAATGTGGGTACTGAAACGGGTGTGCGAGGACATCGCCAGGTTCCCGCGGGATGTCACGATCGCCGTGAACGTCTCTCCGAAGCAACTGGAATATCCGGACTTCGTCGCGCGGTTTTCAGAAGTGATGCGCGCTCACGGCGTCTCGCCGAAACGGATCGAACTGGAAGTCACCGAGAACATCCTGATCCTCGATCACTTTACCGTGCGCCGGAAGTTCCAGGAAATCCGCGATCTTGGCTGTGCTATCTCGATCGACGATTTCGGAACAGGCTATTCCAATCTCGGCTACCTGACCGAATTGCCCTTTACCAAGCTGAAACTCGACCAGTCGCTCGTGGCGCGGATCGGCGAGCACGAGAACGGCGCGGCCGTCATTTCCACGGTCGTCAATCTCGGACATGCGCTCGGCGTCTCGGTGCTGGCCGAAGGCGTTGAAACGGAGGCGCAAAAGCTTCTCCTGGAGGCTGCCGGCTGCACGCTGATGCAAGGGTATTACTTCGGCAAACCGGTCGCAATCGAGGACACCCGCGAAGAGCACGACGAGCCCGAGCGCGTGCTAGCGTAAAGCTTCCACGACCTTATAACCGGCTTCCACTGTTACTTCCTTCACGTGCCGGAACCCCTGCGCCAGCGCCTGCTCGTAGGGCAGCTTCCGATTGGCGACCATCAGCAACCGGCCGCCGGGCTTCAGCGCCTTCGAGGCCGCGGCGATGAAGGCCTTGCCGATATCCGGCTCCGACCCGCGGCCGGCATGGAAGGGCGGATTCATGACGATCCAGTCGAAGCGGCGGTCGAGCGGTTCGGATGTCAGGTCGGCCCAATGCATTTCGAGCGTCACGTCGCCAAGGATATCCGCGAGATTGCGCCCTGCGGCCTGCAGCGAGGGCTGATGCGCCTCGAAAAGCGCCAGGCTTTGCGGGCGCCCCTTTTCCAGCACATGCGCCGCCAGATAGCCCCAGCCCGCGCCGAAATCGGCGACCGCGCCCTTGATCCGGTCATCGAAATGGCGCGCCAGAAGGATGGAGCCGGGATCGGGCCTGGTGTGGGAGAACATGCCCGGCGCGGTTTCAAAGCGGCCATCCACGGTGGCGGGCGCTGTAAACGCATCGGCGAAGGTCTCATCGCCCGGCGCGGCGAACCAGAAGACCGTGGCGCGGTGCTTGGCGAGCGAGCCTTCGATCGCGACGCGGTCTCCGGCCCATTTGCGCAAGCTGGCAATGCCGAGTGCCTTGTCGCCCGCGACGGCGATGGTGCCTCCGGGTTTCACAAGGCGGGCGGCACGCGCGAGCATCGCATGGTTCTCGCCCTTGTGCTTGCCGGCCAGAACCAGCGCGGCAGCCAGGCTGCCATCTTGCGCATTAAGGTCGGCAGTCACGACGAAACCGGCACGTTCCAGCGCGAGATAGTCCGGGCGAAAGCCCTGCTCGCACAAAAGCGCGGCCTTGAGTGCCGGGTCAGGCGCAGACAGCGGAACGGCGGCGTTGAGAAAAGCGACGCGCTCGCCTTCGCGCGGCGGGTCGATATCGCCGGACGACAGGGGCAGGAACAGGGTTTCGACAGCGCCGCTCATTTCGTGCCTCAAAGAAAAAACGCGGGGCAAAATGCCCCGCGTCGTTGTTCATTCCGGGATGAAAGGACCTATTCGGCCTTTTCCTCGCGCGGCTTTTCCTTGCCGGTCTCCTGATCGACGACCTTCATCGACAGGCGGACCTTGCCGCGCTCGTCGAAGCCCATCAGCTTGACGAAGACCTTGTCGCCTTCCTTGACGACGTCGGTGGTCTTGCCGACGCGCTCGGGCGCGAGCTGCGAAATGTGGACGAGGCCGTCACGCGGGCCGAAGAAGTTCACGAAGGCGCCGAAATCGGCGGTCTTGACGACCGTGCCCTCGTAGATCTCGCCGACTTCCGGCTCTGCCACGATGGAGTGGATCCACTTCTTGGCCGCCTCGATCTCCTTGCCGGAGGCCGATGCGATCTTCACCGTGCCGTCGTCCTCGATGTTGATCTTCGCACCGGTCTGCTCGACGATCTCGCGGATCACCTTGCCGCCCGAGCCGATGACGTCACGGATCTTGTCGACCGGGATCTGCAGCTGCTCGATGCGCGGGGCGAATTCGCCCAGTTCCGCACGGCTTTCCGACAGCGCCTTCGACATTTCGCCGAGGATGTGCAGGCGACCGTCCTTTGCCTGGTCGAGAGCGACGCGCATGATTTCCTCGGTGATGCCCTGGATCTTGATGTCCATCTGCAGCGAGGTCACGCCATTGGCCGAACCGGCCACCTTGAAGTCCATGTCGCCGAGATGATCCTCGTCACCGAGAATGTCGGACAGGACGGCGAAGTCTTCGCCTTCCTTGATGAGGCCCATGGCGATGCCCGCAACCGGCGACTTCAGCGGAACGCCCGCATCCATCAGCGACAGCGAGGTGCCGCAAACGGTTGCCATCGAGGACGAGCCGTTGGACTCGGTGATCTCGGAGACGACGCGCAGCGTGTAGGGGAATTCCTCGGCGCTCGGCAGGAGCGGGTGCACCGCGCGCCATGCCAGCTTGCCGTGGCCGATCTCGCGGCGGCCCGGGGAGCCCATGCGACCTGCTTCACCGACCGAATAGGGCGGGAAGTTGTAGTGCAGCATGAAGGATTCCTTGTAGGTCCCGGTCAGCGCGTCGATGAACTGCTCGTCCTCGCCGGTGCCGAGCGTGGCGACGACGAGAGCCTGGGTTTCACCACGGGTGAACAGGGCCGAACCGTGCGTGCGCGGCAGGATGCCGACTTCCGACACGATCGGGCGGACCGTCGAAAGATCGCGGCCGTCGATGCGGGTCTTGGTCTTGAGGATGTTGCCGCGGACCACCTTGGCCTGAAGCGACTTGAAGACCGAGCCGATCTGCTCGCCGGTCCATGCGGCTTCCTCGCCTTCGGCGGGCGCGAAATGCGCCTTCACCTTCGCCTTGGCGGCGTCGATGGCCTTGTAGCGGTCCTGCTTGTCGGTGATGGT
The DNA here is from genome assembly GCF_965227485.1 of Oricola indica. Lineage (NCBI taxonomy): Bacteria > Pseudomonadati > Pseudomonadota > Alphaproteobacteria > Hyphomicrobiales > Ahrensiaceae > Oricola > Oricola indica. The sequence continues at coordinate 4,893,434 of NZ_OZ245747.1, forward strand.
GTAGGCTTCCGCCAGTTCCGAGGCGACGAGGCCTTCCATCTCGCCTTCGAGGGCGGAGAGATCTTCCGGCTGGAAATCGCGCGGCTCGTTGGCGGCGACTTCGGCCAGCTTGATGATGGCGTTGATGACCGGCTGCATCGAGCGATGGCCGAACATGACCGCGCCGAGCATGACGTCCTCGGACAGTTCGTTGGCTTCCGACTCGACCATCAGAACGGCGTCCGTGGTGCCGGCGACGACCAGATCGAGTTCGCTTTCCTCCATCTCGTCGATATGCGGGTTGAGCACATATTCGCCGTTGATGTAGCCGACGCGCGCGCCTCCGATCGGGCCCATGAAGGGAACGCCGGAGAGCGTCAGCGCAGCGGAAGCGCCGACCATGGCGAGGACGTCCGGATCGTTTTCCAGATCATGCTGCAGAACGGTGAGGACGACCTGGGTGTCGTTCTTGTAGCCGTCGGGGAAAAGCGGGCGGATCGGGCGGTCGATCAGACGCGAGGTCAGCGTTTCCTTCTCCGACGGGCGGCCTTCACGCTTGAAGAAGCCGCCGGGGATCTTGCCGGCCGCGAAGGTCTTTTCCTGGTAGTTGACGGTCAGCGGGAAGAAATCCTGGCCGGGCTTCGGCTCCTTGGCGGAGACGACGGTGGCCAGAACGACGCTCTCGCCGTAGGTGGCGATGACCGAGCCATGCGCCTGACGGGCGACCTTGCCCGTTTCGAGAATGAGCGGGCGGCCGCCCCAGTCGATTTCGACCTTGTGATGATTGAACATGTCTTGTCCTTGTTATGCGGAACGCATCCGCTGCGTTATCGCGCGGATCGCCCCTGTCTTCGTTCTGAACGAGCGACGGGCAAGACGACAGGATGCTTGGAACGGTCTCAAGCAGCCGGCAATCCTGCCCCGAAGCTCCCTCGGGTCTGGCGGCGGCAACGATGTCCGCCGGCCGGTGTTTTCCGGTTAATGCCCCGGAATGGCAAAGACGGACCGGCAGGACCGGTCCGTCAATTTGTTAGCGGCGAATGCCGAGTTCGGAAATCAGCGTCTGATACCGTGCCACGTCAATGCGCTTCACATAGTCCAGAAGGCTGCGGCGCTGCGAAACCATCTTCAGGAGGCCACGGCGGGAATGGTTGTCCTTCTTGTGGCCCTTGAAGTGTTCGGTCAGGTTGGTGATCCGTTCGGTGAGGATCGCCACCTGGACTTCCGGCGAACCTGTGTCGCCTTCCTTGGTCGCGAATTTCTGGATAAGTTCGGCTTTGCGCTCAGGCGTAATCGACATCGTGTGTCCTTTCTATTTCGGGGCCAAGCCCCTTTTTTGTTCGGGTGAGCCGCCCTGTGCCGGGATGTCGTCCAGCAGGGGCCGTGTTTCGCATTTCTGGAATGCTGGCGCGCATATAAGCGATGAAAGGCCAAATGTCGAGGGTTTCCGGAGATACCGCTCGACATGACGCTTCGCCGGCTAGCGCGCGCTGACGATCTTGACCTCCAGAAAATCCTCGATGCCCCAGCGACCGCCTTCGCGGCCGTTGCCGGACTGCTTGTAGCCGCCAAAGGGATGGCCGGCGGAGAAGCCGGCGCCGTTGACGCGGACCATGCCGGCGCGTAATTGCCGCGCGACGCGCTGGCCCTTTTCGGCGTCGCCCGTCGATAGATAGGCGGCAAGGCCGTAAGGCGTGTCGTTGGCGATGGCGACAGCCTCTTCCTCGCCCTCGAAGGGGATCATGACCAGCACCGGACCGAAGACCTCCTCGCGTGCGATCGTCATCCCGTTATCCACGTCGGCGAAGACCGTCGGGCGCGCATAGAAGCCGCGATTGACGCCGTCCGGGCGGCCCATGCCGCCCGTGACGAGGCGCGCGCCTTCCGAAATGGCGGTCTCGATCAGGCCCTGGACCTTGTCGAGCTGCGCCTGCGAGACGAGAGGGCCGATATGATTTCCATGCTCGCGCGGATTGCCGACGCCGACGGCCTCGGCGGACTGCCGGGCCAGATCGACCGCCTCTTCGTAAACCGGGCGTTCGACCAGCATGCGGGTCGGCGCGTTGCAGGACTGGCCGGTGTTCTCCATGCAGTGATTGACACCGCGGCGGATGGAGCGCGGCAGGTCGGCATCGGAGAAGATGATGTTGGGCGACTTGCCGCCAAGCTCCAGCGTGACGCGCTTGACCGTTTCGGCCGCGCCTTTGGAAACGGCCGTCCCGGCGCGAGTGGACCCGGTGAACGACATCATGTCGATATCGGGGTGGTGGGACATTGCCTCACCGACGCCCGGACCGTCGCCATTGACGAGATTGAACACGCCCGCCGGGAAACCCGCCTCGTCGACGAATTCCGCGAACAGGAGCGCCGAGAGCGGCGCGATCTCCGAGGGTTTCAGAATGCAGGTGCAGCCGGTCAGAAGCGCGGGATAGACCTTCAGCGCGATCTGGTTGATCGGCCAGTTCCACGGCGTGATGAGGCCGCAGACGCCGATCGGCTCGCGCACGATCACCTGTCCGTCGGCGAAGGGTTCTTCCCACGCGATGTGCTTCGCACCTTCCAGGAAGCCGCTCATGTGCCACGGGCCACAGGCCGCCTGATCGTTGGTGGCGAAATCGATCGGCGCGCCCATTTCCAGCGAGATCGCCTCGCCGAGTTCGCCGATGCGGCGCTGCATGATGGCGTCGAGCTTTTCCAGCAGCGCGATGCGGGTTTCAAGCGGCGTCGCCGCCCAGGCCGGGAAAGCGCGGCGCGCGGCCGCGACGGCAGCGTCGACATCGGCTTTCGCGCCCAGCGAAATGACGGCGCAGGCCTCTTCCGTAGCCGGATCGATGACGTCGCAATCATTGGGCGCGCGCGGCGCGACCCATTTGCCGTCAATGTAGAAATCCCGTTTCTCGATCATGGTGAGATCCTTTCGTTTGTTTGTTTCGCTACACCAGCACAAGGCGCATGCGAGACGCTATCGGCGCAGCGATCCGGCAGGTCGCATTCTTGCGATCCCGCGCGGCAGGTCAGGTCTTGATGACGCGGCGCGGCCGGAACTCGCCGCCGGCGATTTCGCCGATGGCGATCAGCCTGCCATGTTCGAAAGCACAGGCGTCTTCGGCGGGCAGCGGCGCGTCGCGGCCGCGCAGGATCACCGGATTGCCAAGACGAATGCGGTTCGCCTGATCTCCCGACATGACGACCTGCGGATAACCATCCATCGCCTCGCCGGTATCCAGGAGAACCGGATCGAGCGCCGCGAACCGCGCTTTCAGGCGCTCCTCGACAATTTCATCCTCCTCGCCTTCGGAGGCCACGGACGCTTCGGCCTCGGCGACGGCCTTTTCCAGTTCCCCGAGCGAAACCGCGTCTTCCTCGTCGAAGGGTTCGACGACCGTGCGACGCAATTCGACGACATGGCCGTAGCAGCCGAGATCGCGCCCCATGTCGCGGGCAAGAGCACGGACATAGGTTCCCTTGCCGCAATCGACCTCGAAGGCGGTGCGCCCGTCCTCGTGGCTGACGATCTCCAGGCTCTCGATCTCGATCTCGCGGGCCGGAATGTCGACGGCTTCGCCCTCGCGGGCGAGATCATAGGCGCGCTCGCCGGCGATCTTGATCGCCGAATAGGCCGGCGGCTTCTGCTGGATCGTGCCGGTGTAATCTCCGAGGATCGCCTCGATGTCATCGCGGGCCGGACGGTCGTCCGAGGTCTTGAGCACCTCGCCCTCGGCATCGTCGGTCGCCGTCTCCGAGCCCCACGCGACGGTGAAGCGATAGACCTTGGCGCCGTCCATCACGTAGGGCACCGTCTTGGTCGCCTCGCCGAGCGCGATCGGCAGGATGCCGGAGGCCAACGGGTCGAGCGTGCCCGCATGGCCCGCCTTCTCCGCCTTGAACAGCCATTTGATCTTCGAGACGGCGTCGGTCGACCCCATGCCGAGCGGCTTGTCGAGCACCAGCCAGCCCGATACCGGACGGCCCTTTTTCTTTCTGCGACCCATGTTTTTCCTGTCCGTTCATGCATCCGCCGGCGAAGGCGCGGCGGATTCTATATCGAGTTGCGCCGCTTGCGGGTCGGCGCGTGAAATTCTGGCGGCTTGCGGTCGATCCAGCGCAGGAAGCGCGCGACCTTCTCCTGTCGTCTCAGCGCCGCGACATCGTCGCCGAAGATCGCAAGCTCCGTGTTGGAGAAATGGCGATGCAGCGTGGCGTGGCAGATCGGATGGACTGGGACCGTGTCCCGGCCGCCGCGACTTTTCGGCACCGGGTGGTGCCATTCGACGCGGGGCCCGAGCGCCCGGTCGCACAGCCAGCAGGTTGCCGCTTCGCCCGCCCTCACTCGTTCTCGTCTCCCTCCCCGTGGTCGAGATCGCGCGCAACCTCGGGAGACCGCAGCAATTCGTCGATCTTCGAGAAATTGTCGAAGCTGGTATCGGCGCGGAAGCGGAATTGCGGCATGTATTTCATCTGGCGCAAGGACGGGCCGACGCGGCCGCGAATGAATTTCGCGTTGGCGGCGAGCGCCTTGATGACGGGGTCCATGTCCTCGCGTCCAAGCGCCGTGACATAGGCCGTAGCGATCTTGAGGTCCGGCGACATGCGCACCTCGTTGACCGAGATCACCGAGCCTTCGAGGATCGGATCGCGGACTTCGCCGCGCTGCAGGATTTCGGTGAGGGCGTGGCGAACCTGTTCGCCGACACGCAATTGGCGCTGGGACGGCCCCTTCGACTGTTCAGAACGTGACATTGGCTTACTCTGTTTTGTTCGCCCCGCGGGATCGGACCGGAGAGCGTTTGGCGCGTCATAACGCCGGTTATCGGTTTTCGCCACCCTTTGCGCCGTAAAGGAACGTCTCGGGGTCGCGGGCGGCCTCCTCCCAACCCTCGGCGAAGGCAACCATCTCGCCGGTGTCCTCGAAGGCGCGCGCGGGGATGATCAGGATATCGTCCGGCGCATCGATGAAGACGTGACGCTCGGTGCGCATCACCGACGCGATCGTTTCGAGCGGCACCTCGGTTGTGCGGCCGTCGCGCTTCTCGCAGAGATGATCGCCCCATTCCTCCAGTTCAACATCGCATGGCGCCGGCACCAGCCGGCGGGCACGCCGCCGGAGGCGCAGATTGAAGACCAGGACGAGGACCGCGAACTGGAAGAGGAGAAGTCCTCCTCCAATCGCCCACCACCGCAGGGAACGATCCGCGCCGACGATGCTTTCCGGAAGCAGCCCCATCGCGACACCGGCCAGCATCAGCCAGAGGATGGAAAGAAATTTTCCGGCGCCCGAATAGGGGCGCGGGATGGAGACCCATGCGTAAGCGTCTTGCGGCGTCAGGCGGTAAGTAAAGGTTCGGATCGGCTGGCCGCTGTCGGGATCATCCTGCTCCACGCCTTCGCCCCCAAAAAGCGGCGGGCCGGTATCGCTACCGGCCCGACTCGGATTTCACGTCGCGCCCGGCGTCAGAGCGTCCGGGCGATTTCCTCGACGCGGAAGCACTCGATCACGTCGCCGGCACGGATGTCGTCGTAGTTCTCGAACGCCATGCCGCATTCCTGGCCGACCGGCACTTCCGCAACTTCGTCCTTGAAGCGCTTGAGCGTCTTCAGCTTGCCCTCGTGGATCACGACATTGTCGCGCACGAGGCGCACGCCGGCTCCACGCTCGACCTTGCCTTCGGTGACCTGGCAACCGGCAACCTTGCCGACCTTGGTGATGTTGAACACCTCCAGGATCTCGGCATTGCCGAGGAAGGTCTCGCGACGTTCCGGTGAAAGCAGGCCGGACATGGCCGCCTTCACATCATCCAGCAGGTTGTAGATGATGTTGTAGTAGCGGATCTCGACGCCGTTGGCTTCGGCGGCTTCGCGGGCCTGCTTGTTGGCACGGACGTTGAACGCCATGATCGCGGCGCCGGTGGATTCGGCAAGCGAGACGTCGGTCTCGGTGATGCCGCCTGCACCCGAATGGACGATGCGGGCCTGGACCTCGTCGGTGCCAAGCTTATCGAGCGCACCGAGGATCGCCTCCACGGAACCCTGCACATCGCCCTTGATGACAAGCGGGAACTCGGCCAGCTCGTTGTCGCGGGCCTGGGCCATCATCTGCTCGAGCGAACCGCGCGAACCAGCCTGGCGGGCAACCGCCTTTTCACGCGACACGCGTTGGCGGTACTCGGAGATTTCGCGGGCACGCGCTTCCGAATCGACCACGGCGACACGGTCGCCGGCCTGCGGCGTTCCGCTGAGACCGAGTATCTCGACCGGAAGCGACGGCTCGGCTTCCTTCAACTGCTCGCCGCGATCGTTGATGATCGCGCGGACACGGCCCGACTCGTCGCCGGCGACGACGATGTCGCCAGTCCTGAGCGTACCGGCCTGAACGAGCACGGTCGCAACCGAACCGCGGCCCTTGTCCAGCTTGGCCTCGATGACCACGCCTTCGGCCGTGCGGTTCGGATTAGCCTTGAGTTCGAGGAGTTCCGACTGCAGCAGGATCGCCTCGAGCAAGCCGTCGAGATTGGTGCCCTTGAGCGCCGAGACCTCGACATCCTGGATTTCACCACCCATGGATTCCACGAAGACCTCGTGCTGGAGCAGTTCGGTGCGCACTTTCTGCGCATCGGAGTCCGGCTTGTCGATCTTGTTGATCGCCACGATCATCGGCACGCCGGCCGCCTTGATGTGATTGATCGATTCGATCGTCTGCGGCATGACGCTGTCATCCGCCGCGACCACGAGGATGGCGATATCGGTGGCCTGGGCACCGCGCGCGCGCATCGCCGTGAAGGCGGCGTGTCCCGGCGTGTCGAGGAAGGTGATCTTCTGACCGTCCTTCTCGACCTGATAGGCGCCGATATGCTGGGTGATGCCGCCGGCTTCGCCGGACACCACATTGGCGTTGCGGATCGCATCGAGCAGCGAGGTCTTGCCGTGATCGACGTGACCCATGATGGTCACGACCGGCGGACGCGGCCGCATGTCGTCGGGATTGTCCTCGACGTCGAAGATGCCTTCCTCGACATCGGCCTCGGTGACGCGCCGGACGGTATGTCCGAATTCGCCAGCGATGAGTTCGGCCAGATCGGCGTCGATCAGATCGCCGGGCTTCATCATCTGACCTTCCTTCATCAGATACTTGACCACATCGACGGCGCGTTCGGCCATGCGCTGGGCAAGTTCCTGAATCGTGATGGTCTCGGGCAGCTGCACCTCGCGGGAAATCTTCTCGCGCGGCTCGTTCGACGCCATGGAGCGCTTGAACTTCTCCTGGCGACGACGCATGGCCGACAGCGAGCGCGAACGCCCTTCGGCGTCGGCGCCGACATTCGACAGGGTCAGCTTGCCGCGACGGCGTTCATCCTCGCGGCGCGGCGCCGGCTTCGGCGGCGCTTCGACGGCGCGGCTGGACCGGCGCGGACCACCGCGTCCGTCGTCCGCGTCGCCCGCTGCACGGCGTCCGCTCTTGGCGGCCGCTGCGGGCTTTTCCTCTTCGGCTTCCGGCGCACGCTTGGCGGCCTCGACCTCGGCGCGTTCGCGCGCGGCCTTCTCGGCGGCAAGGCGCTCTTCTTCCTCGCGCTGACGGCGTTCGGATTCGGCACGCTCCTGCGCACGGCGCTCATCTTCCTCGGCGCGACGCTTGGCCTCTTCGGCCGCACGCTGACGATCCTCGACCTCGCGGGCCTTGGCCTCTTCCAGCGCGCGCTTGCGTGCTTCCAACTCGTTATCGGAGAGCTGGTTCAGCACAACGCCGCTACGATCGTCGGCCGCCGGCGCGGGACGCGGAGCGGCGGGCTTCGGCGCCTCGGGCGCCGGAGCCGGTGCGGCTGCGCGTGGCTTTACGCCGGACGCAACGGAGCCGGCCGGCTTTTCGTCGGGCCGCGTAAACTTGCGCTTGCGCGTTTCGACGACAACCGACTTCGTGCGGCCGTGGCTGAAATTCTGCCGGACGGTGCTCTTGTCACCGCCGGAGCGTTTCAGCGTCAGCGTGCGTTTGCCGTCCGCGCCTGTCTTCTTGTCGTCTGTCGTATCACTCATTCCGTAGTCATGTCCTTTGCGGTCTTTTCGCTCGAACCGCCTGATCTGTCATTTTCTGCGCTGGAATGCCGGAAATGGTCGAGAAACACAAGGTGCCGCAGTGCGGCACGTCCCGGCTGTCCGTCAAGTATCGCAGCATGTATCACATTTCCCGCGCCCAATGCCAAATCCAATTCGCCCTCGGCAAAGGATTTGAACGCGGGTATATCAGGCCCTTCCATACGGCGGACGAATGTCCGGGCCTGGTCAATCTTGCGCACGCCGTCCGCAGCCGCGGACGGATCGTGCAGAACGGCGATCGCCATGCCGCTTCGCACTGCCTTGTCGACCTGGGCGTGTCCCGTGACGGCACCGCCGGCCTTGCGTGTCAGACCCAGTTGGCCGAGCGCGCGCCTAGCTATCAGATGATCGACGAGGGCGCCGAGTTCAAGATCGGCGGACACTTCCTGTTTCAGACCGCGGCGAAACAGTTTCTTCGCAACGGCCTTGTCGACGAGGTCCCGCCTGGCCGTGACCCAACAGCCACGACCCGGCAGATTGCGCTTCAGGTCAGGGACGACCGTCCCGTCGGGACCCGCCACGAAGCGGATCATGTCGTCCACGGACCCGGCCTTCCCGGTCACGATGCAGGTGCGGTCGTTCATGTCGTCCTTCTTGCCTGCGATCCCGCCCAAGTGCCGTTATCTCCGTCCGCGCGCGCATCGTTCGTCTCAGGCGTCGAAGATCACGCCGGTCGAGACCGGAGCTTCTTCCACGGCTTCCTCTTCGCCTTCGCCCTCGACTTCCTCCTCGGAGGCGCGCAGGTCCTCCTCGGTGATCCAGCCGACGGCGAGACGCGCGGCGACGACCATTTCCTCGGCATCAACGCGGCTGACGCCGAACGGCGTCAGGACGCCGTCATGGAACGTCGTCTCGCCATCCTTGCGCTCGCGCCAGCCGACGAGATCGTCGGAGGCACAGCCGGCGAAGTCTTCCATCGACTTGATGCCTTCCTCGCCGAGCGCGACCATCATCGCGGTGGTGATGCCGGGAACTTCGCGAATTTCGTCTGCGACGCCCAGAGTCTTGCGCTTCTCGTCGTTTTCCGCCTCGATGCGGTCGAGGTGCTCGCGCGCGCGGGTCTGGATCTCGGCGGCGGTTTCCTCATCGAAGCCCTCGATGGAGGAGACTTCCTCGGCATCGACATAGGCGACTTCCTCGATCGAGGTGAAGCCTTCCGAGGCCAGGACCTGGCCGACCATCTCGTCGACATCGAGCGATTCCATGAACAGGTTCGAGCGCTCGACGAATTCCTTCTGACGGCGCGCCGATTCCTCTTCCTCGGTCAGGATGTCGATATCCCAGCCGGTCAATTGCGAGGCAAGACGGACGTTCTGGCCGCGGCGGCCGATGGCCAGCGACAGCTGCTCGTCCGGCACGACGACCTCGATGCGCTCGGCATCCTCGTCGAGGACGACCTTGGCGACTTCGGCCGGCTGCAGCGCGTTGACGATGAAGGACGCCGCATCGGGCTGCCAAGGAATGATGTCGATCTTCTCGCCCTGCAATTCGGCGACGACCGCCTGGACCCTGGAGCCGCGCATGCCGACGCAAGCGCCGACCGGGTCGATGGCCGAATCGCGCGAGACGACGGCGATCTTGGCGCGCGAACCGGGGTCGCGGGCGACAGACTTGATCTCGATGATGCCGTCGTAGATTTCCGGCACTTCCATCTGGAACAGCTTCGCCATGAACTGCGGATGGGTGCGCGACAGGAAGATCTGCGGACCGCGCTGTTCGCGGCGCACGTCATAGACATAGGCGCGCACACGGTCGCCATAGCGGTAGGTCTCGCGCGGGATCAGTTCGTCGCGGCGGATGATCGCCTCGGCGCGGCCGAGATCGACGATCACATTGCCGTATTCGACGCGCTTGACCGATCCGTTGACGATCTCGCCGACGCGGTCCTTGAACTCGTCATACTGGTTGTCGCGCTCGGCCTCACGGACCTTCTGCACGATGACCTGCTTGGCGGATTGTGCGGCGATACGGCCGAAATCGAGCGGCGGCAACTGTTCGGCGATGAAGTCACCGGGCTGGGCGTCCGGGTTGCGGTCGCGGGCCTGCTCGATGGAAATCTGCGTCGCCGAGTCCTCGACGGTCTCGGAGACCTCAAGAAGACGCTGCAGCTTGATCTCGCCGGTCTTGGTGTTGATATCGGCGCGGATATTCGTTTCCTGCCCGTAGCGGGACTTCGCGGCCTTCTGAATGGCATCGGCCATTGCGCCGATCACGATGTCCTTGTCGATGAGCTTCTCGCGCGCCACGGCATCGGCGATCTGAAGAAGTTCCAACCTGTTTGCACTGACAGCCATTGCGGTCTCCTGTGGGCCTTCAGTTGTCCGTATCGTCGTCGGATACGGAGTCCTCGTCTTCCAGTTCCAGTCCACGCGCCTGGCGGGCAGCCTTGTCGGCCTTCAGCGCGGCGCGGATCAAATCATCGGTCAGGATCAGCCGTGCATCGGCGATCGTGTCGAGCGGGATATCCGCGACCATCGAATCGCCGAAGCTGGCCTTGTCGGATTCCAGCGTGACGCTGTCCTGCGAAAGTCCGGTGATCGTGCCGCGAAAGCGCTTGCGCCCCGCGACAATCACCGACGTGTCGATCTTCGCCATATGGCCGCTCCAGCGCGCGAAATCGGACATGCGCACAAGCGGCCGGTCGATGCCGGGCGATGACACTTCAAGGTGATAGGCCCGGTCGATCGGATCCTCGACGTCGAGCAGAGGCGAGATCATGCGCGACACGTTCTCGCAATCCTCGACGGTCATGGTGCCGTCGGCACGCTCGGCCATGATCTGAAGCGTCAGTCCGTTCATTCCGGACAGGCGGACGCGGACCAGCCGGTAGCCGGCCGAATTGAGCACGGGCTCGACGATCGACGCGACGCGCGCATCCACGCCCGTCTCGCGGACGATGCGCTGTTCGTCATTTTCGATCGGCGCCAGATATGCGTCGCTCAATTTGGTGTGTTCCTCACCGCTAAAACAAAAAGAGCGGGTCCTTGCGGGCCCACCCTTGTTCAAAAGACCAAGAATTTGAACTCCATATACGCCCCGCGCGGACAAAGCGCAAGGGGCGCGAACTTTCAGCGGCGCGGCAGGCCCGCGACGGGCCGAAAGGGTCCATTAACCATAATCGGCGAAAACAAACGGGCGAAACAGACCGTGCGAGTCCCATGTTCCAGCGCCTTCTGCCGCCGCTGCTCGGCGCCCTCCTCATCGCCGGTTGCGCGAGCAGCCAAACCCCGGACAAATTCCGCAAATCTCCCGAAGCCGGCAGCACCGAAGTCGCCTCCGCCTTCGTCAGGCCCGGACGGGCGCCTTTCGATGACGTGCTACCGCGAAAGGGGCGGCTCGCCGGGCGGACCATTTCCGTTTCGAATGTCTACGACATCCGTCTGAAGCCGCGTGAAGTGATCCTGACTTTCGACGACGGGCCGGTGCCGGGACGCACCGATTCCATTCTCAAGACGCTCGACCAGTTCGGCGTGAAGGCGACCTTCCTGATGGTTGGCCAGATGGCGAAGAGCCATCCCGAGACCGTTCGCAAGGTGGCAGGCCGGGGGCATTCGATCGGCAGCCATACATGGGGCCATCCGAACCTTGCGCATATGAGCTTCGATCGGGCGGTGGCCGAGATCAAGCGCGGCGAGGATGCGATCCGGGCCGCCGGCGGCGGGCCGGTCAGGTTCTTCCGGTTCCCCTACCTCGCCGATACCAGCCGGCTTCGCTCCTATATGGCGTCGCGCGGCGTCGTCGTTCTCGATGTGGACATCGATTCCAAAGACTATTTCAAATCAGGGCCACAACAGGTTTCGGCGCGCACCATGGCGTCGCTTCGGCGCAAGGGCGGCGGCATCATCCTGTTCCATGACCTGCAAGCGCGCACGGCTGCGATGCTGCCGGGCTTCCTCGCGGAGCTGAAGCGGAACGGATACTCGGTCGTCCATATCGTGCCGCGACGCGGACCCTTGCAGTTGGCCTCGGCCAAGTGACCGCTATTTGCGCCGAAATGTGAGATAGGCCGGCGTCCGGCCTTCGCGCAGCGCCTTGGCCTCGTAACGCGTGCCGGGCCAGCCTTCATAGGGCGTGCGCCAGTCGGATGCATTGCGCGCCGGCCAGTCGAAGTCCGGATGGGCGTATATGTGCCGGAGCGTCCAGTTGACATAGGTGTCGATGTCGGAGGCGAAGCGGAAGCGCGCGCCGGGCTTAAGGACACGCGCGAAGCGGTCGAGATTGACCTCGTTGACGAAGCGCCGCTTCCAATGCCGCATCTTCGGCCACGGATCGGGATAGAGCAGATCGATCCCGTCCAGGCACGCATCGGGCAGCCAGTCGAGCAGCTGCGTCGCGTCATCGTCGTAAAGGCGGACATTGGTCACGCCCGCATCGCCCGCCGCCGCGACGAATTTCGCCATGGAATTCACGAAGGGCTCGACACCGATGAAGCCCGTTTCCGGGTTTTCGAGCGCACGATGCAGCAGATGCTCTCCGCCGCCGAAGCCGATTTCGAGGAGGACAAGCTCCGGCGAATGATCGAACAGGTCGGCAAGAGCCGCAGGGGCGGGTTCCGTCAGGTCGATCTTCCACGCCGGTAGAAGGCGGCCGAGTTGTTCCGCCTGGCGCGGCTTCAACGTTTTGCCGCGGCGGCGACCGAAAAACGCCTCGGTTGCCCGGGAGCGTCGCTTCTCTTCGGTCATTTCACGCCGAGCGCGGCCTTCAGCGGCTTGACCAGGTTGGTCCTCTCCCAGGAGAAGGATCCGTCACGGCCGGGCTTGCGGCCGAAATGGCCGTAGGCCGCGGTCCTGGCGTAGATCGGCTTGTTGAGATCGAGATGCTTGCGGATGCCGGTCGGCGAGAGGTCCATGACCTCGCGCAGAGCCGTCTCGATCGCGGCATCATCGACCTTGCCGGTGCCGTAGGTGTCGACATAGACCGACAGCGGCTGCGCGACGCCGATGGCGTAGGAAAGCTGGATGTTGCACTTGTCGGCGAGCTTTGCGGCGACAACGTTCTTGGCGAGATAGCGCGCGGCATAGGCGGCGGAACGGTCCACCTTGGTGGTGTCCTTGCCGGAGAAGGCGCCACCGCCATGCGGCGCGGCGCCGCCATAGGTGTCGACAATGATCTTGCGGCCGGTCAGGCCGGCGTCGCCGTCCGGGCCGCCGATGACGAACTTGCCGGTCGGGTTGATGTACCAGACGCAGTCATCGGCGATCGGCAGTTCGCCCAGCGCCTCGCGGATATAGGGTTCGACGACAGAGCGGACCTTCTTGTTGTCCCAGCTGTCGTCCATGTGCTGCGTGGACAGCACGATGGAGACCACCTCGGCGGCCTTGCCGTCCTTGTAGCGCACGGTGACCTGCGACTTGGCATCGGGGCCGAGCATCGCGGCATCGCCCTCGCCCGCGTGGCGGGCTTCGGCGAGCAATTCGAGGATCTTGTGGGCGTAGAAGATCGGCGCCGGCATCAGATCCGGCGTCTCGTTGCAGGCATAGCCGAACATGATGCCCTGATCGCCCGCGCCTTCCTCGCCCTGCTTGTCGGAGGCGTTGTCCACGCCCTGGGCGATATCCGCCGACTGGCCGTGCAGCAGCACGTCGATGCGGCAGGTCTTCCAGTGGAAACCGTCCTGTTCGTATCCGATGGAACGGATCGCGCGACGGGCGGCGGACCGGAATTTCGACGGATTGACCATCGGATGGCCGGTTGCGTCGGTGACGAAATTGCCGGCCTTGTCCTTCTTGAGCATGGTCTCAGGCACACGGACCTCGCCGGCGATCACCACGCGGTTGGTGGTCGCCAGGGTTTCGCAGGCCACGCGTACGCGCCACTTTTCCTCTTCGCCATGCTTGCGCGCCTCGCGATAGACCAGATCGACGATCTCGTCGGAGATCCTGTCGCACACCTTGTCGGGATGCCCCTCGGAGACGGATTCGCTGGTGAAAAGATAGTCCTGACGCGCCATGGATAATGTCCCCGCTTTGTCAAACGCGCCTAGACCGAACGGCGGCGCAAAGTCCGCCCTCGTTAGGCAAGTGACGAATTTCGGTCAAGCAAAAAGCGGGATTCGCTTAAAGATATAAGGATAAGTGCATATCCATTGGCCGCGTCGTTCAACCGTCGTCGGATTCGGCCGCGAGCGCCTTGACGAGATCGATGATACGGCGGCGCACCTTGGGGTCCGAAATGCGCACGAACGCCCGGTTGAGCTGCAATCCCTCGGCACTCGACAGGAAATTCACGACATAGGACGACGAGCTCTCATTCATGCCGCCGACTTCGGACGTCACGCTGTCGCCAGGCGCATCCTCGAAGAAGAAGGAAACCGGGACGCCAAGAATGGCGGCGATGTTCTGCAGCCGGCTGGCGCCGACGCGGTTGGTTCCCTTTTCGTATTTCTGCACCTGCTGAAAGGTGATTCCCAATTGCTCGCCGAGCTTCTCTTGGCTCATTCCCATCATCGTACGCCGCAAGCGGATACGTCCGCCAACGTGAATGTCGATCGGATTGGGTTGCTTTTTGTTCGCGGTCATTAATTGCCCTTGCCGACCAGCGGCTGTTTATCATTTTTATTTCCAAGGACCAGAGTGACGGCAGCGGAGCCGACATCACGTAGCGTAGCATAACAGCCAATTTCACGCGATTCAAAGCGCGTTAATCAACATGATTAATGCCTGAAGGTGTGCCGGAGTTCCTCATACCGGCCGATGAAGGCGGCCAATGCCAGCGCCGCGATCAGGCCCCAGAACGTGAAAAGGCCCTGCCGCGCATACCAGGTCGGGGCCAGTGCCTGCGGCAGCCGCGCCTCGACGGCGCCTTGCGGGCCATAGCCCAGTGCGGCGGACTGCCGCCCAAGGGCATCGTAGATCGCCGAGACGCCGTTATTAGCCGCGCGAAGCATGGGCAGACCGTTCTCGACGGCGCGAATGCGCGCCTGATGGGCGTGCTGATAGGGTCCCGGCGTGTCGCCGTACCACGCGTCATTGGTCACATTGACCATCACCGTCGCCGGTTCGCCCTCGGCTTCCGCTTCATAGGGGAAGATGGCTTCGTAGCAGACCGAGGGCAGGACAACGACGCCGCCGGGTAGCGACAGCGCACGCCGCCGCTCCGCCGGCGAATAGCCGCGATCGGCTGCGGCGGCGATCGCCTTCAGGCCGATGCGTTCGAGCAGCGGCCGCAGCGGCAGGTATTCGCCGAAGGGCACGAGGTGCTTCTTGTCGGCGGCATCGAAGATCACGCCGTCGCTGTCGAGCGCGAGAATGGAATTGTAGTAGGTTGGCATGCCGTCGGCCCGGTCGACCTCGCCGAGGCGTGCCGCTCCGGCGAGCAGGACCTGACCCGGCGCGAGCGCAGCCGCGATCGCCGCGACGGCCTGCGGCGCTTCCGTCAGGAGGAAGGGAACAGAGGTTTCCGGCCAGATCACGATATCGGGCGTGCCGCCCGTGGGTCCCGGCTTTTCGGTCAGCGCGATCAGCATGTCGAAGATCTCGTTGCGCTTGGCCCTGTCCCACTTCTCCGACTGGTCGATCGCCGGCTGGACGATGCGCACCAGCGGCGCGCCGGCTTCCGGTTCACTCGCATCCGCCAGCCGCCAGTATCCGTAGCCGGCGTCCGCGGCGACAAGGACAACCAGCATCGCGGCGGCCAGACCCGCGCGGCGCGCGCCCTGCGCCATCGCCGCCGGCAGGGAAAAGGCGAAAACGGCAAGCGCGTTCATGCCGAAGACGCCGAGGACGGCGGCCGGCTGCATCAGGATCGGCACGGGCATGGCGGCATAGCCGACGGCATTCCAGGGAAAGCCGGTCAGGACGAAGCTGCGCAGCCACTCGGCGACACCGAAACCGAAGGCAAGCGCGGCGATCCGGCCGAGACCGTCCGACCACAGAATACGGGCGAGGACGGCGGCCAGACCGTAGAACACGGCGAGAAGCGCGGGGATCAGGGTTACCGCGAAAGGCCAGAGCCAGATGAACTCCTCGGCATCGACAAAGAGCGCATTGCCGACCCACCAGAGCCCCGCAACGAAATAGCCGAAGCCGAACAGCCAACCGGTCGCGAATGCGGGCCACGCCATGGCGATCCAGGACCGCGAGGGCCGCGCGATGGCGCCGTCGATCATCCAGACGAGAATCGGGAATGACAGGAAACAGACGACGAAGGCGTGCAACGGCGCCTGGCCGAGAACAGCCGCCGCTCCGGCACCGAACGCAAGCAGCGCGCGTTTCCAGCCGGTCATCAGCACTATGCGGTTGGCCAGACGCTCCATCAGCGGGTCCGAAGGCGAATCATCTCAGTTTGGAGACTTATCAGCCAAGCATCGCCGAAGCGATGTCACCCCGCATTTTCCGCCGACTTTAGCGCCGTTTCGGCAGTGGCGACGGGTTCGGCCTCGGGCACGGCGTCCTGCTGGGGCACCGGAAGCTCCCGTCCCTGCGGATCGCGGCGCGTCGCACGGCGCTTGGCGCGCAGGATGCGCACGCGCTTGATGCGGCGTGGATCGGCCTCGAGGACCTGGAACTCGTAACCGGCGAAGGACGCGATGACCTCGCCGCGCACCGGAATGCGCCCGAGAAGGGAGAAGATCAGGCCGCCGATTGTGTCGACATCGTCGTCCTCGGTTCGCGCGGCTTCGAGAAAGTCCTTGCCCAGCGCATCGGAAAGATCCTCCAGATAGACGCGGGCGTCGGCGACGATGGTGCCGTTGGCGTCCTCGGTGAACAGAACTTCCTCGTCGTCGTGCTCGTCCTCGATATCGCCGACGACCATCTCGACGATGTCCTCCAGCGAGACGAGACCGTCGGTGCCGCCATATTCGTCGATGACGAGCGCCATCTGGATACGCTGCGTCTGCATGCGCGCCATCAGGTCGGCGGCCAGCATGGAGGGCGGCACGAACAGTACCTCGCGCGGCAGCTTCAGTTCCTCGATCGTCTTGTCGAGTTCCACCCTGCCGAGATCGAGTTGCGATATCGAATTGTGGCCGACCGTCGCGGTTCCGTTCTTGCGCCGGCCGCGCGGCTTTTCACCGGCGACGCGGGTGATAGACGCGACGACGTCGCGGATGTGGACCATGCCGCGCGGATCGTCGAGCGTCTCGTCATAAACCGGCATGCGGCTGTGGCCGGATTCCTCGAACAGCTTAAGCAATTCGCCGAGCGTGGTCTTCTGGTCGACCGCGTCGATCTCGGCGCGCGGGATCATCACGTCCTCGACGCGCACCTCACGCAGGCGGAGGATGTTGTGCAGCATCGCGCGCTCGCCCGGCGTGATCGTCTGATCCCAGACACCGTTGCCTTCCAGCGCGTCCTGCAGGTTTTCGCGAATCGTCGCGGCCGAATGCGGCCTGAAAAGAAACAACAGGCGTTGAAGGAAACCCGGCTGGCCGCGTGACTTGCCGGACCCCGTGTCGGGACTTCGGGGGTCGCCGTCGCCCGGATCTTCCGGTCTGGCGGCGTCGCTCTCGTTACTGGTCATCGGCATCGAATAGTTCATTTGTCTCAAGAATAGGGATCGGCAATGCCCATGTCAGCAAGAATCGCGCGCTCCGCGGCTTCCATCTCTTCGGCATCCGTGTCGTTTTCGTGGTCATAGCCCAAAACATGCAAAAAACCATGAACAACAAGATGACGCAGATGGTCATCGAAAGGCTTGCCTTCAAGCTCCGCTTCCGACTTCACGGTTTCGAAGGCGATGACGATATCGCCGAGCATCGGACCGGGCGGATCGCCCGGCGACAGCGGGAATGCCGGGAAGGAGAGTACGTTGGTCGGCTTGTCCTTGCCGCGCCACTGCGCATTGAGCACGCGCATGGCCTCGTTGTCGGTGAAGACGATCGACAATTCGCTCCCGGCGTCGCCGAGGCCGAGACGGGCGACAGCGGCGTCAACCGCCCGGCGCGACAGCGCGGCCAGTTCGTCCTCGCCGGCCCAGTCGCCGGCTTCCACCCCGACATCGATGCTTATGGTCAAATGCGTCAGTCCGGATTGCGATCGTAGGCGGCGACGATGCGGCCGACCAGCGGATGGCGCACCACGTCCTTCTCGTTGAAGCGCACGGTGACGATCCCCGGCACGTCGTGCAGGATCTGCAGCGCCTCGACAAGGCCCGACTTCGCGCCGAGCGGAAGGTCGACCTGCGAGGGATCGCCCGTTACCATCATCACCGAGTTCTCGCCGAGACGGGTCAGGAACATCTTCATCTGCATCGATGTCGTGTTCTGGGCCTCGTCGAGGATAACGGCCGCGTTGGTCAGCGTGCGACCGCGCATGAAGGCGAGCGGCGCGATCTCGATAACGCCGGCGGCGAGCGCGCGCTCCACCTTGTCGGCGGGGATCATGTCATACAGCGCGTCGTAGAGCGGGCGCAGATAGGGATCGACCTTTTCCTTCATGTCGCCGGGCAGGAAGCCGAGCCGCTCACCCGCCTCGACGGCGGGGCGCGACAGGATGATCCGCTCGACGACGCCGCGTTCCAGCAGCATGGCGGCATGCGCCACGGCGAGGAAGGTCTTGCCCGTGCCCGCCGGGCCGACGCCGAAGACAAGCTCGGCACGGTCGAGCGCGCGGATATAGGCATCCTGGTTCGGCGTGCGGGCGAAGACGGTCTTCTTGCGTGTCGAAATCTGCGCCGCGGCAAGCTTGGCCGGCTGGCTGATCGTCGGCAGCGAGAGCTGATCGTCGGCGGCCACGGCCATGCGCAACGCGCCGTCGACATCGGAGGTGTCGGGCTCATCGCCGCCTGCTGCCAGCCGGTCGTAGAGATAGTCGAGCGCGCGGCGCGCCTGCTCGGTCGCGGTCGGTTCACCGCGGATCGTGACCTGATTGCCCTTGGAGCGAACATCGACACCGAGGCGCTGCTCGATCAGCGCGAGATTCTCATCGAACTGCCCGTAGAGCGCACGGGCATGGTCATTGTTGTCGAAGCTCAGAACGATATGCGCCAGATCGGAGGCGCCGGTTGCGGGATTCACCTTGGCTTCTGCGTTCAAGCCGTCTGTTCCACTTCCCTGTTGTCCGCGATCAGGCTGTTCGCGGAGACCTTGCTGATTCGCACCTCAACAATGTCGCCGATTTTTCCGACATTTTCATCACAAACAACAGGCTGAAGCCAGGGGGACCGTCCGACGAGCTGTCCGGGCTCGCGACCGGGCTTTTCCAGGAGCACGGGAAGGGTCCTGCCGCACAGCCCGTTCATGAAGGCGGCCTGCTGTTGATCGAGCAGCGCCTGCAGCGACAGAAGCCGCGCCGACTTGACGTCTTCGGCGACCTGGCCGCCCATGTCGGCGCCCGGCGTGCCGGGACGCGGCGAGTATTTGAACGAGAAGGTCTGGGCATAGCCGACGTCGCGGATAAGGCGCATCGTGTCCTCGAAATCGGCATCCGTCTCGCCGGGAAAGCCGACGATGAAATCGCCAGACAGGGCGATGTCGGGCCGTGCCGCGCGAATGCGATCGACAAGACGGCGATAGTCGTCGGCCGTGTGCTTGCGATTCATCGCCTTGAGGATGCGGTCGGAGCCGGACTGCACCGGGAGATGCAGATAGGGCATCAGCGCCCCCAGATCGCGATGGGCCTCGATCAGGTCGTCATCCATGTCGCGCGGGTGGCTGGTCGTGTAGCGAAGGCGGTCGAGCCCGTCGATTTCGGCCAGTTCGCGCAGGAGCCGTCCAAGACCCCATTCGCCGCCGTCCGGTCCCTCGCCGTGCCAGGCGTTGACGTTCTGGCCGAGAAGCGTGACTTCGCGCACGCCCGCTTCGGCCAGGCGACGCGCCTCTGCGACAATCTGCGAGACCGGTCGCGAGACCTCGGCGCCGCGCGTATAGGGCACGACACAGAAGGTGCAGAACTTGTCGCAGCCCTCCTGCACGGTGAGGAAGGCGGTGACGCCGCGCGCGCGCACCTGCTTTTCGTCGCGCTCCGGCAGTTTCTCGAACTTGTCCTCGATGGCGTAATCCGTCTCGACGACCTTGTCGCCGCCACGGGCGCGCGAAACCACCTGCGGCAGGCGGTGGTAGGTCTGCGGGCCGATGACGAAATCGACCACGGGCGCGCGGCGGATGATCTCCTCGCCTTCCGCCTGGGCGACACAACCGGCGACGCCGATCAGCATCTCGCGGCCATCGGCGCGACGCATGTCGCGCAGTTTCCGGAGGCGTCCGAGTTCCGAATAGACCTTCTCGGCGGCCTTTTCGCGGATGTGGCAGGTGTTGAGCAGCACCATGTCCGCATCGTCCGGAGAGGTGGTTTCGACATAACCGTCCGCGCCCAGCGCATCGGCCATGCGCTGGCTGTCATAGACATTCATCTGGCAGCCATAGGTCTTGACAAAAACCTTGCGCGCATTCGCCGAAGCCGGCACGGCCTCGCGATCCTCTATCTTGACGAATTCGTTCATGGGCGCTCCTTAGCGCTTTTCGTCGTCCGTGAGAAGCGGTTCGCGACCGCGAAGAACGCCAGAGGCCATCTCGCGAACGGCGTGTTCGCAGGCTGCGGCGAGCGCCTTTCGATTGGCCATGTCGCCAACCACGATCGGCTCGCCGAAACAGACGACCACATCGATAGCGCCTGCTTCGAGCACGCCGGCCACGTGGGGGCCCAGTTCGACATCGCCCGGCCATGCGGCGACGGGGCGATCGAAACGCCCCATCGGCACGCCGTGCAGATGGGTGTAGACGATGGCGACCGGCTGCACGCGGACGGACTCATGGGCGACTTCGCTGCCCGGACCGACGCCCACCGCACCGAAAAGCGCGGATTTGAAGGGCAGCAGGAAATTGCCGTCCGAGGTCGTTCCTTCCGCAAACAACACGATGGCGTCGCCGCGGGCAAGCCGCTCACGAATCTGGCCGGCCTGCTCGCCCACCTTGCCGCGCCGCTCGCGTTCGATGAACAGCGTCTCCTGCAGCTTCGCCAGGATCGACACGCCCGGCCAGCCGCCGACCTCGTGCTTGGCGACGTAGGAGACCGGCGCGGCCGCGCCCAGCGCGACGATATCAAGCCAGGAAACGTGATTGGACGCGATCAGGACGCCGGCGCTTTCGTGGATGGCGGGCCTGCCGATCACATTGACCCGCAATCCGAGCATCCGCGTGGCGACACGGTGCCAGACATGCGGCAGCCGGCGGCGAAGCGGATGGCCAGCACGGATGGCAGCAATCTGGATCGGAAGGAGGACAGCCGTCATCGGCACGAGGATGCCGATGACGAGGGCCAGACGAATGCGCCGGATCACCCCCCGTCCTTCTCCTTTTCGTCGAGCGGCACGGCATAGAGTTCCAGCCGGTGATCGACGATGCGATATCCCAGTTCGCGGGCGATCTCCTCCTGTAACGCCTCGATGCGGGCATTGCGGAACTCGATCACATCGCCCGACTTCACGTCGATCAGGTGATCGTGGTGTTCGTCAGGGATCGGCTCGTAGCGCGCCCGGCCGTCGCGGAACTCGTGCTTTTCGATGATGCCGAGATCCTCGAAGAGCTTGACGGTTCGATAGACGGTGGAGATCGAGATATTGCCGTCGATGGCGACCGCACGGCGATAGAGTTCCTCGACGTCGGGGTGGTCATAGGCGTCCTGCAGGACGCCGGCGATGACGCGGCGCTGGCCGGTCATGCGCATGCCGCGCTCGACACACAGTTCCTCCAGCGTCTTCCCGTCTTCCTCGGCCATGGGACCCACCCGGTTTCGCGATGCGCGGTAGCTAACGAAGATCGCGGCGCATGACAAGCGCGGCGGTCCGGCGGCCGGCCTTGTCGCGGTAGTAGTCCGGGCGGCCGCCGACCTGGAAAAATCCGAGCTTGCGGTAGAGGGCGATGGCCGGCGCATTGGTCTCGTCGACCTCGAGAAACACCGACTCGATGCGCTCGCCATGCGCCTTGCGCAGCACCGCGTCCATCAGCTTGCGACCGAGGCCGTGGCCCTGCCAGTCGGGCGCGACCGTTATGGTGAGAATTTCGGCTTCGCCGGCCGCGCCGCGCGCCAGCACGAAACCGAGGACCTTCGATTTACCCCAGGTCAGTTCGCGCGCGACGAATCCGAACACGGTCTGCTGGCCGAGCATGTCGTGGAATTCGCCGTCGGTCCATGGCCGCGAGAAGGAGACCGCGTGCAGGTCGGCCATGTGCCGGGTATGCGAGATGTCGAGGGGATCGACGACGACGTCGATCGGCCAGAGGCGGCCGAGGAACGGCCATCTCATGACGCCGCGCTCCCGTCTGTCGCCGGGGCGCGCGGCAGGGCAAAGCCGGCCTGTGTCTTGGCGTCGGCACCGCGCAGATAGAGCGGAACGGGCGCGCGATTCGACGCGACCGCCAGCCGGGCGACGGTTTCGACCGAGCCGGTGGCGCGGTCCGCAAGGAGCAGCGCCCGGTCCCCCGCGAGCGCGGCGGCGGCGTTTCCGGCGAGGAATGACACGGAGGCAGGGAGCACGGCCGGAACATCCTCCTCCGCGACAGCTGCCGGCTCGCCAAGTGGCATGCCTGCCGCATCGAAGGATTGCATGAAGATCTGGCCGCGTCCGCCGCGAACCGCAACGGTGACCGGGCCGTTTGCCTGCGCCTGAGCGTCGGCGGCGAGCGCTTCCAGCGTCGTGACACCCGAAACGGGGCATCCGAGCGCAAGGCCGAAACCGCGTGCGGTTGCGACACCGACGCGAATGCCGGTGAAGGAACCCGGTCCGACCGCGACGCCGATGCGGCCGAGATCGGCGTAATCGATGCCGGCGGACTGGATCACGCCTTCAACGACTTCCATCAGCTGCTCCGCATGGCCGCGGCCGATATCGCGTTCCTCTTTCGCCAGAACGCGGTCCGCCGCGGTGTCGAAGACACAGGCAGAGCAGAAATTGGCAGCGGTATCGATGGCGAGCGTCAGCATCCGGACTGGTTATTCAAGCCAGGCACGGACCGCAAGCCGCACGTCGCCGCGCGGTCATCACAGTTCGGCGAATGCGACGGCCGGTTCGAATTTGGGGCGAACATCGGTCCTGACGAGGAAGGTCTTGCCGGCATGCGGATCGGCGGCGCGGGCGGCGGCGTCGAGTGTCTGCCAGGCCGAGGTCACCGCGATCAGACCATCGCCGACAAAAGCCGGACACGTGACCTGAACGGCCAGCATGTCGATCGTCAGGAGGCGGCTTCCATCCGGATCGTAGCAATCGAGCGCGCCGGCGCCGTAGCGCGTGTTCCAGATCCGGCCGTCGGCGTCGGTGGCGGCCCCGTCGAGCCCGCCCTTTCCGGCGGAATGATCGTGAATGATTTCCGGTTCTCCCGCCAGCGCTCCGGTCGCGGGATCGACCGCGACTCTCATGAGCCTGTTGATCTGCGTATCGGTGAAAAAAGCAGTCGCGCCATCGGGTGAAAAGCAGATCGCATTGGGGATGGTGACCCGGTCGTAGAGCTTTTCGACAGTGCCGCGGAAATAGCGATAGATCGCGCCCGCGCCGTCCTCGGCCTTCTTGCCCATCGTGCCGAACCAGAATGCGCCCGACCGATGCAGCCGCGCGTCGTTCGACCGGGTGACGGGGTTGTCGGCCTCGACGGCGACATGCGGCGTCAGCGCGCCGGTGGCGTTGTCGAGAACATGCAGGCCGGTTTCCGTCAGGATGAGGTCGCGTCCGGCGTCGATCACGGCCATCGCGCTCGCCATTTCCGGCAGATCGAGCACGCTTTGCTCCTGGCTCGGCAGATGCAGCGCGTAGCGCCTGCATTCGGTGATGTCGAACCAGAAGAGGGTCTCGCGGGAGGGATCGTAGGCCGGCCCCTCGCCGAGGCGGCAGGGCGTTTCGGACAGGATGGTGACGTCGTTCATCGTGCGGGACCTCCGGCTTCGGCCCGGGTCGCGGTCACTGGATGCCTCCATCGGCGACCAGGACCTGTGCGGTCACCATGCGCGCGGCATTCGATGCGAGAAACAGGCATGGGCCGACCATGTGCTCCGGCTGGATCGGCTCCGGGATGCATTGCCGTCCGATCATCTCCGCAAGGCCTTCCTCGGTAACCCAGAGCTCCTTCTGGCGCTCCGTCATGACCCAGCCGGGGGCAATGGCGTTGACCCGGATATTGTCCGGGCCGAGCTTGCCAGCCATGCCCTTGGTCAACCCGACAATGCCCGCCTTGGCGGTCGTGTAGGCGGGCATGTTGCCGATATTGAGCATGTAGGAGGTCGAGGTGAAGTTGACGATGGCTCCGCCGCCCGCCGCGCGCATGCCCGGCACCACGGCCTGTATCGTGAAGAAGTGGGGCCGCAGATTGACCGCGAGATTGTT
This sequence comes from Oricola indica, assembly GCF_965227485.1. Lineage (NCBI taxonomy): Bacteria > Pseudomonadati > Pseudomonadota > Alphaproteobacteria > Hyphomicrobiales > Ahrensiaceae > Oricola > Oricola indica. Next base: position 4,917,749 of record NZ_OZ245747.1, read on the forward strand.
CTCCCAATAGGCCTCGTCGACATCTTCGATCTCGTGGCGGTCGTCGAGCGCGGCGTTGTTGACGAGGACCGTTATGGGGCCATGCGCCGAGGCCGCCTTGTCAACCGCAGTGCGCAAGGCGGCGATGTCGCGCAGATCGGCTTTCAGGAAGAGCGGCGTGTGCGCCACATCCCCGTCGAGCCGCCCGACCAATGCCTTGGACTCCTTGTCCGCGATGTCGATGAAGGCGACCTTCGCGCCCTGACGGGCGAACCCCTCCGTCAGCGCCGCGCCGATGCCCGACCCGCCGCCGGTTATCAGGACCGATGCCCCCTCAAGTTCCTCGTAGACCGGCATCGCTTCCTCCCTTCAACGACTGATCACGGCCCGTCCACGGCAGCGAACGGAAGCCCGAAAATGCAGTTATCACAGATGGATCGGCAAGCGAAACCGCGTGCCGGATCAGGCCGCGTTGGAGGCCCGTTCCTCGGTGAGGAAGGCGTAGAGTGCCTCGGCATCGGACGTCGCGCGCAATTTGCCGATCCGTACGGGATCGCGCAGCACGCGGGCGATCCGCGACAATGCCTTGAGATGGTCGGCGCCGGCACTTTCCGGCGCCAACAGGAGGAAGACGATATCCACAGGCTGATCGTCGAGCGCCTCGAATTCGATCGGCGAATGCAGCCGCGCGAACACGCCTGCGATCCGGTCGAAATCGGGGAACTTGCCATGCGGAATGGCGATCCCCTTGCCGACACCGGTCGATCCCAGGCGCTCGCGTTGCAGAATTGTGTCAAAGACGGCGCGTGCGGAAAGGCCGGTGACTTCCGACGCCTTTTCCGCAATCGCCTGGAGAAGCTGTTTCTTGGAGCTCACCCGCAAATCCGGGACTATCGCTTCCTGCGAGACAATATCACCAAGGTTCATTCATCAATCCTTGCGGACAATCCGAGCCCTGTCACGCGCCAAGGCGGCGCGTTTCGAACAAATGCGACTATGATTGCTTGATCGAGCCCGGGTCTATCCAGCCAATGTTTCCGTCGGCACGGCGGTAAACGAGATTGACATCGCCGCTGCCTGCATTGCGGAACACATATACCGGGTTGTCCTGCAGGTCCAGTTGCAATACCGCAGAAGACACAGTCAAAGTTGACAGTTGCATCGAGGTCTCGGCGACAACGACCGGCGCGTAGTCGTCCGGAACGGTCTCCTCTTCGGTCTCGGGCAATGCTTCGAGGACGCGATAGGCGTATTCCTCGTTGCGCTGGGCCGCTTCCTCGGTGTGGTGGTTCTTCAGGCGGCGCTTGTAGCGGCGCAGGCGCTTTTCGATGCGCTCGGCGGCAGCGTCGAAGCTGGCCTGCGGCTCCTGAGCCTCACCGGTGGCCTGGAGGACGACGCCGGAATCCAGATGCAGCATGCAGTCGGTGGTGAACCGCGTGCCGGACTTTTCCACAGTCACGTGACCGTTTGCGCCGCGGTCGAAATATTTGGAGAGCGCCTCGTCGATGCGATCTTCGATACGCTCGCGAAACGCGTCGCCGATATCCATGTGCTTTCCCGAAACGCGCAGACCCATTTGCCACTCCTTGTGTTTATATTTTGGGGCGGGGGTCGCCCAAACCACAGATTGGGCGAAAGATGCAAGGCTGTGAAGGTGGGTAAAGGGAAAAATGACGCCGCGCCAGTCGCGCGGCTCCTCCTCCGTCAGCCATTCGCGACGGCAAGCGCCCGCTTTTCTCGACGCCGCTGCACGGATGAGGCGATATTCATGCCTTCGCGGTATTTCGCGACAGTTCGTCGCGCTATGTCGACCCCCTCCTTCTTGAGCATGGTCACAAGCGTATCATCCGACAGGACCGCATCCGCGGTCTCGCGGTCGATCAACGCGCGAATGCGCTGGCGCACGGATTCGGACGAATGACCGTCCTCGCCGCCATTGCTGGCGGCGATCGCGACCGTGAAGAAGTAACGGAATTCCAGCATGCCGCGCGGGGTCAGCATGAACTTGTTGGCGCTGACACGGCTGACAGTGGATTCGTGCATGCCGATCGCATCGGCGACGATTTTCATCGTCATCGGCTTCAGCGCGCTGACCCCATGGACGAAGAACCCGTCCTGCTGGCGCACGATCTCGGTCGCGACCTTGAGGATGGTGGTGGCGCGCTGGTCCAGGCTGCGTTCGAGCCATGTCGCATTCTGGAGGCATTCGCTCATAAAGAGCTTTTCGTCCGGAGAAAGGCTGGAGCGGGAAACTTTCGAATAATAGTCCCGATCGACGAGCACGCGCGGCAACGCGTCGGGATTGAGTTCGATGTGCCAGTTCTGGTCGGCGCCTTCGCGGACTTCGACGTCATAGATGATCGCCTCCATGCCCGAGGAATCGAAGGCGAGACCGGGACGCGGATCGAGCGTGCGGATTTCGGCCAGCATGTCGATCAGGTCGCCCTCATCGACGCCGCAAATCCGCGACAACGCCTTGAAATCGCGCCGGGCGAGCAGCGGCAGATTTTCGAGCAGGGTCGCCATGGCCGGATCGAGGCGGTCCATCCGGCGCAGTTGCAGCGCCAGGCACTCGGCGAGATCGCGGGCGAAAACGCCGGGAGGATCCATCTCCTGCAACGCGCCGAGAACGGCATCGGCGTCCTCGCGCTCGCAGCCGATGCGCGCCGAAAGTTCGTCGAGATCGGTGTCGAGATAGCCGTTCGGATCGAGCGCATCGACCAGTTCGTGGGCGATGAGGCGGTCGGGGGCGGTGCGCAAGGTCATGCTGATCTGCTCGATCAGGTGATCGCGCAATGTCAAATCTCCGGCGACGATCGCCTCAAGGTCGAAATCGGTGTCCGGTCTCCCGATAACATCCGATCCCGAGCGGCCGGGCATCGCGCCAGACGGGGACTGTTTGTTTTCGGCATGGCCGGGATCATCTGGAAAAACGTTGTCGAGCGAGGTGTCGAGCTTGTCGGCAATCGCGGTCGCGCTGACCTCCAACTGATCCATCGACCAGTCCTGCGACTGCGCGTTCTCCGTCTCGACACCGTTTTCGCGCGTCGGCGCGGGCTCCAGGTCCGGACCGGACTCGTCGTTGCGATTGCGTTCCAGCAACGGATTGATCTCGATCTGCTCCTGCACGAAACGGTCGAGTTCAAGTTGCGTGAATTGCAACAGCCTGATCGACTGAAGAAGCTGCGGCGTCATCACCATCGACTGGCTTTGCCGCAGATTGAGTTTGGCCGATAACGCCATCCCCGATTACCTGACCTTCCAACGCGTCACTCAACTGGCCCGAAAATTGCTTATCGCGAGCCCGCTGTCAAATGCCGAATGTGAAATGCGTTAAAGGGAGAAGCTTTCGCCGAGATACAGACGCCGCACGTCCGGGTTGGCGATGATCTCGTCCGGCGTGCCCTGGGTGAGCACCTTGCCGGCATGGATGATATAGGCGCGATCGATGAGACCGAGGGTTTCACGGACGTTGTGGTCGGTAATGAGTACCCCGATCCCGCGCTGGGTCAAGTGGCGCACAAGCTCCTGAATGTCCGAGACGGCAATCGGATCGACACCGGCGAAGGGTTCGTCGAGCAGCATGAAGGCCGGGTCGGACGCCAGGGCGCGCGCGATCTCGCAGCGCCGCCGCTCGCCGCCCGACAGTGCGATGGAGGGCGCCTTGCGCAGATGCGCGATGGAGAATTCGTCAAGCAGTTCATCCAGCTTGCGCCGGCGCTCCGCGGCGCTCTTCTCGACGACCTCGAGGACGCCCATGATATTCTTCTCGACCGTCAGGCCGCGAAAGATCGATGCTTCCTGCGGCAGGTAGCCGATGCCGAGGCGCGCACGCTGATACATGGGCATGCCGGTGACGTCGTTGCCGTCGATCAGGATCTGGCCGGAATCGACAGGGACAAGGCCGGTCACCATGTAGAAGCAGGTCGTCTTGCCGGCGCCGTTGGGGCCGAGCAGGCCGACCGATTCGCCGGCGCGCACGCCCATCGTCGCGCCATCGACGACCCTGCGGCCGCGATAGCTCTTCGACAGGCCGCGCGCGACGAGCGTGCCAAGCATGCGGTCGGATCCGGCCGGCACGTCTTCGACGTCGAGCGGCTTGTCCGACATGCCAGCGACCGTTTGCACTCCGTCACCGCGGAAACGCCCCTTGGCATCGCGCCTGCGGAAGAGATCGAGCACTGACACCGGCGGCGCCCCTAGTTGCCCTGGAGCGAACGCGGCTGGAGCAGGATGGTTGGCCGGCTGCCGGCGTCGCCACAGCCCTGCAGGGTCGCTCGCCCCGACTGCATCGCGACTGTGAGCTTGCAGCCGGTCGCGACATTGCCGCTGTCCGACAGGGTCACCTGTTTTCCGGACAGGACGAGGACCTGGCTCGCCATATCGAACACGCCGGAATCGCCGGTGGCAACCTGCGTGCCGGACTGGATGTTGACGCCGCCCGACGCCTCGAGCTTCTCGATCTGCGAGCCGCCGGAGGTCAGCGATCCGCCCGACGCGCCCGCGGCGTAATGGATGACGAGCCTGCCGGTGCGCAGGACGGTGTCGTCCTGGGCGACGCGGACATTGCCGCTGAACACGGCGCGGCCCTGGTCTTCCAGCACCTCCAGCTTGTCGCCCTCGATCTGAACGGGACGGCTGCTGTCGATGCGCAGGCCGGTTGCACTGCTGGATTGGCTCCATGCGGCATTCGGCAGGCCGAGCGATGCTGCGAGCAGCGACGCGGCCAAGACGGCTGCCCGGCGCAAGGAGGGCTTGGTTGTCATGGTCATTCCCCTGTCTGTGCGCCGGCGTTGCCGGACGACTGCCCAAGCCTGCCCGCAGGCTGGAACTCGTCCGGCTGTATCACAAGTTTGACGCGGCTTTCAAAGACCAAACGCTTGCCATTGTTCTCCACGGTGAGGCGGTCCGCCTCGATGGAGGCGCCCTGCGTGGTGATGCGCACGGGATCGGGCGTGGTAAGACTGCCCGAGGCGATGTCGATATCGGCGGTGTCCATTTCGACCGTCGTGCCGTCGGTCGTCACGACGGTGATCGAATCGCGCATGGTTATCCGGTTCGCGTCGGAATCGTAGGTTCCGGCATTGGCGGAGATTCGCGCGCTCACCGTATCGTCGATCGGCACGCTGGCCTGCAGGCGCTCGAGATCGATCACGTCGCTGCCGGTGAGGTCCTGGATGGCGCGTGCGGCGCTGACCGAATAGGGCCGGTTCTCGGATGTCCGTCCGTCGAGCTTGGGATTGCTCATGACGAGCTTGCCGCCGCGAATCGCCGTTGAGGCGACATCGATGCCGGCGCCCGGCGCAATCCTGGAAATCCAGATCGCACCGATTACCACAACGAGTACGACACCCCCGATGATCGGCAGGGCGCGCTTCGCCTTGCGCACGCGACCGGAATGGGACCGGGCGACGCGATAGGCGCGCTGACGGGCCGCGTTCGGCGCGACGGCCGCGTCGCGGCTTCCCGATTTCCCGTCATGATACATCAAATGATCTCGCCAAGCCGCGCATGCGCGCTTATGTTGATTCCCGGATCGGCCCAAGAAGTGGCGATCCGATGGCAAAACGCAAGCCCGCGGCCTTTTATCGCCGCCACGAGCAGATTTCCGGGAGTATCATGTCCGACCTTTCCGCCGATGACATCATCGACCGCAGGCGTTTGCGGCGAAAACTGACATTCTGGCGTGTCGCTGCGGTCATCGTCGCGATCGCCGCCCTGTTCGCCATCGCATGGTCGTCGATGCCCGACGAGCGTTTTGGGGCCAAATCGCGCCCGCATGTCGCGAAAATCAGCATTGCCGGCACGATCCTGGAGGACGAGGACCTGCTCGACCTGATCGAGAAAGCCGGCGAAAGCGAAGCGGTGAAGGGCGTGATCCTGGCGGTCGATTCGCCCGGGGGCACGACGGCGGGCGGCGAAGCGATCTTCGAAGCGGTGCGCAAGCTCGCGGCGGAGAAACCGGTCGTCAGCCAGGTCGGAACGGTCGCCGCTTCCGCCGGTTACATGATCGCGTCGGCCGGCGACCATATCGTCGCGCGCAAGACCTCCATCATCGGGTCGATCGGCGTTCTCGTGCAATATCCGAACTTCGCCGAGATGCTGGACAATCTCGGCATCGACGTGCGCACCATCAAGTCGAGCCCGCTGAAAGCCGAACCGGGTATGTTCGACACCCCGCCACCGGGCGCGGAGGAGATGATGCGGCGGATGGTGCTCGACAGCTATGAGTGGTTCAAAGACCTTGTAAAAGACCGCCGGGGACTAACCGAATCCGAAATCACAGCGCTTGCCGACGGGTCCGTCTTCACGGGACGCCAGGCGCTGGAGCGCAAGCTCGTGGACGGGCTCGGCGGCGAGGAAACAGCGCAGGAATGGCTGGAATCCAAGGGGGTCGCGGAGGATCTCGACATCATCGAATGGCAGAAAGGCCAGCCGGCGACCGATCTCTTCTGGGCGCGCGCCGCGATGGAATGGATTGGATTCGACTTCGCAAAAAAATCTGCCGTCGATGCGATCGCCGACCGGGTACTGCTTGACGGTCTTGTCTCCGTTTGGCACGTTGGTTCGTGAATGCCGGCATGTCCACCGGACGGAGGGGCCGCCTTGATAAAATCCGAACTCGTACAGATCATCGCCAACAGGAACCCACACCTGTTCCAGCGCGACGTGGAAAATATCGTCAATGCGGTGTTCGACGAGATCACCGACAGCCTGTCGCAGGGCAATCGCGTGGAACTGCGCGGATTTGGCGCATTCTCGGTCAAGAACCGGCCGGCGCGCGAAGGCCGCAACCCGAGAACCGGGGAAAAGGTCTCCGTCGAAGAAAAATGGGTGCCCTTTTTCAAGACGGGCAAGGAACTGCGCGAGCGTCTCAACAAGTAACCGAAGCGTGGCCGGGCTTGACAGCAAGCCTCGCGTGCTGGAGTTGATGGACCCATGATCCGGCGGCTGATTTCGATCTTCATCACCATTCCGCTGGCGGTCGTGCTGATTGCGCTCGCCGTCGCCAATCGCGGCTCCGCGCCGCTGCGTTTCGACGTCTTCAATCCCGACAATCCGGCCCTGACCGTGAACGCGCCGATGTTCATCTGGCTGTTCGGGGCGGTCGCCATCGGCGTGATCGCGGGCGGCGTCGGCGCCTGGTTCGCCCAAGGCAAGCACCGCAAGATGGAGCGGCGCTACAAGAAGGAAGCCGACAGCCTGCGTTACGAGGTCGAAGGCCAGAAACGCCAATCCGACACCGAGACCGCGACCGGCCGGTCTCTCGTGATGTCCCGCTAACGAGCATTTCATGCATTTCATTTCTGCCGACGATCTCGACCGGCTCTATACGTTTCCCGCCGTCATCGACGCGCTGGGCGCGGCGTTCGCGGCCGGTGTGAACGCACCGCTTCGCCATCACCACACGATCGAACACGAGGGCGGCTTGGACCAGACCCTCCTGCTGATGCCGGCCTGGAGCAAGGCCGTCACGGAAGGCCATATCGGCGTCAAGATCGCGACGGTCACGCCCGACAACGGCAAACTGTCCCTGCCCGCCGTGATGGCGTCCTACATTCTCATGGACGGCAAGACCGGCGCGCCGCAGGCTCTGATCGACGGCACGCGGCTGACCTTGTGGCGCACCTCCTGCGCCTCGGGTCTCGCGGCGCGGTATCTCGCCCCGTCCTCGCCGGAGACGCTGCTGGTCGTCGGCGCCGGCGAACTGGCGCCGTTTCTGGCGCGCGCCCATGCCAGCGTGCGCGACTACAAGCGCATCGTCGTGTGGAACCGCTCCGCCGGCAATGCCGAGAAACTCGCCGCATCGCTCATCGAGGACGGGTTCGACGCCAGCGCGACGACCGATCTCGACGATGCCGTCGGCAAGGCGGACACGATCACCGCCGCGACGCTTTCCCCGGTTCCGCTGATCAAGGGCGAATTGCTGAAGCCCGGTACCCATGTCGATCTCGTCGGTGCGTTCACGCCGAAGATGCGCGAGAGCGACGATGACTGCATTCGCCGTGCTTCCGTTTTCGTCGACACGATCGAGGGCGCGAGCAAGGAGGGCGGGGACATCGTCCAGCCGATCGCCGCCGGGGTCATGACGGTCGACGATATCCGCGCCGACCTCCACGCGCTGACCACCGGGGCGCATTCCGGCCGGGCCTCCGACGATGAGATCACGCTGTTCAAATCGACCGGCGCGGCACTGGAAGACCTCGCCGCCGCGATCCTCGCGGCGGAACTGGCGGCGTAACAGGCCCGACAAGGCGCGTGCATGGCGTTCCCGCATCTTGGAATTGCGCCACGATTGCGCCATAGACTGCGCCATTGACGCGAGAGCCCGATCCTTGGCGAAGAACGATCCGAAGAAAAAGAACAAGTCCAGGCCTCGGCCCAGTTCCGCCGCGCCAGCGCAGCGCCGGGACGGCGACGGCCGCCAAGGCGGATTCCGGCCCCGCCCGAAACATGCCCAGCCGACCGCGAAGACCGAAGCCGCGCCACCTCGCCCGGCCAGGACGCAGCGCAGCGGCGCTGTTCCGCGCGGCGAAGCGCCGGTGATCCTGGAGACGTTGCCGGATGCGGATTATGCCCTGATCGACTGCGGCGACGGCGAAAAGCTGGAGCGGTACGGTCCTTACCGCATCGTGCGCCCGGAGGCGCAGGCGATCTGGGCGAAGAAACTGCCGCGCGCGGAATGGGACAAGGCGGACGCCGTCTTCACCGGCGATACGGACGAGGAAGGGCTTGGCCGCTGGCGCTTTCCGGGTCAGCAACTCGGCGAGACATGGGAAATGGCGTTTGACGGCATTCCCTATTTCGGCCGCTTCACCTCGTTTCGCCATGTCGGGGTGTTTCCCGAGCAGGCGGCGCACTGGCGCGACATGGCGGATCGGATCGCCGCAGCGGACCGGCAGCTCAAGGTGCTCAACCTGTTCGGCTATACCGGGGTGGCCTCGCTGGTCGCGGCGAAAGCCGGCGCGCATGTGACCCATGTTGACGCGTCTAAAAAGGCGATCACCTGGGCACGCGAAAACCAGGACCTCGCCAAGCTTTCCGACCGGCCGATCCGCTGGATCTGCGAGGACGCGCTGAAATTCGTTCAGCGCGAGGCACGGCGCGGCAATTCCTACGACATCATCCTGCTCGATCCGCCCGCCTATGGGCGCGGACCGGCCGGCGAAGTCTGGCAGTTGTTCGACAATTTGCCGGAGATGCTCGACACCTGCCGCGACATTCTCTCGAAAGATGCGGTGATGATGACGCTGACGGCCTACGCCATCCGCGCCTCCTTTTTCGCCATGCACGAGATGATGCGCGACGTCTTCACCGGTTATGGCCGGGCGGGGCTGATCCAGTCGGGCGAACTCATCCTGCGCGAGGACGCCGGCGACAGGGCCCTGTCGACATCGCTCTACAGCCGCTGGATCGCCGGAGACGCCCCATGAGTTCGTCCGTGCGCGCACCGGGCCGGGTGAAGGAGATCACCAGCCTCGCCAACCCGATCATCAAGGATATCCGGCTGCTGGAAAAGAAGCGGTACCGCGACGAAACCGGGCTTTTCCTCGCCGAGGGCATGAAGCTCGTCATCGACGCCATCGAATCGGGTTGGGCAATCCGCACGCTGATCTATGCGAAGGCCGGCAAAGGGTCGGACACCGTCGAGGCGCTCGCCGTGCGCTGCCTGGCGCATGGCGCGGATGTGCTGATCGTTTCCGAAAAGGTGCTCGGCGCGATCGCGCGGCGCGACAATCCGCAGATGGTCATGGGCGTCTTCGAGCAGCGCTGGACCGCGCCGGCGGCGATCAGGCCGGGCGGTAACGACACATGGATCGCGCTCGACCGGGTTCGCGATCCGGGAAATCTCGGCACGATCATCCGCACCGCCGACGCGGCCGGCGCGAAGGGCGTCATCCTTGTCGGCCAGACGACCGACCCCTTCGCCACTGAGACCGCACGGGCGACGATGGGTTCCGTGTTCGCGATGCCGCTTTGCCGGATGAGCGAGGCCGATTTCATCACCTTCGCCAAATCATGGCCCGGCATGGTCGCCGGCACGCATCTGAAGGGCGCGGTCGATTACCGCAAACCCGACTATGCAAGCGATCCGGTTCTCCTCGTCATGGGCAACGAGCAGGCGGGCATGACCGCCGAACTGGCGGACGCTTGCACGCAACTGATCAAGATCCCGCAGGCAGGACGGGCCGATTCGCTCAATCTGGCGATCGCGACCGGTGTCGCGCTGTTCGAGATCCGCCGGCACGCGCTGACCTTCGACGGAGACGACGCATGAAGAGCCTTCTGCCGGCCGCGACCGCGATCGGGCTGGTCGCCGCCGCCGACCGCATATCCAAGCTGCTCGTCGAGCAGAACATGGCCTATCAGGAAAAGATCGACCTGCTGCCGTTCTTCGCGCTCTACCGGACACACAATGAGGGCATCGCCTTTTCGCTGCTGTGGGGTCTGGGGGCGCTGCCCCTGATCGCGATCAGCCTTTTCGTGATCGCCTTCGTGCTGTGGCTGTGGCGCTCCAGCCCGGCCGACCGAATCCTGTCGCATATCGGCTTCGCGCTCGTCATCGGCGGGGCGATCGGGAACCTGATCGACCGCGCGATGTTCGGCTACGTGATCGACTATTTCCTTTTTCACACCTCGTTCTGGTCGTTTGCGGTCTTCAATCTGGCCGATGCGGCGATTACGGTGGGCGCGGGCCTGATCATTCTTGACGAGATCCTGGCCTGGCGGAACGAGAAAGCGGACGGCAAGGCCGACTGAACAGCAAGACCAACCCTGACACGGAGGACGACATGACCGACAGTTTCAAGGCGATCATGATTTCGCGCGACGAGGACAAGAAACAGTCCGTCGGCGTCGAGACGCTGACCATCGACGACCTGATGGACGGCGATGTCGTCGTCAAGGTCGAGGCGACCACGGTCAACTACAAGGACGGGCTGGCGATCACCGGCAAGTCGCCGGTCGTTCGCCACTGGCCGATGATCCCCGGCGTCGACTTCGCCGGCACGGTCGAACAGTCCGACAATCCCGACTGGAAGCCGGGCGACAAGGTGATTCTGAACGGCTGGGGCACCGGCGAGACGCATTACGGCGCCTATGCGGGCAAGTCGCGCGTGAAGGGCGACTGGCTAATCGCGCGGCCCGACAGCATATCGGCGCTGGACGCGATGGCCGTCGGCACGGCGGGCTACACGGCCATGCTGTCGGTCATGGCGCTGGAACGCCACGGTATCACACCGGATCGCGGCCCCGTCGCGGTGACCGGCGCCAATGGCGGCGTCGGATCGGTCGCGATCTCGATCCTCGCCAAGCTCGGCTATCACGTCATCGCCTCGACAGGGCGGATGTCCGAGGAAGGCTTCCTGAAGGATCTCGGCGCTGCCGAAGTGATCGACCGTGCGGAACTCTCCGAACCGGGACGGCCGCTCGGCAAGGAAAGATGGGCGGCGGCGATCGATTCCGTCGGCTCGCACACGCTCGCCAACCTGCTCGCGCAGACGCAATATGGCGGCGCCGTCGCGGCCTGCGGGCTGGCGCAGGGCTTCGACCTGCCGACGACCGTGATGCCTTTCATCCTGCGCGGCGTGTCGCTGCTCGGCATCGATTCGGTGATGGCACCGAAGGCGTTGCGCGAGGAGGCGTGGGCCCGTATCGCGACCGATCTCGACGCCTCGAAGCTTGCCAGCCTGTCGACGACCATCGGCTTCGACGACGTCATCGACACCGCCCATGCGATCCTCGACGGCAAGGTTCGCGGCCGTGTGGTGATCGACATGGCGCGCTGACGAGCGGATCTGGCCATTTCGGCACGGTTCGCGAAAGTTTTAGCAATGTGGGAAACCACGTTCTAACCGCCCAGTGATATCCCGGAGCCCATGGAAAAGGGCTCCTCTCTGGATAAACTCAAACGGGCCGGACAACGGCTCGCCCGCTGGCTTGTGCCGACCGCGCGGACGGCCGACGCGCAGGCGCGCCTGCAGGAGGATCTGCGCGCCATGCGTGCCGCACGCGAGGAAGCGGAGCGCGCGAGCCGCGCCAAGTCGCGATTCCTGGCGATGACCAGCCACGAAATCCGAACGCCGCTCAACGGGATCATCGGTATGGGCAAGCTGCTCGCCGATACCGAACTGACGCCCGAACAGCAGAATTATGTCGAGGCCGTCACCGATTCGAGTGAAGCGCTGCTGACGCTCGTCAACGACCTGATGGAGTTCGCTCGCGTCGAATCCGGCGATCTCGAGCTGCATCCCCAGCAGACGGCGATCGCGCCGCTCGTCAGCGGCGTCGCCGAGTTGCTGTGCGGACGCGCCTACGCCAAGGGTATCGATTTCGGCTACTACTTGGCCCCTGACCTGCCCGTCAGCGCCACTTTCGATCCCGGGCGGCTGCGCCAGGTTCTCACCAACATCATCGGCAATGCGGTCAAGTTCACCGAGATCGGCGGCGTGTCTGTAACGGCCGGCCATCATGAAGGCATGCTGGAAATCGCTGTCGCGGATACCGGCCCCGGCATCGCGGGCGCGGACCAGGCGCGGATATTCAAGGAATTCGAGCAGGCCGCGATCGGGTTCGACCGGCCCCATGAAGGCATCGGCCTCGGCCTCGCTATCTCGCGCAAGATCGTCGAAGCGGCCGGCGGCTCGATTACGCTGGACAGCCGGATTGGCGAGGGTTCGCGCTTCGTCATCCGTTTTCCGGTGGACGATCCGGAAGTCGCTTCACCCTCCCGGACGGATTTGTCCGGACGCGAGGTGGCGATCCTCAGCCCGAACACGGTGGAAGCCGGCCTGCTGCGGCAAGCGCTGCGCGATGCCGGTGCGCGGGTGACGTTGCACTCGACCCGCGACGAGGCGATCACCGCGTGCCGCGAGAGCGGCGGCGACACGATCCTGATTGCCGACAACAGGATCGAGGACGGCGCCGGCACATTTCTCGATTTCGACGGTTTTCCCGCAAGGCTGATCGCGCTTATCGAGGCGGACGACCGCGGATCGACCGGTGCGGAATTCAAGGAGGCGGGACATGCCTTCCTGACCCGGCCGGTGCGTCCGAGCACGCTGCTGCGTGTCGTTTCGAGCCAGGCCGATGCGCCTGCGGATCGGGCGCCGGCCAGGAAAAGCCCCGCCAAACCGGCGCACCCCTCCTCCGGCCTCAACGTACTGGTCGCGGAGGACAATCCCGTCAATGCGCTGCTGACGCTTCGGATGCTGGAGAAACTCGGGCACCGCGTGCACCACGTCGAGAACGGCAAGGCCGCCGTCGAGGCCGTGCGTTCCAATCGCCAGGCTTCGCCCTTCGACATCGTATTGATGGACCTGCACATGCCCGTGATGGACGGTATCGAGGCAATCGCGGCGCTGCGGCGCGAGGAAGACGAAGGCGGCATGACACCGGTTGGAATTATCGCGCTGACGGCGGACGTCCTGCCCGAGACGCATGTGGCTGTCATCAATGCCGGCGCCGACGGTATCCTGACGAAACCCGTCGATCCGGACGAATTCGGTGCGCGGCTCGCCCGTCTCAACAGCAAAGCGGCCTGACGCCCGTTCCTGCCCGCATCTTGTCACCGTCATTCAGTTGTCGCATTAGCTGTCTAGCGAAAACGCAATCGCCGGCCCGACGATTCGGCGCTGCCGGCGCAATTACCCTTCGTCCAGAAAAGGGTTCGGGATGACTATCGCCAATCAGCCATCTGCCACGAAACTTGCAGCGACTCCGCTGGCCGACGGTGCATCTGTCGATGCATCCCTGCTCGGAAAAATCGGTTCCCTCCAGGCGCGACTGGTGCGCGATGCGAAGGAACTGGATGCCGCGCAAAGGCTGCGGTTCCGCGTCTTTCGCGAAGAAATGGGGCCGGCCGTTTCACCCGATTGCGCCACCGCCGACCGCGACGAGGACTGTTTCGACGCCGTTTGCGACCACCTGATCGTCGTGGATACCAGCCTGCCCGGCGACACTACGGACCGTATCGTCGGCACTTACCGGCTGCTGCGCGACCAGGTCGCGGAGCGCGCCGGCGGCTTCTATTCGGCCGGGGAATACGGGATCGACGCCCTGATCGCTCGCCATCGAGGCAAGCGTTTCCTCGAACTGGGCCGCTCCTGCGTGATGCCCGCCTATCGTTCTAAGCGCACGATCGAATTGCTGTGGCAGGGCATCTGGGCCTATTGCCTGCGCCACGAGATCGACGTGATGGTCGGATGCGCCTCGTTTCCGGGCGCGGATGCGCAATCGCATGCGCTGCCGCTGTCCTTCCTGCACCAGCACGCCCGTGCATCCGGCGAATGGGCTGTCGATCCGGCGACACAAGACGCCGTTGCGATGGACATTGTTCCCGAGGACGCGATCGACATGAAGGCGGCGCTTGCCGCCATGCCGCCGCTCATCAAGGGCTATCTCCGGCTCGGCGCCAAATTCGCCGACATGGCCGTGCCGGACCATGCTTTCGGAACGACCGACGTGATGGTGATCCTGCCGGTCGCAACGATCAGCGACCGCTATGTGCGCTACTACGGCGCGGATGCAGGCCGCTTCGCGCCGGGCGCGAAGACAGCCTGACCGGCCTCAGGCGTTCGCGTTGTAGGCCGCGATGGCCGCCATGTTGACGATGTCGGCGTCCTTGGCGCCCAGCGCGACGATCTGCACCGGCTTGTTGAGCCCGACCAGCAGCGGCCCGATCACGGTCGAGCCGCCCAGTTCCTGAAGCATCTTCGTGGAAATCGACGCCGAGTGGAACGCCGGCATGACGAGCACGTTGGCCGGGGCCGAAAGCCGGCAGAACGGATATTGCGCCATGACATCGGCATTGAGCGCCACATCGGCCGCCATCTCACCGTCATACTCGAAATCGACGCGGCGCTTGTCGAGGATGCGAACAGCCTGCTTGACCTGTTCGGAACGCTCGCTGGGCGGGTCGCCGAAGGTCGAGAAGGCAAGCAGTGCGACACGCGGCTCGTAGCCCATGCGCCGCGCCTGGCCGGCGGCTTCCTCGGCGATATCGGCAAGCTGCTCCGCCGACGGCATGTCATGGACGGCGGTGTCGGCGACGAGCACGGTGCGCCCGCGGCACAGCGCCAGCGACATGCCGATGACCCGGTGCCCCGGACGGGCGTCGATCACTCGGCGAACGTCGGCCAGCGCCGTCGAGTAGTTGCGCGTAACGCCCGTCACCATTCCGTCGGCATCGCCGAGCGCCACCATGGCGGCGGCGAAATGGTTGCGATCATTGTTAATCAGGCGCTGGCAGTCGCGGAAGAGATAGCCCTGCCGCTGGAGCTTTTCGTATAGATAGTCGGCATAGACGCCGTTGCGCTTCGACAACCGCGCATTGATGATCTCGATATTCGGACGATCGAGTTCGACACCGGCCTCCTTCGCCGTGTTGCGCACGAGGTCCTCGCGGCCGAGCAGGATGGCGGTGCCGAGCTGCTGGTTCACGTAGGACACGGCGGCGCGCATCATCTGCTCCTCCTCGCCTTCCGTGAACACGATGCTCTTGGGATGACGGCGGACGCGCTCGTAGATGCGCTGCAGCGTGGATGCGATCGGATCGCGCCGCGCCGACAGTTGGTTGGCATAGGCGTCGAAATCGGTGATCTCGCGCCGTGCTACGCCGGTATCCATCGCCGCTTTCGCGACGGCGACGGGGATCGCCGAGATCAGGCGGGGATCGAAGGGAACGGGAATGATGTAGCCCGGGCCGAACTTCGGCCGGTTGCCGGCATAGGCCGCAGCGACATCATCCGGGACGTCCTCGCGGGCGAGGTCGGCAAGCGCCTGCGCGGCGGCGGCCTTCATCGCCTCGTTGATCTCGGTCGCGCGCACATCGAGCGCGCCGCGGAAGATATAGGGAAAGCCGAGGACGTTGTTGACCTGGTTGGGATAGTCCGACCGGCCGGTCGCCACGATGGCGTCGGACCGGATCGCGGCGACCTCTTCCGGCGTGATCTCGGGATCGGGATTGGCCATGGCGAAGATGATCGGATTGTCGGCCATGGAGCGCACCATGTCCTCGGTCAGCGCGCCCTTGACCGACAGGCCGAGAACCACGTCCGCACCCTCCAGCGCGTCGGCGAGAGACCGCCGGTCCGTCCTGACCGCGTGCGCCGATTTCCACTGGTTCAGGCCTGTCGAGCGGCCTTGGTAGATGACGCCCTTGGTGTCGCAGAGGATGACGTTCTCATGCGGGACGCCCATGGACTTGATGAGCTCGATGCAGGCGATGGCCGCCGCGCCGGCGCCATTGCAGACGATTTTCGCCGTCTTGAGATCGCGCCCGGTGAGATGCAGCGCATTGATCAGGCCGGCGGCGGCGATGATAGCCGTGCCGTGCTGGTCGTCATGGAAGACGGGGATATCCATCTCCTCGCGCAGGCGCTGCTCGATGATGAAACAGTCGGGCGCCTTGATGTCCTCGAGGTTGATGCCGCCGAAGGACGGTCCGAGAAGACGCACGCAATTGACGAATTCGTCGATGTCCTTCGTGTCGACCTCGAGGTCGATGGAGTCCACGTCGGCGAAGCGCTTGAACAGCACCGCCTTGCCTTCCATCACCGGCTTGGAAGCCAGCGCGCCGAGATCGCCGAGACCAAGGATCGCCGTGCCGTTGGAAATCACGGCGACCATGTTGCCGCGTGCCGTATAGTCGAACGCCTTGACCGGATCCTCGGCGATCGCTTTCACGGGAACGGCGACGCCCGGCGAATAGGCCAGCGACAGATCGCGCTGGGTCGCCATCGGCTTCGTGGGGGTGATCTCAAGCTTGCCGGGCCGGCCCCGCGCGTGAAAATCCAGCGCTTCCTGCTCGATGACCCGGGGGCGCGCGTCGCCACCTCCGCTCGCCGCGGATTTCGGAGATTTCGCCATGGACGTTTCCAACCGTTTTTATCGTTGTCCCAAACAAGATGGGGAGCTTGTCCTAAGGCTATTTGCCCTTCCTGTAAACGCGACTATGACTCGGAAAACCCCGGGTCACTGTTCCTGAAATGCTGACAAAGACCGCACAGACCGCCGCGCCAACGCCGATGATGGCGCAATATCTGGAGATCAAGGACGCGAATCCGGATTCGCTCCTGTTCTACCGGATGGGCGATTTTTACGAGCTGTTCTTCGAGGACGCCGAGATCGCTTCGCAGGCGCTCGGCATCACGCTGACCAAGCGCGGCAAGCATCTGGACGACGACATTCCGATGTGCGGCGTGCCGGTGCATGCCGCCGACGACTACCTGCAAAAGCTGATCGGAAAAGGCTTCCGCGTCGCCGTCTGCGAACAGCTGGAGGACCCCGCCGAGGCCAAGAAGCGCGGCTCGAAGGCGGTCGTCAGACGCGACGTGACGCGGCTGGTGACGCCCGGCACGATCACCGAGGAAAAGCTGCTCGACCCGTCCGAGAGCAGCTACTTCATGGCGATGGGGCGCACGAAATCCGGCTCCGGCCCGGAAATGGCGCTGGCCTGGATCGACATCTCGACCGGGCATTTCCGCATCGCGGCCACGGCACCGGAGCGCCTGCTTTCCGACATTTCGCGCATCGGCCCGCGCGAGATCACGGTCGCCGACAGCGTGTTCTCCGATCCGGATTTGCGACCGGTCTTCGACCTGCTCGGTCTTGCCGTGACGCCCCTGCCCTCGGCCTTCTTCGACAGCGCGACGGCGCATGACCGTCTCGCCCGCTTCTACGGCGTTCAGACGCTTGACGGGTTCGGCGCGTTCTCGCGGGCCGAACTGGCCGCCGCAGCGGGCGCCATCGCCTATGTCGAGCGCACGCAGATTTCCGAGCGGCCGGCATTGCAGCGGCCCGAGCGCGAGGATGCCGGCTCGACCCTGTTCATCGATCCGGCCACGCGGGCCAATCTGGAAATCGAACGCACATTGTCGGGGTCGCGGCAAGGCAGCCTGCTCAAGGCCATTGACCGCACCGTCACCGGGGGCGGCGCGCGACTGCTCGCCGAAAGGCTGCGCTCGCCGCTGACCGACTGCCGGGCGATCGATGCACGGCTGGATTCGGTCTCCTTCTTCCTTTCCGCCGACGACCGGCTGACCGATAGCTTGCGCGATGTCCTGAAGGGATGCCCGGACATGCCGCGCGCCCTTTCGCGGCTTTCGCTCAACCGCGGAGGGCCGCGCGACTTGCTGGCGCTCGCGCAGGGTCTGGGGGCCGCAACCGAGGCTCAAAGGCTGCTGGCGTCGATCGACCTGCCGGAAGAACTCGGCGAAGCCAGCGAGTTGCTCGCGCATGCGCCGCACGCGGTCGCCGAGAGCCTTTCCTCCGCGCTCGACGACGACGTGCCGCTGTTGAAGCGCGACGGCGGTTTCGTCCGTGCGGGGCACAATGCGGAACTCGACGAAATGCGGGCGTTGCGCGACGAATCGCGCAAGGTGATCGCCGGTCTGCAGGCGCGCTATGCCGAGGAAACCGGCGTCCGGTCGCTCAAGATCAAATACAACAACGTGCTCGGCTATTTCATCGAGGTGACGGCGTTGAACGCCGAAGCGCTGACCGGCACGGACGAGGCGAAAGGCCGGTTCATCCACCGGCAGACGCTCGCCAGTGCGATGCGTTTCACCACGACCGAACTCGCCGACCTCGAAAGCCGCATCGCCAATGCCGCCGACCGTGCGCTGTCGATCGAACTCGCGGTGTTCGAAAAGCTGCAAGGCGAAGTCATCGCGGCGGCGGATGCGATCCGTGGCGCGGCGCTGGCGCTGTCGGTGATCGACGTCTCGGTGGCGCTGGCGCGGCTTGCCGAAACGGAGGGCTATTGCCGTCCGAAGATCGATGACAGCCGCAACTTCGCGGTTGTCGCAGGCCGGCATCCGGTCGTCGAGCAGGCCTTGCGCAAGCAGGCCGCCAATCCGTTCGTGGCCAATGATTGCGATCTTTCGCCGAATGGCGGCGGCGAGCAGGGCGCGATCTGGCTTCTGACCGGGCCGAATATGGGCGGCAAGTCGACCTTCCTGCGCCAGAACGCGCTGATCGCGATCCTCGCCCAGACCGGCTCCTTTGTGCCGGCGGGAAGCGCGCATCTCGGCGTGGTCGACCGGCTGTTCAGCCGCGTCGGCGCATCCGACGACCTGGCGCGCGGGCGCTCCACCTTCATGGTCGAGATGGTCGAAACCGCCGCGATCCTGAACCAGGCCGGCGACCGGTCGCTGGTGATCCTCGACGAGATCGGACGCGGCACCTCGACATTCGACGGGCTTTCGATTGCCTGGGCGACGGTCGAGCACCTGCATGCGAAGAACCGCTGCCGCACGCTGTTTGCGACGCATTTCCACGAATTGACGGCGCTGGCCGAGACACTGGAAAGCCTCCACAACGTCACCATGCGGGTGAAGGAATGGGAAGGCGACGTGGTTTTCCTGCACGAAGTGGCGAAGGGTGCCGCGGACCGGTCCTATGGCGTACAGGTCGCCAAGCTCGCCGGGCTTCCGGAAAGCGTCGTATCACGCGCCCGCGACGTGCTCGACCAGCTGGAGGCGCAGGGCCGCGACACAAAGGCCTCGAAGCTCGTCGATGACCTGCCTCTGTTCTCGGCCGAGATCAGGCGCGCCGCGCCTCAAGCGCAATCTAGCGCCGTCGAAGAGGCGCTTTGCGACCTCGTGCCCGACGAAATGACGCCGCGCGAGGCGCTCGAAACGCTCTACCGCCTCAAGGCGCTGTCGGGAAAGCGCGATTGAAGGTATGTGACAAGCGCGCGGCGTTTCGTTATGAGGCTCACAAGAGCCCCCGGACCATGAAATGACGGCAGTCGATACCTCCCCCCAGCCCGCACTCGACCTCGAAACGCTTCGATCCGACCTGATCGCGATCGCCGACCGCATGGGCGGCGACGGCGCACCGCATACTGTTCGCGGCGACGTGCTCGCGCATCTGAAAACCGTGCTGGCCGCGAGCCGGCAGGAAGCGGAAAAACAACTGTTCGAGGACGGCAGCGGCATCGCCTGCGCGCAGCGCCTGTCCGACGACATGGATGTGATGATCCGCGCGATCTACGATTTCGCCATCGACAAGGTGTTCAAGGTCAACAACCTGTCGGCCGGCGAGCGGCTGGCACTGGTCGCGGTCGGCGGTTACGGCCGCGCCACGCTGGCGCCCGGCTCCGATATCGACCTGCTTTTCGTGCTGCCCTACAAGCAGACCCCGCTCGGCGAGCAGCTTGCGGAATACATTCTCTACATGCTGTGGGATCTCGGCCTGACAGTCGGGCACGCGACGCGATCGATCGACGAGTGCGTGCGCCTGTCCAAGACGGACACGACCATCTGCACCGCCATTCTCGACATGCGCTATCTCTATGGCGAGAAGGCCCTCTACGACGAGCTTAACACGCGTTTCGACACCGATGTGGTGCAGAACACGGCGTCAGGCTTCATCCAGGCGAAGCTCGCCGAACGCGACTCGCGTCACAAGCGCATGGGCGAGACACGCTACCTCGTCGAGCCGAACATCAAGGACGGCAAGGGCGGATTGCGCGACCTGCAGACGCTGTTCTGGATCGCGAAATATTTCTACCGCCTGTCCAACCGCTCCGATCTCGTCCGCAAGGGCGTGCTGAGCCGGGCCGAATACAATCTCTTCGTCAAATGCGAGGACTTCCTGTGGGCGGTGCGCTGCCACCTGCATTTCCTGACCGGCAAGGCGGAGGAACGCCTCGGCTTCGAGGTTCAGCGCAGCCTGGCTGACCGGCTCGGCTACAAGAGCCATCCGGGCCTGAAGGACGTCGAGCGCTTCATGAAGCACTACTTCCTGATCGCCAAGGATGTCGGCGACCTGACGCGCATTTTCTGCGCGGCGCTCGAGGAGGAAGAGGTCAAGAATGCACCCGGCTTCAACCGGCTGCTGCAAACGCTTCCGTTTTCCAGACGCAGCCGAAAGATCCGCGGCACCGAGGATTTCGTCGTCGAGAACAAGCGCATCAATGTCGCCGGCGACGACGTGTTCGAGAAGGACCCGGTCAACATCATCCGCATGTTCTGGTTCGCCGACCGTGACGAGCTGGATTTCCATCCCGACGCCCTGCAACTGACCCGCCGGTCGCTCAAGCTGATCCGAAAGGCGCTGCGGACCGATCCCGAAGCCAACCGGCTTTTCATGGACATCCTGACCTCGCGCCGCGATCCGGCGCTGAACCTCAGGCGCATGAACGAGGCCGGCGTTCTCGGCCGCTTCATTCCCGATTTCGGCAAGGTCGTGGCGATGATGCAGTTCAACATGTACCACCACTTCACGGTGGACGAGCACCTGATACGCTCGGTCGACGTCTTGTCGAAGATCGAGAGCGGGTCGCTCGAGGAGGACCACCCGCTCGCCTCCTCGCTGCTGCCGGACCTCGAGGATTACCGGCGCATCCTTTACACGGCGCTCTTCCTGCACGACATCGCGAAGGGGCGGCCCAAGGACCATTCGATCGCCGGCGCGGAAGTGGCGGAGAAGCTGTGCCCGAGGCTCGGCTTCACGGCGGCCGAGACCGAACTCATCGCCTGGCTGATCCGCGACCATCTGACGATGAGCACGGTCGCACAATCACGCGATCTCTCCGACCGCAAGACGATCGAGGATTTTGTCGCGACGGTGCAGACGGTGCTGCGGCTCAAGCTCCTGGTCATCCTGACGGTGTGCGACATTCGCGCGGTGGGCCCCGGTGTATGGAACGGCTGGAAAGGGCAATTGCTGCGCACGCTCTATTCTGAGACCGAACTGGCGCTAAGGGGCGGCGTTTCGGAGATCAATCGCAGGCAACGCGCGGCAATCGCGCGCGAGCACCTGCTGGAAAGCCTTTCCGACTGGCCGAAAAAGGAACGCCAGGCCTATGTCGACCAGCACTACGACAACTACCTGCTGACCGTCGATATCGAGGACCAGGTGGAGCATGCGGCGTTCATCCGCAAGGCGATGGCGGAGGACAAGAAACTCGCGACCTCAGTCTTCACAAGCCAGTTCCAGGCGATCACGGAAGTCACGGTTCTGGCCCCCGACCATCCGCGCCTCCTGTCGATCATCGCGGCTGCCTGTTCGAGCGCGGGCGCGAAGATCGACGGCGCCCATGTCTTCACCACGCGCGACGGCTGGGCGCTCGACACGATCCTGATCAACCGCGAATTCACCGACGACGGCGACGAATATCGCCGGGCCTCGCGGATCGGCAAGGTGATCGAGGACGTGCTGGCGGGCCGCGAATACGTGCCCAACATGCTGGCCCACAAGATGAAGCCGCGGCGCGGGCTGAAAGCCTTCCAGATCGAACCAGCGGTGGCGATCAAGAACACGCTGTCGAACCGTTTCTCGGTGATCGAAGTGGAGGGGCTGGACCGTCCGGGCATCCTGTCGGAGATTACCGGCGCGCTGTCCGACCTGACGCTCGACATCCGCTCGGCGCATATCACCACGTTTGGCGAGAAGGTGGTCGACACGTTCTACGTCACCGACCTGACCGGCCACAAGATCACCGACCCGGTGCGCCAGAAGCGCATCCGCAAGGTGCTGACGGACGTGCTGATGGGGCGTGGCGACGACAACCCTGTCGTGCAGGTCAGCCCCGGACTGGCGAAGTCCGGCTCCAGAAAGGCGAGCTAGGCAATGAGCCTTTTCGGCAAGTTTCTCGGCGTCGGCAGCGCGACTGCGGCGAGCCGGGTTCTCGGCTTCGCGCGCGAGGCGCTGATCGCCGCGGCGCTTGGCGCTGGCCCGGTTGCCGACGCCTTCTACGCGGCGCTGCGCTTTCCGAACCTGTTCAGGCGCCTGTTCGCCGAAGGGGCCTTCAACTCCGCCTTCGTTCCGATCTTCGCGAAGGAGCTGGAAACCGGCGGCAAGGACACCGCGGCGCGGTTCGCCGGCGAGGTCTTCTCCGTGCTCGCGCTCGTGTTGCTGGCATTCACGGCGGTGGCGCTGGTTTTCATGCCATTCCTGACCGCGACGGTGATCGCGGCAGGCTTCCGCGACTCGCCTGACAAGTTCGACCTGACCGTGCTTTTGGCGCGCATCATGTTCCCCTATCTGGCCGCGATGTCGCTGGTCGCAATGCTGTCGGGCATCCTCAACTCGTTTCGGCGGTATTTCCTCGCGGCGCTGGCACCGGTGCTGCTCAACGTCGTTCTCATCGGCGTGCTGCTGGTGGCTCTCTACCAGGGCTGGGACGGCCCGAATATCGGCGTGGGGCTTGCCATCGGCGTCGCAATCGCCGGACTTCTCCAGCTGGGACTGCTGGTCTACGGGCTCGTTCGGCTCGGTTTCCGCTTCGCGCCGCAACGGCCAAGGCTGACGCCGCAGGTGCGGCGTCTTCTCGCCCTCGCCGCGCCGGCGGCGCTGACCGGCGGGATCGTGCAGATCAACCTCGTCATCGGCCAGATCATCGCGTCGCAGCAGGACGGCGCGATCGCGCTGCTCAATTATGCCGACCGCATCTACCAGCTGCCGCTCGGGATGATCGGCATTGCTATCGGCGTGGTGCTGCTGCCGGAACTGGCGCGCGCGCTCGGCGCCGGCGAGACACGGACCGCGCTGACGCTGCAAAACCGTAGCCTGGAATTCGGGCTGGCGCTGACCGTGCCGGCGGCGGTGGCGCTCGCGCTGACGCCGGTGCCTTTCATCGCCGTCATCTACGAACGCGGCGCGTTTGCCCCCGAAACGACACAGGCCGCGGCAAGCGCGCTGGCCGCCTTCGCCATCGGCCTGCCCTCCTTCGTGCTGATCAAGGTGCTGCAGCCGGCCTATTTCGCGCGCGAGGACATGAAGACGCCGATGTGGTTCTCGCTCGTCTCGCTGGTGATCAATGCCGGCGGCAGCATCGCGCTGTTTCCCTCGCTTGGCCATGTCGGCATCGCCGCGGCGACAAGCCTCGCCGGCTGGGCCAATGCCGGCCTTCTCGGATGGGCGCTGTGGCGGCGGGATCATTTCCGGCCCGCGCCGGAGACGCTTCGCCGCATCGGGCTCGTGCTGGTCTGCACGGCCGCGATGAGCATGGTGCTGCTCGGCTCGTGGGCCGTCATGCAGGAGCGTTTCTTCATTTCCGGCATCCTCGTTCGCGCGGGGATCGCGGTGCTGCTGATCGCCGTCTCTATGATTGTCTATTTCGGACTGGCGATCGTGACCGGGGCGGTCGACCGCTCGATGCTGGCCCGCACGATCCGGCGGGACCGCACGCCCGAGGCAGGCGGCTGACACCCACTTGAAGGATTGGCCGGCGCCTGCCATAAGCGCGCCGCAAGATACCCATGCAGACGGTTCTGATCTGCAACGGGGCCCTCCACCAGCTTCGGGATCACGATCATGAGCAGCTTCGAACCCCTCGTCTTTTCGGGCGTGCAGCCGACCGGCAACCTGACACTCGGCAACTATCTCGGCGCGATCCGGAAATTCGTCGCGCTGCAGGACAAGTATGACTGCATCTATTGCGTCGTCGATCTTCACGCGCTGACCGTCAATCCGTCCCCGGCCGAACTGATCAACGGCACGCGTTCGATCGCGGCGGCGTATCTCGCCTCGGGCATCGACCCCGTAAAGCACATCGTGTTCAACCAGAGCCGCGTCCACCAGCACGCCGAACTGGCCTGGATCTTCAATTGCGTGGCGCGCATGGGCTGGCTGAGCCGGATGACCCAGTTCAAGGAAAAGGCCGGCAAGGACCGCGAGAACGCTTCGGTCGGCCTGTTCGCCTATCCGAACCTGATGGCGGCGGACATTCTGGTCTATCGCGCGACCCATGTTCCGGTCGGCGACGACCAGAAACAGCACCTGGAACTGGCGCGCGACATCGCCCAGAAGTTCAACAACGACTATTCCGAACGGATCGGCGAACTGGGAATCGGCATACCGGTCGAGGTCGGCGACGAAACCGTCAATGGCTACCTGCCGATCACCGAACCGCTGATCGAGGGACCGGCGACGCGCATCATGAGCCTGCGCGACGGCACCAAGAAAATGTCGAAATCCGACCCCTCCGACCTGTCGCGCATCAATTTGACCGACACGTCCGACGATATCGCCAAGAAGATTCGCAAGGCCAAGACGGACCCCGAGGCGCTGCCGAGCGACAGCGGCGGTTTCGAAGGCCGGCCCGAGGCGGAGAATCTGGTCAATATCTACGCGGCATTGACCGGGACGAGCATGGACGCGGTTCTGAAGGATTTCGGCGGCCAGCAATTCTCGACCTTCAAGCCGGCGCTTGCCGATCTGGCGGTCGAAAAGCTGAGCCCGATCGCCGATGAAATGCGCCGCCTGCTGGCCGATCCCGGACATATCGACGCGGTTCTGGCCGATGGCGGGGAACGCGCCTCCGTGCTCGCGGAAAAGACCATGGTGGATATCAGGCGGATCGTCGGGCTTTCCGCCTGAGGTTACGCGGCAGGCTTTCGCGCACCGCATGATGCGCCAAAATCTCGGCGCTTGAAGCGGTCGCGGCGGCGTGCCATTTATCGGCCATGGTAACAAGACGACTGATCAACGAAACCGGCCATCACCGCAAGTTCATGGCGGTGATCGACGACACGCCCGAATGCGAGCGGGCGGTCCTCTATGCCGCGCGGCGCGCGCTCAAGACCAATGGTGGCGTGATCCTGCTCTATGTCATCGAGCCGGGCGACTTCCAGCATTGGCTGGGGGTCGAACAGGTCATGCGCGCCGAAGCTCTGGAAAGGGCGGAAGCGACGCTTGCCAAGCACGCCGCCTTCGCGCGCGAGAAGGCGGGTATCGAGGCGGAGAACGTCATTCGCGAGGGCGTTCCGGTGGAGCAGATCCACGCATTGATCGAGGAAGACCAGGATATCGGCATTCTCGTGCTCGCCGCCGGCGAAGCCAAGGAAGGCCCCGGCCCGCTGGTCTCGTCGATCGCGGGGCGCAACGCGGCATTCCCCATTCCCGTGACCGTCGTTCCGCACAGTCTCAGCGACGAGGATATCGAGAGCCTTTCCTGACCGCGTTTGGCGCGCGTCGTGAAAAAGGCGCATGTCACTTGCTTGATATAGCCGACCATTCGGCCTATTTTAGAAACATTCCAAACTGATCGCCGGAGCGACACGATGTTCATCCAGACCGAAGCGACCCCCAATCCCGCCACGCTGAAATTCCTGCCGGGCAAGGTCGTGCTCGAAAGCGGGACCGCGGATTTCCGCGACGCGGACGAGGCATCGGCGCAATCGCCGCTGGCCGGCGTGCTGTTTTCGATCGACGGCGTCACGGGCGTCTTCTTCGGCTACGACTTCGTCACCGTCACGAAGGATGACGGGTTCGAGTGGCATCACCTGAAGCCCGCGATCCTCGCCGGTATCATGGAGCATTTCATGTCCGACGCGCCGGTCATGATGACGGATAATACCGGCATCGAAACCGCGCCGGGAGAGGAATTCTACGAAACGGACGACGAGCCGATCGTGGCCACGATCAAGGAACTGCTGGATACCCGCGTACGCCCGGCTGTCGCCCAGGACGGCGGCGACATCACCTTCAAGGGATATCGCAAGGGCACGGTTTTCCTTCACATGAAAGGCGCCTGCGCCGGCTGTCCGTCCTCGACGGCGACGCTCAAACACGGCATCCAGAACCTTCTGCATCACTTCATTCCCGAAGTGCAGGGTGTCGAAGCCGTCTGACGAAACACAGCATAAGACAAAGAAAAAGCCGGGTTCGAAACCCGGCTTTTTTATTTCGTATCGGCCTTGCCGATCAGAGAACGATCACCTTCGCGCCCGGTTCGGCACGGTTGTAGAGATCGATAACGTCCTGGTTGATCATGCGGATGCAGCCTGACGACACATTCTTGCCGATGGACCACCATTCCGGCGAGCCGTGCAAGCGATATCCGGTATCGCCGCCCTTGTTGTAGAGATAGAGCGCGCGCGCACCGAGCGGGTTCATCAGGCCCGGCTCCATGCCGCCCCGGTACTTGGCGAGTTCAGGCTGGCGCTTGATCATCGCGGCCGGCGGAGTCCAGGTCGGCCATGCGCGCTTGTATGCAACGCGCGCCGTACCGGACCACGTAAAGCCCTCGCGACCGACGCCGATGCCGTAGCGCACCGCACGGTCGTCCTCGAGGATGAAATAGAGATGCTTCGCATTGGTATCGACGATGATCGTGCCCGGCTTTTCATTGCTCGGATAACGCACGATCTGGCGGCGATACTTGCGCGAAATCTTGCTCGTCGGGATCGCCGGCAGCTTATAGGCGCCGTCAGCCTTCGACGTGTAAGCGTTGATCATCAGGTTCGAACCAGCGTCGCTGATGGTACTGCAACCAGCCAGTGCCGCACTTGCAGCCACCGCGATGGCAATGAGAATGCGTGACCCCCGCATGTCTTTCTCCCTCAAAAAGCCGCTACCGGCGTTCCAGCTTCCGCACCGGCAACCTTGTTAGTACAGACTCACGAGCCTGTCATCTAGGACTCAATTATTGATTAACCATGAACATAAAGATGTGACATTCATCACACACCTGTAAAGCCAAAATACACGCGGATGCGCCGCTTGGCGAATCATGGCAGGTTGGCACAATGCCCCTTATCGACCTGCATTCGAAGAACCCGCTCGAGGATGGCCGCCAGTCGGCCCGCGCCATGCGAATCCGGCGCGGCGTGCAGTTGCTGCTCGCGGAAATGGGGGCCGCGCATCTGCCGGAACTGACGCTTGCCAGCGGCCGGCGCGCCGACATCATCGCCCTGTTCAGGGACGGCTCGATCTGGATCGTGGAGATCAAGTCCTCCATCGAGGACATGAAGGCCGACAGCAAATGGCCGGACTACCGGGACTATTGCGACCGGCTGTTCTTCGCGACGCTGGAAGACGTGCCCGAGGCGATATTCCCGCCCGATTGCGGCTTCATTCGCGCGGATACGCACGGCGCGGCGCTTCTCAGGGATGCGCCAGAACACCGGCTCGCCGCTGCGCGCCGCAAGGCGGTGACGCTGCGCATCGCCCAGGCCGCGTCGCAGCGCCTCTACGCCGCCGAACTCGCGGGGATCGACTTACCCGAATAGACCTGCCGGAATGGAAACGCGCCGTCAGCGCGGCGCGCGTTTGGCCAGGATGCGCTGCAGCGTGCGGCGGTGCATGTTCAGGCGGCGCGCCGTTTCCGACACGTTGCGGTCGCACATCTCGAAGACGCGCTGGATATGTTCCCATCGCACCCGGTCCGCCGACATCGGGTTTTCCGGCGGCGCCACCTTCTCGCCGGGGCTGGCCGTCAGCGCCGCATAGACATCGTCGGCATCGGCCGGTTTCGCAAGGTAGTCGACAGCGCCCAGCTTGACCGCGTTGACCGCCGTCGCGATGTTGCCGTAGCCGGTCAGAACGATGGCGCGCGCGTCCGGACGTTTCGTGCGGATCGCCTCGATCACGTCGAGGCCGTTTCCGTCCTCGAGACGCATGTCCACGACCGCATAGGCCGGCGGCGATTTCCTCACTTCAGCGAGGCCGCCCGAAACCGTTTCGGAGGTCGCAACAGAGAAACCGCGGCTCTCCATCGCGCGAGCGAGCCGCTGCAGGAACAACCGGTCGTCATCGACGATCAGCAGGCTTGTATCCGGGCCGAGTTCGCTTGTTTCTTCCATACCCATCACCTGTCCGTTTTCCTGTTCATATATGGTTTTTGCCGCCTCAAGCCGAGTCCTGCATTGACGAACGCGGCCACTCCACGACGACTTCCGCGCCTTTTCCTCCGGAAAACGCATTGGAGAAGCGAATTTTCGCACCGGAACGCTCCAAAAGCGTCTTGGCGATGAAGATGCCGAGTCCGAGACCGCCGCCACCGTTGCGCGGCCGATTCGGCAAGCGCGACAACCGCAGATCCGGCTCGCCGACATTGTCGAGAACCTCCGGCGGAAAGCCCGGCCCGTCATCGAGGATGCGGACCCGGACCGTCTGCTCGTCCCATGACAAGCGGATTTCGACCACTTCCTTTGCGAAGTCGACGGCGTTTTCCACCAGATTGCCAAGACCGTAGATGATGCCAGGGTTGCGGCGGCAGACGGGTTCCGTGCCGGCCTTGCTCTCGATGGGCGTGGTTATCTCGATGCCGAATTCGCGATGCGGCGCGACGACTTCCTCGATCATGGTGCGCAGCGCCATGCGCGACAGATGCTCCTCGTCGCCGGCGCCCAGCGTGCTCAGCCGCCGAAGGATCTCGCGGCAGCGATCCGCCTGGGTGCGCAGCAGGGCAATATCCTCGCGCAGGTTTTCCAGATCGAAGGGTTCGCGCCCCATCTCCTTGGCGACCAGAGAAATGGTCGCAAGCGGTGTGCCCAGTTCATGCGCGGCGGCGGCGGCCATGCCGTCGAGCGCCGAGATGTGCTGCTCGCGCTGCAGGACGAGTTCGGTCGCCGCCAGCGCATCGGCAAGGCGGCGCGCCTCCTCGGCGACCCGATAGACATAGAAGGCCGTGAACACCAGCGCCGAAACCACGGCGACCCACATGCCGGCGACGAAGACCAGCGGAATCTGGAGTTCCGTGCCGGGATACCAAGGCAACGGCAGATGAACGAAGGCCAATGCCGTCGCAAACGCGATGGTGACCGCGGCCAGGATCGCGGTGAAACGGGGCGGCAGGGTCGTCGCCGAGATGATGACCGGAACGACAAGCAGGATGCAGAACGGGTTGGTCAGACCGCCGGTCAGCGCCAGCAAGCCGGTCAGCTGCGCGACATCGAAGACGAGCACCGCAAAGACGCCGACCGGGCGCAAACGCTTGTTGGCCGGAAACAGCCGCGTCAGGGCGAGATTCAGGATCGCGGCAAGCGCGATCAGGAATACGCAGGCGATCATCGGCAACTGGAACTGCAGGACGATGGCGACGAAGGTCACGGCCGCGAGCTGGCCGAATGTCGCAAGCCAGCGCGTGTTGGTTATCGTCGACAGGCGCAACCGACGGTTGCCGTAGCCCATCCCGGTGCCGAGATCATATTCCATTTGGTGAATATACGATGCGCATTTGCGTTTTTAAATGATGGTACGAGGCGAAAGGCTCATCCGCGCGGCTTGGCGCGACGTGTCGGTTCGGCGGCGGCGGGATGCTCGGGCCAGACATGTTTCGGATAGCGCCCGCGCAGGTCGGCGCGCACGGCGGCCCATGACCCGGTCCAGAAGCCCGGCAGGTCCTGGGTGCGCTGTATCGGCCTATGGGCCGGCGACAGGAGTTCGAAGGTCAGCGGCACCTCGCCGCCGGCAATCGACGGGTGGGTTTTCAGGCCGAATAGCTCCTGCACGCGGATCGCGACGACGGGCGCCGATCCGTCGGCGGGATAGTCGAGCATGATATGGCTGCCGGTCGGCGCCTCGAAGCGCGGCGGCGCCAAGTCGTTGACCTGACGCTGCACATCCGGCGGTACACGCAGCATCAGGGCATCGCGCAGCATGCCCGCGTCGAGACCGGACAGAGACACCGCGCCCTGCAGAAAGGGCGCAAGCCAGTTTTCCAGATCGTCCTGCAACGCCGCATCGTCCATCGCCGGCCATGGCGCGCCGAGACGCGCATGAAGCCAGGCAAGCCGGGCGCGCAACTGGGCGACATCCTTCGACCATGGCAGAAGCGCCAGTCCGTGCGCACGAACGCCGTCCAGAAGCGCGGCGGTCGCGGCTTCGCCGGGCTCCACCTTGCGGGTGGCGCGAGACAGGACGACCGCGCCGAGACGCTCCACCCGGCGTGCGGTCAGCCCACCCTTCTGACGGTCGAATTCGACCTGCGTGGCGGTTTCGATCCGGTCTCCCATCACGGCGCGGACCTCATCCTCGTCGACCGCAGCAGCCGCCGTGATGCGGCCTTCGCGCGCGACACCCGTCACATCGGCGACGACGACATAATCCGCGCCCGCCAGCGGCTCGCTCTCGTCCATGGCGACGCCGCGCCCGTTCGCCATGACAAAGGCTCCGTGGCGGCCGCCGCCGCGCGATTTGGCGAGCCGATCTGGATAAGCGTCCAGCAGCATCTCGCCGGCTGTCGCGGCGACATCGTTTTCCGGCAGGCCGAGCGGTGAGACCGCGCGGCGCGCCATGTCGCGCAGGCGCGACATCTGCGGGGCCTTGGCGCGGATCGCGACATCGAGGCGGTGGCCGATATCGACGCCGGGTCCACCCGCGCCGCGTTCCGTAACAAGAAGAGCGAGCAGCATGCGCCGCCATGCGTCACGCGAACCGGATGCCGACGCGACCATGGCGGCAAGACGGGCGGGAAGCGCCAGTTCGCGCATGGACTGACCTTTTGCGGTCATTCCGCCCCGTTCATCCAGCGCGCCGAGCATCGTCAGCAGCGTCCGTGCCTCGGACAGGGCGGGAGACGGCGGGGGATCGAGCAAGCGAAGATCGGCCGGGTCGGCGACGCCCCAGGAAAGGCAGTCGAGCAACAGGGACGTCAGGTCGGCATTGAGGATTTCGGGCGGATCGAACGCGGCGAGCGCGCGCGTTTGCTCCTCGCGCCAAAGGCGGATGGCGATACCGGGCTCCGTGCGGCCGGCGCGACCGGCCCTCTGCGCGGCCCCCGCCTGGCTGACGCGCCCGGTCTCCAGCCGCGTCAGGCCCGAGCCCGGATCGAAGACCGGGCGGCGGGCGAGGCCGGAGTCGATGACGACGCGCACACCGTCGATGGTGATGGAGGTTTCGGCAATGGCGGTCGCGAGCACGACCTTGCGCGTTCCGGCCTCCGGCGGGCGGATCGCGCGGTCCTGATCGGTGATATCCATCATGCCGTAGAGCGGCGCGACGAAGACGTCTGCGGGAAGCCGGCCGTCCAGCGCCTCGGCGACGCGGCGGATCTCGCCCTGCCCCGGCAGGAAAACCAACAGGCTGCCGGTCTCGCCGGCAATCGTCGAACGCACGATGCGGGCAACCGCCTGCTCCACGCGCTCGGTGCCCGGCCGGTCTTCGTGGCGGATCTCGACGGGATATGCGCGGCCCTCGCTTTCGATAATTGGCGCTTCGCCCAGCAGGCCGGCCACCCGCGCGCCATCCAGCGTCGCCGACATGACGAGGACGCGCAGATCCTCGCGCAGCCCCTCCTGCACGTCGAGGGCGAGCGCGAGGCCGAAATCGGCATCGAGGCTGCGCTCGTGGAACTCGTCGAACAGGATCGCGCCGATCCCGTCGAGTTCCGGATCGCCCGTGATTATGCGCTGGAAGACACCCTCGGTGACGACTTCGATGCGTGTCTTCGGGCCGACCCGCGTATCGAGCCGCATGCGGTAGCCGACGGTCTCGCCGACCTTTTCGCCGAGGAGCTGGGCCATGCGCCGCGCGGCGGCGCGGGCGGCAAGACGGCGCGGTTCGAGGACGACGATCTTGCGCCCGGCAAGCCAGTCCTCGTCGAGCAGGGCGAGCGGCACAAGCGTCGTCTTGCCCGCGCCGGGCGGCGCGACAAGAACCGCGTTGGGCGTGTTCGCCAGCGCCGATCTCAGCGAGGCGAGAACCTCGGCAACCGGCAGGTCCGGAAGGACGGGGCGCGGCATGCGGCCTATCCGATCTCGATGACGTCGCCGCCCGCCGCCGCCGCATCCGCGGCGTCATGGGTGACGAGGATCACCGGCAGGCGGGAACTTTTCGCGCGCTCGAAAACGAGGGCCCTGATCTGGTCGCGCAATTGCATGTCGAGCTTGGAGAACGGCTCATCCAGAAGCAGGAAATTCGGTTCCGCGAGCAGCACGCGGGCGAGCGCCACACGCGCCTTCTGCCCGCCGGACAGCGTATCGGGATCGCGCTCGAAAAAGCCGTCGAGGCCGATATCGGCCAGCGCGGCTTCGGCAAGTTCGCGGCGCGCGGTTCGGCCTGTCACCGCCTCGGGGATCGCGAACACCAGATTGCCGCCGACGGACATGTGCGGAAACAGGAGCGGGTCCTGGAACAGAATGCCGGCATGGCGCTCCTGCGCAGGCAGTCGCGCGATGTCGCGCCCGCCGCAGAGGACGCGTCCGCTCCCCTTGAAAACCGGATCGAGGAAGCCGCCGACAAAGGCCAGCAAGGTCGACTTTCCGGAGCCGGACGGGCCCATGACCGTCAGCGTCTCGCCCGGCATGACGTGCCGGTCGATGGACAGCAATTCGCGCTCGCCGAGGACGATGCGAACGCCTTCCAGGCGAAGGCCGGCTGTTGACGGGTCCTGCAAGAAAACCTCCGGATCGATTCAGGCGACCTTCATGGCGCGGCGATTGCGGAAAAGCAACGCCGGCACCAGCGCCGCGAAGGCAAAGCCGAGGAAGGGCAGAAGCATCTGCAGAAAAGCATAGATGCCGATAACGCGGCGGTTTCCGCCCGCGCCGAGCGCGACCGCCTCGGTCGTGATCGTCACAAGCCGTCCGGCGCCGATCAGCACCGTCGGCAGATACTGGCCGACCGAGACCGCGAAGCCGATCGCCATGGCGACAAGAACCGCGCGCGCCAGCATCGGCAGGCGAATGGCGAAGAATGTCCCGCTGCGCGACTTGCCGAGCCCGGCGGCAATCGCCTCGTAGCGTGTGTCGAAGGCGCGCCAGGGCGCGGAGAGCGACAGGAAGACATAGGGCAGCACGAAGACGAGATGCACGAGGACAAGCGCCGTCCATGTCGCGCCGACGCCGCCATGCGCCATGAACAGCTTGAGCCCGAACACGAAGCCCGCCTGCGGGACAAGGAGCGGCAAGTAGAGGAAGAACAGCGTCCGGTTGCCGCCGGTTCGCCCGGTTTCGGCTTCGCGCGCGAGGCTGGCGACGACGATCAGCGTGGAGAGGACCGTTGCGGCGAACCCGACCGTGACCGTTGTCATGAGCGGCCCGCCGACACGGGGCAGCGTTTTCTCCCATCCTCGCAACGACAGCATGTCGGGCAAGACGTTCGGGAATTGCCAAAGGCCGGAGACGGACCAGAGCGCGAGGACGCCGAGCCCGCCGAACACGATGGCGGCCGT
The DNA here is from genome assembly GCF_965227485.1 of Oricola indica. Lineage (NCBI taxonomy): Bacteria > Pseudomonadati > Pseudomonadota > Alphaproteobacteria > Hyphomicrobiales > Ahrensiaceae > Oricola > Oricola indica. The sequence goes on from NZ_OZ245747.1 coordinate 4,951,578, forward strand.
CAGGCCCATCAGCGCGAGCGCCAGGTGCCGCACGCTTGCGTCACGGCGCAGACGCTTCCCCCGCGCGGCGAGCCGCATCAGCATGAGGCCACCGAGCTTTTCGACGGCCAGCCAGATGAGCAACGCGCCGAGCGTCACGCCGAGCTGCAGCACCGCACCGGCCGACGCCATGAAACGCGCCGAAAGATCGGGGTCATTCATCCATTCGACGAGACGGACCGGGAGAGGCGCGGGCGTGGTGGGACCGAGAATGACCGCCACGTCGACCGCGGAACTGGCGAAGGCGATGACGGCGAAGACCGCGAGGCGGATCTGCCGGTAGATCGCCGGCCATGTGACGAGGAGGAAACCCGAAACCCGGCCGTAGCCCAGCGTCGCCGACAATTGGCGCGAGGCGGTTACCGGAACCTGCGGCAGGGCCGCCAGCACCATCAGCAGCAGGAAGGGAACTTCCTTCACGATCAGCCCGGCCATCAGAGACAGCCCGAACGTGTCGTTGACGATCAGCCAGTCCGGCGGGCGCGTCCAACCGGTCGCCCAGGGCGAGACGAGACGGGCGAGAAAGCCGGAGGGCGCAATCATGAAGGCCAGGCCGAACGCGGCGGCGGCGTGCGGCACCGCGAGGAGCGGCGAGACCAGCGACTGCATGAAGCGGAAGGTTCGCGTCTGCGACCAGCCGCCGACAAAGACGGCGACAAGCGCAGTCGAAACCGCCGCCGTCACGACGCCGCATGAAAGCGCGATCAGACAGGAGCGCAGCAATCCCGGCTGGCCGAGCACGACGCGAAACGGATCGAGCGTCAGCGCGGTTCCGCCCAGCGCCGGCAGATAGCCGAAGGCAGGAATGACCGTGCCGGCCAGGCCGGCAAGGACCGGTAGCGACAGAATGGCGACGGCCAGCGCGGGCGCGAAGCGAAGCATGGCGCGCCGACCCTTTCGTCAGGCGATCAGTTGGCGACGCCGTAGCGCGCCGCCCATTCTTCCTCGATCATCGCCATCCAGGAGGGATGCGGCTCGGGCAATGCCGGGCCGAGTTCCTCGGGGCGGAGCGTCGCGATACCGAGATCGAGCGTCTCGAAGCGGGCGCGGTCATCGTCATCGAGCTTGCCGATGGCGAGCACTGTCGGGTCACCCCAGACATCGGGATCCTGCTTGCGGGCCTGTGCTTGCGGCGACAGCAGGAAATCGGCGGTGACCAGCGCGCCGGCCTTGGCGGCGGCGTTATAGGGGATCGCCACAAAATGGGTGTTCGACAACGTGCCGCCGGAGAAGGTGAAGGACCGCACTGTGTCCGGCAGAAGATCGTTTGCAATCGCGCTGGAGGCTTCGGCCGGATTGAAGGCGAAAGTGATGTCGAGTTCGCCATCGGCGAGCAACTGGCTCATCGAAGGGTAATCCTTCGGGAACGCCTTGGCCGAGCGCCAGAGATTGGGATGGAGCGCATCGAGATAATCGAAGAGCGGCTTGGTCAGGTCGGCGAATTCGGCCGGGTCCACCGGTTCGAGCAGTTTCGACGGATCGGCGATCTTTTCCGAAAGGACCTGCTTCAGGAAACTCGATCCGATGAAGTCCGGCGGTTGCGGATAGGAGAAGCGGCCGGGATTTTCCTTTGTCCAGGCCAGCAATTCGTCGGCGGAATCGGGCAGGTCCGCCGTGTCGGTGCGTGCGCTGTCGTAGAAGAAGACCAGCTTGGCCATGCCCCAGGGCGATTCCATGCCTTCAGTCGGGATAGTGAAATCCGTCGTGATGGTCGGCTTGGTCTCGATATCGACATAGGACCAGTTCGGCAGCTGTTCCGCCCAACCCGGCCCGTAGAGCAGGCCCTGGCGCTTCATGGAGGCGAAGTTCTCGCCATTGATCCAGATGAGATCGATCGTGCCGTCCTCATCCTTGCCGGCGGCCTTCTCGGTGACGACCGTCGCCACGGCATTGGCGGTGTCGTCGAGCTTCACATGGACAAGCTTGACACCGAAGCGCTCCTGCAACTCCCCGCCGACCCAGTCGATATAGGCGTTGATCGATTCCGAGCCGCCCCAGGCGTTCCAGTAGACCGTTTCGCCGCGCGCGTCGTCGAGGACGGCGCTCCAGTCGGCGGCATCGATATCGGCGGCGGCGGTCAGTCCTGTGGATGCGATCAGCGCGGCAAGCGCCGCGAGCACGGTCTTCATGTGGTCAGCCCCTCGGTGGCATTGTTCTGTGCGGCAAACCATAAGAAGAGGCGCGCCGAGGTCAATCGGCGGCACCCTACACGCTTTGTCACATTCAGGTGAGACGCGGCTCACTCAGTCGCGCTGGGAGATGGCGATCCTCTTGACCTGCCGTTCGGGTTGCGGGCGATCGAGATCGATGGCGAGCAGGCCGTTCTTGAGTTCAGCGCCGAGTACGCGCATGCCGTCGGCGAGCAGGAATGCCTTCTGGAACTGGCGGGAAGCGATGCCGCGATGCAGGAAATCACGCGGCGCGTCGTCGATCTGCTTGCCGCGCACGACAAGTTGGGATTCCTCGGTCGAGATCTCGAGATCGTCGATCGAAAAGCCGGCCACCGCCAGGGTGATGCGCAGCACTTCCGTGTCGTCGCGCAGGCAGCGCTCGATATTGTAGGGCGGATAGCCGTCGGAATTCTTGGCGATACGTTCGAGAGACTTCTCGATGGTTTCGAAGCCGACGAGCAGCGGGCTCGAAAACGGCGGAACGCGCGACATGGCATGTCCTTTCACACAAAGCGACACTCACGGCGAACCCGAGATGGCATTCGCCGCCGCTCCTGATATGGTCCGGCGAAATCCGGAATGCAAGCAAGCCACGACAGGACCACCATGCCCGACCGCCGCGCCATCATCATCGACACCGATCCGGGCCAGGACGACGCGCTGGCGATCCTGCTCGCGCTGGCCAGCGACGAATTCGACGTGCTGGGCATCACCGCCGTCGCCGGCAACGTGCCGCTGGCGCTGACCGAGACGAACACGCGCAAGATCTGCGAACTTGCCGGCAAGCCGGAAACCAGGGTTTTCGCCGGCTCCTCCCGGCCGCTGCTGCGCGATCTCGTCACGGCGGAATATGTCCACGGCAAGACCGGCCTCGACGGGCCGGACCTGCCCGAGCCGGTGATGGCGCTGCAGGCGCAGCACGGCGTCGATTTCATCGTCGAGACGCTGCGCGAACGGGCCTCGGGCGAAGTGACGCTGTGCACGCTCGGGCCGCTCACCAATATCGCGCTGGCGCTGATCCGCGCGCCGGACATCGCGCCGAAGATCCGCGAGATCGTGATGATGGGCGGCGGTTTCTTCGAGGGCGGCAACGTGACGCCGACCGCCGAGTTCAACATCTATGTCGATCCGCATGCCGCCGCGACGGTGTTCGCATCGGGCGTGCCGATCGTGATGATCCCGCTCGATTGCACCCACAAGGCGCTGACGACGCAGGCGCGTGTCGCGGCGATGCGCGCGCACGATACGCCGGTGACGCATGCGGCGGCCGACCTGATCGATTTCTTCGAACGGTTCGACGAGGACAAATACGGCACCGACGGCGGACCGCTGCACGACCCCTGCGTCATCGCCTGGCTTCTCGCGCCGGAGCTTTTTTCCGGTCGCGACTGCAATGTCGAGATCGAGACCGGCTCCGAACTGACCATGGGCATGACGGTGGTCGATTGGTGGGGCGTGACGGGCCGGACGAAGAACGCGCATGTGATCCGGGATATCGACGCGGACGGCTTTTTCGCGCTTCTCACCGAGCGTATCGCGCGGCTTTGACCGGGCCTGAGGACCATCGCGTCATCCGGCCTGAAAAATCAGCCTGAATTCCGCTTTCCTGCCGCGCAAGGCCGTTGACTTGCCCCGCGGCGCACCTTAAACGGTGCGGCCTAGCCAAACCCGTGCCCAGATGGCGGAATTGGTAGACGCGCACGGTTCAGGTCCGTGTGCCGCAAGGCGTGGAGGTTCGAGTCCTCTTCTGGGCACCATTTACCCCTCAAAATCCCCAAAATACAAGGCTTTTGGCCCCGGTGGTACACGGCAAATCGGCCAAGCGTGTACCGAATTACGTGCCGCTTTTGGTTGCGGCTGGTGTGCCTGGGACGAGCCTCAGGCCCCGAGGGTGCCCCCACGGGGGAAGACGGGAATACGTAGATACATATTCCGCTTCACAGAGATTTCAGAAAAATGCTCCGACCTGCGCTCGTGAAGTGGTCTGGTCCATTTTCCTCGGTTCCATGAATGGTTGTGGTTCGTATCTGCACGCTTGGTTGGTGACAGCGAAAACTTGCTGTGATTCAATGAGACCTCAGGCTGCAACATGGGGGGCATGCGGTGACGTGTTGGTGGGCTGTCGCGTTTTCGTTCGCTTTGGCACCAAGCCCAGCTCATGCGTTCTGCAGCGAACCTTCCTTCTACGAGTTAGCGCCTGATGCACCAGGTTCGTATGAGAAGCCAGAGATCCCCTACTGCCTGAGTGATTACTCGTATTCAGGAAGTCACACATGCGACGACTGGGAGATCGACTCCTATTTCGACGACGTAAACAACTACATCGACAAGCTCAACGACTACGTCCAGGAAGCCAACGAGATGGCCCGAAGAGCCGCGCGGTTCGCCGAAGAGGCCTACGAATATGCGAAGTGCGAAGTCAACGATGTCAGAAACCAGCATGAATAAGGGACCGGATTGCCCATGAGGTTTCTCCTTGGGTATTGAACAGCTTGCACGATTCCATAATCAAGGCTTCACCGCATGTACGAGAACGCATTCAACCAGATCGAACGGGACCTCCGCGCCGAGGAAGGCATCGGCAACGAGCTGGATTATGTCGAACAGACGTCATGGGTCCTGTTCCTCAAGTACCTCCACGACCTTGAGACAGAACGGCAGGACCGCGCGGAACTGGACGGGAAGGACTACACGCCGATCATCGAGGACGACTACCGCTGGGACATCTGGGCGGCCCCCAAGAACAGCGACGGCGAGTTCGATCACGACACCGCCCTCGTCGGTGACGACCTGATAAAATTCGTGGACCAGGACCTGTTTCCCTACCTGGCATCCTTCCGTCAGTCCGCCACCGGTCCCCAGACGATCCAATACAAGATCGGTGAGGTCTTCACGGAGCTGCGCAACAAGTTCCGCTCGGGCTACATCCTGCGCGATGTGCTGGAAGTGATCGACGGGCTGTCCTTCAACACCCAGGCACAACGTCACGAACTGTCGCAACTCTACGAGACTCGCATCCGCCGCATGGGCAACGCCGGGAGGAACGGCGGGGAATACTACACGCCGAGGCCGCTCATCCGTGCGATGATCAAGGTGACCGATCCGAAGATCGGCGAGACGGTCTATGACGGGGCGGTCGGCTCCGCTGGCTTCCTCTGTGAAGCCTACGACTACATGCGCAGTGACAACCTTTCCGCATCGGACTTCGAGACCCTGCAGACGCGTACCTTCTACGGTCAGGAGAAGAAGGGCCTCGCCTACATCATAGGGATCATGAACATGGTCCTGCACGGTATTGAAGCCCCGAACCTTGTCCACTCCAACACGCTCAATGAGAACGTAATGGACATTCAGGAGAAGGATCGCCACGACATCATTCTCGCCAATCCTCCCTTCGGCGGCGGCGAGCGGCGGGAGGTGCAGCAAAACTTCCCGATCCGCACCGGCGAGACGGCCTACCTGTTCCTGCAGCACTTCATCCGAAAGCTTCGCGCCGGGGGACGCGCGGCGGTGGTGATCAAGAACACCTTCCTGTCGAATACCGACAACGCCAGCGTGGCGCTGCGCAAGGAATTGCTGGAGGCGTGTCGGCGCATTCATCCTGTCTGTCGCGGTCGCAATCGTCGGCCTCATTTCCGCAGCATCATCGGAAGCGGGTGTCAGGTGCAGCGAAGTGCCTCGCCTGTCCTACGACGAACCCATGCGGTTCTGCATGCGCACCGATATCTTCATCGCCGCAGTCGGCGAGATCACACAATCGACACCAGACCAATTCGTAGCGTTCCTGAGACAGATCGATTCACTCGGCTATCAGCCGCACAGCGTGACCTTTCATAGCCCGGGCGGCAGCCTGTCAGGCGGCGTGATGCTCGGCACCGTTATTCGCAAACTCAAGCTGGATACGCATGTGGGGGAAAGCTCGTCCTGCGCCTCGGCTTGCATGCTGGCGTTCATCGGCGGCTGGTCCCGAAAGGTGACCCATGATGGCCGCATCGGGAACCACCAGGTTCAAAACACCCTGACCGACATCGGAAGCATCCAGGGTGTCCAGGACCTGATCGGTTTCCTCTCGGAGTATCACCGCGAGATGAATGTCAGCCCCCTCGCCGTGACCGCCGCGATGACGAGACGGTCCAACGAGATATGTCCGTCGTCAGAGGTTTTGAGCAGTTCGGCGGCCTGATCTAGTGGAGGCTCTGGCCCATCAGGATTTCATTCTAAGCGGCGGCCTTGCGATGCAGCAAGCGCCGTTGATTGATAGTTTCGCGTTTGATCCTTTCTCTTGTCTGCAGGATGGTCTGGCTGCGTCCGAAGTAGACGTCGGCCGGTGTGAGATTGCCGAGGCTCTCGTGGTAGCGCCGGTTATTGTAATGATCGACAAAGGCGTCGATCTGCGTTTCGAGAGCACCCGGCAGGAAGTGGTTTTCGAGCAGGATGCGGTTTTTCAACGTCTGGTGCCATCGCTCGATCTTGCCCTGGGTCTGGGGATGGCAAGGCGAACCGCGGGTGTGCTCCATCCCAATGCCGGAGAGCCAATCGGCCAGTTCGCCGGCGACGTAACATGGACCATTGTCTGACAAGAGCCGTGGACGTTGCATCACCTTGGCGTTGTCGCAACCCGATGCCTGCAGGGCGAGTTCCAGCGTGTCGGTGACATCCCCGGCCTTCATCGTGGTGCATAGCTTCCAGGCGATGATGTAGCGCGAGTAATCGTCGAGGATGGTCGACAGATAGAACCAGCCCCAGCCGATGACCTTCAGATAGGTGAAGTCGGTCTGCCACAGCTGGTTCGGCGCGGTCGTCTTGTCATGGAACTCATCGGCAGCCTTGATGACGATGAAGGCTGGACTGGTGATCAGATCCTGCGCCTTGAGCAGGCGGTAGACCGAGGATTCCGAGACGAAGTAGCCTCGCGTGTCGGTGAACGTCACCGCCAGTTCGCGCGGTGACAGCTCCGGCTCATCAAGCGCAAGGTCGATGATATTTTCTCGGATGTCGTCGGGAATGCGGTTCCAGACCCGCCCGGGCTGAGGCTTGCGATCTTCCAGCGCATCGACGCCGCCGGTGAGAAAGCGGTCATCCACGAACAGGAGATCATTGCTGCCATTGCCGCGCATTTCGATGACCGGCCGGGCGTGGTGGTCGATCGGTTTGGTCAGAAGGGCTTCGCGCGTTTCTTCCGAGTGGAGGAGGAGGTCGCCAGTTCGAAGATCGCCTTTGCGTCGGGGCAAGCGGTCACCGGTGGCGTCGACTTTCTCGGCCCCGGTCGACAGGTCGTCCTTCCGCCGACGTGGCACGGCAAGGCAGGGCGGCCATACGTCTGTGTCCGGGTTCAGCACCAATGAGACAATTTCGGCTTAACGGATAGAGGAGGATTTCTGGCTCATCGTAGCCCTTCAAGGAGCGAAGATGAGACGGAAATCCGGG